>CAWKNG010000001.1:0-588714 GCA_963851015.1 uncultured Actinomycetes bacterium
TCGGCTCCGGCGTCGCCGACACCGGGTTCGCCGAGGAGCTCGCCGACCTCGACGTCAGCGGCGATCACTAGCAGCGGCGAGCGCGCCTCCAGTCCGGCGCGGAGACGATTGACGAGAGTCCGGGCATCCGTGCCCGGACTCCGAGGTGGCGTGCTTCGCCTTCATCCGGCGGCGAGTCGCTCCGCGACCCAGCCAGAAGTTGATGCGTGCGGGCCGGCGAGCAGGGCCTCGGCGAAGCGATCGCCGTCGCCGGCGGTGCACTCGATCACCGCGCGTGCGCGCACGCACGTGCGCACGCGGCGAGCGGGGACGGCGCGGTCCAGGCGCAGCGGTGCGCCATCGGCGTCCAGCCACAGCAGGTCCAGCGCGAAGCGCATGCCGATCGTGTGCACCGACCGGCAACCGGGTAGCAGCAGCGCGTGATCGTGCGGCAGCTCCGCGACCCTCGACAGGCCGTGACGGCGTGCACGGCGTGTGCTCGCCACGAGCACGACCAGCGCGCCGCAGAGCTCGCGCCGCGGCAGGTCGAGAAGGTGGATTTGCGATGGGGTCGAAGGCGAATGTATGGCGGAACTCGAACAGTTCGATCGGACGACCTGGACGATCGTTGGAACGCGTTCGAGGCAGATCATGACGCCACAATTGTTACAAGTGTGCGCAAAATGACCCTGCAAATCCGGGGGTTCTGCAACGAATGTGCCGGGCTGCCACACAAGCGCCCGGTTCACGCTAGCCTGCTGGCCAGCCCGGCCGAGCGTCAAGTGCGTTCGTGCGGCTGTCGATGGAGGAGTACCGCCCGACGCCGAACGAACTGCACCTCGCGAGCGTCGCGCTGATCTCTTCATGAGCCTCCAACTCGGCATCCTCCTTGCGCTTTGCTGCGCATTCGCCTCGAACCTGTCGTTCCTCTACAAGCACCGGGGAGCGTGCGAGGCGTGCACGGTCGACATCCGTCACCCGCTGCGCACGGCGCGCTCGTTGTGGAGCCAGCGATGGTTTGCGATCGGCATGCTCGTCGGGCTCGGCGCCTGGCTGCTGCACGTCGCGGCGATCTCGCTGGCGCCGCTGTCGGTCGTCCAGGTCGTCCTCTCCAGCGGCCTCGTGCTGCTGGCCGTGATGGCTGACCGGTTGTTCGGCTTCAAGGTCGGCAAGCGGCAGTGGTGGGGGCTGGCGCTGACGTTCGTCGGTCTCGTGCTGCTCGCGATCACGCTGCCGGCCAGCCACGGCCAGCACTCCGCGTTCTCCGTCCCGGCGATGGCCGCCTTCGAGGCCGGCCTGTTCGGCCTCGGCGCGCTGTGCATCGTCGGCCCGCGCCTCGGCGGCAAGGAACAGCATCGCGGCGTCGCGCTCGCCGCCGCCGCCGGCATCCTCTTCGGCGTCTGCAACCTCGGTGTCAAGGCGATGACCGGCATCGTCGGGCCCGACGGCTTCCTCGGCATCCTGCTGAGTCCCTGGCTGTGGGTCGCGCTGATCGGCTCGGCCACCGCCTTCTACGCTTCCGCCCGCTCGCTGCAGGACGGCGACGCGGTCGCGGTCATCGCGATCACCGGCACCGCCGCCAACATCGCGACGATCGCCGGCGGCATCATCGTCTTCGGCGACCCGATCCCCGGCGACGCACTCGGCATCGTCGTTCAGGCCGTCGCCTTCGTGCTCGTGATCGTCGCCTCCGCACTGACGCCGGCGCCGGTCCGCGCCGCCCAGCGCGCCTCCGCGGCCTCGGCCGCCGCCGCACCCGCCTGACGGCGCCCACCCAGAGGCGCCCGCCGCGACGTCGCGAAGCGACTGGCCGCCGGATGACGGCGAAGCACGCCATCTCGGAGTCCGGGCACGGATGCCCGGGCTCTCGTCATCCATCGTTCTGTCGTGCTGTCGGTGTCGCGAAGCGACTCGCCGCCGGATGACGGCGAAGCACTCGATCTCGGAGTCCGGGCACGGATGCCCGGACTCACGTCGTCCATCTGTCGTTCTGTCGTTCTGCGTCGACTGGCCGCCGGATGACGACGAAGCACGCCGTCTCGGAGTCCGAGCACGGATGCCCGGGCTCT
Source organism: uncultured Actinomycetes bacterium (assembly GCA_963851015.1). Taxonomy (GTDB): domain Bacteria; phylum Actinomycetota; class Thermoleophilia; order Solirubrobacterales; family Solirubrobacteraceae; genus CADCVQ01. The sequence goes on from CAWKNG010000001.1 coordinate 2,049, forward strand.
CGTCATCCATCCAAGGCTGCTAGAGCTGGATTGCGTACTCCATGAGCTCGAGCCCGAGGTCCGAGTCGGGCTCGAGCGCGCCGGTCTGCAGCCAGCCCTCGCGCTCGTAGAAGCGCCGCGAGCGCGCGGCGCCGATGGGGGTCCACAGGACCGCCTTCGTGAAGCCGCGCTCGCGCATGCTGTCGAGCATCAGGTTGTGCAGCGTCACGGCGAGGCCGGTGCCCCAGTGATCGCGACGCACGAAGAGGTGCGTGAGCCGGGTGACGCCGGCCAGCGGCGTCTGCTCGTCCTCCTGGAGCTCCGGCCGAGCCATGGCGTGGCCGGCGGGGACGCTGTTCGTGAAGCCGCAGTAGCACCAGGAGCCGTCGCGGGTGAAGCGCTGCATCATCCCGAGCAGCATCTCCGTACGGGCGGGCAGCTCCCACTCGCCCTTCGTCCAGGCGCGATAGGAGGCGAAGCCCTCCATGAGGTTGTCGGCCATGCCGCTGAGGTCCGAGCGGCTTCCCTCCCGGACGACGAAGGTGGCGGGCGGCGCTGTCTGGTCGTCTGCGGGCACGATCGCCAGGCTATTGGGTCGACGCGAGGGCCAGCGGCTTGCCGTCGTGCATCCGAGCGCATGCGGCGGCCCCTGCGCACCGGGGCGTGGCCGGTGGCGCCGCATCGCGCAGCGCCGATGGGCACACTTGCACCGATGAGGCGCCCGCTGCTGCATGCCGTGCCGCTCGCGCTCGTCGCCGTCGCGCTGCTCGCGGCGCCGGCCCCGGCCGCCACGGCCGCGAAGGCGCCGGCCGCGGCGAAGTCCAAGCGCAAGGCCTACAAGCCGAAGCCGGCGGTCGTGACCCGCGGCCTCACGACGATCCTGCAGGACGACGGCAACTTCCTCTTCCGGCCCGCCGCCGAGGTGCAGGCCGCGGTCACGCGGGCGAAGGCGCTCGGTGTCGACACGATTCGCCTGACGGCGGGGTGGTCGTCGCTGACGCGCGGCGTCGACCAGCCGACCAAGCCCGAGGGCTTCGACGCCCGCGATCCGGCCGCCTACGAGCAGGCACGCTGGCGGTCGCTCGACACGGCCGTCCGGGCGGTCCGCGGCGCGGGCCTCAAGGTGCTCATCGACATCGGCTTCTGGGCGCCGCGCTGGGCGACGACCGACGCCGGCCCCCGCGCCCGGGCGAACATCGATCCGCAGGCCTTCGCGGACTACGCCGCGGCCGTCGCGCTGCGCTACTCCGGTGGCTTCACCCCGCCGCCCGAGCCGCCGACCACCCCCGAGCCCGTCCCGACCGAGGATCAGTCGCTGATCACCTCGATCCTGCAGCCGCTGGTGCCGTTCCCGCTGCCCGACCCGCCGCTCGCGCCCGCGGCGCGGTCGCGCTCGCTCGTCGCCGGCGCCGCGCAGACGCCGGAGGGGGGCGCCGCCGCGCCCGGCGAGCCGCTGCCGAACGTCAACGAGTTCGTGCTCTGGAACGAGCCCAACCACCAGGGCCTGCTGCTGCCGCAGTGGGAGGCCGACGCCACGACGCCGGCGAGCCCCCGCATCTATCGCGCGATGGTCCGCGCCGCGTACGCGTCGGTGAAGGCCGTGCGCAACAAGGTGATGGTCCTGATCGGCAACACGTCGAGCACCGGCGGCAAGCGAGGTGTCGGCCCCGTCCCGCCGCTCGAGTTCGTTCGCCGGCTCGCCTGCGTCGACGTCGACCTCCGGCCGCTCACGACGCCCGACTGCGCGGACTACACGATGCTCCCGGGCGACGGCTGGGCGCATCACCCGTACTCGCAGAACGAGCGCCCCACGCGCACGAGCATGCCCGACGTCGAGCCCGGCGACGTGCGGCTCGCCGACCTCGAGCAGCTCGCCACGACGCTGTCGATCCTGGTCAAGAAGGGCCGGCTGGCGCCGGCGAACCGCAACATCTACCTCACGGAGTTCGGCTACGAGACGAAGGGGATCCCCGGCCGGCCGAGGGTCGACGAGCGCACGCAGGCGCGTTGGCTGACGTGGGCCGAGTACCTCGCCGACAAGGTCCCGACGGTCCGCTCGTTCGCCCAGTTCCTGCTGCGCGACCAGCCGCCCGCCCCGGTGCGCGTGTCCGCGAGCAACGCGCGCCCGTTCGGCGAGTACTCCACCGGGCTGCTGCTGGCCGACGGCAAGGACAAGATCGCGGCGAGGTCGTTCGTCGCCGGGCTGTTCGCGCAGAAGCGCAGTCAGGGGCGCGTGCTGCTGTACGGCCGCCTGCGACTCGGGCCCGCCATCAAGCTCATCAGCGTCCAGCGCCAGCGCCCGCGCCACGGATGGGAGACCATCGACAAGCTGAGCGTCGACGGCCGCTCGGCGTTCACGCGCACGATCAAGCACCCCGCGGGGTCGCAGTACCGGCTCGGCTACCCGTCGCCCGCGGGGCCGCGCACGACGAGCATCGCGATCAAGCCGGTGCCGGCTGCCGTGCGCGTCACGACGACGCCGGGCAAGACGACGGTCGCGAAGCCGAAGGCCACGCGCGGTCGCTGATCGCGCGGGGCCCGCAGTCGTCTGCGATCGCAACGCTGCTACCATCTCGCGCCGCATGCCAACGACTTCCCAGCTCGTCCGCAAGGGACGCAAGACGCCCAAGAAGAAGCTCGCCACGCCAGGACTCAAGTCCGGCAAGGGGCGCAAGAAGAAGGTCGCCGCTCCTCAGCGCCGCGGCGTTTGCACCCGCGTCTACACGACGACGCCCAAGAAGCCGAACTCCGCGCTGCGCAAGGTCGCGCGCGTCCGGATCACCGGCTCGATCGAGGTCACCGCCTACATCCCCGGTGAGGGCCACAACCTCCAGGAGCACTCCGTCGTGCTCGTGCGCGGTGGTCGCGTCAAGGATCTTCCCGGTGTGCGCTACAAGGTCGTTCGCGGCACGCTCGACGCCGCCGGCGTCTCGGACCGCAAGAAGGCGCGCTCGCAGTACGGCGTGAAGAAGAAGTAATGCCGCGCCGCGCAGCAGCCCAGATCAGGCCGATCGAGCCGGACTCCGTCCATCGCTCGCGCATCGTCCAGCAGGTCATCAACAAGGTCATGCTCGACGGCAAGAAGTCGACGGCCGAGAAGATCGTCTACGACGCGCTCGCGATCATCGGCGAGCGCACCGGCAAGGACCCCGTCGAGCAGCTGGAGGCGTCCATCAAGGCGCTGACGCCGGTGCTCGAGGTCAAGTCCCGCCGCGTCGGCGGCGCGACGTACCAGGTGCCCGTCGAGGTGCCGTCTCGCCGTGCCCGCACGCTCGCCGTGCGCTGGCTCGTCGAGTTCGCCCGCCAGCGTCGCGAGAAGACGATGGCGATGCGGCTCGCGAACGAGCTGCTCGACGCGCAGTCCCAGCAGGGCGGCGCGCACAAGCGCAAGGACGACATCTACCGCATGGCCCAGGCCAACAAGGCCTTCGCCCACTACCGCTGGTAGCACCCGCGGCGCCGCTGGCGCCGCCGTCTTGACGGGAGCGCGGCCAAGGAGCAGGCTTGGCAGTCGATGACGATCGACGGCGTGAAGCTCCGCCGGGCCGCCCGCGCCTCCACCGCACGCGGCCGGCACGCGGCCTGCCCGCGCTGGCGTCGTCTCGCGGCGCGACTCGGATGGGCATCGACGGCCGCAGCGTGCGCGGCGCTGGCGTTCACCTCGGCGGACGCCGCGGCCGCAGGACCGCGGCTGTCCATTCCCAACCGCCCGTTCGCGATCCAGCTCGGAGCGCTCAGCCCGACCTTCGACGGGGTGTTCGAGGCCTCGCTCGGTCGGCAGGCGATCGGTGTCTTCGTCCAGACCACGACGGCTAGGCGGCTGCGCGACGTCGTTGTCAGGGCGAGTGTTCCGGCAAGCTCCGCGATCAGGCTCACGAAGCGCCTCGCGGCGATCCCGATCCTGCGCCCGGGCGTGCCGACCCTCGTGCGGTTCGAGGGTGACTTCGGCTCGGTGGCCCCCGGGAAGTATCCGCTGAGCGTTCGTCTGACGAGCCCGCGCCGGGTCGGCTTCGCCAGGACCGCGACCCGCTCCCTGTTCGTCCAGCGCTCCACGCCGGATCCCGTGCGCATCGACCGCTGGAGCGGCACGACCGACGTCGGCAGGGTCGACTTCGATGCTCGAGCCATCTACGGCGGCACGAACCTCGCGAGCCTCAGCACGATCACGGCGTTCCGGTGGACCGTCACGTACGACGAGCCGTTCGCGGGCCAGCTCGGCCCGCTGCCGTTCGGGGATCCGTGGTGGAAGGTCGCCGGGGCCGTCTCGATGATCGCTGGAGGCGTCGGCTACATCGGGGGCGCGATCACGGTGTACGCCTCCTACGATCCTGCGACCGGCAACCTCATCAAGGACATCAGCACGGGCGCCGCCACCGCCGGCGGAGGCGCCGCGCTGCTCGACGTGAAGGATCCGATCCGGCGCGGACAGGAGCACACCGTCCCACTGCCGGGCGAGCGAACGCTGCGCGAGCTGCTGACCGTGACCAACGGCTATCCGCAGGAACCGGTCGTGGGCACGGTCTATCCGATCGACGTGTCCTGGGTCTATACGAGGATCACGACCGGCAACGCGTACTCGTATGCCGTCGACGAGCGCGTGACGAACCACCACGCCACGGCGGTCCGGCACATCAGCATCGGCTCGCGTCGGCCGCGTGCCGGTCGACGGATCGTGATCCGCGCCCGGACGGACGCGCGGCTTCGGGGCAATCACGGCTACTTCGTCGCCACCGTGTTCGAGGGCGCCGATCGAAAGCTCCAGTCGCCGCGACGCGTCGTCACCCTCAAGGACGACGGCACCGGAGCCGATGCCCACGCCGGCGATGCGGTCTTCACGGGTGCCTCGTCCGCTCCGGCCCGAGCGGGCGCCTACCGCGTCTTCGTGCACGGCTACGAGATGGCGCCGGCCCCGGCGGGCCTGCCGGCCGAACTCGCGGCTCAGCACATCTCGGGCTATCTCGTGTCGACGCCACGACTCGGCGAAGGCCTGTCCGTGCTGCCGGACGCGACGTTCAGGGTCCGCTGAACCGCTTGCGCCGCGGCCACCGATCCGCGGCGCCGACGGCGACGCGCCAACTCGCGGCTGCGGGCACGACCTGACGGCAGGGTTGCAGGACGCCGGGCCCGCTCCTGCGACGCTACTTCGGTGAGCCGCGCCTGTTCGTACCGCTGATGCTCCTTCGCGCGGCCACCGCCACCTGCGCCCTGCTCGCCGTGCTGCTCGCGCTCGGCGTGACCGTGACCGCCGCCGCGGACGCCCGCTCCGCCGTGCCACGCCTGACGAAGCTGCGCTGCGTCCCGGCCAGCACCGCGAGCTGTCGCAAGGCCGTGCGCCTGACGAGCGGGCGCCAGATCCAGCTCGTCGGCCGTGGTCTCGTTCGCAACATGCGGGTGTCGTTTCGCTGGCCGCGCGGCGCGCTCGCGACGAAGCTTCGCCGCAGTCGAGCCGGCTGGGTCGCCCAGATCCCGCCGGGCACCGCCCTCGGCCGCGTCGCCGTCACGGTCCGCGACGGCGCGGGCCGGCGCTCGAACGCGCGCAACATCATCGTCACGCCCGCGCGACCCTCCCGGCCGCAGGCGTCGATCGCCGCCGGCTCGCTGCCGGTCGCGATGCGCGGCAACGGCATGTGGATCTGGCAGCTGCCGAAGTCCGACCGCGGAGACCTCGACGCGATCGCGTCGCGCGCCCGCGGCGCCGGCATGTCGACGGTCTTCGTCAAGAGCTCCGACGGCGCCGACGTGTGGTCGCAGTTCACGCCCGCCCTCGTCGCGGCGCTGCACGCCCGCGGGCTGCGGGCGTGCGCGTGGCAGTTCGTCTACGGCAAGGACCCGCTCGGCGAGGCGGCGGCCGGGGCCGGCGCGGTCGCCAACGGCGCGGACTGCCTGATCATCGACGCCGAGACCGCCTACGAGGGCCGCTACGCCGCGGCGCAGCGCTACGTCGCGGCGCTGCGCAGCGCGATCGGCCCCTCCTACCCGCTGGGACTCACGGCGTTCCCGTACGTCGACTACCACCCGAGCTTCCCGTACTCGGTCTTCCTCGCGCCCGGCGCCGCGCAGGCCAACCTGCCGCAGGTCTACTGGAAGGCGATCGGCGGCTCGGTCGACGCCGTCAGCGCGAAGACCGTCGCCCAGAATCGCGTCTACGGCGCCCCGATCGCCCCACTCGGCCAGGCCTATGAAGCGCCGAAGGCCGCCGACCTCGCCCGCTTCCGCGCGATCTGGGCCGGCTACGGCGCCGGCGGGATCTCGTGGTGGAGCTATCAGGCCTCGAGCGACACGACGTGGACGGCGCTCGGCGCGGCCGCGCCGGCGACCGTCGTGCCGACCGACCCGGGCTGGCCGGCGCTCGCCAGCGGCTCGCGCGGCGACCAGGTCATCTGGCTGCAGCAGCACCTGCGCTCCTTCGATCCGGCGCTGCCCGTGCCGGCGAGCGGCAAGTTCACGGCGGCGACGGATGCGACCCTGCGCGCCTTCCAGACCTCGCGCGGGCTGGCGCCGACGGGCACGACCGACGCCGCGACGTGGCAGGCCGTGCTCGCGCTCCCGCTGATCGCGGTCGACTGGACCGCGGTGCCGGCGAGCGCCACGCGCGTCAGCCGCTGACCGGACGGCTCAGCCCGTCGTCGGCGCACGCGTGCGCGCGAACCGCCCGGCCGCGAGCTGCCCGGCGCCCGCGGCCAGCAGCACGATCGCGCCGGCGATCTCGAGCGTGAGGCCGCGCGCGGGCCGCGCGCGGGCCTGGGAGAAGCTGACGGACTCGCGCAGCGACCCGGAGGCGCGGGTGTCCGGCAGGTCGACGGCGAACGCGACGAGCAGCGCGACGAGCCCGAGCGCGACGAGCGCGACGGCCGCGGCGCGTGCCCCACGCAGCGTGCCGGCGGCCATCGCCAGCGCCGCGAGTGCGACGAGCGCCAGCGCGTAGCCGTGGTTGGCGCCGGCGGTCACGCTGCGTTGCGGCGTCTGCAGCGCGCCGACGACGACCGTGTACAGCGGAGACAGCTCGGCGATCACCAACAGCACCGCGCCGGTCAGCGCCAGCAGCGCCGGCAGGCGGTCCGCCGAGAGCAAATCGGCCGGGCGCAGCCGGATCCCTTTGCTATAGTCGGTCGCCGTTCTGCGGTCAGATGCGCTCATCCGCGCCCGCCCCAGAGCAACCCATCGCACGATGGATACCTCGAGCACATAGCGCGACGCACCGGATAGACCTCGGACGTGCGCGCGGGCCCGAGGGGCCCGTTTTTGTTGCTCAGCCCCGAATAGAGATCACGAGAAGCCATGCCACGCCAATTCACGCTCGATAAGACCCGGAACATCGGGATCATGGCGCACATCGACGCCGGTAAGACGACGACGACCGAGCGCATCCTCTATTACACGGGCCGGACGTACAAGATCGGCGAGGTCCATGAGGGCGCGGCGACGATGGACTGGATGGAGCAGGAGCAGGAGCGTGGCATCACGATCACCTCCGCCGCCACCACGTGCACGTGGCGCGAGCACCGCATCAACATCATCGACACGCCGGGCCACGTCGACTTCACGGTCGAGGTCGAGCGCTCGCTGCGCGTCCTCGACGGCGCGATCGCGCTGTTCGACTCCGTCGCCGGCGTCGAGCCGCAGTCCGAGACCGTCTGGCGCCAGGCCGACAAGTACGCCGTTCCGAGGATCGCGTTCATCAACAAGATGGACCGCATCGGCGCGGACTTCGACGGCTCGCTCAAGACGATGGTCGATCGCCTCGGCGCGAACGCCGTGCCGCTGCAGATCCCGATCGGCGCGGAGGGCGGCTTCAAGGGCATCATCGACCTCGTCGAGATGAAGGCGATCGTCTACAAGGACGACCTCGGCAAGGACCAGGACGTCATCGACATCCCGCAGTCCCACGCGGAGGCCGCCGCCGCCGCGCGCGAGCACCTGCTCAGCCAGCTCGCCGACATGGACGACGCGATCGCCGAGCTCTTCCTCGACGAGGAGGAGGTCCCGACGGCGATGCTCAAGGCGGCGATCCGCAAGCACACGCTGTCGATCGAGATCACGCCCGTGCTCTGCGGCTCCGCCTTCAAGAACAAGGGCGTTCAGCCTCTGCTCGACGCCGTGCTCGACTACCTGCCCTCACCGCTCGAGGTCAAGCCGATCGACGGCGTCAAGGTCCTGAAGGGCGGCGACGAGGGCGAGGCGATCGTCCTGCGGCCCGACGACTCCGAGCCGTTCGCGGCGCTCGGCTTCAAGATCATGGCCGACCCCTTCGTCGGCAAGCTCACGTACTTCCGCGTCTACTCCGGCACCCTGTCCGCGGGCTCGAAGATCCTCAACGTCACGACGGGCCGCACCGAGCGCGTCGGGCGCATCCTGATCATGCACGCGAACGATCGCGAGGAGGTCGACGCGGTCTACGCGGGCGACATCGCGGCGGCCGTCGGCATCAAGCAGATCACGACCGGCGACACGCTGTCCGCGCCGGAGCGTCCCGTGCGCCTGGAGAACATCGACTTCCCCGAGCCCGTCATCAAGGTGGCGGTCGAGCCGAAGACGAAGATCGACCAGGAGAAGATGTCCGTCGCCCTCGGCCGCCTGGCCGAGGAGGACCCGACCTTCCAGGTGCAGACCAACGAGGAGACCGGCCAGATCGAGATCTCCGGCATGGGCGAGCTGCACCTCGAGATCCTCGTCGACCGCATGAAGCGCGAGTACGGCGTCGAGGCGAACGTCGGTCGCCCGCAGGTCTCCTACCGCGAGACGATTCGCGGCGAGGCCAAGAAGGTCGAGGGCCGCTTCGTCAAGCAGACCGGCGGCTCGGGCCAGTACGGCATCGTCTACGTCGACATCGAGCCCAACCCCGGGCAGGGCTTCGAGTTCGTCTCGAAGATCAAGGGCGGCGCGGTGCCGAGCGAGTTCATCCCGGCGGTCGCCAAGGGGGTCGAGGAGGCGCTCATCACGGGCGTCAAGGCCGGCTACCCGATGGTCGACGTCAAGGTGACGCTCGTGGACGGCAAGTACCACGACACGGACTCGTCGGAGATCGCCTTCAAGATGGCCGGCTCGTTCGCCCTGAAGGAGGCCGCGCGCCGCGCGAAGCCCGTGCTCATGGAGCCGATCTTCGCGGTCGAGGTGACGGGTCCTGAGAACTTCGTCGGCGACATCATCGGCGACCTCATGCGCCGTCGCGGGCATGTCGAGAGCCAGGAGCGTCGTGGCAACGCGATCATCGTGTCCGCGCGCGTCCCGCTCTCGGAGATGTTCGGCTACGTCGGCGACCTGCGGTCCAACACGCAGGGACGCGCGAGCTACTCGATGCAGTTCGACGGCTACGAAGAGGTTCCGCAGCACATCGCGGAGAAGGTCGTCGAGCACCGCATGGGAGTGCCCGTCCCCGCCTAGCAGCTTCGCCGGGGCAGCGCCGCTTGCGGCGCGCGGCATGGGCGTCAAGCCCGCATCCCCGCAGATTCGATAGTTTCATCCAGTTCATCGACAGACGTAGAGGAGCGAACCGAAAGTGGCAAAGGAGAAGTTCGAGCGCGACAAGCCGCACGTCAACGTCGGCACGATCGGTCATATCGACCACGGCAAGACGACGCTGACGGCCGCCATCACGACCGTGCTCGCCGAGCATGGCGGCGGCGAGGCTCGCAGCTTCGCCGAGATCGACAACGCTCCCGAGGAGAAGGCCCGCGGCATCACGATCGCGACCTCCCACGTGGAGTACGAGACCGACAATCGCCATTACGCGCACGTCGACTGTCCCGGTCACGCCGACTACGTCAAGAACATGATCACGGGCGCCGCGCAGATGGACGGCGCGATCCTCGTCGTGTCGGCGGCCGACGGCCCGATGCCGCAGACGCGCGAGCACATCCTGCTCGCGGGCCAGGTCGGCGTGCCGTACATCGTGGTGTTCCTCAACAAGGCCGACATGGTCGACGACGAGGAGCTGCTCGAGCTCGTCGAGCTCGAGGTCCGCGAGCTGCTGACCTCCTACGACTTCCCCGGTGACGACATCCCGTTCATCATCGGCTCGGCGACCCAGGCGCTCGAGGGCGACGAGGCCGCCAAGGCGAAGATCATGGAGCTCGCCGAGGCACTCGACTCCTACATCCCGGAGCCGGTCCGGGCGCTCGACAAGCCGTTCATGATGCCGGTCGAGGACGTCTTCTCGATCACCGGCCGCGGCACCGTCGCGACCGGCCGCATCGAGCAGGGCATCGTCCACACGGGCGACACCGTCGAGATCGTCGGCATCACCGACTCGACCTCGACCGTCGTCACCGGCGTCGAGATGTTCCGCAAGATCCTCGACGAGGGTCGCGCGGGCGACAACGTCGGCTGCCTGCTGCGTGGCACCAAGCGCGAGGACATCCAGCGCGGTCAGGTGCTGTGCAAGCCGAAGTCGATCACGCCGCACACGAAGTTCAAGTCCGAGGTCTACGTCCTTAAGAAGGAGGAGGGTGGCCGTCACACGCCGTTCTTCACGGGCTACCGGCCACAGTTCTACTTCCGCACGACCGACGTCACCGGCGCAGCTCTGCTGCCCGAAGGCGTCGAGATGGTGATGCCGGGCGACAACGTCCAGATGGAGATCACGCTGATTCAGCCGATCGCCATGGACGCTGGCCTGCGCTTCGCCATTCGCGAGGGCGGCCGCACGGTCGGCTCTGGCGTCGTGACCGAGATCGTCGAGTAAGGAGCGCGCGGACTCTGAGTTTCAGGGGGCGGGCACCGTATCCACGGAGCCCGCCCCTTCTGACGCCCACAAGCGCAACACAGCAATGGCTACCCCCACAGAGAACAAGATCCGGATCCGCCTCAAGGCCTACGACCACTCGGCCATCGAGACGGCGGCCAAGGAGATCGTCGAGACCGCCACGCGGACCGGTGCGACCGTCTCCGGGCCGGTGCCGTTGCCGACCGAGAAGAACGTCTACTGCGTGATCCGCTCGCCGTTCAAGGACAAGGACTCGCGCGAGCACTTCGAGATCCGCACCCACAAGCGCCTGATCGACATCCACCAGCCGACGCCGAAGACGGTCGACTCGCTCCAGCGACTCGATCACCTTCCCGCCGGTGTGGACATCGAGATTCGCCTGGCGACCTGACCGATGCCCGCGATCCTCGCCAAGAAGCTCGGGATGACCCAGCTCTTCCTCGAAGACGGAACCGTCGAGCGCGTGACCGTGCTCGAAGCCGGTCCGTGCCCGGTCACGGGCGTGCGCACGTTCGACGTGGACGGCTATGAGGCCCTCCAGATCGCGTTCGGCGCATCGAAGGAGAAGCACCTGACGCGCGCCGAGCTCGGCCACCTCAAGAAGGCCGGCGCCTCGCCGATGCGTCACGTCAAGGAGTTCCGTGACGAGGCGGGCGAGCATCTCGTCGGCGACTCGGTCACGGTCGAGGACTTCGAGGTCGGCCAGACCGTCAAGATCTCGGGCACCTCGAAGGGCAAGGGCTTCCAGGGCACGATCAAGCGTCACAACTTCGCTTCCGGGCCCAAGTCCCACGGCTCGCACAACGTCCGCGCCCCGGGCTCGATCGGCGCTTCGGCGACGCCCTCGCGCGTCATGAAGGGCATCCGCGGTCCGGGTCAGATGGGCAACAAGCGCGTGACGCAGAAGGGGCTGGAGATCGTCCGCCTCGACCTCGCGCAGAACCTCATGCTGGTCCGTGGCTCCGTGCCCGGGCCGCGCAACGGCTACGTGGAGGTCCGCACCGATGCCTGACGCACCCATCCTGGGCGCCGCCAAGAGCAAGAAGGTGTCGCTGGACGAGACCGCCTTCGGCGCGAAGTTCAACGGCCCGCTCGTGCACGAGTCCGTGCGCGCGGAGCTCAATGCCCGCCGGCGCGGCACGCACGCCACCAAGACCCGCGGCAACGTCCGCGGCGGTGGCGCCAAGCCGTGGCGCCAGAAGGGCACGGGCCGCGCCCGTGCCGGCTCCTCGCGCTCCCCGATCTGGGTCGGCGGCGGCACGATCTTCGGCCCCTCGCCGCGCCACTACACCTTCAAGGTCAACCGCAAGGAGCGCCGCGCGGCGCTGCGCAGCGCGCTGTCGGTGCACGCCGATCGCGGCTCGATCGCGGTCTTCGACCCGGCGCCGTTCGACACGCCGTCGACGAAGGCCGCCAAGGGGCTGCTGACCGACTCCGGCCTCGGCGTGCCGACGCTGATCGTGCTGACCGATGCTCAGGAGCGCGCGGCGCTGTCGTTTCGCAACCTCGAGCGCGTGTCGGTGCTGCCGGCAACGATGGTCGGCGTCGCCGACCTCATCGGCGCCGCCTCGGTGATCGTCTCCCAGGGGGCGCTCGACGCGCTCACCGCCCGCGCCAAGGGCGAGTCGCCCGAGCCCGCCGTAGAGGAGAGCTCCTGATGGACCACAGCCAGATCATCATCCGGCCCGTCGTCTCCGAGAAGTCCTACGTTCTCGCGGCGGCCGGCAAGTACACCTTCCGCGTCCATCCGGACGCGCACAAGACCCAGATCCGCCAGGCGATCGAGTCGCTCTTCGATGTCGGCGTGCTCGAGGTCCACACGATGAGCGTGAAGTCAAAGCCCAAGCGCCGCGGGGCGATCATCGGCCGCACGCGCAAGTGGAAGAAGGCCATCGTGCAGGTCCGTCCCGGCGACACGATCCCGATCTTCCAGGGCCTCGAGTCCCTCGAGGGCTAGGCGGTAACTGATGGCAATTCGCAAGCCCAAGCCCACGAGTCCCGGTCGTCGTTTCTCGACGTACCCCGACTTCGCGGAGCTCACGACGGATCGGCCCGAGAAGTCGCTCGTCGAGGGTCTGACGAAGTCCGGCGGGCGCAACGCTCGCGGGCGCAAGACCGCTCGTCACCGCGGCGGCGGCGCCAAGCGCCTGTACCGCAAGATCGACTTCAAGCGGCGCAAGGACGGGGTTCCCGCCCGCGTCGCGACGATCGAGTACGACCCCAACCGGTCGGCCTACATCGCGCTGCTGCACTACGTCGACGGCGAGAAGGCCTACATCCTCGCTCCCGCGCGGCTGACGGTCGGCACGATGGTCTCCTCGGGGCCGGACGCCGACATCTCCCCGGGCTGCTGCCTGCCGCTGAGCCGCATCCCGATCGGCACGGTGATCCACAACGTCGAGCTGCAGCCGGGCCGCGGCGGGCAGATGGGTCGCTCCGCCGGGACGGGCGTCCAGCTGATGGCGCGCGAGAACGGCATGGCCACGCTGCGCCTGCCGTCCGGCGAGATGCGCCTCGTGCGCGAGGACTGCCGTGGCACCATCGGCGTCATCGGCAACGCCGATCATCAGAACGTGAAGATCGGCAAGGCGGGCCGCAAGCGTCACATGGGCGTCCGCCCGCAGACCCGTGGCACGGCGATGAACCCGGTCGACCACCCGCATGGTGGTGGCGAGGGCTCGACGACCGCCGGCCGTCACCCCGTCACCCCGTGGGGCGTGCCGACGCTCGGCTATCGCACCCGACCCAAGAACAAGGCGTCCGATCGCTACATCATCCGCGGTCGCAAGAGAGGGAAGAAGCGTTGAGCCGTTCAAGCAAGAAGGGTCCGTGGGTCGAGGAGCGCCTGATGGCGCGCGTCGAGGCACTGAACACCTCGAACTCCAAGCAGATGCTCAAGACATGGTCGCGCGCGTCGACGATCTTCCCGGAGATGGTCGGTCACACGATCGCCGTCCACGACGGCCGCAAGCACATCCCCGTGTTCGTGTCCGAGTCGATGGTCGGCCACAAGCTCGGCGAGTTCGCGCCGACGCGCCTGTATCGCGGGCACGCCGGTTCCGGAAAGGTCCGCTAGCACCATGAGCGCACCCGAGAACGATCCGGACGAGGGCACGGAGCGCGAGCCCGGCGAGGCGGTCGAGGCGCCCGAGACGGCGGCCGCGACCGACGCCCCGGTGGCGAAGCCGCGGCGCGCTCGCAAGCCGAAGGCTGCCGCCGCATCGGCCGACGAGCCGACGGCGACGCGCCGCCGCCGCCGACGAGCCGAAGGCCGCCGCGAAGCCGCGGGCGGCGCGCAAGCCCAAGGCGACCGCCGACGCGGCCGCCGCGCCGGCCGAGGGGGCCAAGCCGAAGCGCACGCCCCGTCGCGCCAAGGCCGAGCCCGAGAAGCCCGCCGTGCCCGCCTCGCGCTCCAAGCGCCCGGCACGCGACTACGGCGACAACCCGCCGATGGTCCGCGCGCACGCCAAGTACGTGCGCACCTCCGCGCGCAAGGCGCGCCTCGTCTGCGACCACATCCGCGGCAAGTCCGTCGAGGAGGCGCGCGCGATCCTCGCGCTCGCCAGCCGCGACGTCGCCCGCGACTGGTCCAAGCTGCTCGAGTCGGCGGTCGCAAACGCCGAGCACAACCACGAGCTGGTCGGTGACGAGCTGCGCATCGCAGCCGTCAAGGCCGACGAGGGGCCGACGCTCAAGCGCTTCCGTCCGCGGGCCATGGGCCGCGCGACGAAGATCCGCAAGCGCACGAGTCACCTCTCGATCACCCTCACGCCGATGGACAGGGAGCGATAGATATGGGACAGAAGGTCCATCCCGAGTCGATGCGCGTGGGCTACATCCACGACTGGAAGTCCAACTGGTTCAACGAGAAGCACTTCGCTGACTACCTGGCCGAGGACGTGGCGATCCGCAACCACATCACGGGCAAGCTCGCGCACGCCGGCCTGTCGGACATCACGATCCGCAAGGACGCGCAGGAGGTGGAGGTCAACATCCACACCGCACGTCCCGGCATCGTCATCGGCAAGTCCGGTTCCGAGGTCGACGCGCTGCGCAAGGACCTGCATCGCATCACGCGCAAGCAGATCAAGGTCAACATCCTCGAGATCAAGCGCCCCGAGCTGGACGCCAAGCTCGTCGCGCAGTCGGTCGCCGAGCAGCTGCAGAACCGCGTCGCCTTCCGGCGCGCGATGAAGCGCGCGCTCACGAGCGCCATGCGCTCCGGCGCCAAGGGCTGCAAGATCCAGGTCGGTGGACGCCTCGGCGGCGCCGAGATGGCCCGCACCGAGAGCTACTCCGACGGTCGCGTCCCGCTGCACACGCTGCGCGCGGACATCGACTACGGCTTCTTCGAGGCCAAGACGACGTTCGGTCGCATCGGGGTGAAGTGCTGGATCAACAAGGGCGAGATCATGCCCGAGGGCTACGCCGGCGCGGACCTGACCGACATGGAGGGTCCGTCCAACCAGGCCCAGGATCGCGACGGCGGCCGCGGCCGCGGTCGCGGCGACCGTGACGGTCGCGGCGGTGGCGGCGGTGGCGGACGTGGCGGCGGAGGCCGTGGCGGCGGACCGGGTGCCGGTGGCCGTGGTGGCGGACCGGGCGCCGCCGGCGGACGCGGCGGCGGTGCCGGTGGCGGCGGAACCGCGCGCCCCGGCTTCGGTCCCGGCGCCGGCGGAGCGCGAGGGGGTCGCTGAGATGCTGTCCCCGAAGCGCGTCAAGCACCGTAAGCAGCACCGCGGCCGCAGGGCCGGGCTGTCGCGCGGGCAGACCACGATCCAGTTCGGCGAGTACGGGCTCAAGTCGCTCGACGCCGGCTGGCTGACGAACCGTCAGATCGAGGCCGCTCGTATCGCGATGACCCGCAAGATCAAGCGTGGTGGCAAGGTCTGGATCAACGTCTATCCCGACAAGTCCTTCACGAAGAAGCCGGCCGAGACCCGCATGGGCTCCGGCAAGGGCTCGCCGGAGGGCTGGGTCGCCGTCGTCAAGCCCGGACGCGTCATGTTCGAGCTGGCCGGCGTGTCCGAGCCGCTCGCTCGCGAGGCCATGCGCCTCGCGGGACACAAGCTGCCCGTCAAGACGAAGTTCGTCCTGCGTGAGGACACACCGCAATGAACGCCAAGGATCTGCAGGAGCTGCCAGCCAACGAGCTCATCGAGCACGTCGCGACCGGGCGCAAGGAAGTCTTCGGACTGCGCTTCCAGCACGCGACGGGCGAGCTCGAGAACACCGCCGGTCTTCGGACCGCCAAGCGCGAGCTGGCTCGCGCTCTCACCGTTGCGCGCGAGCGCGAGATCGACATTCCCAACCGGAAGTAGCGATGGCTGACGACACAGACAACGAGCAGACCGAAGCCACCGCCGCGGCGGCAGAGCCGGCTGCGCCCAAGCTCTCCGGCAAGGAGGAGCGAGCCCGTCGCGACCATCTGGCGAAGTCCCAGCGTGGACCGCGCACGGCCGACGAGCGCAACGCCGAGCGCCTCGAGCTGCGCAAGGCGAAGGCGGTCGCTCGCCGCCGCCGGCGCGACCAGGAGAAGCTCAAGCGCATCGCCGCGCGCGATGCGGGGGTGGCCCCGACCGGCACGCCGCCGGCTGCGCCGAAGGACTCCTCCCCGCAGATGCGCACCGGCACCGTCGTCTCGGCGAAGCCCGACAAGACGATCACCGTCCGGATCGACATCGCCCGCCGTCACCGCAAGTACGAGAAGATCGTGCGCTCGACGACGAAGCTGCACGCGCACGACGAGACCAACGACGCCCACGAGGGCGACGTCGTGCGGGTCTCCGAGAGCCGGCCGCTGTCGGCCAACAAGCGCTGGAAGCTCGAGGAAGTCCTGGAGCGCGCGAAGTGATCCAGAACGAGACACGCCTCAAGGTCGCCGACAACACGGGCGCCCGCGAGATCCTCTGCATCCGCGTCAAGGGCGGCTCGCGGCGGCGCTACGCGTTCGTCGGCGACACGATCACCGCGACGGTCAAGGCCGCGAACCCGCAGGGCACCGTCAAGAAGGGCGAGGTCGTCACGGCCGTCGTCGTGCGCACCAAGAAGTCCTTCAGTCGCGCGGATGGCACGTACATCGCGTTCGACGAGAACGCGGCCGTCATCATCGACGCGGCCAACAACCCGCGCGGCACGCGCATCTTCGGTCCGGTCGCTCGCGAGCTGCGCGACCGCAACTTCATGAAGATCGTCTCGCTCGCCCCGGAGGTGCTGTAGCCATGCCGATGCGCATCCGGCGCGGTGACGAGGTCATCGTCATCAGCGGCAAGGACAACGGCAAGTCGGGGAAGGTCCTGCGGGTCGATCCGGCCAAGCAGCGCGTCTACGTGGAGGGCCTGAACATCATCAAGCGCCACACGCGGGCGCAGCCCGGGTCATCGCAGCCCGGCGGCGTGATCGAGAAGGAAGGCCCGATCCACGTCTCCAACGTCGCGCTGCGCGACCCCAAGGACAAGAAGCCCACCCGCGTCAAGACGGTCGTCGAGCACGGCAAGCGCCTGCGTGCCTCCGCCCGCTCCGGAGTCAAGATCTGATGCCCGCAACCGCCACCACCGCGCGGCTCAAGACCCGCTACCTCGACGAGATCCGCCCGGCGCTGATCGAGCGCTTCGGCTACACGTCGGTCATGCAGGCGCCGAAGATCGAGAAGATCACGCTGAACATGGGCGTCGGCGACGCCAAGCAGGACTCCAAGCTGCTCGATCAGGCGCAGGGTCAGCTCGCGATCATCGCGGGCCAGAAGCCCAACGTCCGCCGTGCCCGCAAGTCGATCGCGAACTTCAAGCTGCGCGAGGGCATGCCGGTCGGCCTGTCCGTGACGCTGCGCGGCGAGCGCGCCTACGAGTTCCTCGACCGCCTGCTGTCGGTCGCGATCCCGCGGATCCGCGACTTCCGCGGCCTCAAGGCCTCGGCGTTCGACGGGCGCGGCAACTACTCGCTCGGCGTCAAGGAGCAGATCATCTTCCCCGAGATCGACTACGACTCGGTCGACCTTGTTCGCGGCCTCGACGTCACGATCACGACATCCGCGAAGACCGATGTGGAGGCCTTCGAGCTCCTGCTTGCCTTCGGCATGCCGTTCACGAAGGAAGGGCGCCCCGGCGCCAAGGAGGCGGCCGCCGCAGCACGCGCCGCCGCCGCCGCAGCAGGTACCGAAGCGCAGAGCAACGAGGAGACACCCTAAGATGGCCAAGACGTCCCAACGGGTCCGCCAGGCTCGACCCGCGAAGTTCAAGTCCCGGGAGTACAGCCGTTGTCGTCGCTGCGGCCGTGCACGCTCCGTCTACCGCAAGTTCGGCCTGTGCCGGATCTGCCTGCGCGAGATGGCACACAACGGCTTCGTCCCGGGAATGACGAAATCCTCCTGGTAACCCCCCGCACTTCTTACCGAGACACACCGTGAGCGCAAGCACAGACCCCATCGCAGACTTCCTGACCCGGATTCGCAACGCGATCCAGGCCGCCCATGAGACGGTCGACATCCCGTCGTCCAAGCTCAAGGTCGAGTGCGCCCGGATCCTCTCGGAGCAGGGCTACATCGACGGCTACTCGACCGAGTCGCCGAATGCCGACCATCCCGGCGAGGTCCTCCGCGTGCGGCTCAAGTACACGAGTGACCGCCGCTCGGCGATCTCCGGCCTCAAGCGCGTCTCGCGCCCGGGACGGCGGACGTACGCCGGCTCGCGCGAGATCCCGAAGGTGCTCGGCGGCATGGGCACCGCAATCGTCTCCACGTCGCGAGGCGTCATGACCGGCCACGAGGCTCGCTCTGCGGGCGTCGGCGGCGAAGTCGTGGCGCACATCTGGTAGCTGACATGTCGCGCATCGGCAAGAAGCCCATTCCGCTCCCCGCGGGCGTCACGGTCTCGATCGAGCCCGAGCTCGTCTCGGTCAACGGCCCTCGCGGCACGTTGTCCGAGCGCGTCTCGCGGGACATCACGGTCGCGCAGGACGGCGACGTGCTCGTCGTCACGCGCCCGACCGACCGCGGCCAGCACCGCGCGCTGCACGGCCTGACCCGTTCGCTGGTCGCGAACATGGTCGAGGGCGTCACCACCGGCTTTCAGAAGACCCTCGAGATCCAGGGCGTCGGCTACCGCGCCGCGCTCAAGGGCCGCGACCTCGAGCTCGCGCTCGGGTACTCGCACGCCGTGTCGGTGAAGGCGCCGGAGGGCATCGAGTTCGAGGTGCCGCAGCCGACGAGGGTCATCGTCAAGGGCAACTCGAAGCAGATGGTCGGCGAGCTCGCCGCGAACATCCGCAAGAAGCGCCCGCCCGAGCCGTACAAGGGCAAGGGCATCCGCTACGAAGGCGAGTACGTCGCTCGCAAGGTTGGTAAGAGGGCATGAGCGTCAAGACCAGGCCAGCCGCGCGGCTCAAGCGCCGGCGCCGCGTTCGCGCGAAGATCTCGGGCACCGCGGCTCGCCCGCGCATCTCCGTCTTCCGCTCCAATCGCGGCATCTCGGCGCAGCTCGTCGACGACGTCGCGGGCCACACCCTCGCCGCCGTCAGCTGGACCGAGGGCGCGCTGCGCGAGAAGCAGAGCACGGAGCAGGCCACCGAGGCCGGCAAGCTGCTCGCCGACCGCGCCAAGGCCCTCGGCATCGAGAGCGCCGTCTTCGACCGCGGCGGCTACCAGTACCACGGTCGTGTGAAGGCCTTCGCCGAAGGCGTCCGCGAAGGAGGACTCACCGTATGAGCGCACCTGTCGTCGATCGTTCCGTCAATCAGCAGGGGCTGGATCTGCAGGAGCGCGTCGTTGAGATCAACCGCGTCGCGAAGGTCGTCAAGGGCGGCCGTCGCTTCTCCTTCACCGCACTCGTCGTCGTCGGCGACGAGCGCGATGTCGTCGGCGTCGGCTACGGCAAGGCCAACGAGGTCCCGCTCGCGATCCAGAAGGGCGTCGAGCAGGCCAAGAAGAACCTCTTCCGCGTTC
Organism: uncultured Actinomycetes bacterium; assembly: GCA_963851015.1. GTDB lineage: Bacteria > Actinomycetota > Thermoleophilia > Solirubrobacterales > Solirubrobacteraceae > CADCVQ01. Next base: position 21,668 of record CAWKNG010000001.1, read on the forward strand.
CCAAGCACGGCGCGACGATCACCCATCAGACGATGGGGATCTACGGCGCCGGCCGCGTCTTCATGAAGCCCGCCTCGCCGGGTACCGGCGTGATCGCCGGCGGCGGCGTGCGCGCGGTGCTCGAGCTCGCCGGCATCCACGACATCCTCTCCAAGTCGCTCGGCTCGCAGAACCCGATCAACCTCGTCAAGGCGACGGTCGCCGGCCTGCAGGGCCTGCGCCGCCCCGAGGAGGTCGCGGAGCTGCGCGGCCTGTCGATCAACAAGGTGCTCGGGATCGGTGGTGGCGAGGACGTCGCAGCCGAGACGATCGCCGCTGAAGTGGTTGCCGGCACCGACGCCGAGGCCGGCGTCGACGAGGCCGTCGTGCTCGCCGCGGTCGAGGGCGACGCCGCTGCGGCCGGCGCCGAAGGGACCGAGCCGGCATGAAGGTCACGCAGTTCAAGTCCAAGAACGGTTCCGACAAGAGCCAGCTCGACACGCTGCGCTCGCTCGGCCTGCGGCGCATCGGCCACACGGTCGAGGTCAAGGACAGCCCCGCCGCGCGCGGCATGCTGCACAAGGTCCGCCATCTCGTCCGCGTCGAGGAGAGCTCATGAGCACCGCATCCGCACCCGAGCCCGGCGGCGACAAGCCGATCGGCCTCAACACCCTCCAGCCGGCCCCCGGCAGCCGCAAGCCGCGCAAGCGCGTCGGCCGCGGCCACGGATCCGGCATGGGCAAGACGTCCGGTCGTGGCCACAAGGGCGCGGGCTCCCGCGCCGGCTCCAAGGAGCGGCCCGGCTTCGAGGGCGGGCAGATGCCGATTCACATGCGGATGCGCAAGCTGCGCGGCCCGCACATGAAGAAGTCGATGCCGTTCGAGATGTTCCGCACGCACACGCAGGCCGTGAACCTGCTCGACCTCGAGGCGCGCTTCGAGAGCGGCGACGCGGTCACCGTCGAGGCGATGAAGGCCAAGGGCCTCGCCACGCGCAAGGGCATCGACGTCAAGGTGCTCGCCAAGGGCGAGATCACCAAGCCGCTGACCGTGCATGCGCACGGCTTCAGCGCCTCCGCCCGCGCGGCCATCGAGGCCGCCGGCGGGACCTGTCAGATCCACGCCGACTGAGACGATGCCCCGCTGGCGGGCGGGTCCACGGTGAGGACGCCGGGTTCCGCGCGCCCCGTGCGCGCGGCCGTCGTCCTCGGACTGGCCGCCGCGTGCGCGACGGTCGCCGGCGCCGCGGCGCAGGAGGCCGGCCCGCCGCTGGGCAACTACGGTGGCGGCGCCGTCGTCGCGCCGACCCGCTCGCTCTACGGCCCCGGCAACATGCTGATCGGCCTGCGTGCCGCCGGTGACGGCGCCGTGCAGATCAACGCCACGCTGACGCTCGCGTGCTCGCAGGACGCCGTCCTGTCGCTGCGCGCGACGCCGGACGCCGACGGGGCCTTCGTCGAGCGCGGGACGAGCGAGCGCCACGGCTCCGCGGGCGTCGACGTCCTCACGACGTACCGCCTGACCGGCCGGATCGCGGGCACCGCGGCGCAGGGCAAGGCGACGGTCCGCAACACGATCCTGCGTGAGGGGCGCCCGGCGACGCAGTGTCCGCGGGTCACGGTTCGCTGGTCCGCCCGCCGGCCCGGCGGCGAGGTCGCGGGCGCGCCGGTCGCGGGCGCGCGCCTGCACGGCACGACGTCACAGCGCCTGCACGGGCCGCGCCGCGCGATCACGCTGCGCATCTCCTCGGACGGCGCGACGCTCGCACGCGCGCTCTACGACGTCACCGTGCGCTGTGACTCCAAGCGGGTCACCGCCGCCTATGACGCTCCGCGGCGCAACCTCCTCATCGCCCCCGGCGGCGTCGTGCACGACGTCGAGCGCTTCACGATCGCCTCGCGGCGGACGATCTACCGCAGCGTCGAGCGCTTCGCGGGGACCGTCGGCGCCGCCGGCGCCGCGGGCACGTTCTCCACGAACGTCCGGATCGCCGACCGCCGCAGCGGGCGAACGCTCGATCGCTGCCGGTCGGGACGCGTGACGTGGACGGCGGCGCGCTGACCGCGCGCCGTCGCGCCGGGCCGCGGCAGGCGGCGGGGCACACGGCCGGGGTGTACTAAGCTCCGCCGCCGTGCTATCCACGATCCTCAGCGCGTTCACCGTCGGCGAGATCCGCAAGAAGATCGCCTTCACGGCGCTCGTGCTCGGCCTCTACCGCCTGGGTGCGCACCTGCCCGTGCCGGGCATCAACATCGAGGCCGTCAAGTCGCTGCAGAGCCAGTTCTCGGGCTCCGGGATCCTCAACCTGCTGAACACGTTCAGCGGCGGCGGGCTCTCGCGGATCGCCCTGTTCGCGCTCGGGATCATGCCGTACATCACGGCGTCGATCATCCTGCAGCTGCTGACGGTCGTCGTGCCCTCGCTGGAGAAGCTCTCCAAGGAGGGCGAGGTCGGCCAGCAGCGCATCACCCAGTACACGCGCTACCTCACCGTCGGCCTCGCGTTCGCGCAGTCGATCGGCTACGTCTTCCTGTTTCGCTCGCTGGGGTCCGGCATCCCGGGCTCGGCCGTGATCGAGAACTTCACCGGCCCGCGCGTGTTCCTGATCGTCATCTCGCTGACCGCCGGCTGCGTGCTGATCATGTGGATGGGCGAGCTCATCACCCAGCGAGGGATCGGCAACGGGATCTCGCTGATGATCTTCGCCTCGATCGTCTCCGGGCTGCCGCGCGGCGTGCAGGCGTGGGCGACGAGCTCGGATCCCGTCTTCAAGGTCATGATGCCGTTCGTCGCGCTGGCGGTGATCGCGGCGATCGTCTTCGTCCAGGAGGGCCAGCGGCGGATCCCGATCCAGTACGCCAAGCGCGTCATCGGCCGCCGCATGACGCAGGGCGGCCAGACCTACCTGCCGCTGCGCGTGAACATGGCCGGCGTCATCCCGGTCATCTTCGCGGCGTCGATCATGGCGTTCCCGCCGACGGTCGGCCAGCTCATGAACAACAACCTGGGCAAGGACTTCGCCGCGTTCTTCGCGCCGAGCGGGTGGGCGTACATCGTCGGCGAGTCGATCTTCATCGTCCTGTTCACGTACTTCTACACGGCGGTGACGTTCAACCCCGTCGACCAGGCCGACAACCTCAAGAAGTACGGCGGCTTCATCCCGGGGGTGAGGCCCGGCCGCCCGACGGCGGAGTTCCTCGATCGCGTGCTCGCCCGGCTGACGTTCCCCGGCGCGATGTACCTCGCCGCCGTCGCCGCCCTGCCGACGATCCTCTTCAACTCGACGAGCGCGAACTTCTACTTCGGCGGCACGTCGCTGCTGATCGTCATCGGCGTCGCGCTCGACACGATGAAGCAGCTCGAGGCGCAGCTGATGATGCGCAACTACGAGGGCTTCCTCAAGTGACGTCGACCGGAGGTCGCCGCTCGCGGCGATCGAAGGGCGAAACGACCGTACCCGCAGAGCAGTAGGCTCCGGACGGGTTCTCCGATGGCAGAGTTCAACCTCATCCTCCTCGGTCCGCCGGGGGCCGGCAAAGGCACGCAGGCCGAGCGGCTGACGGACGACTTCAACCTGCCGTACATCGCGACGGGCAACATCCTGCGCGCCGCCGTGGCCGCGGAGACCGAGCTCGGGATGAAGGCCAAGGGCTTCATGGACGCCGGCGGGCTCGTCCCCGACGAGGTCATCACCGGCGTCATCCTGGAGGCCGTCGGCGGCCCCGAGGCGCGCGACGGCTTCCTGCTCGACGGATTCCCGCGCACGATCGGCCAGGCGGAGGCGCTCGGCGCCGGCCTCGAGGCGCTCGACCGTCACCTGACCGCGGTGATCCTCATCAACGTGCCCGACGAGGAGGTCATGCGCCGGATGTCCGGGCGCCGCGTCAGCGTCAAGACCGGCCGCGTCTACCACGTCGAGTTCGATCCGCCCAAGCACGAGGGCCGCTGCGACGTCGACGGCTCGCGGCTCGTGCAGCGCGACGACGACAAGCCCGCGACCGTCAAGCACCGGCTCGAGGTCTACCACGACCAGACGGCGCCGCTGATCTCCTACTACGAGGACCGCGGCCTCCTGCGCCGCTTCGACGGCACGCGCTCGCCGACCGAGGTCCACGACCACATCCGGGCGACGGTCGCGACGCTGCGACTCGAAGAAGAGCTGTGATCGTCAAGAAGACGGCGGCGGAGATCGACAAGATGGCGGCCGCGGGCGCGATCCTCGTCCGCACGCTGCAGCTCGTCGAGACGAAGATCCGCCCCGGCGTCACGACGGCCGAGCTCGACGCCGCCGCCGAGCGCTTCATCCGCTCGCAGGGCGCGACCCCCGCGTTCAAGGGCTATCGCGGCTTCCCGGGCTCGCTGTGCATCTCGCCGAACTCGATGGTGGTGCACGGGATCCCGGGCGCGTACAAGCTGCGCAAAGGCGACATCCTGTCCGTCGACTGCGGCGTCGTGCTGGACGGCTGGGTCGCCGACGCCGCGCGCACGTTCGCCGTCGGATCGATCTCCGTCGTCGCGCGCAAGCTGCTCGACACGACGCGCGACTCCCTCTTCGCGGCCGTCGAGCAATGCCGGCCGGGCAATCGGCTCGGCGACGTGTCCAACGCCGTGCAGCGGCGCGTCGAGGCGGACGGGCTGTCGGTCGTGCGCTCGCTCGTGGGGCACGGCATCGGCCGCGACATGCACGAGGACCCGCAGATCCCCAACTACGGACCGCCCGGCAAGGGCGTTCGCCTGGAGGAGGGGATGGTGCTCGCCGTCGAGCCGATGGTGACCGCCGGACGCCACGACGTGCGCCTCGCCGACGACCACTGGGCGATCTACTCGCAGGACGGTTCCCTGGCCGCGCACTTCGAATTCACGATCGCCGTCACGGGCGACGGGCCGCGGGTCCTGACCCCGTGGCACGAAGCGACCGACTGACCCGCTTCGCTACACTCAGTCGTCGCGCCTGCGGCGGGATGCTTGGTGTCCTGCCCGCGTTTCCTCACGTCTTCACGAAGGGGCTCATGAAAGTACGACCGTCGGTAAAGCCGATGTGCGAGAAGTGCAAGATCATCCGCCGCCATGGCGCGGTGCTGGTCATCTGCTCAAATCCACGTCACAAGCAGCGGCAGGGATAGCGGCATGGCACGTATCGCCGGCATCAACATTCCCCTGAACAAGCGCGCGGAGATCGGACTGACGTACATCTACGGCGTCGGCCGTCCGACGGCGAACGAGATCCTCAAGAAGACGGGGATCGAGCCGGACCGCAAGGTCCGCGACCTCACCGAGGACGAGGTCTCCAAGCTGCGCGACGCGATCGACGACCTCACGGTCGAAGGCGATCTGCGTCGTGAGCGCTCACAGAGCATCAAGCGCCTGATGGAAATCGGCTGCTACCGCGGGATGCGTCATCGCCGCGGTCTACCCGTTCGCGGGCAGAACACGAAGACGAACGCCCGTACGCGCAAAGGGCCCAAGCGCATGCAGGTGGCCGGCAAGAAAAAGGCCACCAAGAAATAAAAAAGGAAAACTTTGCCTGCTCCCAAGCGACCACAACGCGGCCGTCGCAAGCCCAAGAAGAACATCCCGATCGGCCAGGCTCACATCAAGACGTCTTTCAACAACACGATCGTCTCCCTGTCGGACACCAAGGGCAACGTCATCGCGTGGGAGTCGGCCGGTGGTGCCGGATTCAAGGGATCGCGCAAGTCGACGCCGTTCGCCGCGCAGGTCACCGCGGACGCGGCCGCGCGCAAGGGCATCGACCAGGGCCTGCAGAAGGTCGAGGTCTTCGTCAAGGGCCCGGGTTCCGGTCGCGAGACCGCGATCCGCTCGCTTCAGGCGGCAGGCCTCGAGGTCACGGGCGTCAAGGACGTGACCCCGCAGGCACACAACGGCTGCCGGCCGCGCAAGCGGCGGAGGGTCTAGCTCATGGCACGTGATACGGGCCCAGCCTGCAAGAAGTGCCGTCGCGAGGGCCAGAAGCTGTTCCTCAAGGGCGAGCGCTGCCTCACCGACAAGTGCGGCGTCGAGCGCCGCGCGTACCCGCCGGGCGATCACGGCCGCGGGCGCCAGAAGCAGTCGGAGTACCGCGTGCAGCTGCGTGAGAAGCAGAAGGCGCGGCGCTACTACGGCGTGCTCGAAAAGCAGTTCCGGATCTACTACGCGAAGGCCTCGCGGATGGAGGGGATCACGGGCGAGAACCTGCTCGCGATCCTCGAGTCACGGCTCGACAACGTGCTCGTGCGCCTTGGCTTCGCGGCCTCGCGCAGCCAGTCGCGTCAGTTCATCCGCCACGGCCACTGGACGGTCAACGGCCGCCGCGTGGACATCCCGAGCTACCAGGTCCGCGAGGGCGACGTCATCGCCATCAAGGCCTCGACGCCGGTCGAGCCACTCGTCCGCGACGCCACCGAGCTCACCGCTCAGGTACCGGCGTGGCTGCAGGCCGACCACGATTCCCTCACGGCCAAGGTGCTGCGCAAGCCCGATCGCCGTGAGATCGCCGCTCCGGTGCAGGAGCAGCTCATCGTCGAGCTGTACTCCAAGTAGTTCACTTTCCCCTCCCGACTGCCCCGCGAACCATCGCGCGCGGGGTGGGCGGGTCCGATTCACCCCGACGTTAGGACCTTGATGCTCGACTTCCAAATCCCCCGGATCACCAGTGAGACGGTTGAGGAGAATCGCGGCTCGTTCACGATCGAGCCCCTCGACCGTGGCTTCGGCTACACCTTCGGCAACTCGCTGCGGCGCGTCCTGCTGAGCTCGCTCGCGGGCGCAGCCGTCACGAGCGTGCGCATCGAGGGGGTCGCGCACGAGTTCTCAACGATCAAGGGCGTCACCGAGGACGTCACCGACATCGTCCTGAACCTCAAGGGCATCGTCTGCCGGATGCACTCCGACGCGACCGAGGTCGAGGCGCCGCTCGTCGTCACGGGCCCCGGCGAGATCACCGCCAAGGACATCGACCTGCCGGCCGGCGTCGAGGTGCTCAACCCCGACGTCCACATCGCGACGCTCGAGAAGAAGACCAAGCTCGAGCTGTACCTGACGATCGGGCGCGGGCGCGGGTACCGGCCGTCGGAGGACAACAAGTCCCCCGACCAGCCGATCGGCGTCATCCCGATCGACTCGATCTTCTCGCCGGTGCGGCGCGTCGCCTACGGCGTCGAGCCCGCGCGCGTCGGTCAGCGCACCGACTACGACAAGCTCACGCTCGACATCGAGACCGACGGGTCGATCGATCCGCCGGCCGCGCTGCGCGAGGCCGCGGAGATCCTGATCGCCCAGCTCGCGATCTTCACCGACCCGGAGCGCCTCGAGGAGATCCGCGCCGGTGCGGGCGGCCAGATCGAGGGCACGAACGGCAACGCCGCCGCGGGCGCCGGTGGCGCCGCCGGCGCGTCGGCCGGCCCGATGCACGACATCCTCATCGAGGAGCTCGAGCTCGGCGTGCGCTCGTACAACTGCCTGAAGCGCGCCGGGATCCAGACCGTCGGCGATCTCATCTCGAAGTCCGAGGGCGAGCTCAACGCGATCCCGAACTTCGGCAAGAAGTCGATCGACGAGGTCATCGAGACCCTGCACAACCGCGGCCTCGACCTGCGTGACGACTAGGCCTCGGCCTCGTCACTAGGATCCCCACCCGACATGCGCCACCAGAAGACACGCAACAAGCTCAGCCGCAGCTCGTCGCACCGCAAGGCGCTGCTCATGAACCTCTGCAAGGAGGTCATCGAGCACGAGCGCATCAAGACGACCGAGGCCAAGGCCAAGGCCGTCAAGCCCGAGCTCGAGCAGCTCATCACGCTCGGCAAGCGCGGCGACCTGCACGCGCGCCGTCAGGCCCTGAGCGCGCTCGGGCAGGACAAGTTCGCCGTCTACAAGCTGTTCGACGAGGTCGCCCCGCGCTACACGGAGCGTCCCGGCGGCTACACGCGGATCCTGAAGCTGGGCCCGAGGCGCAGCGACTCCACCGAGATGGTCTACCTGGAGCTCGTCTGAGCGACGGCTCGCGGCCTCGGCTGCGATGACGGACGGCGGTCGCCGATGACGAGCCGGATGCTGCTGGAGTACGACGGGACGGCGTTCGCCGGCTGGGCGCGCCAGCCCGGGCAGCGCACGGTGCAGGAGGAGGTCGAGAAGGCGCTGCGGATGATCCTGCGCGAGGACGAGCTCGCGCTGACGGTCGCCGGGCGCACCGACGCCGGCGTGCACGCGTGGGGGCAGGTCTGCTCCTACGAGCACGAGGCGCTGGACCCGCTGCGCCTCAATGCGCTGCTGCCCGACGACGTCGCGGTGCTGGACTGCAATCCCGCGCGGGACGGCTTCGACGCGCGCCGTGACGCCGTGTCGCGGACGTACTGCTACCGGGTGCTGCACCGACGCGCGCGCTCGGTGTGGCTCTCCCGGCGCGCGTGGTGGCATGGCTGGGAGCTTGACCGGGCGGCGCTTGAAGCCTGCGCGCGGGCGCTCGTCGGGGAGCACGACTTCACGGCGTTCACGCCGACCGAGACCCACCACACGCGCTTTCGCCGTCACGTGCGCAGCGCGCAGTGGCGCGAGGACGGCGATTTGCTCGAGTTCTGGATCACGGCCGACTCGTTCATGCGCCACATGAACCGCGTGCTCGTCGGGACGATGATCGAGGTGGCCACCGGCCGGCGTGCGCTGGAGGACTTCGAGGTCCTGCTCGAAGGGCGCCCGCGGTCCGATGCCGGCGCGACCGCGCCGCCGCACGGCCTCGCGCTGGCCTCCGTGGCGTACCCGTAGCCCGCCGGCGCCCGCCGTCCGCAACCGCGGGAGGGGGGACCACCGCACCGTCTACGATCGGTGGCGGATGAAGGTGCTGCTGACCAACGACGACGGGATCGACGCCGACGGCCTGCAGACGCTGCGGCGCGCGCTGCTGCGCGTGCCGGACGTCGAGCTCGTGGTCATCGCGCCGGACGGCAACCGCTCGGCGATGGCACGCTCGATCACGACGCGGCGGCCGCTGTGGGTACAGCGGATCGACTTCGGCGACGGCACGCACGGCTACGCGACGGACGGCACGCCCGTCGACTGCGTCCGGCTGGCGACGCTGGGCCTCGTCGACGGCTTTCACGCCGAGCTCATCGTCTCAGGCATCAACCACGGCACGAACCTCGGCGACGACATCACGTACTCCGGGACCGTCGCGGCGGCGTTCGAGGGGGTCCTGCTCGGGCTCCCGGCGATCGCGGTCTCACAGCAGTCCGATGCCGGCACGACCGACTTCCGTCCCGAGCACACCTTCGCGTTCGCGGCCGGCGCCCAGTTCGTCGCGCGGCTCGTCGAGGAGATCGAGGACGTGCCGCTGCCGGCCGGGACCCTGCTGAACATCAACTGCCCGGCGGGCGACGCGCGGGGCGTCGAGATCGCCAAGCTCGGCAAGCGCATCTACCGCGACGAGCTCAAGCTCACGGACTCCGGCGAGGACCGCGGCGCGGATCGCTCGCAGTACTGGATCTACGGCCCCGACCCGGGCTTTCACGAGGAGGCCGGCACGGACTTCGCCGCGATCGGCGACGGTCGTATCGCCGTCACGCCGCTGCACTTCGACCTCACCGACGTCGCCGGGATGGACGCGCTCGTGACCCACGACCTGGCGCGGCTGCTCGAGCCGATCGTCAACGACCTGCCGTAGCCCGGGCCGTGTCCGACGACGACGCCCGCGCCGCGCGCCCGCGCCCGCGCAGAGGAGTTGCGCGCCGAGCTGCACGAGCACGGCCGCCGCTACTACGTCCTCGACGATCCCACGATCGGCGACGACGACTACGACGCGCTCCTGGATGAGCTGCGCGCGATCGAGGCGGCGCACCCCGACCTCGTGACGCCGGACTCGCCGACGCAGCGCGTCGGCGGCGAGCCGGTCTCCGGCCTGCCGAAGGTCACCCACGAGATCCCGATGCTGTCGCTCGCCAACGCGCGCTCGGAGGAGGAGCTGCGGGCATGGGTCTCGCGAATGCGCGCGCACCTCGCGCGCGAGGGGATCGAGGATCCGGAGTTTGAGTTCGTCGCCGAGCCGAAGATCGACGGGCTCGCGATCTCGCTGCTCTACGAGGACGGCGTGCTCGTGCGCGGCGCGACGCGCGGCAACGGCGAGGTCGGCGAGGACGTCACGCACAACCTGCGCACGATCCCGACGATCCCGCTGCGATTGAATCCCACCCAGCCCGCGCCGGCGGTGCTCGAGGTGCGCGGCGAGATCTACATGGCGCTCAAGGACTTCGCGGGCCTCAACGAGCGCCGCGCCGAGGCCGGGCTGTCGACGTTCATGAACCCCCGCAACGCGGCCGCCGGCACGATCCGCCAGCTCGATCCGCGGCTCGCGCGCGAGCGGCCGCTGTCGATGTGGGCGTACGCGATCGGGCGCACGGACGGCAGGCGCTTCGCATCGCACTGGGAGTCGCTGGAGTGGCTGCGGTCAGCCGGCTTCCCGGTCAACCGCGACATCGTGCTGCTGCGGACCGAGGACGAGGTCGTCAAGCAGTGCCTCGGCTGGCAGGAGCGCCGCGGCGGCCTGGACTTCGAGATCGACGGCGTCGTCGTGAAGGTGTCAGACCTCGAGCTGCAGCGCCGGCTCGGCGTCGTCGGGCGCGACCCGCGCTGGGCGATCGCCTGGAAGTTCCCCCCGACGACGAAGGTCACGACGCTCAAGGACATCATGTGGAACGTCGGCAAGTTCGGCGACCTGCACCCGTTCGCGGTGCTCGAGCCGGTTCACGTCGGCGGCGTGACGGTCAAGCTCGCGACGCTGCACAACGAGGAGGACCTCGCCCGCAAGGACCTGCGCATCGGCGACGAGGTCATCGTCCTGCGCGCGGGCGACGTCATCCCACAGGTGCTGTCGCCGGCGCCGCACGCCGTCGAGCGCGAGGGGCGCTCCGATCCGCCGCGGCCGCCCGCGCGCTGCCCGTCGTGCGACACGCCGACCTGCAAGCCCGAGGAGGGCGTCTTCACGATGTGCCCGAACCGCGCCTGCCCGGGCCGTGAGTGGCAGCTGCTCAAGCACTTCGTCTCGCGCGGGGCGATGGACATCGACGGGCTCGGCGAGAAGCAGGTCCACCAGCTCCAGCGGGCCGGGCTCGTGACGACGGCGGCCGATTTCTACCGCCTGACGCCCGAGCAGCTGCTCGAGCTCGACGGCTACGGTGAGATCTCGGCGAACCGCATCGTCGAGAACGTCGCCGCGTCGCGCGAGCGGCCGTTCGGGCGCGTGCTGTTCGCGATCGGCCTCGAGGAGGTCGGCTTCGTCACCGGCCGCAACCTCGCCGCGCGCTTTCGCACGATCGACGCACTGCTGGCCGCGACCCCGGAGGAGATCCTCGAGACGTCGGGCGTCGGGCCGAAGATGGCCGAGCGGATCCGCGAGCAGCTCGCCGACGAGCAGATGCGCGCGCGGATCGCCGACCTGCGCGCGGTCGGCGTGCGGATGGCGCAGGAGGGGCCGCCGCCGGGCGAGGGTCCCCTCAAGGGCAAGACGTTCGTCCTGACCGGCACGCTGCCCGATCTGACCCGCGAGCAGGCGACGGAGCGCATCGAGGCCGCCGGCGGGCGGGTCACATCCGGCGTGTCGAAGAAGACCGACTACCTCGTCGCGGGCGCGACGCCGGGCTCCAAGCTCGAGAAGGCCGAGCGCCTCGAGGTCGCCGTGCTCGACGAGGCCGGGCTGCTCGCGCTGCTGGCCTGACGCGCTCAGGGCGGCGACGCGCCACCGGTCGCTGCCGGGGTGGCCGGGGGAGTGCTGCCGGCTGCCGGCGATGCCGGGGCCGTGGCGGTCGCGGGTACCCCGGCGACGCCGGCGATCGCGGCGGCGATCGCGTCCTGGATCGCGTGCGCACGGGCGTAGCTGGAGACGCGGTTCATGAGCAGCGCGAAGGCGATGTTGCGCCCCGACGCGGTGCGGCAGTAGCCGGCCAGCGCGCTGACGGCACGCAGCGTCCCGGTCTTCACGCGGCAGCGCCGCTCGGCCGCCGTGCCGCGCATCCGCGCCTTGACCGTCCCGGTGCGCCCCGCCATCGCCAGCGAGGCCCGGAACACCCCGGCGACGTCCGGCTCGTCCATCCGGTCGAGCAGGCGCACGACGTCGCGCGGGGTCGTGCGGTCCTTGCGCGACAGCCCGGAGCCGTCGCTGACGCGCGGCCGCACGCCGATCGCGGCGAGCGTCCGGCGCACGACCGCGGCGCCGGCGCGCGTCGAGCCGCGACCGCCGTAGCGGGCGCCGAGGCCCTTCAGCAGCATCTCCGCGGCGAAGTTGTTGGACGGCACGTTGACGAAGCGGATCAGCGTGCGGACGTCCATCGAGTCGACCGCGGCGATCGTCGCGGCGCCCCGCGGGGCGCTGCCGGCACGCGCCTTGGCCGAGCTCGGCACGCCCGCGACGCGCAGCAGCTCGGCGAAGCGCGCGGCCGCGTAGCGCCCGGCGTGCAGCTGCGCGCGCCCGCCGGCGATCCCGCGGTCGAACGCCAGCGAGCTCAGGACGCCCCCGAGGTCGGAGTCATAGCTCGCGCAGCAGCCCGAGCGCAGGCGGTCGAACGCCGTCTCGTCGCCGACGACGGCGCCGTCGATGCGGGCGATGCCGGTCGCGCGGACCGCACGCGCCAGGCGCGCCGCCGCCTCGGCGCCGAAGAACGGGTCGCCGCCGCCGACGAGCACGAGGTTGCCGTGCAGGACGCCGGCGTCGTCGATCGTGCCGGCGCTGACCGCAGCCGTCGCCAGGGTGGCGAGCGGCCCGAGCTTGAGCAGCGTCGTGGACGTCGTGTAGAGCTTCTCGACGGACGCCGGCACGCGCGGGGTGCCCGCGCGCAGGGCGAACAGCTCCTGGCCCGTGTCGAGATCCTTCACGTAGGCGCCGGAGGACGAGCCCGCGAGCCGCATCTCGCGGGCGATCGTGGCCGCCAGCGCGGTCGTGTCATAGGCGGCCGCCGGGGCGGCCGTGGCCGCCGCCGCGCCAAGCACGAGCAGCGTGGCGGGGAGCCGTCTCAGGAGTGCGCGCACTGCGCTACACAACAGCACGGGCGGCCCGAAGGTGCGCCGGAGGCAGCACCGGGTCGCGGTCCGGATGGCCAGGACGAGTCCGAGGCGCCGTAGACTGGACCGTCGTGGGCAAGGTCCTCAAACTCGAGACGCAGCCCGAAGGACGAGCCCGCGCCAAGGGCTCGCGCCGCCCGCGGCGCTCGAAGACAGCGCTCGTGCTGGGCGGCGGCGGGTTCACCGGCGGGGTCTATGAGATCGGTGCGTTGCGCGCGCTCGATCTGCTCACGGTCAACCGCACCGTCAACGACTTCGACGTCTTCGTCGGCACGAGCGCGGGCGCGTTCGTCGCCGCGCTGACGGCCAACGGGGTGCCGCCGGAGGAGATGATCCGCAGCGTCGACCGCGACCAGTCCACGCAGTTTCCGGACTTCGAGCTCGGCAACCTCCTGCGCCCGAACATCGCCGGCTTCGCCAAGAGCGCGCTGTCGCTGCCGTGGCGTGCGGCGCAGCTCGCGGCCGGGGTGGCGTCGAACCTCGGGCAGATCTCGGCGATGGACCTCGTCCTCGGGCTCGCCGACGGCCTGCCGGCCGGCGCCTACACCGGCGCCGGGACGGAGCGCTACCTGCGCATGGTGCTCGACGAGCACGGCCGCAGCGACGACTTCCGCGACGTGCCGGGCGAGCTGTACATCACGGCCACGGACCTCGACACGTGCGAGCGCGTCGTGTTCGGTGCCGAGGGCTGGGACGACGTCCCGATCTCGACCGCCGTGCGGGCATCGACGGCGCTGCCGATGGTCTACGCCCCGGTCAAGGTGCGCGGTCGCGAGCTCATCGACGGCGGCATCGTCTCGACGACGAACCTCGACATCGCGGTCAACGCGGGCGCGAAGTTCATCGTCGTCGTCAACCCGCTCGTGCCGTACGTCAACGACTTCAAGACGAAGGTGCGCACGCTGACCGGGACCCGCACCCGTCACGTCAGCGACATGGGCTTCCCGCAGATCGGCTACCAGGCCTTCAAGATGGTCGCCTACCAGCGCCTGCACGAGATGGCGCGCCAATGGGAGCAGCGCTACCCCGGCGTCGACATCGTCCTGATCGAGCCCGAGCCCGACGACGAGCTCATGTTCCAGACGCCGATCATGAACTACACGTCACGCGTCGCGGTCGCGCGCCATGGCTTTCAGTCGGTGACGACGCAGCTGGCGTTCGGCTACCCCCGGTTCCTGGAGATCTGCAAGCGCCACGGCATCGAGATCTCGGCGACGCGCGTGCGTGCCGTCATGAAGCACTTCGAGGCCGAGCAGGGCCGGACGCGCGCTTGGCGCAAGATCCTCGAGCAGACGACGGGCGCGCTGCTGGGCCAGGTGGCGGAGGAGACGGAGGGCTGAGGTTCGGGCAGATGGCCGGCCCCGCGCAGGCGGCGGGGCGTTCGCTCGGCCGTGTTCGAGGCGGAGCGCGCCCGCCGGATGCGGGCGCGGCACTCGAAAGGGTGACGGTGCTGCGCTACAGCTTGACCTTCTCGGGCTCCCGTTCGGCTTCGAGGCTGGTCAGAAAGAGTGTCTTGTCAATCCTGCCCTGGAAAATCGGTACCCCCATCTCCATGCACTTGGAGATCACGTCGCGGCGGTCGAGTCCGGACTCGCGCGACAGTTCCGTCGGGGTGAGGTGATTGGGCATCGGCAGAAACCCTCCTATGTCGTGTTCATCACTTGTACCACCCGCGGTGGACGGGCTCAACACGATTTATCCAGCCTTAGGCCCGACGCTCAGATCGGGTTCGGCACGTCGACGAAGACGTGGCGCACGCCGAAGCGCTCCGCGAGCAGGTCGCCGAGCCGGCGCACGCCGAGCGTCTCGGTGGCGTAGTGCCCCGCGGCCACGAAGTGGATGCCCTCCTCCTGGGCCTGGAGCATCACGCGCTCGGCCGGCTCGCCGGTGAGGAAGGCATCGTGGCCGGCGGCGATCGACTCGCCGAGGTAGTCCGATCCCGCGCCGGACACGATCCCGATCGTGCGGACCTGCTCGGGCCCGCCGAGGAACGCCAGCGGCTCGCGCCCCGTCAGCTCGCGGGTGCGCGAGACGAGCTCGCGAGCTGGGATGCCGTCGCCGTCGAATCGGCCGGCGACGCCGATCGCCGTCCCCTTGTGGCGCGCGAACGGCTCGTGGCTCACGCAGCCGAGCCCGCTCGCGAGCAGCGCGTTGTTGCCGACCTGCGGATGGGCGTCGAGCGGTAGGTGGTACGCGGCGAGCGCGATGTCGTGCTCGAAGAGCAGCTGCAGACGGTGCTTGGCGGCCGGTGTGAGCGCCTGCGGAGCGCCGTCCCAGAAGATCCCGTGATGGACGATCACGAGATCGGCCTCGAGCTCGGCGGCGCGCCGGAACAGCTCGGCGCCGGCGGAGACACCGGTCACCACCGTCTGCACCCGGTCGTGCCCCGGGACCTGGAGACCGTTGGGCCCGTAGTCGCTGAATGCGGCCGGAGACAGGAGTCGATCCAGGTACCCCAGGACATTGGCAAGCACGTCGGTGGACGCTACAGTTCTCGCACCCGTCGCAGGCTGCTCGGACGCACGAAGCGACGGTGACATGCGAGCATTCGGGATTGGGGAAGCCAATGGCGGCCGTCGCAGTCGTTGCGAAAACAGCTGACCGAAACACGGACGACCTCGGCCTGGTCGCTGCGGTCCGCGCCGGTGACGATCGCGCGTTCGAGCTCTTGTTCGAGCGCTATCAGGGCCGGATCACGGCGTACGTCCGGGGCATGGTTCGCGACCACGGTCGCGCCGAGGACGTGACGCAGGAGGTCTTCATCGCCGCGCTGCGGCGGATGCGCGAGACGGAGCGCGAGATCGCGTTCAGGCCATGGATCTACGAGATCGCGAAGAACGCCTGCATCGACGCGTTCCGGCGCGCGCGCAACGTCCAGGAGGTGTCGATCGACGCGGGCGAGGCGCTCGGCCCCGCCGATCACAGTCGTCTCGTGGCCCCGGGGCCGGCGGCCGACGCGGTGCTCGACACGAAGCTCGCGATCGACGACCTCTGCGGGGCCTTCGGCGGGCTGTCGCAGACGCACCACGACATCCTCGTGATGCGCGAGTTCGACGGGCTCTCCTACCGCGAGATCGGCGATCGCCTCGACATGAGCCGGGCGGGGGTCGAGAGCACGCTGTTTCGCGCGCGCCGCCGGCTCGGTGAGGAGTACGGCGAGATCACCAGCGGCGAGCGCTGCCGGCGCGTGCGCGGGATCGTCGACGCGCGCGAGGACCGGGCGGTCGGGCTGCGCGATCGCCGGCGGATGGCACGCCATCTCTCGCACTGCCAGCCGTGCCGGCGCTACGCGCACCTGGCAGGCGTCGATCTCGGCAGGATCCATGCTCCCGGCTCGGCCGTCGCCAGGGTGGCCGCGATGCTTCCGCTGCCGGCATCCATGCGCCGGCGCATCGACGTCGACGATGCCGGACACCTGCTGGGCACGGGCCACGGCGTGCCGATGATGCACTGGTCGCCGACCGTCGTCGGCGGGCTCGATCCGGCCACGGTGTCCGGGTGGTCGAAGGCCGTCGTGACCGCGGCCACGGTCGCCGTCGCCGGTCTCGGCGCCGGCGCCGCGGTGAAGTCGCCGCATGCGTTGCACGAGGTCGTGTCGCAGGGACGGGCGATCGTCGGGCTCGTGCATGCGCCCACCGCCCCGGCGCCCGCGAGGGTCCGCTCGTCCTCCGGCACGGGGGCGACGTCGGTCGGGCCCCGGCGCGCCGAGGGTCCGAACGCGATCGCCCTCGCGCTGCGGACCGGCGCGGTGCCGTCCGGCGGCGCCGCCGCCGGGCGCGACGGTGCGCCGCGCGCGGGTCGTGCGTCGCCGTACGAGCTGCCGGACGCCGCGACGGGCAAGACGACGCAGCCCGCGCGCAGGCCCGAGGTCGTCGCGGTCCCCGACCGAACCGCACCCGGTGGGGTGACGGAGGTCGGCGGCCAGGGATCCGGACCGCTCGGCGGATCGGCGGACGGGTCCGTCTCGGCCGCGCCCACGGGCCCGCTGTCGCTCGTCGATGCGATCCTGATGGGAAGGACGGGCGCCGCGAGCACGCAGACGGAAGCTTCTGCGGGCACGGCGACCGGTGCTGACCATGTGACCCCGACGAGCGAATCGGTCGCGAGCTCCGAGGTACCCGGATCGGCGGGCGGCACAGCGCCCTCGTCGGGCGTCGGCGTCTCCGCCCATCGCGGACCGCCGTCGACGACGGTCGGGGACGTCCTCGGCGCGGTGACGGGCGCGCCGCAGCGTTGACCGCGGTGGCCGGCGACGGGGAGCTCGAGCCGTTCACGGACACGGCCCTCTACGCGCTCGGCGCGTACTTCGCCGACCGCCACCCCGATCTCATGGACGACGTCGTCCAGCAGGCGCAGCGGATCGAGGAGACGGGCGTGCAGCGGTGGGCCGAGCAGCAGCGCGTGACGCTCGAATCTGCCCTGCAGACGCTGGTCACCGGGCTCGCCGTGCGCTACTACCGAGCGGTCGCGGGATCGGAGTGAGGCAGGCCGCGGGACGGTAACGGGCCGGTCGTGAGACAATGATCGGGCATCGGGGCGTGGCGCAGCCTGGTAGCGCGCTCCGTTCGGGTCGGAGAGGTCCCCGGTTCAAATCCGGGCGCCCCGATACACAGCGTCACAACGAACCACCGCCAACCCGCCCGAACGGGTCAGGCGACCTGGGCGCCGGTGCGCTGTGGCCTACCGTCGCTTCCGTGGACACCTCACGGCCGGGTGTGGTTGGGGCCGAGCCGCCACGCGCGCTTACACGTCGATGGCGGTCGGCGCCTGCACGGCCGAGAGCTGACAGCGCAGCCAGTCATACCACGCGTCCAGGCCCTCGTCGCTGCGCGCGCTGATCATCAGCACGGTCGCGTCCGGGTTGACCTGCGACAGGTTCGATGCGAGCAGGTCGAGGTCGAAGTCCAGGTGCGGCAGAAGGTCGATCTTGTTGATGAGCACGAGCTCGACCGAGCGGAACATGACCGGGTATTTCAGCGGCTTGTCCTCGCCTTCGGTGATCGAGCAGACCATGACGCGGTGATGCGCGCCGATGTCGAACTCGGCCGGGCAGACCAGGTTGCCGACGTTCTCGACGAAGAGCAGGTCGAGTGCGCCGAGGTCGATCTGCTGCAGCGCATCGGCGACCATCGGTCCGTCCAGGTGGCATTCCCCGCCGAAGCCGTTCGCGGTGTTGAGCAGCGAGATCTGCGCGCCGAGGCCCGCGAGCCGGTCTGCGTCGAGGCTCGTCTCGATGTCGCCCTGCACGACGCCCGCGCGCACGCTGCCCTGCAGATGGCGCAGCGTGCGCTCGAGCAGGGTCGTCTTGCCCGCGCCCGGCGAGGACATGAGGTTCAGGCCGATGACGCCGCTCGCGTCGAGCGCGCCGCGATTGCGCGCGGCCGCCGCATCGTTCTCGTCGAAGATCCGCTCGAGCACGCTGATCCGCTGCGGCCCGGTCTCGTAGCCCGAGTGGTCGCCGAGATCGTGGTCGTGCTCCTTCGGATGGCCGTGGTCGTGCACGTGATCGTCGTCATGGTCATGCGTGTGAGCCGTCGTGTCGTCGTGCCGGTGGAACCTACCCATCGCCTGCTCCTCCCAGATCCATCGAGGTCACCATGAACTCCTCTCCCTGCGTGACCGTGATGCGCCCGCTGCCGCACGCCGAGCACGTCAGGATCAGACCGTGGGCAGCGGTTGTCGTAGCGCTGCAGTCCCCGCAGCACAGCCGCACCGGGACGTGCTCGATGTCGAGCCGACTGCCCTGCAGATCGGTCCGCTCCGTCACGAGGCCCCAGCAGTGCTCGAGCGTCCGCGGCACGATCTGGCGCAGATGCCCGACCTGCAGGTGGATGACGTCGACCCGGCGACCCTCGCGCGCGCGCTCGGCGATCGTGAAGATGCTCCGGCAGATGGAGAGTTCGTGCATGGGTCACCGCCTCAGCGTCTGCGACGGCGCCTCACCGAACCGCTCGCGATAGCGGACGGCGAAGCTGCCGGCGTTCGAGAAGCCCCAGCGCTGCGCAACGGCGGCTACGGTGAGGCCGTCGGTCGGTATCGCATCCATGAGCACGGCGCGAATCTTGTCGAGGCGGCGGTCACGTATGTACGCGATCGGGGTCGTTCCGAGGTCCTCGCGAAACCCCGACTGGATCGAGCGCACGCTCATACATGCGTGGCTCGCGAGGTCGTCCATCGTGATCGACTCGGCGAGGTGCTCGTCGATGTACCGCAGCGTGCGACGCACCCCCACACGGCCGGTCAGGACCTGCGGGTTGCGAACGTCGTCGGCGTAGTTCGACGGTTGGATGTACAGCAGCGTCGAGATCATGAGCTCCTCCAGCGGCCCGGCGCCGACGCCCTGCTGGATGAGCGAGCTGGGCGCGACGACCTCGCCGGAGAGCAGCTGGAGCGTGCTGTGCCAGCGGACCGCCTCCTCGCTGACGAGGTCGACGGTGCGCTCGAACGTGACCGGGCGGTCGAGGCTGCGACCAAGCATCCGCGACAGTTGGCGCTCGAGCGCCGGACGCTCGATGCGGATGATGAGCTGCGGGCAGTCGGCTCCGAGGTGGATCGTGTAGTGATCGCCAGGGTTGTTGACGAGGCCGGAGAAGGCGCTCAGCTCGCGCTCGTCGCCGTCGATGAGGACCTGCGCGCTGTCGTGCGTCGTCATGTGCACACCGAAGATGTCGGCGCCGTTGTCGACCTGCAGGCGCGTGGGCGCGCGGAAGTCGAGGTAGGCCATCGTGACGTCGAGGAAGCGGATCGCGTTCATGGTCACCTGGAACCCCTCGCGCACATCGGGATGGATCCGCAGGCTCGCGTTGCCGAGCAGAGACGAGACGGCGGAGATGGCTTCGGACGGTTCGCGCGTGCACAGGACCTCGTGGCCTTGCAGCGCGGTTGGGACCCCGCGTGAGCGAAGCCGCTTGCGGACCGGCAATTGGGTCCGCTCCGTGTTGATGAACGGTAGGTACGAGAGTCGGGCCATGAAGGGCGAGGAGCACGTCTGCGCCATGCAGGGTCCGCCTTCGCCCCCGTATTCTCACGGACCGCGACGGTCGCCTTCGCACTCGACGCAACATTGTTGCGCAATCGGGGTAGGTCGTGCGCTTTGCGGATTGCGCCGTGCGGAGCGCCGACCTATTCTGGCCTAGCTGTCACTAGGGAGTAGCACGAGCAACAGGCAACGCCCGTCCTGCGCCAGCAGGACCGGCCCGCCATCACCGTCTGCCGCGTTGAGCGCGGGCCCTCGATAGCGCGCGACATCGTCGCACGCTCGACCCCGCGCGCCGGTTCACGTTGCCGGATCGCGGCGGCATGCGCGGCCGGCGGTGCTTCCTGCTCTTGGTGTGAGTCATGTCAATCAGTGAGCTGGGAGGTCAGGTTCAGCATGTCATCGGTGCTCTGGTTCCAAGCAGGAGCCTGCTCCGGGAACACGATGTCGTTCCTCAACGCCGAGGAACCAAACGTCGTGGATCTCATCGTCGACTTCGGGCTGGACCTGATCTGGCATCCGTCGCTGGGTCTCGAGCTTGGCGAGAACGCCAAGAAGATCTTCACAGACTGTGCCGCCCGGAGGCGCCCGCTGGACATCTTCGTGCTCGAGGGCACGGTCATCCAGGCGCCCGACAAGTCCGGCGCGTACGACATGTTCGCCGACCGTCCGATGACGGAGTGGATCAAGGAACTGGCGGCGGCGGCCCAGATCGTGGTGGCAATCGGCGACTGCGCCTGCTGGGGCGGGATCCCGGCGATGGAGCCCAACCCGTCGGACTCCACGGGGCTGCAGTTCCACAAGCGTGACCGCGGCGGCTTCCTCGGTCCCGACTGGCGTTCGATGTCGGGGCTGCCGGTCATCAACATTCCCGGCTGTCCGGCGCACCCCGACTGGATCACGCAGATCCTCGTCGCACTCGCGACCGGCCGCGCCGGCGACATCGCGCTCGACGACCTCCACCGCCCGCAGACGTTCTTCAAGACGTTCACGCAGACCGGCTGCACGCGGGTGCAGTTCTTCGAGTACAAGCAGTCCACGACCTCGTTCGGGGAGGGTACGCGGAGCGGCTGCCTGTTCTACGAGTACGGCTGCCGCGGGCCGCTGACGCATTCGCCGTGCAACCGCATCCTGTGGAACCGCCAGTCGTCGAAGACGCGGGCAGGCATGCCCTGCACCGGCTGCACCGAGCCCGAGTTCCCCTTCTTCGATCTGGCTCCCGGCACCGTCTTCAAGACCCAGAAGGTCGCCGGCAAGATTCCCAAGGAGATCCCCGAGGGCGCCGACCACCTGAGCTACATGGCCCACGCAGCCGCCGCGCGCATCGCCGCGCCGCAGTGGTCCAAGGAAGACATGTTCGTCGTCTGATGCGAACCGAACCCTCACCACGAACCAGGGAACCTCTCCATGGCAACGCTTGACCTCTTCGTCAGCCCGCTCGGTCGGGTCGAAGGCGACCTCGACGTCCGCGTCACGATCGACGACGGTGTCGTCACCTCGGCCTGGACGGAGGCCGCGATGTTCCGCGGCTTCGAGATCATCCTTCGGGGCAAGGACCCGCAGGCCGGCCTCATCGTCACGCCACGCATCTGCGGCATCTGCGGCGGCAGCCACCTCTACAAGGCCTGCTACGCGCTCGACACCGCGTGGTCGACGCACGTCCCCCACAACGCAACGCTGATCCGCAACATCGCGCAGGCCTGCGAGACGCTGCAGTCGATCCCGCGCTACTTCTACGCGCTCTTCGCGATCGATCTCGTCAACAAGAACTACGCCCGCTCGCCGCTGTACGACGAGGCGGCGCGCCGCTTCACCACGTACGTCGGCACCTCCTACCAGCCGGGTGTCGTGCTGTCGGCGAAGCCCGTCGAGGTCTACGCCATCTTCGGCGGGCAGTGGCCGCACTCGTCATTCATGGTTCCCGGCGGGGTCATGTGCGCCCCGAACCTCGCCGACGTCACGCGCTCGGTCGCGATTCTCGAGCACTGGAAGAACAACTGGCTCGAGAAGCAGTGGCTCGGCTGCTCCATCGATCGCTGGCTGGAGATCAAGACGTGGGCCGACATGCAGGCCTGGGTCGAGGAGAACGAATCGCACTACAACTCGGACTGCGGCTTCTTCATCCGCTACGCGCAGGAGATCGGGCTGCATACGTACGGCGGCGGCGTCGGCAACTACATCGCCACCGGCACGTACTTCGAGCCGTCGCTGTACGAGAACCCGACGGTCGAAGGGCGCAACCATGCCCTGATCGGACGCTCGGGCGTCTACGCCGACGGTCGCTGGCACACCTTCGATCAGATGCGCGTTTCAGAGGATGTGACCCACAGCTTCTTCAGCGGCAGTCGACGCCTGCACCCGTGGGAGGGAGAGACGAGCCCGCTCGACCCGCGCACCGCGCGCGCGGCGGGCAAGTACTCGTGGGCGAAGTCGCCGCGCTACGACGTCCCGGGTCTTGGCGATGTGCCGCTCGAGGCCGGTCCGCTCGCGCGGCGGGTCGCCGCCGGCGCGCACGCCGGCCCCCCGCACCAGGACTACGACCCGCTGTTCGTCGACATGCTCGACAAGCTTGGCCCGTCGGTGTTCGTGCGCCAGATGGCGCGCATGCATGAGGCGCCGAAGTACTACAAGTGGGTCATGAAGTGGCTGTCGCAGATCAGCCTCCACGACTCGTTCTACAGCAAGCCGGTGGAGCACGCGTCAGGCAAGGGCTTCGGCTCGACGGAGGCCGCGCGCGGCTCGCTGTCGGATTGGATCGTCCTCGACGACGGCAAGATCGAGAACTACCAGGTGGTCACGCCGACGGCCTGGAACATCGGTCCGCGCGATAGCGACGGGACGCCCGGCCCGATCGAACAGGCACTCGTCGGGACGCCGATCGCCGACATCGAGGACCCGGTCGAGCTCGGCCACGTCGCGCGCTCGTTCGACTCCTGCCTCGTGTGCACGGTGCACGCATACGACGGCAAGAGCGGGCGAGAGCTGAGTCGCTTCGTCGTCAACGGGATGGTGTGAGAGGGAGGTCGGAACGATGGCGCTCCAGCCATACGAACTGCTCGACGACGGCTTCGAGCCACCGGTGCGCGAGCTCGTGGTCATCGGCTGCGGAAACCTCCTGCGCGGCGACGACGGCGTCGGGCCGATCACGATCCGGAGGTTGTGGTCGCGTGGGGTGCCGGACGAGGTCCGCCTTGTCGATGGCGGTACCGCCGGCCTCGACGTGGCGTTTCAGATGCGCGGTGCCCGACGAGTCATCATCATCGACGCCGCGAGCACCGGCGCCGCGCCCGGGACGCTATACCGCGTCCCCGGCGCGCGACTCGAGCGGATTCTGATGCCGGGTGCCGTGCACCCGCACTCCGTGCGCTGGGACGATGCGTTGGGGGTCGGGAGGTGGCTTCTCGGACCCGGCTTCCCAGGAGACATCGAGATCCTGCTCGTGGAGGCCGGCTCGCTCGAGCCGGGCGCCGAGCTCAGCGAGCCCGTCGCGGCCGCGATGGAGCAGGTCATCGAACTCGTCCTGCGCGAATGCGCGGCGATCGAGGCCCGCGCATGAGCGAGGCCATGGATACGTGCGAGCTGACGGCGGGCGGCGATCTGCGCCTGTCGGCGGCACTCACCGAGCGCTACTTCCCCGCCGGCGTCTGCGTCGCGCAGATGGCTGGCGACGATCTCGTCCTGCTCCCGCTGCACGGTGCGGGCAACGGCGGCCTGATGTTCAAGCGGCGCAACCTGGCGGGCGACCGCTCACTGCTCGTCAGCGAGGTGCTCGGGTTTCGCCCGCGTGCCGGGCGCTTTCCCGTAAACTGGCACGAGGCTCGCGGCGCGCTGGTCGTGGCGCTGCGCGACGGCCACGGCACTGGAGCCGGGAGTGAGCGAGACGTTGCGGACCGAGGTCGTGGAGGATCGTCGCCAGTGGGTCGTGTACCTGCTGCTCATCACCATGGAGGGCGTGGAGCGGCGGCGGCTGTCGGCGCACCGCACCGAGCGCGAGGCGCGGCTCACGGCGTCGCTCGTGCAGCGCACGGCGCAGCGCAGACAGCGTCCGCCACCCGAGGACTTGGCGGGCCGTTAGGGACGCTCCGATGATCCCGGCGCAGCCGCTTGGAGCGTTTCCACTGCCCGCCGGATTCATGCTCGTCCCCGATGTCGATGACCCACACGTCGACGAGACCGTCGCATCGCTGCTGGTCGGCAAGCTCCCCACCGCCTGGCCAGCAGCGATGCGAGCCCACGAGCTCGTCCACAGCGGTGATGTCGTCGCGGCGCATGCCATCCTCGTCGACGACGATCCGATCTCGCTCTACAACAGCTACGTGCTGTGGCCTGCGACGGTCGACCCGTCGCTCGTCGCGGACGGGCTGCCCGCGGAGCTTGCTCCGCTCGTGGGCGTCGTTCGCTACACATCCGGCGATGCCGCCGAGCCGCCCCCGCTGCCCGACGACGGGGGGAGTCCGATCGTCACAGGCCTCGTGTTGTCGACGCACGCGACGCATGCGCTGGCCGCGGGGCAACCCGCGCAAGCCGTCGAACTGCTGAGCAACGCGGCCGCTCTCGTCGAGGAGCTCTCGCCGCCACTCGCTGCGCTGTTGTGCGGCAACGCCGGCACGATCGGCCACGAGCACGGGCTCGATCGGGCGTGCGCGCGAGAGAACCTGCGCGCCGCAGCCGCCGCGTTGACGGACACCGATCTCCACATCGCGAAGGCGGAACTGCACTGCCAACTCGGCATGCTCGAGCACGAGGACGCCGTCGCGGGTGACGGGTCGCTCCGTACGGCGATGCACCACTACTACACGACGCTCCAGCTGGTCACGGAGTTCAGCGCGCCGATGCTGTGGGCGAGCGCCCAGCTCAACCTCGCGACGGCGCATCTCTCCTCGCAGATGGTCGAGGCATCCGACGCCCTGCGCACCGGGATCGCGATCCAGGCGATGCGCGCCTCGCTGCGCGTCTTCACGAAGGAAGCGCACGAGGCTCGGTGGGCGATGGCCACGCTCAACCTCGCCAACGCGCTCGTCTACTCGCCGTCCGGCAAGCAGGGCGACAACCTCGTCGAGGCCGTCGAGCTGTATGAAGCAGTGCTCGAGACGCGTGGACGCGACGCCGATCCCGTCGGCCGCGCGCGTGTGCTCTCCAACCAGGGCAACGCGCTCGCGCACCTGGGCATCTTCGACCAGGCGAAGGCGAAGCTCTACGAGGCGCGCTTCCTCTTCGAGGAGCACCTGGACCATGACTCGGCGCTGACCGTGCGCGGCGTGCTCGACGAGATCGCCCGGCAGCTCGTGCCCGCGCCCGGCAACGAGGCCACCGGGCGGCTGGCGATGGGCGGCATCGATCCGACGACCCGCGCTTTCGTGTCCGACCAACGCGAGGACGATCACTGATGGATGTCCACCAGCAGCAGCAGTTCGAGCTCCTCCTCGCCCAGTCGGGTGACGCGTTCATCGAGCGCATCGTCCAGCGCTGCGCCGGCCAGGGGAACGCGCTTGCGGCTCTGCAGTCCGACCGCAATGCCGACGGCGTGTGGCTCGACGACTTCGTCGACGCGGTCTTCGCCGACTGGTGCCTCGACAACGCCGAGGGCGCGACCTTCGTGCTGTGCGCGATGCGCTGCCGACCGCTCTCGATCGAGGTGAGCGGCACGGTCGGCGAGGTGCTCGTCGCCGCCGCCAAGGCCGCGTACGCCGATCTACTGCACGCCAAGGTCCTGGAGTCGATGTCCCGGGCGAGCGTCTACGGATGAGGAGGGCACTCATGAGCCAGACCCCGATGACGTTGCCGATGGTCCCCGCTCAGACGGCAGCGCCGGCGGCCACAGCGGCGGCCCCATCCTTGCGAGACAGCTTCGACCTCGAGAAGGCGGCCGCCGCGCTCGATGACGCGCTCGCCCGCAAGGCCGATCTCGACCCGTCGGCTCGCCAAGTGCTCGACGATGCCCTCGCGCCGCTCAATGGGATCCACAAGGCGGCGCTCACGGCGATCGTACGTGCGCTGCGCGCCGACGAGCGCGGCAAGGAACTGCTCTTCGGAGTCGTCGACGACAGCGCGGTACGGATGGTCCTCTCGATGCACGGCATCATCCGCTCGGCCGACCCGATGAGCGTCGCACAGCGAGTGCTCGAGACGATCCGGCCCGGGATCCAATCCCACGGGGGTGATGTCGAGCTCGTGAGGATCGAGGACGGCGTCGCGTACGTTCGACTGTCCGGGGCGTGCAACGGCTGCTCGATGGCGGGTGTGACGATGCGAGACGGCGTCGAGAAGGCCCTCGTCGACGGCGTCGCTTCGGTCAGCTCGGTCGAGGTGCTGCCGAACGAGCCGCGCGCGGCCGAGCCGCTGCAGATCACGCGCGTCGAGCCGACAGGCGCCGCACCGATGGCCGAGTCGGGGTGGTTCAAGACCTTCCCTGTGGAGCGCATTGGCGTCGGCACGCTCGAGGCGATGTCGCTGACGCCCGCCGCCGGGGAGGCGATCGAGGTCATCGTCGTGAACGCCGCCGGGCAGATGGCGGCGTACGTCAACGCCTGTGCGCACCAGGGCATGCCGCTGGACAAGGCGATCGTCGATGCGACCGAGGGCACGCTCACGTGCCCCTGGCATGGGTTCTGCTTCGACTCGACGACAGGGGAATGCCTGACGATGCCGGGCGCACAGCTCGAGCAGCTCCCGCTTCGCGTCGACGACGGGCACGTCTGGGTACGTGCGGTCGACTGAACGTGCGCGTCCAGATCCTCACGGACGCGTCGGGGCGGACCGCTCCGCTCGCTCGCTCGTACGGACCGCCGGCGCTCGCGCGTCAACGCTCGTACGGTGGCTGGCGGGCTCGGACAGTCCTCGGGGCGACGTCGGCCGGCGGCCTGCTGCTTCCCGACGCGGCGCCCAGCGCATCCACGATGTACGCGCCTCGCGGTGTGTGGCTCGACGCCGAGCGCGTGGTCGCATGCGACACGGGCAACCACCGCGTGCTCATCTGGAACGGTCGGCCGCACGCGGACGGCGCGGACGCCGACGTCGTGCTCGGCCAGTCCGATGCGCTCGTCGAAGGGCCGGCCGCCGCAGGTGCCGGGCCGGCCAACGGCATGCACCTACCCACGGGAGTGCTCGTCGATGGCGGTCGGCTGGTCGTCGCCGACGCCTGGCATCACCGACTGCTGGTGTGGAACGCGATCCCCGCACGCAGCGGCACGCCCCCGGACCACGTCATCGGCCAGCCGACGGCGACCGATGTCGAGCCCAACGCTGGTGGCGGGCCGACCGCTGCCACGTTCTACTGGCCGTTCGGCATCGCGGTCATCGACGGGCGCTTCCACGTCTGCGACACCGGCAACCGGCGGCTTCTCGTCTGGCGCGACGGCCTACCGCTCGATGGCCGCCCGGCCGACGTGGTCCTGGGCCAGTCCGACGCACACATCCGCTCGGAGAACCGCGGCGGCGGCGTGGCGGGGGATTCCTTCCGCTGGCCGCACAGCGTGGCCGGAACGGGCCGCGGCGGGATCGTCGTGGCCGATGCCGGCAACCATCGGCTCCTGCGCTGGGACGCGCACCCCGAGGCCGATCGTGCGGCCGACGGTGTCCTCGGACAACCCGACTTCGCGACGGCCGCGGAGTTCCCGTACATCTCCCAGGAAGGCCGCCTGCGCTTCCCGTACGCGGTCGTCGGACCACCCGGGTTGGCGGTCGCCGACACCGCGAACAACCGCGTCCTCGTCTGGGACGAGGTCCCGCGCGACACGAGCGCGCCGGACGCCGTGCTTGCCCAGCCAGACGGTGCTTCGCTCGGGGAGAACCGCTGGGAGGCCGTCGCCGCCGACACGTTGTGCTGGCCCTATGGCCTGGCGCGCGACGGTGATGTGCTGGCGATCGCCGACTCGGGCAACAATCGCGTCGTGCTCTGGGAGCGGGGGGTCGGCTGACGATGTGCCTTGGGATCCCCGGCCTCATCGTGCGTCGTTGGGAGGAGCCCGACGGGGCGCTGCTCGCCGAGGCGTACTTCGTCGGCGAGATGCGCACGGTGCGCCTCAACTATCTACCCGACCTCCAGGTCGGCGACTTCACGATCGTCCACGCCGGCTTCGCACTGACGAAGCTCGACGCGGCCGAGGCGGCGAAGACGATCGCGCTCTTGCGCGATGTCGGCGTGCTCAGCCCCTTCCCCGAGCACGTCGACGTCTTCGACGCGGCGCAGCGATGACCTCACTCCCACAGCAGCCCCGGGGTCATCGGCTGTTCGCATGCTACGCGTCCGCTCCCAACGCGCGTGGCTACTGCGGTCCTCCCGCAGGCGCCGCCGCTCTCCAGGCGGTCGCCTGTGGGGGCGGCGCGGGTGTCGACGTACGGACCCTCGCTACGCGATTCAGCGGTGCCTGGCCGTACCAGTGCCTCATCGCCGAACAGGCAGGCATCGACGACCCGCTCGACGAACGCGTCGTGCGCGCCTACTGGACCGGCAACCACATGACGCACGAGATCGACGCGCGCCGACTCGGAGAACAGCTGCTCAGACGCTTCGCCGGACAGGCCGGCGGTTACTGGTCACACGTGAACGAGGAACTGCTCGACGAGGTCACGCCGACGCACGCCTTTCACGTGCTCGGTGTCTATCCGTGGACGCGTCTGCTCGGCGAGCACGACGAGCCGCGCCAGGTGCTCGAAGCCTGCCTCGTCCGCCTAGCCGAGGTGCTCGAGGTGCGCGGCGACGCCGTCCTCGTGCGTGCCCGACGCCTCACGTGGGACGGCCGCCGGCTCGCACGCTCGCGGCCGGCGGAGGAGCAGGCGACGTGGCGCACGGCACACGGCGCGTTCACTGGT
Source organism: uncultured Actinomycetes bacterium (assembly GCA_963851015.1). Lineage (GTDB taxonomy): Bacteria > Actinomycetota > Thermoleophilia > Solirubrobacterales > Solirubrobacteraceae > CADCVQ01. The sequence continues at coordinate 50,475 of CAWKNG010000001.1, forward strand.
CCGCTCCGGGCGGGCGACCAGGTCGCCCTGCACTGGGGGCACATCTGCGACGAGCTCGGCGTCACGGACGCGGCGCAGCTCGAGCATTGGACGGAGGTACAGATCGAGGCCACGAACCAGCGCCTGGACTCCTCGGCGCCGATCCGGCGGCCGGTCGGCGGGGGGACGCGTGAGTCGCTGCGCGCGGGGCGCGGGGGGTGACCGGAGCCGTGGCGGTGCCCGACCATGTGACCGCCGAGGACGACGCGGTGGGCGAGAGCGCCACGTTGCAGCTCGAGGCTGCCTCCGGCGATGTGGACTCCGATGCGCTCGCGCTGTTCCTCAGGAGCCTCGCGCGCATCCGCCTGTTGAGTCCCCGCGAGGAGCTCGAGCTCGCCAAGCGCATCGCCAACGGCGACCACGAGGCACGGCAGCGCCTCATCGAGTCCAACCTGCGGCTCGTCGTGTGGCTTGCCAAGGGCTACCGCAATCAGGGTCTGCCGTTCCCGGACCTCATCCAGGAGGGAACGCTCGGACTCGTCCGCGCGGCCGTGAAGTTCGACCATTGCCGGGGCTTCCGCTTCTCGACATACGCCACGTGGTGGATCCGCCAGGCGATCACGCGCGCGCTTGCCAACAAGGCGCGCACGATCCGCATGCCGGTCTACGTCGTCGAGAAGCTCAATCGCATCACCCGCGCCGAGCGCGAGTTGTCCGTGGCGCTCGGGCGCGACCCGACGACTGCCGAGGTGGCCGGGCTGACCGGGCTCGAAGCCGCCGACATCGAGGCGATCATGCAGTGCGCGCAGCCACCGCTGTCGCTCGAGAAGCCGGTCGCGGACGACGACGAGCGCTGGTTCGGGCACCTCATCGCCGACGAGCGCGCGTCGTCGCCGTTCAACGGCGCGGCCGAGATGCTCAGGCGCGAGGCGCTGCACGACGCGCTCGGTCGCCTGCCGCCACGCGAACGGCACGTGCTCGAGCTGCGCTACGGCCTCGACGACGCCACGCCGCAGACGTACGATGAGATCGGCCGGCGACTCGGCGTCACACGCGAGCGCATCCGCCAACTCGAGAGCGCGAGCTTCAAGCGCCTTCGCGAGCAGGAGTGCGTGCGCGAGCTCTCGGCAAGCTGGGAACTCGCGGGTTGAGCACGCTCGGCGCACACGTCCCGTACGAGCCGGCCGGATACGGTATGTCCGACCGCCTCCAGGAGACCACGTCATGTCCGACATCGCCAAGCGCCCCAACCGCACCCCCCGCCGCGTCCGCGAGAAGCGCGCCTATCAGCTGCTCATGGTCGGAGGTGGGGCGGGCCTCGTGACGGTCGTCGGCTTCATGCTCGCGGTGATCGGCATCGGGAGCTTCGGGATTCCGGTCCTGGCCGCGATCATCGCGGCGATCTGCTTCATGCTGTTCAAGCGCACGACGTCGTAGTGACCGTCGTCGAGCGCCTGGCGGCGTATCCGATGACGTGGCCCGTGGCGTCGGGCTCGCTGATCGTCGGGTTCGCCGTCGCGCAGGCCACGGGCGTGCGGCCGCTGGGCGGGATCGTGCTCGCGCTCGGCGCGGGCTGGTGCGCGCTGCGCTGGCGACGCGGCGTCGGGACGGCACGCGCGGTCGCGCTCGTCGTCGTCTACCTCGCGGCGTTCGTCGCCTCGCATCTCATCGCCGACACCGTCGGCACGTGGGGCGCCGTCTTCCTCGTCTCGGCGCTCGTCGGCGTCGCGGCCCTGCTCGTCGCGGACCTGCCGGCCTCTCGCGGCGCCGTCGCGACCTGACGCTCAGGCCGCGGGCGGCGCGGCCGCGTTCGCGGCCGTGATCCGCGCGAAGGACTCGGGATCGGTCGGGGCCTCGGTGCAGATCGCGAGCGCGGCGGGAGTCGCGCCGAGCCCCAGGTGCTGCCAGCTGTCGTGCGGGCGGTGCTCGCGCAGCGCCAGCAGGCCCGCGACCCCGGAGGCACCGGTCTCGCCGCACGCGAGGCCCTCGGCGTGCAGCAGGCGTACCGCGCGCTCCGCGGCACGATCGTCGATCGCACAGAACGCCGCGATCCCACGCGTCATGTCGTCGAGCGCGACCCGCGAGGCGAGCCCGCAGTTCAACCCCGCCATGACGGAAGGGTGCGGCCCGGCGACGAGCACGAGCCCTCCCGCCCGCACGGCCTCCAGCGCGCACGCGGCATCGGCCGGCTCGACGCCGACGAGCAACCGACCCGGCGCGGCGAGGGCGCGCACGGCCGCCGACGCCAGCGCGCCGACGCCGATCTGCACGACGACGAGCTCCGGCGAGGCGGTCTCCGAAGCGGCGTCCTGACCTGCTGTCGTGCCGCGACCCGCGGGCAGGACGGTGTCGCCGGTCGCTGCTCGAAGCTGTGAGGCCAGCTCCTCGAAGATCGTCGCGTAGCCGTCGGCGACCCAGCGCGGGACGTCCTCGTAGCCCGGCCACGACGTGTCGGAGATGACGAGCGCGCGGTCGGACGCGGCGGCCGCCGACAGCGCGACGGCGTCGTCGTAGCTGCCGCGCACGACCTCGACCGCAGCGCCCTCGGCGGCGATCGCCTCGACCCGCGCGGCGGCCGTGCCCCGCGGGACGAGGATCCGGGCGCCGAGACGCAGCAGGCGGGCCATGTGAGCGACCGCGCGGCCGTGGTTGCCGTCCGTCGCGGCGACGAGCGTCACGCCGGCCTGCGTCGTCGTCGCGAGCTCGTGCAGCGCCGCGAACGTCGGGGGCGGCTCGTCGCGGCCCGCCCGCGCGCCGAGCGCCCGGCAGACCGCCCATGACGCGCCGAGGATCTTGAACGACGGCAGCCCGAAGCGCTCGACCTCCATCTTCATCGTGAGGCGCGCCAGTCCGAGCTTCGCGGCGACGCCGGGCGCCTGCGCGAGCGGGCTCGGGGCGTAGCCGGGCATGCTGCGGTGAAAGCGCGCCGGCCGCTCGTCGGCGGCTCGCGCGGGCGGCGCCGCGGCGCCGGCGTTGTCGAGGAAGTCGCGCAGGCTCGAGGCGGCCACGAGCGAAGTGTGACGGGTGTCGCTCATGCGGCCGGCGCGCCAGGTTAGGGTGCGCGGCATGTTGCGTCCTGCAAGCTGGATCAGGCCGGCGGGTGGGAGTCCCGTCCCGGTAGGCGCCGGAGCGCCGGGTAGCAGGCCCCGGTTCGTCATCGAGAGGTGGCGGGCTGAGCGGGGTGTCGAGAGCCTCTTTGGAGGGAGCAGGCGCGTGGGCTGGGATTGCAGCCTCGTCAGACTCACGATCGGGGAGCCGAGCCGCTCATGTCACGGCGAAGGCCATGTCTGTCAGTCCCATTCCGGAATTGGGTGCGGCGGGTCCCTGCGGGGTAGGGAGACTTGCACGCGCGCAAGGTCTGATCACGGAACAGGAGAGGCCCGTCTGTGCAGCCTCGTCAGCAAGGACCGCTTGTATGAGCCGATGGCGAAAGCGGGCGGAGGTCAGCGGGAGTCCGAGGGGGTCGTAGTAGTGATGATCGGTGTGCAGAACAACGCGCCGGGAGCGAAGGACCCCTGCTTTGATCGTGTGTGCGGCGGAGGTAAGCGTTAGGGCATGGTCGCCATGGCGCGATCCAACGACCTCGGCGAGCAGACGCTCGTCGACCCGTGCGTCGGTCGGTGTTGAGGGCTGGTGGCGGGGACGTGCGAGAACTTCAACGCACGCTATACGCATGTGCAAAGCGGTCCCCGGAGCGCCGTTTCCACGCGCTGTTTGACCGTGTCTGCAGGAGTGACGTCCTGCGGGAGGCGTGGCGACGGGTCAAGGGGAACCGTGGGGCGGCCGGCGTCGACAAGCAGACGTTGGCTGAGATCGAGGCGTATGGCGTCGAGCGGTTGCTCGGCGAGTTGCAGTGCGCGCTTCGAGAGGGAACGTATCGTCCTGCGCCCGTTCGGCGCGTGACGATTGCCAAGTCAGATGGTGGCCGCAGGCCGCTTGGCATCCCGACGGTGCGTGACCGTGTCGTTGAGCAGGCGACGAGGCTGGTGGTGGAGCCGATCTTCGAGGCCGACTTCTTGTCGGTGTCGTACGGGTTTCGCCCGAAGCGGTCGGCTACGGACGCAGCGGAACGCATCCGAGTCGCGTTCCCGCGCGGAAACGTGTGGGTCGTTGAGGCCGATATCCGTGACTACTTCGGCTCGATCGATCAGCACAAGCTGCTGGCGTTCGTCGCTGAACGGGTGTCGGATCGGCGGGTGCTCAAGCTGCTGCGACAGTGGCTTGAGGCGGGGGTGATGGAGGACGGGGTGTTCTCAGAGACGGTCTCGGGGACGCCGCAGGGCGGCGTGATTTCGCCGCTGCTGTCCAACATCTACCTGCACGCGTTCGATCGGGCGATGACCGCGCGTGGCGTCGGCGAGCTTGTCCGTTACGCGGACGACTGTGCGCCGAGAGCGCAGAAGGAGGAGCTGAGTAGAAGCGGTATCCGACGGATGCGGTGCTGCACGAGAGATGAAGGAGCCGGGCCGTGTGGCTTGGTGGCCCTTCGCGGTCGCCCTGCAGGGGGAGGCCGCAAACCACCGCGAGGTGCGCCGGTCAAGAGCCGGGGTGCTGAGCTCGCGGAAACGGCGCGCCATCGAGCGTGTCAGGTGCAGATCACGAAGGCGAGCGAGAGCGAACCGCTGATGAGGCGTCGAAAGCGTATCGGCGACATCGAAACCGGGGTCGAGTCGTTGCTCCGGGATGAGCCTGGCGGGTGCCTGCTGATTGGCCAGGCGGTGTCCGGCGTGAAGGTGGCGCGAGCGTGGTCTGGGCTCTTGTGTGGAACTCGGGAACCTGTCGCCCCGACGGGGCGGTCGGCCAGTGGAGCGGGTGTGGCCTGCGGCCGGTCGGTTCAGGCGAGAACCCCAAGCAGCGGGAACTGCGAGGGGGAGAGTAGCTGTGCGGGGCACAGGGGCGGACCGTCTCGTAGTAGCGCTGAAGGCCCGGTAATCGGGCTGGAGCGAAGGGGACGGGTCGTCCGGGCTGGCTTGGCGATCAACCGCGGTGACGTGGGATGAGTCGGGTGAGTGAGCCAAAGCCGAAGTCGTTTGAGATCTCCAAGCGGGCCGTTTGGGAGGCCTATCGGAGGGTCAAGGCGAACAAGGGCGCCGCCGGCGTTGACGAGCAGTCGATCGAGGAGTTCGAGCAGGACCTTTCCAGGAACCTGTACAAGCTCTGGAATCGGCTGTCGTCGGGAAGCTATTTCCCGCCGCCGGTGCGCGCGGTCGCGATCCCCAAGCGCGACGGCAGCTCGAGGATCCTCGGGGTGCCGACCGTCGCTGACCGGATCGCACAAACGGTCGTGCGCTCGTACTTGGAGCCGTCGGTGGAGCCGGTGTTCCACGAGGACTCCTACGGGTATCGGCCGGGGCGCTCCGCGCATCACGCGCTGGGGGTCTGCCGTGAGCGGTGTTGGCGCAACGACTGGGTGCTCGACATGGACATCCGGAAGTTCTTCGACACCGTCCGGTGGGACTTCACGCTCAAGGCGGTCGCCCACCACACCGATCAGCGCTGGATTGTCCTCTACGTGGAGCGGTGGCTCAAAGCGCCGCTACAGACCGAAGACGGCAGCCTGGTCGAGCGAGATCGCGGAACCCCGCAGGGCTCGGCGATCTCACCGTTGCTCGCCAACATGTTCATGCACTACGCGTTTGATGCGTGGATGGCGCGGGAGCACCCGGCCGTCGCGTTTGAGCGCTACTGCGACGACATCATTGTCCACGCTCGAAGCGAGCGGCAGGCCCTGCAGCTGCGGGCCAAGGTCGCGTCGCGGCTGGCGGAGTGCGGGCTACAGCTCAACGAGCAGAAGACCCGCATCGTGTACTGCAAGGACGACGACCGGCGAGGCTCGTACGAGCACACGTCGTTTGACTTTCTTGGCTACACGTTCCGTCCGCGGCTGTCGAAGAACCGGTTCGGGAAGCACTTCCTGAACTTCTCTCCGGCGGTCTCGGGTGAGGCGAAGACGCGGATGCGGCGCGAGATGCGCAGCTGGGGCGTCGCTCGCCGCTCGGACAAGACCCTCACGGACCTGGCGCTGATGTTCAACCTTCAGCTCCGCGGCTGGATCAACTACTACGGGCGCTTCTACAAGTCCATGTTGTATCCGGTCTTCCGCCACTTCAACGACACGCTCGTGAGGTGGGCCATGCGGAAATACAAACGCTTGCGCCGCCATAAGAGCCGGGCGCGGAGGTTCATCGCTGACGTCGCGAGACGCCAGCCCGGCCTGTTCGCGCACTGGCGCTGGGGGCTGCGCCCTGACGGCTGGACGATGGGAGCCGGATGAGCCGAGAGGTTCACGTCCGGTTCTGCGAGCGCCGGGAGGTGCGATCCCTCCCGGCGACTCACCTCGTTGTGCTGTGCCGGTCTGAGCACGACGCGAACGCGGCTCTTGAGGTGGCCGGGGAGATCCTCGGCGATCTGGGGCTCAAGTACCTGCATCGCTGGCCCGCGCAACGCTCGCTGAAGCGCCTGCGAGCCAAGGTCAAGGCCAAGACCGGCCGCAACCGCGTCGGGGTCGGTGATATCCGCGTGCTGATCGCGGAGCTCAACCCGATTCTGCGTGGCTGGGGCAACTACTTTCGGACCGGCAACGCCGCCGAGAAGTTCAGGACGATCGACCGCTACGTCGCGTGGCGCCTCAAACGCTTGCTGACCAAGCGCAAGGGCCGCAACCTGCACGCGGCGAGTTCGCCGCCTGGACAGATGACTGGCTTGTCGGCCTCGGGCTGCATCGGCTCCGGGGCACGATCCGCTACCCCGGGGTCGCGTAGGCCATGCGAAGAAGATCATCGGTAAGCCGTGTGCGGGAAAACCGCACGCACGGAATTGAAAGGGGAACGGGGAACCAGACCCGCCGCTGGCGGGCACTGCGCCCCTGACTACCAATGGAGTCCGCCTACGACGTGGTGGTCGTCGGCTCGGGGTTCGGCGGGGGCATCACGGCCTGCCGGCTGGCGGAGCGGGGCTGGCGCGTGTGCGTGCTCGAGCGCGGGCGGCGCTTCGGTCCCGGCGACTTCCCGGACCGCCCGTCCCAGGCGCCGCGGATGTTCTGGAGCGCGTGCCACAACCCGGGTGGCTTCTTCGACCTGCGGATCATGCGCGACGTCGCCGTCCTCACGGGGGCCGGCGTCGGCGGCGGCTCGCTCGTCTACGCGAACGTCCAGCTACGCGCCCCGGACGACGTCTTCGACGACGCCGCCTGGCCGGCCGCGATCGACGCGGCGACGCTGAGGCCCTACTACGACCGCACCGAGGCGGCGCTCGACCCGCGCGAGACGCCCGCCGATCCGCCGCTGCCGAAGGTCCGCGCGTTCGATGCGATGGCCGCCCGCGCCGGCCTCACCGCAACGCGGCTGCCGATCGCCGTGCATTTCGGCGAGCCGCGCGCGCACCCGTTCAGCGGCATCGCACAGCAGGGCTGCGACAACCTCGGGCGCTGCGACATCGGCTGCCCGCGCAACGCCCGCAACACCGTCGACATCACGTACCTGGCCCGCGCCGAGAGCCTCGGCGCCGAGGTGTTCCCGCTGCACGAGGTCGGCACGATCGAGGCGCCGGCGCACGATGGCGGCGCCTGGAAGCTCGGCTTCCGCGACCTGCAATACAAGATCGGCGGCGAGGTCAGCGCGCCCGTCCTCGTGCTCGCGGCGGGCGCGCTCGGCTCGACGCGGCTGCTGCTGAAGAACCGCAAGCGGCTGGGTCGGCTGTCACCGGCGCTGGGCTCGCGCTTCTCGGGCAACGGCGACGCGCTCAGCCTCGCGTTCGACCCCAGGGCCGAGGGCGTGACGGGCGCCCGCGCCGACTTCGGCCCGACGATGACGAGCCGCATCGACCTCGACGCCGACCAGCGGTTCATGGTCGCCGACGGCGGCCTGCCGAACAACTTCGGCGGGCTGCTGGAGATCGTCCGCGGCATCCGCATGATCACCGGCCTCGGTCGGGTCGCGCTCGTCGCCAAGAACCTCGCCGCGAAGGTCGGGATCTCCGACCGCCAGGTCACGCACCGCGAGATGCGCCTCAGCGCCAAGGCCGAGCAGCCGATCGGCGACTCGCTCGTGTTCCTGAACATCGGCCGCGACGCCGCCGACGGGCAGATGCGGCTCACGCCGCTGTTTCGCTGCTTCGACATCCGCTGGAGCAGGGACGCGAGCGCGAAGCTGTTCGAGCGCATGCGCGAGATGGCCGGCCGGCTCGCCGAGGCCGCCGGCGCGACGTCGTTCTTCGCGCTCGACGCCGGTCCGCTGGGCAAGTTCATCACCGTCCACCCGCTCGGCGGCTGCCCGATGTCCGACGACCCGCAGGCCGGCGTCGTCGACGAGTACGGCAAGGTCCACGGCTACGAGGGCCTCTACGTGCTCGACGGATCGATCGTGCCGACGGCGCTCGGCGTGAACCCGTCGAAGACGATCGCGGCGCTCGCCGAGCGCGGCGTCGAGCACCTCGCGGCGGAGTACTCGGCGCCGTGAGCGAGGGCCCGTCCTACGAGGTCCGCAAGACCTGGAGCAACCACCTCGGCAACCAGTCGATCGACCCGTTGCGCATCTACACGCCGCGGTCGATCGACGAGGTCGTCGCGATCGTGCGGGCCGCCGAGCACGCCGGCGTGAGCGCCCGCGCCGTCGGCTCCGGGCACTCGTGGTCGGACGTCGCGCTCACCGACGGCTTCCTGATCAAGACGAACGGCCTCGCGCGGGCGCCCGCCACGGAGCCCGACTTCCTGAAGCTCGCCTGGGAGCCACGCAAGCTCGCGCGCGTCGAGGCCGGCATCCGCATCAAGGAGCTCAACGCCTACCTCGACGACAACGGGCTCGGCCTCGCGCAGATGGGCGGCTACGACCACCAGACCGTCGCGGGGGTCATCTCGACGTCGACGCACGGCTCCGGCATCACCTACGGCCCGCTCAACGACGACGTGCACTCGCTCGACATGGTGGTCTCGGCGGGCCGGGTCCTGCGCGTCGAACGCGCGGACGGCCCGACCGAGCGCGCCGCCTACGAGGCCCACCACGGCCCCGCCCGCACGTTGATCCAGGACGACGACGTGTTCGACGCGGTCGCCGTCGGGATGGGCTGCATGGGGATCGTCTGCACCGCGCTGCTCGAGGTGCGGCCCAGGTATCACCTGCGCGAGGTGCGCGAGATGCATCCGTGGGCCAAGGTCCGCGCGGACCTCGAGGACGGCGCGGTGCTGCGCGACAACGAGCACTACGAGCTCGTCTTCAGCCCGTACGCGCGCAAGCACGAGTACCCGTGCCTCGTGACGACCCGCAACACGGTCGCCGACCCGCGCAACCGGCCCTGGGACAAGCGCATGCGCAGCTGGATCGTGGAGCTCGCGGCGCGGCTGCCGTTCACCTCGCAGCTGCTCAACCTCGCCCTGCACGTCATGCCGAGCCTCGCCCCGTTGCTGCTGGAGAGCGCGATGAAGGCGCTCGTCAAGGACGAGTACGACGAGGTCAGCTACAAGGTCTTCAACATCGGCAACGCGAACCTCGTGCCGGCCTACTCGGCGGAGATCGGGATCCCGATGGACGGGCGTCATATCGAGGCGGTCGAGCGCGTCTTTCAGGTCGCCGACCGCCAGCGGCGGCTGGGGAACGTCTACCAGAGCTCCCCGATCGCGCTGCGCTTCGTCAAGGCCTCGCCGGCGCTCGCGTCGATGATGTACGGCCGCGACACGATGATGATGGAGCTCATCCAGCTACGCGGCAACGACGGTGGCTACGAGATGCTCGGCGCCTACGAGGCGGCGCTGTATGAGCTCGGCGGGCGCCCGCACTGGGGGCAGGTCAACACGCTGACGGGCAGCCACGGCCTCGTCGCGTCGATGTACCCGCGCTACGCCGACTGGCAGCGCGTGCACGCCGAGATGAACGCGACGGGCGTCTTCGACAGCCCGTTCTCCAAGCGCGTCGGGATCGTCGAGGAGCGCTTCACGCCGTAGTGCCGGCCGGCATGCCTGCCGACAGCAGGGTGCCATGTCCCCGGTTGGTCGGTGCATGATCCCGACCGTGATGGTACGTTTTCGGGCGGCCTAAGTAGGGCCACCTAAGTAGGGCGACCTAAGAGGGAGGCAAGCGATGCTGCCGACGTTCGTGATCGGTCTGCGTGAGGGCGTGGAAGCGGCGCTCATCGTGGGCATCATCGCCGCGTTCCTGCGTCAGGACCCGCGTGGGCGGGGTGCCCTGAAGTTCATGTGGATCGGCGTGGGCGCCGCGATCGGCCTGTGCGTCGCGGCCGGCATCGCGCTCGAGATCCTCAACCAGGACCTGCCCCAGCGCGAGCAGGAGGGCCTGGAGACGATCATCGCCCTGCTGGCCGTCGGCGCCGTCACGTTCATGATCGTGTGGATGCGCAAGCACGCGCGCACGATCGGCAAGGACCTGCGATCGAGCGCCGAAGGTGCGCTTGCCTCCGGCACGACGGGAGCCCTCATCGGGATGGCCTTCTTCGCCGTGATCCGCGAGGGCCTGGAGACGGTCGTCTTCCTGCTCGCGGCCTTCCAGAGCGCCACGAACCCCACGACCGCGGGCTTCGGCGCGCTGCTCGGCGTCCTCGTCGCCGTCGCGATCGGGGTCGCGATCTACCGCGGCGGCGTGAAGTTCAACCTCACGCGCTTCTTCCGCGTGACCGGCGTCGTGCTCGTCTTCGTGGCCGCGGGACTCGTCGCCAGCGCGCTGCACACCGCCCACGAGGCCGGCTGGGTCAACGTCGGCCAGGCGCACGCCTTCGACCTCGACTGGCTCGTCGTGCCCGGCACGTGGACGGCGTCGCTGCTGACCGGCATGCTCGGCCTGCAGCCGTTCCCCGTCGTCATCGAGGTTGCGGGCTACGCGGCGTACGCCGTGCCGATGCTGCTGTTCCTGCTCGTCCCCGACAAGCTGCGCTCGCGAGCCAACCGCCGTGCGATGCAGTCCGCCACGACCGCGGTCCTGCTCCTGCTCGTCGCCGGGCTCCTGCTGGCCGCCTGCGGCAACTCGGACGACACTCCCGCCGGGACGAAGAAGGTCGCCATCACGCTGACGGACGCGGGTTGCGAGCCGGCGTCGCTCGAGGCGGACGCCGGGCCGACGACGTTCGTCGTGACGAACGGCGGCACCTCGCGCGTCACCGAGTTCGAGATCCTCGACGGCGCCAAGATCATCGGCGAGCGCGAGAACATCGCCGCCGGCCTGTCCGACGACTTCACGCTGACGCTGCAGCCGGGCAGCTACACGACGGCCTGCCCGGGCGGCAAGACCGCGGCCACCGGTCAGCTCACGGTCGGCGGCAGCGCCGTCGCGGCGAGCTCCGACGTGAACCTCAAGGCGGCGGTGACCGGCTATCAGTCCTACGTCAAGACGCAGGCGGCCGAGCTGACGAGGCGCGTCACCGCGTTCGCGGCGGCGGTCAAGGCCGGTGACGTCGCGGGGGCGAAGTCGCAATTTGCGTCCGCGCGCTACCCCTATGAGCAGATCGAGCCCGTCGCGGAGAGCTTCGGCGACCTCGATCCCGGGATCGACGCGCGCGTCAACGACGTCGCGAAGGGCGACACGTGGACCGGCTTTCATCGCATCGAGCAGGCGCTCTGGAAGCACAACTCGACGAACGGGATGAGCGCCGTCGCCGACAAGCTCGTCGCCGACGTCAAGCGCCTGGACAAGCTCGTGCAGAAGGAGACCTACCAGCCCGAGCAGCTCGCCAACGGCGCGACCGAGCTGCTCGGCGAGGTGTCGAAGTCGAAGATCACCGGCGAGGAGGACCGCTACTCGCACACCGACCTGTCGGACTTCGAGGCCAACGTGGCGGGCGCCGAGACGGCATTCGGCCTGCTCGCGCCGGCGCTGCGCACGAGGGACGCGGCGCTCGCGACGAACGTCGCCAAGCGCTTCGACGCCGTCACGGCGGAGCTGAGGCGCATCAAGAAGGGCGGTCGGTATCCGAGCTACGACACGGTCGGGACGACGCAGCGGCGCACGTTCAGCCAGCTCGTCGACGCGCTCGCCGAGCCGCTGTCCGAGGTCGCCGCGAAGTTGCACGCCTGATGAGACGGCGTGAGATGACCCGCCGCCGCTTCCTCGGGACCGCCGGCCTCGCGGCGGGCGCCGTCGTCGCCGGTGGCGCGATCGCGACGGCGCTCGAAGGCGGGGAGGCCGGGGCGGACCCGGGCGGCGACATCGTCCCGTTCCACGGCCCGCGTCAGGCCGGCATCACGACCCCGACGCAGGCACGGCTGCACATCGCGGCCTTCGACGTCGTGGACGGCGCGTCGCGCGCCGACGTCCAGGACCTCCTGCGCCGCTGGACCGCCGCGGCGGCGCGCCTCAGCGAGGGGCGCACGCTCGGCGAGGGGGAGCCCGCCGCGCTCGCGCCGCCGCCGGACACCGGCGAGGCGGTCGGCCTGCCCGCCGCGAGGCTGACGGTGACGATCGGCTTCGGGCCGACGCTCTTCGAGCGCGGCGGGCGCGATCGCTTCGGCCTGGCGGACCAGCGCCCGGCGGCGCTGAGCCAGATCGAGGCGCTGCCCGGCGACGAGCTCGATCCGGCGCGCTCGGGCGGCGACCTCTGCGTGCAGGCCTGCGCGGACGTGCCCGAGGTCGCCTTCCACGCCGTCCGCAACCTCGCGCGGATCGGGCGCGGGATCGTCGTCATGCGCTGGTCGCAGCTCGGCTTCGGGCGCACCGCGATCACGTCCAGCGCGCAGGAGACGCCGCGCAACCTCATGGGCTTCAAGGACGGCACGAACAACATCACGGCCGACGAGACCGATGCGCTCGCGCGCTTCGTGTGGGTCGGAAGCGAGGCGCCGGCATGGATGCGCGGCGGCACGTACATGGTCACGCGCCGCATCCGGATGCTGATCGAGGTCTGGGACCGCGCGTCGCTCGGCGACCAGGAGGCGACGATCGGGCGCGTGAAGTCGACGGGCGCGCCGCTCGGCCGCGGCGCCGAGCACGACAAGGTCGACCTCAGGGCGCGCTCCGCGGCCGGCCCGGTGATCCCGATGGACGCGCACGTCCGGCTCGCCGCGCCGGTCTCCAACGACGGCGTGCGGATCCTGCGCCGCGGCTACTCGTTCACCGACGGCTTCGACCCCGAGCTCGGCCAGCTCGACGCCGGGCTGTTCTTCATCGCCTTCCAGCGCGACGCCCACAAGCAGTTCGTCGTCGTGCAGCGCAGGCTCGGCCCGGACGCGCTCAACGAGTACATCAAGCACGTCTCGAGCGGCCTGTTCGCCGTGGCACCGGGGGTCACCCGCGAGGGCGACTACGTCGGGCGCGCGCTGTTCGAAGCCTGAGCGGGCGCCTGATGCCACGACGCGCCCCGTCGAGCGGCGGCGCACGCGTCGTGCTCGCCGCGAAGCCGCCGATCGTTCGTGCGCATGCGACATCGCCAGGTCGACGAACGGCGTCTCGCGAGCTGCCAATCTGAGCACGGTATGGATGCGAGGGTGCCATCTCGGCGCCGGCGCCTCGTCGAGATGCCGATGTCGCATGCGCACGATGGCGGGGCGCCACCGGGCGACGACGACACTGCTCGGGCCAAGGAGGCCGCGCGCCTGAGGGCGGACGCTACGTCTTGGGGGCGTCCGTGGCCGTCTGGATCGCGTGCGGCAGCATCGGCAGCACGACGTCGAGGCACTGGCGGACGGCCTTCGGGTTGCCCGGCAGGTTGATGACGATCGACCTGCCGACCTGACCGGCGGTCGCGCGCGAGAGCCATGCGAGCGGCTGGATCTTCGCGGTCTCCGAGCGCATCGCCTCGGCGAACCCGGGCGCCTCGCGGTCGAGCACCGAGCGCGTCGCCTCGGGCGTGACGTCGCGCGGCGCGAGGCCCGTGCCGCCGGACGTGACGACGAGGTTCGCCTTCGCGGCCAGCTCCGTGATCGCCGTGGCGATGTCGTCGAACTCGTCGGGGACGAGCCGGCGCTCGACGATCTCGAAGCCCGCCTCGCCGAGGATCTCGGCCATGAGCACGGTCGTCGTGTCGGCGCGGCTGCCGGCCGAGCGGGTGTCCGAGATGGTGAGAATGGCGGCGGTCAGCATCGCGCGGTGGGGGCTAGCATCACGCGGATGGACGTTACCGTTCGACTCTTCGCCAGCCTGCGCGAGCACGCCGGTACCGGCACCGTCGGGCTCGACCTCGCCGACGGGTCCACCGTCGCCGACGCCATCGTCGCGCTGCGCGAAGGGGTGCTGGCCGGACTGCCCGCGAACGCGCCGTTCGTCACCGCCGTCGCGCGCGAGTACGTCAAGCCCGAGCACGAGCTCGTGGCCGGCGACGAGCTCGCGCTCGTGCCGCCCGTCAGCGGCGGCGACGACGGGCCCGTACGCCTGGCCGACGTCGTCGACGAGACGATCGACGTCGAGGCCGTGCGGCGCAGCGTCGCCGACCCGGCGACCGGCGCGACCGTCGTCTTCATGGGGACGACGCGCGACGTGCCGAGCCTCGAATACGAGGCCTACATCGACATGGCGCGCGAGCAGATCGCGCAGATCGCGGCGCGCGTCGTCGCGCAGCACGGCTGCGTGGCCGTGGCCTGCGTGCACCGCGTCGGCGTCGTGCCGCTCGGCGACCCGAGCGTCGTCGTCGCCGCCTCGGCCGCGCACCGGGGCGAGGCGTTCGACGGCGCGCGGGCGCTGCTGGACGCCGTCAAGGCGCAGGCGCCGATCTGGAAGAAGGAGCACTACTCCGACGGCGACGCGGCCTGGGTCGAGGGGACGCTGCCGCAGGCGTAGCACCGACCGGGCCGGTGCGGCGCGGGTCGAGTGCTGAGATGGAAGGACACGATCACGCTCCCGGGCGCATGAGCCGGCGGTAGGCGGTGGCGAAGCGCGTCGCCGGGGCGAGCGCGGCGACGGTGGCCGCGTCCTCGATCGTGTCGACGTCGCGCAGCTCACCGAGGCACTCCGTCCGCAGGCCGAGGGCGGTCAGACGGGCCAGTTGCGCGGCGCCCGTGCCGTCGCGGCTCATCGGCACGTCGTCGAAGGCCCGCGGGTCGGGGTGCTGGAGGCCGATCGTCCAGTAGCCGCCATCGGCCGTCGGGCCGAGGACCGCGTCGACGGCGGGGTCCGCGAGCCGGGCGAGCGCGCCGCGAAGCAGACCGGGCGTCAGCTGCGGGGTGTCCATGCCGACGAGCAGCAGCGCCTCGCCGACGTCGCGGGTCGCGTTCGCCAGCCGCTCGGCGAGCCCGTCGCCGCGCTGGGCGATGATCTCGAAGCCCGCCGGCAGCCACGGACCGCGGGAGCCCTCGAGCACGAGCACGCGCCGGTGCGCGGCGGTCGCCGCGACGGCCAGCAGCGTGTCGGCGAGGGACGCCTCGGCGAGGGCGGCGGCCTGCGCGTGGTCGAGCGGAGGGCACAGCCTGGTCTTCACGCGTCCCGGCAGCGGCTCCTTGGCGATGACGACGAGCGTGGCGGCGCGCACGAGCGTCACGGTACGCGGTGTCCGGCCCCGCACGGGGGTTCCGGCGCGCCGGGCGTGGCGCGCCAGGGCGGCGCGGGTGGCATCCTCAGCGGTATGCGTCGTGCCGTGCTCGGGCCGCTGGTCAGCGCCATCGCGCTCGCGTTCGGCGCGTGCGGGGCCGACGGGGCCGGCGACGGGTCGCAGGGCGCCGGCGCCTCCGCCCCGACGACGTCGGGCGCGGACGCGACGTCGTCGGCCGCCGGCGGCGTCAGGCTCGCCGCGGTCGGCACCTTCGACACGCCGGTCTACGTGACCGCGCCGCGCGGCGAGCGCAGGCTCGTGTTCGTCGTCGAGCAGGGCGGCACGATCCGCGTCCTGCGCGCGGGCAGGAAGCTCGCGGCGCCGTTCCTCGACCTTCGCTCGCGCGTCATCGCGGGCGGGGAGCAGGGCCTGCTGTCGATGGCGTTCGCGCCCGACTACGCCGCGTCGCGGCGTTTCTACGTCAACTACACCGATCGCAGCGGCAAGCAGCGCATCGTCGAGTACCGGCGCTCGGCGTCCAGTGCCGTGCGCGCCGACGCGGCCAGCGCCCGTGTCGTGCTGCGCTACGACGGCCTCGAGGCCAACCACAACGGCGGGCTCATCGTCTTCGGACCCGACCGGCTGCTGTACGCGGGCACGGGCGACGGCGGCGGCGCCGACGACCGCCACGGCACGCGCGGCAACGCCCAGGACCTCGGCGCGCTGGAGGGCAAGCTGCTGCGGATCGACCCGCGGCGCAAGGGCTCGCGGCGCTACACCGTGCCGGCGAGCAACCCGTTCGTCGGGCGCGCGGGCGCGCGACCGGAGATCTACAGCTACGGCCTGCGCAACCCGTGGCGCTTCTCGTTCGACCGCTCGACCGGCGACCTGACGATCGGCGACGTCGGGCAGGACAAGATCGAGGAGATCGACTTCGCGGCGAAGGGCACGGCGCGCGGCGCCAACTACGGCTGGCGACCGCTGGAGGGCCGCAGCCACAACGCGAACTACCCGAACGAGTCGGCCGCCGGGGCCGTCGCGCCCGTCATCGAGCTCACGCACGCCGACGGCAACTACTCCGTGACGGGCGGCTACGTCGTGCGCGACCCGCGCGTGCCCGCGCTGGCGGGGCGCTACGTCTACGGCGACTTCGCGAAGGGCCAGTTGCGCGGCGTGAAGCTGTCGCCGGGCGCGGCGAGCGGCGACGCGTCGCTCGGCCTGCAGAAGATCGACGCGCTGGCGTCCTTCGGCGAGGACGGGCTCGGGCGCGTCTACGTCGTCTCGCTCAGCGGGCCGATCTACCGCTTCGTCGCCGGCTGAGCCACGGCCGCGGGCGGGCCGGGGTCGCGGCGAACGCCTCGTCGTAGGCTCCGCGTGATGAACCCACTCGCCCGCCGCGACATCGCGCTCATCCGCGCGGACAACCCGGGGCCGTTCACGCTGAGCGGGACGAACACGTGGGTGGTGGGGCGCGAGCCGTGCTGGGTCGTCGACCCGGGCCCGGCTCTGGAGACACACATCGAGGCCGTGCTTGCCGAGGCGCGGCGACGCGGAGGGGCCGGCGGGATCGCGCTGACGCACGATCACGGCGACCACGCCGATGGCGCCGTGGCGGTGCGGGAGGCGCTGCGCGGGTCCGCGCCGGCGCCGGGCGAGCGCGCGGGTCGCGAGCCGCCCGGCGGTCCGCCGATCGGCGCCGCGCGCTTTCACGGCGCCGACATCACGCTGGCGGACGGCGACAGCTTCGGCCCGCTGGCGGTCGTCGCGACGCCGGGCCACGCGACCGACCACGTGGCGTTCGTGTTCGGCGACGTCTGCTTCACCGGCGACGCCGTGCTGGCGGAGTCGAGCGTCTTCGTCGCGCCCGACCCCGGTGCGCTGCGCGGCTACCTCGCGGCGCTCGAGCGGCTGCGGGCGCTCGATCTGGCGCTGCTGTGCACGGGCCACGGTCCGCCGGTGACCGATCCCGCGGCGCTGCTCGATCGCTACCTCGCGCACCGCCGCGACCGCGAGGCGCGGCTCGTGGCGGCGCTCGAGGACGGCCTGCGCGGCGCCGGCGAGCTGCTCGATCGCGTGTGGGACGACGCGCCGGCCAGCCTGCGCCTGGCGGCCGAGGCGACGCTCGCCGCGCACCTCGGCAAGCTCGCCGAGGAGGGGCGCCTGCCGGAGGGCGTCGAGCGCCCGCGGTGGCCGCCGCCCGGGGGCCTGCGGCCGGTCGTCTAGAGGGCCACGACCGAACGAGGACACAGCCAGGCGGTGATCAGCGACCGATCCGAAGCGTGCGAGGCCCTGCCGGAGGGACCGCTGGACCTGCGATCAGGCGGGGCCGGGCGTCGCGGCCTCGGCGAGCCGCTCGCGGGCCAGGGCCATCGCCGCGACCAGCGGGCTCGCTCCGCTCGCGGCGGAGTCGTCGAAGATCCGCCGCAGGGTGTCGCCGATGCCGAGCACGCGGGCGCGGGCGCGGCGCGGGTCGTAGCCGGTCGCCTCGAGCTCGACGGCGATGTTGATGATCCCGCCCGCGTTGACGACGAAGTCCGGCGCCCACAGGACACCGCGGGCGGCGAGCAGCTCGGCGACGTCGTCCTCGGCGAGCTGGTTGTTCGCCGCGCCGGCGACGATCGGTGCCCCGAGCCGGACGATCGAGTCGTGGTCGAGCACGCCGCCCATCGCGCACGGGACGAAGACGTCGGCCTCGACCCCGAGGATCGCCGCGGGCGCCAGCCAGCGTGCGCCGAGCTCGCGCGCGAGCTCCTGCTTGGAGTGATCGATGTCGGTGACGACGAGCTTCGCGCCCTCCTTCACGCACAGCCTGGCCACGCGCGCGCCGACGTGGCCGAGGCCGGCCAGCGAGATCGTGCGGCCGTGCAGCGACGGTGAGCCGAAGACGCGCTCGCAGCTGACGCGGATCGCCTCGTGCACGCCGAGCGCGGTCCACGGGCTCGGGTCGCCGGAGCCGCCGCGCGCGCGAGAGAGCCCCGTGACGTGCTTCGTCGTCGTCGCGATGAGCTCCATGTCGCGGGCCGACGTCCCGACGTCCTCGGCCGTGATGTACGCGCCGCCGAGCGCCTGCACGGTGTCGCCGAAGTCGCGCAGGGCGTCCGAGCGCAGCCCGCGGCGCGGGCGGGCGGCAGGATCCGGGGCGAGGATGATGCCCTTGCCGCCGCCGAGCGGCAGGCCCGCGGCGGCGGACTTGAACGTCATCGCGCGCGACAGGCGCAGCACGTCGCGCATCGCGGCGCGCGCGTCGTCGTAGTGGAACATGCGACAGCCGCCGAGGGCCGGCCCGCGCACGTTGGAGTGCACGGCGACCATGGTGAACAGGCCCGAGCGCGCGCCGCGGCGCACGAGCACGGTTTCGTGGTCCAGCGTGGCGGCGTAGCGGTCGATCGGGGCGATGCTAGTGCAGCGCTAGCCGGTGCTGGCACTGCCGGACGCCGTCGCGGCGCCCACCGACGTGGCGGTGCCGTTGACCGGGGTGCCGGACGTCACCTTGCCGGCGGCCGGGGTGCCGCTCGTCGCCGGCTTGCCGGCCGCGATCGTGGAGCTGCCCGAGGTCGCGGGTGCGCCGGGCACGGTCGCCACTCCGGTGCTCGCGGCCGCGTCCTTGTGCGGGGTCAGCACGTCGGCGGCGAAGCCCGTGTCCTCCTGAGGAGCGCTGGCGCCGCCGGTTCCGAAGTCCAGCTCCTGCGGCGTGACCGCGGCCGGATCGGGAGCGCTCGCACCGCCCTCGGCCGGGAGGATCTCGATGTGCCGTCCGGCGGTCGTCTGGACCCCGGCGACCGCCGTGCGCTTCAGCCGGTGCGCGCTGCTCGTCGGGGCGCCCGAGCCGGCGGCTGCGCCGACGCTCGCGACCGCGGCCGGTTGGCCGGTCGCGGCTCTGGGCGATGGCGGTGCCGCGCGCTTCTTGGCCGCCGCCGGTGCGCGTGCCGAGCCCGCGATCTGGTCGCGGACCTCGACGGCGCCGCCGGCGGTGAGCGCCGCGCAGCAGACGACCGCTGCGACCTTCGCCGCCGTGCCGGTGCCGGCGGCGGCGAGCACGCCGGTTCCGGCCGCCGCACCGCCTCCGGCGCTGGCGGCGCCGGCCGAGCCGGCTCCGCCGAGACCGACGAGCTTGAGGATCGTCGCCCATGGGCCGGCGCCCGGGGCGAGCACGCCGAGGCCCTGGCGCACGCCGCGCAGCTGGGCGCGGTACTCGACGCAGCCCTCGCAATCGCGCAGGTGACGGCGGGCGAGGCCGCTCGCGCGCACGCCGCGGTCGAAGGAGTCGGTCAGGTCGATGCGGATCTGCGAGCAGGCGGTGTCACGGGCCTCGATCGCCTCGACGAGCCCGATCCGGGCGCGGACGAGCAGTGACTTCACGGCCTGCAGCGAGATCCCGAGGGCGGAGGCGAGCTCGGCGTAGCTCATCCCGTCCATCTCGCGCATGAGCAGGGCGGAGCGCTGCTGGTCGGGCAGGCGGCGGACGTCGGCGACGAGCTGGCGCAGGTCCTCGCGGCGCTCGGCCTCGTCCATCGGATCGAGCAGCGGCTTGCGCGAGGTGTCGAAGAGGTCGGCCGCCGGCGGCGTGGGCCGGCGCAACTGGTCGATGCAGCGGTTGTGCGCGACGCGGTACAGCCACGCGCGCAGCGACAGCGGGCGGTCGTTGGATCGCAGCGACGAGTAGGCGCGCATGAAGACGTCCTGCAGCGCGTCCTCGGCGTCCTGGCGCGATCCGCCGAGCATCTGGCGCGAGTACGCGAACAGCCGCTGGCGGTAGCGGTCGTGGATGACGCTGAACGCGGCGTCGTTGCCCGCCCGGAACAGCGCGACGAGCTGCTCGTCGGATCGCAGCCGCAGCAGAGGCGCCGTGACCGAGATCCGGTTGAGTGCGACGGGTGCTCGAAGTGCTCCGGCCTCCATACTGTCTCCGAGCACTGTAACCGTGAATGTGCCCGGAAGTTGCTCGTCTCTTTAGCTTTTCTTCAGAGGCCCTCGTGGCTGCGCAGCAGCGAGGCGGCGACGACGAGCGCGATGCCGGCCCCCTCGACGAGCCCGGGGACCTGCCCGAGCAGCGCCGCGCCGACGACGGTGGCGGTCGCGGGCAGCAGCGCCAGCAGCAGCGCGAAGCGCGGGCGGGTGAGCCGGCGCATCGCCACCTGCTCGAGGCCGTAGGGCACGACGCTCGACGCGATGCCGACCGCGAGGCAGGCCGCGAGCAGCAGCGGGCTGACGAGCGCGGGAACGGCGCTGGCCGTCAGCACCGGCGCGAAGCCGACGGCGCCGATCGCCATCCCGAGCGCGAGGCCGTCCTGCGGGCGGATCGCCTCGTCGGCCGCGATGCGGTGGCCGAGGATGACGTAGCCCGCCCATGCGGCGCCCGCCGCAACCGCGAAGGCGAGCCCGTCGGGGCTGCCCGCGAGGTGCACGTCGGCGAGCGCCAGCACGCCCGCGGTCGCGGTTGCGAGCGCGGCGACGTCGCGCCGCGTACGCGAGCCGAGCGCGGCGACGAAGATCGGTCCGCAGAACTCGATCGCGACGGCCGTGCCGAGCGGCAGCCGGTCGATCGCGAGGTAGAACGTCACGTTCATGAACGCGAGCGTGAGCCCGAACGCCGCGACGAGCCTGAGCCGGGGTCTCGTCCAGTCGGTGTTCCAGGGGCGGCGCCACGCGACGAGCACGGCGGCCGATCCGACGACGCGCAGCCAGCCGACGCCGGCGGCCGGGACCTTCTCGAAGAGCAGCACGGCGAGCGCCGCGCCGACGTACTGCGAGGCCGCGCCGAGGATGAACAGCGCCTGCGGCGGGAGCCTGTCGAGGACGGCGGCAGGCGCGCGGCGCGGCATGGGCTGGAGGCTACGGCCCGTGCTCACCTGCACACCTTCTCCACACAACCCCCAACGCACCGTCACCACACACGCCTAGCATCCGCCGTGTGGAGGGGACCCCGCAGGCGACGATCGTCATCGTGGAGGACGAGGTCGCGATCGCGGGCGCGCTCGCGGTGCGGCTGCGCGCCGAGGGGTTCGCGGTCGAGATCGCCCACGACGGGCACGAGGGCGTGCGGCTGTGCGAGCGGCTGCAGCCGGACCTCGTCGTGCTCGACGTCATGCTGCCCGGCATCGACGGGCACGAGGTCTGCCGGCGCATCCAGCGCAAGCGGCCCGTCCCGGTGCTGATGCTGACCGCGCTGGATGCGGAGACCGACCTGCTCGTCGGTCTCGGCGTCGGTGCCGACGACTACATGACCAAGCCCTTCAGCCAGCGCGAGCTCGTTGCCCGCGTGCGCGCGCTGCTGCGACGGTCACGGCGCGCCGCCGAGCCGCAGTCCGCGCCGCTGACCGCGGGACCGATCAGCATCGACGCCGAGCGCCGCGAGGTCACGCGCGACGGGCGGGCGGTACACCTCACGCCGACGGAGTTCGATCTCGTCCACAAGCTCGCGCTGCGGCCCGGCATCGTCTTCAGTCGCGAGCAGCTGCTCGAGGACGTCTGGGGCTACGAGGACGGCTCCGCCGGCACGCGCACCGTCGACTCGCACGTCGCGGCGGTGCGGCGCAAGCTCGGCGCCGACGTCGTGCGCACGGTCCAGGGCATCGGCTACGCCTTCGCGACGCCGAACCGGCCATGAGGCCGCTGCACCAGCTTTCCTCGCTGAAGCTCAAGCTCGGGATCGTGATCGTGATCGCGGTCTGGATCACCGCGGTCACGACGATCATCGGCGTGCGCAGCTTCGGGCTGCCGTCGATCGTGAGCGCCGGCGCGGGAGTCGTGCTCGCGCTCGGCGTCGTGCAGCTGCTCGCGCGCGGCACGACGAAGCCGCTGCGCGACATGGCCGCCGTCGCGACCGCGATGGCGCGCGGCGAGCACGGCCGCCAGGTCGCCGTCACGTCGCGCGACGAGGTCGGAGAGCTCGCGCGCGCGTTCAACCGCATGACGGCGGAGCTGGCCGAGACCGATCGGCTGCGCCGCGACCTCGTCGCGAACGTCTCGCACGAGCTGCGCACGCCCCTCAGCGCCCTGCAGGCCGTGCTCGAGAACGTCATCGACGGCGTCTCGGAACCCGACCCGCAGACGCTGCGCACGATGCTCGCCCAGACGCGGCGCCTCGGCCGGCTCGTCTCGCAGCTGCTCGACCTGTCGCGCCTGGAGGCCGGCGACCAGCCGTTCGACATCCGCCCGTTCGGAGTCCGGGAGGTGCTCGAGGGCGCGGCGCGCGAGGCCCGCCTGCACGCGCCCGAGGACGTCGTGTTCTCGATCGAGGCGCCCACCGAGCTACGCGCCGCCGGCGACCCCGAGCGCATCCACCAGGTCGTCATGAACCTCGTGGAGAACGCCGTGCGCTACTCGCCGCGCCCCGGCGAGATCGCGCTGCGCGCCTCGTCGACCGACGGTCACACGATCACCGTCGAGGTCGACGACGAGGGACCGGGCATCCCTGAGGACGACCTCGCACGCGTCTTCGAGCGCTTCTACCGCGGCGACGGGCGCCGCGGCGCGGATGGCGGTGGCGCCGGGCTCGGCCTCGCGATCGCGCGCTGGATCGTCGAGCTGCATGGCGGCGCGATCCGCGCCGAGCGACGCGACCCGCACGGCAGCCACATGGTCGTCACGCTGCCCGCGGTGCGGGCGTGACCGGCGCACGGGCCGGCGGACAGCGCGAGGCGCGCGCGGCCGAGGGCCAGGGCACGAACGCGCCGGGCCGATTCGCCCTCGCCGCGCTCGGCGCGGGCGCGCTCGCGGCGCTGCTGCTGCCGGGCGCACCCGCCGGTCTCGGCTACGTGCTCGTCGCGGTCGCGCTCGCCGCGGCGGGCGCCGTCCTGCGTTCGGGTGCCAGGACGACCGCAAGGCAGGACGCCATCGCGCGGACCCGGCGCGACGGCTTGCAATCGGCGCTGCTCGGCGGCCTCGCGCTGGCGCTCGCATCCGCGGCCGCGTTTCGCGACGCCGGCTGGGTCGTCGGCGGCGAGCTCGCCGGCGCGGTCGTGCTCGGCGCGATCGCGGTGCGGGCGCCGCACGGCTGGCACGCGACGGTCGCTGCCGCGCTCGCGCCGCTGCGCGTGCCGTCGGGCCTGTGGCGCGTCGGCGCCGCGGCAGGGGGCGCGCTGCCGCGCGGCACGACCGCCGCCGGCGCGTTCGCCGTCGGGCGCGGGCTGCTGATCGCCGGGCTGCTGCTGACGGTCTTCGGCACGCTGTTCGCGACGAGCGACCAGGCCTTCGCGCGGCTCGCCGGCGACGTGCTGCCCGACGCCGTCGCGCTCGACGAGCTGTCGCTGCGGGTCTTCGTGTTCGTGCTCGTCACGGCGCTGGCAGGCGGGCTCGCGGGCGCGGCGCTCGTCGTCGGCGCCCCGGCGCGGCGGCCACTGCTGCACCTCGGCAGGGTCGAGTGGCGACTCGCCCTCGGCGCGTTGAACGCGCTGTTCGCGCTGTTCGTCGCCGTGCAGGTCGCCGTGCTCTTCGGCGGCGACGGCTACGTGCGTGACGCGGCCGGCCTCACCTACGCCGAGTACGCGCGCTCCGGGTTCGCCCAGCTCGTCGTCGTCGCGATCCTCACGCTCGTCGTCGTCGGCGCCGCCTTGCGCTGGGCGAGCACGGAGCGCGTGCGCGACGCGCGACTGCTGCGCGCGCTGCTCGCCGCGCTCTGCCTGCTGACGCTCGTCGTGCTCGCGTCCGCGCTGCACCGGCTCGGCCTCTACGAGCGGGCCTTCGGCTTCACGCGCACGCGCCTCGCGGTCCACGCGCTGCTGCTGTTCGGCGGAGGGCAGTTCGCGCTCGTGCTCGCGGCGCTCGCGAGCGGGCGCCGCGGCTGGCTCGCCCGCGCGACGGTCCTGCTCGGCGCGCTCGCGGCACTCGCGTTCTGGGTCTCGGACCCCGACCGGCGGATCGCTGAGCACAACGTCGAGCGCTTCGATGCGACCGGCAGCATCGACGTCGACGAGCTCGCCGGCCTCAGCGCCGACGCGGTGCCGGCGCTCGCCCGGCTGCCCGAGCCGCTGCGCGCGCGGGCGCTCGCTGCCCAGCGATCGCGGCTCGCCCGAGGTGGCGACGGCTTCGCGGGCGCGAACCTCGCCCGCGGCCGCGCGCGGGACGCGATCGCCGCGCTGCCCTGACGCCCGCTGCCGGACGTGCGCGCCGGCCGCCTCGGCGCTCCCGCGCCGCGTACGACGAGCCCGCCCGAGCGGTGCCAACTCCCGCGGCGGGCGACCCGGCCGGCGGCGGCCGGCGGCGGCGACTGACGTACGCTGGCGGCCATGCCCGGCCGTGCCACAGCGATCCTGGCGACCGCCATCGCGCTCGCGTTCGCGGCCGGCGGCTGCGGGGAGCAGCGGCCGGCCAATGGAAGGGTCGCGACGACGCCGACGCCGCTCACCGCGGCGCCACCCGCCGGCAAGGCCGCCGCGTCGGTCGAGGTGTCGCTGTCGGAATACCGCCTGGACCCCATGAACCCGCGCGTCGCGCGCGCGGGCGTCGTCGCGTTCGTGGCGACCGACGACGGCGAGCTGCGACACGCGCTGCGCGTCGACGGCCCGACGGGCGAGAGCAGCACACCCCCGCTGCGGCCCGGCGAGCGGGCCACGATCTCCGTGCGCCTGCCGCCCGGGACCTACAAGTGGTACTGCCCGCTCGCCGACCACGAGCGGCGGGGCATGTCCGGCCGCATCCGCGTGGCCGAGTAGGCGCGGGGCGCCGGCGCGCCACGAGCGCTCGTCCGTCAGCCGTCGTAGCCGGGCTCACCGGGCAGCACGAGGCGCGCGACCTCGCCGCTGAGCTCGACGCGCGGCAGCACCGGCTCGACGTCGTGGGAGCGTGCGTGATCGAGCAGTTCCGCGACGCCGGAGAAGACCGACAGCTGCTCGATGTGCCGCAGCGTCGGGAACGCGAGCTCGAGCTCGCCGGCGGCCTGCGCCCGCAGCAGCGCCCCGGGCGTGCCCCAGCGCAGGCCGACGCACTCGCGGCCGTCGACGCGAGCCCGCGCACCTGCCGGCGCTCGAACGAGGAAGAAGTGCGTGTCGAAGCGGATGCGCAGCAGCGCGGGCGTGATCCAGCGGCTGTAGCGCACGAGCTCCTCGGCTGCCACTCCGCCGACGGAGGCCTCCTCGCGCAGCTCGCGCACGGCCGCGGCGCGGTGCGCGGACTCGCCCTCGCCCTCGTGCGCGTCGACCGCGCCGCCCGGGAAGACCCAGTAGCCGCCCATGAAGCGCTGCTCCGGGTTGCGCTGCACGAGCAGCAGCTCGAACCCCGCGCCGGCGTCGCGCAGGAGGATCACCGAGGCGGCCTGGCGCGGGATCGTCGGGGGCCCGTCGTTGAGCTGCTCGGTCGTGGCCGGCCGGTCGCTCCTCGTCACGCGATCGACGTTACCCGGCAGGCAACCAATACCCTGCACCGCATGACGACCAAGACCGAGACCACGCGCTGGATCTGTGAATCCTGCGGCTTCATCTACGACCCCGACGAGGGCGATCCGGATGGCGGCATTCCGCCAGGCACGGCGTTCGCCGACATCCCCGAGTCCTGGTTCTGCCCGGTCTGCGGCGCGCGCAAGAGGGACTTCACGCCCTACGAGGACTGATGGCGCGACCTATGCGCGCGGGGTGAAGCGGATCGCGTAGGGGAAGTCCCCGAAGGTGATGTCGAGCACGTAGCGGCCCTGGATCGCGAGCTCGCGCCGCCCGCGACGGCTCGCGGCGCTGAACAGCTTCACGGCGCCGCGCGGATCGCCCTCCCGCTTGCGCAGCGACGCCTCGAACGGCGTCTGGCCGGCGAAGTCGAGCTTCGGGTCCTCGGGCGCGACCTGCTCGAAGCGCACGAGGTAGCGCCCGTCGAGCTCGATCGGCCCATGCGAGGCGGGAGACGCCTGGCCCGTGAAGAGGAACTCGCCCGCCTTCGCCGCGGTGCGCGCGAGGGCGGGCGCGGCCTCGAGCGCCGCGGGACCCGAGGCCGCTGGGGCTGTCGATCCCGAGTCCCCGCCCCCGGCGCAACCGGTGAGGAACATCGTCGCGCAGGACGCGATCGCGAGTACGTAACGACTAGGCACCGCTCCAGCGTAACGTCTATCGTGCGACCTAGGCATTGCCTAGCGATGCGCCCGCTCACGATCGACGAGGGAGACGAACCAGGTGATCGAGCTTGACCGTGGGGACCTCCTGCGCCTGGGCGCCGGTGGGCTCGCCGTTGCGGCCGCGGGCGGGCTATTCGCCGCGCCGGCGGGGGCGCGGCTGCCGATTCCCGCGCCGCAGGACGACGACGTCGCCTTCCTGTCGTTCGCGACCATCGCCGAGCGCGCGAGCCGCGACATCTACCGCGCCGCGTACAGGGCGAAGGGCTCCGGGTTCAGCCGCGCCGAGCGCACGCATCTCGCGAAGGTCGCGGCCGCGAAGCGCGCGCACATCCTGCGCCTCGACGCCGTCCTCGGGGCCGACGCCCCGCTCACCGAGGACTTCGTCACGGTCCTGCCCGATGGCGCGGTCAAGACGAAGGCGCGCGCGCTGTCGCTGGCCGCGAGGCTCGAGACGCTGCTCGTCGGCGTGTACCTCAACGGCGTCGGGTATGCCGCCGACAGCGCGACGCGGGTGTTCCTCGGCCGCCTGCTGGCCTACGACTCGCAGTCGCTGGGCTGGCTGAACCTGCGTCGGGGCCGGCCGTCGCCGAGCGGGCTGCCGAGCCCGATCGACCTCGAGCCGGCAGCCGACGCGCTCGACGGATTTCTGTCCACCCCGGACTTCCCGGACTGATCGAAGGTGGCCCGCATGACGAGAACACTCCTACGGTTCGTGCTGCCGCCGGCCCTCCTGCTCGGGCTGGCGGCGCCGGCCGCCTCCCAAGCCGCGCTCAACGTCTACGCGGCATCGTCGCTGCGTGACGTCTTCACGCGGGTCGACCGGACGCCGGCGTACAACTTCCTCGGCTCCAACCAGCTGCAGCTGCAGATCGAGCGCGGGGCTCCCGCCGACGTCTTCGCGGGTGCCAGCACGGTCGAGGCGCAGGCGCTCTTCAGAGGCAACCACTGCGCTCGTCCGGTCACGTTCGCGACGAACAAGCTCGTGCTGATCGTGCCGCGGCGCAACCCCGGCAGGATCCGCTCGGTGTACTCGCTGCGCGCCGGCGGCAAGCGCCTGTCGATCGGCAACGCCGGCGTCCCGGTCGGTGCCTACACGCGGACGCTGCTGCGTCGCCTCGGCCTGTCGAAGGTGCTCAGGAGCAACACCGTCAGCCAGGAGACGAACGTCGCGAACGTCGTCTCGAAGGTCGCGCTCGGCTCCGCCGACGCCGGCTTCGTCTACGCCACCGACGGCAGGATCGCAAGCGACAAGGTTCGGGCGATCCGGCTGCCGCGCTACGCCCAGCCGCCCGTGCGCTACCAGATCTGCGCGGTCACGCGCAGCGGCGCCGACCGCGCCGGCGCCCGTTCGTTCATCGCCAAGCTGCGCTCGTCGCGCGGCCGCAGCGTGCTGAGGCACGCGGGCTTCGGATTGCCGCCGAAGGGATAGGACAACCCGCTTGAGCACGCTCGCAGAGCACGACGCGCCGCCGGCCGGCGCCCCGGGCCCGGCTTCTGGGGGTGCACCCGCGCCCGCGGCGGTTGCGCCTGGCGGTGCGCGCGGCGGCGCAACGCGGCGCGCGGGGCGGATCGGGATGGCCGCCCTGATCTCGCTGTGCGTCGGCGTCACGCTGACGTTTCTCGCGCTGCCGATCGTCGCGCTGTTCACCGAGGTCCCGCTCGGCGACGTGCCGGGCCTGCTGGGCGATCGGACGGTGCAGGACGCGCTGCGCGTCACGTTGCGAGCCAACCTCGTCGCGAACCTGCTCATCGTCGTGCTCGGCACGCCGACGGCGTACGTGCTCGCGACTCGCCGCTTCCGTGGACGCGCGCTCGTCATCACGCTCGTCGAGCTGCCGCTCGTGTTGCCGCCGGCCGTCGCCGGCATCGGGCTGCTGGCGGCGTTCGGCGTCGCCGGCCTGCTCGGCCCCGACCTCCAGAGCGCCGGCATCGTGCTGCCGTTCTCGGAGTGGGCCGTGATCCTGGCGGTGACGTTCGTCGCCTCGCCGTTCTACATGCGCCAGGCGATCACCGCGTTCGAGGGCGTCGACCGGACGTTCGTCGACGCGGCGCGGACGCTCGGCGCCGGGCCGGTGCGCACGTTCTGGCGGATCTGGATGCCGCTGTCGACCGCCGGGCTCGTCGCCGGCTGGGTGCTGGCCTTCGCGCGCGGGATCGGCGAGTTCGGCGCGACGATCGTCTTCGCCGGCAACGTCAGCGGCCAGACGCAGACGCTGACCCTCGCGGTCTACGAGGAGCTGGACTCGAGCTTCGACGTCGCCCTGGCGATCGGGATACTGCTCGTCGTGCTCAGCGCCGGCGTCCTGTTGTCCTACAAGTTGATCGTGTCGTGGAGAGACTCGACGTCGTCGTCGGTTTCGCCCTTCGATCGTTCTCGCTCGACGTCGAGCTGAGCGTCGGAAGGGAGACCGTCGCGCTCGTCGGCCCCTCGGGCGCCGGCAAGACGACGGTGCTGCGTGCGGTCGCGGGCCTGCGCCGTCCCGACCGCGGGCGAATCGCGCTCGGCGATCGGGTGTGGTTCGACGCGGGCGCGAGGATCGACCTCCCGCCCGAGGGGCGATCGGTCGGGCTCGTCTTCCAGGAGTACGCACTGTTCCCGCACATGACCGTCGCCAAGAACGTCGCGTTCGGCGGCGGCGGCGAGCGCGTCGGCGACCTGCTCGCGCGCTTCGGGATCTCCTCGCTCGCGAACGAGCGGCCGGCGGCGCTGTCGGGCGGCGAGCGCCAGCGCGTCGCGCTCGCGCGAGCGCTGGCTCGCGGGCCCGGGGTGCTGCTGCTCGACGAGCCGCTGTCGGCGCTCGACGCGCACACGCGCGCGACCGTGCGCACCGAGCTGCAGGAGCTGCTGTCCGAGCTCGGGCTGCCGACGCTGCTCGTCACGCACGACTTCCGCGATGCCGCCGCGCTCGCCGATCGGATCGGCGTCGTCGTCGCCGGGCGGCTGCGCCAGGTCGGCACGGCCGTCGAGCTCGTCGATCACCCGTCCGATCCGTTCGTCGTCAGCCTGACCGGCGGCAACCTGCTGCGCGGCACGGCGCGCCCGCTGGCGGGCGGCGGCAGCGAGGTACGTCTCGACGGCGGCGCGCTCGTGCACTCCGACCAGCGCGCGACGGGACGCGTCGGCGTCGCCGTCTACCCGTGGGAGATCGCGATCGGTGCGCCTGACGGTGGCGACGAGGCGCCGAACGCCATCACGGCGCCGATCTCGGCGCTCGCGCCCGAGGGCGGGCGGATGCGGGTACGGATCGGGCCGCTGACGGCCGAGGGGCCGCGCGACGAGCTCGAGCGCCTCGGGCTGCATCGCGGCGAGCCGGCACAGGCGAGCTTCTCGCCCGCCAGCGCGCGGCTGCTCGTGCTGCGCGACGAGGACGATGCGCCGGGCCCTTGCGCCTAGGCAATACTGGGACGCCGCCGGCGCATAGCTCGATTCCGAGTAGGCTGCGCCCACGATGGACGACGGCATACGCATCGGTGTTGCCGCGCAGGCGCTCGGCGTCAGCGTCGACACGTTGCGCCGCTGGGAGCGCGACGGGCGGATCGAGTTCGATCGCCGCGGCGGTCGCCGCGTGCTGGCGCCCGAGGAGCTCGCCCGCGTCCTGCGTGACCGTGGCACGAACCCGCATTCGAGCGCGCGCAACCGCATGCCCGGCGTCGTCGTCGACGTCAAGCGCGACGGCGTCATGGCGCAGATCGATCTCGCCTGCGGCCCGTTCCGGATCGTCTCGCTGATGTCGCGCGAGGCGGCCGACGAGCTCGACCTCAAGCCGGGTCAGACCGCGACGGCCGTCGTGAAGTCGACGATCGTCGTCGTCGAGCGCACCTGACGAACCGCTTGACGTTGCACCTGATGGAGGCTCGGCCATCTCCTGTCTGACCCGACGCGGTCGCTCGCGTCGTGCCCGAGCGAGGCGCCGGGGTCGCGTCCTGCGTGAGACGCCCTTCAAGCCCGTGGCTTGGCCTCAGTCGGCGTAGACGATCGTGCCGACGTGCTCGCCGGCGAGCGCCCGCGTGACGTTGCCGCGCGTCAGGCCGTTGACGATCTGGATCTCCTTCTGGTGCTTGGCGGTCGCCATCAGCTCGAGCACGAGGCGGTCGATCGGCAGCGTCGGGATGTCCATC
The DNA here is from genome assembly GCA_963851015.1 of uncultured Actinomycetes bacterium. Lineage (GTDB taxonomy): Bacteria > Actinomycetota > Thermoleophilia > Solirubrobacterales > Solirubrobacteraceae > CADCVQ01. The sequence goes on from CAWKNG010000001.1 coordinate 81,004, forward strand.
GCGAGCAGCTCCTTCGCCCCGACCCGCGGGATGAGCGTGGCGCCATCGTCCTTCGGATCGCACGTGTGGACGCCGTCGACGTCCTTGACGTAGACGAGGCGCTCCGCGCCGTACGCGTCGGCGAGCAGGAACGTGCCCGTGTCGGTGCGGTGCGGCGGGATCTTGCCGACGGCCGGCGGGAACTCGAACATCTCATACGGCGGGAAGCCGTTGCAGACGGCGGCCGGGCTCGCGGCGAGGTGGCCGGCGAGCTGGTGCGCGACGCTCGTGTGCGGCAGGTAGGAGACGCCGTCCGCGGCGAGCAGCGCGGCGACGATGTGCCCGTTCTGCTCGGCCTCGGTGGCGGCCAGCGACGCGAGGGCACCGGTCGGCAGGCCGAGGTCGAGCGCGATGCCCCAGACGTGGCGGGCGCGGATGCCGGGGCCCGTCGCGATCAGCATGCGGTGCGTCCCGAAGCACTCGCGCAGCTCGTCGACGAGCGGGACGACGGCCTTGGCGCCGCGGTCCATGATCGAGCGCCCGCCGATCGTGACGATCTGCAGCCACGGCAGCAGCCGCATGACCGGCTTGGTCGTGGCGGGCTTGACGAGGTCGCGGTCGACGAGCGTCTGGCGCATGAGCGCCGACGGGACGTCCTTCGCGGAGAAGAGCGGTTCGACGTCGGTCATGAGATCCTCCGGGGATGGCGGTCGGCGGCGCTCATGCGGCCGAGATGATCGTGCCGACGTGCTCGCCGGCGAGGGCGCGGGTGATGAGCCCCGGCTTGAGGCCGTTGATGACCTGGATCGACGTGGCGTTGCGCGCGTTGCGCATGAGCTCGAGCAGCGGGCGCTCGACGACGAGGTCCGGCAGGTCCATCTCGAGCAGCTCGTCGACCGTGACCTGCGGAATGAACGTCGCGTTCTCGTCGGTCTTCGGGTTGGCCGTGTAGAGGCCGTCCTCGTCCTTGACGAAGATCGTGCTGCGCGCGCTCATGACCTCGGCGACGAGCCAGCAGCCGGCGTCCGTGCGGTACGGCGGGATGACGCCCTCGGCCGGCACGTGCTGCCACATGTCGTACGGCGGCATGCCGGGGAAGATCGTGGCGCCGCACTGCTCGAGGTACAGCGCGAGCGCGCCGAAGCCCGTGCCCGCGATGACCGGCACGCCGTGGCGTGCCATGAGGTGGCCGAGCATCTCGGCGTTCTGGCCGGCGACCGCGCTGCCGATGTCGGTCAGCACGCCCGTCGGCAGGCCGAACTCGGCGGCGAGCGCGTAGAGGTGGCGTGCGCGAGTGCCCGCGCCCGTGCCGATCATGATCTTGTGCTCGGCTTTTGCGGCGACGAGCTCCTCGACGATCGGGTACACCGCGGCGCGGCCGCGGTCCATGATGCTCTGGCCGCCGATCTTCAGGACGTCGACGTCCGGCAGGATCGCGTAGTCCGGTGCCGCGTCGCTGGCCTCGAGCAGCTGCACGTCGGTGAGCGAGCGGCTCATGAGCAGGGCCGTGAGCGCCCCGGCGTCTTGCTGGTCTTCCATCGCAACACTCCTTGCCTAGATGTCTGCTCCTCAGACTCTAGGCAACGTGTCAACCGATGCTATGTATTGCATAGCTGCACGTCGTTCCGGCTCCGCGGCGAACACGCGATCCGCTACCGCACGCGCCTGCGAGCCCGTGGAGGGTCGGAGAGATCTGCGCCCGCCCGCGCCAGCGCGGCCGCGAAGGCGTCCGCGCGCGAGCGGACATACGCCGCGCTGAGATGGTTGTCGTCGCGGTGCACGATGATGTCGCCGGCCATCGCCCGGCAGACGGCGCCGGGGCAGCCGATCGGCGTCGGATCGAACACGCTGACACGCGGCGCGCGCCCGGGCAGGCCGTCGACGACGGCGTTGTAGGCGCCGACGTGCGTGTCGGCGGAGACCGGGAAGTCACACGCCGACGTCGGATGGCCGGCGGCCGCCAGGCACGCGGGCACCCGCTGCGGGAGCGTGGGGAGGATGCGGCTGACGACGATCCGCGCGCCGCCGGACCCGAGCGTGCGCAGCGTCCAGTCCCAGCCGGCCGACCACACACCGAGGTGCTGTGGCGTGAACGGCTTCAGGTGGCGGCCGCCGTCGACGAGCGGGCTGGGCTGCGAGCGCGTCGCGAGGAAGATGACGTCGGGGTCATAGCGCGTGACGAGGTCGGCGTAGGCGTGGTGGCGCCAGGCCGTGCACTCCTCGCCCGAGCCGCTGACGCCGCGGGCGTCGGCGAGACGGTCGGCCGTGACGTCGTTGGCGGCGCACCCCCCACGGGTCGCACGGATGATCGTGAGGTCGTAGCGCCTGGCGAGGACCAGCAGCGCCGGCTGCCACTGCTGCGCGTGCGAGTCGCCGACGAGCGCCACCGTCAGCCGGCCGCCCTTGCGCAGCAGGCAGGCGTGGCTGTCGGCGGGCCGCGGCCAGTCGCGCGCGAAGTACGGGCAGTCCAGCGGCTTCGCGAGGTCGGTCACGGACGCGAGCGCGCGGGCTTCGAAGCCGGTCGGCGCCTGCAGCGCGAGCACCGTCGCGACGGCGAGCGCGGCGGACACGGCGAGCCCGGCCAGCACGACGCGCCGCTCGGGCGCGCGGCGCCACAGGCGCAAGCGGATCGGCCGCTCCCACAGCCGGTAGGAGGCGAGCGCGAGCAGCGTCATCGCCGCGACGAGCGCGGGCCTGCGGCCGAGCCACGGCATGTCGTGGCGGTCGGCGAACAGCGGCAGGAAGACGATCGTCGGCCAGTGCCAGAGGTACAGCGAGTACGACAGGCGCCCGACGGCGGCGGGCAGTCGGGCGCCCGCGAGGCGCCGCCACGGATGCGATCCCATGAGGTCGAGCGAGGCGATGAGCGCGACGCTCGCGGTCGTGACGGCGAGGCCGGCGACGCCCGGGTAGTCCTGCGCGCCGGAGATCCCGTGCGCAAGCAGCGCCACGGCCGCGAGGGACGCGACGCTCAGCGCGACGCCGGCTGCGCGCAGGCGCGTGCCGCCGGCGTCCGCGTCGCCGGGCGGGTGGGCGAGGTAGCCACGGGCGGCGATCGCGAGGCCCGCGCCGGCCAGCAGCTGGTAGGCGCGGGTGTGCGTGCCGTAGTACGTCAGCGGGCCCGGCTCGAGCAGCACCGACAGCGCCGCGGAAACGGCGGTCAGGACGAGAACCACGGCGAGCAGCACGCCCAGCGGCGCGATCGTCGCGCGCCCCCGAAGCCGCGCCGCGAGCGCCCACAGGCCGAGCAGCAGCGCCGGCCACAGGACGTAGAACTGCTCCTCGACGGCGAGCGACCAGAAGTGCACGAGCGGGCTCGGAACGTCGCCCGGCGCGAAGTAGTCGCCGCCGGCGAAGGCGAAATGCCAGTTCGCGCCGTACAGCGCGGTCAGCGTGCCGTCGCGGCCGACGGAGGCCTGGTCGACGCGGTCCAGCAGCCCGATCGTGGCGAGCACGACGACCGCCACGACGAGCACGGCCGCGGGCAGCAGCCGGCGTATGCGTCGGGCGTAGAAGTGTGCGAGGTCGACGCGCCCGTCGCGCGTGAGCTCGTCGACGAGCAGCCCCGTGATGAGGTACCCCGACAGGACGAAGAACACGTCGACGCCGATGAAGCCACCCGGGATCCACGCGTAGCCGAGGTGAAACGCGATCACGAGGATCACCGCCACGGCGCGGATCCCGTCGAGGTGCGGGCGGTAGGTCGCGGTCGGGTGCGTCGTGCTCACGATCGCGATCCGTGCCGCAGGTCGGCGGTCGGCCAGGCCACGGCACAGACGGTACCTCGGCCACGCCGCGGCTCGTCATAGCCCGCCGCGCGGTGACTACCGGCGCGTCGCGTTCGTCAGCGCGGCGGTGATCTGGTCGAGATCGTCGTCGATGTCGTGCGAGTGCGCCTCGAAGCGCTCGCGCCGCACCGCGCCGGGCCGCGGTGCGAGCAGCCCTCGCAGCAGGGTGACCACGACACAGACCACGATGAGCCCGTCGAGGAACCCGATCCACGCCAGCACGACAACGACCGTCGAGACCGCGATCACGAGCCAACATCCGGATGGGCGGAGCGCGGACGGACCACCTGGACATCCCCTGATCGGAGTGAAACCGCCACCGACGACCCTGGCACGTCGCGGGAGCCAGACGGGCGGAACATCCGACCCTAACAGGCGCTGCGAGGCCGTGCGCGAGCTCTTGGCGAGGCCTTCGGGCGTGGACGAGTGTGCGTATGCAATCGAGATGACGCCGGCGCTGCGCGGGCGGCGATCCGGTCGCCCGCGGTCGGCAGCACTCAACCGTTGCGCGCGTCGGTGAGTCGGTCCTGCGGCGCCGGAATCTCCAGGCGTCGATCGATGCTCGGATCCAAGCGGGCAACGGACGCCGCTCGTCCGCCTCAGCCCGCTACACGGGTGCATGGCGGGTGCCGTTCAGCTAGCTGAACGATGCGGCTGGGGGTCATCTCCGCGACGCCGAACGGCGGGACTCGCGACGCCGGCGCTGGTCGGCTCCGCGCGGCTCGGCCTGATGCCCGCTCCAGGGGCGTGCCTGTGTCAGACGCCGGGGCGTCCGAACACCGGCGGGCCGGCGCGAAGGCGTCCGCCGCGCCCGCGATCCTTGCCCCATGGCTGACATGACTCTGGGAGAAGCCGCAAAGGTGATCGGTGTCAGCGTCGACACCCTGCGTCGCTGGGACCGCGGCGGGAAGCTGTTCACGACGCGCGACTCCGGCAATCGCCGGCGGGTGCCCCCGTCGGAGGTCGAGCGCCTCACGCAGCACCGGCAACGACACGAGACCGGCGACACGCTGTCGGCCCGCAACCGCTTTCCGGGCGTCGTGCGCTCGGTCGAGGTCGACGGCGTCATGGGCCTCGTCGAGATCCAGGCGGGTCCGTTCCTCGTGACGGCCGCCGTCACGCGTGACGCGATCGACGAGCTCGGCCTCGTCGAGGGCGCGGAGGCGATCGCGATGGTGAAGGCGACCTCGGTGATGGTCCAGCGGGCGCGTCAGTGAGCCTGGGTCGCGGGCAGTCGACCGAGCCGCTATGCTCACCAACATAGGTATTGCATACGTGTTCGGAGAGTGACGATGGCTCACGGCGACCCAGCAACGCAGGCGGAACCGGACGTGCTCGCCGCGCTCGAGCGCGAGCTCTCGCGGCCGATCGGCGGGGGCTCCTCGGGGCCCGTCGTCGCGGGCCCGCCGGACGACGCGCACGAGCAGGCCCGCCTGGAGATCGCCGCCGCCCTGGGCGGGTACGCCGATCCCCGGCGCGATGTTCTAGCCCGCCTCCCGCGCCGACCGCGACGGCCGGCGCCCGCGGACTCGGCGAGTGCTTCCTTCCGACGCCGCCGTCCGTCCGCCGGCGCCGGCCGTGGCGGCCACGCGGCCACGCGGGGCGCTCTGGCGGCGTGAGGTCCTGACGCGCGCCGCGCCGCGACCGGTGAACGGTCGCTGCGATGCTGTCCGGCGTGGAACGCGCCTATCGCGACGACATCGCGTACTACGAGGAGCGCGCGCTCGGGCTGCTCGCGTCGGCGACCGACGGCACGCCGAGCGCCCTCGCCGCGTTCGAGGCATCCCGCGCCCCGCTGACCGCGCCGGGAGCGCGGACCGTCGTCGCGCACGCGCACGGCGATGCGTCGTGGGCGCAGCTGCGACGCCGCATCGCGGGGCTGGCCGACGACTCGTTCTCGCTCGCCTACCGCGCGCTCGAGGCGCACGACGTCGACGGCCTCCGCGAGCAGCTCGAGCGCGCGCCGGAGATCGTGCACGCGCGCGGGACGAACGGCAACGACCTGCTCGGGATGGCGACGGCGACGTGCGACGAGCGCCTCGTCGTGCTGCTGCTCGCCGCGGGATCGGTCGTGTCGGGCGCGAACGTCCACGGCTGGACCGCGCTGCACCAGGCCGCCTATGTCGGCCTCCCGTTGCTGGTGCGGACGCTGCTCGATGCCGGCGCCCCCGTCAGCGTCGAGGCCCGCGGCGAGGGCGGAACGCCGCTCGTCGTCGCGCTGTTCTGGGGCCATGCCCAGGCCGCCGAGCTGCTCGCCGGCCACGGTGTGCTGCCGCCCAACCTGCGCACCGCGGCCGGGCTCGGTCGCGTGGATCTCGTCGCCGAGCTCGTCGGCGCCGACGGAGCGCTCGCCCCGCGGGCCGGCGCGGCGCGGGGGTTCTACCGCCCGCACTCGGGCTTCCCCGCGTGGCAGCCGTCGGACGCGCCGCGCGAGATCCTCGACGAGTCGCTCTCCTGGGCGGCGCGCAACGACCGGATCGACGTGCTCGACCTGCTCGTCGCGCGTGGCGCCGACCTCGGGGCCGACGTCTACCGCGGCAGCGCGCTCGCGTGGGCGGCCGCCGGCGGGCGCGTCGCCGCGATCGAGCGGCTGATCGCGCTCGGCGCCGATCCCGACGTGCGCTCGTCGTTCGGCGGCCCGGACCACGGCGTCCAGGCGACCGCACTGCACCTCGCCGCCGGCGGCGGGCATCTCGACGCCGTCCGCGCGCTGCTCGCCGCGGGCGCCGACCCGCGCCTGCGCGACGGCTGCCACGACAGCACGCCGGCGGGCTGGGCCGAGCACGCGGGCTGTGGCGACGACGTCGTGCGGCTGCTGCGCGGGCTCGAGTAGGCCGGCTCCGCCCGGCCCCCGCGTCGGTCCCTGGCCCGGCTGTTCGATTGGCCGGCGGCCGGCCACGGCGGGACCCGAGCTCGGCCGCGCCGCCGCGTCCGGCGGACGGACGCTCAGGCGTGAGCGGCCGCCGCCCCGGCCGGTGCCGGCGTGCCCTGGGCGACGACGCCCTCGCCGGCGGGCGCGTGGCGGCGGTTGACGCGCCGCACGCGCAGCATCGTGGCCGGCGACAGCAGCTTCGTGACGGGCGCGATCATGCCGGTCACCTCGAAGAAGAGGCGTGTCAGCGCGGCGTCGTCGGCGGCGGCCGCGACGAAGCGGTCGAGGTAGCGGCCGACGAGGCGGTCGGGCAGCGAGGCGACGGCGTCGACCTCGGGCATCGCCAGATCGGCGCCGGCCGACAGCTTCCAGGCGTGCTCGACCGGTCCGCTCGCGGCCTTGAAGAAGCGCTTGGCGAGCCTGCGGTCGCCGTCGCGCAGGCAGCGGCCGAGCTCGACGGCCTCGAGCGCCGCGACCGTCATGCCCTGGCCGTAGATCGGGTTGAAGCTGCACATCGCGTCGCCCATGACGAGCAGTCCCGCCGGGAAGCGCTTCATGCGCTCGTAGCGGCGGCGCACGCCCGCGGGGTAGGCGTGCGTGAAGACCTCGCTGACCGGCTCGGACTGCTCGATCGCGGCGGCGAAGGACGGGTCGGCGACCGTGGCGGCGAACGCCTTGAACTCCTCGCCGTCGGTCGGCGGGCGGTGGTCCGGACCGTAGCCGTAGAGGGTGACGTTCCAGTTGCCGCTCTCCTCGACGAGCGCGGCGACGCCGCGTGCCCGGCCGGGGTAGGCCGCGTTGAGGATGATCGCATCGTCGCCGACGGCGCCGGGGCGCAGCCTCAGGACGCGGCTGGAGTAGCGGATGTCGACCTCGACGCGCTCCTCCTCGGGCCGCTCGTAGCCCATCGACTCCAGCCACGCGGGGACCTTGCCGCCGCGGCCGGAGGCGGCCACGACGAGGTCCGCGGGCAGGGTCTCGTCGGGGCTGCCGGGGGCGTGGCCGACCGCCCGTACGCCGGCGACGCGACCGCGATCGTCGAGCAGCCCGACGACGTTGACGCGGTCGCGGATCGCGACGTTCTCGATCGCGCCGACGCGCCGGCGGACGATGCCCTCGAGCACAGGCCGGCTCGAGACGGCGGCCTTCGCACCGGCGTCGACGCGCGGCAGGTCATGCCCGCCGATGCGGAAGCGCATGTCGATGCCCGGACGCAGCGGCGCCGAGCCCTCGGAGATCGCCTCGGCCATGAAGCCGGGCAGCAGCTCCTCGAGCGCCGCCTGGCCGCCGAGCTGCAGGCCGTGCGCGTGGTAGCCCTGGGGGACCGCGCGGCGGTTCTCCGTCAGGCCCTCGGGCAGGGTGTCGCGGTCGAGCACGGTGACGCGGTCGTAGGAGTCCGACAGCACACGGGCCGCCAGCAGTCCGGCCACGCTCGCGCCGATCACGATGGCGTGCTCGCCGACCCGTGGGCCGGTGGGTGCGGGGCTGCTGGTGGGGCTCTTGCTGTCGGCCATGACGGGTCTCCTTGGGTGGTCGCGGGGGGCTGGAGAGAACTGTGCCGCCGGCGGGCACGCCGTCCAATCAGGCTGGTACGAGAGCGATTGTTCGGTTGGCCCCACTCGTGTCATCGGCCGCGACGTGCCACGCTGCACGTGCTGTGACGAGGCTCACATTCGCCGCCGCGACGGCGCGGTCATGGATGCGCGACGCACGACCGGCGCGGCGTCTGCCCCGCGAGCTCGGCGCGGCCACGCAGGCCGGTTGACGCGACGTGCCGCGCGCTCGGCGGCTACGCGGCGGCGCGCAGCGCGGGCCGCGACGCCGCGCTCGTCGCCTCGGCGATCGACGCGGCGGTGATCGTCACGAGTCGCCGCAGCTCGTCGGCCGTGATCGACAGCGGCGGCATGAGCACGACGACGTCGCCGAGCGGGCGCACGATCGCGCCGCGCCGGCGCGCGGCCTTCGTGACCTGGTGACCCATGCGCGCCTGCAGCGGGAAGTCCGACAGCTCGATGCCGACCATGACGCCGCGGCGGCGCACCTCGCGCACGGCGCTCAGCGGCGCGACGTGCTCGTCCAGCAGCTCTGCGAGCAGCGCGATCTTCGGCGCGAGCGCGGCGAGCGTGTCCTCGCGCTCGAAGATCTCGAGCGTCGCGAGCGCGGCGGCGCAGGCGAGCGGGTTGCCGGTGTACGTGTGCCCGTGGAAGAACGTCCGCAGCTCGGCGAACTCGCCGAGGAACGCCTCGTAGATGCGCTCCGTCGCGAGTGTCGCGGCGAGCGGCAGGTAGCCGCCCGTGAGGCCCTTCGCGACGGTCATGAGGTCCGGCGCGACGCCCTCCTGATCGCACGCGAACATCGTGCCCGTGCGCCCGAAGCCGGTCGCGACCTCGTCGCAGATCAGCAGCACGTCGTGCTCGTCGCACAGCTCGCGGACGGCACGCAGGTAGCCGTCGGGGTGCGTGATGATCCCCGCGGCGCCCTGCACGAGCGGCTCGACGATGACCGCGGCGATCTCGCCGGCATGCGCGCGCAGCAGCGAAGCCATGTCGTCGATGTCGCCGGGCTCGGCCTGGAGCGTGTCGAACAGCAGCGGGCCGAAGCAGGCGTGGAACAGATCGATGCCGCCGACCGACACCGACCCGATCGTATCCCCGTGGTAGGCGTTTCGCAGCGTGACGAAGCGGGGGCGCTCCTGACCGCGGTGGCGCCAGTACTGAAACGCCATCTTCAACGCGACCTCGGCCGCGGTCGAGCCGTTGTCGGAGTAGAAGACGCGGCTCAGGCCCGGCGGGGCGATCGCCAGCAGACGCTCGGCGAGCTCGATCGCCGGCGGGTGCGTGAGGCCGAGCATCGTCGTGTGGGCGACGCGCCCGAGCTGCTCGCGAACGGCCGCGTCGATCGCCGGGTGTCCGTGCCCGTGGACGTTGCACCACAGCGACGCCGTGCCGTCGAGGTACGCGTTGCCGTCGGGGTCATACAACGTGCAGCCGGAGGCCCGCTGCACGATCAGCGGCTCCTCCTCGGTCCAGCCCTGCTGCTGCGTGAACGGGTGCCAGAGAACCTGCTTGTCGCGTGCCGCGAGCTCCTGCGTGGTCATGCCAGGGACCCTAGGCAGCGGACCGGACGAACCGGCCGTCGATCGCGCCGGGCCTCAGCGGTCGCGGGGGAGCGCTTCGGGCCCCGCGAGCTGCTCGCCGACGGCGGCCTCCGTGCCGCCGGCATCGACGCCGTCGCGGATGACCTCCAGCGGCTCGGCGTACGTCGACTGCCCGAATCGGCTCCAGTAGCGCACGGTCGCGCGCAGGATGTCCTCGGCGAGGTAGCGGCGGACCTTCACCCGCGAGCCGTAGGCGCCGATGACCTCGACCTTGCGGTCGACGAACGCGTCGATCGCGACGAAGCGCGTGGGCCGGAAGTCGACCGTCGTCGAGGGAGTCTGATAGCAGTAGATCCGCGCTACGCCGGACGCGCCCGCGAGCGTCGCGCGGTGCACGCCGCGGTGGTCTCGGTGTGAGTCGTGGTCGCTGTGGGTGTAGATGACGTCCGGCCGGATATCGGCGACCACCTCCCTGATCGCGTCGGTCGTCGCGTTGCCCTCGGCCGCGCGCAGGTCGCGCAGGTCGCGCTGGATGAGCCGTGCGCCGATGAGCTTCGCGGCCCGGCGCTGTTCGTCGGCGTGCGCGACGGGTGGCCCACCCCGGTCGCCGCCGGCCAGCGTCAGCAGGTGCACGCCGTCGCCGCGCGCGACGTGGCGCAGCAGGATCCCGCCGCAGCCGATCTCGATGTCGTCGGGGTGCGCTCCGATCGCGAGCACGACCTCGCGGCTCTCGCTGATGCGGGCCGCCGTGAGGCCCATGAGCTCGCGGATCCGCTCCACGAACGCCGCCGGGTCGATCGGCTTGGCGATGACGTCGTCGGCGTCCACGCGGAGCGCCCCGACGGTGCCGTCGACGGTCCCGCCGGCGGTCAGGACGAGCGTCGCGACGAGCGGCTGGGCCTTCTTGAACGCGCGCACGAACTCCACGCCGTTCATCCCCGGCAGGCCGATGTCGGCGATCACGAGGTCCCACGTCGTCTCGGCCGCGATCGTCAGCGCCGCCTCCGCGTTGGAGTACCAGTGCACGTCGGCGTAGGGCTGCGCGATCCGCATGAGCAGCGCCGCGACGACCTCGTCGTCCTCGACGAGCAGGATCCGGCTGCGGGGCTGATCCGGCTTCATCTCAGCGCTGCGCACCCATCGGCTGCCCGCCGGCGGGCCGGCGATGCAGCGCGTCCGTCGTCGCGCCGACCGCGCGACGCAGCGCGTCCGCGAGCTCGCGGGCGCCCGTCAGGTCGTCCGCGCTCGCGGTCGTCTCGAGCACCGACGCGATCGCCGCCACCCGCGAGGCACCGATCGTCGCACTCGCGCCGCGAAGCTTGTGGGCGACCCGAGCCACCGCCGGGGCGTCGCGCTGCGCGAGCACCCGCTCGAGCGCGTCGAGATCCGCGCCGGCCTCGGCGGCCGATGTGCCGGCACCGGAGACCCAGCGGCGCAGCACGTCGCGCAGCAGGCGGCTGCGCAGCGGCTTGGTCAGGTCGTCGTCCGTGCCGGCATCGAGGCAGCGCTCGCGCTCGCCCTGCAGCGAGTTGGCGGTCATCGCGATGATCGGCATGTGAACCCCGTTTCGCTCGCGGCGGCGGATCTCGCCCGTCGTCTCGTAGCCGTCGAGCTCGGGCATCTGACAGTCCATCAGCACGGCCGCGTATGGGCGCAGGGCGAGCCGCTCGAGCGCGATGCAGACGAGGTCGCGCGACAGCTCGAAGTAGCGTGCGCCGCAGCGCAGCTCGCGTTCCATCTCGCGGCGCCTCGCATCGTCGCGATCGAGCAGGCGTGCGAAGTACAGCAGCAGCCCGGCCATCAGCGCGAGCACGGCGGCGGTCATCACGACGAGGCCGACGGTCGAGCTGTAGAGGCCGCGCATCTCGCCGGCCCATCGCAGGAAGGCGAGCACGACGAGCAGGGCGCCGACCGCGGGCAGGAGGCGGCGCCGGAGCAGGCGGCCGGGGGCGTCGGTCGAAAGCGGCGTCATCGCCTCGCGAGCCGGCACGAGCTGGGCGACCGACGACATGTCATGCGGGGATGCGAAGGATGTTCCTTCTCCATCACATGTCACCCATACGGTGAAGACTACGACGTGGTCTATATCGTCTTTCCGGTGTAACGCAAGGTCAATTGTCGTGTAACACGCGCGCACGCGGCGAGGTGCCAGACGGGCGGCCGGCGACCCGGGCGCGGCGCGCGGCTCGTGAGCGCCAAGCTAGCCTCGTCGCCCGTGCGCCGCCTCCCCGAGCCCCCACTGGCCCTGATCGTCTTCACGGTGGGCCTCAGCGTCCTCGGTGCGGAGATCGCGGCGGCGCGCCTGCTCGCGCCGTACTTCGGCGCCTCGACGATCGTGTGGGCGAACACGATCGGGATCGTGCTGGTGGCGCTGTCGATCGGCTACTGGTACGGCGGCCGGCTGGCCGATCGCAACCCGACGCGGGCGGGGCTCTACAAGATCGTGCTGCTGTCGGGGCTGCTGCTCGCGGCGGTCCCGTTCGTCGCCGACCCGTTCCTGGGCTTCGCCGTCGACGCGCTCGACGCGATCTCGGCTGGCGCGTTCGTCGGCTCGCTGCTCGGCGTGACGGTGCTCGTCGCGATCCCGATCCTCGTCTCGGGCGCCGTCGCGCCGTACGCGCTGCGCCTCGCCGTCGCGGACGTCGCCGAGGCGGGCACGGTGTCGGGCCGGCTGTATGCCATCTCGACGCTCGGCTCGCTGCTCGGCACGTTCTCCTCCGCGCTGCTGCTGATCCCGTTGATCGGCACGCGGCGGACGTTCGTCGTCTTCGGGCTGATGCTCGTCGTGATCGCGGCGATCGGCCTGGCGCGCGGGCGCTTCGCCCTGGCGCCGGTCGCGGTCGCGGCGCTGCTCGCGCTGCCGGTCGGCACCGTGAAGGGGGAGACCGACCCGGGCTCGCGCGTCATCCACGAGGCCGACACCGAGTATCAGTACGCCCGCGTCGTGCAGGACGCCGACGGCACGCGCACGCTGGAGCTCAACGAGGGTCAGGCGGTTCACTCCATCCGCCGCCCCGGCACGTACCTGACGGGTGACTACTGGGACGAGATGCTCGTGCTCCCGTTCGCGACCTCGCCGCGACCACCGGGTTCGATCGCGATCCTCGGCAATGCCGCCGGCACGACCGCTCGCGCGTACGGTCACTTCTTCCCGCAGACGCGGATCGACGCCGTCGAGATCGACGGCGAGCTGACCGAGATCGGCCGGCGCTACTTCGACCTGCGCGGGCCTCGCCTGCACACGCATGCCGCCGACGCGCGCCCCTTCCTGCGCCGCACGACCCAGCGCTACGACGCGATCGTCGTCGATGCCTATCGCCAGCCCTACATCCCGTTCTACCTGTCGACGAAGGAGTTCTTCGAGCTCGCGCGCGACCGGCTGCGGCCGGGCGGCGTGCTGCTCATCAACGTCGGTCATCCCGAGCGCTCGCAGCGCCTCGAACAGGTACTGAGCGCGACGCTCGCCGCGGTGTTCCCGACGGTCCTGCGCGACCCCTCCGAGCCGACGAACAGCATCCTGCTCGCGACGCGCGGCCCGGCGTCGGCGACGACGCTGCGCGCGGGCGCCCCGGGCCTGCCTGCCCTGCTGCGGCCGGTCGCGGCGGCGACCGCGGCGCGTCTGGCGCCGCGCCTGCGGGGCGGCCGGGTGTATACCGACGACGTGGCTCCCGTCGAATGGCTCGTGGACCGCTCCATCGTCCAGGTCGCCGAGGACGGCGAGCGATGACGCTCGCGGCCATGAACGCGACGGAGTTCGGCAGCCTCGTCGCGATCGTGCTCGGCTACCTCGTGTGCTTCGGGCTGTGGTTCTTCGTCTTCCGCGGCAAGGGCGACGAGTGAGACCGCCGGCTCAGAGCTCGACGCCCGCCATGCCCTCGGCGGGGTAGCGCTCGCCGGCGGCGACGCCGACCGGGGCAGCCTCGTCGAGCGCCTCGAGGTGGTCCCGGGACAGGCTGATCTCGGCCGCCTCGCAGTTCTCCTCCAGATAGCGCACGCGCTTGGTGCCCGGGATCGGCACGACGTCGTCGCCCTGGTGCAGCAGCCACGCCAGTGCGAGCTGGACGGGCGAGCAGCCGACGTCGTCTGCGATCTCGCGCACGCGTGCGACGAGCTGGAGGTTGGCCTGCAGGTTGTCACCCTGAAAGCGCGGGCTGTAGCGGCGATAGTCGTTGGCGGAGAAGTCGCGGATCGAGTCGTAGGCGCCCGTCAGCAAGCCACGGCCGACGGGGCTGTAGGCCACGATCCCCACGCCGAGCTCGCGGGCGACGGGGACGATCTCCTCCTCCAGGCCGCGCGTCCACAGCGACCACTCGCTCTGCAGCGCGGCGATGGGGTGCACGGCGCAGGCCTTGCGCAGCGTGTCCGCGCTGACCTCGCTCAAGCCGATGTGGCGGATCTTGCCCTCGTCGACGAGCTCCGCCATCGCGCCGACGGTCTCCTCGATCGGGACGTCGGGGTTGCGGCGGTGCATGTAGTAGAGATCGATGTGATCGAGGGCCAGGCGCCGCAGCGAGGCCTCGCAGGCCCGGCGGGCGTACTCGGGGCTCGAGTCGATGCGGCGCGGCTGGCCCTCCTCGCGGACGACGCCGAACTTCGTCGCCACCACGACCGTGTCGCGGCGGTCGGCGATCGCGGCGCCGACGAGCTGCTCGTTCTTGCCGACCCCGTACATGTCGGCCGTGTCGAGCAGCGTGACCCCGAGATCGATCGCGCGGTGGATCGTCGCGATCGACTGCTCGTCGTCGGTATGCCCGTAGAACTCGGACATGCCCATGCAGCCGAGGCCGAGGGCGGAGACGTCGAGGCCATCGCGGCCGAGCGTGCGGTGGTCCATGGGGAGTGCCTTTCGGTCGGTCGGGGTGGGGCTCGCGTCGAGGGTAGGAGGTCGCGGTCAGGGGCCGCTGCGCGTCGCGGCGCGGATCACCTGGCGGCGCGTCGTCGCGGTGAAATGCTCCGGTCCCGTCAGCAGCGACCACACGACCGTCGGTGCGCCGGCTCGAGGTTCGATGGCGACCGCGGGTTGGTCGACGCGGCCGACGGCCGACACGACCTCCTCGCCGCCGAACGGCAGGCGGGCTTCGACGACGCCGGCCATGACCTGCTCGGGCTCGCCGGAGACCTCGTCCGGTCGCTCGTTCTGCTCGTTGGCGAGGCGCAGCCACACGACGACCGCCTGGCCGGGTTGCCGGCTCGTCGCGATCGCGTGCACGCCGGCGTGGTAGGTCGCGGAGGACAGGTCCTGGGTCGTGGCCGTCAGCCCGCTCGCGTCGACGGTGGCGAGCCGTGCCCGGATCCACGTGCCGTCGGATCCCGACCAGGTCGCGAACGCCGTGCCGGCCGGGTCGACCGCGAGCAGGAAGTTCTGCCGAGTGCCGTCGTCGATCGGGTTCTCGGCGCGCGTGTCGAGCACGCGCGCGTCGCGGAAGCGACGCGCGCCCGCGGGGCGCATCGCGAGCGCCATCGTGAACGGCCCCGCGTCGGCGTCGCGGATCCGGTTCTGCCATAGCACCCAGACCGCGCCGCGCTCGGAGACCGCAACGCGCACCTCGGTGCCGTTGGCGGCGGCGCGCCCGATGCTGAAGGCCCGTCCGAACGGCCTGCCGGCGCGTCGCAGGCGGGCCAGGACGTGCCCCGCGCGCACGTACGCGATCGCGAGGTCGCCGCGGGCGTTGATCGCGACGTCGGCGTCGGACGCGTTGCGACCGCCCTTGATGGAGCGCATGGCGCCGAAGCGGCCACGCTTGCCGCGCTCCGCGAGCCGCAGGCGCGACGAGGCGTTCGCGCGGACGCGCAGGCCCAGGATCGCCATCCGGCCGTGGGCGTTGACGGCGTGCGCCGCGATCAGGGCGGGAAAGCTCTGACGCCGGCCGAACCGCCCGGTCGTCGATCCGAACGCGACCGTCCGCGCCCCGAAGAGGACGGCGCTGCGGTGCCCGTAGACCGCGAGCTCGCCGCCGAAGGGCAGCGCGCGCTGCGGCTCGAAGCGGCCGTCGAGACCGCGCGTCGCGGCGCGCCCTCGGCTCGGGACGCGGCCGGCGCACGAATGCCCGTGACCGCACGTCACGGTGTTCCATGAGGCCAGCCCGACGCCCGCCGATCCGAACCCGAAGCCCGGAAGGTCGTTCTGTGTCGTCTCCGTGGAGATCGTGACCGCCGGCGACCACGTCGCGGCGCTCGCCTGACCCGGGGCGATCGCGACGAGGATCGCGCTCACCGCGAGCGCTCGCAGGGCTCGCCGCAACTCGGTTGTACCGGCAGTCGCTTCCATCGTCCTCTCGTCTCGCTCGTCGTCCGTGACCCGATTGTGCTCTCTGCAACGAGCGCGGTGGGCAAACGTTGCGGGCCGGTCAGCGCGGGCGCTTCAGCGAGCGCGTGTCGACGACCTCGAAGTCCGAGCCGTGCAGGCCACCCAGCGTCCGCAGGTCGTCGTTGTCCCAGCGGCTGTCGGGCGCGCCGGAGAAGAACCACGGCGAGCCGTTGTCGGCGAGCAGCGCGCCATAGCGCTGCAACGCCGTCGCGACGATCCGCGCCTGCCTGCCGAGGCCGCTGAGGCTCGCCCCGCGCTTCAGCCGGATCCTCGCGCCCATCGGTGGCAGCGCCGCGCCGGCGTCGCCGGAGGCGAAGTGGCGCGCCGGGTAGACGTACGCGTTGCGGGTGCGGCGCGCCGTGAAGCGCAGCGCGTGGTCGATCGCTCCCTTCGCGACCTCGGAGTAGCGCACGAGCCCGGGGAGGATCGGCAGGCCGGCGGCGTCGGCCGACGTCCAGCCGGCCGGGCGCAGGTGGTTCGAGCGCAGGTCGAAGATCGCGCCCGCGCCCGCCCGCCAGCTCGCGCCGCCACGTTGGGGATGCGCGTCGTAGAGCTCGTACAGGCGGCAGCGGTCGCGGTCGACGACGAGCACGTGGCGATCGCCGTCGGCGTTCGGACCGCCCTCGATCGCGACGTTCGCCGGCAGCGGGTAGCGCGAGCCGTCGGATTCGTCGGGGTAGTCGAACGTCACCGGGACGCGCTTCTGTGACCCGCGCACGACGCGGTAGGGGATCCCGATCGGCCCGCCGTCGTAGAACCCCGAGCCGAAGTCGGCCTTCGCGCTCGCGGCGAGGCCGATCGAGCCGACGAGCGTCGCCGAGTTCGCGGCGACGGGCAGCTTGTCGACGCGCTGGTTGAAGTGGTTGGAGGCCGGCAGGATCGGGCAGCGCGGCGCCTGCGCGAGACGGTCGGCGCCGGCGCTCGTGACGAGGATCGCGACGACGACGGCGCACGGGGCGCCGGCGACCGTCAGCGCCAACACGCGGCGGCGGGCCATGGCTTCGCATGGTCGCAAGCCCGGCGTGACCGATCAACCCCGGTTCGTGTCGCACGTGCGCAGAGATCGCGTCAGAGCGATCACGCGCTGCCGGGCCCGAGCACGCGCACCGGCGAGCCGGCCGCGAGCGTGATGTGCGACGGCTCGGCGGTGGTCAGATGCGCCCAACGCGCGCCGTACATCGCGCCGAAGTCGACATCGACGCGCAGGTCGCGCACGGGGTGCAGGGCCCACAGGTCGTGCTCGACGCGGTAGCTGCGCGCGCGACCGTCGCGCGTGCGCCCGACGCCGAGGTGGTGGTGCGTCAGCCAGTGCTCGGGTGAGTCCTCGGCGGGCAGGGCGGCGGCCGGGTCGGCGGTCGCCTCGATGACGTTGGTCCTGCGCGCGCCGAAGCGGTGGCGGACGCGGAGCTCTCCCGCGGTCCTTGTCATCGCGAGCTCCATGCGCGTCGTCCGGTAGGGCTCGTTGTAGAGGAGCTTGGCGACGACCGCGATCGCCGGCCGCGGGACGAACTCGCGGATGAAGACGACCGCGCGCTCCCCCTCCAGGCGGACGTAGAAGCGCAGGTTGATCTCCGGGAACGTGATGTGCCCGGGAATCGGCAGCCCGCGCACGCGCGTGTGGCGGAAGCCGAAGGCGACGAGGCTGACGCGCGGCGCGCCGTCGAGGACGTCGATCTCGGCGCCCAGCGGAAGGTAGGGCTCGAGCAGCTCGTGCTCGGCGGGGTACGTCACGCCGAGGACCTCGTGCCACTCGGCGGTCAGGAAGGGGCGGGCGGCCACGCACGCGAGCCTAGTGGCGAGGGTCGTGTAGGTCTTGTCGGGCACAGGCCGACCAGACCTACACGACCCCCAGCCATCGGGGCCAGCCGAGGGTCGCGCCGGCGGCCGCGAGGGCCGGGGCATCGGGCGTGACCTGCGGCAGCGTCGCCGCCTCGACGCCGCCGCGGCGCGCGATCGTGTCGCGGTTGGAGCGCTGCATGACGGTCGGCTCGGCCGGCCACGGCGTCAGCACCACCGCGCGCACGTCCAGGCCGGCGGCGCGCGCGGCCTCGATCGTCAGCAGCGAGTGGTTGATCGTGCCGAGGCCGGGGCGCGCCGCGATGACGAGCGGCAGGCCGAGCGCGACGGCGAGGTCGCGGATGTCGTGGTCGTCCGACAGGGGGACGAGCAGGCCGCCGACGCCCTCGACGACGAGCACGTCCGCGCTCGCCGCGGCCCGGCGCGCCGCCGACACGAGCGCGTCGAAGGCGATCGGCGTGCCCGCGATCTCGGCCGCGAGGTGGGGTGAGACGGCGGGGCCGAAGGTCCGCGTGCAGACCTCGCCGGGCCGCGAGCCGGTGACGGCGGCGAGCAGCTCGTGGTCCGCGGGCCACTCGCCGGCGGGCTCGTCGATCCCCGTGACCACCGGCTTGAAGGCGGCGACGCGCTCACCGGCGGCGGCGATCGCCGCGCACAGCGCGGCGGCGAGGACGGACTTGCCGGCGCCGGTGTCCGTTCCGGTGACGAAGCAGCCGCGCACCGAGCCGGCGCTCCGGCTATGCCGCGCGCGAGGCCCGGCGGATCGAGATCGGCGCGTTGTCGGGCGCCTCGGCATCGAACAGGGCGTTCGCGGCCTGGTTGGCGTCGTGGATCGCCTCGTGGGCGGCGGCGACCGGCATCGTCGTGGCGGGCCGCAAGCCGGCCTGCAGCGCCGCGCGCCCGAGGACCCGGGCCGCCTCGCGCAGCTCGTCCTTCGTGTGCGTGGACATCACCGCGAGGCGCAGCCGCGACGTGCCCTGCGGCACCGTCGGTGGGCGGATCGCCTGGGCGAACACGCCGCGCTCGAGCGCGGCCTCGCAGACGCGCATCGCCGTCGACGCGTCGCCGATGACGAGCGGCACGATCTGGGTCGTCGAGCCGGAGACGTCGAAGCCCTCGCGCGCGAGCTCGGCGCGCAGCACCTCGGCGTTGGCGTTGAGCCGGTCGACGCGCCGCGGCTGCTCCTGGAGCACCTCGAGCGCGGCGAGCGCACCCGCGACCGCCGGCGGCGGCGGGGCGGTGGAGAAGATGAACGGGCGCGCGGAGTTCGTCAGCAACTGCGCGATCTCCGCGTCGCACGCGGCGAACGCGCCGTAGGAGCCGAGCGCCTTGCCGAGCGTGCCGACGACGACGTCGATCTCGCGCTCCAGGCCGGCCTCGGCGACGACGCCGCGGCCGCCCGCGCCGACGCAGCCGGTCGCGTGCGCCTCGTCGACCACGACGCGCGCGTCGTGGCGCTGTGCCAGCTCGGAGATCTCCTCGAGCGGCGCGACGTCGCCGTCCATCGAGAAGACGGACTCCGTCACGACGAGGGCGGCTCGTGAGCCGGCCTGCGCCATGCCCCAGGCGAGGTGCTCGACGTCGTTGTGGTTGTAGACGAAGACCTCGGCCCGCGACAGCCGGCAGCCGTCGATGATCGAGGCGTGGTTGAGCTCGTCGGAGAAGACGACGTCGCCGGCCCGCGCGAGCGCGCCCACGACGCCGATGTTCGCCAGGTAGCCGGAGCCGAACAGCAGAGCGGACTCGGTGCCCTTGAAGGCGGCGAGCTTGTGCTCGAGCCGGCTGTGGATGGTCATCGTGCCGGACACGAGGCGCGAGGATCCGGCGCCGACGCCCCACCGCAGCGCGGCCTCCGCGGCGGCGTCCTGCACGCGCGGGTGGTCGGCGAGCCCGAGGTAGTTGTTCGAGCACAGCAGCAGGACCGGACGCCCGTCGAGGACGACGTTCGGGCCCTGCGGCCCGCTCACGAGCCGGGTCCGGCGATACAGACCAAGTTCCTTGAGCTCCGCCAGCCGAGCTTGGATCTCGGTCACGTCGCCTGCCTCAGCCGTGCAGCGACGGGGTCGCGTTGGGCGCGCCGTCCGGCCGCGCCGGCACCTGGCGCTTGCGCTTGAAGCGCAGCTGGGACGACGGATCCCACATCCGGACCTCCATGCCGGCCCATCCCGCGGCCGGATCGCCGTCGGCGCCGGCCCCGTCGGGCGTCTCGCCCTCCATCCATCCGCTGCGGTTGTCCGGGCGCGGGTTGGCGGCGTTGTCGGCCTGGCGGGCGACGTTGAGGCCGAGGTTCTCGAACATCGCCCGGTCCTCGTCGGGCGTGTTGCCGAGCGTCGTCAGGAAGTTGCCCATCATGACGCCGTTGATGCCGGCCCGGACGGCGAGCTGCTGCAGCTCGCCGATGTTCTCGACGCGACCGCCGCAGAGGCGAAACAGCGCGTCGGGCAGGATCAGGCGGAAGATCGCGATCCACTTGACGGCCTCCCACGGGTCCATGTACTCGCGGTCGCCGAACTTCGTCCCGGGTCGCGGGTTGAGCAGGTTGATCGGCACCGAGGTGGGGTCGATCGCCGCCAGCTCGAACGCCATCTCGACGCGCTGCTCGCGCGACTCGCCGAGGTTGAGGATGCCGCCGACGCAGGTCTCCAGGCCGGCCTCGCGGACGGCGTCGATCGTGCGCAGCCGGCCCTCGTAGCGGACGGTCTGCGAGACCTCGGGGTAGTAGGACTCGGCCGTCTCCACGTTGTGGTGCACGCGCTGGACGCCGGCCTCCTTCAACGCCTTCGCGCGCGCCACGGACATGTGCCCGACCGACGCGCAGCGCTTGAGGTTCGTGTGCTCGGCGACCAGGCGCGTGCCCTCGAGGACCTTCTCGAAATCGCGCTTGGAGAGCCCCTGGCCCTGGGTCACCATGCAGAAGCGATGCGCGCCCGCGGCCTCGGCGGCGCGCGCGTGCTCGAGGATCTGCTCGGGCTCCATCATCGCGTGCAGGGGCGTCTCCGCCTCGGCGTACCTGGACTGTGCGCAGAAGCCGCAGTCCTGCGCGCAGCCGCCGGACTTCGCGTTGACGAGCGAGCAGAGGTCGGTCGAGTCGTCGAAGCGCTCGACGCGCACCTTCCAGGCACGCTCGATCAGCGCCTCGATCTCGGCGTGGTCCTCGAGGTCACCAAGTCGCAGCGCCTCATCCCTGCTGATGATCGGTGGCATTGCGCGGCACAGTTGCAGGCGCGTCGGACGGCTTCAGGCGGCGGCGTGGTCGGGCGCCGCACGTCGGCGCCCGGACCGCGACCCCGCAGCACGAGCGGCGGCTCCGTCAAAACAGGCGCGTGAGCTGCAGCACCTCGGTGAGGGTCGAGTGCACCGCGTCGGTGCTGCCGCCGTTCAGCGTGCCGCTGCCGCGCGTGCGCGAGAACAGGCCGGTGCCGGCCTCGACGTCGATCGTGCCGACGTAGCCGATCGCCCGCGTGCTCGGGTTCACCGTGTAGTCGATGTGGAAGTGGCCCGACAGCTTGCCGTTGTCGAAGAACTGCTCGAAGGGACCCTGGAAGGACCCGGTGAGCTGGTTGCCGGGCGTCCCCGTGACGACCGACGAGTCGTGCTGGACGCCCTTGCCGAAGGGCGAGCCGCAGTCGACCGTGCCGAAGTTCTCGGCGGTCGGCGTGCGCGGCGGGAGCACGGCGACGAGGCTCAGCGCGCAGGTCACCTTGATCCTGTCGATCGAGCTGCGCGTCGAGAAGCCCGACTTCGAAGCGGTCGTTCCCGCGCCCGCGAACGTGCCGAGCGCGAGCATCGTCAAGAGCGACGCCGCAACCGCGACGCCGAGCGCGTGGACTCGAAACCTGCGGCCTGCATGCATGCTGCACTCCTCGGTAGGGACTCAGATCAACGCGATCGTAGTTCCCGCTCGGGTCGCGGGAAACCCCGTGGCCGGACGACATGCGACGGCGAGGGGCGCGCGGCCGGTGGCGCCATCCGGCGTCCCGGGGAACTCGCCATCGTGCACGTCGACGACGCGGCCGCGTAGCGCGCGGCCGGGCTACTCGAGGATGACGAGCGTGTCGCCCTCGTCGACGGGCTGCCCCTCCTCGACGAGGATCTCCTTGACCGTGCCCGGTTCCTCGGCCTCGACGGGCATCTCCATCTTCATCGACTCGAGCGTGACGACGGTGTCGCCCTCCTCGATGACGTCACCGACCTTGCACTCGACCTTCCACACGATGCCCGTGATGTGGGCCTCGACTTCGATCACGACGACTCCTTCGTTGACGGCATCGGCCGAAACGCTGCGGGCAATGTAGCCGTCGCCCTGGACGGCTCGCCTGCGCTCGTCTGCGAGAGTTGCCGCGACGATGGCACCGGACACGATCATCATCGTCACCGCGCACGAGGAGGCCGACCGGCTGCCCGACACGCTGGCCGCGCTGGCGACCGCGTTCCCGGGCGCGACCGTCGTCGTCGCCGACGACGGCTCGACCGACGGCACCGCACAGGTCGCGGAGCGCGCCGGCGCTCAGGTCGTGCGCTCGGAGCGCGTCATCGGCAAGGGGGGCGCCGCCACGCTTGCGGCGCGCACGGTGCTGAGCCGCGCCCTCGAGCCCGACCCGCCCGTCTTCGTGCTCTGCGACGGCGACCTCGCCTCGAGCGCCGCCCAGCTCCCCGCGCTCGCGCGGGCCGTCCGCGAAGGGCGCTGCGACCTCGCGGTCGCGGTCTTCAGCGCGCGCGTCGGCGGCGGCTTCGGCTTCGCGGTCGGCTTCGCGCACAAGGCGATCCGCAACCTCACCGGGCTCGACCTGCGGGCCCCGATCTCCGGCCAGCGCGCGCTCAGCGGCCCGGCGTTCGCGACCGTCGTGCCGTTCGCGCCGCGCTTCGGGATGGAGATCGGCATGACCGTCGACGCCGCGCGCGCGGGATTCGTGCTCGAGGAGGTCCAGCTCGACCTCGCGCATCGCGCGACGGGCCGGACGTGGCGCGGCTTCGCTCACCGCGGCCGCCAGCTCGCCGACTTCGTGGCCGTGTACCTCAGCCGCCGCTGAGCGCCCGATGGAGAGCGCCGAGACGATCGCCGACCTCTATCGCGAGAGCACCGCGGGCGACGATCCCGACCCCGCGTTCGTCGCGCAGCTGCTCGCGCGGCTGCAACCCGACGAGGAGCTGCTGTTCTGCTGCGGCTGGCCGGACAACGGCGAGAAGTGGGGCCCGATCGCCCAGCTCACGGTCACATCGCGGCAGATCCTCGACCAGCGCACGGTCGGCGAGGGCGTCTGCGCGCCGGCCCGCGCGACGGCGCTCGCGGACGTGCTCGACGCCACCGACCGCGGCCGCGATCCCGAGCGGTTCACGACGCACGCGCTCGTCGTGCGGCTCGCGGGCGGCGAGACGATCGTCTGGGAGCACCTCACGAACCATCAGATCGGGCCCGCCGCCGAGGCGATCACGCGCGCGCTCGACGAGCTCAGCGCCTGAGCCGCACCACCCGCGTCCGCGACGCGACGTTGCCGGCGCGATCCTTCGCGCTCACCGTGACGCGCACGCTCACGCGCTTGCGCGCCCTGAGTGCCCGGCCGATCGCGGCCCGCGCGAGCGCCGGGAGCCTCGGCGCCAGCACCTTGGAGGCGCCCTTCGCGATCGCGACGGCCCTGGCCGCGGTCAGCGCGTAGGTCTTGGCGCGGTGGCCCCGCGTGGCGGGCACGCGGACCGTCGCGCGCGCCGAGGCCGTGCATGCCTCGCTCGTGCAGCGCACCCCGACGCGCACGCTCGCGCCGAGCTTCTGAAGCGTCGCGCCCGAGAGCCGCAACAGCGGCGCCGCCCGGTCCGCGGGGACCGACGCCGGCGGCGGCGGGGTGGTGGTGGTGGCGGTGGCGTCACCACGGGCGGCGGGGGCGGGGGCGCGACCACCGGCGGGGGTGGGGGCGGCGCAGGAGGCGTCGGGGTCCCGAACGCCCGCAGCTCGGCCACGTCGATGAACTCGGCACCGGACCCGGCGCCGCTCTGCGCCGTCTTCGCGCGCAGCTTGAGGTAGCGCACGCCCGCCGGCACGGCGCTCAGCGAGACGGCGTTGTTGCGGTCCAGATCCGAGGCGTGAAACGTGCCCGACGCGATCGTCGTGAACGCGACCCCCGTGGTCGAGGCCTGCACCTCGTACTGGCCCAGGCTCGCGTTGTCGTCGTCACCGCAGCCCGCGCTCGGGTCGATCTCGATGCCGGTGACGTCCGTCGCCGCCGCCAGCTCGACGACGACCTCCTTGACGACCGGCGGATGCGACGGCCCGGTCGTGCCCCAGACGAGCGCCGGATCGCCGTCGATGAGCTCCTCCGGGCCGCAGCCGTTGTCGCCGAAGTCCGGCCCCGTCAGGCCGGCGATCTGCGCGCCGGACGCGGACGAGGCGACGTTGCGCAGCAGGCTGAAGTTCCTCGTCGTCACCGCGGGCGACGCAGCGACGGTGACGTTGACGGCCTCGCCGACGTAGCCCGAGCCGCGCACGCGCAGCAGCGGGTAGGTCCCCGGCGCGACGCCGGCGATGGCGTAGGCCCCGGCGGCGTTCGTCGTCGCCGACAGCTCCGGGCCGATGCCCGTGTCGTGCCCGCTGAACGAGACCCGCACCCCGGCCCCCGCCGGCCCCGCCGTCAACGTGTCGGTGACCGTGCCGGACACGGTCCCCGAGGGGTCGCCGGGCGCGGGCGGCAGGTGCGTGTCGGCGATCGGATGCAGGTCGTCGGCGCTCGTCGTCGAGGCGAAGTAGCCCATCCCGCGCCTGGCGAAGACCTGCCAGATCGCGCTCGTGTCGGCGGGCAGCACGGCGGCCGCCGCCTGCAGGATCGCGTTGCGCAGGTCGAGGAAGCTCGGGTTCGGCGGCGACAGGCGCAGCGCGGTCGTCACGAGCCGGCGCAGGTGGCTCGTGCCCGTCGCGGCGCCGAGGTCGGCGATGAGCCGCTGGCGCAGCTCCCACAGCGTCTGCGTCCAGATCTCGCCGTCGGCGTGGACCTCGGGCTCGCCGTCGATCGTGCCGAGGTCGGCGTACGTGTAGCCGCCGTAGCCCTGTGCCAGGCCGCCGCCGCAGACGGCGTCGGGCGTCTGCGGGTTCGCGGCGACGGGGCAGTCCGTCGGCTCGCTGCGCGTCCCGCCCGTGCCGAAGGCGAAGACGCCGAGCCTGACGTCGGCCACGCCGGCCGCGTCCGCCTCGAGGCCCTGGCCGACGAGGTAGTCGAGCGCGTACAGATCGGCCAGTCCCTCGTCGAGCGCGCCGCCCTGCGCGCCGCCGAGCGCGCTGAAGCCCGCCGCATCGGTGATCGTGCGCTCGACGAACCCGTGCGAGTACTCGTGGTAGACGACGGCCGCGTCGAACGCGGTGCTGGCGCCGCGGCTCGTGAGATACATCTGCATCTGCGGCGAGGTCCCGTCGGGGTAGGTCGCCATGTTCGCGTTGTCGACGTGGTCGCCGTCGGGCAGGCCGGCGTCGGTGTCCGCCCCGTCCATGCTCTGGGCGAGCAGCGGGTCGTCGCCGTCGAACGCGCCGGCCGCGGCGTCGAATGCGATCTCGGGGGTGTCGCGCAGGTAGTCGTGGAAGCTCGACACCGACCAGTGCAGCTGCGTCGCGTCGGCCTGGCGGTTGACCGTCCACGAGCTCGCGACGCCCGGCGCCCAGATGCACGGCAGCGGCGCGCAATCGGGGCTGTTGGGGTCGGTGACGTCATAGACGCCGGGCACGACCTCGCCCGCGGCCGGAGGATCGTCGCCGGGGACGCGCACGACGTCGCCGGCGTCGGTGAAGGTGTGTGCGTCGGGCCCGAGCAGCGTCGTGGCCCCGGGGTTCAGGGTGCTCGTGAGGTCGACCGTCTCCGGCGTGCCGCCCGCCGCCGCGCCCGGGTAGTTGCGGTACACGTGGGCGTCGACGGCCGACGCGACGATGTTGCGCTGGCGCTCGACGCGCCCGGAGCCCGCGTCGACGACCGCGTCGTAGACGTGGCCGCGATCGACCGGCACGAGCAGCCGCCAGCCCAGTCGGGGGCCGCCGCGCTCGTAGATGACGAGGCGCGCGCCGCCGCCGCCGGCGAACGCCGTCACGCGCTCGGCCCCGGGCGACGCCCGGCGCACCGGCGCGTTCCTGGCGCCGACGGCGCGCGCGGCCGCGGCGAAGGCCGCGGCCGCGTCGACGCGCGGCGACGTGGAGCCCAGCGCGAGGTCGTGGCGCGGCTCGCCGAGGACGTTGACGAGCCGGCCCGATGCGGTCAGGTTCGCGGTCAGCGAGCTGTCGATCGCCGTGATGTCGCGGTAGCTCTGCGCCCAGCGCAGCTGCTCGATGCCACCCGCGGCGTAGTGGCGCACGAGCCGCAGGCCGGACAGGTCGGCCGCGTCGAGCCCGAAGACCGCCGGGCGCGCGCGCACGTAGTCCAGCCCGATCTCGGCCGCCGGCCGGCCGCTCGCGGCGGTCAGCAGGCCGTCGAGCCGGCCGCGCATGCGCACGCCGCCGGTGTCCGCTGCGACCTGCAGCACGCCGAGGCGCCCGCCGCCGGCGCGCTCGGCACGGCGAGCGACGGCTATGCTCGCCGGAACGGCGGCAGTCGCCGCGGGGCGGCGGACGTCGGCCGAGCCGAGCCGCACGGCCTGCGCCGGGCCCGCGCACGCCAGTGCGGCGATCGCCGTCGCAAGCGTCATCGCGGCAGCTCGTGCTCCATGCGATCGGTTCATGCCGGGGCCTTTGTGCTGCGACGAGGGCGGAGCGTCACCGTACCCGCGCGGCGCGCCGGTTACGAGTGAACGTCCGTCCACGGCTTCGACCCTTTGTCGAAAGTCCGGCGCTTGAGTTTGGACCCACGTCGGAGGGAGCGCGGTCGCTGCATCCGTACCTTGAATCCCAGCACTGCCGGCGGACATGCCCGTCGCCGGTGGAGCCGTCGGAGCAGCCGCGTGCCCTGACCCAGCGCGTCGCTGTATCCCTGATTCCGATGGACGCAGGTCGGGACCGACTCCTCCCGGTCCCGGCCTGTTTCCTCGGACGTCCGTCGCGACGGCCACGGTTCCGGGTAGCTTGCGCCCCGTGATCCTCGCGATCGACCAGGGGACGACCGGCACGACATGCCTGGTCTTCGATGCCGACGCGCAGCTCGTCGGCCGCGCGTACCGCGAGTTCGACCAGCATTTCCCGCGCCCGGGCTGGGTCGAGCACGACGCCGCCGAGATCTGGGACGTCACCCGCGCCGTGGCGCTCGTGGCACTACAGGACGCCGGCGTCCGGGACGGTGAGCTGGAGGCGATCGGCATCACGAACCAGCGCGAGACGGTCTGCGTGTGGGATCCCGAGTCCGGCGAGCCGCTGCACCGCGCCCTCGTCTGGCAGGACCGGCGCACCGCGGGGCGCTGCGACGAGCTGCGCGCGGCGGGGCACGGCGCGCTCGTGCGCACGCGCACGGGCCTCGTGCTGGACCCGTACTTCAGCGCGACGAAGATCGAGTGGCTGCTGGCGAACGTCGACGGATTGCGCGATCGCGCGGCCGACGGGCGCGCGGCGTTCGGAACGATCGACGCCTGGCTCGTCTTCAAGCTGACGGGCGAGCACCGCACCGACGTCACGAACGCGTCGCGCACGATGCTCTACGACATCGAGCGCGGCGGCTGGGACGACGAGCTGCTCGCGCTGTTCGGCGACGTCCCGCGCGCGGCGCTGCCGGAGGTGCTGCCGAGCATCGGCGAGTTCGGGACCGTGCGCGACGGGGCGCTGGGCTGCGGCTTCGACGGCGTGCCGGTGAGCGGGATCGCCGGCGACCAGCAGGCGGCGCTGTACGGGCAGGGCTGCCTGGACCCGGGCCTCGGCAAGAACACCTATGGCACGGGCTCGTTCGTGCTGATGAACGCCGGCGACAGGGTCCCGACGGCGCCGCCGGGCCTGCTCGCGACGATCGCCTGGGGGATTGGATCCCCGCCCACCCAGCGCACGATCTACGCGCTCGAGGCGGCGATCTTCGTGACGGGCGCCGCGGTGCAGTGGCTGCGCGACGGCCTCGGCATCATCGAGGCGGCCGCCGAGACGGAGGCGCTCGCCGCGTCCCTGGATTCCAACGACGGCGTCTACTTCGTGCCGGCGCTGACCGGCCTCGGCTCGCCGCACTGGGACCCCTACGCGCGCGGCACGATCGTCGGGCTGACGCGCGGGTCCACGCGCGCGCACCTCGCGCGCGCGACGCTCGAGGCGATCGCGCTGCAGACCGTCGACGCCGTGCAGGCGATGGAGCGCGTCGCCGAGCAGCCGCTCGCCGAGCTGCGCGCGGACGGTGGCGCGACGGTCAACCGCTGGCTCATGCAGTTCCAGGCCGACGTCCTCGGCGTGCCGATCGCCGTCGCCGAGATTCCCGAGACGACCGCGCTCGGGGCGGCGCTGCTCGCGGGCGTCGGGGTCGGCGCGTGGACGCAGTCCGACGTCTCGCGGCGCGACGGCGAACGCGCCCGCTACGAGCCGAGGATGGGCGACGACGAGCGCTACGCGCTGGTCGACGACTGGCGGCGCGCCGTGCAGCGTGCCCGCGGTTGGGCGCAGGGGTAATGTTGCATTCATGGCGAAGTTGAGGCGCAGCGAGCAGTTCGCGGCGGTGACCGCGGCGGGCGGGCGCGACCCGCGCCCGTCGGAGTACTTCGACGCGTTCCATGCCCGCACGCGCAGCTCCGATCCGGACGCCGTCTACGAGGCGGTGCGCATCCTCACGACGATCTGGGCGTTCACGTTCTTCCGCGCGCGCTCGATCTCCTCCGAGAAGGTGCCGCAGTCGGGGCCGATCATCCTCGCGCCGAACCACGGCTCGTTCATGGACCACTTCCTGCTCGCCGCGTTCATCCGCCGCAAGGTCCAGTTCATGGCCAAGTCACAGCTCTTCCAGCCGCCCGCGCAGTGGGTCTACACGCACGGTGGCGTCTTCCCGCTGCGCCGCGGGCACCGCGACGACGAGGCGTTCGTCACCGCGCGGGCGATCCTCGAGCGCGGCGGCACCGTGGCGATGTACTGCGAGGGCACACGGTCGCGCGACGGCAAGCTGTCCGAGCGACCCAAGCCGGGGATCGGCAAGCTCGCCCTGGAGTCCGGCGCGGCGATCGTGCCGGTGGCGATCTACGGCTCCTCGAAGGTGCGCAACTGGCGCAGGGGCGAGTTCCCGAAGGTCACCGTCCAGTACGGCGACCCGATCCGCTGGGAGCAGACCGAGAACCCGACGCGCGATCAGCAGATGGCCGTCGCGGAGGAGATCTTCGGCGAGATCAAGGTCCTGCACGCCGGACTGGAGTCGCTGGGTCGCAAGGGCGTCCTTCAGCGCGTGCGCGAGCAGCGCCGCCTCGAACGGCGCGGCAAGAAGCGCGCCGCGACCGCATAACGCCGCTCAACGAAGGAGCCTTCGTCGTGTCCGAGCCCGTCAGCAGTGCCCGCGCCCGCAACCGCTCGGTCTGGGAGGCCGGCGACTGGGATCGTCTCGCGAACGCGATCGCGACCGCGGGCTACGGCCTGCTCGACTCGCTCACCCTCGGCGAGGGCACGCGGCTGCTCGACGTCGGCACCGGTAGCGGCGGCTCCGTCGCGATCCCGGCGGCGTGGCGCGGGGCGGAGGTCGTCGGCGCGGACATCACCGACGCCTGGTTTCCCGCGGCGCGCCGGCGCGCCGCGGAGGCCGGGGTCGAGGTGCGGTGGGTCGTCGGCGACGCGGTCGCCCTGCCGTTCGAGGACGCGAGCTTCGACATCGTCACGTCGACGTTCGGCCACATGTTCGCGCCCGATCAGGCCGCCGCGGCGAGCGAGCTCGTGCGCGTCTGCCGACCGGGCGGCACGATCGGCCTGTGCTGCTGGACCCCGCAGGGCAACTTCGGCCGCATGATGGCGAGCCTCGTCGGGCTGCTGCCGATCCCCGAGGGCTTTCGCCCGCCGATGCTGTGGGGCTCCGAGCCGCACGTCCGCGAGCTGCTCGAGCCGCACGGCGTCACGCTGGAGATGCGCCGGGCCGTGCTGCGCTTCGAGTTCGAATCGGCGCAGGAGCAGCTGACGATGTTCGAGGCGAGCTTCGGGCCGATGGTGACGGCGCGGGCGGCGCTCGGGGAGGAGCACTGGGCGAGCGCCCGCGAGGGCATGCTCACGCTGCTCGCCGACATCAACGAGCGTGACGACGGCACGATGGCGGCCGACTTCGAGTACCTCGAGACGATCGGCCGCACGACGGCGTCATAGCGGCCCCGCCGCGTGCGGCGGGCGGTCGACGACGAGCGTCGCCGACCGTGCGCCGCCGAGGCGCTCCAGCCCCCGCGTCTGGCGCGGGAGGAGGCCGAGCGCGAGCGCGACGAACGCGATGGCCGCGCCGCCGAGCAGCAGGTTCGTCGCCCCGACGGCGGCCTCGACCGGGCCAGCCAGCAGGTAGCCGAACGGCATCAGGCCGAACGAGAACGCCCAGTCGTAGGACGTGACGCGCGACAGCTTGTCCGGCGGGATCCGCTCGGCGAGCGCCGTCAGCCACCAGACGTCGAACAGCGCGATGCCGGCGCCCGCGAGGACCTGGGCAGCGACGGTCGCCGCGATCGGAGCGCCGGCCGCGAACAGGCCGAGCGAGCCCGGCAGCCCGAGCGTCATGAGCATCGCCACGCGCATCGGGTGGCGCGGGCGCCAGCGCAGGGCCACGAGCGAGCCGCCGACCGTGCCGACCCCGAACGCCGCCAGCACATAGCCGAAGACCGCGATGTCGCCGTACTGCTCGCGCGCGACATCGGCCCCGACGACGTACAGCGGCGCGACGAGGACGAACAGCGCGATGCAGAACGACGCCAGCGTCGCCCACACCCACGACCGTGAGCGGACCTCGGCGAAGCCCGCGCGCAGGTCGGCCAGGACGGGTGCCCGCGGCGTCCCGGGTGCGGCGACGACACCGCGCTCGCGCGGGCGCACCCGCACGAGCAGGATGGCGCTGTAGAGGAACGTCAGCGCGTCGATGCCGAACGCGGCGGCGGGGCTGAAGCCGAGCACGAGCAGGGTCGCCAGGGCGGGGCCGGCGAACTCGGCGAGGTTGTCGGTCATCGAGCGCAGCGCGTTGGCCTCCTGGATCTCCTCCTCGGGCACGGTCTGCGGCAGCAGGCCGGTGACCGCCGGCCGGAAGAACGCCTCGGCGGTGGCGAACAGGATGCCGATGACGACGAGCCGCCAGATGCGGATCTCGCCCACGAGGATGAGCAGCGTGAGCAACGCGTGCAGCGCGAAGCGCACGAGGTCGGTCGCGACCACGAGGCGGTGGCGCGCCGTCCGGTCGGCGATGACGCCGCCGAGCAGCAGGAAGGCGATCAGCGGCAGGCTGTAGGCGGCGAGCACGATCCCGACATCCGTCGCCGAGCCCGTCTCGTCGATGACGAACAGCGCCAGCGCGACGCGCACGATCCTGTCGCCGACCGAACTCGCCGAGTTCGCCAGCCACAGCAGGCGGAAGTCGCGATGACGTAGGACCGCCGGGTAGCGCATGACCCTCGGAGCCTGACACGCGCGCCGAGCGTCGTCCCTCGGGCTCGAACCCCGAGCCACCCGCTCAGCGGATGGGGCGCCGCCGGGCGTAGCTGCGGTGGCGCGCGCCGACGAGCGGCAGCCGCACGACGACGAGCACGCGCGGGTACGGCTTGCGCAACCGCGCCGCCCGCACGAACAGGCCGCGCCGGTGCAGGGCGGCGCGCGCGAGCAGCAGCTCGACGCGGACGTTGTCGCCGAACGGCTCGCGCTCGCCGCCGTCGCCCCCGCCGAGCGAGCGCGCGAACGCGAGGCCATCCTCGACCGGGTCACCGCAGGACGGTGCGGCGACGACCCGCGCGTAGGCGTCGAAGCGCTCGTCGAACGCGCTCCCGAGCTCGATCGCGAGCGCCGGCCAGGCGCGCGCGACGGCGCGCCCGCGCTTGCGCCGCAGCGACGTGCCGGCGGCGTCGGCCTTCGCGGCCACGAACCCCTCCGGGTAGTCGTCGCCGCGCAGCAGGGCGTCGAGCAGCGCGGCCTGCCTGGCGGCGTAGGCCGCGCGATCGGGCGCGCGCGTGTCGCTCGCCTCACGCCGCGGCGCCGGGGCGCGATCGGGCGCGGGCGGGCCGCTCGCCTCGCGCCGCGGCGCCGGAGCGCGGTCAGGCGCGGACACGATGCTCGCCGCCCAGGCGCGCGGCGTCGGCGATCGCCCGCAGCTCGGCTGTCAGCTCGGCCTCGGACGGGAAGTCGTCGTCGCGCTCCAGCAGCACGCCGGGCACGTCGACGAGCGCGTACAGCTCCTCGACGAGCGCGAGCACGCCGGGCACCACGGGATGCGCGTGCGTGTCGTGGTAGACGCCGTCGCGGAACGTCCCGCCGCCGACGTGCACGTAGGCAAGGCGATGCAGCGGGAAGCGCGTCAGCGACTCGAGCGCGTCGTGGCCGTGGTTGTGGCCGTTGGCGTAGAGGTTCGACAGGTCGAGCAGCAGCAGCGCGCCGGTGCGCGCGACGAGCTCGGAGACGAACGTCGCCTCGTCCATCTCCGCGCCGGGCCACTCGACGAGCGCCGCGACGTGCTCGAGCGCGAGCGGCACGGGCAGCGCCTCCCGCGCGATCGCGACGTTCTCGCAGAGGATCTCCAGCGCCTCACGCGTGCGCGGGACCGAGAGCAGGTGGCCGGACTCGCGCCCGCCGGCGCGCACGAACGCGATGTGCTCGGAGACGAGCGGTGCGCCGACGCGCTCGGCGACCGACGCGAGGTGCGCCAGGCGCCCGCGGTCCGGTCGCTCGGCACCGCCGAGCGACAGGCTGACGCCGTGCGGCACGACCCGCAGGCCGCGCTCGCGCGCCGCCGCGACGCCGTCGGGCAGGCCGGCCGAGCCGATCGACTCCGCGATGACCTCGATGAAGCCGAGCCCGTCGGCGTGCACGAGCGCGCCGTCGAGCTGCGGGCGCCAGCCGATGCCGCGGCCGAGCTTCCACGTGACGGGTGCGGTGTTCATGGTCAACCTCCGCCGCCGCCGCCGCATCCGCCGCCGCCACCACCACCGCAGCCGCCGCCGCCACCGCAGCCGCCGCCACCGGCGCAGCCGCCGAGGTGGCCGCCGTGGCCGCCGCCGCACGACCCGCCGCGGGCGCCGCCGTCCCAGAACCCCCAACCTCCCCAGGCGCCGGCGGGCGCCACGCCGCGGTGGCGCTTGGCCTCGCGCGGGACCCCGAGGGCCGACGCCAACTGCGGCGCGGCGAGCCACAGGGAGCCGCCGCCGAAGAGCGCGGCAGCCTGCGCCGCCTCGCCCGAGCGCGGGTGCCCGCGCAGCTCGGGGCGCTCCTTGCGCAGGTCGGCCACGAGCCGTCGTCCGGCCCGCGTCGCCCGCGGCCGCGGCCGGCCGAACGGGCCGCGCCGCGTCGTCTCGAGCAGCCCGGCATCGGTCAGGTCGGCGGTGAGCCCTTCGATCGCGTCGTGCCGGGCGAGCTCGGAGCGCAGCATCGCGCCCGTCATGACGCGCGCGCGGCGGACGGTCGCGTGGACCTCGCGCTCGAGCGCGTGCACGCCGCCGGCGGGCTCGCCGACGGCCTGCACGGTGCCGTCGGCCCAGGCCTTGAGCAGGCCGTCGCCGTGCAGCCGCGCGGCGGCGGTCGCGATCGCGAGATCGGTCCCGCCGCTCAGCATCGCCAGCTCGTAGATGTCGAGCTCGCGCCGTCCGCCATCCAGGTTCAGGACGCTCATGGTCAGCCTCCGCATCCGCCGCCGCAGCCGCCGCAGCCACCCCCGCCGTCGCCGCCCCCGCCGCCGCCGCCGTACGGCGCGGACGTTCCGTGGGCCCATTCGCGCTCGACGCCGAGCGCCGAGGCGATCTCCGGGGCCGCGAGCCACAGCGCGGCGCCGCCGAACAGCGCGGCGGTCATCGTGCTGTGGCCGGACACCGGGGTACGGCGCAGGTCGTCGTGAGCCTGGCGCCAGCGCTCGAGCATCTCGCTGCCCAGGCGCGTCGTGGAGGGGACGGCGCGGACGATCGTGACCGTCGCCCAGAGCGCCGCGCCCGTGAGCAGGGCGAGGTAGAGCACGTCGTGATGGCCGTGCAGGCCGGCGATGACGCGTGCGACGCCGAGCAGCGTGACGAGGGTGCCGATGGCGATGATCCGGCGCGAGAGGGTCTGGCGCACCCCGGCGTCGAGCAGCAGCCCGGAGCTGCGCAGCTCGGCCTTCATCGACCGCACGGCGCCGCCCGCACCGACCTCGGCTCGCATCTCCTCGATCGTGATGCGCGGTCGCGCCGCCACGGCCTCGAAGACCGCGAGCTCGATCGCGTCCGGCAGCTCGTCGAGCGTCCCCACGGTCTCGAGGGTGCCCGCGACCGTGCCCTGGCGCAGGTGGCCGTCGTGGTGCAGTTGCGTCGCCGCGCTCGTGATCGCCAGCTGCGAGCCGCCGCTGAGCATCGCCAGCGCGTAGAGGTCCGGCTCGTCGGGCATGCCGGCGTCGGTGGCCCGGGGGCCGCGCATGGCCAGCCACAGCCAGCGGGTCGTGGCCAGCGCGGCGATGCAGAGGGCGCCGTCGCCCCACAGAAAATCGGTGCCCGTGATGCCCCACGTGGGGTCCTGGGTGAGTGTCGCGAACATCGTCACAACCTCCGTTCGAAGGTCGAGGTGAAAGGGTGAAGTCGGGGACTCCGGTGATCCGTCACTCAGGATGGGGTGTGGGCGAACGCCTGACTACGTGTCACAGCCCGCACCGTCACGACGACGTCGCGACGCCCGCGTCGGTATTTGGTCATATCCGACGTTGATCCGACGCAAATCCGACGCTACGCTGGGGCGGGTGAGGACGCGCTCCCGCGAGCTGGCCGACGAGCTCAAGCAGGTCATCCGCTTCGCCGGCCGCGACCCGGAGGCGCTCGAGGGCGAGCTGCCCGCGCTGTCGGCGCTGCACCGCGTGGCGAGCGCCGGCGAGCTCGACGAGGCCGCGCGGGTGCATCTCGTCCTGCACCGACTGATCCCCGAGTACGTCGCGCGCCTGCCGGCGGGGCGCGACTGCCGCGCGATCCGCGAGCTGCTGAGCTGGGAGGACTGCGACGGCGAGACCCAGTCACTGACGACGCGCTACCACAAGGCCGCCGCGCATCTCGTCAACGCCGCGTCGGACTTCGGCCGCCGCCAGGAGCCACGACTGCTGCTCGAATGCGCACGGCGCTTCCTCGCGTTCGACCACGAGGACCGGCTCGCCGCGGGGGCACCGGCCGGGCACGTCGAACCTCCCGAGCCGGTCGAACCGCCGCCGCCGGCGCTGCTTGCGGCGGTCCCGACCGGCGAGGAGGCAGCCGGCATCGTCCGCGTGCACACGAACCTCGACTACCACCTGCTCGTCGACTACATGGCCGACGCGGACGAGATCGTGATCCTCAACACCTGGATCCCGGAGCTGAACATCCTCGCCGATGCGCTCGTCGACGCCCTCGCCCGCGGCACGTACGTGTCGATCCTCATGCTCTATCCCGATTCGGAGATCGCGCAACTGCGCAGCCAGGCGCTGCAGGCGTCGACGCAGGCGCGCTTCCGCGACGACCGCGTCAGGCCGGGCGTGCGCCATTGCCTCGAGGTGCTTGCCGCGATCGCCCGCACGCTCGACGACGACGCCCGCCGGGCGCTGCGGGTCAGGCTCTACCATTCGTTGCCGTCGATCGCCGTCTACGGTGCCGACGACAGGATGTTCGTCAGCGTCTTCCTGCACGGCCAGCTCGCGGTGAGGTCCGTCCAGATCGAGGTCCACGGCCCGGACACCCTCATGGGGCGGCTCGTGTCGCGCGAACTGGAGACGCTGTGGGAGATCGGGCACGAGTTCAAGGACCTGGAGCGATGGGAGACGGAGCTGGAGCAGATGGGGGAGACGTTCGGCGCCTCACCGTGAGGGCCGACGCGTCCGAGGCCGCGCTGCTCGAGCGCTTCACCGCGCACCCGGTCCTGCGCGACGTCGGGCAGCTCTCGCCCGACGGGTTCCTCGAGGTCCTGCTGCAGCGCCGCTTCCTGTCGCTGATGTTCGCGGTCGTCTACGACATCGGGATCGACGGCCTGCATGACCCGGACGCGATCGCGCTCGTGCGCGAGATCCTGCGCGAGGAGTACCCGGACCAGACCGGCATGACGCCGTCGCACCGCGAGGACCTCGTGGCCGACCTGCTCGTGCTCGGGGCTACGCGCTCGCGGGTGCTCGGGTCGCGGCCGAGCGACGTCACGGCGGGCGTCGTCGCCGACACGCTCACGCTCATGCTCGATGCGTCCGCGGCACCCGACGACGTCGCCGTGCTGACGATCCTGCGCTTCTGGGGCGAGGTGCTCGTATCCGTCGAGTACGGCGTGTTCTGGCAGCGGATGGAGGGCGTGTTCGCGGCGGCCGGCACGCCGTCGCGCTTCTACCACCCGCACCATCACCACGATGGGCGCGAGCCGTTGTCGGAGGCCTCGGCCACGTCTGCCACGCACTCCGGCCGGCTCGGCGCGTGCCTCACCGGGCTGCTGCCCGCCGCCGGCGCGGCCGCGTGCTTCGAGGAGACCGAACGGCAGGTGCTCGAGCTGCGCCTGCGCTTCTACGGCCAGTTCTGAGCCGCACGCGCACGATCGTCTACCGGGGCGCCGACCTCGCACGGTCAGCTCCCAAGCTGCGCGAGCGTACGCCCGCTGAGGACCGATTCGGGTCGCTCGGCGGCGATGTCCGAGCCGGGGCGCGCCTCGTCGTCGCGGCGCTTGATCAGCAGCCACTGCGCCTTGGCGCCCGGCCGGGTGCGCTGCAGCGCGAAGCCGCCGCGCAGCTTCTCGCCGTGCAGGACGAAGACGGCGTGGCCGCGCTCGAGCGCCTCGGGCCAGGCGACGCGCCCGCCCTGCTCGTAGCTGCCGCGGTCCCAGACGATCACGCCGCCGTCGCCGAGCGCGCCCTCGAAGTCGTTGTGGTCGAGGCCGTGATCGTCGACCTGCACGGCGAGGCGCTTGGCGGCGGGATCCAGCGACGGCCCCTTCGGGACGGCCCACGAGCGCATGACGCCGCCGACCTCCAGGCGCAGGTCGTAGTGGTGGGCGGTCGCCCGGTGCTCCTGGACGACGAAGACCCCGGCGCTGACGCCGCGGATCGCGAACTGCTCATGACCCTCCACTCGCCCGCGCTCGGTCGCCACGCCGTCGCCGAGGAAGGCGATCAGCGCGGCCAGCGCGTCGGGCGCGCCCTCGCCGTGGAGCTCGCCGGTCGGCCGCACCCAGCCCATGATGCCGAGCTCGCGCGCGGCGGCGACCACGGCCTCGGCGTCGATCTGGGCGCCGGCGGTCGCGCGCAGCGCCCGGTTGCGTGCGGGTGGATCCACTCGGCGAGCCTAGCCACCAGGGGTCATGCCGGCTTACACCTTGGATCCCTGTCGGCCGGGGGCGCGGGGTCACAGGATGGACTCATCAACCAACCCGTCCTGAGGAGCCCGACATGTTCATCACCAAGACCCGCACCGCCCTCACCGTCCTCGCCGCTTCGCTGAGCGTCGCCGCGATCGCAAGCCCTGCCGCCATGGCCACCGACAACGCGCCGACCCTGCCCGCCAACGGCTGCATCGTCTCGATCGACGGCCACGACCACGTCGTCCCGGCCGGCACCGTCGTCATGGGCCTCGTCTGCGGCACCGACGGCGACTGGCACTTCGCCCCGCGGAGCGTGTCGCCGACGAAGACCCCGCAGGCGCAGGTCGGCGTGATCCAGCCGACCGCGGCTTCGGCGTACCGCTCCGCCTGACATCCACGACACGGCGCTTCAGCGCCGGACGTTCTCGCAGTTGGATGCGATGACGTCGAAGGCGTCGGCGAAGACCGTGTCGTCGCCGTCGCCGCAGTCGACGCGGTCGACCCAGCCGTCGATGACGTTGATGCGGTCGTCGCCCTCGTCGCCGGAGATCGTGTCGGCGTCCAGGCCGCCGAAGATGCGGTCGTTGCCGGGCCCGCCCGAGATCGTGTCGTTGCCGCGGTCGCCGTTGAGGAAGTCGTCGCCCTCGTTGCCGAGCACGATGTCGTTGTCGCGGCGGCCGTACATCTCGTCGTTGCCGGGGCCGCCGTGCAGGACGTCGTTGCCGTTCTCGCCGTCGACGTAGTCGTCGCCGTCGTTGCCGAACAGCTCGTCGTCGCCGTCCGCGCCGAACAGCGAGTCCTTGCCCGGCGTGCCCCGCAGGATGTCGCTGGCGGCCGTGCCGGGGAAGATGTTCGAGGTCGGCGGGGCGTCGGTCGAGGGCTCGGGCGGCGTCTGGATGACGGTCTCGCAGCTCTTGAGCTTGTCGCGCGTGGGTGCCGTGCTCTCGACGTAGACGGTGTCCTTGCCCGACCCGCAGTCGACCGTGTCGGCGCTGTCGTCGGCGACGCGGACGATGTCGTTGCCCGAGCCGGCGTTGATCGTGTCGGCCCCGGGGCCGCCGACGATCTCGTCGTTGCCGGTCGAGGTCGTGATGTAGTCGTCGCCCGAGCCGCCGTCGACGGTGTCGTTGCCCTTGGAGGTGTAGATCCGGTCGCGTCCCGCGTCGCCGCGGACGGAGTCGTCGCCCTCGCGCGAGTAGATCCGGTCGCCCCCGGTCCCGCCGTCGATCGTGTCGTCGCCCGTCCCGCCGTCGATCTTCTCCGAGCCGGGGCCGCCGCGCAGCGTGTCGTTGCCGGCCCCGCCCTCGATCGTGTCGGAGCCGCGGTTGCCGTCGATGAAGTCGTCGCCGTCGCCGCCGTCGAGCAGGAAGTCGTTGCCGAGCCCGCTCTCGATGATCTTGTCGTCGCCGGGGCCGCCGTGGGCGACGTCGTCGCCGTCGCCGGGATCGATGAAGTCGTTGTCGGTGCCGCCGTCGATCTGGTCGTTGCCGGTGCCGCCGAACAGGCCGTCGTCGCCCGCGCCGCCGAGGAGGGCATCGTTTCCGGCCTGGCCCGCGAGCTGGTCGTTGCCGTCGCCGCCGTCGAGGATGTCGTTCGACGCGCCGCCGCCGAGGCGGTCGTCGCCCGGGCCGCCGAGCAGGTTGTCGGCACCGCGGCCGCCGTGCAGGACGTCGTTGCCGCCGAGCCCGAAGATGCGGTCGCGGCCACGCGTGCCCGTGATGTCGTCCGGGCCCGCGGTGCCGAACTTCACGGCGAGGCCGGGCTGGACGGCGAGCGCGCGCGGGTGGCGGCCCCTGCCGAGCCGCTGGACGCCGAGGCGCTTGTGGGAGAGCGTCGAGAACACCGACACGGTCTCGCCGCCGCCGTCGCCGACGTACAGCCGCGCGTCCTCGGTCGCGTACCCCGGCGTGCCCGGCCCGCGGCCGGTACGCACGCGCACGACGAGCCGCCGGGAGCGCAGGTCGACGATCGCCGCCGCCCGCTTGCCGCGGTTCGCGCCGACGGCCGCGCGCCTGCCGTCGGGCGAGATCGCCAGGCCGGTGCCGACGCCCGGCTTGAGGTTGACCTTCGCGCGGCGTCTCCCGCTCACCCGGTCGAGCGCGCTGAGCACGCCATCGGTGGTGCTGACCCACACGAACGAGCCCGAGTTGGGGAACGCGACGCCGCCGGGCGTGTGGACGCCCTTGCCGAACGTCGCCCTGCCGGTGCGCCGCATGAGCCGCATGCCGACGAGGTCGACGAGCCCGACGCGCCGGCCGAGCACGACCGCCGCCTTGAGCCCGTCGGCCGATACCGCGACGGCGCCCGGCTTGGAGCCCCGGAGGCTCACGGCGCCGGCGCGCGTCATCGTCGTCGCGTCGATGACGTCGATCGCGCCGCGGCGGGCGGCGAGCAGCCGCGTGCCGTCCTGCGTCAGCGCGAGTGAGCTGATCGCGCCCTTCAGGCTGAGCGCGCCCGTGATCGCGCGCGTCGTCAGGTCGATCGCGGCGACGCGCCGGCCGGCCGCGACGAACGCGCGTGAGCCGTCGGGCGCCATCGCGACGGCTCGTGTCGGCGCGCCCAGGTCGATGCGCGCCGCGACCCTGTCGGCGGGCACGTCGGTGAGGACGAGCTCGTTCGTGGCGGTGGCGATGACGATCGCGCGGGCATCGGCCGCGGGAGCGGCGACAAGCGCCGCGGCGGTCACGGCGAGCAGTGCGGCAAGGGTGGCGCGGAGCATGTTCAGGACACAACTCGCCCCGCCGCCGATGGTTGCGTTGCGCCGCTCAGGCGTAGACGGGCTGCAGATGCGGCCAGCGCGACGCATCGTGTCCGGCGATGACGACCGCCTCGGGTCGCTGCCGGACGTAGTCACGGATCTGCGCGAGCGAGCGCTCGTACAGCGGCACGTCGGCGAAGAAGATCGGCACGAGCCGGTCGTCGATCGTGCGCCGCGTGTAGGCGGCGTCGCCGGTCAGCAGCAGCTCGCCGCGGCGCAGCCGCAGCACGATCGACTGGTGACCGAGCGTGTGGCCGGGCGTGCTGACGAGCCGCACCGAGCCATCGCCGAAGAGGTCGAGCGAGCGCTCGAAGCCGGCGTGGGGGAGCGCCTCGGGCGCGCCGTGGTCGACCGTCCGCCAGTCGAAGGGGTGGTCGTAGTGGGCGTGGCGGTAGCCCTCCGGGAAGCCACCGGCGCAGGCCGCGTCCCACTCGGCGCTCGTGACGACGAACGTCGCCCGCGGGAACTGCGCCGCGCCGCTGGCGTGGTCGTTGTGCAGGTGCGTCATGACGACGACGCCGATCTCCGCGGCCTCGACGCCGCGGGCGCGCAGCTGCTCCGGCGCGGACTCGCCGGCGGCCTGCCGCGCGGGCAGGACCCAGGCCTGGCGGCGCCCGAGGCTCGTGCGTGCCGTGTCCTGGACAGACGCGTGAAAGCCGGTGTCGATCAGCAGCGGGCCGGCGGTCGGGTGCTCGACGAGGAAGACGGGAACCGGGACCCAGGTCCAGCGCGAGCGCCGGGCTCCGAGCATCGCGCGCGGCTGGGAAAGACGGCCCGCGGGCCTGTCGATCGCGCGCGGGGGCAGCAGCACCTCGCCGCAGCGCATCGGGTGCACGCGCACGGTCGCGCCCGCGCTGCCGCCGGGCAGCGGCAGGGTCGCCGGCTTGGGTTGCGCGCTGACGGCCACGGAGGCGCCAGCGTAGTACGGCGCGGCGCCGGAGACCGCGCGCGGGTCGCCACATCGAAGGCGGAGCTGCACCGACCCGGCGAAGTCGCCCGACGCGGCGGAGCGCGCGCCCCGACCCGGCGCAGCCGCCCCGACCCGGCGAGCGGCGGAGCTGCCCCCGACCCCGGGGTGTCGGGGCGTCGGTGAGTAGCGGCGGCTATCACCGGTGGTAGCCGCCGCTACTCGTGCTCCGCGAAGGGGTGGCCTGCCTGACTGCGCGCGGGATAGCCTGCTGGCGGATGTCCGCCGCCGCCGCCCCCACCGCCTCGTGGCAGGGTCCGCTGCGTCTCGCGGCGGCGATCGTCGTCGTGGGCGTGCTGTTCGTCTGGCTGATCAAGCCGATCGGCAACCCCTGCCCCGATCTCGGGCGGCTGCCGCAGGGCTCGAGCGCGCACTCGTCGCCGTCGTTCTCGCCACCGGGGACCCGGACGTGCGAGTACACGGTCGCGGGCGGCATCAAGGCGACGTCGAAGTACATCCCGTGGATCGACTGGATCCTGATCGTGCTCGTCGCGGCCGTCGCCGCCGGCGGCGCGCGGATGCTCGCGCCGGCGGGTCGTCGCGGGGGTGCCGCGCGCCCGCCGCGCCCGCAGCGGGAGTCGCGTCCGGCCCGCGCGCCGCGCCCGCCGCGCCCACCTCGCGCCGATCGGGCACCGCGGGCCGCGGGCCCGCGGCAAGCCGAGCGCGAGCCTGGCACCCCGAAGGCCGCGCGCCCGCCGAAGGCGCCACGCGGGCCGAAGCCCGAGCAGCCGCCGCCGGGCGAGCGCGACGCGGCCGAGCGAGAGCGTGCCCGCGCACAACGCGCCGAGCGCGCGCGCCGCGAGCGCTGAGCCGGGCGTCGCGGGCAGCCGCGGACGATCGTCAGCTACGAGCTGCTGCCGTGGCGCGCCATGTCGCCGGGAGGCTCGCGTGCCTGGGCTAGGTCGCCCAGGGCACCTCGACCGAGTGCTCGTCGGCGGTGTCGCGGGCGACGACGTACTCCGCCTCCTCGAGCTCGGACGGGTTCTCGAGCAGGTGCGTCTCGCGCGGCGGGACGTAGACCATGTCGCCGGGCTCGAGCGTCAGCGCGTGCTCGAGGCCCTCGCCCCAGCGCACGCGCAGGCTGCCGCGCAGCATGTACACGGCCGACTCGCAGTCGGCGTGGTAGTGCGGCATCGACTGCGCGCCGGCGGGGACCTTGAAGACCCCCATGTAGATGTGCTCGGCGCCGGTCGTCGTCGGCGACACCTCGGCGGCGCCCATCGTCACGCGTTCGTCTCTCGACTTGACGACCTTCATGGTCCGGGGAGCCTACTCCTAGATCAGATTGTCGGAACCCCGCAGATCGGAATTCGTCATATCCGGCGTGTTCGTCGAGCCGGCTACGTCGTCATGCCCGTGAACTGCCCGCCGGTGACGTTCAGCGTCTGCCCGTGGACGAAGTTCGACCACGGCGAACACAGGAAGAAGACCCCGCCCGCCGCCTCGACGGCCGTCCCCGGCCGGCCCAGCGGGATCAGCATCGAGGACATCCCGCGGATCTGCTCGGGGATCCCGAGCTGCACGGTCTCACCGCCGACCTCGATCGTGTTGTCCTGCACCTTGGCCTGCGTGAGGCGCGTGTCGATGAAGCCGAACGCGACCGCGTTGACGTTGATCTTGAACTGGCCCCACTCCTTCGCCAGCGTCTTCGTCAGGCCGACGACGGCGGCCTTGCCGGCGGCGTAGTTGGCCTGGCCGGCGTTGCCCATCGTGCCCGAGATCGACGACACGTTGACGATCTTGCGAAAGACCTCGACGCCCTGCTCGCGCTCGGCCTTCGCGGGCTCGCGCAGGTGCGGCGCGGCCGCGCGGCAGACGCGGAACGGGACGACCGTGTGGATGTCGAGCATCCGCTGGAACTGCTCGTCGGACATCTTGTGCAGCATGCCGTCGATCGTGTAGCCGGCGTTGTTGACGATGATGTCGAGCCTGCCCCAGGCGTCGATCGCGGTCTGCACGAGCGCGTCGCAGGCGCCGGGCGCCGTCAGGTCGCCGCCGTGCACGACCGTCTCGCCGGCGATCTCCGAGGCCGTCTGCTCGGCGAGGTCCGCGTCGAGGTCGTTGATCAGGACGCTCGCGCCGTGCTCGGACAACAACTCCGCCGTCGCCCGGCCGATGCCGCGCGCCGAACCGGTGACGATCGCGACCTTCCCATCGAGAACTCCCATGTGGCTGCCTCCTTGTCGCTGGCCGCGCAGGACGATAGCCGCGGCGAAGCTATGCGTCAGGCGGGAGGAGTTGCCTCGCGACCCCGCCGGACGGGAGGTGGTCCGTCCGGCGGGGCGCGATGGCGGGAGGAGGCAACTCGGCAAGCGTTCCATGTCACCACTCAGATGTCCAAGACATAGTCTTACGAGCTGTCATAAGCTGAGCGCATGAATCTGCGTCAGCTGCGCTACCTCGTCGCGGTCGCCGACGAGCGCCACTTCACGCGCGCGGCGGCCCGCGAGCACGTCGCGCAGCCGGCGCTGTCGCAGCAGATCCGCAGCCT
Organism: uncultured Actinomycetes bacterium; assembly: GCA_963851015.1. Classification (GTDB taxonomy): domain Bacteria; phylum Actinomycetota; class Thermoleophilia; order Solirubrobacterales; family Solirubrobacteraceae; genus CADCVQ01. The sequence goes on from CAWKNG010000001.1 coordinate 124,369, forward strand.
CGAGGCCGAGGTCGGCCTCGCGCTCGTGCAGCGCACGACGCGCAAGGTCTCGATGACGGAGGCCGGCGACGTGCTCGTCGCCCGCGCGCGCCGCGCGCTCGCCGAGCTCGACGCCGCCCAGGCCGAGCTGCAGTCGCTGGCCGGGGTGCAGGCCGGCCGCCTGTCGGTCGGCGCGCTGCACACGATGGGGCCCGTCGACCTGTCGCTGCTGCTCGCGACCTTCCACGCCCGCTACCCGGCGGTCGAGCTCACCGTCCGCGAGCAGTCCAGCGAGGAGCTCGCCGGGATGCTGCGCGACGACGAGGTCGACCTCGCGTTCCTGTCGGTCACGGAGCGCATCAAGAGCCGCGGCCTCGCGCTGCGCACGCTCGTCAGCGAGGAGCTCGTCGTCGTGCTCGCGCTCGGCCATCCGCTCGCCGGGCGCGAGCAGCTGCGGATCGGCGATCTCGCCGGCGAGCCGTTCATCAGCTTCCGCGAGGGCGCGCGCCTGCGCGAGCTGCTGACGACGTCGGCCGCGGACGCGGGCTTCGAGCCGAAGATCGCCCTGGAGTCCAACGAGAGCCGCCGCATCCGCAGCCTCGTCTCGCGCGGGCTCGGGGTCGCGATCCTGCCGCGCTCCGACGCCGACGCGCCCGGATCGGTGGTCGCCGTCTGCGACCTCGTCGAGCCGTCGCTGACGCGCGACGTCGCGCTCGCGACGCGCGCCGAGCGCCGGCCGTCGCCGGCTGCCGAGGCGTTCGTGGCGCTGGCCGTCGAGGTCTACGGCGACGGCGGTCTCGCGCCGCTGACCGGCGGGAGTGTCCGGGCGCCGCTCAGGACGTAGCCTTCGGCTCGTGATCGCCCTCGTCACGGGAGCCTCGAGCGGGATCGGCGAGGCGACGGCGCGCCGACTCGCGCGCGAGCCGGGCGCGCACGTGATCCTCGTCGCGCGCCGCGAGCAGCGGCTGCACGCGCTCGCGGCGGAGCTCGCCTGCGAGACGACGGTCATCGCCGCCGACATCACCGAGCCGGGCGGCCCGGCCCACATCGCCGCCGCGGTGCAGGACGCGCACGGGCGGCTGGACCTGCTCGTCAACAACGCCGGCGCGGCCTGGCGGGCCACGTTCGAGGACGGCGGCTGGGAGAACGTGCACCGCCACATGGAGCTGAACTTCGATGCCCAGGTGCGCGTGACCGAGGCGCTGCTTGCGCTGTTGCGCCGCAGCGCGCCCAGCGCGATCGTCAACGTCGCGAGCACCGCGGGCCGGGTCTCGCGCGGCGGCACCGGCGCGTACTCGGCGTCGAAGTTCGCCTTCGCCGGCTGGAGCGACGCGCTGTACTTCGAGGAGGCGGCGCACGGCGTCCACGTCGGCCTTGTCCTGCCGGGCTTCGTCGCGACGGAGGGTTTTCCGCAGCGCGAGCTCGTCGGCAGCGTGCTGACCCGCTGGATGGTGTCGACGCCCGAGCGCGTCGCCGAGGCGATCGTCGACGCCGGCCCCGGCGGGCGCGCCGAGCGCTACGTCCCGCGCCCGTACTGGATCGCGGCGACGGCGCGGGTGCTCATGCCGCGGCTCGTGCGGCGGATCCTGCGTGGCGGCGCCGGCGACCGGCTCGCGACGACGACGCGACCTGGCGCTGTCGACCGCTGAGCCGTCTGTAGATTGGCGCCGTGCCGCCGTACGCCACGCTGCGCTACGAGATGGCCGAGACGGTCGCGACGATCGCGCTCGACCAGCCCGACACGCGCAATGCCCTGTCCGACGCGGTGCTCACGGAGCTGCTCGCGGCGTTCGAACGGGCTCGCGACGACGCGGACGTGCGCTGCGTCGTGCTCGCCTCGACGCACGCGACGGTGTTCTCCAGCGGCGGCGACCTCGCCCACTTCGCCGAGGCGGACGTGTCCCTGTTCCCGCGCCTGTTCGCGCTCATCGGCGACCTGCGCAAGCCGGTCATCTGCGCGGCCGGGGGGCACGTCCTCGCGGGCGCGCTCGGCCTCGCGCTCGCCTGCGACCTCGTCGTCGCGAGCGAGCGCGCGACGTTCGGCACGCCCGAGGTCAACGTCGGCCTGTTCCCGTTCATGGTGTCCGCGCTGCTGGCGCGCAACGTCGGCGCGAAGACGTGCAGCGAGCTGCTGCTGCTCGGCGACCGCATCGACGCGCACGAGGCACGGCGGGTGGGGATCGTCAACCGCGTCGTCGCGCACGACGAGCTCGACGCGGCCGTGGGCGAGTGGGCCGGGCGGATCGCGGGCAGGTCCGCGTACGTCATGGGCCTCGGCAAGGACGCGCTGCGCCGCACGCGCGACCTGCCACTCGACGACGCGCTCGCGCTGCTGTCCGCCGACCTGACGACCGCGCTGCGCAGCGACGACGCGCGCGAGGGCATCGCGGCGTTCCTCGCGCGACGCGAGCCCCGGTGGACCGGCAGATAGTCGCGCTGCTGTGCCGGACGTCCGACCGCGCCGCCGCCGGCGCGGCCGGCACGCTCGAGCTCGGCGAGCTGCTCGACGCCCGCATGGTCGGCTCGCCCGGCACGCCGTCGCGGGGCGGCTGGGCCGACGACCTGCGCGGCGCCCGTGGCTGCCTGCTCGAGGCGGGCGGCCAGGTCGACGATGCGTTCGTCGCGGGGCGCATGCCGATCCTGCTCGCCGCGGAGTGCTCGATCGCCGTCGCGACGCTGCCCGTGCTGGCGCGCCATCACCCGGGCGCGTCGGTGCTGTGGCTCGACGCCCACGCCGACTTCCACACGCCCGACACGACGCGCAGCGGCTACCTCGCCGGGATGTGTCTCGCGGGCGCCTGCGGGCTGTGGGACACCGGCTTCGGCACCGGGCCCGAACCGCCGCGCGTCATCACCCACGGCGTGCGCGAGGTCGAGGGTCCCGAGCGCGTGGCGCTCGATCGCAGTGGCGTCACCCGCATCGAACGTCCGGAGCAGGCCGAGGGCCTCGAGGTCTTCCTGCATCTCGACCTCGACGTCCTCGATCCCGAGGCGTTCCCGGCGAAGTTCCCCGTCGACGGCGGCCTGCTGCCCACGGAGCTGCGCGCCTTCCTCGCCGAGCTGGCCGGTATCTGCACGATCCTCGGCGCCGAGATCACGGCCGCCGCGCCCGGGCACGGCGAGCTCGTCGTCGACGCGATCACCCCGCTCCTGGCGTAATGGCGCGCCCGGAGCGGCCAACCCCACGCGTGCCGCTCTACCCTCACCCGTCGTGCCCACCGAACACGACATCCACCCCGCCGCCGCGACCGGGTTCGCCCGTGCGGCGGACGCCTATGAGCGCGGCCGTCCCGGATACCCGGACGAGGCGATCGACTGGCTGACCCGCCATCTCGGCGCGCAGGTCATCGACCTCGCCGCGGGCACCGGCAAGCTCAGCCGCATGCTCGCCGCGCGCGGCTACGACGTGCTCGCCGTCGAGCCGGTCGCGGAGATGCGCGCGCTCGTCGGCGACGGCGTGATCGCCGTCGACGGGACGGCCGAGTCGATCCCGGCGCCGGACGCGAGCGCGCACGCGGTGACCGTGGCGCAGGCGTTCCACTGGTTCGACGGGGCGCGCGCGCTGCCCGAGATCCACCGCGTCGTCCGACCGGGCGGCACGCTCGCGCTGCTGTTCAACCGCCGTCAGATGGAGGACGAGATCCACCAGCGGGTGCAGGAGCTGCTCGCACCGCATCGCGGCGACACGCCCGCGCACGTGTCGGGCGCCTGGCGCCGGCCGCTGGAGCACGCCGAGCACTTCGAGCTCCAGAGCCAGCGGCGCTTCCCCAACGAGCAGCAGCTCGACGGCGACGGCCTCGTGGACCGCTTCGGGTCGGTGAGCTTCGTGGCCGCGCTCGGCGACGAGGAGCGCGCGGAGCTGCTCGCGCGGCTGCGTGCGATCGCCGCCGGCGCCAGCGTCACGCTGCGCTACCGCACGGAGATCGAGGTCTACAAGCGCAAGGACTGACGATGGCACCGCTCGCGCTCGACGGCATTCGCGTGCTCGACCTCAGCCGCCTGCTGCCGGGCGGCTTCTGCTCGCTGCTGCTCGCCGACCACGGGGCCGACGTGCTCAAGGTGGAGGACACCGGCGCCGGCGACTACCTGCGCTGGGCGTCGCCGCACGTCGAGGGCGCCGAGCCGACGGCCGGCTCCGCGCTGTTCCTCGCGTTGAACCGCAACAAGCGCTCGATCCGCATCGACCTCAAGCAGGACGCGGGCCGCGAGCTGCTGCTCGCGCTCGCGCGTGACCACGACGTCGTGCTGGAGTCCTTCCGGCCCGGCGTGATCGACCGCCTCGGCGTGGGCTACGAGTCGCTGCGCACCGCGAACCCGCGGATCGTCCTGTGCTCGATCTCGGGCTACGGCCAGGACGGGCCGCTGCGCGACCGCGCCGGCCACGACATGAACTACCTCGCGCTCGCCGGGGTCCTCGGGCTCGCGGGGGCGGGCCCCGACGCACCGCCCGCGCAGACCGCCGGCCAGGTCGCCGACCTCGGCGGCGGCGCCCTGATGGCCGCCTTCGGGATCCTCGCCGCGCTGCGCGAGCGCGACCGCAGCGGTGAGGGCCAGCACATCGACATCTCGATGAGCGACGGCGCACTGTCGTGGATGGCGCTCGTCGCGGCGGCCCACCTCGCCGGCGGCAGGCTTCCGGCGCGCGGCCGACACGAGCTCGCGGGCGGCATCGTCTGCTACCGGCCGTACGCGTGCGCCGACGGCGGCTGGGTCACGCTGGCCGCGCTCGAGGCGCGCTTCTGGGAGGCGTTCTGTCGCGGCGTCGAACGCGAGGACCTGATCGCGCGGCGCTTCGAGGCGCCCGGCAGCGAGGCGCACGCCGCGCTCGAGGCGATCTTCGCGTCCCGCACGCGCGCGGACTGGGAGCGCTTCGCGCGCGACGTCGAGTGCTGCCTGGAGCCCGTGCTCGGGCTCGACGAGACGCTGCGATCCGAGCACGTCGCGGCCCGCGGCATGGTCGTCGGACTCGACCAGCCGGGGGTGGCCGAGCCCGTTCGCCAGCTCGCCTCCCCGGTCAGGCTCTCGCGCACGCCGGCCGACTGCAACCGCCTGCCGGGGCCGGGCCTCGGCGAGCACACCGAGGCCGTCCTGCGCACGGCGGGCTACGACGACGCCCAGATCGCCGAGCTGCTGCGCACGGGCGCCGTCATGGGAACCCGGGGCGGCGATGGCGGCAGCTTCCTGAGTTGAGGCGGCTCGAGTGCCGGCAGGAGTACAGTCGTGACACCGGGCTGTCCAGCACCACGGAAGGTTGCGACCGGGAGGAGGCGGGCATCGACATGAGGCACACGCAGATGCGATTCGCGGAGCGACGGCGGTGGCTGTCGGCGGTGTGGGCATGCCTGCTTGTCGCGACCTGGCTCGTCATGGCGCCGGCGCCGGCGCCCGCGTCCTCGCCCGAGAAGCGCATCGGGCCCTACCACGCGGCCGGCGAGGCGGGACGGGCGCCGGCGCGCGCCGACGCGCTCGACGCAGACGCCGTGCAGCCGCCGGAGAACGAGACGCCGCCCGACTTCGAGGGCTATCTCGTCGTGGGGGAGACGCTGACGGCGATCCCGGGCGACTGGAGCGACAGCCCCACGAGCTACGCGTACCAGTGGTACAGCTGCGATGCCGACAACAACGACTGCCCGAACATCGACGGTGCCACGTCGCAGACGTACACGCTGACCACGGCGGAGCTGGGTCGCAACGTCGGCATCGAGGTCGTGGCCACCAACGACGCCGGCGACTCCAATCCGGCGGTCTCCGGTGCGTTCGGGCCGATCCAGCAGTCCTATCCCGCCGCGTACGCGCCGCCCGTCATCAGCGGGACCCCGCTCGAGGGCCAGGCCCTGTCGGCGAGCCCCGGCACGTGGACGGGCAGCCCGACGAGCTACAGCTACCAGTGGTACCGCTGTGATCCCGCGCTCACGTCGTGCCGCGGGATCGCAGGCGCCGGATCGGCGGCCTACACCGTCGCGGCGGCCGACGTCGGCAGCCGTCTGATCGTGACGGTCATCGCCTCCAACGCGACCGGCGACTCGTTCGAGGAGCCGTCGGAGCCGACCGCGACCGTGGCCGGCCTGCCGCCCGCCAGCGTCGTCGCGCCGGTGATCCAGGGCACCGCCCAGGAGGGCGCGACGATCCTCGTGAACCCCGGGACGTGGAGCCATGACCCGGTCGGCTACGCCTACCAGTGGGTGCGCTGCGATGCGGCCGGCGCAGCCTGCGCCGCGATCCCGGGCGACACCGACCTCCGCCACCAGGTCGTCGCGGCCGACGTCGGCTCGCGGCTCGCGGCGCTCGTCACGGCCTCCAATGCCTCCGGCCGGTCCGCGCCGGCCGCCGCGCGTCCGACCGCGGTCGTGCTGCGCGCGCTGAACATCTCGCTCACGCGCGTCCGCACGCGCGTGCGCTCGGACGGCTCGATCGCGCTGACGCTACGCACGAAGAACCCCGGCGCCCTCGACGCGACCGCGACCGCGCCGTCCGGGTCGCTCGCCACGAAGCTCTGCGTCCGGCGCTGCCCCAAGAGCCGGCAGCTGTCCTACGGCAAGGGCGCGGCCACGCTCGCCGAGCCAGGCCTCGTCGTGCTCGTCGTCAAGCCCAACGCACGCGCCAGGCGGGCCGTCGCGAAGTACCGCCGGATCGTCGTGCGCGTCAGGCTCGTCTTCTCGTCGTCGGTGGGCGCCGGCAGGAACACGAAGGTGTTCAACGTGATCGTCAGGAAGGCCCGCCCGAAGCGCGTCCGCTGAGCGGCGTGCGCGACCAGGCTTCGCGCTCGAGTACGAAGTACAGCTGCTCGGCGCCCCAGATGTGGCGGCTGCCGTGCATGCTGAAGCCGAGCTTGCCAAGGACGTTGCGCGAGCGCGCGTTGGCCTCGCGCGTGATCGCGACGACGCGGTTCAGCGCGAGCGGGCCGAAGCCCTCCTCGAGAACGGAGCCCCCGACCTCGGTCGCGTAGCCGCGGCCCCAGAAGTTGCGACCGAACGCGTAGCCGAGTGCCGTGTCCGGACCCCCGGGCGCAAGCGGGAACAGCCCCGCCTCGCCGATCAGCAGGCCCGACTCGCGCTCGAAGACCGGCCAGAACGAGTAGCCGCCGAGCTCCTGCTGGAGCATCGAGCGCTCGATCGATGCGCGCGTGCCCGCGAGATCGCGCGCCCCGCCGAGCAGCGCCATCGCCGCGGGGTCCCCGTACAGGACGTCGTGCAGCTCGGCGAGGTCGCCGGGTTCGTAGGCGCGCATCGCGAGTCGCTCGGTGAAGATCGGCAAGCCCATCGATCCACGATGTTGACGGGTCGCGTCCGCGGGCGGCTCAACGTCCGTCCCGCGCCGAGCCGCCGCTATGGTCCTCGCGGAGCATGAGCGAGCGCCCGCGATCCACGGCCGTGCCCGACGTCGCGGCCGTGCCGCGGCCCCGCGAGCGCGCGGCGCAGGCGCCGCCCGCGGTTGCCGGCGAGGCGCCGGCGCGCCCTCGCCACGAGCCCTCGCGCCACCCCCGGGTCTGGTACGCGGTGCTCGCGCTGCTGCTGGTCGCGGTGGCGTTCCTGATGTTCCACCTCACGCGCGGGCTGACGTTCAACCTCGACGAGTGGATCGTCGTGACCGAGCGTCGCGGGCCGGGCGCCCCGTCGCTGCTCGCGCCGCACAACGAGCACCTCTCGATCCTCATCATCGGTCCGTTCCTCGCGCTGCTGAAGCTCGGCGGCCTCGACGACTACACGCTGCTGATGGTGCCGCTCGTCGCGCTGCAGGCGGCGCTCGGCGTGCTGCTGTTCCAGACCGCGCGCTCGCGGGTCGGCGTCGGCGTCGCGGCCGGCGTCGCCGCGTTCGCGCTGCTGTCGGGGCTCGCGTACGAGAACTTCCTGATCGCCGGCCAGGCCGGCCAGATGGCCTCGATCGTCGCCGGCGTCGCGGCCTTCCTCGTGCTCGACCGCGAGCCGAGCAGGCGCAACGACCGCCTGCTGTGCGGCCTCATGATCGTCGCGCTGTGCTCGTCGGGGCTCGGCATTCCCGTGCTCGTCGGCATTGCCGTCGAGCTGTTGCTGACCCCCGCGGGCCGCGAGCGCCTGTGGGTCATCGCGGTCCCGTTCCTGTTGTACGTGCTGTGGTACGTCTTCTACGGCACGAACCGCGCGGAGGTCCACGACTACGCGGTCAGCGCGCTGTGGGCGTGGGTGGCCCTCGGCAACGCGGCCGGGGCGATCATCGGCGAGCGCCAGAACGAGCCGGGCCAGGAGATGCTGATCCTGATCCTGATCGTGCTCGCCTACCGCACGTTGCGCATCAGGGCGGCGGGACGCGTGCGGATGGCCGCGATCGCGACGCTGCTCGTGAGCTTCTACGGCCTGACCGCGATCTCGCGTCACGACGTCGCGCCACCCTCCTCGTCGCGCTACCTCACGGTGGGGATCGTCTTCCTGCTGCTGATGCTCGTCGAGGCCGCGCGCGGCTGGAAGATCCGCCCCTGGGTGCCGTACGTCGTCGTCCTGCTCGCGCTCGTCTCGTTCTCCAAGGACAACACGATCGCCTTCAAGGACGGGCGGACGCTGTTCCTGCAGCGCTCCGATCACGTCCGCGCCTCGCTTGCCGCCGTCGATCTGCTCGGCCGCGATCGCGTCGCGCCGAAGTTCGAGATCGCGCCGTACGCCGCGCCGTTCCTCGAGGCCGGCCACTGGTTCGACGCGCTCGACGGCCTGCGCGGCAACCCCGCCTACACGCTCGGGCAGCTCGCCCGCGCGACGCCCGACTCGCGCTCCTTCGCCGACGACACGCTCGTGCGCGGCGGCGGCGTCGCGATCTCGCCGGCGGCGGCGCTCGTGGGCCCGTGCCGCCCCGCCTGGGCCGCGGGCGCGAGCGGGATCGTGCCGCCGTCCGGCGTGCGCGTGCAGGCGGCGACGTCCAAGCCGCTGACGATCAGCGCGCGGCGCTTCGGCCCCGACTGGATCTTCGTCGGCGTCCTGCCGGTCCCGGCGGGGAGGGCGGTCGACCTGCGGCCGCTGGCCGACGCGTCGACGCAGCCCTATCGCGTGCGGGCGCCGGGCGCCGCGAGCGTCTGCCTGCTCTAGCCGATCGATCGCCCGTCGACGACAACCGCCGCGACCCCTGAGGGATCACGGCGGTCACGACGCCGCGACCCCCGCGGGGCGGCGGCCACATCCGGTTGCTAGCCGGCGATCGGCGTGAGCTGGATGCTCCCGACCTTCTGCGCGATGATCGACGTCTCGGACAGGCGGAACGGGCGACCCGCGCTGCACTCGAGGGTGATCACCGTCGCCGCGCCGGCGGTGCCTGTCACCTGCATGACCAGCGTGGCGGGCGTCTGGCGCTGGTTGATGACGATGTTCGTGAGCGACTCGTCCGTGTCGCCCGGGCCGATGAGCTTGCAGCGCCCGCCGATGGCGAGGTCGGACTGCACGAGCTGGCCGACCAGGTTCTGCGGCCCGATGATCGCGGACATCACGGTCTTGGCCGTGATGTTGTAGAAGCCGGCCGGGACCTTCAGCGTCGCGACCGTCGAGACGACGTCCTGGGGCTGGTTCTCGGGGCCGGTGTGGCGGATCGCCTCGTAGACGACCGTGTCGCTGCCACCGTCGAGCTTCTTCGCTACGCCCTTGGACAGGCGCGCCTGGGTGATCGTGCCCGCCCTGATGTCCCTGTTCTGGATCGTGCTGTTCTTGATGTCGGACGACGTGATGATGCCGTTCTTGATCTGGGCGCTCGAGGTGATGATCGAGGCGGCAACCGCGGTACCGGTGCAGGCCACGACGAGTGCGGCGATCGAGATGACCAGTGCTGGACTTGGCCGTCGAAGCTTCATGAACTCCCCCTGCTGTTGTGATCGGATCGCGGTGGCGCGTGGGACACCGCTTCGCACGATAGTGCCTTGGGGCGACGCCGTCGATCAGGAGGTCGTGCAGAAGTGGACGACCTCGCCCGTCTGCAGACCGTAGCGGTGGCTCAGCTCCGGGCCGATCCGCTCGGCGTAGCGGTCCTGGCGAACGTCGAAGCCCGCCGCGCGCAGCCGATCGGCGTAGTCGGGCCCGTAGACGCGGACGTGGTCGCGCTGGGCGAAGCGCCGCAGCCGCTCCTCGGGATCGGTGATCGAGGGATCTTCGTCGGTGCGCTGGAGCAGGATCGGGACCTGCAGGATCGCCCAGCCGCCCGGGCGCAGGATCCGGCGCAGCTCGCGCATCGCCCGCGCGTCGTCGGGGATGTGCTCGAGCACGTGGCTGCAGTAGATGACGTCGAACGAGTCGTCGGGGTGCTGGATGTCGGTGAGGTCCATGACCTCGTCGGCGACGCCGGGCTCGAGGTCCGCGCTGACGTAGTCGACGAGCGGCGCGGCTCGCAGGCGCTGCTCGAGCACGGGCTCCGGCGCGACGTGCAGCATGCGCCGCCGCCGCTCGCCGCCGAAGAGGTCGGTCTCGTTGACCATGTAGAGCCACACGGTGCGATGGCGCTCGAGCGCGCCGCACTTCGAGCACTGCGCGTTCGGGCGCTTGATCGTGCCGCCGCCGAATGGGAGGAACCTGCGGGCGCGGTGATCGCAGATCGGGCACTGCACCTGCAGGCCGGGCCGGAGTCCTCGCAGGTCCACCCGGCGCATGGGGGTAGCATCCCAGGAAGTTGACTGACCAGTCAATCCGGGAGCCCCTCCGATGCGCGCCGCCGCCGTCCAGCTGACCAGCACACCCGACCTCGACCGCAATCTCGAGCTTGCCGACCGCTACACGCGGGCGGCCGCGGCCGACGGCGCACAGCTCGTCGTGCTGCCCGAGAAGTGGAGCGTGCTGGGCCGCGGCGCGGATCTGCGGGCCGGTGCCCAGCCCCTCGACGGCGCGGCGGTGACGTGGGCGCGGTCCGTCGCGCGGGAGCTCGGCATCGAGCTCGTGGCCGGCTCGATCTCCGAGCGCGTCGACGGCACGCAGCGACTGCGCAACACGTCGCTGCACATCGGGCCCGACGGCGAGATCCGGGCCGCCTACCGCAAGGTCCACATGTTCGACGTCGTCATCGAGGGCATGGTCTATCGCGAGTCCGACGAGGAGCAGGCCGGCGACGAGATCGTGCTGTCCGAGACCGCGGACGGGCTCGAGATCGGCCTGTCGGTCTGTTATGACATCCGCTTCCCCGAGCTGTACCGGATCCTCGCGGTCCGCGGCGCGCGCGTGCTGACCGTGCCGGCCGCCTTCACGGTGCCGACGACGCGCGACCACTGGGAGGTCCTGCTGCGCGCGCGGGCGATCGAGAACCAGGCGTTCGTCGTCGCCGCCAACCAGGTCGGCGAGCATGTTCCCGACGGGCCCGCGGGCCGGGCGCTGCGCTCGGGCGGGCGCTCGATGATCGTCGACCCGTGGGGTCTCGTGCTTGCCCTCGCGCCCGACCGCGAGGGCCACATCGTCGCCGACCTCGACCTCGACGCACAGGCGCGCATGCGCCGCGACCTGCCGGCGCTCGCCAACCGCCGGCCCGCCGCGTACGGCTGGCCCGTCGAGAGCAACGCCTAGTGGTCCCTCCGGCAAGTCCTCGCACGCACTAGATGGCCACCTCCCCACGCGCCACCGCGCCGGACAAGCGGCAGATGATCCTCGACGCCGCCGTCGTCACGTTCGCCAAGCGCGGCTTTCATGCCTGCCGCGTGTCGGACATCGCGGACGAGGCGAACGTCGCCTACGGCCTCGTCTACCACTACTTCCGCTCCAAGGACGAGATCCTCGACACGCTGTTCGTGGAGCGCTGGAACATCCTGCTCGCGTTCATCTCGCAGACCGGCGAGCTCGAGATCGCGCCGCGCGAGAAGCTGCACGCGATCGCCGCCGCGATCATCGACTTCTACCGCTACGACCCGGCGCTGATGAAGGTGATCATCGTCGAGGTCATGCGCTCGGCGAACTCGTTCGGGCTGCGCCACGTCGACCTCATCGGCGAGGCCTATGTCCTGATCGGCGAGATCGTCGCCCGCGCCCAGGACGAGGGCACGTTCAAGCGTGAGGTGTCGCCGCGGTTCGCCGCGCTCGCCTTCTACGGCGCGATCGAGCAGGTCCTGACCGGCTGGATCTTCGGGATGCTGCCCGAGGGCGAGGCCGAGTACGAACAGGCCAAGCGGTCGATCGTCGAGACGATCTGCGGCGGCCTGGACGAAGTCGGTGGCGTGCCCCGTCCAAGGGCCACGTCGAGCGGGTAGGCTGGCGGGCGATGACCAACAACGACATCGTCAAGCGGCTTGTCTGGTCCGGCCTGCTCGCCGGCCTCGGCGCCGTCGCCTCGATCGCGACGACGCGCGCCGCCGGGCTGATCTGGCGCCGCATCTACGGGGAAGACCCGCCGGAATGAACGCGGCCGAGCGCAACGAGGACGCGATCCCCGACGAGCCCGAGCCCGCCGTCGACGGCGAGGCCGTCGAGCTGACCGAGGCCGCGGTCCCCGTCGTCGCGCCCGTTACGCCGGTTGCCGCCCAGCCGCCGCCCGCTCCGGCTGCCGGCGCGCCGCCGCCTCCTCTGCCTTCGCCGGTGGCCAGCGCTGCGCCTCCGCCGCCCCCGGCCCCCCTGTCCCCGCCGCACGTCAAGCCGCTGCCGCCGATCGGCGATGCGTCGTCGGTCCCCGGCGCGTTCGACGGTCACGCGCCGGAGCCGGCGGTGCACGCGATCGGCGAGCTCGCCGTCGAGCGCCCGGAGCTGATCGTCGGCGCCGCCTTCGCCGGCGGCATCCTGGCGGCCATGATCCTGAGGCGCCTTGGCTCCTGACAGCCCCACACAGAACGTCGCACAGACCGTCCAGGACATCTCCGAGCGCGTCTCGCTGCTCGTTCGCGAGGAGATCGAGCTCGCGAAGGCGGAGGTGACCGAGAAGGTCACGAAGCTGCTCAAGGGCATCGTCGTCGGCGCCGCCGCCGGGATCTTCGCGATCGTCGGGCTGCTGTTCCTCCTGCACGGCTTCGCCTGGCTGGCGTTCTTCATCCTGCCGGTCGACAGCGGGGCGGTCTTCTGGGGCTACTTCGTCGTCGCCGGCCTGCTGTTCCTCATGGGGGGGCTCGCGGGCTACCTCGCGGCGAAGTTCTTCAAGGAGTCGAGCCCGCCGGTTCCCGGCATGGCGATCGAAGAGGCCGGCAAGATCCGCAAGACCCTGATGCTCCGCAAGAAGAAGAAGGGCTGATCGGCCGATGCCCTCACGCACCCCGGAGCAGATCCGCGCCTCGATCGAGGAGAACCGCCGCGCGCTCGGCAGCTCGATGGAGACGCTCCAGAGCGAGATCGCCGTCCTCACCGACTGGCGCAGCCAGATCGTCAAGCATCAGAAGCAGGTCGTGATCGGGGCCGCCGTCGCGGGCTTCGTCATCGGCGGCGGCATCGCCGCCTTCGGCGGGCTGTTCCGCCGCAGGCGCTGAGCACGCCCGAGCGTCGGCAGGGGGCCGTCCGGCGCGCGCCATAGGCTCGCGCGCATGACGGTGTGGGAGGCTCTGACGACGCGCCAGATCGCGCGGATCCTGAGCACGGCCGCTGCGTTCAGCGCGTTGGCGTACCTGCTCGTGCAGGTCCGCAGCACGCTGCTGCTGCTGGCGATCGCGATCTTCCTGGCCGTCGCGCTCGGCCCGGCCGTCGACTTCTTCTCGTTCAAGCTGCCGCGCGCGGCGGCGATCCTGCTGATCTACGTGATGATCTTCTGCGTCTTCGGCGGCGTGCTGTCGCTCGTCGTGCCGCCGGTCGTCAACGGCGCCAGCGACCTGTCGCGCGACGTCCCGGGCTACGTCGACGACCTGCGCAACAACAAGAAGATCCGCGAGTTCGACGACAAGTACGACATCACGACGAAGCTGAAGGAGGAGGCGACGAAGCTTCCCGACAAGATCGGCGACGCGGCGGGCGCGCTGCAGTCGATCGCCGCCGGCGTCTTCAACGCCGCCTTCCAGCTGTTGACGATCCTCACGATGACGTTCTTCCTGCTGCTGGACGGCAAGCGCATGGCGCGCTTCCTGCTGCGCCGCTTCGGCGGGGATCACGAGCAACGCCTTGAGGGCGTGCTCGGCCGGATCTACCGCGCGACGTCGGGGTACGTCTCGGGAGCGCTGACGATCACGACGATCAACGGGATCCTGACGTTCATCGTGCTGTCGATCCTCGGCGTCCCGTTCGCGGTCCCGCTCGCCGTGATGATGTCCTTCTTCGGCCTGATCCCGCTCGTCGGCGCGACGATCGGCGGCGTCATCATCCTGCTCGTCACGCTGTTCACGGACTTCCCGAGCGCGACGATCATCTACGGGATCTTCCTGATCTGCTACCAGCAGGTCGAGAACAACGTCCTGCAGCCGTTCATCTTCAAGCGGGCCGTCAACGTCCATCCGCTGGCGGTGATCGTCGCGATCCTCGCGGGATCCGCCGTGCTCGGCGTCGTCGGCGCGCTCGTCGCGATCCCCGTCGCGGCGGCCGTGCAGATCGTGCTGCGCGAGTTCTTCGGAACGCCGCCCGAGGACGAGCCGATCGCGCGCATCGAGCCGCCCGACCGGCAGCCGCCCCCCGAGGGCCCGCCACCGCCGCCGGTCAAGCCGAGGCTCACGCCCGACCCGGCCTGACGACACGGCTCGGCGGCGCGCGCGGTGGCGTGTAGGTCTCGTCGGGCGTAGACCGACCAGACCTACACGTGCCCGCCTATCGGCGGCAGTCTTGTGCCGTGGGGGTTGCGTGGGACTGCGTCGTGCGTCAGCCGAGCGCTGACGTGGGGATGCCGGCGACGCCGATCATCCCGGGCCCGAGGTGGACGCCGAGCACCGGCCCGACCTCGCTGACGAACAGGGGCTCGGTCCCGAACAGCGCCCGGCCCTGCTCGACGAGCCGCTGCGCCTCGGCGGGCGCCTGGATGTGCTGGACGATCCAGCCGTCGACGCCCTCGTCGCGCATCGTGCGCAGGTAGTCGACCATGCGGTCGAACGCGCGGCCGGCGGTGCGCACGCGCTCGACGGGCTTGATCTCGCCGTCCACGGTCAGGATCGGCTTGATCTTCAGCGCGCCGCCGACCCACGCCTGCGCGCCGCCGACGCGCCCGCCGCGGCGCAGATACTCGAGCGTGTCGAGGCAGAACCAGACCCGCAACTGGTCGAGCGCGCCGCCGACGTGCGAGCTGACCTCCGCCAGCCCGGCGCCGTCGTGGGCCTTGCGCGCCGCGGCGATCGCGGCGAGCCCGAGGCCGGCGGCGCCGCTGCGCGAGTCGAGCACGACGACGCGGTCGCCGAGCCCGCGCTCGGCGAGCTGCTCGCGCGCCTGCGACGCCGAGCCGTACGTCCCCGAGACCGCGCCCGAGAGGTGGATCGAGATGATGTCCCGACCGGCCTCCAGCAGCGGCTCGTAGGTGGCGAGGAAGTCTCCGACGGACGGCTGCGACGTCGTCGGCACGTCCGAGGCCGAGCGCAGGCGCTCGTAGAACGCGTCGAGGTCCGACAGCGCGCTCTCACGCTCGAGCTCGTCGCCGCGCTTGACGTACAGCGAGACGACGTGCATCCCGTAGCGCCGGAGCACGTCGGCGGGCAGGTATTGGGTGCTGTCGGTGACTACGGCAACCGTCATCGCGCTGAGGCTACAACCGCGGATCGACCACGAGCTTGCGCGCCTCGCCCGCCGACGGGTGCACGAGCGCCTCGGCGAGCTGATCGAGCCCGATCGTCTCACCCGCCAGCGCGCGCCAGTCGACGTCGCCCTCCGCGAGCAGCGCGAGCGCGCGATCGACCTCCGCGGGGGTGTGGTGAAACGCGCCGCGGACGTCGAGCTCGGCGTAGTGCAGCGGCCCCGCCTCCAGCGTCACGTCGCTGCCGGAGGGGCAGCCGCCGACGAGCACGACGGTGCCGCCCGGCCGCGCCGCGCCGATCGCGTCGCCCCACGCCTGCGGGCGCCCGACGGCCTCCATGACGAGCTCGTGGCGACCGCGCTCGAGCCGCGCGACGGCGCGTGCGCCGAGCGCCTCGGCCTGCGCGCGGCGCTGCGGGTGGCGGTCGCAGAGCGTGACGTCGCGTCCGTCGAGGACGAGCAGCCGCGCGAGCATGAGCCCCATCGTGCCGCCGCCGAGGACCGCGGCGTCGGCACTCGCGCCCGCCCGCGCGACGGCGTGCACGGCCGCCGCGAGCGGCTCGGCCATCGCGGCGCCGGCCGCCTCCAGGCCGTCGGGCACGAGATGAAGCGCCGCGGCCGGGGCCGCGATCCGCTCGGCGAAGCCGCCGAGGATCCACGTCATGACCTCGCACAGCTGCGTGCGACCCGCGCGGCACTGCGCGCACGCACCGCACGGCAGCGAGTCGCCGACGAGCACGCGCTCGCCCGTGTCGCCGCGCGTGCCGACGGTCTCGTGACCGAAGCGCGCGGGGTACGGCCCCAGGATGAGGTGCCCGTGGCGCAGCGCCTTCGTGTCGGTCGCACATGCCGTCGCGGCCTCGACGGTGACGAGCACCTCGCCGTCGGGCTCGGGGACCTCCTCGACGCGCAGGTCGCCGGGTCCGTGCAGCATCGCCGCCCTCACGGCGCCGCGCACCCGCTGAGGCGACGCCGCCGGACGAGGCGGGCGCCGTCGGTGGCGCCGCTCACGGCACGATCACGGCCTTCAATGCCTCGCCGCGACGCTGGAGCCCGAGCGCGGCGCCCGTCTCGTCGAGCGTCAGTCGATGCGTCACGAGGGCGAGGACGTCGATGTCGCCGCTGGCGACGAGCGCGTAGGCCGCGCGCATGTCCGCCGGCCCCGCCGACCAGCTCGAGCAGACCGTGAGGTCGCGCAGGAACAGCTGCTCGCTGTCGAGCCCGACCGGCGTTCCGGGACCCGTCGTGGCGTAGAGGCACAGCGTGCCGCCGATGTCCAGCGCGGCCGCGGCGCCCGCGATCGCCTCGCCGTTCGCGGTCGTGACGAACGCGACGTCGACCGGCTCACCGTCGTGGGCCACGGCACCGAGGCCCTGAGCCACCGCGACCCGCTCCGCGCGTGGCTCGCGAACGAAGACCGCGTCGACGCCGCGCGCGCGAGCCGCCGCCACGGCGAGCTGCCCGTTGGAGCCCGCGCCGACGACGAGCAGCCGGTCGCCGGCCCGCAGGCCGGCGCGGTCGAACGCCCGCAGCACGCAGCCCAGCGGCTCGACCATCGTCCCCGCGACGGGATCGACGTCGCCGAGCGCCAGCAGCTCGCCGACGAGCGGCGCGCCGAGGCGCACCTGCTCGGCGAAGCCGCCCGGATCCAGGGCCGTCGCGCGGTACTGCGCGCACAGCGTCTCGTGCCCGCGGTCGCAGCGCCGGCACGCCCCGCAGGGCACGTGGTGATGGACGACGAAGCGCTCGCCGGCCGCGAGGCCCTCGACGCCCGCGCCGAGCAGCAGCACCTCGCCGACGACCTCGTGGCCGAGCACGGCAGGCAGCTTGCGCGACACGTACGCGTCGCTGACGTCCGAGCCGCAGACGCCGCACGCGAGCACCCGGCAGACGACCTCGCCCGGCCCGGCGACGAGGTCGGGCAGCTCCTCGACGACCACCTCGCTCAGGGTCAGCGAGCGGGCGACCCTCATCCCGCGGGGGAGCCGGCGTCCGGCTCTCCGAACGGCACCGACGCCAGCGCGAGCACGGACTCGCGCGTCGGCGGCGACGCGACGCCGCGCTCGGTGACGAGCGCGGTGATGAGCTCGGCGGGCGTGACGTCGAAGGCCGGGTTGCGGCACGGGGTGCCGGCCTCCGTCAGCAGCGTGCCGCCGGCGTGGCGGACCTCGTCGGCGTCGCGCTCCTCGATGACGATCTCGTCGCCGCTCGCGATCGAGGCGTCGATCGTCGAGGTCGGGCCGGCGACGACG
The DNA here is from genome assembly GCA_963851015.1 of uncultured Actinomycetes bacterium. Classification (GTDB taxonomy): domain Bacteria; phylum Actinomycetota; class Thermoleophilia; order Solirubrobacterales; family Solirubrobacteraceae; genus CADCVQ01. The sequence continues at coordinate 142,136 of CAWKNG010000001.1, forward strand.
AACGGGATCCCCGCGGCGCGTGCCGCGAGCGCGTGCGCGTACGTGCCGACCTTGTTGGCGGCGTCGCCGTTGGCGGCCACGCGATCGCAGCCGACGATGACCGCGTCGACCTCGCCGCGGCGGATGAGCCCCGCGGCCGCGCCGTCGACGAGCAGCTCGTGAGCGATCCCCCAGCGCCGCAGCTCCCAGATCGTCAGCCGCGCCCCCTGCAGCAGCGGGCGCGTCTCGCACGCGAGCACGGAGATGTCGTCGCGCTGCGCCATCTCGACGATGACGGCGAGCGCCGAGCCGCTGCCGCCGCAGGCGAGCGTCCCCGTGTTGCAATGCGTGAGGATCCGGCTGGCCCCGGTGAGCATGTCCGCGCCGAGCAGCGCGATCGCGGCGCTCGCGGCGTCCTCGGCGGCATGGATCGTCTCCGCCGCCGCGCGCGCGACGGCGGCGCGCTCCGCGGGCGCGACGGCGAGCACGGCCGCCTGCACCCGGTCGACGGCCCACGCGAGGTTGACCGCCGTCGGCCGCGAGGCGCGCAGGACGCGCGCGGCCTCGGCGACGTCGTCCTCGTCGGGTGTCAGGGCGACCTGCATCGCGAGGCCGTACGCGGCGGTGATCCCGATGTTCGGCGCACCGCGGATCGCGAGCCGCAGGATGGCCGCGGCGCTGTCCCCGGCGCCCGTCAACTCGATCCAGCTCTCGCGCGCGGGCAGCAGCGTCTGGTCGAGGATCTCGAGGCGACCGCCGCGCCAGCGCAGGGCCGCAACCGGCAGCGATCTCGGGGGAACGTTCACGATCCGATGCTACTGTCGACGCGAATGCGCTGCCTGCTACTCGCCACGCTCGCGGCGGCATTCGCGCTCCCCGTCACGGCCGCCGCCGCCGAGCCGGTCATGGCGCTCGGGGAAGTTCGAGCGGGCGCGCGCTGCACCGGCCTGAGCGTCGTTCAAGGCACCGCCATCACCGCCTTCGACGTCGAGATCCTCGACGTCATCAACCGCGAACGGCCCGCGTCGGCGCAGATCCTGATCCGCGTCTCGGGCCCCGCGATCGCGGCGACGGGGCTCGGCCCCGGCTTCTCCGGCTCGCCGATCTACTGCCCGGACGACGCCGGCGTCCAGCGCAACATCGGGGCGATCTCCGCCGGCGTCGGCGAGTACGGCGGCGCCGTCGGGCTCGCCACGCCGATCGAGCGTATCCTCGCCGCGCCCGTGCTGGCACCTTCCTCGGCGAACCGCGCCCTCGCGCCGTCGGCGGTCGTCGGCAGCCACAGCCTCGCCGGCCCGCTGACGCTGTCGGGCGTCAGCCCCGCCGTCGGGACGATGTTCGCGCGCGCTTCGCGCAAGGCGGGCCGCCCGCTCGTCATCTCGGTCGCTGCGGGTGCCAGCCACCCGCCGCAGCCGCTCGTGCCCGGGGCCGCGGTGTCCGTCGGCCTGACCTCGGGGGACATCGGGATCGGCTCGATCGGCACCGTCGCCTACGCCGACGGCGGCGACGTGTGGCTCTTCGGACACGCGCTCGACGGCGCCGGCCGGCGCTCGCTGTTTCTGGAGGACGCCTACATCCAGACGGTCATCAACAACCCGGTCGGCGCCCCGGAGCTGTCGACGTACAAGCTCGGCTCGCCCGGCAACGACGTCGGCACGGTCACGAACGACACGGTCGACGCGGTCGTGGGACGCCTCGGCGCGCTGCCGCCGCACTACCCGCTGCGCGTCACCGCGCGCGACCTCGACACCGGCCGCGTGCGCAGCGTCAACACGCTCGTCGCCGACGAGGGAGACGTCGGCGACCCGACCGGGCCGTCGCTGCTCGGCCTCGCGAGCGCCGCCGCCGTCGCCGAGGCCGCGTCGACGGTGCTCGGCGGCGCGCCCGCGCGCCAGAGCGGCGAGATGTGCGTGGCGATCACGCTGCGCGAGCTCAAGGCGCCGGCGCGCTTCTGCCAGCGCTACGCGGTCAAGGCCTCCGGCCCCAACCCGCTCGCGGGCATGCTCGGCGCGGACGCCGCGGACGCCGCGGCGATCATCGACGGCTACGAGTTCGGGGTGCTACATCCCACGAACGTCGAGATCGGCGTGCGGCTGAGCCGCGGCCTGCGCCAGGCCTACCTGCTCGACGCGACCGGCCCGCGTCGCGTGCGGCGCGGGCGCACGATCGCGCTGCGCCTGCAGCTGCGGCGCACGGGCACCGGCGTGCGCTTCACGCGCACGATCCGCCTGCGGATCCCGATCGACGTCCTGCCGGGGTCGCGCACGATCAAGCTGTCGGGCACCGACGCCGACGCCGGCATGGACCCCAGCGAGGAGGAGCTGGCGGCGATCTTCGAGGACGGCGGCAGCGGCGCGACGGGGCATCCGCCGCCGGACAGCGTCGCGGGGGTCCGCGACCAGATCGAGGACCTCGAGCGCTACGACGGCGTCACGGCGACGATCGGCGGGCGCCAGATCGCGGCGTACCGCGATCCCGCGCTGCGCATCAGCGGCGACGCGAGCGTCGCCGTGACGATCCGCCGCTAGCCGAGGCGGTTCTCGATGCCCATCGGCGCGGCCTGCGTCGCGGCGCCGACCGGCGCCTCGGCGGGAGCGTCGTCGGCGGTCGCGCCGAGAACCGTCGCGAGCTCGCCGGACTCGTACATCTCGGTCACGATGTCGCAGCCGCCGACAAGCTCGCCCCTGTGGAAGAGCTGCGGGATCGTCGGCCACTTCGAGATCGCCGAGAGCTCCTGGCGGATCCTCGGGTCGGGCAGGATGTCGACCGCCGCGAACGGCGTCTCGAGCGCCTCGAGCATCGCGACCGTGCGGGCCGAGAAGCCGCAGGCGGGGCTCGCGGGGGAGCCCTTCATGAAGAGGATGACGTCGTTGTCGGCGATCGCCGAGGCAATCGCGGTGCGGATCTCGTTGTCGCTCATGTGACCTCCGTCTTGAGTGCGAGGGCGTGGATCGCGCCGCCGAGCTCACCATCGAACACGTCGTACACGAGCCGATGCTGGGCCACGCGGCTGAGGCCGTCGAAGGCTTGCGCACGCACGTGCGCGCTGAAGTGCACCTCGTCGGCGGTTTGCACCTCCGCGACGGCACCGGGAATGGCTGCCTCGATGCGGGTCTTGACCTCGTCTGCGCTGGGCATGTGGGCACAGGGTAGCGAGCGCGGACGTTCGGCCGAGATATCATCCGGGCCGCCTTGCCGGGCCGCTACACTTCGTGAAGTATTGGCTTTCCGCCTGCAACCACGCTGGGAGATCCCGCATGATCACGATCACCGACAAGGGTGCTGAGAAGGTCCACGAGTTTCTCGCGGCACAGAATGCCGACGTCTCGTCGGCCGGGCTGCGCGTCGGCGTGAAGGGCGGCGGCTGCTCAGGCTTCCAGTACAACCTCGCCTTCGACGAGAAGCGCGACGGCGACGAGGTCTTCGATTGCGCCGGCCTCAAGGTCTTCGTCGACAAGCCGAGCCTGCCGTACGTGCGCGGCTCGGTCATCGACTACAAGGACGGCATGACGGGCGCCGGCTTCCAGGTCGAGAACCCGAACGTCGTCGCGGCGTGTGGCTGCGGCTCGTCGTTTCGGGTCGCCGACGAGGAAGAGGTCTCGGCGGTCTGAGGACCCCGCGCGCGGCGCTGGCCGCGCGCATCGCCGGACGAACAACCGGTTGACCGCGCCGCCACGGCGGGCGTAGGCTCGGGTCTGTCGACGGCGCGTCACCGGCTGACGCCTCGACGGCGCACCCGCTCGGCCCTGTATCAGCCTTGCGCCACCCGGAGGTCGACATGCTCGCGACACGCCCGTCCCAGCGTCAGCTCGCGATGCGGGCGTGCCTCGGCTTCGTCGTCGTGCTCGCGGCATTCGCGCCGGCGCCCCCCTCCGCCGATGCGCTCGGCGTCGCGCTGACGATGCCCGACACCGCGATCGTGGGCCAGGCCGCCGGGACGGCACATCTCACGCTGACCAACGACACGCAGTCGGTGCCCGTCTCGATCTGCGAGCCGGGCGCGTGCAGCGGGCCGTCGGAGGGGCTCGTGTTCATCCCGTCGTGCGCATCGCCGAGCGTTGCGCCCGCGTGCGCGGCGCCCGATCCGGGCGTCTTCTCATTCGGCGCTCGCGCCTCCGTCGTGCCGGGCGCGTGTGGCGCGAACTCGGTGATCACGCACTTCGCCATCCTCGCTCCCGACCCGGCGAGCGGCAGGCTCCTGCTCGTCCCCCAGGGCGGCTTCGAGACGCAGTTGATCCTCGGCGCGATGGGCACGCCGCAGGCGACGTGCGACATCACGCTGACCTTCGGCGTCGTGCGGCTGCCCGCGGTCGACGCGCTCGCCGGCCGGGACGGCAGCCAGACGTTGTCGTCGGCGTCGGCACAGGGGACCCACCAGGGCAAGGTCGGCGTCGAGCAGGAGAGCGCCGTCGCGGGCCACGTGACGACGGTGCTGGCGCAGGGGTCAGAGGCGCCCCCGCCGCCGCCCGTCGTGGTGACGCCGCCACCGCCCGCGGCGACGGCGCCGGCGAACCTCGATCACTTCAAGTGCTATGAGGCACGGCAGTCCAACCTCCGCCGGCGAACGGTGAGCGTGCGCGACCAGTTCGGACGGCGGCGCGCGCGGGTCGTGCGCACCCGCGAGCTGTGCAACCCGGTGAGCGAGAACGGGGGCCGCGTGCGCCGACCGCGCGCGCATCTCGTCTGCTATGAGACGCGCGACCGCGGCACGCACTTCGTGCGCCGCCAGGTGCTCGTGACCAACCAGTTCGGCCGTCGCAAGCTGACCGTGACGCGCCCCACCCGGCTGTGCGTGCCGTCGCTGGCGCGCCGGACGGCGGGAGCGTTGCCCTCGACGCCGAACCCGGCGCGGCTCGTCGACCACTTCCGCTGCTACGACGTCACGGCGCAACCGGCGACGCGCACGGTCACGCTGCGCGATCAGCTCCGCACGTCGGTGACACACGTGCTGCGGGTCGTGCGCCTGTGCAACCCGGTACGCAACAACAACGAGCCGGTGCGGCGCCCCGGGTCGCATCTCGTCTGCTACTCGATCCGCGACGAGCGGGCCTTCAACCCGCTCGCCGTGCGCGTGCGCAACCAGTTCGGTCGCGCGGCGCTGCGCGTGCGCCGGCCGGTCACGCTGTGCGTGGCGTCCTTCAAGCGGCTCGTCGCCGCCGACGCAGCGGCGGCGGCCGGCCCGGCGTAGGCCGGGCCGCGACGCCGTTTTCGGGATCCGGGTAGGAAACGACCATGGTCGCCGCCGCCAACGGGAGCCGCGCACCGCGACGGGTGCTGACGCGCCCGCTGCGGCGGGCGCTCGTTCGCGCGCTGCCGCAGCGGCCGTTCGCGCTGCGCTTCTGGGACGGGACGGTCGTGCCCGCCACGGTCGCGGGCGCGCCGGAGTTCCACGCCACGAGCCCGGCGGCGCTCGCGCACTTCCTGCGCGCGCCCGGCGAGCTCGGCCTGGGCCGCGCCTATGCCGAGGGCGTGCTCGTCGTCGACGACCTCGACGGCGCGTTCTCGATCGTCGACGAGTGGGAGCCACCGCCCGTGGCGATCGGCGACCGCGTCCGCCTGCTGCTCGGCGCCGTCGTGGCGGCCGGCGGCGGCGGGCTTCCGCGGATCCCGGCGCTCGAGCTGATCCTCGAAGGCGAGCGCCACTCGGTCGCGCGCGACGCCGCCGCGGTTCGCTACCACTACGACGTCGGCAACGAGTTCTTCGCGCTGTTCCTCGACGCGTCGATGACCTACAGCTGCGCGATCTTCTCGCGCGGCGCCGAGACGCTCGAGGACGCGCAGCGCACCAAGCTCGCGCTCGTCGCGACGAAGCTCGATCTGCGCGCGGGCCAGCGCGTGCTGGACGTCGGCTGCGGCTGGGGCAGCTTCGCGATCCACGCCGCGACCCACCACGACGTCGACGTCGTCGGCATCACGCTGTCGGCATCGCAGGCCGAGCTCGCGCGCGAGCGCGTGCTCGCGGCGGGCGTCGCCGATCGCGTCGAGATCCGCGTGGCGGACTACCGCGAGATCGCCGATGGCCCGTTCGACGCGATCGCGAGCATCGGCATGGTCGAGCACGTCGGAGACGCGCAGGTCGACCGCTACGCGAGCACCCTCGCAGGCCTGCTGACCCCGGGCGGGCGCCTCCTGAACCACGGGATCGCGCAGCTGGACCCCGCCGAGGATCCGGCCGCCGACGTCTTCTCCAACCGCTACGTGTTCCCCGACGGCGAGCCCCTGCCCCTGTCGCGCGTCGTGCTGGCGGTCGAGCGCGCCGGCCTGCGGACGACCCATGTCGAGGGCTTTCCGGCCGACTACGCCCGCACGCTGCGGGAATGGACCGCGCGGCTGGACGACCGCCTCGACGAGGCCGAGCGGCTCGCCGGCGCGGATCGGACCCGCATCTGGCGCCTGTACCTGCGCGCCGCGCGGCGCGGCTTCGAGGTCGGCTGGAACTCGGTCTACCAGGTGCTGGCGCAGCGCCCGGCGGCTTAGGGCTGGCCGCCGGCGCCGCCCGGCACGCCGGTGTTCGTCGAGTACTTCGGCTGGATCTTCATCTCGGGGCGGAACGAGTGCACGGCCTGCGAGACGGCGATCGCGGACTCCGCGAAGCCCGTCGCGATGAGCTTGAGCTTGCCCTCGAACGTCGTGATGTCGCCGCACGCCCAGACCTGCGGCAGGTTCGTCTTCATCACGCCGTCGACGACGATCGCGCCCTTGGAGATCTCCATGTCCCAGTTCTTCAGCGGTCCGAGCGCGGTCTTGAAGCCGAGCTGCAGGAGGATCGCGTCGACCTCGATCTCGATCTCGTGCTCCGGATCCTCGGAGTGGAACATCCGCACGCGCTCGATCGCGCCGTTGCCGGAGACCTCGCGGATCTGAAACGGGACGTGCAGGTCGACGTGACCGGCGTCGCGCGCCTCCATGACCTGCGCGACGGTCAGCTCGTGGGCGCGGAAGCCTTCGCGGCGGTGGCACAGCGCGACGGACTCGGCGGTGTGCAGGAGGTTGACGACCCAGTCGCAGGCCGAGTCGCCGCCGCCGATGATCAGCACACGCTTGCCGGCGAACTCCGACTTCGAGCCGACGAGGTAGTGCACCCCGCGGCCCTCCCACGGCGTCAGGTCGTAGCCGGGCAGCTTCTTCGGCTCGAACGCGCCGTGGCCGCCGGCGATGATGACGGCGCGTGAGCGCAGCTCGGGGAAGTGCGCGTTGTTCGTGCGCAGGACGACGATGTCGTCCTCCCACGCGATCGACTCGATCGTCGTCTCGAGGTGCACGGGCACGTCGAACTGCTCGAGCGCCTGGCGGCGCAGCGACTCGACGAGGTCCTTGGCGAGCACCTTCTCGTGCCCGGGCACGTCGAAGATCCACTTCTCGGGGTACAGCGCCGTCAGCTGGCCGCCGATCTGTGGCAGCGAGTCGACGACGCGCGCCGTCGCCTCGCGCATCCCGGCCCAGAACGCCGTCGACAGCCCGACGGGGCCGGCGCCGATGACCGTGATGTCGCGGATCTCCCCGGGGAGCTCGGAGGGCATGCGCTACGCCACCTCGGCGATGACGGGCTCGCCGTCGAGCGCCGCCAGCGCGCGCTCGACCGTCGCGTTGATGCACGTGAACGTCGGCGTGTCCTGCTTCGTGTAGAGCGAGGACTCGGTCGTGCGCAGCCGCTGGACGAGGTCGAGGAACGAGCCGGGGTCGTCGGTCTCGAACGCGACGACGAACTCCTGGTCGTCGAGGCCGAACGAGTACGACGTGTTGAGGTCGATGTCCGGGTACTCCTTGCCGAGCTTGATGTGCTCCTGCATGATCCGCCAGCGCTCCTTGGCATCGAGCGCGTACCAGGCGCGGGTCTTGACGAAGGGGTAGACGAAGAGGTACTTCGCGTGTGCCGGGCGGACCTCGAGGCGCGACTCGTCGGAGTACTCCGAGGCCTTCGTCATCGCGAGGAACGAGTGCGCGATCGAGGACCACTTCATGAGCCCGCTCTGTGCGAGCACGACGTGGAACTCGTGGATGCGATCGAGGTTCTGCGCCTGCGACAGCAGCATGAGATCGCAGTCGCCGCGCGTGCCGACGGTCGAGAAGGCGCGCAGCAGGTGGCCGTCGGCGAAGTCGGCGCAGGCCGCCGCGAACTCGCGCTTGTGGGCCATCCGCTCGCCCGCGTCCAAGCGGCGCCAGGCGGGGTCCAGCTTGAGGAAGGTGTACTTGACGAAATGGCGCGACGGCACGATCAGACAGGATAGGCAACGGCGATGACCGCTCAGTTCCCCGCGTCACGGCTCGCCGCCGTGCTCGCGCTCATGCTCGTCCTCGCCGGCCTCGCGGTCGCGGCGCCCGCGGACGCGCGCTCGCCGCGAGCCGTGCTGGCGTTCCTGCCGGAGGGCGGCAACGACAACCCGGCGCCGGTGCTCGACCGGCTCGCGGCTCGTCCGACGCTCGCGATCGGGCTCGTCAGCGCGACGCAGGGGCGCTACACGCCGACCCAGTCGATGCTCGACATCTCCGCCGGCTCGCGCACGTCACCGAACGTGTACACGCCACGCGCGCCGCCGCGGCTGGAGCTCGTCGTCGGCGGTGACGGCAGCGGCTTCATCTTCGGCTGGCCGAAGGTGCTGGCGCGGGCGCACACGGCGCTCGCGCAGATCCATCCGGGACTGCTCTCCGACCGGATCCCCGGCGGCGCGGCGTACGCCGGCATCGACGGCCGCCAGCACCTGGAGGCGGTCGCCGCGGCCGATGCGGCGGGCGTCGTCGCGGCGGTCTCGCTCGGGCCGTCGTCCGATCTCGCCGATCGGGCGGAGGGCCTGCTGGGCCGCCACCGCCTCGTCGTCGTCGGCCTGCCGACCGCGGCCAAGGGCGACGCGGTGCTCGACCGGCTGCTGCGCGACCGGCGCCCGGGCGACGTGCTGCTCGTCGTGCAGACGCGGGCGCGGTCGTTCGTGCCGCAGATGCTGCCCATGGGCGCGATCCTCGCCGACGGCGCGACCGGCCTGCTGACCTCGCCGACGACGCGCCTGGAGGGGATCGTCGCGGGGATCGACATCCCGGTCACGATCCTTCGCGCGCTGCGGATCGCGGTGCCGTCGGGCGTCAAGGGTCAGGCGATGCGCGCCGAGGGCACGGCCGACGCCCCAGCCCTGAAGGCGATCTCCAGGCGGCTCGCGGTCGTCGGCGGCCGCCGCGTGCCGACGGTCTTCGCGCTGCTGTTCTCGTGGGCATCGCTGACGCTCGCGCTCGGCCTGATCGCCGATCGCCGCGGCGTCCGTGCCGGGATGCGAATCGGCGGCCTCGCCGTGCTGTGGGTGCCGACGCTGCTGCTCGTGACCGGGTCGATGGCGCCGTCGCGGCTCGTCGAGGTCGCGATCGTCGTCGGCGGCTCGTTCGGGCTGGCGGCGCTGACCGACCGCTTCGTGCGCTGGCCGCGCGGGCCGCTCGTTCCGTCGGCGGTCGCCGTCGTCGCGTACGCGATCAACCTCGCCGCGGGGTCGGGGCTCATCGTGCGCTCCCTGCTGGGCCCCAACCCGCGCTCGGGCGGACGCTTCTACGGGCTGGGCAACGAGCTCGAGGCGACGCTCGCCGCGCTGCTGATCGTGGCTCTCGGGGCCGCGCTCACGCGCCGCGCGGACCTCGACGGCCCGGCGGCGCCGTTCGGCCGCGGCCCCGGGAGGTCGCGCGCCGGCGCGACGATCGTCGCGCTCACCGGCCTCGTCGCGGCGGTCTTCGTCGGCGCCGGGCAGCTTGGCGCCGACGTCGGCGGCGTCATGACGGTCGGCGGCGGCATCGCGACGATGACGCTGCTGATGGTGCCCGGGACGCCGTCGCGACGCGCGATCGCGCTCGCCCTGCTGACGCCGGTCGCGGCGATCGCCGGGCTCGCGCTGCTCGATCTCGCGACCGGCGGCGACGGGCACTTCACGCGCACGATCCTGCAGGCCGACAGCGTGCGGGCGCTGTGGGACGTCGTCGAGCGCCGCTACACGCTGGCCTTCAACGTCCTCAAGACCGGCGCGATGCCGTTCCTGACGATCCTCACGGTGCTGGCGGTCGCCTACGCGGCGCGCCACCGCGAGCGCGTCTACGCGCCGCTGCGCGGGTCACCGGTCTGGCGCGCGGCGCTCGTCGGTGGCCTGATGTCGGCGATCGTCGGCGCGCTGTTCAACGACTCCGGGCCGATCCTGCTCGTCTTCGGGGTCTTCGTCCTCGTCTGCACGACCGTGTACGTGCGCGGCGGCCCCGACCCGCCCCGGGACGCCGGGTAAGCTCCGCGGATGCGCATCGCGCTGGTATCTCCGTACTCGTGGACGTACCCCGGGGGCGTGACGCGACACATCGAGTCGCTGGCCGGGCAGTACCTGGCCGAGGGTCACGACGTTCGCGTGCTGTCTCCGGTCGATCCCGACGATCGCCTCGCCGCTCGCATGCATCGCGGCGCGCGTCCGGCGGCGCGCGAGCTGCCCGAGTACGTCGTCTCGCTCGGGCGCACCGTCGGGTTCCCGTCCAACGGCGCGGTGTCGAACGTCGCCTACACCGCCGGCGGCGTCAGCCTCATGCGCCGTGAGCTGCGCGCCGGTCGGTTCGACGTCGTCCACCTGCACGAGCCGGTCGCGCTGGCGCTGTGCTGGGACGCGCTGCTGTCCGTCGACCTGCCGCTGGTCGGCACGTTTCACTGCTACTCGGAGAACCCGTTCTCCAACAACTTCGCCAACCTGCTCGGCGCCCGCCGTCGCCTGAACCGGCTGCACGTGCGGATCGCGGTCTCCGAGGCCGCCGCGTGGACGGGCCGGCGCTTCTACGGCGGCAGCTACCGGATCGTGCCCAACGGGGTCGACGTGCCGGACCGCCCCGCGACGCGGGCCCCGCGCGCCGGCGGTGACCCGCTGCGGATCGCGTTCATCGGCCAGTCGGTCGAGCGCAAGGGCCTGCCGGTGCTGCTGCGCGCCTTCGAGGCGTTGCGCGATCACCTGCCCGTGCAGCTCGACGTCGTCGGCGTCGACGCCGACGAGATCGCCCCGATGATGCTCGACGACCGCAACGTCGTCGCGCATGGCAAGTGCAGCGACGCCGACAAGCAGCGCGTGCTCCGCCATGCCGACATGCTGTGCGCGCCGTCGCTCGGCGGGGAGAGCTTCGGGATGGTGCTGACCGAGGCCTTCGCCGCCGGCACGCCGGTCGTCGCGTCGGACATCGCGGGCTACCGCGACGTCGTCTCCGACGGCGTCGACGGCGTCCTGTTCGCGCGTGGCGACGCGACCGCGCTCGCCGAGGTGCTGCGCGACCTCGCGCTCGACGACCGCCGCCGCGCGGCGCTGGCGACGGCAGCCGCGGATTCGGCCCGGCGCTACGCCTGGCCGCGGGTCGCGGCAAGCGTGCTCGAGGCCTATGGCGACGCGATCGCGATGCCCGCGCTGCAGGGCTCGCGCGCGCTGGTGCGGCTGACCGGGGCGCCCGCCGACGGGCTGCGCGTGCCCGCCGAGCGCCTGCCGACGCTCGAGCCGCAGCCCGAGATCGCCGACGGGACGCGCAGCCCGGCCGCGCGCCTCCTGCGCCGCGCGGGGGTCGGCGTCGCCGGCCTGCTGGCGGTCGTGCTCGCCGTCTTCGGGTTGCAGCGGATCGGCGTGCAGCGGATCACCGATGCCCTGCTCGCCGCGACGCCGACGTGGGTGCTCGTCGCGCTCGGGCTGATGTGCTTCTCGATGGTGCTGCGCGGCGTCGCGTGGCACGCGATCCTGCGCGCCGCGCTGCCGCGAACACGCGTCCGGCTCGTCGACGCGCTGCAGGGGACGTTCATCGGCGTGCTGATGTCCGCGACGCTTCCGGCGCGGCTCGGTGAGCCCGCGCGCGCGTTCGTCGTCGCGCGGCGGATCGGCAATGCCCGCCTGCACGTGCCGGTCGTCCTCGGGACGATCGTCTCGCAGACGCTGCTGAACGTGCTCGCGCTCGTCGTGCTCGGGATCACGATGTTCTCGACGGTCGACTTCTTCACGCACCACACGGCGCTGCTGGCGGTCGCGATCGCGCCGCTGGTGATCGTCGTGCTGATGCTCGCCGCGCCGGCGCTGCTGCGCTCCGGCAAACCGTCGCGCTTTCGCCGTGTCGCGACGTTCATGTCGCAGGCGCGCGGGGCGCTCGTTCAGGTGCGGGCCGGGCTGAGCGTGTTCCGCCGCCCGCGGCTCGGCGGGACGGCGGCGCTGGCGCAGCTGTCGGCGTGGGTCGTGCAGTGGCTTTCGTGCTACGTCCTGCTCGTCGCGCTCGGGCTCGATCACACCGCGGGGCTGGGCGCCGCCGCCGCGGTCCTGTTCGCCGTCAACGTCACCGCCGTGCTGCCGGCGACGCCGTCGAACCTCGGCGTCTTCCAGGCCGCCTGCGTCGCGGTGCTGACCGCCTACGGCGTGGGCGCCGCCGACGCGCTCGCCTACGGGATCATCCTGCAGGCAGTCGAGATCGCGACGGCGATCGTCATGGGCGCGCCGGCGCTCGTCAAGGAGGGCCTGTCGTGGCGCGAGGTGCGCCTGCGGGCGATGCACGCCTCGCCGGTCGAGCTGGCGCCGGCGCAGGGCTTCGGCCGCACGGGGGCGCGCGAGACGGCCTGAGCCGGGTCACGGTCCCGGCCTGAGCCGCGTCACGGACCCCGCTTCCGGCGCCGCTCGGGCAGCGCCGGCCCGGGAAGAAGGTGCCTCGCGGTCACCCGCGCCATTGGAGGGCGGGCTCGGGATGACCGCGAGGCGGGTCTTCGCCACGCTCGTCTAGGGAACGAGAAGGCCTGCTCGGCCGGATGTGGCGAAGGGTGCGCGCGTCGCGCGCGGCGCATGCGACGGCGGGTCCGGGTGCGCGCGTCGGCTCGGCAACGCGGGCCGCGGCTGGGCGAGCGCGTTGCTTCGATGTCCGTCGACGACTCCCGTACGTGTCGATCACGCGAGAGCGGCCGCCTGACGTATGGCGGGCCACATGGGCTCCAGACGGCCGGGCGCCGAGCCTCGGTGAGTCCCGCGCCCGTCCAGATCGGCTGTCGAAGATCGTAACGACAATCGGCCTGAGCGGGAAGAACTTCGCCGGCGGGCCGGGCGGGGCGCAGCGCCCGGCGGAGGACCCGCCCCGCGCACCGCGTCGCGATCAAGCGCCGCGATCGGCGATCAGGGCGAGCTTCTCGGGACGGGTCAGCCGCTTGATCCGGGCCTCCTCGCGGCGCGCGGCGCTCGCATCGGCCATCGGCAGCGCGATCGCGAGTTCGACCGGCAGGCGCGAGCGGGTGTAGCGGCTGGCCGTGCCGGCCCGGTGAGCGTTCATGCGCCGCTCGAGATCGTTCGTCCAGCCCGTGTAGAGCGTGTCGTCGGCGCGGCACCACAGCAGGTAGACCCAAGCGCTGACCTCTGGATCGTCCCCCATCGGTTCCATGATCCTCGTCGTAGCGACGGACGGAGCCCCGCGCACCCTCCCGCGTGTATGGTCGCGCCGACACGCGGCGGGAGGTCGTCTCCGCCGCCTGCCTACGTCGCTAGGGGGACATCGTCAGATGAAGGGGCTCCTGTCGACCGCCGCGTCCCGCGCCTGGCTCGGGGTCGTCGCGATCGGCGTCATCGTGGTCGCGGTCGTGCTCGGCCTACAGCTCGTTCCGCGCCTGAGCGCCGGACAGGCCGTGATCGACGCGACCAAGCCGATGGTGACGCAGGACGCGATCAAGGGCGAGGTCGCGGCGACGAAGCTGACCGGCCGGCTCGTCGACCTCGCCGACCCGCTGATGACGAAGGGTGGCGGCGCGACCGAGGTCCGCACGCTCGTGCGGATGATCGAGCACGCGTCGGGCGTGTCCGCGACGCGTGCGCGGGCGGTCCTGAGCCGTGAGGCGCCGCACACCGAGGCGCTGCTGCGCGCGCTGCCGTTCTCGGCCGTCACGCGCGAGGCCGACCGGCTGACGGCGTTCCTCGCGCTGACGCTGAACGTCACCCCGGAAGACGTCCAGGACCTGCTGGCGCGCGACTACCCGCACCTCTTCCAGACGCTGTCGGAGCTGCCGAACGTCACGAGCGGCTGGCGCAACGTCCCCGGGGTCGCGGGCCTCACCCGCTTCGACGGCCGCCGTGTCAAGACGATGCCGGAGGTCAGCGACTACCTGCGCGGCGACGTCGTGGACACGCTCGACGAGCAGTCGGACCACGTCCGCTCGCTCGCCGGCTCGGGCGGGATCGGCTACATCTCGACGCTGCTGCTCGTCCTCGGCCTGCTCGCGATCGCGTTCGGCCTGCTGCACGCGCGCTGGTCGGCCAGCCATCCATCGGGGCGCCGCGCGTGGGGGATCGTCGTGGCGGCCGGCGTGCTGGCGCTGATCGCCGTCGGCGCGCTGCAGGTCGTCCCGCGCTTGCATGACGCCGACAAGGCGATCACCGCACTCGATCCGGCCTTCCAGTCCGAGCGTGTCGACGGGCTGCGCGCCGGGACCGACCTCGTCGTGCAGACCGTTCGCTTCGCGGATCCGCTCGTCACCACCGCCGGCGGCGGTGCCGACGAGGTGTCCAAGCTGGAGACCTACATCGCGGGACAGACCGGCATCACGGCGCGCCAGGTGCGCGGGCGCCTGCACGACGCCGTCCCGCATACCGCCGCGCTGCTCGAGGCGATCCCGCTGACCGAGGTCTCCAAGGAGGTCTCGCCGCTGCTCGCCGTCCTGTCGCGCAAGCTGGGCGTGAGCGGCGACCGACTCATCGTCACCCTGCGCAAGCGCACGCCCGGGCTCGCGCAGGCGCTCGAGTCGGTGCGGCCGGTGACGTCCGGCTGGAACGCGATCCCCGACACCCAGGGCCTGCGGCGCTTCGACGGCCTGAGCCCCGTGAGCTCGATGCCCGCGTTCGCCGACTACCTCGACCGCGACGCCGTGCCGGTGATCGAGTCCCAGCAGGGCAACTTCCACAAGCTCGCGGGCACGGTCGTGCCGGTCATCGCCGTGCCGGGCGTCCTGATCGGGGTCGGGCTGATCCTGATCATCTACGGCGTGACGATGATGTTCCTCGCCACGAAGCCGCCCGTTCGCGCGTAGTCCTAGGCGCGGCCCTCGAGCGCGTCGACGAGCGAGCCGGCGTCGAACGCGCCGTGGTGCAGCGCGCCGTTGACGAAGAACGCGGGCGTGCCCTGGACGCCGGCGGCCGCCGCGCTGCGGCCGTCGCGCGCGACGCGCGCGGCGTGGGTGCCGTCGGAGATCTCGGCGCGCACGCGATCGGCGTCGAGCCCGAGCGCCGCGGCGTGCCCGACGAGGTCGTCGAAGTGCAGACGGCCGCGGGCGGCGTAGAGGCGGTCGTGCATCGGCCAGAACGCGCCCTGCGCGGCGGCGGCCTCCGACGCCTCGGCCGCGAGCTGCGCCTCCGGGTGCACCTCCGGCAGCGGCATGTGGCGGAAGGCGAAGCGCAGACGGCCGTCGAGGCGGTCGCGCACGCGGCGCACGATCGACTGCGCGGCCGCGCAGTACGGACACTGGAAGTCGCCGTACATGACGAGCTCGAGCGGCGCGTCGGCGGGGCCGTCGACGTGGTCGTCGGGGCCGAGCTGCGGGATCGCGGCGTCGTCGCTCACCCGGCGAAGGTAGCTCAAGCGGCCGTTCGTAGACTGCACGGGCCGTGAACGACATCGAGTTCCTCATCGCCGTCCTGTTCGCGGCGGCGGTGCTGGTCCGGCTCGCGGACCTGCTCTCGATCCCGTACCCGATCGTGCTCGTCGTCGGAGGCGTCGCGATCGGGTTCGTGCCCGGCCTGCCGGCGATCAAGCTCGAGCCGGAGGCGATCTTCATCATCTTCCTGCCGCCGCTGCTGCAGTCCGCGGGCTTCAACGCGTCGCCGCAGGAGCTGCGCGCCGCGACGGCGCAGCTCGTCTCGCTGACGTTCGCGCTCGTGCTCGTGACGATGGCGGTCGTCGCCGTCGTCGCGCACGCCGTCATCGACGGCATGAGCTGGCAGGCGGCGTTCGTGCTCGGCGCGATCCTCGGCCCGACGGATCCGGTGGCGGCGGCCGCCACGTTCAGTCGCATGGGCGTGCCCGAGCGCGTCGTCCTCGCCGTCGAGGGCGAGGCGATGCTCAACGACGCCACCGCGCTCGCCGCCTTCAAGGTCGCGCTCGCGGCCGCCGCGTCGGGGACGTTCGCGCTCGGCCCGGGCATCATCGACTTCTTGTCGTCGGCCACGCTCGGCGTCGCGTTCGGCCTCGCGGTCGCGTGGGTCGGCGTCAAGGTCCAGCGCAGGCTCACCGACGTGCCGCTGGCCATCTTCCTCACCGTGCTGTTCTCCTACGGCGCCTACATCGGCGCCGAGCACGTCCACAGCCTCGGGCTCGGTGTCGACGCGTCCGGCGTCCTCGCGACCGTGACGGCCGGGGTCTGGTACGGGTGGCACTCGCACGAGATGTTCGACGCCGACACGCGCCTCAGCACGATCGCGTTCTGGCAGGCGCTCGTGTTCGGGCTCAACGTCACGCTGTTCGTCCTGCTGGGGCTCCAGTTCGAGGGCATCTACGAGGGCCTGCGCGCCGGCGGCGACACGGGCGCGTTGCTCGCCGACATCGCGGTCGTGAGCCTGACGGTCATCGTCGTGCGGCTCGTCTGGCAGGCGGCGCCGCCGCTGCTGGGCCGCGCGTCGCCACTGCTGCTTCGCGCGGACACCGGCGCGGACTGGCGCGAGCGGCTCGTCGTCGGCTGGAGCGGCATGCGCGGCGCGATCTCGCTCGCCGCCGCGCTCTCGCTGCCGGAGGTCTTCGATTCGGGCGCGCGCTTCGCGCAGCACGACGAGCTGATCTTCGTCACGGTCGGGGTCATCGCCGTGACGCTCGTCGGTCAGGGTCTGACGCTGCCGCCGCTGCTGAAGGCGCTGCGCCTGCACGGCGAGCGCGAGTGGAGCCCCGACGAGGCGATCGCCCGCCTGGAGGCCGCGCAGGCCGCGCTGGACCGACTCGACGAGCTCGAGCGCGAGGACGCGATCAGCGAGGAGCGCCTGCGCCGCATGCGCGAGCTGTACCGGGCGCGCTTTCGCCGCTGCATGGCCGTCGTCGGCGGGGAGGGCGGGGAGGAGGCCCGCGAGTCCGCGCGCGAGCCGATCGCCCGCTACAGCGCGCTGCGCCGCGAGCTCATCGGGGTCGAGCGCTCGGCGATCCTCGGCCTGCGCAACGAGGGCAGGCTGAAGCCGGACGTCATGCGCGAGATCGAGCGCGATCTCGACCTCGAGGAGGCACGGCTACCCGCCTGAGGCGCCGCGCGCGAGCCGCTCGCGCCGGGCCCGCTCGACGCGCCGCGCCACGAGCGCGCTGTCGCGCATCAGCAGCCCGAGATGGGCCGGGGCGAGCACGAGCAGCTCGAGGTCGGTCGCGGCGGTCACCGTCGCGGTGCGGACGTAGCCGTAGCCGGCGCCCCAGTCCAGGGCCGCGATCTCGCCGAAGAACTCCCCGGGGCCGAGCATCGCCAGCAGCTCGCCGTCGCGCTCGACGCGGGCGTCGCCGCGCACGATGACGTAGAAGTCGCGGGCCGCGTCCCAGCGCCTGACGAGCTCGGCGCCGCGCGCGACGCCGAGCGCGTGACCCCAGCTCGCGACGCGCCGCAGCACGACGTCGTCGACCCCGTCGAAGAGCGCCAGCCGCGCGAGCCGCTGGCGCGCGATCGCCGGCGGGCCGAGCCAGCCCTCCGCGATGTCGCCGCGCAGCGGATCGATCGCGGTCGGCTCGGGCGGGGGCGCGGCGGGCAGCGGCGCCGACGCGAACCAGCGCAGCACGCGCCGCACGTCGGCCTCGGTGCTGGAGTGGTTCATGACGCACAGCCGGATGGCGTAGCGCCCGCGCAGCCGCGTCGAGGACACGAGACCCGTCCCGGTCGCCTCGAACGCGGCGACGAGCGCGGCGTTGACGCGCGCCGTCTCGTCCTCGTCGGCGCCCGCGACCCGCCGGCGAAACGTGATGATGCCCAGCGACGCGGCCGACATGAGCTCGAGCTCGTCGCCGGCGCTGACGATCTCTTCGGCGCGCAACGCGAGGTCGATCGAGGTGTCGATCGCGCGCCGGAACGCGTCGACGCCGAACGTGTTGACCGACAGCCAGACCTTGACCGCGCGCGACGAGCGCGAGAGTGCAAATCCGCGGTCGGCGAAGTTCACCTCGCGGTCGACGAGCGTGTCCTTCAGGTAGTCCGGGGCGATCTCGAAGGCGCGATGCAGGAGCGCTCCGTCGCGGACGAGCAGCGAGCCGCACTCGAACGGCTGGTAGAGCCACTTGTGCGGGTCGAGCGTGACGCTGTCGGCGAGCTCGATGCCGGCGAGCCGCTCGCGCCCGCGCGCGGTCAGCGCCGCGAAGGCGCCGTAGGCGCCGTCGACGTGCAGCCACGCCCCGCGCCGGCGGCAGACCTCGGCGAGGCCGCGCAGGTCGTCGACGGCGCCGGTGTTCGTCGCCCCGGCGGCCGCCGCCACGAACAGCGGCTGCAGGCCGGCGGCGGCGTCGGCGTCCATCGCGGCGGCGAGCGTCGCCGGTTGCAGGCGGTACGACGCGCCGGTCGGCAGGACGCGCACCTGCTCGGGCCGGAAGCCGAGCGCACGCGCCGCGCGCGCGACCGAGGAGTGCGTCTGGTCGGAGACGTAGGCGACGACGCGCTCGGTCATCGCTCCGAGCAGCGTCTCCCGCGCGCAGGCCAGCGCGGTCATGTTCGCCGCCGAGCCGCCGCTCACGAGCACACCGGCCGCCTCGGGCGGGTAGCCGATCCAGTCGCGAAACCAGCCCAGCACGACGAGCTCGAGGTGGCTCGGCCCGGCGCACTGGCGCCACGAGCCGACGTCGATGTTCAGGGCGCTGTCGATGAGGTCTCCGAGCGCGCCCGGGAACGTGCCGCTGGCCGGGATGTAGGCGAAGTAGGCGGGATGCTGGAGGCGGCTCATGAACGGCAGCACGTCGTCGCGCAGCTGCGCGAGCAGCTCGCCGAACGCCCGCGGCCCCTCGGGCGCGGCCGGGCCGACGCGGGCGTCCATCGCCTCCGGCGTGGCGGTCCGCGTCGCGGGCACCGTCGGATCGCAGAGCAGCTCGACGAGCATGTCGACGGTCTGGTAGCCGATCGCGCGCATCGTCTCGGCGTCGAGCGCGAGCGGGTCGCCGGGGGTGGGCTCGTCACCGGTGGGCTCGTCACGCGACACGGGCGGCCTCCGCGCGATCGGTCGCGAACGCGTCGGCGGCCTGCGCGGCGCGCGGATGGCCGGTGACGGCGGCGAGGAACTCGCCGCGGTCGAGCGCCAGCAGCGCGGCCGGCCCGCCGATCGCCGTCACGGTCGCCGTCCGCGGCACGTCGTGAAGGAGCGCGATCTCGCCGAAGCACGAGCCCGGCCCGAGCCGCGCGATCGAGCGTCCGCGGCGGTGGACCTCGACCTCGCCGGCGTCGACGATGTAGAAGCGATCGCCGACGTCGCCCTCGCGGATCGCGGCGTCACCGGCCTCGACCGTGCACGGCCGCAACCGCAGCGCGAGGCTCTCGATCGTGACGAGCGGCAGCGGCGCGAGGAAGCTGACGGCGCGCAGCAGGGCGAACGCCCGCGGCGCCACCGGGCGGGCGCGCTCGAGGCGCACGAGCGCCCGCCCGCGGGCGGCGACGGCGAGCACGAGGCCGGCCCCGGCGGCCGCCAGCGCGCCGCGCACGCCGATCCAGCCGCACAGCAGCGGCGCGACGGCCGAGCCGAGGCCGGTCGTGATCCAGTACAGGCCCTCGGTCGCGGCGAACGCCCGTCCCAGCAGCTCGTCGCCGGCGAGCCGTCCGATCAGCGACAGGCCGGCGATCTCGATCAGCGCGTAGCCGGCGCCGAACGCGACGAGCATGGCCACGCCGACCGCCGGCTCGGGCAGCCCGGCGATCACGATCAGCGATGCGCCGGCGAGCACGCCGCCGCGCACGAGGCTCGCGCTGAGCCCCGATCGCCGCAGCAGGGCGAGCGCCACCGCGCCGCCGGCGAGTCCGCCCGCGCCCCAGGCCGCGTTCAGCCAGCCGACCCCGGCGTCGCCGAGCCCGAGGATGCCGAGCGCCGCGACGACCACGAGCACGTCGACGATGCCCTCGACGAACGTCGTCGCCGCGATGACGCCGACGACGAGCGACAGCGCGCCGTCGCCGCGCACGGCTCGCAGGCCCTGCTCGATCTCGTGGATCGACGAGGACCGCTCGCGGCGGTGCGCGGGCACGGGATCGCGCGTGACGCGGGCGAGCGTCGCGGCCGCGACGACGAGCAGCGCGGCGGTCGCCGCGAGCGTCGCCGACGTGCTCGCCGCGGCGACGAGGACCCCGCCGAGCAACGCGCCGACGAGAAAGCCCGCGTTGTCGACAGCGCTCCACAGCGCGTTGGCGGCGGCGAGCTCGCCCGGGTTGCGCGTGAGCGCCGGCAGCAGCGCCGCCTGCGCGGGCTTGTGCGCGGCCTGCGCCATCGTGACGAGCGCCGCCAGCACGAGGACGGCCGCGAAGGGAGCGCCGGCCGCCACCGCCAGCGCCGTCGCGCCCAGCCCGAGGGCGCGGGCGACGCAGACCCAGACGAGCACGTCGCGGCGCGAATGGCGATCGGCGAGCATCCCGGCCAGCGGTGCCGCGACGGCGGCGGGAAGCATGCGCACGAACGCGGCGAGCCCGACGGCCGCGGCTCCCCCGACGCCGTAGGCGTAGACCGACAGCCCGACCATGAAGGCCCAGCCGCCGACCGACGATGCCGCCCAGCCGAGCTGCAGCCGGCGCAGGTCGGCGGTCGCCAGCGCCGCGCGCAGCCCGCCGGGCACGGCGATCGGGTCAGCGCCGGTCGGCACCGCCGCGCCGTCAGGCCGCGTCGGGCGGGATCTCGAGGCCCAGCTCGCGCAGGCGCGTCTCGCAGCGCCGGATCCCGGCCACCAGGCAGGACTGCCACGGCGAGATGACGTGCAGCATGTCGCGGCGTGCGGGCTGGCGGCCCGTCGTGGCGCCGATGATCGTCTCCAGCGACTCGCGGCAGAACTGGAAGTGCATGCCCTCGCGGTCGCCGGCGTCGGGCGTCAGGCGCGCGTCGTGGCTGAGCATCGCAAGCTGCTCGATGCGCTCGTAGTTGAAGGCGTCGAGCGGCATCGCCTCGCGTGCGACCGCGAGCACCTCCGCCCACGACGCAGGCCATGTCTCGCCGATGCGCTGCGCCGCCATGACCCACGTCGCGCTGCGCAGCCCGCGCTCCGCGGCGTCGTCGTAACAGAGCGCCTCGACGAGCGCGAGGGCGGGCACCTCGGCAGGCTCCTCGGAGGACTCGATCGCGTCGCAGAGGCGCATCAGGGCGTGCCGGCCGCCCTGGGCGTAGACCGCGAGCATGCGCGCGAACGGGCCGTCGACCGGCGATCGCAGCAGCTCCTCGTCGAGCACGTCGGCCGCACTCGAGAGCGTGGACCGGCGTGCGTCACGGGGACCGTGACCGGGGGCTGGGCGCGCGGAGGGCACCCGTCGAGTCTGGCAGACGCTCCGCGCGCCTCGTCGCGACGTCGGACCGACCGCCGGCGTGAGGAGCATCCTCGCCTCACGCCGGCAGCGGCCTCCCGTCACGCCGTCTGCGCCACCTGCACGACGGCGGCGCCAACGCCGATGCAGTCGTCGCCGTAGAACCTATGGCTGAAGCTCAGCGTCGACTGACCCGCGGGAAGGATCGCGGACACGTCGTAGCGATCGGTGTCCCACAGGTTGCCGAGGCCGAAGCTCGGTCCGTCCTGCGGGTCGCTGCCGTCCCAGGTGTCGGTCAACGTCTGCGTGCCCGAGCCGGTGAGCGTGAACCTCTCGCCGTAGTTGTTCTGGCCGTCGGGGCCCGCGAGCATCAGGCTCGCCGGTCCGCCGACGCTGTTGATGGCGCTGAACGAGCGGTTGATCGCCCAGTCGCCGTCGGTATCGGTGTCGTAGGTGAAATCGCTGAGCACCTGCGAGTTGGCGCCGCCTCCGTTGTAGAAGACGATCAGCGACGCGCCGTCGGTGAACGGCAGGTCGCCATCCGGATCGTCGTCGACCCGGGTGCTCCCGCGCGGTGGGTCGGTGATGTCCACGGTGCCGTTGGCGGTGACGTAGGCCGTCACGTCGGCGGCGTACCCGACCGTCGAGGAGTCACCCCAGCACAGGGTGCCCGATACCGTCGAGGTGACGTCCGCCGTGACGGGGTGGCCCGCTACGGTGATCGCGTTCGACGGCTGCGCCCCGCTGTAGAGGATGCCCCACACGAGGACGGCGCGGCTGACCGTCGCACCCGCCGGGATGCCCGTGATCGTGATCGTCCCATGGTCGCGGTTGCGCAGGCCGGTGCCCGCGGCCACGGCGCCGCAGGGGTTGCAGCCCGTGGCGGTGCCGACCGGGACGGTCGCCGTCGCCGGCCCCGCCTGGGCGGCGTTGGAGGACTGCGCCACCGCGCTGTTGACGACCGTCGCCTCGATCGCGGGCGCCTTCCAGCGGACGGTCACGGGCACCGTCGCACCGGCGGCGATGTCGCCGAGTGCGATCGTGTAGGTGGAGGAGGGAGCCGGGGCGGCCGGTGTCCCGGCCGGCGTGCTCGAGACGAACGAGCCCGACGCGGGAAGCGTGTCGATCACCGTCACGTCGTGCGCCGTCGCGGCGCCGGTGTTCGTGACGTTGATCGTGTAGTCGAACGCCTGGTTTCGGAATGCCCCGGGAGGGCCGGTCTTGCTGATCGTGAGCTGGGGCTGCGTCGCCTGGTAGTGCTCGGCGACCTCGTCCGCGCCGAGGGCACGGTTGTAGAGCGCGAACTCGTCGTACTGCGCCGGTGCGCCGACGGACCCGAACGTCAGCGGGAACGTCGTGTTCTGGATCGCCTGGACGGCGGAGTCGCTGGCGCTGTGCAGCGCGCCGTCGACGTAGATCTTCGCGGTGCCGGCGCCGGCCATGGTGGCCACGACGTAGTGGTACCTGTCGTCGGCGAGCACCGGGACCGTGGAGTGCGCGATCGTCGTGACCCCAGCCCTGCGCAGCCACACCTGGTTCATCGAGCCGGCGGTCATGACCGTCAGCTGAATCCCGCCGGCGCCCTTGTTGAAGAGCTCGAGCGACTTGCTCGTCGTCGATCGCTTGACCCATCCCTCGAGCGTGAACGTGCTCGCGGTGTTCAGCGAGGCCGCGTGCGGGACGCGGCCGCTGTCGTTGACGCCGTCGTAGGTCGCCGCCGTGTTGGTGTCGGCGGGCAGCAGGGCACCCGGGGCGCCCAGCGCGACGCCGTTGAGGTACGTGCCGTTGTTGGCGTTGCCCGAGGAGTCGGTCAGGCTCGTTCCGGAGGCTTCGCCGAATCGCCAGTATCCCGCCGGCGCGTCGGCCAGCACCGCCTGAGCGTAGGTCAGCGCCTGCGCCGCGGACGGCGCCGCCAGCACGGTGAGCGCGACCACCGCGGTGGCAACGACGGATCGCAGTCCGCGCGTACGCGGACGTCGCACGACGGCGCGCTTATCGGCAGTCATCATCAGGCCTCCCCATTTCGCTGTGTCCGGCGCGAAACGCGCGCGCGATCTGCTGCTGCGGATCGTCGCGATCATGCCGAACGGGAGCGCGGCCGTGTGACAACGTGACCGATCTCACAGGGACGTGCAGGACGGTGCGAGCCGACGCGATGGCGGCCGCTACTGCGCCAAGCGCGGAGCCTCAGGCGCGGGCGTCGATCGTGAGCGCCGGCTCGTCCTCGGGCGGGCCGTCACGGGGGTCCTGGTCGCGGCGGTGCGTGGCGTCGCGGTCGGAGCCGGCGATGATGTCGTCCGGCGCCTTGTCCTTGGGCAGGAAGCCCGACTTCATGCCGAAGTAGACGGCCTGCGGGTGGTGGGCGATGATCGCCAGCGTCGACTGCTCGGGCTCGACGGCGAAGCCGCCGGTCAGCGTCAGGCCGATCGCCGGCGCGTCGAGCAGGCGGTAGATCTTCTCGTGCTCGGACTGCTCGGGGCACGCGGGATAGCCCCACGAGTAGCGCCGGCCCTGCGTCGGGCCGATGCCGAGGTCGCGGCGCACCTTCGAGTGCAGCCACTCGGCCGAGCCCTCCGCGGACTGCACGCCGAGGCCGTGGGTGAAGAGCTGCTCGGCGAACTCGCCCTCCTGCTCGAGCGCGGTGATGACCTCGGTGACGCGCGGGCCGACGGTCACCGCCTGCAGCGCGACGACGTCGAGCTCGTCTGGGTGGGAGTCGGACTTCGGGCGGTAGAAGTCGGCGAGGCAGATGCGGCTGTGCTCGGGCTGGCGCGGGAAGACGAGCCGCTCGAGCACGGTCTCGCGATCGTGCGGGTCGAGCACGACGACCTCGTTGCCCTCGCTGTAGCACGGGAAGTAGCCCAGGCGGGCGCGCGGGAGCAGGTAGTCCTGCTCGCGCCACATGCGCTCCAGGCGCGGCTGGAAGTCCTCCCCGACGAGCTTGCGCCAGGCCTCGCCCTTGACCCCGCGCCCGCCCCAGTGCAGCTTGAAGAGGACGTGCGTGTCGAGGTGCGGGTAGATCTCGTTGAGCGGCACGGTGATCTCGCGCGCGCCCCAGAACGGCGGCTGCGGGATCGGCACGTCGGTGCGGGCGGCCGAGCGGACGCTGTCGTCGTCGGTGATCAGCGGCGGCGGATCCTTGCCGTGCAGGCGGAAGTGCAGCGCGTCCTCGCGCACCTTCGCGATGAGCTTCGCGCGCCCCTCCTCGTCGATCAGCTGGTCCATCTTGTTGAGGCCCTCGAACGCGTCCTTGCAGTAGAAGACGCCGGGCTCGTAGATGTCGTCTGCCGCCTTGCCCTTCGGGTACAGCGCGCGCAGGCCGAAGTCGCGGTTGATCGCCGCGCCGCCGATCAGCACGGGGAAGTCGAGGTTGCGCTCGAACAGCTCCTCGATGCACAGCGGCATCTGCTTGGACGTCGACACGAGCAGCGCGGACAGGCCGATCGCGGTCGCCTTGCGCTCCTGCGCGGCCTCGAGGATCGCCGAGATCGGCACCTGCTTTCCGAGGTCGACGACGGTGTAGCCGTTGTTCGTGAGGATCGTGTTGACGAGCGACTTGCCGATGTCGTGGACGTCGCCGAAGACCGTCGCGAGCACGACGGTGCCCTTCGTGTAGCCCTCGACCTTGTCGAGGTAGTTCTCGAGCTGCGCCACGGCGCGCTTCATGACCGTCGCCGACTGCAGGACGAACGGCAGGATGAGCTCGCCGGCGCCGAACTTGTCGCCGACCTCCTTCATCGCCGGCAGCAGCACCTCGTTGAGCGTGGGAACCGCGCCGATCTTCTCGACGGCCTTGTCGATCCAGTCCTCGACGCCCTCCTTCTTGCGGCGCAGGATGTGGAAGTGCAGCGCCTCCTCGGGCTCCATGCCCGCGGTCGGGTCGGCCTTCTCGTCCTCGGCGACCTCCTTCTGGGCCTCGAAGTGCGCGATGAAGAGCTCGAGCGCGTCCTCGCGGCGGTTGAAGACGAGGTCGTCGGCGAGCAGGCGCTCCGCCGCGCCGATCTCGAAGTACGGCGTGATGTGGTTCGGGTTGACCATCGCGAGGTCCAGCCCGGCCTCGACGCAGTGGTGCAGGAAGACGGAGTTCAGGACCGCCCGCGCGCGCGGGCCGACGCCGAAGGAGACGTTCGAGACGCCGAGCGACGTCTTGACGTGGGGGATGTGCTCCTTGATCAGGCGGATGCCCTCGATCGTCTCGACCGCCGACGGTCGCCACTCCTCGTCGCCCGTCGTCAGCGTGAACGTCAGCGCGTCGAAGATCAGCGCCTCGGGATCGAGGCCGTGCTCGTCGCAGCACAGCTCCTTGAGGCGCTGCGCGATCTCGAGCTTGCGCTGCGCGGTCTTCGCCATCCCGACCTCGTCGATCGTCAGCGCGATCAGGCAGGCGCCGTGGGCGAGCGCGATCGGCACGACGCGGTCGAGCTTGTCGCGACCGGCCTCGAGGTTGATCGAGTTGACGATCGCGCGGCCCGGGATCTGCTCCAGGGCGGTCTCGATGACGCCGGGCTCGGTCGAGTCGACCTGGATCGGCGACGGCTGCGCGAGCGACACGATCTCCGCGACGCGGCGCATCTGCTCCGCTTCGTCGTCGCGCTCGACGAGGGCCACGCAGAGGTCGAGCACATGCGCGCCGCCCTCGACCTGGTCCTCGGCGATCCGCGCGAGGCCGTCGTAGTCGTCGTCGAGCAGCAGCTGCTTCGCGAGCCGCGAGCCCTGCGAGTTCACGCGCTCGCCGACCATCGTCGGGCGCGGCTCCTGGACGAGCGTCGTCGCGGCGATCATCGAGCTGACGTGCGTCGGGCGCGGCGCCGGGCGCGGCTTCGCACGGCGGCCCTTGAGCCCCTCGGCGACCATCCGGATGTGCTCCGGCGTCGAGCCGCAGCAGCCGCCTACGATGCTGACGTCGTAGCGCTCGACGAAGTCGATCAGCGTCCGGGAGAACTCCTCCGGGCCCTCGGGGAAGATCGTCTCGCCGTCGTGACCCTGGATCGGGATCCCGGCGTTCGGGATGCACGACACCGGCACGGGGGAGAACTCGCCGAGGAAGCGGATCGCGTCGCGCATGTCCTCGGGACCCGTCGAGCAGTTCAGGCCGATCGCGTCGACGTTGAGCGACTCGAGCGTCGCCAGCACGGCCGAGATGTCGGTGCCGAGCAGCATCTTGCCGCCGTTGGGCAGCAGCGAGACCTGCGTCTGGATCGGGACCTCGCGGCCGGCGAGCTTCATCGCCGCGCGCGCGCCGAAGATCGCGGCCTTGACCTCGAGGATGTCCTGCGCGGTCTCGATGAGGATCAGGTCGACGCCGCCCTCGATGAGGCCGAAGCACTGCTCCGAGAACGCGTCGCGCAGCGTCCCGAAGGAGATGGCGCCGAGCGTCGGGTCGTCGGACGCCGGCAGGAAGCCCGTCGGGCCGACGGAGCCGGCGACGAAGCGCGTCTCGCCGGCGGCCTTGCGCGCGATCTCGGCCCCGCGGCGGTTGATCTCGATCGTGCGATCGCCGAGGCCCCACTCGTCGAGCTTGATGCGGCTCGCCTGGAACGTGTCGGTCTGGACGACATCGGCGCCGGCCTCGACGAACGACGTGTGGACGCCCTCGATGACGTCCGGACGGTTGAGGATCAGGGCCTCGTGCGCGCGCCCGGGCAGCTTGTAGTCGGCCTCGAGCGAGAGGTCGAACTGCTCGAGGGTCGCGCCCATGCCGCCGTCGTAGAGGACGACGTGGGTCCTGATCGCTGATCGGTAGTCACGCATACCCCACCGATGCTAGGCCACAAAAACCGCGGTAGCGGCCCGATGCCAGCTTTTTCTATGTGTCCGCGTGCGCGGGGCGATGGATCGCGATGCCCCCGCCGCGACGACCGCGGAGGTAGGCCTCGAGCGCCGCGACGTGGTCATGCTCGAGCGCGCGGATGCGGTCGAGGCACGGCGTCGCGAGCTCGTGCGCGACGCGCGGCTTGGCGTGCTCGGTGGCCGCCGCGAAGATGCGCCAGGCATCGGCGAGGTCGTCGCACACAAGCGCCGCGTGGCCGAGCTTTGCAGACCCGAGCAGCGCCGACGCGTCGTGCTCGAAGCGCGCCTGCAGCGAGCGCAGCAGTGCTCCGCCCGTGCCGCCCTCGCGGACGCGGAAGCGCAGCGCGCCAAGCGTCGCTCGCAGCGCGCCGTCGTCGAGCCCCTCCAACGCCGACCAGGCGGGTAGGAGCGCGTCGAACGCCGTCAGACCGCTGACAACGTGGGGATGGCGCCGGCACGCCGGCCGGCGCATGGCGTCCACGACGCGCCCGAGCGCGGCGGCGACCGCGCCGCGCGGATCGGCGAGGCGGGCGGGCCGGCGCAGGCGCAGCTGGCCGTGGCGGGCCGGCCGCGGCCAGCCGCGCGAGCAGCGCGCAGCCGCGAGCGACGCGACCGTCACGCGCTGGGGCTCGGGGAAGCGACGGTCGACGACCCACACGACCTGCTTGGCCGGATCCCAGCTCGTCGCCACGACGCAGTGCCCGGTGTCGTGGCGGCGCTCGTCGTAGTAGTCCAGCCGCGCGAGGTCGGCGTGCAGCAGCGTCGGCTCGCCCGCGTCGAGCTCGAGCCGCAGCCGCTCCCAACCGACGGCCGGATCGTCCGTCGCCGACCACCGCGCGTCGAGTCCGAGATGGCGGCAGGCATCGAGCTCGAGCGACGGCGCGCGCCCGTCGATGTCGATCGGCGGCACGGCGTCGCGGGCGATGCGGACGCTGAGCGCAAGCGCCCCGGAGAGCCCGAACACGGCGCCCTCCGACAGCGGCTCGGTGGCGTAGGACGCGTGATGGTGCTCGAGCAGGTCGCGCAGGGCGCCGCTTGCGGCGTGCGCGGCGACGCGGTGCGGGCAGCGCAGGACGCCGCCGGCCGCGGTGGCGCCGGCAACCATCATCGCGCGGCACGGGGCTCGGTCATGCCCTGGTGGCGTGAGTTCGCGCTGAACAGTTGTGTGCCGGCGGTGAACGATCGGTCAGGCCACGAGCGTCTGAAACAGGCGCTCGAGCGTGGCGCGAGGATCGTCGGTCAGGCCGGTGTGCACCTCGGACGGCTGGATGATCGTCGACGACGGCGCGACGAGCCAGCCGAAGCGCTCGGATGGTTCGAGCGCCGCCAGCGCGCCGCCCGAGGGGTCGCCGCAGACGACGTGTCGCAGCGCCTCCAGGCGCGCGCGCACGGGCACCGGATCGAGCTGCGGGGCGAGCGCCGCAAGCCGTGGCGCGTCGAGCCGCGTGCGCAGGTCCAGGAAGCCCGCGCGGCGGCAGTAGAGCACGACGCCGACGTTCAGCCGCTCACCGCGCTCGGCGCTCGGCACGACGCGCAGCAGGGCGTACGCGAACGGCTGGCGGGCGGGCTCACCCACGGGCACGCTCGGCCTCCTCGACGAAGGCGCGCGGTGGCGTGAGCCGCGCGGTCAGGAAGGCGGTCAGGTCCGCGCGGCGCGCGGCGGGGTCGGGACCCAGCCAGATGTCCGGCACGAGCGCGCTCGCGCCCTCGATCGCGGCCCGCGCGCGGTCGGCGAGCCGTTCGTCGGCGTCGCGGATGGGGCCCGCGACGCCGAGCAGGACGTGCTCGGCGAGCATCGGCACGCCCTCGCTCGCGGTGCTCGACAGCGCCCGCTCGCCGTGCTGTCTGAAGAACGCGGCGCCGTGGTCGATGAGCCAGACCTTGCCGTGCCACAGCAGCAGGTTGGGGTTGCGGTGCGTGCGGTCGACGTTCGTCACGAGCGCGTCGAACCAGACGACGTCGGCTGCCAGCTCCGGGTCGACCGGCGGCTCGGCGGGCGTCGTGAACGGCAGTGAGCCGGGCAGGAAGTCCATGCCGAGGTTGAGGCCGGGGCTCGCGGCCAGCAGCTCCTGGATCTCGGGGTCGGGCTCGGCGTGGCCGAGCTCGGGCGGGACGTCGATGACGACGAGCTCTGGCACCGCGAGGCCGATCGCGCGGCCGAGCTCGCCCGCGAGGACCTCGGCGACGAGCGCGCGCTCGCCCTGCCCGGCGCCGCTGAACTTCGTGACGTAGATGCCGTCGTCGTCGGCCTCGAGCAGGCCGGGCAGCGAGCCGCCCTCGCGCAGCGCGGTGACGTAGCGCGTGGCGGTGACGCGGCGCAGGGGCACGCGCGCAAGCTTCGCATCCGGCGGCTGTGTGAGGTGGCTCTCACTTGCGCACGGGCGGGCGCCGCGTGGCGTTACCGTCGTGCCGAGGACAACCACGATCGTGCAGGGGGTCGATTCATGCCCGTCGATTTGAGCAAGCCGCTCGCCTGGAAGACCGCGACCGGCGACACGAGCGCGATGCTCAGCCAGCTGCAGCCGAACATCGTCAAGGCGCACGTGCGCGAGCACATGCGGATCCTGCTCGTGCAGTTCTCCGACAAGGCCGAAGGGCGTGCGTTCCTCAAGGCCGTCGCGCAGAAGATGAAGTCCGCCAAGAAGCACCTGCTCGAGGTCGAGCGCTTCAAGGAGAACGGCGAGGTCGGCACGCCCTACGTCGGCGTCGGGCTGACGTTCGAGGGCTACAGGAAGCTCGGAGTCGCGACCGCGAAGATCCCGAGCAACGACTTCTCAGGGCCGTTTCACGACTCGATGCGCTCCGCCGCGTCGGTCGGCGCGCTCGCCGACCCGCCGGTCGCGAGCTGGGAGGAGCCGTGGCGCCACACCGTCCACGCGGTGGTCCTCGTCGGCGACGCCACGCTGCTGAGCGTTCAGCGCAAGCGCGACGAGATCACCGCGCTGATGACGCCGAAGGTCAAGCTGCTGGGCCAGGAGCTCGGCCGCGGCCAGCACAACGCGCGCGGCGACGGGATCGAGCACTTCGGCTACATCGACGGTCGCAGCCAGCCGCTGTTTCTCACCGACGAGATCGCCGACGAGGCCAAGGCGCACTGGAACCCGGCGTTCCCGCTGAGCCGCATCCTCGTCAAGGACACGGCGGCCCCGAAGCCGGCGCAGCAGTTCGGCAGCTTCTTCGTCATGCGCAAGCTCGAGCAGAACGTGCGCGCCTTCCACCAGGCCGAGAAGGACCTGGCCGACAAGCTCGGTCTCACCGGCGAGGATCGCCGGCGCGCGGGCGCGACGATCGTCGGGCGCTTTCGCGACGGCACCGCGCTGACCGCCCACAGCAAGGCCGTGGGGGAGAACCCGATCCCCAACGACTTCGACTACGACAAGGACGCGGCCGGCAACCGCTGCCCGTTCCATGGACACATCCGCAAGACGAACCCGCGCGAGTCGGCGACGGGCTCCGACGAGCGCCAGCACCTCATGGCGCGCCGCGGCCAGACGTTCGGCACGCGCACCGACGACGTCAACGCGCAGGCGCCCTCGTCGGCCCAGCCGACCGGCGGGGTCGGGCTGCTGTTCATGTGCTTCAACGCCGAGATCGACAACCAGTTCGCGTTCACGCAGAGCGCCTGGGCCGACAGCGCGGGGTTCCCGTTCAACCTCCCCGCCGGCCGCCCGCAGCCGGGTCTGGATCAGGTCATCGGCCAGGGATCGCGGCCGAAGGCGGAGTGCCCGCTGAAGTGGGACAAGCCGGCCAACAAGCTCGTCGCCGCGGCGCCGCAGACCGTGACGATGAAGGGCGGCGAGTACTTCTTCATGCCCTCGATCGCGTTTCTCAAGGCGCTGTAGCCCGCCGCCGCGGCGATCGTCCACGCGACGCGGCGCCATGCGACGTTGGCAGGTCGAGGTGGCCCGTTACTCCACCTGCCAATCTGAGCACGAAATAGATGCGACTTCGGCACCTCGCCGCAGGCCGTCCGACGAGATGCCGAAGTTGCATGGCGTCAACGCCGAGGCGCTACTTGATGAACAGCATCTCCGAGTACTTCGGCAACGGCCAGAGATCGTCGGCGACGACCTTCTCCAGCTTGTCGGCCTCGGCGCGGACGTCCGTCATCGCGGTGAACACCGTGTCCTTCATGTACTGCGCGAGGTCGAGGCCGTGCAGGCCCGGGTCCTCGTTGGCGGCCTCGAGCGCGACGATCGCCTTGTGCAATGAGCTGACGAGCGGCGCGAGCTCGTCGATGAGGCCCTGGCGCTCGCTGGCCATGAGCTCGGTGAGGTAGCGCACGGACGCCGGCAGGATCATCGTGCGCGCGATCTGGACCGTCGTCTCGGCCTCGATGTTGAGCTTGGTGATGTACTGCTCGACGGCGACCTCGAGACGGGCCTCGAGCTCGCGCTTGGACAGGACGCCGTACTTCGACATCACCGCGACGGTCTGCTCCGATGCCAGGCACGGCAGCGCGTCGGGCGTCGAGGGCAGGTTGTCCAGGCCACGGGTCGCGGCCTCGGCATGCCACTCGTCGGAGTAGCCGTCGCCGCCGAAGACGATCTGCTTGCTCGCGTTGTAGGAGTCCTTGACGACGGCGATGACGGCCTCGTCGACGTCGACACCCTCTTCGAGCTTGGCCTCCAGCGCGGTCGTCAGCTCGTCGATCGCCTCGGCGGTGATCGTGTTCAGCACGGTGTTCGGCAGGCCCAGCGACGACGACGAGCCCGCCATCCGGAACTCGAAGCGGTTGCCGGTGAAGGCGAACGGCGACGTGCGGTTGCGGTCGCCGGAGTGCAGCGGCAGCGGCGGCAGGACCGGCGTGCCGAGACCGAGGAAGCCGCCCTCGGCCGATACCGCGGCCTCGCCGCTGCCGATCGCCTCGAAGACCTTCTCCAGCTCGCCGCCCAGGAAGATCGAGATGATCGCCGGCGGCGCCTCGTTGGCGCCGAGGCGGTGATCCTGGCCCGCGTTGGCGACGGACGCCCGCAACAGCGCCTGATGCTTGTTGACGGCCGCGATGACCGCCGCACAGAAGAACAGGAAGTGGATGTTCTCGCTCGGCGTGTCGCCCGGGTCGAGGAGGTTGTCGCCCTGGTCCGTCGACATCGACCAGTTGTTGTGCTTGCCCGAGCCGTTGATGCCGGCGAACGGCTTCTCGTGCAGCAGGCAGACCATCCCGTAGCGGCGCGCCACGTTCTGCATGATCTGCATCGTCAGCTGCTGGTGGTCGCAGCCGACGTTCGAGTTCTCGAAGATCGGCGCGAGCTCGAACTGGTTCGGAGCGACCTCGTTGTGGCGGGTCTTGACCGGCACGCCGAGCTTCGAGAGCTCCATCTCGGCTTCCATCATGAACGCGAGCACGCGCTCGGGAATCGAGCCGAAGTAGTGCTCGTCGAGCTCCTGGCCCATCGGCGGCTTGGCGCCGAACAGCGTGCGACCCGTCGTGTAGAGGTCGGGCCGCTCGTAGTAGTACTGCTCGTCGACGAGGAAGTACTCCTGCTCGGGGCCGACCGACGTGAAGACGCGCGTCGCGTCGTGCTCGCCGAGCAGCTCGAGCGCGGCGATCGCGGACTTCGACAGCGCGTCCATCGAGCGCAGCAGCGGGATCTTCGTGTCCAATGCCTCGCCGGTCCACGACACGAACGCCGTCGGGATGCAGAGCAGCGCCCCGTTGGGATTCTCGATCAGGAACGCCGGCGACGTCGGATCCCACGCGGTGTAGCCACGCGCCTCGAACGTCGCGCGCAGGCCGCCGCTCGGGAACGACGAGGCGTCGGGCTCGCCCTGGATGAGCTCCTTGCCGGAGAAGTGGGCCATCGACGTGCCGTCGCCGACGGGCCCGAAGAAGGAGTCGTGCTTCTCGGCCGTGATGTTCGTCAGCGGCTGGAACCAGTGCGTGTAGTGCGAGGCACCGTTCTCGAGCGCCCAGTCCTTCATCGAGTGGGCGACGTGGTTGGCGAGCTCCGCGTCGAGCGCCTCACCCTTCTTGAGCGCGGCCTGCAGCGCCTTGAAGACGGGCTTGGGGAGCCGCTTGCGCTGGACCTCCTCGCTGAAGACGTTCGCTCCGAAGACCTGGTTGGCGGGGAGCGTGAGATCGGGCGAGCCGAGCGCTCCGCCGTTGGCGCTCCATTGCGCGGCCGTCACGTTCTGCTGCCGGAGTCTGGTCATGGTCCCGCTGTTTCCTCCTGGGTCTGGATTCCGATCGCCAGCCTAACCCTCGCGTGTTCGACCGGTCGTTGTCCACAGGGACAAACGCGGCACGGCCGCTGTTTGACACGGGGACGAAGACGTTGCGGGGGCCTCCGTCGACCATGACCCTCGATGAAGCCCGACCCAATTGGAGGAGGACAGATGAGACGGAGAATGGCGCTGAACGTGCTGCCAGCGGTGGGGGCCGCGCTGCTGATCGCTCTGGTTGCGCCGGTGCTCGCCTCCGCGGACACCGTCGACTCGGCGATCAACAGCAGCGGCTCGGTCAAGGACACGGTCGGGCTGAACTCGGTCGGGATCAACACGATGTGGGTGATCGTCGCCGGCATGGTCGTCATGTTCATGCAGTGCGGCTTCATGTTCCTCGAGATCGGCTTCTCCAGGCAGAAGAACGCCGGCACCGTGGTCGCCAAGATCCTCACGAACTTCTCGATCTGCGCCGTCTGCTGGTACCTCGTCGGCTTCGCCTTCGCGTTCGGCAAGTCGCCGGGCGGCCTCGACGGCCTGATCGGAGGCACCGGCTTCCTGCTGCACAGCTTCGGCGACCCGACGACCGCGTTCCCGGTGATGGGCTTCTCGAACGCGACCGTCGACGCGAAGTTCTTCTTCCAGTTCGTGTTCGCCGCCGTCTCGCTGGCGATCGTCTGGGGCTCGACGCTCGAGCGCATCAAGTTCGGCGTCTACATCATCTACGCGGTCATCTTCTCCTGCGTCATCTACCCGATCGGCGCGCACTGGGTCTTCGGCGGCGGCTTCCTGCAGGTCCCGGTCGGCATCTGGAAGGACATCGGCTTCACCGGCATGCAGGACTTCGCCGGGTCGACCGCCGTGCACCTCATCGGGGCGACCGGCGCATTCGCGGTCCTGCTGCTGCTCGGCCCGAGGAAGGGCAAGTACGGCAAGGACGGCAAGCCGCGCGCCATCCCGGGCCACAACATGCCCCTCTTCGGCCTCGCGGTCATGGTCCTGTGGCTCGGCTGGTTCGGCTTCAACCCCGGTTCGACCCTGGGCATCCAGGACGGCCGCTTCGCCGAGATCGTGCTCGTCACGAACCTCGCCGCCGGCTGTGGCGTGCTCGGCTCGCTGATCATGGGCCGGCTCATGCAGAAGACGCTGGACATCGGCATGATCGGCAACGGCGCGATCGGCGCGCTCGTCGCGATCACGGCCCCGTCCGGCTACATCGAGCTGTGGGCCGCGATCCCGGTCGGCCTCATCGCCGGCCTGATCATCCCGCCGTGCGTCCTGGCGATCGACAAGAAGCTCGACGACCCGGTCGGCGTGCTGACCGCTCACGGCGTCTGCGGCATCTGGGGCACGATGTCGTGCGGCATCTTCACGGCCCCGCGGCTTGCGTCGTACGCCGGCGTCGGCGATCCCGCCGGCGGGCTCGTGTACTCGGGCTCGTTCACGCAGCTGATCGCGCAGTTCTTCGGCTTCCTCGTCGCCTTCTCGTTCGTCTTCGCGATGAGCTACGGCAGCTTCTGGGTCATCAGCAGGACCTACGGCCTGCGCGTCAGCGAGGACGAGGAGGACGCCGGCCTGGACATCTCCGAGCACGGCATGTACGGCTACCCGGAGGCGTTCATCCCGCCGGCTGAGCTGATCGGCTACGGCGGCGGGGCGTCGGCGACAATCCCGCCGGCACCCGTCACCGCGATGTCCACGAAGGAGATGCCCGCATGAAGATGGTGATCGCCTATGTCAGGCACGAGGCGTTCGAACCGATCCGCACCGAGCTGCTCGCGCTCGGCTTCCCCTCGCTGTCGATCAGCGAGGTGAAGGGCTCGGGGCGCCAGAAGGGCATCACCGAGCGCTACCGGGGGGCGGAGCTGACGAACTACCTGCGCCCGAAGGTGAAGATCGAGTGCGTCGTCGCGACGAAGGACGTCATGACGATCGTCGACACGGTCCTCAAGCACGGCCGGACCGGCGCCGTCGGGGACGGGAAGGTCTTCGTCCTGGCGGTCGAGGAGGCCTATCGGATCCGAACCGGCGAGTCGGGCGAGGAGACGTTGCAGGCACATCCGGACGCCGCGGCTGCCGCGGCGACAGGCTGAGGAGGGGTGGGGGTGGCCGCCCCGACAGCGGCCACCCTCGTCGAACGGCTGAGGGGGCTGCATCTGCGGATGGTCGACGCCGTGTTGGCCGGAGACGGCCTCGAGCGGGTCGCAGAGCTTGCCGCCGACGCCGTCGGCGGGTCGGTGGCGATCATCGTTCCGCGTCTCGGCACCGCCGTCATGGCGCCTGCCGGCACGCCGGCGGCCGAGCGCCTGCCCGAGCTGCGGCGCTACGTCGCGGATCTCGTGCAGGACCGGCCGGTACACGCGCCCCGTGGGCTGGCCGTCGAGATCCCGATCGCGTCGGGCGACGAGGCCGTCGGCGCGGTGCTGCTGCTGGAGGGAGCGACCGCGCCTCCCGGCGAGGCCTCCGAGTACCTGCACCTCGCGGCGGTCGCGTCCCTGACCGAGGTCGCGGTGGAGGAGGCGCGCGACGAGGTCGAGCAGAACCTGCGCGGCTCGTTCCTCGAGGATCTGCGCACCGGGAGCGGGCTTCCGCCGGACGAGCTCGTGCGCCGCGGCGCGCGCCTGGGCTGTGACCTCAGCCGCGGCGCGATCGCCCTGTGCGCCGAGCTGCACACCGATCGCCCGCGTCACGTCGTGGCGACGATCGCCGAGGACGTGCCCGGTGCGCTCGCCCAGCACATGGAGGCCTCGCCGAACAACACCCAGGGCGGGCGCATCTACGCGCTGCTGCCGGCCCTCGCCGTCGAGAACCCGGCCGAGGCGACGCTCGCCGCCGCCGCGCGGCTGGCGGCACGGTTGCAGCGCCACGGAACCGTCGGACTGTCGTCGTTCTACGGCGATCCGGCGGAGCTCGCGCGCGCCGTGCAGGAGGCCGAGCTCGTGCTCGACGTCCTGACGGTCTCCGGCGAGCCGATCGCCGAGGACATCAACCAGGGCACGTATCGGCTGCTGTTCCGGGTGCTCGCGTCGCACCCGGAGGAGGTGCGGTCGTTCTACGAGGACACCGTGGCGCCGGTCGTGCGCTACGACGACCAGTACCGCACCGACCTCGTCGGCACGCTCGAGGCCTATCTCGCGGCGAACTGCCACATGAGCGCGACCGCGACGGCGATCCACGCCCATCGTCACACGGTCGCCTACCGCCTCGAGCGGGTGCGCGACCTGACGGGCCTGGACCCGATGCAGTCCGAGGATCGCGAGCGCCTCGGCCTCGGGCTCAAGGCGTACCGCATCATCGCGCCGCGCCTGCCCCGCTGAGCCGAGGGGCGGAGGCTCGCGTCCGCCGCTGCTCAGGCGTTGACGGTGTGCGCCAGGGCCAGGGGCGCCAGCTCGAGGCGCTTGGCCTCGATGCGGCTGCGCTGGTCCTCCGCGCGGGCCAGCAGCTCGTCGATGTCGGCGCCGCCGAGCACGGCGTCCGTGTCGTCGACGGTCTTGAGCGCCTTCCACATGCAGGCCTTGCCCTCGACGCCGATCGACAGCGTCTCCAGCGTGACGAAGGCGTTGAGCTCGTCATCGCTGCCGCTCGTGAACTTGGGCTTCATGAGCTTGGAGCCGATCTCGGCGGCGGCGGTCTTCGTCGCGCTCTTCTCGACGTTCATGCCCTGGACGATCACGTCGAGCGCCGCGTAGTCGGTCCGGATGTCTGCCGCGATCTCGGCGAAGAACGCTCCATGGGCGTCCCCGCGATGCTCCTCGGAGGCCATCTCGGCGAGGTTCATCCCGGCGGTCGCGCCGGCCAGGTGATCGTTGAGGTACGTCTCGAGTCCCGAGTAGGGCATGTGTTGCACTCCTTCGTAGGGTCGTCCCTG
Organism: uncultured Actinomycetes bacterium; assembly: GCA_963851015.1. Lineage (GTDB taxonomy): Bacteria > Actinomycetota > Thermoleophilia > Solirubrobacterales > Solirubrobacteraceae > CADCVQ01. The sequence goes on from CAWKNG010000001.1 coordinate 179,350, forward strand.
CCGAGGCAATCGCGGCCCGGCCGCGAATCGCAGCCCGTTGCTGCGGGGTTCTTTGACTCGATGTCTCGGTTACCCGATCTCGCGCGCTCTAGTCGCCGCGTTGCACCGCACCGGTGCCCGGATCGACCCGCGCCTGGGCCGGGCGATCGCTGACGCGGACGGACAGGATCCCACTGGCGCGCGCCCCTCCCGAGACCGTCGCGGGGCCCTTGGCGCCCAGCGCGGGGGCGATCTCGTAGCGCAGCTCGCGCACGCCCGCGACGACCGGTGTCGCCGCCCAGCGCAGCGTCGCGGTCGCGCCCGGCGCGAGCGCACCCGCATCCCACGTGTCGTCGCTGGCGGTCGCGCCGGGGGGTGGCTCGTCGACGAGCCAGGCGGCGCGCCCGCCGACGCGATCGCGCAGGCCGCGCAGCGTCACGACGAGATCCGGGATCGTCCGGGCGCCGGTGTTGCGCACGCGCAGCGTGAGCGTGCTGCGCTGCCCGACGTGCTGGTTGGAGAGGAACGTCGCGCGCTCGACGGCGACCGGGTAGGTGCCGGTCGCCGTGTCCGCGGCGCCGGTTGCGCCGTCCGCGCACCCCGCGACGGTGGCCGACCCCGCGCCGAGCACGGCACATGCGGCGAGCCAAGACCACCCGCGAGGTCTCGTCCCGGCCGGGTTTCGTGGCATCCACATGCGCGCCATCAAGGCTAGATGGTCGATTTCACGGCCATCGGACGGCCCTGGGGGCGAAATCCACCATCGGATGGCATCGCAACGACTGGCACGAGGCTGCTCGTTCGCCTACGCTGCCCCGGCGACGCCCGTAGTCCTGCCGCGTCCGGTCATCCAGAGGAGCCACACTGATGGTGCGCAACGTCGCCGATCGAGCGTTTCTTCCTGCGAAGAGCCTGCTCGAAGAAGTCGGGGACATGATGATCCTGACGGGCCGAACGATCGTGTCGGCGCTGCGGCCCCCGTACCCCTATGGCGGCGAGTTCGTCAACCAGTTCCTGTTCGCGCTGAAGCTGTGCTGGTTTCCGCTGCTCGTGTCGACGATCGCGTTCGGCTACGGCGCGCCGGGCCTGCAGGCCGCGAACTTCCTCGTGCTGTTCGGTGCGCTCGACCGGCTCGGCGGCTTCTTCGTGCTGGCGTCGATCCGCGAGTTCGCGCCGTTCGTGACGGCGATCGTCCTCGCCGGGGTCGCGGGGACGGCGATCACGGCCGACCTCGGCGCGCGCAAGATCCGCGAGGAGCTCGACGCGTTGCAAGTGCTCGGCATCGACCCGATCAAGAACCTCGTCGTCCCGCGCTTTCTCGCGCTGATGCTCGTGACCGGCCTGTTCTTCGTCTTCGCGCTCGTGTTCGGCGTCATCGCCGGCGTGCTCGCGACCGTCGTCAACGGCGGCACGATCGGCGCGTTCCGCGCGTCGTTCTTCAACAGCGCCTCGGTGACGGACCTCTGGGGCTCGACGCTGAAGACGACGCTGTTCGGAGCGATCATCGCGATCGTCTGCTGCTACAAGGGCATGACCGCGTCGGGCGGCGCCGCCGGCGTCGGGCGGGCCGTCAACCAGGCGGTCGTCATCGCCTTCCTCGGCATCTTCGCGTTCAACTACGTCTTCACGCAGACGCTGCTGGCGACGAACCCCGAACTCGCGAACCTTCGTTGACGATGGGCGGCTGGTTCAGCATCCCCCGCGACTGGGTCTCGAGCTTCGGCGAGATCGCGAAGTTCGGCGGACGGGTCATGGGCGAGGTCTACAGCTTCAAGGTGTTCCGCTTCCTCGGCGAGGGGCTGCGCCAGGCCGGCCTGCTGATCGTCTCCTCGACGCTCGTCATCTGGGGCCTCGTCTTCATCATCGGCCTGCAGTGCGGGATCGAGGGCGCGTACTTCAACCGCTCCGTCGGCAACCCGGCGTACGCGGGCGTGTTCGCCGCTTGGTGCGACCTGCGCGAGCTCGTGCCGTACGCCTTCGGCTACATGATGGCCGCCAAGGTCGGCACCGGGATCGTCGCCGAGCTCGGCTCGATGCGGATCTCCGACGAGATCGACGCGCTCGAGGTCATGGGCATCAGCTCGGTCACGTTCCTCTGCGCGACGCGCCTGCTGGCGGCTTGGCTCGTGCTGCCGTTCGTCTACATGGCGGCGATCGGGGCGGGATTCCTGGCCTCCTACATCGCCGTGGTGCAGCAGATCGGCGAGGTCTCGCGGGGCGGGTACCTCGACATCTTCTGGATGTTCCAGAACCCGCAGGACCTGCTGTACAGCATGTCCAAGGGGATGGTGATGGCGACCGTGATCGTGCTCGTGGGCTGTTACTACGGCTACCACGCGCGCGGGGGTCCGGTCGGCGTGGGGACGGCGACGGCGAAGTCGATGGTGCTGAACATCGTGCTCGTGCATCTCATCGGGATGCTCGGCACCCAGCTCTTCTGGGGCGCGAATCCGCGTGCCCCGATCGGAGGCTGAGCGCGCACGAACGCGCAGTCGCAACGAGGTGAGGGCATTCACTTTTCGAGGCAGCAGCGGGAGAGGACATGATGCACAGCAGGGAGGAACTCACGGCGGCGGCGGCCAAGGCCGCATCAGCGTCAGCCGAGGCGTACGAGAAGTTCGTAGCACGGGCCAAGTCGATGGTCGCGGATGCGGCGACATCGGTGGCCGAGACGGCGTCGTCGGCGGCTTCGTCGGTCGCGGAGACGGCCTCGTCGGTGGCCGAGGCGGTGACGGACGCGGTCAAGGACATCCCGGCCGCGGTCGGCTTGCGTCAGGGGACGACCGGCCTGCCCGGTGGCGACGGCGAGGAGGGGGCTGCCCCGTCCGCCGGCGCGGCTGATGGGCCTCCCGCGGACGACCTGGCGGCTCGCGCCGCTGAGGCGGCTGCGGCGTCGGCGGCGGCGTATGCGAAGTACGCGGCTCCGGCGGTGGCTGAGCCTGCGGCTGTGGCGCTGCCGGGGGATGATCTGGCGGCTCGCGCCGCGGAGGCGGCTGCGGCGTCGGCGGCGGCATATGCGAAGTACGCGGCTCCGGCGGTGGCTGAGCCTGCGGCTGTGGCGCTGCCGGGCGATGATCTGGCGGCCCGGGCCGCTGAGGCGGCTGCGGCGTCGGCGGCGGCGTATGCGAAGTACGCGGCTCCGGCGGTGGCTGAGCCTGCGGCTGTGGCGCTGCCGGGGGATGATCTGGCGGCCCAGGCCGCTGAGGCGGCTGCTGCGTCGGCGGCGGCGTATGCGAAGTACGCGGCTCCGGCCGCGGCGGCGGCTGTGCCTGCGGCTGTGGCGGTGCCGGGCGATGATCTGGCGGCTCGCGCCGCTGAGGCGGCTGCGGCGTCGGCGGCGGCGTATGCGAAGTACGCGGCTCCGGCCGCGGCTCCGGCGGATGACCTGGCGGCGCGTGCCGCGAAGGCAGCGGCTGCGTCGGCGGCGGCCTATGAGCGGTTCGTCGCACGGGCCAGGTCCGCCGTGGCGGCCGTGGCCGAGGCGGCCTCCTCTGCCGCTGACAACGTCACCAACGGTACGTCCGCGGCCGCGGGGGCCGTTTCGGATGCGACGTCGTCGGCGGCCGCCACCGTTGCCGAGACCGTGCGCGACATCCCGAGCGCCGCCGGCTTCCGCCAGGGGGTGATCCGCCTGCTCGGCGGAGGTGCGCCGCCGGCGTCGGCTGAGGCCGAGGAAGCGCCAGCGCAGGTCGCGGCGGACGATCCGCCGGCGGCCGAGGTCGATGCAGCCGTTGAGGGATCCGCAGAGGAGATCGAGGCACCCATGTCCGACGAGACAGCCACGCTGGAAGTAGCGACAGAGGACGCGACCGGCGACGAGCCCGCGCCGAGCGCCCCGGCCTCCGGCCGGATCCGCCTTGGTGGGGCCACGTACGGAGGCGCCTCGGCGTCGGCCGCGCCGGCCGCCGAGACGGCCTCGGCGGTCGAGGAGCAGGCCGCCGCGGCGCCGGAGGTCGCCGCGCCCGCCGCGGAGGCGGCGGCGCAGCCGCCCGCGGCTGCCACGGGACGCCTGCGCCTCGGTGGCGCGACGTACGGAGCCGCAGCGGCGTCGGCCGTGCCCGCCGCCGAGGCCGCCCCGGCGGCCGCGGAGGAGACGGCTCCGGCGCCGGAGGTCGCTGCGCCTGTGGCGGAGCCGCCCGCGGAGGCCGCCGGACCGAGTGCCCCGGGAAGGTTGCGTCTCGGTGGCGCGACGTACGGGGGTGCCTCGGCCTCGGCCGCGCCCGCCGCCGAGCCCGCCCCGGCGGCCGCCGAGGCGCCCGCCCCGGGGCCGGACGTCGCTGCGCCCGCGGCGGAGGCTGTGGTGCAGCCGCCCGCGGAGGCCGCCGCCAGTGCCCCGGGAAGGTTGCGTCTCGGAGGCGCGACGTACGGCGGAGCAACGGCAGCCGCGCCGGCAGCGGCCGCTGCGGCGGATCGCGCCCCGGAGCCGGACCTCGCCGCACAGGCGGCGGCGGCCGCGGCAGCCTCGGCGGCCGCGTACGCCGCGACCGCCGCGGAGGCACCGGCCCCAGCAGCAGAGCCGGAGCCGGCGCCGAGCGCGCCCGGCCGTCTGCGGCTCGGCGGCGCGACGTACGGCGAGGCGTCCGCTGCGCGGGCGACGCCCGCCCCCGCGCCGGCAGCCGAGCCTACGGGGACGATGGCCGGCGGCTCGTCGGGACACGGTGCCACGCGGCTGCGCGCGCCCGGCGACGCGGCCCCGTCATGGGTCACGGCCCCGGCCGCGCCGGCACCCGCCGCCGCGGTGCCCGAGCCCGCCGCGGCGGCGCCCGCACCGGCGCCCGCGCCGGCGCCGGTCGCGGCAGCGCCGGCGCCGGACCTCCACGCGGCCTACCTCGCGGCCGCCTCCGCGGTCATGGCCGCCCGCGCGTCGGGCGCGGCCGAGGGCGACCCGGGATTGACCGACGCGATCGCCGCTCGCGACGCCGCGCGCGCGGCGTGGGAGTCTGCCGGCGGCTGACGGACGTGGCATCGGGTGGTCGTCCGTTTGTGCCAAGCGCTGCCGCGGAGTCGCGGACGACCACCGGAGTCCCTAAGATCGCGCACACGTTCTCCACGGTGAGGACCAGTGTCAGGCGGGGGTGGTCGGTGGCCGTGGTGGATTGCGGCCTGCGACGACCCTCGCTCCCTAACGAGCACGGGAGAGAGCATGAGCTACGGATACCAGCAGCAGCCCCAGGCGCCGGCGGCGAGCGACGCCGAGATCCTCGACGCGCGCCGCAAGGACGCATGGTTCGCCTACTCGTCGCTGCAGTGCGCGCCGGGCTGGCAGGAGGCCTCCAAGGATGCCGCCGCTCAGGCCGCCCGCGCCCAGTACGCGGTCGACAAGGCAAACGGCTACATCCGGGGCTAGCGCCGGTAGCATCGACCCTGTGGCGTTCTCGCCGGGTCACGATCTCGCGCCGCCGGCCCGCGGGCCGGCGGACGACGAGTACCGCTGGCACACCGGCGAGAAGCGCCCAAGCGGCGCGCGGGACGCCGTCGAGTTCATCGACGTGCACAAGGCCTTCGGGCGCAACAAGATCCTGCGCGGCCTGAACCTCGGCCTGCCCGAGGGCAAGATCTCGATGATCCTCGGCCCCTCGGGGACGGGCAAGTCGGTCTGCATCAAGCACATGGTCGGGCTGCTGTACCCCGACGCGGGCGACGTCCTCGTGCACGGCGAGTCGGTCCCGAGCATGGCGGACGAGCAGCTCTTCAAGATGCGCCAGAAGTTCGGCGTCCTGTTTCAGGACGGTGCGCTGTTCGGGTCGATGAACGTCTTCGACAACGTCTGCTTCCCGCTGCGCCAGCACACCGAGCGCAGCGAGGAGGAGATCGGCGAGATCGTCAACCGCCGGCTCGCCGAGGTCGGGCTGCAGAACGCCCACGACAAGATGCCCAACGAGCTGTCCGGCGGGATGCGCAAGCGGGCCGGGTTCGCCCGCGCGCTCGTGCTCGATCCCGACATCGTCCTCTTCGACGAGCCCGACTCGGGCCTGGATCCCGTGCGCACCGCGCTGCTCGGCGAGCTCATCCAGGAGATCCACGCCGACATGATGGGCGAGGCCGAGCGCAACGGGACGCCGCCGCCGGCGTTCACGCTCATCACGCACGACATCGCGACCGCGCGTCGCGTCGCCGAGCACATCTCCGTGCTGTGGAAGGGCCGCATCGTCGAGTCCGGGCCCGCGGAGCAGCTCTTCGCCTCCGAGAACCAGTTCGTCCGTCAGTTCCTGGCCGGTGAGTCGGCCGGTCCGCTCGGCATGGAGTGACCCCGGCGGAAAGCCGCGGGTGAGGCCGTGAGGCCCTCCAGGGCGCTCCACGGCGCGGTGTCCCTGGCCACGCGCCGCCCGGGCCTCGTGCTCGCGTTGTGCGCCGCGCTCGCCGTCGCGGGGCTCGCCTTCGCGCTGCGACTGCAGCCCGACGCGGGCGTCGACACGCTCGTCGGCACCGACACGCCGGCCCACCCCGCGACCCAGATCCTGCGCGAGCGCTTCGGCGACGACGCGATCATCGTGCTCGTCCGCGGCGACCTGCGCAAGCTGCTGCTCAGCCAGGACCTCGAACGTGTGCTGGCGCTCGAGGGCTGCCTCGCCGGCAGCGTGCCAACCGGCGTCACCCCACCGGGCGGCGCGGACGGCCCGTGCGGCCGTCTTGCGCGCACCCGCCCGGTCAAGGTCGTGCTCGGCCCCGGCACCTTCGTCAACACCGCCGTTCGTGAGCTCAGCGCCGGCTACGAGCGCCGCGCGGCGGCGAGCGAGCTGGAAGCCGACGCGGCGGCCGCGAAGGCGCGTCGGGTCGCCCGCCGGCGCGGGCTCTCGCAGGCGGCGGCCGAGCGCCGGGGCACGCAGGCGCGCGCCGCCGTCCAGCGGCGCTTCGACGCCGAGCTGCTCGCGCTCGCGTCGCGCTACGGGCTGATCTCGGTGCCGCGCCTGGACGACGCGTCCTTCGTCTCGAGGCTCGTCTTCGACCCGGCCAAGGCGCCGGGCACCCCGAAGCGCAAGTTCGCCTACCTGTTCCCGACCGAGGGGACCGGGCCGGGTCGAGCGGCATTGGTGCAGGTGCGCCTCGAGGCCGGGCTGAGCGACGCCGAGCGCACGGACGCGATCGGGCTCGTGCGCGCCGCCGTCGCGATGCGCGAGTTCAAGCCTCGCAACGGCGCGACGTACACCGTGGCGGGCGCGCCGATCGTCGTCTCGGATCTGACGGCGTCGATCAGCAGCTCGATGCGCACGCTGCTCGTCGCCGCGCTGCTCGTCATGGCGACGATGCTCGCGCTCGTCTTCCGCCGCCGTCCGCGGCTGCTGCCGCTGGCGATCGCGCTCGCCGCCGCCGCGCTGACGTTCGGTGCGCTGTCGCTCGTGGGCGCGTCGCTGACGATGGCCTCGATCGCCGTGCTGCCCGTGCTGATCGGGCTCGCCGTCGACTACGCGATCCAGCTGCAGTCGCGCATCGCCGAGGAGCAGGGGGAGTCGCTAGGCGTGGCGGCGGCAGCGCGCCGCGCGGCGCTGCTCGGCGCTCCCGCGATCGCGGTGGCCGCCGCGGCGACGGCGGCGGGCTTCGCGGTGCTCGCGTTCTCGCCGGTGCCGATGGTGCGAGGCTTCGGGCTGCTGCTCGTCGCCGGCATCGCGATCGCGTTCGCTCTCGCGCTGCTTGGCGGGACCGCGGCGCTCGTGCTGGCCGATCGCGCGTCGGCGCCCGCATGGCTCAGACCGCGGCGCGCCGCCTCGGACGAGGTCGGCGTGCGCGACGGGTCGAGGCGGCTCGCGCGCGACGCCGGCGCGCGCCTGCGGCGCGCCGGCGCGGCCACGATTGCCTATGCAACCGTGCGACCCGGGCGGGTGCTGGCGATCGCCGTCGTCGTCGCCGTCGCTGGTTGGGCGCTCGACACGCAGACGCGCGTCGAGTCCGATATCCAGCGCCTCGTCCCGCAGGACATGCGAGCGCTGCGCGACCTCGACGCGCTGCAGCGATCGACCGGCGTCGGAGGCGAGATCGACGTCGTCGTGCAGGGCGCGGACCTCACGAGCCCGGCCACGATCGGCTGGATGGTCGGCTATCAGACCGCGGTCCTGCGCGCTCACGGGTTCACCGCCCGGCGCGGCTGCGGGCAGGCCGAGCTGTGCCCGGCGTTCTCGCTGCCCGACCTCTTCACGACGGCCGCCTCCAGGCGCGAGGCGGGCGCGCTGCTCGACGCGGTGCCGCCGTATCTGTCGCGCTCGGTCATCACGCAGGACCGGCGCACGGCGACGCTCGCGTTCGGCATCCGGCTCATGCGCCTCGACGAGCAGAAGCGCGTGATCGATGCGATGCGCGCGCGGCTGGCCGAGGGTCGCCCGGCCGGCGTCACGGCCTCGCTGGCCGGCCTGCCGGTCCTCGCGGCGGACGCCAACGCCGAGGTGTCCTCGACCTCGCGCCGCCTGCTCACGCTCCTCGCGGGCCTCGCGGCGGTCGCGCTCGTCCTGCTCGCGGCCTTCCGCGGCGACGTGCGCCGCGCGCTCGTGCCGCTCGTGCCGATCGCGCTTGCAACCGGCTGGTCGGCGCTCGTCCTGTACGCGCTGCGCGTGCCGCTGAACCCGATGTCGGTGACGCTGGGAGCGCTCGTGATCGCGATCTCCACGGAGTTCAGCGTGCTGCTGTCCGAGCGCTACCGCGAGGAGCGTGGGCGCGGCCTCCCGCCGCGCGAGGCGCTGGAGCGGACCTACCGCTTCACCGGTGCGGCGGTGCTCGCGTCTGGCGCCACCGCGATCGCCGGCTTCGCGGTGCTCGTCGTGTCGGACATCCGGATGCTGCGCGACTTCGGCTTCGTCACCGTCGTCGATCTGACGGTCTCGCTGCTCGGCGTGCTCGTCGTCCTGCCTAGCGTCCTGATGGCCGTCGAGCGACGGACGTCTCGCCGGAATGACCCGTCCGGCGAGACGTGACCCGTCACACCATCGCGGCCAGCGCGCGGCGCTGGCGGTCGGTCATCGAGCCGACCTTCTTGGTCTCGGTCATGCCGATGCTCGCGAGGAACTTGCTGCAGCGCGTCGTGCCCCAGCGACGCTGGCTCAGGAGCAGTTCGGCGATCGTCATGCTCGCGGCCTCCCACGGGCATGACAGGATCACGGCCCCCACCGTGGTCGTCCCCTCCGCGACGCCGCGCTTGAGCTCGGCGCGCGCGAGTCTGACCTCGTTCGCGCGCTGAAGTGCCTGCATATGCTGCGGCGCACGGGCGACCGTCGCTGTTGCGTCGTGCATGTGTCCTCCTGTCTGCCACGTCCGTGGAGAGGCAGATGTGATCGTGTGTTGACCTGTCAGACGGGCGCGCAGCGGACTCCCCAAGACACCCGTCGTCCGACGTCGGATTCCCCAAAAGGGCGTCCGACCGGTCCGGCTGCCATCCTTCGTGTGCCTGTCCCTGAGCGCTCCGCGAAGCTACGTGAGTGGTGGTGTCTGCGTCAACGCACCGCCGCTCGATCCCACCGCTCCGAGCGATGTTTTTCTTCGGTGAAGCGCTTGTGAAGATATGGACAAATCATCTGTCCATGTTCAGGCGGGCAGCGGTCCGTGCTGTGCCTCGAACTGCGCCTTGACGGTACCGAACGCGTCGAGCGCGCGGTCGAGCGTGACGCGGTCGTGGGTCGCCATGACGCTGGTCCGCAGCAGCGCGCCGCCGGGCGGCACGGCCGGATGGATGGCGACGTTGACGAATACGCCGGCGTCGTAGAGCGCGCGCCACAGGAGCACGGCCTTCCAGTCGTCGCCGACGCTGACGGGCACGATCGGGGTCATCGCGTCGCCCTCGTGCTCGACGACCTTGAACCCGCGGTCGCGCAGCCCGGCATGCAGGTAGCCGGCGTTGTCGAGGACCCGCGCCAGCAGCGGCGGACCCTCGTCGGAGCGCACGATGCGCAGCGCCGCGAGCGCAGCGCCGACGGCGGCCGGCACGCCCGCGGCGGTGAACAGGAAGGCGCGGCTCTGGACGCGCAGGAAGTCGACGACGTCGTGGGTGCCGGCGATGAAGCCGCCGCAGCTCGCGAGGCTCTTGGAGAAGGTGCCCATCCGCAGGTCGACGCGATCCTCGACGCCCAGCAGCTCCGACGCGCCGGCGCCGCGGGCGCCGAGGACGCCGGCGCCGTGCGCCTCGTCGACCATCAGCCGCGCGCCGAAGCGCTCGCACAGGTCGGCGATCTCGGGCAGCGGCGCGACGTCGCCCTCCATCGAGAAGACGCCGTCGACGACGACGAGGATCCCGCCCTCGTCGCGCGCGGCCTTCTCGAGCGTGCGCTCGAGCTTGTCGATCTTGTTGTGGCGGAAGATCCGCAGCTTGGCGCGGCTGAGGATGCAGCCGTCGAGGATCGAGGCGTGGTCGCCGGAGTCGGCGACGACGGTGTCGCCCGGCGCCAGCAGCGTGCCGAGCGCGGACAGGTTGGCCTGGTGGCCGGTCGTGAAGACGATCGCCTCCTCGGTGCCCATCCACTCGGCGATCTCCTGCTCGAGCTCGAGGTGCAGCGCGATCGTCCCGTTCAGCAGGCGCGAGCCCGTGAGTCCCGTTCCGTACTTATGCAGTGCATCGGCGGCGCCCTGAATGACGCGTTCGTCCGCCGTCAGCCCGAGGTAGTTGTTGGAGCCGAGCATGATGCGCTCGGCGCCCTCCATCTCGACGACCGGGCCGGCCGGTCCCTCGAGCGTGCGGAAGTACGGCAGCAGGTCGGCCTCGCGGGCCATGCGCAGCTGTTCGGCACGTTCGTGGCCGCGCGCCTTTGCAAAGACGTCAGGTGTCGTGGAAGCCATGTAGCGTGGGTCCCCGTGAACGTCGAAGTGAAGGCCGTGAAGTCACGGCGGGACTGGCGGGAGTTCATCGAGCTCCCGTTCCGGCTGCATGCTACCTCCGCGCAGTGGATCCCTCCGATCCGTCTGGAGCGCAAGCTCTTCCACAGCCGCAGGATGAACGCGTACTTCAAGCACGCGCAGGCGCAGGAGTTCGTCGCGCGGCGCGGCAGGCAGGTCGTCGGGCGCATCAGCGCGCAGTTCGACACCGCCTACGACGACGAGCACGGGGTCGACGGGGTCTGCGATACGGGCATGTTCGGCTTCCTCGAGCTCGAGGACGACGTCGAGGTCGCGCGCGCGCTGCTCGCGGCGGCGCAGCAGTGGCTGGCGGGCCACGGGCGCTCGCACATGATCGGCCCGATGGACTACACGATGAACGACGAGTGCGGCGTGCTCATCGAGGGCTTCGATCGCGAGCCGATGATCAAGATGCCGTGGCATCCGCCGTATTACATGCGGGTCATGGAGGAGGCCGGCATGGAGAAGGCGATGGACCTCTACATGTGGGCGCTGGACATCTCCGACCGCGAGAAGATCCTGCCGATCATCTTCGACCTCGCCGAGGCCGCCAAGGAGAAGCACGGCATCACGCTGCGCCACCTGCGCCGGCGCGACCTGTCGAAGAACATCAAGGGCGTCTTCGGCGAGACGTACAACGCGGCCTGGAAGCGCAACTGGGGCTTCGTGCCGTACTCCGACAACGACCTCAAGCACTACGCCGAAGAGCTGCAGCTCGTGTACGACAAGAACTGGTTCATGGCGGCCGAGAAGGACGGCGAGACGATCGGCATCGCGATCACCGTGCCCGACGTCAACCAGCTGCTCAAGGTCATGAACGGCAAGGTCTTCCCCTTCAAGTGGGTGACCTTCCTCTTCAAGCGCAAGAAGTACATCGATCGCGTGCGCGTCGGCTTCCTCGGCGTCAAGCCCGAGTATCAGCACACCGGCACCGCGGCTCTGTTCTACGTCGAGCACTTCGACATGGCGCGCGTGACGCCGCAGAAGTGGGGCGAGATGGGTTGGATCCTCGAGACCAACCGCGCCATGAACCGCGGCATGGAGGCGATGGGGGGCACCATCGTCAAGCGGTTTCGCGTCTACGAATCGAGGTTCTAGGGCGCTTCGATGAACGTCGCAGCACTGCCGCATCCGCAGGTCAGGACCGCGTCCGCATCCGTGTCGCCGGGGGTCTGGCTGCGCTCGCCGAGCTGGGACCTGACGTTCCTCATCCTGAGCGCCGCGCTCGTTCCGATCCCGCTGCTGCTCTACCACGGGCTCGGCGTGTCGCAGACGGCCGTCAACCTGCTCGTCGCCGGGCTGATCGGCGGCCCGCATCTGTACTCCACGTTCACGTACACGTTCATGGAGCCCAACTACCGTTGCCGCCACCGGCGCTTCCTTGCCGCGTCGCTCGCGCTGCCGGTGATCGTGACGACGATGGCGTTCGTCGACCTGCAGCTGCTGCTGACGGTGTTCTTCATGTGGGCCTCGATCCACGTGCTGCACCAGATCACGTACATCAACGACTGCTACGTGGCGAAGGGCGTCGCCCGGCGGCCGCGGCGCGAGCGCGTCGTCGACTACGGCGTCGTCTTCCTGTGCCTGTATCCGATGGCGACGCCGCAGATCCTCGACGGCTCGTTTCAGCTCGGGGGCACCCAGCTGTGGGTGCCGTCGTGGGCGACGCACGGGCTCGTCGCGGACGTGCAGATCGTCGGGATCGCGGCGCTGTTCGGCTCGTTCCTCGTGCTGTGGGTCGCGAAGTCGATCCGCGACTGGCGCCGCGGCACGCTGCTCGTGCCGAGCGTGCTGCTCGTCGGGCTGACGATCGTCGTCGGCTTCACGCTGCCGCTGTTCGAGAACATCGACGTCGCGTTCCAGGGCTTCAACGTCTGGCACTCGGTGCAGTACCTGGGGCTCGTGTGGTTCCTGATGGCGCTGCGCAAGGAGCGCGGCGAGATCGACAACCGCTTCGTGGCGCAGTGCAACGGCCCCGACCGGCCGTGGCAGTTCTACGGCCTGGCCGTGCTTCTGACCGCCGCAGCGGGCATGCTGGTGCTCGTCCTGCACGCCGTCTTCGGCGTCGATCTGCAGCGCGCGTACTACATCGTCATCCTTTCCACCTTGCTCCAGCACTACTACCTCGACCATCTGCAGTTCACGAAGCTCGGCGACGTCCTCGGCACCGGCGATCGGCTGCTCTCGCCCTCGAAGGGCGCATCGTGAGCGACGACGAGCCCGAGCTCGTCGAGGGCATCCCGGTGCTCGCCTCCGAGCCGCGCGTCGTCGAGCCCGCGCGAGCGCGCAGCGCGCTGAGCCCGCTCGTCGTGCAGTCGGCGGCCGTGGCGGCGACGAGCATGGTCGCCGGAGCGACCGCGGTCGCGCTCGTGCGCCGCGGCAAGGGCCGGCGCAAGGCGCGGCGCAACCGCAAGGTGCTCGCCCCGGTGCTCGTGAGCCGCTCGTTTCTCATCGACGTGCACGTGCTCGGCGAGCGCAAGTAGCTCTGCGCTCGCGCGCCCGGCAGCCCGGCGCGCCGCGAGATCCCGCGTCGCGCCCGCAACGAGCGCGATCGGGTCGCGCGACCGTCCTGCGGGCGGCGTAGGGTCGGCGCGGTGCCCGTCGAGGTTCGTGTCGAGGTCATCCCGCGCTGGACGTTCCGGCTGCCCGCGCGCGGCGGGGGAGACGGCGTCGCGCGGGTGCGCGGGGGCGTGCTCGAGCGACTGCTGCACGTCGAGGGTCGCCCCGTGGTCGTGCGCGTCGCGCAGACGGCGCCACGCAGCGTCCTGTTCGGAGCCACGGCCTCGTCGCGCTCGGATGCGCAGGCCGCGATCGCGCGGATGCGCTTCGCGCTGTCGGTCGACGACGACCTGAGCGCGTTCTACGAGCGCTACCGCGACGACCCGTTGATCGGCGCGTCGCTGCGCCGTCGCCCGTGGCTGCGGATCGCGCGCCGCCCGGTCGCGTTCGAGGCGCTCGCGTGGGCGATCTGCGAGCAGCTCATCCAGACCACGGCCGCGCTCGCGATCGAGCGCAGGATCGTGCGCGCGTTCGGCCCGCGGTGTCCGCGGACGGGCCTGCGCGACGTCCCGTCGGCCGCTGTCCTCGCCGGCTGCGCCCCCGCGCGGATCGAGTCCTTCGAGCTCGCCGGCCGTCGGGCGATCGCGCTCGTGCGCGTCGCCAAGGAGGTCGCGGCGGGCCGCATCGACCTCGAGCGCCCGCAGCACGAGGTCGCCTGGCGCAGCCTGCTCGCCATCCCGACGATCGGCCGCTGGACGGTCGAGCTGCTCGCCGCGGGCGGCCAGGGCCGCTACGACGTGCTCCCCGCCGGCGACCTCGGCTACCTCAAGCTGCTCGGCTCGTGGCGCTCGGGCGGCGACCCCGCCGCGCGCGCCGAGGAGCCCGAGGTGCGCGCGCTGTTCGAGCGCTTCGGCGCGTGGCGCGGGCTCGCGGGAGCGCACGCGCTGCGCTCGCCGGTCCCGCCGCCGCGGGTCCTCACGGCGGCGGCATAGGTCGCATGCTTCGGCGACCCTGTTTCGGTAGGTGACCGCTCGACGTGTAGGTCTTGTCGGCCCTGGACCGACGAGATCTACATATGCTCTTCGGTTAGGGTGAACATGCCGTGATCGCTGACTACCTCAGCAAGGACGAGATCGCTGGCTACGTCGACGCGCTGCGCGCGAAGGTCGCCTCAGGCGAGCTCGACGAGCACGCCGCGAAGGCCGCGAAGGCGATCGGCCACGACCCCGCGAACGGGCGGGCCGCGATCCTCGCCGCACTGCCGGACGCCGGGCCGGGCGACGCCTCGTCGGGCGGCGACCACGTCAACGCGCCGTTCTTCAGCCGCGATCCGGCGGTCAGCCTCATGCAGAGCTCGCTCGAGGTCGAGGCGCGCCGCAGCGACCTCGTCCGCGAGTCCGAGCTGCACCGCCTGAAGCGAAAGATCGTCGGCGTCATCGAGCACATACGGCACGACCTCATGCCCGAGAAGTTCTCCACACACGATCCGGAGTGGATCACGCGGATCGGCGAGGCCACGCTCGAGCGCCTCGCCCAGGGCAACCACCCGTTCAACGCCCATCCGGCCGAGTACGAGATCGCGCGCGACGACGCGCGCGTCGTCCTCGTCGGCGACTGGGGCTCGGGTCTCAAGCACGCCCGCGCCGTCGCGGCGCTGATGGCGGAGGAGGTCAAGGACGGGCTCGCCGCCGGGCGCCCCGTGCACGTCATCCACCTCGGCGACGTCTACTACTCCGGCATCGCCGAGGAGGTCAGGCAACGGGTGCTGGCCGACGGCCTGTGGCCGGTCACCACGGAGCAGTCCGAGCAGGGCGTCCGGTCGTGGTCGCTGAACGGCAACCACGACATGTACGGCGGCGGCTGGGGCTACTTCGAGACGCTCTTGCGCGACGAGCGCTTCACCAGCCAGCGGTCGCCCGATGACAAGCCCACGAGCTTCTTCCGCATCCGGACGCCGAGCTGGGACCTCGTGGGGCTCGACACGTCGTGGGACCACGACGTGCTCGGCAAGGGGCTGCGGGGCGTCCTCGCCGACCCCCAGGCAGCGCGGGTCGCCGAATGGGCCGCGGACCTCGGGGACCGCAAGCTCATGCTGCTCAGCCACCACCAGTACGTCTCGGCGTTCGACCTCGGCGACATCGGTCAGACGATCCCGCACAAGCTGGCGCCGGTGCTGGAGGCCAACAAGATCGCGGCCTGGATCTGGGGCCACGAGCACCGCTGCATGGGCTTCGAGCCCGCCGCGGGTATGGCGGGCGTGCCGTTCATGCGCTGCATCGGGCACGGCGGCGTTCCGATCCCGGCGAGCGCCAAGGGCGAGCTGCCGTCGCCGGGCCTCTGGCAGATCCCGCAGGCCGGCGACTCCGACGGCGTCTTCGAGGAGCAGGAGCAGCGGTGGAACCGGTTCGGCTTCGCGGTCTTGGACTTCGCCGGGGAGAACGCCACGATCCGCTATCGCAACGATCAGGGGCGCACCGACCTCACCGAACCGCTGGCGTAGACGCGGCCGGGCGGACCGCGGGTGGCGATCCGCTGCGACAAGACTGCGCAGCATCTGTGGCGCTTCGGCGCGACGGCGCCGCGCTGGGGTGGCGCCGCGATCAGTCGGCCCCGGCGCCGTGGACGCCGGTCGCCCCGCGCCATGCCGCCAGCCGCTCCAACGCCCTCATCACGGCGCGGTCCAGCGCCGCCGTGCGGCGCACGTCCGGCTCGCGGTGCAGTGCGTGCACGCGCAGCAGGCCGGCACCGGCGTCGAGCGCCGCGTCCGCGCGCGCCACGATCCGCTCGCGGTGCAGGATCGGCAGGACGTAGTAGCCCCAGCGCCGCTGCGCCGGCGGCACGTAGATCTCGAGGCGATGGTCGAAGTGCAGCAGCTCGGCCGCGCGGGCACGGTCGCAGAGCAGGTTGTCGAAGGGGGAGAGGACCGTCGTCCGCGAGCCCGGCGCCAGCGACGCCGCGCCCTCCAGATCCTCCGGTGCGCCATACCACGCACCCCCGCCCAGCCCCGCCACGGTGACCTGCTCCAGGCGCCCCGCCACGACGAGCTCGGCGAGCGTCGCGGGCAGGCGCACGTAGCGGCGGCGCAGGAAGTGCGCGCGCACGTGCGCCGGCCGCGCGACGCCGAGCATCCGCACGGCGCGCAGCACGGCCTCGCGCTCGGCCTCCTCGTCGTCGAGGTCCGCGCCGCCGGCCGCCGCGCCGGCGGGAAGGCAGCGCTCGAAGACGTCCCACAGCCGCTCGCCGCCGATCCGCCCGCCGACCCCGACCCGCCCGCGCAGCCAGAGCATGTGCAGCAGCCGGGCGATCGTCTGGCGCCCGGACACCTCGTCGGTCCACCAGCCATGACGCCACGGCTCGGCCGAGCGGTCGTCGAGCTCGCGCGCCCGCAGCGGGCCGCGCTCACGCAGCTCCGCGACGAGCTCGTCGCAGAACGCGGCGTTCCCCGCGAGGAACTCGCGGGCGCGCACGGCGCGCGCGCCCGTGCCGTCGTGCACCGTGCGCATGGCCCAGCGGTGCAGCGGCAGGTCGGCGGTGCAGACGAGCGAGGCCTCGTGCGCCCAGGCGTCGAACAGCGCGCGATCGCGGTAGGCGGCCGTCTCCAGAGCGCCCTCGCGCACCGCTCCGAGTCGCGCGAACAGCACGAGCAGCGGGCTGCGCGCGACCGTGCTGACGGGATCGAGCTGCAGGCAGCCGATCCGCCGCACGAGCGCCGCGATCGCCTCCGGCCCGCGGCCGCCGGGCGGCGGTGCGGCCGCCAGGCCCTGCGCGTGGAGCGCGAGCCGCCGTGCCGAGCGCAGCGATACCGAGCGGAGGGTCAGATCCCCTCGCCCGGCAGGAACTCGTTCGTGAACGCGCGGTTCGCCGCCGTCGTGTTCGGGATCAGCTTGTTGTCGACCATCCAGCGGGTGTAGCGCCGCCACGCGCCGGGGTCCTGGTAGCCGAACGGCTGCGAGGCCTTGTCGGGAAAGAACACCGGCAGCGTCGCCTTGACCTGGGCGCGTTGCAGCTTGGCCTTGAGATCGGGGTTCGCCTTGACGAGCGCGTCGACGGCGGCGCCGATGTCCGATCGCAGCGCCTGGTGGCCGAGCGCGAGCGCCCGCATGAAGCGCCGCAGCAGCGCGCCGCGCGTGCGGACGTCCTGCTCGCGCGCGACGATCACGAGCTCGTTGTACGTCGGCACGCCGAGCTCGTCCATGCGCAGGATCTTCGGGTTCTTGTTGCGGCGCTGCAGGTCGACGCCCTCGACGTTCCAGAACGCCCCCAGCGTCGCGTCGACCTTCTTCGTCAGCATCGATCCGACGAGCCCGAAGCCGACGTCGATCGTCCTCACGCGCTTGGGATCGACGCCCGCCTGGTCGAGGATCGTCTTGAGGTAGGCGTCCTGGTATGGGATCCCCGCGGTCCCGACCTTCTTGTCCTCGAGCTGGGCGGGCTTGGACACGGCGTCCTTGCCGATCGAGATGATCGAGGTCAGCGGCTTCTGCACGAGCGCGCCGATCGCGACGAGCTTCGCGCCTTTCGCGCGGGCGAGCAGCAGCTCGGGCTCGTAGGAGATCGCGAGGTCCGCGCGGCCGGAGGCGAGCAGCTTGAGCGGCGACGACGGGTCGGCCGGCGTGCGCGGCTCGACGTCGAGGCCGGCCTGCCTGAACTGCCCGCCGTCGATCGCGTTGTAGATCCCGGCGTGGTCGGCGTTGGGGAAGTAGTCCAGCACGAGGTCGACCTTCTCGCTCCCGGGTGCGCCGGTCGGCTCCTTGCGCTCGCCGCAGGCGGCGACGCCGACGCTGAGCAAGATGGCGAGCACGGCGGGCAGGGCGCGGCGGAGCGTCACGGGAGGTGTCCTCTCGGTGGGGTCATCGGGCGGCTCGCGCCCATGGAAGCAGCCGCCGCTCGGCGAGCGACAGCGCGCCGAACAGCGCGACGGAGAAGCCGGCGAGGATCAGCACGCCGGCGCACGCCCGTGCGGTCTCGAACTGCGACAGCGCCTGCAGCATGAGGTGGCCGAGCCCGTTCTCCGAGCCCGACCACTCGGCGAGGATCGCGGCGATCCCGCCGAACGCGAGGCTCAGCTTCGCGCCCGTCGCGAGGCCCGGCAGCGCCGCGGGCGCCTCGACGAGGCGGAACGTCTGCCAGCGCGACGCGCCGAACGAGCGCAGCAGCTTGCGCAGGTCGGCGTCGCTGCGGTCGAGCGCGTCGATCGTCGAGACGACGATCGGGAAGAAGCAGACGAGCGCGACGATCGCGATCTTCGGTCGCAGGTCGTAGTCGAACCACACGACGAGCAGCGGCGCGATCATCGGGATCGGGATCGCCTGCGTCGTGACGAGCAGCGGGTACAGCGCGCGCCGCAGCGACCGCGACAGGTGGACGGCGACCGCGCACAGCAGGCCGAGGACGAGCGCGGCCGCGATCCCGAGCACGATCTCGCGCGCGGTGACGGCGAAGTTCGTCCACAACAGGCCGCGATCGTCGACAAGCGCCGTCGCGATCTGGCTGGGGGACGGCAGCAGCAGGTCGTCGATGCCGCCGAGGTCGACGTAGGCCTCCCAGCCGCCGAGGATGACGAGCATGAGCAACGCGGCCATCATGCGCCGAGCTCGGCGAGCGCCCGCGCGCGCAGGGCGACGAGCGCGGGGTCGGTGCGCACCCGCGGCCGGGGGATGTCGACGTCGAGCGTGCACACGACGCGGCCGGGACGTGGCGACAGCACGACGACGCGGTCGGCGAGCAGGATTGCCTCCTCGACGTCGTGCGTGACGAGCACGACGGTGCGCGGATCGGCGCGCAGCGTGGCGGCGAGCCAGTCCTGCATCTCCTGTCGCGTCAGGGCGTCGAGCGCGGCGAAGGGCTCGTCGAGACACAGCACGGGGCGCCCGGCGAGCAGCGTGCGCGCGAACGCGACGCGCTGGCGCATGCCGCCGGACAGCTCATGCGGCCGCGCGCGCTCGAAGCCGGCGAGGCCGAAGTCGCGCAGCAGGGCGGCCGCCGTCTCGCGCGCCTCGCGGCGATCGACGCCCGCGACGCGCAGTGCGAGGGCCGCGTTGTCCGCGGCGCCCGCCCACGGCAGCAGCAGGTCGCGCTGAGCCATGAGCGCGGCGTCCTGCGCCCGCACCGTGCCGCCGTCGGGCTCGGCGAGGCCGCAGACGATCTCGAGCAGCGTCGTCTTGCCGCAGCCGTTCGGGCCCACGACGGCGACGATCTCACCGGGCGCGGCACGCAGCGAGACGCCGTCCAGCGCGGTCACGGGCGTGGCGTCGCGCCTGGTCGCAGGGAAGGTCTTGCAGACGCGATCGAGGCGCACGGCATCGACCTCGATCCTCGTCGCCGGCGCCACGGGAGGCGCTGTTGTCCGCGTCTGCATCGCTCCCTCCGCGGGCATTACCCCACAGGTTCAAAGGGTCGGCGCCGCTGCAAGGGCGCCCTCTCAGCCGGCCTGCCGCCAGCCCCCCTGGTCTTCGGTTGCGAGAGAGAGTAACGCTCCGCGGTAACCTGAACGTCGTAGCGCCGTCAGCTCGAGGGACTCCATCGCCTCCTCTCACTTTCGAGCGGCGCAACATCTCGAAGGGTTGGCGAGCACATGGAGCCGGCCCGATGGTCGATGCAGATCTCCGATCCGTCGCCACCAGCGACGGACATCTCACCGCCGCGATCTCCAACGCCGTCGTCGCGCTCCTGCGCGAGTACACCGGCCGCGGGCCGACGCGCGCGCGAACCTCGATGAGCGCCGACACCGTCGTCGTCACGCTGCGCGACAGCCTGACGAAGGCCGAGCGCACGCTCGCGCAGCGCGGCCAGGCCGTCGAGGTGCTCGCGATGCGGCGCGCCTTCCAGGACACGATGCGCCAGGACCTCATCGCCGCGGTCGAGAACCTGACGAAGCGCGAGGTCGAGGCGTTCCTGTCCGACAACCTCCACGACCCGGACGTCGCCGTCGAGATCTTCCTGCTGAAGCCGCTGGACGCCTGAGCGGGCTCAGCCGGCCCGCACGGGCCGCGTCAGCGCCTTGACGAACTCCTCGAGCTGGCTCGTCGTCCAGCACTCGAACGCCTGGCAGTGCTGCTCGTAGGTTGCGATCACCGAGTCGCCGTAGTTCCAGTACAGCCGCGGCTCGGGGTTCAACCAGAACGTACGCCCGGCCTTGCCGGCGATCTGGGCGAAGATGTCCGCACGCGGGTCGCGACCGTTCGTGCGCGCGTCGCCGAGGACGATGACGGTCGCGCGCGGATGCAGGTCGTCCTCGACGAGGTCGCGGAACTCCGACCACACGCGCCCGTAGTCGGTGTAGCCGCTGACGTCCGCCACGCCGGCGTCGCGCGCGATCGCCTCCGACACGGCGCGGAAGTCGCGCTCGCGGTCGAAGACGTCGGTCACCTCGCTGATGCGCTCGATGAAGACGAACGAGCGCATCTTGCGAAACGAGTCGTGCAGCGCGTGCAGGACGCTGAGGAAGAACACGGACGCGCTCGTGACGCTCGTCGACACGTCGCACAGGACGTAGATCTCCGGCCGCCGCGGGCGTAGCGGCTTGAAGCGCAGCTCGACCGGCACGCCCCCGGTCTGCATCGAGGCGCGCATCGTGCGCCGCACGTCGATGTGGGCGTGCCGGCGGTGACCGCGGTTCTCCTGGCCCTGCGTCTTGAGCCTGCGCTTGAGCTGCGCGACGACGCGGTGCACCGCCGCGAGGTCCTGCAGCGGCCCCGACGGCAGGGCGCGGTCGAGCTCGTTCAGCGGCCGCGACGGCGGCAGCTGCTCGGTGCGCTCGATCTGGCCGCGCTCGAGCTCGCGCCGCAGGAGCGCCTCGAAGCGCCGCAGCGCCTCGCGCGGAACCCCGTCGCGGCGCGGGTCGTCGCGCGGCAGCTCGGGCCGGGGCTCGGAGCGCAGGCCGAGCGCGCGACGGATGCGCTGGACGTCGACGCCGATGACGCCCGAGCCCGTTCCCGCGCGCCCGAGGGCGGCGATCGCCAGCCGCGCGAGGTCGCGCATCGAGCTCTCCGAGCCGTCGCGCAGGGCGGCGGCGATCTGGCGGCGCAGCTGCTCGAGGTCGACATCGCCGCTCTCGCCGCCCTCGACGCCGCCGGCCGCGCCCTCCTTGACGCCCTCGACGATCGCCGCGAGCTCGGTCGCGCGGAAGAAGAACCGCTCGAAGACGAGCTCGAAGATGCGCCGGTCCTCCTGGGACTTCGCGAGCGTCGCGGCGAGCGCCTCGCGGAAGTCGACGGGATCCGTCCAGGGAATCTGCTCGAGCACGGCGACGGCGTCGAGGAGCTCCGCGGTGCCGCTGTTGACGCCCTCACTGCGCAGCGCGGCCGAGAACTCGACGAGCCTTGCAGCGATGCCCGGTGGCGCGGAGCCCATATCGGCGGGTGCGCGTGATGCGGCCATACGCGGAGGGTATGGCGCGAGCGGCGACCGGTCCGAGCGTCGAGCGTCGTCTAGAGCCCGCCGTGAAGCGGGTTGTGGCTCGGGCCGGGGTTGTCGCGCGGCGGCTCCTCGGCGCCGCGCTCCTCGGTGGCGGTCGGCTCGATCCGCGGCGCCATGCCGGGCAGCTTGAGCTTCAGCTTGCGCCCGTCCTTGAGCGTGACCTCGTTGGGCTTCTGCTTCAGCGGCTCACCCGGGACGGCGCTCATGCGTCGAGGCTACTCCTCGTCGCCGCCGCCCGCCACGGCAGGCGCCGAAACAGCCGTAGACGAACTGCTACGCTCGCCCCATGACCACGATTCCGCAGCGGGAACTGCGCAACAACGTCAGCGACGTCCTGCGCCGTGCCGAGCAGGGCGAGCGCTTCACGATCACCGTCGCCGGCCGGCCGGTCGCGGAGCTGGGTCCGCCGCCCCGTACAGGGCGCGGCGCGAGCGCCGCCGAGCTCTGGCGCCTCCTCAAGGAGAATCCGGTCGATCCCGAATGGGCCGAGGATCTCGAGCGCATGCGCGAGGAGGACCGCGCGAACTCGGTCGACATATGGGTGGACTGAGCAGGCTCTTCGATACGAGCGTGCTGGCAGGCCCGACCGGCGGCCCCGACCCCGACCTGGATGGCGACTGCGCGGTCAGCGTCGTCGCCGTCGGCGAGCTGTACGCCGGCGTGCTCCTCGGCAACGACGCCAACCAGCCGGGGAGGCTTCGGCGGCTCGCCCTCGTTCTGTCGGAGGCGACCGTGCTCGAGATCGACCGCGCCGTGACCACGGCCTACGGTGACCTTCGCGCTGTCGCGGGTCGCGTCCCGTCGAACGATCTCTGGATCGCCGCGACCGCGCTGGCACACGACCTTACGCTGCTCACGCGCGACAGGCGCCAGGCGGCGCTGCCGATGGTGCGGACGCAGCTGATCTGAGCTACGACGCGGCGGCGCGCTGGACGAGCTTGACGCCGACGCGCTCGGCGACGACATCGAGGTCGGTGCGGTGCTTGACGATGACCGACAGGGTCTCCTCGAAGACCTCGCGGTCGATGTCCTGCGCGCCCAGCAGCAGCAGCGCGCGGGCCCAGTCGATCGACTCGGCGATCGACGGCGGCTTCTTGAGGTCGAGCTCGCGCACCATGCCGACGATCTCGACGAGCCGGCGGGCGATCGTCTCCTGCAGCTCGGGCGCGTGGAGGCGCACGATCGCGAGCTCGTGCTCGAGCTCGGGGTAGTCCAGCCACAGGTACAGGCAACGGCGCTTCAGCGCCTCGGTCAGCTCGCGCGAGTTGTTCGACGTCAGCAGCACGACGGGGTGCGAGCGCGCCTCGATCCGGCCCAGCTCGGGGATCGAGATCTGGAAGTCCGACAGCAGCTCGAGCAGCATCGCCTCGAACTCCTGGTCGGTCTTGTCGATCTCGTCGATGAGCAGGACGATCGGCTCCTCCGACGTGATCGCGTCCATCAGCGGCCGCGACAGCAGGAACTCCTCGCCGAAGATGTCGTCCTGGACCTCGCTCCAGCCGGTGCCGGTGGCCTCGGCCTGGATGCGCAGGAGCTGCTTGCGGTAGTTCCACTCGTACAGCGCCTTGGCCTCGTCGAGTCCCTCGTAGCACTGCAGCCGCACGAGCCGGCGGTCGAGCACCTTCGCGAGCGCCTTCGCGAGCTCGGTCTTGCCGACGCCGGCCGGCCCCTCCACGAGGATCGGCTTGCCGAGCTTGTAGGCGAGAAATGAGACGAGCGCGGTCGACGCGCCGGGCAGGTACCCGACCTCGCTGAGCCCGGCGGAGATCTCGGCGACGGAGTCGGGGACGGCGTGCATGGTCGACGGATGATAGGAACTGAAGCCGTGCAGCCTCTTGCCCTCGGCGCGTCCGCGGTACCGGCGGGTTTCGTCGCGGTCTGCATCGGGCTGGGCGCCGTCGTCGCGATCGTCGGGCACCTCGCCGGCTCGCGCCGCGCGGCGGCGACCGGGATCGCGATCCTGTTCGCGGCGAGCGCGCTGATGATCGTCGGCGCCTACCTCGCCTACCGCGACGATCCGAACGACCCGCGCCCGTGCCCGCCGGGGGCGACCTGCTGAGGCTGCCGACCGCCGCGCCCGCGAACGTCAGATCGCGGCGCGCAGCTGCCCGGCGACGTCGCCCGTCAGCGGTCCGAAGTGTCCCGGCCAGCACGTCTTCGGCCCGAGCGCGGCGAGCTTCTCGATCGACGCCGGGATCTGCTCGGTCGACCAGTTGAACGTCGGGTGCGGGATCCGCGGCTTGCCGGGGCGCGGCAGCGCCGGGTCGAAGAGGGCGAAGCAGTCGTTGCTGAGCGCGAGGCGATCGGAGGCGCGCCACAGCCCCATGCAGCCGGGTCCGTGGCCGGGCAGGTGGATGACCTCGAAGTCGCCGACGGCGTCCCCCTCGACGAGCGTCTTGTCGACCTTCAGCGGCCCGCCGTCCCAGGAGTGCATGAGCTTCGCCGTCAGCGGCCGCGCGTAGAACGGCAGCAGCTTGAAGTTGAAGTAGTGCTCCCCGCCGTCGCCCTCCATGTCGGCCCGCTCGTCGAGGTGGCACTGCACCGGCGCGCCGATCGCGAGCGCGCCGCCGCGATGGTCGGGGTGCGCGTTGCCGATGATGACCCGCGTTGCTCCGCCGAGGGCGTCGGCGGCCTCGCGGACCTTCGGCCCGAGCTGCTTCGTCGCGGAGTCGAAGACGGCGACGCCGTCGCCCTCGCGGATCAGGAAGACGTTGATCTTCAGCGGGAAGCCGAGCGTCACGCGCCAGATGCCGTCGGCGACCGCGGTCGGGGTGCTGCTCGCACTCGTGGTCATGGGGAGTGCTTAGCAGGTCCACGCACCCGCGGCGAGGCGCTCGGGGCGCCGCCGCGCGGCGCTGCGCCAACCCGGTCGCACGGCGCTGCGCCAACCCGGCGCACGGCGCGGCGCCAACCCCGTCGAGCCGCCTCGCGATCCTGCATGCTGTCGGCCATGCGCGGCCGCCGACTGACCCTGCTCGTCGCGGCGATCGCGATCGCCTGCTCGCTCGGCGGCGCCGCCTCGTCGCAGGCGCTCGTCGTCGGGCTCGCCGATCAGCAGGCCACGACGTTCGGCGACGCCCGGCTGACCGCGCTGCCGATCGACCACGCGCGGCTGTCGGTCGCCTGGGACGCGATGGACTACCACTGGCAGATCGAGCAACTCGACGACTGGATGCGCTCGGCGCGGGCCGCCGGCATGACGGTCCTGGTCACGTTCGGCCGCAGCCGCACGAAGCCCTACAGCCTGCCGCCGACGAGCGTCTACAAGGGCCGCGTGCTGCGCTTCCTGCGCCGCTACCGCGACGTGCGCGAGTACAGCCCGTGGAACGAGCCGAACCTCGCCAAGCGCCCGGACAACTCCAACCCCCGCCGGATCTCGACGTACTACCGCACGCTGCGCTCGCTGTGCCCGCGCTGCACGGTGCTCGGAGCCGAGGTCGTCGACACCGCGAGCCTGGCGAGCTGGATGCGCGACTACCTGCGCGCCTTCGCGCCCGGCCACGCGCCGCGCGTGTGGGGGCTGCACAACTACGTCGACGTGAACTCGACCTCGCGCTGGGGCACCCGGACGATGCTGCGCCTGGCGCCCGGGGAGCTGTGGTTCACCGAGACCGGGGCGATCATCCACCGCCGCAAGCCGTCCGCCGCGGGCAAGACCCGGTGGCGCGTCACGATCCGCACCGGCGAGCGCTACGCCGCGCGGGCGACGAAGCGCATCTTCACGCTCGCACGGATGGACCCGCGGGTCACGCGCGCCTACGTCTACCACTGGCGCGGCGACGCGGACAACCGCGACTGGGACTCGGCGCTGCTGACGCCGGCCGGCGAACCGCGCGCCGGGTTCGCCGTCTTCGCCCGCCAGGCGATGCTCGCTGCGCGGGCGGCGGCGAAGCAGGGGGAGCCGGTCGTCGCGGGCTAGCCGCGCCTCGGCGCGGGCCCCGGCTACCTGCCGCGGCCGCCCCGCGAGCGTGACCCGCGCTTGCCGGCCGGCGGCGGCTCCACGATCTCGGGGCCCTCGAAGGTCAGCTCCTCGGCGTCGGCGCGCGTGACGCGGCGGTCGGGCGCGGCGTCGTCGGGGGCGACCGGCGCGACTTCGGTGCGTCGCTCGGCGCGCGGGACGATCTCGGTGCGCGGCTCGGAGCGCGGCGCGACCGCGGTCGCGCCCGCACCGTCGCTCTCGACATCGACGTCGACGTCGTCGAAGTCGCTCGCCGGCTCGGGCGGTCGGTAGCGGTCGGGCCGCGAGACGCGCCGCGGTGACGCGGGCCGCGCCGCCGTGCGCATCCGCTGGCCGGCGAAGGCGAGCGCGCCCGCGGCGACGAAGGCGACGAAGAAGCCCCACTGGATGCCGACCGTTCCGGCGGCGCCGCTCACGTTCGGCCGGTCGAAGACGCGGTAGAAGATCAGCGCGCTCGCCCACAGTCCGGCCGCGAAGATCACCGTGCCGTCGCCGCCTGGCAGGTGGTACCTGCCGCCCTCGGCGCGCGTCAGCACGAGCACGAGCACGCCCGCCGAGACGAGGAAGATCGC
This sequence comes from uncultured Actinomycetes bacterium, assembly GCA_963851015.1. Taxonomy (GTDB): domain Bacteria; phylum Actinomycetota; class Thermoleophilia; order Solirubrobacterales; family Solirubrobacteraceae; genus CADCVQ01. The sequence continues at coordinate 205,585 of CAWKNG010000001.1, forward strand.
CGCCTCGACGAACGACACCGCCCCGAACGCGCTGATCGAGTCGTTCGCGAACCGCTGCGTCCCGGCGATCACGGCGGACTTCTCGTACCACGGCAGGAACATCGTCAGCAGCAGCCCGGCGGCGGCCAGCGCGGCGTAGCGCTGGTCGCGGTCCAGCGCGGCGCCCGCCGCGCGCAGGCGTGCGGCGCGGCCCCTCACGCGGGCGTGCCGACGGCCGCGCGCATGCGGTCCATGAGCAGTGCCGCGTCGCGCTCGGACAGCGTGCGCAGCTGACCCTGGAAGGCGAGCTTCCAGTGCTCGGGCGGCCACTTGAGGATGTGCTCGAGCTCGTCCTTGACGGACTCGGCCGCGAGCCAGTCCGGCTCGGCCAGCACGAGCTCGGGCGCGGTGGCGAAGCGCCATGGGTAGGCGTCGGCCTTGCCCGGCTTGCCGGGCCAGATCCTGGTCCGGTCCTCGTACAGCTCGCCGGTGATGCGGATCGAGGCGGCGAAGCGCATGACCTTCGTCAAATAGAGGACGATGCGGTCGCCGGGCTCCATCTGCAGCGCCCGGGCGCGGTTTCGCTCCTTGATCCCGATGACCGAGAAGTCGTGGTCTGCGGTGGCGACGTGGTTGTCGGGCGAGCTCGTCAGGACCCACGTGCGCGGCTCTGGGTCGGCCATCGGGCGATTGTACGCGCGCCCGGAGCCGCGCGGCCGGGTCCCGGCGCGAAATCCGAGGTCAGCGCTTGCGGCGTGCCTTCAGCACCTCGAGGTCGCCCCTGGACGAGCCGACGTTGCCCGCGAGGTCGGTCGCGCGCAGCATGACCTCGTAGTCCGCGGCCGCCCGCGGGCGCGACCAGCGCAGCGTGCGGCGGCCGCTCGCGAGACGGGCGTTGATGACGGCGACGGTCTTCGAGCCCCGCAGCACGGCCAGCTTGACGTAGGCGGGCTTCGAGATCGTCAGCTTGATCGCGGCCGGCTTGCCGGCGCGGGCGCGCTCGGACACGAGCCGCACGACGGGCGGCTGGCTGAGGTAGGTCGTCCAGCGCTTGGCGGCGTCGCAGTAGGGCGCCGGATCGACGAGCGACGCCGGCGTCGCGGGCGCGACGGGCGCCGCGCCGGGGATCGGGATCGCGCCGCCTGAAGCGGCGGAACCGGGCGCCGGCGCGTTCGTCGCGCGCGCCGTGTCCTCCCGCATGCGCGTGCAGAGGCTGACGAGGAAGTCGCGCGCGAGCTTGTGGTAGCCGAGATCGGCCTCGTCGGTCAGCGAGTAGCGCGACCACGCGCCGGTGTCGTAGGCGGGCAGGGCGACCCGCAGCTCGCCTTCGCCGGCCGCGAACAGCGCGCGGCCCTCGGCGTCGTTGGCGAGCAGCGCGAAGTCGTGCAGGCCGTTGAGCGCCTGCGTGAAGGCGTTCAGCACGCGCATCTGCGGCGCGAACGAGTAGATGAGGTAGTGCGCACCGTGCTCGGTCGGGATGCGCACGCCGCTCGGCGGGGCCGTGCGGAAGATCCCGAGCGCCGAGCGCGCGGCCTCGAAGTAGCGCGGCTCGTCGAGACGGACGGCGGCCCGCGACAGCGCCTGGATCCCGGTGCCCTGGGCGAGGCCGCTGGCCCACGGCGGGTGGCCGCCGTCGAAGTCGAACAGGTACTCCCAGGCGATCCCGCCGGCGCGCTGCGCCGCCAGCGACAGGGCGGCGTCGAGCAGCGTGCGCAGCTCGGCATCCTTCGTCTTGAACTTCCACAGTGCATTCGCCTTGCCGAACGTCCCGAGCCACTGGATCTGCAGGCCCTCGCCGGTGTAGTACTGCCATACGAGCGGGCTGCCGCTGAAGCTCACGCGCTGGCCGTAGCGCAGCAGCGGACCGCTGGCCCACCACTGGCGGTTGCGGGCGAGCGTCTCGAACAGCTCCGGCAGACGCGACACCGTCATGTCGCCGCGGGCCGCGATCGCGTCGAGGTTGGCGATGACGGCGCCGAGCGCGGCGCGCCGCGTGCCGCGCAGCTTGCGCCGCAGCGTGCGTGCCTGCGTGTACGTCGCGGCGCGCGCCTTGTAGGTCGCCCTGTCGATCGCCCCGGCGGCGAGCATGCGCGCGAGCTCGCCCCTGACCGTGCGCCGCTTCGCCGCGCTTCGCGCCGACAGGCTCGCGCCGCCGTGCTGCGCCGCGCCGGCGCCGGTTCGTTCTGAGGCGGGCGGGCGGGGCTCGCCGAGCTGCGCCGCGGACGGCAGATAGGGGTCCTCGCGGGTGAACGCCGTGCCGTCGTGGCGCAGCGTCAGGACCGGCGAGGCCGAGGCGGTGGGGGCGAGCACCAGCGCCAGGAGCACCAGCGCGAGCCCCGCGGCTGGGGTTCGGCGCACGGGCACGATGCTAGGCCGCGGCCATGCTCGCGGCTGCAGGTGTCGTTGCAGCGGCGTTCACGACACCGCGGACGACGCGGGCTCCGCCGCCCAATACCCTGTGGCCATGCGTCCGCCGTCCCACGCCGCGATCGGAACCTGGAGCGGGGGCCGCTACCTGCACTTCGGAGAGCCGATCGACGAGGCGCGCCTGGAGGCGCTGCTGCGCCCCGGCGACGGGCTCGACACGCTGCTGACCGCGGACGCCTACGGCTCCGGCGAGGCCGACGTGCTGCTCGGCCGCGCGCTGGCCGGCGTCGATCGCGCGGACTACAGCCTCGTCGGCGCGATCGGACACGACTTCTACACCGCCGAGCGCGACGGTGCGAAGGGCTTCCCGCGCTTCACCGATCCCGCGCTGCGCGCGCCCGGGGAATACGCGTCGTATGTCCGGATGGCGACGCAGCGCAGCCTCGAGCGCCTCGGCGTCGACGCCTTCGACGTCCTGCTGCTGCACAACCCCGACCGCACCGGCTACACGTCCGAGCTCGTTTGGGAGGCGTTGCGCGCGGTGCGCGACGACGGCCTCGCGCACTCGCTCGGCGTCGCGCCCGGCCCCGCCAACGGCTTCACGCTCGACGTCATCGACTGCCTCGAGCGCTTCGGCGAGCTGATCGACTGGGCGATGGTGATCCTCAACCCGCTCGAGCCTTGGCCCGGCGAGCTGTGCCTGGCGGCGGCCGCCAAGCACGACGTTCAGGTCATCACGCGCGTCATCGACTACGGCGGCATGTTCTGGGACGACGTCCGTCCCGGCCACGACTTCGCGCCGCGCGATCATCGCCTCTACCGCCCCAAGGGCTGGGTCGACGTCGGCATCGAGAAGCTCGCGAAGCTGCGCCCCATCGCCGAGCGCCATGGCCTCACGACGATGCAGCTCGCCGCGCAGTGGTGCCTCGCGCACGAGCCCGTCGCCTGCGTCGTCCCGACGCTGATCCAGGAGCCGGGCGGCCGCGCGATCGAGGACAAGCGCGCCGAGTTGCTCGCCACTCCCGCCGAGGTGCGCCTCGACGCCGACGAGGTCGCGCAGATCCGCGCGATCGGCGACAACACCGGGTCGATGGCGCTGAAGGGCGCCGGCCCCGACCACGAGGGCGATCCGCGGCCGGACCGCTGGAGCATGGACGCCCATCTCGACGAGGTCGCGCGACGCTGGGGCATCGAGCCCGAACGCGACCTGCGCCAGCTCAGCGCCGCTCGTGGCTGACCCCGGCGGGGAGGCTCCGCGGGAGCGGCCCGCCGAAGCGGACGCGGACGAGCCGAGCGCCAAGCGCGGCGGGATCCGCGGCCTGCGCCGCTTCCTGCTGTCCGGCTCCGGCTGGCCCTACCTGCTCGTCCCGTTCATCCCGATCGCGATCGTGCTCGAGCTCGCGCACGCCGACGCGGTCCTGATCTTCGCCGCGGCCGCCGCCGGGGTCATTCCCACGGCCGCGCTCATGGGCCGCGCGACCGAGGAGCTCGCGCACCGCGCCGGCCCCGGGATCGGCGGCTTCCTGAACGTCACGTTCGGCAACGCGCCGGAGCTGATCATCGCCTTCTTCGCGCTCAACGCGGGCCTGCAGGAGGTCGTCAAGGCATCGCTGATCGGCTCGATCCTCGGCAACATCCTGCTCGTCATGGGCGCCGCGATGCTCGTCGGGGGGCTGAAGCGCGAGCGCCAGACGTTCAACGCGACCGCGGCCTCCGTGCAGTCCTCGATGCTGCTGCTCGCAGCGGTCGCCCTCGTCATGCCGACGATCTTCCAGCTCGTCTCCGGCGGCGGCCTGCCGCGGGTTGGGGAGGAGCGCGTGAACTTCGGCTCGGACCTCGAGCAGATGTCGTTCATCGTCGCGATCATCCTGCTGCTGTCCTATGCGGGCGGTCTGATGTTCTCGCTGCGCTCGCACCGCGCGCTCTTCAACCCGACGTCGGAGAACGAGGAGCACATGGACGGCGAGCCGTGGACGGTCAAGCGCTCGGCGCTGACGCTCGCCGGAGCCGGCGTCGCCGTCGGCGTGATGTCCGAGATCCTCGTCGGCTCGATCTCCGAGGCCTCGAGCACGATCGGCCTGAGCGAGTTCTTCGTCGGGCTGATCGTCGTCGCGATCGTCGGCAACGCGGCCGAGCACTGGGTCGCGATCTACTTCGCGATGCGCGACAAGATGGACCTGTCGGTCAACATCGCGATCGGCTCGAGCGCGCAGATCGCGCTGTTCGCCGCGCCGGTGCTCGTGCTGGTCTCCTTCTTCGTCGGCCCGAATCCGATGGCGCTCGTCTTCAACGGCTTCGAGCTCGGGGCGATCTTCCTGGCGATCCTGATCGCCAACCACGTGACGTCCGATGGCGAGTCGACGTGGTACGAGGGCATGCAGTTGCTGTCGGTCTACGCCGTCCTCGGCGTCGTCTTCTTCTACGCGTAGTGGATCGGTAGCCCATGGCGCTCGCCGAGTTTGGAGGGCTCGTCGTCGTCCTCGTGATACTGCTGGCCGTCGACGTGCGCTTCTTCGCGCACAACCGCGAGGCGACGTTCCGCGAGAGCGTCGTGTGGTCGCTGGGCTGGCTCGCGCTCGGCCTCTCGGTCACGGCGATCGTGTTCGCGCTGAACGGCAGCGGCGACGGCGTCAACTACCTCACCGTCTACCTCATCGAGCGCTCGCTGTCGCTCGACAACCTGTTCGTGTTCATCCTGCTGTTCGCGTACTTCGGCGTGCCGCACGAGCATCGGGCGCGCCTGCTGTTCTGGGGCATCATCGCCGCGCTCGTGCTGCGCGGGCTGGCGATCCTCGGCGGCACCGCGCTGATCGAGCAGTTCCACCTCGTGCTGTACCTGCTCGGCGTGCTGCTGCTCGTGCTCGCCTACCGGATCTACCGCGGCGTCGGCGATGAGGTCGACCCCGACAAGAACCTCGTCGTGCGCGGCGTGCGGCGCGTCTTCCCGGTCACCGACGGCTTCCGTGCGGGCCACTGGTTCGTGCGCGAGGACGGTCGCCGTCACGTCACGCCGATCTTCCTGTGCCTCGCCGCGATCGTCGCCGCCGACCTCGCGTTCGCCGTCGACTCGATCCCGGCCGCGTTCGCGATCACCCGCGAACCGCTCATCATCTGGGCCGGCAACGTCTTCGCGCTGCTCGGCCTGCGAGCGCTGTTCGTCCTCGTCGAGGGGCTCATCAAGCGCTTCCGCTACCTCGACGAGACGATCGCCTTCGTGCTCGCGCTCGTCGCCGTCAAGCTGCTGATCGAGGAGTTCGTGCCGATCGGGCCGCTGCTGAGCCTCGTCTTCGTGTTCGCCGCCTTCGCGATCGGAATCGGCGCGTCGCTGATCGGCGACCGCCGCGATCCCGAGGGCGCGGCCGAGCGCCAGGCGGCCAACGCCCACCCGTCGCCGACCGACCGCTAGCGCCTCAGCGGCGTCGTCGCACGACCGTCAGTCCCAGCGCGGCCGCGCCCAGCAGCGCGCCGAGGATCGCGAGCCCGAGCGTCAGCCCGTCGGGACCGGGGTCGGCCGCCGCGGCCCCGGCCGGCGCTGCGGAGGCGCCGCCCGCGGCCGCGGCCGGATCGGACTCGCCGTGCGTGCTGACGACGTCGACCGCCACCGCGTCCTCGCTCAGCGTCGTGACCGGCGCCGGCGTGTCGGAGTCCGCCGCGCCGATCCAGCGCACGATCTCGCCACCGGAGTAGCGCTGCAGCGCCTTCCATGCGATCGGCCCGACCTTGACCGGGTTGCGCGCGATGAAGTGCAGCTCCGCGTAGCCGCCGGGCGGGACGCGCCCGCCGCGCCAGCGCAGCTCGGAGACCTCGCCGCCCGTGCGCACGATCTTCGTCGCCCAGCCGGGGACCGACTCGACGAGCGCGAACGTGACGCCGCGCGGCAGCTTCAGGTCGACGCCCGTCGTCGAGGCGCTCGATTCCTCGTTGGGGACGATGACGCGGTAGCGCTGGAGGTCGGCCGGGCGCGAGGCCGTCGGCTGCACGGTGACGTGAGCGGCCGCGCCCGGTGCCACGAGGGCACCGAGCGCGACGGCCGCCGTCACGGCTTGGGTGCCGAGGCGGCGACGTCGACGCATGAGCGCGGGTGCTCTGCCGTGGCGGGATCGCCGGTCCAGTTGACGATCTCCGGCTTGCGGCGGCTGCCGTCGGCGTTGCGGTAGTACTGCGCGATCACGAAGCAGAGCTTCGTCGGGGTGACCGGGTTGACCCAGCGCACCGGCCACTCGCCGAACATCCCCGGTTCGATCTCGGCGTCGCGGTTGCGCGCGGTCCACGACACGCGCTGCGTTGCGAGCACGGCGCTGGCGCCCTCGCCCTTCTTGCCCGTGTCCTCGCGGACGAGGCGGATCTTCCAGTTCGGATCCTGCTTGACGCTGAAGCTCTCGCGGATCGCGGGCGGCACGTACATCACGATCTTCCAGGTGTTCTGCTTCGGTGTCTCGTTCGGCGAGCGCACGACGAACGTGCCGCGCGCGCCGGTCAGCGACACCCCTTGGGGCTGCAGCGCGCTGACGGTGGAGTGGCCCGACGACAGCGTGGGCACGACAAGCGCGGCGCTGCCGGCGATGGCGGCCGCGAGCGCGGCCTTCGGCGTGAGATGGCGGGTCATGGGAACGTCCTCTGTTCTTGGGTTATGAGGCGCGGATCGCGAAGGCCGCGCTGAAGCGCTTGGTCTTCTTGTTCTTGGCCCGATAGCGGCCCGAGTAGGTGATCTCGTAGGCCGCGGGGTCTGGGAACCGAAACGACGTGCGCTTGCCGGTCCGCTTGTTCAGGAGGACGCGCCCCGTTGCCGTGGTCACCTTGACCCTGCACGTGCACGAACGGAACGTGAACCGCCCGCCCTTGGGCGGCCTGACGGCGACGGCGACGATCGTGGCGCGCCGGCCCGCGACGGGCTCGTCGTCGGGCAGCACGTGCAGCGTCACCGCGACGCCATGGTCGGACACGGTCTGGTGGCCGAACGCGGACGCGCTCAGCGCAAGCACGGCCGCCACGGCAAGGGCCGGGACGGCCGGCCGCGTGGGAACTCGCATGGGAACCTCCTGATGCGGGCCGCGGGTGCGCGGCCCTCCTGGACGGACGTGACGGCACCGGGGCTGGATGCCCCGGCGCGGTCGGGTGCGCCGTCCACCCAGACCGCCCGGCTCCGGGCGATGGCGTCTAGGTGCGGCGGCTCACCAGCGCGCGGCGGCCAGGCAGGGTGGCGGGCGAACCGCCAGCGAGGCTCCGACGAGACAGCCGCCGCGCGGCATCAGCGCTCGGGGCCGAGTGAGGCGAGTGGTGGAGGCGCTCCGAGCACGGCGGCGGCGGCGTGGCCGGAACGTCGCGGCGAGGCGGCGCAGGCGCTCCTCGCCGACGTAGCGACCGGTCAGCAGCGACGCGAGCAGGACGATCGCCGGCGCCAGGAACAGCACGCCGACCTCGAGCCCGGGAACGATCACGGCAACGGGGAACGCGGCCAGCGCGGTGGCGAGAAGCAGGAGCCGTGCGCCGCGTGAGCGTCCCATGGGGCGGGATGTATAGCAGCCGCCGCGACCGGCGCGGCACGCTCGCCGCGGCCGGCTGCGCGCGGCGGGTCGCGGACGTGTCACCATGCGGCGTGATGACGCGACGCGATCGCCAGGTGCTGTTCGGGCTCGCCGCGCTGACGTTCGTCGTCGCCGTCCTGGCGCACGCTGGGGTCGGCGGCGACGTCCTGCTCGCGCTGCCGGCACTGCTGTTCGCGCTGCCGCTGCTCGCCGGTCGCTACGTCGGCGAGGAGCGGCTCGCCCGGCTCGCGGCCGCGTTCGTCCCGGCCCGCAGCACCCGCGTCGCGCCGCTCGCCCCGAACGCCCGCCGCTCGCCGCGGGCGTTGCCGCGCGGCGGGCGCCTGATCGCGTCATCGCTCGCCGTGCGCCCGCCGCCGGTCGCGCTGAGCCGCACCGCCGCCTAAGCCGCTCCGGCGCCGCATCGGTCGGAGCTCGTCTCCGTCCGATCCGAAGGAAGGCCGACCAATGGCCCGTCGCTGCATCCGCGCCGCCGCGCTCGCTGCGCTCGTCGTCTCGCTGTGTGCGAGCTCGGCGTACGCGCACGCCGGCAACCCGAAGTTCGAGTCGCTCGTGGAGGGCGTGTCGCCGAAGATCAGCGGCTTCAGCGTCACGGTGCTCGACGGCGACGACCGCCTCGAGCTCGTCAACCACAGCTCCGAGACGATCACGATCGACGGCTACAACAAGGAGCCCTACCTGCGCATGGAGCCGGACGGCACGGTCTCCGTGAACGTCCGATCGCCCGCCCTCTACCTCAACACCGACCGCACGGACACCGCGCCGGTTCCGGACTCCGCGGACGCAAAGGCGGCCCCGCAGTGGAAGGTCGTCGAGCACGACGGCCGTTACCAGTTTCACGACCACCGCATCCACTGGATGTCGACGTCGACGCCGCAGCAGGTCACCGACACGTCCAAGCGCACGAAGGTCGTCGACTGGAGGGTGCCGCTGCACGCGGCGGGCTCGGCCGGCGCGATCAACGGGACGCTGTTCTGGCGCGGGTCCAGCGGCGGCCCGCCGGCCGGCGCGTTCGGCGCGCTGGCGCTGATCCTGTTGCTCGGCGCGGGCACGGTCGTCCTCGTGCGACGCCGCCGGGGCGGCGACGGCGGCGAAGGCGATGAAGGGGGCGTGGGTGGCGGGGGCGGCGATGGGCCGCGCCGCGCGGCCTCCGAGGGCGACGACGGCGATGGCGCCGCCGCCAAGCGCACGGGCAAGTCTCGCGGCGCACCGAAGGAGGCGTGGTGAGGGGCGGCCCGCCGGCCCTCGCCGCGGCCCTCGCCGCGCTCGCGCTGGCGCCGGCGGGCGCGTCGGCGCACGCGATCCTCGAGCAGACGACGCCGGCCCGCGGCGCCACGCTGCGCACCGAGCCCAAGGCGGTGACGCTGCGCTTCAGCGAGTCGGTCGAGGGCAACTTCGGTGCCGTGCGCGTCTTCGATGCGAAGTCGCGGCGCGTCGACGACGGCCGCACAATGCATCCCAACGGCAGCGGCTCGCAGCTCGCCGTCGGCCTCAAGCCGGGCCTCGCGGACGGCACGTACGTCGCCACGTATCGCGTCATCTCCGCCGACAGCCACCCGGTCTCCGGCGGCCTCGTCTTCTCGATCGGCAAGCCGGGCGCGGCCGCGGCGCCGACGGTCTCGGAGCTCATCGGCACGTCGAGCGCGGGTCCCGTCACCGAGATCGCGTTCGGCATCGCGCGCGGCCTGACCTATCTCGCCACGGCGATCGCGCTCGGCGGCCTGTCGTTCCTGCTCGCCGTCTGGCTGCCGGCGCTGCGCACGGCGTCGGCCGCGGGGGAGGCGTGGCTGGATGCATCGCACGCGTTTCTCGGCCGCGCCCGCCGCCTGCTGCTCGGGGCGACCGCGCTGGGGGTCGTGTGCGCCGTCGCGGGCATCGTCCTGCAGGGCGCCACCGCGGGCGCGACGAGTGCCTGGGCCGCCCTGAGGCCGAGCGTGATCTCCGAGGTTCTCGGGACGCGCTTCGGCGAGGTCTGGGGCGCGCGCCTGCTCGCCTTCGTCGCGCTCGGCGGCGCCGTCGGACTGCTGCTGCGCGGCGTGCGTCACGCGACCGCGCGGGCCGGCCTGCAGCGCGTGGCGCTGGGGGCGGACGGACTCGCCGCGCCGGGCCCGCGGCGCATCCCGCTCGCGCTCGCCGCGATCCCGGCGGCGTTCATCGCGATCGCGCCGGCGCTCGGCGGGCACGCCAGCGTCCAGCAACCCGTCGCCGTGTTGTTCCCGCTCGATGTCGCGCACGTGCTGGCGATGAGCGCGTGGATCGGCGGTCTCGTGCTGGCGCTGTTCGCGTTGCCCGCGGCGACGCGCGTGCTGGCGCCGGCCGACCGCACGCGGCTGCTGGCGGCGAACGTCGTGCGCTTCTCGCCGATCGCGCTGGGCTGCGTCGCCGTGCTGCTCGTGACCGGGACGATCCAGGCGATCGAGCACATCGCGACGTGGGGGCAACTGCTGCACACCGGCTTCGGCCGCGCGGTGCTCGTCAAGGTCGCCCTGATCCTCGTGTTGATCGGCTTCGGCACGGTCAACCGGTGGCGCGTCATCCCGCAACTGCGCGGACTCGTCGCGGCGGGGTCCGCGCCCGGCGGCGCCGGGCGGCTGCTGCGGCGCACGCTGCGCGGCGAGGTCGCGCTCGTGACCGTCGTGCTCGGCGTCACCGCCGCGCTCGTCAGCTACCCGCCGCCCGACTCGCTGGCGGGCGGGCCGTTCGACGGCAGCGCGCGGATGGGTCCGCTACGCGTCGAGGCGACGATGGACCCCGCGCGCGTGGGCCCCAACGAGCTGCACCTGTACGTCCTGCGGGCGTCGGACGGCACCCCGTTCGCCGGCACGAAGGAGCTCACGGTGACGCTGGCGCTGCCCGGCAAGGGCATCGGTCCGCTGCCGGCCAAGGCCCGCGAGGCGGGGCCGGGGCACTACGTCGTCGACACCGTCCAGCTCGTCCCGTCCGGTGTCTGGCAGCTGCACGTCGCGAGCCGCGTCTCGGCCTTCGACCAGTACGACGCATCCATGAAGGTGCCGGTGCGCTGATGGCGCGCGCGAGCACCTCACTCATCCAGGGAGCCCCATGAACACAAGGACCATCGCGGTCGTCGCGACCGCCACGCTCATGCTCACCCTGGCCGTCGGCGCCGAGGCGCACGTCACGCTGCAGCCATCGACCGCCCCGGCCGGCGGCTTCGTCCGCCTCGACGTCCGGGTACCCAACGAGCAGGACGCCGAGAACACGACGCGGGTCGAGGTCCAGATGCCGCCGGGCTTCTCCGACGCCTCCTACGAGCCGGTGCCCGGCTGGAAGGAGACCGAGACCCGGCACAAGCTCGCCGAGCCGATCAAGGCCGACGACGGCGACCTGCTGACCGACGAGCTGTCGACGATCACCTTCACGGCGGCGGCCGGCAAGGGGATCGAGCCCGGCCAGTTCCAGGACTTCGGCCTGTCGCTCGCGCTGCCCGACAAGCCCGGCACGAAGCTGACGTTCAAGGCGTTGCAGACCTATGCCGGCGGCGAGGTCGTGCGCTGGATCGGCGCCCCCGGCTCGGAGAAGCCCGCGCCGCAGGTGGCGCTGATGGCGGTCGACCAGGCCCCGACAGCCCCGGCGACCGGCGCAGCGAGCGCGACCGGCGGATCGAGCGACGACGACGACGGTCGCGGCAACGGCCTGGCGATCGTCGCGCTCGTCGTGGGCGCGCTCGGGCTCGTCGTCGGCGGCGTGGGGCTGGCGACGGCGCGCCGCGCCAGCGCCGGCTCCGCTTAGAGCTCCTCGACCTCGTCGGCCTCTGGCTCGGCGTTCTCGTCGTCGTCGACGATGTCGTCGCCGGCGCCGAGCCCGGCGCTGAGGTCTGACCCGTGTCGGACCTGGAACGCCTGCATGAGCTCGTCGCGGACTTGCTCGTCGATCGGTGGCTCGTCGGAGATCAGCACCCATTCTGCGCCCTCGACGTCCTCCGTGTTGAAGACCACGGTGTCGACGGGCGAGTCGTCGACGACGATCGTGACCTCCGTCTGCGGGTTGAAGTACATCCCTGGGCGGATGGAGATGTCGTCGAGGTCGAACTGACGGAGGTTGGCCATTGCGCGATTCCTATCAGGTCCGATGGTCGTCCCGGCGCGCCAGCCGCGACCGCCCTACAGACATCGCGTTGGTTGTCCGATACTCTGCTTGTACACGGCGTTGACTGACCAGTCAATCGAGCCTCAACAACCGCTTCAGGAGCCCGGAAACCATGGTCGACTTCACCCTGACCGACGAGCAGAAGGACCTCCGCGAGCTCGCGCACGACTTCGCCGAGCGCGAGATCCGTCCCGTGGCCTGGGAGCTCGACCACGACGGCGGATGGCCGCAGGCGATCATCGACAAGGCGCACGAGGTCGGGCTCATGAACACCCACATCCCCGAGGAGTACGGGGGAGCGGGCCTGGACTACCTCTCCGGCTGCATCATCGAGGAGGAGCTGTCGTGGGGCTGCTCGGGCGTGCAGACGTCGCTCGGCGCCAACGGCCTGGCCTCCGCGCCCGTCATGCTCGGCGGCTCGGAGGAGGTCAAGCGCGAGTTCGGTGAGGCACTGACCGGCTCGGCGAAGCTCGCCTCCTTCTGCCTCACGGAGCCCGACGCGGGCTCGGACGTCAGCGGCATGCGCACGCGCGCCGTCCGCAAGGGCGACAAGTACGTCCTCAACGGCTCGAAGTGCTTCATCACGAACGGCAGCTACGCCGACTACTACGTGGTGTACGCGAAGACCGACCCCGAGGCCGGCCACCGCGGCATCTCCGCCTTCCTCGTCGAGCGCGACGACACGGTCGTCGTCGACAAGAAGGAAGACAAGATGGGCCAGCGGGCATCGAACACCGCGACGATCACGTTCAACGACACCGCGATCGACGCGCGCTACCTGCTCGGCGAGGAGAACAAGGGCTTCAAGCTCGCGATGATGGTCCTCGACCGCACGCGCCCGGGGGTCGCCGCGATGGCGACGGGCATCTCGCGCGCGGCGTTCGAGATGGCCGTCGCGTACTCCAAGGAGCGCGTGCAGTTCGGCGTGCCGATCGCGATGCACCAGGCGATCCAGTTCATGATCGCCGACATGGCGACGAAGGTGCACCTGTCGCGGCTGGCGACGTGGCACAGCGCCGTGCTGCTCGACCAGGGCCGCCGCAACACGCTCGAGTCCTCGCACGCCAAGCGCTACGCGGCCGACAGCGCGATGGAGGTCACGACCGACGCCGTCCAGATCTTCGGCGGCTACGGCTTCATCAAGGAGTACAAGGTCGAGAAGCTCATGCGCGACGCGAAGATCATGCAGCTCTACGAGGGCACGTCGCAGATCCAGCGCCTCGTCATCGCCCGCGAGACGCTGCTGCCGCGCCGCATCGAGGAGCCGGCGACGGCGACCGCGTAAGCGGCGACCCGTTCCGACTGCGATCGCCAGGCGCGCCGGTCGTGGACGACAGCCCGCCATACTTCGCCGATGGCGCCACGCCCTCGCTTGACCGAGGCGGCCGTCGCCGAGACGGCCGCCGTCTCAGACGTCCGGGCGGCGGCGGGAGGCCGGTCCGCAACCGCCTCGGGCTCGGGGCCGGGCTCCTCCGACCCGCTGCTCGGCGGGCTGCGCAAGGCGGGCCTGCTGCGCCTGCTCGTGCTGCGCCTGCTCGGCGACGGGCCGTCGTACGGCAACCAGCTCATGGAGCGCGTCGGCGAGCTGACGGGCGGCCTCGTGGCCGTCAACCCCAACACGATGTACCCGCTGCTGCGGGCGCTCGAGGCAGAGGGCCTCGCCGCCGGCGAGTGGGAGCACCCCGAGCGGCGCTCGCGGCGCTTCTACCGGCTCACCGCGCCCGGCGCGGCGGAGCGCGACCGCCTGCTGTCGGAGATCGGCCCGCGCCTGGACGAGCTCGCCGCCGCGGTCGAGGTGCTGCGCGTCGAGCTGCTCGGCTGATCGAGGTCCCCGCTTCCTAGAACCTCCGCGGCATTGCGGTGCCGCGGCCCCGACTACAAGGAGTCCCACAACGTGTTCGTGTTCAAAGCCGCCGTCGTCGGAGCAGGAACGATGGGCGGAGAGATCGCCCAGGTGATCGCGTCCGCCGGCATCCCGGTGATGCTCAAGGACGTCAAGCAGGAGTTCGTCGATCTCGGCCTGCGCAAGGCCGACGAGGTCACCCGCGCTCAACTCGCGAACCTCGTGCGCAAGGAGAAGATCAGCGAGGAGCAGGCCGCCGAGCAGGCGGCCGCGATCCTCGGCCGGATCACCGGCACGACGACCTACGACGGCTTCGGCGACGTCGACTTCGTCATCGAGGCCGTGCCCGAGCGGATGGAGATCAAGCAGGCGGTCATGGCCGACCTCGACGAGGTGACGCCCGGCCACGCGATCATCGCGTCGAACACGTCGTCGCTGGCGATCAGCGAGATCGGGGAGATCATCCCCGGCCGCGCCGACAAGGTCGTGGGATTTCACTTCTTCTATCCCGCGTCGATGATGCGCCTCGTCGAGATCGTCGAGGGCGCCGACACGTCGCCGGAGACGATGCAGGCCGCGACGACGTTCGCCCAGACGATCCGCAAGATGCCGATCACCTGCGGCGAGGAGCCCGGCTTCGTCGTGAACCGGATCCTCATGTCGTCGATCAGCGAGGTGTGGCGCTTCCACGAGGACAACGAGCTGTCGATCAAGGCGATCGACGACGCCGTCGCGGCCTCGCGGATCGCCCCGATGGGCCCGTTCTTCCTGACCGACCTGCTCGGCCTCGACACCGTCCTGCACGTCGCCGAGCACCTGCGCCACTGCTACGGCGACAGCTTCTACGTCCACGAGGGGATGCGCCAGCTCGTCGCCGCGCGCGAGCTCGGCGCGAAGACCGGCAAGGGCTTCTATGAGAACGGGCAGCCGCGCACCGACGGCGGGACGGACTTCGACGCCGGGGAGCTCGCGCAGCGCTTCGTGCTCAAGGCCTTCGTCGAGGCCTGCCTGCTGCTCGAGGAGGGCATGGCGACCGTGCGCGACATCGACCTCGGCATGATGGCCGGCGCGGGTCTGATCCCGCCGCCGTTCGCGCGCGCCGACCAGACCGGCCTCGACGAGGTGCTCGCGCAGCTCGAGACCGCCGAGCACGAGTGGGGCGAGCGCTTCGCGGCGCCTTCGATCCTGCGCCGGCTCGTCGCGCAGGGCCGCCTCGGCGCGAAGACCGGGCAGGGCTTCTTCGCCTACGCGCGGCCCGACGAGGGTGGCTACGAGCAGGGCGAGGGCGTCAAGCTCGAGACGCGCGGGGACGTCGCGATCGCCTGGCTCGATCGCCCGCCGGCGAACTCGCTGTCGCCGCAGCTCATCGCCGAGCTCACGCGGCTGTGGGACCACGTCGACACCGACGACGCCGTGCGCGTGCTCGTCATCGCATCCGCGAACCCGATGCTGTGGTGCGCGGGCGCGGACATCAAGTCGTTCACGAAGCTCGACGCGACCTCGGGTGCGGCGATGCTGGCCGACGCGCACGCGCTGCTGCGGCGCATGGAGCAGTCCTCGACGGTCACGATCGCCGCCGTCAACGCGGTCGCCTACGGCGGCGGCTGCGAGCTGGCGATGGGCTGCGACGTGCGCATCGCGGCGCAGTCGGCGAGCTTCGGCCAGCCGGAGATCAACCTCGGCATCATGCCCGGCTTCGGTGGCACCCAGCGCCTGCCGCGCCTGGTCGGCACCGCGCGGGCGCTCGAGCTCAACCTCACCGGCGACCCGATCTCCGCCGCCGAGGCCTTCGAGATCGGGCTCGTCAACCGCGTCGTCCCCGATCACGAGCTGCACGACGCCGCGATGGCGTGGGCGCGCAAGCTCGCCGGCCAGGCGCCCCTCGCGGTACGCGCGATCAAGCGCACGACCGCCGGCGACGCCGACCTCGACGAGGGCATCGCGGCCGAGAAGGCCGCCTTCGCCGAGATCTTCGCGAGCGCCGACGCGCGCGAGGGCATCGGCGCGTTCCTCGCCAAGCGCCAGGCGGCGTGGAAGGGCGAGTAGGCCCCGCCGCGGTGCCCGCGGTGCGAGATGACGTGGCCCGGTTGGCCGAGCTCGTGCGCGGCGCGGGCTCGGTCGTCGCGCTGACCGGCGCCGGGATCTCCGTGCCCTCGGGGATCCCGGACTTCCGCACGCCCGGGACGGGCATCTGGGAGCACGTCGACCCGATGGAGGTCGCGCACATCGATGCCTGGCGCGAGGACCCCGAGCGCTTCTGGAGCTTCTACGGGGACCGCTTCCAGACGCTCGGCGACAAGCTGCCCAACGGCGCGCACGAGGTGCTCGTCGAGCTCGAGCGGCGCGGCGCGCTGGACGCGGTCGTCACGCAGAACATCGACATGCTGCACCGCAAGGCGGGGACCGCGGAGCTCGTCGAGGTCCACGGCTCGATCGCGTCGTCGTCGTGCCTCACCTGCGCGGCGACGTATGAGCTCGACGACGTGCTCGCGCGCCTCGTCGGGGGTGCCGGTACGCCGGCCTGCGACTGCGGTCGGCCGCTCAAGCCCGACGTCGTGCTGTTCGGCGAGTACCTCGACGCCGGCGTGATCCAACGCGCGGGCGACCTCGCCGCCGCGGCCGACCTGCTGCTGTGCATCGGATCCTCGCTCGAGGTCTATCCGGTCGGGGGGCTGCCGGAGCTGACGCTGCGCGGTGGGGGAGACGTCGCGCTCGTCACGCAGGGTCCGACGCCGTGGGACGCCCGCGCCGCGGTCAAGCTGGACGGCGACGTCGTCGACGAGCTGCGGGCGCTGCTCGCCGCGCTCTGAGCGCCGTCGGCGGGCCGCCGCGGCACGCGCCGCGCGTCTCGCCGCCCTCGGCGTCCGACCTGCTCAGCGGGGTAACCGCGGCGGGGCCCCGCTCAGCGGGGCCGCCTCCGGCGGGGCGCCCGCTCACAGGCCCCCGGCGGTCCGCGCCCGCAGCGCCGCCTCGAGCCGTCCCAGCACCGTCTTGACGACCTCGATCTGGGGCTCCTGGAGGCCGCCCTCCAGCGCCGCGGCCGCGGCGTCGCGGACCTCGCCGGCACGCGTGTGCAGCTCGTCCAGGCGCGCGCCGAGGCCCGTGACCTCGCGCCACGGCTCGAGCTCGGCGAGCGCCGACTCGAACGCGACCCCGAGCTGGAGCGCCGCCTCGCGCCAGCGCTCGTCGTCGACGTCGCTGCGCGCGCGCAGGGTCAGCTCCTCGCAGGCGAGGACCGCGTCGCGGCTGCCGAGCACGGCCGCGAGGCGCTCCTGCGGGCGCAGCGCGGCGTGGGCGTGTCGCAGCCTGCGGCCGGCGGGCGCGCGCGGTAGCTCCCGCGCGCGGTCCCAGCGCCCGTCGGCGACCTGCTCGCCCCCTCCGTAGCCCACGCGCACGACGAGCGCATCGCCGAGCGCGACGCCACGCGCGAACGGATCCGCCGTCGCGATCCGCTGCGCGTGCAGGACGCGGTTCAGGCGCGCGATGCCCGCCGCCGCGAGCGCGGCGAGGTCGGCCGACTGCAGCCAGCGCTGGGCGGCGTCGCGGCCATCCAGCGCGGCGGTGTCGACGAGCGTCACGCGCGAGGTGAGCACGGGCTCGGGATCGGGGCCGGGCTCGACGTCGCGGGGCCGGCGCCGCGCCAGCAGCCGGCGCTCCGCGGCGCCGAGCGTGCGTAGGACGAGGATGTGCCGCGGGTCCTCGCCGATCTGCTCGCGGAGCGTGTAGCGGCCGGGCTCGGGGCCGAGGACCCATGGGAACTCGGCCTGGACAAAACGAAACCGCCGTGACGATGTCACGGCGGTTTCGGTGCTGCTCGGACCGGAGGACCGGTCTTCGATGACTGCTACTCCGAGACGTGCGCCGCGCTCGCGCGGGTACGCGCTGCCTTGATCGCGTACTTCGACGCCTTGACCGCGACCTCGGGGTTGCCGATCTGACCGAGGCGGTCGATCAGCTTGACCCACTGCGACGGCTTCAGGACGGACTCGGCGAGCTTGCCGTCCTTCGTCGTCGCGTCGAACTGCGGGCTGAAGCCGACGTGGATGTGGTCGGCGTGATCGGCCAGCGACAGCGTGTTGTCCGTGCCGTCGTAGGTCATGAGGCTGATGATCTGCGCGGGCTTCAGCGTGCCCTGCAGCGTCAGCAGCCGGCGGATCGTGATGTCGGCGATCGAGCCGGCACCCTGGTTGCCCAGGATCGGGATCCCGTTGACCTTGGCGATGTCGACCGCGCTGCCCGACGAGTGCGCGGAGACGTTGCCGCCGGCGGTGTAGAAGCCGTGGCCGCAACGCAGCGACGTCACGCTCGGCTTCAGGCCGCTGGCGGCGAGGAACTCGAGCACCGCGAGCACGCGGCGATCGACGACCCCGGCCTGGATGTCACGACGGCCACACGAGTAGATGTCGATCCGCGGGTTCGCGAGGACACGCTGAGCCAGCGCCTCCTTGCTCATCAGCAGGATCTGGCCGATCGTGGCGCCCTGGGCGTCGTCCCCGAAGAACGGGTTCTTGCCCTGTGCGCGGTAGATGGCCGTGGCCTCGAGGACCTTCCAGCCGTCGAGGATCGGCAGCGGGTCGATGCGCGGAGCGCCGCGGCCCGCCGGACGGATCTCGAACAGCATGTGCGGAGCGAGCACCGTGGACGTCTTGCCGATGCGCCCGAGGATCGTGCCCGCGATGACCTTGCGACCCGGGGTCAGCGACTTGAGCACGACGTCGTCCTTCTTGAGGCCGTAGACCCCGGAGAAGTAGGACTTGATGCTCCCGCCGAGGGCGGACTCGTTCTCGAGCAGCTGACGCTTGCCGCCGGCGCTGAGCGCGTTGCGGCGCGTCGGGTTGGCGAACAGGCGCTCCTTGGTGACCGCCGCGGCGGCCTCGGTGGAGCTCGTCACGGCCGCTGCGGCCTTGTCGAGGGCCTTCTTGGTCACCTTGCCGGCGTTCTTGCCGGCGCTGGCGGCCGCCTGCGGCGCCGCATCCTTCGGAAGCGACAGCTCCTTGGCGATCGAGGCCTTGCTCTGCGACTTCGCCTTCGGCACGGGCACCTGGCTGGCGACCTTCTTCAGGCCTCCGTAGGTGTAGCTGTTGCCGTAGACGTCCTTGAGGACGATGAAGTTGCCGAGCCGCTCGCTGTTGCCGACCTTGACGATCGTGCCGTCCTGGACGGCGATGACGGCCGAGCCGGCCTTGGCGTAGATGTTGATGCCGCGGCGCGAGACGTTGGCCTCGACCGGCAACGCCGCGTTCTTGCCGCGGGCGACGCGACGAGTCGCGGTGCGCTCGGCGATGTCGTCGGCGTACTTGGCCTTGGCGTACACCGGGAAGCGACCCTGCGTCAGGCCGCTGAGCGAGCCGACGAGATCGGCCGGCATGCCACCGATGAAGCGCGCCCGCATGAGCACCGAGTTGACGTACCAGTCGGCGTGGTTGTAGGCGAAGATCGCCTTGCGGAGATCCTCCTGGCCACCGGCTGCCTTGAGGTAGCGCGCGGCCGCGAAGATCGCGTCGACGGGGTTGTACGGGTCCTTCTTGCCGTCGCCGTTGGCGTCGACTCCGTACAGCTTCCAGCTCGACGGGATGAACTGCATCCACCCGACGGCGCCGGCGGTGGACACGTTCAGGTTGCGGCCGTAGTTCGTCTCGATCTCGTTGATCGCGGCGAGGACCTCCCACGGCACTCCGTACTGGATGCCGGCTGCCTGGTAGATCGGGAGCAGGAAGACCGGAATCTTGAACTTGTCGATGAAGAAGCTCGGAATGCCGACCTGAATCGGGCCCAGGGGTGCCAGCGACATGGTCGGGTTCTGAAGCGTCGGGATGCCGTTGGAGAAGCGCAGGTCGGTCTTCTCAGGCCGCGCGCGCTGCACCTTGGTGATCACCGAGTCGATGAGGTTGCCGGCGCTGTCGAGCGCGTTCTCGCCGGCACGCGGGCGGCGCTTCTTGTGCCCCGTCGTCGCCTGGCTCTGTGCGTCGGCCGTGCCTGCCGGCTGGCCGAGTGCCGGAGCGGTCGGATCGGCTGTCAGGCCTGGCACCGTCAGCGCGGGCGCGGCCGGCGCGACCGGCGCCGTCAGCTCCGTGATGCTGAGGATCGGCAAGCCGAGGATCGACGGCAGCTTGATCTGGTCGATTGGCACGGTCGCGCCGACATCGACGGTGATGGTCTTCTTGATGTTGCCGATGACGGTCACGAGGAACGTCCGTGGCACGGCATTCGCCGTTGCCGCGAGCGATCCCATGCCGACGGACATTCCGCCGGCCGCGACCAGAGCGATGAACAGCCTACGCTTGTGGTGCATGTGTTCCTGCATCTCCCCCCTGGAGGTGTTCCAGATACGCGACTCCCGATGCGCGTGCGCGGCAGCCTATCGGGAAATGGCGCAAAGCGCTAAACCCCGATTCGGCGACTGCACGCGAAGCGGCATTCCACTGCCTGAGGTGGACGGAACGGCGGACGGCGCGCCGCCGTCTAGGCACAAGCGCGTGCGGCGCGACGCACGCGCGCCCGCGCGCGAGGGACGCCGGCGGACGACGTGCCGGGCGCGTGCCGACAGCGCAAGGCGAGCAGCGCTCTCCGGTAGCCTCAGATCGCCCCCTACCGGCTGGAGGATCGCAGCCCGATGAGCGACGAGACCGAGTCCGACGGGCTGCGCGAGCGGCTGACGAAGCAGAGCGAGGACACCCTCGGCAGGCTCGCCGAGGACCTCCTGGCCAACCCGATCGTGAGCGGTGCGATATCGCGTGCCTTCGAGGCCCGTGAGAAGGCGACGACGGCCCAGGAGGCGGCCTTCGGCGCGCTGAACATCCCCACCGCCGCGGACATCGAGCGGCTCACGCGGCGCGTGCGCTCGGTGTCGCAGCGTCTCGAGGGGATCGAGGACGGCATCGACCGCCTCGACGAGCGGTTGTCGTCGCTGGCGTCGGGGCCCGCGCTCGACCAGCGCCTCGACGGCCTCGAGGCGCACCTCGTCGCGATCACCCGCGAGCTGGCGGCGCTGCGCCGGGCGATGCCCGGCGCGACCGAGCCGGTCCCCGAGCATCAGGAGCGCATGGAGGTCGCGGGCTAGTCAGGTACCCGCGACCGGCTCGGCGAGCGCCGCCGCGCCGACCTGGCCGAGGCGTTCCCCGGCCAGCGCGAGACCGTCCGCGTCGAGGCGGTGGCGCGTGCCGTCGGCGTCGAAGACGTCGGTGACGGCCAGCAGGCAGCCGACCTCGATGCCGCGCAGCTCTCCGACGCGCAGCAGCGTCGCCGCCTCCATCTCGATCGCCAGCGCGCCGGCGTCCGCCCAGCCGCGCACGCGCTCGGGATCGCGGTCGTAGAAGAGGTCGCTCGTCGCGACCGGACCGACGCGCGCGCCGGTCCCGGCCGCGGCCCTCAGGGCCTCGACGAGGCCGGCGGCGGCGGCGACGCGTGCGCCGGCGCCCAGCGCACGGCTCGTCCCGTCGCCGGCGAGCGCCTCGTCGGCGATGACGAGGTCGCCGAGCGCGAGGCCGGCGTGCAGCGCGCCGCAGGTGCCGACGCGGATCGCGCGCCGCAGGCCCAGATCGCACAGCTCCTCGAGCACGATCGCCGCGCTCGGGCCGCCCATGCCCGTGCTCTGGATCGTCAGCGGCTCGCCGTCGGCGGCGATGCCCGTGTAGCCCCACAGCCCGCGGTTGTGGTTGAACATCTTCGGCTCGGCGGTCAGCAGCTGGGCGAGCAGCAGCGCGCGTCCCGGATCGCCGGGCAGCAGCGCGCGCGGCGCCAGCGCGGCGGTGGGGTGGATGTGGACGGCCATCGGGGGTGGGGTTCGGCTGGCGAACCACGGGGCATATGATCGGCCAATGGCCAAGAAGAAGCCCACCTCACGTGCCGACGCCGTCCGCCAGGCGGTCGACCAGGCGTTCCAGACCCAGATCCCGCGCGAGCGGATCTCCGAGCTGCTCGACGAGCTCGGCAGCACCGCCGGACGCCTGCGCGGGGCCGTCGACGAGCTGCGACCGGCCTCCGCCGAGGAGGTCAAGACGCTGCGCGCCGACGTCGCCGCGCTGACGGCCCGCGTCGCCGCGCTCGAGACGGCGGCCGCGAAGCCGAAGCCGAAGCCGGCGCCGCGCCGCGCGGCGGCCAAGCCGGCCGCCGCCAAGCCCGCCGCCGCGAAGCCGCGTAGGGCGGCCCCCGCCAAGCCGAAGCCGGCGGCGTCCTGATGGGCGCCCAGTTCGACAGCGCCAAGGAGTTCCGCGCGGTCATGGACCGGATCTTCACGATGATGAGCGACGACGCGCAGATGGGTCCGAAGCTGCAGGCCGCCGACGTCCCGCAGCGTTGGGAGTTCACCGACTTCGACCTCGTCGTGAACATCCGCGCCGCGCGCGACGGCGAGGACGGTTGCCTGCACTGGAAGTGGAGCGACGACGTCGACTGGAAGTCCAAGGTCCAGATGAAGATGTCCTCCGAGGTCGCGAACAAGTACTTCCAGGGCAAGGAGAACGTCGCGCTCGCGGTCGCGCGCGGCCGGATCAAGCAGGGCGGCGACTTCAAGGCCGCGCTCGCGCTGATCCCGATCACGAAGCCGATCTACGCGCAGTACAAGGCCGTCGTCGACGCGGAGTACCCGCACCTGCGCCTGTAGGCGCCGCGCGGGCCTCAGCCGCCGTCGAGCATCCGGCGCTCGGCGGCCCAGCGCGCCAGCTCGTGGCGGCTGGAGAGCTGCAGCTTGCGCAGGACGGCGGACACGTGCGCCTCGACGGTCTTGGCCGAGATGCCGAGCCGCAGCGCGATCTCCTTGTACATGTAGCCGCGCGCGATGTGCTGCAGGACCTCGCGCTCGCGCGGGGTGAGCTGGTCGAGCTCGGCGTCGTGGTCCGGAGCCTTCGCGGGCGCCGCGCCGGCGAAGGCATCGAGCACGAAGCCGGCCAGGCGCGGCGAGAAGACCGCGTCGCCGGCGTGCACGCGGCGCACCGCGTCGGCCAGCTCGGCGCCCGAGATCGTCTTCGTCACGTAGCCGCGCGCGCCGGCCCGGATGATGGCGATGACGTCCTCGGCCGCGTCGGACACCGACAGCGCGAGGAAGCGCGCGGCGCTTGGGGAAGCGGTCGCGCCCTCGCGCAGCCGGCGGATGACCTCGAGGCCGCCGCCGTCGGGCATGTGCACGTCGAGCAGCACGACGTCGGGATCGAGCTCGGCGATCGTCGCGACCGCCTCGGCGACCGTCGCGGCGTCGCCGACGACCTCCACGAGGCCGTCGAGCTCGGACCGCACGCCGGCGCGAAACAGCTCGTGATCGTCGACGAGGACGACGCGCACCCTCGTTGCCCCGGAGGTCCCGGGTGCCCCGGAGGTCGGGGCGGTCATGAGGCGGGCCCGTCGAGCACGAGCTCGACCTCGGTGCCGCCGCCCGGCGACGCGCCGATCGTCGCGTGCCCGCCGTGGCGCTCCATGCGCCCGACGATCGACTCGCGCACCCCGCGCCGGTCGGCCGGGATCGCCGCCGGATCGAAGCCTGGCCCGCGGTCGCGGACGAACACCTGCAGGCGCCGGTCCGAGACCTCGGCGTAGACCGCGACCGCGGTCTCGCCGGCGAACTTCGCGGCGTTCAGCATCGCCTCGCGGGCAGCGGCCACGAGCGCCTCGCCGTCACGATCCAGCGGGGCGTCGCCGACGGCGACGACGTCGACCGCGACGCCGTGCGCCTGCTCGATCTCCGCCGCTGCCGCCTCGAGCGCCGCGGCCAGCCGGCGCTCGCCGGTCGCGGCGGAGCCCGACAGCCAGCTGCGCAGCTCGCGCTCCTGGCGGCGGGCGAGCGCGGCGACCGCGCGCGGGTCGGCGGCGCGCCGCTGCACGAGCGCGAGCGTCTGCAGGACGGAGTCGTGCAGGTGCGCGGCGACCTCCGCGCGCTCCTGGGAGCGGATGCGCTCGGCGCGCTCGGCCGTCAGCGACGCCAGCAGGCGCAGGAACCACGGGGCGAAGATCACGCCGAAGGCGATCGCGACGACGAGCGCCGCGAGCGCCACGTCCGTCGCCGCCGCGAGCGCGCCGCTGAACTGCAGGAAGACGATCGCCGCGGCGATCACGAGCGTGACGCCGATCCCGATGCGCGAGATGACCGCGGGCCGCGACTCGCCGGAACCCGCGACGGCGGCGAGGGCATCGATGCCGGCCGCGCTCGCAGTCGCCGCGGCGCTCGCGCTCGCGGTCAGGGCGGCGCGCGGCGGCGGGCTCGGGGCGACCGTGTCCGAGCCGCCGGTCGAGCGGTGCCAGATCAGCGCGCCGCCCGCGGCGACGAGCGCGAGCGGCCAGATGAGCACGTCGGAGAACGGCAGCCCGAGCTCGCGGAAGGCGAGCAGCACCGCGAGCAGCAGGAGCCCGACCCCGAGCGCGACCTCGACGGTGCCGCGACGGCCGTGCCCGGAGATGGCGGCCTGCCGGCTGCCGTCGTCGGCCTGCTCGGCCGGCATCAGGATCCATGCCATGACGTAGGCGACGAGGCCGACGCCGCTGGCGATCGTCGTCGCGGCGAAGACGATCCGCAGCAGCAGGGGGTCGACCCCGAGCCGCTTGGAGAGCCCCGCGCAGACGCCGGCGACCATCCCGTTGCGCGGATCGCGGCGCAGGACGCGGCGAGCGGCTGGGGTCGGCAGCGCGGCCATGCCCGGGATCATGGCGCGCCGCCGCCGCCGCGGGAGAGCCCGCTGGCAAGCAGGATGGCTCCCACCGCGCCGAACGCGATGGGAGCCATGGCGCCGAAGCTGAGATCCAGCGTGCCGACGCTGTCGAGCAGCAGGACCGCGCCGAGGACGACCAGCACGAGCCCCGCCGTCAACGACAGGCGGTCGGGACCGCGGCGCTTCGGATCAGCCGTTCGACGCACCGCTGCTCGCCGTCCGCGTCGAGCACGCGCTGTTGCGCTCGGTCTGGTCGTAGCGCACGCCGCCGTCGCTCAGGCGGACGGGTCGGCCGCGCCGCATGCTGTTGTCGTCGTGGCGCACCTCGAGGAAGCCGAGGCCGACGTCGCCGTCGATGACGAGTCGCGGCGTGCCTGCGGGTGCGCGCCGGGCGTCGCTCCAGGCGACGTCGAGGCCGCCGCCGTTGCGGTCGAACACCTCGACCCCGCCGACGCCGATGTCGGCCGCGGTGGCGACGCAGACGTCGTCGGGCACGATCACGAGCGCGTGGCCCGTGCCGATCTTCACGCCGAGCGGGTGATCGCCCGCGGGCAGCTTGACGTCGCGCAGGTCGATGACGAGCTGGCCGGCTCCGAGCCGGTAGGAGGGCTTGATCTCGGCCACCGTGCCGGGCCGCGCGCGCTTCTCGCCGAAGCCGCCGTGCAGGTCGATCCCCGCCGCCGACACGAACGCCAGCGGCAGCGCGATCGCGAGGGCCGGCAGCACGAGCCAGCGGGCGCCGCCGACGAACGCCGCGCCGACGAGCGCCGCGCCGGCCGCGATGACGAGCGCCGCGACGACGACGCCGCCGCCGAAGCCGCTGGCGAGGAAGCTCCCGACCGCGAGGGCGAAGCAACCGACGATCACCGCGACGCCGAGTGCCGCGCGCGCGAGGATCCGGCGCGGGCCGCCGGCCGGCCGCTCGCCCGAGACGAGCCACCAGACCGCGAGGCCGGCGACGCACAGGGCGGCGACCGGGAACAGCGCCCCGCCGAAGCC
This sequence comes from uncultured Actinomycetes bacterium, assembly GCA_963851015.1. Lineage (GTDB taxonomy): Bacteria > Actinomycetota > Thermoleophilia > Solirubrobacterales > Solirubrobacteraceae > CADCVQ01. Next base: position 231,057 of record CAWKNG010000001.1, read on the forward strand.
GGCGCCGAATCCACCGACCGCGAATCCCGCGACGACGAGAAGCAGCGCGGCGCCGACGGCGATCGCGCGGTCGCGGGTGTCCGTCGGGCCGGGTGCGACCTCGCGGTCGGCGGGGACGAGGACGAGCGCCGCGGCGTAGACGATCAGGCCGGTGCCCCCGAGCAGGGCCAGCGCGACCATGCCGATGCGCACGAGCAGCACGTCGATGCCGAAGTAGCGAGCGAGGCCGCCGCAGACGCCGCCGATGACGCGGTCGGTGCTCGAGCGCTCGAAGCGCTTCGCGGTGGGCGTGGGATCCGGGGGCGGATCGGGTGTCGGTGCGACTGGGGTGTCGGAAGTCGAGGTCATGCTGCGAGTGTCGGCGGCGGGGCGCCGGCTGCCTATCGGGAATGATCCCTAGGGGCCGGCCGTGGACCTGCCCCGGACCGACCCTAGACTCGCTCGGACGGTGGCGAGCGACGACCTCATCGAACCGGTCCGCGCGACGGGCCTGTTGCCGTCCGGCGCGGCCGTCGTCGTCCTGCTGTCGGGCGGCCGGGACTCCGTCTGCCTGCTCGACGTAGCGGTGCGCCTCGCGGGCGCGAAGGCGGTCACGGCGCTGCACGTCAACTACGGCCTGCGCGCGGCGTCCGACGAGGACGAGGCGCACTGCCGCGCGCTTTGCGAGGGCCTCGGCGTGGCGCTCGACGTCCATGGCGTGCGCCGGCCGGACGACGCCGGCAACCTGCAGGCGTGGGCACGCGACGTACGGCTCGCCGGGGGCGCCCGGCTGGCGGTCGCCCGCGGCGCGCGCCTCGCCACCGGCCACACCGCCTCCGATCAGGCCGAGACCATCCTCTACCGGCTCGCGGCCTCGCCCGGCCGGCGCGCCCTGCTCGGCATGGCCGCCCGCGACGGCCTGCTCGTGCGCCCGCTGCTCGGCGTCACCCGCCAACAGACCGCCGCGCACTGCTCGGCACGCGGCCTGGCGTGGTGCGAGGACGCCTCGAACGCCGATCCGGCCTATGCCCGCAACCGCGCCCGTGCCGGGCTCGTGCCCGCCCTGCGCGAGCTGCACCCCGCTGCCGAGGCCAACGTCGTGCGCACCGCCGAGCTGCTGCGCGACGAGGCGGCCGTCCTCGACGAGGTCGTCGACACGGCGCTCGCCGGGCGCGACGAGATCGCCGTCACGCACCTCGCGGCGCTGCCGCCCGCGCTGGCACGGCTCGTCGTGCGTCGCCTGGCCGAGGACGCCGCGGGCCGCCTGTGTGCCCGTGCCGCGGCTCGGCTGCCGGACATCCTCGCGCTCGGCGGCGGCTCGATCGATCTCGGCGACGGCGCCCGCGCGGTCGTCGAGGACGGGATGCTGCGGGTCCGCCCGACGCCGCCTGGACGCGCGGCGCCGGTCGCGCGTGCGCTCCCGGTGGACTGACGACCGGGTGGCTGCCGGGGCGGCCGTAGACTGCTGCCCTCATGCGCGACGACGCCGTGGGGGAGATCCTCGTCCAGCCCGCCGACCTCTCGCGGCGCGTACGCGAGCTCGGGGTGCAGATCACGGCCGACTACGCGGGCCGCGACCTGCTGCTCGTCGGCGTGCTGAAGGGCGCCGTCTTCTTCCTGTCGGACCTCATGCGCCAGATCGACGTGCCCTGCGAGGTCGACTTCATGGCGGTCGCCAGCTATGGCTCGTCGACGGACTCCTCGGGCGTCGTGCGGATCCTGAAGGACCTCGACGCCCCGATCGAGGGCCGCCACGTGCTGATCGTCGAGGACATCGTCGACTCCGGCCTGACGCTGCAGTACCTCCTGCGCAACCTCGGCGCGCGCGATCCCGAGTCGATCGAGGTCTGCGCCCTGTTGACGAAGCCGTCGCGTCGCAAGGTCGCCGTCGAGCCGCGCTACGTCGGATTCGAGATCCCCGACCGATTCGTGATCGGCTACGGGCTCGACCACGCCGAGCGCTACCGCAACCTCCCCTACGTCGCCGTGCTGGAGGCGACGGAGTAGCACCTGCTGTCGCGGACTTGGCGCGTCCCGACCATCGGTCAGGACCGCGGATGAGTCTTGCTAGGCTCACTGCTTCGTGTCCGACCGGGAAATCTCAGGATGAGCAAGTTCTCCAAGAGCGCCGCGTTCCCCATCCTGATCGTGGTCATCCTCGCGTTCTTCGCGCAGCAGCTGATCAGCGGGCCGAACCAGAAGAAGGACCCGGGCTACGGCGCGTTCATCACGCAGCTCAACAATCGCGAGATCAAGAGCGTCGAGATGCGCAACCGCACGAACGAGCTGCAGGTCACGCGCAAGGACAAGAGCCAGTACCGCGTCGGCTTCGCCACGAACTTCGGCGGCGAGCTCACGAACACGCTGCTCAAGGCCGAGCAGACCGGCAAGATCGCGAACTTCGACGTCAAGGGCACGCGGACCAACGGCTGGCTGCAGATGCTCACGTACGTCCTGCCGTTCCTGCTCTTCATCGGCTTCTGGATCTTCCTCATGAACCAGATGCAGGGCGGCGGCTCGAAGGTCATGTCCTTCGGCAAGTCCAAGGCCAAGCGCATGTCCGTCGACGCGCCGAAGATCACCTTCCGTGACGTCGCGGGCGCCGACGAGGCGGTCGAGGAGCTGCACGAGATCAAGGAGTTCCTCGAGAACCCGAAGAAGTTCCAGGCGCTGGGCGCGCGGATCCCGAAGGGCGTCCTGCTGTTCGGACCCCCGGGCACCGGCAAGACGCTGCTCGCGCGCGCCGTGGCCGGCGAGGCCGGCGTGCCGTTCTTCTCGATCTCGGGCTCGGACTTCGTCGAGATGTTCGTCGGCGTCGGCGCCAGCCGCGTGCGCGACCTCTTCGAGCAGGCGAAGCAGAACAGCCCCTGCATCATCTTCATCGACGAGATCGATGCCGTCGGCCGCCATCGCGGCGCCGGCATGGGCGGCGGTCACGACGAGCGCGAGCAGACGCTCAACCAGCTGCTCGTCGAGATGGACGGCTTCACGATGACCGACAACGTCATCCTGATCGCCGCCACGAACCGCCCCGACATCCTCGACCCCGCGCTCCTGCGCCCGGGCCGCTTCGATCGCCAGATCGTCGTCGACCGCCCCGACCGCAAGGGCCGCGCGAAGATCCTCGAGGTCCACACGCGCGGCAAGCCGCTGGGCAAGGTCATCAACCTCGACGACCTCGCCGGCCAGACGCCCGGCTTCACGGGCGCCGACCTCGCGAACCTCGTCAACGAGGCCGCGCTGCTGTCCGCCCGCATCGGCAAGCGCGAGATCGGCCAGCACGAGCTCGAAGAGGGGATCATGCGCGTCATCGCCGGCCCGGAGAAGAAGACCCGGGTCATGAGCGAGAAGGAGCGCCGGATCACCGCGTACCACGAGATGGGCCACGCGATCGTCGGCCACTACCTCGAGCACTCCGATCCGGTCCACAAGATCTCCGTCATCGGCCGTGGCCAGGCGCTTGGCTACACGATCTCGATGCCGACCGAGGACCGCTTCCTGACCACGCGCGCGGAGCTCACCGACTCGATGGCGATGACGCTCGGCGGCCGCGCCGCCGAGGAGATCGTCTTCCAGGAGATCACGACCGGCGCCTCCAACGACATCGAGAAGGTCACCGCGACCGCGAAGGCGATGGTCATGCGCTACGGCATGAGCGAGCGCCTCGGACCGCGCGTCTTCGGCAGCGATCCGAGCCAGCCGTTCCTCGGTCGCGAGTTCGGCCACCAGGCCGACTACTCCGACGAGATCGCCCGCGAGATCGACGACGAGATCCGCCGCGTCGTCGAGTCCGCGCACCAGCGCGCCAGGGACATCCTCACCGAATACCGCGAGACGCTGAACACCGTCTCGGAGATCCTCGTCCGCCGCGAGACGATCGAGAAGGCCGAGTTCGAGGCGCTCATCGCCGGCGAGGCCGAGGCCGACGTCTTCCCCGAGGAGTCGGCGGCGCCGCAGCTTCCGCCTCCGCCCGCGGCGGCCGAGACGCCAAGCCAGAAGGCCCCGCGCACCCTGCCCCGCCCCGGGCTGGCGGGTGGCGTCGAAGCACGCGCGGACGCACCGCGCAAGCCCGAGCTGTAGGAGCCTGTCGAGACGGTCGCCGCGCCGGCGCACGTTGCGCGGCGCCCGGACCGCCACGGCGGCGGTAGCCTGCGCGGGCAATGACCCGGGACGTCCCCGATCCGGTCGTGATGGGGATCGTCAACGTCACGCCGGACTCCTTCTCCGACGGTGGCCTGAGCCTCGACCCCGATGCCGCGATCGCCCACGGGCGCGCGCTCGTCGCACAGGGCGCGCAGATCCTGGACGTCGGCGGCGAGTCGACGCGGCCGGGCGCGCAGCCGGTCTCCGAGCGCGAGGAGCTGCGGCGCGTCGTGCCCGTGCTCGAAGGCCTGCGCGACGCCGGGGGACGGCTGTCGATCGACACCTCGAAGGCCGCCGTGGCTGCCGCCGCGCTCGACGCGGGGGCCTCGCTCGTCAACGACGTCACGGCGCTGCGGGGCGACCCGGGGATGGCCGCGCTGGTCGCCGAGCGGGGCTGCGGCTGCGTGCTCATGCACATGCTGGGCGAGCCGCGCACGATGCAGGACGATCCGCGCTACGGCGACGTCGTCGACGACGTCAGGGCGTTCCTCGCGGCGCGACTCGCCTTCGCGGTGGCGCAGGGGATCGCGGAGGAGCGCATCTGGCTCGATCCGGGCATCGGGTTCGGCAAGACGATCGATCACAACCTCACGCTGCTCGCGCGCCTGCGCGAGCTCGCCGATCTCGGCCGCCCGATCGTCGTCGGCACGTCGCGCAAGGGGTTTCTCGGCACGATCACCGGGCGTGAGGCGGGCGACCGCGTCGCGGGCACGATCGCGACGAACGTGCTCGCGCTCGCCGGCGGAGCCAGCGTCTTCCGCGTCCACGACGTCGCCCAGGCGCACGATGCCCTCGCCGTCGCGGCTGCTACGTTGCGCGGTCGATGGACCGCGACGACGACGACCTAGACGAGTCGCTGGACGACGACGACTTCGGCGACGACGACGAGCGCGTCCACACCGTCGTCACCGTCGAGGTCAATGGGCTGTCGCTCTACACCCACCATGGGGTGACCGCGGCCGAGCGCGAGGTCGGCCAGCGGCTGATCCTCGACATCCGCCTGGAGCTCGGCGAGGCCGACGCGACCGTCACCGACCGCGTCGAGGACACCGTCGACTACGGCCGCGTCTGCGAGGTAGCGGCACTCGTCGCCACGCAGCGCTCCGACAAGACACTCGAGCGCCTGTGCGCCGCGATCGCCGACCGGCTGCTCAAGGACTTCGACGCGCAGGCCGTCTCGGTCAAGGCGTCCAAGCCCGAGCCGCCGATCCCGCTGCCCGTCGAGGACGTCAGCGTCGAGGTGTGGCGCGAGCTCGACGAGCTCGAAGACTGACCTCGGGCACGATCCGCGGTGATCGGCTACCTCGGGCTCGGATCGAACGTCGGCGACCGCCGCGCGAACCTGCAGGCGGCGGCCGACGCGCTGGCGGGTCACGGCGTGACGGTGCTGGCGAGCTCCTCGACGTACGACACCGATCCCGTCGGCGAGATCCTCGACCAGCCCGACTTCCTCAACGCCTGCCTGCGGATCGACACCGAGCTCGCGCCGATCGCGCTGCTGGACGCCGCCAAGGCGATCGAGCGCGTGCTCGGCCGCGCCCGCGGCGGCGTGCGCCACGCGCCGCGGCCGATCGACGTCGACGTCCTGCTGCTCGGCGACGTCGAGCTGCACTCCGCGCGCCTGCGCCTGCCGCACGACCAGGTGCTCGAGCGCCGCTTCGTCCTGATCCCCCTGCTCGAGCTCGACTTCGACCTCGCGACGCCGGCGGGCGAGCGGCTCGCCGACGCGCTCGCCGCGCTGCCGGTCGGCGAGGGCGTGCGCCGCGCGGGCCCGCCGCTGCGCATCGCGTAGCGTTCACCGCGTGAGCGGACACGACACCCCCAGCAGCGACCCGTTGGAAGAGGACGCGGCCGCAGGCCGCCGCACCCCGGCCGAGGAGGCGCGCACGATGGTCTCGACCGTCACGGTCGGCTATCTCGCGACGGTCTCCGCGGATGGCGCGCCGTGGTGCTCGCTCGTCGTGCACGGGCCGACGCGGGACGGCAACCCCGTCCTGCTCGTCTCGACGATGGCCGAGCACGGCCGCAACCTGCTCGCGGATCCGCGCGCGAGCCTCGCGATCAACGACCCCTCCGCGCCCGGCGACCCGCTCGACCGGCCGCGCATCACGCTCGCCGGGACCTGCGTGAAGCCGGAGGGCGCGGCCCACGACGAGGCGTTCGACGCGCACGTCGCCGCGATCCCCGGCGCGCAGCTCTACGCCGGCTGGGACGACTTCACGCTGTGGGTGCTGGAGGTCGAGCGCGTGCGCTGGGTCGGCGGCTTCGCGCGCATGCAGACGATCGGCGCCGCCGAGTACCGCTACGCCGAGCCCGACCCGACCGCGGCGATCGCGCCGAAGGCGATCGCGCACCTCAACAAGGACCACACCGACGGGCTGCTGGTGATCGCCCGCGAGCTCGCGGGCGCGCGGGGCGCGGTGTCCGCCTACTGCACCGGCATCGATCGCTACGGGATCGACCTCAGCTGCACCGGAGCCGGCCAGTCGGCGGCGGTCCGCGCGCTGTTCGAGGAGCCGCTGGAGAAGGCGGCCGACGTGCGCCCGGCGACGGTGGAGCTGGTCAAGCGCGCGCGGGCCCGCACCGCCGCCGCCGACTGACGCAGGCGGCCCGGGCGCTGACCCGCGAGACGGGCGACTAGAGTCGATCCGATGCTGCTCGCCGTCGACGTCGGCAACACCCAGACGCACTTCGGCACGTTCCGCGACGGGCGCCTCGTCGAGCACATGCGCTTCGCGACGGTGCCCGAGTCGACGGCCGACGAGCTCGGCGCCGCGATGCGCAACCTGCTCGAGCTGCGCGGCACCGGGCTGGCCGACATCAGCGCGTCGATCGTCTCCTCGACCGTGCCGCGGCTGGAGCCGGAGTGGCTGGCGATGGGCCGGCGCTACCTCAACCACGAGATGCTCGCCGTCGGCCCGGGGCTCAAGACGGGGATGGCTCTGCGCTACGACAACCCGCGCGAGATCGGTGCCGACCGGCTCGCCAACGCCGTCGCGATCCGCGAGCGCTTCGGCGGGCCCGCGGTGTGCGTCGACTTCGGCACGTCGGTGAACTTCGACGTCGTCGGACCCGAGGGCGACTTCCTCGGCGGCGTGCTGGTCCCGGGCGTCGAGATCTCGCTCGCGGCGCTCACCTCGCGCGGCGCCAAGCTGCCGACGATCGACCTGCTGCCCCCGCGCGCGGTGATCGGCAAGAGCACGGTCGATGCGATCCGCTCGGGCGTGATCTACGGCTTCGCGGGGGCGATCGACGGGATCCTGCGGCGCCTGCTCGACGAGCTGGGCGACGACACCGACGTCATCGCCACGGGAGGCCTCGCGGGCGCGATCGTGCCCTACACGGAGCTCATCGACGAGACGGACGACCTGCTCACGCTCACCGGCCTGCGCCTGCTCCACGAGCGAAACAGCTGACCTCCACGCGCCGATCGCGATGCGGCCGGCGCGCGCCGGACCGGCGGTCGAGGCGCCGCTTGACCCCTTGCTATCCTCTCGCGTCGCCGTCAGCCGCACTCCGCAGCGTGGGGTCGGAAAACCCACCGGTTCCAATCCCCCGGGAGCACATGCCCAAGGACGTCATCCTCACCGCCGATGGTCTCGAGAAGCTCAAGGTCGAGCTCGCGCTACTCCAGGGCGACCGCCGCCGGGAGGTCGCGCTGCGCATCAAGGAGGCCCGCGAGTTCGGTGACATCACCGAGAACTCCGAGTACGACGACGCCAAGAACGAGCAGGCGATGCTCGAGGCACGCATCGCCCAGGTCGAGGATCGGCTGCGCTCGGCCACCGTCATCGCAGCCGAGGACGTGACGACCGACGAGGTCCAGGTCGGATCCACCGTCAGCGTCAAGAACGAGGAGACGGGCAAGGCGCAGAAGTTCACGATCGTCGGCTCGCCCGAGGCCAAGCCGCCCGAGCGCCTGTCCTACGAGTCGCCCGTCGGCAAGGCGCTGCTCGGGCGCAGGCGCAACGACGTCGTCGATGTCGCCCTGCCCAGTGGCAAGAAGGTGCAGTTCAAGATCACGAAGATCGAGGTCGGGCTGTAGTGGCCCGCTAGAACGCATCCCGGACCCGTCAGAGGCGTTGGTAGACTGACCGGTGCCCGCCCTTCTGCACCCGAACACTCATCCATTTCGCCGGCGGCGCCGAAAGGGATGTGGACAGGTCGGGTTAGCCGACAGTCCACAGAAGGCCATCCGGACCACGCATGTACCGAGGCTAGAGGCCCCGCCCCAGCAGGAAAGGATCAGCAGCATGTTCGAGCGATTCACAGAGCGAGCCCGGCAGGTGGTCGTTCTCGCGCAAGAAGAGGCGCGGACGCTCAAGCACAACTACATCGGGACCGAGCACATTCTGCTCGGCCTCCTCCGTGAGGAGGAAGGCCTCGCTGCGCGGGTCCTCGAGAGCCTCGACATCACCGTCGAGCGCGTACGTGCACAGGTCGTTCGGATCGTCGGGTCGGGCGAGGAGGTCACCTCCGGCCAGATCCCGTTCACCCCGCGTGCGAAGAAGGTCCTCGAGCTGGCGCTGCGCGAGGCGCTGAGCCTGGGCCACAACTACATCGGCACCGAGCACATCCTGCTCGGCCTCGTTCGCGAGAACGAGGGCGTCGCCGCACGCATCCTGCTGGACTTCGACGCGGACTCCGAGAAGATCCGCAACGAGGTCATCCGGATGCTGTCGGGCCCGGGCGGTCGCCGCCAGGGCGCCGGCGCGGGCACCGGTGCAGGTGCGACCGCGGGCTCCGGAAGCGCATCGGGCGAGGGCAAGAAGTCCTCGAAGCTGCTCGACCAGTTCGGGCGCAACCTGACCAAGCTCGCCGAAGAGGGCAAGCTCGATCCGGTCGTCGGTCGCGAGACCGAGATCGAACGGATCATGCAGATCCTCTCGCGGCGCACGAAGAACAACCCCGTGCTCGTCGGCGAGCCCGGCGTCGGCAAGACCGCCGTCGTCGAGGGCCTCGCCCAGCGGATCACGACCTCGGACGTCCCGGAGCTGCTGAAGGGCAAGCAGATCTACACGCTCGATCTCGCGGCGCTCGTCGCCGGATCGAAGTACCGCGGTGAGTTCGAGGAGCGTCTGAAGAAGGTGATGAAGGAGATCACCCAGCGCGGCGACATCATCCTGTTCATCGACGAGCTCCACAATCTCGTGGGTGCCGGTGCGGCCGAGGGCGCGATCGACGCGGCCTCGATCCTCAAGCCGGCGCTGGCTCGCGGCGAGCTGCAGACGATCGGCGCGACGACGCTCGAGGAGTACCGCAAGTACCTCGAGCGCGACTCGGCGCTGGAGCGTCGCTTCCAGCAGATCCGCGTCGAGCAGCCGTCGACGGAGGAGACCGTGCAGATCCTCAAGGGCCTGCGCGATCGCTACGAGCAGCACCACAAGGTGCGCATCACCGACGAGGCCCTCGAGGCCGCGGCGGAGCTCGCCGACCGGTACATCTCGGACCGCTTCCTGCCGGACAAGGCGATCGACCTCATCGACGAGGCCGCCTCGCGCATGCGCATCAAGTCGATGACCTCCCCGCCCGTGTATCGCGAGCTCGAAGAGGAGATCGAGACGACGCGGCGCGAGAAGGAGGCGGCGATCGAGGCGCAGGAGTTCGAGAAGGCCGCGAACCTCCGCGACGCCGAGCGCCGGCTGACGCAGCGCAAGCGTGAGCTCGAGGAGCAGTGGGAGGCCGGCGAGGCCGAGACCGAGCGTCCGGCCATCGGCGAGGAGGAGATCGCCGACATCGTCTCGATGTGGACCGGCATCCCCGTCTTCAAGCTGACCGAGGCCGAGACGGCCAAGCTCATGCGCATGGAGGACGAGCTGCACAAGCGCGTCATCGGGCAGGAGGCAGCCGTCGAGGTCATCTCGAAGGCGATCCGCCGCTCGCGTGCCGGGCTCAAGGATCCGAAGCGGCCGACCGGCTCCTTCGTCTTCCTCGGCCCGTCGGGAGTCGGCAAGACGGAGCTCGCGCGCACGCTGGCGGAGTTCCTCTTCGGCGACGAGGACGCGATGACCCGGGTCGACATGTCCGAGTACATGGAGAAGCACTCCGTGTCGCGGCTCGTGGGTTCGCCCCCGGGCTACATCGGCTTCGACGAGGGCGGCCAGCTGACCGAAGCGGTCCGGCGCAAGCCGTACTGCGTGCTGCTGCTCGACGAGATCGAGAAGGCCCACCCGGACGTCTTCAACATCCTCCTGCAGATCCTGGAGGACGGGCGCCTGACGGACTCGCAGGGTCGCACGGTCGACTTCCGGCACGCGATCGTGATCATGACGTCGAACATCGGCGCCTCCGAGATCGCTCGCAACACGCCGCTCGGCTTCGCCGTCTCCGACGACGAGACCGGCATCACGTACGACGACATGAAGAACCGGATCATGGGAGAGCTGAAGAAGGTCTTCCGTCCCGAGTTCCTCAACCGGATCGACGACGTGATCGTGTTCCACAAGCTGCAGAAGACCGAGATCCGCCAGATCGTCGACCTCCTGCTGCGCCGCATCCGCGAGTCGATGGCCGACCGCGGCCTGCAACTCGAGCTCACCGACGAGGCGAAGGATCTGCTCGTCGACAAGGGCTGGGACCCGTCGATGGGTGCGCGGCCGTTGCGCCGTGCGATCCAGCGCTACATCGAGGATCCGCTCGCGGACTTCGTGCTGCGCTCGGAGCTGCCCGCGGGCGCGACGATCATGGTCGAGAAGGCGCCCGACGAGGACGACCGCGAGGTCTCCCTCACGGTCGTCGAGCCGACGATGGTTCCGGCATCGGTCGGCGGCGGTGGCGCCGAGACATCCGACGACGGCCCGGCGGAGCCCGGCGGCGCGCTGGACAAGCCGTCCGTCGAGGAGCCCGGCGGCGACTGATCGCAGCTTCGGCTGAAGGTCTGCATCGAGGGCGGCCCACGGGCCGCCCTCGATCGTTCCGGAGGGGGCGAACCTCGCGCGCCCCGCCCTATGACAGGTATGCGATCAAGCGCGCCACATACGAGCGCTAGTCGTGCCGGAGCCCGAACGCGACGAGCAGCTGACCTCGTCGCAGCTGCCGGGCTTCGCGCTCGCACTCCACGAGCTGTTCGCCCAGCCGTAGGTCCGGGCCGGCGCGGACCCCTATCCGAGCGCGTCGAGGTAGGCGCGGGCGACGCGCTTGGGCGCGCGGTCGATCCACGCCTCGACGATGAGCTCCTCGAGCTCGTCGACGGCGATCTCTTCGAGGCGCACGAGGATCGCCGGGTAGCCGTCGAAGTGCGGGGTCGTGAAGAAGACCGCGGGGTCGTCGCCGATCAGGGCCTCCTTGACGCCGACGTGCTCGACGCGAACGCCGAGGACCGGTCCGGTCGGGGCGTCATCGCCGAGCGCCCGCAGATCGGAGGCCCGCAGCGGGCGGTCCCAGACGAAGAGCTTGTCGCGCACGCGCCATTGCGGGTGCCCGCGCGACACCCGCTCCGAGGTCTCGGGCAGGGCGAGGGCGATGTGGCGTACGTCGTCCCAGCTGGCCACGACGCCAACCGTAGCTCACCGCCGCCGCGTCGTCCTCCTCCGAGGGTGGCTCTGGGGGCCCCACGGCCAGCCCTCAGCGACGGCGGTCGTCATGGACGCACGGTACGGCCTCGCCGGACGCCGCTGGCCGCATGTTCGGGCGCCGCGCTGGACGATCGTGCACCGCGAGCGAACGTTGTTCGGCTGATGGTTACGCCCACACGGTATGGAGAGCCTCCGCCTGGCATCGCTGGCCCACCTGCACTCGCTGAGCCTCGACGAGCTCGACGCGCTCGCTCCGCGAGCGACGGAGCTGCGGGTCGCCGCCGGCCACCGGCTGCTGCTCGTCGGCCCGTTGCACCACGAGCTCGCGATCATCGCCGGCGGCCACGGGCTCGTCCGCTGCGCCGGAGAGACGGTTGCGCAGATCGGCGTGGGCGACGTCTTCGGCGAGCTCGCGACGCGCAGGGGGCCCTACGTCACCGCGACGATCCAGGCCATCACCGCCCTGCACGTCGTGACCTTCACGACGCAGGCCGTACGCGAGCTTCGCGCGACGGCCCCCGAGGCCGTCGACGCGCTGCTGGCGGCATGCTCGCTGGATCCGTGCCAGCGAGCCGTCGCGCTCGCGGGCCCGCGTCCGGCACCGGCGCTGAAGCTCGTCGCCGCCGCGTAGCCGGTCCCGGCGCCCGTCGAGCATCCTGGCACCCTCGAGGGGGGCGAAGTCGTCGGGTCCGGGGCCTACTCTCAACAGGATGGCCCGCCCCACCACGATCCACGTCTGCTCGTCCTGCGGGCACTCCTCGGCGCGCTGGCACGGCCAGTGCCCCGGCTGTGAGGCATGGAACACGCTCGTCGAGGAGCACGCCCCGGTATCCGCGCCGGCCGGCGTCCGCGCGCGCGGCGGCGCTCGCGCGGGGGTCGCGCCCGCCAAGCCCGTGCGCCTCGCGGATGTCAGCACGGCACGCGTGCCGCGTCTCGAGACCGCGATCGGAGAGCTCGACCGCGTGCTCGGCGGCGGCCTCGTCCCGGGCTCGCTCGTGCTGCTCGGCGGCTCGCCGGGGATCGGCAAGTCGACGCTGACGAACATGGCGCTCGGCAACCTCGCGGCGGCGGGCCGCCGCACGCTCTATGTCTCCGGCGAGGAGTCGGCGGCGCAGATCCGCCTGCGCGCCGAGCGGCTGACCGGCGGCGGTGGCGCGCTCGAAGTCCCCGTGCTCGCCGAGACCGATCTCGACACGATCCTCGCGACGCTGCGCGCCGAGCGCCCCGAGGTCTGCGTCATCGACTCCGTGCAGACGATGCACGCGGCCGATCTCAGCGGGGCGCCCGGCTCCGTCGGGCAGGTGCGCGAGGTCGCGGGGCGCATCATGCAGGTCGCCAAGGCCGACGACATCGCCGTCCTGCTCGTCGGTCACGTCACGAAGGAGGGCTCGCTCGCCGGCCCGCGCGTGCTCGAGCACCTCGTCGACTGTGTGCTGCAGTTCGAGGGCGAGCGCGAGCGCACGTACCGCACGCTGCGCGCGCTCAAGAACCGCTTCGGGTCATGCAACGAGGCCGGCGTCTTCGAGATGCGCCAGAGCGGCCTCGTCGAGGTGCTCGACGCGAGCGCGCGCTTCGTCGCCGAGGCGACGGGCAAGCCCGGATCTGTGGTGCTGGCCGCGATGGAGGGCACGCGGCCGCTGCTCGTCGAGGTCCAGGCGCTCGTCTCGCCGTCCGAGCTCGTGCCTCCCCGCCGGGTCGTCAACGGCCTGGACCGCAACCGCCTCGCGCTCGTGCTCGCCGTGCTCGGGCGCCACGCGGGGATCGGCGTGGGCAACGCCGACGTCTTCGTCAACGTCGTCGGTGGCGTGCGCGTCGAGGAGCCCGGGGCGGACCTCGCGATCGCGCTCGCGGTCGCCAGCGCGACGCGCGGCGTCGCGCTCGGCATCGACGCCGGCAAGGGGCCGGTCGCGTGCTTCGGGGAGCTCGGGCTGACGGGAGAGCTGCGCTCGATCGCGCACCCGGACCGTCGCCTCGAGGAGGCCAGGAAGTTCGGGTTGCGCACGGTCGTCTCGCCCGAGACGGCGCCGACGCTGCGCCAGGCACTGCGATCCGTGCTGCCGGCAGCCGCCCCGAAGCGGGCCGCGGCGTAGCCTCGCCGCGCGGCCGGGGAAGTCTGCCCGCCAAAGTCCCTAAGTACGCGCTAAAATGGGCTGGATGGTTCAACGAGTAGGGGACGAATCACACGAGCTAGAGTCTCGTCAGGAGCCCCGCTTGGTGAAGGCGTTGGAGATGGTCGCCCCCGGTACGACGCTGCGCGAGGGCATCGACAACATCGTCCACGCGCGGACGGGCGGCCTGATCATCGTCGGCGAGGTCGACGAGCTGAGCTTCCTCTTCTCGGGCGGCATCAAGCTCGAGATCGACTACACGCCGGCGCTGCTCTACCAGATCGCCAAGATGGACGGGGCGATCGTGCTGAACGCGAACGCCACGCGGATCGCGATGGCGAACGTCCAGCTCATGCCCGATCCGACGATCCTGTCGCTCGAGACCGGCACGCGCCACCGCACGGCCGAGCGCGTCTCCAAGCAGACCGACGCGCTCGTGATCGCGATCTCCCAGCGCCGCGAGGTCGTCTCGCTGTACGTCGACGGCGGCAAGTACATCCTCGAGGAGATCCCCGTCGTGCTGGCCAAGGCCAACCAGGCGCTGGCGACGCTCGACAAGTACCGCACGCGCCTGGACCAGGTGTCGACGCGGCTGACGGCGCTCGAGTTCGAGGGCGGCGCGACGCTGCACGACGTGCTCACGGTGCTCCAGCGCTCCGAGCTCGTGACGCGCATGGCCGTCGAGATCGAGCGCTACATCGTCGAGCTCGGCACCGAGGGCCGGCTCATCGAGATGCAGCTCGAGGAGACGATGGTCGGCACAGCCGCCGACAAGGCCGCGCTCGTGCACGACTACCTCGCCGAGAACACCGACGAGGCGTTCGCCGGCGCGCTCGAGGAGATCGGCCGGCTGCCCCACCACGACCTCCTGGACTTCGGCCGCCTCGCCGAGCTGCTCGGCTACGACCGCAAGCTCAACACCCTTGATTACCCCGTGTCACCGCGCGGCTTTCGGATCCTCGGGCGTATCCCGCGGCTGCCGAAGCTCGTCGTGGCGCAGATCGTCAACGACTTCGGCGGGCTCGACGAGATGCTCGCCGCCACCGACGCCGAGCTGGAGACAGTGGACGGGGTCGGTGAGATCCGTGCGAAGGACATCCGCGAGGGCCTTCGCCGGTTGCAGGAGATCAATCTCGTGGACCGTTACCTGCAGACGTGAGCAGGGCTTTCAGACAGCGTCAGTCGTTACGGCCCGGGGGCCAGGCGGCGTCAACCAAGGAGGACATCATTTCCGAAGCCATCGAAGAGCAGCTGCTGGAGGACCTGCAGGTCCGCACCATCGAGAACATCGAGTTCGAGCTCGGTGACAACGTCGTTTATCCGCACCACGGGGCCGGCCAGGTCCTGAAGAAGGAGCGGCGCAAGATGTTCGGCGAGGAGCGCGAGTACCTCACGATCAAGATCCTGCACAACGACATGACGGTCATGGTTCCTTGCGAGAACGCGGGCGTCGCCGGTCTGCGCCGCGTCATCGACGAGGAGACGGTCCAGAAGGTTCTTGCAGTGCTCGCGGACGACGTCTCGGAGATGCCCAAGAACTGGAATCGCCGCTTCAAGCACAACCGCGACAAGATCAAGACGGGCGACATCTACGAGCTCGCCGAGGTCGTTCGCAACCTCGCGATCCGCGAGCACGAGAAGGGCCTGTCGACCGGCGAGAAGCAGATGTTCACGCGCGCCAAGAAGATCCTCGCGTCCGAGCTGATGTACGCGCTCGACAAGGACGAGGACGAGGCCGAGCAGCACCTCGACGACCTGCTCGCCGAGAGCGCCGGCGTGGTGGCCAAGTAGCACTCGCACTCGTCGTTGCTGCCGGGAAGGGCGAACGCCTTGGGTCCGGGGGACCCAAGGCGTTTGTCGTCGTTGCCGGGCGGCCGATGATCACATGGAGCATCGAGGCACTGCTTGCCGTCCCCGACGTCGAGCAGATCGTCGTCGCGTTGCCGCCGGGGGTGCCGGCGCCGGCCGGCACGATCGGGGTCACGGGCGGCGCCCAGCGCTCGCTGTCGGTGCTCAACGCGCTGCGCGCCTGCGCGGGTGATCCGGTCATCGTGCACGACGCGGCGCGCGCGCTCGTGACCGCGCAGATCTTCCAGGACGCGCTCGACGCGCTCGCGGCCGATCCCGACTGCGACGCCGTCGTCGCGGCGGCGCCGGTGACGGACACCATCAAGCAGGCGTCCGACGACGGGGTCGTGACGCGCACGCTCGACCGTTCGACGCTGTGGTCCGTGCAGACCCCGCAGGTGTTCCGCCGGGCGGCGCTGGAGCGCGCGCTGTCGGCGCCCGAGAAGCTGCTCGCGGTGGCGACCGATGACGCGTGGCTCGTCGAGCATTTCGGCGGGGTCGTGCGGGTCGTGGCGACACCGCGCGAGAACATGAAGATCACGACGCCGGGCGACCTGCACGTGGCCGAGCTCGCGCTGCGCGGGCGCGGCGCGGCCACCTGATGCTCACCGACTACCACCTGCACCTGCGCCCGGACGACCCGGGCACGGACGCCGAGGCGTACTTCACGACCGCCAACGTCGACCGCTACCGCGCGGCGGCGGGGGAGCGTGGGATCGCCGAGCTCGGCTGCGCGGAGCACGTCTACCGCTTCGCGCAGGCGCTCGACGTCTGGAATCACGAGCTGTGGCGTGAGAGCGCGGTCGACGACATCGACGCGTATGCCGGCTTCGTACGCGAGCACACGGACCTGCGGCTCGGCATCGAGGCGGACTTCATCGCCGGGCGCGAGGCGCAGATGGCGACGTTGCTCGAGGCACGCGACTGGGACTACGTCGTCGGCTCCGTGCACTTCGTCGGCGAGCACGCCGTCGACCACGACGGCTACGAGGTCTTCGACCACCGCTCACGGCGGCCCGACGAGCTCTGGACGCGTTACTTCGAGACGCTCGGGGAGGCGGCGCGCTCCGGATTGTTCGACATCCTCGCGCACCCGGATCTCGTGAAGATGTGGGGTGCGCGCCGGCCCGTGCCCGACGGCGACCTGCGGCGCTTCTACGATCTGGCGATGGACGGCATCGCCGAATCGCAGATCGCCGTCGAGCTGTCGACGGCCGGGCTGCGCAAACCCGTCGGCGAGCTGTACCCGTCGCCGGTGTTCCTGCGGATGTGCGTCGACGCCGGCTGCCCGGTCGCGCTGTCCTCCGACGCGCACGTGCCCGGCGACGTCGGGCGCGACTACGACGCCGCGCTCGAGCTGCTCGAGCGCGTCGGCGTCCGCGAGCTCGCGGTCTTCGAGCGGCGCGAGCGGCGCCTGGAGCCGATCGCGTGAGCCCGGACGCGGGCGTGCGGACGGGCATCGGCTGGGACTCGCACCGTTTCAAGGCGGGCCGGCCGCTGATCCTCGGCGGGGTGACGTTCCCTGACGCGGAGCTCGGGCTCGACGGGCATTCGGACGCCGACGTCCTGACGCACGCGATCATGGATGCGCTGCTGGGCGCGGCCGGCCTCGACGACATCGGCGTGCACTTCCCCGACGGCGACGACGCCCACAAGGACGCCGACTCGATCGAGCTGCTGCGCGAGGTCCTGCACGAGCTGCGCGCGCGCGGCCTGCGGGTCGTGCACGTCGACACGACCGTGCTGATGGAGCGTCCGAAGCTCGGCCCGCACCGCGCCGCGATCCGCCGGCACCTGGCGGCGGTGCTTGGGCTCGAGGACGGGCAGGTCAACGTCAAGGCGTCGACGGGTGAGGGGATGGGCTTCGTCGGGCGGATGGAGGGCGTCGCGGCTCTGGCCGTCGCGACGGTCGTGACGGGCGAGGGCTAGGTCGCGATTTCGCCGGATCGGCCTGGGCCGTTGACGCGTGGCTCGCTCATGGGCCCTCGATAGGGTCCCTGCGTGCCCACGATCCGCTTGCACGACACCCGCAGCTCCTCGCTGCGCGAGCTCGTTCCCGGCCCGGGCGGCCGGGTCGGCATCTACGCCTGCGGGCCGACCGTCTACGGTCGCGTGCACGTCGGCAACGCGCGGCCGTTCGTCGTCTTCTCGCTGCTGAAGCGCTTCCTCGAGCACGCGGGTCACGACGTCACGCTCGTCATCAACATCACCGACGTCAACGACAAGATCTACGACGCGGCGCGGCCGCTGGGCATTCCCAGCGCGCAGCTCGCGAGCGAGATGGCCGCGCACTACGTCGCCGACACGACGGCGCTCGGGCTCGGCCGGCCGGACGCGGAGCCGCTGGCGTCCGAGACGATCGACGCGATCATCGACCTCATCGCCGCGCTCATCGAGCGCGGCAACGCCTACGCCGTCGCGGGCGACGTCTACTTCCGCGTGCGCGAGGACAGCGAGTACGGGTCGCTCAGCCACCGCGCGATCGACGACATGAACCAGGGCGAGGACGACGGACTCTCGCCGGTGGGCGTGGACCGCAAGGAGGACCCGCTGGACTTCGCGCTCTGGAAGGCGCAGAAGGACGGCGAGGACAGCGCCTGGGACGCGCCCTGGGGTCGCGGGCGCCCGGGCTGGCACATCGAGTGCTCGGCGATGGCCGAGGAGCTGCTCGGCGTGGGCTTCGAGATCCACGGCGGCGGCAACGACCTCGCGTTCCCCCATCACGAGAACGAGGCCGCCCAGACGCGGATGGGTCGCGGCGCCGAGCTCGCGCAGATCTGGATGCACAACGGCATGCTGCAGCTCAAGGGCATGACGATGGGCAAGAGCCTCGGCAACGCGATCCGCCTGCACGAGGTCATCGCCGAGGTCGGTCGCGACGCGCTCGTCATGTTGTTCGCCGGCGCGCACTACCGCCAGCCGATGCTCTTCGACGACGAGCGCCTGGCCGAGGCGGGCGCGCGCGTGGCCCGCATCCGCGACGCCGCCCGGCGGCTCGTTGACGGCGAGTCGCCCGCGGACATGCGCGAGCACCGCGACGCCTTCTTCGCCGCTCTCGCCGAGGACTTCAACAGCGCGCACGCGCTGGGTGGCCTGTTCGAGTGGGTGCGCGAGGCCAACCGCCGCGAGCACGCGGTGGGTCGCGCCGACCTCGTCGAGATGCTGACGGTGCTCGGCCTCGAGAACCTCGCGGCCGCCGACGGCGGCGACGGGCCGTCGGCGCAGGATCTGGCGTCGCTCGAACGACGGCAGGCCGCGCGCGCGGCGAAGGACTGGGCGCAGGCCGACCGCATCCGCGACGAGCTCGCCGCCCGCGGCTGGACGGTTCGCGACGGACCGGACGGGCCCGAGCTCGTGCGTCGAGACCCGTGATCGTCCTCAGTCTAACCCTCGACATGAGCCTCAGGTGACAAACGTATGATCCTCTACGGGCGCAACCCGGTGCACGAGGCGCTGCGGGCCGGGCGCCGCCGCCTCGAGCGCGTGTGGGCAACCGAGCGCGCGGCGCGCGAGCCGTGGCTGCGCGCGGTCCCGAACGTCCAGGTCGTCGGTGGCGCCGAGCTCGAGAGCCGCTGCGGCTCGCCCGATCACCAGGGCGTCTGCGCCGACGCCGGCGGCTACCCCTACGTCGGCGCCGCCGAGCTGCTCGCCGTGCCGGAGCCCTTCATCGTCGCGCTCGACGAGCTGCAGGATCCGCAGAACCTCGGCGCGATCTGCCGCAGCGCCGAATGCGCCGGCGCGACCGGCGTGATCCTCTGCGAGCGCCGTGCCGCCGCCGTGACGCCCTCCGCGGCCAAGGCGTCGGCCGGCGCCGTCGAGCACCTGCGCATCGCACGCGTGCGCAATCTGGCCGACTTCCTCGCCGACGCCAAGGCGGCCGGCTGCTGGTGCTACGGCGCCGACGGCGCGAGCCCGACGCGCTACGACGAGCCCGACTACGCGGGCGGCGTCGTGCTCGTGCTGGGCGGGGAGGGGACGGGCCTGCGGCCGCGCGTCGCGGGTGCCTGCGACGGCCTCGTCTCGCTGCCGCAGCGCGGTCGCGTGCAGTCGCTGAACGCGAGCGCGGCGGCCGCCGTGCTCATGTACGGAATCGTGCAGCGTCGCCCGAGCCCTTGACAGGGCTTCATAACAGCGGATACGGTGGCGCCAGCCGCAGGGGTGAACCTGAGGTACAGCATCAGCTCATTGACCAGTAGGAACGCAGCTGGCGCCCTGGGAGGGGACCGCCACTGAGCAAATCCAGCCCGCAGGGGTTGGGAAAGGACTGCTCGTGGCCCGACTCTCGCAGAAGACTCACCCTCAAGCTCACGTCGATGATTACTTCCTCATCGGCCTGGCCAAACAGGGCGACCGCACCGCCTACGACCGGATCGTCCGCCGCTACTACGGCTTCGTCCGGCTCAAGGCGTCGTCGTACTTCCTCGCCGGGGGCGACTCCGACGATCTCATCCAGGAGGGCCTCGTCGGCCTCTACAAGGCCGTGCGCGACTACCGATCCGATCGCGAGTCGTCGTTTCGCAACTTCGCCGAGCTCTGCATCACGCGGCAGATCATCACCGCCGTCAAGACGGCGACGCGCAACAAGCACACGCCGCTGAACCAGTACGTCTCGTTCTCGGCGACCCCGGCGGGCGCCAGCGGCGACGGCGAGCCGACGCTCGAGGACGTCATCCCGGGCTCGACCGTGCACGACCCGGTCAACCAGGTCATCTCGACGGAGGAGCTGCACTCGCTCGTCGGCTGCCTGTCGACGGCCCTGTCGGAACTCGAATCGCGCGTGCTCGCGCTGTACCTCGACGGCCGTCCCTACGAGGAGGTCGCGACGCGGCTGGGCTGCGACGCCAAGACCGTCGACAACGCGCTGCAGCGCGTCAAGCGCAAGGTCGGCACGCACCTCTCCGCGCGCGCCGTGCTGAACTGATCCGGCGGGCCGGAGCCACGAGATAGAGTCGCACCCGTGACCATCGTCGAGATCATCCTCATCGTGCTGGCGCTGCTGGTCCTGCTGCTGGGCGGGGGCGGATACGTGGCCATGAGCGGTCGCACCCGCGCTCGCGACGCGAAGCTGCTCGAGCAGCTCCGGCAGGCCGACCGCGAGCTCGCGCAGGCGCACGCGAGCGACAAGGGCTGGGATCGTGCCACGCTCGAGACCGCCGCTCGCGCCGCCGTCGCCGATCGCTTCCCCGGCGCGCAGGTCTCCGCACTGCAGCTCGTGCGGGTCATCGACCAGCCCGGAACCGACGCCGACGAGGCCGTCTTCCGCGTCGAGACGTCGGACGGCGAGCACTCGATCACGCTGGGTCGCACCGGCGGGGTCTGGGGCGCGGCGTAGCCGTCGCCGGCCCGGGCTCGACGACCGGGCGCCGCCGAAGCGGCGCCCCGGATCGATCTGCCTAGTTGATCTTCTTCAGGTCGATGACGAACAGCAGCGTCTCGTTCGCCGCGATCTTGCCGTTCGCCTGGTCGCCGTAGGCGAGGTCCGGCGGGATGACGAGCAACCTGCGGCCACCGACCTTCATGCCGGGCACGCCATCGTCCCAGCCCTTGATGACGCCGCCCTTGCCGAGGTCGAACGTGAACGGCGAGCCGGCGTCCCACGAGGCGTCGAACTGCTCGCCCGTCGAGTACGACACGCCGACGTACTGCACGGTCACGTTGTCCGTCGACTTCGCGGCCTTGCCCTTGCCCGTGACGATGTCACGCGAGTAGAGCTTCGTCGGCGCGGTCCCCGACGGCTGGGCGATCGAGGGCTTCTTCGCGAGGTCCTTGGAGATCACGAGCTGCTTGATCGTCTTGCCCGAGCCCTTGCTCGCGGCCGGCGCGGTCGTCGTCTGCGGCGTGGTCTCGGTCGTCGTCGCGGCGGGTGCCGTCGAGGCCGGGGCGCCGTTCGTGGCGAGCTCGGCGATCGCATCGGTGCCGTCCGCGTTGCCGCAGGCGCCGACGGCGAGGGCGACGGCGGCCAGCAGCGCCGCGGTCGCGGTGCGCGTCCTCATCGGACTCAGCCGACCTTCACGAGGTCGACGACGAAGACGAGCGTCTCGTTCGCGGCGATCGGGCCCATGCCGCGCTCGCCGTAGCCGAGCACGGGGGGGATGACGAGCGTGCGCCGCCCGCCCTCGCGCATGCCGCTGACGCCCATGTCCCAGCCCTTGATGACGCGGCCGGCGCCGAGCGGGAAGTCGAAGGTCGATCCGCGATCCCAGGACGAGTCGAACTGCTTGCCGTTCGAATAGGAGACGCCGACGTACTTCACGGTGACGTGCTTGCCCTCGGCGGCGGCTGCGCCCTCGCCGACGACGACGTCATCGGTGATGAGCTGTGCGGGCGGCGTCCCGGTCGGTGTGGGGATCGCGGGCTTGGTGGCGAGATCCGTCGAGATCTGCAGTGGCTCGTAGCCGTTGGCGGAATCGGTCATACGGCTGCGGCAGGGGTGATGGCTGATGTCATGACCACAGCCTATGTACTGCCGCGCCGACGTGGCGCGGGTCCCGGCGTGCGCTCAGACCGCGGCCCTGACCGGGTCGGGCTCGGTCTTCGGGTCGGCGACCTCGTGCGCCTTGCCGGCCTCGGGCTTGAGCCCCGCGGCCCACGGCAGCCGGCGTTCGAGGCACGGGCGCTCGATGTACGTCCACGAGAGGCCCGCCAGTCCGACCGAGACCGGGAAGCCGAAGAGGAACAGGATCGCGCCGAGCAGGACCGGCGAATGGTCGGAGCCGGTGATGGCGAGCAGCGCGAAGATCACGACCACGTGGACGAGGTAGAAGGCGTAGGAGCGTTCGCCGAGCCAGTTCGTCGCGCGGTTGTCGAGCCAGCGCGGTGTGCCGCCCGTGCCGAGCTGCAGCACGATCATGGCGCCGATGAGCGCCATCCCGAACAGCGCGACGAGCACCGAGCGGCGGCCGAGCGCGTGGATGATCTGGGTCGTGCCGGAGTTGTAGTCCCACCGCATGTAGAGCAGGCACACGACGACGGCGAAGGCGACCGCCGCCCAGGCGAAGCGCCGCGCGCGCCGCGGGTGGCCGCGGAAGTAGGGCACGGCGAACGGCTCGAGGACCGCGAGCGCGACGCCCGGCAGGAAGACGTAGACGATGAGCGGCGGGCTCGTCAGCGCGGAGAACGAGCCGTTGGCCTTCTGGCGCAGGGCGATGCTGACGAGGGCGAGGCCGCCGATGAAGGCGAGCGACGCGACGGCGCGGGCCTTGGGGGTCTTCAAGGGGCGCCGAGCCGGAACGCGAGCGCGGCCGCCAGCGGGATCGCGAGGTAGAAGCCGACCTCGGCATCCAGCGACCACGCCTGCGCGATCGGGACCGTCGCCGCCCCGCCCGTATAGGTCTGGGTGAACGTGAAGATCGACAGCACCTGCCACCACGCGGAGGTCGGTCCCGTGCCGGTCGGGTTGTCGGGCGTCGGGGCGATCGCGCCGTCGAGACCGAAGATGAGCAGCGTGACGGTCGCGACGACGAAGAAGATCGGCACGATCCGCAGTACGCGGTTGCGGAAGTAGCGCCTGACCGACGGGCGCCTCGTCCCGAGCACGAACGCGCGCAGGAACGGGCGCGCGATGAGATAGCCCGAGAGCACGAAGAACGTCGCCAGCGCGAGGTCGATGCGGGCGATCGGCTGCTTCGCCCAGCCATAGCTGCCGAGGTCCCCGGCGGGGTCCGCGTTCGCGAACACGTGCGCCACGAAGACGAGCGACATCCCGATGCCGCGGAACCCGTCTCCGCCGAGCAGGTTCCCGACGCCGGCTTCGCTGGCCTTGCGATCCTCCCTGATGGCCGCCACCGCACGTAGGGTGCCAGAACGCCTGCGCCCCGGGGTCGGTGCCTCCCGTCCTCGGCGTGCGCGCCATCCGCCGCCGCCCGCTGTCACGAGCCGGCGCGCGGCGCTAGCCTGCCGTGCGCGGCCGCGGCGCCCTCCGGCGCGACCGGCCGCTCCCGCCCGCCTAGCTCAATTGGTAGAGCACTTCACTTGTAATGAAGAGGTTTTCGGTTCGAGTCCGAAGGCGGGCTTGGCGGCGTCAGTCCCTCAGCGCAGGCGGTAGCTCACGCTGCGCGCGCGCCGGGCGGTCAGCGCGCCGTTGCCGTCGAAGCGGATCGACACGCGCACGTGGCGGCCCCGGCGCGCGGACAGCGTCACGTGCTTGACGACCCGGCAGGTCGTCGCCGAGATCGGCGCGCGGTAGCTGCGGGTCCTCGAACCGAGGCGGACGGCGAACGTCATCGTCCCGCCGCACGGGTGCGAGCGCAGCCGGCTTCGGAGCGTCAGGCGCACGGACCGCGCGCCGCGGCGCGCCCGCGCTGAGGTCACGACGAGGCGCGGGCGCAGCGGCGTCGCGAGCGGGGCTGCGGCGGCTCCCGGACGACCGGAGCGGGTCGCGTCCACGAGCGGGAGCGAGGCGTCGACGCTCATCGACACCGTGCCGACCGACCGCTGCGGACCGTAGAACAGCCCCCCGGGCATGATCTGCAGGCGGTAGTCCGATGCCGGGCCGTCGCGCAGCGCGACGGGCTCCAGCGGTCGTGTCACGGTGCGCCGGCGCCCGTCGAGCACGACCGGGATCGGCGTGCTCACGGCGCCCACCACACGACCCCGGCCGCTGTCGAGCACCTGCGCGTAGAGGAACGCGTGCGAGGGAACCGCCGTCCCGCGATAGGCGAGCCGGACGACCGGCTCGCCGACGACGTCGCTCGGCACCGCGGCCGCGGGGAAGGGGACGTTCGCGCCGTTGACGATCGCCGGCGTCGAGTACAGGACGAAGCCCGATCCGACGCTGTCGACCGGTGTCAACGCGAGCTGCCGCGACGCGGTCGCATGGAGCGTCCCGACGCCCGCGAGGGGATAGTCGGGCCCGGATCGCCAGACGCCGTCGTCGGCGAGCCACTCGAACGCCGGGCGCGTGTCGGCGCTCGGGTCGGGCTTGAGCGAGCGATCGAGCCAGGCCATGCCCGCGTCGGCGGCATGACGCGGGTCGGGGTTCGGCGTGTCGCACGGCCCGTGGCCGCCGCAGTACCAGACCATCCGCACCGGCCGGCCGGCCGATCGCAGCGCGTCGTAGTTCGCGACCGCCTCGCTGAGCGGAAACAGCGCGTCGTCCGTCCCCTGGAGAATCAGCGTCGGAGCGCGGATCGCACCCAGCAGCCCCGCCGGTCCGCGGTCGGCCATCCAGTGCCGGCTCGCCGCCGACAGCGTGCCCGTCGTCAGCGCCTCGGCGCACGCGACGCGAAGGGCGACCGCGGGGATCGCCCGGCGCATCGAGCACGGCGTCGGGCTGCGCGGCGACGTAGTCGATGAGCCCCGAGACATCACGCGCCTCGGTAGCGGGCGAGTCGAAGGTCACGGTCCCGCTCGAGCCGCCGAGGCCGCGCGGGTCCCACGTCAGGACGTTGTAGCCGTGCTGGCGCAGCGTCGCCGCGCCGATGATGTCGCTGGTGTCGAGCGTCGGGCTGTTGTTGCCGGCCTTGCCGTATCCGGGTCCGACGAGCACGGTCGGCGCCGGGCCCGGCGCGGCGGCGTTGTAGAAATGCGCGACGATCCTTGTGCCGTCGAACGAGGTCACGACCGCGTCCCGGGCCTGTGCCCCGGCGGCTTGCAGCCCCAGCAGCGCGACGGCAGCGACCGTCGCGAGCAGCCGGGCGCGCGTGCCGAGCACGGTCAGTCCAGCGCGCCGACGTGCTCCAGGGAGCCGTGCCCGTTGCTCGACACGACGTGCTCGTAGGCCGGAAGCTCGGGGTCGGGCGGCGGGTTCAGCCGGCGCTCGAGCTCGCCGAGCACGACGCCGAACAGCAGGTGACGCCAGGTCGCCTGCGCGAACGCGGGCCAACTGCCGGCAAGCCGCGGCATGTCGCCACGCGCTGGGTGCACGCGATCGACGGCGATCGTCAACGGCCACGTCGCGAGGTGCTCGGTCAGCGCGACGATCGGGCCGCGCGACCAGGACGGGACCGGCATCCGTGGCGCCGCGCCCGCATACACCGCGCCGAGCAGCGCACCGTTGCCGAGATGCATCGCCAGCCCGACGACCGGCCACGCGCGCCCCCGCGTGATCGCCTTGCCGAGCAGCTCGGTGTCGTCGTAGTCGACGCCGAACAGCGCCTTGTCGAGCGGCTGTTGCGCCGCCCATACGCCGGCGGCGATCGCGCCGGCCATGGCTCCTCGAACGGTCTTGTCGCGATCGATGACCATGCGCTTCAGACTGTAACGGTCGTCACCAGCGCGGGTATCCGGTGCATGGATCGCAACCGCTTCCTCGAGCGCGCCCGTGGCCGCGGCGTCAACCGGGCCGTCTACTGGATCTCGCGCGCGGTCCTCGAACCCTTCTTCGTCCTGTACTTCCGGATGGGCCGCATCGGCCGGGAGCACATCCCGCGCGAGGGCGGCGTCATCATCGCCGCCAACCACCGCTCGTTCCTCGATCCGTTCCTGATCGGAACGCTCGTCCGGCGGCCCGTGTACTTCGTCGCCAAGCGCGAGCTGTTCACGAACCCACTGCTCGCGTGGTGGCTGAGCTCGCTCGGCGCGTTCCCCGTCGACCGCGGCAACGGGGACCGCGACGCGATGGGCACCGCCCGCAGGATCCTCGAGCGCGGCGACGTCGTCGTGATCTTCCCCGAGGGCACGCGCACGCGCCCCGGCGGCCTCGGCAACCCCAAGCGCGGGGTCGGCCGGCTCGCGCTGGAGACCGGCGCGCCGATCGTCCCCGTCGCGGTCATCGGCACGGAGGCCGTCCGCAGGGGCTGGCGCATCCGCCCGCACAAGATCCGTCTGCGCTGCGGGCGTCCGCTGCTGTTCTCGCGCGTCGAGCAGCCCTCGCCGCAGCTCGCTCGCGGGGTCATCGATCGCGTCTGGGCCTGCGTCGAGCTGCAGTGGGAATGGCTCGGCGGCACCGCGCCGCTGCGCCGCGCGGCGATCGTCGGCGCCGGCGCATGGGGTACCGGGCTCGCGGTCGCGCTCGCGCGTGCCGGCGTGGAGGTCGACCTCGGCTGCCGCACCGAGGCCCAGGCGCAGCGGCTCGCCGCGACGCGCGTCAACGAGCACTACCTGCCCGACGTCACGCTGCCCGACGCCGTCCACGTGACGACGGCCGACGACCTCGCGCTCGACCGCGCCGACATCGTCTGCTTCGCGGTCCCGGCGATGGCCCTGCCCGACGCGGTGGCGCAACACGGGGACGCGATCCCGCCGGGCGCCGCGGTGCTGGTGCTCTCCAAGGGGCTCGTGGCGCCGGACGGCAGCCTGCCCAGCGCGTACGTCGCCGAGCGCATCGAGGCGCGCGCCGTCGCCTGCATCGGCGGCCCGGGCCACGCGGCCGACGCGCTCGACAACGGCGCCTCGCTCGTCGTCGGCTCGGCCGACGGCGTCTTCGCGACGCAGCTCGCGCGCGTCCTGCGCCGCGCCGGCTTCGACGTCTCGAGCACGAAGGACGTCGCGGGCGTCGAGCTCGCGGGCACCGCCAAGAACGCCGCCGCGCTCGCCGCCGCGGTCGCGGGCGTCAGCGGTCCGAACGCGGCCGGCGCGGCCGCAGGGAAGGTCTTCGCGGAGATCGACGCGTTCGCCCGCACGCAGGGCGCCGACCCGAAGACGTTCGCCGGGCTCGCGGGAGCCGGCGACCTCGTGGCCACCGTCGTCGCGGAGGGCAGCCGCAACCGCCGCGCCGGCGAGCTGCTCGGGCAGGGCATGCCGGCGTCGAGCATCGGCGACGCGCTCGGCCAGTCCAGCGAGGCGCTCGACGGCGTCGCGCTGCTCGCCCAGACGCTGCGCCGGGAGGGCGTGCCCGCGCCCACGCTCGACCGGCTCGTCGCGCTCGTCGACGGCAAGATCGAGCCCGGGGACTTCACCGCTCACGTGACCGCGCCCGGGGGCCGGCGCTTCGAGCGCGCCCAGGCGAGCGCGACGGTGCCGGCCGATGCGCCGGAGACCGGCCATCTCAACGGCACGCTGAGCCGGGTGTACGGTGCCGGTGACGTCGCGCTCGCGGGCGTCGCGGCGCAGCCCGGGGAGACCGATCGAGGGGCTGCGCCCGAGTAGGCTGCGATGCGTGGATCCCCTGCACAAGGCCAGGCTCGACAAGGACTTCTCCGAGCTCTACAGGGTCCACCTGCGCGACGTGTACTCGTACTCGTACTACCGGGTGGGCAACCATCACGACGCGGAGGATCTGACCGAGCAGACGTTCCTGCAGGCCTACCGTCACTTCGAGCGTGCGCAGGCCGAGTCCGACGGGCGCCCGCTGCGCCCATGGCTGATCCGGATCGCCCACAACCTCGCCGCGAACCTGTACCGCGACCGCTCGCGCCGGCCGCAGACGCCGATCGACGACACGACCGGCCTGCGCACGCTGCACACGACGGAGGATCTCGTGGAGGGTCGCGACGAGCTCGCGCGCATCATCGAGGCCATCAAGACGCTCCCGGACGAGCGTCGTGAGGCCCTCATCATGCGCTTCGCGCTCGGGATGGACAACCGCGAGATCGCTCGTGCCATGGGCAAGACCGACGGCGCCACGAAGGTGCTCCTGCACCGCGCCATCAAGCAGCTCGAGGGGTTGGTGACAACGACATGACCGAGTCCGCCCAGCACGCCGACGCCGACTTCGAGTCGATGCTGCGCCTCGCGCTGGCGCCGGTCGACCCGCCCGACACGCTCAAGGCGCGGGTCGAGACGACGCTGCAGGAGCTCACCGACGCGGCCGTCGACGAGCTCGAGTCGTGGGAGGTCGGAGCCATGCGCGACCCGCGCAACTGGGTGCGCCCCGTCGTCGCGAGTGCCGTCGGCGTGACCGCCGGAACGGCGCTCGTCGTGCTGCGCGTGCGTAACGAGCGCAAGAAGCGGGCGGCCGCCTCGAGCAACCCGCTGGACCTGCTTCGCCGCACCGTGCGCGCCGCCGCCGGCGAGGCGCGCAAGCTCGCTCGGCGCGACTGAGATTCCGGCGCTGAAACCTCTGATCCGATCGCTGCGCCGCGTCGTAGATCGCAGTACACATGGCACTTCTGCGCAAAGCCCCTGAGCCTGGACCGACCGAGCTGCGCGACCTCGCGGACGAGGATCTCATGCAGCTCGTCCGCAAGGGAGACGCGCCCGCTTTCGAGGTCGTCTACGAACGGCACTCGGGCGCGGCCTTCTCCCTTGCCTACCGCATGTGCGGCACCCGCTCCGCCGCCGAGGACGTCGTCCAGGAGGCGTTCCTGTCGCTGTGGCGCAGCGGCGCCCGCTACGACCGCGCCCGCGGATCCGTTCGCACCTGGGTGCTCGGCATCGTCCACAACCGCGCGATCGACTCGCTGCGTCGCTCGGTCGTCCATGATCGCCGCCGCGCCAGCGACGAGGGCATCGAGGAGCGCTTCGAGGCCAAGGACCGCACCGACGTCGAGGTCGCACGGCTCGACGAGGCGCAGGAGATCCGCACCGCGCTGCAGACGCTTCCCGTGGAGCAGTGCCGCGTCATCGAGCTCGCCTACTTCGGCGGCTTCACCCAGACGGAGATCGCTTCCATGCTCGACACCCCGATAGGCACGGTCAAGGGCCGGATGCGCCTCGGCCTGGAGAAGATGCGCGCCCAGCTCGGCGGGCTGCGCGAGGTCATGCCATGAGCATCTACGAGTGCCCCCGCACCGAGGACGCCGCCGGCTACGTCCTGCGCGCGCTGCCCGACGGCGAGTGGGAGGCCTACGGCTACCACGTCGCCGAGTGCAGCGACTGCGCGGAGAAGGTCGGCGAGCTCGGCTTCGTCTCGCACGCGCTGCTCAGCGCCGCGCCGCAGCTCAGCGCTCCACCGAACATCCGCGACCGCGTCATGGCGACCGTGCGGGCGGAGTCCGAGCTGCTGCTCGCCTCCGGGGCGTCCGCCGACCGGGTGGCGGCGAAGCCCTCGCGCGGCGTCGGATCCTGGTTCGGTCGCTTGCGGCCGATGCCCGCCGCGGCGCTGGCCGGCGTGCTGATCGCGCTCGGCCTGGGACTCGGCACGCTGCTCAACAGCGACACGAACCCCTCCTGCTCGACGCGCACGGCCAGCGTCGCGCCGAAGGGCGCGACGGCGAAGGTCGAGGTCTGCGACGGCAACGCGCGGCTTGCCCTCGCGGGGATGAAGACCCCGGCCCCGGGGCTCATCTACCAGCTCTGGCTGGACGACCCGAGCGACTCGGCGGGCGCGAAGTCCGCGGGGCTGTTCTCGGTCCGCGCCGACGGCAAGGCATCGGTCGACGTCGGCAAGCTGCCCGGCCGTCGCACGGTGATGGTCACGCAGGAGCCTTCGGGCGGCAGCGACTCGCCGACGATGGCGCCGATCGTCAGCGTCGCCGCCTGATCGTGACGCTGCGCGCCCGCGCGCTTGCGTGGGCGTGCCCGCACGGCTGCTAGCGTCAGCTTCATGGCCAAGCACGCAAGCGACGTAGCGACGACGTGCTATCGCCATCCCAGCCGGGAGACGGGCGTGTCGTGCTCGTCCTGCGGCCGGCCGATCTGCCCGGACTGCATGACCGCGACGTCCGTCGGGATGCGCTGCCCGGAGTGCTCGAAGCAGAAGACGAAGGTGCGCACGGTCGCGACGCTGACCGGCACGCCGCAGCTCACGTACGCCCTGATCGCGATCAACGTCATCGCGTTCCTGGCCGCGTCGACCGGCGGCGGTGGCCTCGGTACCTCCGGCAAGGTCTACTCGCAGGGGGCGCTGTACGGCCCGCTCGTCGCCGATGGCGACTGGTGGCGGATCATCACCGCCGGCTTCCTGCACTCGGGGCTGCTGCACATCGCGTTCAACATGTACTTCCTGTACTTCCTCGGGACGATGCTCGAGCCGATGATCGGCAAGCTGCGCTTCGGCGTCATCTACCTGGTGTCGCTCGTGGGCGGCTCGTTCGGCGCGTTGCTGGTCTCGCCCAACGCGATCACCGTCGGCGCTTCCGGGGCGGTCTTCGGGCTCATGGGCGCGGCGATCATCGCGATGCGCGCCCGCGGGATCGATCCGATGCAGTCCGGCCTCGGCGTCACGCTGCTGCTGAACCTCGGGATCACGTTCGTGATCCCCGGGATCTCCGCCGGCGGCCATGTCGGCGGTCTGATCGCCGGCGGGATCGTCGGCCTGCTCATGTTCGAGGCCGCCGAGCGCCGCCGCCTGTCGAGCACGATCGTGATCGCCGCGTCGCTGGTGCTGGCGGTCGCGCTGGCGGTCGGCGGGATCGTCGTGGCCCAGTCGGCCACGCCGCAGGCCTTCTAGGCCGCCGCCCCGCTCGCGCCCCGCTGCTCGGCGAACAGGCGCATCGCGAAGCGCCCGGCCGGGTGCTCGCGCCACGCGCGCACGCGCTCGGCCATATGGGCGGGGAGGTCCTCGGGCTGGGGCAGCGGCGTGCCGTACTCGGGCGGCACGACGAGCGGCGCCGCCAGCGCCGCGAAGGCGAGGTCGGCGGCGCTGAAGCGGTCCGCGACGAGGTAGCGGCGCCCGTCGGACAGCATCGCTGCGATGGCGTCGAGCTCCTCGTCGACGAGGAGCAGCGCGTTCGCCGCCGTGCCGGGATCGATGTCGAGGTAGCGGTTGATGTAGAGCTTCGCCGGGGCGAGCACGAACGGGAACACGAAGCGCTCCCAGGCCGGCACGCCCGTCAGGTTGAACGGCGTGAAGGGCTTCGTGTCCTTGAAGACCTCGTGGTACAGCCAGCGCCGGCCCTCGACGCCGATCCCCTCGTCGAAGCGCCGCTCGAGCGCCATGACCAGCGCGCGGTCGTGCGCGTCGGCGGGGTACAGCCGGCGCTCCTCGGGCAGCTGCGCGTCGACGTACAGCAGGATGTCGCGCGACTCGCCGAACACGCCGTCGGGCGTCTTGAGCACCGGCACGGTCTTGGCGCCGCCGGCGGCGCGCGCCGCGAACTGGTGGACGATCTGGATGTGGCGGCGCTCGGCGTAGTCCAGGCCGGCGCGGTCCAGGGCCCAGCGAGCCTTCTCGCAGAAGTGGCTGATCGGGATCGTCACGAGGACGCGGCCCCTGCGCGCCATCAGCCTGCCTGCCCGCGGCGGTCGATGACGTCGTCGTACAGCGCCTGCGTGCGGGCGAGCAGCAGCGCGGGCGCGAACCGCTCGCGGACGTCGGCGGCGGCCGCCTCGCCGAGCAGCTCCCGCCACGCGCGATCGCCCCGCAGGGCGGCCAGCGCGGCCGCGAGCGCCGCCGGATCGCCGGGCGCCACGAGCACGCCCGTGGCGCCGTCGCGCAGGATCTCCGGCAGCCCGCCGTGGTCGGCGGCGACGACGCAGCAGCCGGCGGCGGCCGCCTCGAGCGCGGCGTTGGGAAGCGGGTCGGGCTGGGTCGACGGCACGCAGATCACGTCTGCCGCACCGTAGACGTTCTCGACGTCCGAGCGAAAGCCGCTGAAGCGCACCCGCTCGCCGACGCCGAGCTGGGCGGCGAGCGCGCGCAGCTCGTCGAGCTTGCGCTCCTCGCCCTGCCACGGGTCCCCGGCGACGAGCGCGATCGTGCTCTCAGCGCCCGCGGCGAGGGCCGGATCGGCGAGCGCGCGGATCAGCATGTCCTGGCCCTTCCAGGTCGAGATGCGCCCGAGGATCGCGCAGACGAACGCCTCGGCGGGCAGGCCGAGCGCCGCCCGCGCGGCGTCGCGCGGCTCGCGCCACGGCTCCAGGCCGAGGCCGTCGTGGATGACGAGCGCGCGCCGATCGCCGGCGAACTGCGCGCACGTCGCGGGCGACACGCACGGCAGCGCGTCGGCACTGAGCAGCAGCCGGCTGTAGGCGGGCCAGTAGCGCTCGAAGCCCGTGTAGATCTCGCGCACGTGCCAGACGTGGGGGATGCGCGCGATCCGCGCGGCGACGCTGCCGCCGAGCGTCACCGAGGTGTTCGTGTGGATCAGGTCGACGCCGCGCCGGCGCGCGAGGCGCGCGAGGCCGCCGCCGTCGCGAGCGAGCGCGCCCGCGACCCCGGCCAGCCCGGCCGGCGACATCGAGGCGCGGCGCATGACCGACAGCGGCCGCACGACGACCTCGACGCCCGCGGCCTGGAGGTCCTCGCGCAGCTCGCCGTCCATCGCCAGCACGACGAGCGGCGTGTAGCGCGCCGGATCCAGGCCGCCAGCGAGCAGCGCGAGCTGGCGGTCGGCGCCGTAGCGCCCGGCCGAGGAGTGCAGATAGAGGACGGTCCTCGGCTCCGCCCGCTCCTGCGCGGGCGCGGATGGCGGCCCGCTCGCCCGCGAGCCCGTCCTCGACGGGCTCAGAGCTCCACCGTCAGCGCCTCCGCGGGCGCGATCGGCACGCGGTCGGGGTGCAGGATGTGCGCCAGCAGCTCGAGGCCGTCGATGAGCCGCGGCCCCGGCCGCGAGAAGTACGACGACGCGTCCACGGCGACGACGCGATCGGCGCCGAGCACGCGCAGCCGCGCCGCGTGCTCCTCGGCCTCGACGACCGCGCGCGCGGCGTCGTAGCCGCACGGCATGACGACGACGACGTCGGGCCGCGCGGCGGCGACGAGCTCCCACGTCGACTGCTCGGAGGGCTCGCCCGGCATACCCAGGACGTCCTCGCCGCCCGCCATCTCGATCAGCTGCGGGGTCCAGTGACCGGCGACGAAGACCGGGTCGAGCCATTCGATCGCGACGACCCGCGGGCGCGGCAGGTCGCGCACGGCGAGCCGCACGACGTCCGCGCGCCGGGCGGTCCGCGCGATCAGATCGAGCGCGGCGTCCTTCGCGCCCGTCGCCTGCGCGATCGTGCGCACGTCGCCGAGCGTCTCGCCGTAGGTCTTCGGATCGAGCGCGATGACGCGCGGCGGCCTCTCGAGCGTGACCGCGAGCGCCTGGACCTCGTCGTGGGACACCGCGCAGACGTGGCACAGCGCCTGGGTGACGACGAGATCGGGCTCGAGCTCGCGCAGCAGCTCGTCGTCGAGCTCGTAGATCGAGTCGCCCTCGGCGGTGCGCTCGCGCACGGCCGCGTCGATCTCGGCGGCCGACAGGCCCGGCGCCAGGACGTCGTAGGTCACCGGCTGGATGTCACGCGCGGCCGGCGGGTAGTCGCACTCGTGGGTGACGCCGACGACGTCGTCGCCCAGTCCCAGCGCGAACAGCAGCTCGGTAGCGTGTGGGACGAGGGAGACGATCCGCACGAGCGAGAGGGTATGGCAATGGCGCTGAGCGCATCCGAGATCGACGAGCGGCTGGCCGGCGGCGACTGGCGACGCGACGGCGACAGCATCGTGCGCGACGTCGAGCTGGACGGCTTCAAGGGCGCGATGGCTCTGGCCAACGCCGTCGCCGACGCGGCCAACGCCGCCAACCACCACCCGGACATCCTCGTCCACGGCTACAAGCACGTGCGCCTCACGCTGTCGACGCATTCGGCGGGCGGGGTGACCGAGAACGATCTCGCGCTGGCGCGGACGATCGACGGGCTGACCGCCGGCGCTTGAATCGCGCCGTCGGCGGGTCGTCATGCTGCTACGGTTCGAGGGCAGCGTCAATGAACGACGACCTTCCTCGAAGTCGCGGCCGACACCCTCGCGGTAGGCCGGACTCCTACCCCTCCAGTTGATCGCGCTCCTTCTCAGCGCGGTCGTCGTGCTGATCTTCGTCAACGGCTTCTTCGTCGCCGCGGAGTTCGCGCTCGTGCGGGCGCGCAGGGGCAAGTTGGAGGAACTGGCGGAGGCCGGCGACCGGCGCGCCGCGCGCGTCGTGCACATGCTCGACAACCTCAGCGAGTACCTGTCGGCATGCCAGTTCGGCATCACGCTCGCGTCGCTGGGCATCGGCTTCCTCGGCGAGCCCGCGATCGCGAACCTCGTCGAGCCGGCGCTCGGCGGCCTGTCGCACGCGGTCGCGGCGCCGATCGCGATCGCGATCGCCTACATCTTCGTCACGGCCGGCCACATCACCGTCGGCGAGCAGGTGCCGAAGATCTACGCGATCGTCAACGCCGAGCGCGTCGTCAAGGCGGTCGCCCGGCCGCT
The DNA here is from genome assembly GCA_963851015.1 of uncultured Actinomycetes bacterium. Taxonomy (GTDB): domain Bacteria; phylum Actinomycetota; class Thermoleophilia; order Solirubrobacterales; family Solirubrobacteraceae; genus CADCVQ01. The sequence continues at coordinate 265,586 of CAWKNG010000001.1, forward strand.
GGACTTCTTCAACTCGTTCATGCGGCCGTTCATCCACCTGCTCGAGAAGGCCTCCAACGCGCTGCTGCGACCGCTCGGGATCAAGGCCGAGGCGGGCTGGGAGGAGGGCTCGAGCCCCGAGGAGGTGCGCGCGATCATCGCCGAGGCGCACGCGGGCGGCAAGCTCGATCCCGGCGAGGCGGGGATGCTGACCGGCGTCTTCCACCTGCACGAGCAGGAGGCGCGCCAGGTCATGACGCCGATCCCCGCGGTCGTCACCGTCGACTCGTCCGAGGACGTCGGCACCGCGTTGCGCCGCGCGATCTCGACCGGCCACACGCGGCTGCTGGTGACCGAGGACCACAACGCCGACCGCGTCAAGGGCGTCGTGCACTCCAACTCGCTGGCCCGGATCCTCATGGCCGACGGGCCCGAGGCGTCGCTCGAGGCCGCGATCCGCCCCGTCCAGATCTTCCCCGAGACCAAGCCGCTCGACGACCTGCTCGCCGACCTGCAGCGCAACCGCTCGACGATGGCGGTCGTCATCGACGAGTACGGCCGCGTCGCGGGGATCGTCACCGTCGAGGACATCGTCGAGGAGGTCGTCGGTGAGATCGACGACGAGACGGACCCCGCGGGCGGCGAGATCCGACGCCTCGCCAACGGCGACTGGTTCGTGCGCGGCCACGTCGCGATCACCGACCTCGCCGACTACGGCCTCGACGTGCCGGTCGACAGCGACGCCTACAACTCGATCGGCGGCTTCGTCTTCGCGGCGCTCGGACGGCTGCCGCGGCGCGGCGACACCGTCGACGCCAACGGCTACTCGATCCGCGTCGAGTCCGTGCGCGAGAACCGCATCGAGGCGGTGCGCATCCGCGAGCGCGGCGGCCAGCCCGCGAAGGAGCCCGCGACCGAGACGTAGCGGGCGGGTCCGCGGGAACGAACGAGTTTCCGCAAGTTCGCATCGCCGGATGCGTTGCAGTCGGTACCCCGCCCTGGGAAGGCGGAGGAGGCCACGGTGGTACTGGGGTGGTTCCGCCGGCGCCAGAAACACGACGGGCCCGCCTCGACAGCGGGCCCGTCGTGTGCTTCTGGGAGGAGTGCGAGGTATGTCGCGACGCGATCCTCTCCAGCCGATGTGAAGCCGAACTAAACCTTCGGTGGAAGTCGGATCGGGCCGTCCGAGACGGCGATCGGACTAGCGGGTGTAGGCCGCGGCGGGGTAGAGGCCGCGCCCCGCCTTGCGGCCCAGCGCGCCCTCGGCGCAGAGGTCGCGCAGGCTCTGCGGGACGTCGGCCTCGATCGCGTCGCCGATCGCGACGGAGACGTCGAGGCCGATGTAGTCCAGCAGCGCGATCGGGCCCATCGGGTGGGCGGCGCCGAGCTGCATGCACGTGTCGACGGCCTTCGGCTCCAGGCCGGTGCGCTCCATGAAGTCGACGGCGCTGAAGAGATAGGGGAACAGCAGCCTGTTGACGACGAAGCCCGCGAGATCGGGGACGACGACGGCCTCCTTGTCGAGCGCGACGCACAGCGCCGCCGCCCGCTCACGGGTGGACTCGGACGCCTGCTCGGGGAAGGCCAGCTCGACGAGCTTCATCTTCGCGACGGGATTGAAGACGTGCAGGCCGACGAACAGCTCGGGGCGCCCGGAGGCGGCTGCGAGGTCCGCGACCGACAGCGACGACGTCGTCGTGCTGATGATGGCGTGCGGGCCGGCGAGCCCGTCGAGCTGTGCGAGCAGGACACTCTTCGCCGCCGTGTCCTCGGCGATCGCCTCGGCGAGGAACGTCGCCTCGGCGAGCGCGTCGAGGTCCGTGGAGATCTGCACCCGCTCGGGGTCGTATTCCTCGCCCAGGCGCTCGCACGTCTTGGCGATCTGCTTGCGCGCGCGCGCAGCCGACGCGTCCGAGCGCGCCCACAGGATCGGCTCTGAGACGCGGGCGGCGCAGACCGCCAGCCCCGTCGCGATTGCCCCGCTTCCCGCGATGCCAAGCTTCTCGTCCACGCCCGCCCCCCACAGTTGATTGACCCGTCAGTCGGTACCTTAGTGTTGACCCATCGAGAACGTACGCCATAACAGGAGGCCGAAGCGAACATGAGCGGACAACAGGGCCGCGAGGTCGTCATCGTCGAAGCCGTGCGCACTCCCATCGGGCGCGGGCACCCCGTCAAGGGCTACTACAAGGACATCCACCCCAACGAGCTGCTGGGGACCGTCTATCGCGAGCTCATCGCGCGCGCGGGCATCGCCGCGGCCGATGTCGAGGACGTCATCGCCGGCTGCGTCCAGCAGTTCGGCGAGCAGGGCTACAACGTCGCCCGCAACGCCTGGCTGCAGGCCGGGCTGCCGGTCGAGACCGCCGCGACGACCGTCGATCGCCAGTGCGGATCGGCGCAGCAGGCCGTGAACTTCGCGGCCGCGCTGATCGCGGCCGGGATCCACGACGTCGTCATCGGGTCCGGTGTCGAGCACATGGGCCACATCCCGATGGGCTCGAGCTTCCAGTGGGTCGAGCAGGTCGGCTCGCCGTTTCCGCCCGCGCTCATGGAGAAGCACGCGCTCGTGCCGCAGGGCATCAGCGCCGAGCTGATCGCCGAGCAGTGGGAGATCCCGCGCGCGGAGCTCGACGAGCTCGCGTTGCGCTCGCATCGCCTCGCCCACCAGGCGACGGAGGAGGGTCGCTTCGAGCGCGAGATCGTGCCGATCCAGACCAACGGCGACCTGCGCGTGACCGACCAGGGCATCCGTCCCGACACGAGCCTCGAGGCGCTGGCCGGGCTGAAGACGCCGTTCAAGCAGGACGGTCGCGTCACCGCCGGCAACGCCTCGCAGATCTCGGACGGCGCCGCGGGCGTCCTGCTGATGTCGCGCGAGAAGGCCGAGCAGCTCGGCTGCACCGCCCGGGCGCGGATCGTCGACCAGACGACCGTCGGCGTCGACCCCGTGATCATGCTCACCGGCCCGATCCCGGCGACGCGCAAGCTGCTCGAGCGCAACGGCATGGCGATCGGCGACATCGACCTGATCGAGGTCAACGAGGCGTTCGCGCCGGTCGTCGCCGCATGGCAGCGCGAGCTCGACCCCGACATGGAGCGCGTCAACGTCAACGGCGGCGCGATCGCCCTGGGCCACCCGCTCGGCTCGAGCGGCGCCCGGCTGCTGACGACGCTGCTGCACGAGCTCGAGCGCTCGGATTCGGAGCTCGGCCTCGTGACGATGTGCTGCGGCGGCGGACTCGGGACGGGGACGCTGATCCAACGCGTCTCATAGATTTGACTGGACGGATGGCCGGCTTGTGACGCGAGCCCCGTGGGTATTGACATCAGCAACGTCAACTTCTACGAGGAGCGTCAATCACATGATCGGAATTCTCATCGCCGTCCTGCTTGCTGCGCTTGTCTACGCGCTGTGCCTCGCGCTGTCGCTGCCGGCGATCGTCGCCATCATCGCGGCGGTGCTCGTGCTGGTCAGCGGCATCGGCTCCGGCGGCTACGGCTACGGCCGTCGCGGCATCTGAGTCGAGCGGTTCAGCCCCAGCGAAATCCGGTCTCCGAGGGCGCCGGCGGCAACGGGCTTGCCGGCAGCCCCGGCGGCGGATCCGCCGCGTGAAAGCCGGACGGCGACGTGTCGTTCGGCGTGTCGGGATGAAAGATCGAGGCCAGGTACTGGATCTGCCCGCGCCCGGCTCCGAGCTCGAACTGGCCGCCGCCGTAGGCGCCGATGCCGCGCGCGGTCACGTAGTCGTAGGCGTCGAACAGTGCCTTGACGCCGCCCAGCCGCGACGGCTTGAGGTTCACCATCCGCGGCGCGAACGGCAGGCCCTCGATGTCGGCGATCGAGTGGATGTTCGCGTCCCACGTGATCCGTCCGCGATGCGGCTCGAGCAGCGCGTCGATCTCGGGGGTGAGCTTGGGATCCTCGAGCCACGCGTCGGGAAACGCCTCGACGACGCGGGCGTAGAGCACCGGATCGGCGGGCGCGTCGACGACGGTGCCCTCGTAGAGACCCTTGAAGTCGACGGAGTCGACCGCGCCGGTCGCGACGAGGTCGGCGATCAGCGCCTCGTCCCACGAGGTCGTCGGGTCGAGCTTGAAGCGCAGCGTCGGGTAGTGCTCGAGGCGGTTGCTGACGGGCGCGAGCGTCGGCGGCTCGCCGAGGCGCAGCGAGACGACGAACGTCAGCGGCCTCGGGGTGCGGTCGAGCACGGCGTGCAGCGACCTGCCGGCCTGGCGCAGCCCGAGATCGAGTGCCGCGGACTCGTAGGCCCAGGTGCGATACAGCCGCGAGACCTCGCGCTGGGGCGCCTGCGGGAAGAGGTCGAGCGCGGCCAGGTGCTCGGAGAACGAGCGCAGCGTCCATTCGCCCGCGAGCGCCAGGTAGGGACCGGCCTTCTGCGCGATCTCGTGGTCGACCGCGTCGTAGGTGACGTCCTCGCCGACGCCCTCCTCGCCGTGCCCCAGCAGGTGGACGATCGTCGACCTGCGCTCGAAGTCGCTGGAGACCTGCTGCACGAGACCTTCGAGCCGTGTAGCGCTCGATGTGCAGCGGCAGATCGGCGACGAGCTCGTAGGTGCTCATGTGTGTTCAGGCTACCGGCGGCGTATCGTGCGCCGGATGCGCGCGGGCGGCAACGGGGGTGGTTGGTGCTGAGGCTCGGGCCGCGCCTCGTCCTGGCGCTGGCGATGGGCGCGGGCCTGATCGCCGGCTGCGGCGGCGGCGACGCCGGTCCCGGCGCCGGGACCGGCTCGACCGCGGCAGCGCCCTCGGCACCGGGGATCCGCGACGGGCTCGACGTCGGCATCGGCGAGCAGCAGGCCGCGATGTTCCGCAGCCCCCTGTTCACGGCGCTCGGGATCCGCAAGGCACGGCTCGTCGTGTCCTACGACGCCGTGGCCGTGCGCTTCGAGCGCGACATCGTCGACCTCTGGCTGGCCGAGGCGAAGGCGGCGGGCGTCGAGCCGTTCGTGACGTTCGGTCACTCGCGCGTGCATCCGAAGAAGCTGCCGACGGCGAAGGAGTTCCGTTCCGCGTTTCGCGCCTTCCGCAAGCGCTACCCGCAGGTGCGCGTCTACGCGGCGTGGAACGAGGTCAACCACGCCAGCCAGCCGACCGCGAAGTCGCCGGCGCGGGCGGCCGAGTACTACAACGTCGTCAGGGCCGAGTGCGGCGGCTGCACGGTGCTCGCCGGCGACCTGCTCGACCAGGCCGGCATGACGCGCTACCTCGCGCGTTACAGGCGCGGCCTGGACGGCACGCCCACGATCTGGGGCCTGCACAACTACGCCGACGCCAACCGCTTCCGCACGAGCGGCCTGGGCTCGCTGCTGCGCGCCGTCAAGGGCGACGTCTGGCTGACCGAGACCGGCGGCATCGTCGCGTTCGGGCGCAACTTCCCCCGCGACGAGAAACGCGCCGCGAAGGCGACGACGTACGTGCTCGGCCTCGCGGCGAAGACGCCGCGCGTCCGGCGCGTGTACCTCTACAACTGGACCGGCTCGCAGCCGACCGATCGCTTCGACGCGGGCCTGATCGGGCCCGACGGCAAGGCGCGCCCGGCGTACGCGGCGCTGAAGAAGGCGCTCGGCGGCGGCTGAAGCGCGGGGCGCCGGCGCGGGGGCGCCTAGGACTGGGGGGCGCCCGCCTCCAGGCGCGCGACGAGCTCGTCGAGGTGCAGCTCCTCGAGGCCCTGGCCGACCGCCTCGAGCTCGGCGGCGCACAGCTCGACGAGCGTGCGGCCCTCCTTGCACAGCTCGAGCGTCTCTCGCAGCCCGGCCTCGCCGGAGTCCAGGCGCTTGATGATCGCCTCCAGGCGCGCCGTCGCGTCCTCGTAGCTGAGTGGGTCGGCCGGTGTGCTCATGCGCTGCCCGTGATCGTCGCATCGACCGCGGCGTCGCCGAAGCGCAGGGAGACGGCGCCCGCCTCGCGCGCGGCGGCGGCCGTGGTCACAGGCTCGCCGGCGGCGTCGGTGACGAGCGCGTAGCCGCGCTCCAGCGTGCGCGCCGGGTCGTGCGCGGCGAGCGCCATCGCGAGCGCCTGCAGGCCGGTCGCGCGGCGCGCGTCGAGGGCAGCCGAGTGCGCCTTGCGATCGAGCACGAGCGCGCGCCGTGCCACCCGCGCGCGCTCGCCGGCGAGCCGCCGGCGGCCCGACGCCCGCATCTCGCGCAGGTCCTGGTGCAGGCGCGCCCGCTCGCGGGCGACGTGCTCGCCCGGCGCCCGCGACAGCCGGGCGAGCGCCTGCGCGCGGGCCAGCAGCGCGCGCCGGCCGTGAACGCCGAGGCGCCGCGCGGCGGCGACGATCGCCGGCCGTGCGACGGCCGCGCGGCGCCCGTGCACGCGCAGCCGCCGCGCCACGCGCAGGATCTCGACCCGTCCCTCGGTGCAGTGCACGGGAACGGCCGACTCGGCGGCATGGGTCGGCGTCGAGCAGCTCAGCGCCGCGACGTCGTCGATCAGCGTGCGATCGGTGTGGTGGCCGACAGAGGCGATGACCGGCACGCCCAGCAGCGCCACGGTGCGGCACAGGGTCTCGTCGCAGAAGCAGAACAGGTCGGCGAGCGAGCCGCCGCCGCGCGCGACGATGATGACGTCGACCGCGCCGGTCGCGGCGAGATCCTGCATGGCGCGCGTGATGCGCGGCGCGGCGTGGCGGTCCTGGACCGGGGCGAATGCCCATACGAGTCGCCCAGACCAGCCGCGCCGGCGCAGGCCGGCCAGCACGTCGTCGCGCGCCTTGCCGCCCTCGCCGGTGACGACGCCGATCGTGCGCGGCAGCGCGGGCACGGGCAGGCGCTTCTGGTGCTCGAACAGGCCCTCGGCGTCGAGCGTCTTGCGCAGCCGGTCGAGCTGGGCGAGCAGGTCGCCCTCGCCGGCGACGCGCAGCCCGGCGACCGCGAACGAGAACGCCGGCGACGACGTGCGGCTGCCGACGTAGTAGTCCAGCCCGCCGCCGACGACGACCTGCGAGCCGTCGGCGAGCGCGCCGTCGCCGAGGCGCAGCGCGTCGAAGTCGGTGCGCCACATCGAGCACGGCAGCGCGCCGTCGGCGTCGCGCAGCTCGAAGTAGACCTTCACACGGCTGACGCGCAGGTTCCACACCTCGCCGAAGAGCTGCACGCGCGAGCGCTCGCGCAGGTAGTCGCGCAGCCGCGCCGCGTAGTGCCCGACGCCGTAGGGCCCGGGCAGGCGGCTGCCGTCGATCCCGGCGGGCGTGGTGGGCAGGCGCTGGGCCATCACGCGAAGTGTCGCGCATCGTCTCGACGGCCCCGCCGAGTGGCCGCCGATCCACCTGAATGCTGAGTTGACAGCCCGTCCGCTGTTGCAGTCAAATGGTGAGTGGGGACGCTGCGCACGACGCGCGCTGGCAGAACGTCGACTTCGGGATGAGGAATGTGACTTCTGACCACGAGTGGGGAGTGAGATGACCGACGGACAGAACGACTGGACGCGGCGACGCTTTTTGGAGAAGGTCGGAGCCGTGGGGGGCGCCGCCGCGGTGTACGAGACGATGACCGCGCTCGGCCTGATCGGGGTGCCCGACGCCTGGGCGGGCCCACCGCAGCTCGCGCGTGGATCGGGGAACGGCAAGAAGGTCGTCATCCTCGGGGCCGGGATCGCGGGGCTCGCATCCGCCTATCACCTGCGCAAGGCCGGCTACGAGGTCAAGGTCCTCGAGGCCCAGCACCGCGCCGGCGGGCGCAACTTCACGGCGCGACGTGGCGACACGATCACCGAGAAGAGCCAGACCACGGGACACGTCACCCATCAGCGCTCGACGATGGACGAGGGCCTGTACGTGAACATGGGGCCGGGCCGCCTGCCCCATCACCACTACCGGATCCTGCACTACTGCCGGATGCTCGGCGTCAAGCTCGAGCCCTACGTCATGGAATCGGCGGCGAACATCTACTCGCAGACGGCCGGGACGGGCGCGAGCCGGACGCTGCCCAACCGCCAGATCACGCATGACACGCAGGGCTACGTCGCCGACCTGCTGGCCAAGGCGGTCAACAAGGGGGCGCTCGACGCGGAACTCGACCTCGACGAGCGCCGCCAGATCATCGACCTGCTCAAGGCGTTCGGCGACCTCGACGAGCCCGGCGGCTCGCTGGGCAGCCGTGAGCTGCGCTACATCGGCTCGACGCGCTCGGGATACGGCAAGCCGATCAGCGTCACGCAGCAGATCAACCGCAAGGACCCGTATCCGCTCAAGGACCTGCTGAACATGGAGTTCTGGCGCAACCGCTTCTACCAGCCGCAGGACTACCTCTGGCAACCGACGCTGTTTCAACCCGTCGGCGGCATGGACATGATCGTCAAGGGGTTCCTGCGCAAGGTCGACGACCTGATCCGCTACCGCGCCGCGGTCACCGAGATCGAGCTCGTCGCCGACGGCGTCGACATCACCTACCGCACGCGGTCGGCCAGGACGGGCAAGTCGGAGTTTCACACCGTGCACGCCGATCACTGCATCAGCAACATCCCGATGACGGTGCTGAAGCACATCAAGATGACGAACTTCTCGGCGGACTTCGTCAAGGCCGTCCAGCAGGTCACGTTCACCCGCGGCTGCAAGGTCGGCTGGCAGTCCAACAAGCGCTTCTGGGAGACGCAGAACCAGATCTACGGTGGCATCAGCTGGACCGACCACATCATCGCGCAGATGTGGTACCCGTCGAACGACTACTTCGCCAAGAAGGGGACGCTGACGGGCGCGTACATCCCCGGCTCGCACAAGCCGGCGACCCCGCAGGACGACAAGGCGTTCGTGTTCGGCGAGCTGGGCCTGCAGGCCCGCCTGGCAACGGCACGAGCGGGAGGGATGAGGCTTCACCCCGAGATCGGCGACCCCAAGGTCGTCGGCAGGGGCGTCTCGATCGCCTGGCAGAACATCGAGTTCCAGCGCGGGCAGGCGGCGGACTACGACCCCAACCTCAAGGCCGACAACGACGCCTACGCGCGGTTGTTGGAGCCCGACGGGGCCTTCCACGTCGTCGGAGACCAGGTGTCCCCCCTGCCCGGATGGCAGGAGGGCGCGATCATGTCGGCCGAGTACGTCATCGAGCGCGTCTCGGGCCGCACGCCGCGGGCCGTCGGTCCGGCGGTCGACACGCGCGGGCGCATCCACGCGCCGTCGAGCCCGGACGTGTCGGACTACTGAAACCGGCTCTCACCGAGTCGGCCGGCGGCGGGCAGTCCTCGGCCCGCCGCGTCGGATTACAGGCAGCGTCGCGAGTTGTCGATACGGGCTGAGTGGATCACTCGAGGACGCGGAGGCAGCGGTGAAGGTGACTCGCGGAGCGCTCATGGCGCCGGCGGCGGCGATGGCCGTGGCAGTGGCCGGCTGTGGCGGGGGCTCGGACGCCATCGACAACGCGCGCTACGTGCGCGACGCGAACCGCATCTGCGCGGAGACGCAGGCGAAGGCCGCCGCCGGTGGGCAGCCGCTGTCGATGTTCCAGCTGCACCGCCGCCTGCAGGCATCGCACCGCGCGCAGCTGACCGGCGCGCGTCGCCTGCGCGCCCTGCGCGAGGATCTCGCCGACGCGCCGTCGGCCAAGGTCAAGGCGTTCGATCGGCGGGTCATGCCCGTCGTCGCGATGACGATGAACCTCGCCGACGACGCCGAGTTCGTCGACGCGCGCGCCGTCGCCAAGCACGCCGAGAAGCTGCGCCGGCGCAGCGCGGCCCTCTACGAGGCGGCCCAGGCGGCCGGCCTCGAGCAGTGCGGCCGCGGCGGCAACCGCGCCGCCGACCGTGCGCTCTTCGTGGCCTACCGGGTCGGCTACTACGAGCATCGCGACGAGATCTCGCTGCAGACCGCCGTGGCGGGCCGCCGGCTGTCGGCGAGCGACTCCTCCGGCGAGTTCATTCGCAACCTCGACGACTACTCGCACGACGTCCGCAGCTTCCGCCACAACCTTGCCCAGTTGGCGCCGCCGACCGACCTGCGCGGCATGCACCGCTCCCTGCGGCGCGCGGTCGCGCGCATCCTGCGCAGCGAGGCCGGCGTGCGCGCGGTCGTCCGGAACATCCCGTCGCGGGGCGTGGGGGACCTGCTCGCGAGCCTGCACGTCGCTCAGGCCGACGAGCGGCGCGTCAACCACCTCGACAAGCGGCTGCGGCGGCTGCTGACGCCGGCGTCGACCCGCCGGGGCGGGCAGAGCACCGCCGGCGAGAAGGTCTGAGGAACGCCGGACGGCGGCGCGGGCGGGCGGGCTGCTAGTGCGCGCCGGGGCCGCGGGCGCCGGCGTCGCCGCCGGTGACCGAGGCGAGGGTGCGCATGCCCGGCTCGGCGGCGTGGCCGCGGACCTCGCCGTCGAGGCCGAGGGCCGTCAGGCGCGCGATCTCGCGCTCACCCTCGATGCGCGCCGGGTGACCGGCGGGCAGGCCGCGGATGAGCTTGGCGATGCGATTGCGCAGCTGGAGCGCGAAGTGCGGCGTCGAGGCGCCCATGAGCTGACGCACGTCGTCGAGGGTGACCTGGTGGTCGGCGCTCAGGCGGTCAGGATGCTCGGCTTGGCTCATGGTGTCCCTAGGGGTTCGGCGGAGCGTCAGGGGTGCGGACGACGACGGCCTCGAGGAGGGCGTCGATGCGGGCCTGCTCGGCGATCGAGATCGCCTTCTTCGTGCCGATGATCCAGCCGTGATTGTAGACCGCGGCCGCCGGGTCGGTGTTGTAGCCGGGCTGGATGTCGAGCAGGTACTGCTGCATCGTCTGGGCAAGCTGCGACGGGTCGTCGAGCAGCAGCAGCGGCCCGTACGAGCCGGCCCCCGACAGGGGCGCGGCGGCGACGGCGTCCAGCGGCCGCCCGGAGCGCACGAAGACGAGGCCATGGCCCGCCGTGCCGACGCCCCAGCCGAACGCGTCCTTGCGGTAGCGCGCCGCGGCGATCGAGTTCGAGACCGGATCCGAGCCGCCGTAGCGCTCGACGGTGCCGAGGCGGCGCAGCTCGCGCGTCACGGCGGGCGAGATCACGCTGGACGGGCCGAGCACGAAGATCTTCGGGCGCGACAGCCCGGCGAGCGCCGCGAGCGCCGCGCGGGTCTCCGGCGGCACGCTGTCCTTCGTCACGAACAGGACAGGGCTGCCGGTCTTCGCGGCGTACGAGGCGGCCGGCGCGGCGTACGCCGAGTCGTCGGCGCTCGCGATGACGACGTTGACGCTCTTGCCGGGCTTCGCCGACCGCAGCAGCGCCGCGATCGCGCGGGTGAGGGCGAACGGCGTGGCACCGACGACGTCGCTGCTCTTGTAGCCGGCGGGCTTCGCGACGTTGCCGATGCGGATGACCTGGGCCTTGCCGGCGGCGTCGGAACCGTCGGGGCGCAGCGCGGCGAGCGCGTCGCTGGACGGTCCCGGCATGTCGGTCCCGTCGCTGAAGAGGATCGGCGCGCGGAACGGGGGCGCCATCAGCGCGGAGGCGGCGATCGCGACGCGCCAGTCGCTCGTGTCGACGAGCGTGACGGCTCCCGGGCGTCGCAGCGGCTCGGGGAAGACGGCGCGAGCGACCGCGGCGGCGGTGGCGGTCGCGTTGTCGCCCGGGACGCGCGTCGTGTTCTTCGTCGCGCGCTCCGGGAAGCCGAGGTTCGCCGCCTCCGGGCGCTGCGGCGCGACGAGCGACGGGCGCTGCGCGTCCGTGACGGTCGTCTTGCGCCCGCAGCCGGCAACGGCGACGGCGGCGACGAGCAGCACTGCGAGAAGCCTCGGGCTCGGCATCGCGCGGCACATTAGCCGGGATCGACCGAACCTCGCGGCGTCTCGCCCCCGTGAGCGCTTCGCTGGCGCGGATCGGCCGCTCGCCAAAGGTGCCCAACCCTGCGGTTTCGCGGCCGATCCACGCCCGCTTGGCTCACAGGGCCGAGACATCCACGATCTTCGGTCGATCCCGGCTCGCGGTCCCCCCGGCACCCGCGCCGCGCAACGGACCTCGCTGGCGGCCGTCGCCCGCGTGCTAGAAATGACGCCAGGACCCAATTTCCCGAGGAGGCGCAATGGCCGGAATGGCCGGGCGGATGTCGACCGTCATCAAAGCGAAGGTCTCGAAGCTGCTGGATCGGGCCGAGGACCCTGGCGAGACGCTCGACTACAGCTATCAGAAGCAGCTCGAGTCGCTGCAGAACGTCAAGAAGGGCATCGCCGACGTCGTCACGGCCAAGAAGCGCCTCGGGATGCAGGCCTCGAAGCTCGAGCAGTCGGTCGTCAAGCTGGACACGCAGGCGCGTCAGGCGCTGGCCGCAGGCAACGAGGAGCTCGCGCGGACCGCGCTCGAGCGCAAGCAGGTCGCGCAGACCGAGCTTCAGAGCCTCGACCAGCAGGTCGCCGAGCTGCAGTCCCAGCAGGACAAGCTGATCGAATCCGAGAAGCGCCTGCGCACGAAGATCGAGGCCTTCCGCACGAAGAAGGAGGTCATCAAGGCGCAGTACTCCGCCGCCGAGGCGCAGGTGCGCATCTCCGAGGCCGCGACCGGCGTCGGCGAGGAGATGGCCGACGTGGGCCTGGCGATGCAGCGCGCGGTCGACAAGACCGAGAACATGAAGGCGCGGGCGTCGGCCGTCGAGGAGCTCGAGGCCGCGGGCACGTTCGAGGACCTCACGCAGCTCGGCGAGGGCGCCGACGACATCGACCGCCAGCTCGCCGCGCTGGGCGCCGGCGGGATGGTCGACGACGAGCTGTCGAAGATGAAGGCCGAGCTCGGCATGGGCGCGCCGGCCGCCGAGCCGACGCAGCTCGAGTCCGGTGCCGGCGAGTCCGGTGAGGCCAAGCCATGATCGTCCGGATCATGGGGGAGGGCCAGTGGCGCCTCTCCGAGGAGGCCGTCGCGCACGTCAACGAACTCGACAACGCCGCCGTGGCCGCGGTCGAGGCCGATGACGAGGACGGCTTTCACGCCGCGTTCGAGGAGCTGATCGACGCGATCCGCAAGCACGGCGAGCACCTCGGCGACGACGAGCTCGAGGGCTCCGACGTCATCGTCCCGCCGGCCGACACGTCGTTCGCCGAAGCGGCCGCCGAGTTCAGCGGGGACGGCCTGATCCCGGACTGATCAGGTGCCGCCTCGCCGCGGAGCGGGTCGCGCCCCGCGCATGCGACATTGCCACCTCCGCGATGCCCTCGTCGCGAGATGCCGATCTCGCATCTATTTCGTGCTCAGATTGGCAACTCGCGAAGCGCCGGGTGTTGACCTGGCAATGTCGCATCGGGCGACGCAACGCCCGGGACGGGCTCTCAGATCGGCGTGCCCCAGAGCGGGAACCAGCGCTCGAGCTCGGGCTCGATCGGCAGCTCGCCGTCGATGATCGCCTTGATCTGCAGCTCGCGCTCACCGTCGCGCTGGAGCTTTCCGGCGGGAACGAAGGGGTACCAGAAGCCGCGCTTGTAGTTGTAGATGAAGTAGACCGGCCGAGCCTTGGAGTCCGTGAAGGCGAAGACGGCCGCGAGCACGCGGTCGCCGTAACCGCCGACCGCCAGCGCGTCGCTCACCGCGTTGACTCCGACGACGAGGTCCTCGATGTCGGGATCGTTGAGGATCATCCAGCGGTAGCCGTGCTCGTCGTCCGACGTGGAGATCGTCGTGCCGGTGTCCGCGCCGGTGCCGCTCAGGATCTCCTCCATCTCGGTCGCGATCGCCTCGAAGTCGGCGGTCGCGAGCGGCTGGAAGACGATCCCGGCATGGCCCTTCGTCGCGATGCCGTGGCTCGTGTCGAGCGTGACGTAGGCCGTCGACATCGCGAACAGCCGATCGGGCGCGGGCCCCTTGAGCTTCTTCTTGCCGCCCAGCAGCGCGTCGAGGAAGCCCATGTCGGTGGGCAGCCTACGCCGCGGCGAGCGTGCCGGTCTGCAGCTCGCGCTCGTACGTCATGAGCCGCTCGATGCGCTGCTCCATCGGCGGATGGGTCGCGAACAGGCCCATCAGGCCCTTCTTCACGCCCGGAGGGAAGATGTAGAACGCGCTCAGCTCGCTGGCCACGCGCAGATCCTGCTGGGGCAGGCGGTCCATGCCCGACGAGATCTTGCGCAGCGCCGCCGCGAGCGCGCTCGGACGGCCGGTGATGAGCGCGGCCCCACGGTCCGCGGAGAACTCGCGGTAGCGCGACAGGGCCATCATCAGGAAGTACGAGACGACGTAGACGATCAGCGAGACGATGATGATCGCGAAGATCCCGGGGCTGTCGTCATCGCTGTCCTGACTGCCACCGCCGAAGAAGAACCCGAACTGCAGGATCATCGCGGCGATCGAGGCGAAGAAGGAGGCGATCGTCATGATCGCGACGTCGCGGTTCTTGACGTGCGTCAGCTCGTGCGCCATGACGCCCTCGAGCTCGGCGGGCGACAGCAGCGCCATGATCCCGGTCGTCGCGCACACCGTGGCGCTCTTCTGCGAGCGGCCGAGGGCGAAGGCGTTGGGCATGCTCGTCTGCGCGACCGCGATCTTCGGCTTCGGCAGGTCGGCCTGGATGCAGAGGCGCTCGATCATCGCGTGCAGCTCGGGCGCCTCCGCGGGGGAGACCTCGCGGGCGCCCATCGCGTGCAGGGCGAGCTTGTCGCTCGTGAACAGCTGAAACAGGGCCAGGCCCCCGCAGATCACCAGGATCATCGGCCCACTTGCACCGGTACCGACGATGAGGACTGCGGCGAAGACGACGTACAGCGCGCCGAGTAGGAACAGCGTGAGCAACATCCGAGCCTGAAGGCCAGGATCGCGACCGAACTCCGTCTTGGTGGCAGCCATGCCCCCATTCTCTCAAACCGCCGTCACGGGCCTGCCGGTAGACCTGACAGCGCGGCGCAAGCGTGCTCGCAAGGCTCCATAACCGACCGTTGCGGGTTGGGTGCGGCCGGCTCGCGAACCTAGACTCGTCGGTGTGCGCGTCCGCGTCCTCCTCGCAGCCGTCGCGTTGCCGCTCGCCCTGTGGGCACTTCTGCCGAGCGGCTCCGCCGGCCAGGTCTCCAAGCAGCAGGAGCTCCAGAGCCTGCAGCAGCGCATCGACAACGCCCGCGCCAAGATCGGGCGCAAGAAGGGCACCGAGCGCATGCTCGGCGCCCAGATCGCCGGCTACCAGCGTCGGATCGGCACGCTGCAGGGCAAGATCGGCACGCTCGCCTCGCGCCAGCAGACGATCGAGGTCGACCTCGACGCCAAGCGCTCGGAGCTCGAGCGCCTGCAGACCGACCTGCGCGCCGAGCGCGCGCGGCTCGTGCGGCTGCGCAAGCGCCTGCTCGAGACACGGCGCCTGCTGCGTCTGCGGCTCGTCGAGATCTACAAGGCCGGCAAGCCCGACCTCGTCACGGTGATCCTGAACTCCGACGGCTTCGCCGACCTCATCGAGCGCAGCGAGTTCATCGCGCGGATCTCCGACCAGGACCGCCAGATCGTCACGCTCGTCTCCGCGGCGAAGCTCGACGCCACGAGCAGCGAGAAGCGCCTCGCGCGCCTCGAGGACCGCCAGCAGGCGGTCACGGAGGTCGTCCAGCAGCGTCGCGACGAGGTCGCCGCGATCAAGATGGACCTCATCGGCACGCGCGTCGGCTATGACAAGACGCGCGCCGGAAAGGCCGCCGCGCTGAGCAAGGTGCGCTCCGATCGCTCCGACCTGCAGTCGCACGTCGACGACCTCGAGGCCGCCTCGAGCCGGATCGCCCAGCAGCTCGATGCGGCCCAGCGGGGCAACGCCGGCGACCTGCCGATCCGGCAGGGGAACGGATCGATGATCTGGCCGGTCAACGGCCCGATCACCGGCTCCTTCGGCGAGCAGCGCCCCGGCCACATCCACGCCGGCATCGACATCGCCGCGCCGAACGGGACGCCGATCCACGCCGCCGACAGCGGCAAGGTGGTGCTCATGCAGGGCGTCGGGGCGTCCGGCGGCTACGGCAACTACACCTGCGTCCAGCACACCGCGACGATGTCGTCGTGCTACGCGCACCAGTCGCGCTTCGGGACGAGCCTGGGGGCGTCGGTCACCAAGGGCCAGGTCATCGGCTACGTCGGCAACACGGGCCACTCGTTCGGCGACCACCTGCACTTCGAGGTGCGCATCAACGGGACGCCGGTCTCGCCGCTGTCGTATCTGTAGGGTCGCGTCGTGGCGAGGATCGTCGTGCTCGGCGGCGGTGTCTGCGGGCTTTCCGGCGCGCTGATGCTGGCGCGCGACGGCCACGACGTGACGGTCCTCGAGCAGGACCCGGCGGCGGTCCCGGACTCGCCGCTGGAGTCCTGGGAGGCATGGGAGCGCGGCGGCGTCGCGCAGTTTCGCCAGCCGCACTACCTCCAGCCGCGCGGGCGGCTCGTGCTCGACGCCGAGCTGCCCGACGTCCGCGACGCGCTGCTCGCGGCCGGGGGCCTGCGCTTCGATCCGCTGAAGCTCATGCCGCCGTGGATCGCGGACCGCGCGCCACGGCCCGGTGACGAGCGCTTCGAGACGATCACCGCGCGCCGCGCCGTCATCGAGCACGTCGTGGCATGCGTCGCGCGCGACGAGCCCGGCCTCGACGTGCGCCGCGGGGTCGGCGTACGTGAGCTGCTGATCGCGACCGGCGGCGGCGCGCCGCACGTCACCGGCGTGCGCACGGCGTCCGGCGAGGAGCTGGCCGCCGACCTCGTCGTCGATGCGATGGGGCGGCGCTCGCGGCTGCCGCGGTGGCTCGCGGCCGCGGGCGCGGAGCCGATGCACGAGGAGGTCGAGGACTCGGGCTTCGTGTACTACTCGCGCTACCTGCGCGGCGAGCTGCCGCAGGTGCGCGGGCCGCTGATCACGCCGTACGGCTCGATCTCGCTGCTGACGCTGCCCGCCGACAACGCGACGTGGTCGGTGACGGTCTATCTCGCCGCCGGCGACCAGCCGCTCAAGCGCGTGCGCGAGGCCGGCGCCTGGACGGCCGTCGTCCGGGCGCTCCCGGCGCATGCGCACTGGCTCGAGGGCGAGCCGATCTCCGACGTCGCGGCGATGGGCGGCGTGCTCGACCGCTACCGCCGGCTCGTCGTCGGGGGGCGCCCGGTGGCGACCGGGCTGGCGCTCGTCGCCGACGCGTGCACGTGCACGAACCCGTCGCTCGGCCGCGGGATCGCGCTCGGCCTCGCGCACGCCCAGGCCCTGCGCGACGTCGTGCGCTCCGACCTCGGGGGCGACCCGCTCGCGTTCGCGCACGCCTGGGACGCGGCGACCGAGGCGCAGATCGTGCCCTGGTACCGGGCCGGCGTGGCCGAGGATGGCGGTCGGCTGCGCCAGATCGAGGCGGTGCGGCTAGGGGAGCCGTCGCCCGCCCCGGCCGGCGACGCCGCGATCGCGTTCGCCGCCCTGCCCGCCGCCGCCGTGCAGGACGCCGACCTGTTTCGCCTCATGCTCGACACGCGCTGCTGCCACGGCTCGCCGACGGCGCTGCTCGAGACGCCCGGGCTCGCCGAGCGGGTGCTCGAGCTCGCGGCCGCTCGTCCCGCCGAGCCGCCGCCGGGGCCCGACCGCGAGCAGCTGCTGGCGCTGCTGGCGTGATGGCCTCCCGCGCCCGCGCGTCGCGCCCCCGAACGGGCGCGCCGGGTAGCGTTCGCGCCCGATGAAGCCATCGATCGAAGTTCTCGGCCTGTCCATCAAGACGTTCGGCCTCTGCTTCGGTGCGGCGTTCATCGTCTCCGGGGCGATGACCGCGCGCCGCCTGCGGGAGCTCGGCCGCCCGCCCGACTGGGCCTATGAGATGGTCTTCGCGGCGCTCGTCGGGGGGCTCGTCGGGGCGCGCGGCTACTGGGTGCTCGGTCACCTCAGCGAGGTCTCCGACGATCCGCTCGGCAGCGTCTTCGGCGGGTCCGGGCTCGTCTGGTACGGCGGTCTCGCGGGCGGCGCGGCCGGCGTCCTGCTGTGGGCGTGGCGCAAGAACATGCTCAACCTCGAGCTGCTCGACATGAACGCGCCGTCGCTGGCGATGGGCTACGCGATCGGGCGGATCGGCTGCCAGATCTCGGGCGACGGGGACTACGGCAAGGCGACCGGCGTGCCGTGGGGGATGGCCTATCCGCACGGCGTCGTGCCGACGAACGAGGTCGTCCACCCGACGCCGGTCTACGAGACGCTGGCGATGGGACTCGGCGCGTGGCTGCTGTGGCGGCTGCGCGACGTCTTCCGGCCCGGCGTGCTGTTCGCGTTCTACCTCGTGCTCGTCGGGGCCGAGCGCTTTCTCGTCGAGTTCCTGCGTCGCAACAAGCCGGAGCTCGCCGGGCTGACCGAGGCCCAGGTCACGAGCCTCGTCGTCCTGGCCGCCGGGGTCGTGTGGCTGGTCCGTGCCTCGCGCGCCGGCGGGCTGCGACTCGAGCGCGCGTCGGCGCCGGCTCCGACGGCTAGCCCGGCGACGACCTAGAGGGGGCCACTCCCTCACTGCGTCCCTGGCCAGCCGGCGCGGGCAACCGCCCAGGCGCACAGGACGTGCCGGAGAAGCCGCTAGCTCTGGGCGCCGAGCGCCTCGACGGGCGAGCGCCGCGGCCCGCCGTCGCGGCCGCCGGGGCGCGCGATCGCCGCGAGCGCGTACAGCGCGATCGCCGCGAGCGCGACCGATCCGCCGGCCGCGAGGTCGAGCTCGGAGCTGACCACGAGCCCCAGCACGCCGGCACCCGCACCGAGCGCGGCGGCCAGCCAGAGCTGCGTGCGCGCGCTGGCACCGAGGCGCATCGCGGCGGCGGCCGGCGCCACGAGCAGCGCGAAGACGAGCAGGTTGCCGAGGCTCAGCACCGCGGCGACGACGGCGACGGCGAGCAGCGCCAGCAGCGCGAGCTCGACCCGCGCCGGGCGCACGCCGAGCGAGGGCGCGGCGATCGGGTCGAAGACCGCGAGCGTCAGGCGCCGGTGGCCGGCGACGAGCGCGAGCCCGACGAGCGCCGCGAGCGCACCGGCAACCAGGAGGTCCGCGGGCGCTGCGCCGAGCAGGTCGCCGAACAGCAGCTTGTCGAGGCCGACCGGGACGTCGGGCGACAGCGCGAGGATGGCGCCGAGCCCGAACGCGGTCGTCACGACGACGCCGACCGCGACCTCGGATCCGACGCGCGTGTCGCGCGTGGCGAGCGCGATCAGCGCGGCGGTCACGAGCACGCCAGCGCCGGCGCCGAGCAGCAGCGGCAGGCCCGCGAGCGAGGCCAGCACCAGGCCGGGCAGCATCGCGTGCGCGAGCGACTCGGCGGCGTAGGCCTGGCGCAGGTGCAGCAGCCAGACGCCGAGCGCGCCGCAGGCCGCCCCGAGGACGACGATCTCGAGCAGCGCGCGCTGCAGCAGGCCGGAATGGAGGATGACCATCGCGTCAGTGCGCGTGGTCGTGGTGCTGGATCGCGACCGCGCGGTGGCCGCAGTCGAGCATGACGATCTCGGCCCCGTAGGTCGCCTCGAGGACCGCGTTGGAGAGCGTGCCGGCGGGCGGTCCGTAGGCGATCTGCTCGCCACGGAGGCACAGGACGCGGTCCCAGCGGCGGGCCTGCTCGACGTCGTGCGTGGCGATCAGCAGCACCCGACCCTCGGCGCGCAGGTCGTCGAGGATGCCCATGATCGCCTCGGCGCTCGTCTGGTCGACGCCGCCGAACGGCTCGTCGAGCAGCAGGACGCCGGCGTCCTGGACGAGCGCGCGCGCGATCAGGACGCGCTGGCGCTGGCCGCCCGACAGCGCGCCGAAGCGCTTGTCGGCGTGCTCGGCGAGGCCGACGCGCTCGAGCGACGCGGCGGCCAGCCCGCGGTCGGCGGCGCCGATGCGCCGATACCACGCCGTGCGCGCGTAGGCGCCCATGAGCGCGACGTCGAGCGCGCTGACGGGGAAGTCCAGCCGCGAGCGCTCGGTCTGCGGCACGTAGGCCGTCGCGCCGCCGATCGCGACCGTCCCGGTGACCGCGTCGAGCTCGTCGAGCAGCGCCCGGAACAGCGTCGTCTTGCCGCCGCCGTTGGGCCCGAGCACCGCGACCGCCTGGCCGGCATGCGCGGTGAACGTCACATCGCGCAGCACGGGCGGCGCGCCGCCGTAGGACGCCGCGAGCCCGGTGACCGTGACGTGCGCGGGCTCGCCCGTGCGGTCGACGGCGGTGGCGGCGGGCGCGCGCGTCGTGCTCATGGTGCGAGCACCCGCGCGCGCCGCCACGGCGCGGCCTGCGCGAGCGCCGTGACGGCGAAGACGCCGCCCCCGACGAGCGCGATCGCGGGCCCGGGGGGCAGGTCGAGGTGGTAGGCGAGCAGCAGGCCGCTGACGCTCTCGCTCGCGGCGAGCGCGACCGAGGTCGCCAGCAGCGCCGCGAGCGACCCGGTCAGCAGCCGCGCGGTCGCGGCCGGGACGACCAGCAGGGTGCTGACGAGCAGCGCGCCGACGGCGGGCAGCACGGCCACGACGCAGGCCGCGAGCAGCGCCAGCAGCAGCCAGTCGCCGCGGGCGCCGGCGATGCCGAGCGCCCGCGCCCCGGTCGGGTCGAAGCCGGTGGCGAGCCAGGTGCGCGCGAGCGCGGCGCTCGCGAGCGCGGCCGCGAGCGCGGCCGCGCCGGCGAGCCACAGGTCCCCGTCGCTGAGGCCGAGCAGCGTTCCGAAGAGCAGCCGATCGACCCCCGCGCCCGAGCGGTAGACGTCGGAGGCGAGCACACTGCCGAGCGCCAGCGCCCCCGCGAGCAGCAGCCCGGTGGCGGCGTCGGCGTTCGTGGCGCCCCGACGTGTCAGGCGCGCGAGCATGGCGGCGAAGCCGAGCCCGGCGCCGAGCGCGGCGAGCGGCGGGGCGAGGCCCCACGGCCCGGCGACGACGAGCCCCGGGAACGTCGCGCTGCCGACGGCGTGCGCGAAGAAGGCCAGGCGGCGCAGCACGATCCAGGCGCCGAGCAGGCCGCCGGCGAGTGACAGAAGCAACGCCGCGAGCAGCGCGCGCTGCATGAACGGAGCCGACAGCGGATCGGTGAGCCAGCGCACCCGGGGGAGGCTATCGAAAATGGTTCTCACTTAGGACGGGGTGGAGATCGGGCTCAAGGTCGCCGCGCCGCGTGCCGATAGAGCAGCACGGGGCGCTGTCCCGTCAGCCCATGTCCCGCCGTCCACCGCGCACCCTCGTGTCGGGCCTCGGCGTCGCGAGCGCCGTGCTCGCCGGTGTGCTCGTCGCGATCGGGCTGGCGGCCGGCATGATCGAGTTCCATGGCCGGGACGGCCCCTCGGCCGACCGGCCCGCAGCCGCGTTGCGCGTCGCGGGTCGCGCTCAGCCGGCGGCGGCCCGCCGGCCCGCGCGCCGTGCGACGGCGCCACGCAGGCTCGCGGCGCGCGAGGTCGGCCGGACAGCGCCGTCGGCGGCGGCGCGCCGGATGCCCGCGCGGCCGGACGTCGTCCAGCGTGGCGCGGCCGTGCAGAGCCCCCCGCCGGCGCCGCCGCCACCACCCGCGGCCGCGTCCCCGACGTCTCCTCCTCCGCCCGCCGCGACGCCGCGGCCCCGGGCCCCGCTGGACCCGCTGGGCGCCGGGGTGCAGCGCACGACCGACGGGCTCGCGGGCTCGGTGCGTGACCTCACGCGGGACCTCGGTGACGGGGTGAGCGCGCTGAGCCCGCCACTCGGCGTCGTCGTCGCCGGGGCGGGAGACACGATCGGCGACGTCGTCGAGGGCATCGGCGACCTCCTCGCCCGCGTGCTCGGGCAGCGACCGAGCCCGTAGCGCGTCGGGGCTCCGCGCCGGCCGCGACCCGCCGCGTCGTGGGCGCCGCCGACGGCGTGCCGATCCCTGCGACCGGCACGTCCCAGTCGCCGGTCCCGGCACGTGCCGGTTCAGCCGCCCGGCGGGTGGGCTCGCGCGAGCAGGAACTCGAGCGCCAGTCGTTGCAGCGCGGGATCGTGCTGGACGGAGTTGTGGTTGGCGCCCGGGACGCGCACGAGCGTGCTGCCGGCGGCGAGCTCGTGCAGCTTCTCGGAGCCCGCGATCGGGACGCGGTCGTCGCCCTCGGCGTGCAGCAGCAGCAGGTCGGGGCCGAGCGCGCGCGCGGCGGCCTCGAGGTCGGCGTCGAGCAGCACGCGCTCCAGGCCCGCGACGTCGGCGCGGAAGCTCAGGCGCCCGGCGCGCAGGCCCCCGAGCAGTTGCGCGCCGCTGGCCGGGCAGATCGCCACCACCGCAGTCGCGCCGACGAGCGCCGCCGAGGCCAGTGCGGCGAACCCACCCATCGACGAGCCGCGCAGGAACAGCGGACCGGCCGGCAGCAGCCCGGCGACCGCGGCGACGTCGTCGAGCGCTCCTGCTCCCAGCGCGCCCTCGCTGGCCCCGTGGCCGCGCTGGTCGAGGACGATCGCGGTGATGGCCGCGGCCGCGCACAGCCGCGCGAAGTCGAGGTGGTTCTCCTTGCGCGAGCCGGCGCCGTGGAGGATCACGATCGCGCCCCGCGGCGGACCGGGGCCCTCGACGAGCAGGTAGGCCAGCCCGCCGAGCGAGCCGGGGGTGACGCGTGGCGCGCCGGCGCGATCCGGGTGAGCTGCCATCGGACGCCATACTCTCCGATCGCATGATGCCGACCCGCACCCAGCTCTCGCAGGCCTTCCCGCTCGCCAGCAGCGTCGACGAGGACGGCCGCCTGCAGCTGGGCGGCTGCGACGCGCTCGAGCTGGCGCGCGAGTTCGGGACGCCGGCGTACATCGTCGTCGAGGACGACCTGCGCGCCCGCGCGCAGACGTTCGTCGAGGCGTTCCGCTCGCGCACGAAGAACTTCGACGTGCTGTTCGCCTCGAAGGCGTTCCCATGCACGGCCGTCTACAAGGTGCTGGCGTCCGAGGGTCTGGCCTGCGACGTCGCGTCCGGCGGCGAGCTCGCGCTCGCGCTCAAGGGCGGCTTCGACCCGGCGCGGATCTACATGCACGGCAACGCGAAGTCGGTCGCCGAGCTGCGCGAGGCGCGCGCGGCCGGCGTCGGGCACATCGTCATCGACAACGGCGACGAGATCGAGCGCCTGGAGGCCGTCGTCGGGGACGGTACGCCGCAGCCGGTCCTGCTGCGCGTCGCGCCCGACGTGCGCGGCGACACGCACGACAAGATCTCGACCGGCCAGGCCGACACGAAGTTCGGCTTCTCGATGCTCGACGCGCCGGACGCGATCGACCGCATCGAGGGCTCGCCCCAGCTCGACCTCCGGGGCCTGCACATGCACATCGGCTCGCAGATCCTCGAGCTCGACCCGTTCCGGCGCGCGATCGAGGCGATCGCGTCGCTCGGCGACTTCGGCACGTACAACCTCGGCGGCGGGCTCGGCGTCGCCTACACCGCCGCGCTCGAGCCGCCGCGGATCTCCGACTACGTCGCGGCGAAGGTCGACGCGGCGAACCGCGCGTTCGGCCCCGGCAAGCGGCTGCTCGAGGAGCCCGGCCGCGCCCTCGTCGCGAACTCGACGGTCACGCTCTACACCGTCCAGAGCGTCAAGCGCAACGTCTCGACGTGGGTCGCCGTCGACGGCGGCATGTCCGACAACCTGCGCCCGATGCTCTACGGCGCGCTCTACGAGGCGCAGGTCGCCGACCGCTTCGGTGGCGGCACGCCGTCGAAGCTGACCGGCAAGCACTGCGAGTCGGGCGACGTCATCGTCGCCGATGTCGAGCTCAACGACCCGCGCGTCGGCGACATCGTCGTGACCCCCGCGACCGGCGCCTACGGACACGCGATGGCCAACAACTACAACGGCGTCCCGCGCCCGCCGGTCGTCTTCGTCTCAAACGGCGACGCCCGCCTCGTCGTGCGCCGCGAGACGTACGGCGACCTCGCCGCTCGCGATGTCGACTGACGGCGCCGTGCAGCCGTTTCGCATCGGCCTGCTCGGCCACGGCACGGTTGGCGGGGCCTTCGAGACGCTGCTCGGCGAGCGCGCCGACCACATCGCCGCGATCACCGGCCTGCGGCCCGAGCTGTCCGGCGTCCTGACGCGCTCGCGCGGCGACTTCGACGAGATCCTCGCCGGCTGCGACCTCGTCGTCGAGCTCATCGGCGGCCTCGAGCCGGCGCGCGACTACGTCCTGCGCGCGATGCGATCGGGCAAGCACGTCGTGACCGCCAACAAGCAGCTGCTCTCCCACCACGGCGAGGAGCTGTGGGGCGTCGCGCGCGAGCACGAGGTGCAGCTGCGATTCGAGGCCTCGGTGGCGGGCGTCGTCCCGGTGATCCGCGTCCTGCAGGAGTCGCTCGCGGGCGCGCACGTCGACCGCATCCACGGGATCGTCAACGGCACGACGAACTACATCCTGTCCGAGATGGCCCGCATCCACTGCTCCTACGCCGACGCGCTGGCGGACGCGCAGCGGCTGGGGTACGCGGAGGCCGACCCGACCGACGACGTCAACGGCAAGGACGCGGCCGCCAAGATGGCGATCCTCGCGCGCCTGGCGTTCGACACCCCCGTCCACATCGACCAGGTCACGTTCGAGGGCATCGAGCTGATCACGGCCGAGGACATGGAGTACGCCGAGGAGTTCGGCCTCGGGCTCAAGCTCATCGGCACCGCGGAGCGCATCGACGGCAAGCTCGCCGTGCGGGTGCACCCGGCGTTCCTCTACGAGGGCCATCCGCTGGCGAGCGTGCATGGCCCGTTCAACGCCGTCACGATCGAGTCCGCGGCGATCACCGAGATCACGATGTCGGGGCCCGGCGCCGGCGGCCCGCAGACCGCGAGCGCCGTCCTCGGCGACGTCATCAGCGCGATGATCCCGCCGGCCTCGACGCCCGAGACGACGCAGGCGCTCGAGATCGTCGACGACGTCGAGTCGGCGTTCTACCTGCACATGGAGGTCGCCGACCGGCCGGGCGTGCTGGCGTCGGTCGCGCAGATCCTCGGCGCGCACGGCGCCTCGATCAAGTCCGTCGTGCAGAAGGGCCTCGGCGCGCGCGCGCGCCTGGTCATGGTCGTGCACCCGCTGCTCGAGTCGAGCTTCTTCGCCGCCGTCGCGCAGATCGCAGAGCTCGACTTCCTGCGCTCCCCGCCGCGGGCGATCCGCGTCATCGAGGAGCAGTTCGTCTGAGGCGAACGCGGACCTGGGCCGCGCCCGCGGCCCCGGTCACGTCGCCCGACGGTGCCGCACGGCGGTAGGCGCCGACCCGGCGCAAGCGGGCAGATCCGACGGCAGCAGCGAGTAGATGACGAGATCGCGCGTGGAGCCGTGGGCCTGCTCGTACGCGCGCAGGACGCCCTCGCGGTGAAAGCCACAGCGCTCGGCGACGCGCTGCGAGGCGACGTTCTCGAGGTCGGCGGTCAGCGTCACGCGGGCGAGCCGGAGCGCGCGAAGCGACCACGGCGCCAGCAGGTCGACGGCGCGCGTCGCGACGCCGCGGCCGCGCGCCCACGATGCGACCCAGTAGCCGATCTCGCAGCGCCGGTCGGGCCAGTCGAAGCGCAGCAGGGCGATCGTTCCGAGCAGCTCGTCGGCCCCGACGTCGCTGATCGCGAGCTGCAGCGCCTCGCCGGCCAGCCGCGCGGGCTCCTGGCGGGCGTAGAACGACCACACGTCCTCGACCGTCTGATCGGCGTGGATGCGGGTGAAGCGCGTGATGAGCCGGTCGCGCGTCGCGACGAGCGACGCGTCGACGTCGGCCGGCACCCACGGCCGCAGCCGGATGTGGTCGTCATGCAGCGGAGGGTCGGGGAACGCCAGCGCCGTCACGGGCGACGGACGGCGACCACGCGCTTGACGCAGCGGCGCCCGTCCCAGCTGGCGGACTCCGTGCGCGACCCGAGCGAGGGGCAGCAGTTGGGATCGGCGGGCTTGCAGCGCGGCGAGTCGATCGGCACGCGGCGGCCCTTCAGGCGCAGCCTCGCGTGGTGGGTGTGGCCCGCGAAGCGCGAGGCCGCGGCGGGCGAGGGCCCCACGAGGAGGGGTGCGAGCCGCGTGGCGATGGCGATGGCGAGGCGGCGAGCGGTCATCCCGCGAGTGTCGCGGGCGCCATGGGCACGCGCAAGTTGCCGATAGGGTCCTGCCCGATGCCCGGACTCATGGAGCGCTATCGCGAGCGCCTGCCCTTCGCGCCCGACGATCCCGTCGTCAGCCTCGGCGAGGGTTCGACCCCGCTCGTCCACGCCCCGCACCTGTCGGAGCTCGTCGACGCCGAGGTGTGGCTGAAGCTCGAGGGCCTGAATCCGACGGGCTCCTTCAAGGACCGCGGCATGACGTGCGCCGTCAGTGCCGCCGTGCGCGAGGGCGCGAAGGCGGTCATCTGCGCGTCGACCGGCAACACGGCGGCCAGCGCGGCCGCCTACGCCGCGCGCGCGGGGCTGACCTGCGCGGTCATCGTGCCGGAGGGCAAGATCGCGCAGGGCAAGCTCGCGCAGGCGCTCATGCACGGCGCGCGCGTCATCGCGCTGCGCGGCAACTTCGACCAGGCGCTGACGCTGGTGCGGGCGCTGGCCGACGACCACCCGATCGCGCTCGTGAACTCGGTCAACCCGTTCCGGCTGGAGGGTCAGAAGACCGGCGCCTTCGAGATCTTCGAGTCGATCGGCGAGATCGACGGGCTCTGCATCCCGGTCGGCAACGCCGGCAACATCACCGCCTACTGGAAGGGCTTCGGCGAGCTCGGTCTCGCGCCGCGGCTGTTCGGCTTCCAGGCCGAGGGCGCGGCGCCGCTCGTGCTCGGCAAGAGGGTCGATCACCCCGAGACGATCGCCAGCGCGATCCGGATCGGCAACCCGGCCCGCTGGGAGGAGGCGATGGAGGCGATGACCACCTCGCGCGGTCACGTGCGCGCCGTCTCCGACACGGAGATCCTGAGGGCCTACAACATCCTCGCCAAGCGCGAGGGCGTGTTCTGCGAGCCCGCCAGCGCGGCCTCCGTCGCCGGCCTGCTGCGCTACGGCGCCGACGGCGCGCGCCGCGTCGCCTGCGTGCTGACCGGTCACGGACTCAAGGACCCCGGCACGGCGCTCGACCAGGCCGGTGGCGTCATCCCCTGCGAACCGACCCTGACCGCCGTCCAGGAGGCCGTCCTCGGGGGCGACGGGTAGTGGTCCCTCCTGGGCCGCGGCGCGCGCTCGTGCGCGTGCCCGCGTCGTCGGCGAACCTCGGGCCGGGCTTCGACTCGTTCTGCGCGGCGCTCGCGCTGCACGTCGAGCTCGAGGTCACCGAGATCGGGCGCTTCGCCGTCGAGACGACGCTCGACATCGCCCGCGATCGGCGCAACCTCTGCGTGCGCGGATTCGCGAAGCTGCATTCACCCGACCGCTTCCGCTTTCGCATCCGCTCGACGATCCCGCTGTCGGGCGGCCTGGGTTCGAGCGCGGCCGCCTACGTCGCGGGCCTGAGCGCCGCCGCGGCGCTGCTGGATCACGACCGCGACCTGCT
The DNA here is from genome assembly GCA_963851015.1 of uncultured Actinomycetes bacterium. Classification (GTDB taxonomy): domain Bacteria; phylum Actinomycetota; class Thermoleophilia; order Solirubrobacterales; family Solirubrobacteraceae; genus CADCVQ01. Next base: position 292,840 of record CAWKNG010000001.1, read on the forward strand.
CGGTGACGCGACCGAGCTCGAGGGCCATCCCGACAACGCCGCCGCCGCGCTGCGTGGGGGCTTCGTCATCGTCGCCGACGGGCAGGCCGCCCGCTTCGACCCGCCCGCCGGCCTCGAGGCGGTGCTCGTCGTTCCCCACCAGGCGGTTCGCACATCCGTCGCGCGGCGCGCGCTGCCGGAGACGGTCCCGCTCGCCGACGCCGTCGCGAACGTCGCGCACGGCGCGCTGCTGACGCTCGGGCTGGCCCGCGGCGACGTCGAGCTCATCGGTCGCGGGCTCGCCGATCGCCTGCATCAGCCCTATCGCGCCCATCTGTTCCCCCGATCGACGGCGCTGCTGGAGCGTGCCCGCGACCTCGGCGCGATCGGCGCGACGATCTCGGGTGCCGGCCCGACGGTGCTGTTCTGGACGCAGGCCGGCGCCACCGCGGCGGTGGCCGACGCGCTTCGCGGCGAGGCCGCGGGCTGGGCCCAGGTCATCCGCGCGCCGTTCGAGACGCAGGGCGCCCAGGTCCTCCCGGCGTAGGCCTCGCCGCTGCACCCACACCACCAGGATCACGCCCGGATCCGGACCTCCGCGCCGAGCGTCACGCGGCCGAGCATCCAGCGCATGTCGGCGTCGCTGGCGCGCAGGCAGCCGCCCGAGGCCGGCGTGCCGATCGAGTCCTCGTTGGAGGTGCCGTGGATCGCGATGCGGTCGCCGCCGGTCCAGCCCTGCGCGACGTTGGGCTGGCGCGCGGTCAGGGCGAGGGCGCAGCAGCCGTAGGCACCGGAGCCGGCGCCGATCCGCAGCGCGTCGGTGACCGCGAAGCGGCCGGTCGGCGTCGGGACCTCGGGGCGCCCGATCGCGACCCGGACGCGGCGCACGACGCGCCCCTCGCGGCGCACGATCAGCCGCCGCGCCGACAGGTCGACCTCGAGCCGGTAGGGCTCGTGCACGAGCTCGGCGCTGGCGGCGGGGATCCAGGCCGTGCGCGAGTTGCTCACGTGCTCGGACAGGACCCCCAGCCAGTCGCCGCGACGCGCGACGACGGCCAGCACCTGACGCGAGCGAAACGAGGTGGTGCGGCCGATGGTCGTCACGACGCGCCCGCTCGGGCTCGCGCGCAGCTGCGTGCGGCGCAGCAGGCGCGCGCCGAGCGGCGGCGGCGGCAGCGTCGGCACGGCGGGCAGCGTGCGGGGCTTCACGGGCGGCGCGGCGCCGCGCGGCGCGGACGGCTCGCCGCCGCAGCCGGCGAGCGCGAGCATCAGCACGACGCCCGGGCCGACCAGCAGAGAGCGTGCGCGGCGGCCGGAGCCCTCGCCGGGCGGCAGGGCGGGCGCGCGGCGGCTGGCGCCCTCGCCGGGCGGCAGGGCGCGCGCGCGGCGGCTGGCGCCCTCGCCGGGCGGCAGGGCGCGCGCGCGGCGCCCGGCGCGCGTCCGCGTGCAGCGGGCGCTCACGCGCGAATCCTCAGCGGCGTGCCCGCGTCGACGCGGCGCAGCAGCCAGAGCATGTCGTCCCGACGGGCGTGCAGGCAGCCGTTGCTGACCGCGTCGCCGACCGCCGCCTCGTTCGGCGTGCCGTGGATCGCGAGTCGGTCGCTGGAGCTCCAGCCCGCCGGCAGGCGCGTCTGGCGACCGCTGAGCGCGAGCGCGCAGCAGCCGTACTCGGGGTTCTCCGGTCCGATCCGCAGCGCGTCCGTGACCGCGAAGCGGCCGGTCGGCGTCGGCGTCGCGGGGGCGCCGATCGCGACGGCGATGCGCCGCATGACGCGGCCCTCGCGGCGCACGGTGAGCCGCCGCGCGGACAGGTCGACGTCGAGGCGGTAGCGCTCGTGCTCGAGCTCGGCGCTGGCCGCCGGGATCCATGCCGTGCGTGAGTTCGGCACGTGATCGGAGAGGACGCCGAGCCAGCCGTCGCGGTGTGCGACGACCGCGAGCACGCGCGGCGAGCCGTAGCCCGTGAGCGTGCCGACGGTCCGCACGACGCGACCGCCCGGCGCGGCGCGCAGCTGCGTGCGGCGCAGGATCCGGGCGGCGAGCGGGCCGGGCGGGGCGGGCGGGGCGGCCGGGGCGGGCTCCGCGGGTGCGGCCGGCGAGGGCGCCGGCGCCGGCCTCGCGGCAGTCGACCGGGGGCGCGGCCGGCGCGACGGTCGTCGCCGGCGGGGCGGCACGATCGGGCGCGCGATCGCCGTCGCGTGTGAGCATGAACGTCAGCGCCGCGCCGAGCGCGACGACGACGACGAGCACGACGGCCACCGGGCGCCGCATCAGCGTTCGGCGATCAGCGCCTTCAGGCGCTCGCGCGGCTCGGGCATCTTCAGGCGTGTCAGCAGCTCGTCGGTGAGCACGAGGTAGTCGGCCCCGAGATCGGGGCGGTGGTCGAGGATCGAGACCGCCAGCTCGGCCGACTCGGCGTACGCGATCGACTGGCGGATCGTCGCGGCGAACAGCTTGGAGCCGATGTGCTCGCGCAGCGTCTCGAACGACTCGCGGCTGTGGCGCGTGCGCATGTCCGCGATGTTGAAGACGACGCCCAGCCAGCCGAGCTCCGGGTTCAGGCCGTCGCGCGCGAGCTCGATGACCTCGAGCGCCTGTTCGACGCCCTGCAGCGCGAAGTACTGCGCCTCGGTCGTCAGCAGCGCGTGGTCGGCGGCGACGAGGGCGTTGACGGTCAGCAGGCCGAGCGACGGCGGGCAGTCGAGCAGGACGAGGTCGTAGTCGTCCTTGATCGGCGCGAGCGCGCGCTTCAGCGTCAGCTCGCGACCCATCTTGCCAACGAGCGCGATCTCGGCCTCGGCCAGCGACAGGTTCGCCGGGATGACGCCGTCGTGGATCGCATCGGTCGCCTGCGCGCGCCCGCTGAGCACGTCGCCGATCGTCGGCGAGGCGTCGGGATCGACGTCGAAGTAGTCCGACAGATTGCCCTGCGGGTCGAGGTCGACCGCCAGCACGTCGAGACCGACGCGCCGCAGGATGTCCGTCAGCGTGCGGACGGTGGTCGTCTTGCCCGTGCCGCCTTTCTGCGACAGGACTGCGATGGTCGCGCCCAAGGGGCGCTGATGCTACTTGCTGCTAGTCGCCTGCGAGCGCGCTGCCGGCAGGCGTCGCGACGGCCGCCGTGCGGTCGACGAAGCGCAGCCGATAGCGGCCGATGATGATCTCGTCGCCGTCGGACAGCAGGTGCGAGACGACGCGTTCGTCGTTGACGAAGACGCCGTTGAGGCTGCGGTCGTCGAGCACGCGGATGCCGCCGGTCTCGACGAGCAGGACGGCGTGGCGGCGCGAGACGGTGGGATCCTCGAAGCGCAGTTCGGCCGACAGGCTGCGCCCGATGCGCATGGAGTCGCCGGGGACGGGGACCGTGCGGACGTTGCCGGCGTCGTGGAAGACGAGGTAGCGACCGGGCTCCTCGAGCGCGTCCTGGGCGGCGTCGATCAGCGCGTCGCCCGTGGCCGTGCGGGTGTCGGGCTCGATGCGCTTGAAGCGCGCGGCGGTGCTGAAGAGCGATGCACGGGTGAAGCTCGCGCCCTCGCAGCCCGGGCACTGGGGCAGGACGTCGGCGGCGGTCATCGTGATGACGTGACCGCAGATCTCACAGCGGAATGAGCCGGTCCCGGCGAGTGTTCCAGTCGTCAGCGACTCCATCCCGAACCTCCGTCATCAGTGTTGCTGGGGTCCGCCAGCCTCTCGTCGGCTTGTGCGAAATATAACAAGCGAGTCAAGTGACCCTGCCGTTCCGTCCAACGGATCGGCAAACCGGCTTCTACCCATGGTCCGCCGTGAGGTAAACCGAGCCTTAACCACGTCGAAATCCTCTGGGCAGGAGTCGTCCGACGCACAGAGAACCATTGCGCCATGTTGCGTACGGCTCCGACGATGGACGAGCAGGATCTCGAGCGCGCGATGTTGCGCAGGAGCGTCGACACGCTCGCCGGCGAGATGCACCGCTGCGCCGATTGCGGGCGCACCCCGCTGATCGGCGAGACGCTCTACCGCTTCGCCACCACGGCGACGGTCTGCGAGCTCTGCAAGCCGCTGCGCGCCGGCCAGCCGGACAGCTCCGAGCGCGTGCGCAACAGCGAGTACGGCCACGCCGTGCGCATCCATCGCCTGAAGCCCGCGTAGCCCAGCCCTCGCGGCCGCGCGCGGCGCCGTCCGGCCAAGTAGATTCCGCCGCGATGGAGCCGGTCACCCTGACGACGACGATCGCCCGCCCGCGCGAGGAGGTCTTCGCGTACCTCGCGGACGTCGCCAATCACTCGGAGTTCACCGATCACTGCATGGTCGACTGGCACCTGACCCGCGAGGACTCCTACGGCCGCGGTGCCGGCGGGCGCTTCCGCACGAAGTCGCGCTTCGACCGCTTCTCCTACGGCGACCTCACGCTCGCCGAGGTGCAGGAGCCGTCGCGGATCCTCGCGACCGGACGCGCGGGGCGCTTCAACCGCATCCGCACGCGCTCGGAGTGGCGGCTCGAGGCCGACGGGGAGGGCCGCACGAGCGTCGAGTTCACGACGGAGTCGACGCCCGCCACCTTCGCCGACAAGCAGATGGAGAAGCTTCTGCGGGTCCGCACGTCGACGACGCATTGCCACCGCAAGGCGCTCGATCGGCTGCGCGCGATCCTCGAGTCCGGCGAGCAGCGCGGCGCCCGAACTTCGGTCTCGGGCGGGGCGCGGAAGCCCGCCAGCGGCTTCAGGCTGTAGATTTCGCGCCGCCTTGAACCTTTCGCGCCGCCTCTCCATCCTGCTGTCCGCCGCGCTCGTCGCGGTGGCGCTGTCCGCGTGCGGCAAGCATGAGGCGACGGGCCTCGTGCGGACGGCCGAGACCGAGGGCATCTACCTCGACGTCTCGGACCTCAAGTACCAGATCCAGGTGTCGCGCCAGATCAACCCGTACGACACCCAGGATCGTCCGTATCTGGCCGGGATCCCGGCCGATCAGGTGAAGCTCGCGCCGGATGAGGTCTGGTTCGGGATCTTCATGCGGGTTCAGAACGAGACCAAGCAGGCGCTGCGGCCGGCGCAGGACATCGAGATCACCGACTCGCAGGACGAGGTCTTCAAGCCGATCGAGCTCGGGGCGGAGAACAACTACGCGTATCGCTCCAACGACGTCATCCCCGGCGAGGAGACGATGCCGCTGCTCGACACGCCGGGCTTCGACTCGCCGTCGCGCGGCGCGCTGATCCTCTTCAAGGTCACGCTCACGTCGCTGAACAACCGCCCGCTCGAGCTCAAGCTCGAGGGCCGCAAGATCCCCCAGCAGACGGGCCTGTTCACCATCGACGTGTAGGTCGCGAGCGCCGCGCGCTCGGTTGCCGGCGTTCGTCAGCCCGTCGCCTTGAGCGCCGCGACGAGCACCTGCTTGGCGAGCGGCGCGGCCGTGTCGCCACCGGCCCCGTTCTGCACGAGCAGCACGCCGACCGCGACGCGCGGCTTGTCCGCGGGGGCGAAGGCGGCGAACCAGGCGTCGGTGTCGGTCGGGTCGTCGGGCTGCGGCGGGGAGCACTCGGGCATGTCGGGCGTCGGCTCGCAGTCCTTCTTGGTCGTGTCCTTGAGCTCGGCCGTGCCGGTCTTGCCGGCGACGCGGACGCCGGGGATCGCCGCCGCCCCGCCCGTGCCGACCTTGACGACGGCCTCCATGAAGCTCCCCACCGTCGCGGCCGTCGTGGGGCGCAGGACGCGCACCGGCTTCGGTGTCTGACCCGTCAGCAGCGTCAGCGGGGTCCGCAGGCCGCCGTTGGCGACCGTTGCGGCGACCCAGCCCATCTGCAGCGCGGTCGCCTGCACGCGGCCCTGGCCGATCGCCGACGAGCCGACGGCGAGCTCGTCGCCGATCTCGTTGGCCGGCGGGATCGTGCTCGTCGCGGCGCCGGGGATGCCGAGGTCCTGGTTGAAGCCGAACGCCTCGGCGGTGTGCACGAGCCGCTCGGCGCCGAGCCGCGCGCCGAGCGGCGCGAAGACCGAGTTGCAGGAGTGCGCGAACGACAGTCGCAGCGATCCTCCGCACGACTCGCCGTTGGCGTTCTGCAGCTCGACGCCGGCGAGCGTCGCCGCCGTCTGCACGGGGTAGGACGAGCCCCGGCCGGCGAGCCGCGCGCCGAGCACGCCCGCCAGCGTGACGATCTTGAACGTCGAGCCCGGCGGCTGCAGGCCCGAGAACGCGAGGCCGGCGAGGGCGAGGATCTCGCCGGTCCGCGGGCGCAGCACGGCGACGCCGCCGAACTGGGCGCCGAGCCCCTCGACGGCGGCACGCTGGACGTCCGGGTCGATCGTGGTGCGCACGGCGGTGGCGGCCTTCGGCTCGCCGCTGGCGATGACGCGCGAGCCGGCGAGCAGCCGGCCTCCGGGCCGCCCGGCGAGGCGATCCTGGAAGACGCGCTCGAGGCCGGAGACGCCGACCTCGGCATCGTCGGGGATGCCCTGGGCGCGGAGATCCTCGACGCTGTCCGCGGGCGCCGGTCCGAGCAGGCCGCTGATCGCCGTCGCGACGGCGCCGAGCGGTGAGCCGCGGTCCTCGCCGGCGGCCAGCGGCGTGCCGTCGCGCGCCAGGATGTCCGCGCGCCGCGGCAGGCGCATCCGCCGATCGAGCTTCTCGTCGCGGGCGACGCCGGGGAACGTGAGGTTGCGCGCCCAGTCGATGCGCGCATCGTCGTCCTGGCCCGAGAACGGCAGGCGCAGCGTCGCGCGCACGATGCCGAACGAGCGCGTGCGGACGGTCATCGGCACATCCACGACGCCGTTCTCGAACGTGCCGACCTTGCCCGGCACGAAGGCGGTCGCGGTCGCCAGCGCCTGCGCGGCGCGGTAGTCCGACGAGAAGTCGGCGATCGGTCGCGCGCGCTGCGCGGCGTCGGTGAGCTCGGCGTACATGCCGGCGTAGTCGGCCCGCTGCCACGAGGTCACGAAGCGCTTGGCGCGCTGCTCGGCCGCGGGCGGCCCGGCCGTCAGCTTCAGCCCGACGAAGACGAACGTGGCGAAGGCGGCGACGCCGAGGAAGAACAACCCGCGTCGGCGAGCAAGGGACCTGCGATCTGGCGGCGAACCGACAACCATGGGCGATAACTATGGCTACCCGGACGAGACAAACCCCTGAGGAGTGTTTTCGGTGACCGTCGTCGACATCGTCATCATCGGCTTCGCGGCCGTCTTCGGGCTTGTCGGGTTCGCCCGTGGGTTCTTCGTCGGCGTGCTGTCGCTGGCGGGCTTCGTCGGCGGTGCCTACGTCGGCACGCGCTTCGGTCCGCTGCTGCTGCACGACGGCAACAAGTCGCCGTACGCCCCGCTCTTCGGCCTCTTCGGCGCGATCGTCGCCGGGTCCATCATCTCGGCCGGGGCGGAGGGCATCGCCGGCCGGATGCGAGTCGCGATCCGTGCCTCGCCGCTCGGCGCGCTCGACGGCCTGCTCGGCGCGGGCCTCGCCGTCGTGCTGGCGCTCGGCTTCGCCTGGGTCGTCGGCGTGATCATCCTCCAGACGCCGGGCGTCGGCGACCTGCGCAAGACCATTCAGCGCTCGACGATCCTCGACAGGCTCAACGAGGTCCTGCCGTCGGACACGCTGCTCAAGGCGTTGGCGCGCTTCGACCCGTTTCCGCGCATCGACGGGCCGGAGGTCGACGTCACCGCGCCGCAGTCGAAGGTCGCGCGTGACCCGGACGTCCAGCGCGCCGGCGACTCGGTCGTGAAGGTCCTCGGCAGCGCGTGCGGGCTCGGCGTGTCGGGCTCGGGCTGGGTCGCACGCGACGGCGTCGTGGTGACGAACGCGCACGTCGTGGCAGGCCAGGACGACACCGTCGTGCAGCTGCGCGGCGGCGGCGGGCGGATGGACGCGACGGCGATCGCGTTCGACGTCCGCAACGACATCGCGGTGCTGCGCGTTCCCGGGCTGAAGGCGCCGGCGCTGTCGTTCTCGCGCAGCACGGGCGTCTCCAAGCCCGTGGCCGTCGAGGGCTACCCGCTCAGCGGCCCGTTCCAGATCCGCCCGGCCCGGCTCGGCCAGACGCGCGTCGTCATCTCGCAGGACGCCTACGGCCGCGGACCGGTGCGACGCAACATCACCGCGTTCCGGGGCAAGGTCCAACCCGGCAACTCGGGCGGACCGCTCGTCGACGTCGCGGGGCGCGTCGCCGGGACGGTCTTCGCGGAGGCCGTCGGCGGTCGCACGCAGGGCGGCTACGCGGTCGCCAACAGCGTCGTCTCGCAGGTCCTGGCGGGCGCGAACGCGGCGGTCGCCACGGGACCCTGCGTGCGCTGACGACGGCCGCTGGCGGCGGGTCACGCGGGACGGGGGCGCTACCCTGCCGTCCCGCATGCCCAAGACACTCGTCATCGCAGAGAAGCCGTCCGTCGGTCGCGACCTCGCTCGCGTGCTGCCCGGGCCCTTCGCCAAGCAGGAGGGCTACCTCGAGGGCCCCGACCACGTCCTGACGTGGGCCGTCGGCCATCTCGTGCAGCTCGCCGAGCCCGACGAGTACGACGAGAAGTTCAAGAAGTGGCGCATGGCGGACCTGCCGATCGTGCCCGCGAAGTTCAAGCTCGTCGTCCGCGACGAGCGCTCCAAGAAGCAGATGTCCGTCGTCACGCGCCAGCTCGGCCGCGAGGACGTCGGCGACGTCATCAACGCCTGCGACGCCGGTCGCGAGGGCGAGCTGATCTTCGCCTACCTGTTCGAGAAGGCGAAGTCCAAGAAGCCCGTCCGGCGGCTGTGGCTGTCGTCGATGACGAAGTCGGCTATGGAGCGCGCCTTCAAGGAGCTGCGCCCGGCGTCGGAGTTCGCGTCGCTCGAGGCCGCCGCCCGCTCGCGCTCGGAGTCCGACTGGATCGTCGGCATGAACGCGACGCGCGCCGCGACGATCCGCCTGCGCTCGTCGTTCGACGGCGCCGTCTCGCTGGGCCGCGTGCAGACGCCGACGCTGGCGATCATCACGCGCCGCGAGGAGGAGATCCGGGCGTTCGTGCCCGAGGCCTACTGGCTCGTCGACGCCGTCTTCGAGGCACCCGGCCAGCGCGTCTACGAGGGCCGCTACCACGACGGCACGAAGCCGCGGATGGCGACCGCCGAGATCGCGAATGCCGTCGTCGACGCCGTCACGGGCAAGACCGGCGAGATCACGCAGCTCGAGACGAAGGAGCGCAAGGAGCGCGCGCCGCTGCTCTACGACCTGACGTCGCTGCAGCGCGAGGCCAACAGCCGCTACGGCTTCACGGCGCGCCGCACGCTCGGCGCCGCGCAGCGCTGCTACGAGGAGCACAAGGTGCTCACGTATCCGCGTACCAGCTCGCGCTACCTGACGAGCGACATGATCGCCGAGCTCAAGCCGATCGCCGGTCACGTCGGCGTCGCCGGCCGCGAGTACCAGACGGCCGCCGCCTACGTCCAGGGTCTCGACATGCTGCCGCTGGCCCGCGTCATCGCCGACGACAAGGTCGGCGACCACCACGCGATCATCCCGACGAACTCGACGCACGCGCTCGACAAGCTGTCCGACGACGACCGCCGCATCTACGACATGGTCGCGCGGCGCTTCCTCGCGGTCTTCCACCCCGAGGCCGTGTTCGAGAACACGAAGGTCGAGACGACCGTCGCCTCGCACGTCTTCCGCACCCGAGGCAAGGTCCTGCTCGTGCCCGGCTGGCGCGGCGTCTACGGCGAGATCGCCGAGGGCGACGGCGCGGCCGACGACGACGAGGGCCGCGATCAGCAGCTGCCGAAGCTCGAGCTCGCCGAGATCGTCGACACGCGTGACGTCAAGGCCGAGGAGAAGGAGACCAAGCCGCCGCGGCGCTACTCCGACGCCTCGCTGCTCGGTGCGATGGAGACGGCCGGCAAGCTCGTCGACGACGACGAGATGCGCGAGGCGATGAAGGAGTCGGGCATCGGCACGCCGGCGACGCGCGCCTCGATCATCGAGCGTCTCATCGACGTCGGCTACGTCGAGCGCGACGCGCGTGCGCTCGTGGCGACGGAGAAGGGCCTCAACGTCATCCGGCTGCTCGGCGACCACCCGCTGACGTCGCCGCAGCTGACCGGCGACTGGGAGGCGCGGCTCGGGAAGATCGAGCGCGGCGAGGAGCCGCGCGCGCGGTTCATGGCCGACATCAAGGGCTTCGCCGAGTCGACCGTGCTCGATCTCGACGCCAAGCTCAAGGACGTCCGCATCCCGCGGGCCAACCTCGGGCCGTGCCCGGTCTGCGGCCACGACATCGTCGAGAACCGCAAGGGCTTCTCGTGCTGGGCGCGCGAGGATCCCGGCTGCGGCTTCGTCATCTGGAAGGCGAAGGCCGGCAAGACGCTGCCGATGGCCGTCGCCAAGGAGCTGATCGCGACGGGCCGCACCGCCAAGCCGGTGACCGGCTTCAAGGGTCGCAGCGGCCGCTCGTTCCGTGCTCGGCTCGCGCTGCAGCAGAGCGAGGAGGGCAAGTGGCGCGTCGAGTTCGACGAGCCCTGGGCGAAGGAGGGCGCGAAGGTCGCGCCCGAAGGCGTCGAGGGCGCGGAGAGCGTCGATGCCGCGGCTTCGGTCGCGCGCAAGCAGGCCGAGGAAGCCGCGGCCTAGCCACAGCACGATCGTCCTGCCTGCGTGTCGTCCTGCGACATCGATCCAGGAGGCGGCGGGCGATCGGTGGGGTCGGGGTCGGGAAGCGGGCGGGTCCGACGGATGCTCCTGACAAGCTGCCCGGTCCACCGACGACGGAGGATGCAGTGGCGGGTGCAGTGCGATGAGCCCTGGAGGGAGGAGGCGGCCGAAGCCGCCCAGACCCCTGGGCCGATCGAGTCGACGCCGCATGCGCCGGGCGTCGTCGAGCCCCGCGCTGACCGCCGGCCGTCGCCGCCGCCGTGGCGGCGGCACGGCGCTGACGCTGGTCGTGGCGCTCGTCGCCGGCGCCGCCGTCGCGCTGGTCGTGCTCTCGGGCGACGAGAACGGCGGCGCGACGGCGGCCGGCACGGCGCCGCGCCCGGCCTCCACCGCGCCGCCCGTCGAGCGGCTCACGACGCCGATCACGCCGCGACCGTCGCAGGACCGAGGCCCGGCGCCGGCCGACGAGGCGATCGGCCGGCTCCCCGATCCGCTCGGCGCCGCGAGGGTCGATCTCACCGGGCCGGCGCTGCTCGCGCGCCTGCGGCTGACGCCCGCACCGGCCGCGGGCATCGCCTTCGATCTCGACGACGGCCGCGTGCTGTGGCGCCGCGGCGCGACACGCGTGCGCCCGATCGCCAGCCTGACCAAGCTCATGACCGGTCTGCTCGCGGTCGAGCGCTTCGACGCGAACAGCATCGTGCGCCTGACGTCCGCGCCCGACCGCGTCGGCGGGACGCACATGGGCGGGCTGCGCGCCGGCCGCCGCGTCCGCGCCGAGGTGTTGCTGCGCGGCCTCATGATCAGCTCCGGCAACGACGCCGCGGTCGCGCTCGCGATCGGCGGGGCGGGCTCCGAGCGCGCCTGGGTGGCGCGGATGAACGAGCGCGCGCGGGAGTGGGGGCTGACCTGCACGCACTACGTCGACCCGCACGGCCTCGACCCGCGCGACCGCTCGTGCCCGGCCGACGTCGCCGCGCTCGCGATGCGGGCGATGGCCGAGCCGCGGCTGCGGCGCATCGCTCGGCACACGTACGCGCGGGTCTGGACGGGCTTCGGCAAGAAGATCACGCTCTACACGACGAACCACCTGCTGCGCGAGCACTACCCCGGCGCCGTCGGCCTGAAGACCGGCTTCACGAGCCGCGCCGGCCACTGCCTCGTCGCGATCATCGAGCGCGGCTCGCGGCGGATCGGGATCGTGCTGCTGGGCTCCAAGCTCGACGCGTTCAGGGACGCGCGGCAGATCGCCCGCGCCGCGGCGCGCGCGGGCGTCATCGCGCCCGCGACCTGAGGCGCCGACCAGGCGCTCCCGACGATCCGCGGTCGCGGTGGACGTTCGGCTCCGTCGTGGGCCCCGTCGTCGGCTTCACGGTCGAGCGGCGCGCGGTCGCGGCCTACGGCACGCGCCGCGCGCGCGGACCTCGCCGGCACGGGGAGGGCGGGCGCGCCGTGGGCGCATCGTTGCGCGGCGTCCGCCGCCGGCGATACAGAACGTGGATGCTCCGGGAGATCAACAACGGCGCGCTCGTGCGCCGCGGGCGGCGCTGGCGCTTCGCGCGCGGCGACGTCGTGGAGGCGCCCGCGTGGTCGACGCGCCGGATGCGCGCGCTGGCGCGCGCCCAGCTCCAGGAGCCCATCGCGATCGTGCGCGACGGGCACCGCTGCACGTGGGTCTTCGAGGATCGCTTCTACTCCGAGGACGAGGGCCTGGAGGCCGCCGACGTGCTGGCGCTGATCCGCGAGCGCGAACGGCGCGCGCGGCGGCGCCTGGAGCGTGCCCACGCGACGCTCGCGCGGGACGGCGCCGACAGCGCGCCGGCCCGCGAGCGGATCCCGCGCGAGGTCCGCCGCGCGGTCTTCGAGCGCGACGGCGGGCGCTGCGTCGACTGCGGGTCGCGCTTCGACATCCAGTACGACCACGTCATCCCGTTCAGCCTCGGCGGCGCGAGCAGCGCCGAGAACCTGCAGATCCTGTGCCTGGACTGCAACACGCGCAAGGGAGCCTCGTTGACGTAGGCGTGCGAGGTTCGCGGCGTGACAGCCGTCAGGCCCCGACGTAGTGTCCGCATGAGGCGTCGATCAGGGAGGGCACGATGACCGCGGCAACGCGCAGGGATGAGACGAGCTCGGGCGTCAGGGGCCGGCTGCGCGGTGGCGTGCTCGTGATGCTGGCGGGCGCGCTCGCGATCGGCGCCGCCACGGCGCCCATGGCGCGGGCGCGCGAGCTCAAGCCGTCCGCGCTGCCGGCCTTCGGCTCGTGCCAGGCGCTGCTGAGCTACGCGCGCAGCGCCGAGCGGCGCACCGGCGGCGGCGTCGGCGTCCCGACGCGCGCGGGAGCGATCGGGCCCGAGGTGCTGAACCGGCCGACGCCCGTGGCCGTCGACGGCGCGCGGCCGCTGCCCACCGTCGCACCGCAGGCGGCGGCGCCCGAGGGCGCGGCGAAGGCGACGCCCTCGTTCTCCTCGACGAACGTCCAGGAGGTCGGCGTCGACGAGCCCGACATCGTCAAGACCGACGGCCGGCGCGTGTTCGCGGTCGCCGACGGCACGCTGTACGCGATCGACGTGACCGGCGCCGCGCCGAGGCTCGTCGGGTCGCTCGCGCTGGACGGCTACGCCCAGCAGCTACTGATCCGCGGGGATCGCCTGCTCGTCATGACGTCCTCCTACGGGACCTTCTCGCCGGCGGCCGGCAAGGTCGCCGCCGACGTCGCCTACCGCCGTTCGAAGGCCGTCCTGACCGAGGTCGACGTCTCCGATCCGGCGGCGATGGTCGTGCGCCGCACGATGGCGCTCGACGGCGCGGTCGTCGACGCGCGCCTGACGGGCGGCACGGCACGGGTCGTCGTCGTCTCCTCGCCCGGGTACGTCGCGCCGCAGTCGATCGCGAGCACCGGCGTGCGCCGCTACGTGCCGCGCACGACGCTGCGCAGCAAGGTCTCCGGGCGCACGTTCCGGCGCTCGGTCGTGCCGTGCGACGACGTCCGCCATCCGCGCGCGTTCTCCGGCCTGGACCTGCTGACCGTGCTGACGGTCGACCTCGACAGGGGCCTCTTCGACGTCGACCGTGACGCGATCCTCGCCGGCGCCCAGACCGTCTACGGGTCGCCTACGGCCCTCTACGTCGCCAGCCAGAAGTACCTCCCGGCGGCCGAGGACGGTCGTGCGCTGCCGGCGCGGCCGCGCACGCAGATCCACCGCTTCGACGCCTCGCGGCCGGGCCGGACCTCGTACTCCGGGTCCGGCGAGGTCTCGGGCTTCGTGCTCAACCAGTACGCGCTGTCCGAGCACGACGGCGCGCTGCGCGTCGCCTCGACCGACGAGCCGCAGTGGTTCGAGGGCACGCTCGCGGGCGACAGCGAGAGCTTCGTGACGGTGCTCGGCACGCGGGGCCGCACGCTCGCTCCGCTCGGCCGCGTCGGCGGCCTGGGCAGGGGCGAGCGCATCTACGCCGTCCGCTTCGTCGGCGACAAGGGCTACGTCGTGACGTTCCGCCAGGTCGATCCGCTCTACACGCTCGACCTCTCCGACAAGGCCAGGCCGCGCGTCCTCGGCGAGCTCGAGATCCGGGGCTACTCGGCCTACCTGCACCCGGTCTCCGACGACCTGCTGCTCGGCGTCGGCCAGGACGCAAGCGCCGAGGGCCGCCGGCTCGGCACGCAGCTGTCGCTGTTCGACGTCTCGAACCTGCGCAGGCCGGTGCGGCGCGCGCAGGCGTCGCTGGGGGCGAACGCGTCGACGACGGCCGAGTTCGATCCGCACGCGTTCTTGTTCTGGAAGCCGGCGAGCCTGGCCGTGGTCCCGCTGTCGGTCTACGACTCGGACGGCGCGGCGTTCCAGGGCGCCGTCGGCTTCCGCGTCGCGTCGGGGAGCCTCACCGAGGCCGGACGCATCACCCACCCCGACGACGCGAACCAGGGCTACGCGCCGCCGATCGCCCGCTCGCTGGTCATCGACGGCAAGCTCTACACGCTGTCCTACGCCGGCCTGCGCGCGAGCAGCCTCGACACGCTCGCGGCGCTGTCGTTCGCCGCCTTCCCGGTCGCGTCGCGCCAGCCGACGGCGGACGTGCCGATCGCCGGGCCGCGATCGATGCCGTAGGCCCGCAGGCGCCGCGCAAAGAAGTTCCGGGGGGCGGTCACAAACGCGTCCGCCGGCGCTCCTAACCCGAGATGACCAGCGAGCCGCGCATGACACCCCTGCTGATCGCGCTCGCGCTGATCTGCGCGTTCAGCTTCGGCGCGATCGTCAAGCTCGCGTTCGCCGACGACTACCACGTCAACTGCGTCGGACACGGGTTCGTGCATGGCGGCAGTCAGACCGACGGCTCGTTCTTCTCTCGCGTCGAGGCAGGTTGCGGGTCGGGCTGGCGATCGTGCGACATCTACGTCTCGGGCAGCTACGTCGGCGGGCTGCTCGTCGGCGCGTCCACCTGCAACGCCTGGTCGCGCAGCTTCGGCACGTTCACGGAGTGCCACGCGACGTCGCACACGGAGTTCCCGCCGTACTTCGGCGACCACGTCCACAAGGCCTCGAACTGGTGCGGCTGAGCATGCGGCGCCTTGGCATAGCGGTCGCGATCGTGCTGGCGACGCTCGCCGGCGTCGCCAGCGCGAGCGTTGTGACGAGCGCGATCGGTCCCGGCTCCGCCGAGGGTCCCGTGCAGCCCGAGGAGCACGCCGCCAGCGAGATGCGCGGCCAGCCGGTCGCGGACCCCGACGGCGGCGCGCGCTGGGCCGTGCGCATCCTCGACGCCGGCTCGGACCGTCGCTGCATGACCGTCGGGCGCACCGACGGCACGGCGTTCGGGCCCGTCGACGCCTCCGGACGGGTCGTCGACACCGCCGCGACCATCGCCGGCAGTTGCGCCGATCCCGCGGCCGAGCCCCTGCAGCTGGCGATCGCGAGGTACGCGGCAACGGCCGGGCAGGGCGCGCGATCGGTGCTGTTCGCCATCGCCGATCCCGCCGTCAGGAGCGTGCAGGTCACCGCGCCCGACGGCCCGCGGCTCGTGACGCCCGACAGCGCCCGCTCGCTCGTCGTCGTGTCCAAGGGGCTGGCGTCCGCGGGGGGCTGGACCGTGTCGGCGGCGATGCGAGACGGGACGGTGCGGATCTATCGTCCTGGAGCCGTCGATTCCGCCGGGTGATCGCCAGCGCACGGAGGTGGGTCTGGCATCCTCCGTCGCGTGGGATGGGGAACGCGGCGACGAGCGGTCGATGAGCCCCTGCTTCGCCGCAGCATCGACGATGCGGGGGCCTTTCACGAGTTCTACCGCGCCTACGCGGACCGCGTCGTCGTGTTCTTCGCGCGGCGCACGCTGGACTCCGAGGCCGCGCTCGACCTCGCCGGCGAGACGTTCGCGCTGGCACTCGAGCGGCGTTCCCAGTTTCGCGGTGCCAGCGCGCAGGAGGAGCAGGGATGGCTGTTCGCGATCGCCCGCAGCCAGCTGCTCGCGTTCTGGAAGCGCGGCGACGTCGAGCGCGCCGCGCTGGCGCGCCTCGGTTGCGATCCGCCCGACGGCACGACGGCGGACATCGAGTGGGTCGAGCGCGTCGCCGATCTCCCGGCGCTGCGGGCGACGGTCCAGATGGCGCTCCGCGGCCTGCCCGACGACCAGGCCTACGCCGTGACCGGGCGCGTGGTCGACGCCCGCGACTACGCCGATCTCGCGGGCGAGCTCAACGTCACCGAGCAGGTCGTTCGCGCGCGCGTCTCGCGCGGCCTGCGCGCGATGGCCAAGACGCTCGGCGATCCCGCGCTGAAGGACCTGACATGAGCGAGCGGTTGCCGCCCGGACTCGAGGACTTCGGCGCGCGGCTGCAACGCGCGGCGGCGCGCGAGATCGAGGAGCGCCGGCGCGAGCAGGCCGCAGAGCGCGGCCGCGGTCGCGGGGGCGGCCTGCTGCGCAGCATCGGGGTGCCCGTCGCCGCCGTGCTCGCCGCCGCGGTGAGCGCGGGCGCCGTCGGTGTCGTCACGCAGGACGGCGATCCGATCGCGCCCGATCCGAGCACGACGAGCCCGACCGCGATGGACCCGGCCGTCGTCGTGGGGAGCGCGGTCGACAACCCCGGAGGCGGTCCGCCGTGGGTCGTGCGGGCGTACACCGACCGGGCGGGCTTCGAGTGCGTCCAGCTCGGCCGGATCCACGACGGGGTCTTCGGCGACCTCCAGCGCGGACAGTTCCGCGCGTTGCCGTCGACCGAGGCCGGGACGTGCGCGACGGCGGCGACGAAGGGTCCGCTGCTCGCCGTCGCGTCCCGCGCGATGCTGGACCTCACGATCGTCTACGGCCTGGCGATCGACCGCGACCCCGTGACGGTGCGCGTCGGTGAGCGCGAGCAGCGGGTTCGGCCCTCCGGCCTCGGAGCGTTCGTCGCGGTGTTCGAGGGCCAGCGGGCCGGCAGGCGGATCGTCGTGCGCTCGACGGTCGAGGGACGCCCGGACGTCCAGCCGCTCGGCTGACCGAGACCGGTGCGGCGCAACGGCCCCGCGCCGCCGCGTCGAGAGGAGCGCCAACGCGCCAGCTACGCACGGTCTCGTCACAGCGTGCAGACGGGTTCCTCCTAACGCGTGACGACCCTATCCCGAGTCGGACGAGCTCGCTCAGCTCGTCACCACCTGATCCGCCTCGTGGCGGGGCCACGATGAGCCCCGCCGCGGCGGCGGTCAGGATTTCTCCCGCGTAACGCGGGGCCGTGCACCGAAGCCGTCGGGTCCACGCGCCACCATGGACCGGTGCCCCTCACGATCATCACCGGTCCGGCCAACGCCGAGAAGGCGCGCGTCGTGCTCGACGGCTACCGCGCGGCGCTGGCCCGCGGCGAGGCGCCGATCCTCGTCGTCCCGACGCTGGCCGACGTGGAGCACTACCGCGCGATGCTCGCGAGCGGCGGGGTCGTCTTCGGCGCGCAGGTGCTGCGCTTCGAGTGGCTGCTCGAGGAGCTCGCGCGCCGCGCCGGCGTGCGCGGCCGGCCGCTGCCCGAGCTGGCCCGCGCCCGCGTCGCCGCGGGCGCCGTCGCGACGACGGCGCTGCACGTGCTCGCGCCGTCGGCGGCGACGCAGGGCTTCGCCGCCGCGCTGCTGCGGCTCGTCGACGAGCTCGAGGAGCAGCGCGTGACGCCGCAGCGCCTCGCGCAGGCGCTGCGCGCATGGGCCGACGACGATGCCGGGCGCCGCGCGTACGCCGACGAGGTCGCCGCGCTGTACGCCGCCTACCGCCGCCGGCTGGAGCGTCTCGGGCGCCGCGACGGGCCGCTGCACGCCGCCGCCGCGCTCGACGGGGTGCGCGAGCGCCCCGCCGCCTGGGGGACCACGCCGGTCTTCTTCTACGGCTTCGACGACCTCACGGCGCTGCAGCGCGACGCCGTGCAGACGCTTGCCGCGACCGGCGCGCCCGTGATGCTGTCGCTCGCCTTCGAGCCGGGCCGGATGGCCTTCTCCGGGCGGGCCACGACCCTGCACGAGCTGCTGCACGACGACGTCGAGCACGTCGCGCTGGCGGCCCGGGCCGAGCACTACGCGCCGGCGTCGCGCGCGGCGCTGCATCACCTCGAGCGCGAGCTGTTCGAGCTGCCCGGCGCCGGCCGGCTGTTCGAGCCCGATCCCGTCGACGCCGGCGACGCCGTGACGCTGATGCAGGGCGGCGGCGAGCGGGCGGAGCTCGAGCTCGTCGCGGCCGAGATCGCGCGGCTGATCGCCGACGACGGCTTCGCACCGGACGAGATCGCGGTCGTGCTGCGCGATCCCGCGCCGGTCGCGCCGCTGCTGCTCGAGGTCTTCGGCGCGCTCGGCGTGCCGGTGGCGATCGATCGCCGCGACCGCTTCGGGCACACCGCGCTCGGTCGCGGGCTCGTCGCGCTGCTGCGCTGCGCGCTGCTCGATGGCGGTGCCGAGGACCTACTCGTGTGGCTGCGCACGCCGGGGCTCCTGCGCCGGCCCGAGCTCGCGGATGCGCTCGAGGCGGCGGCGCGCCGCGAGGGCGCGCGCACGGCCGCCGCGGCCCGTGCGCTGTGGGAGCGCGAGCACTGGTCGCTCGACGCCCTCGATCGCGTCCGAGACGCCTATCGCCGCGGCGCGAGCGAGCTGCTCGCTCGGCTCGACGAGGATCTCGCGACGCTGTTCGCGGCGCCGCGCCGGCGCGCGGCCGAGGTCCTGACGGGGCCCGCCGCGCAGGATGCCGAGGCGCTCGTCGCCGGTCGTCGCGCGTTCGCCGAGCTGCGCGCGATCGCCGACGCCGACGGCTCGCTCGCGCCGGCGCCGGCCGAGCTCGCGGCGCTGCTGGAGGCGCTCGAGGTCGGCGGCGGCACGCGGGCGTCCGCCGGCTGCGTGACGGTCTGCGAGCCGCTCGCGCTGCGCGCGCGGCGCGTCCGCGCGCTGTTCGCCTGCGGCCTGCAGGAGGGCGTCTTCCCGCAGACGCCCGGCAACGAGCCGTTCTTCGGCGACAACGAGCGCGCCCAGATCGCCGCCGCCTCGGGCCTGCGCCTGCGCCGCCGCGACGACCTCGGCGCCGAGCGCTACCTCTTCTACGCCACGGTGTCGCGCCCGCAGGAGCGGCTGTACCTGTGCTGGCACGAGGCCTCCGACGACGGCGATCAGAGCGTGGCGTCGTTCTTCCTGTCGGACGTCTGCGATCTCTTCGGGCCGTCGCTGTCCGAGCGGCGGCGGATGCGCACGCTCGGTGAGGTCGGCTGGCCGCACGGCGTGCCGCCGACCGCCCGCGAGCTTCTGCGCAGTGCGGCGGTCGCCGGCCCGCGCCACCGCGAGGCGCCGATCGCGGCGCTCGCCGACGGCGCGATCGTCGCCGAGCTGCGCGAGCGCCCGACCTGGTCGGCATCGGCGATCGAGCTGTGGGCCGGCTGCCCGGTCAAGTGGTTCGTCGAGCGTCGCCTCGATCCCGAGGGCCTGACGCCGGACCCCGAGCTCATGCTGCGCGGCCAGCTCGCCCACGCCGTGCTCGAGCGCACGCTCAACGGCCTGCGCGAGCAGACGGGCAGCGCCCGCCTCGACGCGGCGTCGCTGCCGCTCGCCCGCGAGCTCGCGACCGACGCGCTGGAGCGGCTGCGCCGCAGCCCGAAGCTGCAGATGTCCGCCGACCGGTCGCGCCAGCGCGCGCTTGCCCATCGCCTGCGCTCCGACCTCGAGCGCTACCTCGAGCATGCGGCGAGCGACGGCTCCGAGCTCGAACCGCGCTCGCTGGAGGTCGTGTTCGGACGCGGCGGCGACGACGACGACGGACACCGGCCGCTCGAGCTTGGCGACGGCGTGCGGATCGGCGGGCGCATCGATCGCATCGACGCGGGGCCGGAGGGCGAGGCGATCGTCTACGACTACAAGGGCCGCAACGCGCCCGACGGGGCGAGCTGGCGGCGCGAGCGCAAGTACCAGATCGCGCTGTACGTGCTCGCCGCGCGCGACGTGCTCGGGCTGCAGCCGATCGGCGGCCTGTACCAGCCGCTGGGCGGCCGCGACCAGCGCCCGCGCGGGCTCGTGCTCGCCGACAGGGACCCCGGCCTGCAGACCGTCGCGACGGACCGCCGCGAGCGCGACGACTTCGACGCGGTCATCGGCGGCGTCGTCGAGGACGTGCTGGTGGCCGTCGGCGAGGTCCGCGCGGGCGCGCTGCAGCCCCGGCCGCAGACCTGCGGCTGGAACGGCGCCGGCTGCGTCTATCCCACGATCTGTCGCTGCAACGCGGCATGAGCGTGCTGATCGGATCCGGCGGCCGCCCGTTCACGGCCGAGCAGTCCGACGCGATCCGGCTGCGCGAGGGGTCGTTGCTGCTCGAAGCCAACGCGGGCAGCGGCAAGACGTCGGTGCTCGTCGAGCGCTTCGTGCGCTCGGTGCTCGAGGACGGCGTGCGGCCGCCGCGGATCCTCGCGATCACGTTCACCGAGCGCGCCGCGGGCGAGCTTCGCGCGCGGGTGCGCGGGCGCTTCGTCGAGCTCGGCCGCCGCGACGAGGCGCGCGAGACCGAGACGGCGTGGATCTCCACGATCCACGGCTTCTGCGCGCGCTTGCTGCGCGCGCACGCGATCAACGCCGGCCTCGATCCGGCGTTCGTCGTCATCGAGGAGTCCGACGCCCGCACGCTGCGCGACCGCGCCTGGGAGCGCGCGCTGGCCGAGATGCTCGACGGCGAGCACGCGGCCGCCGCCCTCGACCTCGTCGCCGCCTACGACACCGATCGCCTGCGGCGGATGATCGCGTCGGTCCACGACGCGCTGCGCAGCGCCGGCCAGACGCGCCCGTCGCTGCCGGCGGCGCCGGCCGCGGGCGATCCCGACGCGCTGCGCGCCGCGCTCGCGTCGTCGGCTGCGGCGGCGGCGACGGAACTGCACGTCGCGGGAGCCGGCAAGCGCGTCTGCGAGGCGCGCGCGAAGGTCGCGCGCTGCATCGAGCTGCTCGGCGCGGACCCGCGGGGCGGCGCAGGGCCGGGCGGGCCGCTCGGCGCCGTTGGCGAGCCGCGGGCCCCGTCGGCCGCGGCGCTGGCCGCGATGCGCTTCGGCGCATCGGCCAACGCGCTGCGCACGCCGGTCTGCGAGCGCTACCTCGCGGCGCTCGAGGCCTTCGCCGGCGCGCACCGCGACCGTGGCGCCGTCGCCGCCGTTGCGCTGCTCGACGAGCTGCTCGGGCGCTACGCCGATGCCTACGCCGACGCCAAGCGCCAGCGCGCGGGCCTGGACTTCGACGACCTCGAGCTGTTCGCGCGCGACCTGCTGGAGGCCGAGCCCGCGCTGCGCCGCTCCTATGCCGAGCGCTTCGATCGCGTCATGGTCGACGAGTTCCAGGACTCCAACGGGCGCCAGATCGCGCTCTTCGAGGCGCTCGACCGCGACGATCTGTTCGTCGTCGGGGATGAGCAGCAGTCGATCTACGGCTTCCGCCACGCGGACGTCGGCGTCTTCCGGGCGCGACGCACGAAGCTCGCGGCGCACGGCCGCGTCGCGACGCTGGCGACGAACTTCCGCGGCCGCGGGCAGATCCTCGACACGATCAACGCGGCCTTCGCGCCGCGCCTGGGCCCGGACTTCGTCGCGCTGCGCGAGGGACGCGAGCCGGCCGAGGCGCCCGCGCCGCTCGTCGAGCTGCTGCTCACCGACCACGCCGGCTGGGACGCCGGCGGCGAGGCCGCCGTCGACCTCGGCGAGCTGCCGAGCACGCAGGCCTGGCGCCAGGCCGAGGCGCGGCTGCTGGCCCAGCGCCTGCGCGACCTCGTCGACGCCGGTGACGCGCGCCCGGAGGACATCGTCGTGCTCCTGCGCGGCCTCGGCGACCTGCCGGTCTACGAGCGCGCGCTCGAGGATCAGGACCTGCTCACGCTGTCGGTCGGCGGGCGCGGCTACTGGGGCCGCCAGGTCGTGCGCGACCTCTGCGCCTGGCTCGCCGCGCTTGCCAACCCGCGCGACGAGGCTGCGCTCTACGGCGTGCTCGCGTCGCCGCTCGTCGGCGTCTCCTCCGACGCGCTCGCGCACCTCGCGCGAGCCGGCCGCGGGAACGTCTGGAGCGCGATCGCGGGGGCGTTCGCGGCCGAGGACGCCGTCGCCGCGCCCGCGCGGCCCGACGACCTCCGCGCCCGCCTGTCCGCCGATGACCACGAGCGCCTGCGCGCCTTCGCCCAGCGCTTCGCCGCCGAGCGCGCGCAGGCGCCGCGGCTGGGTCTCGACGAGCTGCTGCGGCGCGTCGTCGACGCGACCGGCTACGACCTGCACGTGCTGTCGCTGTCGGGCGGGCCGCGGCGGCTGGCCAACGTCCACAAGCTGCTGCGCCTCGCGGCGGCGTTCGAGCGCGAGCACGGCCGCGACGTGCGCGGGCTCGCCGACCTCGCCAACGCCGAGCTCGAGGCGGAGGCGCGCGAGACGGACGCTCCCGTCGAGCTCGGCGACGTCAAGGCCGTGCGGCTGATGTCGATCCACGCCGCCAAGGGCCTCGAGTTCGGGACGGTGTGCGTCGCCGACCTCGGTCGCCGGCGCCCCGGCGACGAGGACGACCTGCTCGTCGACGGCGACGAGATCGGCCTGCGGCTCGTCGGGCTCGACGGCTCGAGCGAGAAGGCGCTGCACTACGAGCGCCTGCGCGACCGCGCCCGCGAGCGATCGGCCCGCGAGGAGGATCACGTCCTGTACGTGGCGCTGACCCGCGCCCGCGAGCGGCTGATCCTCAGCGGCGGCGTGCCGCTCGAGCCGTGGCCGAAGGAGGGACCGGGCGCGGCGCCGCTGTCATGGCTCGTGCCGGCGCTGCTCGGCGGTGACCTGGGCCGGCTGCCGACCGCCGAGGAGCCGCAGCGCGACGTCGTCTGGAGCGACGGCGCGAACACCGCGACCGTGCGCTGCGTGCTCAACCGTCCCGACACCGTCGGCCGCGCGCTGCGCGGCGGCTCGCTCGCGCCCGCCGCAGCGGCGCCGGCGGTCGCCGTGCCACAGCCGCCACATCCGCCGCAGGCGCCCGCCCGGGCCCCCGCGCCGGTGGTCCGCACGCTGTCGTACTCGTCGCTCGCGGCGTGGGAGGCGTGCGGCTATCGCTTCTACCTCACGAAGGTGCTGAAGCTGCCCGAAGAGCCGGTCATCCGCATGGCCGCGGCCGGCCCGGGCGGCTCCCCGACGCTCGATCCGCGCGTGCGCGGCACGCTCGTCCACGCGCTGCTCGAGACCCCCGGCCCCGCGGCGGGGAGGGTGGCCGACGTAGCGGCCGCCCGCGGCGTGGCGCTGACCGCGGCCGAGGCGGCCGACGTCGCGCGGCTGGCCGACGCCTTCGAGCGCTCGCCGCTGGCGACGCGGATCGCGCGCGCGCGTCGCGTCGAACGCGAGCACGCCTTCACCGTGGCGCTCGGCGACACGCTGCTGACCGGTGTCGTCGACGTCCTCGCGAGCGAGCGCGGCGCCAAGCAGCTCGTCGTGGACTACAAGACCGACGCGCTCGACGACGACGCCGACCTGGCGGCGTTCGTCGAGCGCCACTACGGCGTGCAGCGCCGCGTCTATGCGCTCGCCGCGCTGCGCGGCGCAGCGGCCCGCGTCGAGGTCGCCTACGCGTTCCTCGAGCGACCGCAGACGCCCGTCTGCATGACCTTCGAGTCGATCGCCGCCGACGGCCTCGAGCACGAGCTGCTCGGCCTCGCGGCCGGCATGCTGGCGGGCGAGTACCCCGTCAGCGCGCGCCCGCACCGTGAGCTGTGCGAGAGCTGCCCGGGCCGGCGCGCGCTGTGCTCCCATCCCGAGGAGCTCACGCTCGCCGCCCGCCGCCCGGATGCCGGAACCGTGCGCTTCGGCACGTAGTCGTCGCGCCAGCAAGCTCGCGGACGCTTGGACCGCCCGAGCGCACGAGGCCGTGGCGGAGCAACCACTCGGGCTCCGGCGGGGGTACTGTCCGGCTCGTGAACCGCGTGGACCTCCCACTCGTTCCGTCCGTCGGGCTCAGCGTGGCGACGGCCGGGACCGCGACCCTCGGCGCGGCCGGGGTCGCGAGCGCCTCGCTGACGGGCGCGCCGACCTGCCTGTTCGCCGCCGTGACCGGCGCGCCGTGCCCGTTCTGCGGGCTGACGCACGGCGTCGCCGAGCTCGGCGCGGGCCATCTCGCCGTGGCCGTCGCGCTGCACCCGCTCGCGCCGCTCGCCGCGTTGCTCGCGGTCGCGGTGGCCGTCGCGCTCGCGCGCGGGCGCTCGCTCGCCGTCCCGGCGCCGGCGCTCGTCCTGCTCGCCGCGCTGCTGGCGGCGACCTGGATCGCGCGGGTCGCCGCATGAGCGATCGCGACGACCCGCCCGGCCCGTCCGACAATCCGTTCGGCACGCCGCCGCAGGAGAACCCCTTCGGGGTGCCGGCGCCGGACAACCCGTTCGGGGCGCCGCCGTCGAGCGATCCGTTCGGGCGCGCAACGCCTCCCGCCGATCCCTTCGGTCCCGCCCCGACCGGTGATCCGGCCGCGCCCCCGCCGAACGAGGCCTGGCGCCAGCCGCGGCACGACCCGTTCGCCGCGCCCCCGCCGGTGGTCGCGAGCAAGAACGCCGAGGGAGCGATCGCGGCGCTCGTACTCGGCATCGTCGGCGTCATCTTCTGCCCGCTGTGCGCGCCGTTCGCCTGGTACTGCGGGCGTCGCGCCGAGCGGCTCGTCGACGCCTCCGGCGGCCTCCTGGCCGGCCGCGGCGAGGCGACGGCCGGCAAGATCCTCGGCATCGTCATGTGCGGGCTCATGGTCGCCGGGGTCATCCTGTTGATCGTGCTGTTCGGCATCGGCATGGAGTACTCGGGCGGCACCGGCAGCGGCACCGAGTCGACGCTCGAGTTCGGCACGCCGCAGTGACGGCCCGCGACGGGGCCTGAGCGGCTACTGCGCCAGCGCGTCGCGCCCGTAGCGGTCCGCGGGCGGGTGGTCGCCGGCGGCGCCGTCGCGCGGGGCCGCGGGCCACTCGGGCGGTGCAGCGGGCGTCGGCGGGGCCGGCAGGCTCCCGGCGGGCCGCTTCTCGCGCTCGAGCTGGGCGTTGAGCTCGGCACCGAAGAGGAACGCGACGTTCGACAGATACAGCCACAGCAGCAGGATCACGGCGCCCGCGAAGGCCCCGTACGTGGCGCCGTACTTGCCGAAGTTCGAGACATAGAAGAAGAACCCGGCCGAAGCGGCGAGCCAGATCAGCACACCCGCGCCCGCGCCGGGGGAGATCCAGCGCAGCCGGCGCGTCTCGATGTCGGGCGCAAACGTGTAGGCGATCGCGTAGATGAGCATCACCGCCGCGATCGCGACGAACCAGCGCGCGATGCCCCAGATCGTGACGGCCGTGTCACCGAGGCCGATGACCCCGAAGAGGTCCTTCGCGAGGCCGCCGCCGAGGAAGACCGCGAACAGCGACACGAGCGCCAGCGCGATCACGACGAGCGTCCAGCCGATGTCCGACAGCTTGTGCTTGACGAAGCTGCGCCCTTCCTCGGCCCCGTAGACCGAGTTCAGCGCGCGGCCGACGCCGCCGAAGGCCCCGGATGCGCCGTAGATCGCGACGACGAGTCCGAGGACGAGCGCGAAGCTCACCGCGCCGCCGGCGGCGTCGACGGTCGACGTCAGCGACGCGCGCAGGGCGTCGGTCACCTCGGCGGGCGCGCCGTTGTCGCGGGCGTAGCCGACGGCGTCCGTCACGAGCGACCTGTCGCCGAGCAGGCCGAGCAGCGAGATCCCGACGAGCAGCGCCGGGAACAGCGACATCATCACGTAGTACGTCAGCGCGGCGGCGTAGTCCGACATGGCATCGGCCTGGAACTTCTGGAAGGCGCGCTTGAGAGTGCCGAACATGGTGCAAGCGTCGTGCCCCGGCCGGGCGGCTCGTAATCCGCTACGTGGGATCTTTGGCGCCGGGGAGCAGGGCGTGCCCGTCGCTGACCGCGTGCGCGAGCTCGACGACGCGGCGGCTGGACCTGCGCGCCTGGCTGCGCAGCAGCTCGAACGCGGCGCGCTCGTCGATGCCGTGGCGCTCCATGAGGATGCCCTTCGCGCGCTCGATCGTGCCGCGGCGCTCGAGCGCGCTCTCGAGCTGCTCGACCTGCTCGCTGAGCCGCGAGGTCTCGCCGTGGCGGCGGATGGCGACCTCGATGGCACCGTCGATCTCGTCGAGGAAGTTCATCCGCGCGAAGCCGTAGATCCCGTGCTCGGCGGCGCGCGACACGAAGCTCGGGTCGTGCGCGCTGACGAGCGCGATGACGGGCCCGCGGGCGAACTCCGCGATCTCCTCGATGAGGTCCAGCGCGTGCGCGTCGTCGTTGTCGACGACGACGATCGAGATGTCGGGGTCCTCCGCGGCGATGAGGTCCGCGAGCTTGGCCACGGCCGTGACCTTTGCGGTCACCGTGTGGCCCAGGGCCTCGAGCATCCGCTGCGTCTGCTCGAGCGTCGACTGGTCCTCGTCCGCGGTCAGGATGCGCAGCCCGTCCGTTGTTGGCGCGTCGCCCATGGTCGGCCTCTTCCGTTTGGATTCGACCTACAAGTCATGGGTATGATGCCCTACACACGGCCCTCGACCCCGTCGTGTGATGTCAGCGCCCCAGACCTCCGGCGCCACGCAGTTCGCCCGGAGGTATGTCGTGGACGCTTACCCTGGACCGAGGTCCGTCTCATCGTCACCCCCGCCGCGCATCGTGGCCGGCGGAGATCCGCGCTCGTGATGTCCGTGCTGAAGGACGACGCCGGTAGCGGCGCCGAGCGCACCCGCGAGGATCGCGAGCTGTTCGTGCGCCACCACGTCGACGGTGACCGTCGCGCGCGCGAGCAACTCGTCGATCGCTTCCTGCCGCTGGCCCGTCAGCTCGCGCGCCGCTATCAGCGTGCCGGCGAACCGCTCGACGACCTTGTGCAGGTCGCGTCGATGGGGCTCATCAAGGCCATCGACCGCTTCGACCCCGAGCGCGAGATCGCGTTCTCCTCGTACGCCGTGCCGACGATCCTCGGGGAGATCAAGCGCCACTTCCGCGACCGCACATGGGCCGTGCGGGTGCCGCGCGACCTGCAGGAGCTGACGCTGCGCGTCGACCGGGCGGTCGGCGAGCTGTCCGAGTCGCTGCACCGCCAGCCGTCGGTCGCCGAGATCGGCGAGGCCGTCGGCTCCGACGACGAGCACGTGCTCGAGGCGCTGCAGGCGGGCGGCGCCTACCGCGCGATCTCGTTCGACGCGCCGCGCGGCGGCAACGGCGACGACGACATGGCGACGCTCGCGGACTCCGTCGGCGTCGACGAGGACGGCTTCGATCGCGCCGAGGAGCGCGCCACGCTCGCCAGCCTGCTGACGACCGTCACGCAGCGCGAGCGCGACATCCTGCGGATGCGCTTCGAGGAGGACATGACGCAGGCGGAGATCGGGGCGGTGATCGGCGTCAGCCAGATGCAGGTCTCGCGCGTCATCCGCCAGGCGTTGTCCCGCCTGCGCGCGGCCGCCGACCTCGACGCCGAAGAGCCCCCGTCAGGGTGAGGGTCGCGTGGGTACCTGGTTCTCATGGACGGTGGTCTCATCCGCGGGCGCGGCCGGCCTCGGGATGGTCGGTGGGCTGTGGCTTGCGGTCGGGATCGGCGGCCTGATCGCGGCGCGGAGCAGCGAGCCGTGACGCCGCCCGTCGCGCTGCTGGACATCGACGGCACGCTCGTGGACTCCAACTACCAGCACGCGCTCGCGTGGTACCGCGCGTTTGCGCTGCACGGCATCACGATTCCGGTCTGGCGCTGTCACCGCGCGATCGGCATGGGCGCCGATCAGCTCGTGAGCTTTCTGGCGGGCGAGGGCTTCGAGCGTGAGCATGGCGACGTGGTCCGCGTCCAGGAGCATGCGCTCTACGCGCAGCTCATCGACGAGGTGCAGCCGTTCGAGGGCGCCCGTGGGCTGATCGAGGACCTCAAGGCCCGCGGCGGCAGGGTCGTCGTCGCGTCGTCGGCGAAGCCGCAGGACACCCAGCGCTATCTCGACCTGATCGACGCGCGCTCGCTCGTCGACGCCTGGACGGACTCCGGCGACGTCGAGGCGACCAAGCCGGCGCCCGATCTGGTCAAGGCGGCGCTCGAGAAGGCCGGCGGCGGCCCCGCGATCATGGTCGGCGACTCGATCTGGGACTGCAAGGCCGCCAAGGCGGCGAAGGTCGAGACGATCGCCGTGCGCAGCGGCGGCTTCGGCGACGACGAGCTGCTCGAAGCCGGTGCGATCGCGGTCTTCGACTCGATCGGCGAGCTGCGCGAGCGGCTCGACGAGACACCGTTCGCCTCCTGACGGGCTCGGCCGTACCCGACGCCGCGCGACCTGCCGGAGCATCGCGAACGGGCACTCCGGCGCGTTGACCGGCGAGGATGTCGTCGAGCTCGGTCACGGCTTCGTGTCGGCGCCGCCAACGCATCCGGGATCGTCGGCCATCTCGCGCAGGAGCCGGAGGGCTTGGCGGATGAGCCTGGAGATCTGCATCTGGCTGACGCCGAAGACGACGCCGATCTCGGCCTGGGTGAGGTCCTCCTCGAAGCGCAGTCGCAGGATCTCGCGCTGGCGTGGGGTCAGGCCGCGGAGCATGCCCTCGACGGCGACGCACGTGTCAACGCGCTCATACGCGTCGTCCGGGCCTCCCAGGGTGTCCTGCAGGCAGCGATCGTCGTCGCCGAACGGAGCGCTGAAGGACACGGCGCCGCGGCCGGCCCGGGCCTGCAGGGCCTCGAGGACCGCCTCGTCGTCGAGCTCGAGCTCGCGGGCGAGCTCGCGCACCGTCGGTGCTCTGTCGAGCTGCGCAACGAGCTCGCTGGTCGCATGCTCGACACGCAGCGTCAGCTCCTGCAGGTCGCGCGGCGGGCGAACCATCCACGAGCGATCGCGGAAATGGCGCTTGATCTCGCCGGCGATCGTCGGCACCGCGTAGCTCGAGAATGCCGCGCCGTGGCCGGCGTCAAAGCCGTCGATGGCCTTGACAAGGGCCATCGCGGCAACCTGCATCAGGTCCTCCCACGGCTCCTCGGAGCGCTGGTAGCGGCGCGCGATCGAGCGCGCGAGCGGAAGGAAGCGCTCGACGAGCTCGTCGCGCGCGCGAGCCTCACCGGCGTCTCGGCGGGCGAACAGCGCGCGGTCGATCTCGCACGCTTGGCCTCGGCGTGGGTCGCCGACGATGGGCGAACCGGGATGCTCTGAGCAGACACGATGACTCTCCCTCCTGCCCGGGCACCGTCCCGCAGACGGTGCTACGGCGACGATCTACCCATCAGCGCGGACGTCAATCACCTCGGCGAAAGGGGACGCCGCACGACTTCTCGCGGTGGCCGCCGGGTACCACGCTCCATGGCGCTGCACAGCGCCAGGCGAGGCGACGGACAGCCGCGCTGGGGCGCGGCGCGTCGCGAGCGAACGGAGGCGACATGTCTGATGAGGACGCGCTGAAGAACGAGGACGTCGAGGGGCGACCGGAGCTTCGGGCGATCTCCCCGACGAGGGGATCGCGGGCCAGCGCGCCTCGGCGCCCAAGCGATTTCGCACGCTGCGAGCACACCACCAAGCGACGCGTTGAAGGAGGGATCTCAACATGGCTGAGCCGGTCCCGGCGGGCAGTGACGTGAGTGCCGGCACGTACGTGTGCACGAAGTGCACCAACCGCGTGACGGTGTCGTCGATCAAGCACCTGCCGCCGTGCGCGGTGTGCGGCAGCGGAGAGTGGAGGACCGTCCGCGGCGGCGACTCCGTCCACGATCCCTACCCCGCCGCCCGACGCTGACCACTCGTGTACCGCGCGTTCACGCCGAACGCGCGGTACGCAGCCCCCGGTCAGGCAACGAGCCTGCGCGCGAGCGCGTCGGCGCCGCGCACGCTCCGCTCGCCCGGCGCGCGGAGGCGTCAGACGCGCGGTGCGCGCCCGGTCGGCGTCACCGGGGCGCGATCGAGCGGCTCCGGTGCGGCGTAAGCGCCGGCGTGCTGCGGCGCGCCAGCGGCGTCGACGGGCGGTGGTGCGGTCGCGAGCGAGACGGACACGCGGGCGACCGATAGCACGGCGCCGACCACCATCAGGACGCTGGCTAGGAGCCCCAGCCACAGGCCGGTGCCGTTCGCGTGCGCGGCGGCGACGACCGGCGGCGGATTGACGGCCACGAAGGCCACGATCACGAGCGCCGCGAGGGACGGACCCACGAGCCAGCTGTCGGGACGTTGCCCACCGAAGCCCAAGCGACTCAGCACCGCGACCAGCGCGAGGACGGCGATCGCCGCGAGGATCAGGTCCCACGTCTCGAACGCGCTCCAAGCGTCGACGCCGCGCCGGTACCAGTTGAGAAACAGGCTGACGAGCAGAAGGATCGCGCCAAGGCCGACGATCAGGTGACCGGCTTCGGCGCCGCCTCCCGCTCCACGCGTCGCGAACCCACCGGCATGCGGGGGCCTGTGCTCCGATCCTCCGATAGCCATGCTCGCTCCCTCGCGTCGTCGTTACGGTGCAGCACGACGTACCCTCACCCGCCGCCGCGCCAAACCCTCTCCGGGCGCCGTCGCCGGCGCGCCGATCCCCACGTGCCCCGCGGGTGAAATTCGGCGTCGCGAGAGCTGGGAACGCGGTCCCGGAAGGTCGTTTATCCATCGCTGGATCGGGGGTAAACGGCCACTCCCCGAGCAGGAGGAGACGCAGATGACCGATGAAGTGAAGGGTGCCCTGGACGCGGACACGCCGCACGCCCCGGACGGAGCGGCGCAGGACGAGCAGGGGGTCGGGGTCAACCCCACCGACTCGACCGACACCGACGAGAACAACGACCCGAAGAGTGGCGGCACGCCCGTCCACCCCTCACCGACCGCCGACAGTCAGACCTGAGCGCTCGCACTCGGTGCCCCGGCGCGACCGGGGCGCCGAGTCCGCTCCCCGAGGCTCCGAAGCCGTCGCGCCCCGGCGCCGCTTGTCCGCCGCCGCGGCCGGGTACGCCCCGCCGGGCACCCGACGAAGGAGCTCACATGACCGCTCTCACGCCAGCGCCGCCGCGACCGTTGCTGAAGGTCCCGCAGCCCGCTGAGGACCCGGGACCGATCTCGCCGCCCGAGCCGCCGTCGGTTCCCGCCGACCCCGTGCCCTCGCCGGACCCGCAGCCGCCGGGCGCGCCCGAGCCGCCGAGCGTTCCGGGCCCCGATCCCGGGCACGACGTGCCGATCGATCCGCCGATGCCGTCGACGCCGACGATCGACCCGCCGGCCCCGTCGATCGATCCGCCCGGCATGCCGCAGACGATCTGACGGCACCGGGCGGGGACCCCGCGGCCTCCCGCCCGGGCGGCCGATCAGGCCAGGCCCTGCGCCTCGTACTCGCGCAGGTAGCCCTCGAAGAGGCGCAGGTGGCCCTCCTCGTCGGCGAGGATCGCGATCACCATGTCGTTGGTGACCGGGTCGGACTCCTCGGTCGCCTCGATGATGCGGTTGTAGAAGTCGATCGCGCCGCTCTCGGCCTCGATGACGCCGCGGATGACGTGGACGACGTCCGTGTGATCCGCGGGCGGCTGCAGGTAGTCCTGCTCGGCGCTGAACTGCAGCGAGCCGGGGACCGTGCCGTAGAGCTCCTTGATGCGTGTCGCGAACCGCTGCGCGTGCGTGAGCTCCTCCTGGATGTCGGTCTGCAGCGACGCGACGACCTGCTGGGCGAGGATGCCGTCGGGGTTCGTCGCGTTGGCGATGTACGACATCACCGTCTCGATCTCCATCCAGTACGCCTTCGTCAGCATCTCGATGACCTGCTCGCGCTGCTCGCTGCGGTCGTCGGAGAGGATCCCGCGGGCGGCGGGATGGCTGGCGGTTGCCATGGTCGTGTTCCTCCTTGATCGGGTGTCTGCCGGTCCGGTATTCCCGAAAGCCGCCGCTGCAACCGGTCGTGCGCGTGCAGGGAAGGCGCGACGCGGGGAATACTCTGTATCCATGGCCAGATCGATCTGGACCGGAGCCATCTCGTTCGGGCTGGTGACCGTCCCCGTGAAGATGTACTCCGCGGTCTCGCGCAAGACCGTCCGCTTCCACCAGCTCAACGGCAAGACGGGGGTACGCATCCAGCAGAAGCGCGTCGACCCGTCGACCGGCGACGAGGTGGCCTACGAGGACATCGTCAAGGGCTATGAGCTGACGCCCGATCGCTACGTCCTGATCGAGCCCGGCGAGCTCGAGGCGCTCGATCCGAAGAAGACGAAGTCGATCGAGATCGAGGACTTCGTCGCGCTCGACGAGATCGACCCGATCTACTTCGACCACCCGTACTACCTCGCGCCCGGCCCCGGTGGCGCCAAGCCATACCGGCTGCTGCTCGAGGCGATGCGCGAGACGGGCCGCGTCGCGATCGCGACCGTCGTCATCCGCTCCAAGCAGCAGCTCGTCGCGGTCCGCCCGATCGGCGACGACGTGCTCGGGATGGCGACGATGGTGTTCCCCGACGAGGTCATCGATCCCGCCACGATCGACGAGATCCCGTCGGCGGACGACGTCAAGGTCAACGAGCGCGAGCTCGCGATCGCCGAGCAGCTCGTCGAGTCGCTCGCCGCCGACTTCGACCCCGACAAGTACCGCGACAGCTACCGCGAGGAGGTCCTCGCGCTCGTCGAGCGCAAGGCCGCCGGCGAGCAGATCGCCGTGCAGCCAGAGGCCGACGAGGAGGACGTCCCGGTGCCGGACCTCATGGCCGCGCTCAAGGCGAGCCTCGACGCGGTCAAGTCGCGCGACGTCAACGGCGGCTCGTCGTCGAACAAGAAGGACGCGCCGAAGAAGTCGGCCGCCAAGAAGAAGGAGACGGCGGCGAAGTAGCCTCCGGGCGCGCCGCCAGGCACGTCCCGCCGTTAGCCGCGGCGGTCACCGCGGGTACGTGGTCGAGCAGTGGCCACCGCCGCCCCCATCGACGAGTCCATGTCCGTGGCGCCCATGCGCCGACCGCGCCTGCGCCGCTCCGATCCGGCGGTGCCCGGCATCGCTCGCCGCCGCCACGGCCGCGGGTTTCGCTACCTCGACGAGGAGGGAACGGCGGTCAGCGACGAGGTCGTGCTGCAGCGGATCGCCGAGCTCGTGATCCCGCCCGCGTGGGAGGACGTCTGGATCTGCCCCTATCCGGGCGGCCACATCCAGGCGACCGGCGTCGATGAGCGCGGGCGCAAGCAGTACCTCTATCACCCGCGCTGGCGGGCGCGCCGCGACCAGGAGAAGTTCGACGACATGGTGCGCTTCGCGCGCGCGCTGCCGGACCTGCGGTCGGTCGTCGCCGAGGATCTGTCCCGCGGCGACCTGTCGCGCGAGCACGTGCTCGCGTGCGCGATCCGGCTGCTGGACCGTGGCTTCTTCCGCATCGGCTCGGAGGACTACGCGGTCACGAACGCAAGCTACGGCCTCGCGACGATGCTCAAGTCCCACGTCCGGCTCGACGGCGACCGGATCGACTTCGACTACCCCGCGAAGTCCGGCAAGCGGCGCGTGCACGGCGTCGTCGACCCCGAGGTGGCGGCGGTCGTGGCGACGCTCAAGGCACGCCGTTCGGGTGGGCCGGAGCTGCTCGCCTACAAGCGCGAGCGCCGCTGGTGCGACGTGCGCTCGCCGGACATCAACGAGTACCTCAAGGCGGCGAGCGGCCTGGACGTCAGCGCGAAGGACTTCCGCACCTGGGGCGCCACCGTCCTGGCCGCGGTCGCGCTCGCGGTCACCGACGCGGGCGTGACGTCGAGAAGCGCTCGCAAGCGCGCGATCCTGCGCGCGGTGCGCGAGGTCGCCCACTACCTCGGCAACACGCCCGCCGTCGCCCGCGCGTCCTACATCGACCCGCGCGTCTTCGACCGCTACCGCGAGGGCGAGACGATCCGCGCTGCGCTCGCGGACATCGCCGACGGCGCCGACGCGACGGCGATCCAGGGCCCGGCCGAGGTCGCGGTGCTCGAGCTGCTCGGCTGACCGCCCCGGGCGGCGCGCGGTCGGCCCCGCCCGCGCGCTGCACCGCCACAGCACTGGCGATCATGACCGCGCCGTCAGCCGCACGCCATCGACCCCGGCGCGCAGCGGGCCGACGTTGTCGACCTGCGCGAAGCGGATGCGCACCTTCTTGCCGACCCAGCGCGAGAGGTCGAAGCGGATCGCCCGCGGGGCGAGCTCGTCGGGATCGCCCGGGCGCGTTCGGAAGATCGTCGCCAGGACGTCGTCGCGAGCCACCGAGTCGATTGCCGCCGACGGATCCATGACGTCGACGCGGTACTGCTGGTTGGGCTTGCGCAGCTCGTGGTCGAGGCTGTCAGGTGCGTGGAAGGCCCCGGCGACGTGGTTGTCATAGAACAGGGTGAAGCGCAGGTCGACGCGCCGCTCGAGCGTCACGTCGCGGTAGAGGATCCGCGAGCCGGCGGCGCTCATGTCCGTGACGGCGGCGTAGCGCCCCTGCGGAGGCCGGGGAGCCTCGAACGGGTAGCGCGGATCGGAGTCCGACGGGTCGGGCGCGGTCGTGCCGTCCGCGTAGACGTGCCACGCCCCGCTGCCCGTCGAGCGGGTCATCCAGCCGTGCTGGGCACAGCGCTCGAAGTCCCAGCTCCCCGCGCTCAGCGCGGCGGCCGCGGCGACGTGTGGGGCGGGCTCGTCGGCATTGTCGGACCCCACGTCCCAGGCGACGACCGCGAGGACGACGATGACGACGCACCCCAGCACGCCGCCGAGCCCGACAGATCGCTTGAGGGTGCGTCGACGCATCGTGACCTCCCTGGGTACAGAACCGGACGTGGAGTCGACGACGATCGTGCGCGACGCGGGCCGCACGCGGTAGGCGCCCTTGGTGTCCGGATTCACACCTCGTGGCGCGCGCTGCCCGCAGGTGAGCATCCAAGCAGCGTCCGAGCGAGATCACGAGCTGCGCGTGGGCGTCCCACATGCTCACCGTGAACGCCGGCGATCAACCGAGAACGAGGTGTGGATCGCACCACGGCGACAAGCTGGCCGTCGACGACCACAACCTCGCGCAGCTCGCGATCGGCGTGCTCGGCGTGCTCGCCATCAGCGGCGAGTACGCCACGGGCATGATCCGCTCGGGCCTGATGGCGGTTCCCCGCCGCCCGCCCGTGCTGTGGGCCAAGCTCGGCGTCTTCGCCGTGGTGACGTTCGTCCTCATGCTCGTGGCGGCCCTGGTGTGCGCCTATGGCGCCGCCGTGCTCGTGCTGGCCGCGCTGCGGCTCGTGCGCCGCGACGCCTGACACCCCCCGATCGCGAGGAGCAACTCATGATCGCCAGGCCGAGAACCGGGGGCGCGCGGCGGCGGCGGCCCTGCACCGCCCTGCTCGCGAGCGCGGTGGTCGCGCTCGCCCTGACAGCCGAGGTCGCGGGCGCCGAGGACGTGGCCGCCGGCACCTCGTCCGCCGCCGCGACGGCTTCGTGGAGCCCCTGCTACACCTACGCCGGGCCGTTTCAGTGTGCGACGGTCCGCGTGCCCCTGGACCACAACCGCCCGCAGGGCGAGCGCATCCCGCTCGCGCTGACGCGCCTGCCCGCCACGGATCCCGGCCGGCGGATCGGCTCGCTGTTCCTGAATCCCGGCGGGCCCGGCGGCTCGGGCGTCGACTTCGTCGTCGGCATCGGCCAGGACCTCTACACGCCGAAGGTGCGCGCACGCTTCGACCTCGTCGGCTTCGACCCGCGCGGCGTCATGCGCAGCGCGGGACTGCGCTGCTTCGAAACGCCGAAGCAGTGGGCCCCGGCCAGCATCCCGTTCGCGTTTCCCGTCACCCCCGCCGAGGAGGGCGTGGCGCTGCCGCCGACCGCTACCTCAACCATGCCTGTGAGCAACGCGGCACGCGCCTGCTCGACCACATGTCCACGGCCAACGTCGCTCGCGACCTCGATGTCCTGCGCGCGGCGGTCGGCGACGACAAGCTGTCCTACGCCGGCTTCTCCTACGGCTCCTACGTCGGGCAGACGTACGCGAACATGTTCCCCAGCCGCGTACGCGCGCTCGTCGTCGACGGCGTCATCGATCCGCTCGCGTGGTCGACCGGCCGCGGCGACGAGGCGCTGACGAAGCCGTTCGCAACGCGCCGGCGCAGCCATGCCGGTGCGCAGCAGACGCTCGACGAGTTCTTTCGGCTGTGCGACGAGGCGGGCCCCGACGGCGCGTTCTCGGGCGCAGCGGCGGCTCGCTTCGCGGGGCTCGCCGAGCGCGCCCGCCAGGCGCCGCTGCACGTGATCCTGCGGGACGGCTGCGAGGCCGACGTCGGCTACTCCGACGTCATCGGCTTCGCGCTCGGGGCGATGTACTCCTCGACGGTCTGGCGCGACTTCGCGCAGGTGCTCGCGGACGTCGAGCAGGCGACGACGCCCGCGCAGGCGGGCGCGCGATCGGGCGCGTTCGTCGCGACGGACGGACCGTCGCCGTATCCGAACCTCGTCGAGGGCGGGCTCGCCGTGGCGTGCGAGGACAGCGACAACCCCGACGCGCACTCGGCGCTCTCGAGCGCCAACGCGGTCTACGCGTGGACGGCGGCCGACTCGGTCGGCGTCAGCGCTCGCGCGCTGACGCGGACGCGCTCGGCGAGCGGCGTGCTCGGCGCCGTCGCCGGGCTGTCGCAGCCCGGCAGCGACGCGTTCGACGTGCAGGTCGCCGTCGAGCCGGGTGGCCGCGCCGCGTTCGCCTGGCTGGAGCTCGACCCCGGCGCGGGTACCTATGTGGTGAAGTCGCGCACGAGCTCGGCAGCCGGCGTGCTCGGACCCGCGACCGCGATCAGGCCAAGGTCGCGGTCGACCGCGACGGCGACGTGGTCTTCACCTGGATCTCGTTCCCGGCGCGTGACCGCCGCATCGCTCAGGCACGCTCGCGGTCGCGCACCGGTGCGCTCGGACCGGTCAGCGACCCGTCGGCCCCCAGCGACGATGCGTGGGACGCGGTCGCGGCGATCGGCGACGACGGCGACGCCGTGTTCACGTGGCGGATCGTCGGGCGGACGGGCGCTCGCGTCGAGGCGCGGCCGCGTTCGGCCGCGGGCGTCGTCGGTCCGCGACGGCGACGCCTAGGTGATCGGCCGCTCCCGTGCGGCGATCGGGCTGTACGAACTGCCCGCCGTGATCTCGCCGTCGCCACGCGCCGCCGTCGAGGCGCAGTCCGAGCGGTCGGAGGCGCGACCCGACCGCCGGTCCAGCCGGCGGATCGGCGCAGGCGGCTTCGCTCCCGGTGAGCACAGGCGCCGCGCTCCGCCGCCGTCAGCCCGCGGCGTCGTGCGCCGGCGCGACCGCCTCGACGGCCTCGTCGCGCGTGGCGACGATCGTGAAGATCTGATCGAGGCCGGTGATCTCGAACGTCTTGGCGATGTTCTCGTCGATGTTGACGATCGCCATCGCGCCGTCCCGGGAGCGCAGCCGCTTGACGGCCCCGATGAGGACGCCGAGGGCGGTCGAGTCGAGGAACGTGGTCTCGGTGAGGTCGACCACGACGCGGGTGCGGCCGGCCTCGATGGACTCGGCGAGCACCTGCTTGAGCTCGGGAGCGGTGAAGAGATCGATCTCACCGCGCACCGCCAGCACGTGGCGGGCGGTGTCGATCGGATGCTCTGTGACTGCGAACTCGGGGGCCATGTGTTCCTCTGGGTCTTTGGATTACGACTGCGCGCCGAAGCCCAGCCGGATGCGCAGGAACTCGCCGTCGCCGTTGGCGGCTGATTGGGTCTTGAGCTCATCCGCTACCCGCTCGAGCACGTTCCCGATCCCCGGTAGGTCCGCCGAGGAGATCAGCGCGCCCGCGCCGTCGGCACGCAGCGGCCCCACGAGCAGCTCGAGGGCTCCGGCCACGGCGACGACCTGGACGTTGACGCGGCCGTCGGCGGAGAAGGCCGCGGCGCGGGCCGCGACGGCGTCGGCGACGAGCATCGCGTCGTCGAGGCGATCGATGGGGCAGTCCGCGCGGGCGGCGAGGATGCCGACGATCCGCCCGAGGATCGGCGCCGCGAGCGGCCCCGCCGCGAGCCCGACGGATGCCTCGTTGAGCCCCGCGTCGACGCTCATGTGCTCTCGTCTCGCTCGTCGAGGCGGAAGGTCATGCGGACCTCGGTGTGATCGGCGTCGTCCTTGCCCAGCTCGAGCGTCTCGGCCAGCGTCGCGATGAGTGGCAGGCCGAGCCCGAGCCCGGGCGAGTCGGGTCGCGGGACGATCCCGTGCCCGCCATCGCGGATGACGACGGTCAGGAGGTCGTCATCGATGATCGCGTCGACCTCCAGGCGCCCGATCGCGCCGTCGTCGTAGGCGTGGACGACGACGTTCGTGCAGGCTTCGGTGATCGCGAGCTTGATGTCGGCGAGCGTCTGCTCATCGATGTCCACGACGTCGGCCAGGCCGCCGAAGGCGTGCCTGACAACCGCGACGTTCTCGGCGCGCGCAGGCAGCTTGAGCTCCAAGTCGGGCGTGACGGTCACCCCTTCGATGCAGTGTCGGACGACCCGGTCGGACCGTTCCCCCCGGAGAGTGCCCATGGGGGTCGCCTTTTACTCTCGTGGCCGACCGCGAGCTCGAGCGGGATCCGGGTCCCTCGCCGCCCGAATCATAGACCGAGATCGCGCGGCCCCGGGACATGCCGTCGCGGTTGCGCGATCAGTCTCCGAGCGCGGCCTGCAACGCGTCCCGATCGGCCCCCGAGCAGACGCCCGCGAGCAGCACGATCCGCGCCGCTTGCGGCGACAGCGACCCCGCGGCGAGCGCGCCGCTGTCGCGCACGTCACCCTCCGCCCCCCGAAAGCCGTAGGTCTCGCGCAGCAGCAGGCCGCGCTCGGGCCGCAGGGCGACCGCGACGGGCAGGGCGGCCGCGACCTCGCGCAGCGCATCCAGCACCGCGGGCGCGACGTGGCCCGCGCCGAGCGCGACGAGGACGATCGCGCGAGCGCCGTCGCGCAGCGCGCCCCGCAGCCCCGCGCCCTCGTCGCCGAGGTAGGTCGGCACGATCGGGACGTGGCCCTCGAGCGCGCCGGGAACGGGCAGCGGCGGGAAGCGCGGCGGGCGCAGGAGGACGCGGAGGCGCCCCTCGGCGACGTTGCCGATCGGCCCGCCGATCGGTGAGCCGAACGCCGCCGGCGAGGTCGAGGACACCTTGCGCACGGCGCGAGCCGCGTGCAGCTCGCCCGCGAAGCACACGAGCGCGCCGAGGCCGGCGGTCTCGCGGGCCCCGGCCGCCGCGACGGCGTCGAGCAGGTTCGCCGGCCCGTCGGCACCGGTGGCGGTGGACGGCCGGATCGCACCGGTCAGGACGATCGGCGCGGCGCCTGCGTACAGGACGTCGCACAGCATCGCGGTCTCTTCGAGCGTGTCGGTTCCGTGCGTGATGACGACGCCGCGACCGGCCGCGGTCTCCTCGAGCGCCGCGCGGGCCACGGCAAGCGCGTCCGCGGAGCTCATGTGTGCGCCGGGAAGCTCGACGACCGAGCGCGTGCGCAGGCCGCCGACGGCGGCGAGTGCCGGGATCGCGTCGACGAGCTCGCGGACGCCGAGTGCCTGGCGTGCGCGCGGGCCGGCCATCGCGATGGTGCCGCCGGCCGAGAGGACGGTGACGTGACGGGCTGCGACCGTCATGAGATCTGCACACATGGAAGGTGCATGTTCCTCACGCCGGCACGCACGCGCGCTGTCTCGCCGGCGGGCGCGCCGTGGTCGGACGGCCTCACGGGCACCGCGCACCCCGGCGGATTCACAGCGCGAGGATCAGGTCGCGGACGGCCGCGGGCTGGGAGGGGAAGGCGTGGTGGCCGGCGTCGAGCTCCACGACGCTGCCCGCCCGACCGGCGAACTCGCGCTGCGCCTGGCCGGCGAGACCCTGCGCTGCCGGCAGCTCAGCGGTTCGGTGCCACCACCACGATCCGTCTCGAACGCATGCCCAGTGCACGAAGACGATCCTCATCATGAGCTCCTCGTCGTGTGTCGACCTGCCGTCGACCACGGCCACCACGAGTGCGCCACGGCCTGCCCCGACGCATCCGACGACGCCGCGACGGGCCCGCTTCGTAGCGTACCGGGCACTCGGCAGCGTGACGCCGTGAGCCGGGCGGGCTGAAACGGCCCGTGAGGCCGCGATCAAAACGGCCTTCCCGCGCACCGTTTCGGCGCTTATCCGCTGCTAACCTTTCCGCTCCGCCGCACAGTGCCACGCGCCCTTCTGGAGGCACTCGCCATGAGCATGCAGACCTTGCCGCCACAGGCCGCCGGCCTCTACGACCCCCGCTACGAGCATGATGCGTGCGGCGTGGCTCTTGTCGCGCGCCTGGACAACGTCCCGGTCCACGAGGTCGTCGAGAAGGGCCTGCAGGCCGTCGAGAACCTCGAGCACCGCGGTGCCACGGGCGCCGACGCCCGCACCGGCGACGGCGCCGGGATGCTGCTGCAACTGCCCCACGAGTTCTTCCGCAAGCACGTCGACTTCGAGCTTCCGGAGCCCGGCCAGTACGGCGTCGCCGTCTGCTTCCTGCCGCAGGACGACTACCGCCGCGCGAAGCTCGAGGCGTTGCTCGAGCTCAACTCGCGCGTCGAGGGGCAGGTCGTGCTCGGCTGGCGCGACATCCCGGTCGACCTCGACCACGTCGGCGAGACGGCCAACACGACGCGGCCGGTCATGCGTCAGCTGTTCGTCGAGGCCGGCCCCGGCTTCGCCGCCGACCAGGACGCCTTCGAGCGCAAGCTCTACGTCATCCGCCGCATCTGCGAGCTCGCGGCGGGCCCCGATCTCTACGTCGCGTCGTTCTCGTCGCGCACGATCGTCTACAAGGGCATGCTGATCCCCGATCAGGTTCGCCGCTTCTTCCCCGACCTGCGCGACGAGAGCATGAAGAGCGCGCTCGCGCTCGTGCACTCGCGCTTCTCGACGAACACGTTCCCGAGCTGGCCCCTGGCGCACCCGTACCGCGTCATCGCCCACAACGGCGAGATCAACACGCTGATGGGGAACATCAACTGGATGCGCGCGCGCGAGTCGCAGCTCGCATCCAAGCTGTTCGGCGGCGACCTGCAGAAGGTCATGCCGATCGTGCCGCCCGGCAACTCCGACACCGCGACGTTCGACAACGTGCTCGAGCTGCTCATGCTCGGCGGCCGCTCGCTGCCGCACGCGGTGATGA
The DNA here is from genome assembly GCA_963851015.1 of uncultured Actinomycetes bacterium. Taxonomy (GTDB): domain Bacteria; phylum Actinomycetota; class Thermoleophilia; order Solirubrobacterales; family Solirubrobacteraceae; genus CADCVQ01. Next base: position 333,928 of record CAWKNG010000001.1, read on the forward strand.
TGATGATCCCCGAGGCCTACGCCGACCGCGACGACCTCCCCGATCACCTCAAGGGCTTCTACGCCTTCCACTCCTGCCTCATGGAGCCGTGGGACGGCCCGGCCGCCGTCGCCTTCACGGACGGCAGCGTCGTCGGCGCGACGCTCGACCGCAACGGTCTGCGTCCGGGTCGCTGGGTCGAGACGAAGGACGGCTTCGTCGTGCTGGGCTCGGAGGCCGGCCTGCTGCCGATCGCCACCGACAACATCAAGCGGCTCGGTCGCCTGCAGCCGGGCAAGCTGTTCCTCGTCGACCTCGAGCGCCACCGCATCGTCGAGGACGAGGACGTCAAGCGCGAGGTAGCCACGCAGCGCCCCTACGGCGAGTGGTACGAGCAGAACACCGTGCATTTCGACGACCTCGCCGAGGCGCACACGACGATGACGGGCCTGCAGCCCACGAAGCTGCGCCAGCTCGCCTTCGGCTACTCGCAGGAGGACCTGCGCGTCCTCATCGCGCCGATGGCCGCCAGCGGCGCCGAGCCGCTCGGCTCGATGGGCAACGACAACGCCCTCGCCGTGCTGTCCGACCGCCGGCCGCCGCTGTTCTCGTACTTCAAGCAGCTCTTCGCGCAGGTCACGAACCCGCCGATCGACCCGATCCGCGAGTCGATCGTCATGTCGCTCGGCACCGGCATCGGCGGCGAGCGCAACCTGCTCGCCGAGTCGCCCGAGCACGCCCACAAGCTCATCCTCGACCAGCCGATCCTGCGCAACCACGAGCTCGAGACGCTGCGCATCGTCCACGACGAGATCTTCCGCGCGCACACGCTCGACATCACGTGGCCGATCGAGAGCGGCCCCGACGGCATGCGCACGGCGCTCGCCAAGCTCTGCGACGCCGCCCACGACGCGGTCGCCGACGGCGTCAGCGTGCTGATCCTGTCCGACCGCCAAGTCGGGCCCAAGCGCGCGCCGATCCCCTCGCTGCTGGCCGTCGCCGCGGTCCACGAGCACCTCGTTCGCGAGGGCACGCGCCTGCAGACCGGCCTCGTGCTCGAGTCCGGCGAGCCGCGCGAGGTCCATCACATGGCCACGCTGATCGGCTACGGCTGCGGCGCGATCAACCCCTACCTGCTGCTCGACACGGTCGGCGACCTCGTCGCGGGAGGGAAGGTCGCCGGGATCGACAACGTCGACACGGCCGAGCGCAACATCGTCAAGGCGATCGGCAAGGGCCTGCTCAAGACGATCTCGAAGATGGGGATCTCGACGATCCAGTCCTACTGCGGCGCGCAGATCTTCGAGGCCGTCGGTCTCGAGAAGGCGCTCATCGACCGCCACTTCACCGGCACGGCGTCGCGCATCGGCGGCATCGGCATGGACGTGCTCGGCCGCGAGACGCTCGACCGCCACGCCTCCGCCTATCCGGCCGACCACGAGGCGCTGCTGCCGGTCGGCGGCATCTACGCCTGGCGGCGTGAGGGCGAGTTCCACCAGTGGAACCCCGACACGATCGCGCTGTTGCAGCACGCGGTCCGCGCGAACGGCAGCGGGGCGGAGAAGTACCGGGAGTACGCGGCGTCCTGCAACGACGACGCCACGCGCCGCGCGACCCTGCGCGGGCTCATGAAGTTCAAGTCCGACGGCGTGACGGCGATCGACATCGACGAGGTCGAGCCCGCCAAGGAGATCGTCAAGCGCTTCGCCACGGGCGCGATGTCGCTGGGCTCGATCTCGCGCGAGTCGCACGAGACGCTCGCGATCGCGATGAACCGCCTCGGCGGCAAGTCGAACACGGGCGAGGGCGGGGAGGACCCGGTCCGCTTCACGCCCGATCCCAACGGCGACTCGCGCCGCTCGGCGATCAAGCAGGTCGCCTCGGGGCGCTTCGGCGTGACGATCCACTACCTCGTCAACTCCGATCAGCTGCAGATCAAGATGGCCCAGGGCGCCAAGCCCGGCGAGGGCGGCCAGCTGCCCGGCCACAAGGTCGACGCGTACATCGGCGGCGTGCGCCACACGACGCCCGGCGTCGGCCTGATCTCGCCGCCGCCGCACCACGACATCTACTCGATCGAGGACCTCAAGCAGCTCATCTACGACCTGCGCTGCGCGAACCCCAAGGGCCAGGTGTCGGTCAAGCTCGTCTCCGAGGTCGGCGTCGGCACGGTCGCCGCGGGCGTGGCGAAGGCCAACGCGGACCACGTCCTGATCGCCGGCCACGACGGCGGCACCGGCGCCTCGCCGCTGAGCTCGATCCAGGCGGCCGGCGTGCCGTGGGAGATCGGCCTCGCCGAGACCCAGCAGACGCTGCTGCTCAACGACCTGCGCTCGCGCATCATCGTCCAGACCGACGGCCAGCTGAAGACGGGCCGCGACGTCGTCATCGCCGCGATGCTGGGCGCCGACGAGATGGGCTTCTCGACCGCGCCGTTGATCGCGGCGGGCTGCATCATGATGCGCGCCTGCCACCTCAACACGTGTCCGGTCGGCATCGCGACGCAGGACCCGGTGCTGCGCAAGCGCTTCAAGGGCACGCCCGAGCACATCGTGAACTTCTTCTTCTTCGTCGCCGAGGAGGTCCGCGAGATCATGGCGTCCCTCGGCATCCGCACGATGGACGAGCTCGTCGGGCGCAGCGACCTGCTCGAGGCCGACGGCGCGATCGAGCACTGGAAGGCCCGCGGCGTCGACCTGTCGAACATCCTCATGCAGCTCGACCTGCCGGAGGGCACGCCGCTGCATCGCGTCCGGGCGCAGGAGCCGGTGCTCGACGACGCGATGGACTGGGATCTCGTCGAGGCCGCCCGCGACGCGATCGAGGACGGCGAGGACGTCACGATCGAGCGCGAGATCCGCAACGTCAACCGCTGCGTCGGCGGGATCCTGTCGAGCACGATCGCCGAGAAGCATGGCGCCAAGGGCCTGCCGAACGGCTCCATCCAGGTCCGCTTCAAGGGCTCGGCCGGGCAGTCCTTCGGCGGCTGGCTCGCCGAGGGCGTGACGTTCACGCTGCGCGGCGACGCCAACGACTACACCGGCAAGGGGCTGTCCGGCGGGACGCTCGCCGTGATGCCGCCGGACGACGCGCCGTACGTCGCCGAGGACAACGTCCTCATCGGCAACACCGTGCTGTACGGCGCGACGAGCGGCAAGGCGTTCTTCCGCGGCCTCGCCGGCGAGCGCTTCGCCGTGCGCAACTCGGGCGCGAGCGCCGTCATCGAGGGCGTCGGCGACCACGGCTGCGAGTACATGACGGGCGGGCGCGTCGTCGTGCTCGGCCGCACCGGGCGCAACTTCGCCGCCGGCATGAGCGGCGGCCTGGCGTTCGTCCTCGACGAGGAGGACCGCTTCGCCGCGCGCTGCAACCCGGAGATGGCCAACCAGATCGAGCCGCTCGACGACGGCGACGAGATCGAGGTCCTCGCGCTCGTCACCGAGCACCTCGAGCGCACCGCCTCGCCGGTCGCCCGGCGGGTGCTCGACAACTGGGACGACCTGCGCTCGAGCTTCGTGAAGATCTACCCGACGGACTACAAGCGCGTGCTCGCCGAGCTCGCCGCCGCCGAGGCCGCGGCTTCCAACGGCAGCTCCAACGGCGCCGTCCCGCACGCCGCTCCGGCCGCGAAGAAGGTGCGTTGACGTGGGCGAGCTCGGTGCCTTCCTGAAGATCGAGCGCGTCGGCGTGCCGTACCGCGATCCGACCGAGCGCGCGCACGACTTCAAGGAGTTCTCCATCCGCCGCTCCGACGAGGAGCTGTCGGCGCAGGGCGCGCGCTGCATGGAATGCGGCGTGCCGTTCTGCCATAACGGCTGCCCGCTCGGCAACCTGATCCCGGACTGGAACGACCTCGTCTACCGCAACCGCTGGCACGACGCGATCATCCAGCTGCACGCGACGAACAACTTCCCCGAGTTCACCGGCCGCCTGTGCCCGGCGCCGTGCGAGGCATCGTGCGTGCTCGAGATCCGCGAGGGCGACTCGGTCACGATCAAGCAGATCGAGAACTCGATCATCGACCGCGCCTGGGAGCAGGGCTGGGTCAAGCCGCGTCCGCCCAAGCACGAGACCGGCCGCCGCGTCGCCGTCGTCGGCTCGGGCCCCGCCGGGATGGCGGCCGCGCAACAGCTGCGCCGCGCCGGCCACGGCGTCACGCTGTACGAGCGCGACGAGTCCGCCGGCGGCCTGTGTCGCTTCGGCGTGCCGGACTTCAAGATCGAGAAGCGGATCGTCCAGCGGCGCGTCGACCAGCTCTCGGCCGAGGGCGTCATCGTGCGCTGCGGCGTCGACGTCGGCGTCGACATCTCCGCCGACCAGCTGCGCGAGGACTTCGACGCGGTCGTGCTCGCGACCGGCTCACGCACGCCGCGCGACCTGCCCGTCCCGGGCCGTGAGCTCGAGGGCGTCCACTTCGCGATGGAGTACCTGTCCGATCGCAACCGCTGGGTCGCGACGCAGACCGGCACCCCGACCGGCTCCGAGCCGCCCGAGCCGCTCGGGCTGACCGCGGAGGGCAAGCACGTCGTCGTCATCGGCGGCGGCGACACCGGCGCGGACTGCGTCGGCAACTCGCTGCGCCAGGGCGCCACCTCGATCACGCAGCTCGAGCTGCTGCCCGAGCCGCCCGAGCACCGCCCCGACGACCGCACGCCATGGCCGCTGTGGCCGACGAAGTTCCGCCTCTCCTATGCGATGGAGGAGGCCAGGGCCGCCGATGTCGGCGAGCAGGACTTCTCGATCGTGACGACCCACTTCTCCGGCGACGCCGACGGCCACGTGCGCACATTGCACTTCGCGCAGGCGCAACCCGCACCTCCGTTCAAGCCCGTCGACGGTACCGAGGGCGCGCTCGAGGCCGACCTCGTGCTGCTGGCGATGGGCTTCCTGCACCCCGAGCAGGAGCTGCTCGACGCGCTCGGCGTGGCGAAGGACGCGCGCGGCAACGCGAAGGCGATCAAGCCGTACACGACGTCCGTCGACGGCGTCTTTGCCGCCGGCGACGCCCGCCGCGGACAGTCGCTGATCGTGTGGGCCATCAACGAGGGCCGCCAGTGCGCCCGGATGGTCGATCGCTACCTCGGCACCCTCGACGCCGACGCGTTCGCGGATGTCGAGGCCGACGAGGGCTCCGCCGGACCGCCGCAGCACGTCGCACCCGGCGTTCCGGCGTAGCGGACGCTCACATGGGGCCCGCACCGTCGCGGTACAGTCGGAACCCATGAGCTTCCTCGAGTATCTGCTGGGCCTGCTGCTCGGCGGCCTCATCGTCGGGGCGCTCGCGCGCTTCGCGCTGCCGGGCCGCGATCCGATGAGCATCCCGATGACGATCGCGATCGGCATCGCGGGCTCGTTCACGGCGGGCATGATCGTGGCGCTCCTGGACCTTCCGTACGGCTATGGCTGGTTCATCGGGCTGGGCTGCGCGACCGCCATCGTCTACCTCGTGCGACGTTCGCGCGGCGGCGGGCTGACGGACCCCGGGGTGCCGCCCGGCCTCGACCGCTGACGGGAGGACGTCGCTCGTGGCACAGCTACGCGAGGTCGTCCGCAAGCTCACGAAGTCCGGCTCCAAGGCGCAGCGCGCGGCGGTCGTCGCGATCCGCGAGCGCCCGGCCGGCGGCGTCGAGTTCCTGCTCGTGCGCACGACCAACGGCGACCGCTGGACCTTCCCGAAGGGCCGCCGCGAGCGCGGTGAGACGCTGGCCGAGACGGCCGTGCGCGAGGCGCTCGAGGAGGCCGGCGTGCGCGGCCGCGCCCAACCGGAGCCGTTCACGCACTACCGCTACCCGTCGGGCGGCCGCGACGGCGACCTCGTGGCGGCGTTCCGCTTCGAGGTCACCCGCGAGGGGCTGGGGGCCGAGCGTGACCGCGACCCGGCGTGGTTCGGCTTCGAGGCCGCGCGCAGCCGGCTCGCTCAGGGCCGCGACCGCGGCTTCGGCGAGGAGATGGAGCGCCTGCTGCTGCTCGCTCGCGACGGCGCGTCACCGCGCGAGCGCGTCGAGGGAGACGCGGCCTGAACGCCTCCCGACCGCATGCCGCCGGCGGCGGGATGGCCGCCGGCGGACGCTGCAAGCACGCGTGCTACATGTTGCGCGTGATGTTGTAGAGGTCGACCGCGGTGTTGTCGAAGTACGGCGACAGGCTGATCGTCGGGCCCACGATGCGGTCGATGCGGCTGACGACGCCGTTGAGGTTGCCCCAGTTGCCGTCGAAGCCGTACAGCCACGGGCCGCCGCTGGATCCGCGCGTCATGTCGCACGGGATCTTGATCGTCTCCGACGTGACCGAGCCCGACGTCCACTCCGGCGAGGCGTAGCCCCAGCAGCGCATGAGGTTGCCGCCGTCGAACGGCGACTCGGACGGATAGCCGAACGCATTCTCGTAGGTGTACTTTCCGAGGTTGGCGCTGAAGCCGTGCCCGCCGAAGTAGTTGACGATGTGCCAGCCGCCGAAGTTCGTGTTCATGATCATGACGCCCATGTCCTCGGACATGTCGGAGCTCGAGGCCCACGCCGGACGCGTCTGCACCCACCACGGCGTCCATGTGCCGTACGGTCGCGGGTTGGCGAGATCGTCGTCGTAGGCCGGGATGAAGACCCAGTTGGAGTACCAGTTGCCGCCGCTGCCGGCGTGCAGGCAGTGACCGGCGGTCCAGACCGTGTCGGCGCCGGGGCTGTTGACGATCGCGCCCGAGCACGACGACGTCCCGCCGCCGGAGTTCGTGAAGAAGATCTTGCCGTTCGTGTAGGCCGCGATCGACGAGCTCGGGTAGTTGGGGTTGAAGGCAGACGTCGTGACGCCGCCCGTGCTCTGCTCGCCGAGCACGCCCTTCGCGGGCCCGACCGAGAACGGCGAGCCCGCGGGCGCCGGGCGCGCGCTGCTCGTGGCGGCCTGCTTCTTGGCGGCCACCGCGTCGCGCTCGTGCTTGGCGAGCGCCGACTGGAACTCCGGCAACTGCTCTGCCGGGATCGCCTCGCGCATGCGCTTCGGCGTCCAGTAGGCCTCCAGCGCCTGCTGGGCCGTGGCCTTGGCCCCGTATGCCGCGCGGCCGGCGGCCCAGGCGGCCGGGGTTGGGTCGGTGACCGATCGGCCGCTCGCGGACGGCGCCGGCCCGGCGGGCGCGGCGGATGCGCTGCTCGGCACGAGCGCGGCTGCGCAGGCGATGATGGAGATCGCGGCGACGCCGAGGCGGCGTGTCGCGGACGGACTGGCGGACATGGCGGGTGTTCCCCCTGATCGTGGATGTGGATGGCGGGACGGGCGTGTCCCGGCTCCGAGCATCCGGCGCGGGGCCACTCGCGACATCACGACAGCGGGTGATTGGCCTCACACCTTCCGGTGCGGGGCAGCGTCTTGCCGTAACGTGACGGACGCGTCATGTTCAGCCTCCTGCGAGCCGAGCCCACCACCGTGCCGCCGGTTGCACGATGAGCATCGCCGCCGACGCTGCCCCCGGTCGTCGCGCCGCGACGAAGGCCGCCAACCGCGCGGCGATCATCGCGGCGGCGCGCGCCGTGTTCGCGCAGATGGGCTACGGCCAGGCGACGGTGCGCGACGTCGTGCGCCGCACGGACCTGGCGAGCGGGACGTTCTACAACTACTTCTCCGACAAGGAGGAGCTGTTTCGCGAGGTGCTCGAGGAGAGCGCCGTCGAGGTTCGCGCGCGCGTGCAGTCCGCGCGCCGGCAGGCACGGTCGCTCGAGGAGTTCGTCGCCGCCGGCTACCGCGAGTACTTCGGCTTCCTCGCGTCGGACCCCGAGGCATTCGAGCTCATGCGCCGCAACAGCGGCACGATCCGCGCGATGTTCGACCAGCCGATCTTCGGCGCCGGCATCGAGGAGCTCGAGGCCGACCTGCGCGCCGCGATCGCCGCGGGGATCGTGCCCGACCTCGACACCGAGTACGTGGCCGCCGCGATGGTCGGCGCCGCGCTTGAGGTCGGCGTCGCGATGGTCAGGCGCGACCCGCCCGACGTCGAGGGCGCGACGCACATGGCGACCTGCATGATGCTCGGCGGCATCGAGCGGCTCGGACGCGGGGCGTAGCTACGGCGTCCAGTCGCTGAGCAGCGTGTGGCCCTCGATGGCGCCGCTGACCGCCGTCACCCGCGCGCCGGCCGCGACGAGCGACAGGCCTCCGAAGCTCGCCGGCAGGGCGATCGCCGGCCCGAACGCGCCGCCCGCCGGACGCAGGTGCGACAGCGCGCTCGGCCCCGCGGGGCCGCCCGAGCCGAGCGGCCTGACGCCGTAGGCCAGGAAGGTCGTCCCCGCCGCGTCGACGGCGAGCGCGGCATGGTCGGCGACCGTGTCCCCCGGCGACATCGCGACCGGCGTGCCGAACGTCGCGCCGCCCGCCGGTGCCGTCGCCGCGAAGACAAGCGGGCCTTCGGGGGTGCCAGGCGTCGCGTCGAAGGCACTCCACGCGAGGATCGCCTCGCCCTGCCCGTTCACGCGCACCACCGGCAGCTGCGCGAAACCCGTCGCGACCGTCTGCACGGGCGAGGCGACGGCGTCCGGCGAGCTCGTGACGGCCTTGATCGGCGCCGGATCGTTCTGCTCGCCGCCGGCGGGCAGCGATGCTCGCCAGGCAACGATCGCCGTGCGGTCGCCGCGGACCGCGAGGGTGGGCTGGCTCGCATCGCCGTCCGCGACGCCGGAGACGAAGTGCTCGGCGAAGTGGCGCCCGCTGCGGCGCACGACGATCATCCGCAGCCGGGTGTGGAAGTCGTCGGCGCTGCGCACGCCCGCGGCCCACACGGTGTACGCGCTGCCCAGCGGACCGATCGCAACGGTCTGGTCGGCTCCGCGGCCCAGCCTGAGCGTCTTGCGAAAGCACCGGATCGCCTGCGTTGCCGAGCACCGCGCCGTCGCGGAGCGGCGCCGGATCTCGAGGTGGGGACCCTGGTTCCAAGCGACGACGGCGTCGCCGGCGGGCCCGACGGCGAGTTGCGGGCGCGCGTCGATGAACGCCGACGAGCGGCCGAGCTCGAATGGTGCCCCGAAGCGCGTGCCGTGGGGGCGGTATGCGGCCATGATCGAGCGGTGGGCGCCGGCCTGGGTCCAGACCGCCGTCGCGTTTCCGGCGTCGTCGACGCCGATCTGTGCCCCCGTGACGATCCCGTGGGTCGTCGAGATCGTCTGCGCCTTGCCGAGCCGTCCGTTCGCCAGCCGCGAGCGGGCGCGGATGTAGCCGACCTCGCCGGTCAGGCCGCGCAGCCGGACGATCCGCTTCGTCGTCACGCGCCACACGAACGCCTCGTGCCCGCGGGCGCTGCCGGCCGCGAGCACGTTCGACGAGCGCGAGTCCGAGGTGACGGTCAGCGGGGAGGTCCAGGCGCCGTCGGCGGCCGGCGCCGCGGCGGCCGCGGTCAGTGTCGCGAGCGCGACGGCGAAGGGGATGCGGGAGCGAGCGGGCACGGCCGTCCAGTCTCTGCGAGCGGGTTGATGGGCACTGCACAAACGAGCGGCGGGGCGCGAAGGTTGCGTCGTAGACTGCTACCAAGCGTGCCGCCCAGCTTCTGTCGCCACAACCGCTTCCTCGAGAACTGCCCGATCTGTCGCCGGCCCGATCCGACGCCCGCGACGGCGCGGCGGTCGAGCAGCTCGACGGCGCCCGCTCGCGCGCCGCGCAGCGGGTCCGCGTCGCCGGCGCGCGGAGTGCGCCGCAGCAACGCCGTCAAGGTGCGCAAGCTGACGCAGGCGTCCGACGACGGCTACCGCAACGAGCTCGTCGTCGGCCTCAAGGCGTCCTCCGACGCCGAGCGCCTCGCCGCCGAGCTCGCGTTCGCGACCGCCCGCCTCGCGGAGCTGGCCGCCGACCCGCCTGCGCACTACGCGCGGATCGCGGCCGAGCCCGATCCCGAGGAGGCGCTGTGGCTCGCCTTCCTGACGGCCTATCTGACGCCGACCGAGGGCGAGGAGCCGTTCGCCGCCATCGACGCCGCGCACGTGCCGTGGTCCGGCGGCGAGCTGCCCGACCTCGACGTCGCGCTCGGCCTGCGCACGTCGCACGCGCAGTCGATCGGCACGCGCACGGTGCTCGCCTACCGCGCCTGGGCGCAGCGCTCCGGCGGCCAGCGGGTCGCCTTCGCCGGCGAGGATGCATGGGCGCCCGACCGCCGCTTCGATCGCCTCTTCGAGCGCCTCGCCGTCGGCGGCTTCGGCCGGCCCGGACGCTACGAACTGCTCGTCTCGCTCGGGCGCCTCGGCATCGTCGACGCGCGCCCGTCGACGCTCCAGCTCACCGATGACGCGACGACCGTCGCCGCCAAGCGCGTCTTCGGGATCGGCGACAAGATGCTGCTCGAGCGCCGCGCCCGCGACCTCGCGGACGCCGCCGGCGTGCCGATCGAGGCGCTCGACCTCGGGCTCTTCAACTGGGCCGCGCCGGAGCGCGGGCGCGCGACGATGGGCTCGCTCGCCGCGGTCTCGCCGGCCGCACAGGCAGAGATCGCCTCTGTACTCGGCGTCTGAGCACGTACGTACAAGCGGTCGGACGACTGTTCGACGAACTGGCCAAGGGCTCATCCTGCGCGTGGCGGGTGCCGATCAACGGGGAACCATGACCGCGCGAACCGCCATGCTCAAGCAGCTCGTCGACAGCGAGAGCTACCCGATCGACGAGGACGCGATCGCCGAGGCGATCGTCGTCCGCTCGATGGCTCGCCGCCTCGTCCCTGACCTCGCCTTCCGGATCCCGCCGCCGCCTCCGGCCGTGCGCTCGTTTCGGCCGCACCGCGGCGCGCGGTCGTTTCGCCTCTCCCGCCCTGACCCGCGAACACTGGTCCACCACCTGACGCCGTCGCTGCGCGTCGGCAGCCCCGCGATGTAGCTCACAGGCCGCAAGGACGAAGGACGGGCGTCCGTGCCCGGAGTCCGGGATGGCGTGCTTCGCCTTCGCCCGGCGGCGCGTCGCGTCGCGACGCTTCGCGACGCCGCCGGCGCTAGCTCGACGCGAGCCGGCGCAGCAGGCCGACGGCCTCGCGGAGGATCTCGCGCTCCTGCACGGTGAGGTCCTGCTCGAGTGCCTGCGCGAGCCAGCCCTCGCGATGGCGGCGGTCCGCCGCCAGCGTGGTGCGCCCGGTCTCGGTCAGCTCGACGAACGCCCGCCGCCCGTCATCGGGGTCCGGGCGGCGCACGACGAGGCCGGCCGCCTCGAGATCGCGCACGGTCTGCGCCATCGACTGCGGGCGCACGCGCTCCACGACCGCGAGATCGCTGATGCTCTGCGGTCCGCCGCGCTCGAGTCGTCCCAGGACCGACCCCTGCGAGAGCGGGAAGCCGTGCTCCGCGCGCAGCCGCCGCACGAGGTGGCCGAGCGTCTCGCGAAGCTCCGAGGCCAGCAGCGCGGGCGACTCAGAGGGGCTCATGGGCGCAGTCTAGAGCGGCACCTCGCCGGAGGAACTGACGGGAAACTGTACAGGTAGCCTGTAGAGTTGAGCGGGCGTGACCGACGATCGCTACAAGTGGATCGCCCTCTCCAACACGACGCTCGGCGTCCTGCTGGCGACCCTCGACGGCTCGATCACGCTGATCGCGATGCCGGACATCTTCCGCGGCATCCAGCTCGACCCGCTCGTCCCGGCGAACTCCTTCTACCTGCTGTGGATGATCCTCGGCTACCTCGTCGCGACGAGCGTGCTCGTCGTCAGCCTCGGGCGCCTGGGGGACATGTTCGGCCGCGTGCGGATCTTCAACCTCGGCTTCGTCATCTACACCGCCGCGTCGCTGCTGCTCGCGATCGACTGGATGACCGGCCGCGACGGCGCGACATACCTCATCGTCTTCCGGATCGTGCAGGGCGTCGGCGGCGCCTGCCTGCTCGCCAACGCCGCGCCGATCATCGCCGACGCCTTCCCCGCCGACCAGCGCGGGATGGCGCTCGGGATCAACAACATCGTCGCGGTCAGCGGCACGTTCATCGGCCTCGTGCTCGGCGGGCTGCTGGCGCCGATCGACTGGCGCCTGGTCTTCCTGATCTCCGTGCCGGTCGGCCTCGCGGGCACCGTCTGGGCGTACCTGCGCCTCCAGGAGCGCGGGACGCCGCGGCGCGCACGGGTCGACTGGTGGGGGAACGTCACCTTCGCGCTCGGGCTCGTGCTCGCGATGACGTCGGTGACGTACGGCATCCGCCCGGCGGGCGCCCACGCGACGGGGTGGTCAAGCCCGCGCGTGCTGGCGCTGCTGGCCGGCGCGGTGCTGTGCATGGGCGCGTTCGCCGCGATCGAGCGGCGCGTCGCCGAGCCGATGTTCCGCCTGCGCCTGTTCACGATCCGCGCGTTCACGTTCGGGACGCTGTCGACGTTCCTGTCGGCGGTCGCGCGCGGCGGGCTGATGTTCATCCTCATCATCTGGCTGCAGGGCATCTGGCTGCCCCAGCATGGCTACGACTTCGAGGCGACGCCGCTGTGGGCGGGGATCTACATGCTGCCGCTGACCGCCGGGATCCTCGTCGTCGGCCCGATCTCGGGCTACCTCTCCGATCGCTACGGCTCGCGCATGTTCGCGACCGCCGGCATGCTCGGCCAGGCGCTGAGCTTCGGCCTGCTGCTCCTGCTCCCGACGGACTTCCCGTATCCGCTGTTCGCGCTGACGCTGCTGCTGAGCGGCGCCTCGATGGGGCTGTTCGTCGCGCCCAACCGCGCGGCCGTCATGAACAGCCTGCCGGCGGAGGATCGCGGCGCCGGTGGGGGCATGAACCAGACGTTCCAGAACTCCGCCCAGGTGCTGTCGATCGGCGTCTTCTTCACGCTGATGGTCATCGGCCTGTCGGCGACGCTGCCCGCGGCGATGCACGACGGGCTCGTCGCCCACGGCGTCGCGCCGGCCACGGCGTCGCACGTCGCCGCGCTGCCCCCGGTGTCGATCCTGTTCGCCGCATTCCTCGGCTACAACCCGATCGAGCACCTGCTCGGGCAGGGCGCGCTCGCGGGGCTGCCGGCGCACGACCAGGCCGTGCTGAGCGGCCAGTCGTTCTTCCCGCATCTCATCTCGGGGCCGTTTCAGAGCGGCCTGCACGCGGCGTTCGCGTTCGCGATCATCGCCTGCCTCATCGCCGCGGCGGCGTCGGCGCTGCGCGGCGGGCGCTACCGCCACGGCGATCGAGCACTCGTCCGACTGGAGGAGCAGCATGCACGTTGAGTGGTACGGCCAGTCGGCCTTCCGCCTGCGGGACGCCGGGACGACGGTCTTCGTCGACCCCTTCGGCGACATGTCCGCGAGGCTGGCGGCGCGCGGCATGCGCTTCGACTACCCGCCGATCGCGGGCGTCGCGGCCGACCTGCTGCTCGTGACGCACGAGCACGTCGACCACAACGCCGTCGAGGTCATCGACGGATCGCCGGAGATCCGGCGCTCGACGGCCGGTCGGCTGAGCTCGGACGTCGTCGGCGAGGTCCTCGGGGTGGCGTCCGAGCACGACGCGGTGGCGGGCACCCAGCGCGGGGCGAACGTCATGTACGCGTTCACGCTGGGTGGCGTGAGGGTCGCGCACCTCGGCGACCTCGGCCAGCGCGCGCTGCGCGACGAGCAGATCGAGGCGCTCGGCATCGTCGATCTGCTGTTCGTCCCGGCCGGCGCAGGCCCGACCATCGGCGGCGAGCAGGCGGCCGCGATCGCCGTCCAGCTCGGCGCTCGCTGGACCGTGCCGATGCACTACCGCACGGCGCGCACGAGCTTCCTCGAGCCGGTCGACGACCTCATCGCCCGCTCGCAGCGCGTCGCCTGGCTGGACGAGTCCGCCTTCGACCTGGAGTCCGTCGGCGACGGCAACGCAGACGGTCCGCTCGTGATCGTGCCCGCCGCGCCCTGATGGCGGTATCGAGCGGCCCCGTCGGATCGTTGCGCCACAATCGAACGATGCGCCCATCGCTCATTGCCGGGTCCGTCGCGCTCCTGGTCGTCGCGATCGCGATCGCCGCCGTCGTCGTGTTCTCCGGCGTGGGCCTAACGAGCGACCCCGAGGGCCTCGCGCGGCTCGAAATCGGCGCGCTCGGCGGCACGCTGCGCGCGGCCACGGTCCGCACCGCCGCCGGCAAGCAGGTGCGGCTCGTGGACTCCGGCGGCGTGCTGACACCGGTCGCGCAGCTGTCGGGCGGCGAGCGCGTCGAGGTCGACGTGACGGTGAAGCGGCCGGGCACGATCGCCTGGGCACTCGGATCGCAGGCCCACGAGCACCTGACGTTGCGGACTCCGACCGCGGCCGTCGGCTCGCGCTGGAACACCGTGGCCGCGGACGGCAGCGTCCGTGTCCCGTTCGCCGGAACCGCCGCACGCGTCGACTACGTCGTCGCGCACCAGCCCTCCGTGCGCAGGTTCGCCACGCCGGTGCGGTCGATCTCGCTCGGCCATCCGGGCGCCGCGGGCACGGCCACCATCGCGGTCGCCGCGCGGCGCTGGGAGCGGCTCGGGACGCCGGTGACCGTCGACTGGTTCCCGCGCGCCGGCTCGCCCGTCGCGATCGTGAGCCCGAAGCCGCGCGGCCCGCGCGGCCCGGCCGACCCGATCCGTCTGACGTTCTCGGTCCCGGTGCACGAGGCACTCGGCGCGGCCGAGCCCAAGCTCACGCCCACGACGCCTGGGCGCTGGTCGCGGCCCGACAGCCACACATTGCTGTTCACGCCGTCCGGCTATGGCGCGGGCTTCGGCGTCAACGTGGCGCTCGAGCTGCCTCGTGGCGTCGAGGTGACGGGCGCTGACGGCGCGCACATCACGAAGACGAGCACGGTGCGCTGGGTCAGCCAGCCGGGCTCGACGCTGCGCCTCCAGCAGCTGCTGGCGCAGGCCGGCTATCTGCCGTTGGACTGGACCGCCTCGGGCACCCCGGTCGCGCTCACGCGTGCCGCGCAGTCGCGCGCGGCGAGCACCGCTCCGGATGGGTCGTTCGCCTGGCGCTACCCGAACACGCCGGCCGAGCTCGAGAAGCTGTGGACGCCCGGCAAGGTCGACGCGATCACCCGCGGCGCCGTGATGATGTTCCAGGACGACCACCACCTGACCGTCGACGCGATCGCGGGGGCCGGTGTCTGGAAGGCCCTGCTCGACGACACCGTCGCCGCCAAGCGCTCGTCGAGGGGCTACAGCTACGTCTACGTGCACCGCGACGTGCCGCAGCGCCTGCACCTGTGGCACGACGGCCGCACCGTGCTGACCTCGCCGGGCAACACCGGCGTGCCGGCCGCGCCGACCGAGCTCGGGACGTTCCCGGTCTTCGAGCACGTCGCGAGCACGACGATGAGCGGAACCAACCCCGACGGGTCGAGCTACGACGACCCGGGCGTGAAGTGGGTCAGCTACTTCAACGGCGGCGACGCGCTGCACGCCTTCAACCGCGCGTCGTTCGGCACGCCGCAGAGCCTCGGCTGCGTCGAGCTGCCGCTCGCGACGGCGGCCAAGGTGTGGCCGTACACGCCGATCGGCACGCTCGTCACGATCGAGCACTGAGCCGGCTGAGGGTCGCCGCGGCCTGAACACGGGGCCGACCGGGTATGCGGTCCGCCATGCTCGGTGGCTCGCTCCTGCGGACGAAGACGATCGAGCAGTCGATCGAGGACACGAAGGACGAGAACAACGGCCTGCGCCGTACGCTCGGTCCGCTCGATCTCGTCGTCTACGGCGTCGGCGTCATCATCGGCACCGGCATCTTCGTGCTGACCGGCAAGGCGGCCGGAACGCTCGCCGGGCCGGCGATCGCGCTGTCGTTCGTCGCGGCCGGCATCGCCTGCGGGCTCGCTGCGCTGTGCTACGCCGAGTTCGCCTCGACCGTGCCGGTCGCGGGCTCGGCCTACACGTTCTCCTACGCGAGCCTCGGCGAGCTCGTCGCCTGGATCATCGGCTGGGACCTCGTGCTCGAGCTCGCGCTCGGTGCCGCCACGGTCGCGTCGGGCTGGTCGGACTACTTCCGCATCGTCTGTCACGACACGCTCGGCCTCAACCTCCCGGTGTGGGTCGACGGCTCGCACCACAACCTCGTCGCGGCGCTGCTCGTGCTCGCGATCACGGCGCTGCTGTGCTTCGGCATCAAGGTCTCCACGCGGGTGAACATGGTCATCGTCGCGATCAAGCTGACGGTCGTCCTGCTCGTCATCGTCGCCGGCGTCTTCTACGTCAAGGGCGCGAACCTGACGCCGTTCGTCCCCGCCTCCGGCTCGCCGCCCGCGCCCGGCGGGGATGTGACGACGAGCCTGATCCAGGATCTCGGCTTCAACACCGGCACGTTCGGCGTCGGCGGGATCTTCAGCGGCGCCGCGCTCGTGTTCTTCGCCTTCATCGGCTTCGACATCGTCGCGACGGCCGCGGAGGAGACGAAGAACCCGCAGCGCGACATGCCGATCGGCATCTTCGGCTCGCTGATCATCTGCACGATCCTCTACGTGCTCGTGTCGCTCGTCGTGACCGGGATGGTGCCCTACGAGAAGATCAAGCTCGAGGCGCCGCTGGCCGAGGCGTTCCGCTCCGTCGGGCAGTCCGGGATCGCGCAGGTGGTCTCGTTCGGGGCGCTCGCGGGCCTGACGACGGTCACCCTGATCCTGATGATGGGGCAGAGCCGCGTCTTCTTCGCGATGAGCCGCGACCACCTGCTGCCGCCGGTCTTCTCGGCCGTCTCCAAGCGCTTTCAGACGCCGTATCGCACGACCATCGCGACCGGCGTCGCGGTCGCGCTGCTCGCGTTTCTCGTCGACCTGCAGACGCTCGCCGAGCTCGTGAACATCGGCACGCTGTTCGCCTTCATCGTCGTGGCCGCCGGTGTCCTGGTGCTGCGCCGCGTGCAGCCGGACCTCGAGCGCGCCTACCGCACGCCGCTCGTCCCGCTCGTCCCGATCCTCGCCATCCTCGCGGCGCTGTGGCTGATGCTGAACCTGCCCGCCGAGACGTGGGTGCGCTTCGGCATCTGGATGGTCGTCGGGCTCGTCGTCTACGCCGCCTACGGCCGGCGGCACAGCCGTCTCAACTGAGGGTCGCCGCCAGGACGTCGGCCGTCCGGGCGCTCATCAGGTCACGAGCCCGCACGTGACGTTGACGATCGTCGCGGTGATGCCGGCGGCGCGATCGGAGGCGAGGAACGCCGCCGCGTCGGCGACCTCCTGTAGGCGCGGCGCGTGCCTGAGCATCGTCATGGGTCCGAGCATCCGCTCGATGTCCTCCGGCGTCATGCCCGCCGGACGGTTGGGGTTGGAGTCGTTGTCCAGACCGAACGTCTCGGGCACGCCGGCCGCGTAGAGGCCGGCGACGCGGACGCCGCGCGGCCCGACCTCGGCGGCGAGGCTGCGCATGAAGCTCTCCATCGCGGCGTCGGCGGATCCCGTGCCACCCATCGCCGGACCCTGGATCTTCGCGGAGCCGCTCGTCAGCGAGAGGATCACGCCGCCCGCCTCCTGGGCGACCATGATGCGGGCGGCGGTCTGCGCGGTGATGAAGTGCGACGTCATGCCGGTGCTGACCGGCGCCATGTAGTCGGCGAGCGAGATGTCGAGCAGCGGCGTGCCGTGGACGTCCCCGCGCGAGATGAGGTTGAACGACACGTCGAGGCTGCCGGCGCGCGCGACGACGGCCGCCGCGTGTTCGCGGACGGCCCGCTCGTCGAGCGCGTCGACGACGTCCACCTCGGCGTGAGCGCCCGCCGCGGCGATGGCGGCGGCGACCGCCTCCAGCGGCGCGTGCGTGCGCCCGGCGAGGTAGAGGTTCGCGCCCTCGCGGGCGAACGTGCGCGCGATGCCGCGGCCGAGGCCACCGCCGGCGCCGTAGACGATGATGTTCTTGCTGTGCAGCAGAGCTGTCATGTGGCTCTAACGACGCCCCCTACCCGAACTCATCGGTGTCATCGATGACGGCTCACGCGCCGGTCGGGCCGAAGCGCTCCGTGCGGATCGCGCCGGCGTCGAGCCCGGCCGCGAACAGCAGAGCGGTCGCGGATTCGACGAAGCCGTTGGAGCCGCAGACGTAGGCGGTCATCGCGCCGTCCGCGACCTCGGCGACGAGCTGCGCGTCGATGCGCCCCGTGTGCCCGGCCCATCCCTCGGGCGCCCGGCGGGTGTAGGTGAGCGTCGTCTCGTCGCCGAGCTCGTCGGCGTAGATGACGTCCTCGGCGTCGCGGACGGAGTACAGGAGGCGCATCGGCGTCGCGGGCGAGCTGCGGCGGCGATGGCGCAGCATCGCCATCAGCGGGACGACGCCGGATCCGCCGCCGACGAGCACGACCGGTGCCGGCTCGCTGCCGCGCCAGACGAAGTACGACGCGAACGGCCCGCGCACCTCGATCTCGTCGCCGACCTCGACGACGTCGTGGAAGTACGGCGAGACCTCACCGTCGGCGAGGCAGTCGATCGTCAGCTCGATCTCGCGCTCGTCCAGCGGCGAGGACCCGATCGAGTAGGAGCGCTGCGCGCTGTAGCCGTCGGGCGCGGTCAGGCGGACGTCGTAGTGCTGGCCCGGCAGGTGCGGCATCCACATCGGCACGTGCAGGCGAAACGACGTCACGCTCGGCGTCTGGGCCGCGATCGAGCGCACCGTCGCGAGCTGCCAGCGACCCGGCGCGCGCGGGGCGACCGCCGTCAGTCGTTCCAATATCGCTCCTCCTTCCAGGGGTCGCCGCGGTTGTGGTAGCCGTTCTCCTCCCAGAAGCCGGGCTCGTCGTGGTCCATGACGCGCAGCCCCGCCAGCCATTTGGCGCTCTTCCAGAAGTACAGATGTGGCACGAGCAGCCGCGCCGGCCCGCCGTGCTCGCGCGGCAGCGGCTCGCCCTCGTGCTCGGTGACGACCCACGCCTTGCCATCGCTGAGGTCCTCGATCGCCAGGTTCGTCGTGTAGCCACCGAACGAGTAGGCCATCGCGTAGGCCGCGAGCGGCTCGGCGTCCTCGAGCAGAACGTCGAGCGAGACGCCGCGAAAGCTCGTGCCGAGCTTCGACCACTTCGTGACGCAGTGGATGTCGCAGGGCACGTCCTCGAAGGCGAGCTCGTGCAGCTGATCCCAGCTGTACTCGCGTTGCCGGGCGACCATGCCGTCGAGCTTCAGCGCCCAGCCGGCGGGGTCGACGTTCGGGGTCGGGCCCGCGGTCAGGACGGGGAAGTCCCGCTCGACGTACTGGCCGGGCGGGACGCGCGCGGCGAGCTCGGGGTCGATGCGGCGGCGGCCACCGAAACCGCGGGAGATGTGCGCCATGGCACGATCCTCTCAGGCCCCGGCGCCGGCATCCAGTGGGCGTGGCCTCAGCGCGATGCGCGCCAGTGCACGGTGCCCGACTTGCACGTCTGCAGCGTGGCCCCGCTCGCACGATCGGTCGTGCGGTCGCTCAGCGAGAGCGTGCCGCGCGCTCCCTTGGCGCCGAGCTGCGCCGTGAAGTGATCGTCGACGTGGACGACCGTCTCGCCCTGGGTCAGCTTGAACTTCTCGTGGTCGCGCACGCGGCCGCGGGCGTCGATCGCGACGTTCGTGCTCGGCCCCTCGAGGCCGATCGACAGCTTGCCGTCGCGGCATTTCACGGCCTCGCCGAAGAGCCCGCGCGTCAGGCGCTTGCCGTCGGCCGAGACGCGCAGCACGATCGGGCGGTTCGGCCCGACGCCGCGCTGAGCGGTCGTGCCGAAGTAGCGCGCGGCCTTCGGCGCGCCGGCCTTGCCGATGCCCGCCGTCGGCCTGCGCACCTCGAACGCGACGGTGCCGGTCTTGCAGTCGTCGACCTCGCCGTTGACCGAGCGCGAGATCACCGCGGACAGCTTGCCCGTCGCGCCCGCCTCGTCCGTGAAGCGGCCGGACATCTGGTAGGTCGTCTTGATCGTCACGCCGGGAGCGGGGTCCTGGGTCGCGGTGCCCTTCGCGGAGAAGCGCCCGCTCGCCGACATCGTCGCGTCGGCCTGGATGTCGCCGCCGGCGCACTTCGCGCGCACGCTCGCCTCGATCTCGAGCCTGCGCTTGGGCAGCGCGCGGACCGCGACCACCGCGTTGCCGGCGCCGAAGATGTCACGCGGCGGTGCGACGAGCGCGCCCCCGCCGAAGTTCCCGCGTGGCACCGGCGGTGCCTCGGCGACGGCCGCCGTGGTCAGCGTGCAGGCGGCCAGCGATGCGGCGAGCAGGGCTTGAGATCGCACGGCCTCACCCTATCCGCGAGCCGCGATCCCGGCCGCAGTCGGCGCTGGGCTTGATCCTCGCGCTCGGCTGCGTCGCCGCTCGCGCGACGGCCTTCGCCCCGCGGCGGGCCGATGGTCGATGATGGCGCCATGGCGATCACGACCCGCTACGTCTGCAACGGCGACGTCAACCTCGCCTACCAGATCCACGGCGACGGCCCGATCGACCTGATCTTGGTGAATGCGTTCATCTCGCACGTCGAGCACGTCTGGGAGAACCCGGGCTTCGCCCGCTTCCTCACGCGCCTGACGCAGTTCTCACGGCTGATCATCTGGGATCGCCGCGGCAGCGGGCTGTCCGACGACGGCCCGCTCGGCCTCGAGCACGAGATCGACGACGTCAACGCGGTGCTCGACGCCGCCGGCAGCGAGCGCGCCGCGGTCCTGGCCTACAACGCCGGCGGCCCGCTGGCGGCGCTGCACGCCGCGCGCTTCCCGGACCGTGTCAGCGCGCTCGTGCTCTACGGCTGCCTGCTGCACGCCGTCCGCGACGACGACCTGCCGTGGCTCGAGAGCGCCGAGGAGCGCGGGCGCCGCGTCGGTGGCCTCATCGAGCGCTGGGGCGAGGGCACGAACCTCGCCGTGCTGGCCCCGACGGCGGCCGGCGATCCGCTGTTGCAGGCATGGCTCGCGCGCCTGGAGCGGCTGGCGGCGAGCCCGGGGCAGGCGCGCCGCCTCGTCGCGGCGGCCGGCCACGGCGACGTGCGGCCGGCGCTGGCGTCGATCCGCACGCCGACGCTCGTCCTGCACCGCACCGACGAGCTGGCGTTCGACGTGCGCCACGCACGCGAGTATGCGCGCCGCATCCCGGGCGCGCGGCTCGTCGAGCTGCCGGGCGTCGACTCGCTGCCCAGCGCGGGCGACACCGACGCGCTGCTCGGCGAGATCGAGGAGTTCCTGACCGGCGGCCGGCGTGGGGGAGAGCGCGAGCGGCGGCTGCTGACGGTCCTGTTCACCGACATCGCCGGAAGCACCGAGCGCGTCGCGGCACTCGGCGACAAGCGCTGGCGTGACCTGCTCGTCGGCCACGACAGCGACGTGCGCCGCACGCTGGTGAGCTTCGACGGCGAGGTCATCCAGCGCGTCGGCGACGGCTTCGTGGCGGTCTTCGACGGCGCCCCGAGCCGTGCCGTGCGCTGCGCCGACGTGCTGCGCCGGCTCGTCTCCTCACACGGCGTCGACGTCCGCGTCGGGCTGCATACGGGGGAGTGCGAGCTGATCGGCGCGGACGTCGGCGGGATGGCGGTCCACATCGCCGCCCGCGTCGGCGCGCTGGCTGAGCCGGGCGAGATCCTCGTCTCCGGCACGACGTACGGCACGATGGTCGGCTCCGGCCTGGACTTCGACTACCGCGGCGAGCAGCGCCTCAAGGGCGTGCCCGGGCGCTGGCCGATCTTCGCGCTCAACGGCTGAGGCGGGCGCCTCAGCCCGGCAGGTGGCAGACGAACGCGACCTGCTGGGCGGGCGTGCGGTAGCGGCGCGTCATGTAGGCGCCCAGGCCGTCGTCCTGGTGGGCGAGGAGCGCGTCGGCCTGGCGGCGGCTCATCGCGCCGATGCGCACGGCCTGGTCGTCGCGGCGAGCGAGGATGTCGCGCAGCGCCGCGCGCGACTTCGCGAGCGACAGCCCGCCCTTCGCCGCGATCCGCTGCGGTGACCAGCCGCTGTCGCGCAGCGTGCGGTAGGAGCGAGAGCTCATCCCGAAGATCTCGAGCGCGTGGCGCGCGATCGCGGGCGTGTGGTAGATGTGGAACATGACGTGGCGGGCGAGGTGCGCCTGCGTAAGCATGTCTGACGCGCGCGAGCGCAGCCGGCGCGTCATCGCCGGCGAGGCCGTGCGCAGCCGCGGCGCGAGCAGGGCCTCGACGAGCTTGGCCTTGCCGGCGTAGCCGTGCTTGGCGGCGAACGCGCCGAGCGTGCGATGGTCGTTCAGCCAGGTCGCGATCTCGCCGCGATCCGTACCCAGCACGTCGTACAGGCGCGCCTCGTCGAACGGCAGCCAGCTCGACATGACCCATTCCGACGACGGCAGCCAGTCGCCGCGGGCGCCCTTCGGCGCGTGGCTGTCGGCGGCGCACGCGGACGCGGCCGGGAGCAGGGCGAGGGCGACCAGGGTCGCGATGACGAGGCGGCGGGGCATCGGGGGCTCCTTGGCGGCGGGGTACATGACCCTCAACGCATCCGAGGTGACGCCGGCGGCCCCACCCTGGGTGGCCGGTTCGCACACCGGGGCCGCGGCGGTCGCGCGCGCGGCGCCCTGCGGCCGCCCGGAGCCCTGCAGCCGCCCGCGGGCCTACGGCCGCTCGCCGCGCCTGCGCGAGCGCGCGTACCGCGTCACCGCGCCGATCCAGTCGAGGACGCCCGCGACCAGGTGCCCGAGCGGGCCGGTGGCGATCCAGGCGGCGAGGACGACGTGGGGCGGGCGGGGCCGGCGCATGCGGTGACGATAGGCTGCCCTCATGGCCATCGCAGTCAAGACCACCGTCACCGAGCTTCCCCATTCGCGCGTGCGCGTCGAGGCCGAGATCGACGCAGACGAAGTACAGCGCTCGCTCGAGAACCAGGCCCGCAAGCTTGGTCGCGAGATGAAGCTGCCCGGCTTTCGCCAGGGCAAGATCCCGCCGACCATCGTGATCCAGCGCCTGGGGCGCGATCCGGTGCTCGAAGAGGCCGTCCACGGCCAGCTCACCGGCTGGTACATGAAGGCGATCGACGACTCCGGCATCGCGCCGGTCGGCGATCCGAAGGTCGACATCGGCGATCTGCCCGACGAGGGCAAGCCGCTGACGTTCTCGTTCGAGGTCGGCGTGCGCCCGACGGCGCAGCTCGGCACGTACCGCGGCATCCCGGTCGGCCGTCGCGAGGCGTCCGTCGACGAGGAGGAGATCGACGACGAGATCGAGAACCTGCGCGAGCGCGCGGCGCACCTGCACTCCGTCAAGCGCCCCGCCAAGCTCGGCGACTTCTTGACGATCGACTTCGAGGGCACCGTCGGCGGCGAGCCGTTCCCGGGCGGCGAGGGCCGCGACCAGCTCATCGAGCTCGGCTCCGGCAATCTCATCCCCGGCTTCGAGGACGGCCTCGTCGGCGCGGTCGGCAACGAGGAGCGCACCGTCACGGCTACGTTTCCCGCCGAGTACGGCGCCAAGCACGTCGCGGGCAAGGAGGCCGAGTTCGAGATCGTCGTCAAGGACATCAAGCACAAGCACCTCCCCGATCTCAACGACGACTTCGCCTCCGACTCGGCCGGCTTCGACACGCTCGAGGAGCTGCGCGAGAACATCCGCGAGCGGCTGCTCGAGCTCGACGCCGAGAAGGTCGAGTCCGAGTTCCGCGCCGCGGCGCTCGACGCGATCGTCTCCCACGCGACCGTCGACGTCCCGGACGCGCTGGTCGAGGCGCGCGCCAACGAGCTGCTGACGCGCATGCTGCACGCGCTCGGTCATCAGGGCATCGACAAGGCCGCCTACATCAAGATCTCCGGCAAGACCGAGCGCGAGCTCGTCGAGGACGCCAAGCCGGAGGCCGAGCTCGCGCTGAAGCGCGAGGCGGTGCTCGCGGCGGTCATCAAGGCCGAGGCGATCGTGCCGACCGAGCAGGAGCTGCTGGACTCGCTGGAGGGTGCGGCCGAGCGCGAGCAGATGTCGCGTCAGAAGCTGCTCGACCGCCTGCGCCACGCCGGCCGCGTCGACGGCCTCGCGAAGGAGATCGCCGCCGAGCAGGCGATCGACCTCGTCGTCAGGGAGGCCAAGCCGGTCTCGCTCGAGGAGGCGGAGAAGCTCGCGGAGAAGGCCGCGAAGGCCGCTCCGAAGGCGGCCAAGCCGGCGGCGAAGAAGAAGCCTGCCCCGCGCAAGAAGGCGAAGCCGAAGGACGAGCTGTGGACGCCCGACAAGGGCGACGAGCAGGCCGGCGGCGACAAGAAGCTCTGGACGCCGGACGCCTAGCGCCGCCTCCGTCCTGCGCGGCGCGCCCTTGTGGCGCGCCGGCCGGACCGTCTCGACCCGAGGTGGCCGGTTGGTAGGCTGGCCCAGCAGGACTTCACGTCACGAAGCCAAACTGAAGCGAGGACCATGAGCCCACTTGTCCCCATGGTGGTCGAGCAGACGTCGCGAGGCGAGCGCGCCTTCGACATCTACAGCCGACTGCTGAACGAGCGGATCGTCTTCTTGGGGACGCCCGTGGATGACCAGATCGCGAACCTCATCGTGGCGCAGCTGCTGCACCTCGAGTCCGAGGATCCCGACAAGGACATCTCGCTCTACATCAACTCGCCGGGCGGCTCCGTGTACGCGGGCCTCGCGATCTACGACACGATGCAGTTCATCAAGCCGGACGTGTCGACGATCTGCGTCGGCATCGCGATGTCGATGGGCGCGCTGCTGCTGGCGGGCGGCGCCGAGGGCAAGCGCATGGCGCTGCCCAACGCGAAGATCCTCATCCACCAGGTGTCCAGCGGCTTCTCCGGCCAGGCGACCGATATCGAGATCCACGCGAAGGAGATCATCGACATCCGCCAGCGCCTGGACCACATCATCGCCAAGCACACCAAGCAGCCCTACGAGAAGGTTCGCACCGATACCGAGCGCGATTACTTCCTCAGCAGCGAAGAAGCCAAGGACTACGGCATCATCGACAGGGTGATCCACCAGCACTAAGCCTCATGGCGCGACCGACCGACTCCAACGAACAGCTGCTCTGCTCCTTCTGCGGGAAGTCCCAGCGCCAGGTTAAGAAGCTCATCGCCGGGCCTGGCGTCTACATCTGCGACGAGTGCATCGATCTCTGCAACGAGATCATCGACGAGGAGCTCACCGCTCCCCCGTCGTTCGACATCGAGTCGCTGCCCAAGCCGCGCGAGATCTACGACGTGCTCGACGAGTACGTCGTCGGCCAGGAGGAGTCCAAGCGGACCCTGTCCGTAGCGGTCTACAACCACTACAAGCGCGTGCAGATGATGCAGTCCGACGACTCGGACATCGAGCTGCAGAAGTCCAACATCCTGCTGCTCGGCCCGACGGGCTGTGGCAAGACGCTGCTCGCGCAGACACTCGCGCGGATCCTCAACGTCCCGTTCGCGATCGCCGACGCGACCGCGCTGACGGAGGCCGGCTACGTCGGCGAGGACGTCGAGAACATCCTGCTGAAGCTCATCCAGGCGGCCGACTACGACGTCAAGAAGGCCGAGACCGGGATCATCTACATCGACGAGGTCGACAAGATCGCGCGCAAGGCCGACAACCCGTCGATCACGCGCGACGTGTCCGGCGAGGGCGTCCAGCAGGCGCTGCTGAAGATCCTCGAGGGCACGACGGCGTCGGTGCCGCCCCAGGGCGGGCGCAAGCATCCGCACCAGGAGTTCCTGTCGATCGACACGACGAACGTGCTGTTCATCTGCGGCGGCGCGTTCGCGAACCTCGACAAGGTCATCGAGCGGCGGATCGGCTCCAACGGCATCGGCTTCGGCGCGAAGGTCACGTCGCGCTCCAAGCAGGACAAGGGCGAGGTGTTCGCGCAGACGCTGCCCGAGGATCTCGTCAACTACGGGCTGATCCCCGAGTTCATCGGCCGCCTGCCGGTCGTCAGCGCCGTCCACCAGCTCACGCGCGACGACCTCATCACGATCCTGACCGAGCCGCGCAACGCGCTCGTCAAGCAGTTCCAGCGCTTCTTCAGCTTCGACGGCATCGACCTCGTGTTCAGCGACGAGGCGCTCGTCTCGATCGCCGAGAAGGCGCTCGCCCGCGAGACCGGCGCCCGCGGCCTGCGCTCGATCATCGAGGAGACCCTGCTGGAGGTGCAGTTCGAGCTGCCCTCGCGCCGCGACGTCAAGAAGTGCGTCGTGACGAAGGAGACGATCGAGAAGGGCCTGTCGCCGACGCTCGTCACCGAGGCAGCTCCCGAAGAGCAGCAGCGCTCGCGCCGCGCCGAGTCGGCGTAGCTCAGCTTTCGCGCCGCAGGCGCAGGATCGCCGTCAGGGCCTCGATGTCCGTCTCATCCTGCGAGCGGCCGGCGGCGCGCTTCATCGCCAGCAGGTCCTCGATCGAGGCAATGAGGATCTCGAAGCCGTCGAAGTGGATGCGATCGGCGTTGGCCTTCAATGCCGCGAACCCAGGCGAGCCATCGGGGTTGACGAGCAGATCGAGGCCGCCCTCGTTCGTGTCCAGGGTGAGGATCTGCATGGTGCGCAGCGTGCGCGCGTCGGGAACGAACGGGATGTCCTCCTCGATGCCGCGTAGACGGGCGCCGAGGTCGAGGAGCACGCCCCCCAGCGCCTCGAGATTCGACGCGTCCGGCGAGTAGCAGATGTCCAGGTCCTTCGTGTTGCGTTCGTAGCCATGCGCGATGACGGCAACTCCGCCGATGACGACGAAGTCCACGGCCGCGCTCGCCAGCCGTCCGAGCAGGGACGAGATGTCGAGATCAGGCGGCACGTTCGCGCGAGCGTGCCGCGGCGGCCTGCAGACGGCGCATGTCCCTGCTCATGCGCTCGACGCTCTTGATCCGCTCGGCCGGCGAGCGCTGGAGTGCCTGACGGATGAGGCTCTCGTCCACGCCGTCGCTCCACGCGGGCGCGATCAGTTGGAGACGATGACCGGTGGGCCTCAGCACGCGGTCGAGCGTCTCGACCGTGGGGTTCGATCCCTCGCGCTCGAGCTTGGCGATGGCCGACTGGCTGACCCCGAGGCTGGCGGCGAGCTCGGCCTGCGTCAGGCCCGCCGCGCGGCGGGCGTCGCGGATGAGCAGGTCGGGACGCATGGGCCGATTATAACCTTGAGGTCATAGAGCTTGCCGGAGGCCCGCCCTGGATACGATGGCAGAATGGCTCTCCCGATCTCTCGCGTCCGCGCGATGCCGTGGGTGATGGTGCTGCAGCTCGCGGTCACGCTGCGCCGCCACTGGAAGTACCTCACACCCGGCGAGCGCACGCAGCTCGCCGCGCTGATCAAGAAGTCCCAGGGTGTGCCGACGAAGCTCACGCCCGCCGAGCGCGCCGACGTGCGCCGGCTCGTGCGCAAGCTCGAGCCGATCGCGATCGCGCGGAGCGTCGCGCCGATCGGCAAGCGCGCCCGCAGCATCCGGCGCCCGTAGCTCGTCCGGGGCGGCCGGATGACTCCTGTGCTGCTCTGTGAGCCGCAAATTCGCCACGCGCCCGCCGGAGGGCGGCCAGCGGTCCATCCATAGACTGAGCATCATGGGCGCCCTCGAAGACCGCACCCGCTTCGAACCGTCCGAGGCGGAGCCGCGGATCCTGCGGCACTGGATCGACAGCGGGCTCGTGCACCCGGAGCCGACGGGCACGGCGGCCGAGAACTACTCGATCGCGGTGCCGCCGCCGAACGTCACCGGCGCGCTGCACATGGGTCACGCGCTGAACGGCGCGATCCAGGACGTGCTCGTCCGCTCCAACCGCATGCGCGGGCGCAACGCGAAGTGGATCCTCGGCACCGATCACGCGGGCATCGCGACGCAGCGCCAGGTCGAGAAGCAGCTCGTCGCCCGCGGGACGTCGCGCGAGGAGATCGGCCGCGACGCGTTCGTCGAGCAGGTGTGGGAGTGGCGCGACCTCTACGGCGGCACGATCATCGACCAGTACAAGCGACTCGGCGCGACGCTCGACTACGACGACGAGCGCTTCACGATGGACGAGCGCTACGCGCAGGCCGTGCTCAAGGTCTTCGTCGAGCTCTACGAGCAGGGCCTGATCTACCGCGACAACTACCTCGTCAACTGGGATCCGGGCCTGCGCACGGCCGTCTCCGATCTCGAGGTCGAGGAGCGCGAGGGGATCGTCGACACGCTGTACTCGATCGCCTACCCGCTCGCGTCGGGCGACGGCGAGATCGTCATCGCGACCGTGCGGCCCGAGACGCTGCTCGCCGACACCGCCGTCGCCGTGCACCCGGACGACGAGCGCTACGCGGAGCTCGTCGGTCAGGAGCTGATCCTGCCGCTCGTCGGGCGGCGCCTGACGATCATCGCCGACGAGTACGTCAAGACCGACTTCGGCACCGGCGCGCTGAAGATCACGCCGGGCCACGATCCCAACGACTTCGAGATCGGCAACAAGCACGCGCTGGAGCGCATCAGCGTCATCGGCGAGGACGGGCTGATGACCGCCGACGCCGGCGTGCGCTACGCGGGACTGACCGTCATGCAGGCACGCCAGCGCGTCGTCGAGGACCTCGAGCAGCAGGGACTGGTCCGCGCGCGCGAGGACCATGTGCACACGGTCCCGTTCAGCCAGCGCTCGGGCGAGCGCATCGAGCCGCTGATCTCGCTGCAGTGGTTCATGCGCATGGACGAGCTCGCCGCGCCGGCGATCGACGTCGTCAGGCAGGGCCGCGTCCGGATCCATCCCGAGTCGCAGTCCAAGCGCTACGTCGACTGGCTGTCGGAGATCCGCCCGTGGTGCATCTCTCGCCAGCTGTGGTGGGGCCACCAGATCCCGGTCCACTACCGCGGGACCGAGACGTACTGCGGCCTGACCGCGCCCGAGGGCGACGGCTGGACCCAGGACCCCGACGTCCTCGACACATGGTTCTCGTCGGCGCTGTGGCCGTTCGCGACGCTCGGCTGGCCCGAGCAGACCCGCGAACTGCAGGCGTTCTATCCGACCGACGTGCTGTCGACGGCGCGCGACATCCTCTTCTTGTGGGTCGCGCGGATGGTGATGATGGGGCTGCGCTTCGCGGGCGACATCCCGTTCACCGACGTCTACGTGCACTCGATCATCCAGGCGCCCGACGGCCGCCGGATGAGCAAGTCGCTCGGCACCGGCATCGACCCGCTCGACCTCATCGACGGCGGCCCGCGGCCGCCCGTGTACGGGAATGCGTCCCGCCCGCCCGGCGACTTCCCCGCCTACGGCGCCGACGCGGTGCGCTTCGGCCTGCTGGCGATGTCATCGACGCAGGACGTGCGCTTCAGCGAGGAGAAGATCGCCCAGGGCCAGGCGCTCGCCAACAAGCTCTACAACGCGACGCGCTTCGTCGCGCTGCGGGTCGACAGCGGTCCCGCTCGCCCCGCGGAGGGTGGCGGCGCGGACGGCGCGCGGGCCGCCGCACCGACGCCGCGACCGCGCACGGTCGAGGACCGCTGGATCCTCTCGCGGCTGCAGGCGATCGAGGCCGAGACGGCGGCCCGGATCGACGGCTTCGACTTCGCCAAGGCCGCGCTCGGGCTCTACGACTTCGTCTACGGCGAGCTCTGCGACTGGTACCTCGAGCTCTCCAAGCCGCGGCTGTCCGACGACGCCGATCCGGACGACCGGGCCGCGCTCGGAGCGACGCTGCTGCACGTCCTGCGCGAGACGATCGCCACGGCGCACCCGATCATCCCGTTCGTCACCGAGGAGCTGTGGGACCTGCTCGGCTACACGCACGCCGAGGGGCTGCTCGCCGCCGGCTGCCTGCCCGAGCCCGACGACGCGCTGCGCGACCCCGGCGCCGAGCGGGCGATGGGCCAGGCGATCGAGGCGATCAAGGCCCTGCGCACGTGGCGCGACTCGGTCGGCGTGAAGGCCGGCGCGATCGTGCCGGGCGTGCTGCGCGCCGACGGCTACGAGGAGACCGCGGCGCGCGTCGCGGGCCTTGGGCGGTTCGCGTTCGCGACCGACGACGGCGGCGGCGAGCCGGTCGCGACGATCGCGATCCCCGGCGGCGCGGTCGACGTG
Source organism: uncultured Actinomycetes bacterium (assembly GCA_963851015.1). Taxonomy (GTDB): domain Bacteria; phylum Actinomycetota; class Thermoleophilia; order Solirubrobacterales; family Solirubrobacteraceae; genus CADCVQ01. The sequence goes on from CAWKNG010000001.1 coordinate 363,698, forward strand.
CTCGCCTCCGACGCGGTCGATCTCGGCGCGGCCTCAGAACGCCTGCAGCAGGCGCGCGAGACGCTCGAGCGGGAGATCGCGCGGGCCGCGTCCAAGCTCGCCAACGAGCAGTTCGTCGCCAAGGCTCCGCCCGCGGTCGTCGACGCCGAGCGCGCGAAGCTCGAGCGCCTGCGCGCCGAGCTGGCCGCGCTGGAGGACCCGGCGGGGGACGGCTGATGGCCTCGCGCGCGCTGCCGAGCACCGCCGTCTGGAGCGCGGCCGAGGCGGAGAGCTGGCTGCTGTCGCTCGAGCTGTTCGGGATGCGCTTCGGCCTGGACCGCATGCGCAAGCTCATGGTGCGGCTCGGCGCGCCGAACGAGGCCTTCCGCGCGATCCACGTCGTCGGCACGAACGGCAAGTCCTCGACGGTGCGGATGATCGCCGCCGTGCTCGCCCAGCACGGGGTGCGCACCGGCGCCTACCTGTCGCCGCACCTCGTCAGCTTCGCCGAGCGCATCCGCGTCGACGGCGCCGATGCCTCGCCGCAGGAGTTCGCCGCGGCCGCCGCCCGCGCGCACGCGGCCGCCGCGGCGGTCGATCAGACGCTCGACGCCGACGACGGCGTCACGCAGTTCGAGGCGCTGACCGCGGCCGCGTACGCGCGGCTCGCCGAGGCGCGCGTCGAGGTCGCGGTCGTCGAGGCCGGGCTGGGCGGGCGCTGGGACGCGACGAACGTCATCGACGCGCAGATCGTCGTGCTGACGAACATCGGCCTCGAGCACACGCGCTGGCTGGGCTCGACGATCGCCGAGATCGCGCGCGAGAAGCTCGCCGTCGTCGCCCCCGGCGCGACGCTCGTCCTCGGCCACGACCTGCACCCCGACGCCGACGCCGAGGCGCGCCTGACCGCCGAGCGCCAGGGCGCGACGATCCTGCGCGCGCCGGCGGATCCCGCGGCCGGCGTGGAGCTGCTCGCCCGGGGAGCGTTCCAGCGCCGCAACTTCGCCGTCGCGTGCACCGCGGCGCGCGCCTACCTCGGGGCGCTCCAGGCGGAGCCGGTACGCGCGGCCGCGGCCTGCACCGACGTGCCCGGGCGCTTTCAGGTGCTCGCCGACGGGCGCGGCGAGCTCGTGCTCGACGGCGCCCACAACGCGGCCGGCATCGCGGCGCTCGCCGAGTCGCTGCCGTCGTACCTCGCGGGGCGGCGGCTCGTCGCGGTCGTGTCGGTGCTCGAGGACAAGGACGCGGGAGCGATGCTCGCCGGCCTGCTCGAGCTCTGCGACGGCGTCGTCTTCACGGCCAGCGCCAATCCGCGCGCGATCGCGGCGCACGAGCTCGCGGCGCTCGCGGGACCGCTCGCCGCGCGCCTGGCGACCCGGGTCGCGCAGGACCCGCGGCGCGCGCTCGAGGCCGCGCGCGAGCTCGCGGGACCGGACGGGGTCGTGCTGGCGACCGGCTCGATCTACCTCGTCGCGGACCTCACGCGGCCCGCCGGCGCGAGCCGGGGATCGATGCTGTGAGCGACCACCGCCCGTCGACGTTCGTCCTGATCGCCGCGGTCGCGTTCATCGTCGCGCTCGTGATCCTCGTCTTCTTCGCCGTCGGCTACGGCCTCGGCCGGATGTTCCTGTGACGCGCCGCGGCGGGCCGCGGCGTTTCGTAGAGCAGGAATAACCGACGCAGCGTCTAAGCTCCTGCGAACCGTGATCGGCGTCTTCGGCATCAACAGCGGCGGGCTGAACCTCGCGGTCAACCTGCTGATCCTGTTTCTCGTCGTGATCTACCTCGCGCTCGTGTACTGGACCTACCAGGACGCGCTGCGACGGATCTCCGACCCGATGCTCGTCATCTGCGCGACGGTGGTAGCGCTGTTCCCGTTCATCGGGACGATCCTCTATGTGATCGTGCGCCCGCCCGAGTACCTCGACGACATCCGCGAGCGTGAGCTCGAGATGCAGGCCGCCGAGGCGCGCCTCGCGGACATGAACTACATGCTGTGCCCGCACTGTGACTACGAGGTCGAGAAGGACTTCCTACGCTGTCCCACCTGCCTGCGCAAGCTGCGCTCGCCGTGCGGGACGTGCCGCCGTCCGCTGGACCCGGCGTGGAAGATCTGCCCCTACTGTGAGGCAGAGCTCTCGGGCACCGAGGGCCGCGTACGCCGGCGCGCCGCCGCCGAGCCGTAGGCCGCGCGCCCGAGCCGCAGTCACCCCGAACCCCACCGTTAGGAGACCCTTCACATGGACCGGACCCTGATCCTGGTCAAGCCGGACGCGTTCGCGCGCCACCTGAGCGGCGAGATCATCGCTCGCTTCGAACGCAAGGGCCTGCGGCTCGCCGCCCTGAAGATGATGACCGTCGACGACGATCTCGCCCGCACGCACTACGGCGAGCACGAGGGCAAGCCCTTCTACGATCCGCTCGTCGCGTTCATCACGTCGGGTCCGATCGTCGCGATGATCCTCGAGGGGCCGAACGCGGTGGCCGCCGCTCGCCAGCTCATCGGTGCCACCGACGGCGTGGCCGCGGCGCCCGGCTCGATCCGCGGCGACTACGCGCTCGAGATGCGCCGCAACCTCGTCCACGGCTCGGACTCCGACGAGTCCGCCGCGCGCGAGATCGCCCTCTTCTTCGGCTAGCTTGCGCCGGCAGGCCACGGGAGGCGAGAGCGGTACCTTGCGCCCGGATGCCCTGATCCTCGCGAGCCGATCGCCCCAGCGCCGGGCGATCCTCGAGCAGCTCGGCATCGCGTTCGAGGTGCTGCCGGCGGACGTCGACGAGCTCGACCGCGGGATCCCACACGAGGTCGCGCGCGCCAACGCGCTCGCCAAGGCGCGGGCCGGTGCCCGCGCCCGACCGGGCAGGCGCGTGCTCGGCGTCGACACGATCGTCGTCGTCGGCGGCGACATGCTCGGCAAACCCGCCACGGCCGAGGCCGCCGCGGGGATGCTGAAACGCCTCTCCGGGAGCACGCACGAGGTCATCAGCGGACTCGCGTTGCTCGATTCCGGCAACCCTCAGGTTGTGCATGAGGTCACGGAAGTGACGTTCCGGACCCTCTCCGACGAGCTCGTCCAGCGCTACGTGCAGACCGCCGAATGGTCCGGAAGAGCGGGCGGTTATGCCATCCAGGGGCAGGGTGCGGGCCTCGTTCGCCGCATCGTGGGCGACTATCTCAACGTCGTCGGTCTACCCGTCACGGCATTGCTCGACCTCGACTTGAGCCTGATGCTCAGGGAGAACTAGAGGGATGCGCCTGCGCCGCCCGGTCCGCCGCTAGACTCCAGCGCAGCGTTGACCCCGCGTAACCGCCGTCACATGGACCTTCGCGCGGGTCTCGCCACCTCCTGATGGGCTTCTTCAGCTACCTCACCGGCTTCGGTGGCCGCGACATGGCCGTCGATCTGGGCACAGCCAACACCCTCGTCTATGTACGGGGTCGCGGCATCGTGCTCTCGGAGCCCTCCGTCGTCGCGATCGACTCGCGCAGCGGCGAGGTGCACGCCGTCGGCATCGAGGCCAAGCGGATGCTCGGCCGCACGCCGGGCACGATCTCGGCGATCCGGCCGCTGAAGGACGGCGTCATCGCCGACTTCGACGTCACCGAGGAGATGCTGCGCCACTTCATCCAGAAGGTGCACCAGAACCGCTGGGCGCACCCGCGGGTCGTCGTCTGCGTCCCCTCGGGCGTGACCGGCGTCGAGAAGCGCGCGGTCGAGGAGGCCTGCCTGAGCGCCGGCGCGCGCCAGGCGTACCTCATCGAGGAGCCGATGGCCGCCGCGATCGGCGCCGGCCTGCCGGTCGGCGAGCCGACCGGCTCGATGGTCGTCGACATCGGTGGCGGCACGAGCGAGGTCGCGGTGATCTCGCTCGGCGGGATCGTCGTCAGCCAGTCGATCCGCATCGGCGGCGACGAGCTCGACGAGGCGATCATCAACTACGCCAAACGTGAGTACAAGCTGCTCATCGGCCAGCAGACCGCCGAGGAGGTGAAGCTCGAGATCGGCTCCGCGCACCCGATGGCCGAGGAGGTGCAGGCCGAGATCCGCGGGCGCGACATGGTGTCGGGCCTGCCCAAGACGGTGGTGCTGACGAGCGAGGAGATCCGCCAAGCGCTCGAGGAGCCCCTGTCGCAGATCATCGACGCGGTCAAGGAGACGCTCGACCGCACGCCGCCCGAGCTGTCCTCGGACATCATGGACCGGGGCATCATGCTCGCGGGCGGAGGCTCGCTGTTGCAGGGCCTCGACGAGCGCCTGCGTGAGGAGACGCAGATGCCGTGCCACCTCGCGGAGTCGCCGCTGACGTGTGTCGCGGTCGGCTCGGGACGCTCGCTCGAGGAGTTCGAAGTCATCCACCGCACGAACAAGAACTCGAAGAACCGCCGGCGTCGCTACTAGCGGTAGCACGCCGCGGACCGCGAACACCACCAACGCCTTGGAGTCAACACCCACGTGTACGACAAGACGGTCCGGCGACGCCGGGCAGTCCTCGGACTGCTCGTCGCCAGCTCCCTGATCCTGCTCACGGCCTACTTCGGCGAGTCCGGTGGTGGTGCGCTGCACGGTGTGCAGCGCGGTACGAGCGAGATCCTCAATCCGGTTCAGGAGGGCGCGAGTCGTGCCCTGAAGCCGGTGCGCGACCTCTTCGGGTGGTTCGGTGACACGCTCGATGCCAAGGGCAAGGTGCAGGACCTGAGCGCCGAGCGTGACCGGCTGCGCTCCGAGCTCGCCCAGCAGGACACCGCGGTCTACGAGAACCGCAAGATGGCCAAGATGCTGCAGACCGACGCGGCGCTGGGGCTCAACGACTACGCCCCGAAGACCGGGCGCGTGACGTTCCAGTCGCCGACCGTCTGGTACGCGACGATCCGCGTCGACAAGGGCTCAAGCGACGGCGTGCGCCTCGGCCAGCCGGTCATGAACGAGGAGGCGCTGATCGGGCGGGTGACGACGGTGCTCAGCGGCGCCGCCGTCGTGACGCTGCTGACCGACACGAGCTCGAGCGTGTCGGCGCGGGCCGGCGCGCGCAACGTGTTCGGCCTCGTCGAGCCGGTCGGGGCGGGCAACCCCAACGACCTGCTGCTGAAGTTCACCGGGCCCAACGCCAAGCTCAACCCCGGCGACCGCGTGCTCACGAGCGGGACGGTCTCCAAGACCGACAAGCTGCCGCTTCGCGAACCGCCGGGCCTGCCGATCGGCGTCATCACGCGGATCGATCACGAGGGCACCGACACGCAGGAAGTGCACCTGCGGCCCTACACGAACATGCGCGACCTCGACTTCGTCCAGATCCTGACGCGCCCGCAGGGGCCGGCCGCGGGATGACCACGCCGACCGCGAAGCTCGTGACCCGGCTCGTCGCGCTCGCGATCGGCGGCGTCGTCGTGCAGACCGCCGCGATCTCCCAGCTGCCGATCGCCGGCGCCAACGCCGACCTCACGCCGCTGCTCGTGATGGCGGTCGGGCTGCTGTGCGGATCGCTCGCCGGCGGCTGCTTCGGCTTCGGGATCGGCCTCTTCTTCGACATCGTCTCGATGCAGATGCTCGGCGTCACGTCGCTCGTGCTGCTGACCGTCGGCTACGGCGCGGGGCGCCTGCGCGAGGCCCGCGATCCCGAGGGGACGCTCGTCCCGCTCGCGACCGGCGCGGCCGCGACGCTGACGTTCAGCGTGCTGTTCGCCCTGATGCAGTTCCTGCTCGGCGCGAGCACGCCGGTCAGCTGGGCGCTTCTGCGCCAGACGCTCGCGACGCTCGTCATCAACGCCCTCATCGCGCTGCCCGTCTACGCGCTCGTGCGGCGCATCCTGCTGCGGGCACTGCCCGAGGACCCGCGCCGCCGCCGCCGCCGCGCCTACACCACCGGCGGGCTGTCGCCGCTGTCACGCTCATGATGGAGCCCGTCTCAGACCGCCGTCCCCCCATCACGCCGCAGCTCGCGCTGCGGGTCGCGATCTTCGGCGCCGTCGCGTTCGCGCTGTTCGCGATCGTCTTCTTCCGCCTCTGGTACCTGCAGGTGCTGTCGGGCGAGCAGTACCTCGCCCAGGCGAACTCCAACCGGGTGCGGACGATCTCGATCCCGGCGCCGCGCGGGCGGATCTTCGACCGCAACCACAAGGTCATCGTGCAGAACAACTACGCCGCCGTCATCGAGATCGACCCGGCGTCGCTGCCGCAGGCCGAGCGCGACCTCGCGGCCGACTGGGGACAGAAGGCCGGCGAGCGCGAGGCGCTGCCGAAGGGCCACCGCGGCGACCCGGTCAGGATCAAGCCGATCCCGACGGCCGCGCTGCGGTCCCGCTACGCGCACCTCGCCAAGGTCCTGAACACGACCGCCACCGGCATCCACCGCACCGTCGTGCGCTCGCTCGTGCTCGTGCCGTACTCCGCGGCGCGCGTCAAGACCGACGTGCCGCGGTCCGTGCTGGCGTATATCCGCGAGCGTCCCGAGGAGTTCCCGGGCGTCAAGGTCGACCAGGCCTACCTGCGCGACTACCCGCACGGCTCGCTGGCCGCGCAGGTGCTCGGCTATGTCGGGCAGATCAGCACCGGCGAGCTCGACGAGAAGCGCTACCGGGGCGTCAAGCCGGGCACGATCGTCGGCAAGGACGGCCTCGAGCGCACGTACGACCGCTACCTGCGCGGGCAGGACGGCGTGCGCAAGGTGCAGGTCGACGCCAACGGGCGGCCGATCGCGAACAAGCTGCTCAAGGACAAGAAGCCGGTGCCGGGCGAGCGCCTGCAGCTGTCGCTGGACCTCAATCTGCAGGAGGCCGCGCAGAAGGCGATCTCGGGACCGCTGAACCCGGGCTCCAACGCCGGCGCGTTCGTCGCGCTCGACCCGCGCTCGGGCGAGGTCCTCGCGATGGGCTCCAACCCGACGTTCGACCCGTCGATCTTCACGAAGACGCTGACGGACGCGCGCGCCAAGGAGCTCTTCGGCGCCGGCAAGGACGGCGGGTCGGGGCCGATCTTCAACCGCGCGATCGCCGGCGGCTATCCGACGGCCTCGACGTTCAAGCCGTTCACGGCGCTCGCCGGCCTGCAGAACGGCGTCATCACGCCCGCGACGACCGTCGACGACGCCGGCTGCATCCAGGTCGGCGAGGTCGAGCGCTGCAACGCCAAGAAGGAGGTCTACGGCACGGTCGACCTGTCGAAGGCCCTCCAGGTCTCCTCGGACGTCTACTTCTACAAGCTCGGCATGCAGGCCTGGCGCCATGGCGGCTCGATCATCCAGAAGGAGGCGCGGATGTTCGGCTTCGACCGGCCGACCGGCATCGACCTGCCGGGCGACATCGTCGGCGGCGGCACGATCCCGGACACGACGTGGCGCAAGCAGATCAACGCGCAGGAGCGCCTGTGCCGCGCGAAGAAGAAGATCTCGCTGTTCGCGAACGTCTTCGCGGCGGGTCGCCAGGGCTGCGGGCGCTCGGATCTGCGCGACTTCAACTTCGGCGACAACGCGAGCCTCGCGATCGGCCAGGGCGACGTCATCGCGTCGCCGCTGCAGGTCGCCATCGCGTACGCGGCGATCGAGAACGGCGGCAAGGTCGTCAAGCCGCACCTCGGCCTCAGCATCGAGAGCCCGGGCGGCGAGCTCGTCCAGCGCATCGAGCGCGGGTCGTCGCGCAAGATCTCGCTCGATCCCTCGAACCTGGCGGTGGTGCGCGACGGACTGCGGCGCGCGGCGGGCGAGGCGGGGGGCACGTCGTTCGACGTCTTCGCCGGCTGGGACCACGCCCGCTACCCCGTCTACGGCAAGACCGGCACCGCCCAGCAGCCGCCGCCGAAGACCGACCAGTCGTGGTACGTGGCCTACGTGCCCGATCCCAAGCGCCCGATCGTCGTCGCGGTGACCGTCGAGAACGGCGGCTTCGGCGCCGCCGTCGCCGCGCCGATCACCTGCCAGATCCTCGCCAAGCAGTACAAGGAAGACCCCAGCAAGTGCCAGGCGGGAGCGTCGGCCGCGCGATGAACGAGCCTCCCGCCTCCCGCCTGCCGGCCGGCCTGCGCCTGCCGTTCGACCCGCTGCTCGCGCTCGCCACGCTCGGCCTGATGGTCATCTCGCTGATCTCGCTGAACGTCTCCGGCGCCAACGGCGGCGGACACGCGCTTGCCGTGCGTCAGGGCGTCTTCTTCGCGATCGGGATCGTCGCCGCGATCGTCCTCAGCCGACTGGACTACTCGCGCCTGCGCGAGCTCAAGTACGGCGTCTACGGCCTGATGATGGCCGGCATCCTCATGGTGGCGGTCTTCGGCGGCGTCACGCGCGGCTCACGGCGGGCGATCCAGTTCGGGCTGTTCGAGGTCCAGGCGTCCGAGTTCGGCAAGGTGCTGATCGTCGTCGCGCTGGCGGCGTTCGCCGTCGACCGCGCGCGCGGCCTGGGTGAGCGCGACACGACCGCGCGGCTCGTGCTCGTCGGGATGATCCCGGCGATCTGCGTCATGGCCGGCGACCTCGGGACCGGCCTCGTCTACATCGTCGCGCTGCTCGCGGTGCTGTTCGTCGCGGGCGTCAGCTGGCGCCATTTCGCGGGCCTGTTGACCCTCGGCGCGCTGTCGATCACTATCGTGCTCGTCGCCGCGCCCGCGCTGGGCGTGACGGTGCTCAAGCCGTATCAGGTAGATCGCCTGACCGCCTTCGTCCATCCGACCGCGGATCCGGGTAAGGCGGGCTACAACCAGAACCAGTCGCGGATCGCGATCGGCGCGGGCCAGAAGACGGGCCGCGGCAAGCGCGCGACACAGGGACCACTCAAGTTTCTTCCCGAGCAAAGCACGGACTTCAAATTCGCCGAGATCGCGGAGCGATGGGGCTTCGCGGGTGCCGGCTTCGTCCTCTCGCTCTACGCGCTGCTGATCTGGCGCGGTCTACGGATTCTCACCGTGGCCAAGAACCTGTACGGCGCGCTCATCGCCGGCGGCATCGTGGCCATGCTCCTGTTTCAGGTCTTCATCAACGTCGGCATGAACGTGGGGATCATGCCCATCACCGGTATCCCGCTTCCGCTGTTGTCCTATGGCGGCAGCTCGGTGATCGCAACCCTCTTGGCCATCGGCCTCCTGCAGTCGATCTACGCCCAAGGGCGAGTGACCGCTGCTGCGAAGGGCCGGGGCCGCACGCTCTAACCAAAGGAACTTCATGAAGAAGCAACTGCTCGTCAGCGTCGATCGCGGGGAGACCCGCGTGGCGCTGCTGGAGGCGACCGGCTCGCCCGGCGCCGTCGAAGCCAAGAAGCCCGCGGCGACGACGCGGGGCCGCAAGGACCCGGCCCCCGGCTACCGCGTCGCCGAGCTGTACTTCGAGCGCCGCGGCGCGCGCTCGATCGTCGGCAACATCTACAAGGGCAAGGTCGACAACGTGCTCGCGGGCCTCGAGGCGGCGTTCGTCGACATCGGCCTCGACAAGAACGGCTTCCTGCACGTCGACGAGATCGTCATCCCCGGCGTCGACGTCGGTCGCCGCGGCCGCGGCAAGGAGGGCGGCTCGAAGATCACCGAGCTCATCAAGCCCGGCCAGGAGATCGTCGTGCAGGTCGTCAAGGACCCGCTGAAGAGCAAGGGCGCGCGCCTGTCGATGGAGCTCACCATCGCCGGCCGCTACATGGTCTACGCGCCGACCGGCGAGGGCATCGGCGTCTCGCGCCGCCTCGACGACAAGGAGCGCGAGCGCCTGCGCCGCGAGACGAAGGGCCTCGATCTGCGCGGCGGCGGCGCGATCATCCGCACGGCCGCCCACGGCGCCAAGCGCGAACACTTCGAGCGCGAGCTGCAGTACCTCTTCAAGCTGCACGAGGTGCTCGACAAGCGCGTCGCCGAGACGCCCGCGCCGGGCCTCGTCTTCCAGGAGGCCGACCTGTCTGTGCGCGTCGTGCGCGACATCTTCTCCGAGCACTTCGAGCGCGCGATCGTCGACGACCCGCACCAGCACCAGCGCCTCGTCTCGTTCTTCACGCGCACCGCGCCCGAGCTCGTCGACCGCGTCGAGCTCTACGAGGACAAGGCGCCGCTGTTCGCCGCCTACGGCGTCGACAAGGTCATCGACGGGCTCATGACGCGGCGGGTGGACCTTCCCTCGGGCGGCTACCTGATCATCGACTACGCCGAGGCGCTGACGGTCATCGACGTGAACTCCGGCTCGTTCATCGGCCGCGGCAAGGGCGCGCGCCTGGAGGACACGATCACGACGACGAACCTCGAGGCCGCCGAGGAGGTCGTCAACCAGCTGCGCCTGCGCGACATCGGCGGCATCATCGTCATCGACTTCATCGACATGGCCCGCGCGCGCAACCGCGACGCCGTCCTCAAGACGCTGCGAAAGACGTTGGACGAGGACCGCACGAAGACGTTCACCGCGGAGATCTCCAAGCTCGGCCTCGTCGAGATGACGCGCCAGAACGTCACCGAGGGCGTGCGCGAGATCATCTCGCGGCCGTGCCCGACGTGCGACGGCGACGGCGTCATCAAGTCCGAGGAGACGATCGCGATCGAGTTCGAGCGCCGCCTGCGGACGCTCGTCAAGAAGGCGCCCAAGAAGCACGAGGCGTTCCTCGTCCAGATGAACCCGCGCGTCAGCTCGCAGTTCACCGGTAACGGCAAGCGCGTCCTGCACGCGCTCGAGGAGGAGACCGGCCGGCGCTTTCACTTCACCGGCTCCGAGGGCCTGCGCCTGGACCACTTCGACATCATCATGGAGGGCTCGCGCGAGGAGGTCATGGAGCGCGCGGTGCCGTTTCGCGAGGGCGACGAGGTGCTCGTCCACATCGTCGAGCCGCACATGTACGACGTCGACGACGCGGTCGCCAAGATCGACGGCTACATCATCTCCGTGCACGGGGGCGGTCGCTTCGTCGGCTCCAAGAAGCTCGTGCGGATCGAGAACCCGGGCCGCACCTCGGCGACGGCGATCATGCTCGACGCCGACGAGCCCGAGCCCGCGCCCGCGCCCCCGCCCGCGCCGGCCGAGAAGCCGGCGAGGAGGGCGAGGACGACGGTGAAGCCGGCCGTGGCAGCTGAGGCGCCCGGGGAGGAGGTCGCGCAGGAACCGGCCGAGGGCGATGACGTGCAAGCGACCCCCCGGCGCCGCGGCCGCAGAGGCGGCCGGCGCCGTTCGCGTGCCACGGCGGACTCCGCGGCCGCGGGCGAACCAAGCTCCGCATCATCCTCCGAGGGCTGATGCGCGCTGGATCCCGGCCTGCCTACGGACGCGTCGCCGGGCGGTGGCGAGGTTCGCGGCGGCCGATGGCGTAGAATCCTCGCCTCGGCGCCGTCGCGGCGCCGTTCGCGCGCCACGGCCGAGACCGTTGCCGCGGGCGAATCGTCTTCCGCATCATCCTCGGAGAGCTGAGTTTTCAATGGCCTACGCAATCGTCAAGACCGGCGGCAAGCAGTACCGCGTCGAGGAGGGGCAGACCCTCCTCGTCGAGCGCCTGCCCGAGGATGAAGGCGCGACCGTCGCGCTGAAGCCGCTGCTGTACCGGTCGACCGACACCGTCTTCGATGCCGACGGCCTCGCCAAGGTCTCGGTGACGGCGAAGATCCTCGCCCACGAGCGCGGCGAGAAGATCCGCGTCTTCAAGTTCAAGCCCAAGCGCGGCTACAAGCGCACCGCCGGCCACCGGCAGGAGCTCACCCGGCTCGAAATCACGGAGGTAAAGGGCTAATGGCACACAAGAAGGGGCTCGGCTCCTCACGCAACGGCCGCGACTCCAACGCGCAACGCCTCGGCGTCAAGACGTTCGCCGGCCAGACGGTCAGCGGCGGCGAGATCATCGTGCGCCAGCGCGGAACGGTCTTCCGTCCCGGCCCCGGCGTCGGCATCGGCAAGGACGACACGCTGTACGTCATCACGCCCGGCACGCTCGTCTTCGGGACCAAGCGCGGCAAGCGCATGGTCTCGGTCGAGCCGCACGCGGACGCGGTCGCCTAGCCACGCCTGCGGCCGGCGCCGCGAGCAGCGCCGCCGGCCAGCGTTCAGATCGCCATCGTCTTCGTGACGGTGCCGCCGAAGTCGGCCGTCCAGTACCAGTCGAACATCGAGTCCGTGTTGCGCGCGCGGCCGACGCCCATGACCTTGAACTTCGTGCGCAGCATGTTCGCGCGGTGCGGCGGGGAGTTCCTCCACTGCGCGACGGTCGCCGCGGCGGAGCTCTCGCCGGCGGCGATGTTCTCGCCCTTCGTCGGCTTGGTGTAGCCGAACGCATCGAGGCGGTCGTCGAACTCGCGGCCGTGGCTGTCGGTGTGGTCGAACGTGTCGTTGTTCGCCATGTCGTGGCTCATCCACTCGGCGGCGCGCACGAGCGCCACGGACACCTGCAGGGGCGGGCGGCCGTTGTCGGCGCGGAACTTGTTGATCGCGCGGCACAGCGCCTTCTCCTCGGCGTCGAGGATGGGATTCGCCGATGTGGTTGCTGTGGTGGTCGACATGGGGTTCCTCTCTGCGGTGCGCGCCGGAGGAGCCCGACGCCGTCTCAGACAGTGATCGGCCCATCGGGGCTTCAGATACAGCCCTCGGTCTGTGCGATCGGTCACGAACCGATCGCTCAGGCGACGAAGTCCTGCGGCGTCACGGCGCCGGTCTCGAACGCTCGCTGGGCGAGCGCCGCGCGCTTGTGGTGCTGCACCAGTTCGTCGAGGTCGAACGCGTCGAACAGCGCGCGCATGTGCGTCTTGATCGTCTCGACGCCGAGCACGAGCTCGTCGGCGATCTGCCGGTTCGTCGCGGGGGCGGCGTAGGAGCTGCCCGCGCACGGCCGGCAGAGCGCGACGAGCACCCGCCGCTGGGCGTCGGTGATCGCCGGCATGGCGCGCCGGCGCGACGTCATCGTCGGCAGGGAGTCACGGCCGCTGGGGCTGCGGAAGATCACGATCGTGCGCCCGACGGAGATCGCGTCGCCGTCGTGCAGGCGGGCGCGCCCGCGGACGCGCTCGCCGTCGATGAACGAGCCGTTGTGCGAGCGCCCGTCGTCGACGAACGTCCATTCGGCGCCGATGCGCTCGAGCCTCGCGTGCACGCGCGACACCTCCCCGTCCCACGGCAGCGCGAGGCCGTTGGACGCGCTGCGCCCGATCGTCATCCGCTCGGGCGCGTCACCGAGGTCGACGATCCGCTGCACCTCCTCGGCGTCGCGGTAGAGCAGGAACGGGCGCCCGCGGCGCTCCGCCTCGATGCGCTCCTTGAGCTCCGCCGGCGTCGCGCGGTGCAGGGCATGGGGCAGCTCCATCGCCTGGCACTCTAGGTCGGTCGGCGCGTCCGTGCGCGAGCTTGCGCGCCCGCCTGGTCGTGGAGATCGGGACGCAGCGCGTACTCGACGAGATCGGTCATCTCGAAGAGCCGCTCCTCGGGCGTCCCGGGGTCGCTCGGCTTGAGCGTCGGCTTCCATGCGGGCGCGGCATGCAGATAGGAGGTCGGGTCGGCCTCGAGCAGCCCGCGCAGCACGAGCGCGACGATCCGGCCGCCGACGCGCCCGAGGTGTGCGCCCCCGTCACCGCGGGCACCGGCCTCGCGCAGGATGTAGAACCACAGCGGCGGCATGGCCACGATCGCCGCCCGCTCCTCGCTTCCGTCGGGCGGCCAGAAGGGCGGCGATCCCATGTCGGCGGGCGGGAGCAGCTCGGCCTCGGTCAACGGCCGCTCGCCCATCGCGAGCGCGACGTCGATCCCCGACGGCAGGCCGAGCGCGCCACCGCGCTGCATGTTCAGCAGCGGCAGCGATGCGCCGTCGATCGGCAGCGAGAAGAGCTCCGGGGCGAGGCGGTGGTCGATCGCCATCGTGTGCACGGCCGTCGGGCCGAAGAAGTTGTGCCAGTCGATCTCGAGCGTGTCGGGCAGCCTGCGAAAGCCGCCGAGGTGGCGGCGCTCCGGCATGCCCGGGGCGGGCGGCCTGCCGTCGGGCAGGATCAGCGGCGGTTTGAGCGGGGGGACGTGGACGTCGGAGTTCATCGAGTAGCTGCGCCGCACGAGGCTGTGGCCGAAGCGGTACGCGGCGGCCGAGAACTCGATCGGGATCGCGGGCGCGCCGTCCCAGGAGGATGTCGCCGCCGCAGCTCCGAGCAGCTCCTGCGCGAGCGTCTCGCCGAGGATCCTCGGCAGGAAGTCGTGCATGACGATCCACTGGTAATGCCAGCGCACCGTCCTGTGCGCCTCGTCGAACAGCTCGTTTCCGGTCAGCTTCCGGGGCGGACCGTGGAGCTGGCGCACGACGCTGTTGTGGAACTTGATGAGCAGCAGATGCAGCTGCGAGACGATGAGGTTCTCGTCGTTGCGAGCCTCCGGGATCAGCGCTCGCTCCTGCTCGTTGCGCGGCAGATCGACGTCGGCCCAGCCGCGATCCGGTGGGTTGTGCCCGACGAGCAGCTTCAGGCCGCGCAGGTCGCCGGGGTTCCAGTCGTACAGAAACGGCTGATCCGCCGGACCCGAGCCGTAGAGCGAGTCGAGGTCCAGGCGCGGCGTGCGGAAGTTCACGAGCGTACGGGGATCGTCGTGACCGTCGATCTTCGACGTGGCGTCGTAGGTGACGTCGTGATCGATGAACTGCCCGAGGTACGTGTAGCCCGCCGGCAGCGTGATGTTCTCGATCTCCGGCGGAGCGGCCGCCGCCCGCATCCTCTCGACGAGCGCGAGGACGGCCTTCGGCCCGGGGTCGCGGCGCGGCAGGAACCCGAACATGCGGGTGAATCGCCCCTCGGGCGACTCTGCGTGCGCCACCAGCCCGCGCGGGGCCGCGATCCCGTGCCGCGCGCCGCCCTCGCCGGCGGGGTCGAAGCGCTCGCGGTCCTGCTGACCGCGCCGGCCCGGCTGATCGATCGGCTCCGGCGTCACGCGGGGGGCGCGCCGACGCAGAACTCCTTGGCCCACAGGAACGGCTCCTCGCCGTCCGCGGTGATCGCGCCGACGACGTAGACGTGATCGTGGTCGCGGAAGCCGTGGTCCTCCCCGTCGCGGGACTCGGCACTCCACGGCGTCAGCTCGGGGTGCGTGGGCTGCAGCGGGCAGCGACGGGACTCGTCGGCGACGAGGACGACCGTCACGGCCACGCCCGTGCCGGGGCCCACCTTGGCGGGCACGCCGCCGAAGTCCTCCAGCGTCTCGGCTCTGACCACGAGCTTGGAGCCTTCGAGGACGACCTGGGTGAAGTTGTTGATGGACATCTGGCCTTTCGCGGGCGCCGGGTTTCTGAGAACGGTGCTGCATGCGCACCATGGCGCAATACTGCCCGTCCGGCACCCCCCGCGGGGGGTGAATCGAATCCCTTACGTCAACCGCAGCAGGCAGCGGGCGCGATTGGCGGCGGCGAGGTTGCCCTTGGACTCATACAGCCCGAGCGCGTCGCGCACGGCCTGCTCGGACTCGTGCTCCAGCGAGCAGGCCGCGAGCACCGCGGCGAGGTCGAGCAGAGCGTCGCCGCGGTGCCACAGCAGGTCGCTGCCGTCGAGCAGCGAGATCGCCTCCTGCGCCGCGGCCCGGGCCTCCTCGCAGCGCCCCTCGACGGCGAGGACCCTGGCCCGCACGCCCGCGCAGATCGACCGCGTGACGTTGTCGTCCGGTGCCACGGTCGCGTCGGTGGCGTCGCACAGCGCGTCCGCTTCGGTGGGGCGGCCCTGGGCGATGACGGCCTGGGCGAGCATCGCCGTCGTCGTGGCGAGCAGGCCGCTGTCGACATCGCTCACGGCGCTGAGTCGCCGCACGCCCGCCGCCAGCTCGAGCTCCGCGAGATCGGGCCGGCCGGCGAGCATGCGCACGAACGCCTCGTGGTGCGACACGCTGGAGCTGAGGCTGCCGAGCTCGTGCAGCGTGGCGTTGGCGAGCGCGAGGTGGTGCTCGGCGGCGTCGAGCTCCTCCTTCATCGCGTGCACGACGGCGAGCGCGTTGTGCGTCCAGGCCACGGACACGGCGCTGGCGGCGACGAGCTCGGCGATCTCCTCGCAGCGGGCGATCGCCTCGTCGACCGGGGTCGGGCCGAGCACAGCGGCCGTCGCCCGCCAGCCGAGCACGTGGAAGAGGTCGCGCTCCATCCCGCCGCGCCGCGCGCACGCCGCGGCCTCGCGCCAGGCATCGTCGGCCTCGCCGAGGCGCCCGACCATCCAGGCGACGCGGGCGCGCAACGACCACAGCCGGCATTGGCCGTGCTCGTCCCCCTCGCGTTCGAGCACCGGCTGCGCGGCGTCGGCGACCTGCAACGACTGGCGGACGTGGGCACCGGTGTCGGTCTCCAGCCGGACGAACTCGCGCTCGACCCGCGCGCGCGCCGCCAGGCGCGGCGCGGGCGCCGACGCGATCGCCTCGTCGAGGACACGGATGGCGTCCGTCATCTGCCCGGCCTCGAAGAGCGCCTCGCCGAGCGCCGGCAGCAGCGTGCCGCGGCGCGCGTCGTCGGAGCCGGCGATCGCGACCGCGCGCTCCAGCAGGCCACCGGCGGCAGCCGGATCGCCGCGCGTCATGGCGGCGCGTGAGGCGGCCTCGAACGCCGCGACCGCGCGCTCTGCGAGGACGCGCGCCGTCGCGCCGTCGCGCCCCAGCTCACGCAGCAGCAGGCACGCCTGCTCGGCATGGAAGCCGACGATCTCCGGTGCCGCGGGTCGCGCCGCGAGCCAGGCCCCGAGGCTCGCGTGCAGCTCGGCTCGTACGGCCTTCGGCACGCTGGCGTAGGCCGCCTCGCGGATCAGCGCATGCGTGAAGCGAAACGCGTCCTGATCGGCGAAGGCGGGCCGGTCGGCGCCGATCAGGCCCTTGCGGGCGAGCGCGACGAGCCGCGCGCGGGCCGTCCGGCGCTCGGGCTCGGGGAGCAGCGTCGCGAGCGTGTCGCCGTGGAAGGTCCGGCCTTCGATCGCGGCGCGCTGCAGCAGCATCCGCTCGCCCGGCTCGAGGCCGTCGATGCGCTCGGCGAGCACCGCCTGGATGCTCGCGGGCAGCTCGCGGTCGTCGTGGCCGGCGTCGACGGCGACGAGCTGCTCGACGAACAGCGGGTTGCCCTCGGCGCGCGCGGCGATCCGGCCGGCGACGCCGCCCGCGCCGAGCCGCGCCGCGAGCTCGCGGGCGTCGCCGTCGCCGAGCGCGTCGAGCACGAGCACCGATCGGTTGGGCTGCGGCGCGGCCCATGCCGGTCGGCGCTCCAGCAGCTCCGGTCGCGCCAGGCAGACGACGAGGATCGGAGCGCCGCTGGACAGTGCGACGACGTCGTCGAGCAGGTCCAGCAGCGCCGGCTCGGCCCAGTGGATGTCCTCGATCGCGACGACGAGCGTGCGCTCGCGGGCGAGCCGTTCCAGCAGGCGCCGCAGCGCCCACGACGTCTCGTCGACCTGCACCGGATCGACGCTGAGGCCGGTCGCGGCGAGGAGCCCGCGGATCGACTGCTCGTCTCCCGCCAGCAGCTCCTCGACGCGCACCCGCGGATCGCCGCCGAGGCCGCGCACGAGGTCGGTCAGCGCGCGGTACGTCGTGCCCTCGCCATAGGCGAGGCAGCGTCCCGTGAGGACGAGCGCGTCGTCGCCGAGGCTGCCGACGAACTCGCCGGCGAGCCGCGACTTGCCGATCCCCGGCTGTCCGACGACCGTGACGATCCGGCATTCGCGCTGCTCGTGGACGCGGGCGAAGGCCGCGTCGAGCTCCGCCAGCTCGCGGCCGCGGCCGACGAACGGGGTCGCCGCGGCACGCAGCAGGGCCGGTTGCTGCGGTCGCAGCTCGACGAGGTTGCCGCGCTCGGCATCGACCTGGGCGTCCGCGGCGAGCAGGCGACGCAGGCGCGGGCCGACGAGGATCTCGCCGCCGCGGGCGCCCTCGGCGAGGCGCTCGGCGGCCTTGATCGTCGCGCCCGTCGGGATCCGGGCGCCGCCCGCCGCGGTCGACAGGAAGAGCTCGCCGCTGTCGATCCCGAGCCTCAGGCTGGGCGCGGCCGCACGCAGCTCGACGGCGGCGCGCGCCGCGCGCAGGGCATCGTCGCCGTGCGATCGGTGCAGGCCGAAGAAGCCGAGCACGACGTCCCCGAGGTGGCGCTCGACGGTCGCTCCGTGGCGCTCGACGATCGTCACGGCCTGCTCGAGCAGTCCGTGCAGCAGCTCGGGGTCGTCGGACTCGCCGCCGCCGACGGCGGCGAGGACCGAGACGACCCGGCGCGCATCGGGCGCATGATCGGCCGCGGCGGCGCTCGCGGCGCTGGTGCCGGGTTCGAGCGATGCCGCGATCCGCGCGAGCGCGGCCGCGACCGCGGCGGCCGACGGCGGTCGACGCTGCGGCTCGACCGCGAGCAGGGCGAGGACGAGCTGCTCGAGCTGGGGCGCGATCGCGCGCCGCGCCGTGGGCTCGCTCGTGAGCTGCACCGTGGCGTGCGGCGTGCGGCCCGTGAGCAGCTCGTACAGCGTCACGCCGAGCCCGTAGAGGTCGCTCGAAGGGCCGACGTCGCCGCCCCGGATCTGCTCGGGCGACATGTAGCGCAGCGTCCCGACGACGACGTCGTCGGCGGTCAGGCGCTCGGAGCCCTCGCGGTGGGCGATGCCGAAGTCGCCGAGCGCGGCGGTTCCGTCCGCCGCGAGCCAGACGTTGTCGGGCTTGACGTCGCGGTGCACCACGCCGTGGGCGTGCGCGTGGGCGAGCGCCGCCGCGATCTCGCTGCCCAGGCGCGCCGCCTCGGCGACGCTCGGGCGCTCGCGCTCGAGCAGGTCGGCGAGCGAGCCGCCGCGCATCGCGCGCATGACGAGGTACGGGACGCCGTCGAGCTCGCCGCTGTCGTAGACGGTGATGACGTTCGGGTGATCGCCGAGGCGCCCCGTCAGCTGCGCCTCGCGGACGACGCGCTCACGCGCCGCGTCGCTGCCGGCGGCCCCGACGACGATCGCAAGCGCGACCTCGCGGTCGAGGCGCTCGTCGTGGGCGAGGTAGACCTCCTTCGTCGCGCCGCGGCCGAGGCGCGACAGCACGCGGTAGCGGCCCGCCAGCACGCCGCCGGCGCCGGAGAGCGCGGCCGCGTCGCTCGGCGAGTCGCGCGTGAGGTCGTCCATCGCCGTCGCCGACTGTACCCGAGGCGGTGAAGCCGTTCACCGCTGTGGGGGAGGGCGGTGCGCGCCCGCGGCCGGGACGCTCGCTGATGTGCGATTCACCAATACGCCAGAGGGGAGCTGACATGACAACCGTCGCGCCGGGCGGCCGCCCGCGACCGTCCCGACACCACGCAGCCATGGCGGGGCTGACCGCCGTCGTCGCGGACGCGCTCGCGATGCTCGACGGTGCCGCCGTCGCCGACCCCGAGACCGACACCGGATCGGGCGCGCAGCTGCTGCCCAGCGACGAGCAGGAGTTCGCGACACCGCCGCGTGATTGGCCATGAGGCTGAGCGCTGCCGGGCTCGTGCGGCTGACGTCCGAGGAGGGGCTGCGGCTCGATCCATACGACGACAGCGCCGGACACGCCACGATCGGCGTCGGTCACCTCATCCACTTCGGGGGCGTGACGGCGGCCGACCGGGCGCGCTTCGCGGGATTCGGGCGCGCCGACGCGCTGGCGCTGCTGGCGGCGGACGTGCGCCCGCGCGAGCGCTTCGTCGACGATGCCGTCACGGTCTCGCTGAACCAGAACGAGTTCGATGCGCTCGTCTCGTTCGTGTTCAACATCGGCACCGGCGCGTTCGCGACGTCGACGGCGCTGCGCAGGCTCAACGCGGGCGCCAGGAGAGAGGCCGCGGACGCGATGCTGATGTTCGACCGCGGCGGCGCGGGGCTGGCGAGGCGTCGCGCCCGCGAGCGCGAGCTGTTCCTGAGCCCGGTTCGCGAGCCGGATCCGCTCGCCCGCTACACGGCCGGCGAGCGGCGCTGGATCCGCGAGTACGACCAGCTCCAGGCCGACGGCGCCGATCCCGACCGCCGCAGCGCGTTGCGGCGCGTCATGACCGAGCAGCGCAAGCGCATCTGGCGCGCCGCGCAGACGACGGGCTGGGCGGCCGCCAACCGCCGGGCGCGCTACGAGAGCCTGCTGGCGCGAACGACCTGAGCGCGACCGCCGCGACGGGCCGCCGGCTCAGGTCGCCTGCGACGTCGGGCGGATGAGGATCTCGTTGACGTCGACGTGCGGCGGCTGCGACACCGCGTAGAGCACGGCGCGCGCGATGTCGTCGGGCTCGAGCGCGTTGGACGGGCGGTTGTCGAAGAACGGCGTGTCGACCATCCCGGGCTCGATCGAGGTGACGCGGATACCGGTGCCGTCGAGGTCCTGGCGGGCGGACTCCGCCATCGCGGTGACCGCGTGCTTCGTGGCGCTGTACAGCGAGCCGGGCAGCGCGCGGCGTCCGGCCACCGAGCTCGTCAGCAGCAGGTGGCCCGTGCTCTGCTTGAGCGCGGGGATCGATGCACGGATCGTGTAGGCGGCGCCGAGGACGTTCGTGAGCACCATCTCGCGCCACAGCTCCGGCGTCTCGTTGAGGAAGCCGCGCGCGGCCCCGAAGCCCGCGTTGGCGAACACGACGTCGACGCGCCCGAAGGCCTCCATGGCGGCCGCGATCATCGCCTCCTGCTGCGCGAACTCGGTGACGTCGCAGGACACGGCGAGCGCGCGCTCGGGCCCGCCGAGCTCCGCGGCGAGCGTGTCGAGCTTGTCCTTCGAGCGGGCGGCGAGGACGAGCCGGTGGCCGGCCTCGGCGGCGTGGCGGGCGGTCGCCGCGCCGATCCCGCTCGATGCTCCGGTGATGAGGAAGACGGGGTCGGGCATGCGGTCTCCTAGGCTCATGGGTGCAATGCTCTACGACAAGGCACGCATCTTCGTACAGGCGGGCGGCGGCGGCGACGGCTGCCTCAGCTTCCGCCGCGAGGCACACGTCCCGCACGGCGGGCCCGACGGCGGCGACGGCGGCCACGGTGGCGACGTCGTGCTCGTCTGCGACGACTCCTACCGCGACCTGCAGACCTACAAGCGCCGGGCGCACTACAAGGCGACGCGCGCCGGGCACGGCGAGGGCGACCTGCGCCACGGCGCGAGCGGCCCCGTGCTCGAGATCCCGGTCCCGCCCGGCACGCAGGCGACCTCGTGGGATGCGAGCACACACGACCTCGTCGTACCCGGCCAGCGCGTCGTCGTCGCGCGCGGCGGCTCGGGAGGGCGCGGCAACAAGCGCTTCGCGACGTCGACGCGCCAGGCGCCGCGGCTCGCCGAGCGCGGGCTGGTCGGCGAGGAGGGCTGGATCGACCTGCGCCTCAAGCTGCTCGCCGACGTCGGCCTCGTCGGCGTGCCGAACGCCGGCAAGTCGTCGCTGCTGGCGCGGATGACCCGCGCCGCCCCGAAGGTCGCCGCGTACCCCTTCACGACGCTCGAGCCCGTGCTCGGAACGCTCGAGGGCGCCGACCGCCAGCTCGTCATCGCGGACATCCCCGGGCTCATCGAGGGCGCGAGCGACGGCGCCGGCCTCGGCCACGACTTCCTCGCGCACGTCGAACGCACGCGCCTGCTGGTGCACGTGCTCGACCTCGAGCCCGCCGACGGCTCGGATCCGCTCGCAAATCACGCGACGATCGAGGCCGAGCTGCGCGCCCACGACCCGCGGCTGGCGTCGCTTCCGCGGCTGCTCGCGCTGTCGAAGGCCGATCTCGTGCCCGCGGAGGACGCGCAGGCGGCCGCCGAGCTGTGGCGCGAGCATCTCGGCGAGGACGTGCCGGTGCTCGTGACGTCGAGCGCGACCGGCGAGGGCCTCGAGGCGCTCGCCGCGGCGCTGCTGCATCGCGTCCCGCTGGTCGCGCCGGTGGCGCAACCGGCGCCGCTCGACGAGCCGCTGGCCGAGCACAAGGTCTTCCGGCCGGCCGCCGGCCGCGGCTTCGACGTCGAGCGCCTCGACGACGGCGTCTTCCGCGTCGAGGGCGAGGGCATCGTCCGGCTGCTGTCGCGCCACGACCTCGACAACGACGAGGCCCTCGCGCACGTCGAGGGCCGGCTGCGGCGCATGGGCGTCATCAGCGCGCTCGAGGCGGCCGGCTTCGAGCCGGGCGATGACGTCGAGATCGCCGGCGTGCTGTTCGAGCTGCATCCCGGGTAACGGCCACTGCAAGGCGCAGCGCAACCTTGGCCGCCCCCGAGGTGTTCTCGCGTTCGCAGGCCCGTCAGGCAACCATCGGAGGCAGGGGACGAATGACGAGTGGCAAGGCGGACACGACGCTGCATGCGCCGACGACGACATCGCGCGATGAGACGGGCTACCGTTGCGCGCCGATGACCCTGCGCAAGCTGCTGCTCGCCACGCTGCTGTTGACCTGCCTGTGTGCCTCGACGGCACAGGCCGACTCCGACCAGGGGTCCTTCGTCCAGGACGACGACCAGCTCCTGTACCGCGGCGACCGCACCGCGACGCGCACGCTCGTGACCGCGCGCTCGCTCGGCGCCGAGGGCGTCCGCGTGACGGTCCTGTGGCGCGTCGCCGCGCAGGGTGCCGACCTCTCCAACGCCGAGATCAAGCTCATCAAGAACAAGAAGCTGCGCAAGAAGGCGCTCGCGCAGCGCAAGCGCTTCAAGCCGAGCAACCCGCGTACGTACCCGACGCAGAACTGGGATCGCTACGACAACCTCGTCAAGACGGCGAGCAGCCTCGGCATGCGCGTGCTGTTCTCGGTCACCGGCCCGGGGCCGCGCTACGGGCACCGGATAGCCCCGCGGTCACAGCGCGCCAACGCCGGCACGTACAAGCCGATCCCGTCGCGCTTCGCCGCCTTCGTCCGCGCCGTCGGAACGCGCTACTCGGGCCGCTACCGCGACGAGAACGCGATCCGCAAGCCGCTGCCGCGGGTCAGCCTGTGGTCGCTGTGGAACGAGCCCAACCAGGCCGGCTGGCTGTCGCCGCAGTGGGAGCACGGCGTGCCGGCCGCGCCGGCGCTCTACCGCGAGCTGTTCCAGGCCGCGAGCAAGGGCCTGGCCGCCAGCGGTCACAGCGCCGCCACCAAGGACGTCATCCTGCTCGGCGAGACGTCGCCGATGGGCTCGACGAAGCGCGGTCCGCGCAACGGCATCCGCCCGGTCCCGTTCCTGCGCGAGCTCGTCTGCGTCCAGGCCAACGGCACGCCGTACACGGGCGCCGCCGCGACGGCACGCCACTGCGACGACTTCGCCAAGAACGGTCCGCTGCAGGCGTTCGGCTACGCGCACCATCCGTACACGAAGAAGGGCGCTCCGACGGTCAAGCCGTCGAGCCCGGACGAGATCACGATCGCGAACATCGGCACGCTGGGCCCGATCCTCGACGCGCTGTCGACGCAGTCCGCCGGCAAGATCCCACCGAGCATGCCGATCCTGCTGACGGAGTTCGGCTACGAGAGCAACCCGCCCGACGTGCGCAACGGGGTCTCACTGGCGCGCCAGGCGCAGTTCAACCAGCTCGCGGAGTTCCTCGCCTACAACGACCCGCGCGTCAAGCTCACGACGCAGTTCATGCTGCGCGACGCGGCGCCGCTCAAGCAGTACCCGAAGAACTCGCGGCTGTACTGGTTCACGTACCAGTCGGGCCTCTACAACCTCAAGGGACGGGCCAAGCCGGCGGCGTACGCGTACTCGTTCCCGTTCGTCAAGTACGCCGCGGGACCCGGGATGACGGGCTACTGGGGCCAGCTGCGATTCCGGCCCAACGGGGCCGCGGACCTCGCGGCCGTCTTCTGGCGTCCGACGGTCGTCGCGACGCCCTCGCTGTGCGGTGACGCGGCCGCCGGGTGGCTGCAGGTGACGCCGGGGATCGCGACGAGCTTCCGCGGCTACATCTCGGGCGCGATCCCGACCCCGGGGCCGCGCGGCCAGTACTGCGCGGCGTACTACGACCCGGTGAAGGCCAAGATCACCGCCGGGTCGCTGCCGACGCCGTAGCGCGACGCGGCGCGTCGCTTCGTGGCGGCCACGCGCCACTAAGCTCACGCCGCGTGGCCCGTTACGTCATCAAGCTCGGTTCGAGCATCGTCGCCGAGGACTCGGGGGAGCTGCGCGCGGACGTCATCGAGCGCATCTGCGCGGAGGCCGCGCGCCGCCACGCCGACGGGCACGACGTCGTGCTCGTCACGAGCGGCGCGATCGCGCGCGGCATGCAGGTCATGGACCTGGCGGTGCGCCCGCGGGCGATCGAGGAACTGCAGGCGGCGAGCGCCGTCGGGCAGGGCAAGCTCTACCGCGTCTACGACGAGCTGCTGCGCGACCGCGGCATCACGAGCGCGCAGGTCCTGCTGACGTTCTTCGACATCAGCGCGCGCACCCACTACCTGAACGCGCGCCAGACGCTCGGCAAGCTGCTCGAGTGGCGCGTGCTGCCGGTCATCAACGAGAACGACACGACGACGACCGACGAGATCTCCTTCGGCGACAACGACTTCCTCGCGGCGCAGATCGCGGTCCTGATCGGCGCCGACCTGCTCGTCCTGCTGACCGACGTCGAGGGCCTCTACACCGCCAGCCCGCGCGAGGACCCCGCCGCGACGCTCGTGCCGGAGGTCACCGACTTCGAGGCGCTCGGCGAGTTGACGATCGGCCACACGACGTCGCCGCTGGGCACCGGCGGCATGCGCTCGAAGGTCGTCGCCGCCGAGATGGCGACGGCGGGCGGCATCGAGACGGTCATCTGCAGCGGCCTGCGCGAGGGCGCGCTCGGCGCGGCGCTGAGCGGCGCGGCGGGCGGCACGCGCTTCCCGGCGCGCGAGACGCGCTACTCGTCGTTCAAGCTGTGGCTGAAGTACGCCAAGCCGTCACACGGCACGATCGTCGTCGACGGTGGCGCCGCGCGCGCGCTGCGCGACGGCGGCACGTCGCTGCTGCCTGTCGGGATCACCGAGGTGCGCGGCACGTTTCACGCCGGCGACGCCGTCCAGGTCGCGCATGGGGCGATCGTCATCGGCAAGGGGATCTGCAACTACGCCGCCGGTGAGCTCGTGCGCGTGAAGGGCATGAAGTCCGCCGAGGTGCGCGAGGTCATGCCGCGCGCCACCGACGAGGCGATCCACCGCGACTACTTCGTGTTGGCCTGACCCGCGGTCGGGTAGGTGGCCTGCATGAACACACGAACACTTGGCCGCGGCACCGCGGCGCTCGAGGTCTCGGCCGAGGGGCTCGGCTGCATGGGGATGTCGGAGTTCTACGGGTCCGGTGACGAGGGCGAGGCGATCGCGACGATCCAGCGCGCGCTCGAGCTGGGAGTCGACTTCATCGACACGGCCGACATGTACGGGCCGTTCACGAACGAGAAGCTCGTCGGCAAGGCGATCGCCGGCCGCCGCGACGACGTCGTGCTGGCGACGAAGTTCGCCAACGTGCGTGGCGACAAGGGCGAGTTCCTCGGGGTGCGCGGCGACCCGGAGTACGTGCGGGAGGCCTGTGAGGCGTCGCTGCGGCGGCTCGGCGTCGACCACATCGACCTCTACTACCAGCACCGCGTCGATCCCGATACGCCGATCGAGGAGACCGTCGGGGCGATGGCCGAGCTCGTCGCGCAGGGCAAGGTCTCACACCTCGGCCTGTCCGAGGCGGCGCCGGAGACGATCCGCCGCGCGCACGCGACGCACCCGATCACCGCGCTGCAGACGGAGTACTCGCTGTGGACCCGTGACCCGGAGCGCGACGGCGTGCTCGCGACCGTCCGCGAGCTGGGCATCGGCTTCGTCGCCTACAGCCCGCTCGGGCGCGGCTTCCTGACCGGCGCCATCCGGTCGATCGAGGATCTGCCCGAGGGCGACTCGCGCCGCGCCGGGCGCTTCCCGCGCTTTCAGGGCGAGAACTTCCAGCGCAACCTCGACCTCGTCGAGCGCGTCAAGCAGATCGCCGAGGAGAAGGGCATCACGCCGGGCCAGCTCGCGCTGGCGTGGGTGCTGGCGCAGGGCGAGGACGTCGTCCCGATCCCCGGCACGAAGCGCCGCACGTACCTCGAGCAGAACGCCGCCGCGACCGACGTCCGCCTCACGCCTCAGGACCTCGAGCACATCGACGAGGTCGCGCCCTTCGGCGCGAGCGCGGGCGATCGCTACGCGGACATGTCGACGGTGCACCGCTGAGCCGGGGCCAACGCCGATCTTCGCGGCGCTCGCCGTGGGCGCGAGCGCGCCGCCGCATCGACCTGCGCAGCCCTTCGATCGCCGGCGGCGTTGACGTACCCTTGCGGGTATGGCCACCGTCACGCGCACCGTCTCCGACATCTGCCTCGAGGCGCGCGCCGCCTCGCGCTCGCTGGCGACGCTCGACACCGCCACGAAGAACGCCGCGCTGGAGGCGATCGCGGCCGCGCTCGTCGAGCGCACCGACGAGATCGTCGAGGCCAACGCGCGCGACATGGATGCGGGCCGCTCGGCCGGCCTCGACGCCGCGCTGCTGGACCGGCTCGCGCTCGACCCCGCTCGGATCGCCTCGATCGCGGCCGGCACCCGCGCGATCGCCGCGCTGCCCGACCCCGTCGGCGAGGTCGTCGAGGGCCGGCGGCTGCCCAACGGCCTCGACGTGCGCAAGCTGCGCGTGCCGTTCGGCGTCGTCGCGGTCGTCTACGAGGCGCGGCCGAACGTCACGATCGACGCCGCGTCGCTGTGCCTCAAGTCCGGCAACGCGGTCGTCCTGCGCGGCTCTTCGTCGGCGGCGCACTCCAATGCCGTGCTCGCGACGATCGCCGCCGAGGCCGCGATGGGCGCGGGCAGGGGCGCCATCGCGCGCGGCGCGATCGGCCTCGTCGCCGGCGGCGGGCGCGAGGAGCTCGCCGAGCTCGCCACCCAGGACGGCGTCGTCGATCTCATCTTCCCGCGCGGGGGCGAGGGCCTGAAGGCGGCGCTCAAGGCCGTCGCGACCGTGCCCGTCATCTACGCCGCGTCGGGCAACTGCCACGTCTACGTCGACGAGAGCGCCGACGGCGCCGTCGCCGAGGCGATCATCCTCAACGCGAAGGTCCAGCGGCCCGGCGTCTGCAACGCCGCCGAGACGCTGCTCGTGCACGCCGCCGCCGCGCCGGCCTTCCTGCCGCGCGCCATGCGCGCGCTGCGCGACGCGGGCGTGCAGCTGCGCGTCGACGGCCGCGCGCGGGCGCTGGCGGGCGAGCTCGCGCCCGACCTGCTCGACGCCACCGAGGAGGACTGGGACACCGAGTTCCTGTCGCTGACGCTCGCGATCGGGGTCGTCGACTCCGTCGCTGAGGCGATCGATCACATCAACGAGCACGGCTCCGGTCACTCCGAGGCGATCGTCACGCGCGACACCGGCGCGGCCCGGGCGTTCGAGCTCGGCGTCGACGCCGCCTGCGTCTACGTCAACGCCTCGACGCGCTTCACCGACGGCGGCGAGTTCGGGATGGGCGCCGAGATCGGCAACTCGACGCAGAAGCTCCATGCCCGCGGGCCGATCGGCGTGCGCGAGCTGTGCACGTTCAAGTACGTGGTCGTCGGCGACGGCCACGTGCGGCCGTAACCGGCCGGTGGCCCGGGTCGGCATCCTCGGCGGCACGTTCAACCCGCCGCACCTGGCCCATCTCGTGTGCGCGTCGCAGGCGGCGTCGCAGCTCTCGCTCGATCATGTCCTGCTGACGCCGAACGCCGTGCCGCCGCACAAGCGGGCGCGCATGGATCCCGGCCCGGCCGAGCGCCTGGAGCTCTGCCGGCTCGCCGTGGCCGGCGACGATCGCCTGCGCGTGTGCGATCTGGAGATCGTGCGCGGAGGACCGTCGTACACGGTCGATACCCTGCGGGTGCTGCATGAACGCGATCCGGAGGACCACCTGACCTTCATCCTGGGGGGCGACATCGCCCTCGGACTGCCGAGCTGGCACGAGCCCGAAGCGGTGCTCGAGCTCGCGACGCTTGCCGTTGCCGAGCGCTCCGGCGCCGTGCGCGGCGACGTGACGGCGCGCCTGAGCGAGGCCTTCGCGGACCTTCCACGGCTGGAGTTCTTCGACATGCCGCGCATCGACCTGTCCTCCTCGGACATCCGCCGCCGCGTCGCCGCTCACGGCAGCATCCGCTATCTCGTCCCCGACCTCGTGGCCGATCGCATCGAACAGAAGAGGCTCTACCGATGACCCCCGAACAGCTTGCCGAGACGATCGCCGCCCTCGCCGCCGACAAGAAGGCGGCGGACGTCGTCGAGCTCGACGTCCGCGGCGTGCTCGGCTACACGGACTTCTTCCTCATCTGCTCCGGCAACACCGCGCGCCAGACGAAGGGCATCCACGACGGCATCCATCAGAGCCTCAAGGACGATCACGGGCTGCTGCCGCGACGCGTCGAGGGCGTGCGCGAGGCGACGTGGATCCTGATGGACTACCTCGACGTCGTCGTTCACATCTTCACGCCCGAGGCGCGCGACTTCTACCGCCTGGAGCAGCTCTGGGGCGAGGTTCCCGCCCGAACCCACGAGGCCGTGGAGCCGGTGCAGACGTAGCGCGGCATCCGGCTTCTCTGGTAGAAGCGGGCCGGTGGTTCGTCGTGTCCTGATTCTCCTGACCCTCGCAGCGGCGATCTCCCCGGCGGCGGCCTTCGCGGGCGAGCCGCCGAACCAGAACGATCCCTGCTCGCGCGGCGGGCGCGACAGCTGCAACACGACCGGCGTCGGGCAGTACAGGACCTACCGCTACGGCCTGCGCTGGTTCGGCGACTACCGCGGCGCGATCCGCGACGTCGAGGGGCCGTCCTTCTGCCTCGACCTGCGCTACTGGTACCCGGGGCGCGCCTACGACTTCCGCGAGCGCTCCGCCGACGAGCTGCGAAACCGCGATGGCGACCTCGTGCCGTCGGAGAACCTGCGCCGCATGTCCTACGCGATGTGGAACTTCGGGCGCACGAAGACGCGCGCCAACCAGGGCGCCGTGATGCTCTACGTGCACCGGATGATGGGCGACGGCGCCCCCGGCGAGGTCGATCCCGCGGCCGGCGGGCCCGCCGTGCGCGCGACGTATGCGCGGATCGCCCGCGACGCCGCGCGCTACGCCGGCCCCTATCGGATCGATCTCGGCCTTCCGGACGAGCTCTCCGTGCGACGCCGCACGACGTTGCGGATCCGCGTCGTCGCGATCTCCGGCCGCGTCGTGCCGAACGTGCGCCTGGCGCTCACCGCAACTGGCGCGAGCGGCCTGCCGTCATCGGTCGACACGGGTGCCGACGGGATCGCCCGGCCGTCGTTCACGCCGACCGATGTCAAGAACGGCGTCAGCCTGCGGGCCTCGGCCGGCCGGCTCGCCGCGCCGGAGCCGACGATCTACGTGCCGGCCCGCGCCTCCGCCGCGCGCAACGGCCAGCGCCTCGCGGTGCCCGCGTCGGCGCCCGTCAGCGGGACGGCCTCCGCCGAGGTGCGCCCGGGGCAGCTGAACGTCACGACGGCGGCGACGCCGTCGACGATGCTCGCCGGAGAGCGCAACCGCGACAAGGTCACGATCGGCGGGGCCTACCACGGCTGGCGCGGCACGGTCGAGGTCCGGCTGTACGGTCCGTTCCGCTCGCAGGCCGCGATCTCGTGTGTGGGTGCGGCGACCGCCACGACGAGCTACGAGGCCGGCGGAGGGCCGTCGCTGACCCCGGCGATCGCGCCCGCGGCGCCCGGCTGGTACGGCTACCAGCTGACGATCGCGGGCACGATCGACGTCGACGGGCTGACGACGCCGTGCGGCGTGCCGGAGGAGTCCTTCAAGGTCGAGGTGCGGCCGGACGTCGGGACGCAGGTCAACGTCCAGCGCGCGCTGCCCGGCGACGCGATCACCGACACCGTCGTCGTCGGGGGGCTCGCGGGCGAGACCGTGACGGTCGCCGCCGCGCTGTACGGCCCATACCCGTCCGCCGCCGCGATCACCTGCGCGGGGACGCCCGTCTGGGCCGGCGACTTCGTCGCCGCCGGCGACGGGACCTACGTCACCACGCCGGTCACGCTGACGGTGCCCGGCTACTACACGTACCGCGAGTCGATCCCGACGAGCGACTTCGTGCGCGGCGTACAGACGCCGTGCGCCGCGGCGTCGGAGACGACGATCGTCGGCGGCAACCCGCGCATCTCGACGCAGGTCTCCGCGCAGGAGTCCTCGCCCGGCAGCGCGATCACCGACCAGGTCGGCGTCAGCGGGCTCGGCGCGCTCGGCGGGGCGGTCAGCGTCGCGCTCTACGGGCCGTTCCCGACCCGCGAGGCGATCCGCTGCGACGTCGCGCCGCTGGCGGTCTCGCAGCTCGCGGTCACCGGCGACGGCAGCTACACCTCGACTCCGACGACGCTGACGACCGCCGGCTACTACACCTACCAGGAGTCGATCGCGGCGACTGAGGCGTATGCGGGCGTGACGACGCCGTGCGGCGACGTCGCCGAGACGACGTTCGCGCGCGCCAGGCCCACGGTCACGACGATCGTGTCCAGCGCGGTCGTGCGGCCGGGCTCCGCGATCTTCGACCGCATCAGGGTCAGCGGCCTGGGCAGGACGCCCGCGCAGATCGAGGTGCGGCTGTACGGCCCGTTCGCCTCGCGCGCCGCGATGCGCTGCGACGGCGAGCCGCGCTGGAAGGACGTCGTCGGCGTCAACGGCGACGGCACGGTCGAGTCCGATCGGGTGAGGGTGGCGCGGGCGGGCTTCTACACCTACCGCGAGCGGATCGTCGAGACGACGACGGTTGCGCCGCTGCAGACCGAGTGCGGGGAGGAGGCGGAGACGTCGCTCGCCCGGCCGCTGATCCTGACCGGCCGCGGCGACCCCACGCCGGCGATCCGGGCGACCGCGCCGGCGGGGCCGGCCCTTGCTCTCGGTGCGGCGCTGGCCCGGCGCGCCGCGATCGACGACCCGACCGGGCCCCGGCCGACGCGCGTGCGCCTGGCATCGCGCGGCGTCGACGCGCCCGTCTACTCGGTCGACATCGACACGCGCGCCGAGGTCGGCGCGCTCGCGATCCCCAAGGACATCGATCGCGTCGGCTGGTGGCGCGACGGCGCCGCGCCCGGCGACGCGCGGGGAACGATCCTGCTCGCCGGCCACATCGACAGCGCCAAGCGCGGGGCGGGCGCGTTCTACGCGCTGAAGAGCGCGCGCCGCGGCGACACGATCAAGGTCAGCAGCGACGACGGCAAGCTGCGCTCCTACCGCGTGACGACGGTGCGCCGCGTACGCAAGGCCGCGCTGCCGGGCGCCATCTTCACGCGCAGCGGCCCGCGCCGGCTCGTGCTCGTGACGTGCGGGGGGCCGTTCGACCAGGCGATCGGCCACTACCGCGACAACCTCATCGTGACGGCGCTGCCGCGCTGACGGTCAAGCCGTGCTGAGCGTGGCGATCTGACGCCCGACCGCGGTCACCATGCGCCGGGATCGGTGCGAGCACGGTCGCCGCAGGCCCGAGATGCCCAAGCCGCTTCGCGAGCGCACGCAGGATCGCAAGATCAGTCGATCCTTCGAGGAAGAGGATCCACCCGTTCTGTTCCGCGGCGTAGTACGCCTCGTAGCCGATATCCGTCAGTGCCTTCTTGAGTTGCGTCTTCCCTCGGTCGTCGATGCGATGCGGCTGCCCGAGGAACGCGATCACGGTGTCACGCCTTGCGGCCTCGTTCAGGATCACCTCGGAGTGGCTCGCAGCCACGATCTGACCGCCTGTCTCGTTGGCGGTCTCACTCAGCATGGCGTACGTCTGGCGTTGGCGGAGAATCTCCAGGTGAGCGTCCGGCTCGTCGAGCAGCACGACGGCGCCGCGGTTCAAGGTGAGGAACGCCAGGAGCAGCAGCGTTTGCTGCAGTCCACGCCCCGCGGACGCGAGGTCCAAACGGATGTCGCTGACGGTCCGATACGACATCTCGATCTCGCCGCGTTCGACGATCTCGCGGGGTTGGTCGAGGCGCACCCCGAACAATCGCTCGATCTGATCCGCGATCCTCGCGAAGCGATCGCCGCTGTCCTCGCGATCACGGTCGACGACCTGGAAACAAAGGTTGCGGAGCACCTCGGCTGTCCGTCCCTCACCGATGCGCACATCGAGCGCACCGGGTGGAAGACGCGTCTCGTTGGCCGCGAGCCCGGACATCGGCGCGAGCAGTGCGACGTTCACACCGGCCGCCAGCTTTGGAATCAGGGTGCGGGGCGCGCCGTCTGAGCCGCGCAGTGGGCGTACGTAGATGGACTCCTCGTTCGCGTAGTCGAACTCGAGTCCGCAGCGCCAAGCCTCTCCAGCATCGACACCCTCGACGATGATGTCGATACGAACCTTGTCGGCACGTTTGCGGCCTGCATCGGTCCAGTTGTGCAGGACGTACAGGTCGTGCCACAGCGCCCGCGCCGTCGAAACGGGCATGCCTGTGAGGTCTTTGCGGTTGATGGCGATCCCCGGGCGTGTGTCTGGCACGGCTGACGGCTCGCGCTTCTCGAGGTATCGCCTGAGACCGAGTTGCCAGAGCAGGAGCGCTTGGAGCGCGCTTGTCTTACCTGCATCGTTAGGCCCGACGAAGACGACGGGGTTGCCGAGTTCGACGTCCGCTTCGACGAAGCGCTTGAAACGACGGATCGTCAGGCGGGTGAGCATTCCCGCAGCCTAGTCATGGGGGGCGGCGCAGGAGGACGCGATTTCTGACGTTGACGTAAGGATACGATGGGTGCCCTGATGTCCGTCGCCACGCCCGCAGCACCCGAGCGACCCGACATCGAGTCCGACGAGCAGGGGCGCCGGCTGCGGCGCGGGATCATCTCGCTCGTCATCCTGATGGTGCTCGTTGCGGCGCTGCTCGCGGCGGTGCCGGGACTGCGCGACGTCGCCGACCAGCTCGCGGGCGTCAACCCGTGGTGGATCGTGCTCGCGGCCGTGTTGGAGGTCGCCTCGTGCGCGGGCTACGTGCTCGTCTTCCAGCAGCTCTTCCGCCGCGCGCCGCGGCGCTTCGCGATGCGGGTCGCGCTGTCGGAGATGGCGTTCGGGGCCGTGCTGCCCGTCGGCGGGGCCGGGGGGATCGCGATCGGCGCCTACATCGTCAAGGCCAAGGGCGGCCCGGTTCGGCGCTTCGCCGAGCGCTCGGCGGTCCTGTTCCTGCTGACGAGCGCCGTCAACGTCGCGACGCTCGTGCTGGCGGGTCTCGTCGTGGGCCTGCACGTCGCGCCGGCGCCGCACTCGGTCCTGCTCGGGCTGTTGCCCGCCGCCGTCGGCATCGCCGTGCTGGCCGGCTTCGCATCGATCCCGTCACTGGCGCGAGTGCTCGGCGAGGGGACGGGGCGGGCGCGGCGCTGGCTCGCGGTGACGTCGGGCGTCATCGACGAGACGATCCGCGAGCTGCGCGCGCCGGCCTGGCGCCACCTCGGTGCGGTCGCCTACCTGTGGTGCGACATCGCGATGATGTGGGTCTGCTTCCGCGCGCTCGGCCAGGCGCCCGCGATCGCCGCGCTCGCGCTCGCGTTCCTCATCGGCTACCTCGGCAACGTCGTCCCGATCCCTGGCGGCATCGGCGCGCTCGACGGCGGCCTGGCGGGGGCGCTGATCCTCTACGGCGCGGCCCCCGCGACCGCGGGCGCCGCGGTGCTCGCCTACCACGCGCTCGTGCTGTGGATCCCGACGGCGATCGGCACGATCGCCTTTCTGCGCCTGCGCCCCGAGCTCGGCGAGCCGATCGTCCTGCGCCGGCCCGAGGGCGACGACGTCGCCGAGCCGGTGGTCGCCGGCTGACCGCAGCGGTGGCTCGTCGACAGCCGTCGCACCCCAGACGCCGGGCGCCGGTCACCGCCACGCGGCGTCCTCTGACCTCGCTGCCGGCTGTTCTTGCGCGCCGCCTCCTCGCGCTTGGACGCGTCGCCGGCGTAGCGCTCGCGCAGCTCTGGCTTGTGGGGCAGCAGCGTCGGGATCGTGTCGTGGAAGTCGACGTCGGCGCACAGGACGACGTTCGCCGGCGCGGCCAGCGTCTTCGCGCGGTTGCCCTCGCTCATGTGCGGGGCGAGGCGCTGCTTGGCCTCGGGCGCGCGCACGACGAGCCAGCGCGGCGGGTTCGTGTTGGCCATCGTCGGCGGCCACTTCGAGAGCGCGAAGATCGCCTCGAGCTGCACGTCGGTGACCGGCTCGTCGGTGAACGCGTTCGCGGTTCGCGCGTCGGTGAACAGCAGCGCGCGCCACGGGCGACAGGACGAGAGTCTGGTGCGGCACGTCGCCGCGGGACGCGCTCGACGGACTGCTCCCTGCGTCGCGATCGATCGTCATGTCGCCCGGGTCAGCAGTCCGCGAGCGCATCGGGCACGAAGCGGATCTCGGCCACCATGGCGCCTGCTGCGCGCCTGCGGGGCCACCACGACGCGTGATGCGAGCCGGCGACGTCGGCTTGCCGGTCGTCGCCCGCCGCTGCTCGGACAGCTTGCGGGACGCGACGCGACGACGACGACGACGTCGCGTGCAAGCCCGTAGGCGGCGGCGATCACGTCGCGGGAGCCCGGGTGATCGGCTGGACCGTCATCCGCCGAGCGTAGCCTCGCGCATCACGCCGAGACCGCGATTCGCGCAGCCACCGCGTCCAGGCCGCGTCGTTCGTCATGGAGCTGAGGGGGCTCGAACCCCTGACCTTCGCGCTGCCAGCGCGACGCTCTCCCAGCTGAGCTACAGCCCCAGGCGGTACTGCCGCACAGCTTAACACCCGGCCCGGGATCGGCTTGGCGTCAGCGATCCAAGCGACCCGTCGGGGCCGGGATGAACTCCGGTACGTCCAGCTCGGGGGCGCGCGCGACGGGGGCGGGCGCGGGGGACGCTGGCCGGGCTGGATCGGCGGCGGGCCAGTTCGAGGGGTCCGCACGGTCCAGGCGGGAGACGAGCTCCTCGTGGACGTCGCGGATGTCGCGCAGCAGGCGCTCGGCGTTCGCGCGCAGCGAGTCGGCGAGCTCGCGCAGGTGGCCCGTGATCTCCTGGCCGTCGTGCAGGACCTCGCGCGCGGCGGTGCGCGCCTCGGCGAGCAGGACGCGGGCGCTCGATGCCGCCCTGTCGTGCTCCTCGCGGTCATAGCGCAACGCCTCCTCGCGGACCTGCGCGGCCTCGTCGTCGGCGGCCTGTACGCGCAGCTCGGCCGCGCGGTCGGCCTCGGCGATGCGCTGCGCCGAGCGACGCTCTGCCTCCTCGCCGAGCTGCGCGGCCGCGTGCTCCGCGGCGGAGACGATCTCGGCGACCCGCGTCGCGGCGGACGTCAGGTCGGCGGCGGCCTTGCGCGGCGGCCAGGTGGGCGCGGGCGTGTCGGGCATGGCGGCCACCGATGGTAGGCCGCGACGGGCCCCGCAGCGGCAAGAACACGACCAGCCACGGCCGCGCCGGGCGGTGAGGCATGCTCTCGATGTGCCCCCGATCGCGAAGGTCGAGCCGATCACGACGGCCCGCGCACTGCGCGGGCCGTTCGACTACCTGCGCCCGGAAGGCGTCGGTGTCGGCTCCGTGCTCGTCGTCCCGTTCGGCCACCGCGACGTCGTCGGCGTCGTCGTCGGCGTCGCCGAGGACTCCGAGATCGCCGACGAGCGGCTCGTCGCGCCGCGGCGCGTGCTCGACCACGACCTGCCGCCCGAGCTCGTCGACCTCGCGCAGTGGATCGCGACCGAGTACTGCTCGACGCCGGCGCGCGCGCTCGCGCTCGTCTCGCCGCCGCCGGGCGGGCGCGCGAAGCTCGCGTGGTGGGCCGGACCACCGCAGGCCCTCGAACCGGCGCCGGACGACGGCCGCGCCGCCGCGACCGCGCCGGAGCCGGTGGCCGCGGCGGCGCGCGAGGACGCTTCGCGCGACGCGGCAGCGGGCGCAGCACCACGCCCGCTGTCCGATCGCCAGCGCGCGCTGCTCGACGACGTCATCGCCCGCGGCGGGCGGCCCGCCGGTCCCGACCTGCCCGCGCTGCGCCGGCTCGCCGACCGCGGGCTCGTGACGCTCGAGCAGCGCACGGTGCGCCGCCACGTCTCACACGAGGCCGTCGGCGCTCGGCGCGCGCAGCCGCCGGCCCTCACCGCCGACCAGACGAGGGTGCTCGGCGACGTCGAGGCGCAGCTCGCTCGCACCGACCCGACGCCGCTGCTGCTGCACGGCGTCACCGGCTCGGGCAAGACCGAGATCTACCTGCGCGCCGCCGAGACGGCGCTGCGCGACGGCAGGGGCGTCATCGTCCTCGTTCCCGAGATCGGGCTGACGCCGCAGATCGTGTCGCGCTTCGCGGACCGCTTCGGCGACACCGTCGCGGTCCTGCACTCCAAGCTCTCCGCCGGTGAGCGCCACGACGAGTGGAGCCGCCTTCGCAGCGGGGCGGCGCGCGTCTGCATCGGCCCGCGCTCGGCGGTCTTCGCGCCGATCGAGCGGCTCGGCCTCGTCGTCCTCGACGAGGAGCACGACGCCTCCTACAAGCACGAGGGCGACCCGCGCTACGACGCGCGCCACGTCGCGGCGCGGCGGGCGCGCCAGGCCGGAGCCGTGCTGCTGGCGGGCTCGGCGACCCCGCGCCCCGAGTCCGTCCACGCGCTGTGCCGCGTCCGCCTGGCGGCTCGTGTCGACGGCCAGGCGCTGCCGCCGGTCGAGATCGTCGACATGCGTCAGACCGAGGGGTCGCTGCACCCCGCCACGAGCCACGCGCTCGTCGACGCGTCGAAGTCGATCGTCCTGCTCAACCGTCGCGGATGGTCGAACTTCGTCGACTGCCGTAGCTGCGGGCACGCGTGGCAGTGTCCGCAGTGCGACGTCTCGCTCGTGCTGCACCGTGCGCAGTCGACGCTCTCCTGCCATCACTGCGGCCACCGCGAGCGGATGCCGCAGCGCTGCGGGGAGTGCGGGTCGATGGACGTCGCGCGTCACGGCGCGGGCACCGAGCGCCTCGAGCACGACCTCCAGCGGATCGGCCACGAGGTCTTCCGGCTCGACGCCGACGTGCCTGACGCCGGCGCGCTGCTGCGCCGCTTCGAGCAGGCCGAGCGCGGGATCCTCGTCGGCACGCAGATGGTCGCCAAGGGCCACGACTTCCCCGACGTCACGCTCGGCGTCGTCGTCGATGCCGACAGCACGCTGCGCTTCCCGGACTTCCGCGCCGAGGAGCGCACGTTCGCGCTCGTCACCCAGCTCGCCGGTCGCGCCGGGCGCGGGCCGGCGGGCGGCCGCGTGCTCGTGCAGACGCTGTCGCCCGCGGCGCCGTCGATCACCGCCGCCGCGCACCACGACGCCGACGGCTTCCTCGAGGGCGAGCTGGTGCGCCGCGAGGCGCTGCGCTACCCGCCGTTCTCGCACCTCGTGCGGATCGTCTGCTCGGCGCCCGAGCTCGCGGCGGTCCGCGCCGCCGCGCAGGCGCTGCGCCGCGCGCTCGGCGACGTCCCGACGGCACAGGTCCTCGGGCCCGCCCCGCTGTTTCGCCTGCGCGGGCGCGAGCGCGCGCAGCTCGTCATCAAGGCCGGCGACCGCGCGCGCGCCGTGCGGGCCGCCGGCGCGGCCGTCGACGAGGTCGCGGCGGACCGCTCGCGCCGCGGCGTCGCCTACAGCGTCGACGTCGATCCGCAGTAGCGCGCCTCTAGACTGGACGAGCCATGGCCGTCACCGAAGAAGAGTCGCCCGAGCCGCCCGCGGAGGCCCCCGAGGAGCACCCCGAGCCGCCGCCGCTGGACCCTGAGGTCCTGGCGCGCCGCCGCACGGCGCTGAGCTTCGTCCGCAAGCTCGGCGACCCGGTCCTGCGCACGAAGGCGCTGCCCGTCGACCGCTTCGACGACTCGCTGCGCACCGAGGTGCAGCGGATGGAGGTGCTCATGCACGACGCGCTCGGCATCGGCCTCGCGGCGCCGCAGATCGGCATCTCGCATCGCGTGCTCGTCTACCGCGTCGAGCCCGACAGCCCGGTCGTCGCGCTCGTCAACCCCGAGATCGAGTGGTCCAGCCGCGACGAGGAGATCAGCGAGGAGGGCTGCCTCAGCCTGCCGCTCGTCCACGTCGACGTCGAGCGCCCGATCGCGGTACTGGTCAAGGCCAAGGACGAGCACGGCGAGGACCTCGTCATCGAGGCGACGGGCCTCGAGGCGCGGGTCATCCAGCACGAGATCGACCATCTCGACGGCGTGCTGATCCTCGACCGCACGACGCGCGAGCAGCGCAAGGCGGCGATGCGGGCGATGCGCGAGGCCGAGCAGGCCGCCCGCGACGCCGCCCGCGCGGCGTCGTAGCGGTCGCGGACCCGCCATGCGCACCACGTTCCTCGGCACGTCGGCGTTCGCCGCGGAGGTGCTGACGCGCCTCGCCGCCACCGATCACCGGCCGCAGCTCGTGGTCACTCGTCCCGACCGCCCGGCCGGCCGCGGACGCAAGCTCTCGTCGCCACCGGTCGCCGACACGGCTCGCGCGCTCGGGATCGAGCTGTTCCAGCCGCAGAACGTCAACGATCCGCAGGCCTGCGCGCGGATCGCCGCCGCGCGGCCGGAGGTCGTGGCGGTGTGCGCGTTCGGCGCGCTGATCAAGGAGCCGCTGTTGTCCGATCACGAGCTCGTCAACGTGCATCCGTCGCTGCTGCCGCGCTGGCGCGGCGCGGCGCCCGTCGAGCGGGCGATCATGGCCGGCGACGAGCGCACCGGCGTCTGCACGATGCTGACCGAGGCCGGCTTCGACACCGGTCCGATCTACCGCTCCGGCGCCGAGCCGATCCACGGCGACGACACCTACGGAACGCTCGCCGCGCGCCTGCAGGTGCTCGGTGCGCAGCTGCTCATCCGCACGCTCGACGAGCGGCCCGACCCGGTGGCGCAGTCCGCGGACGGCGTCACGTACGCCGACAAGATCGGCGCCGCCGACCGCACGCTCGATCCGCTCGCGACGGCGGTCGTCAACGACCGCGTCGTGCGTGCGCTGACGCCGCACATCGGGGCGCGCGTCGAGCTTTCGGACGGGTCGTTCCTCGGCGTCCTGCGGGTCGCGCTCGCGGTGGCGGAGGCGACCGGCGAGCTGCGCGCCGAGGACGGCCGGCTGCTGCTGGGCGGACTCGAACTGCTGGAGGTCCAGCCGGCCGGCGGGCGGCCGATGGACGCGGGGGCGTACCTGCGCGGCCGAGGCCTTCCGCCGCGTTAGGCGGCGGAGTGCTTAGCTAATCTAGCTAGTGTTGCTAGGCTCTTCGCATGAGTCAGGTCGGCATGCACGAGGCGAAGACGAAGCTGTCGCAGCTCGTCGAGCGCGCCCAAGCGGGCGAGGAGATCGTCATCGCCCGCAACGGCAAGCCGGTCGCCCGGCTCGTACCGGTTGCGCCGACGAAGTCGTTCGCGTCGCTGCGCGGGGTCTGGCGTGGTCAGGTCCACATCGCCGACGACTTCGACGAGCTGCCGGACGACATCGCCGAAGCCTTCGGTATGCGTTGAGGCTGCTGCTCGACACGCGCGCGGCGATCTGGTGGCTGAGCGACGATCCAAGGCTCGGGACCAACGCCGCGACGCAGTTGCAGGATGACTCCAACCACGTGCTGCTCAGCGCGGCCGTCGTGTGGGAGGTTGCGATCAAGCGATCGATCGGCAAGCTCGACACACCCGAGGGCTTCGCGCCGACGCTGCTGGAGGCGGGGGCCCTGCCGCTCGCGATCAGCGTCGAGCATGCCGCCGGCGTGCAGCGGCTGCCCCATCACCATCGCGATCCGTTCGCCCGCCTGTTGATCTCGCAGGCCACGATCGAGGGAGCGACGCTCGTCTCCTCCGACGAGGCGCTGCGGGCCTACGACGTGCCGATCCTCTGGTAGCCGCCGCCGAGCGGGTCACTCCCGCCCGCCGCGCCGCGTTCGCGGTCGTTCGGCGCGTCTTCGAGCAGGGTGCCTACGCCGACCGCGCGCTGCACCGCGAGGCCAAGGGCCTCGAACCGCGCGAGCGTGCGTTCGCGATGCAGCTCGCGTTCGGGACCGTGCAGCGGCGCCTGAGCCTGGACTACATGATCGAGCGGCTCGCCCGCCCTGTCGCCGAGCTCGACCTGGCAACCGTCGCGGCGCTGCGCCTCGGCCTGTACCAGCTCGCGTATCTCGACGGCGGCGGCGCGCATGCGATCGTGGGGGAGAGCGTGGAGCTCGCGAAGGCCGGCCCGGGCGGCGGGCACAAGCTCGTCAACGCCGTCCTGCGCCGTGCCGCGCGCGAGCTGCCGCGGCTGCCGTCCGACGACCGGCCCGCCGGCGCGGCGATCGCGCACTCCTATCCCGAGTGGCTCGTGCACCTGTGGTGGCAGGCGTTCGGTGCCGACGAGACCCGTGCGCTGCTGCGCCGCGGCAACGAGGCGGCGGAGGTCGCGCTGCGCGCCAACGCGCTCGTCACGACGCGCGACGAGCTCGCGGCGGCGCTGCCGGTGGCGACGACGCCCGCCGGCGACGAGCTGCCGGAGGGGCTCGTCGTCGGGGGCCCGTTCGACGCCCACGGCCACGAGCTGTGGCGGTCGGGCGCGTACGCGACCCAGTCGCGCGCCGCGATGCTCGTCGCGCGCACGCTCGACCCGCAGCCCGGTGAGCGCGTGCTCGACCTGTGCGCCGCGCCCGGCGGCAAGACGACCCACATCGCGGCGCTGATGCGCGCCGAGGGCGCGGTCGTCGCGGTCGAGCGTCACGCCGGCCGCGCCGACGCGCTGCGGCGCACGTGCGAGCGGATGCGCGCGACGAACGTGACCGTCGTCATCGGTGACGCGGCCGAGTTCGTCGCCGCCGAGCCGTTCGATCGCGTCCTCGTCGACCCGCCGTGCAGCGGCCTGGGGACGCTGCAGGGCCACCCCGACCTGCGCTGGCGCGCCTCGCCGGAGGCGATCGAGGCGATGGCCCGCGCACAGGAGGCGATCCTCGCGGCGGCCGTCGCGGCCCTGCGTCCCGGCGGCACGCTCGTGTACTCGACCTGCACGCTGTCGCCGCGCGAGAACGAGCAGGTCGTGGCCCGGGCGGGCTTGCGGTTAGAGTCAGCACGTCTCGTGCTGCCCCATCGCGACCGCACCGACGGCTTCTACATCGCCCGGATGACCACGTGACCCCGCGCAAGGACGTCGCCGGCCTCAACGACATCGGGCCGACCTGCCCGAACTGCAAGGAGCCCTGGCTGCGGCCGACGAATCTCGCCGGTCGCTACCGTTGCGTGTACTGCCTGCACCGCTTCGAGCTGTGCTCGCTGTGTCCCAACTGCGGTGAGCACTCGACGATCGTGCGCATGTCCACGACGGCGATCCTGTCCTGTAACGCGTGCGCGGCATCCATGCTGCGGGAGATCTAACGAAGCCCATGCCCCTGAACGAACGTCACGTCACCCCGTCGATCCTGTCCGCGGACTTCTCGCGGCTCTCCTCCCACGTGAGGGAGATCATGGACGAGGGCTGTCGCGTCATCCACTGCGACGTCATGGACGGCCACTTCGTCCCGCCGATCACGTTCGGCCCGATGGTCGTCGCGGCCCTGCGCGAGTCGCTGCCCGACGACGCCTACCTCGACGTGCATCTCATGATCGAACGCCCCGAGCGCCAGGTCGAGGCGTTCGCGTCGGCGGGGGCGGACGGGATCACGATCCACGTCGAGGCGACGCCGCACCTGGACTTCACGCTGTCGAAGATCCGCGACCTCGGCTGCAAGGCCGGTCTCACCGTCTGCCCGGGGACGCCGCCGGAGCACTTCGCCCAGGTCGCCGGCCTCGACCTCGCGCTGATCATGACCGTCAACCCCGGCTGGGGCGGCCAGGCCTTCATGCCCGGCCAGCTCGACAAGATCCGCCGCGTGCGCGAGATGCTCGGCCCCGACGTCGCCATCGAGGTCGACGGCGGCGTCAATCCCACGACCGGTGCCCAGTGCGCCGAGGCGGGCGCGACCTGGTTCGTCGCCGGCTCGGCGATCTTCAACGCCCCCGATCCGGTCGCGGCCTACCACGAGATCGCCAAGGCGGTCGGGGCGGAGTAAGTCCGGCGTCAGCCTCGCGTTGCGCGGTCGGCGCGGCGAGTGATGTCGCGCAGTCGCCGGATCGCGATCGTGTTCTCGGGATCCACGGCGACGGCTCGACGGAAGGCCTGCTCGGCGAGGTCGGCGGATCCGAGCGCCTCGTGGGCACGTCCGAGGCGGTTCAGCGCCACGAGATCGTCGGGAGCATGCTCGAGGATCGCCGAGTTGACGGCGACCGCGTCCTCCGGGTCCGTCGCATCGACCGCGAGCTGTCGCAGACCGGCTACGTCGTCCCCGGACAGCCCGGCCTGCCGCGCGGCGATCCGCTCCCGGCTCGCGGACTTGCGAGCCGCGATGGAGGCGATGTACGGAGCCAGCCGCGCCTGTGCCGAAGCTCGGTCCGGATCGGTGAACAGCAGGCGTGCGTACGGCTTGTCGACGTCGGCGACGAGCGCCTCGCATGCCAGGTCGAGCGAGTCGGCCTGCTCAAGCTTCTTGTAGCCCTCGCTCGGCGGCTTGTACAGGTAGCGGCGCACGTAGTCCGCCACCGCGATCCCGCCATCGTCGATGGCATGCTTCAACCCTCGCTTGTAATGCGACGGGTTGTACGGGTTGCCGGCCTTGTCCTTGACTCCGCGGACGCGCAGCTGCTTGATCTGCCAGCGCAGGTCGCTGGTCAGCGCTGCTATGGCCTCTTGGTCATCCATCCCCCCGAGGCTACTGACCGGGATGTCGCATCGCCGCGCGGAGTCGGCGCTTGGCGGCCCCAGCCCCTACGGGACATCCCCGATGGACGCCGCCGTCGGCGCGCTGCCATCCTGCTTCGCCATGACCGACGCCACGATCGTTTCGACCACCGACCTGCACCGCCGCTACGGCGAGGGGCCTGCCGCCGTCGACGCGCTCGCCGGGGTGAGCGTCGCGATCCGGCGCCGCGAGTTCACCGCGATCATGGGGGCGTCGGGGTCGGGCAAGTCGACGCTCATGCATCTCATGGCCGGCCTGGACAAGCCGACGAGCGGCTCCGTCACGCTCGACGGCGTCCAGATCGCCGAGCTCGACGACAAGCACCTGACCCAGTTGCGCCGTGACCGCGTCGGCTTCGTCTTCCAGGCCTTCAACCTGCTACCCGTGCTGACCGCCGAGGAGAACCTCGTGCTGCCGCTGACGATCGCCGGGCGCAAGGCCGACCCGGCGTGGCTGGAGTCCCTGATCACGACCGTCGGGCTCGACGAGCGGCGCACCCATCGACCCTCCGAGCTCTCCGGCGGCCAGCAGCAGCGCGTCGCGGTCGCTCGCGCGCTCGTCTCCAAGCCGGCCGTCGTGTTCGCCGACGAGCCGACCGGGAACCTCGACTCCAACGCCTCGGCCGAGGTGCTCGGCCTGCTGCGCCGCGCCGTCGACGAGTTCGACCAGACCGTCGTCATGGTCACCCACGACGCAAGCTCGGCCGCCTACGCGGACCGGCTCATCGTGCTCGAGGACGGCCGCGTCGCCTACGACGGCGTCGCGGGCACCTCGGACGAGATCCTCGACGTCATGAAGAGCGTCGCCGCATGAGGAAGGTCGCCCTGCGGGGCCTGCGCGCACGCCCGCTGCGCACCGCCCTGACGGCGCTCGCGGTCGTCCTCGGCGTCGCGATGATCGCCGGCACGTACATCTTCACGGACACGATCAACCGCTCGTTCACCGAGGTCTTCGCGCAGGCGAGCACGGGCACGGACGTCGCGGTCACCCCGCGCAAGATCGACGACGACTTCTCC
This sequence comes from uncultured Actinomycetes bacterium, assembly GCA_963851015.1. GTDB lineage: Bacteria > Actinomycetota > Thermoleophilia > Solirubrobacterales > Solirubrobacteraceae > CADCVQ01. The sequence continues at coordinate 407,164 of CAWKNG010000001.1, forward strand.
GCGGACCCGCCGCCGCTGGACGAGAGCCTGCTCGGCAAGGTGCGCGCCGTCGACGGCGTCGCATCGGCCGCGGGCAGCGTCTTCGCCGACGCCTCGATCCGCAAGCCCGACGGCGACCCCGTCGGCAGCCAGAGCTTCGTCTCGTCGCTGCAGCCCGCGCCGTTCGAGCAGTTTCGCTTCGTGCGGGGCCGCGCGCCGCGCGCCGCCGGCGAGATCGGCCTCGACCAGAAGACGTTCGACGAGAACGGCTTCAAGCTCGGCACCGTCGTCAAGATCGTCGGGAAGCAGGGCGCCCGCGACCTCGAGCTCGTCGGGGTCGCGCGCTTCGGTGACGTCGCGTCGCCGGCGGGCCTGGCCGTCGCGATCGCGACGCTGCCCACAGCGCAGGCGCTGACCGGACGCGAGGGCAAGCTCGACTCGATCTCGGTCGCGGCCGACACGGGCGTCGCGCCGCAGATCCTCAGCGTGAGCGTGGCCAGCGCATTGCGCGGTCAGCCGGCGACCGTCCGCACCGGCGCGGACGACGCCAAGCAGCAGGCGAAAGACCTCGAGCAGGACTTCGGCTTCTTCCGCACGGCGCTGCTCGCCTTCGGCGGGATCGCGCTGTTCGTCGGCGCGTTCGTCATCTACAACACGTTCTCGATCACCGTCGCCCAGCGCACCCGCGAGCTCGCGCTGCTGCGGATGCTCGGCGCGACCCGTCGCCAGGTGCTGCGCTCGGTCGTGCTGGAGGCGGCCGTCATCGGCCTCATCGCGTCGATCCTCGGGCTGCTCGGCGGGCTCGCGCTCGTGCCTGCGCTGCGCGCCCTGTTCAAGGCGATCGGGGCGGACCTGCCCGCGACGGCCTCGGTCATCGCGATGCGCACGATCGTCGCGTCGCTGCTCGTCGGCGTCGTCGTGACGGTCGTCGCGAGCGTCGTGCCGGCGCTGCGAGCGACGCGGATCGCGCCGATCGCCGCGCTGCGCGAAGGGCTGACCGGCGCCGCGAAGGCCGGGAGGGGCCGGCTCATCACCGCGTCGCTGCTGCTGCTCGGCGGCGGCGGGGTCGTGGCCTACGGCCTGTTCGGCGGCGCGTCGGGCAGCGGCGCCGCCGCGACGCTCGGCGCCGGCTCCGTCGCCGTGTTCCTCGCCGTCGCGCTGTTCAGCCCGCAGCTCGTGCGGCCGATCGCATCGATCATCGGGGCGCCGCTCGAGCGCGTGGCCGGCGTCAGTGGTCGCCTCGCGCGCGAGAACGCGACCCGCAACCCGGCGCGCACCGCCGTCACGGCCGCCGCGCTCATGGTCGGCGTCGCGCTCGTCGTCTTCGTGTCGATCTTCGCCGCCGGCCTGCAAGGCTCGATCGACCGCGCCGTCGATCGCGCGTTCTCCGGCGACCTCACCGTCGGCGCGAAGTCGGGCTTCGGCGACACCTCGCCGGCGGTCGCGGAGGCCGTGCGCCGCGTGCCGGGCGTGGGGCCCGTCAGCTCCGTGCGCTTCACGCAGGCCAAGGTCCGCGGCAGGACGTCGACGACGTCGGTCGTCGGCGTCGACCCGGCGACGCTCGCGCAGACCTACAAGCTCAAGTGGAAGGACGGCTCGGACGCGACGCTCGCGACGCTCGGCGGCGACGGCATCCTCGCGGACGTCGGCTACTCGAAGACCGCGAAGGTCGGCGACCGCGTCACGCTGCTGACGCCCGCCGGCAGGACGGTCAGCTACGTCGTCCGCGGCGTGCTCGACGAGGGCTCGGACTTCGGCCTGCTCGGCGGCGGGCTCGTGATCCCCAACGCCGACCTCGCGAAGGACTTCGACGCATCCAACGATGCCTTCGTGTTCCTGCGCTTCAAGTCCGGCGCGGACCCTGCCGATACCCGCGCCATGATCGATCGCACGCTCGCGGCCAGGTTCCCGGATGCGCAGACGCGCGACCGCGAGCAGGTCAAGGACCAGCAGGCGGGCCAGATCAACCAGCTCCTCTACCTCATCTACGCCCTGCTCGCGCTGTCGGTGATCGTGTCGCTGTTCGGGATCGTCAACACGCTCGCGCTGTCGATCTTCGAGCGCACGCGCGAGCTCGGCCTGCTGCGCGCCGTCGGCATGTCGCGCCGCCAGGTCAAGCGGATCGTCCGCCTCGAGGCCGTCATCACGTCGCTCATCGGCGCGCTGCTCGGGCTCGTGCTCGGCGTCCTCTTCGCGCTCGCGATCAGCCGCCCGCTGGAGGCGGACGGCTTCCGGCTGACGTTCCCGATCGGGACGCTGCTCGCGCTCGTCGTCGGCGCCGCGCTCGCGGGCATGGTCGCGTCGCTGTGGCCGGCACGCCGCGCCGCGCGCCTGGACGTACTGCGGGCCCTGGCATACGAGTGAGGTAGCTTCGTCTCATGCGCGCCGGACCGGGATCTCGACCTCAGACGTCGGCGCGCCACAGGGCGCGCCGTGCCGTGGCGACGCTCGCGCTGAGCGTCGTCGCGCTGCTCGGCGCCGGCAACGCGAGCGCGCTGGCGGGCCCCGGGGTCGTCATCACGCAGGGCACCGCCGGTGACGAGCAGGTCATCAGCGGAGCGCAGATCGCCGGCGCCGCCGACACCGGCGCGCACTCCTACACCGTGCGCGATCGCGTCGGCGGCCCGAGCCAGACCCTGTCGCTCAGCGGCCTGTCGATCCGTGGGCTGCTGTCGCTGGCGGGCATCGACGCCGGCACGGTCGACTACGTCTCCGTCGTGCGAGCCGACGGCAGCGTGCTCGTGCTGCAGGGCTCGGACATCCGCAGCCCGCCGTTCCCCGACGGGCCCGCGCTCGTCACCAACGAGGGCGCCACGACGCGCTTCCTGCGCCCGGCGCGCTCGGCCGGCGGCACGGCCGACAACGTCACGAGTGCGCCGGGGACGGCGATCGAGATGACCGTCAGCGGCGGCAGCCTGCTGTCCGTCGATGCGACCGCGAGCCCGTCGACGGTGAAGGTCGGCAAGCCCGTGACGCTGAACGCCAGGGTCAGGCGCGCGCCGTCCGGCGCGCAGCTCACGTACATCTGGGACTTCGGTGACGGGACGCGCGGCATCGGCGCGTCGATCACCCACACCTACCAGGTCTCGGGCGATCTGCAGGCGCAGGTCAAGGTCCAGGGCAGCGGCGGAGCGACCGCGCAGTGCTCGTCTGTCTGCACCGGCGTGGCGTCCGTCGACGTGACCGTCACCGGCAAGGTGCGCGGGCCCGACCAGCAGCAGGGACTGCCGACCGGCAGCGGCAACTCGAACGACCTCGGCGGCACCGGCGGTGGCGGCAGCGGCACCGGGCCGGGCTCGGGCGACGGCACCGGCGGCACGGCGGACGGGACGTCGAGCGTGCCCGCCTCGGAGCGCCCGCCGAAGAACATCCGCCCGCAGCGCGCGACGCGACCGGAATCGCACGAGAGCTTCTCCGCGGATCCGAAGTCCGGCGAGGGCAAGACGATCATCAGCGGGACCCTGCTCACCGGGTCCGGCGCGGTCGTCACCAGCAGCCTGCCGCAGCCCAAGGCGTCGGGCAGCCCGAAGGCCGCGAAGGGAACCCCCGGCACGTCCGGAAGCGGGGTCTCGGTGCCCGGCAGCATGCTGCTCGCGGCGGGCGTCATGTGGGCCGGAGCGCTTCGCGAGCGACGACGCGTCAGACTGCGGCTCGCATGATCGCGGCCGGGGGCATCGAGGAGGTTCTGTTCCACATCGCGGATGCGCTGCGCGTGCCCGTGCTGCTCGCCGCGCTCGCCGCCCTGCTGATCACGCTGTTCGACCTCGGGACGTTCTTCGTCGAGCTCTCGCGCCGCCGGCGCCGCGACGCGCCGAAGCAGCTGCAGGCCGCGTCGCGCGCGGCCCGCGACGCGATCGCCGGCGGCGACACCGCGGGCGCGGCACGCGCGCTGCTGCCGCTCGCGACGAGCGCGCAGATGGCCGACGCGCTGACGGCGATCGTCGACGAGGTCGGCGAGCGCAACCAGGACGACGAGATGGCGAAGGTCCTCGCCGACTTCGACCTGACGTCGCTGCGCAGGCTCGAGCGCACGCGGATGATGGTGCGCTTCGGGCCGGCTTTGGGCCTGATGGGCACCCTGATCCCGCTGTCGCCCGCCCTCGAGGGGCTCGCGAAGGGCAACGTCAAGCTGCTGTCGGACAACCTTCGCGTGGCGTTCAGCGTGACGGTCCTCGGACTGCTCATCGGCGCGATCGCGTTCACGGTGTCGCTCGTGCGCGACCGGCTCTATGCCCAGGACCTGTCGGACCTCGAGTACGTCGCCTCGACGCTGACGCCGCCGCAGCGATGAGGGCGGGCGTCTCGCCGCGCGCCCGCGTGCGCAACGACCGCTCCGGCGACCCGCTCGACGGCCTCGTCAACCTCTTCGACCTCGGGATCGTGCTCGCGGTCGCGTTCCTGCTCGCGGCGCTGCAGTCGGTCAACCTCACCGACCTGCTGACGAAGACGAACGTCACCGTCCTGCGCACCGACGCGTCCGGCCAGACCGTGATCGTCAAGGAGGGCGACCAGGTCAAGACCGTGCGCCTTTCCAACAAGACGGTCACCGGGACCGGCCAGCGTGTCGGCGAGGTCTACAAGCTCGCCGACGGCCGCCTCGTCTACGTCAAGCCGAAGACGCCGTAGCAGTGCTCCCTTCGCCATCACCGGACACCGAGCCCGGCGCCTCGACGGGCTCGTGTCACGAGCCCAATCTGCCGATCTGAGGGGTGTGTCTGTCCGAAGCGAGCGCGACGAGCTGATGCGCGAGCTCGCGCGGGCTCGCCGCCGCATCGCCGAGCTCGAGCGCGCCGTCGCGTCGCACGGCCGCGATCCGCTCACGGGCCTGCGCTCGATGGAGTCCTTTCGCGGCCGGCTCACCCACGAGGTCCGCCGCGCCCATCGCCACGACCGTCCCGCTGCGCTCGTCCTGCTCGAGCTCGATCACATCTCCGAGCTCATGCGCGTGCACGGCTTCGCGGTCGGCGACGCGACGCTGCGCGCCGTGATCGGGGCCCTGCGCGCGGGCATCCGCGGGGAGGACGTGCTCGGTCGCGTCGGCGACGCCCAGTTCGCGCTGCTGCTCTGCGATACCGGCGAGGAGGCGGCCGCGGGCTGCGTGCGGCGGCTGCTCGACGACATCGACGGCATCGATCTCGGGCCGATCTCGGGCCTCTCGATCTCCGTCGGCGTCACCGCGCTGTCGCGCGACGACGGCGCCATCGACCTGCTCGAGCGCGCCGGCCATGCCCTTGCCGACGCCATCGCGGCCGGCGGCGGGCGCGTCGTGACCGCGTCGGCGGGCGAGCCCTCGGGTGCGACGGTCGTCGCCGCGATCCACCAGCGCGACGCCGTCGAGGCGCTAGCGGTCGCGCTGCTCGAACGCGACCGCTACACGGGCGAGCACTCGGAGTCCGTCGTCGAGATGTCGGCGGGTGTGGCGCGCGCGCTCGGCCTGTCGCCGACCCAGGTCGAGGTCGTGCGCTCCGCGGCGCTGCTGCACGACATCGGCAAGGTCGGCATCCCCGACGCGATCCTCCACAAGCCCGGCCCGCTGACGCCCGAGGAGCGCGAGATCATGGCCGAGCACCCGCTCATCGGCGAGCGGATCCTGCGCAGCATCGGCGGCTTCGGCGCGGTGGCGGACATCGTCCGCCACGAGCACGAGAGCTTCGACGGCGGTGGCTACCCCGACGGCATCGAGGGCGAGCGGATCCCGATCGGCAGCCGGATCATCCTCGCCTGTGACGCCTACCACGCGATGACGAGCGACCGGCCCTACCGCAAGCGCATGTCGCACGCGGAGGCCTTCGCCGAGCTCAAGCGCTGTGCCGGCGGCCAGTTCGACCCCGACGTGACGGCGGCGCTGATCGCCCACCTGTACTACGCGCGGGCCGGCCACCGCGCCGCCGCCGGCTGAGCGCTACTCGCGCGTCCAGCCCTTGCGGGTCAGGCGGACCTCGAAGCGCGCGTCCCCGCTCTCGGGGATGTTGCGATGCAGCAGCGCAGACAGCGAGGTCGTCGACGCGATCATCGCCATCCCCGCCTCGGAGAACGTCTCCTTGCGGTAGATGCCCGGACCCAGCAGGGGGTTCGTCATGAGCTGCGAGAAGGCGTGCATGCCGACCATCCGCCCGAGCAGGGAGGGCAGCACGGAGTTCGGGCGCGCGTCCTCGGCGAACAGGCCGACGTAGAACTCGATGTTGTCGACATGCTCGTACACGCGCTCGCAGCTCGTTGCGCACGTGGGTGTCCGACGAGATCTGATCGAATCCGGTCACCTCGCGGGAAGCCGCAGTCCTTGCGGTAGGCGTTGTACGTCGCCAGGTCCAGCCTGCGCGCCTGCTCGATGCTCTGCGTCGTCGTGCGGCCGGCGAACCACTGCGACGTGTTGAACAGGCAGACCTTGCCGGCCCGCTGATGGGAGGCGTCGTCGAACATCGGTCCGAGCCCGTTCTCCGTGATCAGCGTGTTGTTGAAGATCGTGCCGTCGATCGTGAGGTCCTCGCCGCCGACGCGCAGCGAGTCCGGGATCAGGCTGTGCCAGCGGTAGAGCAGGTTGAACTCCGCCGCGACGCGGTTGGGCTGATACCAGCGCTGGCCGTAGAACCCGGTCGGGTCGAACGTGAACTTGAAGTGATAGGGCGCGATGTGGTTGATGTACTCCTCGATCGTGAGCTTGATGAGCACGACGGTGAGGATGTTGCGGGCGGTCTCGAACAGCCGGTCATCGCGCCACTCCGGGTAGGCCTTCGCGAGCGCTCGCGCGATGCGGTTGTGCTCGCGCAGGAACAGCACGTTGACCATCGAGTAGCCGATGTGCGAGTTGCCCGCGTCGCTGCCCATCGCGAAGAGCTGCGCGCGGCGCTCGGGCGGCACGCGCTCGAGCCCGAGGACGCGCAGCGAGGCGAACTCGGCGAGCGGCTCGCCGTCCTCGCCGCACAGCCGCGGGGGAACTCCGCGGCGCCGATCCGCTGCGACTTGAGCTCCCCGCCCGTGCCGAGGCGCAGCGCCTTGGTCATCTCCCGCGTGACGCCGTAGAGCTGGCCCAGGTCGACGTCGGGGTTGGACTCGTTGCGCTTGAGGTCGCGGGGCCCGTCGCTGGACTTCGGCGTCTCGCCGGGCTTCGTGGCGGCCGGTCGGCCGCTGCGCAGGAAGCCGTCGGTGAACCACTGCGCGAAGTATGCGAACAGCACCGTCGACTTCGGGCACGGGGTCATCTCCTCGCCGCGCAGGAACAGCGCGGCGACGTCCTCGGCCGGCGGCCGCGTCGGCGGCGTGCCCGCCACGGGGCCGAGCTGACGGGCGTTGTAGGTCCGGTCGGTCAGCGACGACCAACAGGTGTACGAGAACTCCGTGCTGAGCGGATACGGGCGCGGAGGCGCCTTCTCGCAGGCCGAGTTGATGAGGAGGCGATTGACGACACGCTCCAGCGGTTCGGTGCTCTGGATCAGCGACCACATCGGCGCGCCGTGCGACAGCACGAACGTCTCGATCCGGTTGCGCATCCCATCGCGCTTCGTGCTGCGCGGCACGATCGTCGACGCTACGGAGGTGGGGCGGCGGGGCGCGGGCGGCATCGGCTTGTCGACAAGTGCTGGGGGCACCGGCTCTCCGTTTCGGGTCGTCGTCGGGCCGATCTGCGGCGGCCCCTTCAGCACAGAGGAGGCGCGAGAGCGCGTCCTGATACACGACGTCCTCGGGTCCGTCGCCAGGGGCGGGGATCACCCTTCAGCGGGGACCGGGCCCGGTCCGCCGCGCAGCGCCCGGGCACGGCGGGCCAGGTCGTCCAGGCCGCGCGGCTCGGCGACCTGTTGCGCGGGCGCGCCGAGAGCGGCGGCGCGCTCACGGTCGCCGTTCGCGCCACGGCGCAGCAGCAGCGCCCCGTACGCGCACTGCGTCTCGGCCGTCATGAGGACGGCGCCGATGCGCGCGTTGGCGGCGAGCGCCGCCTCGAAATGGCGCTCGGCGTCGCCGAAGCGGTCGGTCGCGCCGGCGAGCAGGCCGAGATATCGGTGAACGGACCCCCAGTTCGCGGTGAAGATGACCTGCACGAAGCGCTCGGCGTACGGCTCGAGCAGCGCGTACAGCAGCGGCGCGCGCTCGGCGTCGCGCAGCGCCGCGCAGGTCTCCGTGAGCAGCGCGGCGGTGATCGACCAGAACCAGTCGCGCGGGATCGAGGAGAAGTCCCGTCCCGCGAGCCGCTCGTAGCGCTTGCGGCCCGTGTCGACGGCCCCGGTCTCGACCTGCGCGAGCGCCAGCGCGGCGCGCCACGCGGGCGAGGCCGACGCGCCACTCTCCAGCGCCTCCATCGCCGGCAGCAGCTCGGCGATCCGCCCCTGCTGGCGGCGCAGCGTGTAGTGCATCGACGCCAGCGAGCTGGCGGCGCTGCCGACCTGGGCGCGGGCGCCGTACTCGTAGGACTGCAAGGCCAGCCGCTCGGCCCCCTCGACATCGCCCGCGAGATGGGCGAACGTGCTCTCCCAGCCACGAGCGAGGAACGAGAGCACGGGCTGACGCAGCTCACCCGCGAGCCGCGTGAGCTCGGCGTGGTCGCTGTGGGCCCTGCCGACGTCGCCGAGCTCGAAGAGGTCCAGCAGCCGCCAGTGGTGGGCCTCGGCGGTCAGCGGGCGGTGGCCCTTGGCGAGCGCCAGCACCTCGTCGATGAGCGACAGCCGCTCGTCGAGGTGCGCGATGTGCAGGAGCGAGACGTGGCGACCCATGAGCGCGGTCTTCAGCGCGTCGTCGTCGCCGAGCCGGCGCGCCATCTCGACGGCCTGGAGGCTGAGCTTGGCGCCGTAGCCCTGCTCGGCGGTGAAGTGGACGTTCTCGGCGAGGCGTGCCATCAGGCGCGCTCGCGAGCGGCTGTCGTCGTGGCCGAGCGCGTCGATCGCCTCGCCGAGCAGATCCTGGTAGGGCATGTCGACGGCGCCGGCCTCCCAGTAGCGCTCGCCGAGCCCGAGCGCGGCGGCCGCGAGCTGCTGCGCGTCGCCGCGCCGGCGCGCGCTGTCCGCCGCGTCGAAGTACGTCGTGCGGGCGGCCGGATCGCCGGCCTGCCATTGCAGGCGGCCGAGTGCCAGCAGGATGTCGCAGCGGGTGCGCTCATCGCCGTCGGGGTCGAGCTCGAACGCCTCCAGCGCGCGCCGGTAGTGCGCCGCCGACTCCTCGTAGGCCAGCGTCCACGCGGCGCGCTCGCCCGCATGGACGCTGTAGCGCACGGCCTTGCCGGCGACCCCGAGCTCGCGCGCCATGAAGAAGTGGTGCGCCAGCTCGCCCGCGGCCGCCGCGTCGCCGCCCGCGGAGCCCTCGATGACCTCGCCGACGCGCAGGTGCAGGCGCAGCAGCCGGCTGCGGGTGACGCGGTCGTAGATCGCGTCGCGGACGAGCGCGTGGCAGAACATGAAGCGGTCGAACGCGCCGGCGACCTCGCCGACGAGACCCGCCGCCATCGCCTCGTCGATTGCGTCGAGGACGTCGTCGGCGGGGGCATCCAGGAGCGCCTCGACGATCTTCAGGTCGAACGCGCGCCCGACGACCGCCGCCGCGCGCAGCGCGACCTGCGTCTCTGGCTCGAGGCCGCCGAGGCGGCGCAGGATGACGTCGGCGACGCTGTCGGGCACGCCCATCGTGGCGAGCGCGTCCTCCCCGGCCGCGACACCGGACGCGACGGCGCGCGACTGCACGAGCGAGCGCAGGGCCTCCTCGATGAAGAACGGGTTGCCCTCCGTCTGCGAGCGCAGCCCGCGTACGAAGCCGGCACTGGCGGTCGCGTCGAGGCGCGCGGCGACGAGCTCGTCGGTCTCCGCCTCGTCGAGGCCCTCGAGCGCGAGGCGCTCGAAGCGCCGCTCGCGGCGCATGTCGGCGACGAGCTCGACGAACGGGTGGTCGGGGTCGACGTCGACGTCGCGGAAGATGCCCAGCAGCATGAGCCGCGCCGGATCCGTCAGGCGCAGCATGTGACGCAGCAGCAGCAGCGTCGGCTTGTCGGCCCAGTGCAGGTCGTCGAGAACGACGAGCAGCGGGCGGCTGCGGGCGGCGCGGTCCATGAGCCGCGCGACCGACGAGAACAGCACGTAGCGCTCGCTGCCGGCGTCCTTGGGGAACGACTCGGCGGGCGTGCCATCGGGAGGACGCACCTCCGGCAGCAGCCGCGAGAGCTGGCGCAGGTCGGGCTCGCTGCCGGCGTCGGACTCCCAGTCGCCGAAGCGCACGTAGTGGCGCAGCGCCTCCACGAACGGCTGGTAGGCGAGCAGCGGCTCCTCGTCGCAGCGGCCGTAGAGCACGGTCGCGCCGCCGGCGTGGACCTCCGCGGCGAACTGAGCGGCGAGCCGCGTCTTGCCGACGCCGGGCTCGCCCATCAGCAGCTCGAAGCGGCGCTCCCCGGCGACGGCCTCCTGCCACGGCGCGCGCAGGCGCTCGAGCGGTGCCGCGCGGCCGACGAACGGCGTCGAGGTCGCCATGCCGCCGATGACCGGCAGCGGCACGACATCGCCGGCGGGCCGCGCGACCGCGGCCGGTGGCCGCTCGTCCGGCGGCAGCCGCCCGCCGCGCAGCAGTTGCTCGTGCAGCGCCGACAGCTCCGCCGACGGCGCCGTGCCGAGCTCGTCGCGCAGCAGGACGCGGACGCGGTCGAACGTCAGCGTCGCCTCGGCGACGTTGCCGAGCCGGGCCTGGACCTCGATCAGCAGCGCGTAACCGGATTCGCGAAACCGGTTGCGATCCACGAGCGTGCGGGCGGCACGCTCGGCCGCCGCGAGCCGCTCGCGGTCGCCCGCCCAGCAGCGCGGCCCGCGCGAGCGCCTCGAGCAGCCCGGACTCGAGCGCCGCGAGCTCGCCGCGGCAGCGCTCGACCCAGTCGCCCTCGAAGCTCGGCAGCAGCGGGCGCTCGACGATCGCCAGCGCCTCCTCGGCGGCCGTGGTCGCCGCGCCGCCGTCGCCGTCGGCCAGCGCGCGCCGCGCGTCGTCGCAGCGCGCGACCGCACGTTCGATGTCGACGTCCGCACCCTCGCCGAGGTGCAGCCGCAGCTCCGTCCGGCCGTCGATGACGCCGTCGCCGACGGCGCGCCGCACGCGCGTCAGGATCGTGCTCAGGCCCGCCTCCGGCGCGTCGGGCGGATCCTCGGGCCACAGCACGTCGAGCAGCTCGTGCCGTGAGACCGGGCGGTGGCGGTTGACGACGAGAAACGAGAACAGCGCGCGTCCCTGACGGCCGGGCAGCAACGCCGTGACGTCCCGGCCCGCGATCTCGACGTGCAGCGAACCACACAGCTCGATCACGGTCGCACGTACCACCACGATCGGGAGTATCCCCGAGCGCAGAGGTCTGCTGGCGCCTAATGGCGCGAGGCTGTGCAATCGCGCCGCAAGGTTCTCGCAATCGAACGTCAAGGCCCTACCCGGAAGGTGGCCCTCAGCAAGGCACAACACCACCAGGGAGGGCGAGATGGCCGAGGCCACCACAGCGCGGTGCACACGAGGATGCGCCCCGCAGGAAGGACACCGTTGTGACGAGGTCTCGCGGCTGACGTCCCGCGCGGCGGCCGGCGACGGCGCCGCGTGGAGCGAGCTCATCACCCGCTACTCGCGGCTGCTGTGGGCGATCGCCGCCCAGCACCGCCTCAACCCGCCGGACGCCGCCGATGTGTTCCAGACGACGTGGCTGCGGCTCGTCGAGCACATCGATCGGATCGCCGATCCCGAGCGCGTCGGTGCCTGGCTCGCCACGACGGCGCGCCGCGAGTGCCTGCGCGTCATCCAGTCCGCAGGCCGCCAGGTTCCGATGGGCGACGACTTCCCGGAGCTCGTCGCGCCGGCCGCCGATCCCGGCGCCGAGCTGCTGCGCGCCGAGCGCGACGCCGAGCTGCGCCAGGCGATGTCGTGCCTGCGCGAACGCGACGAGCGGCTGCTGCTGCTGCTGGCCGCCGACGCCGCGCCCGGCTACGCCGAGATCGCGGCGACGCTCGGCATGCCGATCGGCTCGATCGGGCCGACACGGGCGCGCAGCCTGGAGCGCGTCCGGCGCGCGTACGCGCGGCAGGGCGCCTGACGGTGCAGCCGCGTGTATCAGGCAGGGCCCGCGAGCCGTCCTGAGGGCGACATGAGCGACACGAACCCCTCATCCGGCTCCACCGACATCGGCGTCCTCGTCGTCCACGGCATCGGCAACCAGCGCCGCAACGCGACCCTCGACGAGTTCGACGACGCTCTCGTCGGATCGCTGCGCCGCTGGCTGGGGTCGTCGGCCGTCGACGCCGCGCGCCGGCCGGACGCGCCCGCCGTCCCGGCGCATGCCCGTGTCACGATCGACGTCGCCGGCGGTGAGCCGCTGCGGGCCCTCGTCGCCGAGGGCCACTGGGCCGACACCGTGCGGGCGCCGAGCTCGTGGAGGCTGCTGACGTGGCTGTTCTCGGTCGTGCCGTTCGTCGTGCCGCGCGCGCTGGACGGCGGGCTGCGGCGCAGCACCGCGCGCATGGACGAGCGTCGCGGCAACGGCGAGCCGCGACGCTTGGCGTTCGCCGCGATCGCGCTTGGCCGTCTCGCACAGAACCTCGCCGTCGTCGGGCTCACGATCGCGCTGCTGCTCCTGCTGTCGGCGGTCTGGGTGCTCGCCCTACCGCGTGCCGCCTACGACCGCCTGCGTGGTCCGCAGTCGCTGTCACCGGCCGTCTCACGCGGCCTGTCGATCGCCGCCGGTCTCGGGATCGGCGCCCTCAGCATCCTGCTCGGGCGCGGTGGGGGCATGGTCTCCGGCGTCGGGCTGAGCTTCGTGCTGGTGCTCGGCGCGGTGGTCTGGTTCACGTTGCCGCGGCTCGTCGACTCGGTGCTCGCGAACTACATCGGCGACTGCTACGCGCTGCTGACCGAGCCCGACACCGAGCGCGACATGGTGGGCCGCGTCGAGGGCTGCCTGTCGTGGCTCGAGGCGCAGGTCGGCGATGCCCCGGTCGTCATCGTGGCGCACTCCCAGGGCACGGAGATCGCGCGCCGCGTGCTCGTCGAGCACGACCACCGGGTCCGCGGCTTCGTCACGCTCGGCTCGGCGATCGCAAAGCTCGGCGCGGTCGACGACCTGCGATCCGCGCGTGGTCGCTACGGCGGCGCCTTCGGGTTGCGCGTGCTCAGCGCCGGGCTGCTCGTGCTTGCCGCCGTGGAGGGCTGGCGCTACGCCGGCGCGCTGCTGCGGACCGACGGCTCGCCACCCGCGCACGCCGGGGTCGATCTCGTCGTCCCGCTCGTGCTGCTGGCGGGCGCGGCCGTGTCGTTCACGGCGGCTCTCGGCGCGATGCGCCGGATCGTCGACCGCCGGCGCCCGGACCGACCCGAGGCGATGACGCCGCGTCACGTCGAGCGCTGGGTCGACTTCTACACGAGGTGCGACCCCGTCCCCGAGGGCGCGCTGCCGATCGCGAAGGACTGGGGGAACGCGGGCTGCTCGCGCGAGATCGTCAACTGCCGGCTGGCGCTGCTCGACCACGTCAGGTACTGGAGCAACGTCCAGGGGTTCTGCGCGACGGTCGCGCTCGAGCTTGGCGAGATGGCCGGACGGCCGCGCGACAAGCGGCTGCACGAGGCCGTCGCGAGCGGCGCGCGAGAGCGGGCTCGCCTGCTCGCCCAGCGGGTGCGCGTGCGCGGCGCGCTCGCGCTGGCGGCGATCTCGGCCGTGATCGCGGGCGAGGGCAGCGTCGCGGCGCTCGTGGTGGCCGCGGCGACGATCGGCGCCGCGATCGGGCTCGAAGTGCGTCCTCGCGCGGCGCGCCGAGACGATCGCCGCCGGCTGGTCGCCGTGCGCGCCGCGCGACGCACGCCGCGAGGCCGCACGTCAGGTCGGGTAGGCGACGCCGGCCGGCCCGCGGGCAGGCGCGGGCCGGCCGCCACGGCGATAGACGGCGACGAGCAGCGAGCACAGCAGCGCCGTCGCGAGGCAGTAGCCGGCCTCGGCGCGTAGCAGCTGATCGTCGACGACCGGGCTCAGCATGAAGGCGAGAAACAGGCCGGCGCTGCACAGCCATGCGGCCGCCGCGGCACCGGCCTGCTCGCGCGCGAGCGCGGCCTGGTTCAGCGTGCCCGCCATGAGGTGAAAGCCCATCCCGATCGCGACGAGCGCGAGCCCGCCGCGCGCCAGCTCGTGGTCGATCTGGAACATCGCGCCCACGATCGGGGGGCCGATCGCGAACAGCCCGATCGCGATCAGCAGCGCGAACCCCGCGATCGCGGTGACCGTGACGCGGATCGCGCGCCGGAACTCGTCGCGGCCCGCGGTCGCCTCGAGCCCCGCGAGATGCGGCAGCAGCGATCCCTGCACCGCCTGAAAGAGCTGCAGCGGCGCGCGCGCGATCAGCAGCACGCTGAAGACGACGCCCGCCAGCTCGGGGTCGGCCGACGTGCCCTCGACGGTCAGCACCGAGGCGTTCAGCAGCGTCTGCTCGGCCACCATGACGGCGAAGACCGAGACCGCGAAGCCCGCGCCGCGGCGCAGCGTCAGGCCGCCCTCGGTCTCCTTGACGGCGAGGCGGTCCAGCGGCGGGTCCTGCTCTCGGCGCAGGAAGAACCACGGCACGACCATCAGCGAGACGAACGGCGCGGCGGCCATGCCGAGCGCGACGGCGGTCTGCCCCGAGGTGATGCCGACGATCACCGCGAGCACGAAGCAGACCCGCGACACGGCCTCGACGAAGACGAGCGTGCCGTACAGGGCGAAGCGCTGGTGGCCGGCGAGGAAGCCGCGCGCGAAGTAGCTCGCCGCGTACGCCAGCACGCCGATCACGAGCACCCAGTACAGCGCGCCGTAGCCGTCGAAGAGCCCGTTCTGGATGCGGTCGCGCAGCGCCAGCGCGACCGCGAGGAAGACCGCCGCGAACGCGGCCTGGATCGTCAGCGCGATCCTCAGATGCCCGCCGCCGGAGGCCTGGCCGCGGGCGCGGCGGTCGGCGATCGTGCGCGACAGGAGCTGCTCGATCGGCCGGTAGATCACCGACACGATCACGAACATGATCGACCAGACGAGCGTGATGTGCTTGTACTCGACGCCGCTCAGGGTCTGCGCGGCGAGCGCGAAGTAGGCGAGCGTGACGACGCCGGTCGTGGCGATCCCGATCGACAGGATCCGCGCGCCACGCCCGTAGCCCGATCGCCCACCACCCGCGCCGGAGCTGGGCGTCCCGGCACCGACCGTTGCGGCCACTCAGCGCCCTACAGCTTCACGAGCAGCATGGTCCAGGGGAACGGCGAGCGTGCCTGGATGACCTCGCCGTGCCGCGACAGCAGCTTCACGAAGCTGCGCTTGGACCAGTGGTTGAGGTGCCCCGGCGTGTTGCCGAGGTCCTTGACGTACGCGCCGCGCGCGATGTTCAGCCCGCGCCACAGCGGCTCGCGCGGGACCGAGACGAGCAGGTGCCCGCTCGCGACGCGCGCCATCTCGGCGACCGTGTGAGCGGGGTCGGGCACGTGCTCGAGGACCTCGATCGCGGTCGCGACATCGAACTCGCCGTCGGCGAAGGGCAGGTTCTCGGCCTTCATGACCTGGTAGGTGAGGTTCGGCGCCTGGCGCTTGGACCACTCGGCGTGCAGCAGCGGATCGTCGAGGTCGATGCCGACGACGCGCCGCTCGCCGAGGCGCAGCGCCCACTCGTGCGTCAGCACGGCCTCGCCGCAGCCGACGTCGAGCAGCGACTTCGGATCGGCCTGCTCGAAGAGCTCGTCGAGCGTGCGCTCGAAGGCGCCCATGAGGCGGCGCACGACCGGGTTCGTGGAGCCGTACTTGTCGTAGGTGTTGCCGGTGACGGTGCCCTCGGCATCGACGGTCACGGTCGGGGAGGGTGGGGTCACAGTCGCAGGGCCTCGCGGTCTTCGGTCTTTCCGGTCGACGCGGCCGCGTCGGCGCCGGTGGTCTTCGGGTGCCCGGTCGGCTCGGCGCCGGGCTCGTAGTGCGACGGCTCGACGCCGAGCTGCAGCTCGATGCGCCGCACCCGCTCGAACGTGCGTTGCGCGATCGTGCGCTGCGCGGCGAGCAGGTCGCCCATGATGCCGAGCGCCGCGAGCACCATCGCCGCGTTGAACAGCACGGCGCCGAGGATCAGCGATTGGACGTGGCCCTTGCCCTCGTCCGCGACGACGTAGAAGTAGGCGAAGCGGGCCCACACGACGAGCGCGATCGCGCCGACGAGCAGCGCCGCGGTCATGAACACCTTGAGCGGCTCGTACTGGGTGTAGATGCGGAAGATCGACACGCTGTTGCGCCGCACGTAGGACCACATCGACGGGAACAGCCGCGACTCGCGCGTCTTGGGGTTCGTCCGGATCGCGACGTGGTCGACGGCCACGAGCAGCTTGCCCGCCTGGATGATCGTCTCGAGCGTGTACGTGAACTTCGACACGACGATGAGCTGGATCGCGGCCTCGCGGTTGTAGGCGCGGAAGCCGGACGTCGTGTCGGGGACCTCGGTCTCCGAGGCCTGGCGCACGACCCACGAGCCGAGCTTCTGCAGCGAGACCTTGAGCGGCGAGAAGTGCTCGATGTTCTGGACCTCGCGGTCGCCGACGACCATGTCGGCCTTGCCCGCGAGGATCGGCGCGACGAGCTTCGGGATGTCGCGGCCGTCGTACTGGTTGTCGCCGTCGGTGTTGACGATCACGTCGGCGCCGAGCTTGAGGCACGCGTCGAGGCCCGCCTGGAAGCCCGCGGCCAGCCCCTTGTTGTTCGTCAGCCGGATGATGTGGTTGACGCCACCGTCGCGCGCGACCTCGACCGTCCTGTCGCTCGAGCCGTCGTCGATGATCAGCCATTCGACCACGTCGAAGCCGTCCACGTGCCGTGGAAGGTCGGCAAGGACGAGCGGCAGCGTCTGCTCCTCGTCGAAGCAGGGGATCTGGATGATCAGCTTCATGCGGCGGGTCGGCATGGGATCCTAACGTCCATCGCCTCGCCACCTGTCTCCAGCGCCGTGAGCCCGGCCGCCGTCGCGCCGCCGCCCCCCGCCGAGACACCCTCGGCGCGACGGCGCCTGGCAGCTCTCGACGACCGCGCTCCTCGAGCGTCTCGGCGTCGCCGGGCTCGTGCTCGCCGCGATCGTCGGCTTCCTCGTCTACCCGACGTATCCGAACTACGACTCGTACTACTCGCTGCTGTGGGGGCGCGAGCTCGTCGGCCTCGACGCGCTCTCGTTCGAGGCCTACCGCGCGCCGACCGAGCATCCGCTGGCGATCGCCTTCGGCGCGCTGCTGACGCCGCTCGGCGACGTCGCCGACCGCGTCATGGTCGGCTTCGCGGTGCTGTCGTTCATCGTCCTCGTCGTCGGGATCTACGTGCTCGCCAAGCACGCGTTCACGCCGCTCGTCGGCGCCGCCGCGGCCGCACTGCTCGTGACGCGCTTCGACTACCCGTTCCTCGCGGCGCGCGGCTACATCGACATCCCGTACCTCGCCGTCGTCATCTGGGCGGCGGTGATCGAGGCGCGCGCGCCCCGGCAACGACCGATCGTCGTGCTGGCGCTGCTCGCCGCCGCCGGGCTCATGCGCCCGGAGGCGTGGCTGCTCGTCGGGCTCTACTGGCTGTGGCTCGTGCCGCGGGCGAGTTGGGCGCAGCGCGTCAGGTACGCGGCGCTGGCCGCGATCGGCCCGCTCGCCTGGTCGGCCGTCGACTTCGCCGTCACCGGCCAGCCGCTGTACTCGCTGACGGCGACCGGCGACCTCGCCGCGTCCCTCGGGCGCAACAAGGGGCTGTCGGCCGTGCCGGAGGCGCTGTACGCGTTCCTGATCAAGCTCGACAAGTTCCCGGTCTTCGTCGCCGGCGGGCTGGGGCTCATCCTGGCGATCGCGCTGACGCCGCGCCGCGCCGCGATGCCCCTGGCCCTGTTCGGGGCCGGCGTCGGCACGTTCGCGGCGGTCGGCGTCGCCGGCCTGTCGGTCATCGACCGCTACCTGCTGGTCCCATCGCTCGCCGTGATGATCTTCGCGGCGGTCTTCATCGCCGGCTGGACGATGCTCGAGCAGGGCACGTGGTGGCGGCGCACCTGGGCAGTCGGCGCCCTCGCGCTCGTCGTCTTCGGCATCGTGTTCACGGCGACGCGCGTTAACCTCAACACGCTCGACACCGAGCTGCGCTTCCGGGGCGATGCCCACGCGGCGCTGGAGCAGGTGCTGGAGGCCCCGGCCGTCGTGTCGGCGCTGCGCTGCGGTCCCGTCTACGTGCCCAACCACAAGCTCATCCCGGACGTCCGCTGGATCCTCGATCGCTCGAGCTCCGGCGTTCTGGCCCGCTCCAGCGCGCGGACGGCGAAGACCCCGAACCCGCCGCCTCCGAGGCGCGGCGTCGTGATACTCGTGGTCACCCGCATCGCCCTCTTCAAGCAGGCGCTCGTGACGAAGGCCGACAACCCACTCGACAACTATCCACCCGCCGGCTTCACGCGTGCCGCGACGAGCCCCTATTACGCCGCCTATGTCCGCTGTTGAGTCCCCGCCCGAGGTTCGCGAGGCCAGCGCGCGGGACAACGGTCACGCCTTCGGCGCGGTGGCGCTGGAGCCCGCGTTCGCCACATCCTGGTTCTCGGTCCAGCGGCTGGCGTGGGGCACGGCGGTCGTGCTGTTGCTGGCGTTCGCGTTCGGCCTGCGCATCTGGGGCGTCGACCACGGCCTGCCGTACGCCTACAACGCCGACGAGAACGCCCATTTCGTCACGCGCGCGATCGGGCTCTTCGGCCACGGCTGGGACCCCCAGTACTACGTCAACCCGCCCGCCTACACGTACCTCGCGCACCTGCTCCTCGGGGCCTGGTAC
The DNA here is from genome assembly GCA_963851015.1 of uncultured Actinomycetes bacterium. Lineage (GTDB taxonomy): Bacteria > Actinomycetota > Thermoleophilia > Solirubrobacterales > Solirubrobacteraceae > CADCVQ01. The sequence goes on from CAWKNG010000001.1 coordinate 425,897, forward strand.
GGCGGTCGCGAGGGCGTCTCGCAGGTGTTCGCGACCGACCCGACGCAGATCTGGGTCCTCGCCCGCGTGCTGTCGGCGATCCTCGGCACGCTCGCCGTCTGGCTGACGTACCTCGCCGGCACGCGGCTCGTCGATCGCCGCGTCGGCCTGCTGTCGGCCGGCATCTTCACCGTCGCCTTCCTGCCGGTCTTCTACTCCAAGCTCGCGCTCAACGACGTGCCGACGCTGGCGCCGCTGTGCCTCGCGCTGTGGGGCGCGGCGGGCGTGCTGCGCTTCGGCCGCGTGCGCGACTACGTCGTCGCGGGGATCGGCCTCGGCCTCGCGTGTGCCACGAAGTACACCGGCGGGATCGTGCTCGTACCGCTCGTCGCGGCGACGGTCGTGCAGTTCACGGCGCCCGGGGGCCGTGCGGGCGCGGCGCGCGGGATCGCGATCGCGGGCGTCGTTGCGCTCGCCGCGTTCCTCGTCGCCAACCCGTACGCGGTGCTGAACTGGGACGCGTTCACGAACGGCCTGACGCACCAGTCCGACGCCTCCGGCGACGCCGCGGGCAAGCTCGGGCTGACGCAGGACAACGGCTTCGCCTACTACATCTGGTCGTTCGGATGGGGGCTCGGCTGGGTGCCGCTCGCGTTCGCCGTCGGCGGTGCCGTGCGGCTGTTCTTCGACGAGCGCCGGCTCGTCTGGGTGCTCGTCCCGGGGGTGCTCTTCTTCGTCCTCTTCATGGGCTCGCAGGAGCGCTACTTCGGGCGCTGGCTGATGCCGGTGTTCCCGTTCGTCTGCATCCTCGCGGCGTACGCGGCGTTCGAGCTCGCCGACTGGGGCGGCCGCTTCAAGCCGGCGCTGAAGCCGACGTTCGTCGTCGCGGCGGTCGTCGCCGTCTGCGCGCAGGGCTTCATCTACTCGCTGCACTCGGGGCTCGTCATGTCGCGCGAGGACACGCGCAACCTCGCCCGCGACTGGATGGTGGCCCACGTGCCGCTCGGGACGAAGATCGTCGTCGAGCCCGTCGTGCCCGACCAGTGGGCGCAGGACATCGGCAAGCCGTCGCTGCTGCCCAACGGCAACCGCTGGGTGAAGTATCCGACGAGCAAGTCGACGATCGACCCCAAGACGGGACGGCCCTTCCCCGACGGCATGGAGCAGCTCGTGAACATCGAGGACTTCGAGCGCGTGCTGACGCCCGATCTCGTGTCGACGTACGAGCAGCAGGGCTACTGCTACGTCGTCTCCGGCTCGACCCAGCGCGGGCGCGCGGAGGCCGAGCCGGGCCAGGTGCCGCAGGCGCTCGCGTACTACCGCGAGCTCGAGTCGCGGGCCCAGGTCGCCCACGAGGTGTCGCCGTACTCCAAGGGCAAGGGGCCCGTGAAGTTCAACTTCGACTGGACGTTCGACTACTACCCGCTGGCCTACAACCGGCCCGGGCCGATGATGACGATCTACCGCCTCACGGGCGGTCAGTGCGCGACGGCGGCGGGCTGAACGCGGCGGGTTCGGCGCCCCCGCGGGTTGGACGTATGCTCCCGGCATGTCTGTGCTGACATCGGCCGATGATGAGCATCTGGAGCGGGCGATCGAACTGGCGGAGTTCGGCCTCGGGCGCGTGCACCCGAACCCCATGGTCGGCGCTCTGCTCGTCCGCGACGGGGTCGTCCTCGGGGAGGGCTGGCACGAGGAGCACGGCCACGAGCACGCCGAGGTCAACGCGATCGCCGCGGTGGGAGGCGCCGACCTCGCGGGCTCCACGCTCTACGTCTCGATGGAGCCGTGCTGCCACACCGGCAAGACGCCGCCGTGCACCGGTGCGATCCTCGCGGCCGGCATCACGCGCGTCGTCGTCGCGTCGGATGACCCGAGCTCGAAGGCGTCGGGCCGGGGGCTGGGCATCCTGCGCGACGAGGGCGTCGCGGTCGAGGTCGCCGACGGCGAGATCGCGCGGCGGGCTCGGCTCGTCAACCAGGCGTTTCGCAAGCACGCGCGCACGGGTCGCCCGTGGGTGCTGTTCAAGTCCGCGATGACGCTCGACGGCAAGGTCGCGACCCGCACCGGCGACTCCAAGTGGATCTCCGACGAGTCGTCGCGGGCGCGGGCGCACCGCTGGCGGGCGAGCGTGGACGCGGTCGCGGTCGGCATCGGGACCGCGCTGGCCGACGACCCGGCGCTGACCGCGCGCGTCGAAGGCGTCCACCACCAGCCGGGACATGTCGTCTTCGACGCCACGGCGCGCCTGCCGCTGACGTCGCAGCTCATCGCATCGGCCCCGGCGCTGCCCCTGACGGTCGTCGTCTCGCGCGCCGCGCGGCGTTCGGCGGTCGAGGCGCTGGAGCTGTCGGGGGCGGAGGTGGTCGTCGCGACGGGCGAGAACGAGCCCGCGCGCGTGCGCTCCGCGCTGGATCAGCTCGGATCCGCCGGCGTGACCTCGATCCTGCTGGAGGGTGGCCCGAAGCTCGCGGGGGCGTTCCTCGATGCGGGCGAGATCGACGAGGTGCGCCTGTTCCTCGCGCCGATCCTCCTCGGTGGCAAGGCCGCCCGCGATCCGCTGGAGGGCGAGGGCGTCGAGCGCATCTCCGATGCCCTGCGCGCGCTGACGCTCGACTGCGAGCGGGTCGCCGACGACCTGCTCATCTCGGCGCGCCTGCACGAGTGGTAGCGGCTCGCCGCACCGGGGGTCGCTGAGGTGTTCACGGGCCTCGTCGCCGACCTCGGCGCGGTGGTCGCGGTCGACGCGACCGGGGACGGGGTGCGGCTGACGCTGTCGACTGCCCTGGCGGGCGAGCTCGCCGAGGGCGACTCGATCGCGGTCAACGGCGTCTGCCTGACGGCCGTCGCGATCACCGCCACCGGCTTCGGCGCGGACGTCATGAACGAGACGCTCACCCGCTCGTCGCTGGGCGGACTCGCCGAGGGCGCGCCGGTGAACCTCGAGCTCGCGTTGCGGGCGGCCGACCGCCTCGGCGGCCACATCATGCAGGGCCACGTCGACGGCATCGGCTCGGTCGTCGCGGTGCGCTCGGATGGGTTCGCCCGGGTCGTCAGCATCGCCCCCGAGGACCCGGAGCTCCTGCGCTACGTCGTCCACAAGGGCTCGATCTCGGTCGACGGCGTCTCGCTGACGGTCGCCCGCATCGACGACGCGGGTTTCGACGTCTCGCTCATCCCCGAGACGCTGGAGCGCACGAACCTCGGCGCCGCGCAGGTCGGCCGGCGCGTCAACCTCGAGGTCGACGTCCTGGCGAAGTACGTCGAGAAGCTGCTTCGCCCCTGAGGTGAGCCGAGGGAGCCTCACCGAGACCCGGTAGGGGCCGGTGACCTGCCGGCGAGGGCGAGGAGGTGCGTGCCCGCCTCACGCGCTCGAGGCTCAGCGGCGAACGCGCGAGGCCTGCGGCTGATCGCCGGCGCGCAACGGGTCCACCCAGCGCAGGCCCTCGAAGCGCGCGAAGTCGCGGTCCGTGCTGCACAGCGTCAGCCCGTGCTCGATCGCCAGCGCGGCCAGGTGGGCGTCCGGGAGGAGGTCGGCCTTCGTCTCCGGCTCGAGCAGGGCCGCGAGCGTCGCGGCATGGCGCTCCGTCGGCTGCGGCGTCCACGTCACCGGCAGCGCGAGCCACGACCGCACCACGGCCACCGCGTCCCGCAGCGCGATCGGTCGGGTCATGACGCGCGGGTTGCACGACAGGCGGACGAACGCGAGCAGGGCTCCCCACGGCAGCCCCACCTGCTCGACGTCGTTGAGGCGTCCGTCGAGCCAGGTCCTCGCCCGCTCGTGCGCGTCGAACTGGCGATGCACGGCGAAGACGAGCAGGTTGGCGTCGACGAGGATCACCGGTGATCGTCGCCCTCGGCGTAGGTCAGCGCCGCCTCGACGTCGTCGACCGATGTCAGCGGCGGCCCGCTGTCGAACGTCGGCGTGGTGAACGGCTCGCGAGGCGCGTCGAGGGCGCCGCGCTCGTGAGCGAGGCCGAGCCGGATGAGGCGATTGACGTCCTCGCGCAGCGTGCTGTGCCCCTCTCGCCGGCGACGCGACAGCTCGGCGGCGACGTCGTCGTCGAACTCGATGGTCGTCCGCAAGCATCGAAGCATATATGGGGATATGCGAATGTGCGCAATCGATCCGGTCCACACGCTCGCCGTCGCACCGCTCGCGCAACACCCGGGTTTGAAAAGCTGCTGGGCATGACCTCCACGACGCAGAGCCCCTTCGCGACGATCGACGAGGCGCTCGAGGACATCCGCCGGGGCAAGATGGTCGTCGTCTGCGACGACGAGGATCGCGAGAACGAGGGCGATCTCACGATGGCGGCCGAGTTCGCGACCCCCGAGGCCGTGAACTTCATGGCGACGCACGGGCGCGGGCTGATCTGCCTCTCCCTGACGCCCGATCACTGCGACCAGCTCGGGCTCGACCTCATGGCCGCGAAGAACGAGTCGCCGTTCGAGACGCCGTTCACGGTCTCGATCGAGGCGCGCCAGGGCGTGACGACCGGGATCTCCGCGCACGACCGTGCTCGCACGATCCAGGTCGCGATGGACCCCGACGCGACCCCGCGCGAGATCGTCCAGCCCGGCCACATCTTCCCGCTCAAGAGCCGGCCCGGCGGGGTCCTCGAGCGCGCCGGACAGACCGAGGCCGCGGTCGATCTGGCACGGCTCGCGGGCCTGAACCCGTCCGGGGTCATCTGCGAGATCCTCAACGAGGACGGCACGATGGCCCGCGTCGACGATCTCGTCCCGTACTGCGAGCGCCACGGCCTGCGGATGATCACCGTGGCGGACCTGATCGCCTACCGCCGTCGCTACGACAAGCTCGTCGAGCGCGTCGTCGAGACGAAGCTGCCGACCGGCTTCGGCGAGTTCCAGGCGCTCGGATACCGCGAGCTGATCGGCGGCAAGCATCACGTCGCGCTCGTCAAGGGCGAGGTCGAGGGCCACTCCGACGTGCTCGTGCGCGTGCACTCCGAGTGCCTCACCGGCGACGTCTTCCACTCCCTCAGATGCGACTGCGGCGAGCAGCTCGAGGCCGCGCTCGCGATCATCGAGAACGAGGGTCGCGGCGTGCTGCTGTACCTCGCCCAGGAGGGTCGCGGCATCGGCCTGCTGAACAAGCTCAAGGCCTACAAGCTGCAGGAGGGCGGGATGGACACCGTCCAGGCGAACCTCGAGCTCGGCCTGCCCGCCGACCTGCGCGACTACGGCATCGGCGCGCAGATCCTCGTCGACCTCGGCCTGACCTCGATCCGGATCCTCACGAACAACCCGAAGAAGATCCGCGGCCTGGAGGGCTACGGCCTGTCGGTCACCGAGCAGGTGCCGATCGAGCACGTACCCAACCCGCACAACGAGGCCTATCTGCGCGCCAAGCGCGACCGCATGGGCCACACGCTGCACCACCAGGGCCTCGACGTCGACAAGGAGATGCTCCACGACGAGGAGGAGCGCGACAACGCGTCGCCCGACGGCGCCGACCCGCCCGCACCCGGAGGCGGCGTGCCGTGAGGTACGCGATCGTGGTCGGCCGCTTCTACGAGGAGCTGGCCGAGCGGCTCGTCGCCGGAGCGACGAAGGTCTTCGAGCGGTCCGGCGCCGACGGCGTCGACGTCTTCGACGTTCCCGGCGCGTTCGAGCTTCCGCTCGCCGCGCTGATCGCCGCCGACAGCGGACGCTACGCGGGCGTCGCCTGCCTCGGGGCGGTCATCCGCGGCGAGACGAGCCACTACGACCACGTCTGCGAGGAGGCCGCGCGCGGCATCCAGGATGTCGCGCTGCGCACCGGCATCCCGTGCGGCTTCGGCCTGCTGACCGTCGAGAACCTCCAGCAGGCGATGCTCCGCTCCGGTGGCGGCAAGCGCGACGAGGGCGCCGACGCGGCCGAGGCCGTGCTGGCGCTCGTGAGGATGCGCGCCGAGCTGTCGAGCTGACGCGCTTGCGCTCAGATCGGCCGGGTAGGCTGTCCGCGTGGCCATCGAGGCACAGGAGATCCTGGCGCTGGCGCTGATCTTCATCGTCCACGTCGCGGGCGGTGTCATGCTCGTGCTGGGCCTGCTCGGGGGCGACATGAGGCCGCGGCCGCGCTGGTGGCGCCGCGACGACGGCCCCGGCGACCCGCCGCCCGGCCCGCGCCCGACGCCCCCGACCACCGATCGCCGGCCGCTGCCGCTGCCGGGCTCGGGGTCCAGCGACGTTCGCCTGCGCGATCACATGCCCCTGCGCGACGCCCATCCGCGCCCGCCGCGCCGGCCGTCGCGCTCGCCGCGGCCGGCACGCTCGCCGCAGCGCCGCTAGCCCGAGACGCCGCGCCGACCGGCTCGATGGCGTCCCAGAGGGAGCGCATGCTGAGCGGCGAGCCGTACGTCGCCGACGACCCCGAGCTCAATGCGCAGCGCCTGCGCTGCCGCCTGCTGACGGAGCGCCTCAACACGACCAGCGCGGCCGACGGCACGCTCATCGACGAGATCCTGCGCGAGCTGCTCGGCGCGTTCGGCGAGGGCTCCTACGTCACCCCGCCGTTGCGCTGCGACTACGGCTCGAACATCACGATCGGCGCGCGCACGTTCGTGAACTTCGGCGCGATCATCCTCGACTGCGCGGCGGTGTCGATCGGCGACGACGTCCAGATCGCGACCGCCGTCCAGCTGCTGACGGCGACGCACCCGCTCGACGCCGGGCCGCGGCGCGCCGGATGGGAGAGCGCCCGGCCGATCACGATCGGCGACGGGGCCTGGCTCGGCGGCGGCGTCATCGTCTGCCCCGGGGTCAGCATCGGCGCGGAGGCCGTCGTCGGGGCCGGCAGCGTCGTCACGAAGGACATCCCGCCCCGGGTGCTGGCGGTCGGCAACCCGTGCCGCGTCGTGCGCGAGCTCTGACTCCGACGCGGCCGCCGCTCAGCGCGTCGGCTGGCGCGACTGCGAGCGCACGACCGGCCCCGAGGCGAACGCGCTGCGCACGGCCGCGTATGCCGGCTTGGGGCGATACAGGCGATCGAACAGCAGGCCCGACTCGCCGGAGCTCAGCCACGACACCGCGTCGGTGAAGCCCCACGTCGTGAAGCGCGTGCAGGCCGAGACGGCGTTGCAGGCCCGCGCGGCGGCGCCGTAGGCGAGCGCCTGCTGGCGGAGGCGGTCGGTGCGGCTCGCGTCGAGCAACGACGTGCCGACGTCCATCTCGGTGATCTGCACCTCGAGGCCCATGTCGGTGAAGCGGCGGATCGTGGTCTCGAGCGTCGCCTCGTCGGGGAAGTTCGCGATGTGCGTGTGCATCTGCAGGCCGATGCCGTCGAGCGGGACACCGCGGGCGAGCAGGTCACGGGCGAGCTTGACGAGGCCGTCGAGCTTGCGGGTCGGGGTCTCGACGGCGAAGTCGTTGATGAACAGCTTGGCCTTCGGATCGGCGGTGCGCGCCGCGCGCAGGGCCTGATCGATGTAGTCCGGCCCGATGAAGCGCCGCCAGACGGTCGGGGCGAGCGTCCCGTCCTCGGCCATCGGCTCGTTGACGACGTCCCATTCCTCGATCTCGCCGGCGAAGTGGCGCATGACCGTGCGGATGTGGTCCTTCATGACCGCCATCAGCTCGTCGCGCCGCCAGCCGGTCAGCAGCGTCGTCGTGTTGCTCAGCAGCGTGCCGAGCGGACCGGGCAGGTGCGGCAGCGCGATCGGCGGCAGCCGCAGGCCGAGCTTGTCCGTCGCGCCGTGGTCGACGAGCCACAGCGGCAGCTGCTGGCCCCAGATCAACGTGTGGCCGCGCACGGTCTTGCCGTGGCGCTGCGCGAAGCGCACGAGCTCGTCGGCGGCGGCGAAGTCGTAGCGCCCGCGGCGCGGCTGGAGCGCGTCGAACTTGAGCTCGTTCTCCGGCGTCATCGATGCGAACTCGCGCACGAACGTGGCGCGGTAGCGCGCGCCGCCGCGCAGGGCCGACAGGCGTACCGCGCTGCCGAGCGGCACGTCGCGCAGCGTGGGCGCGGCCGGCGCGGTCGGCGGTGGCGCCTGCCCCGATGCGCCGGCGGCCCCGGCGATCAGGGCCAGTGCGGCGAGCGCGGCAACGCCGCGGAACGATCCCCTGACTCCCATCCCGTCAGCGAATCTAGCGTGCCGCGATCATCCCTCGTCGCGCTTGCCCTTGTCGGCCTTGCCCGGCTTGGCCGGCTTCTTGTCCGTGGCTTGCCCCGATTCCTTCAGGGCCTGGTCGAGCTCCTTCTGCACCACCGCGCGCTGATTGTCGAACGTCAGCCGCTCGCGCAGCAGCGGGACGGCCGAGGCCGGGTCGCCCGAGCGGCGCAGCGCCACCGCGAGGTTGAACAGGGCGTAGGCGTAGTCGATCTCGCCCGTGCGGCCGGCGCTGCGGTAGCCGGCGACCGCAGCGCGCAGGAGCGGCACCGCGGCGCCGTCGTCGCCGGCCTGGCTGAGCTGGTAGCCGCGATCGCCGAGCGCCTTGGGGTCCTGGGAGTCGGACACCTGCGTGGCGGACCCGCCGCCCGTCGCGGCGGCCGGCGGGGGAGGCGGTGCCGGCGGCCCCGTCGCGTTGGCGGAGGTCGTCGACTTCGCGCCGCTCGAGGCGGCACTCGGGGTCTTCGAGGACGCTTGCTGGCCGTCCTTGCGCCCGCCGCCGATCGCGAGCGCGACGAGGGCGCCGACCACGACCGCGGCAACCCCGATCGGGATCAGCGACGAGAGACCGTGGCGCTGCCCGCGCGGTCGGCGCCGCTCGCGCGCCGTCGCGGGGCCGGGAGCGGCCGGGGCCGGGGCCGGGGCCGGGGCCGCCCGGGCCACGCGTGCCGCCGCGGCGGGATCGGCGCGGCGGCCGCGGCGGCGCGGCGGCGCCGAGCGCGGCGGCCGCGGGGGCGACCGCCATGAAGGGGCGGGTGGGCTCGATCGGCACGTCGCTGAGCAGCGCGCGCTCGACGTCGGCCACGAGCGCGCCCGCGGTGTGCGGCCGGTGGGCGGCATCCTTCGCCAGCCCGCGCTCGAAGACGCGGTCCAGCGACGCCGGCAGCTCGGGCGCGGCCTGCGAGGGCGGCGTCGGCGGGTGGGCGGCGTGCTGCATCGCCTGCGCGGTCGCCGGCCCGCCCGCGAACGGCCGCGTGCCGGTGAGCAGCTCGTAGGCGACGAGCGCGAGCGCGTAGATGTCGCTGGAGGACGTCGCCGGCCGCCCCAGCGCCTGCTCGGGCGAGATGTAGGCCGCGGTCCCGAGCACCTGGCCGGTCTTCGTCATCTGCGTGTCGTCGGCCAGCCGTGCGATGCCGAAGTCGGCGACCGCGAGGCGGCCGTTCGCGTCGAGCAGCAGGTTCGCCGGCTTGACGTCGCGATGCACGATCCCGGCGGCGTGCGCGACGTCGAGGCCGGCGGCGGCCTGGCGCAGCCACAGCAGGGCGGTCTCGCGCGGCACGCGCTCGCCGGCATCACGGGCCGAGCGCAGGCGGTCGGCGACGGTCCCGCCGGCGAAGTACTCCATGACGATGAAGGCGTTCGAGCCGTGCTCGCCGATGTCGAAGATCGTCACGACGTGCGACTGGTCGGAGACCTGCGCGGCGGTCCGCGCCTCGCGCTGGAAGCGCGCGCGGGCGTCCGGGTCGGGCGCGTACTGGGCGCCGAGCACCTTGACCGCGACGACCCGCCCGAGCAGCAGATCCTCCGCCTCCCAGACGGACGCCATCCCGCCGCTGGCGATGTGGCGCGCGACGCGATAGCGCTCCGGCAGATCGATCTTCGAGGCCAACGGCATCAAGCGCCCACGTTACCCGCCGGGTACCACCGCCCAACCGCGGCAGCCGGCCGCTACACTCCACGACCCAATGGCCAAGGTATGTCACAGCTGCGGTAAGAAGCCGGCGTTCGGTCAGAGCCGAAGCCACTCGATGGTCGCGACCAAGCGGCGATTCAATCCGAACCTCCAGAAGGTCCGGATCTTCGTGGGCGCGGCGCCTCGCCGCGTGTACGTCTGCACCCGCTGCCTCAAGGCAGGGAAGGTCACGAAGGCCGTCTAGCCGGCCGCGTGCCGGCATGTCGGACCCAAGCCTCGTTCGTTTCCGCGCCGTCGTCGCCGGTGCCCTCGCGCACCTCGAGTCGCGCCGCCAGGAGATCAACGACCTCAACGTCTTCCCGGTCGCCGACGGCGACACCGGCGACAACATGGCGCTCACGCTGCGCGCCGTGCTGCGTCGAGGTCGACCGCCTCGCGGCCGATACGGCGCGCCTGATCGACGAGATCGGGCGCGACGAGATCGTCGAGTCGGTCGCGCGCGCCGCGCTGCTCGGCGCCCGCGGCAACAGCGGCGTCATCCTCTCGCAGCTCATCCGCGGCGCGGCCGAGGAGCTCGTCAGCCGCCCGGGCGAGCTCGTCGACCCCGTCCTGATCGGCGCCGCGATGGCGCGCGCCGCGCAGCGCGCGTACGGCTCGGTGCGCCAGCCGGCCGAGGGCACGATCCTCACCGTCTTGCGCGACATGGCGACGAGCGTCGCGACGGAGATCGCGCACATGGGCGACACGCGCCTGGGATCGGAGGGCGATCCGGCCATGCAGAACGCGCTCATCGCCGACGTCCTGGAGCGCGCGCTCGAGGCCGGCGAGGCGTCCGTGCGCCGCGGTCCGGAGCTGCTGCCGATCCTGCGCGAGAGCGGTGTCGTCGACGCGGGCGGGCACGCGCTGACGGTCATCGTCGCCGGCATGATCGCGGCGCTGCGCGGCACCGATGCACCGCTCGTCGCCGTCCAGGCGCCGGCGCGCATCAGCTACCCGCAGCACGACTCCTCGACATACCGCTACTGCACGAACTTCGCCGTCACCGGCCGCGAGCTGGACCCGCGCGGCTGGATCGAGCTGCTCGAGGCGATCGGCGACTCCGTGCTCGTCGTCGGCGACGCCGCGACGCTGAAGATCCACGTCCACACCGACGACCCCGCGGCCGCGACCGGCTTGTTCGCCGGGGCCGGCGACGTCTCGCACCTCGACGTCGCCGACATGCACGCGCAGGTGCTGGCGCGCAGCGACCGGCTGGCGGCAGCCGGTGCGGATGCGGACCGCGCGCCGCAGCAGCGCTGCGGCGCGCTCGCCGTCGTCTCCGGCGACGGGCTGCGCGAGCTCTACGAGAGCCTCGGCGTGTTCGTCCTCGATGGCGGCCAGACGCTGAACCCGTCGACCTACGAGCTGCTCGCGGGCATCCACGACGTCCCGGCACAGGAGGTCGTCGTGCTGCCGAACTCGCCGAACGTCGTCATGGCGGCGGCGCACGCGGCCGGGCTGTCGGAGAAGGTCGTGCACGTCAGCGGGGTGCGCTCGCAGCAGGCGGGCCTGAGCGCCGCGCTCGCGCTGGACCCGACGCGCTCGGCGGCCGACAACGTCGCCGCGATCGACGCCGCGCTCGCGCAGCTGCGCACCGGCGCGGTCGCACCCGCCGCGCGTGCCGACGGCGAGGGGCGCTTCGCGATCGGCGACGCCGTCGGCTTCGTCGACGACGCGATCGTCGCCTGGGGCGAGCCCGAGGCGACGCTGCGTGCCGTGCTCGACGACCTCGCGACCGGCGCCGAGCTGCTGACCTGCATCGCCGGCGAGGGCGCGCCGCTGGACGAAGCCGGCGTGCGCGCGCTCGTGAGCGGCGGCGTCGAGCTCGAATGCGAGGTCGGCGGACAGCCCAGCTACTGGTGGCTCGTGGCCGCCGAGTAGATCGGGGAGACATCGGCTGGGCTACGCTGCCGGCTGTCGTGAGTGCCGAGCAGCCGACCTTCGTCGTGGCGCGCAACCCCGATCCGGACAGCACGCTTGGCTTCCTCCTGCGCTTCGCCGTGCACGGGGAGACGATCACGCTGAAGGCGCGCGCCCGCTGGCCGGCGACCGCCCGCGTGTACTGCCACCCGCTGGATTGCTGGCCTGCCGGCGCCGAGGTGCTCGAGGAGGTGCCGATCCGCTCCTGTGCGCGCCGCGGCGCCGCCGTCGACCTCGTGCTCGACCGGGCGCGCGAGAACCGTTCACAGATCGTCTTCACGCAGCCGGCGCCGGGCCGCGCCGGCGGGCGCCCGATGATCTTCTGGCAGACGGCACGGACCGCGAAGCGTGCCCGGCCGGGGCAGCGCGTTCCGACCCGGCGGGCCTCGGATCTCGGCGACCTGACCGTGCTCGTCGACAGTCGCGAGCGCTATCCGTACAAGTTCGCCGGGCGGCCGGTCACGACCGAGCGCCACGCGCTCGCGTGCGGGGACTACGCCGTCCGCCAAGCCGAGCAGACGGTGGCGGTCGTCGAGCGCAAGTCGCTCGAGGACTTCACCGGATCGCTCGTCGACGGATCGCTCGGCTTCCAGCTCGCCGAGCTCGCGGAGTGCGCGCACGCGGCGGTCGTCGTCGAGGAGCGCTACGGGGCGTTGCTGAGCGTCGAGCGCGTGCAGCCCGGCTGGCTGCTGGAGCTCGTCGCCCGCTTGCAGGTTCGCTACCCGTCCGTGCCGATCGTCTTCGCCGACTCGCGCAAGCTCGCGGAGGAGTGGACGTACCGCTTCCTGGCGGCCGCGCTCGTGCAGGCGGGCGGCTCACAGAAGACGGATCCGCCGATCGCGGGCTGAACGTATGCACGTTCGGGCATGCTGAAGGCGTGCGAGCGTTCTCCTGCCCGATCTGCGGGCGCCTGGTCATCTTCGAGAGCCTGCATTGCCTGCACTGCGGGCACGAGCTGGGCTTCGACTGGGAGCCGCGCCAGATCGTCGCGTTGCACGACCGGCCCTACTGCGCCGGCCTGGCGCTGACGAACTGCAACGGGCTCGTGCATCAGGACGGCGACTGGTGTGAGAGCTGCGCGCTGACGCGCACGCGGCCCAACGACGCCGACGGCGAGGGACTCGAGCGCTTCGCCAGCGCCGAGCAGGCCAAGCGCAGGCTCGTCTTCGAGCTGCTCGAGCTCGAGCTGCCGGTCGTCGGCTGGCGCGAGCAGGCGGGCGGCCTGGCCTTCGACCTGCTGTCGAGCGCGCAGGAGCCGGTCAGCACCGGCCACGCCGACGGGGTCATCACGCTCGACCTCTCAGAGGCCGACGCTTCCGAGCGCGAGCAGCGGCGCGAGAACCTCGGCGAGCCCTACCGCACCGTGCTCGGGCACATGCGCCACGAGATCGCGCACTACTACCAGGACATCCTGGCCCCCGAGGGATCGGCCGAGCGCGACGAATGTCGCGCGGTCTTCGGCGACGACCGCGAGGACTACGGCGCGGCGATGGACCACCACTACGCCAACGGTGCTCCCGGCGGCTGGGAGCAGCGGTTCGTCAGCGCCTACGCCACGATGCATCCGTGGGAGGACTGGGCGGAGACGTTCGCCCACTACCTGCACATCCGCGACACGCTGCAGACGGCCGAGGCCTATGGGATGCGCGTCGACGGCCCGCAGGTCGCGACGACCGACCTCGCGCCGCTGCATTCCGATCCCGAGGCACCGACACCCGACATCGAGGCGCTGCTCGACGCCTGGCTGCCGTTGACGTACGCGCTGAACGCGATCAACCGCAGCATGGGAGCCGCCGACGTGTACCCGTTCCTCCTGACCTCCGAGGTCCAGCGCAAGCTGGCGTTCGTCGATCGCTGCGTGCGCGCGGCAGCCCCCGCCTGAGCGCCGCGACCCGACCGGGCGCGCGATCATGATGGTGTCGTGCCGACCGCCTTCGCGACCGCCATCGAGCTCGATCGCGAGCAGCTCCTCGGCGCCCCGCTGCGCTGGGCGCGACCGTCCGCGCTGGCGCTCGCCCTCGACGTCAGGCCCGCGAAGTCCGCCGAGGCCGCGGCCGCGCTCGGGCTGCACACGGTCGGCGACCTGCTCGAGCACCTGCCGCGCGATCGCCGCGCGGCCCGCACGGTCGCGACGCTGACGCCCGGGGAGGGCGCGACCGTCGTCGTCGAGGTGCGCTCGATCGCCAGCCGCCCGGTCCGCCGGCGCGGGATGAAGCCACTCGTCGAGGCCCAGGTCGCCGACGAGACCGGGATGATGAAGGCGACGTTCTTCAACCAGCCGTGGCTCGCGAGCAAGTACCCGACGGGCACGCGCCTCGTGCTGCACGGAAAGCTCGCCGACCGCAACAGCTTCCGCGTCGAGGGCCACGCGCCGACGGTCGAGACCGCGGGCGGCGGCGGCGACGACGACGGCGTCGCGCACTACCCGGCGACGGTCGGGCTGTCCTCGACGCAGATCCTCGCGCTCGTGCGCGCCCACCTGGCGTCCGCCCACGACGCCGTCGACCCGCTGCCCGCGCGGTTGCGCCGCGAGCGCGGCCTGCCCGACCGCGCGGCCGCGATCGTCGCGGCGCATGCCGGCGACCTCGAGGGCGGCCGCCGGCGGCTCGCGTTCGACGAGCTGCTGCTGGCGCAGATCTCGCTGCTGCGCCGCCGTGCCCAGCGCCGCGCCGCCGGCCGCGCCGCGGCGCTGCAGCTCGAGCCGGCGCTGTCACGGCGCTGGCGCGAGGAGCTGCTGCCGTTCTCCCTCACGGGCGACCAGGCGGCCGCGATCGCGGTCCTCGACGAGGAGCTGGCCCAGCCGCGGCCGATGCAGCGCCTGCTCATGGGCGAGGTCGGCTCGGGCAAGACCGTCGTCGCGCTGCACGCGATCCTGCGCGCCGTCGAGCACGATGCGCAGGCGGTCTTCATGGCGCCGACCGAGGTCCTCGCCGAGCAGCACTTCGCGACGCTCCAGGCCCTGATGCCCGGCGAGGTCGTGCGGATCGCGCTGCTGACGGGCTCGACGACAGCCGCGCGGCGCCGCGACACGCTCGCCAAGCTCGCGACCGGCGAGCTGTCGTTCGTCGTCGGCACGCACGCGCTGCTCGAGGACGACGTGCGCTTCGACCGCCTCGCGGTCGTCGTCGTCGACGAGCAGCATCGCTTCGGCGTCAACCAGCGCGCGGCGCTCGACGCGAAGGCGCCGGAGGGGCTCGTGCCGCACGTCCTGCACATGACCGCGACGCCGATCCCGCGCACGATGGCGCTGCTGCGCTACGGCGACCTCGACATCACGACGCTGCGCGAGCTGCCGAAGGGCAGGCGCCCGATCACGACGCGGCTCGCCTCGACCGACGGCGAGCGCGCCGCGGCGTACGAGCGGATCCGGATCGAGCTCGACGCGGGGCGCCAGGCGTTCGTCGTCTGCCCGCTCGTCGAGGAGAGCGAGCTGCTCGCCGCGCGGGCGGCGACGGTCGAGTTCGAGCGCCTGCGCGGCGGCGAGCTCGCCGACTACCGCGTCGCGCTCCTGCACGGCCAGATGCGCCCGCGCGAGAAGCAGGAGGCGATGGCGGCGTTCGCGGCCGGCGGGGCGGACGTGCTCGTCGCGACGACGGTGATCGAGGTCGGCGTCGACGTCCCGAACGCGACCGTGATGCTCGTCGAGGGCGCGGAGCGCTTCGGGATCAGCCAGCTGCACCAGCTGCGCGGGCGCATCGGGCGCGGCGAGCACGCCTCGACGTGCCTGCTGTTCGGGCCCAAGCAGGCGGCGCGGCTGCGCGCGCTGGAGCGCTGCTCGGATGGCTTCGAGCTCGCTCAGATCGACCTCGAGCTGCGCGGCGAGGGCGAGATCGCCGGCACCCGCCAGTCGGGCCTCGCGCTGTTTCGCTTCGCGCGCCTGCCCGAGGACGAGGCGCTGGCGGTCGTCGCGCGGGCCTACGCCGAGCGCCTGCTCGAGCACGATCCCGAGCTGCTCGAGCCCGAGCACGCGCTGCTCGCCGACGCGCTCGCGGCCGCCTACGGCGAGGCGCAGCGCCAGCCGCTGCCGGCGTGAGGGTCGCCGCCCGGCGCGCTCGGCCCGGCGCGGCACGAACGCGGCGGGCGGGCCGCGTGCGGTCATGAGGGTCGTCGCGGGCGCCTACGGCGGGCGCCGGCTCGTCGCGCCCCCGGGCGACGCGACGCGGCCGACGAGCGACCGCGTGCGCGAGGCGCTGTTCAGCGTGCTCGGCCCGTCGATCGGCGGCGCACGCGTGCTCGACCTCTACGCCGGCTCGGGCGCGCTGGGCATCGAGGCGCTGTCGCGCGGGGCCGCCGCGGCGGTCTTCGTCGACCGCTCGCCGCCGGCGATCAAGGCGATCCGGGCGAACCTCTCGGCGCTCGGGATCGAGGCCGAGGTCCATCGCTCGCAGGCCGCGACGGCCCTGCGCGCTGCGGCCGCGAGGGGAGATGCATACGATCTCGTCTTCCTCGACCCTCCCTATCGGCACGCCGCCGAGCTGGGGCGGGAGCTCTCGGAGGCGCTGCCGGCGGTGCTCGCACCGGGCGGCCGCGTCGTCAGCGAGAGCGACCGCCGCGACCCGCTGGCGCTTGCGTTCGAACTGACCGACGAGCGCCGCTACGGCGACACCGTCATCCGAATCCATGACACCTGACCATCGCATCGCCGTCTGCCCGGGCTCCTACGACCCGATCACCAACGGCCACCTCGACGTCATCTCGCGCGCCGCGTGGCTCTTCGACGAGGTCGTCGTCGGGATCGTCAACGTGCCGATCCGCAAGGGCAAGACGCTGTTCAGCGTGGAGGAGCGGCTGAGCTTCATCGAGGACGCGACGGCGCACCTCGCCAACGTCCGCGCGGTCAAGTTCTCGACGCTCGTCGTGGACTTCGCGCGCGAACAGGGGTCGAAGGTCATCGTCAAGGGCCTGCGCGCGATCTCCGACTTCGAGTACGAGTTCGAGATGCATCAGCTCAACCGTCACCAGGCCCCCGACATCGACACGCTCTACCTCATGGCGAGCCCCCAGTACAGTTTCCTGAGCTCAAGCGGAATCAAGGAGCTGGCCATGTTCGGTGGAGCCATCGACGGGTTGGTCCCAGACCGGGTTGCGGCGCGGTTGAAGGAAGAGCTCGGCCGCTAGCGAACAGAGGCATTGCTATGGACGTCCTCGTACTCATCGACAAGCTCGACGACTTGGTGCACAACGCCAAGCTCGTCCCGATGACCGGTCAGGTCCGCGTCGACAAGGACGAGATCTACGACATCCTCGACCAGATGCGCGCCACGATCCCGGAAGAGATCAAGCAGGCGCGCTGGATCGTCAAGGAGCGCCAGGAGATGCTCGCCGAGGCCAAGCGCGAGGCCGAGCGCGTCGTCAAGGAGGCGCGCGAGCGCCAGGACCAGCTCGTCGGCCAGGAAGAGGTCACCAAGCAGGCCGAGCGCGCCGCCGAGGACATCGTCGAGGACGCCCGCGCCCGCGAGCGCGAGATCCGTCTCGGCGCCGAGGACTACGCCGACGAGATCCTCAACACGCTCGAGGTCAACCTGTCGAAGTTCATCGCGGCCGTCCAGCGCGGGCGCGAGCGCCTGCAGGGCAAGGACGAGCCGGCCGAAGTCCGCTGAGTCCGCCCGCCCGTCGCGGCGCGGTGGCTCGCCAGGCCGTCAGTCGAGCTTGAGCTCGGACAGCTTCGCCCAGCGCGGGTCGGGCTCGCGCTCGTGGGCGTGCTCGGGACCGGCGCCGTTGAGGTCGATCCCGCAGACGGCGCACAGCCCGAGGCAGTCGTCCTTGCACAACAGCTGCGAGGGCAGCGCCAGCACGAGCGCGTCGCGCGCCCAGTCGTGCAGCTCGAGCACGTCGTCGACGACATAGGGGCTCGACAGCTCGTCGCCGCCGCCCGGCTGGTCGATCTCGCGCGAGTCGACCTCGACCTGCGGCTGGGCGGGCTCCAGGCAGCGCATGCACGGCCCGCGCAGCGAGGCGCCGAAGCGCAGCCGCAGCGCGTATCCGCCGCGCGTCATCGCGGAGATGTCGAGCACGGAGGTCACGACGTCGGGCTCGATCTCGTAGGTCTCGCCGCCGAAGCGCAGGGCGTCGAGCGCGACGTCGAGCTCCAGGCGGCGACCCTCGCCGGAGGTCAGGCGCAGGCGCCCGAGATCGAAGCTGTCGGTGCGGGCGGGCATGTTCAGTCCAGGCTAGACGGTCGCGCCGGCGGGCCGGTGAGCTCGCGCTTGAGCAGCTTGCCGGTCGCGGTGCGCGGGAGCGCGTCGACGAACACGACGTCGCGCGGGACCTTGAAGGCGGCGAGCGTGCCGCGCACGTGGTCTGAGATCTCGGCCTCGCCGACCGTCGCGCCCGGCGAGCGCACGACGAACGCTCGCAGGCGCGTCCCGAAGCGCTCGTCGTCGATGCCGACGACCGCCACGTCGTCGACGCCGTCGAGGCACGCGACGACGTCCTCGATCTCGCGCGGGAAGACGTTCTCGCCCCCGGAGATGATCATCTCGTCGTCGCGGCCGTCGACGTACAGGCGACCCTCCTCGTCGAGGTGGCCGATGTCGCCGGACGCCAGCAGCCCGTCGATCGAGGGCTTGCCGCCGCCCCCGGTGTAGCCGTCGAAGACGAGCTCGGAGCCGACGAAGATCCGCCCGCGCTCGCCGGGCGCGAGCTCGCGACCGTCGTCGCCGTAGAGGCGCACGACGGTGCCGCGCGGCGGGCGACCGGCGGTACCCGGCGCGGCGCGCAGGTCGGCGGGCGTGGCGACCGTCGCCCACGCCACCTCCGTCGAGCCGAAGAGGTTGTAGAGGACGTCGCCGAACGCGTCCATGACCTTCGTCGCGAGCTCGCCCGGCAGCGGCGACCCGCTGGCCGCGATGACGCGCAGCGCCCCGGTGTCGTCGCGGCCGAGGATCCTCGGACCGAGCTCGAGGATCCGCTGCAGCATCACCGGGACGACGATCAGCGCCGTGCAGCCGTGCTCGTCGATCGCGCGCAGCGTCTGCTCGGCGTCGAAGCGGCGGTGCAGGACGAGCGTCGAGGACAGCCCGCCGGCGATGACGAGGTGCGCGAGGCCCCAGGAGTGAAACAGCGGCGCGGCGATCATCGTGCGCTCGCGCGCACGCAGCGGGATCATCGACAGCAGGCCGGCCATCGGGTCCAGGGACGACGGCTGGCGGCGCAGCGCACCCTTCGGCTCGCCGGTCGTGCCGCTCGTCAGCAGCACGATGCGGCCAGGATGGGAGGGCGGATCGAGCGGGTCGCGGTCGCAGGAGTCGATCAGCTCGTCGAGGGTCGGCGCGGTCGTCGTGACGCCTGCCGCGCCCCCGCCGTCCTGGGGCCAGGCGACGAAGCGCAGCTGCACGGTCCGGGCCGTCGCCGCGACCGCGGCGAACTCGGCGTCGTGGACGATCGCCGTCGCGCCCTCGCGGCGGCACACCTCGGCCACCTGTGGCCCGGCGAACGCCGTGTTGAGCAGCAGCGCGTGGGCACCGAGCTTCGAGCACGCGACGGTCGTCTCGACGAAGCCACGGTGGTTGCGGCACATGATCGCGACGACGTCGTTCTCGACGACGCCCGCCTCGCGCAGCCCGCGGGCGAGCGCGTTCGTGCGGCGCTGCACCTCGTCGAACGACAGCGAGCCGGCGTCGTCGATGATCGCGATCGCGTCGGGATAGCCGATCGCGGACACCGTGTAGCCCGCGGCGAGCGTCGCGCCCCACTGCTTGACGGCCTGCAGCGAGCGCGCGGCCCGGTTCGGGCGATTGGGCGCGAACATGCCCGCCGCGATCAGCGTGCGCGCCGTGAACGCCTTCGTTGCAAGCCGTTCGCCGCGACGCATGGGCCGGAACTATGGCGCGTGACGATCGCCGCCCGCGCGGTGGGCGGGGTCGATCTCAGGGAAGGCGCAGGTCGCTTGGCACCGCGCCACGCTCGATGAGGCCGTGGATGTCCGCCGCGCGGCGCGGGTTGAGGTAGACGTGGCGCTGGCCGACGCTGGGCTTCTCGCTCAACAGGCCCGCTTGGAGCAGCGCCTCCCCGACCTCGTCGGCGAGCGCGCGGTCGTTGCCGGCGAAGCCGCGCGCGAGATGGCGGTAGTCGGTGTGATAGCCGCCCCACTTGCCCATGCCGTTGAGCCGTTGCAGGATCCGCCGCGCGATCCGCCGCGCCGGCTGCGGGTCGTCGTGCGGCCGCGCCGCGCCGGCGTCGTGCATCTCCAGCGCCGCCAGCACCGCGTCCTCGTGCTCGGCGACGGACGCCGGATCGGCCGGCCGGCCGCCGAACCGCGCGATCGCCTCCGCGCTGCGCAGCACCGCTGCGAGCGGCGAGCGCCAGTCCGTCGCCTCGGCGAGGACGTCCGGCGGCAGCGCGAGGGCGCGCGCCCGCAGTCGCGCGACGCCGGCGACCTGCTCCTCGAATGCGACGACCGCGAGCTCGGCGTCCTCCGGGGCGGTCGTCGGCAGGCGCAGGGCGAGGTGCCCGTCGATCTCGCCGCAGCGCAGCAGCAGGTCGCCGGGCCCGGCCGGCGGCGGGGGCTGCGCGGTCTCGACGAGGGCGCCGATGGTCGCGGCGGCGAGCAGCCACGAGCGCTCGGTCACGGCGTCGGCGTCGGCACGCAGCGACACCGTCACGGGCACGACCGCGAGCAGCGCGTCGGGCGAGGCCGCGAAGACCACGAGCACCGGCTCCTCGCGCCCGGATCGAGCGAGCCCCAGCTCGCGCTCGGAGCGCGCGAGATCGTCGCGCAGCAACGCGCGCAGCTGGGCGACGCGCTCGCGCGGAGCGGCGGTTCCGCCGGCGTCCTCGAGCGCGCTTGTGAGCGGGTTCATCCGATCCAGGGTAGAGCGGGAACGTGCCCGGACGGGCCGATCGCCGCGGGACGCGCCGGTTCTCGCACGCCGCGGTGCGCCCACCCCGTAGGGTGCCCACGGTGTCCGGTTGGTTCGAGCATTTCGGCTTCGCCGAGGTCGGCGGCGACCTCGTCATGGGCGCGTACCCGCAGGACGCCGAGGACGTCGCCGCGCTCGTCGACGCCGGAGTCACGAGGATCTTCAACCTCGTCCAGGACGTCGAGTACGACCCGGGCGCGCGCGAGCTGTCCGTCGCCGCGCTGCACGAGGCGGGGATCGAGGAGACGCGCCTGGAGCTCGTCGACTTCGGCAGCCTGGAGCCGCACCAGATCGAGCTGGCGGCGCAGGCGGTGATCGCGTGGCTCGACGAGGGCCAGCGCGTGTACGTGCATTGCCGGGCCGGATGGCAGCGGTCGGCGACGGTCGTCGCCGCGGTGCTGGCACTGCGCGAGAACCTCGCGCCGTGGAAGGCGCTCGAGACCCTGCGCGAGCGCAAGCCGACGGCGAACCCGCTGTCGCACCAGCGCGAGGACCTGTTCGACTGGTGGGACCTGCGCGAGCAGTAGCTCCCGGCGCGGCGCGCGGGGCATGCGCCGGCACGCGACGCGGTTCCGTCGGCGGCGGGGGTTACGGTGGGGCGTCGTCATGGAAGCCGCCATCCGTCTCCCGATCACGCAGGTCTACGTCCACAAGGGGCGGCTGACGATCGATCAGCTCGTCCTGGACGACGAGACCGTCGTGCGCCTCGCCCGCGAGCGCGATGACCCGGTGCGCTTCGTGACCGAGGCGATCGAGATCGGCGCGCGCGTGCTCGACCGCGAGCTGACCGGCGCCAACGCGGAGTTCGTGCGCGCGGAGTTCGAGAAGACCGCGCGAGAGCTCGACGCGTCGTTCGTCGAGCGCGCGCGGCGCGTCGCCGAGCGCCTCGACGAGAAGGTCGACGAGGTCTTCGGGCCCGAGAACGGGCACGTCACGAAGGTGCTCGCCCGCCACTTCGGCGACGAGTCGACGGTCGCGGTGCAGCATCGGATGCGTACGGTCCTCGACGAGGCGGCCGGGCAGATGCGCGAGGAGCTGCGCAAGCAGTTCTCCTCCGACAGCGCGTCCAACCCGCTGGCGGGCTTCCAGAACGCCCACCTCGCCGCGACGCGCCAGATCGCGGGCGCCCAGGCCGACTCGCTGCGCGCGATGGGGGAGAAGCTCGAGCGCATGACGCTCGAGATCTCGCAGCTGCGCTCGGAGAAGCAGCGGCTCGCGGAGGTTGCCGCCGTCGCCGAGAAGGGCACCGCCAAGGGCCGGTCCTACGAGGAGGCCGTCGTCTTCGCGATCGACGCGATCGCGTCGGCGCAGGGCGACGACTGCGACGCCGTCGGCGACGTCCGCGGCGAGGGCGGGCGCAAGGGCGACGTCGTCGTCGCGATCGACGCCTGCGCCGGACCGGCGCGCGGCCGGATCGTGTTCGAGGCCAAGAACTCGCAGCTGTCGCGCAACCGCGCGCTCGCCGAGCTCGACGAGGCGCTCGAGACGCGCGGCGCGGACTTCGCCATCTTCGTCGTGCCGTCGGAGGACAAGCTGCCCGCCCGCACGCGCCCGCTGCGCGAGTTCAACGGCGACAAGATGTTCGTCGTCTACGACGCCGACGAGGACTCACGGCTCGCGCTCGAGGTCGCCTACGCGCTCGCGCGGGCGCGGGTGCTCATGACCCGCGGGGGTGCCGAGGCCATCGACCCGGCCGCGGTCCGCGCCGAGGTCGAGCGCGCACTGGGCGCCATGGAGGACGTGCGGCGGATCAAGACGCAGCTCACGAACGCCAGTACGGGGATCGATGCCGCGCGGCAGATCGTCGACGCGATGGCCGCCAATGTCCGCGGGCACCTGGGCGAGATCGAGCTGCTGCTGCGCGCCGCCGGCACGACGGCCTGAGCGGCCCCCGCCGCGCCCCTGCGCCCGCCTCGCCCGTGCGCCCGCCGCGTCCCTGCGCCCGCCGCGTCCCTGCGCCCGCCGCGTCCCTGCGCCCGCCGCGTCCCTGCGCCCGCCTCGCCCGTGCGCCCGCCGCGTCCCTCGGCCGGTCGCGCCCTTCCGCCCGCCGGGTAGCCTCAGCGCGGTGACGCGATCCGTGATCTTCGACTGCGACGGCGTGCTCGTCGACACCGAGCTGATCTCGAACACCGTGCTCGCCGCGCTGCTGACCGAGGCCGGCATCCCGACGACGTTCGAGGACTGCATGCGCGACTTCCGCGGGCGCTCGCTGGAGTCGGTCTGGACGATCGTCAACGCCCGCGGCGGCGTCGCTGCCCCGACGGACCTCGCGGCGCGCTACTACGCCGAGGTCGAGGCGGTCTTCGCCCGCGAGCTCGAGCCGGTGCCGGGCGTCATCGCGGCGCTCGATCGCATCGCGCTGCCGGCGTGCGTCGCCTCGAGCGGGCCGCACCACAAGATGGCCGTCACGCTGCGCACGACGGGACTGTGGGAGCGCTTCGAGGGCCGCATCTTCAGCGCCACCGAGGTCGCGCGCGGGCAAGCCCGCGCCCGACCTCTTCCTGCATGCGGCGGCGCGGATGGGCTTCGACCCCGCCAGCACGCGCCGTCGTCGAGGACAGCCTGCCCGGCGTCGAGGCCGCGGTCGCCGCGGGCATGCGGGCGCTCGGCCTTCACCCGCCACGGCGATCCGGCCGAGCTCGCGGCCGCCGGCGGCGAGCCGTTCTCAGACATGGCCGAGCTGCCGGCGCTGCTGGAGGCATGACCGGCACCGTCGCGCGGCGTGTCGTCGTGTCCGGGGATGTGCAGGGCGTCTTCTTTCGCGACGGCATGCGCCGCGAGGCCGCCATGCGCGACGTCCGCGGCTGGGTGCGCAACGGCGCGACGGAACGGTGCAGGCGCACCTCGAAGGCGAGCCGGATGCGGTCGCCGCGGTCGTGTTGTGGGCGCGCCGAGGTCCTGCGTCACGCGACCGTCGAGGACCTCGTCGTGACAACGGTCGAGGTCGCCGGCTTGGAGGGCTTCCGCATCCGCTGAAGCAGGTCGGCGATGGTGGCGTCGGCGTGTTCGAACACGTCTCCATAGCTGTAGGCGACGTGGTTGGAGCGCCGCCGGCGGGCGACGTCGGCCTCGAACGCGGCTCGCGTGCCGTGGTAGCGGAAGCTCAGCAGCTCGACGGTGACGCCGAGATCCGGCCAATGGCAGTCGACCTTGTCTCCGGCGTGATCGACGTTCGTGCGGGGGGCCGGCACGCCGTGCCTGTGTAGCAGCGAGAGGAAGCCGTCCTCGAGCTCGCTGAGCGTCGCATCGGCGCCGAACGCCCGCCGCAGCTTCGCGATGCCGGGCTTCGTCGGGTTGCGCGCGATACACGCCTCGACCTCGCGGGGCCCGGTCTCGTGGTGCACCCACGCGTTGTGGCAGGCCCGTGTGAGCGGTTTCGGGGCGGTGCTCGGAGCGATGTCCAGCAGGACCCGTGGCACGGTCGCGATCGGGATGCGCTCGAACTCGCTGGTGTCGAGAGCCGGGAGCCTGGCCACCCGATGGATGTCGATTCCCGGACGTGCCCGCCCGCCCAGCGTCGGGACGATCACCTCCGGTCGCGGCGGGCCGCCGGGCAGCAGCTCGCAGCAGGTGAGCGGCCGCTCGATGACTCAGCACGGCGCCGTCGCCGCACGCGAGCACGGCCGCCATGTAGTCGCCGCGCACCGATGGCGCCCGGTGACCCACCGCGTAGACCCCGTGGTGCACGCGCAGAAGGCGGCCGTCCGCAAGCCACCGCTCGATCTGCCGGCGATCCACGCCCTCATAGACGAGCTGGCGGCCCGACACGCGGCCGTGCTGGGCGGCGGCGAGTCGCGCCGCGGTGGCGAATGGTTCCCGCATACAGGACATAGGCGCCACGACCCGAAGTTCGCCCCCCTCGGCACACGCAATTGCCCCTCGGCCAGCCGTGGTGGCGGATTTCCCTCGCATTCCGGTGGTTTGACGCCAAGGTCAGCGGAGGCGGCGGATGCCGGCGGCGGCTTTGGCGGATTTCCCTCGCAATCCGGTGGTTTGACGCCAAGGCAGCCGGAGGCGCCGCCGCGGGCCCGCGTCCTGACGACGCCGATTTGCGGACGGAGGGTGGCCGCGACCGCGGCTACCCTGGATCGCCATGCCGCCGTTCAAGCTCGACGACATCTTCACGCCCGCGGCCGACCAGCCGCAGGCGATCACGAAGATCGCGCAGTCCGTCCGCGACGGCGATCGCTACACGACGCTGCTCGGCGCGACGGGGACCGGCAAGACGATGACGATGGCCGGCGTCATCCAGGAGCTCCAGCGCCCGACGCTCGTGCTCGCGCACAACAAGACGCTCGCCGCGCAGCTCTGCAACGAGTTCCGCACGTTCTTCCCCGACAACGCCGTCGAGTACTTCGTCAGCTACTACGACTACTACCAGCCCGAGGCATACGTCCCGTCGAGAGACCTCTACATCGAGAAGGACTCCGCGATCAACGAGGAGGTCGACCGCCTGCGCCACGCCGCGACGGCCGCGCTGTTCGCCCGCCGCGACGTGATCATCGTCGCGAGCGTGAGCGCGATCTTCGGCCTCGGCTCGCCCGAGACCTACGAGATGAACATGCAGGTCCTCCGCAAGGGCGACGTCATCGACCGCGACGCGCTGCTGCGCAAGCTCGTGTCGATCCAGTACACGCGCAACGACACGGCGCTCGGCCGGGGCTCGTTCCGCGTGCGCGGCGAGACACTCGAGGTCTTCCCCGCCTACGAGGAAACCGCCTTCCGAGCGACCCTCTTCGGTGACGAGGTCGAGCGTCTCCAGCACTTCGATCCGCTCACCGGCGAGCTCATCGCCGACGACCTCGAGCATGTCGCAGTCTGGCCCGCCACGCACTACAACGTCAAGGACGGCTCGATCGAGGCCGCCGTCACCGAGATCGCGCGGGAGTTGAACGAACGGACGGCCGAGCTCGAGGCCGAGGGCAAGCTGCTCGAATCGCACCGTCTGCGCCAGCGCACGCAGTACGACATGGAGATGCTGCGCGAGATGGGCTTCTGCAACGGGATCGAGAACTACTCGCGGATCCTCGACGGCCGCGCCCCCGGCGCCCGGCCGTACTGCCTCATCGACTACTTCCCGAGCGACTTCGTGGCGTTCCTCGACGAGTCCCATCAGACGGTGCCGCAGATCGGCGGCATGTTCGAGGGCGACCGCAGCCGCAAGCAGACGCTCGTCGACTACGGCTTCCGCCTTCCGAGCGCGCTCGACAACCGCCCGCAGAAGTTCGACGAGTTCCTCTCGATCACGCCGACGCTCGTCTTCGTGAGCGCGACGCCCGGCAAGTACGAGAAGGCCCACTCGGGCCAGGTCGTCGAGCAGATCGTGCGCCCCACGGGGATCGTCGACCCGATGGTCGAGGTGCGCGAGACGCGCAACCAGATCGACAACCTCATGAACGAGATCCGGATCGTGGTCGACCGCGGCGAGCGCACGCTCGTCACGACGCTGACGAAGAAGATGAGCGAGGACCTCACCGACTACCTGCTCGAGATGGGCTTCAAGGTGAGGTACCTCCATAGCGAGATCGACACGCTCGAGCGCATCCAGATCATCCGCGACCTGCGGCTGGGGGAGTACGACGTGCTCGTCGGCGTCAACCTGCTGCGCGAGGGCCTCGACCTGCCCGAGGTGTCGCTCGTCGCGATCCTCGACGCCGACAAGGAGGGCTTCCTCCGCGGCGAGACCTCGCTGATCCAGACGATCGGCCGGGCGGCCCGCAACATCGAGGGCAAGGTGCTCATGTACGCCGACAAGGAGACCGACGCCATGCGCGCGGCGCTCGGCGAGACCGACCGCCGGCGAGCGATCCAGCTCGCCTACAACGAGGAGCACGGCATCACGGCCGCGACGATCGTCAAGGGCATCTCGGACATCGCGGAGTTCCTGCAGTCGGAGTCCAAGCTCCCGGGCAAGGGCAAGCGCAAGCGCAAGCGCGCCGCGACCGAAGCGATGACGCTGTCCGAGCTCGAGCAGACGCTCGTCGAGCTCGAGGAGGAGATGCTCGCCGCCGCCGAGGAGCTGCGCTTCGAGTACGCCGCGCGCGTGCGCGACGAGATCCGCGACCTGCGCCGCGAGCTGAACATGGCCCAGGCCAACGAGGCGCCGGCCGCCTGACCGTGGCGCCGCGCGCCGCGGACCTCGCCGCGCTGCAGGAAGCCGTCCTCGCCTGGTACGACACGCACGGCCGCGATCTTCCGTGGCGGCGCACGAGCGATCCCTACGCGATCCTCGTGTCCGAGGTCATGGCTCAGCAGACGCAGATCGCCCGCGTGATCGCGTACTGGGAGCGCTGGATGGCGCGCTGGCCGACGCCGGCCGCGCTCGCGGCGGCGACTCCGGCGGAGGTCCTCGTCGCGTGGGTCGGGCTCGGCTACAACCGGCGCGCGCTGCGCCTGCGCGAGGCGGCCGCGATCGTCGCACGCGACGGCTGGCCGCCGGACGCCGCCGGCCTGTGCAGCCTGCCCGGCGTGGGCCCGTACACCGCCGCGGCAGTCGCCTCGTTCGCGTTCGGCGAGCCGATCGCGGCCGTCGACACGAACGTGCGCCGGGTCGCGCAGCGGCTGCGCATCGATCCGCAGGCGCTGCAGTCCCGGCATCGCAGCGCCGACTGGAACCAGGCGGCGATGGAGCTCGGCGCGAGCTTCTGCACGGCGCGCACGCCGCGCTGCGAGGGCTGCCCGGCGGCGGCATGGTGCCCGTCGCGCGGCCTGGTGACGGCCGCAGCGCCGGTCCGCCGGGAGGCGCGCGAGCGCTTCGAGGACTCCGACCGCTGGGTTCGCGGGCGCGTCATCGCCTCGCTCGCGGCGGGCGACGGGCTCCCGACCGCGATCGCGCCGGCTCGCCTGGAACGTGCGATCGTCGCGCTCGAGCGCGACGGGCTCGTGCAGCGCCGGGGCGCGTCGGTGCAACTCCCGGGCCACAGCGCCGTGGATGAGGGCTGAGCGCCGCCTCGTGGGTCTCGCGTTTGCGCGAGGCCCGCTAGCAGACCGCTGGCCGCGGTAGTCTGGCGGCCCAGACCGCGAAGCGATTCATCCACGGAGGTCGCGTTGGCCCTCGACAGACAGTCGATCGAGAAAAAAGACTTCCCCATCGGGCGCCGCGGCTACGAGCCGGCAAGCGTCGATGCCCACCTGGCCAAGATTGCCCGTGAGGTCGAGGGGCTGCAGCGCTCCGCGCGCTCCGCGCCGGCGGCGCCCTCCCAGGCATCGCCGGCCCCGGCGCCGGCCCAGGCCGCGCCCGCGGCGTCCTCCGGCCTGTCGTCGCTGGCGACGATCGCAAGCGAGCAGGTGCAGGCGATCGTCTCGGCCGCCGAGTCGAGCGCCGCCGCGATCGAGTCCGACGCTCGTGCGAACGCCGCCCAGGTCGAGCGCGACGCCGCGGCCGAGGCCCAGCGCATCCGCGACGAGGCCATCGCCCGCTCGCAGGAGCACGTCGGCAAGGTCCAGGAGGCCACGACGCTGATGCTCCAGCGCGTCGACGCGATGGAGAGCGAGCTCGGCGCGCTCGTGGACTCGCTGCGCACGGGTGCCAACCGCCTCAGCGCCGACCTGTCGCTGCTCGGCGGCAACATGGGTGAGCTGTACGCGGCCGCCAGCGGGCCCGGCGACGCGCCGCTGGACTACGACAGCGCGGTCGTGCTCGACGAGATCGACGTCGTCGTCGTCGACGAGATCGAGGACGAC
The DNA here is from genome assembly GCA_963851015.1 of uncultured Actinomycetes bacterium. GTDB lineage: Bacteria > Actinomycetota > Thermoleophilia > Solirubrobacterales > Solirubrobacteraceae > CADCVQ01. The sequence continues at coordinate 454,126 of CAWKNG010000001.1, forward strand.
GCGCCCGCGGCCACGTCCGCGGCCGCCGAGGACGATGTCGAGGGCGCGCGCCTGATCGCCCTGAACATGGCGCTCAACGGCCAGACCCGCGAGGAGACCGACAAGTACCTGGCCGAGAACTTCGACCTGTCCGACCGCGCCGGCCTGCTCGACGAGGTCTACGCCACCGTCGAGGGCTGACCCGGGCTCACCCTGTCGTCGCCGTGCGCCGCAGCGCGAGCACGCGCTGCGCCACGAGCGCCGCCAGGCCGAGCCCGATGACACCGAGGCTGTAGACGACCGCGGTCGGCCGCAGGCCAACCGACGTACTCGCGAAGCCGGCCACGACGGCCGGCAGGCTGAACGCGAGGTAGGCGATGACGAGGGCGACGGCGAACAGCTCGCCGCGCTCGTCGGGCGCGGCGAGGCGCGCGAGCGTCCCGAAGGTGCCGAGCGCCGCGGCGCCGAATCCGATGCCCGCGACGATCGTTCCGGCGGCGGCGAGCACCGCGGCCTCGGTCTCGACGCCGGCGAGCGTGACGACCATGCCGGCAGCGAGCAGGCCCGCGGCGGTGGCGAGGACCCGCTCGATCGGCCAGGCGCGCAGGAAGAACGCGGTCGCGGCGCCCGTGCCGCACAGCAGCGTCACGACGAGGCCGCCGACGAGGTGGCTGTGCAGGCCGAAGAGGCTCGCGGCGACGGACGGCCCGAGCGAGAGGTAGAGCCCACCGAGCGCCCAGCTCGCCACGAGGATCGGGACGATCGCGAAGACCTCGGTGCGCAGCCGCGCGGGGATCCCGACCCGCGGGCGCAGCGACGCGCGCCCGCCGGCGCGGCGGGTGGACGTCTCCGGCATGCGCGCGACGATCGCCGCCGCGACGACCATGCCGGCGAGCAGCACCGCGTAGACGAGGTGGGTCGGGGCCGGGGCGAACTGGACGAGCGCGCCGCAGCCGAGCGCCCCGAAGGCGAGGCCGCCGAGCGGCGCGACGCCGTTGACGAGCCCGGCCCGGGTCGGGGCGTGCGGCGGGTTGAGGTCGACGAGCGTGGCCCCGAGCGTCGTGAACGCCGCGCCGGTGGCGACCCCTTGGGCGACGCGAGCGATCGCGAGCACCGTGACGTCGCCGGCGACGATGAACAGCACGAGCGCGACCGACTCGAGCGCGATCGCGGCGGCCAGCACCGGGCGGCGGCCGATGTGATCGGACAGCGCGCCGAGCACGAGCAGCGAGCCGAGCAGCCCGACCACGTAGACCGCGAAGACGACCGTCAGTGTCGTCGGCGAGAAGCTCCACTGCTGCTGGTACACGACGTACAGCGGCGACGGCGCGCTCGACGCCGCGGCGAACAGCACGAGGATCGCGGCGATCGCGCCGAACGCCACGGGCCGCGACAGCGGCGCGCGTGACAGGCCGCGGCGGATGGGTATGACGCTGGGGAGGGTCGAGATCGACAAACGGACTCCTTGATGCAACGATCAGTGCGTTAGAATGAAGATAGCAGAGACGCAACGATCACTGCGATAAGGATTCGAACCATGTCCACAAGCACTCCATCGACCACTCGCCCCGGCGGCCGCTCCGCCCGCGTGCGCGCCGCCGTGCACCGCGCGGTCGAGGAGCTGCTCGCCGAAGGTCCGTCCGAGGACGTGACGATCCCGCTCGTCGCCGCCCGCGCCGGCGTCCACCCGACGACGGTCTATCGCCGTTGGCGATCGCTGGCCGAGTTGCTCGGCGACGTCGCCGGAAGCCGCTTCAGCGGTGACATCGTCGTCCCCGACACCGGCACGCTGCGCGGCGACCTCGAGCGCTGGGCGTCCGACGTCGCCACCGACCTCACCGACCCCGACGTGCTCGCGCTGATGCGCGCCGCGATCGGCACCGGCGGGCACGACGGCGCCAGCGCCTGCGTCTGCGATCGTCACGCCCAGCTGACGGCGATGCTCGAGCGCGAGCGCTCGCGTGGCGGCGACACGCCGCCGCTCGAGCGCGCCGCCGACCGGCTGCTCGGGCCGCTGTACTACCGGGCGATCTTCGTGGGCAGGCCAGCCTCGCCGGGGTGGGCGCGAGAGCTCGTCGACAGCGTGCTGGGCTGAGCCCGGCGAGCGCCTCGCAGCTGTTTCCCGCAACGTGCGGGAACCACCCGGGCCGAACGTCTGTTCGCCCACCTACAATGGGCGAGTGGCCAAGCACGATCGTCTCGTCGTCTCCGGCGCGCGGGAGCACAACCTCAAGGACATCGACGTCTCGCTGCCGCGCGACGCGCTGACCGTCATCACCGGGCTGTCGGGCTCGGGCAAGTCGTCGCTCGCGTTCGACACGATCTACGCCGAGGGCCAGCGCCGCTACGTCGAGTCGTTGAGCGCCTACGCGCGCCAGTTCCTCGGGCAGATGGACAAGCCCGACGTCGACTCGATCGAGGGCCTTTCGCCGGCGATCTCGATCGATCAGAAGACGACCTCGCGCAACCCCCGCTCGACGGTCGGCACGGTCACGGAGATCTACGACTACCTGCGCCTGCTGTGGTCGCGAGTGGGCGAGCCGCACTGCCACGTCTGCGGCGCCGTCATCGCCGGGCAGTCCGTCGAGCAGATCGTCGACCAGGTCATGGAGCTCGACGAGGGCACGCGCTTCATGGTCATGGCGCCGATCGTGCGCGGCCGCAAGGGCGAGTACGGCAAGGTCTTCGAGGAGCTGCGCACGGACGGCTACGCCCGCGTGAAGGTCGACGGCGAGCTGCGGATGCTCGAGGACCCGATCGAGCTCGACAAGAAGTTCAAGCACGACATCTCCGTCGTCGTCGACCGGCTCGTGCTGCGCCACGACGTCCGCAAGCGGCTCGTCGACTCGGTCGAGACGGCCGTCGCGCTGGCGGAGGGGATCATCGAGATCGAGCTGCTGCCGCGCGACGGGAGCGCAGGCGAGGTGCTCCAGTTCTCCGAGCGCTTCGCGTGCCTGAAGTGCGGCACGTCGATGCCCGAGCTCGAGCCGCGGATCTTCTCCTTCAACTCGCCGCACGGAGCCTGCGAGCGCTGCACGGGCCTCGGCTCGCAGCGCGAGATCGACCCCGAGCTGATCGTCCCCGACCCGGCGCTGTCGATCGCCGAGGGCGCGCTCGCGCCGTGGGCGACGAGCTCGTCGAACTACTACGAGCAGATCACCGAGGCGATCGCCGAGCGCTACGGCGTCGACGTCGAGGCGCCGTGGAACGAGCTGCCCGACAAGTCTCGCGACCTGTTCTTGTTCGGGACCAACGGCGAGCCGGTGCAGGTCACGTACCGCAACCGCTACGGGCGCAGGCGCTCCTACGCGACGCGCTTCGAGGGCATCATCCCGAACCTCGAACGCCGCTACCGCGAGACGGACTCCGAGTTCTCGCGCGAGAAGATCGAGGAGTACATGAGCGTGCGGCCGTGCCCCGCGTGCGAGGGCGCGCGCCTGCGGCCCGAGTCGCGTGCGGTGCTCGTCGGCGGCCTCGGCATCCACGAGTTCACGCGCCTGTCGGTGCGCGCCTCGATGACCTGGCTCGCGGACGTCCAGCTGACCGAGACCGAGCGCCACATCGCGCGCCTGATCCTGCGCGAGATCGAGGAGCGGCTGCACTTCCTGGAGAACGTCGGCATCGGCTACCTGTCGATGGACCGCGCCGCGGCGACGCTGTCGGGCGGCGAGGCGCAGCGGATCCGCCTGGCCACGCAGATCGGCTCGTCGCTCGTGGGCGTGCTCTACATCCTCGACGAGCCGTCGATCGGGCTGCACCAGCGCGACAACTCGAAGCTCATCGCGACCCTTCAGCGTTTGCGCGACCTCGGCAACACGGTCGTCGTCGTCGAGCACGACGAGATGACGATGCGCGCGGCCGACCACGTCATCGACATGGGTCCCGGGGCCGGCGAGCACGGCGGCGAGGTCGTCGCCGAAGGCACCGCCGCGGAGATCGAGCTCGTCGAGCGTTCGCTGACCGGCCAGTTCCTCGCGCGCACACGGGTCATCGAGATCCCATCCAAGCGCCGCAAGCCGTCGGGCAACGTCGAGATCCGCGGCGCCGCCCAGAACAACCTCAAGTCGATCGACGTGCGCGTGCCGCTCGGCGTGCTGACGGCCGTCACGGGCGTCAGCGGCTCGGGCAAGTCGACGCTCGTCAACGAGGTTCTCTACAAGGCCGTCTCCAACCGCCTGCACCGTGCACGCTCGCGGCCCGGCAAGCACACGGCGATCCTCGGTCTCGACCAGCTCGACAAGATCATCCAGGTCGACCAGTCGCCGATCGGCCGTACGCCGCGCTCGAACCCGGCGACCTACACGGGCCTGTTCGACGTCATCCGCGACCTCTTCTCCAAGACCCAGGAGGCGCGGGCGCGCGGCTACAAGGCCGGCCGCTTCTCGTTCAACGTCAAGGGCGGGCGCTGCGAGGTCTGCCGTGGCGACGGGCAGATCAAGATCGAGATGCACTTCCTGCCCGACGTCTACGTGCCGTGCGAGCAGTGCCATGGCAAGCGCTACAACCGCGAGACGCTCGACGTGCGCTTCAAGGGCAAGACGATCGCCGACGTGCTCGACATGCCCGTCGAGGAGGCGGTGGTGTTCTTCGAGCACATCCCGAAGATCCGCCGGCGCCTGGAGACGCTCCACGCCGTGGGCCTGGGCTACATCCGCCTCGGCCAGCCCGCGACGACGCTGTCCGGCGGCGAGGCGCAGCGCGTGAAGCTCGCGACGGAGCTGTCGAAGGTCGCGACCGGCCGCACCCTGTACATCCTCGACGAGCCGACCACCGGTCTGCACTTCGCCGACGTGCAACGCCTGCTGGAGGTCCTGCACCGGCTCGTCGACCAGGGCAACAGCGTCGTCGTCATCGAGCACAACCTCGACGTCATCAAGACGGCGGACCGCATCATCGACATGGGCCCCGAGGGCGGCGAGGCCGGGGGACAGATCGTCGCCGCCGGCACGCCCGAGGACGTCGCGGGCACGCCCGGCTCGCACACCGGCGAGTACCTCGCGGAGGCCGGCGTCACGGGCGCGGCGCCGAAGGCGCGGCGCACGCGCGCGAGGAAGGTCGCCGCCGCAGCCTGAGCGCACGTCCGCTCACTTCGCCTTCGCGAGGTTGACGACGCCGAAGCCGTAGGCCGGGTCGCGACCGGGGGCGCCGAGGTCGTCGACGGCGGCGTCGAGGCGGGAGCGGATGTTCGCGGCTGTGGACCCCGGGTGTGCCGCCCACAGCAGCGCCGCCGCGGCCGCGACATGCGGCGTCGCCATGCTGGTGCCGGACTCGCGCACGTAGCCACCGCCGCGCCGCGTCGACAGCACGTCGACGCCGGCGGCCGCCAGCTCGACGTCCGCGTTCGCGTTGGAGAACGGCGCGACCGCGTCGGACGCCCCGATCGCGGCGACCGACACGACCTGCGCCAGGCCGGCGGGGTAGGAGATCGTCGTGTCGCCGTCGTTGCCGGCCGCCGCGACGATCAGCGACCCGGACTTGCCGCCGCGGGCGTAGGCGGTCTTGGCGGCCTCCGCGATCGTCCGCGAATCAGGGCCGCCGAGGCTCATCGAGATCACCCGTGCGCCCTTGACGTGCGCCCAGCGCATGCAAGCGGCGATGTCGGCGACCGTGCCGGAGCCGTCGGCGCCGAGCGCGCGACAGACGATCAGCGGTGCCCCGAACGCGACGCCCGCGACCCCGAGGCCGTTGCCGGCGATCGCCCCGATCGTGCCCGCGACGTGCGTCCCGTGGCCCTCGCCGTCGGAGCAGTCGCCGTCGGTGACCCGTCCCTGCGACGCGGCGCCGCACGCGCCGACGCGGCCGCTGAGGTCCTCGTGGGCGGCGTCGATGCCCGTGTCGACGATTCCGACCGCGGCGCCCCCGGATCGTGGGAAGCCGCCGAGGCCGTGAGCCGACCAGAATCCCGGCGCGCCGATCCGCCGGACGCCGTACAGGTCGCCCCACAGGGGATCGTTCGGGGTGGCGTCGGCGAGCGCGCGCAACTTGAAGTTCGGCTCGGCCCACTGCACGCCACGGGTGCGTCGCAGCCGCGCGGCGGCGGTGACCGGATCGCCCTTGACGCGCACGAGTCGCGCACCGGTCCCGGCGACGAGCCCGACGGTCGACGTCACGCCCGCGGCCGAGAGCTTGGACTTCGACGCGCTCTTCGTCAGGCGCGCGACGACGGTGCCGTCGGCGACGGCGGGCGTCGGCAGGGCGAGGGTGGCGCCGGCGACGGTGGCGGCGATCGCGGCGAGCCGTGCGGTGAGGTGACGAGCTGCTGGCGTGGACATGCCGTCCATCGTGCGGGGCAGGCGCGCGAAACCGGCCGATCACGCGCGATTCGTTGCACAACCACGTCGAAGTCGTTGCGATCGTTGGCTGAATCTCCGCCACTCCGCGGCCCGCGCACGCGAGCCGGGCTCAGCCGTGATGGTGCGCGTGCACGACAGCGTGGCCCTTGCCCCGCGCCAGCAGCCAGCGGTTCGCCGGGTACGCCGCGACGCCCGCGATCAGCAGCGCGACGGCCAGCGATGCCCAGAAGCCGGCGTCGCCGAGCGTCGTGTCCATCGCGCCCGGGATCGCGACGATGATCGCCGTGTCGACGATCTCCATGATCGTGATCGAGATCGTGTCCGAGGCGAAGGCGAGCGGGGCGACGGCGGCGAGCGTCATGCCCGCGCGCACGAGCGGCAGGCTGGTCAGCGAGTAGCCGAAGGCGAACGCAAGCACGATCGACAGCACGATCGTCGTGAGGTTGCTCATGCCCAGCGCGGTCCCGATGACCATGCCCAGGACCTCACCGATGGCACAGCCCGTCAGGCAGTGCACGGTGGCGCTGAGGGCCAGCGCGTTGAGCGATTGAGGCGGGGTCTCGGGGGTGTGGGCGTGTGCAGACATCTCGTGGCTCCGATTCGAAGAGGGCCTGTTGGGACAGTATACCCCCTGGGGGTATAGGTCTAGCGTAGCCTGCCGACCCGAGTGGACGATCTCGCGCGCCAGGCCAGGCTGTGGCTCCAGAAGTGGCGCTGGTATCAGCGAGGTGCCCTGCCGTCCAACCGCGCGCGCATCCACTGGCAGCTCATGCGCCGCGAGGCGTTCGCGCGCTGGCCGCTGCACGGCGACGCGCTCGAGATGCTCGCCGACGGCCGGCTCGACGTCGGGGCCGGCACGATGTTCGAGCCCGGGGTGTGGCTCACCGCGCCGGCGCCCGGGCGCATCGCGATCGGGGAGGGGACCTTCCTCAACCTCGGCGTGATGGTCGCGGCCGTGGAGCTCGTCGAGATCGGCTCGCACTGCATGCTCGCCAACGGCTGCTTCGTCACGGACGCCAACCACCGCTTCGACGACCCCGGCAAGCCGATCACGTGGCAGGGCTTCAGCTCGAAGGGGCCGACGCGGATCGGCGACAACGTCTGGCTCGGCGCCAACGTCGTCGTGACGAGCGGCGTGACGATCGGCGAGCGCTGCGTGATCGGCGCCAACAGCGTCGTCACGCAGGACGTCCCGGCCTTCTCGATCGCCGCCGGCGCGCCCGCGAAGGTGCTGCGAGCGGTCGAGTACGAGGGCTAGCGGCTCACAGGCCGCCGAAGCGGGCGCTGAGCGCCATGACGTTGTCGACGTAGCGCCGCGTGTCGTCGAACATCCCGCGGCTGAGCACCGACGACAGGCCCTGGTAGTAGGCGGCCGCGGCCAGGCGCAGGTCGCCGTGGGTCTCGCGCAGCAGCCGCGCGAGGTACAGCGAGCCGGCACGGACGTTGTCGTCGGCCGAGGCCGGGTCCAGCCGCGCGGTTGCGAGGTTGGACTGCACCCAGGCCCACGTGCCGGGCATGACCTGCATGACGCCGCGCGCGTTCGCCGACGACACGAGCGCGTTGTTGAAGCCGCTCTCCTGCCACGCGATCGCCGCGGCGAGCGCGCCGGGGGCGCCCTGCTCGCTCGCCAGTTGGCGGACGCGCTCGGCGCTCAGGATGCCGGGCGTCGGGACGGGCGCGGCGTCGGGCACGACGCGGATGAGGGGGGCCGGCTGTGAGGCGCGCAGCGGGGCGGGCGCGCCGTTGGGCATCTTCAGGACCGTCCCGATCTGCAGGATCGAGTCGAGGTCGATGCCGTTGACGAACGCCATCTGGGCGGCGCTCACACCCGTCTGGGCGGCCAGCGCGCTGAGCGTGTCACCCGCGCGCACGACGTACGCGCCGAGCACCCGCGGTGCGCCCGCAGCCACCGTCCTGACGACCGGGGTCAAGACGGTCGGAGTGGTCGTCGCCGACGCCGGCACCCTGGCGGGGGTGGATGACGGGGCGGGCGTGGTGGTCGCGCCGGCGGCGGCCAGCGCCGCTCCCCCCTCGGCCACCGAGGGGATCTTCAGCGTGCTGCCGAGCACCACCTTCGCGTCCGGCGCGAGGCCGTTGTAGACGGCGACGCTGCGCGTGGTGAGGTTGCTCTGCGCCGCGATCCACCACAGCGTCTCGCCGGGCGCGACGGTGTGCAGCACGTGGGCGCCGGCGGACGGGGCCGCGAGCAGGAACGAGCTCGCCGCGAGGACGCTGAGGTGTCGGAGGCGCATCGGCATACGGCAACATGCCTCGCATGCGGCGCTTTTGCACGATCGCGCGCATTGTTACGTGCACCTGCAACGGCGGCTGCAACGGCCGCCGCGGGAGCTAGTCCTTGGAGAGCATGATCAGCAGTCCGAACACGAGCGCCGCCCCGAACAGCGCGAAGCCGGCGATCGCGACGAGCATGTGCAGCCCGGCGGGCAGTGTCCGGCCGGCGCGCCGTGCGTCGAGCGCTCCGGTCGTCCCGCGGATGACGAGCCCCCAGGCGACGGTGACCGTCAGGACCGCGAGCGGTGCGGCCCACGCGAGCTCGAGCAGCGCATCGGTGTTCAGCGCCGCGATCATGAGTCGACCGCGGCGTTGAGCGCGGGGCCGCGCTGCAGTCGCTTGCCGAAGACGACCGCCATCAGCGCCAGCAGCGAGATCGAGACGACGAGCGGCCCGAGCGCGCCGTCGCCGAAGATCATGCTGACGCCGTAGGTCAGCGCTCCCACCGCCGCCGCGCACGGCAGCGTCAGGACCCAGGCCAGAAAGATGTTGCCGGCCAGTCCCCAGCGCACCGCCGACAGGCGCTTGGCGGCGCCGGCGCCGAGCACGGCGCCCGTGATGGAGTGCGTCGTGGACAGCGGGAAGCCGAGGTGCGCGGCCGTCAGGATGACCGCTGCGCCGCCGGTCTGGGCCGAGAAGCCCTGGGCCGGGTCCATCTTGATGATCCGGCTTCCCATCGTGCGGATGATCCTCCAGCCGCCCGAGTACGTGCCCATCGCGATGGCGCTCGCGGCCGCGACGATGACCCACGTGGGTGGTTGGTCACCCGGATTGAGGCTGCCGTGGGTGATCAGCGCGAGCGTGATGATGCCCATCGTCTTCTGCGCGTCGTTGGTGCCGTGCGACAACGACAGCAGGCTCAGGCTCGCGATCTGCCCGAGCCTGTAGCCGCGGTTGACCGGGCCGGGGCGAAGGCGGCCGACCATCCGGTAGGCGAGCAGGATCGCCATGCCGGCGGCGAGAAACGCGATGATCGGCGCGACCAGCGCCGGCACGATGACCTTCTCGAGCAGGCCGGCGCCCTGGACGGCTCCGGCCCCGGCCGCCGCGAACGCCGCGCCGACGACGCCGCCGATGAGCGCATGCGACGAGCTCGACGGCAGGCCGAAGTACCACGTCAACAGGTTCCAGAAGATCGCGCCGATGAGGCCCGAGAAGATCACGGTCGTCGTGATGGCCCCGGCGTCGACGATCCCGCTGGCGATCGTGGCGGCGACCTTCAGCGAGATGAACGCCCCGGCGAAGTTCAGGACCGCGGCGAGCGAGACCGCGGTGCGCGGGGCCAGCGCGCGCGTCGAGATCGACGTCGCGACGGCGTTCGCCGTGTCGTGAAAGCCGTTCGTGAAGTCGAAGGCCAGCGCCGTCACGACGACGATGACGAGGATGATGTCCGAGTCCAACGCGCGCCCGCGGAGCTCTAGGAGTTCTTGACGATGATGTTCGCGAGCACGTTCGCGATGAGTTCGGTTGCGTCGATGGCGTCCTCGAGACGCTCGAAGATGTCCTTCCAGCGGATGACGACCATGGGGTCGATACCGGTATCGAAGAGCGACGCGACGGCACCGCGGGTGACGCGATCGCCCTCGGTCTCGAGGCGGTGGATCTCGCCGCAGTAGTGCGAGACGTCGCCGAACCCGCGCAGCCGCGGCATCGCCTCGGCGATCTGCCGGCAGGCCTCCATGAGGATGTGGGCCAGGCGCTGGGCCTGCTCCATCGGCGCCTCGATCTTGTAGAGCCCGAGGTAGTCGGCGACCTCCTCCGTGAAGTCGACGATGTCATCGAGGCCGCCGGCGAGCGCGAGGATGTCCTCGCGGTCGATCGGCGTGACGAACGTCGAGTTCAGGCGCTGGACGATGTCGTACGTGATCCGGTCGCCCTCCTGCTCGCAGAGCAGGATCGCGCGCGCCAGTTCGCCGGAGTCCGGATAGGAGCGCAGCATCTGGTCGAGCAGGTCGGCCGCCCGGTGGACGTTGCCCGCAGCGGCTTCGAAGAGGTCGAAGAAGACGCGATCCTTTGGCGCGAAGATCTGCGAGAGGCGGGCCACCGCCCGGCACTCTACGTCAGGCGCTTGCGGAAGGCTTCTAGCTCCGCGGCGTCGATCGCGTAGCCGTGCCGGGGCTCGGGGTAGCGCCCCCCGCGAACGTCCCCGGCGTAGGCGGCGACGCCGGCCACCATCTCGTCCTGGAGGTTCGCGTAGCGCTTGACGAAGCGCGCTCCGAGGCCCTCGCGGATGCCGAGCAGGTCATGGAAGACGAGCACCTGCCCGTCGGTCGACGGCCCGGCGCCGATCCCGATGACCGGGATCTGGATGCGCCGCATGATCGTCTCGGCGACCTGCGAGGGGATCGCCTCGAAGACGAGCGAGAAGCAGCCGGCGTCCTGCAGCGCGACCGCCTCAACGGCGACGCGCGCGGCCGCGGCCGCGTTGCGGCCCTGCGCGCGGTAGCCGCCGAGCGCGGTCGCCGTCTGCGGGGTCAGGCCGACGTGGCCCATGACCGGGATGCCGGCGTTGACGATCGCGCGGGCGCGCGCCGCCGACGTCTCGCCGCCGCCCTCGAGCTTGACGGCGTCGCAGCCGGCCTCCTTGACGAAGCGAAGCGCCGTGCGCACGGCCTGTTCGTCGGAGATCTCATACGAGCCGAAGGGCAGGTCGCCGACGAGAAACGGCGTGCGCAGGCCGCGCCGCACGGCCTTGCAGAGCACGAGCAGCTCGTCGGTCTCGACGGCGACGGTCGAGGGGTAGCCGAGCACCGTCATCGCGCCGGAGTCGCCGACGAGCACCATGTCGACGCCGGCGGCCTCGGCCGCGCGGGCGCTGGGGAAGTCGTACGCGGTGACCATGACGATCGGCTCGCCGAGGCGCTTCATCTCGGTCAGGCGCGGCAGCGTGACGGGCAGGCGGTCGGTCGTCGCGGCGGCGGAGATCTGGCTCGGGTGACTGGACATGGGGTGGACCTCCTAGCGCGGCTTGACGGCGGTCAGCAGCGCGACCTGGTTGTCGATATCGATGATCTCGTTGGTCTGCGCTCGGACATGGACGACGCGCGGCTCGTAGGTCTCGATCTCCTCGCGGTCGTACTGGGCGTAGGAGATGACGATCACCGTGTCACCGCGGTGCACGAGACGCGCCGCGGCGCCGTTGACCTGGATCGTCCCCGAGCCGCGCTCGCCGGCGATCGTGTACGTCTCGAAGCGGGCGCCGTTGTCGACGTCGACGACGTGCACCTGCTCGTGCTCGAGCATGTCGGCGGCCTCTAGCAGGTCGGGGTCGATCGTGATCGACCCGACGTAGTGCAGGTCGCTGCCGGTCACCGTCGCCCGGTGGATCTTGGACTTGAGCATCGTTCGCTGCATCACTGACTCCCGGTCGAAGAGGCATCGCAGGCCGCGCCGCCCGCGGCCGCGAGCAGGGTGTTGTCGATCAGGCGCACGTCCCCGACGCGGGCCGCGACCGCGACGAGCACCGGCTCGTCGCCGATGTCCGCGACGGGGACGAAGGTGTCGGGGGCGACGAGCTCGAGGTACTCGGGCTCGACGCCGTACGCGCTCATCGCCGCGCGGGCCGCGGCGGCGACGCGGGCCGGGTCGCGCTCGCCGTCGTCGACCGCCGCGCGCGCCGCGTCGAGCGCGCGTGGCAGGGCGAGCGCCTGCCGGCGGGTGCCGTTGAGCAGCCGCGCGTTGCGGCTCGACAGCGCCAGGCCGTCGGGCTCGCGCACCGTCGCGCCGACCTCGATCGCCACCGGGATGTCGAGATCGCGCACGAGGCGGCGGATGACCGCGACCTGCTGGGCGTCCTTCTGTCCGAAGAACGCGACGTCGGGCTGGGCGATGTTGAAGAGCTTCGTCACGACGGTCGCCACCCCGGCGAAGTGCTCGGCACCGCGGACCTCGCCCTCGAGCGGCTCGGTCACGGCGGCGACGCGCACGCTCGTCGCGAAGCCGCGCGGATAGATCTCGGTTGCCGGCGGTGCGAACAGCAGGTCGACGCCCGCATCCCGCGCGAGCCGCGCGTCGCGCGCCTCGTCGCGCGGGTAGGCGCCGAGGTCGGCGGCCTCGTCGAACTGCGCCGGGTTGACGAACAGCGTCATGACGACCACGTCGCAGGCGCCACGGGCGCGGCGGATGAGGGAGAGATGGCCCTCGTGCAGCGCGCCCATCGTCGGCACGAGCCCGATGCGGCCGCCCGCGCGGCGCTGCCCGTCGAGCGCGGCGCGCAGCTCGGCGATGGTGCGGACGGTCCTCATGCGGTCGCCAGTCGTTGGGCCGCGAGGCGGCGCGTCGCCGCCGTGAGCGCGTCGAACAGCACGAGCTCCTCCGGCAGGCGTTCGGCGACGGCCTCGCGCTGGCGCTCGACGGTGTCCTCGTCGGCGCGGGCGATCGGGCCGGTCAGGGCGGCGGACGCACCGGCCGCGGCCCAGTTCTCGACGCTCGCGCGCACGAGCGCCACGAGCCGCTCGCGATCGATCCCGGCGCTCGCCGCCATCCGCTCGGCGAGACCCTCGAGCGTGACGAGGAAGTTCGACGCGATCGAGGCGGCGGCGTGGTAGGCGGCGCGGTCCTCGTCGGCGACGTGGACGGGCCGCATGCCGAGCGCCTGCGCGAGCGCGCCTGCCGCGGCCAGCGCGCGCGGCGTGGCGCCGGCGATCGCCGCGGTCGCGCCCGCGAACTCGGCGCCGGCGCCGGTGACGGTCATGAGCGGATGCAGCGAGAACGCGTCGTGGCCTGCGAGCGGACCGAGCGATGTGGCCGCCGAGCAGTGGCCGACGAGTCGGCGCGGCCGGTCGCGCGGCAGGGCGTCCGCCGCGGCGGCGATGTCCGCGTCGGGCACGCACAGCAGCACGGCGTCGGCGTCCTCGGGAACCGGGTCGTCGCGGCACAGCGGCCCCGCGACGTCGAGACCGGCCTCGCGCAGCGCGTCGGCGAGCGCCGTTCCGAGCCGTCCCGCGCCCACGATCGCGGTGCGGCGCGGCGCGCGCAGGTCGCCGGAGCAGTGCGCACGCCGCGGCTCGACGGTCAGCTCGGAGTCCGAATCGGTGTTCATGTCGGTCCAGTCCTCGGGAGGTACCGGTCGCGTTGTGATGTGTGCCGCCCGGCCCTAGCCGATGCGGCACGGCAAACGATAGCCGACGCCGGCCGGCTCTACCATCGGCGCGTGGCCACGATGCAAGAGCGCCGTGAGGAGCTCACGTCCGTCTTCAGGGAGGCACGCGCCTGCACCCGCTGCCCGCAGCTGGCGAGCACGCGCACGCAGGTCGTCTTCGGCGCCGGCAACGCCGACGCGGACCTCATGTTCGTCGGCGAGGCCCCCGGCGCGAAGGAGGACGCGAGCGGGATCCCGTTCGTCGGGGCGGCCGGCAAGCTGCTCGACGAGCTGCTGGCCGGCGTCGGTCTGGAGCGCGACGACGTGTTCATCGCCAACGTCCTTCAGTGCAGGCCGCCCGGCAACCGCGATCCCCAGCCCGGTGAGATCGACAACTGCCAGGGCTACCTCATGCGCAAGGTCGAGCTGATCCGGCCGAGGGTCATCTGCACGCTCGGCAACTTCGCGACGAAGCTGCTGCGCGGCGAGCCGGTCGGCATCTCGCGCCTGCACGGCCAGGCCGAGATCATCACGATCGGCAACCGCGCGGTGCGCCTGTACCCGCTCTACCACCCCGCGGCCGCGCTCTACACGCGCGCGCTGCTCGAGACGCTGCGGGCGGACGTCGCGCGGCTGCCCGCGCTGCTGGCGCTGGATCCGCCGGCCCAGCCCGAGCCGCTGGCGCCGGAGCCCGACCCCGAGCCCGCCGGGTACGACGACGACGAGCTAGCCCCGCCGCAGCCGGAGGAGGTCGCGACCGCGCCGGCGGAGCACGCGGCAGCCGCGGAGACCGGCGAACCCGAACGCCCCGATTGGGCTCGGTCCGTCGAGGACGACCCCGGCGACCAGCAGCTCGGGCTGTTCTAGGTCAGCCCGCTACGGCGGACCGGGCAACGACGTCCTGATCGGCGGGCTGTCCGGGGACCGCCTCACCGGCGGACCGGGCAACGACGTGCTCGACGGCGGCGGAGGACCCGACGTCGCGTCCTACGCCGATCACACGGACGCCGTCCACGCGGACCTGCGGACCGGTAGGGCAACCGCGGCGGGCGAGACCGCGGACGCCTGACGACAACGACGGGCAAGCCGCGCCAGCTCGGGTCGCAGCGGCGTTCGCTCGGCCTCGCGCGCTCCAACCGCGCGACCCGCATGCGGTTCTCGGCGAGCGGAGCGGCGTACGTGCGCCGACACCGCCGCTGGGGGTGCTGCTGCGCGTCGGGTCGGACAACCCGCGTTACGGCGGCAGCGTGAGGATCCGCTTGCACCGCCGCTGACCGCGAGCACGGGCGCGGGCCGCGGCGGGCGCCGCCCGGAGGTCAGTCGGAGGTGTTCTGCGCCGCCGCGGCCGCGGCCGCGGCGGCCGCGGGCGTCACGCCGGCGAGCTCGAGCGTCTGTTCGAGGTCGCTGCACGGCGGCAGTCCACGCGGGTGGGCCGGCGTGCGGTGCGGGCGCGCGGCGCGCTCGGCGACGCCGATGCCCAGCCGCACGCTCGCGTTGAGCGCCTCCTCGAAGGACATGCAGCGCTCGTTGGCGAGCGCGTTGAGCTTGGCGACGAGATCCTCGTCGAGGGTGAGCGTTGCGCGCATCGCAGGCAATGATGACAGCGAGCGCCGTCGGTGCGGCCGGCTGTCGCCCGGCATTCGCATCTCGGGCGGCGTCTCCGTGCGCGACGGCGCCGTTCGGACGCGTGCCGGCGAGCTCGTCACCGTCGCCGACGTAGCGCCGTCGGTGGGGTGGCGAGCCCCGCCGTCAGCCCGGGACGCGGTGGCGGATCCCGGTGAAGCGCGCGAAGCCGCGATCGTAGGAGACGATGTCTGCGCTGTGCTCGACGGCGAGCGCCGCGAGATGCGCGTCGGTGGTCAGGTTGCCGGCGGTGCCGGCCTCGCGCAGGAGCCCGCCGAGAACGCCGGCGTGACGGCTGGTCGCTTGCACGACGACGGCTGCGGGAGCCCCGAGCCAGGATTCGATCTGGCCCTGCGCCTCGTCGATCGACATCGCCGAGGGGAGGATCGAGCGGCTGGTGGAGATCCGGATGAACGCCAGCAGTGCGACCCAGGCGAACCCCACGGCCTCGGCGCCGGCGAGCGATGCATCGAGCCAGGTGCGCGACGGCTCGTGGTGGCGGGCCGCGCTGTCGACCGCGTACAACAGCACGTTGGCATCGACGATCACCACTCGCGGTCAGCGGCCCTCGGCCATGCGCCGCACGAGCTCCTCGTCCTCGAGCTGGGCGGCGAGTGCGAGGGCCTTCGTCAGATCCACGCGCGCCGGCCCGAGCGCGCGTGGCGTGGTGTAGGCCCGCGTGCGCTCGGACCGCTCCCCGAGCCCTGCGCGGATCGCCTGGTTGACGACGTCCTTGAAGCTGAGGCCGCGCTCGGTCATCGCCCGTTCCACGAGCAGACGCGTGTCGGGGTCGAGGCTCACCGTGGTGCGCACGTCGTCACCGTAGCATCACGATGTGTGATGCCGTGATGCGCACCGGCGCCGCGGACCGAGCGCGAGCCCTTCGCTGCTGCTATGTGCTGGCCGGCTCGAGGCTCAGCGCGCAGCCGTTGATGCAGTAGCGCTGGCCGCTGGCGCCGGGGCCGTCGGGGAAGACGTGCCCGAGGTGCCCGCCGCAGGCCTTGCAGATGACCTCGGTGCGGGCCATGCCGTAGCTGCGATCGGTGCGCGTCTCGACGGCCTCGGCGATCGCGGGGTCCGTGAAGCTCGGCCAGCCGGTGCCGGAGTCGAACTTCGCATCGGACGCGAACAGCGCCGCGCCGCAGCCCGCGCAGTTGTACATGCCGGGGGTCTTCTCGTTGACGTAGGGGCCCGTGAACGCCCGCTCGGTGCCGGCCTTGCGCAGGACCTCGTACTGCTCCGGCGTCAGCGCCTCGCGCCACTCGTCGTCGGTCTTCGTGATCGGGGTGATGTCGGTGTTTGCCATGCCGACGAGGCTAGCCGCGAGGTGTTACGAAGTCCTCAACTTCGTGCCGTGCCGGCGCGCGAGCGTGCGCGCGAAGGACGGCATCTGGGCCGCCTGGGCGATCGAGTCGAGGACGCGCTCGCCGTGCCCGAGGTCGGCCTGCACGTACTCGGCCAGCGCGCCGTCGCGGCTGTAGTAGCGCCACGACCGCGAGGAGCCGATCGTGCGCAGCAGCGCGGCGGTCAGCGCGGGTGCCGCGAACGCACCGTCGACGAACAGCGTCCCACCGGGCACGACGCGGTTGGGCCAGCGCTGGAACATGTCCAGCGCCACGCTGAAGCGCGCGACGGGTCCGATGAACAGCACGTCGACGGAGCCGTCGACGCGCTTGCCCTCCGCCGGATCGACGACGAGCACGCGCACCCCCGGACCCGCGCCGGACAGCATCGCCGCCTGTGCCTCGGGGCTGACGCCGCCGGTCATGACGATCTGCGCGGGTGCGTCCATGACGCGCGCGCAGGCGGCCAGGCGCTCGGACTGCGACGGGGTCAGCACGGCCGCGACGCTACCGCAGCGCGGGCGATCCGGTAGCGCCCGAATCACGGGCTAGAGTCCCCGGTTGTGCCGATCTCCCGTGGTGTCGTCGTCGTGCTCGCAGCGATCCTGCTGTGGATCCCGGGCGTGGCCGTCGCGCAGACGACCACGACGACGATCCCGCAGGACGGCACCGGCGTGTCCAAGACGCCGCCCGTGCCGCTCGGCACGAGCACGACGGCCACGCCGCCGCCCCCGCCGGCGGCGGCGACCCCGGCGGTGGGCGGGCCCGCTTCCGCGCCCGCCGCGACCGGCGACGAGCTGCCGAACACCGGCGCCGACCCGCGGCTGCTGGCCCTGTTCGGTGCCGCGCTGATGCTGCTCGGCGTGGGGCTTCGGCTCCAGACCGCCGATGCCGACCTCTACTGAGCACGAGACGACCGCCGCGGCCGAGACGGAGGCCGTGGCGGCGCAGCTCGCGCAGGGCCTCACGGCCGGCGACATCGTGCTCGTCTCGGGCGATCTCGGCGCGGGCAAGACGACCTTCGTGCGCGGTGCGTGCCGGGCGCTCGGCGTCAGCGGCGCCGTGACGAGCCCGAGCTTCACGATCGCGCGCCGCTACGAGGGGACCGTCCCGGTGTCACATCTCGACCTCTACCGCCTCGGCGACGTCGGCGACGAGGATCCCGCGCTGCTCGCCGACGAGCTGGCGGAGGATCGCGTGGCGTTCGTCGAGTGGCCCGAGGTCGGGGCCCCGGTCGGGCTCGATCCCGAGCGCGTCGTGGCGCGCGTGCGCCTCGAGCACCGCGGCGGCGACCGCCGGGGCGTGTTCGTAGAGACATCGTGATCGTCCTCGGCTTCGACACCGCCACGGCGGCGACGGTCGTCGCGCTGCTCGACTCGGCGGACGCCGGGCTCGGTGGCGAGCGCCGCCACGTCCCCGCGGCGGGGGAGCGACCCGGGCACGCATCGCGCCTGCTGGCGCTCGCGCACGAGCTGCTCGACGCGGCGGGCCTCGTGTTCGCCGACGTCGACCGGATCGCCGTCGGGCTGGGTCCGGGCGGCTTCACCGGCCTGCGGATCGCGGTCGCGACGGCGCGCGCGCTCGCGCAGGGCGCCGACGCGGAGCTCGTCGGCGTCTCGACGCTGCACGCGCTCGCGGTCGCCGCCGAGCCCGCGCCCGGCCAGGGCGTGCTCGCGGTCGTCGACGCCCGCCGCGGCGAGGTCTTCGCCGCCGGCTGGCGCGACGGCGAGCCGCTGCTCGGGGCGGTCGCGATCGCCCCGTCGCTCATGGGCAGCCTGGGGCTCGAAGGCTGGCTGGCCGTCGGGGACGGAGCGCTACGATTTCGCGGCGACCTGGAAGCGGCCGGCTGCGTGGTCCCGGTGGACGGATCGCCGCAGCACGACGTCAGCGCCCGCGCGATCTGCCGGCTCGCCGCGACCGCGCCGCACGGGTCGCCGCGCGACCTCGTCGTGCCCGACTACCTGCGCAAGCCCGACGCCGTGCCGAGCCGCAAGCCGTGACCGACGACGCCGTCCACATCCGCCGCCTGACCTACGCCGACCTGCCGCAGATCATCGCGCTGGAGCGGCGCGTGTTCCCGACGCCATGGTCGCTGGCGATGTTCGTGCTCGAGCTGTCGAAGCCCAGCGGGGTGTCGCTCGCGGCGCTGCACGGCGAGACGCTCGTCGGCTACCTCGTCTGCTCGCGCTACGACACGGTCTGGCACATCATGAACGTCGCCGTCGATCCAGAGCTGCGCCGGCTCGGCATCGCGACGGCGCTGCTGTCGGAGCTCATCGAGCGCATCCAGGAGAACCGCGCCCGCTTCACGCTGGAGGTGCGCGAGTCGAACCTCGGCGCGATCGCGCTGTACGAGCGCTACGGGTTTCGCGCCGCGGGCCGCCGCCGGCGCTACTACCAGGACAACGGCGAGGACGCGGTCGTCATGTGGCGCACCCCGTCGACGCTCGCCGGGCGCTTCGACGACGTCCCCAACCCGGCCCCGACGTGATGGCGGCCCCGACGCTCATCCTCGCGATGGAGACGAGCTGCGACGACACGTGTGCGGCCGTCGTCAGCGGCGACGGCGACGTGCTGGCGAACGTCATCTCCTCGCAGGGCATCCACGACGCCTACGGCGGGGTCGTACCGGAGATCGCCAGCCGCCACCACCTCGAGCTCGCCAACGCCGCCGTCGACGACGCGCTGCGCACCGCGGGCGCGACGCTCGACGACGTCGACCTCGTCGCCGTCACGCAGGGGCCGGGCCTCGTCGGCGCGCTGCTGGTCGGCATCGCGACCGCGAAGGCGATCGCCGCCGCTCGCGGCCTGCCGCTCGCGCCCGTCGACCACCTCCAGGGCCACGTAGCCGCGAACTTCCTGCGCTCGGGCGCCGGCGGCGCCACGGCCGGGGGCGCCGCCGTCATCCTCGAGCCGCCGTTCATCTGCCTGCTCGCCAGCGGCGGGCACACGCTGCTCGCGCGCGTGCAGGACCACGCGACGTTCACCGTTCTCGGACGCACCCTCGACGATGCCGCGGGGGAGGCGTTCGACAAGGGCGCACGCCTGCTCGGCCTGCCGTTCCCCGGCGGGCCGGCGCTCGAGCGGCTCGCCCGCGACGGCGATCCGACGGCGTTTCGGTTCCCCGTCGCACGCGGCCTCGACGGCCTCGACTTCTCGTTCGCGGGCGTCAAGACCGCGCTGCTGTACCGCGTCCGCGACCTCGGCGAGCAGGCGGCCCGCGAGCGCCGCGCGGACCTCGCGGCGAGCTACCAGCATGCGATCGTCGAGGCGCTGGCCGAGCGCTGCGACCAGGCGCTGTCGCAATCCGGCGGCGCGCGCCTGGCGATCGGTGGCGGGGTCGCCGCCAACGGACCGCTGCGCGAGCGCCTCGCGACGCTCGGCGTCACGCTCGGCATCCCGCCGCGCGCGCTGTGCACCGACAACGCGGCGATGATCGGCTCGGCGGCGCGCTTCGTCGCGGCGCAGCCGTACCCCGACTACCTCGCGCTCGACGCGTACGCCTCCGGCGAGCGCGCGCTCGCCTGACCCGCGCATGGCCCCGGCGGCGCTCGAGCTGATCCTCTACGGGCGCCCCGGCTGCCACCTCTGCGACGACGCGCGCGCCGTCCTGCAACGCGTCGGCGAGCCGTTCGAGGAGATCGACATCACGACCGACGACGCGCTGCACGCGGCGTACCTCGAGCGCATCCCGGTCGTGACGCTCGGGGGCGTCGAGCTGTTCGAGTACTTCGTCGCGGAGGCCGCCCTGAAGGCCCATCTGGATAGAGTGATCCGTTCGATGTCGACCGGCGATCGCGTTCTCCCACAGCCTGCTTCCGATGAGCCGACGGGGACGTCGGATGGCACGTTCGTACTCGGAGAGCGGCTGTCGCTCGGAGTCGCGGCGCGCCTGTCGCGCTACCTGCAGGTGCTCACGCAGGCCAAGAAGATGGGCAAGGAGACGATCTCCTCGCGTGAGCTCAGCGACTACACGCACGTCAACTCGACCCAGATCCGGCGCGACTTCTCGGGCTTCGGCAAGTTCGGCAAGCGCGGCGTCGGCTACAACGTCGACGCGCTCGTCTCGCAGATCCGCAAGATCCTGCGCACCTCCGGCCAGCACAACATCGCGCTGTTCGGGGCCGGGCACCTCGGCCAGGCGATCGCCTCCTCGGACATCTTCGCCGACCACGGCTTCCGGCTCGTCGCGATCTTCGACACGGACAAGCGCAAGATCGGTCAGATGGTCGGAACCGCGCGCGTGCGCCACAGCTCGGAGCTCAAGGCGGTCGTCGAGGAGGCCGACATCGTCGTCGGCGTGCTCGCCGTGCCGACCGCCGCGGCCCAGCCGATCGCCGACGACCTCGTCGAGGCGGGCGTGAAGATCATCTTCAACTACGCCGAGGCGCTGCTGTCCGTGCCGCCCGACGTGACCGTGCACACCTCGTCGCCCGCGGTCGACCTGCTGTACGCGCTGTACTTCTACCTGACCTAACAGCCGCGCCCGGCTGGCCGACCATGCCCATCGACCTCAAGCGCACCGAGGAGAACTTCGCGACCTCGACGGATCTCACCGTCGGGCTCGAGGAGGAGTTCGCGATCCTCGACGCGGGCAGCCTCGACCTCGTGCCGCGCTTCGAGGAGCTGCGCGACGCGGCGGAGCTCGAGCCCGGGCTGCGGGACGCGATCACCGGCGAGCTGATCTCGTCGGAGATCGAGATCGTCTCCGGCCGCGGCGAGGACGTGCACCACGCGCGGCGCAACCAGCGCGACCGCCGCCGCCTGCTGTTCGCGCTCGCCGCGCGGCGCGGCCTGCTGCTCGGCTCGACGGGCACCCACCCGTGGGCCGACTACCGCGAGCAGCCGAACATCGACACCGACCACTACCGCCGGGTCGTCGAGGGCCTCGGCTACGTCGCGCGCCGCAACAACACGTTCTCGCTGCACGTCCACGTCGGCGTGCGCGACGCCGACCGGGCGGTGCGCGTCTGTGACCGGCTGCGCCCCGTCCTGCCGCTGCTGCTCGCGTTCAGCGCGAGCTCGCCGTTTCTGGAGGGGCACGACACGCGGTTGCACTCGGTTCGCAGCCAGACGTTCACGAAGTCCTTCCCGCGCTGCGGCGTGCCGGACGCGTTCGGCGGCTGGGCCGCGTACCGCGACTACATCCAGCTGCTGATCGACACCGGCTCGATCGTCGAGTACACGCAGGTCTGGTGGTCGGTGCGCCCGCACGCGTCGTTCGGCACGGTCGAGGTGAGGATCGCCGACGCGCAGATCTCGGCCGCGGAGTCCGACGCGCTCGCGGGACTGATCGTCGCGTGCGTGGGGCAGGCGCTGCGCGACATCGACGAGGGCGTGCCGTCGCAGGATCTGCCGCACCGCCTCATCGAGGAGAACATGTGGCGCGCGATCCGCCACGGGATGGACGGCAGGATGATCGACTTCGCGCGCGGCGAGGAGATCAGCACGCGCGCCGCGTTCGAGGAGCTCGTGACGTGGTGCGGTCCGCTGCGCGACGAGCTGCGCCTCGCGGCACCATCGGACCGGCCCAACGGCGCGCAGCGCCAGCGGGCGGCGCTGCGCGCCGGCGCGGACCTGCGCGAGGTCTACGCTGAGAGTGTGCGCGAGACCACGACGACCTACGCCCAGGAGGTTCCCGCATGAGCACCGACCCGGAAGCCCTGAACCCCGACGACCTCTCCGACGAGGAGCTGCGCGCGGCCTACGAGGCCGAGCTCGCCCGGATCCGCGTCGACGACGTCCTGATCCAGACGGTGATCTCGCTGCTGAACCTCGCGGCGCGGCGAGCCGGCCTCACGGGCCAGGCCGACGACGAGGAGCCCGACTTCGAGCAGGTTCGCCTCGCGATCGAGGCGACGCGCGCGCTGTTGCCGCTCGTCGAGCCCACGCTCGGGCCCGACGCCAAGCAGATCCGCGACGCGCTGGCGCAGCTGCAGCAGGCCTACGCCCGCTCGGGCGCAACGCCGCCCGCGGGCGCGCCGTCCGCCGCCGCCGGCCCCGGCGCCGCGACCGCGCCGCCCAAGCCCGGCGACCCGGATTCAGCGGTGTCCTCCGGGCGCCTCTGGGTGCCCGGCAAGTAGTCCAGCGGCCCCGACCCGAGGGCCGGGGGCGCGGGTTGCGAGCCCGCCGCAGCGCGCCGCCGCCGCTCCTGCGGTTACACTGCGCGCGCGTTTCCCGCGGCTGGGGGTGGCTGGGTCGCTGCATTGGGTCGCAGCACCGGTGCCTGTCGCACAACTGACTTCTGGAGGCCGTTCCCTTGAGTGAATTCCTGGTGGACCATGGGGTCGTCGTCGCACTTGTGTGCGCTGCCCTGGCAGTGCTCTACGGAGCGCTGACGACTCGTTCGCTGCTGGCGCTGTCGCCCGGCAACGAGCGCATGGTGGAGATCTCGAAGGCCGTCCAGGAGGGCGCCTCCGCATACCTGCGACGTCAATACACGACGATCGGCATCGTCGGCGTGGTGCTGTTCTTCGTCCTGATCCCGCTGCAATCGATCGAGGTCGCGGTCGGCTTCGCGATCGGTGGATTGCTGTCGGCCGCCGCCGGCTTCATCGGCATGAACGTCTCGGTGCGGGCGAACTGTCGCGTCGCCGAGGCCGCCCGCGGCGGCATCCCGCCGGCGCTGAACGCCGCGTTCCGCGGCGGCGCCATCACCGGCATGCTCGTCGTCGGCCTCGCGCTGCTCGGCGTCGCCGGCTACTACGGCGTCCTGACGGCGCTCTTCGACAAGTCGCAGAACGAGGCCGTCGACGCGCTCATCGGCCTCGGCTTCGGCGGCTCGCTGATCTCCGTGTTCGCACGGCTCGGCGGCGGCATCTTCACGAAGGGCGCCGACGTCGGCGCCGACCTCGTCGGCAAGGTCGAGGCGGGGATCCCCGAGGACGACCCGCGCAACCCGGCGGTCATCGCCGACAACGTCGGCGACAACGTCGGCGACTGCGCCGGCATGGCCGCGGACCTCTTCGAGACCTACGTCGTGACGGCCGTCGCCGTCATGCTGCTCGGCGTCCTGACGTTCGGCTCCAAGCTCGACGCGCTCGTCAACGACTCGGTCCAGACGCAGGTCGCGCTGTACCCGCTCGTGCTCGGCGGCGTGGCGATCGTGGCCTCGATCCTCGGCACGTTCGCCGTCAAGTCGGCGGCAGGAAAGGTCGAAAGGGCCCTCTATCAGGGTCTCGTCGTGTCCGGCCTGATCGCCGCCGCAGCGTTCTACCCGATCACGAAGTGGATGATGGACGGCCTGCAGACGATCTCGGCCGACGTCAACGTCTCGGTCCCGTCGGTCGGCGACCTGTACCTCTGCTCGCTGATCGGGCTCGGCGTCACCGCGTGCCTGTTCCTCATCACCGACTACTACACCTCGACGCGCTTCAACCCGGTCAAGAAGACGGCCGAGGCATCGCAGACGGGGCACGCGACGAACATCATCTCCGGCCTGTCGCAGGGCATGCAGGCCTGCGCGCTGCCCGCGATCGTGCTCGCGCTCGGGATCTACGCCGCCAACGAGCTCGGCGGCATCTACGGCATCGGCGTCGCGGTCATGGCGCAGCTCGGGTTGTGCGGCCTGATCGTCGCGCTCGACGCGTTCGGCCCGATCACCGACAACGCCGGCGGCATCGCCGAGATGGCGGAGATGCCCGAGGAGGTTCGCGCCGTCACGGACCCGCTCGACGCGGTCGGCAACACGACGAAGGCCGTCACGAAGGGCTACGCGATCGGCTCCGCCGTGCTCGCCGCGCTCGTCCTGTTCGCCGCCTTCAAGATCGAGCTCGCGGCCGAGCTCGCCAAGGACGGCAAGGATCCCGTCCAGTTCCTGATCGACAAGCCGGCCGTGCTCATCGGCCTGCTCATCGGCGGCATGATGGTGTACCTGTTCGCCGCCCTCTCGATGGAGGCCGTCGGCCGCGCCGGCGGTGCCGTCGTCGAGGAGGTGCGCCGGCAGTTCAAGGAGAAGCCGGGCATCATGGACTACACCGAGAAGCCCGACTACGCGACCTGCGTGGACATCGTCACGAAGACGGCGCAGCGCGAGATGATCATCCCGTCGCTGATCCCGATCGTCTTCACGGTGATCGTCGGTGTGCTGAGCGTCGAGATGCTCGGCGGACTGCTCATCGGCGTCATCGTCGTGGGCCTCTTCATGGCCGTCTCCATGACCGCCGGCGGCGGCGCCTGGGACAACGCCAAGAAGCTCATCGAGGAGGGCGCGTTCGGCGGCAAGGGCACGCTCGCCCACGAGGCCTCGATCACCGGCGACACCGTCGGCGATCCCTACAAGGACACGTCGGGCCCGGCCATCAACCCGATGATCAAGGTCGCGAACATCGTCGCGATCCTGATCATCCCGCTCGTCGCGTAACGCCTGAGCGGATCTCGCAGTCTCGAAAGGGAGCGCCTCGCGGCGCTCCCTTTTTCGTGGCTCCGATGCACCGCAAGCCCCCTCTTGACGGGCCGCCGCGGGCCGTACTACCGTCGGTCGCGCCATGGGAGAGGCGCGCCCTTGCCTCGCCCGATCGTCCGAGCAGGGGAGGGGCAGGATGCTGCGACGCTGGACGCTCGCACTGACGACCGTCATCGCGCTGGCGCTCGGCGCCGGCGCGCCCGCCGCTCAGGCCGGCCCGCTCGACGTCCTCGACGGGTTGCGCACCGCGCGCTACCTCGACGATGTCCGAACGGACCCGGTCAAGCTGCACGCGCTGCTGGCGCAGTTGCCGAAGGGCGCCGACCTGCACAACCACCTGTCGGGCGCGGTCACGACCGAGACGCTGATCCGGCTCGCGTCCGAGGACGGGCTCTGCATCGTGCTGTCGACGATGACCGCGCAGAACCCGCCCGCACCGGCGACGTGCCCGCCCGGTCAGCGCAAGATCGCGGAGTCGAGCGGCGACGCGGCGTTCTACCGTCAGATCCTCATGGCGTGGTCGATGGACGGCTTCGACCCCGGTGCGGGCGAGACCGGCCACGATCATTTCTTCGCGACGTTCGGCAAGTTCGGCGCCGCCAGCGCGCGCAAGGGCGACCTGCTCGCCGAGGTCGCGACGATCAACGCCGACCAGAACGTGCTCTACCTCGAGACCCTGGCCTCGCGCCAGGGCAGCCAGGTGCGGGCACTGGCCGCGCAGGTCGGCTTCGACCCGAACTTCGCCACGATGCGCGCGAAGTTGCTCGCGGGCGGGATGGCTCAGATCGTGACCGACGCGATCGCCGAGACCAACGCCGACTACGACCGCCGCGACGCGCTGCTCGGCTGTCAGACCGCGAACCCGCAGCCAGGCTGCGCCGTCGACGTGCGCTTCGACTACCAGGTCGGTCGCGCGACGGATCCGGCGACGGTCTTCACGAACCTCATGCTCGGCTTCGAGCTGCAGAAGGCCGATCCGCGCTACGTCGGCGTCAACCTCGTGCAGCCCGAGGACGACCCGATCGCGCTGCGCGACTACACGCTGCAGATGCGGATGATCGGCTACCTGCGCAGCGTCTATCCGGGCAGCCACGTGACGCTGCACGCGGGCGAGCTCGCGCCGGGTCTGGCGCCGCCCGCCGACCTCGCGTTCCACATCCGCCAGGCGGTCGAGATCGCGGGAGCGCAGCGCATCGGCCACGCCGTCGACCTCGTCCACGAGACCAACTACCCGCAGCTCCTGCGCGAGATGGCGAGCCGGCACGTGCTCGTCGAGGCGCCGCTGACGAGCAACGCGCAGATCCTCGGCATCTCGGGCGCGGCCCATCCGTTCCCGCGCTACCGCGCCGCGGGCGTGCCGGTCGCGCTCGCCACGGATGACCCGGGCGTGTCGCGGATCGACATCACGCACGAGTTCGAGTTCGCGACGACGACGTACAAGCTGCGCTACTCCGATCTGCGGACGCTCACGCGGGCGTCGCTCGAGCACGCCTTCCTGCCCGGGATGAGCCTGTGGCGCGCGCCCGACCTCTACCAGCGCAGGTTCGCCTGCGTGCTCGACACGCCGGGCGCGCCATCGCTCAGCGCGCCGTGCCGCGCGCTCCTGGCCGCGAGCGCGAAGGCGCGGGCGCAATGGGAGCAGGAGCGCCGCCTGCGCGCGTTCGAGCACTACGCGGCCGGCCTGCCGCTCCCGGCGCGCCGGGTGGTCGCGGCGCGGCGCTGAGGTCCGGCCGGCGGGTCGCGGTGCGGCGCTGTGCGTGCCGGCGGGTCGGGCTGCGGCGCTGTGCCTGCCGGCGGGTCGGGCTGCGGCGCCGTGCGTGCCGGTGGGCCGGGCTGCGGTGCCGAGCGCTCCGGCGGCGGTGTTTGGCGGATATACCCCGCATGCCGGGGGTTTGACGCCAAGACCGGCGTGCGACGGCGAGCGCGCCGGTCGCGGACGACTACAGTCCGGCTCGTGTCCGCGCAACCGACGAGCTTTCTCGAGCAGCACCTCTCCGGCGGCGTCTGGCGCGCCGACCGCTTCTTCTCCTCGGTCACATTCAAGGTCCGCCACCTCGGCCTGCGCGACTACCGCGCGGGCTTCGCCGAGATCGACGCGACGCTCGACGTCGCGGAGGGCACGCTGACGGCCACGGTTCCCGTCAAGAGCCTGGATCTCAACAACCCGGTCATCCGCGAGCGGATGCTGTCGGCGGAGTTCCTGGACGCGGCCCGCTTTCCCGACGTGCGCTGGGTCGTATCGGGCTTCGACGGCGACCTCGCGACGCGCGCGATCACGGTCACCGGCGAGCTCACGATCCACGGCCACACGAACGAGGTCGAGGCGACGGGGCGCATCGGTCTGCCCGGGCCGGGCCTGCTGAGCCCCGAGAACCGCGTCGGCATCGAGCTGTCGGCCGTCGTCGACCGCCGCGACTTCGGCCTCGACTGGCAGGAGGCGCTGCCGACGGGTGGCGACACGCTCGGCTACGACGTCACGCTCGAAGCCGTCCTGGAGTTCGTCGAGGACGAGTAGCGAGACGCGCGCCCGAGGACTACGTCCGAGACCGCTGGCGCGCCGCGCAGCGCTGACGCTCAACCACTGGCGCTCCCGGCCGGCGGGGTTCATCATCGGGTCGATGCGTCCGTCCGATGCCTTCCGCCGCCGCACGGTGACCGCGCTCGGCAACGACTACGTGGTCGGCCGGATGGGGGAGGACACGTTCGAGCGCAGGCTGGACCGGGCGTTCGCCGCGCGCTCCCGGGTCGAGCTGCGCGGCCTGCGGGCCGACGTGTCGCCGGTCGCCGCGTTGCTCGACGAGCTGCGCCGGCACTGGCGGGCGCTGATCGCGCAGCCGGGCTGCGCCGCGATCGAGGTCCGGCTGCCCGCCACGATCGCCGATCGCCCGCTCGTCATCGGGCGCGCGCGCTCGTGCGACCACGTCGTCGACCACGAGACCGTCTCGCGCCGCCATGCCGAGCTCGCCCGCGACGGCTCGCGCTGGCTGCTGCGCGATCTCAGCTCGACGAACGGGACGTGGGACGGCGACTGGCGCGTGACCGAGACCGAGATCGACGCGGGCAGCGAGCTGCGCCTCGGCGGGGTGCTCGTGCGCTTCCGCGCGTAGTCGAGGGCCACGACAGAATCTGAGCCTTCCGGGCGTAGACTCCCGCCGCGGATGGCTGAACGCCGGCTCCATGGATTGCAGCGCGTGCTCGGGGTCAACGCGCTCTTCTCGACCGCGTACGGGAACGTCGGCTCGTCGATCTACTACGCCCTCGGGCTCGTCGCCGGGCTGGCGCTGGGTCTCACGCCGCTCGTCTTCGTCATCACGGGCGTGATCTTCTTCTGGACCGCCGCGACGTACGCCGAGGCGACGGCGATGTACCCCGAGGCGGGCGGGTCCTCCTCGTTCGCGCGCCACGCGTTCAACGAGTTCTGGTCGTTCTTCGCCGCCTGGGGCCAGATGCTCAACTACGTCATCACGGTCGCGATCTCCGCGTTCTTCGTGCCGCACTACGTCGGCGGGCTGTTCTGGGAGCCGCTGCGCTCGGCACCGGCGGACATCATCGCGGGCGCGCTCATCATCGCTCTGCTCGCGGCGATCAACGTCCGCGGGGCGAAGGAGTCCGCGGGCCTGAACATCGTGCTCGCGATCGTCGACTTCATGACGCAGCTACTGCTCGTCGTGATCGGCATCGTCGTCGTGCTCGACCCCGGCCAGCTCGCCGACAACGTCAGCTTCGGCGTCGCGCCGACGTGGTCGGACTTCCTGCTCGCGATCCCGATCGGGATGGTCGCCTACACCGGCATCGAGACGATCTCGAACCTCGCCGAGGAGGCCAAGGACGAGGCGACGACGATCCCCGCCGCGATCAGCCGCGTGCGGCTCGCCGTCTTCGCGATCTACTTCACGCTGCCCGCCGTCGCGCTGTCGGCGCTGCCGGTGACGCTGAACCCGGCGACCGGCGAGTACACGACGAAGCTCGGCCTGTCCGAGGAGCAGGGCGGCTTCGCGGGCGACCCGATCCTCGGCGTCGTGCGCGCGATGGACCTCGGGCCGCTGCAGCACGCCGGCGAGCTCTACGTCGGCCTGCTGGCCGCGACGATCCTCTTCATCGCGACCAACGCCGGGCTGATCGGGGTCTCGCGGCTCGTCTACTCGATGGGCATCCACCGCCAGCTACCCGATCGGCTCAGGCGGCTGCACCCGCGCTACGGCACGCCGTGGATCGGGATCCTCATCTTCGGCGCCATCGCGATCATCACGCTGTTTCCGGGGCAGGCGGACTTCCTCGGGAAGATGTACGCCTTCGGCGCGATGCTGTCGTTCACGATCGCGCACGTCTCCGTCATCCGCCTGCGACGGACCCAGCCGGACTTCGAGCGCCCCTACACCGGCCCGGGCAACATGCGCGTGCGCGGCTTCTCGCTGCCCTTGTTCGCCGTCTTCGGGGGCACCGGCACGGCGATCTCGTTCGTCGTCGTCACCGTGCTCAACCTGACGGTCGCGCTTGCCGGCACGGTCTGGCTGGCGCTCGGCATCGCGCTCTTCATCGCCTATCGCCGCAACCAGGGGCTCGACCTCGTGACGACGGTCAAGGTCGTCATCCCGCGACCCGTGACCGACACGGAGGCAGAGTACGAGTCCGTGCTCGTCGCGCTCGACGCCCGCAACTACTCGCCGCAGACCGTCGCGACGGCGGCGAAGCTCGCCGGGCCGCGGCGCCGCGGCATCCACGTCCTCGTGACGATCACCGTCCCCTACGCCTCGCCGATCGGCGCCGAGCTACCGGAGGAGGAGTCGGCGGCGCTCAGCGTCATCGAGCAGGCCAAGCAGCAGGGCGGACGGCGCGTGACGGGCCATATCGAGAAGGTCCGTCCCGGCGGCACCGGCCGCCTCATCGTCGACGAGGCGCGCGAGATGAGCGCGAGCGCGATCGTCATGCCGCTGCCGCCGCGGACGGGCACCACGACGCTGTTCGGCAAGACCGTCGAGACCGTGCTGGCGGAGCGCCCGTGCCGGGTCATCATCGAGTCCGAGCCGTCGTCGTGAACGATCGTCTCGCGAGCGCGCACCGCGCCTCGACGCTCGTCCTGTCGGCGGTCATGCTGCTGATCGGCGTCGCGCTGATCGTCGTGACGCTCGTCAAGGGCGGCGGCCCGCTCGCGCGTGGCGTCCTCTTCGGCGTCCTGTTCACGCTCGCCGGCGGCGGGCGCCTGTACTTCACGGTGCGGAGGCTCTAGTCGATGGTGGAGCCGCCCGCACGCGACGAGCCCCTCGCGGCGTTTCGCAAGAGCCTCGGCTCGCCCGCGCTGTTCGCGGTCGTCTGGACGTCGCTGGCGAGCGCGATCTACTTCTCGCTGGGCATCGTCACCGAGCGCGCGATCGGGCTGACCCCGCTCGTCTTCCTCGGCTCGGGCGTGTTCTTCGTCCTGACCGCGATGACCTACGTCGAGGGCGCGGCGATGCATCCCGAGCGCGCCGGCTCGACGGTCTTCGCCCGCTACGCCTTCAACGAGCTGGTGAGCTTCGTCGCCGCATGGGCGGTGCTGCTGGACTTCCTGATCCTGATCGCCGTCTGCGCCTTCGCCGCGACGAACTACGTGGCGGCGTTCTGGGCGCCGCTCGGCAGGGGCGGTCCGGAGGTCGCGCTCGCGCTGGCGATCGTCGGCTATGTCGCGCTGCGCAACATCCGCGGCTTCGGCGGCGCGGGGCTGCGCGAGCGGGCGGCCGCGCTCGTGCTCCTGGACCTCGTCCTGCAGCTCGTCGTGATCGTCGTCGGCGCCTTCGCCGTCGTCGACCTGCCGGCGCTGACCGAGACGATCGACCTGGGGACGACCCCGAGCTGGAAGGACCTGCTGTTCGCGATGACGGTCAGCACCGTCGCCTTCACGAGCCTCGAGTCCGCGTCCGGTACGGCGGGCGAGGTCCAGGTCAGCCCGGGCGCCCTCAAGCGGCTGATCGCGAGCGCGACCGCGTCGGTGATCGTCATCTACGTCGGCATCTCGCTCGTCGCGGTGGCGGCGCTGCCGGTCATGCCCGGCGCCGAGCCGCTGCACGGGAGACCGCTCGACGCGCCCGTGCTCGCGATCGTCGAGACGTTCGATCCGCACTGGCTGTCGCAGATCCTCGTCTATGCGACCGCGGCGCTCGCGACGCTGACGCTCGTCGTCGCGGCTCATGCGGCGATGCTCGGGCTGTCGCGGCTGTCCTACTCGCTGGCCACGAATCGCCAGATCCCGAGCGCCATCGGTCGCCTGCACCCGCGCTACGGCACGCCGTACGTCGTGATCTTCATCGCGACGATCCTCGCCGCCGCACTCGTCGTGCCGCGCGACCTGGACTTCCTCGTCGGGATCTACGCGTTCGGGGCGATGCTCGCGTTCCTCATCGCGCACGTCTCGATCTGCGTGCTGCGCTACCGCGAGCGCGATCGCGATCGGCCGTACAGCGTCCCGCTGTCGATCCGCGTCCGCGGCGGCGACCTGCCGCTGCCGTCGGTGCTGGGCGCGCTGATGGCCGCGGGCGGGCTGGCGAGCCTGCTCGCGTTTCACTCCGGCGCGCGGACCGTCGGGATCGTCTGGATGGGCGTCGGCGTCGCGCTCTACGTGACGTACCGTCGCCGCAAGGAGCTACCGCTGTTTCACCGCGTCGTCGTGTCGGAGAAGGCGCTGCGTGCCGAGCCGTTGCGCGTCGAGTACGGGTCGATCCTCGTGCCGATCCTCGGCACGCCGCTGGACGACGACATCATCCAGACCGCGGGTCGCCTCGCGGCCGCCGAGGACGCCGACGACCCCGGTAGCACGGGCGCGACGATCGAGGCGATCTGGGTGTTCGAGGTGCCGTTGTCGCTGCCGTTGGACGCACGCCTGCCCGATGCCCAGCTGCGCCGCGCCCGCGGCGCGCTGGCGCGGGCGAAGGCCGTCGGCGAGGAGTACGAGGGCGTCATGGTCATGACGGCGACGATCCGCGCACGCCGGGCGGGGGCGGGAATCGTGGCGGAGGCGGCCCGCCGCGGGGTCGAGCTGATCGTGCTCGCGGCCGAGGAGCCGTCGAGCATCCGCAGCGGCGCGCGGCTCGGCGGCATCGGCGGGCCACTCGACAACTTCGTCGGCGACGCGACGAAGTACGTCGTGCGCAAGGCGCCCTGCCGGGTGCTGCTGACCGCTCCGGCGGCGCGTATCGTCGGACCGGAGGCCGGAGCCGAACCATCGCCGGCAAACGACTAGCATCCGGACCATGATGGTTCTCGTGGTGGGGGCGGGTCGCGTCGGCGCGGCCGTCGCCAAGTCAGCGCTGGCTGCCGGGCACACGGTGTCCGTGCTCGACGAGGATCCGCTGTCGCACGAGCGCCTCGACGCCGGCCAGGCGACGTCGTGGGAGGACGCGGGCGGGCGATTCACCGTCGGCACGGCGATCGAGATCGACGCGCTGCTGGCCGCCGGCATCGAGGAGGCCGACATCTTCATCGCCGCGACGCGCGGCGACAACACCAACATCCTCGTCGCGCAGATCGCCCAGCGCCGCTACGGCGTCGGGCACGTCATCGTGCGCGTGCTCGACCCAGCCAGGTCCGACTGGTACGCCGAGCAGGGCCTGCACACGATCTGCGCGGTGAAGCTCGGCATCGCGATGTTCGAGAAGGCGATCGCCGAGGTCGTCACCACCTGATGTACGTCATCGTCGTCGGCGGAGGCAAGGTCGGGCTGAACCTCGCGCGCGAGCTCATTCGCAACGGCCAGGAGGTCACGCTGATCGAGGCCAACCGCGCGGCCTACCTGCGCATCGAGCAGGAGCTCGAGCACGCCGCGCAGTACGGCGACGGCACGGAGCTGTGGGTGCTCGAGCGCGCGGGGATCCAGCGCGCGGACCTCGTCGTGGCGGTCACCGGAGACGACGAGGACAACATCCTCATCTGCCAGGTCGCCAAGGAGAAGTACCTCTGCGAGCGGATCATCGCGCGCTGCAACAACCCGCGAAACCTCCAGCACTTCAAGCTCCTCGGCGTGCAGCCTGCGGTGTCGGCGACCGACCTGATCCTCAACCTCATCGAGCACGAGGTCCCCGGCCACGGGCTCGTGCACCTGCTCGACCTGCCCGACGAGGAGCTCGAGATCATCGAGGTCGAGGTCGCCGACGGAGCGCCCGCCGCCGGCGCGCGCGTCGCCGACCTGCACCTGCCCGAGGGCAGCCTCATCATCTCCGTGCTGCCGCGCGGCAAGGCCGGCTTCGTGCCCAAGGGCGACACGGTCATCGAGGCCGGCAACGAAGTGCTCGTCGTGCTCGATCCGGGTCTCGAGCCCCAGATCATGGCCCAGTTCGCGCCGGGCGGACGCCCCGCGTAGGGGATCGGGGCGGAGTTGATCACCGGCGCGCACGCGGTGCTCTACTCCAGCGACGCGGTCGCGCTGCGCGCGTTCCTGCGCGACAAGCTGGGCTTCGAGAGCGTCGACGCGGGCGGCGGCTGGCCGATCTTCGCGCTGCCGCCGGCGGAGATCGCGGCCCATCCGTCCTCGCCGCAGGACAGCGGACGCCACGAGCTCCACCTCATGTGCGACGACATCGAGGCGACCGTCGCCGAGCTGTCGGCGAAGGGCGTCGAGGTCACGGGGCCCGTCGAGGACGCGGGCTGGGGCCGCCGCACCGCCATTCGCGTGCCGGGCGGGGGCGAGATCGGGATCTACGAGCCGCGTCACCCGAGCCCGCTCGCCGGCACGCCCGGCGCGCGGTAGCGTCCGCGGCGCGACGCCGGGCGACCGAGATCGCGACGGGTGTCGCCCGCGTGCGTCGCCAGTGGGTCTCCCGGGCGACGTCCGCGCCCACCCGCTCGGAGGATCGCCTGGGTGGCGCCGCTGCGCCCTCCCGCGGCGCCACGTCGCGCCGCCTACATGATGCGATCGGCTGGGAAGCCGAATACTGCCGGGCAAGGACTCGAACCTTGAATTCCAGGGCCAGAACCTGGCGAGTTGCCGATTACTCCACCCGGCAAGGGACGGGCGAGTATAGCCTCGGACTGCGCCGATCGCGGCCCGCTGACACG
This sequence comes from uncultured Actinomycetes bacterium, assembly GCA_963851015.1. Classification (GTDB taxonomy): domain Bacteria; phylum Actinomycetota; class Thermoleophilia; order Solirubrobacterales; family Solirubrobacteraceae; genus CADCVQ01. Next base: position 488,164 of record CAWKNG010000001.1, read on the forward strand.
AGGGCCAAAGCCGACTCGACGGTTGTCCCTGGTCATGGACGGGGGCGTTTGCCTAGCCTTCCGTGACGTGGCCTATGTCGAGGAACGCCCGCAGGTGCGCGCGACCTTCAGCGAAGAGTCGCGCGAGCTCGCCATGCAGTGGCGCAGGCTCACGCGCGCCGCGACGTTCGTCGCGGTCCTGACGAGCCCCGCGGCCGTCGTCTTCCTCACGACGCACAGCCACTGGGCGCTGCACTGGGCGCTGCTCGCCACGGCCTTCGCCGTGATCGCGTTCCGCGGCTTCATCGACGTCGTCGCGCACCGGCTGATCCCGCGCGCGTCGCTGTACGGCGCCGAGAAGCCGCTGCTCGACGAGGACGTCATCGCCCGCCGCCGCGTCTGGTTCTGGCGCACGAAGTGGCGGCGCTGGACGTGGATCGTCGGCGTCGTGCTGGCGCTCGTCGTGCTCGTCAACCAGATCGACCGTGCGAAGGGCGCCAGCACGTCGTTCGGCGGCTCCCTGACCGACGTGCTGACGGCGGTGCCGAACATGCTCGGGTCGCTGGGCCCGCTGATGCTGATCCTGCCGTTCTACTTCCTGTTCAACTTCCTCATCCTGTTCGGCCCGCTCGTCGTCTTCGGCGTCAAGCAGATGAAGGGCTACGAGCCGGGCGACGCGGACTGGGGCGTGCGCCTGGAGGACGTCCGCGGCCAGGCCGAGCCGAAGGAGGACGTCACCCGCGTCATCTCGCTGTGGCAGTCCGGCGAGGAGTTCCGAGCCGCGGGCGGCAAGCCCGAGCGCGGGCTGCTGTTCATCGGCGCCCCCGGCACCGGCAAGACGATGCTCTCCAAGGCGATCGCGACGAGCTTCAACTCGCCGATCATGCTGATGCCGGGATCCGGCTTCGCGCAGTCGTTCATGGGGATGGACGTCGTCATGGTCATGATCCTCATCGGCCGCGCGCGGCGGCTCGCGCGCAAGTGGGGCGGGCAGTGCATCATCTTCATCGACGAGATCGACGCCGTCGGGCTGCGCCGCCAGGCGCTTGGCAGCGGTCTCGCCGGCGCGATGACGCCGTCGCCGGGCAGCGGCTCGTTCCACGACTTCGCGTTCCACGGCCCGATGGGAGCGCTGACCTCGACCGGCGATCTCGTGCTCGAGACGCGCGCCTGGCGCGAGAAGCTGTTCGCCGCCCGCGCCGAGCCGCGCGGCGACCACCTGCCGGCGTTCTGGCGCGGTCTCGGCGAGCGCGCCCAGAGCTTCATGATGCCCGGCGGGATGATGGGCGGCGGCTCGCTGGCGCTCAACCAGCTGCTCGTGCAGATGGACGGCGTCGATGACCCGCCGTTCATGAAGCGCCTCTTCACCCGCCGCATCAACACGCTGCTCGATGCGTCCTACGTCGTGCCGCCGAAGCTCGGCGGCGCGTCGCTGCGACTGCCGGCGCCGAAGCCGCGGCCCGAGCAGATCTACTTCATCGGCGCGACGAACGTGCCGCTCGACCGCCTCGATCCGGCGCTCATCCGGCCCGGCCGCATGGGCCGCCACATCTGGTTTCGCACGCCGTCCAAGGAGGACCGCGTGGACGTCTTCGACCTCTACCTGGGCAAGGTCGACCACGAGCCCGACCTCGACAGCGCCCGGCGCCGCGACGAGCTCGCGCGGATCACGAACGGCTACTCGCCGGCGATGATCGAGCAGGTCTGCTCGATGGCGCTGACGTTCGCGCACTCCGAGGGCCGGATGCAGTTCTCGTGGCAGGACATCGTCGAGGCGATGACGACGATCGAGTCCGGCACCGCCGTGAAGATCGAATACGTGCCCGCCGAGACGCGCGCGGTGGCGATCCACGAGGCCGGGCACGCCGTCGCGTCGCACGTCTACATGAAGGACGTCCTGTCGACGCGGCTGTCGATCCGCAAGCGCGGCAACTCGCTCGGCCATCACCAGGCGATCGAGAAGGAGGAGCGCTTCTCGTCGTGGCGATCCGAGGAGTTCGCGAAGCTCATCTGGACGCTCGGCGCGATGGCCGCGGAGAACGTCTTCTACGGCGAGAACTCGACCGGGGTCGGCGGCGACCTCGAGTCGGCGACGACGCGCGCGGCGTGGATGGTCGGCGTCTGCGGCATGGGGCCCGAGCCGATCGACCTGCGGGGCAAGGTCGCCGACGACGAGCTCGACGAGCGCGAGAAGTCGATCATGGACCGCTACGACCGGATCGGTCAGCGGCTCATGAACCGCGCCTCCGGCGGCAGCGCGTTCGAGGGCGACCCGATCCGCGCGGTCCTCGCCGACACCGGCAAGCGGCGCGCGGCCGCGCAGATCCTCGGCCAGGCCTACGTCGCCGCGCAGGCGCTCATCGAGGCCAACCGCGCCGAGGTCGAGTCGATCGCCGACACGCTCGTCATGCGCCGCGAGCTGCACGGCGACGAGGTCGTCGAGCTGCTCGAGCACCACCGGCTGCGGCGGCCCGAGACGGATCTCACCGACGACGACGCGTGGCCGGTGCTGTGAGCGAGGAGGTCGCCGTGCGCGAGCAGGTCAGCCAGGGCGAAGGTCCGCGCCACGCCAAGCGCTTCCAGATCTTCTACGGGGTGCTGTTCGGCATCGGGGTGTTCGCGATCGCGCTGACCGTCGCGTTCCTCGCGACCAGCACGAAGACCGAGACGAGCGGCCCCGCCTGGTCGCTGTTCAAGCCAGCGAGCACGAGCATCGACGCCGGCGCAGCCCAGATCGCCGCCCACGTGGCGCGCGAGTACCGCTTCCCGAGCGGGTCGCAGATGGTCGCGGTCACCGGCGGTCCTCTGAAGGTCCAGGACGTGCCGATCAGGATCGTCGTGCGCAAGTCCGCCGGCGACGGCGGCGACATCGACCTGTTGCCCGGCACCTCCGGCGCGCTGTATCGCCTGTGCGGGCTGGGAGCGAACTGCGCGATGGCGAGCGGCAAGCCGTCGGCCGAGCGCGCGCTGCTGCTCAGGCGCGCCGCGGTCGAACTGGCGCTGTACTCCTTCCACGACCTGCGCCACGTCGACCACGTCGTCGTGTTCATGCCGCCGCGCAAGGGCGAGAACCCGAACATCGCGCTGCACTTCTCCCGCGACCAGGTCGCCGGTCAACTCTCACGGCCCCTGAGCGAGACCCTGCTGCCGTTCGCGCCGGGCCTCGACACCGTCGACGTCGCGCCCGATACGCCGGTCGTCAAATCGCTGACGGTCGCGAACATCTTCCCGTTCAAGCTCACCGCCGGCAATCAGGACACGAACGCGTTCCTCGTGCTGAGCGCGCCCTCGGCCGGCGGCTGAGCAGCGGACGTCGGTCTACGCCGCCGCCTGCGCCATCCAGTCGCGATACAGCGCCCAGTAGGCGCCCTGCGCCTCGAGCAGCTCGTCGTGCGTGCCCTGCTCGACGATCCGGCCGCCGTCGAGCACGACGATCCGGCCAGCCTGGCGGATCGTCGACAGCCGGTGCGCGATGACGATCGACGTGCGGCCCGCGAGCAGGCGCCGCATGCCCGACTCGATGCGCCCCTCGGTGTGCAGGTCGACGTTGGAGGTCGCCTCGTCGAGGATCAGGATCCGCGGGTCGGCGACGAGCGCGCGGGCGAAGGCGATGAGCTGGCGCTGACCGGCCGAGATCTGGGTCCCGCGCTCGCCGACCGGCGTCTCGTAGCCGTGCTCGAGCGCGTCGATGAAGTCGTCGGCGCCGACGGCGTGCGCCGCGGCGCGCACCTCATCGGGCGTCGCATCGGGGCGCCCGAAGGCGATGTTGTCGCCGATCGTGCCGCTGAACAGGAAGCCCTCCTGCGGGACGATCCCGAGCTGGCGGCGCAGCGAGGACTGCTTGACCTCGCGCAGGTCGTGGCCGTCGACGAGCACGGCGCCGCCCGTCGGGTCGTAGAAGCGCGCGACGAGCTTGGCGATCGTCGACTTGCCCGCGCCGGTCGAGCCGACGAGCGCGACCGTCTGGCCGGGCGGCACCTTCAGCGAGACGTGCTGCACGGCGAGCGCGGTGCCTTCCGCGGCCGAGTAGCCGAACGTCACGTCGCGCAGCTCGACCTCGCCGCGCAGGCGCGGCAGCTCGACGGCGTCCGGCGCGTCGACGACGTCGGGCTCCACGTCGAGCAGGTCGAAGATCTTGTCGAGCGCGGCCATGCCCGACTGGTAGGTCGTGTAGACCTGCGAGAGCTGCTGGATCGGGTCGAAGAAGCCGTTCAGCGCGAGCACGAACGCGATCACGACTCCGGAGGAGATGTCGCCGTCGATGACCTGAAAGCCGCCGTAGATCAGGATCCCGACGGTCGCCAGCGCGCTCAGCAGCTCGACGGCGGGGAAGTAGGCGGCGTTGAGGTTGACCGTCGTCATGTTCGCGCCGCGGTTTGCGTCGTTGAGCTCGCGGAAGCTCTCGATGTGCTGGGGCTCCTGGCCGAACGAGCGCAGGATGCGGATGCCCGACAGCGACTCCTGCAGGTAGGACGTGATCGAGCCGATCGTCTCGCGCGTGCGCTTGTAGGCGTCTGCCGAGACGACGCGGAACGCGAGCGAGCCGAGCGCCATGACCGGGAAGATCAGGAACGTCAGCGCGGCGAGCTCGAGGTCCAGCCAGGCGAGGATCGCGATCGTGCCGATCAGCGTCAGCACGCTCGAGAACAGCGTGACCACGCTGTCGGTGACGAGCTGGTCGAGCGCCTGCACGTCGTTGGTCATCCGCGAGATCAGCGCCCCCGCCTGACGGCGCTCGTAGAAGCCGACCGGCTGGGACTGCAGGTGCCGGAAGATCCGCAGGCGCAGGTCCTGCAGCGCGCGCTGGCCGACCCAGCCGACGAGGTAGGTCTGCACGTACGTCGCGGCCCAGACGACGAGCGCGCTGGCGACGAACGCGATGACGACGAGGTTCAGCGTGCCGAGATCGCCCTTCTTGATGCCGTCGTCGATCGCGACCTTCGCCAGCGGTGCCGGCGCGAGCGCCGCCCCGGTCGCCGCGACGAGCGCGACGAGCATGAGGATGACGCGGCTGCGGTAGGGCCGCAGCAGCACGAGCAGGCCGCGCAGCTTGCGCCCGCGCCCGCTCGTCTGGCGCAGGCGGCGCGCCACGTCGAGCAGAAGGGCGCTGCGATGCCCGCGGCTCACAGGCCCGCGACCTCGGGCTCGAGCGCCTTGCGCGTCAGGAAGACCTGGTCGGGCAGGCCCTTCTCGACGATCTCGCCGTAGAACTCCGAGCGTTCGAGCAGCTCGGCGTGCGTGCCGTGATCGAGCAGGCGGCCGTCCTCGAGCACGGCGATCTCGTCGGCGAGCGCGATCGTGCTCAGCCGGTGTGCGATGACGAACGTCGTGCGGCCGGCCATGACCTCGGTCAGCGCCAGCTTGATCTCCCGCTCGGTCGACGCGTCGACAGACGACGTCGCGTCGTCGAGAACGAGGATGCGCGGGTCGGCGAACAGGGCGCGCGCGATCGCGATCCGCTGGCGCTGGCCGCCCGACAGCGTCAGGCCGCGCTCACCGACGCGCGTGTCGTAGCCGTCGGGCAGCGCCGTGATGAAGTCGTGCGCCTGCGCGCGCTTGGCGGCCCGCACGACGTCCTCGCGGGTCGCCTCCTGGCGCCGCGCGTAGGCGATGTTCTCGTGCACGCTGGCGCTGAACAGGAACGGGTCGTCGGTGACGACGGCGATCTCCCGACGCAGCGCGCGCGGGTCGACGTCGCGGACGTCCGCGTCGTCGACGAGCACCGCGCCGGCGGTGACGTCGTAGAGGCGCGAGATGAGGGCGACGAGCGTCGTCTTGCCCGAGCCGGTCGCGCCGACGAGCGCGATCGTCGTGCCGGCCTCGACCGTCAGATCGACGTCCCGCAGCGCCGGCTCGCCGCCGTCCTCGTAGGCGAGCGTCGCCGAGCGCAGCTCGACGCGCCCCGAGCCCGCGGGCAGCGGGCCCGCGCCGGGCTTGCCGACGATCGCCGGCTCGCGGTCGAGGACCTCGAGGATGCGCGCGCCCGATGCCGTGGCGCGCTGGGACAGCCCGAGCAGCAGCCCGACGGTGCGCATCGGGCCGAGCAGTGCGAGCAGGTACGTGTAGAAGGCCGTGAACTCGCCGAGGTCGAGGCCGCCGTCGATGACCGCGCGGCCGCCGAGGAACAGCAGCAGCCCAAGGCCGATCTGCGGCAGGAAGCCGATGAACGGGTTGTAGAAGGCGGCGAGCCTGGTCGTGATCATCGACTGGTCGAAGACGCGCGAGACGCTGCGCTGAAAGCGCGTGAGCTGCAGCTCCTCGCGGGCGAACGCCTTGACGACCCGCACGCCGCCGACGTTCTCCTCGACGTCGGCCGTCAGCTCGGCGATGCGCTGCTGGACCTCCTGCAGCGCGGGCCGCGAGCGCCGTCCATAGCGGTTGGCGATCCAGATGACGAACGGCACGGGCGCCAGCGAGAGGAGCGCCAGCATCGGGTCGATGACGAACATCGCGACGGCGGCGAAGACGATCGTCAGCGCGGCCTGGGCGATGATCACGAGCCCGTAGCCGAGGAAGAAGCGCACGGCCTGCAGGTCGACCGTGGCGCGCGACATGAGCTGGCCGGTCTGCTGGCGATCGAAGAAGCCGAGCTCCAGCGACAGCAGGTGCTCGTACACGCGGTTTCGCAGGTCGTATTCGACGCCGAGCGAGACCTGGCCCGCGACGAGCCGGCGCGCGACCGTGAGGCCGAGCCGGACGAGGCCGGCGAGCGCGATGAAGAGCGCGAGCAGCTTCAGCCGGTCGCCGTCCTTCGCGTCGATGGCGTTGACCGCCGCACCTGTCAGCGCGGGGATCGCGACCGTCGCACCCATCGCCAGCGCGGCGAGGATGAACGAGAGCCAGACGCCGCGCCTGTATGGCCGCAGGAACGTCAACAGGCGAAGGAAGGTGGCCACTGGCGAGCCATTGTAGTTGCTCGGGCAACCATTCCTGGGGCGCTGTCCGCTGGTGGTCAGGGTGCGCGACGACGGACCATCTAGGGTCGGCGGCGATGCCCCCGCCCGTCGGCCTCTGCGATCGCTGCCTGCATCAGCGCGTCGTGCGCAACACGCGCGGCTCGTCGTTCTCGCTGTGCCGGCGCTGGACCGACGACAAGCGCTATCCGAAGTACCCGCCGATCCCGGTGCTGCGCTGCCCGGGGTTCGACCGGCGCCACGACGAGGCCGAGGGGGAGACGAGGTCGTGAAGCTCAGCGCCATGGTCCGAGACCTTGGCAATCCGTCCGGACGGACTGCGAACGTGTGTTCTCATGAGGACTGACATCGCACCCCAGCGCTGCTGGCCGACGACCGACCCGCTGTACATCGCCTACCACGACGACGAGTGGGGGAGGCCGGTGCGCGACGACCGGCTGCTGCTCGAACGGCTGTGCCTGGAGGGCTTTCAGTCCGGGCTGTCGTGGATCACGATCCTGCGCAAGCGCCCGCGCTTTCGCGAGGTCTTCTCAGACTTCGATCCGCACGCGCTGGCGGCGTTCGGCGAGCGCGACATCGAGCGGCTGCTGGGCGACGCCGGGATCATCCGGCACCGCGGCAAGATCGAGGCGACGATCGCCAACGCGCGCGCGACGGTCGCGCTGCACGAGGCGGGGGAGACGCTCACCGACCTACTGTGGTCGTTCGGACCGCCGACGCACCCGCCGCCGCCGATCCCGGCGGCGCTGTCCGAGATGCCATCGTCGACGCCCGAGTCCAAGGCCCTCGCACGCGAGCTCAAGCGGCGCGGCTTTCGCTTCGTCGGGCCGACGACCGCCTACGCGCTCATGCAGGCGACGGGCATCGTCAACGATCACCTCGCCGGCTGCATGGTGCGCGCGGACGTCGAGACGGCGCGAGCCGCCGCGCTCGGCTGAGGGGGCCGGGGTGATGAGGCGGCGACACGACGTGCCTGGAGCCTCAGAGATCGCGGACGACCTGCGCGGGGACGCCGGCGACCAGCGTGCGCGGCGCGACGTCCTTCGTGACGACGGCGCCTGCGGCCACAACGGCGTCGTCGCCGACGGTGACGCCCTGCAGGACCATGGCGCCCGCGGCGATCCACGCGCCGCGGCCGATGCGGATCGGGGCGATCGTGATCTGGGAGCGCCGCGTCGCGGGGTCCAGCGGATGGCCCGAGCTGATCAGATGCACGTTCGGCCCGATCATCACGTCGTCGCCGATGTCGATGCCGCCGAAGTCCATCGCGGTGCAGCCGTGGTTCACGAACACGTTGCGGCCGAATCGCAGGTTGCGCCCGCCGTCGGTGTGAAACGGCACGAGCACGCGAACCGACGGGTCGAGTTCCTGGCCGGTCAGCTCGCCGAGGAGGGCGCGCACGGCGTCGAAGTCACCCGGCATGAGCGCGTTGAGCCGCCCGAGAATCTCCCAGGCGCGCTCGATCTCGGCGCGAACGTTCGGCGTTGCGCCACGCGGCGCGGCGCGGCGCCGCGCCGTCGCCGATGGTTCGCGGTCGGGGCCAGGCACGGAGCGGGATTGTGCCGACGCGGCCGGATGCTCACCTGTAGTGAGTCCTCGCGGTCGAGCAGACGCCCGGCTTCGTCGCCACAGCGATGCGCGATGATCGACCACGGGAGCGCTTGCACGTCGAGAAGCCGTCACCGGCTCCGCTCACCAGGTGAAGGCCATGACAGGCGCGGGCCACGACACCAGGAGACCCAAGCACATGACGCTCAAGCGGATGGACAACGTGCTCATCGTCGTCGAGGACCTCGAGGCCGCCAAGGCGTTCTTCGCCGCGCTCGGGATGCAGCTGGAAGGCCAGACGATGGTCGAGGGGCCGTCGGTGGACAGCACCGTCGGGCTCGACGGCGTCCGTGCCGACATCGCCATGATGAGGACCCCGGACGGCCACGGCCGGGTCGAGCTGACGAGGTTCCACACGCCGCCGGCGGTCAGGGCCGAGCCGCGGAACGCGCCGGCGAACGCGCTGGGCATCCGTCGCATCATGTTCGCCGTCGACGACCTCGACGACGTCATCGCCCGCCTGCGCACCCATGGCGCCGAGCTCGTCGGCGAGATCGCGCAGTACGAGGACAGCTACCGGCTCTGCTTCGTGCGTGGACCAGAGGGCTTCATCGTCGGACTGGCCGAGCAGCTCGGTTGAACCTCACGGGCGCGGTCGGGTGCGGCGTGGAGGCGATGGGAGGCGTCCTGTCTCGTCGCGAACTCGCGATCGCGCCTGTCGCCGGATGCGTGAGGCGCGGCGGCGATATCGTCCCGACAGCCTCGCCATCACAGCCCTAGGGGGACGCCATGTCGTTCATGCTCAAGATCCGGTGGGACATCAAGGACGGCTCGGAGTCGGACTTCCGGGCCAACCAGGAGGCGCTGTGCGCCGTGATGCTCGAGCACCCGGGGGTGATCGCCTACCACGCCACGTACCCGTCCGACAACGTCAGCGAGTGGACCGAGATCTACGCGACCGACGAAGCCTTCGCCGCGCACCTCGACAACGAAGCGGGCAAGGCTCCGCTGGGGGCGGTCGTCGCCGCGTGCGATGCGATCAAGTGCGAGTGCTTCGGCGATCCGAGCGACGGGTCCAAGGAACTGCTCGCGGCGTTCGGGACCGTCTACCAGCCGACCGCCGACAACGCGTTCGTCCTGAACCCGACCGCCGACAAGGACTCGCTCGTGTAGCTCAAACCCGCTCAGTGACGGTCGCCGCGGATCGTGGCGATCGTGCTGCTGACGCCCGCCAGCACGCGCTGCACGAACGTCGGCTTCGGCGCCGCGAACGGCGCGATCAGGGTCTGAACCGACTCCGACGGCTTCGGCGGGTTGCCCACGACGATGCTCGCGTAGACGTCGTAGTGCTTGAGCGGATCGAGCACGACGTCCGTGGTCACCTTGCCGTGGCCCGTCGGATGCACATCGAGGTTCAGCGTCCGCGGCGGGATGCCCGGCTCGTCGGCGGAGTTCACCGTCACGACGAGCGTCGTCGGGCGCGGGTCGCGCTTGGAGACGTCGTACTCGACGCGCAGCCTGCCCGACGCGCGCAGGATCGTCACGTCCGGGGCCTTCGGGGCCTTGCCATGGTGCATGGAGGTCGCGGGCGGGTTGTCGAGCATCGCGTCGGGGCGCGTCCACTGCTTCTTCGCGCCCGGGCCCGTCGGGCTGTTGGACTCCAGGCCCGTGCGCGGCAGCGTGTCGCCCCAGCGACCGGTCCACAGCGGCCACGCGGGATCGTCGTCGCCGAGGATCTCCAGGCGCGGGCGGTCCTTCATCCGCCGCTTGCCGTCGGCGAGGTCGTACCACGCCTCGGTCTGATGGAAGCCGGGCTCGAAGTACGACGCGTGCGAGCCGCGCGCGACGTAGACCACCGGGCGCCCGGCGAGCTTCTCGATCGCGTCCCACGCGCGCTCCTCGCCATAGCGGTGCTGGGCGTAGATCGCGATGTCGGGATGACCGGCCGCGTCGTCCATCCGCAGCTGCACCATCTCCCAGTCGCCCTCGTGCGTCCCGAGCGCGAACGACAGCTGGTAGTCGTTGTAGAAGTACCACAGCCAGTACTGCAGCCAGATGCGACCGTTGGCCTCGACGGCGTGCGCGTAGACGACGTTCGTCAGCTCCGGATGCGCGATGCGCAACGCGCGGTACTGCTCGCGGTAGTTACTGCCGCTGACGCTGAGGATGTCGCCCTCCTTCACGGGCGTGCCGTCGGCGTAGGTCTTCTGACCGAGGAAGTCGAGCGCGAGCTGGGCCTGGCCGGCCTTCGGCTGGGCCGCCGCGAGCACCGCGCCGTTGCCGGCGTCGGTGCGCTTGCGGCGCAGCTGGTTGCCGGGGTTGAGCATGAACTGCGCCGCGCTGTCGGCGAAGAACTGCTCGTTGGAGTCGTAGCGCAGCACCGGCTGGAAGCGCTTGAGGAGATCGTCGTGCTCGGGCATGTGGACGTGCGCTCCGGTCGGCGGGCAGGACGCGGCACGTCGAAGCAGACCGCGCGGCGCGGCCGGCGTCAAGCCGGAAGTGCGCGATCGCACACGGCGTCGCGGCGCCCGACCGCGCAACCGCACGGTCGGCGGTGCGGTGACGACCGGGCGGCGTGTCAGGCGATCGCCGGCGCGGCGATCTCCAGCGGCTGCGCCTCGTGCAGGCGCAGCGTGAAGTAGTCCCGCGGCGCGAGCTCGCCGAGCGCGATCAGGACGATCCGCAGGATGCCCTGGTGGCCGACGATGACCGGTCGCTCGCACGCCGCGAGCGCGTCGGCCGTCGCGGCGCGGGCACGCTCGAGCGCGACGCCGAGCGGCTCCATGCCGGGCACCGGTGAGCCGAACGGGTCGGCGCGCCAGTCGTCGAAGGCCTGGCCGAAGCGGGCACTCGCCGCGGCCCGATCGAGCCCCTCGAAGTCGCCGTAGTCGACCTCGGTCAGGCGCTTGTCGACGACCAGCGGCGCGCCGGTCGCATCGGCGATCGCCTGCGCCGTGTCGCGGGCGCGCGACAGCGGGCTCGTGAAGACTTGGTCGATGCCCCCGCCGGCCGCGAGCTGCGCCGCGGCGTCGCGGGCCTGTGAGCGCCCGAGCGCGGTGAGCGCGACGTCCGAGCGGCCGGAGTAGGCGAGGCGCTTGGAGCTCTCGGTCTGCCCGTGGCGGACGAGGACCAGCGTGGCGGCAGCCACTACGCGTCGACCGGCTCGGGCACGACCCAGCGCCGCTCGTCGTCGGCGGTGTGGATCGCCTCGAGCAGCGCCTGCACGCGCAGCCCCTCGTCGAGCGAGGGGTCGGCGGGAGCGCCGTCGCGGATCGAGGCGTGGAAGTTGCGCGCGACCTGCGCGAAGGCGTCCTTCGAGCTCGCCTGCAGAGGACCCTCGGAGCGCAGCTCCTCACCGGCGCGGCCCCACCACAGGACCTTGTCGGCGTCCAGGCGGACCGTGCCGTCGGCGCCGTGGATCTCGACGAGGTCACCGCGCGGATGGCGTGCGGTCGACGTCAGGCTGACCTGGCCGAGCCCGCCGCCGCGGAAGCGGATCAGGATCGCGTAGGCGTCCTCGGCGGTGACCGCGTGCGTCGTGCCGTCCGTCGCCCGGCGCTCGCCGACGCCGACCTCCGTCGCCGCCGCGACCGAGTCGACCTCCCCGAACGCCGCGAGCAGCAGGTCGAGGTCGTGGACCCCGTAGCCCTGCAGCCGGCCCCCGGCCATGTCGCGATCCTGGACCCACGTGAAGGGCCGCGAGCCGGGCTCGGCGTGATCGACGTGCACGAGCGAGATCGACACCATCCGCGGCCGGCCGACGACCTCGCGCACGCGCTCCAGCAGCAGCGCGCGCGTCTGCTGCATGCGCCGGCCGTAGTTCACGGCGCCGACGACCCCCGCCTTGCGGATCTCCGCGACGACCGAGCGCGCCTCCACGAGGTTCGCCGCGAGCGGCTTCTCGCACATGACGTGCAGCCCGCGCCGCGCCGCCGCGATCGCGACCTCGGCGTGCTGCGCGACCGGCCCCGCGACGTGCACGGCCTCGAGCCCGGGGCACGACAGCAGATCGTCGAGGTCAGCCGTGCCGAGCGCCAGGCCGAACTTCGCTGCCAGCTCGAGCGCGCGCTCGGGCCGCCGCGACCACACCGCGACGGGCTCGAACTCGGCGAGCGCGACATAGGCCGGCAGCGGGACCTTCGCGCCGTAGCCACCGCCGACGACTGCGATCTTGACCGGGTCGGACATGCGCGGCGACAGGATACGGGCGGCGGCGCCGGAAGGCCGTCACAGCGGCCGCCGGGACGGCGCCGCATTAGAGTCGCGGCTACATGAGCACGCTCAGCATCATCCTCGCCGCGACCCTGGGGGTCGTGTTCGTCGCCGTCGGGATCCCGAAGATCACCGGTCAGGAGCAGGTGGCGGCGAACTTCGCGCGTTGGGGCTACCCCGAGCAGATCCGGATCGCGATCGGTGCGATGGAGGTGCTCGGCGGCGCGCTGCTGCTCGTCGGCATCGCGGTCCCCGCCGTCGCGATCACCGGCTTCATGATCGTCTTCATCATCATGCTCGGCGCGCTGTCGACGCACCAGCGCGCGAAGGACCCGCTGACGATGTGGATCGCGCCGTTCGTGCTGCTCGTGCTCGACATCCTGCTCGCCGTCAGCCTGCTGCCGTAGGCCGGTTGCGCGCGCTAGACCGACGCGCCGGCCGCAGCCAGTAGCACCGGTGCGACCTGCTTCTTGCGGCTCATGACGCCCGGCAGGTCGATCGCTCCGTCGATGACGGGCTTGCCGAACGCGCGCTCGGCGAGCTGGTCGGGGCCCGACACGAGCAGCGTCGTGTGGCGGGCGAGGATGTCGGTCACCATGAGGGCGAACATGAACTGGTCGTAGCGCTCGCGGTGCGCGTCGACGGCCGCCAGCAGCTCGCCGGTGCGCTCGCCCAGGACGCTGCCGACCGTCTCGATCTGGGCGACGCTGAGCGTCTTGCCGCCGTCGAGCTCGTACTCCTTGAGGTCGCGCGAGACGAGGTCCTCCGCCGCGACGCGCGCCACGTCGGAGCCGCGCTCGAACATCTCGCGCCCGAACGCGATCGCGTCGACGGACAGCAGGATCTCGAGCCAGCTCGTCGCCACGCGGTCGCGGTCGGTCGTCGTCGGCGACGTCAGCAGCACGGTGTCCGAGCAGATCGCGCCGAGCAGCATCGTCGCGGCCGGTGGCGTCGGCTCGAGGCCTGCCTGGCGGAAGCGCTCGCTGACGAGCGTCGCCGTCGAGCCGACCGGGTCGAAGATCGCGGTCACCGGCTGCTTGGTCTCGATCGAGCCGATGTGGTGGTGGTCGAGGATCTCGACGATCTCGGCCTCCTCGATCCCGTGCACGCTCTGCGCGCGCTCGGCGTGGTCGACGAGCAGCACGCGCCGCGGCGCGGGGTTGACGAGGTCCGAGCGCGTGACGAGGCCGATCGGGCGGCCGCCGCGATCGAGCGCGACCGCCGCGCGGTAGTGCACGGTCTTGATCTGCTCCGAGATGTCCGACACGAGGTCATCGAGGCCGACCGTCAGGGGATCGCCCTCGACGAACGCGTGGACGGGCTCGGACAGCGTGATCATGCGGCTCGTCACGTAGCTGTCCAGCGGCGACGTGACGATCGGGCAGCCGGCGGCCTGCGCGAGCGCGAGGATCTCGTCGTCGGGCCGCACGTCGTTGGAGAGCACGAGCAGCGAGATGCCCGTCGCGATCGCGCGCTTCTGCGAGTTGTGGCGGTCGCCGACGACGACGACGTCGCCGCGCTCGACGTTGCTCGTGCCGTGCGAGTCCATCGCCTGCACCCACACCCGGCCCTGCACCTTCTGGTCGGGCGAGCCGCACTCGAGCGTGCCCTCGAGCACGGACACGATCGACGAGACGGACGTCGGCGCGTCCAGCCGCGACGCCTCGCGCGACTCGCGGATGTAGCGCCGTGCGAGCGCGCGCTCGGTCAGCACGCCGGCCAGCACGCCGTCGTCGTCGACGATCGGCACGACGTCCTTGGGCGCCATCAGCAGCCCGACGTCGCGCACCGGGTCGCGGCGGTTGGCGACCGCGAAGCTCGTGCGCATGACGTCGCGCACGCGCAGCTTGACGTGCGGCAGGAACGTCGGCAGCGGCGCGCCGGCGCGCTCGATCAGCCATGACGTCTGCGCGTTGGCCACGCCGAGGCGCACCGGCACGTACTCGCGCGACGCGTCGAGCTGGTTCTTGAGCTCGGCGTAGCCGATCGCGGAGGCGATCGAGTCGGTGTCGGGATTGCGGTGGCCGCAGACGTAGACGCGCGTGCGCTCGGGCTTCACTTCGGATGCGATGGTCATCGGGAGGCGGGAAGGATAGGACGCGGGCGACGTCAGCCCGTGTTGCGCAGGCCGCCCGCGATGCCGTTGATCGCCAGCAGGCTGGCGCGCACGAGGTCCGGGTCGTCCTGCTCGCCGCCGCTCGCGCGCAGCCTGCGCAGCAGCTCGAGCTGCACGAACGACAGCGGGTCGATGAAGGGGTTGCGCCGCGCGATCGTGCGCTGCAGGACGGGCTCGCGGTCGAGCGGGCGCTCCTCGTCGCGCACGCGGCGCAGCTCGCGAACGGTGCGCTCGAGCTCGTCGGAGATCGCGCTCCAGATGCGCTCGCGCGCGGGCACGTCGTCGTAGAGCTCGGCGTAGCGCCGCGCGATGTCGAGGTCGGCCTTCGCGCACGCCATCTCGGCGTTGGAGATCAGCGCGGAGAAGAACGGCCAGTCGCGCTCCATCTCCTGCAGGACGGCCGCGCCGTGCTCCTCGCGCGCGGTCTCGAGCGCCGTGCCGAGCCCGTACCAGGCCGGCAGGACCGCGCGCGTCTGCGTCCACGAGAAGACCCACGGGATCGCGCGGTAGTCCTCGATCCGCGTCGACTCGCGCCGCTTGGACGGTCGCGAGCCGAGCTGCAGCCGCGAGATCTCGCGCACCGGGGTGGCGGCATGGAAGTACGCCGCGAAGTCGGGGTCTCCGTAGACGAGGCCGCGGTAGACGTGCGTCGAGCGCTCGGCCATCTGCGCGACGATCTCCTCGTAGCGCGCGACGTTCGGCGGGGCGTCGGCCATCGCGCGGTCGAGCGTCGTGATGAGCACGGCGCTCGTCGTCAGCTCGAGCTCGCGATGGGCGATCTCCGTGACGGAGAACTTCGCCGACAGCATCTCGCCCTGCTCGGTGACCTTGAGGCGGCCGGCGACCGTGCCGGGGGGCTGCGCGAGGATCGCGACGTTCGACGGGCCGCCGCCGCGCCCGACGGCGCCGCCGCGGCCGTGGAAGAACTGCCACTTCACGCCGTACTCGCGCAGCACGCTGGCAACCTCGATCTGCGCGCGATAGATGCCCCAGCCCGACGCGACGTAGCCGACGTCCTTGTTGGAGTCCGAGTAGCCGACCATGACCTCCTGCTCGCCGACGGCATCGACGGCAGCGCGGTAGACCGGGGTCTCGAGCAGCGTGCGCATCGTGTCGGCGGCCGCGGCGAGCGTGTCGCCGGACTCGAAGAGCGGCACGATCCGCAGCTGCGCCCCACCACCGCCGGCCTTCGCGAGCCCGACCTCCTTCATGAGCAGCAGCACCTCGAGCAGGTCGGCGGGGCCCGTCGTGTTCGACACGATGTAGGCGCCGAGCGCGCCCGCATGGGCGCCGGCGAGCAGGTCGCGCATCGTGCGGAACGTCTCGACGACCTCGCGCGCCGAGGCGCTGAAGCCCGACACGTCGACCGGGATCAACGGGCGCCGGTCGGCGATCTCGCGCGCGAGCACGGCGATGCGCTCGTCCTGGGACATCTCCGCGTAGCCGTCCTGGACGCCGAGCGTCGACAGGATCTCGCCGATCGCGCGGCGGTGGATGTCGGCGTGCTCGCGGACATCGACGCGGGCGAAGTGAAAGCCGAAGACCTCGACCTGGCGGATGACGTCGCGCAGCCCGTCGGCGGCGATGAAGCCGGCGCGCTGGCTGCGCAGCGCGGTCTCGGCGACGCGCAGGTCGACGACGAGCTCCTCGGCGCGGTGGTAGCCGTTGTCGGCGCCCTTGCGCGTCGCGCGGACGCGGTCGGCGAGCAGCTTGAAGAGGCGCCGGTAGGGCTCCTCGGGGTTGCGCTTGTGGAGGAACGCGACGAGCGCCGGGTCGGCGCGGGCCTCGGCGCCGGCGAGCAGGGTGTGCAGCTCCTCGGGCTCACCGGCGACGCGCTCGGACAGCGTCACGCGCCCGGACAGCGCGGTCAGCGCGTTCTCGAGGTGCGTCAGGCAGGCGGTCTTCATGAGCCCGAGCGCGCTCGCGGTCATCTCCGGCGTGACGAACGGGTTGCCGTCGCGGTCGCCGCCCATCCAGGAGCCGAACGTCAGCAGCGGGGGGACGACGACGTCGTCGTCGGGGTAGCTCTCGCGGACCGCCGCGTCGAGGTCGCGATAGATCGCGGGCACGACCTCGCCGAGCGTCGAGGTGAAGTAGATGAGCCCCGCCGTGACCTCGTCGAGGACGGTCGTCGACACGGCGCGCAGCTCGTCGGTGCCCCACAGCTCCTGCACCGCGGCCGCCATCCGGCGGCGCACGGCCTCGCGCTCGCCGGGGACCGGCACGCGCTCGTCGAGGGCCCGCAGCAGCGCGAAGACACGGGCGAGCTTGTTGACCGTGGTGCGCCGGCGGGCCTCGGTCGGGTGCGCGGTCATGACGAGCTGCACCTCGGCGCGGGCGAGCGCGTCGTGCAGCTCGGTCGCGCTCGTGCCGCCGGCCGCGAGGTGCGTGATCGCGTGGCGCAGGGAGCCGCGCCGCGGCGCGGGCGCCTCGTCGAGCTCGCGCACGCGCAGGCGCCGCACGCGGTCGTTGTCCTCGGCGAGGTTCATGAGCTGGTGCCAGCAGGTCAGCATCCGCACGAGCAGCTCCAGCTGCGGGACCTCGAGCTCGGCGACCAGGCCGGCGAGCTCGTCGGCGGCGGCGGCGTCGCCGCTGCGCGAGCGCCGGCCGAGCTCCACGGCGCGGCCGTGCAGCTCGAGTGCGGGCGGTCCCTCGACCGCGCAGATGACCTCCTCGAGCACGCCGCTCAGCAGTGCCTCGTCGTTGACGAAGCCCGCGCTGGGAGTCGCGTCGATCGGTGTAGTCGTGATCACGTCGATCTACGGTACCGGCGGCGATGCGCCAGTCCCGTTGGCCACGTGGCTAGTTCACACGCTGGCAACGTGGCCCGTTGGAACTTCCGTGCGCGGGCCACGTCAGGACTCGATGTGACCCTGCACCTCGCCGAGCTCGACTGCCCCGGCGCGCCCGCGCAGCACGACCTCCTCGCCGTCGCGCAGCCAGCGCTCGCCCCGCCACAGCTCGGCGAGCGAGCCCTCGCTGCCGGCGCCCGCGCCGCTGATCGTGCCGCTGGCGACGAGGTCGCCCGCGTTCAGCGTCGCGCCGTTGACGGTCAGGTGCGCGAGCATCTGCGCGGGGGTCCAGTACAGCTCGCGCGCCGGTGGGCGCGAGACGACCTCGCCGTCGAGCTCGACCTGGAGCGCGAGGTCGAGCACCCAGGGATCGGCGGCGCGCAGGTACGCCGCGGGCGCGGGGTCCTGCGCCCGCGGTCGCACGCGTGCGTGGGCGAGTGCGTCCAGCGGCGTGATCCAGGCCGACATCGACGTCGCGAAGGACTTGCCGGCGAACGGGCCGAGCGGCTCGTACTCGACGCGCTGGATGTCGCGGGCGCTCCAGTCGTTGACGAGCACCACGCCGAAGATGTGCCGCTCGGCGTCGTCGATGGCGATCGGCCCGCGCACGGTCGGCCCGCAGACGAAGCCCAGCTCACACTCCACGTCGAGCTCGCGGGTCGGTGCCAGCTCGCCGAGCGCGGTCTGCCCGCGCGGCCGGCGCACGGGCGTCCCGCTGACGACGACCGACGACGCGCGGCCGTGGTAGCCGACCGGCATGTGGTGCCAGTTCTCGCGTACGGGCGGGCGGCCCGGGCGGAAGATGCGTCCGAAGTTGGTCGCGTGATCGAGCGAGGCGTAGAAGTCGACGAAGTCCGGCACGCGGACGGGCAGCACGGGCTCGCAGTCGGACCGCGGGACGCGGGTGGCGGGGGGCGCCTGCGCCGCGGCCGCGAGGACGGCCCGCCACGTCTCGGGCCCGAGCTCGATGAGCGCGTTGAGGTCGGGCGCGCGGACGGCGCGTGCGAGGCGCGGATCGTCGCCGAGGTGCAGCGCGGCGAGTGGCAGGACGTCGTCGCCGAGGCGCACGGCGGGTTGCGAGCCTGCGCCGCGCACGCGCACGACGCCCCAGGCGACGGTTGTCGTCATCGGCACGATCGCGCCTCAGCGACGAGTTTGGCGGATTTCCCGCGCATCGAGGGGGTTTGGCGCCAACATGGACCGGCTGGCCGGCGTGTCGCCCCGCCGTCAGACACGCGCGGCGCCCGCGTGCCAGCTCAGCGCGTAGCTCGGGTCGTCGAGGTCGCGCGCGAGCGTCGTCAGGCGCAGCGGCCGGAACGTGTCGCACATGACGGCCAGCTCCTCGGTGCGCGTCGCCCCGAGCGAGCGCTCGACCAGCCCCGGCTGCGGGCCGTGCGGCAGGCCGCTGGGGTGCAGCGTCATCGCGCCCGCGCCAACGCCCGCGCGCGACGAGAACTCACCCTCGACGTAGTAGATGAGCTCCTCGGACTGCAGGTTGGAGTGGTGGTAGGGCAGCGCGACCGCGAGCGGGTCCCAATCGAGGTTGCGCGGGCAGAAGGAGCAGATGACGAAGTTCGGTCCCTGGAAGGTCTGGTGGACCGTCGGCGGCTGGTGCAGGCGGCCGGACTTCGGCTCGAAGTCGGCGATGTTGAACGTGTAGGGGTAGACGTAGCCGTCCCAGCCGACGACGTCGAACGGGTGGTGGTCGAGCGTGAAGTGCTGGTATCCGTGCCGGGCTCGGACGATCAGCTCGTGCTCGCCGCCGGTCTCGCGGTGGGTGCGCAGGGCCCCCGGCGGGTGGAAGTCGCGCTGGGAGAACGGCGCGTGCTCGAGCAGCTGGCCGTAGCGGTTTCGGTAGCGGTTCGGCGTCTCGATCTCGCCGGGCGTGTGGAACGTCAGCCACGTCTGCGGGCCGTCGTCGAGTGCGATCCTGTACATCGTCCCGCGCGGGATGACGACATAGTCGTGGCGCGCGTAGGCGAGGCTGCCGAAGATCGTCTCGACGACGCCCGACCCCTCGTGGACGAACAGCACCTCGTCACCCTCGCCGTTGCGGTAGAAGGCGTCGAGCTCGCGGTCGGGCTTGCAGATCGCGATCTCGACGTCGTCGTTGAACATCACGACGCGGCGCCCGAAGACGGGATCGCCGCCGGGCGCGAGCGGGGCCGTGTCCGTCAGCCGGTGCACGTGCGCTTCCGGGACCCACTCCTGGAGCGCGATCGGATCGAAGGCGCCGACGGCGGCCACGTCGCACGGCGAGTGCAGGTGGTAGAGGATCGACTCGTTGCCCGAGAAGCCCTCGTAGCCCATGACCTCCTCGACGAGCAGGCGCCCGTCGCCGTCGCCGTCGCGGACCTGCGTGTGGCGCTTGCGGGGAACCGACCCCTTCGACGTGTACCGCATCAGAGGTTCCCCCTCGCGTCCTGGTCGCGCTCGATCGCCTCGAACAGCGCCTTGAAGTTGCCGGCCCCGAAGCCGCGCGCGCCGTGGCGCTCGATGATCTCGAAGAAGATCGTCGGGCGGTCGCCGAGCGGCTTGCAGAAGACCTGCAGGAGGTAGCCCTCGTCGTCGCGGTCGACGAGGATCCCGAGCCGGCGCAGGTCCTCGAGCGACTCGTCGATCTCCCCGATCCGCTCTGGCAGCAGCTCGTAGTAGGAGTCGGGCGTGCGCAGGAACTGCACCCCGCGCTCGCGCAGCGCCGTCACGGTGGCGACGATGTCCGTCGTCGAGACGGCGATGTGCTGCACGCCCGGGCCGCCGTAGAACTCGAGGTACTCGTCGATCTGCGAGCGCCGCCGCGCGACCGCCGGCTCGTTGATCGGGAACTTCACGCGCCCGTCGCCGCTGGAGACGACCTTCGACATGAGCGCCGAGTACTCGGTCGAGATCGCCTCGTCGGAGAAGTGCACGAGCTCCTTCATCCCGAAGACGTCCTCGTAGTAGTGCACCCAGCGGTCCATGGCGCCGAGCTCGACGTTGCCGACGACGTGGTCGATGCCGGCGAGCAGGCCCGGCTGCGCGGCGTCGCCGTCGTGCTCGACGTCGGCGTAGCCGGGCAGGAACGTCCCGTCGTAGCCGCCGCGCTCGACGAAGCGATGGACGGTCTCGCCGTAGGTTGCGATCTCGGCGAGGCAGACGGTGCCGTGCTCGTCGTAGAGATCGAAAGGCTCGAGCACGCCGGTCGCTCCCCGCTTGATCGCCTCGCGGTAGGCGACCGCCGCGTCGGGCACGCCGAGCGCGATGACCTTGACGCCGTCGCCGTGGGCGCGCACGTGCGCCGCGACGTCCGCGTCGGCGCGAAGCGCGCCGGTCAGCACGATCCGGATGCGGCCCTGTTGCAGGACGTGCGAGGTGCGGTCGCGCGAGCCGGTCTCCAGGCCCGCGTAGGCGACCTCCGTGAAGCCGTAGGCGTGCGTCAGGACGTAGGCGGCCTGCGCGGCGTTGCCGACGTACAGCTCCAGGTGGTCGATGCCGTGCAGCGGCATGTGGTCGCGCTCGGACGTCGAGCGCGCGGGATCAAGCGACAGCGTGCTCATGGCGCAGCTCCTCGATCGATGCGTCGGTGCAGGTTTCGAAGAAGCCGCCGACGACCGCTTCGATCTCGGCGACGGACTCCGCCCGGTACAGGACCGGCTGATAGTGGGTGATGTCGTAGTCGACGGACCCCATCTCGCCGATGTCGAGCGGGCGCAGGTCCATCGCGCGGAACTGCTCGATCTCGCCGTAGCTCGACAGGATCCCGGCGCCGTAGGCCCGCGTCTCCCCGTCCTCGACGACGACCCCGAACTCGAGCGTGAACCAGAACACGCGCGACAGGAAGCGCAGGCTGTCGGGGTTGCGCAGGCGGCGGGCCGCGGCGCCGGCGCGGCGATGCAACTCGCCGAAGGTCGGTGTCGCGAGCAGGTGCCCGTGGCCGATGACCTCGTGGACGATGTCCGGCTCGGGTGTGTACAGCGGCAGCGCGGGGTGGCGGACGTACTGCGTCGAGTGAAACGTGCGGTCGGCGAGCGCGGCGTAGAACGTGCGCAGGTCGACGAGGCCGGCGGCGGGGACGTAGCGCCAGCCGCTGGCGGCGACGAGGCGCGCGGACACCTCGTCGAGCGTCGGGATGTGGTCGGCCGGCAGCGCGACGCGTCTCAGCGCCGCGCGGTACTCGCCGACCGCGAGCCGCTCGTGCAGCGGCTCAAGGTGTTCGCAGACGGCACGCCAGACCGCCTGCTCGTCGGGGTGGTAGTCGACGGCCGGCGCGGGCTCGCCGGGCCGCCAGCGCAGCGCGGCGGCGGCGATCTCGTTGCGCCGCGCGCGGTACGCCGGGTCGCCGGCACCGGGATGACCGTCGTGCAGGTGGACGGTGACGGCGCCGCCCGCGCCGGTCGTCACCGGGGAGTACAGCTGGGCCTCTTCGAACATATGGACGTCCTCTCTCGTACGTCCAATGTCGGCCTTCCACCGGCGACTTACAAGTCTGCCCGGCGCAGCGGGTCAATCGGGGCAGACCTGACGGTATTTCCTGTGAAACACTGGTCAATATGTCCAGCGTCGCCCGTAGGGAGTTGCGCCGCCCCGAGATCGACTCAGACTCTCATGCCAATGTGTGTACGCCAATAACCTCACTATTTGGGGCTACGGCGCTAGAAGACCCTATGTGAGGGAGGAGGGGATGAGGGCGCGCTATGCCGTCGTAGCCGCGGGGCTCGACGAACGCCAGCGCAGGATGTGGGCTGGCCGGGAAGCACTCGCGTACGGCCGGGGCGGCATCGCCGCGGCCGCTCGGGTGACCGGACTCGCGCGCGCGACCATCGCCAAGGGGATGCGCGCGATCGAGCTGGGTGAGACGATCGAGCCTGGGCGGGTGCGCCGCCCGGGTGGCGGCCGCCGGCCGCTCGAGGACCACAACGTCGCGTTCATCCGCGACCTGGAGCGGATTGTCGCCGACGAGGCCGGTGGCGACTGCCTCGTGCTCGCGTGGACGACACGCAGCGTCCGGGAACTGGCCCGCGCGTTGGGTGACGCCGGCCACGAGATTCACTACACCTCGGTCGCGCGATACCTGCATCGCCTTGGCTTCAGCATGCAGTCCAATCGCACGCCGACGGCGGCCGCGCGCGCCCCGGGCCGCGGCGAGCAGTTCCGGCACGTCGATCATCAGGTCACCGCGGCGCTCGCGCGAGGCGATCCGGCGATCCTCGTGGAGGTCAAGCACCTCGAGCCTTCCCTCGCCGCCGCGGCGACTGGATACCTCCGCGGCCGCAACCGCGGCGTCCCCGTCGACGCTGTGGATCCGTGGCAGGACCGGGAGCTGCGCAAGCTCCGCGACATCGGCGTCGTCGACGTCGCCTCCGACGCGGGCTGGGTCGGCGCGCCGGTCGACGCGGACCCCGCCGGCTTCGTCGTCGCGTCGATCGGCTGGTGGTGGAAGCACCTTGGACGCAGGCGCTGCCCGCAGGCGACGACGCTCACGATCACTGCCCAATGCGGCGCCGACAGACAGCGGGCCCGCCTGTGGAAGAGCCAGCTGCAGGGTCTCGCCGATGACACGGGCCTCACTGTCCGCGTCTGCCACTTCCCTCCGGGGACGTCGCGCTGGAACCACATAGAACACCGGCTCCACAGCTTCAGGGCCCGGCAGTGGCAGGGCCGGTCCGTCGCCTCTCGCAAGGTCGTCGTGTCGCTGATAGGCAACGTGGACTCGCTCGCCGTGGGTCGGGTCTACGCTCGGCTCGACGAGGGGACGTACCCCCCGCGGTTCAGCGTCCCGGATGCGGTGATCGCTGCCCTCGACGCCCGTGAGGATGGCGAGATCTGGAACTACGTGATCGCCCCGCGGGCACCGGCGTCCCGCGCTGCCGGTGACGAGAGCGCGCGATCGTCCCGGCCGCGACAGGGCGCGGCGCCAAGCGGGCCCCCGGCCGGACCGCTCAATGCTGGCGCGCGAGAATGAGGTCGGCGATGGCCTGCAGCGCGACGGGATCGCCGGGTACCTCGGCGAGTGCCTGGCTCGCGTGCACGTGACAGGCGCGCGCGAGCTCACGGGCACGTCGTAAGCCGAACGCGCTCACGTAGGTGGTCCTGGCGCAGCGGGCATCGTGGACGGGTGACGTTCGTCCCAGACGCTCGTCCCCTGTGGCCTCGAGGATGTCGTCGACGATCTGAGACAGGACACCGACCGCGGCACCGAAGCGACGCGGGGCGACAGCGCCAGGCCCGGACTCGCCGGTGATGATCACCACGGTCCCGACGGCGGCGACCAGCAGATGGTCGGTCTTGAGCTCGTACACCCGCGCCAGGTCGTAGACGTCGAGGTTCTCCGTCGGAGCGCCGTCGGCGTAGAGGCCGCCGAGCAACCCGCAGACCCCCACCTCCCGCATCAGCTCCGCGGCCGCGGCCAGCACAAGCGCGGGCTCGCCCTCCTGCTCGCGGAGGATCAGCGCGATCGCCTCGGCGAACAGCGCGTCGCCGGCGAGCAGCGCCACATCCTCGCCGAACAGCGCATGCGCGGTGGGCCTGCCACCGCGCGCGTCGCCGTGTCCCATGGCCGGCAGGTCCTCGTGCATCAGCGCGTGGGTGTGAATCATCTCCAGCGCCGCCGCGAGCGGCAGCACCGTCGCGGGATCCCGACCGAGCATCTCGGCGGTCGCCAGCGCCGTCACCGGCCGCAGACGCGGGCCTGCGGCCAGCAGGCCGTGGCGCATCGCGTCGCCAAGCACCGTCGTCGACGCCGCGCGTGAGAACACGAGCCCCCCGAGGTACGCCTCCACCTGCGCGCGCAGGTCAGACAGCGCGAGCGGCGCCTGAACGTGCGCCACGGTGGCGCCGTGCTCCGGGACTCGGGTTCTCAGACGCGGTCGGCGACGATGAGCAGGTACTGGAAGCTGCCCTCGCGATAGGACTCGAGGAACGGCTTCTCCACGCCGGTCGCGGGCGAGGATGTCTCCCGCAGCTCCCAGTACGGAATCGTCTGGGGCGTGAGATCGACGACCTTGATCGGGACGAGGTCGTTGGCCGCCAGGGCCTTGAAGTACTCGCTGCGGGGGTGGATGTTGCAGGTGTAGTGCCGGTCGATCGCGCGAACCGCCGCCGAGCGCCCCATGAGGTCGTTGCTGGCGCCGGTGATGACGACGTACCGGCCGCCGACCTGCAGCTGCCGCGAGACCTCGGCGTACAGCTCGAACAGATCGACGTACATGGTGGTCTCGTTGCTCCACATGGCCCGGCGCGATCCGGTCTCGAAGCCCGTGTCGAGCATGTTGCGGAAGTGGAACGTGACCTTGTCGCTGACGCCGCGCTCCGCGGCCTGGTCGTTCGCGAACCCGACCTGATATTCGGAGATCGTCACGCCGTCGACCTGGCAGCCGAAGCGATAATGCGCCATGAAGCTGGTCGCGCCTCGGCCGGAGCCGCAATCGACGATCTTGTCGCCTGGCCCGATGTCGCCGAGGTTGTCGAGCAGGAGATCGGCCTGCGCGTGCTCCAGCCGGTGCAGCTCGCGCAGGACCCGGTCTTCGCGGCCTTCCAAGGGGCCCTCGAGCGCTGCGAAGTCGGGGTCGCCGATGCCGTAGTGGTGGTGGTAGAACCCGTCGATGTCGCCGAGCAGCGTGTTGACGCGGTCGTCGTTCGGGTTGTCGTTCCAGTACGCGGCCACCGATCGCTGGTAGTCGCTTCGCAGGACGTCGGCCTCGGGATTGGTCGTGGTCATCGCAGTTGCTCCTTTACTCATCATCTGTGGGGTGGTAGCGGCCGGTGGTGGCGTGCCATTCGCGGCTGCCGCCGAGCCAAGCCCAGGTGTCGAGGAAGAACCGCTGCAACATCGGTGAGCCCGTGAGGCTGAGGGCGGCGGCCTCGTCGACAAACAGATGCATCAGCTCGTTGTGGATCTCCACCGTGCGCCTGATCGCGTCGTCCCAGGAGCAGTTCTCCTCGGCAACGATCACTCGCGGCAGGTTGAAGTCCGTGTCCGACTCAAAGCCCGCGGAGTAGAGGTCGTTCAGCAGCACGTTCGCCAATCCGGCGGTGGTGAACGCCCGGCGCACGCGAGGGTCGTAGAACTCGTGCGCCGGCAGCTCGTAGCCCGCCACCGGATCGATCAGGATCATCGGCGGCAGATAGCTGTTGAGATGGCGCTGCACCAGGTACTCCCAGACGGCTGGCGTCGTGGCGTTGCGGTGCCAGTCCGCTTCCTGGTTCCAGGCCACGAACAGGATCCCCATCTGGTGCTGAAAGCGGCCCAGCTGCGACGACGAGGCATACCGGTCGAGGTGCTCCATGGCTGACCGGAAGGCGGTCGCGATGGGCTCCTCGCGCATGAACTCGTCGAGCTCGGGCGCGTGCCTGCTCGGAAACTGAGGCGGATCGACGATCGCGTAGAGCAGCGCCAGTCGTGACCCGACGACCCGTGGGTCTGCTCCCAGCTGCACCTCGTCGACGTAGTAGTCGTCCGCGGCCCACTCCGCGACGACGCACTTGGCCGCGGCCAGCAGACGGTCCGGGTCGTCCGTCGCGGGGTGCGTGAGCATGATCAAGCGCCCGAAGTTGCTGGTCCGCAGGCGATCGATGTTGTCCGGGTAGATGCCGATCTCCTCGGCCCACCCGACGAGCCGCTCGTTGACCTCCTCCCCCAGGGCGGGGTCGTCGCGCACCGCACCGGGACAGAACAGCTCCGGCATCGACTCGCCGGCGGCGCTGTGGTCGCCCTCGGCCTCCTGAGCGGCCACGTCCGCGGTGGCGGTCGCTACAGGCGGGGCGAGGAGCGCCCGTGCCGCCGAGGTGCCCAGGCCGGTGGGGCCGGCGAGGATGGCGGCGGCGACGGCCGCCGGCGCGGGTGACACGTATTCGGGCTGGGCCAGGCCCACCGTCGGCGTGGGGAGCGCGTGTGGGTCGGGGCGCTCTGGGTGTGACAGCAGCGCGCTGATCAGGCCCGACAGGCCGTGGGCGGCTGGGAGATCTGAAACCCCTGACAGCAACGACATCTGTCCAGCCCCCCTTTCACGCTTGCTCGTGGCGTCGCACAGAACCGCGACGCCAGCCCCCGGTGACGACACCCGATCTGGCAGCTCACGCTGCCCATCAGCCGGCAAACCTAGGGCCTGTGGCGTGACTGTCAAGAACGGAGCAAAATAAGCTGCACACTCCGTTTAAGGCGATAATGAA
Source organism: uncultured Actinomycetes bacterium (assembly GCA_963851015.1). Taxonomy (GTDB): domain Bacteria; phylum Actinomycetota; class Thermoleophilia; order Solirubrobacterales; family Solirubrobacteraceae; genus CADCVQ01. Next base: position 514,872 of record CAWKNG010000001.1, read on the forward strand.
ACCCAGATTTAGAGAAACGCGAAAGTTGTTTGTCACCATACCTGGGCGGCATGTATAAGGCCCGTCGAGTGTGATCGTGGCTTCAGGGGAATTCGCAGCTGTGCCACGAAAGCAATGGGGCCCACGACTTCCGGGAGCACTTACGCATGTCCGTTGATCCTGTTGAGCCTGATACCGCGACTGGGCAGCTGAGCCTCGGCACGGCGGCCGCCCGCAACCTCGCGACGACGACCAAGTCTGCGCCCCAGATGCAGGGCATCACGTCGCGGTGGCTGCTGCGAGTGCTGCCCTGGGTGCAAGCGCGGGGTGGCGCGTACCGCGTCAACCGGAGGTTGAGCTACGCGGTCGGCGACGGGCGAGTGACGTTCACCAACGTCGGCGCCGATGTGCAGGTCATCCCGGCCGAGCTCTGCGAGATCCCGTTCCTGCGCACGTACGACGACATGGACGTGCTCGCCAACCTCGCGAGCAAGTTCAAGCAGCGCGACGTGAGCGCCGGCGACGTGCTCGTCGAGCGCGGCAAGCCCGCAGACGAGATCGTGCTGATCGCACGAGGCAAGGTCGAGAGGATCGGCACCGGCAAGTACGGCGACGAGGTCGTCCTCGGCACGTGGGCGGATGGAGACCACTTCAGCTACCAGGTGCTGCTGGAGGACGACGACTTCTGGGACTTCACCGCCAAGGCCGTCACCCCGGGCACGGTGCTGACGCTCTCGCAGCCCGACTTCGAGAAGGTGGTCGACCAGAACGAGACGCTCGCCGCGCACCTCGAGGCGTTCAAGGTCCTGCCGGAGCTACCGCAGGACAAGTCCGGACAGGCGGAGATCGCGCTCGCCTCAGGCCACGACGGTGAGCCGACGCTGCCGGGCACGTTCGTCGACTACGAGCTCGCTCCGCGCGAGTACGAGCTCAGCGTCGCGCAGACGGTCTTGCGCATCCACACGCGCGTCGCGGATCTCTACAACGAGCCGATGAACCAGACCGAGCAACAGCTCAAGCTCACGATCCAGGCGCTGCGTGAGCGCCAAGAGCACGAGATGGTCAACAACCGCGACTTCGGGTTCCTGCACAACTGCGACCTCAACCAGCGCATCCGCGCGCGCAGCGGCCCGCCGACGCCGGATGACTTCGACGAGCTGATCACGCGCCGTCGCGGCGCGCAGTTCCTGTTCGCCCATCCACGCACGATCGCGGCGTTCTTCCGCGAATGCACGCGCGCCGGCCTGTACCCGGAGAACACGCCGCTGCTGGACTCGATGGTCCCGTCGTGGCGCGGGATCCCGCTGCTGCCGTGCAACAAGATCCCGATCACGGGGCAGCTCACGAGCTCGGTCATCGTCATGCGCACGGGCGAGGACAACGAGGGCGTCATCGGCCTGCATCAGACGGGCCTGCCCGACGAGGTCGAGCCCGGTCTGTCGGCGCGCTTCATGGGGATCAACGAGAAGGCCGTGATGAACTATCTCGTGACCACCTACTTCTCCGCTGCCGTGCTCGTGCCCGACGCGCTCGGCCTCCTCGAGGACTGTCAAGTCGGCAGCTGACCACGGTTCGCGGGACGATGCGACTGCTGACCGAACCTCGCCCGTCCGGCGAGGTGCTGAGCTGGGGCCGCGATCTGCTCGAGCGGACGCTGCCGCCGGCCGTCCGGTCGTTGCCCGCGTCGGTCAGGCTCGTCGCAGGCTTCCATCTCGGTCTCTGCGACGAGCGCGGTCGGCCCACGCCCGGGCCTCGGGGCAAGGCCGTTCGTCCAACGCTCGCGCTGCTCATGGCCGAGGCCTCGGGCGGCGCGAGCGAGGCGGCGCTGCCGGCCGCGGTCGCGGTCGAGCTCGTGCACAACCACTCGCTGCTGCACGACGACGTCATGGACCGAGACGTCCTGCGCCGTCATCGTCGCACCGCATGGTCGGTGTTCGGCGTCGGGCCGGCGATCCTCGCCGGCGACGCGCTGCTGACGCTCGCCTTCCAGACCCTGAACGACGCCGGCGGACCCCGGACGGAGCAGGCGCTGTCGCTGCTCGGCGCGGCGGAGCAGGAGCTCGTCGCCGGGCAGATGGCGGACCTCGCGTTCGAAGGCCGCGCGGACGTCGGACTGGCCGAGTGCGTCGAGATGGCGCGATCGAAGACGGGCGCGTTGATGGGTTGCGCATGCGCGCTCGGAGCGCTGTCGGCGACCGCCGACGCGCAACGGATCGACCAGGCCCGCGCCTTCGGGGAGCACCTGGGGCTCGCGTTTCAGCTCGTCGACGACGTGCTCGGCATCTGGGGCGACCCGGCCGTGACGGGCAAGCCGAGCCACTCGGACATCACGGTCCGAAAGAGGTCGCTGCCGGTGGTGGTGGCCCTGACGTCCGCGACAGCCGCCGGTCGTGAGCTCGCCGCGCTGTACGCTCGCGACGAAGCCCTGACGCCCGAGGACGTCGCGTCGGCCGCCGCGCTCGTGACCGCGTCCGGCGCTCGCGACTGGTGCCACGCCGAGGCATCCGCGCAGCTCGACGCCGCCCTCCGCGAGCTACGCGCAATGGCGTCGGATGGTCGGGCGATGGACGAGCTCGAGACGCTGGCTCGGTTGGTGACGACACGTGACCACTGAGCGGCTGGACGCGCTCGCCGAGACCTGGCCGGACGACGAGCTGATCGTGCTCGTCGATGAGCGGGGCCGGCCGCACGGCACGGCTGAGAAGTGGTCGTCTCACCATGCCGATACGCCGCTGCACCTCGCCTTCTCGTGCTATGTCTTCGATGACAGCGGCTCGTTCCTCGCAACCCGCCGGGCGCTCACGAAGAAGGTCTGGCCAGGCGTGTGGAGCAACACGGTCTGCGGGCATCCGGCGCCGGGCGAGAGCTTTCACGACGCGATCCAGCGGCGCCTGGACTACGAGCTCGGCATGACCGCGCGCGAGGTGCAGGTCGTGCTGCCCAGGCACCTGTACCGGGCGCCCGCGTTCGACGGCATCGTCGAATACGAGTTCTGTCCGGTGTTCGTCGCGCGCCAGGCCTCCGCGCCGCGGCCCAACGCGATCGAGGTCGGGGCGTGCGCGTGGATCGACTGGGATGAGTTCGTCCGGCGCACGCGAGAGGACACGTCCGACGTCTACTCGTGGTGGTGCAAGAACCAGCTATCCGAGCTGGTGGGCCACCCGCTGATCGAGCACTACGCCCGGCCCGCGGGTGACGTCACGGGCCCGTGATCGGACCGCGATCGTGCCTGGTGGATGGCGAGCGCCGCGAAGTCTCCGGCCCTCGTCTCGGTCGCACGCAACGGTGATGCCCGCCGCGGACGGCTGTCGCTCAGCCGCTCGAGGAGGCGCAGCGATCAGAGCAGTCCGAGGGCCACGAGGACCCCGCCGACGAGCAGGCCGACGCCGGCGACCCGCTTGCCCCATCCGATCGCCGGCTCGTGTCCGTCGCGGCCGAAGAGCTGCAGCAGCGAGAGCAAAAAGCCCGGAAGCGCAAGCAGCACGAAGCCGTTGGCGACGAACGTCTCGGCGTGCTCGTCCAGCGTGCCGATCAGCAGCGCGCCCACGACGGTGCCGACGACGAGCATCAGGACGAGCTCCACCAGGCCCTTGGGCAGCGCGCGAAACAGTCCCGGAGAGTTGGGGACGCGCTCCTCGTAGACCGCCAGGATCTGCGGGGTGACGAACAGCGCGGCCCCGGCCCACAACTGCCAGCCGGTGCCCACCACGATGCGGGCGAAGAACACGAAGATCAGCGTCCGCAGCGCGGTCGCCCCAAGGCGCAGCGCCCGGCTGGGCTCGGGGAGGTCGCCCGGTTCGGCGATGTCCAGGCGCCGCGGGTACAGATGCGCCGCCAGCGTCTCGAGGCAGAGCCGGACGAGCAGCGCGGCCAACACCCAGTAGGCGGCCGTGTTCGCATACGCGGTCAGCGCCAGCTCCTCGCCCGCCAGGCCCGGCAGGGCGAGGACGATCTTCTGCACGGCCCACGCGCCGATCAGCGACGCGATGACGAAGTCCGCCGCGCGGTCCCACGATTCCTCGAGCGAGCGCGCGGGCTCGCGCCGCAGCGGCCGGGCGGCACCCGCGAGCACCGGCACGACGAACCACAGCGCGCCGAGGCCGAGCATGAGCCGCAGGTGCGCTTCCGAGTCGATGCCGCCCAGGACGAGCACCCCGATGGCGAAGCTGAGGACAGCGACGAAGCCGGCCGTTGCGTCCAGCACCCCGATCACCGTGATCGCGATCGTCACAGCCGCGATCGGCGGAACCGCGCCGCCGCCGGTGTCCCGCACAGCCAGGAGACCAAGCGCGAGGCCGGCGAACGGCCCGAGCAGCGAGGCCGAGCCGAAGATCGCTCGCAGGTACGTGCCGTCGGCGGTCACCCGTGCAAGCAGCGGCGATCGATGCGCCAACCGCGCCGGCAGGGCTGCGCCCAGCGCGTCGATCGCCGTCGTGCCGGGCCATCCCCATGTTCGCGACCGGTCGCCGATCGCGAGCACCGCCGCCCCGCCGACCAGTTGCTCGACCTCGACCGCCTCGTAGTCGAAGCTGGCCTCTGGGGCGGAGTCCTGATCCTTGCCGGCCCGGGCGTGGGATCGTCGGCCGGCCGCTACGCGCCGGCGCGAGGCCGAGCGTCCCACGCCGCCGCCGCCGCCCGCGATCGCGAGCCCCGCCCCACCTCGGGCGAGCTGCAGCAGCGTGAAGGCCGCGACAAGGATCCCGATCGTCTGTTCCGGGTTGGACCGCGGATCGAACGGCGCAAGCTCTTGACGCACCGGCTTGACGGCGTTGTCGCCGGCCGAGCCGGTGGTCGTCGATGGTGAGCCCCCGGTGGTCGACCGTGGGCGGGCGGCCCGCCCGCGCCGTGCCGATGCGCGCGCCGGTCCGGAGCGTGGCCGCGCCGCGGTGGCCGCGGACGCCGCGATGGGCGGCGCAACCGGTGGCGCGGGCGGAGCGGCGTTGCCTGGTTCGCTTCGGACAGGCAGGGCAGGCCCTGTGTCGCCCGCCGTGCCGGCGACCTGGAACGTGCTCGTGGCCGTCGTCGTGTTCCCTCGCGCATCGGCGCTTGCGACCACGAACGAGAACCTGCCGGCGGTCGTGGTATCGACCGCCGCGCCCGGCGGCACAGGACCCTCGCACCTCGTGACGGCCGAGCGTTCGGCGGGGTCCTTGCAGGCGTAGACGGCCACCACGGATTCACCGACCGAGTAGCGCACGCCATCACCCGGCGAGAGGATCTCGATGGCCGGGGCTGCCGTGTCGCGCGATCGCGCGACGATCGTGATGGGGCCCTTGGACGCAACGACGACCGGGACGGGATCGCTGGCCTCGTAGTGCTCATCGCCCGAGTACCGCACCGTCGGCTGTAGCCCGGTAGCGGCCAGCGCCGTCCCCGCGACTGCCAGATCGGTGGTGTTCGTCACCGGGCGCGAGAGCAGCAGGCCGAGCCGGGTGGACAAGGCGACTGTCCCCCCGGGTGGCGGGCCGGACGGTTCATCGGCGATCACCTCCACGCGCAACGCAAGCGGCCCCAGCAGCGGGACCGGCGATCGCGGTAGCACCGGCGTCTGCAGGACCGGCGTCTGGGCCGACGCGAACGACGGCATCGACGTGAGTACCGCCAGCGCCCAGGCCAGTGCAACCCACATCGCGCATCGCGATCTGTTCACCACCTCCTGTAACGCTGAACTCGTGCTCGTGACCACGCCCGCGATCCCCACGTCGCTCCCCAGTTGCGAGGTCGGACGGTAGCCGCGGCCTGCGATTGCCTAGCCTATTTCGCAACAGAACAACCAATTGTTGTAAGTGATGAGCGGATATCCGTGGCCGGCCGGCCGTCAACCAACTCGAGAAGCGCGCTGTTGCGTCTGAGACACTGGGCAGGACATGTCGGGTTCGTCCATCGATCGCCTCGATGCCCGTCTCATCGCGATGTTGCGCCGCTTCCCGCGCGTCGGCCTGCTCGAGGTCGCCCGCCAGCTCGGCGTCGCGCGCGGGACCGTGCAGGCGCGGCTCGCCAAGCTCGAGGCGCGCGGCGTCATCACCGGCCACGGGCCGGAGGTCGACCCGGCGGCGATGGGCTATGCGATCAGCGCGTTCATCCTCGTCGAGCTCGCCCAGGGTCGGCTCGACGAGGCGGTCGCCGTCATGGAGGCGATCCCGGAGCTGCTCGAGGCCGACGCGATCTCCGGGCCGCAGGACCTCATCTGCCGCGTCGTCGCGCGCGACACGGAGCATCTGCAGGAGCTCGTCAACGAGCTGCTCGCGACGCCGGCGATCCGCCGCTGCACGAGCTACATCGTCCTCACGCGCCAGGTCCCGCCGCGGACGGAGCCGCTGCTCGAGGCGGCCGCGCGCGGTGGGCCGTGATCAGACGCAGCCGCGCTGCACCGCGGCCGCGGTGACGTAGGCGCGCAAGCGGTAGCCCTCGACCGTCGGGTGGACGCCGTCGTGCAGCCGGACCGAGCCCTTGCGCACCATGCGATCCCACGGGATGACCTTCAGGCGCGAGTCGTGGCGAGCCGCATCGCGCAGCACGCGATTGAGCCTGACGTACGGGCCCTTGTGCGGGCCCCGCGCGATCGCCGGCCAGATCACGCACGAGTCGGCGGGCACGAGCGCCAGCACGCGACGGATGCGCCCACCGAACTTCGCCGGGTCCGAGCCGTCGTTCGTGCCGAGGTTGACGACGACGGTCTGCGGCGCGTAGCGGTGCAGGTCGCGGCGCAGCGCCGACATCCCCTGCGGGGTCGTGCGGCCCGCCTTGGCATCGAACGTGACCTCGCGGTCGGTGATCATGTCGCCCAGGAACGGCTTCATCCCGACGGCCAGCGAGTCGCCGATGATGAGTACCTGCGCCGGGTCGGCGTGCGCGCCCGGGGGATGCGCGGTGTACGGCGCGACGAGCGTCCCGATCGCCAGCAGCGTGCGCAGGGCGCGGGCCGCGCTCGGGCCCCCCGGCGGCTTCGTCATGAGGCAGGTGGGGCGCCGCATGCCGGGCAATGAGAGCAGGCCTGCCCGTCGGATGCCACCGGTTGACGGCCGGCGTCCTACGATGGCGCGGTCGCGGCATCCGTTTCGCGGCCGATCAGGCAGGTGGGGGAGACGCAATCGACTACACGGTCACGCTCGACGACGGTCCGGATCGCGAACCCGGCGACGAGGCGTTCACCGTCACGTTCGCCGGCGGCCGGCGGCGGCGGATCGGGCTGCACGACTACGACCGCATCTACGCGATCCCGGGCCTCTACGAGGAGGTCGTCCAGGAGCGTCTGCGGTGCGCGTCGCCGGCGAAGCTCGCCGAGGTCCTGCTCGCCGTCGCCGCGCTCGAGGGACGCAAGCCGCACCTGCTGCGCGTGCTCGATCTCGGCGCCGGCAACGGGCTCGTCGGCGAGGCGCTGCGGGCGCGCGGCGTCGAGGTGCTCGTCGGCACCGACAGCGCGAAGAAGGCGCGGGTCGCCGCGGAGCGCGACCGCCCGGGCCTCTACGCGTCCTATGTCGTCGCCGACTCGCGGGGCCGGCCGCAGCTCGGCACGCTCGTGCGCGAGCTCGGCATCAACTGCATCGTCTGCGCCGGCGCGCTCGGCGTCGCGCACATCGAGGCGCACTCGTTCGTCGAGCTGTGGGAGCTGCTGCCGCCCGGGGCGATGTTCGCGCTGACGGTCCGCGAGGACCTCGCCCGGCCCGGCGCGAGCGACATCGGCGACGAGCTCGCGGCGCTGCGCGGCGGCGCCGCGGGCACGGAGATCGTCGTCTGGGAGCGCTTCCGCCACCGGCTGTCGATGGCTGGCAAGCCGATCCACTACATCGCGGTCGCGGCCCGCAAGCGCGACCAGGACGGGATGACGGATGACGAGAGTCCGGGCCGCCGTGCCCGGACGCCGGGACGCCGTGCTTCGCCTTCGTCCGGCGGCGAGTCGCTGCGCGACCCAGCCAGAACCTGACTCGTTCGCTACGACTTCGACGACCAGTCGGGCCTAGCCGGTCGCGATCAGGCGGCGGCTGACGGCCGTCGGCTCGCCGACCTCCGCCGTGGCGACGATCTGCAGCGTGACCGTCAGCCCGCGGCGCGCCTTCATCGCCTTGCGCAGCTTCTTGATCTGCGTGCGCGACAGCGTCAGGCGCACGATCTTCGACTCGCCGGCCGCGAGCTTCGTCGTGACGTCGCGCAGGCTCGCCGACGCGGCCTTCTTGCGCTTGCGCGGCTTGCGTCGCTCGGTCACGGTGCCGGTCGCCTCGACGGTGCAGACCGTGTCGCAGCCGACGCGCAGCGGCAGGACGCGCGTGGCGAAGAGGTTGCCGCTGCGCAGCACGCGCACGTCGAGCTTCGGCCCGAGCGGGATCGGCAGCGACGGCAGCTTCGGCGGCGGCGGGTTGCCGAGCGGTCCGAGCGCGGCGCACGTGGTGGCCGGCGGCGCGGCGAGCGCGAACTGCTGGACGCGGTTGTTCTGTGTGTCTGTGACCGTCAGCGTGCCGTAGCAGTCGACGTCGACGCCCGTCGGGTTGATGAACTGCGCGGGGCCGGTGCCGCGCGTGCCGAACATCGCGAGGCGCTCGCCGTTGGGTCCGAACTCCTGCACGCGGTTGTTGCCCTTGTCGGCGACCCACAGGTTGCCGGCGGCGTCGAGGGATATCTGCGCGGGCGCGGCGAGCTTGCCGAGGTTCTTGCCGAGCCCTCCGAAGCGGCCAGTCTCGGTGCCGTTCGCATCGAGGACGCGGATGTAGCGCTTGTCGTTGACGTACGTGCGCGAGCTGTCGGGCGTCACCGCGACCCCGACCGCACGGCCGACGCCGGTCCACGAGCCGAGGTACTCGCCGCTCGTCGTGAAGCGCGCGATGCGCTGGTTGCCGGTGTCGGCGACGGAGATCGTGCCGCCCGGCGTGATCGCGAGCGCGGACGGGTCGAGCAGCCTGCCGGGGCCGGAGCCCTGCGAGGCGATCGTGCGCCTCGGCAGGCCGGTCGCGCGATCGAAGACGACGATCCGCGCACGGCGCTGGTCGAGGACGTAGGCGGTGCCGGCGGCGTCGAACGCCACGGCGACGGGGTTGGGCAGGATCGTCGGCCCGGGGTTCGGCGAGCCCCAGACGGCGGCGATCGTGCCGTCGGGGTTCAGCAGCTGGACGCGGCCGTTGACCGAGTCGGCGACGGCGCGGAAGCCGGCCGCGTCGGAGGCGACCCCGATCGGCGTGTTGAACTGGCCGGTCGCGCGGCCCGAGGCGCCGAAGGAGCGCAGCAGCTTCCCGCCGCGGTCGAAGACGTCGATGCGGTCGTTGCCGGTGTTCGTGACGTAGAGCTGGCCGGCGGGGTCGTCGGCGATCCCGCGCGGGTAGGCGAGCTGCCCCGGACCGGTGCCGTAGGAGCCCCAGCGGGCCTTGTATGGGTACTTGGACTTCGTCCCGAAGCGGACGATGCGGTGGTTGAGGTCGTCGGCGACGAACACGCGCCCGCCGCTGTCGACGGCGATGCCGAACGGCGAGTCGAGCTGGCCGTAGCCCGAGCCCGGGCCCTGCGCGAACGTGCGCAGGAAGTTGCCGCCCGTGTCGAAGACGGCGATCCGGTGGTGCTTGTCGTCGGCGACGAGCAGCCGCAGCCCGTCGACGGTCAGGCCGCGCGGGTACGCGAGCCGGCCGGGGCCGACGATCTCCGTGCCACCGCCGCCGTCGAGCGTGAAGCGCTGGATGCGGTCGTTGAAGCTGTCGGAGACGAACAGGTAGTTGCCCGAGACGGCGAGCCCGCCGCCGGCCGGCGCGTCGTGACCGCCGCCGGCGCCGAAGCGGAACTCGCCGATCGCGTCGCCGCTCCTGCCGAAGGACTGGATCAGGTTGCCGGTCGCGTCGAAGCGGTCGATGCGGTTCGTGCCCTCGGCGACGAACAGCGTGTTGTCGGCCGCGACGGCGATCGCGCCGACGGCGCCGAGCTCGCCGGGCCGTGTGCCTGCGACGCCGACCTCGCGCACGAACGCGCCCTGGGGCGTGAAGACCTGAACGACGCTGGAGGACTGATCGGAGACGTAGACCGAGCCGTCGGGGCCGATGGCGACGGACTGCGGGAAGCGCAGCACGCCGCCGCCGCGCTGGCCGATCTGTCCGTTGCTCGCGATCGGGCAGGCCGGCTGGGCGCCCGGGCAGTCGACGGCGAGGGCGGGCGCCGCGCCGATGCCGAGCGCGGTGGCGGCCGCGCAGGCCAGCACCGCCGCGACGGCGAGGCGGATCGTGAACGCGGCGCGCCGCGACAGCGGGCGGGTCGGCCTGGGCATCGTCCGTTCAAACACGTCGCGCGACGATAGTCGCGGCCCGGCGTGACACTGCACGAACGCGTGCGGGCGGAGACCGGCGCGATCAGCCGCCGGACTGCGAAGCTGCGGCGGCGTCGGCGCCGGCTGTCGGGAGTGCCTCGGACGCGGTCTCGGCGGCGCGCGCGCGCCGCCGCCGGCGCAGGTAGAACCATCCGCCGCCGAGCCCGACGGCGACGCCCAGACCGATCGCGGCGACGAGGCCCGCCTCGCGCAGGAAGCGCTCGGCCGCGTCGCCGAAGTAGTAGCCGAGCAGCCCGAAGAGCACCGCCCAGCAGATCCCGCCGAGCGCGTTGTAGAGCAGGAACGTGCGCCAGTGCATGCGGTTGATGCCGGCCATCCACGCGCCCGTCACGCGCACGCCCGTGAAGAACCGCGCGAGGAAGACGGACTTCGCGCCGTGCTTGTCGAAGAACCTCTCGCCGCTGTCGAGCAGGCGGTGGCGGTGCTCGAGCAGGGGGCCGGGGCGCTCGAGCAGCCGGCGCCCGCCGTGGCGGCCCAGCAGGTAGCCGGCGTTGTCACCGACGATCGCGGCGCTCGCCGCGATGACGATGACCGCCTCGATCGCGAGCCTTCCCCGGCTGGCGATGATCGCGGCGGCGATCAGCGCGGTCTCGCCGGGCAGCGGCAGGCCCGACGACTCCCCGGCGACGAGGCCCGCGAGCGCGAGGTAGGCCGCGGTCCCGGACAGCGCCGTCAGCGACAGGGCGGCGATCAGCAGGTGCGTCACGACTGTCGGAAGGCCGCGCGAACCATGGCGGCGACTGTAGCGCCAGGGCGAGCCCGCCCTGGCTTGGCCCCGCGTTCACACACGAGCCACGGCGAGCGTGATCGGCGGCACGACCGTCGCGATCGTCGACCGGCGGACCGGGGACCGAGCCCCGGCCCGCCGCACGCGGGTGCGGATGGCTACTTCGCCTGGTAGTCGACGTCGCCGGTCGCACAGCTGACCGTGTACGTGCCGTACGTCTCGGCGTACGTGATCGTCGTCGAGCGCGAGGTACCGCAGACGTTGTCGCGCTCGGTCGGCGTGAGCGTGTAGATGACGACGTTCGTCTGGTGACCGGGGGTGGACTGCAGCTGCGCGTCGGTCATCTGGGCCGGGCGCGTGAACGCGCCGGCGACGCCGGTCGTGACACCGGATGCTCCGACGGCCCCGATGGCGAGGACGGCGGCGAGGATGCGGCGCGAGGGCGTGAGGCTGAACATGATGTGACTCCTTGGTTGCGGGTGAGAGCTCAACCTAGGCAGGGCCGGGACGCCTGAAATCGGCCGTCCGGCCCATTGCTCGTGTGCGTGACGACACAGATCCCGCGCCGCAGAGCGCGCCCGAGCCGCGCGTCTCCCATGGCAGGTCGCCCCGATGGCGGCGACCCGCGCGTCGTCGGTTACGAGACCGGGCCGCCCCCGGAGGTGAGGGCTGCGGCGGCGGCCTACGACCCGCGGCGCGCCATCCGCGGCACGGCCGGCAGCCGCGACCCGCGCAGCGCGGCCTTCGCGGCCGCGTGCCCCGGGATGCCGTGCACGGCGCCGCCCGGGAACGCCGACGCGCTGCCGAAGTACAGCCCGCGCAGGGGCGTCGCGTACGGGGCCAGCGACGGGACGGGGCGGAAGATGAGCTGGTCCATCGCGTAGCTGCCGCCGCCGACGTCGCCGCCGACGAGGTTGTCGTTGCGGGCGCGCAGGTCGTCCGGGGCCATGATGTGGCGGGCGAGGATGCGCTCGCGAAAGCCGGGGGCGAAGCGCTCGATCTGGCGTTCGACGGTGTCCGCGAAGCCTTCGCGCTCGGCGGCCCAGTCGACGCCGGGCGGCGTGTGCGTGTAGGCCCATACGGTGTGCTTGCCCTCCGGCGCGCGGCTCGGGTCGGCGATCGTCTGCTGGCCGGAGAGCAGGAACGGCTGCTCGGGCAGCTTGCCGCCCGCGACCTCGTGCAGCGCGCCGCGCAGCTCGGCGACCGTGCCTCCGACGTGGACCGTCCCCGCGACGCGCGCGTCCTCGTTCTCCCACGGGATCGGTGCGTCGAGCGCCCAGTCGAGCTTGATCGTCTGCGGGCCGTAGCGGAAGCGCGCGGCGCGACGCACGTACGCGTCACCGAGCGCGTCGCCCGCCATCGCCACGAGCGAGTGCGGCGTCGTCGTCGCGATCACCATCCTCGTCGCGATGCGATCGCCACCTGCGAGCGTGACCCCGCTGACGCGCCCGCGCGACGCGTGGATGCGCTCGGCGCGCGCCGAGACCCGCGTCTCGCCGCCGTCCGCGCGCAGGCACGCGACCAACGCGTCCGCGACCCGGCCGGCGCCGCCCCGCGCGCTCGGCCAGCCGACGGCGTGGCCGAGCAGGTTCAGGTAGACGCCCGAGATCGCGCTGCCCGCGGAGTCAAGCGGCGCGTCGCCGTGCAGCGCCGAGCCGTACAGCCAGGCGGCGCCGTCGCCGCGAAAGACCTCGCCCGCCAGCGACTCGGCCGATGACAGCAGCAGCCGGACGAACTCGAGCATGCCGCCGAGCTTGAAGCCGGCGACGAGCTTCACGGGTCCGGCGGCCGGCGGGAAGCCCGCGAGCATCGTCGCCCGCACCGCGTCCCAGTGGCGCAGGTAGGGCTCGACGAGCGCCTGCCAGCGGCGGCCGTCGCCGTCACAGAGCGCGTCGAGGCTCGCGCGCGTGCGCGCGACGTCCCGCGACAGCACGGCCGCGCGCCCGCCCGGCAGCGGGTGCGCCATCGCGATCTGCGGATGGATCCAGCGCAGGCCGTGCCGTTCGAGCTCGAAGTCGGCGAAGACGGGAGATGCCACCGACGCCGGGTGCACCGCCGAGAAGACGTCGTGGTGAAAGCCCGGCAGCGTCAGCTCCTCGGTCGCGAGCGCGCCTCCGAGCGCGGGCGCGGCCTCGACGACGAGCACCGAGCGGCCCGCCCGCGCCAGCGTGATCGCGGCGGACAGCCCGTTCGGGCCCGAGCCGATGACGACCGCGTCATAGCGCCCCGCCGTCATGAAGCCGCCGCCGCGCGCCGCGCGATCTGGACGAGCATGCTCGAGTCCTCGCGTCCGCTGCCCCAGAACGCCTCCTGCGCCTGGCGGCCGGCGCTGCGGTACGCGCCCTCGAGCGTCAGCGGCATGTCGTCCCACGTCCCGGCGGCGCGCAGGAAGTGCCTGCCGTCACGCTCGTAGAGCACGAGCCGGTTGACGCCGCGACCCATGAAGTGCCCCTCGTGCGTCGTGACCGCGATCGCCAGCGCGGCCGTCGCGCCGTCCGGCACGACCGGCGGCTGGTCGCGGCCGAGGCGCACCATGCGGTCGTTGAGGTCGGCGACGTAGGCGTCGAGCTCGGCGGGGTGCTCGTCGCGCGCGAGCATCGTCGTCGCCGTGACGTAGCCGCGGACGATCGCGGGCGTGCGCGGCGTCAGCGCCGTGATGACCTCGATCTCGAACGTCTGCCCCGCGAGGCCGCCGGCGCGCACGGCGGTGAAGCGACCGAGATCGCTGGCGAAGTCCGGCCAGCGCTCGGGACGCGACAGCAGCGCGACGACCGCCTCGCCGGACGCGACCTCGACGGCGTCATACGTATGCCAGACCTGCTCGCGGGCGGGCCGCCGCGGCGGCGTCGGCTCGCCCAGCTTGGCGTGGCGCAGCCGGCGCTCGGGCCGGTAGGCGTCGCGTTGCTCGCGCGTCTCGAAGGCGATGCCGTGTGCGCGCCGCTCGTCGTCGGCGTAGGCGTCGGGGAACCACTCGCCGAGCAGGCGCCGTGCGCCCTCCAGCAGCTGCTCGCGATCGAGCGACCCGCGCGGCGTCTGCCGTGAGTCGAGGAAGCGCTCGCGGCCGAACGCGCGGTGGAAGGCGGCGACGTCGGGGGCGTGCAGGCGGCGGTGGCCGAGGCGCTGCCAGCGCGTCGTCAGGATCGCGAGCGCGACGCGCAGATCCTCGACCTCGCGCAGCTCGGGCTGGCGGGCGAAGTAGGCGGCGTTGAGGAAGTCCGTCACCCAGCCGGCGGCGTCGGGGGCGCTGATCGAGGTGCCGGTCATGCGCGCGACCCACACGGTGGGCGACTGCCAGGCGCGGCGGACGGCCAGCGCGACGCCGACCGCCCCGAGCGTCGTGCCGGCGTTGCGGGCGGCGCTGCCGAGCGGCGTGGAGCGGGTGCGATTCACGCAGTGAGCCTACGACCCGCGCCGTTCGCGCCGGCTCCGCCGCGAGCGGGCGGACGCGCGGCGCTCAACCCGCCGTGCAGATGACGAGCTCGCGCCGCACGCGCTCGGGGGACGTGTCGGTGCAGCGGCGGCCTCGCGCTCGGCGGCGCTCGCATCCGATCCGCGCTCCTGCGCGGTGCGGCCGCGCTGCGGCGCGGGGCGGCCCATAGCGCGTCATCGCGCCAAGCATGCGGGATCCGCGGGCCGCCGTGATCTGCTCACACACGCGCGGTCGCGCGCGCGGCACAATGGCGGCGTGATCCAGCATGTGGCGATCGAGATCCGCGAGCGCGACGTACCGGCGTGCACGAGCTTCTGGGCGCTGCTCGGCTTCGAGGCGGTCGTCGCGCCACCGGCCCTGGCGACGCGCGCCGCGTGGGTGCAGGCCGGACCCACGCAGATCCACCTGCTGTTCGCCGACGAGCCGGTCGTCGCCCGCGAGGGACACGTCGCCGTCGTCGTCGCGGACTACGACTCGACCTGCGCCCGCCTCGCGCGGGAGGGCTTCGCGCCGCAGCAGCGGGGGCAGCACTGGGGTTCGCCGCGGGCGTTCGTCCGGTCTCCGACCGGGCACCGTGTCGAGCTCATGGCATTCAGCCCGGATACGCCCGGCAAGACCTCGTCAGATGGTTGATCTCGTATCGAATTGTCGGTGACCCGACTGGTACGGTGATCCGGAGTTGGCGCGCATGCGCCATGGGGGATGTCATGGAAGACAACATCGTTATCTCGCTCGACAGCTACCGCGCCCGCGTGGCAACCCGCGCTGCGGCGCAGCGGCGGCGCCGGGAGCGGGCCGTCGTGCGCATCGGCGTGCGAGCCACGTTCTTCTTCGATCTCGGCTCGCCGTACACGTACCTTGCCGCGGAGCGGGCGGACCGCAGCTTCGCGCTGCTCGACTGGCGGCCGGTGCGGTCCTCGGCTTCGCGCGCCCCGCTCGACGACGACGCGCGCGAGCGGATCGTCGCGCGGGCCGAGGATCTGCGCCTGCCGCTCGTGTGGGTGCCGGAGCAGTGGCCGCACGTGCCCCGCGCGATGCGGGTGGCCACGCTTGCCGCCGAGCGCGGGACCGCCGCGGCGTTCGTGCTGGCGGCGACGCGGCTGACGTTCGCCGGCAGCTTCGACATCGAGGACCCGCAGATCCTCGACGTCGCCGGCCAAGCCGCGGGCATCGAGACGGCCGACGTGCTGCGGGCCGCCGCGGAGGCCAGCCGCGAGGCGGCCATGCTCCGCGGCGCCGAGGTGTTGCATGCCGCCGGTGCGACGCAGCTGCCCGCGATTCGGGTGGGCGGCACGCTGTTCTGCGGGGAGCAGCGCCTGCCGGAGGCCGCGACCGCGGCGCGCGTCGCATCGCGTCCCGCCGGCGGTGCGTCGCCCGAGCCGGCGGTCGCCGGGCCGGACGCGAGCTCGCAGCGCGCGTCGTAGCGATCGGCGCGGCCCGCCGCGGGGCTCGCGAGAGTCCGACCGGGCTGCCATAGTCCCGGCTCATGAGGGGAGCGAGGGCGACGATCGCGCTGTGTGCGCTCACGATGGTGGCACTGACCGCGCTTCCTTCGGCCGCCGGCGCGATGACGTCCGCCGTCGTGTCCGGCGAGCCGATCGCACGCTGGACGTGCGCGGCGCCGGGTCTCGTCTGCGATCCCTGCCCCGTGCACTGCACGAGCCCCACGGGCAAGGTGGCGGTCGGCGTCGCCGTGAGCTTCGACGGGCGCAACTCGAGCGACGACCGCCCGGGCGCGACGCCTGGGACCGTCGTGGCGTGGCAATGGACGTTCGGGGACGGCGGCACGGCCTCGGGCTCGCAGGTCACCCACGCCTTCTCGTACGCCGGCACGTTCTCCGTGACGTTGAAGGCGATCGACAACGACGGCCTGTTCGACACGAAGGCCATGAACATCGTGGTCAGCGGGACGACGACGCCTCCGCCTCCGCCGCCGCCTCCGCCTGCCGCCGCCGCCTCCGCCGCCGCCTCCGCCGCCGCCGCCTCCGCCGCCGCCTCCGCCGCCGCCTCCGCCGCCGCCTCCGTCGCCGCCTCCGCCGCCGCCTCCACCGGGCCCTCCGCCTCCTCCGCCTCCTCCGCCGGGCCCTCCGCCTCCGCCTCCGGGCAGCTACGCCACGCAGGTTCTCGCGACGAGCGGGCTGCTGTCGTACTGGCGCCTCGGCGAGGCCTCGGGCACGGCCGCGGCCGACGCGAAGGGCACGCGCACCGGCACCTACGTCAACGGCACCGGGCTCGGCGGCCTCGGCGCGCTGACGAGCGACGCGAACCCCGCGGCGACGTTCGACGGGGTCAACGACGAGGTCAGCCTGCCGGCGCTGCCGACCGTCACGAGCTTCACGATCGAGGGCTTTACGAAGCTCGCGACGGGCGCGCCCGGCAACGACGCCCTGTTCGGCGCCGCCGGCACCGTCCGCATCCTGGTGCGGCCGCTGGGCTACTACGCCGAGCTGTACGTGGGCCCGTCGAAGTACCTCCTCCAGGGCACGACGTCCACGAACATCGGCGTCTGGGTGCACTGGGCGTTCGTCCGCAGCGGGTCGACGTTGACGCTGTACCGCAACGGTGCCCAGGTGGCGACGATCGCGACGCTGCCGTCCGTGACGACGGCCTCGATCACGGGCAGCATCGGCCGGGTCTCGACGACGTATCCGTTGAAGGGCCAGATCGACGAGGTCGCCGTCTACAGCGCCGCCCTCAGCGCCGCGACGGTCCAGCAGCACTACGCCGCGCGCTGACGCCGCGAGCCATGCTCGAGCTGCTCACCGCTCAGATGTAGATCCCGTGCTTGGCCAGGAAGTACGCGGCCAGCTTCTCCTTGAGCTTGCCGACGATCGGCGTCGCCCAGTCGCTGATCTGCTGCTCGGGTCGTTGCTTCTTGTTGAAGTTGCTGCCGTGGGCCGGGTGGCTCTTGTTCGGAAGCGCGATGGCGTTGCTCAGGTCTTCGCGCATCTTGCGCCACACGGAAGGTGCCACCTGCGTCCCGATCTCGACTCCGGACATGACCGTGACGATGGCCGGCCAGTCGATCGTCGTCTTGTCGGCCAGCGTCTCCGCCTCGTCGTAGGCATCGGAGTCGTCTACGGTCGGGGCATCGAGTTCCTCGCCCGCCGTCTGCCCAATCCTCTTTCCGGAGTAGGACGGTCGGGGCGTGCTCGGTCCGCCGACCGGCTTCCACTTCGACCCGTCCCATTCCCAGTGCGCCCGCTGGAGCGTCGCCACGGTGAGCGGGGTGATCTCGCCGCCGAGGAGCGTGCTGACGGCATGGTTGCCGATGGCGCGTTGCAGCAGTGCCACGTCCGATGCCTGCATCGCTCTGCCGTCCGTCGGCCAGGCGACGGCTGCGCGGGCGCCGCGAAGCGGCCCGTATGGTGCAGTCGCGGGCGGCCGGCGCCCCGGCGTCGCATCGCGGTCGCGCTGTATGGCGTGCTCCTGCTGCATGACCATCACCCCGCCGTGTCCCGGTGACCTCGGGCGTCGCCGGCTTTTCACGCAGCGTACCGCAGGGCCCCACGCGAACGCGTAGATCACGAGGCGCTCCGGGCGGACCGCGAGGCGTGTAGGTCTGGTCGGTCCTGGACCGACGAGACCTACACGTGCTCCGGGATGTTGCGCGCGAGACGCGGCGTACGCCTGCCGCGACGACGTGTGCGTTCGCAAGCGCCGCGGGCAGGCCCGGGGCCGGCCCGCGGCCCGGCCGACACCCGTCGAGTCGAACGTCAGTGCGGTTTGCAACACCCGTCCAGCCGGTCGAACCTGGCGCGTCGAACCTTGTACGAGTGCGGGGCCGTGTTCGTCATCGATGTACGCAGACTGGTCGATACCTGCTCTATCCCTCAGCAGAGGGCGACCGCATAGAGGACGAACCGATGACCTACTACTGCACGGAATGCGTCATGAACTGGCACCCCTATCAGTGCATCGACGGTGCCTGCCCCGGGTGCGGCGGCGGGACGCGCCGCAGCTACGACCCGGCGAGCGACGATGCCGACGTGCGCCATCGCGCCGCGCTCGCCGAGCGCATCAAGCGCGAGCGCTACGAGCGCTTCGAGGCCTACTACGCGGAGCGCGCACGGCACGACATCGCAGCCTGAGGTCGGCACGACGATCGCCGGCACTGCAGCCCCGGTCACGCCCGCTGGACGTTTGTTCGATCGTTGCCGGCGGTGTTGCGGCCGATGGGATGAGCAGCAAGCAGACCGAAAAGGGGAGTCCTGGTGGCGAGTTCGCGTGTAGCCGGTCCCGCCCCTTCGGGCGCTGAGCAGTTGACGGTCCATGTGCTGTGGCTGTCCGCGGGGCTGTCGTGCGACGGCGACTCCGTCGCGATGACCGCGGCCACGAACCCGAGCGTCGAGGACCTGCTCGCCGGCATCATCCCCGGCAGCCCGAAGGTCGTGCTGCACCTCCCGATGCTCGCGTTCGAGAACGGCGACGAGTTCATGCAGGCCTGGTACGACGCCGAGGACGATCGGCTCGACCCGTTCATCCTCGTCGTCGAGGGCTCGATCGCCAACGAGCAGCTCACCGGCGAGGGTCACTGGACCGGCTTCGGCGTCGACCCGTTCGACGGCCAGCCGATCACCGCCAACGAGTGGATCGACCGGCTCGCGCCGAAGGCGGCCGCGGTGCTCGCGGTCGGCACGTGCGCAACCTACGGCGGCATCCCGGCGATGCGCAACAACCCGACCGGGGCGATGGGCCTGCCCGACTACCTCGGCTGGGACTGGACCGCGCGCAGCGGCCTGCCGATCGTCTGCCTGCCCGGCTGTCCCGCGCAGCCCGACAACATCACCGGGACGATGCTCGAGCTCGTGCTGTTCATCGGCGGCGTCGGCCCGGCGCCGGAGCTCGACGACAAGCTGCGCCCGCGGCCGCTGTTCGACCGCACGACGCGCGAGGGCTGCAGCCGCGCCGGGTTCACCGAGCAGGGGCTGTTCGCGACGACGTACGGCAACGACACACGCTGCCTCGTCAAGCTCGGCTGCAAGGGCCCGGCGGCGAGGTGCAACGTGCCGCAGCGCGGCTGGATCTCAGGCGTCGGCGGCTGCCCGAACGTCGGCGGGATCTGCATCGGCTGCACGATGCCCGGCTTCCCGGACAAGTTCATGCCGTTCATGGACCCCGATCCGTGGGGCAACGCGGCGGCGAACTTCCAGCGCTTCACGTACGGGCCGCTGTTCCGTCACTTCCGCAAGCGCAACCTGTTGCTGAAGTTCGAGCGCGAGCCGGAGTGGCGCCGACCCGGCGCGGAGCTCGACAGCGGCTACGCGAAGCGCTGGTAGTGGTCACCCTCAGCGAGATCCTGCGCTGGATCGTCTACCACCTACGTACCGCGTACTACCGCGTCGCGCGCTGGCTCATGCGCGGCGACCGGCTGCTCGGCGGCTCGGAGCGCAAGTTCCGCGCGCTGCTGGAGTCCGCGCCCGACGCGATGGTGATCGTCAACAGGCACGGTCACATCGCGCTCGTCAACGCACAGGCCGAGCGGCTGTTCGGCTACCGGCGCCAGGAGATCGTCGGCCTCGGCATCTCCGAGCTGATCCCGAGACGCTTCCGCGGCCATCACCGCCATCACATGAAGGGCTACCTGCGCGAGGCGACGACCCGTCCCATGGGCTCGGGCCTGGAGCTGTTCGGCCGCCACAAGGACGGCAGCGAGTTCCCGATCGAGATCAGCCTCAGCCCGCTCGAGACCGACGAGGGGCTGCTCGTGTCGGCGGCGATCCGCGACGTCACCGAGCGCAAGCGCGCGGTGTCGGAGCTGGCGGCCGCCGAGGCGCTCTTCCGCGGCGCGTTCGAGGGCTCGCCGATCGGGATGGCGCTGACCGACGACGGCGGGCACGTCATCCGGGTCAACAACGCGCTGTGCGACCTCACGGGCCAGCGCGCGAGCGAGCTGACCGGCTCGCAGCTCGAGGCGCTCGTGCATCCCGAGGAACACGGCTACGACCGCAAGGCGATCATGCAGCTCGTCGTCGGCGACCGCAACGAGTACAAGGTCGAGACGCGCTTCATGCACTCCTCCGGAGCGCCGATCTGGGTCGCGATCCAGGCGACCGCGATCCGCGACGAGTCCGACGCCCCGCGGCGCTTCCTCGTCCAGGTCCAGGACGTCACGCATCGGCGCCGCTACGAGGAGAACCTGCAGTACCTCGCGACGCACGATCCGCTCACCGGCCTGCACAACCGCTCGAGCTTCGCGGCCCAGCTCGACACGCACGCCGACCTCGTGCGCCGCTACGAGAGCGAGGGCGCGCTGCTGCTGCTCGACCTCGACCACTTCAAGTACGTCAACGACACGCTCGGCCACCAGGCCGGTGACCAGGTCATCGCGCGCGTCGCGAAGGTGCTCGGTGCGCGCCTGCGCGAGACCGACGTGCTGGCGCGCCTCGGCGGCGACGAGTTCGCCGTGCTGCTGCCAAAGGCCCGCCTCGACGGCGCGCAGCTCGTCGCGGGCGAGCTGCTCGAGGCACTGCGTGCCGAGCGGATCGCGGTTCCGGGCACGGGTGACCGCACGATCACGGCGAGCATCGGGATCGCGATGTTCGAGAGCGAGGAGGGGCTGACCGGCGAGGACGTGCTCGTCAACGCCGACCTCGCGATGTACGACGCCAAGGAGGCGGGGCGCAACCAGGTCGTGCGCCACATCCCCGGCGAGCACGCGCAGGCGCGCATGCAGGGCCGCGTCAACTGGGCCGAGCGCATCCGCGTGGCGATCGACGCCAACCGCTTCGCGCTCGTCGCGCAGCCGATCCTCGACCTCGAGACCGGCGTCGTGACGCAGTTCGAGGTGCTCCTGCGGATGCTCGACGAGCACGACGAGCTGATCCCGCCGAGCGCGTTCCTGTCGACCGCCGAACGGCTCGGCATGATTCAGGAGATCGACGCGATCGTCGTCGCGCGGGCAATCCGTGCCGTCGCGGCAGCCGGCCCCGCGATCTCCGACACGCGCGTCGAGATCAACCTGTCAGGTGCCTCGATGGGCGACCCGCAGATGCTGAACGTCATCGAGCAGGAGCTGCACGACAGCGGCCTCGACCCCGATCGCGTGATCTTCGAGATCACGGAGACCGCCGCGATCGCGAACATCGCCAAGGCCCGCGACTTCTCCGACGAGCTCGCCAAGCTCGGCTGCCGCTTCGCGCTCGACGACTTCGGCGCGGGCTTCGGCTCGTTCTACTACCTCAAGCACGTCCACTTCGACATCCTCAAGATCGACGGCGAGTTCGTGCGCGACTCGTGCATCACGCGCACGGACCGGCTCGTCATCCAGTCCGTCGTCGCGATCGCGCGCGGGCTGGGCAAGCAGACGGTCGCCGAGCACGTCGGCGACCAGCCCACCGTCGGCCTGCTGCGCGAGCTCGGCGTCGACTACGGCCAGGGCTACTTCCTCGGCGAGCCCCAGCCGCTCGAGGAGTTCCTGGCCCAGCTCGCGGGCGCCGGCAGCGGTCTGCCGGCGCCCAGCGAGGTGGCCTGAGTCAGGCTGGTCGAGCTATGACCCCGCGGTGTAGTGCGCGAGCGCTTCGGCCGGCGTGAGCACCTGGTCGTAGACCGCGAACTCGTCGAAGTTCGCGGCCGTCCCGCCCGCGATGCCGAACGTCAGCGGGAACGCCGTGTCCTCGATCACCTGCACGTTGCCGGCGGGCAGCAGCTGCGTCACGTCCGCGCCGTCGACGTAGATCTTCGCCGTCGAGCCCGGGCCGTTGACCGTCGCCACGATGTGGTGGTACGCGCCGTCGGCGGGGATGCCCACGCTCGACTGGGCGATCGTCGTGATGTTGGCCTTCCGGAGGAAGACCTTGTTGCCGTTGGCCGCGTTCATGACCGAAAGCTGGAAGCCACGCCCACCCTTGTTCATGAGCTCCTGCGACTTGGCATCGCCCGTGCGCTTGATCCAGCCCTCGATGCTGAAGCCGCCCGTGACGACGTCGAGCGAGTTGGCGTCCGGGACGCGCGAGGTGTCGTTGACGCCGTCGTACAACGACGCGGTGTCCGGGTCGCCGACGAGCGCGCCCGGCTGACCGTGCGCGACGCCGCCGAGGTACGTGCCGTCGTTGGCGTTGCCCGACGAGTCCTTCTGGACGGTGCCCGAGCCCTCGCCGAAGCGCCAGTAGCCCTTCGGCGTGGCGGCCATGACCGTGCCGAAGTAGGCGCCGTACTCGAACGCGCCGACGTCGGCGCCGTCACCGGCGGGGTCGTTGGCCTTCGACGCGAGGTCGACCGGTCGGGTCGCGCCGCGCTGGTCGGTCGTGACCGCCGGATGGACGCCCAGCGCCGACGCGTTGCCTTCGTCGACCGCCGGTCCGGTGAGCGCCGGCGCGTGCGTCATCGTCGGCCCGCCGTTGCTGGCCAGTGGTGCGAGCAGCGGATCGACGCTCTGCTGATCGCCCGTGCCCGCCAGGCCGCAGCTCGTGTCACTCGCCAGGTTGAACTCGCGCGAGACGATCGTGGCGGTCGCCTTGGCGCAGTTCAGGCCGACGACCGGGTTGGAGATGATCGTGTTGCGCACGCTCAACGCCGCCAGGCGGAT
This sequence comes from uncultured Actinomycetes bacterium, assembly GCA_963851015.1. Lineage (GTDB taxonomy): Bacteria > Actinomycetota > Thermoleophilia > Solirubrobacterales > Solirubrobacteraceae > CADCVQ01. The sequence continues at coordinate 537,832 of CAWKNG010000001.1, forward strand.
CATGACGTTCGCGCCGGTGGCCGCCTCGTTGAAGGCGATCGTCGAGCTCGTGAAGCGCAGCGCCGACAGTGAGGACATGATGCCGCCGCCCTGTGTCGTCGGCGAGGTCCCGGTCGTGATCGCGCGGTTGCCGCTGATCGTGACGTTCGTGAACGCGCCGAGGCCGACCGACATGCTGACCCCGCCGCCGACGGCGACCGGATCGGTGGGCTCCGTGGCGCTCGCGGTGTTGGCGCTGATCGTGCTGTCGGAGACGACGATCCCGGCGACCGCGATCGAGCTGATGCCGCCGCCCGCCGCCCGCGCGTCGTCGGATCCCGTTGCCGTCGCCGTCGCGTTGTTGTTGGAGATCGTGCTGCGCGTGATCGTCAGGACGCCGCCGAGCACGTTGGCGATGCCGCCGCCGACGGCGTCGGCGTTGCCGCTGCCCGCGGTCGACTCCGATGCCGTGTTGCCCGTGACGGTGACGCCGTCGAGCGCGAGCTCGTCGTCGTTGAGGATGCCTCCGCCCGCACCGAAGCTCGTGAGCGTGCCGTCGTCGAGGCCGCCCGAGATCGTCATGCCGGAGATCGCGACGTCGCCGCTCGTCGTGAAGATCCGATACGGAGCGGCCGCGGTACGCGTGACGGTCAGCGCGGTCGCGCCCGGCCCGGTGATCGTGACGTCGTCCTCGATCGTCGGCAGCGCGCTGGTCAGGCCGATCGTCGACGGGCTGGGCAGCATGAAGCTGATCGTGTCGGCGCCCGCGAGGTTCTCGGACTCCTCGATCGCGGCGCGCAGCGTGCAGGTGGGCGTCGCGGCGCCCGTGGCGCACGTCCCGTCGAGCGCAGCGTCCGGATCGTCGCCCGTGCTGTCGACGACGAAGTTCGCCGCCTGGGCGGAGCCGGCGAACGCGAGCAGGGCCAGTCCTGTCCCGATCGTTGCCGTAGCTGTCTTCAGCGCGCGGGTACGCGCGAGCGTCCGCGTTGGACGCACTCCTGCATGTTTCATGAACGACTCCCCTTGCCCGGTTGGATATCCCGGCGCGACTGTCTCACGCGGGCGGGACGGCCGTCAACTCGCAGCGGTCGTCCTGTCGCGTAGGTCCCGGCACCGTTCTCGCCTTGGGAGAGGCCCCGAGCGGCCCGCCGAGTCTGCGTTCAGCGCTCGGTCTTGACCCGCTTGCCGTTGACGAACTCGCAGTTGCGCACGACGTCCGTACGGTCGGCGATGACACGATCGATGTCCGAGCCGCAATCGACGCGGTCGGCGCCGCCGCCGCGGACCTTGATCGTGTCGGGACCGCCACCGCCGTTGATGCGATCGCGGCCGGGGCCACCTGTGATGACGTCGTGGCCACCGCCGCCGTCGAGGATGTCGCTGCCGCCGTTGCCCTTGATGATGTCGTCGTCGGCGCCGCCCGAGATGCGATCGCCGCCGCCGCGGCCGTAGAGCTTGTCGTCGCCGCCGTTGCCGCGGATGACGTCCTTGCCCGCGCCGCCGATGATGAGATCGTCGCCCGGTCCGCCGGTCATCCGGTCGCCGGCCTGGCCGCGGCCCGCGGCGACCGTCATGACGTCGTTGCCCGATCCGCCCGTGAGGCTGTCGGCCCCGTCGCCGCCGTCGATCGTGTCGTTGCCGTCGCCACCGTCGATGATGTCGATGCCGTTGTCTCCGTTGAGCTTGTCGTCGCCGGCGCCGCCGTCGATCGTGTCGTCGCCTTCGCCGCCGTCGGCCTGGTCGGCGTCGTCGCCGGTGTCGATGTCGTCGTCGCCGGCGTCGCCCGCCGCGCGATCGCGCCCGGGGCCGCCGCGCAGGCGATCGTTGCCCGCGCCGCCGCGCAGCGTGTCGTCGCCGGCGCCGCCGTCGAGCACATCGGCCAGCGGCGTGCCTTCGAGCAGGTCGTTGCCGATCGTGCCGATCTTCGTGATCCCGAGCGTGCCGAGGACGGACAGTGGATTGCCGGCTCGCGCGGAGGCGGCTACGAGGGCCGGCACGAGCAGCGCGCAACACAGCAGGGCGACGAGGCGAGGGCGAGTCATGTGGCCCCTTCGGCGCGTTGCCGCCATCCCTTGAGCCGCTGCGTTGCAAGCGGCCGGGATGGGTAGGTTCGCGCCGTTCGAGACCACGTTGGGCCGCGACGGCGGCTGCACCACGGCGTCTGGTCCTGCCCGTCGTCCGCGGCAGCCGCGTCTCGGCATCGACGTCGCCGACATCCGATCAGGGAGAATCCGTGTCGCGAGCCGATGTCCGCCCTCGATGACCACGATCAGCACGCCGGCAAACCACGCCGGCGCCGACAGAGGAGCAACCCATGCCACGGATCAGAGTCGCTGTGCCCGAGGAGCTGCTGAACGTCGCCGCCGAGCAGGCTGAGCAGCGCGGCAGGAGCATCGACGAGCTCTACGCCGAGGCGATCGAGCGCTACGTCAAAGCGACCGGCAACTCGTCGGCGGGCGCGGTGCGCAGTCGGTTCATCATTCCGAGCTCGGCGCCGCAGATCGCCGTCGAGATCCCGGAGGCGCTGTACAAGCGGGCCGACATGGCCGCCAAACGCCAGGGCAAGCGCCGCCACGTCATGTACGCCGACGCGCTGTACAGCCACCTGATCGCGTCTGTGGGGTCCGCCGAGAGCGCCCTGGACCAGGGGCACGACCTACCCAGCGGGGCCTGGCGCGATCGCACCAACGGCGACGCGGCGTCCTAGCCGTCGGACACCGTCCTGAGCTCGTGTGGCAGGGCGACCTGCAGGCGGGACGGCGTCAGCCCGGCAGGTCGTCGGGCATCGGAACCTCGAGCGGCGGCCGGCCGGGGGAGTCGTCGTCCCAGGACTCCCAGGCCAGTCCGTCGCGGGCGGCATGCTCGCCGGAGGCGCCGAGCGCGAGCAGCACGAGCCGGTCGGGGCCGGCGTTGATGAGCTGACGCCGCGCGGCGGGTCCGACGCGGACGAGCTGTTCGCGTCCGAGCACGTGTTCCGCGCCCTCGATCAGCAGCGTCAGCTCGCCCTCGAGCACGAGCAGGTTGCAGCCGAACGAGCTGACACCGAGCTCGCGGCCCAGCAGCTGGCGGCCCTTGGGGGAGTCGCGGTCGATGGTGGCGAGCGCGAGCGTGTCGTCGGTCATGGTTTCGCAGGGTAGCTCGGGAGTAGGGTCGGCGCCCCGACCGTGGGCGACGATCGAAATCGGTGTGCAAGTCGCGGAGCGCTACCGCGCCGAGCATGGCGTCGAGGACACGACGAGCATTCTCGGGACGGCCGCCCGACGACCTGCTCGGAAGGGTCGCGTGGCGCAAGGCGAAAGGGCGCTGGACCGAGCGGCGGCAAAGCTGGACAATCGCCGTGCGCGTGCGGCGCCAGCTCAAGGGGTCGGGCGCACCCTCTGATCGGGGTGGGCGTCCGCTGTCGGCGGGATCCTCTCGGCACGCCGACGATCGCTCGCTCTGCGGCGTGAGGAGCTCGCCGCGGCGCAGGCCCGTGAACGCGGCGGTCTGCCTCCTCGTGCGCGAGGAGTCGTCGCACGCGGCAGCGAACGTCACGCCGGTCTTGTCAGTCCGGGCACCGTGCCGCGGCGCGCTTCGCCCAACACGTCGCATAGCCAGGCACACGGTTTGACACAAACCGATCCAGCAACCAAGCCCGGAAACACGAAAGCCCTGCATTTGCAGGGCTTTCGGGATGCCGGAGGAGGGACTCGAACCCCCGACACGCGGATTATTATTCGATTCATGTCGGGGAAGCTGGGGGAGAAACCCAGCAAACACGGGAGATCACGTCAGGTTAGGTGAGGTCAAATCGGTCGAGTTCGGGATCATTTCGGGATTCTTTTCCTGTAGCCTTCGGGCATGAGCAAGCCCGCCCCTGCACCCGTCCCGCTTGCTGACCTGCGCCCGCTGCCGGTGTCCGGGCATGTGCGGCGCGTCAAGCGCCAGTCCGGCGATCGCTGGCGCGCGAAGTGGCGCGACGCCGCCGGCGTCGAGCACCTGCGCGTGCTCGGACGCGTCTGGACCGACAAGGGGCGCCCGCGCGAGGGCTACCTCACCAAGAGCGAGGCGCATCGGATCCTCGACGAGCTGCTCGCCGAGGCCCGCAAGGTCGGACCCGGCGCGCGCCGCGCCGACAGCCGCCGCGTCACGTTCGCCGACGCCGCCGCGGAGTGGATGCGCTACCTCGAGTTCGACCGCAGGCGCCGCCCGAACACGCTGCGCGACTACCGCCAGGCCGTCGATCAGGTGCTGCTGCCGACGTTCGGCGAGCTCCCGCTGACCGAGCTGACGAGCGAGATGGTCGACGCGTTTCGCGCCCACCACGTCGACGAGGGGCGTCTGACCGCGCGGACGATCAACAAGTACCTCGTGATCGTCAACGGGATCCTCAAGCGCGCCCAGCGCCACTACGGCCTCGCCGTCAACGTGGCCGCCGGCGTCGAGCGCCAGCCCGTGCGCCGCGCGACCGAGTTCCGCGTCCTCTCCGGCGAGGAGGTCGAGCTGCTCGCGCGGACGATCCGCGACGGCGCGCATCATCCGAAAGCCAAGCGCAAGCTCTCGAAGGCCGAGCAGCAGGCGCGCCGGACGTCGGACGCACAGGACGCCGCGTTGATCATCGCCGCCGCCTACGCCGGGCTGCGCCTCGGCGAGCTGCGCGCGCTGCGCTGGCGCGACGTCGACTTCGAGCGGCGCATTGTGCATGTGCGTCGTTCCTACAGCCTGTCGGACGAGAGCGTGCCGAAGTCCGGCCGCGCCCGCGCCGTCCCGATGGCCGACCAGGTCGCCCGCGCGCTGGACGCGCTCTCGCGCCGCGACCTGTTCACCGGCGCCGACGAGCTCGTCTTCCCCAACCCGACCGGCGGCTTCCTCGACGACTCCGCGCTGCGCCGGCGCTACTACAACGCGCTGAAGGAAGCCAAGATTGCGCATCTGCGCTTCCATGACCTGCGCCACACGTTCGGCACGCTCGCCGTGCAGGAGTTCCCGCTCTCAGACGTCAAGGCGTACATGGGCCACGTCGACATCGCGACGACGATGATCTACGTCCACCACGTCCCGCAGCACGACGCCGCCGACCGGCTCTCGGCGCGCCTAGCGAAGGCCACGACGGCGGCCGCGGCGCTCGATCGTGCCGTGCAGGCGGCCGACGGCGAGCGCGCCGCGTGAAGCGGTGTCCCAGTGGCCGGCTCTTTGGGGGGCGAGCCTGGCGGCGTGGCCGGCCGATGCTCACAGGCAACGCGACGTGAGGATGCTTGGAGTTGAACGCGGCGTGCATGTTCAAGCACTAGTGCGGTGTGCTTGAATTTGAACAGGACGTGCAACTTCAAGCAGAAACAGGACCATGCCGAGACATGCGTTTGCCACCGTCGCGGAGATCGCCGCGGACCAGCACGGATATGTGACGCAGCAAGAGGCGCGCGCCGCGGGCGTTGCGGCGACGACGCTCGCGCGCATGGCCGAGCGCGGCACGCTGGTTCGGGTCAGCCACGGCGTGTACCGGGTGCCGCTGATCCCGGCGGGCCAACTGGATCAGTACATGGAGGCGACGCTGTGGCCGCGCGGCGTGCGTGCGACGCTCAGCCACGAGACCGCGCTTGACCTGTACGACCTCAGCGATGTCAGCCCCGCGAAGATCCACATCACCGTCCCGCGTGCGCACCGAGTGCAGCGGGCGGTGCCCGCGCTGTATGTCGTCCACCGCGCCGATCTGCGCGATGACGAGATCACGGAGTTTGAGGGCATCCCGATCGTGACGCCGGTGCGCGCGGTGCTCGATGCCCACGCCGCCGGTCTGGGCCCGGCGCTGATCGCTCAGGCGATTGACGACGGCCAACGCCTCGGCGTCTTCAGCCGCGCCCAGGCCGCGCGGCTGCGCGCAGTGACCGAAGGCACGGCGCAGCCGTGAGTCCGGATCGGCACCTACCAAGCAAAAGTCATCTCGAGCAGCTCATCGGCCGCTACAGCCGCGACACGGGGATCGCCGCCGACCGCGTGCGGCGCTGGGTCTCGACGATGGCGCTGCTCGGCGCGCTGGACCGCGTCCAAGCCGACCGCGACCTGCCGCGCTTTCTGTTGAAGGGTGGCGTGGCGATCGAGCTGCGGCTGCGCCTGGGCGCTCGCGCCACCAAGGACGTCGACATCGTCTTTCGCGGTCAGTCCGGCGATCTGGTCGACGCGCTCGACCAGGCGTTCGCCGAGCCGTACTGCGACTTCGCGTTTCGCCGCGGTGAGCCGGCCGACCACGGTCCCCACGCGCGGCGCTTCGACGTCCGTCTGACCTACCAGTCGCGAGCCTGGGCGACCGTGCGCCTCGAGGCGTCCCAATCGGAGATCGGTGCCGACGAGGCCGAGTACATCGATGCGATCAGCCTGGAGGACTTCAAGCTCTCCGGCCCGCGCACGATCGCCTGCCTGCCGCTGCGCTTCCAGGTCGCCCAGAAGCTCCATGCCGTCAGCGAGCGTCCCGTCGATCGCGTCAACGATCGCTTCCGCGACCTCGTGGACCTGCTCGTGCTGCGCGACCTGATCGACGATCTGCCCGCGCTGCGCCTCGCCTGCGAGACGACGTTCGCCGGTCGCGCGACGCACGCCTGGCCGCCGGCGCTGGACGCACCCGCGTCCTGGCAGATCGGCTACACGCGTCTCGCGCGCGAGGTCGGGCTTGACGTCGTCAGCGTCGACGACGCCGCCACCGAGGTGCAGGCGTTCATCGCCGCGATCGTGGCGTCGGCGTAGCCTGGTGTCGCGATCCTCGGATCGCAGGGTCCGCGAGGCTAGCTCGTGCGCGACGAGGCGCCCGACCGCCGTGTGGCACGCCCGAGCCGCATCCGTTCGATCGCATCGTCGACATCTGAGCGCACGAACCGTCGGTGTCGCCCGAGCTTGACGCTCGGCAGCACACCGCGGCGCGCGTAGTCGCTCACCGTCGAACGCGGGATGTTCAACAGCTCGGCAACCTCGTCGGTGGTGAGCAACTCGTCGAGGGTGCTCATACATGGCCTCCATGTTCGGCGTTGGTAGATGGCCCGCGAGTGCGGGGATGCATCGCGCTCCGTCGGCTCGGATCAACGCGGACGCGCACGCACAGCCCGATCCCCGGAACGTGCACTCAGCCAGCCGGAGCCGGCCTCCGAGGCCGTCGAAGGCCACAGCCGTGGGCGCCGCTCCCTGCCAACTAGACGCCGCAGGCACTGGCGATTGGCCGGGGGTCGGCGACACGATCGTTGCCGACGGTTCGGGATCATTTCGGGATCATTTTGCCGAAATGGACCGATCGACAAGGTCCCCAGGGAAGAACGAAAACTACCTATTTGCAGCCTGTTTGCAGTGCCGGAGGAGGGACTCGAACCCCCGACACGCGGATTATGATCGGACGACAGCAATGCACCGTAAAGGCAGAAAACCAGTAGTAACGGCAGACTAGGGCAGGTAGAACGAGAAACGATCTGTCGAGTTCGGTACCTATTCGGTACCCATCCGCCGATCGATGCCGTAGCCTGCGGTCATGCCACGCGCCGCGGGATCGCCGACCAGCTCCTTCGAGCTGCCCGTCCTGAGCGTCGCGCAGCTGCAGCCCCAGTCCGTCTCCGGGCACCTGCTCGTCCAGCCGCGCCAGTCGGGCGATCGCTACGTCGCGCACTGGCGCGACGCCTCCGGCCAGCAGCACAAGAAGCTGCTCGGCAGGGCGTGGACGCGACGTGGGCGCCCGGCCGCCGGCTACCTGACCAAGCAGGGCGCCCAGGTGCTGCTGGACGAGATCCTCGTCGAGGCGCGCAAGGCCGGCCCGCAGACCGCGCGCAACTCCCACGACGCGACGTTCTCAGACGCGGCCGCCGAGTGGCTGCGCTACGTCGAGTTCGACCGCCGACGCCGTCCGGCGACCGTGCGCGACTACCGCCGGATGGTCGACGACGTCCTCGATCCGCTGTTCGGGCACCTTCCGCTGCGCGCCGTCAGCGCCGAGCTCGTGGACTCCTACCGCGCCCACCTCGTCGCCGAGGGCCGCCTCGCGCCACGCACGATCAACAAGTACCTGCTCGTGCTGCACGCGATCTTCAGGCGCGCCCAGCGCCACTTCGGCCTGACCTCGAACCCCGTCGCCGGCCTCGACCGCCAGCCGGTGCGCCGCTCCGGCGACTTTCGCGTGCTGACGCCCGAGGAGGTCGAGGCGCTCGCCCGCGCCGCGCGGGCCGGCGCGCACCGCACCCCGCCGCCGGCGCCGCTGTCGCAGGAGATCCAGGCCGCCCAGCGCGCCCAGGACGCCCAGGACAGCGCGATCTTCGTCGTCGCCGCCTACAGCGGGCTGCGTCTGGGCGAGCTGCGCGCGCTGCGCTGGCGCGACGTCGACTTCGCCAAGCGCCTGATCCACGTCCGCCGCGCGTACTCGCTGGGGGAGGAGGACGTGCCGAAGTCCGGCAAGGTCCGCGCTGTCCCGATGATCGACCAGGTCCTGCGCGAGCTCGACGGCCTCTCGCGACGCGATCGCTTCGTCGACGACGACGACCTCGTCTTCATCTCACCGACGGGAGAGCACCTCGAGGACTCCGCGCTGCGCCGGCGCTTCTACGCCGCGCTCAAGCAGGCGCAGATCAAGCACCTGCGCTTCCACGACCTGCGCCACTCCTTCGGCACGCTCGCCGTACAGGTCTTCCCGCTGTCAGACGTCAAGGCCTACATGGGCCACGCCGACATCGCCACGACGATGATCTACATCCACCACGTGCCCCAGCACGACGCCGCCGCCAAGCTCTCCGCGGCCGTCTCGCAGGCCGCGCGCAGCGGTGGACTGGGCATCGACCCGGCACGGCTCGCCGACGACGCCGCGGCGTGACGGCATCGGCGATCACCATCACCGGGCGCCTCGACGACGAGGCTCGCGGCGACCAGCGGGCGGGTGGGGAAGGTAGGTTGCCGCGATGGCCTCGGGCGCTCGGCCGCACCCCCTGATCGTCGTCTATGACCCCGACGCCGTCGTCGAGCTGGCGACGGCGGTGAAGTCCAAGGAGGAGCGCAAGGCGATCTTCAACGCGGTCGACAAGCTGCGCCAGCTCGGCGAGCAGCTCGCGCCGCCGCACATGAAACCGCTGAAAGGGCACGAGGCCGCTGGTCTGCGCGAGCTGCGTCCGCGGCAGGGACGCAGCGACTGGCGACCGCTGTACATCCGGCGCAGCCGCGGGTACGTGATCCTCGCCATCGACCGCCACGACAACTTCGACGCGCTGGTCGCCCGCGCGCGACGCCGGGCCGCGCAGTACGACGAGCCGCCGTGACCGGGTCGGTCGAGCACTGGAGCAGAAAATGCCGGAGTTCGGTTAGGGGCCGGTCTAGTGTTGGAGCAGGAATGCGGGAGTTCGGTTAGTGAAAGTACACGTCCCGCGCTGGGGTATGCGGCGGTTTCGCATCTGCCGGCTCGGTGGGGTTGGATGTCTTGGGGCTCGCAGCGCAGATCTTGTGGGACAGGGGTGCGCGCTGATGAGTAGGGTCGATGTGTCTACAGGGATTGCGCTGGTCGGACCGGCCGGCTCACGACCAGAAATCGAGCAGACATGCTTCTCAGCGAAGAATCCGGATCGTCGCAGCGAGGACCGGACGTGAGCTTCGTGGTATCGCTGGCTGCGACTCGCGGTGCCGCCGCGCAGGCCCGTCACATCGTCCAGCGGCGCTTGGGCGGCCGCGTGGCCACGCGGCCGCTTGAGGACGTGCTGCTGATCATCAGCGAACTCGTGACCAACGCCGTGCTGCATGGACACGGCGATGTCGGATTGCGCATCACCTACGAGGGCGGGCAGATCGCCGGCACCGTGAGCGACGATGGTCATGGCTTCACGCACGAGATCGACGCTCGCGACGCCGCGGGCCCGGGCGGGCGGGGTCTGCATGTCGTCGACCAGCTGACGACCGGTTGGGGGGTCGACCAGCACACCAGTCACGTCTGGTTTGAAGTCTCCGCCGGCGTCGTCAGCTGAGAGTGCAGCGCTCGGCAGCAGCGGAGCAGGATGCGGAATGTTCGGTCAGTCGAAGTCCGCGGTCGACCGTCGACCGTGGCGCTGTGGCCCGTTTGGGTTATCGGCCGGTCTTGCTGCAGCGTGCGTGGATAGTGCTGCCGTGTATGCGGAGCATGTGTTGGCCGGCACGTAGCGGTTGTCCGCACAGGATGCACAGCCTGAGCCGGCCGGGCGAGATGCTTGCGATGAGCGGCGGCGCGGTGAGCTGGGCGAGTTCGTCTTGGGGTGGCGCTACTTGCGTTTCGCGAGGACGTTGTTCGGTGGGGCCGGCGGTGTTGCGGGCGGACGATGGCACGGCTGCTCCAAGTTTCGAAAGGCGACCCTGTTGTCGTGGTCGCCGCTTGGGACGTCCGCCGCGTGACAGGTGCTATTTCGCTGCGAAACGCGGCGTTGGCACGCGCTTCGCTGCGTCCGGATTTCCCGTGACAGCGATGCTTCATGCGCCCCGGTCGATCTCGCTGGACGTGTGGCGCGGCGGCGTTGGGGTATACGGCACGCGATGGCCACGCCGACTGCTACGCAGCCCGTTGACAGCCCTGATCCGGACCGGCCGTCTGAGGAGATCGCGCAGATCGTCGTTCGCGCTGGGGAGCGCGGCTATTGTGCGCGGCGTGTCGCGACGGCGCTGGGTGTTTCGGCGCGCGGCCTGGCCGTCATCGAGGCGCGGCGGTCAGCGCCGACCTCGCACGCGCTGGATTGACGTCGTGTTCGTGCGAGCATGGCGGGGCCCGTCCGCGCGGTAGCCTTCGGGTACGCGAGTTCCAGTTGGACGGCACCCCGAACAGGGGTGCTGGCACGACGGGGGAACGCGGGCCGCGCGGACGGGTTCTTCCCGTCTCTCTCCTACTTTTCGCGCGAGCCCGAGCCCAGGGGGGAGGCGAGCCTGGAGGCCGGCCATGCCCGGCACTGAACCTGCCCATCCCTCGCCCGGCGGGTCCAAGAGCGCCGCGATCTCCAACCTGACGGTCCGGCTGCTCAGCCAATACACCGGGCGCGGGCCGACGAAGGCGCGCACGTTCTTCAACGACGACATGATCACGGTCGTGCTGCAGGACACCTTGACCAAGGCCGAGCACACCCTCGTCGAAAAGGACCGGCGAGATCTCGTGCTGCTGACACGTACGACCTTTCAAGAGGTGATGGGCGATGACCTGATCGCCGGGATCCAGGAGATCACCGGCCGCACGGTCATCGCGTTCATGAGTGCCAACCACATCGATCCCGATATCGCGGTCGAGACGTTCGTTCTCGCCCCGACCCAGGCGGCGCTCGCCGATCCCACGCAGACGCGGGCCGCAGCGGGCTTTCAGGCCGCCGGCGGCGCGTAAGCGGCAAGCAAACATGCTGCTAAGGCCCTGCTCGGGCGGGGTACACAGCTAGTGTCCGGGACGGGCCATTGACCGCCCCTGATGATGCTCAGTCTGCGGGACGCACGCCACCAGCTGGATCGTCGGTGGCGAGCGGCCCGCTCAGCCCGCCGCCGCCCGACCTGGTTAGTCGGCGAACGGCAAGATGTGCAGGACGCCGGTCAGCTCGAACACGCGTTGCACCGCGTGAGGGCCGCGCAGCAGCGTGAGGCGATTGGAGTCCGCACGCGAACGTGTGTGTGCGCCGATCAGCAGCCGCACGCCCGTGGAATCGATGAACCTCAGGCCCGACAAGTCCAGGACGATCGACAGCGCATCGGTGCCCTCGACGCGGACGAGTTCACGCTCAAGCTCGTCGGCGTTGGCGAGATCTAGCTCACCCTGCACGCTGATGGCATGCAGCACACCGTCGCGCTCCGAACGCAGCGTGAGCTGACCGACCTTCAACAGGTCGGCGGCTCGCTGACTGCCACGTTGTTGAGGCGCTTCGTCGATCATCCGCACGCATCCTCTGCGGGTCCCGCGGGGCCAGCCCCAGCCCGCGAGCGCGAGCCGACGAAACGTTCCCCCCGATCGACATCGCTGACGCGTCCCTCAACGAACGCGTCAACGTGCGAATCCTAAACCATTCACACCCCAGGCGCCGCGAAACGCTGCCCAGCAGGACGACGACGTGACTTCGTCTAACACCCGTTGATCGAAGCGGGCGACGGCGTCGCCTTCCCTCAACGCGCTCCGGAGCAGGCGGCAAGCACCGGATCTGGCTTCCTCAACAGCGAAGTCGCCCTACGGCGTCGCGGCCACCCGCCGAGCTTCCAATAACGGAACGGCCGCAGTTCTGCTCCGCTGCGAGCCAGGCCCCCTTGACGATCTGATAGGTCATGGCTTATCATGTATCGAGTTATGACCGACGTCCCACACAAGCTCCCGACGCACGACGAACTGCTCGCCGCCGAGCTGGCCGCTGACCCCGAGTTCGCTGCCGAATGGGAGCGCCTCGCCGTCGCCCGGATGCTCGCTGTCCAGCTCATCCGCTACCGCTCAGTGCATGACCTCTCGCAGCGGGCGCTCGCCGCGAAGCTCGGCGTCAGCCAGCCACGGATCGTGGAGCTCGAGTCCGGCGAGAAGAACCCGACCTTCGACACCATCGCCAAGATCGCGGTTGCCACCGGGCTTGAGTTCGCGATCGACATCGCTCCTGCGGGCAGGGTGCCCCAACTCGTCGGCAAGGCCGTCCGAGATACACCGGCGCACGTCTACGGCGGCGCCTCCGTGCTCGTAGCCGCGCGCTGACGCCCACCCCACGGTCGCACACCCCACCCGCGCGCGAAGCTCGACCGCTCTTGCTGCGAGGAGCCGTCTGAGAAGGCAAGTCGAGCGCAGCGATCGGCGTCGTCCGCGACCGCGACCGCGACCGCTACGATTCCCGGTACGGGACCCATTGAGGTCGATATCGGCGCTCGCCTGTCAGGGCGAGCCCAGGCGCCGGGTGGATATGAGCCACATGGGCGCCTCGGCCGAGGAGTTCGGCTATGCAGGAATGCAGGAAGGTTCCCTACCCGACGCGGTGGCACGCCGAGCGCGCGCTAGCTGCACTGCGCCGGTCGGTGTCGCCGTCGCGCCGCGAGAGAGCCGTGCACCCATGCGCGGCATGCCGGGCGTGGCATCTGACATCCAAACGGTGCACATCCCGAGCACGTTGACGTCGCTGAGTCGTGCGCGGCTACGCGGAAGGTCACGGGAGCGCTGGCAGCGTGTTCCACCGCGAGGGGCAACGTGATTCGCGGGCTATCTCGAGCGCGCCGATGCACCCGACTGCTGCGTCGCACGGCCAAGGCGCATCCGTTCGATCGCGGCGTCGATGTCTGAGCGCACGAACCGTCGGTGTCGTCCGAGCTTGATGCTTGGCAGCACACCGCGGCGTGCGTAGTCGCTCACGGTCGACCGGGGGATGTTCAGGAGCTCGGCGACCTCGTCGGTGGTGAGCAGCTCGTTGAGGGTGCTCATGGATGGCCTCCGTGTTCGGTATTGGCCGACGGCCCACGAGTGCGGGGGTACGTGTCGGTCTGCCGGCTGGAATCAACGCGGATCCGCACGCACAGCCCGATCCCCGGAACGTATGCGCGCTCGTGGGCGGGGTTGTTGAAGATCGGTCCGCTCGTGTAGTGGCGCCAGTGCGGGATTGGCGATCGCCGCGTCGGACCGAGTTCTGCCGGATTGGGGGAGTGCGTTGCGTGCGGCGTGGAGTCGGTGCGGGCTGCTGACCGTCGCAGCGCCGACCGCGCGCGTCGCGTGGTGACGAGTTCGTGAGTGCGGTCGGCGAGGTCGAGGACTGCCAGCGCGCCGGCGCGTGTGAGCGGGATCGTCCAGGTTCGGCGCACGGGGTCGAAGCGGCGTTCGGGCAGCGCGCGCAGGGCAGGTAGCCGGCGCTGGCTGTATGGCCCGGTGATCTCGATGGCGTCGTCGCGCAGGATCGCGCGACCGACGTCTGCGCGTGCGAGGCGGGCGCTTGCGCTGCTGGAGATGCGGACGGCAATGTCGCGTTCCTCGAGCTCGCCGATCAGCGCACAGACGTGACGGAGCTGTTCCCGGCGGGCCGGTACGCACCAGGCCTGCGCGCGCGGACGATAGTGGCGCTCGGGCAAGGTCCGGATCCACTCGACAACGGCGTCGTCGTAGGGTGCGGCGGCCAGCAACACCAGTCCGTCGCGGGCGTCCACGCGTAGGGCCATCAGCAGGGGGGAAACTCGTCGCACGCCGACGATGTCGCAGCTGGCACTGGCGCAGCCAGCACCGGCAGAGGCGGCGGTGCGGGCTGCCGGCGTGGTCGTGCGTCGGATGGCCGCGCGCGAGGGCGTCGCGATGGCCGTTCTCGCGGAGCGGTCATGTGGCCGCGTGACGTCTGAGCGGACTTGTGCCTCGCGTGCTGTGTCTTCTGCGGGACTTCGCGGGTGTCGTGGCGGCGTCGTGCGGCGCTGGCGTGATTGGGGGGTGCTGGCGCCTGCGGCGCGGCCGCGGTGGCTCGTGCAGCTCGAGGGCGCGGTACGGGTGTGGGTTCGTGGGGATGCCCGGCGGGCGTCCCGTGCGTGGCGAACACGACGACGGATGCGACGAGTCCGCAAAGTGCGGCGCCAGCGAGCTGACGAGGCTTTGTTGCCGGGCGCATGCGCGGCCGCTGGGTCCACGGAGAAGCGCGCGTCGCGGGCTGCGGCTCGCGTGGGCGCACGCCGACGTCGCCTGAGACGGGAAAGAACGTCGCGGTCTCATCGTCGTGTGCCGCGGCATCGCCGGCCGAGTCGTCGACATCGCTCTCCCAGAGCGCTGCGAGGCGTTGATCTTCGTCATCGAGGCGGGCGGTGGCGGGGCTCACTGTGTGGTCTTGTCGGTGCTAGCGGAGAGATGACACCCCGCCGATGCGATGACGACGCGGGCCGCGCGCGTCTTGCTCTCGCCGTGTAGTGGTCGACGCTCGTGTGCGGGCAGGTGAACGGGGGTGATCTGCACGGTCGAGGCGACAGGCGTTTGTGTCTGCCCTCCCGCGGTGTTCTGAACTGGCTGATTGGTCACAGTCGACTCGTGCCCCAGCGCCGTGGCGGGTGCGTATCGCGCCGGCGCCTGGGGATGCGCGCAGATCGACAGGCATCGTTCTGCGTCGACGCGATCGGGTGGCATCGTGAGCTGGCGTGGACCGGGCCGCTGGGCGGCCCGAACGGTCGGAGCGCGTAGTCCGCGGCGGGTGTCCTCGCGTCGGCATGTCGCGCGCGGCGGTCACGGCCGCCGGCCGCCGTCGGTCGAAGATCGCGCGGCGCGGCGCGACGAGACGCCGAAGCGCGCGGGACGCGAGGAGGAGGGGTTCGCCGTGCTCGGCGTGCTCGCGGTGCTGCTGGTTGTCCTGGTCGGTGCGGTGCTCGCGCTGGCGATCGTTGTGGCGGTCTTCTCGCCAGGGGCGACCCAGGGGTGTGAGGCGTTGGATGCTGAGGGTGAGCCGATCGGGCCGACTATCGGGTCGCTCGGCGGGGTCTCCGGGAGCGGGGTGACGAGCGCCGAGCTCAACAATGTGCGATCGAGCCCGCTTGCCGGCAGCACGGTGACGACAGGGGTGTTTCGCAGCACGGCGTACGGGCCGCCGTGGGGCGGACTGCAGGGTCCGGGCGTCTCGACCGCTGGCGGCCTTGCGATCGCGGGTGGTGCTCCGGCGCGGTACGTGATCGCAACGGATCCGGGCGTGATCGCGCTTGGGCAGTGGGTGTACGCGTGGCCGAACCCGTTTGGGTGGCGCGGCCCGTTTCTCGCCGCCGACACGGGCGGGCAGATCAAGGGGCGCTCGATCGACTTCTACGACTGGCGCGGCCGCGAGTACCAGACGCGGTGGAACCGGCAGACGACCATCACCCGCGATCCGCCGGCAGCCGACCCGCGGCCCAGCGACGCATCGGATCCGGCACCGATGCAGACACCCACGGCGTCAGGCGACGCCGTTGGAAACATCCCGGGCGATGGATGCGCCGCGGTGCCGCTGTCGAGCGAGTCGGGCGTGCGCATCGGCCAGATCGCGAGACGGTTCCTCGGCAAGGACGCCAGGCGCCAGGCGTTCGCGGGCTTCGACCCGGCGACCACGCAGGTGTCGTGGTGCGCGTGGTTCTCGACGAACGTGTGGCGGCTTGCAGGCGTCCCGATCGAGGTCAGCGACTTCTCGGGCTACCAGTACACGTGGGGCCGGAGCAACGGGACGCTGTTCAAGGGCCTGGGTGTGCCGCCGCGCGGGCCGACGCCGCCGGCCGGATCGGCGCTGATGTACGGCAGCGGCCCGCAGAGCACAAGCACCTCGCAGCACGTCAACCTCGTCGACACCGTCAATCCCGACGGGACGTTCATGCTCACCGGCGGTAACCAGGACTCGAGCCGCGTCACCCGGGAGGGACCGTGTCGCTTGAGTCGCACCAACCCCGCGCGGTTGACCGGGCCGGGCTGCGACCCGCGCCCGATCTACGCCATCACTGCCCCCGGCCCCGCGACGTAGCGATGAGAGCACTCCTTGCCACGGCGATCCTCGCTGCCATCGCCATGGTTGGCATCTCGCTGCTGACGGGTGACCGGCACGACGCACCGATGACAATGACGACGTCCGGCACTCGCACGGCGACCGCGCGGTCGGTGCATGTGCCGCGGCTTACGGCGCGGCAGATCGACCGTCAAGACCGGCCCGAGCCGCGCCGGCAACGCGATGAGGCGCGTGTCTTTGACCGACGGCCGCTTCTCAGCGTGCTGCCCACCACGCTGCAGTCAGTCGGGTTTGAGATCGGCGGTCTCGCTGCCGACGGCCGTACGACGATCATCCGCGCGAACGCCGGGGGTCTCGGGCGGCGTCGAGCGCGGATCGCCTACGACACCCTGAGGCGACGAACCGGCGATCGCTCGCGCTCCTATCGGCTCGAGATCCATCCATGACGACGCATCGGTTTTGTGCCCAGCCTGACCGGTGCTGGCGACCTCACGAGGTGGTCGATGTGCGAGCTGATGTGCGCGGGTGTTTCGAATCCGGCCAGGCCGTATGCCATCCTCCGGGCAGGAGGTCGCGTCGATGTCGCAGCGAGCAGACGAGAGATTCATGACGGCGGAGCAGGCTCCGGCGATCGAGCCGTTCGCGTCGATCATGGAGTACGCGGACCGGCTCGGATCTCGTCACCGTTGGATGCTCCAGCAGGTTGAGCGCCTACGTGAGCGACCGGAGCGCTGGATCGTCGCCGGACCCGCACGGGTCGAGGAGTGGCATGTCGGCGCGATCGTTATCGGTCCGCCCGGCATCTTTCTGATCTGGCCCAAGACGACGCGTGTCGAGCCCGGCCTGTGGGCGACCCTGCGCGACTGCCGCGAGCACGTGCAAGGCTCGCTCGGTGCGCAGTCACAAGCAGCTGTTGAGGTGGTCGTCTTCAGTCCGAGTGACGAGCGCGGCCACATGCAGCGCTGGATGAACACCGAGTTCGACGTGCTTACAGCCGACGGGAACGATCTGGACCGGCTGCTGGCTGAGTGGGAGCCGATCTCGGGCGCGTGGCTCAGCGATGAATGGTTGTCGGGGCTTGCGACGGCGTCGACGCCGCGGGAGACCCTGTATGGGCCCGACAAGGGCGCTCACCAGCAGTACCCGAACTGGTCGGCGCCCCGCGCCGACCGCTGCTGACGCAGTGACGACGCACGGGTAGGCGCGGGCGGCGCCGCACGCCCCTCGGTCGCGGGGTGAGGCGTCTGGCACGTTAGCCGGCGGCACGTCGTGCTGGCGCGTGGGCGATGTGACGCGGCGTCGCGCAGCCGATTCCTGGGAGGGGGTCAGATCGTTGATCGCTGCGACAGCGCATCAGTGACCCCGAGATCGAGGAGCGGAGATCAATGGTGTGCGACAGGATGATCGGCAGGATCGCCGCTGCGGTGGCCGTGCTGTCGGTGAGCTTCGGGACGGGCATGAGCGCGGTGGCGGGGAAGGTGATCGAGCAGATCGGGCTGCCGAAGGTGGCTGGTCAGGATCTGAAGTTCGATGTCGGGTCGTTGGTGACGGCGGTGCTCAAGCCGGCTGATGGTGCGGGGCAGTCGACGGTGATGAGCGCGATCGTCGCGGTGTTCGCGTTGCTGTTCTTGGCGGCGATCATCTACTTCGTCTTCGGCCTGATCCAGGGCCTGCGTGGCGCGCGGGGGGGTGTCGAGACGGCGTTCAGCGTTGTCGCGGCGCTCGTCGTCGCGATCGTCGGCTTTCAGGTTCTCGCGTAGGCGGTTGCCGTGCCTCGTTTACGACAGCTCGCCGCTGCACTCCTCGTCGTCGCCGGATGGGGGACTCCCGATGCGGTGGTGAACAAGATCAGTACGAACGCCGGCCGGGGTTCGTTTCAGAACGTCGGCGGGTTCATTCGTGCGATCTTCGACGACCCGGTCCATCAGTCCCACGCGTTCATGCTGTTCACGGCGCTCGTCGCCACGATGTTCCTCGCGGCGATCGTGACGGTCGGCCTGGGAGCGCTGCAGGCCGTCCGTGGTGACCGCGGCGGCAGCGACGTGATGGTCGGCGGCGCCTACGGGCTCGTCGCGGTACTCGTGATGCTTGCGGTGATCCTGTGAAAGCGCGGTCGTTGCGACGCTCGCGCGCCGCGCGCCCGATCGGTTTGACGACGCTGGTCCTAGGCGTCGCCCTGCTCGCGTCTGCCTCAACCCCGGAAGAGGCAGAGGCGGACATCCCGGTGCTCGGTCCTGCCCTCGGGCTTGGCGGGAAGGTGCTGGGGTGGTTTGGCGGTCAGGTGACCCATGCGGCCGGGAGCGTGGTGCTCGACGGCGTCAAGGCGATCCTCGACTGGATCTTCGGCGGGCTGCGGGACACGATCACGCCGTACGTCATGCGGTTCCTCACCCGCATCGACCTCGTGTTCGGCGGCGGGCTTGACCGGATGGTCGTGCCGCTGGTCGTCATCGGCGCCGCCCTGATGGTGCTCGGAGCGGTCTCATCGGTCATCCAGGGATACGGCGCTGTCCTCGCCGGCGCGTCGAGCTCGGCGAGCGTCATCAGCGGCGTGCTGATGCGCGTAGCGGGCCTCGCGCTGCTGATGGGCTCCTGGCACACGCTCGTGCCGATCGGCGTCGATGTCGCGAACGCGTTCAGCGGCTACGTGCTCAGCGACCAGGCCATCAACGACGCGCTCGCCAAGACGTTCGGGCTCACAGCTGCCGGAGGCGCGACAGCCGGGATCGCGGCAGCGAGCGGTGTCGCGCCGATCGTGCTGGTGATCCTCCTCGTGCTGATGGCGATGTTCTTCGTCGCGCTGTTGCTGTTGAAGTACGTCGTGACGTTCGCCTTCGCCGTGCTGTACCTCGGTGGCCCGGTGATGCTCGGCCTCGGCGCATTCCCAGGGCTGGGCAGCGTCGCGCTGAACTCTCTGGTGCGCAGCCTGGCGATCTTGATTGTGATCCCGCTGTCATGGGCGACGGTGTTCGCGGCGTGGGCGGCGGTGAACAGCACGCTGGTGACGGCTCCGCCGAAGAACGCCGGCGCGTTTGCGCTGGCGGTCATCAACGGCCCCGGGATCTTCGTCGCGTCATGCCTCGTCGTCTTCGGCGTCACGCGCGCGCTGATCAAGATGGCCACCCCGCTCGGCGCACCGCTGAGCATCCCCGGCGCACGGCTGGCGATGGCAGCTGCCGCCTACAAGGCAGCGCCCGCACTGTGGAGCAAGCTCGGTGCAGCGTCGGAAGGACTCCCGGGCGCCGAGGCAGTCGCGGAGCACAACACGCGTTACGAGGGAACGCCGTACCGGCGCGCCGTCGCGGCGAGCGAAGCGTGGGATGGCCCTGGCGTCGGCGATGGGATGAACCTCGCGGCGGCTGGCGGTGGCGCACGATCCGACGTCGACGTCGGCGATGGCGGACCTGCTCAGAGCGACGCAGCGGGCCCCGGACCCGCGGCGACAGCGGGTTCGTCGACAGGCGCCGATGTGATCGACGGGACCGCGCACGAGATTGCCCCGGAGCCCTCACCCCCGACTGAGGCGCCGAGTCTCGCCGCGGGCGCCCCGGACTTCGATGCGGCGCGAGCTCAGATCGCCGAGCAGGGTTCGGTCACCCCCGAGCAGGTCACGTCCGCACTCGGCCACCTCGACGACGGAGAGATCGCACACGTGCGCGACGCGGCGCAGAGCGCCCGCGCGCTGCAGCAGGCCGCGGGAGGCGAGGAGGGCGACGTGTACTTCCGTGAGCGGATCGCCGCCGGAATCGCCGACGGAACCTTCCGTCCGGAGAGCCACTCCAACGCCGCAACGGTCGGCGCCGGAGCGCATCAGACCGTCCTCAACGCCCTCGATCCGCCGGCGGACCCAAGCGGGCGTCCCGCCCATCAGGAGAACATGTACACCGAGCGTGAGCTGCGGCGCGACTGGACCGAGCCCGTGCGCGGCGATGAGGAGGGGTGGCGCTGATGGTGCATCTGATCCGTCATCAGGTCAACAGCCGGGTCCTGCACAAGGGGCTGTTCACCGACGAGCAGTTGATGCCGGCGGCGATCCTCGTGCTCTTGGCGGTGGGCGTCGCGTACACCGCGGCGAGCGTGGCCGTCGGCGTGATCGCTGGCGCGATCTTCCTGCTTCCGGTTGGGGCGATGATCATGGACAACCGCGCGGGCCAGCTGCTGCACGGGCACATCGCGGCGTGGCTGGCGTATCGACGAGCGGTTGGGGTGTACGACCCCGGTGCCGGCGACCGTGCGGTCGGCTACGAGCTCCGTGCCGACGAGGATGCCGTGCTTGCCGCCGCGGCTCCGACGCCGGGTGAGCTGCGGGCGGTGCTCGGCGAATGACCAGCGGCACAACGAGGACACTGCGTGGGCCGCGACGAGGGCGTGACCGGGGGCCGGTGCCGGCGTTGCCTGCGGGGACGTTGCTGCCGATCAGTCAGCTTGGGACGGATGGGACGATCGTGCTGGAGGACGGGTCGTTCTCCCATGTGATCGCGTGCTATCCGCGCAACCTGCAGACGCTGACCGCTGATGAGCGCTTCGCGACGTTTCTGAACTTCCGCAACATCGCGGCGTTTCAGGAGCGTGGCCAGTCGTTGCAGCTGATCGTCGAGGGCGATCGCGTCAAGACCGAGGCGCACCTCGCGTTCGTCGACGACCAGATCGAGAAGGTCTACGGCTTTCGTCCCAGCGCCGTCAGCGCCGCCGCGGCCGTTGACCTCAACCGCGTGCAGCGTGCGCGGTGGGGGCTGTACGAGATGTTGCTTGAGAGCGTGCGGCGCGGTGCCGCGGATGCGGACTTCACGCCGCGCCAGCGCGTGTACATCGTCGTGCGCTACCAGCCCGAGGACGACAGCGACCGGTCATGGCGCGAGGGACTACCGGCCGGGATGCCCGGATCACGCGCCTCGCGGCGAAGCGCCGGGTACCGGGCGCCGCGGCGTGGTGCGGCGCGCCGGTTGCGTGACCATCAGCAGCTTGTGCGGCTCGCAGAGATGCGGGCGTTTGAGCTGATCGGGCACCTCGCGCGCGACGGCAACACTGGCCGCATCCTCGACGGACCGGCGGTGCTGCGCTACGTCAGCTCGCGGCTGAACCCGACGTCGGTCAGCTGGGATCGCACGGAGACACTGGACGGTGAGGCGCCGGTGCTGTCGCGCTTTGATGATGCGATCGAGGGCGAGGACGCCGAGCGTGCTGCGCTCGCGCTCCGTGATCTTGTCGCGCGCAGCCCGTTGGACTTTCGCCGTTACAGCGATCACGCGGAGGTCGAGCAGGACCTCGTACAGGTCCTCTACCTGACCGGGGCGCCGTCGATGACGCGCACGTTCTGGATGGCCGAGCTGATGAACCAGCCGCTGCCCTACACCCTCACCGTGCACCTGCACGGCCTCGATCGCGCGGCAATCGCGGACGAGGCCAAGCGGTTGCATCACCAGGCGATGCGTGAGGTCGAGCGCGAGGCGCGCAAGGGGCGCCGCGACGCGACCACCAGCGCGCAGGCGCAGGCGCACGGTGCGCTGGCTGAGCAGATGGCGCAGGACCCGCTCGCCAACCTGACCGACATGAGCGTGTACCTCGCGCTGCGCGCTCCAGGGCCACGACCCGACAAGCATGCGCTCGCTGCCGCGGCGTACCGGGCGCAGAAGACGGTTGCGCGCGGGACGAGCGGCGGCCAGTTCGATCGCGGCAACCGGCTGCAGGAGCAGCTGTGGGTTTCGACGCTGCCGTTCGGCGCCGATGTGGCGCACCGGACGCTGCGGGTCGGCGTCGAGCACGCCGCCGACAGCTTCCCACTGATCGGATCGACGTGCGGGTCCCCGAGCGGGATCCCCTTGTTCATCGAGCCCGTCTCCGGTCAGGTGCAGTACCTCAACCCGTTCGATCGCGCGCTGACGAACTCCACGATCGTGATCGCCGGGCGCTCCGGCGTCGGCAAAACCGTGACGGCGAACCGCCTTGTCGCGCAGATGGTCGCGATGGGCGCGCACGGCTTCCTGTACGACCGTGCGGGGCACTACGAACTGCTGGCCGATCTCATCCCCGGCGCACGCGTCATCCGGATGGGCGCAGACGACGGCACGGTGATCAACCACTGGGACGTCGAGGATCCCGCGAACGTCCCCAGCGCGAAGGTCAAATTTCTCCTGCGCCTGCACGAGACGCTGCTTCGCCGCGAGCTCTCAAACCACGAGCGCAAGGTGCTCGCCGACGCGATCCGCACGACGTACAGCCACTGCGCCCGCACCGGCAAGGTCCCCAGGGAGGGCGAGCTGGTCGCGCTCATGCGCGCCTCCGCCGACTACGAAGCACGCGACGGCCAGCCTGGAGCACTGGTCGATGCGCTGCGCTCGCTCGTCTCTGAGCTGTCGGAGTTCGTCGCGGGTGGAACGCACGCTGCGATGTGGGACCGCGAGACGTCGCTGCCCGCCGACGCGCCGCTGCTGATCTTCGACTACCGCAGCGTCGACGAGCAGAACCTCATCGCGCTCGTGCTCGCGAACATGGAATGGACGCGGCGCGAGGTCGAACGCGTCGACCGCCGTGCCCGCAGCGCCCCGATCCCCGGCGCCGTCTACCACGGCCGCTCGATCGTCGGCCTCGATGAGGGCTGGTCGTGGGCGCAGGTACCGGTGCTCGCCGGCGAGGTGCAGACCTGGGCGCGTCAGGGACGCGCGTATGGCGCGGCGTTCATGGTCGTCTCTCAGGACCCGGAGGACTTCGACGGCGACGCCGACGCCGTGCTGCGCAACGCGTCGATCCGGATCTTCCATCAGCTCGACAAGGGCATGCTCGCGTTCGTTCGCGACACCGTCGACCTCAGTCCCGAGATGACCGACTCGCTCAAGGCGCTGCGCAAGGTCGCCGGCCGCTACTCCGAAGCCTTGGTGATGAACGGTCCGCGCGGGGACGGGCGCGTCTGCGCGGTCCTCGGCGCCCACGAGTACTGGGCCTGGACGTCTGAGCCGCAGATCGATGTGCCCAGACGCGAGCGCGCGATCGCGGACAACGACGGTGACGTGTGGGCCGCGTTGTCCCAGCTTGCGGGTGAGGGGATCCCGCAGGTCGAGGAAGGCGCCGGGCAATGACCCCAGCTGGCCGAGTCGTCGCGCTTCGCCGTGGCGCGCGGCAGCCGCGTGTCGCCGCTGTGCCGCGTCAGGCGATCCGTCACGCCGCAAGTCTCGTGGCGCGTGGGGTGGGAACGAGCGCGCTCGTTGGATCAGCCCCGGGGTCGGTTGTGACGTTCGCCGGTGTTCAGGGCGGCGCCGGCGTCTCGACCGCTGTGCTGCTCGCGTGTGGTGCGGCGAGGCGTGCGAGCGACCGGCCAACCGTCGCGATCGATCTCGCCGCCGGCACGCGCGGCGGGCTGGGAGGGATCGCCGGCGCCTGGTCGCAGACGTCTGCGGAGGCGACCGCCCAGCTCGTGATCGCGGGCGCGAACCTCGCGCGCCCCTACGTCCAGACCGAGGCCGGCATCCACGTGATCAGCGACGCGCCGCAGGCGTCGATCGCGATCGATCAGACCGGCCGCAGGCTGCTCGCGGTCGCCGCCAAGGCGGTCGCACGCGATGCGGGGGACGCGGAGCTCGCGGCCCTCGCGCGCGCGGGCGTCGAAATGGCAGCCATCGACGAGCTCGTCGGCGCCGACCCGGCGACGCGACGTGCGGCCCTGGACAACCTCATCCGCACCGCCGCGGTGCCGCACAGCCTCGTCGCGATCGATCTCGGGCTCGCACACGACGCCGCGCTGGCTCGTCACGCCCCGGTTGCCGATCTGCACGTGTGGGTCGTCGCGGCGCGTCGCCATGACCTCGAGGTAGCGCGCCGCCGACTGCTCGGCCACGATGTCGTCGCCGACCGCGAGCTCGTGGTTGCGTGGCTGCCGGCGAGTGAGCGCGTCGGGTCGCGTGCGCTGCGCGGCCTCGGCGACGCTCGCGGCTGTCCCGTCGTGCGACTTGCGACTTTCGACCCCGGCGACTCGTGGGAGGTCCGCGAGCGGGCGTGCCGGTCGGGCCTGGAGGCGCTGTGCCGGCACCTGCCATGAACCGCCAGGCGCTGAGGGCATGGCGGCGCAGGGGGCTCGTCGTCAGCGGCACCCGGGCTTCGGGGATCGCGATCGCGATCGTCGTCGCCGTTGCCGGCGTGGTGTGGGCGACCGCGCCAGCGTCGTGGCAGTCGTTGATCGCTGACGAGCAACGCACCGACGCATCGGCACTGACGGTCATCTCGATCTGGACGAATAACCTGCTCGTCTGCTGCCTACCGCTGCTCGCGGGCACCTTCGCGCACCGCCTCGTCGCCCGGCACCGTCAACGCTGGGCACGTCTCGTGCTCGCAATCGCGGCGCTCGCGGCAGCACGCTCGCTGGTCATCGTCGGCATCGTCGGCGGGCTGGACCCCCGCTGGCTGGCGGGCGCCGCCGCGTGGTGGATCCCGGAGGCGACCGCGCTCGGGGTGTGCTGCGCCGCCGGATGGCGGGCGTTCCGCGAACCTGACCCGGGTGTCGCGTCCGGACAACTCGGGCAGGCGTTGACGTTCGCGTGCGGGCTGCTGGGCGTGGCGGCGGTGGTGGAGGTGGCGTTGACGTGATCGCCTGGCGTCCGCTCGCGATCCTGATCGGCTGCGTCCTGTTTCTGGCGCTGCTCGTCGTCGGCTCGGGGATGATGACCGGCGTCGACGGGCTGCGCGAGATGTGGCGTGAGATCCGCGTCTACGTGCTCGCCGCCGGTGTGATCGTGGTGCTCACGCTGGCGATCGTGATCGCGATGGTCGTGCAGCGGCTGCGCTCGCGATCGCGGCGTGACATCGCGCGGTACGAGCTCGTGCTCGGCCAGGCCGACGAGGCAACCCACGACGAGGTCGCGGCGGCCGCCGAGGCGCTCGTGCAGGCGCTGCGCTCCACCTTGGTCGAGCGTGTCGCCGGCGGGCAGCCGTGGCTTGCGATCGAGTCCTGGCACGTCCCGCCAACCACGCCGGGGGAGACGGGCAATGCGCTGCTGATGGTTCTCTGCGAGCCGACGATGCTCGACCCGGCGCTGGCGGCGTTGCGTCGCGCGTACTCGAACCTCACGGTGCGGTGTGACCTCGAGACGGGGGAGCCGGTGCACTACGACGCCCCGCGATTTGAGCCGTCGCACGTGCTCAGGGTCCGCAAGGCGCGTGACTGGGTGCTTCCGGTGGGTGGTTCGAGCGGGAGTCCGGATCACTCCAACGCGCGGTCGGTCATGGCGACGGTCATCCGCCAGCAGCAGAAGGCCGGCCGTGACGGGCTCGTCAGCTGCGTGCGCTGGTGCCTGCTGCCGGCCGACGAGTCGGTCGACGCGCTGGCCGCTCGACGGTTGCGGCGCCTGGCGGAAAGCACTGAGCATCAGAACTCGGCGGTCAGCGCGGATGTCGTCGAGGCGCAGCGCAGCGGTGGTGGAGCGCTGTGCTTCGTTGAGCTGCAATCCGCGATCCAGCGCGTGCCAGGTACCGACGCGGGCCGTTACGGCGATCTGCAGGCCGCGTGCCGGCTGCTGGTCAGCCCGGCGCTGTCGATGCGCGGCGTCAACACGTTCGTCGAGCGCCAGATGGTGATTCGTCAGAAGCTCTATTGCCGGCGTTGGGCGCGCGCCACGCCGCCGGTGTTGCCAGATCAGACGGGCGCGACCTTGTGGTTCACCGGCGAGCTCGGGTTGTTCATCGAGCTCCCGTCGCTGGGCAGCGAGCACGACCTGCCGCTGGCGCGCAACACGGTCCCGCACCTGCCGGCCCCGGCCGCGCTCCCTCGTGGCCAGCACCGCGGGCTACCGATGCCCCCGACCGCCGATGAGCTCGCGCGGGGCTTCAGGACGACCATGACGGTCCGTGCCGATGACGAGGAGGTCCTCGTCGGCGAGCTGATCGCAGAGGACGCGTAGATGGCAACGGCCGCACCCCCGCCACGCCTGCGCCTGCCGCCCGGCCGCGTCGATCCGCTCGTCGACATCGGCATCGCGCCACCGAGCGTACGCTGGTCGCTGACGCACGAGGACCGCAAGAAGGGCGTGATCATCGCCGGCGGCCAAGGCTCGGGCAAGAGCGCGACCCTGCAGAAGATCGTGGAAGGCGACGTCTCGTCGCCGAACACCGCGACGATCGTGTTCGACATGAAGGGGTCGCTGGCGGAGCGGTTGCTGCGGCTGATCCCGCCCGACGTCCCCAAGCGTTACCACGATCACTCGGCGCAGCTGTGGCGTGAGGGCACAAAGCGCGTCTGGTATCTCGATCTCGCCGAGCCTGCGTTCGGGCTGACGCCGCTGCATGTCGAGCCCGGTTGGACGCTCGCGCGGCTGCCGAACGAGTTCGTGCGGATCGCGGGGATGGTCGTCCACGCGCTGATGGACCTCTTCGAGGACCAGATCTTTCAGTCGTCCCAGGACATCATCGAGCGCTCGGTAATCGGAACGATGGCGATCGCCTGGCACGAGCACGCGGAGCGCCATCGCAAGGCCGGGACGAACCCCGAGCAGCACGGTTTCGGCGGCTCGTTCGAGGTGCTTCACAAGATGCTCGCCCCGACCGACCGGCTCGCCAGCAACGCGGGAGACCGGCGCTCGGGCCCGAAGCCGAACCCGTGGCATCAGGCCGCCGGTCGTGCATGCCAGCGGATCCCGGGGCTGCGGAACGCGGCCGAGATGTTGCTCTACGAACTGCCCGCGCTCGCGCGCAACAACCTCGCTCGCCTGGAGGACCGGTTGCAGCCACCGGCGAACAAGCTTGGTCCGCTCGTGACGTCGCACGCGGCCGTGCGCGAGTTCGTCGGTCACCCATCGCGGCTGTCTTTGCGGTCGGTGATCGAGGCGCACGACATCCTCATCGTCAACCCGCGCACGGACATCCTCGGCCAGGACAGCCCGACGATCCTCGTCAACTTCCTCGTCCACATGATCGACGCGCAACTCGACCGGCAGATCAGCATGGACGAGCCCACCCGGCCGCGCGTGAGTCTGCTGATCGACGAGGCGCACACCGTCATCACCAAGACGCTGATGCAGATGGTCAGCCGCCACCGCGAGGCCGGGTTCTGCCTCACCGCCGCGACGCAGTACCTCGCGCAGATCGGCTCGTCGATCAAGAGCAGCGGCGTCCACGACTATGTCCTCGACGCCGTCGCGAACCTGCTGCAGACGAAGATCTATTTCCGGATGGCCGATCCCGTTGACGCCGAAGCTGCGTGTCTCGTCGGCCGGCCGGTGCATGACTCGATGGTCCGCGGCGATCCGGTCAGCCAAGCTCGCATGGCGATCAATCCCGCTGCGCTCATGGCGCTGGAGGACTACACCGCCACCGCCCGTGTCATGTCCAACGGCCAGTGGTCCGCCGCGCCCGGCGCTACCACGGCGCTCGGAGGAACGGCCGCGCTCCCGGTCTTCACGCACCGCTCGATCGCCATGCCGCCACTGCACCTGATCGCCACCACCTGGCGCGACGCCCACTACGCCCGGATGCGCGATGTCCTCGGCGAGCCGAACACCGCGGAGGCGCGATCCGACGCGGCGCCGGTCATCCCCGAAAGCCTCGGCGGACCCACCCAGCCCCCACCCGCGGCGCCACGCGAACGCGACGAAGCCGCACAGGTCTCACGGGACACTGTCGGACGGGCGGGCGCCAGCCCCAGGCCCGCGAGCGACGCCACGACACGCGAATGGCACAGTGTCCACCAGCCCAACGACGAGCCGGAGGCGACACGGCCTGAGCGCGAGCCTCCGAGCGATGTCGCGGTTGGTGGCGCCCGCATCGAGCGCACGCCACCGCGTCCAGCATCCGCGCGGTCGGAGCGCATCGAGCTGTTCGACTGGGCGATGCGACCAACCCAGCGCCCGGCCCCACCCGACGACCTGCGACCCATGCGTGGCCTCGTCGCCGATGCCGTCGCATACGCCGCCTCTGTCGAGCAGATCACCGCGCTCGGCGACTGGACCAACGCCCACGACGCTGCGATCCAAGCCGCCGACGCCGCCGCCCGCACCGCACGCTCCACCGCGCTGCTCGAGGCACGCGCGAACGGCCTCCCCGAGAGCAAGATCGAGGCCGCCGCTACCGCGGCCGCGAACACCGCGCGGCGCCGCGAGCTGGCCAAGCACGCAGACGCACCCTGGCAGACCGACCTTCAGACGGTGAAGCTCAGCACCCAGGAGCACCAACTCCTCGACATCCTCGCCCGACTACCGCTCAGCGCGCCGGCTGTCCTCGCGACGCTCATCAACAACCCCCCGAAGGAACGCCGGCTGCGCCAGCTCCTTCGGGAACGACTGCATGACCAGGGCCTCGTCAGCGCCAGCACGCTCACGCTCGAACGCCGCAGCGGCCGACCGCCGACCGTCTACGCCGTGAGCGCCCGCGGCCGCGAATGGCTACGCAACGAACACCAACGACTGCAACCCGACAAGCCACCGCCCGAGTACCTGCGTCCGGACCGCAGCCTCCCCGCACCGGGACGCGGCAGCACCGTCCCGCACACCCTCGCCGTCCAACTCGTGATCGGCGCGCTGCGCCAATACGGGGGTACCGACGTCAAAATAGCCTGGCGCACCCCGCTCATGCCCGGCGGACGACTCGACGTCGGCATGATCCACACCGACCGTCGCGACAAACGCATCCGCCTCGAAGACCTCACCGGACGCACCGGCCACACCGTCACCGGCGATGCGCTCGCGACCGCGCCCGGTGTCGTGGAACCCGACGCCATCGTCCACATGACCGGCCATGTCGCTGGCCAGCGACGCTCCCTCGCGATGCTCTTGGAGATCGACCGTACCGACCGCGCCTCGTACAACACCGAGAAGCTCGTCGCCTACGATCACTTCCTCGCCGGCTGGTGCCAACGCACACGCACATTCGCGAGCGCCAGGCCACTCGTCGTCTTCGTCGCGCGCTCACCGCGAAGCGCGCTGCACATCCTCGCCCGCGCCAACGAAGCCATGACCGTCGGCGTGGGGACCAGTGGCCACGACTGTCACGCCTACCAGTACTACGGACGCATGCACATCGCGTTCACGTGCATGGACTGGATCCTCGGCAGCCACGCGTACGCCCTGCGGATGGCACCAGTACCGGCCGAGAGCCTAGGGAGCGCTCTCGCGTGTGAGGCTGATCCAGTGGCGCTCCTGCCCGAGTCCTGGTGGCCGATGTCGACCACCAGTGCGCCACATCGCTGACATCGCTGCGGTGGTCCCTGGAGCACTCAGTACGAGCGCCTGGCACCCGCACCTCGAAGCCATCGCTCAGCGGGTCCGGTCGGGCCGGATGAGACTCTGTGGGGGATCTCCGACGCACCGCACGAGGTCCGGCGGATCCTGGCGGTCAGCGCAACAGTAGTGGTCCGAGCTCCTCGACGGGCTTGGCGAAGGCGAGGCGCTTGCGTGGTCGGTCGTTGAGTTCGGCGGCGACGGCGTCGAGGTCGGCGACGGTGTGAGCCGATAGGTCGGTGCCTTTCGGAAAGCAGCTGGAGCCGGCTGTTATCCAGACGACGGCGCTGCCCAGCGCGGTGTCCGCACGGGCGAGCCTCGCCTTCCTGTCCATAACCCCACTTCGGTTGAGGGCGCTACGCCGACCCGGCACCGTCACTTGCCGGCGTACTGCCACAGCTCGCAGGGGTTCTTGTTTCGGGCCAAGGGGTAAAGGACGGCACGCTCGAAGCGCCAGACGATGCTGCAACAGATGAGGTACCACCGAAGGCCGAACCCCACCGTCCTCAGGTACTTGCGGCTCAGCTTCAGTTCTGTCAGTGCGACAACCGGTTTGAGCTCGGGGAACTGTTCGACGATCCGCTTCATGTCGAAAAAGTTCCTGCGGTAGGCGCGGGAGTAGCTGCGGAACGTCGAGATCGGGGTGTACATGACGACCGCGTCGTAGCAGAGGCGCAGGCTCCCGGGGCCGAACTCCGTGAGCGTCGAGTAGCAGAAGTAGGCGTCGTCCAGAGCGACCGCGGTGTGCTGCGGCGGAGCACACCAGACGTCCCTGTCGCGGAGCATGTACGCCGCCCCGTGCAGGTAAATCTTCGACCTCGGCTCGTGGAAGCGGTCGGTGTTGGTCTTCGCCGGATCCGTCAACGCGTGAGCGTGGAACTTCCGGACGTCCTGCTTGGTCACGAACGCACGCGGATTCCGACCCCAGGAGTTCAGCAGTCGCTGCTTCCAGGCCAAGCGTCCTCCCGGCGACCGATCGATCTCCGGGAGTGGCAGGGCTCCCACCGCGCGCAGCTGGGGGTGGCGCTGCAGCTGGAGTAGGAGTTGGTCCACACATCCTCTGGTGATCCGACTGTCCGCATCCAACAGGAAAATGGGAGTGCTGTCGGGTGCTCGATCGATGATGGCGTTGATCGCCGGGATCTTGCCCCGCTCGCTAGTGATGACCACGATACGGAGCGTCGAGAGCGTTTTCGCCAGCTCTCGTATGACGGCTTCTGTCCGGTCGGTGCACCCGTTGACGCACACGATGACCATGGCATCCAGCTCCGAAGCGTCCACCTCGCTCTGGATCGAGATGATGCACCGTCGTATCGTCCGCTCTTCGTTGTAGGCGGGGATCCCGAACACGGTCCTCGGTCGCGATCTACGGGTCGATTCGTGCGCCACTCAACTCCGATAGGTGTGTAATGATCCCCTCCACCGATGACGCGATCGGCAGACGCGGATCGATCGTCGCGATCTGACTCGACAGGCACTCCCGGCGTGCGTAGGCCGGATGGATGCCGACGATGACGGGCAGATCAGGCCGGGCGAGTTGGAACCCCAGCTCCAAGAGGCTCATCGGGCACAGGCTCTCCTCGACGAACCAGAACACCATCGCCCAGGACCGTGCGACGCCAGCGTTCTCCCAGGCAATCTGCTCGACACGAGTATCTGCGGTGTCCTCGAAGGTGTTCTGTCTCGGGTCGAAGAACACGAGATCGGTCTCGCGAAAGGCGTCGACGACGACCTGCTGCCAGTCCTCACAGTTGGCGATTCCACCTGCGAGGAACACTCCCGGACGAGTGCCCCGATACAGCACAGGGCAACGAACGTGCTGCATCGCGGTCCCCCTCTTCCTCCAGTCTCCCCGGTACCCTACAACGCAGCGAGCGGCCTCCTCGCCGGCGATGCCCTGCGTCAGGCTGTCTGGCAGACGTGTTAGTTAAGCGACCTGCACGGCGGACTGCGCGACGTCGTCGACCGGGTTCTCGAGTACCAAGCGCTCATGGCCGAGCTTGACCCCGAGCTAGACCGTCCGCCCGGTGATCGTTCGCCAGTGGGACCGGCGGCACCCGGCCGAATCTGGATTGTCCTCCGCTGGGGGACCCAATTACGCGACGACGTCGCCTGCTTGCGCGGCGTCCAGGCGCGATCCAGTTCGTCGGGTGGCCTCGTCGTTTCCGGCCTGATGCGATCCTCGCGTGCCGCGCGCGGTACAACATGAGCGTGTATCCGGAGGTACGGGTCTACGCCGATCCGCTCGAAGGTCTGGACGCCCAGCTCACTGAACTGCGCGGTCTGATCAAGCGCGTCCCGCCCCTCATCGACGCGGACCGTGAGCGGCGCTGGAAGGAGATCAACGAGAGGCTGCCCGCGATCGCGAAACGCTCCCCACATCTGATCGCGAGAATTCCCCACCTTGACGTCCATGTCGCGGTAGCTCGCGGAGCGTAGGCCCGTAGGGCCGGAGCGCAGCGAGTTACCGCGCGCGCGGTCTGTCGGGGGCCCCCTCCAGGGTCGCTGGTTCTCGAAGCCTGCGATCTGGATGGGGGCCCCGGAGGGGATGCTGACTGAGGAGGACGATGTGGAGATCCACGCGCTTGCGCGGCGGGGCTGGTCGGTGTCTGCGATCGCGCGGCACACCGGTCGTGACCGCAAGACTGTGCGTCGCTATCTGGCCGGGCCGCCGCCGTCGCGAGAGCCGGCGACGAGCTGCGTCGAGCCGTTTCGCGAGTACCTGGTCGCGCGGTTCGTCGATGACGCTCACGTCGACGGCACGGTCCTCTACCGCGAGCTCCTCGGGCTCGGGTTCGATCGCTCGTACGTGACGTTCGTGCGGCAGCTGCGGCTGCTCGGGCTGCGGCCGCGCTGCGAGGCCTGTCGGACCGGCGGGCACGGCGTGACAGTTGAGCTCGTCCATGAGCCCGGCGAGGAGATCCAGTTCGACTGGTTGGAGCTGACCAACTCCGTGGGGCGAACCGGCCTACGTCCTCGTCGGAGCGTTGTCGTTCTCCGGCAGATGCCGCGCGGTGATCAGCGAGGGCATGAGCTTCGCGCATCTCGTCGACGCGATCGACGGGGTGCTGCGTCGCGTGGGCGGCACGAGCCGGGCGTGGCGGACCGACCGGATGGCGACCGTCGTCTACCCCGGCAGCGACCGGATCACGGCGCAGTTCGCGCAAGCCGCCAAGCATTACGGCGTCGAGGTGTGGGTCTGCCCGCCACGGCGGCCGCAGCGCAAGGGCGTCGTCGAGAAGGCGATCCAGTACGTGACGCGTTCGTGGTGGCGCACCGCGCCGGTCTCAAGCCTTGGGCAGGCGCAGGCCGATCTTGACCGGTGGGCGGTCGCGGTCGCCGACCGCCGCACGCGCCGCGGCGTGACGATCGCCGACCTCGCCGGCCAAGAGGGCCTGCTCTCACTGCCGGCACAAGCGTTCCCCGCGCAGCTTGAAGTTCAGCGCGTCGTCGGGCGCTCCGCACTCGTCGCGTTCGAGGGCAACCACTACAGCGTCTCGCCCGGCCTGGTCGGGCAGAGCGTGACCGTGACGGCCCGCCTCGGCGAGCTGCACGTGGAGATCCTCTCCGCCGCCGGCAGGCGCGTCGCGCGCCACCGCCGCGCTCCCGCCGGCGCCGGGCAGCAGCTGCGCAGCGCCGAGCACGCCCGGCTGCTCGAGCAAGCAGTCCTCGATGCGTTCACGACCGACAAGCCGTGCCGGCGCAAGGCCAACCGGCCGCCCGGCGACCAGGCGCTCGAGCAGGCCGCACGGCTGCGCGGCTACGACGAAGGCGGCGAGGGCGGCGCGTCGTCGTCGATCTCGAGGATTACGCGCAGATCGCGAGGGTCGCCAGGTGAACAAGCATGCCACCTACCAGCAGCTACGCGGCCACCTCGCCTACCTCAAGCTCGCCGCCGCGGCCGAGCAGCTGCCCGCCGCGCTGGAGGCGGCCGAGAAGACCAAGCCCGGCTACACCCAGTTCCTGCACGACCTGCTCGACATCGAGGTCGCCGCGACCCGGGAGCGACGCCTCGCGAGCCGGCTGCGGCTCGCCGGGTTCCCTTCGACCAAGACGCTGGAGGAGTTCGACTTCACCGCCCAGCCCAGCCTCGATCGCCGGCTCGTCGACGAGCTCGCGACACTCAGGTTCATCGAGGAGAAGGCGAACGTTCTGGCTATCGGGCCGCCGGGCGTCGGGAAGACGATGCTCGCAATCGCGGTCGGGCTGAAGGCCGTGCACGCTGGCTACCGCGTCTACTACACGACCGCCGCCGACCTCGTGGCACGCACCAGCCGCGCCGCGCTCGAAGGGCGCTGGCAGACCACGATGCGCTTCTGGAACGGCCCGCAGCTGCTTGTGATCGATGAGCTCGGCTACCTGCCGATGCCTGGTGAAGCAGCCGCCCATCTCTTCCAGGTCATCTCGCATCGCTACGAGCACGGCTCGATCATCCTGACCACCAACCGCGGCATCGCAAGCTGGGGCGAGATCTTCGACGACAGCACCGTCGCCGCCGCGATCCTCGACCGCCTCCTACACCACGCAACCGTCCTGCAGATCGACGGCGACAGCTACCGCATGCGCAGCCACCGCGCCCGCTTCGCCACCCTCAGAGCCGGCCTCAACCACCCCGCCGAGGGTGGGGAATTCTCACGATCGCAACTGGGGAATTCTCACGATCGTTGACAAGGCCGAGTGACGGTTGGGACGGCGAACCGATCGACATCTACGGAGCCGAAGCGGGGCCGGAAGAGGGCTGGGGATTCGCCGAATTCGGTCGAACGATCCGTGTCTCGGCCGTGGTCTTCGCGTTCGAGGTCTTTCAGGACTATCTCGTTCGCGAACTGCGAAGGAGGATCGTCGAGGAGGATGTGCGTAGTTGGGATCGCCGCCTCAGCGACATCGTGTCGCGATACCAGAGCGCCGCGGGAATCTCGCTCAAGCAGTTGCCCGGTTGGGATCACGTCCGCCACGCGCAGGAACTACGCAACGCTCTCGTGCACAACCAGGGCCAGTACACACGCGCGTATCTCAACACGACGCTCGCCTATCGCCCCACCAAGGAAGACCTTCACGGTCTCATGCCGCCGGACGACGACGACGGGCTGATCGACTACGAGATCATCCCGCTGTCGCTCGAGACGGCCGACGGGGTTATCACGCAGCTAACTACGTTTGCGACGCAGCTCCGCGAGGCGATCGACAAGGCCCAGCGCGCAGCGAAAGCCTGAAGCCCACGCTCCTGTCTTCCCCCTGCGCGTGCTGCCGCGGCCGAGACTGACACTAGGCTGAAAGGCGCGTGGCCGCGTACGACGCCCAAAATGACAGGCCCTGGCTGCGAGGTCGCCGCTGGACTATCGGCGACGTGCCCCCGGTGCGCTTCCCGGCGTGGCGAGTCTGGGTCGACTCGCGCGTCCGCATGGATGATGCTGTGCTGGATCTGCTTGCCGGCATGGATCTGGCCGTCGTTGCACTCGACGAGCGCGCCAGCGGCGACGACGACCTCGTTCCAGACATGTTCACTACGGAGGAGCTGCCATACGGCAAGGGGTTCTCAGTCACGGTCGGCGTTGCGCGGCGCCGGCTTCGTGAGGCCGAAAATCAAGCCGTTCTAGCCGCCTTCCCGACGTACGTGGCTGGATTCGACCGGCTGCTTCGGGACGTGATTCGGCTCCTGCGCCGCGTTGGCATCGACACAGTCGACCCGAGCGCCGCCGAAACAGGGCTGAGCTCGAAGCTTGGCCACCTTTCCGCGGCCGGAGACCTTCGTCTTGAACCGCAGAATGAGGCGCTATGGGCTCTCTTGATCGCCGTCCGCAACAGCGTTGTCCATCACGGCTCGTCGCAGCGTCCAGTCTTCGACGCTTGGCAGGCATGCGTCCGTGAGAACTCGGATATGGACGCCCAGGCCATGTGGACGCGGCTCGCCGAGCGACCCTTCCCGGTCGCCGACACGAACGCCCGGCTCGCGTTGACCGATCGCGAAGTCGTCGGCGCACAGCGCGTCCTGGACACGATTGCCATCGACCTCGCCGCGAAGCTGCGGGCCCGCGTCGCGCCTCTTGATTGGGCACGGCTCGTTGCGGCCGAGGAAGGGCCCAAACATCCCGGAGTCCTCACCGACCCAACCAGGAGAGTCCGAAAGCTCATGGTGTGGGCGAACAACGGCTGGGCGCTGCAGATCGACGAGGCGACGGCTGAGCGGGCGCTCGACAGCCCGTTGTAGCCAGCGCTACGCGCCCGAGGGCAGGCGCCTCCGGCGCTGATCGACCCTAGGTGGAGCAAGGCAGAGCGGGCCGTCGTGGAGACCCCGGCGCCGCCAGCTACACAAGCGCAGCCGGAATCAGTGGCGGTCCTGATCGAGGTTCCCCAGCTGGACGAACTACAGCTCGTCTAATGCTGACACCACGTTGGCCTCGAGCTGCTGCCACCCGGTGAGACTTGAGACCGGACCGTGGTGGTCAAGTCCCTCCAGGAGTCGACGGCGCTGTCCGCCGAAATCCCTTCGAAACCTCCGCAGTCGGCGCCCACTCGCGCCCGACGCGAGTTCCAACGCCTCACGGAGAACCTGTTTGGGATTGGGAACATGCTCAACCGTTCCGAGCGCCGGCAGATTTAGAGGCTCGATCCCGTTGGGCCGACCCGCGACGCGCCGTATCGCGTCTTCATCAACGAGCAGCCACGCTTCGGTCATCCTGATCGGCACGACGGGGAGGGTTGGCATCTCCGGCCGGACACTCGCTACGCCGGCGCGGATCTCTTCGTAGCGGAGGCCGGGGTCTTGGCCCTCCGAGTCGCGGTGCACGATGACCAGGTCAAAACGGTCGTCAAACTGCAAAATGGCTTGCAGTCGCTGGGACACCTGAAAACCGGGTGGCGGGTCCAGTCGCCGGAGGTCTGGAGCGACAACGTCGAGCTCGATCCCATGACGTTGCGCGATGCGGGCGATGTGGCGCCCCAAGGGCTCGTCGGAGGGACCGTCCGCCAGAAGGAGCGCGCGGGGCGTCACGCGTCCGTCAGAGAGATCTGATGCTCGGGCGGCGTGGTTAGGTAAGGGATCAGGTCGGCCTTGCCGATCGGTTTTGCGTCAGGCAGCTCGGCACGCCAGGACCCCTGCATCGGGCGAAGCTCAAGCACCTCGTGCACCCGGGCATCGTCGACCTCGAGGGGACGGCTTGTCGCAAATAGGAGATCGTCTGGTGCGATGACTTGGACAACGACTGGCGAGTGGGTGTTCAAGATCACCTGGCGGACTGGATTGTCGGGTCCAGGCGCATCGCTCGGATCAACAGCGAGGTCGCGGAGGAGGTTCAGCATCGCCGGGATGTTCGCTGGATGTATCCCGTTCTCCGGCTCCTCCATGCACAGTACGCCGCCGACGTCGGGATCTTCCAGCAGTACGCACAGCGCCAGGAACCGAAGGGTGCCCTCCGACAGCGAGCGAGCGGGGATGTCGGCACCGGATTGCTCAACCAGACGCAGCGTCAAGAGCTCGCGGGTTTCGTCCGCATCGACCTCGAGCTCCCGAATCGAGATCCCCGTCAACTCGCTCAGCCGACTCGCGATACGCGCGTACGCATCTGCCGGGTCGCTCCCTGCTCCGTTGGTCGCTGTGGCAATCCGGTGTAGCGCCGCCGGCAGATGTCTGCCGTCGCTCGCCATGAGTCTCGGATCCGTGTATCGGTCGGCGGTTCGAAGCGCAGTGGGCTCCAAGGCAAGCCGGCGCCAACTCTGCATCTCGCGGCGGGCCGCGAGCACGGTTGGGTCGTCGGCCACTGTGATTGTGCTCACTACGGTTGCAGGGGCGCGGGTGGCCGACGCGCGACGGGGTTGCCCTCGGCTTCCTCCGTCCTGATGCACGGTGATCACGCGGTCGTTGCCGTCCTCAACCGTCGAGATGAAGGCGACGCCGCTGCGCCGACCGCGTACGACGTTGCGGCGAAACTCCTTTGCCGAATGTGGAAAATGCAGATGGCTTGCCGCCTCGCCGAGGTTGATATGCCCCAGGCGCTCAGCGAGCAGAACGAGGCGTCCGCGCCTATCCAGCGGACTCGGAGCCGCATATCCGATCTCAAGCTCGTAGCGCAGGAACGAGATGCTCGGCCTGACGACTTGGCCGAAGTCATCCTCGACTTCGGGCGGGACCAACATCTCGGCGGCGAACCGCATGACGCGGTTAGGGCTAGCGCTCCAGAAGAGG
The DNA here is from genome assembly GCA_963851015.1 of uncultured Actinomycetes bacterium. GTDB lineage: Bacteria > Actinomycetota > Thermoleophilia > Solirubrobacterales > Solirubrobacteraceae > CADCVQ01. The sequence goes on from CAWKNG010000001.1 coordinate 575,541, forward strand.
TCGCGAGGATCTCCGGCCCTCTCGTCGCGGGTCGTGCGAACAGCCTCCGCGGCCTCCATCAGCGGTCGATCAGCGAGCAACGCCAAGAATTGAATGGCGTCGAAGACATTTGACTTTCCTACGCCGTTGGCTCCAGCGATGCATGTGAATGGGCCGAAGTCCACCGCGAGCTGAGCGAGGTTCTTGAATCCATCGACCTCAAGGCGTGTAAGCACGCGCCAAGCGTATCGCCGGTTCTGCGATCAGAGCGGTACTGCGCCCTCAGGGCAATAGGGACGCAACGGCGTGCCATGCTCCACGCCGACGGCGCACCGCGGAGGGGCGCTAGCGGATGGCCGTCCCGCTTGTCGTTCCTTGGTAGGACGGACCCGGATCCAGGCGAGCGGTTAGGCATGGTGCGGTTGAGGTGGGTCGACCACGATCACGCCTGAGTTGGGCTGTTGGCCGATCGCTGACGAGCCAGGACAGCGTCTGACACGCCTCGCACGAAACCCCGCCGGTGCTGCCGATACGGGCCGATTCGTTGCCGATACCCCTCAGATGACCGATTTGGTTGCCGATTCGCAAGGCTGCGCCGTACGCGAAACGGCAACGTTCCTCCACGCGCGCGCCCAGTAACCACGGGCGATACGGCCGGTTTCGGGCCGTTGGCGTGTGGTGACAGAAGAGGATTGGGCACAGCATCGCGACCTTGCGTCACGCGTCGTGAGCGGTCACGCTGGGGTCTCTTCTTGCTGTGCCTCTGGCACCCCCGCGTGGTCGCGGATCCGAGCAGTAACCGCCGTTCTCAGCAGCACCCGCCTCACACGACACCGGTCGAGTCCTCGACGCCAGCCACCCTGCGCTGAGCCGTTGAAACGCCACGCACCCGTCAACGAGCAGTCGTCGCCGATCCGGTCGATCGCTCAGTCACGAGGAACCGACGGCACGGGACCCGCGGACGCAAGAAGCGCCGCCTGACGCTCGGCTGATCTGACCTGCCGCGTGAGCGCGGCACGATCGGTGCTTCGCACTGCTGGCGTGGCGATCGGCTACGCGGAGTGCTCACCGGGTCCAGACCTGCCCGCGTCAGCCACGGCTCATCCATCCCCGTCACGCGTCCGTCGACGCCGCGAGCTCCTGCTCGCCGCCACCCGCGGACGGCTGCGACACGGGTCCACCACATCCATAGGAGGCCTCATGGCCATCAGCACCACTCCTGCCAGCGGCGAGTTGCGTCTCGCGCTGGACGACATCCTCGTCGGCGACAACGTCCGCGACCTCGACGAGGCGCACGTCGACAGCCTCGCGCAGTCGATCGCGCTGCGCGGTCTGCTCGTGCCGCTGATCGTCCGACCGACCGACGCGGGCTACGAGCTCGTCGCCGGCTTCCACCGCTACCACGCCTGCCGCAAGCTCGCCCTCGACGACGCCCCGGTCGTCCTCCGCGACACGGAGGGCTCGAGCGCCGACGCGGCTGCCGAGAACGTCACGCGCAAGCAGCTCACGCCGCTCGAGGAGGCCAAGGCCGTCCAGGCGATGCTCGACGAGGGCTACACGCTCGACGGCGCGGCGCAGGCGCTCGGCTGGAGCCGCCAGCTCGTGACTGCGCGAGCGAAGATCCTCAGGCTCTCAGAGCCCGGCCAGGCACTGGTCGGTAGCGCAGAGATTCCCGTCAGCGCGATCGACACGTTGCTTGCGATCAGCGACGTCTCACCGGGGCTCGCCGACGCCGTCGTCGCGACGATCGCCTCGGGCGCCGTCGCCGGGTCGCAGCTCGTCAATAACGCCGGCTGGGCGATCGGCCAGGCGCTACGCAACGCCGGCAACGACACCTTCGCCGCCTACCTGAACACCATCAACCACCGCGACCTCCAGGCATTGCGGCTGGGCAAGAAGGCCGATGCCCTCATCACCGATGCCGAGAAGCTGCACAAGCAGATCGACCAGTACGCCTACGGCCCGCCGACATTCCGCTTCGAGGCCACCGACATCGATCAGGCCCGCGCCGCCGGGGTGCTCATCGAGCTGGACGGCAGCGCGCCGATCATCACCGACCGTGCGCTGTACCGGGAGCTTGCCAAGCAGGCGGTCACCCACACCGTCGAGCAGCTGCGCGAGCGGGCGGCGGCGAAGGCCAGCAGTAAGCGCACCGGCGCCGCGAACCGGGAGCGCACCCCGCGCGACGAGCTCGACGCCGAGCACCGCGCGACCGTCCGCGAGCTCACACGGCAGGCGCACGCGACGAACCTCGACCTCGGCGCGGCGCTGCTGACCGAGCTCGCGACCGTCGCGCCCGACGACATCCACGTCGCGCGGTTCTTGCCGCTATGCGGAGATCCGCATAGCGGCAACTATGCCGAGGCGGTGACTATGCCGAGGCGGGTTCGGGAGGGCCTTGCCGGGCGGGGGCTGTGACCTGTTCGGGGCCGGCGGGCTCCGCATAGTCAGCCGAGTCCGTCGAGGAAGCGCAGGACGTCGTCGCTGGGCTGGTAGCGGCCGGGGGTGGCGTCTGGCGGGGTAAGGAGCGCGAGGGCGCGTTCTTTGATGGTCATGTCGGCGTGGATGTAGGGCTGAGTCGAGCTGGTGTCGGCATGGCCGAGCCAGAGCGCGATCACGGTGCTGTCAACGCCTGCTTGGAGGAGCGACATCGCACAGCTGTGGCGAAGGACATGCGGGTGCACGCGCTTGCCGCGCAGCGTCTCGCAGTGCTCCGCTGCGGTGCTGACGTGAACGTGGAGCCGGCTGGCGACGGCGTCGCGGCTGAGCCGGCGGCCGGTGCGGGTCGGAAACAGCGGGTCGGTGGGATCGCCGCCGCGTTCGGTGATCCACACCTCGAGCACGTCCTTCGCCGGCTGGGTGAGCGGAACGGCGCGGTCCTTGCGACCTTTCCCGGTGACGCGAACATTTGCGCCGGTGCCGAGCGTGAGATCGCCGCGGTTGATCGCGGTCAGCTCGGACACGCGCAGGCCGGCGTGGATGGTAAGGATCAGCATCGCGCGGTCGCGGCGGCCTTCCCAGCGGTCGAGGTCGGGAGCGTCGATCAGCGCCTGGCATTCCGGTCCGGTGAGGAACGTGATGGTCCGCCGGTCAAACCGTGCGGGCGGGATGCTGAGGACACGTTGGAACACGGCGGCGTGTTCGGGGTGGCGCAGCGCGGCGTAGCCGAACAGCGATCGGATGGCCGTGAGCCGCAGGTTGCGGGTGCGCGGCGTGTTGTGGCGCTGATGCTCGAGGTGCTGCAGGAACGCGGCGATCACGGGTTCGTCGAGCTCCGACCAGTCCAGCTGTGAGGGCTGACGGCCGGTGGTGTCGGCAACGAAGGTGAGCAGCAGCCTCAGGGTGTCGCGGTAGGACGCGATCGTGCGGGGGCTGGCGTCGCGCTGCTTGACCAGGCGCTCGGTGAAGAACGCTTGGAGGGTCGGGGCGATCACGGTCATGACAGCCCCTCCCAGTAGGTGTCGCGCATCCCGGCGGCATGGGCGAGCAGTTCCGGCGCGGCGGACAGGTAGTAGTAGGTGTAGGCCGGGTTCAGGTGCCCGAGATAGGTCGAGAGCACCGGCAGCCACGCCTGAACATCGACGCCCTCGCGATACCAGCCCAGCAGCGTGTTCACGGCCAGCGAGTGGCGTAGATCGTGCAGTCTCGGCGGGAACGGCGCGGTCGCGCCGACGCCGGCCTGCTGACAGAGGCGCCGGAACGTCTTCTGCACGGCGCAGTCGTAGAGCCGGCCGTGACGCAGCGAGACGAAGAAGCTTGGCCCGAGCGGGCTCGGGCACAGCCGGTCGCGGACCGCGGCGTAGCGCTCGAGCGCCTCGAGCGTGCTGGGATCGACGGGCAGGCAGCGCGATTTGTTGAACTTCGACTCGCGGACGAGCAGCAGCCCGTCGGTCCAGTTGACGTCGCAGCGGTCGAGTTTGATCGCTTCGCTGATGCGCATCCCGGTCACCGCGAGCAGCCCGATCAGCGTCTCGTGGGTTGCGGCGACCAGGCGGTAGCTGATGCCGTTGCGCGCCTGCTCCATCAACGCCGCGATGTCCGCGCTGGTGTAGATGAACGGCGTGCGGCGCTGCGGGCGCGCCGGGATCAGCTGCGCGGGTGGGATCTCGGTCTTCGGGTCCAGGCCGATCATGTAGCGCGCGAACCCGCGGACGACCAGCAGCCGCGTCGCTGCCACGACGCTCCCTGCGGGCAGGTCACGCTCAAGCGCCCACGCCAGCGCAAGCTCGATGGTCACGGTCTCGGCGCCGAGATCGTCCATGTGGGTCGCGAACTTCCGCAGCAGCCGTTCGTGTTCCTGGAGCTTGAACCCGAACGAGCGTCGCAGCCGCAGGTAGTCGTTGACATGGTCGGCGAAGCTGGTCATCGCCGTGCTCCTGGCCATGGCGACGCGACGGACCTGAGTCGCTCGAGGTCGACCTTGGCGTAGATCGCGGTGCTTTCCAGATGCTGGTGACGGAGCACCTGGCCGATTGCGACCAGCGACGCTCCGGCGCGCAACAGATCGCTGGCCAGCGCGTGACGCAGCTGGTGAGCGCCGACCGGGTTAAGCCCGGCGCGCTGATAGGCGTGCCGGACGAGCGACCTGACGCCGGTCGGCTCAAGCGGACAGGGCGGCGCTTTGACGTTGAGGAACAGCCGCTGGTGCGCCGGACGGCGGACCCGGAGGTAGGCCACGAGCGCCTCGCCGACATCGACCGGCAGGGGGAGCCGACCGCGCTGGTGGGCCTTACCGTCAACCTCGATCTCACCGGCCCGCCAGTCGAGATCGGACAGCTCAAGCCGGGAGACCTCGATCGCGCGTAACCCCAGCCGTGAGAGCAGCATCAGCACCGCGTAATCGCGCGTGCCGACCACCGTCGATCGGTCACACGACGCCAGCAGCGCATCGACCGCGGCCGGCTCCGGGAATCGAGGAACGGTCGCCTGCCGCCAGCTCGCGATCCTCGGGACCGCGTCAGCCAACCCGGGCTCAGCCAGCCCGTGCATCGCGAGATATCGCAAGATCGATCGCAGATGGCAGCTCAGCGAGCCCACCGAGCCCGGCGACAGGCGCCCGGACTCCCGCACCAAGAACGCGGTCACCTCCGCCGCCGTGATCGACAGCCCCGTCTCACCCTGCATCGGCCGCCCCGACAGAAACAGGCGGGCGATGCGCTCGCGACCGCGGATCGTTGACGGCGCGAGCCGCCGCTCGACCGCCAACCACTCGTGATAGCCGTCCAGCAGCTCATCCTCCGGCGCCGGTTCGCGGCTGCCGGCCGTCCCAACCGGTGCGGCACCCGTTGTCTGCAGGTACTCAAGCAACGGCCTGACGCTCGCCAATGGCAACCGTCCACGAACCCGGACCTGGGTCCCGACGAACCTGCGTACCGCAAACTCGTCGAGGCGGGCAACGCCGATCTTCTCGTGCTCCATCCAGCGACCAAGGTGCCCCAACGCGGTCAACGCGTGGACCGTGCTCCACGGCGTATAGCCGCGACCCAGCAGCCAGTCGCGATACCCACCCACATACGGCGCCAACGGACCGTCCTGGCGATACGGGCCTTTCATCCTTCTGACCTCCTGCCAGAGCCTCGCTCCGGCGCTCGAGCGATGACTCAGACAGGACCCGACGCTATGCCGCCCAGGAGCACCGGGCCGAGTTCCACCGCCCGCCACAACCAGCTCAAAAACATCACCCCGACGCGAACGTCACCGCCGGCAACTGCAGCTCCAAGCCCGGCTGACTATGCGGAGCCCGCCGGCCCCGAACAGGTCACAGCCCCCGCCCGGCAAGGCCCTCCCGAACCCGCCTCGGCATAGTCACCGCCTCGGCATAGTTCGCGTACGGCCTGCTCGGCCCGGAGACGCAGTCAGCTACCTCGGCACCGGCGATCACGTCGCGCGGACGATCGCCGCCAACGGGTTGCGGCTCGTGCTCGACGAGCACCGCACGACGACGACCCCGACGCTCAAGAGCGGCAAGCCGGGCAAGACGAAGGTCACCTACGGCGACGTCGACGACGCCGTGAAGTGGCTGTGGCGGTTCGTCGACGGCGCGAAGACCGCCGGCGAGCTTTTCTGGGGGTCTGAGGCCGGCACCGGTGTGTCTGTTGTCGCCGTCGAAGCGTGTGTTGGTGCGTCGTTCTGTGGTGGATGGTTCCGTCCGCACCGGGTGGGATCGTGGGGTTCGTGCAGGGGACGGCGCCGTTGCCCGTTGCGGGTTGCGCTGCGATCCGCGTTCGTCCGCCAGGCGATCTTGGCTACTGGAGCGTTCGCGACGGCGCGTATGAGTTGGTGCCCGCGGCGGACGTGTACCTGCGGTTCTTGCGTTATGGCCGCGGCCGGGCGCTTGGGACGACGGAGAAGTACGCGGGGAACCTGGCGGTGTTCTTTGACTGGTGCGCCGTGCGGGGCCTCGGGCTGAGCGACGCTGCGCTGCGCTTTGACGAGTTCGTGCTGTTGCTGCGCAACGAGGTGGTGAGGAGGCCGGGCCGCGGCGTCGGGCGCCCGCGCAGCGCCGCAAGGATCAACCACATCTTGGTGTCGGTGCGGGAGATGTATCGCTCTGCTCGGGCCCATGGTCTGGTTGGCGATGACGCGATCGAGGCTCTGTTCGTGATGGGCGTGGTGCCGGATGCCGGCGTGTCTGAGCGGCCGGTGGCAGCGGTTTGCGCTGCGTCCTCGTCATGTGTTGCGTGCCGAGGAGCAGGGCGAGGTGCTGCCGGTCTCGCGTGAGGAGTTCGCCGCGTTGATGTCGGTCACGCGTTGCTGGCGCGACCGGCTGCTGCTGGTGCTGATGCGACATGCCGGGTTGCGTCGCGGCGAGGCGGTCAACCTGCTCGAGGAGGATCTGCACCTCATGCGCGACGCCCGTGAGCTGGGTTGCGCGCGCGCGGGCGCGCATCTGCATGTTCGGCGTCGCACGACCGAGCAGGCATCTTCGGCGAAGTCCAAGCGCGAGCGGATCGTTCCGGTCGACGCGGTGACGGTGTTCTGCGCGGACCGCTGGTATTACGAGCGCGGCCGTATCGCGGGAGCGGAGCGGTCGGCGACGGTGCTCGTCAACGTCGCGGGTGAGCGCGCTGGCCGACCGTTGCGGGTCGATCACGTCAACTCGATCGTCGCGGATCTGAGCCGTCGGGCGCGACTGCAGCGCCAGGTGACGCCGCACATGCTCAGGCACGCGTGGGCGACAGGTCTTGCTGGTGTGGCTGATCTGACGGTCGTCAGGGATCTTCTCGGTCACCGCCATCTTCAGACGACCGCTCGCTACGTGCACCCGGAGTGGCAGCAGATGCGTGAGGCGATCGACCACGCGTATCTGGAGACGGTCGCGCTTGACGATGTCGAGGTCGGCCGGTGAGCGCCGGGCTTGCAACCGCGCGGCCCCTGGTTTTGGCCCAGGTCGATGCGGACATCGCGCGGCTGCGGGCCGCGCTTGATGTCGAGGCGTTGATCGAGGTGGGCTGGGATCCCGAGCAGCGGGTGTTCACTCCGTCTCCTGGGCACGCGGTGTTCGGGTTCAGCGAGTGCGTCGTGAACGGCTGCATCGGGGTCGCGTTCAGTCAGAGCGGGATGTGTGATGCGTGCGGTCGGCGCTGGCGTCTGCGCCATCGCGATCTCTCGCGCGAGGCGTTCGTTTCGGTGCAGCGGCCGCGGATCGAAGGACGTCGCAAGCGCGACGTTCTGTGCCGCGTGTGCTGCGTCCCGGGCTTTGAGCGACCGGCGTACGGGCCGACCGGGCTGTGCATCCAGTGCTGCAAGTCCTACCGCGCGTCGAAGGTCGCGTCGGTGGATGACTGGATCGCTGGCGGTCAGCCGCGAGGCGGTAGCTGGAAGACGCCGCGCCCGCCGGCGCGACCGCGCCCGTCGCTGGGTTGGTGTGAGCGCTGCGGTCGTCGCGCCGCCCATCCGCGGCCGCTGTCGTGCGTGGCTTGCAGGCATCGCTGGAAGCTGGCAGGTCACCCGGTTTGGGATAGCTGGCGGCGCGAGCACCCGCTGCGCGAGGACACCAACCCGCGCGTGCTCGTGCTGCGAAACGCGCCTGAGCGCCTGATGCTCGAGTTCCTGCTCGGCATCCAGGACGCGATCGATGGCGAGCGGCGGTTCAACGCGTGGGGCGGACTGACGCGCGTCGTCGCGATGCTGTCGGCGAGCGGCGTGCGCTCGGTGTTGGACGTCGATGACTGCCCGCTGCGTGTCTGCATGACGCGGCTTGACGTTCTTGCGGGTGCAGTGGGCGGTCCAGCAGGCGCTCGTCGACCCCGAGCGAGGAGCTCGCGCGTGACGTGTGGCGACTCGGGCTGCTACGCCGAGACGGCGGGCGCGGGAAGCTGGATCTGGGTCAGATCACGCAGCCGTGGCTGCGGGAGGTCTATCGCGACTGGGCGCGCGAGGCGCTCGGCACGGCACGCAACATCCACTACCTGCGCAGCACCCTGTCGCAGGTCTTGCGACTCAGCGAGTCGCTTCGGACGCGTCCGGATGGTGGCGTTGACCGTGGCGCGGTCGGGCGGCGCGATATCGAGAACTTCCTGATGCGTCTCGCCGGACTCGCGTCGGCGGGGAAGATCGCCAACAGCAGCCACGTCGGCTGCGTGACGATGAACCGCACGCTGCTGCGTCGCGCCAGAGACCGCGGGTTGACCGCTGCGGGCGCTGCGCTGCACGGCCTGTCGCCGTCGTTCGCGATCTACGAGAACGACGTGCCACAGCTCACCGAGCGCGACCCCGACGACGAGATCGGCCGCAGTCTGCCGAACACGGTGATCAAGGCGCTCGTCACCCACGACGCGCTGGCGCTGCTCGCGGAGGTCTCATCACAGGATGTCGCCGACGCGGTCGAGCTGCTGATCCGCAGCGGCCGCAGACCGGCCGAGATCTGCCACCTGACCGCGGCGTGTCTGCAGTTCGACGAGCGCGTCGACGATGACGGCCGGCCGGACCGCCGGCCGGTGCTGGTCTATCGCCCGGAGAAGACGCCCAAGCGCGCGAAGCGGTTGCCGGTGCACGCGCGTGAGGCGCTGATCATCAAGCGCGCTGCGGGGCGCGCCCGAGCTCGCTTTCCTGATGTCGCGGCCGACCGCCTGGCGCTGTTTCCACGCCGCACGCAGAACCTGTCAGGGACGGTCCCGATCAGCCCCAACCTGGTCAAGAAGGCGATTCGCGACTGGATGAACACGCTCCCGTCGCTACTCGATGCGACGGGAGCGCGTATGACCGCGGGCGCGTGTTCGCCTACGCGTTTCGGCACTCCTACGCGCAGCGGCTCGCCGACAGCGGATGCCCGCCGCACCTGCTGATGGACCTGATGGACCACCGCAGCTTTCTCACCACCCAGGGGTACTGCCGCATCCGCCAACAGCGCCGCCGCGACGCGATTGAGCTGGAGGGGCGCTGGCAATGGGACGCCGAGGGAAACGAGCTCGCGAGGATCGTCGAGCGGTTCGCCGAGTCCGAGGACATCCGCCTTCAGATCGGGTCGGTCGCGATCGCCTACGGCGCGTGCGTCGAGCCCTCCAACGTCGCCGCGCTCGGGTCGGCGTGCCCGTATCGGATGCGGTGCATCGGTTGCAAGCACTTCCGCACCGACCTGACGCACCTCGCCGCGCTGGAGAAGTACCTGACCGATCTGCTCGCCGCCCGCGAGCGGATCCTCGCCGCCTCCGACGAGCTCGCCGATTGGGCCAAACGCGACGCGCTGCCGTCCGATGAGCACATCGACCGCGTCCGCTACTTGCTGCGACGGATGCGCGCAGAAGATCGACAGCCTCCCGGCCAGCGAGGCTTCAGAGGTCCGCCGGATCCTCGCCAGCCAGACCGGCGACCGGCGCGCGCTCGGCGATCTGACGCCGGCGGCCTACCAGCTCACCGTGATCGATCACCAGCCGTCCTTTGACCCGAGGATCACCGGTGGCTGATCATCTCGCCGACCATCACCGCGTGATCTCCGAGCAGAAGCGCGCGGCGGTGCTGCATGCCGCCGACGCGATGATCGATCAGGGCGTCGCGTTTCACTGGACCACGCTCGCGCGACGCGCGCGGGTGAGCGTGAAGTTCATCAACGACGCCAAGCACCGCGATCTCAAGGAACAGGTCAAGCAGAAGCTCGCCGCCGCCTATGAGCAGCACGCCGCCGAAGCGATCGCGGCGAGCAACCAGACCGCCGCGCAGCTGCGCGTCAAGGTCGCCAACCAGGCCGCGCAGCTGCTCCGCCAAGACCACGTCATCCGCACGCTGGAGCGCAAGCTCGGCGAGCACCTCGGCCGCGAGATCGCACCCGAGCTGCCGGCGATCACCGCCGCCGCACTCGAATCAAAGCCCGCGATCGAGCGGATCACCGAGCTTGAAGGACGCATCGTCGAACTCGAGGACCAGCTGCTTGAGCGTGAGCGAGACGATCGAAGCGCTCCGCACCTCGCTGCGCCAGGGCATCCGCCGCGGAGAGTTCGCGTGACCGGCTGGCCAACCGCTCCCGACGACGCCGCCTTCTATGGGCCCGCCGGCGAGTTCGTGCTGCGAACCGAGCCGCACTCCGAGGCGCACCCGATGGCGCTGCTCGCACAGTTCCTCGTCGCGTTCGGGACCGCGTGCGGCCGCGGCGCGCACTACCAAGTCGAGGCCGACCGCCACTACCCCAACGAGTTCTGCATCCTGGTCGGCCCATCGGCGAAGGGACGCAAAGGATCCTCCTGGGGGCACGTGCGCCGCCTGCTGCACGAAGCCGACCAAGGCTTCGTGGCGAACTGCTTGGCGAGCGGCCTGAGCTCCGGCGAGGGTCTCATCGCCCAGGTCCGCGATCCGCTGCGACGATGACGACAGCGAAGCCGCGGTCGAGAAGCGACAGCTCGTGCTCGAGCAGGAGTTCGCACAGGTCCTCAAAGTGCTCTCGCGCGAAGGGAACACGCTCTCGCCGATCGTCCGCCAGGCCTGGGACGGCGACACGCTGCAGACGATGGTCCGAAACAACCCGCTGCGTGCGAGTGCCGCGCACATCGGGATCGTCGGGCACATCACCAAAGACGAGTTGCTGCGCTACCTCACCGCGACCGAGCTTGCCAACGGGTTCTTCAATCGGTTTCTGCTCATCGCGGTCGACCGCTCCAAGCTGCTGCCGTTCGGCAGCGCGATCGATCCCGACCAGCTCGCCGGGATCGCAGATGCCGTCCGACTGGCGCTGCGCTTCGCCGGCGCGCATCGCCCACTCGCGTTCGATGACGCCGCGCGCGAGCGGTGGATTGCGTCCTACGCCGACCTCTCGGCGGGCCTGCCTGGCCTGGCCGGCGCCGCCACCGCGCGAGCAGAAGCGCACGTCGTGCGCCTCGCGCTGATCTACGCGCTGCTGGACTGCTCGCCGAGCATCCGCATCACGCACCTCGAAGCCGGCCTCGCGGTCTGGCGCTACAGCACGAATTCGGCCCGCTGGATCTTCGGTGACAGCCTCGGCGATCCAACCGCCGACGAGATCTGGGCGTCCGCCAAGGAACGCCCCGCCGGGCTCACGCGCACCGAGGTCTCAGACATGTTCAGCCGCAACAAGAAGCGCCGCGAGATCGAACGCGCGCTCATCGTGCTCGAAGACGCCGGACGGCTACGCCGCGAAACCCGCCAACCCGAACGCGGCCGAACCGCCGAGGTCTGGGTTCCCGTGCTCGCGACCGCCGCCTGACACACGAGCTAACCGGGATCCATCTAGCAGCGGAGCCGAACCGCCGCCGTTATTGAAGCTCGGTGGAGCCCGTCGCGACGCCGGCGCTTTGCGGTCGTCCCTGTTGATGGAAGGCGGATCGGCCCCTACGAGGAGCCGAACGCGCGTTGGTGGCAGGTGACGCCGTCGCGCGCTTCGATCAACGGGTGTTAGCGGAAGTCACGTTGTCATTCGTCACGCAGCGTTGTTCGGCGGCTGGACTGCGAACTGGGTTAGCATCGACATGTTGAAGCGTTCGTTGAGGACGCATCAGCGATGGTCGATCGAGGGGACGTCGTCGGCTCGCGTTCGCGGGCAGGGGCTGGCCCCGCGGGACCCGCAGAGGATGCGTGCGGATGATCGACGAAGCGCCTGAACGACGTGGCAGTCCGCGAGCCGCCGGCCTGCTGAAGGTCGGTCAGCTCACAGTGCGTTCTGAGCGCGACGGCGTGCTGCACACCATCGGTGTGGAGGGCGAGCTTGATCTCGCCACCGCCGCTGACCTTCAGCGCGAGCTCATCCGCGTTGAAGGCAGCGACGCACTGTCGATCGTGCTTGACCTGTCGGGCCTGCAGTTCATCGATTCCACCGGCGTGCGGCTGCTGATCAGCGCCCATGCGCGCTCGCGCGCGGACTCCAATCGCCTCACGCTGCTGCGCGGCCCCAAGCCCGTTCAGCGCGTGCTCGAGCTGACCGGCGTCCTTGACATCCTGCCGTTCGCCGACTGATCACAGATCTCCCCCGGTTGGTTGTACGGGCCGCTCGCCACCGATGACTCGTTGTGGCGGCGCGCGTCCCGCAGGACCAGCTCAGCCGGGTGCGGTCGATGGCCCGTCCCCGACCCACGCTGTATACCCGCCCGAGCCGGGCGCCTAGCAGCACGTCCCTGCTACCGGTGTCGCTCACGCCGCGCCGGCGGCTTGAAAGCCCGCGGAGCCCCGCGCCTGCGCGGGGTCTGCCAGCGCCGAAGGGGTGGGCGCGAGGATGAACGTCTCGACCGCGATATCCGGATCGATGTGATTGGCACTCAAAAATGCCGTCACGGTGCGTCCGGTGATCTCCTCGATCCCGGCGATCAGGTCGTCGCCCATCACCTCCTGAAACGTCGTGCGGGTCACGAGCACGAGCTCGCGTCGGTCCTTGCTAACGAGGGTCTGCTCGGCCTTGGTCAGGGTGTCCTGCAGCACGACGGTGACCATGTCGTCGTTGAAGAACGTGCGCGCCTTCGTCGGCCCGCGCCCGGTGTATTGACTGAGCAGCCGGACCGTCAGGTTGGAGATCGCGGCGCTCTTTGACCCGCTGGGCGTGGGGTGGGCAGGTTCGGTGCCGGGCATAGCCGGCCTCCAGGCTCGCCTCCCCCCTGGGCTCGGGCTCGCGCGAAAAGTAGGAGAGAGACGGGAAGGACCCGTCCGCGCGGCCCGCGTTCCCCCGTCGTCTCGGCACCCCTGTTCGGGGTGCCGTCCAACTAGAACTCGCGTACCCGAAGGCTACCGCGCAGACGGGGAAGCAAATCGTCGCACGGCG
>CAWKNG010000002.1:0-72471 GCA_963851015.1 uncultured Actinomycetes bacterium
GGACGTTGTCGCGACGGTGTCGGCGGTGGCCCGCCGAACCGAACCGCAGCAGGGATTGGGCGCCGCGCTGAAGGAATTGCGTTTCGAACGAGGACTGAGCCAGGAGGAGCTGGCACACCGCGCCTCGCTGCATCCGACTTGGATCTCGCACCTCGAGAGCGGGCGCGAGAATCCGGCCTGGGGCACGGTGCGGCGCTTGCGGTTGCTCTCGACGTCTCCGTAGGATCTCGCCGACCGCGCCCAGCAACTGGAAGAGGAAGTAGGTCTTCACCCACGCCGGTCGTCTCGATCAGTTGGCGCGGCAGGGCGTCAACGCTTGCGTTCGGCTGGGACGGCTGGTTCCGTCACAAACGAGTTCCAATCGGCTGGCCCATCGCCTCCTCGCGAGCCGGAACCCCGCCCTGATGGCGTCGAGGTGGTGCGGCGGCGCCACGGCGAGAAACGCCACGTGCGATGAATGGATCGCGATCGTTTGGAAGCCGCGGTAGCGCTAGCGAGACGATCGAGCTGCGAGGCCACGTATTGCACACGCGGCACGCGGGGGAAGTGCTGGTAGATCACAGCAGCCGCGTCGAGATCCATCAAAGGAGCCAACTCAGAGCAGTAGAGGTACCGACGAGACCCAGCCCGTCCAACCGGCACGGAATCGACGCTCAGTCCGTTGTCGGGATCAAAGAAGACGAGTTGATGCCCCTGCGCCTGGCTCCACAAGTCGGAGAAGAACATCGAGCGTTGACTGGCGCCGTCCTCGAGGCGTGTCCTGAAGAACGTGGTACTGGACAACGTCCCGCCGGTCTCGACCGCGGTTGTCGTCCGTGCCCCCGAGGCGACTATCCGTCCGAGCGAGTCAAACAGGTCGGCGTCGATCGCGCGATAGCGAGCCGGATCTTTCAGGTAGCTGATCTTGCCTCCATCGGCTCCTCCATCGTCCGCTGTCAGCATCCAGCAGACCAGTTGCGGGCCGGCGGTCTCCTCATCAAGCGCGCGAAGCAGCGAATACTTGAGGTAGTCGTTGATGTCGCCGACGTATTGATCCTTCATCGCGGTCGCGCGAGCATAGGCCAGCGCCGTCCGACAGCCGATCTAGGATCGGCGCACGATATTCACGAGACGCTGGAGGACGGTTCCTAATGGCTGTGACGGTAGTCGTCGGTGGCCAATTTGGCTCCGAAGGCAAAGGCAAGGTCGCGATGATTCTCGCTCGCGAGCGATCGGCGCGAGCGGTAGTGCGGGTCGGCGGGTCCAACTCTGGCCACACCGCGATCGATGCCACCGACAGCCGCGTAGTCCTGCGCCAGTTGCCGACCGCCGCTCTATTGCCAGAGGTTCTTTGCGTACTAGGGCCGGGCAGCTACGTCGACGCGGACCTCCTGATGGGCGAAGTTGATCGAGTCGGCCTTGACCCAAGCCGCCTCATCATTGATCCACGCGCGGTCCTCATCACCGATCATGATCGCGCTGCCGAGCTGTCGGGTCCGCTCGGACCGCGGATCGCCTCCACATGTAGCGGAACGGGTGCGGCGGTGCAGAAGCGCGTTGCGCGCCGCGGCGTCGATGATCTGGTGGGCGCCGTACGCCGTTTAGCGCCTTTCGTTCAGGACACGGTCCCCGTGCTCGCGAGGTGCTCGAGGCCGACGGCCACGTAATCGTCGAAGGCACGCAGGGCTTGGGACTGTCGCTACTCCACAGTCCGCACTTTCCGCACGTTACGTCTCGGGACACCAGCGCAGCGGGCGCGGTGGCCGAAGCTGGACTGAGCCCCCTCGATGTCGACGAGATCGTCCTGGTGCTACGCGCCCATCCGATTCGCGTAGCCGGCAACTCTGGGCCTTTCAACGCGGATGAGCTTTCATGGACCGACGTGGCGCGGGAGGGCGGCCACGAGGAGCTGGCGGAGTTCACATCCGTTACGGGTCGACTTCGGCGGGTGGCGCGATTCGATCCCGTGCTCGTTCGCCGAGCGCTGGCGATCAACCAGCCCTCGCTGGTCGTCTTGAACCACGTGGACTACGTGGACGCTCTCGCCTCCAATGGGCTAACGGACAAGGCCGCCGCGTTCGTTCGGACGTTTCGACCGCGATCGGGCGCCGTGTCGATCTGGTCGGCCTGGGGCCCGACTCGCTTGTTGTTCCGTATCGTGTGGCCGCGGCTGCCCAACACGCAGTTCGCGTCGAGCCACACAGCTAGCCACACGATTTCGGATCCGGCGAGAAAACTGCGTGCTTCCGCCAGCGTCCCCGCGATACTGAACACATCGGTGCGCAGAACAAGCTCCGCCAAAGCGGCCGCTCGTCAGCGGCCGTCTCGGTGGCACTCCGACGCAACGAGTCGTAATAAGCAAGCTCGAGTTCGGGCTGGCTCAGCCGTCGCTGCTCGTACCGGTCCTCCAACACGTCCGCGTTTGCAGTCAGATGCACGTGGACGACATCCATGCTCTCGCGGAGCGCTGCGACCTGATCCGCTGTGCGAACTGCATCGATGATCAGCAAGCGCCCACGATCCAGTTCCTCGCGCGCGCGCAGCGCCGGGCGACAGACCCATGCGCCAGCCTCTCGACGGTCGAGTTCCTCGCCGATCTGCTGCAGAATCCTCCGGTTACCTCCGCCAGCCAATCCCACGAGCAGATCTCGGGTGCTGAGAATCTCTGCTTGATCTGTGGTTAGACCTCGCGCGAGAGTCGTCTTCCCGCCGCAAACGGGGCCCGACAATGCCAAGACCAAGCCCAACGAATGGCCGTGACTACGTGCCAGCTTGTCATCGAGACGGGGCGGCGGCACGTTACCGTCGGAGCCGATCGATCTCTTTCTTCTGATTCTCGAGGCGTGCGACCGCCGCCGCGATCTGTCTACGACGGCGGGCGTCTTGGGCGACGAGGTCGGAGATCGCGGACCTGGTTTTCTCGCGTTCGGAGGTCAGGCTGTCGATGCGCGCGTTCGTGCTCGGAGGACTAGGTTCACCATCGGCAGAACAACGGCGATCCCGGCCAAGATCGCTGCTGGTATCCCATAGTTGCGTACGGTGCGACGAAGTCCGCTGACCTGCGCCTGCGCCGCGTCGGCAACCCTGACGGCTCGCCCCACTTCCTGGGGGATCGAGCTTGCGATCGGCTTCCCTTCGTTGGCGTGATCGAGATAGTGCTCCGAGGTCTTACGTTTCAGCTTCCGCTCGGGAAACGGTGCGAAGTCAGCAATCCGTGGCTGCTCCACGCCGCCGACCCAAGTCTGGTTGGGAGATAGCTTCGTGAACTCGACCCACACCAGCGGCTCCTCGTACTTGATCGAGTAGTCGTTCGACGTGAGGTTGTGAAGGGGTACGAAAAGCCGCCCGACGAATCCCGGATCGACAAGAGGCCCGGTGCCAACCAGTAGTCCGCGGTGGATCTCACGGATAGCGAGGTTGAACCGAGCCGCGATGTAGTTGGGTATGCGGAACGTGGTGCCGAGGTGCAGGTAGGTGATCGAGTTGGCGGGTAGCTCCAAGCGTTGCCCGACACCGACTTGGTAGTCGGCGACCTTCGTCAGGCAATTCGCCTCCTCGTCGAACCCGAAGCGCACCCACACTCCCGTGCACGCGACCGCGCACGAGGCTGGCTTCAACCAATCATCCCAATGCGCAGGCGGGATCTCGTAAGGAGCGAGCATCCCAGCTGTCGCGATGTAGTCGAGCAAGTCCGCCGAGTTCAGGAGCGCCGGAGGGATCTTCGGGAACGGATCCTTGCTTCGATACAAACTCGAAACGAGCCTCGGCCACCTCATCGCTCTCGGGAGGTCTGGAATATTCATCGCGCGCGGCCCGTTGCCATCGGATGACTCGTACGCTCTGCCGCAATGAACTCCTGCTTGGCGACCCGTGACTACGTGTTCGCACAGCGGGCGGGATGGGCTCCGCCAACCGTCGAACCGATGTCTGGACACGTCCGGCACAGACTTCGCCCGCGCCGGTCGCGGTCAAATCACGACCACAGGCGCCAGGGAGCAGTGAAATCGACGAGATCCACCGCTTCAACAAGGCCCAGCAGGACACGTTGCTGCCCGCCGTCGAGGAGGGCCTCGTGACGCTGATCGGGGCGACGACGGAGAACCCGTACTTCGAGGTCAACGGCGCCCTGCTGTCGCGCTCGCAGGTCTACGAGCTGAGGTCGCTCGGCGCGGACGACGTCGAGCTGCTGCTGCGCCGCGCGCTGGACCGCGGCGAGCTCGCCGGCGCGAGTGCCGACGACGACGCGATCGCGTTCCTCGCCGATCGCGCCGGCGGCGACGCTCGCACGGCGCTCGCCGCGCTGGAGCTCGCGGCGGCGACGGCGCCCGGCGCCCGCGTGACGATGGCGGCGGCCGAGGACGCGCTGCAGCGCCACGCCGTGCGCTACGACAAGGGCGGCGACCAGCACTACGACCTCATCTCGGCGTGGATCAAGTCGGCGCGCGCGTCCGATCCCGACGCCGCGCTGTACTACCTCGCGGTCATGCTCGAGGGCGGCGAGGACCCGCGCTTCATCGTGCGGCGGATGATCATCTTCGCCTCCGAGGACGTCGGCAACGCCGACCCGCAGGCGCTCTCGGTTGCGACCGCCGCCGCCGCCGCGGTCCAGCACGTCGGCCTGCCGGAGTGCGAGTTCGCGCTCTCGCAGGCGACGATCTACCTCGCGCTCGCGCCGAAGTCCAAGGCCGCCGCGAGGTCGATCTGGGCCGCGCGCGCCCACGTCCGCGACCACGGCGCCGCCGGCCCGCCGCCGTGGCTGCAGTCCGCCGGCTACGCCGCCGCGGCCAAGCTCGGGCGCGGAGTCGGCTACGACGACCCGCACTCGCACCCGGGCCACCTGTCGAAGCAGGACGTCATGCCGGCGGAGGTGTCGGGCGCGCGCTTCTATGCGCCCGACGAGCAGGAGGCGGCGCTGCGCGAACGCCTCGCGCAGATCCGCGGCGAGCGCGGGCTGCCCGGATAGCCGCGTCGCTTGGAGCTGCGTGATGTCGACATCGCGCTACGCTGTGCGACATGGGAGATGTCTCGGTTCGCGAACTTCGCAACGACACCGGTGGTGTGCTGCGCCGCGTGGAGGCCGGTGAGACGGTGATCGTGCACAGCAATCGACGGCCGGTCGCGCAGATCGGGCCGCTGGCGGGGCGTCCAACCTGGCTGCCGGCATCGCGGTTCTTCGCCGAGGTGGCCGCACACCCCGCCGACCCAGGGTTGCGGGACGATCTCGCCGCGCTTCAACCAGGCACGATCGATGACCTGTGAGCACCCGCGCGATCGCCGATACCTCGCTGTTCATCGCGCGCGAGGCCGGCCGACCGCTGGGCCCGATCCCGGTCGACGTCGATATCGCCGTCTCGATCGTGACGGTCGCCGAGCTCGAGATGGGCGTCCTGGCGGCGGCTGAGCCGCAGGTTCGGGCGCTCCGTCTGCGGACGCTTCGCGACGTCGAGCAGCTCAGCGCCCTGCCGGTGGATCGTGACGTCGCCTCCGCGTTCGCGACGCTCACGGTGCAGATGCGGGCCGCGGGACACGGCCGGCTGGGGATTCAAGACGCCTGGATCGCGGCCACCGCGATTGCGCACGACGCGGACCTGCTGACTCAGGACGCCGGCTTCGAGGCGGTTCCGGGCTTGCGCGTCATCAGGATGTAGGACGACGTGGTCGGCTGGCCTGTCCGGCAGATCGATGCCCCGGAGTGGATCCTGAGCGGGCCCTCGTCGTGCAGCGCGTTGTGGGTGAGCTGGCGCACGTCGGTCCCGTCGGCGGCCAGTCGAGCTGGCGGTCGGTCCCGGCGAGGAGGGGCGGCGGCGAGGCGCGAGATGCGCATGCCTCGCACGGGGCCAGCATAAGCTCCCCCGATGGCCACCGCCACCGCTCGGCTCGAGGCCGTCAGCCCGATCGACGGCGCGCCGCTGGGCTCCGTGCGGGTGACGGAGCCGGACGCGGTCGGGGTCGCCGTCGCCGAGGCCGCGGAGGTTCAGCGGCTGTGGGCACAGCTGCGACTCCGCGACCGCGCCCTGTACCTCACGCGCGCCTCGCAGGCGATCATCGACGAGTGGGACGAGCTCGTGCGCGTGCTCGTCGCCGAGCAGGGCCGACCGCTGGCCGAGGTCCAGACCATGGAGCTGTTGCCGGCCGTCGAGACGCTGCAGTGGCTGGCCCAGGCCGGACCGCGGATCCTCGCGCCCGAGCGCGTCGCGCTGTCGCGCACGCTGCAGCCGGTCAAGCGCGCGCGCCTGACGTTCGAGCCGCTCGGCGTCGTGGCCGTCCTGACCCCGGGCGCCGAGCCGTTCGCGACCCCGCTCGGTGACGTCTCCGTCGCCCTCATGGGCGGCAACGGCGTCGTCCTGCACCCCTCGCCGCTGGCGGCGCTCGCGGCCGAGCGGATCGCCCGCGTCTTCGTGCGCGCGGGGCTGCCGGAAGGGCTGCTGCAGGTCGTCCACGGCGAGGCCGGGACGGCGCGCGCGCTCGTCTCGGCGCCCGAGATCGCGCACGTGCGCTTCAGCGGCTCCTCGCAGGCCGGCCGTGACGTCGGCGAGGCCTGCGCGCGCGAGCTCAAGCGCGCGACGATCGAGGTCGGCGGCAAGGACCCGATGCTCGTGCTCGCCGACTGCAACCTCCCGCGCGCGGTCGCCGGCGCGCTGTGGGGCGCGTTCTCCAACGGCGGACAGTCGGGCGGCTCGCTGGCTCGCGCCTACGTGCTGCGCGCGGTGGTCGAGCGCTTCGTGGCGGGTGTCGTCGCGGGCGCGCGGGCGCTGCGCGTCGGGCACCCCGCCGACCCGAACACCGACGTCGGCCCGCTGCTGGCGGCGGACCGCTCGCTGCGCCTCGTCGAGCTCATCGACGAGGCCGTCGCCGCGGGCGCGACGCTGCACTGCGGCGGCCCGTGCCGGGTCGGCTCGCTCAGCGGCGCGTTCTTCGCCCCCGCGGTACTGAGCGGCGTGCCGGCCGGCGCGCGGCTGCTGCACGAGGACGCGCCCGGGCCGTGGCTCGCGATCGAGGCCGTCGACTCGGAGTCGGAGGGCATCGCGCGCTGCAACGCGGGGGTCGGCGGCCTCGGCGCGTCGGTCTGGACGAGCGACCCGCACAAGGGCGCGCGGATCGCCCGCGAGATCCGCGCCGGGATGGTCTGGATGAACGACCACGTCGTCTCCCGCGGCGAGCCGCAGCTGCCGTGGGGCGCCGTCCACGGCGCCGGCATCGGCCGCGCCCGCGGCGCCGTCGCGCTGCGCGCCTCGGTCGAGCCGAAGCTCGTCACCTGGGATCCCCCGGCGGGACGGATGCCCTGGTGGCAGCCCTACGACCCGTCGCTCGTCGCCGCCTGGCGCGCGCTCGCGCGCCTGCGCTCGGTGCGCGACTCCGACCGCGAGGCCGGCTGGCGCAGCGGCTACAAGCCGCTCGCCAAGGTCGCGGCCCGCTCGCTGCGCGCCGCCCGCCGCCGCTGAGCGCGCGTTCCGGCCTGAAGCTCCTGGCCTGGGTGGCCGCCCCGCGCGCCGCGCGCCGCCCAGCGGCGTTTGCGCCACCGGCCGGTTGTGGCGCGAATGACCCTCTATCCGGGCACTATTCGCCACAACCGCGCCCCGCAGGCGAGCCTCACTCGCGATCGGCTGCCTGCTGCGGTGCGGCGCGGAGGATTTGCCCGCCGCGGGCCGAACGCCACGGCGAGGCCACCTCGTGTCCGACAAGCCTGAACCGCGACCACCGTCCTCGCCCGCCGCGCCGCGCCTTCGCGCCGCGGCGGACGCCGTCGACGGCTGGACGCATGGCCTGCTCGCGACGTCCGCGTTCCTGCTGTTCGGGGTCGCCGTGTTCGTGCTCGTCCGGCTCGCGGTCGAGAGCTTCCCGCTCGGCGGCCAGATCGCGGTGCTGGCGTTCGTCTACGCACCGCTCGGCCTGCTCGTCTACACGCTCGCGAGGATGCCCGAGGAGGCCCTCGCGCCGTTTCGCCGCCACGGCCTCGCGCAGCCGGTGATGTTCGTGACCGGCCTGTGGCTGGCCGCGATCGGCTGGTTCTCCTCGCTGGCGTTCGTGCTCGACGAGCGCGGCGTCGTCGATATCACGACGCGCGACGGCGCGGCGATCGACGGCACCGGCCGGCTCGCGGACTTCTTCGTCTGGCAGAGCTTCCAGCAGATCCCCGCGCTCGACGTCAACGACACGCTGCACTGGGAGATGCCGCTGCACTACGGCGGCGGCGCGGGGGTCGTCGTGCTCGCCTTCAAGCTCCTCATCCTGCTGCCGCTCGTGCCGGTCTTCCTCGCGGCGCTGCACCACCGCCGGCCGGCGATGCCCGCCGAGTCGCCGACCCCGGTCGTGCCGTAGCGGTCAGGCGGCCCGCGCGCTCGGCACGAGCCGCAGCTTGTCCGGCGCGAGCGGGACGAGCAGGCGCTTCGTGTACTGCGCGCCGCCGCGCAGCGCGAGCGTACGCAGCGGGTTCCAGTACAGCCCGTACTGCTTGCGCAGCGGCGCGGGCAGCAGGCCGACGGTGACGAAGTTGATGACCTCGCGTACCGGCCGGCGTGTGAGGGGCACGGGCGGGCGCAGGACGATCTGCACCGCCAGCTCGCGCGCCGCCGCCGTCACGAACAGGTCGTCGCCGTCGAGCATTCCCCGCATGTAGGTGTCGAAGGCGTCGATGTCAACCGGCATCTCGTCGTCGCGCAGTCCGAACAGCCGCCCGATGACCCGGTAGTCCTGCCAGTACGCGTCGCGCTGCGCGTGCGACAGCGACGCGACGTAGCGGTCGTAGACGACGAGCGCGGAGTCGACGAGCGTCGCGAGCACCCATAGCAGCAGGTCCGGGTCGTCGGCCGCGAACGGCGTGCCGGCCGGGAAGCGCCCCGCCGGCCGCGCGAGCTCGCCGCGCGTGCGCTTGTGCATCGCGCGGACACGGCGGGTCGCACGGTCGGCCTCCTCGCGCGATCCGAACGCGATCCGGTCCATCGTCATCGCGGTCCGCCGCAGGCGCTCGTACGGCTCGTCCATCGCGCCCGTGTGCGCGAAGAAGCCCTCGAACGCGACGGGATGCGCGGCCTGCATGAGCAGCGCCCGCGGGCCGGAGAACGCGACCGCCATCTCGCCGTTGACGCGGCGCAGCACGGAGTCGTCGGTGAAGTAGGAGTCCATGAGGCGGTCCACAGAGGGATACGGGGCATTACCCTTGCTGGTTCATGCCCGCCCAGGCCTATGCCGGCAAGGACTGCGTCTGCCAGCTCCGTAAGGGGATCTGCGACCAGTCGTGCGTGCAGGGGATGCTCGACACCCCCTTCTACATCGCCTGCCTGAAGCTCACGGGCCGGCGCTGCCTCGTCGTCGGCGGCGGCGAGATCGGCCTCGAGAAGGTCGAGGGCCTGCTGGCCTGCGACGCGACCGTCCACCTCATCGCGCCCGACGCGATCGACGAGCTGCGCGCGCTCGCCGACGAGGGCTCGATCAGCTGGGAGCGGCGCGAGTACGGCGGTCCCGCCGACCTCGAGGCGACGTTCATGGCGATCGCCTGCACGGACGACACGAACATCAACATCCGCGTCTTCGACGACGCCGAGGCGCGCGCGATGCTCGTCAACATCGTCGACGTGCCGCCGCTGTGCAACTTCATCCTGCCGGCGATCGTGCGCACCGGCCCGCTGGCGATCGCGATCTCCACCGCCGGCGCCTCGCCCGCGCTCGCCAAGCGCATGAAGCGCGAGATCTCAGGCCTCTTCGGCGACGAGTACGCGCGCCTGGCGATCATGCTCAACGACGCTCGCGGCTGGGCGAAGGGCACGCTGCCGACCTACCAGGACCGCAAGCAGTTCTTCGAGTCGATCGTCAACGGCGAGCCCGATCCGATCGAGCTGCTGCGCGCGGGCGACGAGCGCGCCGTGCTCGATCTCATCGCCGCGGCGCAGCGCACCCACGCCCCCGCGTGAACGCGGGGCGGACGACCGGCTGTCGTGTCGTCTTCGGCTGAGGTGGAGCGTCGACTCCTGGCCCGCTCCGGGGCGAGATGCGCCAATCCGAACCGTCGCGCGAGCCTGCCGTCTCGATGGCACCGACAACGGCGATCCGCCGCGCTGCTCAGCTGCGTGGCGGTCGTCATCGCACTCGCCGGCTGCGGCGGCGACGACCGCGGCGCGACCCCGACGGCGACCGTGACGCCACGCCCGCCCGGCGTCGGCGCGGGCGCGCGCCCGGATCCCCAGCTCGTCGCCGGCAAGCGGCTCGTCGAGCAGCTCGGCTGCCTGGCCTGCCACCAGCTCGGCACGCGCGGCAACAGCGGACCGGGCGACAACCTGAGCGCGATCGGGACGCGCCGCACCGCGAGCCAGATCCGGCGCTCCTTGCTGAGCGGCGCGACCCCGCCGATGCCGTCGTTTCGCGACCTGCCGGGCGCCCAGCTCGCCGCGCTCGTGGCGTACCTCTCCAACCTGGGCGACGGCAACTGCCCGGACACGAGCGACTGCGGCTGAAGCCCCGGCAGCGGCGCGGCGCGAGCGGCGCGCGCTCGCGCGGCGGGCGCTTGCGAATAGCGTCTGCCGGGTGCCCGACCCAGAGCCAGCCGTCAGCCTGCGCGGCGCCGGCCGCCGCTACGGCGAGCGCGCCGCGCTGCGCGACGTCACGCTCGACCTGCCCGCGGGCCGCACGCTCGTCGTCTTCGGGCCCAACGGCGCCGGCAAGACGACGCTGCTGCGGATGCTCGCGACGCTGCTGCGACCGCACGCCGGCGAGGTGCGCGTGCTCGGCCGTGCGCTGCCGGCCGACGGCTATGCCGTGCGCGGGCGGATCGGCTTCCTCGGCCACGAGCCGCTGCTGTACCGCGAGCTGAGCGGGCGCGAGAACCTGCGCTTCCACGCGCGCCTGCACGGGATCCCCGCGGCGGAGGACCGGGTCGAGGCCGTGCTCGAGGGCGTCGGCATGGATCGGCGCGCCAACGACCCGGTCGCGCAGCTGTCGCGCGGGATGGTGCAGCGGCTCGCCGTCGCGCGCGCCGTCCTGCACGAGCCGGAGCTGCTGCTGCTCGACGAGCCGCTCGCGAACCTCGACCCAGCCGCGCAGGCGCTCCTCGCCCCGCTCATCGGGGCCGGCAGCGGGCGCACGCGCGTCGTCACGAGCCACGACCCCGTCGGCGGCATGGACGGCGCCGACCTCGTGCTGGGCCTCAAGGGCGCGCGCGTGCGGCTGCTCGCGCGCCGCGACCGAGGTCAGCACCGAGCAGATCGTGGCGCTGTACGCATGAGGCGCACCGTCGTCGCGCTGCTGCGCAAGGAGCTCGCGCTCGAGCTCAAGACCGGGGAGTCCGTGCCCGCGATGGTGCTGTTCGCGATCACGACGTACGTGATCTTCCACTTCGGCCTGGATCGCAACACGATCGACGGGAGCCTCGCGGCGGGCGTGCTGTGGGTGACGCTGCTGTTCGCCGCGATCCTCGGCATCAACCGCCTGTTCGTCGCCGAGCACGAGCAGGGCGGCTTCGACGGCTTCCTGCTCGCCCCCGTCGACCGCACCGCGATGTTCGTCGCCAAGGCGATCACGCTGTTCTCGTTCCTGACCCTCGTCGAGGTCGTCGCGGTGCCGGCGTTCGGCGTCCTGCTGCTCGGGCCGTCGCTCGGACAGGCGCTGCCGGCGCTGCTCGTCGTGTTGCTGGGCGCCAACATCGGGATCGCCGTCGTCGGCACGCTCGTCGCCGCGCTGGCGATCCAGACGCGCGCCCGCGACCTCATGGTGCCGTTGCTCGTGCTGCCGATGCTCGTCCCCGTCGTGCTCGGCGCCTCGCGCGCGACCGCGCCGCTGCTTGGCACAGGCGGCGCGGCGGCGCTTCCCGGTAACTGGATGGCAATGCTTGCGCTCTATGATCTGCTCTTCGCGCTGATCGCGTACGCGGTCTTCGACTTCCTGCTGGAGGACTGACCAATCGTCTACGGCAAGGGCCTCAAGGGCCTCTCCATCGCCACGGTCGCCGTGCTCACGGCCGCGTTCGCGCTCGCCTTCTTCTACGCGCCGACCGATGCCGACCAGGGGATCATCCAGAAGATCTTCTACGTCCACGTGCCGATGGCGATCGTCGCGCTGTGCGGCTTCGTCGCCGGCGGCGTCTTCGCGGTCATGCACCTGCGCACGCGCGATCGCAAGTGGGACATGCGCTCCTACGTCGCGATCCACCTGTCGATCGTGCTCGCCGTCGGCGTCCTGCTGACCGGCTCGATCTGGGCGCGCGCCTCGTGGGGGCACTGGTGGGTGTGGGACGAGCCGATGCTCGTCGTCTTCCTCATCGTCTTCCTGCTCTACGCCACCTACCAGCCGCTGCGCTTCTCGATCGAGGATCCCGAGAAGCAGGCCACGTACGCGTCGGTCTTCGCGATCACGGCGGGCGCGTTCGTGCCACTGTGCTTCAGCGCCGTGCGGATGGCGCAGGGCCTCACGCATCCGCAGGCCGGCACGATGACGACGAGCGGCCCGGCCAGCGTGTCGCAGACGTTCCTCGTCTCGCTGCTCGGCATGACGCTGCTGTTCATCACGCTGTGGAAGTACGAGATGGCCTCGAAGAACGCGAGCTCGAAGCTGCGCTCGCTGCGCCGCCGGCTCGCCGGTGACGACGACTTCGCGCCGGCCGGCGGCCGCAGCGCCGCGCCCCAGCTGCGATGACCGTGCTCGCGCTCTCCGGGGGCGACCGCTACGTCGCCGGCGCGTACCTCGTCTTCCTCCTGCTCGTCCTGTCCTACCTCGCGATCATGGCCGTCAAGCTGAGCCGCATCGAGCGCGAGGTCGTCGAGCTCGCGGAGATCGTCGAGCACCGCGACGCGCCCGCGCCCGTCGAGCCGACGCCCAAGCCGAAGTCCAAGGAGCCGGTCGCATGAGCGAGCTGATCACGCTCGGCATCTCGCACAAGACCGCTCCCGTGCAGCTGCGCGAGCGCCTCGCGCTGACGCAGCCGGCGATGCGCGGCTTCCTGCTGGCGGTCGTCGAGCATCCCGAGGTGCAGGAGGCCGTCGTCATCTCGACCTGCAACCGCACCGAGCTGTCGCTCGTCGTCGGCGACCCGGTGCTCGCCGAGAGCGGCGTGCTCGGGATGCTCGCCCAGCGCGCGCACGTGCGCCCGACCGAGCTCGCCGGCAAGATCTACTCGCCGCGCAACTGCGACGCCGCACGCCAGCTGTTCCGGGTCTGCAGCGGCCTGGACTCGATGATCGTCGGCGAGGCCGAGGTCCAGGGCCAGGTCAAGCGCGCCTACGAGGAGGCGCTCGCAGCCGGCACGACCGGGCCGCTGACGAACCGCCTCTTCACCGCCGCGCTGCAGACCGGCAAGCGCGTGCGCTCGGAGACAGGGATCGGCCTCGGGCGCGCGTCGATCTCGTCGGTCGCGGTGGAGCTCGCGATGGACGTGCTCGGCGACAAGCCCGACCCGCACGTCGTCATCATCGGCGCGGGCGCCACGAGCGAGCTGACGGCGCGCGCGCTCGCCGCCCACGGCGTGCGCACGATCTTCGTCGCCAACCGCCACGCCGACCGCGCGCGCTCGCTGGCCGAGCGCTTCAACGGCGGCGTCGTCGCGCTCGACGAGCTGCCCGACCAGCTCGTCCGTGCCGACGTCGTCGTCGCGTCGACCGCGTCACCGCACCCGATCCTCGGCGAGGAGGAGCTCGACCTCGTCATGCGCCAGCGCGGCGGGCGGCCGCTGCTGCTTGTCGACATCGCCGTTCCGCGCGACATCGACGCGGCGTGCGGCGACATCGCGGGCGTGACCCTGTACGACATGGACGACCTCCAGGCTCGGGTCGCGCAGACGATCTCCAGCCGCGAGGCCGAGGCGATGCGCGCCGATGCGATCGTCGAGGAGGAGATCACGCGCTTCGCCGAGTGGCTCGGATCGCTGGCGGTCCAGCCGACGATCCGAGCGCTGCGCGACTACGGCGACGCGATCGTCGAGCAGGTGCTCGGCGAGAACGCCGGGCGCTGGGAGACGGTCTCCGAGCGCGACCTCGCGCGCGTCGAGTCCGTCGCGCGGTCGGTCATGAACCGCCTGCTGCACGAGCCGACGCTGCACCTGCGCACGCTCGGCGAGGGCCGCAGCCACGGCCGGCTGCAGATCATGCGCGAGCTGTTCGGGATCGAGGGCGCACCCGACGCGGCCGCCGTGCGCAGCGAGCAGGAGGCCGGCGACAACGTGCGCCCCCTGCCGCGCCGCGCCGCCGGCAAGTAGTGCGCGTCGGTACGCGGGCGAGCCCGCTCGCGCTCGCGCAATCGGCGACCGTCGCGGCGCTGCTCGGGGAGGACGCGGAGCTCGTCCCGATCACGACGTCCGGCGACCGGGACCGGACTCGGAGCGACAAGGAGCGCTGGGTCAAGGAGCTCGAGCTTGCGCTGCTCGGCGGCGAGATCGACCTTGCGGTGCACAGCGCGAAGGACGTTCCGAGCGAGCTGCCCGACGGGCTCGCGCTTGTCGCCGCGCCGCTGCGCGGCGACCCCTTCGACGCCCTCGTCGGCGCGTCGTCGCTGGCGGCCCTGCCCGAAGGGGCGCGCGTGGGGACCGCCTCGCCGCGGCGCGCCGCGCAGCTGCGCGCGCTGCGCGAGGACCTCGAGATCCGGGTCATCCACGGCAACGTCGACACGCGCCTGGCGCTGCTCGGCTCGGGCGGCCTCGACGCGCTCGTGCTCGCGGCGGCGGGCCTCATGCGCCTCGGCCGCGGCGCGGAGATCGGCTGCGTGCTGACCGAGCTCGTGCCGGCGGCGGGGCAGGGGACGCTCGTGCTGGAGGGCCGCATCGGCGACGCGCGCGCGGGGGACGCGGCGCGGGCGATCACCGACGGCGCGAGCTGGGATGCCCTGACCGCCGAGCGCACGCTCGTCGCGGGACTCGACGCGAGCTGCCACACGCCGCTCGGCGCGCACGCCACGATCACGGGTGCGGGCGTCGTGCTGCGCACGTTCGTCGGCCTGCCCGACGGCTCGCACTGGCTGCGCGACGAGACCCCGCCGGCTCCGACGCCGCACGAGGCGGGCGAGCTCGCCGCCGCGCGGCTGTTGTCGGCCGGCGCGGGGGAGATCCTGCGGCTGGCCGAGCAGCTCGGTGCCGTCGCCGAGGAGCGGGCTCGATGACCGCCTGGTTCGCGGTCGCGCGGCGGGTCGGCGCGCGGGTCGTCCTCGCGCGCGCGGCGGAGCGGGGCCGATGACGGCGTACCTCGTCGGCGCCGGGCCCGGCGACAAGGGGCTCATGACCGCGCGCTCGCTCGAGCTCATCGCGCGCGCCGACGTCGTCCTGTTCGACAAGCTCATCCCCGACGGCGCCCTCGACGGCGCCCGCGCGGACGCCGAGCTCGTCGACGTCGGCAAGATCGGCGGCGCCGCGCAGGTGCCGCAGGAGACGACGAACGAGCTGCTGTTGCGCCACGCCCGGGCCGGCCGCGAGGTCGTGCGGCTCAAGGGCGGCGACCCGTTCGTCTTCGGCCGCGGTGGCGAGGAGGCGCAGCTGCTGCGCGCGCACGGGCTGGACTTCGAGGTCGTGCCGGGCGTGACGGCGGGCGTCGCGGCACCCGCGTACGCGGGGATCCCCGTCACGCAGCGCGGCGTCTCCGCCGCGGTCGCGTTCGTGACCGGCCACGAGGATCCCGCGAAGCCCGACACGCTCATCGACTGGCCCGCGCTCGCGGCCTTCCCGGGCACGCTCGTCTTCTACATGGGCGTGCGCAGCCTCGACCGGATCGCATCCCAGCTCATCGCGGGCGGGCGGCCACACGACCAGCCGGTGGCCGTCGTGCAGCGTGGCACGTTCGCGGACCAGCGCACGATCGGCGGCACGCTCGCCAACATCGCCCGACTCGCGGCCGAGGCGGGCGTCAGGGCGCCGGCGATCACGGTCGTCGGGGACGTCGCCGCGATGCACGAGGAGATCGCATGGTTCGGGGCCGGACCATTGGCCGGCCGCACGGTGGCTGTGACGCGGGCGCGGGCCCAGGCGAGCCCGCTCGCAGCGCGGCTGCGCGCGCTCGGGGCGATCGTCGTCGAGGCGCCCATGATCCGGATCGAGCCGCTCGCGGCGACGCTGCCCGACGTGTCGGCGTTCGACCTGCTGTGCGTGACGAGCCCCAACGGCGCGCGACGGCTGCTCGAGCTCTGCCGCGACGCGCGCGACCTGCGCGGCCCGGCGATCGCCGCGATCGGCCCCGGGACTGCGGACGCGCTGCGGGCCGGTGGCATCGAGGCCGACATCGTCCCGCCGCGTGCCGTCGCCGAGTCGCTCGTCGAGGCGCTGGCGGACCTGCCCGTCCGCCGAGCCCTCATCGCCCGCGCCGAGCAGGCGCGCGAGCTGCTGCCCGACGCGCTGCGCGAGCGCGGCGCCGAGGTCGAGATCCTGCCCCTCTACCGCACGGTCGCCGAGCCGCTCTCCGAGGAGGCGCGAGCCGCCGCGCTCGGCGCCGACTACGTGACGTTCACGTCCGCCTCGGCGGTGCGCTTCTTCACCGAGGCGGCCGGAGGTCCGGAACCGCAGCGGATCGTCTCGATCGGGCCGATCACGAGCGCCGCGCTGCGCGAGCACGGTCTAAAGCCTCGGATCGAGGCGAGCGAGCACACGCCCGACGGCCTCGTGGCGGCGCTCGTCGCGGCGGCCGCCGCCGACGCCTGACCCTCGCGAGTGAACGCCGGCGCGCCGCAGGGCACGCCCGCGCCGCTCCCCGGGGCGCGATCTACACTCGCACGGCGATGGCCGTGGTGACGTTCCTCAGCGACTACGGGCTCGACGACGACTTCGTCGGCGTCTGCCACGGGGTCATCGCTCGGATCGCACCGGACGCCCGCGTCATCGACGTCACGCACGGCATCGCCCGCCACGACGTCCGCTCCGGTGCGATCGTCCTGCGCCGCGCGCTGGCGTACCTGCCCCCCGGCGTGCACCTGGCGGTCGTCGATCCGGGCGTCGGCTCCGCGCGCCGGGCCGTCGCGCTGCGCTGCGCCGGCGAGGGGAGGCTGCTGGTGGGCCCCGACAACGGGCTGCTGACGCTCGCGGCGCGGGAGTTCGGCGGGGTGGCCGACGCCGTCGATCTGGCCGGCTCGCCGTTCGCGCTGGACGCCGTCTCGACGAGCTTTCACGGTCGCGACCTGTTCGCCCCGGTCGCGGCGCGGCTCGCGGCGGGCGCCACGCTGG
Organism: uncultured Actinomycetes bacterium; assembly: GCA_963851015.1. Taxonomy (GTDB): domain Bacteria; phylum Actinomycetota; class Thermoleophilia; order Solirubrobacterales; family Solirubrobacteraceae; genus CADCVQ01. Next base: position 17,096 of record CAWKNG010000002.1, read on the forward strand.
CGGGGGTGGGAACGCCGCTGGACCCGGCCGGGCTCGTCGCGCTGCGCCTCCCGCGGGCGCAGGTCGACGAGCAGGGGCTGCTCGCGCACGTCCTGCTCGCCGACGGCTACGGAAACGTCATGCTCGACGCCGACCGGGGGGACGTCGAGGCCGCGGGCCTGGCGCGCGGCGCCGCGGTCGTCGTCAACGGCGTCCGCGCCGCCCATGTGACGACGTTCGCCGACGTCCCCGCCGGGGGTCTGCTGCTCTACGAGGACGCCTACGAGGCGCCGTCGCTGGCGATCAACCGCGGGTCCGCGCTGGCGGCGCTCGGGCTGCGGATCGATGATCCGGTGCGGATCGTGCGCGCCCGATGAGCCCGCGGGACGGCGCGCCGCCGCGCCACGCGGCGGACACGTCGGGCGCTCGCGCGCCTCGCGCCGCGCAGCGGCTCGGCGCACCGCGGCTGCACCTGCGCAGCACCGACTCCACGAACGCCCGCGCTCGCGCGCTGGCGGTCGCGGGTGCGCCGCACGGCACGCTGGTGACGGCCGGCGCGCAGACGGCCGGGCGCGGGCGCCAGGGCCGCACCTGGAGCGCGCCGCCCGGACGCGCGCTGCTCGCATCGCTCGTGCTGCGCGACGCGCCGGCGCTGCTGGCGCTCGCGAGCGCGCTCGCGGTGGCGGACGTCGTCGGCGCGGGCGCGACGATCAAGTGGCCCAACGACGTGCTGCTCGACGACCGCAAGGTCTCGGGGATCCTGGCCGAGTCGCGTCCGCAGGAGGGCTGGGTTGTTCTGGGGATCGGCATCAACGTCGCCGTCCGCGCGGCCGACCTGCCGCCCGAGGTCGCCGCGCGCGCCGGCGGCCTGGGCCTCGAGCCGGGCGACGTCGAGCCGACGCTGAACGCGCTGCTGTCGGCGCTCGAGCGGCGGCTGGGGCAGGACGCGGCCGCGATCCTCGCCGACTACCGCGCGCGCGATGCGCTGCTCGGCCGCGACGTGCGCTGGCAGCGCGGGCACGGTGTCGCGGCGGGCATCGACGACGAGGGACGGCTGCTCGTCGACCGCGCCGACCGCGAGCGCGTCGCCCTCGACGCGGGCGAGGTGCACCTGGATGCACACACGACCTTCACAACGGGCGTCTAGCCTGGGTCGGATGAAGCGCCAGCCGTTCGCCCTGCTCGGTCTCGCCTGCGTCAGCGCGGCGGGTGCCGTCGCGGTCTGGTTCGCGGCGCTGCACACGAGCTCGGGCGCGCACCTCGACGACCGCGCGCTGCAGACGTTCACGGCCGCAAGGCCCGCACGGGCCGCCTCGTCGATCCACGGCGTGGCGGGGCTCGCCGACCCGGTGCCGTTCCTGATCGCGGGGACGGGCCTGCTCGCGATCGCGATCGTCCGCCGACGCTGGCTGATGGCCGCGATCGTCCCGCTGATCCTGCTGGCCGCGAACGGGTTCACCCAGCTGCTCAAGCCGGCGCTCGGCGACCTACGGGTCGTCGACCTGCGCGGCGCGAGCGCGACCTACCTCGGGTCGTGGCCGAGCGGCCACTCGACCGCGGCGATGTCCCTCGCGCTCTGCTTCGTGCTGATCGTGGGCCCGCGGCTGCGTCCGCTCGCGGCGCTGCTCGGCGCGGGCTACGCGATCGCGGTCGGCTACGCGCTCGTCGTGCTCGGCTACCACCTCCCCAGCGACGTGCTCGGCGGCTTTCTCGCCGCCGCGACCTGGACGCTGCTCGGCGCGGCCGCGCTCGCCGCGCTCGAGGCCCGGTCGGCGATGCCGGCGCCGGCTGGCGCCAAGCCGCCCGCGGCGCTGTCGACACCCACGCTCGCGACGTTCGCGCTCCTGTTCGCCGCCGTCGTCGCGCTGGCCCTCATGGTGCGCCGGCCGGCCTGGACGCTCGATGCGCTCCAGCATCCGATCGCGCTGCTCGCGGCGATCGGCATCGCTGCCCTCGGCGTTGCGCTGACGACGGGCCTCGCCCGCGTGCTGCGCAGCTGAGAGTCCGCTCAGGCGGCGGACTCGACGCCGTCGTCGAGCTGGGGCCTCGCGTCGGATGTCTCGTCGGCGCCGGGCGCGGCCTTCGCGGCGCTGCGTCGCGCGGGGGCGCGGCGCTTCGGCGTCGCGACGGCGGAGGCCGCGGCCTCCGCGGCCTCCGCGGCGATCGCAGCCTTGGTGCGGCGGGCGGGCTTGGCGGCAGCGTCGCCTTCCGGCGCGTTGGCCTTGGCGCGGCTGCGGGGCTTGGCCGCGGCGGGGCTCTCGGTGTCGCTCGGCTTGTCGGCCGTGACGGCCTTCGTGCGGGCGCGGGGCTTGGCCGCGGCGGGGCTCTCGGTGTCGCTCGGCTTGTCGGCCGTGACGGCCTTCGTGCGGGCGCGGGGCTTGGGTGCGGCGGGGCTCGCGGTGTCGCTCGGCTTGTCGGCCGTGACGGCCTTCGTGCGGGCGCGGGGCTTGGGTGCGGCGGCGCTCTCGGTGTCGGTGCTGGTCGCCTTCGCGCGGCGGGCGGGCTTCGCGGCGGTGTCGCCCTCCGTCGCGGCGACCTTGGCGCGGCTCCGGGGTCGTGGCGCGGTCGCGCCGTCGACGGTTGCGCTCGGATCGTTCGCCGTAGTCCGCTTCGTGCGGCGCGTCGGCGACGGCTTCGCCTCGGCCGCGGGCTCGTCCTGCGCGGGAGTCGCCTTCGCACGCCGGCGCGAGGGGGTCGTCTCAGCCGGTGGCGTCAGCTCGCCCGCGCCGTCCGCGGCGGCGGGCTCGGCGGACCTCGTACGGCGGCTACGCCTGGGCGCGGCCGCAGCCTCGTCCCCGCCGGCGGCTCCCTCGGCGCCAGCGCGGGCGGCTTCGGCCGGATCGCCCGCGGCCGCGGCCGTGCGACCCCTCGACGCCGACACCGACGCCGCGGGGGCATCGGTCGAGGCGGCGCTGGAAGCTGGTACGTCGTCGATCAGCGACACGCGGCGGCGGCGGGAGGCGGACCTGCCGCCGGCCGTCGGTTGCGGCCCGTCGCCTGGTGCGCCCGGCGTGGCGGCCGAACCTCCGGGCGGGGTCTTCGCGGCAGCGTCGGACTTCGCGTCGCCACCCGGCCGCGGGCCGCGAATGGCCGCCAGTGCGGCCGCCGCGCCCGCGATCGCCTCGACGGCGCGCGCCTCGTCGGCGGAATCGACCGGCTTGGGGGCGGCCCGTTGTTGCGGCGCGACCTCGATCGTGACCGGGAGCGGTCGCGGCGCTGCTCGGAGCCCGGAGCGCCGTCGGCACCGCCGCCGTCCGCCGAGGCGTCGGGCGGACGCCCGGCCGGCGAGCCGGCCCCGGACTGGCCGGAACCGTCCTGCTGCGCGTCGGTGGTGGCGTTCTCGCCGGCCGCGGTCGCGGACGCAAGGCGCGCCGCGCGCCCGCTGCGCGAGCGCGAGCGCCGCGACGATCGCCCGCTGCCCTGCTCATTCGAAGATGACCGCTCCCCGGACCCCGACCCCGACCCGCCCCCCTGCGCAACGCCCGCGCCCGAGGCCACGAGCGTGCCATCGCCGACCTCGCCGGCGCCCTTCTTGCGCCGCCGCCGCGAGCCGCGGCGGGCGCGGCTCTTGGGGAAGTTGCGCAGCAGCTCGCGCGACAGCGCGCTCGGCTTGCGCGCCAGCCGCGTGCGGGCGCCGCGCAGGATCTCCTCGCCCTCGGGTGAGTGCGCGATCGCGGCCGCCAGCAGCGCGGCGCTCAGTCGCCGGTCCTGCTTGCGTGCCGCATGCACCAACCGCCGCGCGTTGCGCGCGTGGGCCGCGCCCGACGAGTTCACCAACAGTCCCAGAAGCCGCTTCGTCTCCGGCCAGCGCTGCACCGCGTATTCCTCGTGGACGTCGCGCGTGTACGACGCCAGCCGCCAGATCCAGGCGTTCGCCTGATCGCGGCGCCCGATGCGCTTCTCGGCCAGCGCGAGCAGCATGACCTTCGTGCCCTCGCGGCGCTCCTCGCGGGTCCAGCCGCCGATCTCGTCGATCGCCGTGTCGAACGCCTCGCCGTCGCGCGACGCAGCGATCTCCTGCAGCGCGCGCACGCGCAGCTGCGGGGACGGATTGCGCTGCACGGCCGTCAGCAGGAAGGCCCGCTTGATCGCGCCCTCGCGATCGAAGTGCAGCATCGCGCGGGCCCGCCTCCAGCCCGACGGCGCGACGCGCGCGCCGGCCAGCGCGGCCCACTGGATCTGCTCACCGTAGGGCAGGTGCTCGACGGCGATCCGCCACAGCTCGCGCTCGAAGACCTCGATCCGGCGGTCCTCGTCCGACGTCACCGGCAGGACGCGGCGCTCGACGCGCAGGCGCCGGCCCCGACCACGGCGCACCGGCCCGACGACGATCGCGCCGCCGCGGTAGACGTCGCGATCCAGCAGCGAGTGCAGCGTCACGACGGCGTCGTCGTTCTTCGTGTCGGGGGCGACGAAGTCGACGACGATCCCCGCCTCCTTGCCCGGGTTGCGGCGCGTCACGCGGCCGACGCGCTGCTGGTAGATGCGCTTGGAGGCCGTCGGCGCGAGGTGCATGCAGACCGTGGCGCGCGGCGAGTTCCAGCCCTCGGCGAGCAGCTGGGCGTTGACGAGCACGTCGATGTCGCCGCGCTCGTAGCGCGCGAGGATCTCCGCGAGCTCGCGCTTGCGCGTCTCACCGGAGACGGCCATCGCCTTCAGACCCTGCTCGCGGAAGGCCTCCGCGAGGTTGTAGGCGTGCTTGACGCCGGCGGCGTAGATGACGCCCGGAACGCCGTTGAAGCGCGTCTTGTAGAGGTCGGCCGCGGCGAAGTTGAAGGGCGCCTGGTCGAGCAGCTCGGCGAGCATCTCCTGGTCGAACTCGACGTCGACCTCGCCGCGACGCAGCGGCACCTTGGCGATCGTGCGCACGCCCGGGCCCGGCGGGATCCGGATGCAGCGCAGGGGCGAGATGACGCCGCGCCGCGCGGCCTGCGCGAGATCGAAGCGCGACGTCTGCGTCGGGAAGAGGTCCGTGACGTGGCGGGCGATCAGCGCGCCCGTCGCGGTCATGCCGATGAAGATCGGGCCCGTCCAGGCACGGATCGCGGCGCTCGTCTTCTCACCCAGGGCGGTGTGGGCCTCGTCGCAGATGACGATCGAGTAGGCCTCGGAGATCTTGCCGGCGTTGCGCACGAACCACTGGTAGGTCTCGACCGTGACGGGGCCGTTGGCGTCGTCCTGGCCCTCCAGCAGCGCGGGCGTGATGCGCTTGGCGTAGCCGCGGTCCTTGAGCTCGCCGTGGAACTGGTCGACGAGGTTGCGGCGGTGCGTGAGGATCAGGACGCCGCCGGTGCGCGAGGCATCGACGAAGCCCATCGCCGCGACGGTCTTGCCGGCGCCGGTCGCGTGCTCGAACCAGAAGCGCTTGTGCGCGTTGGGATCGTCGGGCGCCTCCTCGAGCTGGTCCTCGTCGAACGGGCCCTCGGGCCCGTCGTCGTCGGACTCCTCGTCCTCCTCGGGCTCGTCCTCCTCCTCGTCGTCGTCGCCGAGGTCGATCTCGATGTCCAGGGGCGAGAGGTCCTCCGGCTCGTCGTCGTCGTCGTCGTCGGGCTCGTCGTCCTCGTCCTCGACGATGGCCTGTGGCTCGTCCTCGTAGGACTGGGGCTCGTCGTCGACGGCGAGCACCGGCGCGGCGTACGCGACGAGCGGCGTGCCGCCGTTGCGCTGGGCCTCGGCGAGCAGCGCCGTCAGCGTGCCGGACAGTGCGTCGACCTGGTGCGGGTTCAGCGTCGTGCCGTCCGCGAGCTTGGGCTCGTCGTCGGACAGCACGCGCTCGAGGCCGAGCATCAGCGAGTACCGCCGGCGCCATTCCGGCGAGGGGACCTTCGCGCCCGCGTCGATCTCCAGCACCGCCGCGTCGAGCGCGCGCCGCCGGGCGCTGCCGCGACCGAGCGCGTCGGCCGTCGTCTCGCCCGCGTGCACGAATGCTTCGCGAGTGAACGATTCGGCCCGCGCGATGTCGCTGGGAGTGGGAACGGACGTGACCACTGAGGCCACTGGCGTGGGATCAGCCAAGATCGGCTTCCTGCTCGGGGTGAGGCGGCTCGCGCGCAACATCCGTCGCGATCCGGGGCGCCGGGACTGGCCCGGTCGATGCGGTGAGGTGTCTCGACAGAGACCGGTCCTTACCCGCGTAAGCCGCAGCATAGCGAACCATTCGGCGGTGGCCCAGTGCTGGGCGCGCTCTGGCACGCTGTTCGTCATGCGCAAGACCGTGATCGCGCTCGGTGTGCTCGTCGTGGCGGCGGCGATCGTCATCGGGATCGGCCAGGCGCGCGACAACAGCGGAGCCGCCGGCGGGCCACCGCGGGCGCTGACGCGGGCCGAGGTCTCCAAGCCGATCGCCGGGGCGCCGCCCGCGCTCGCCGCCCTGCGCGGGCGGATCAACGCTCTCGTCGGCGGTGGCGTGAAGGCCTTCGATGCCCAGCTGCGGGCGCTGCGCGGGCACCCCGTCGTCGTGAACCTCTGGGGCTCGTGGTGCGATCCGTGCCGTCGTGAGCTGCCGCTGTTTCAGCGTCAGGCGATCGAGCGCGGCGCGCGGGTCGCGTTCCTGGGCGTGAACGTGACGGACGATCGCGACAACGCGATCAAGCTGCTGACGCGAGTTCCGGCGCCCTACCCGTCCTTCGAGGATCCGCGATCGAACATCGCGACCGGCCACTTCCGCGCTCGGGTCTTTCCGACGACCGCGTTCTACGACGCGCGCGGCCGGCTCACGCTGCACCAGGGCGAGTTCGCCAGCGAGGCGAAGCTCGCGGCGGCGATCGAGCGCTACGCGCTGGGCGGCTGACCGCCCGGCACCCGCGATCAGCCCGGGCCGGGCGCGGCGTCGCACCGCGTGATGGCGTCCACCGGCCGCCATCATCCGTCCGCCCAGGTACCCATCCGTCCCGCGCGGCCGATGCACTCGGCATGGGCCGATTGGGCGCCACGGCCACCGATGCGCCGCACCGGCTTGCGCGCGCCGCGTGCAACCCTGCGCGCGGCGACGACGGGTTCGGGCTCGTCGAGGTCGTCGTCGCATGCTTCGTGTTGCTCGTCGGGATGCTCGGCGTCCTGACGGTCCTCGACGGCTCGGTGCGGATGACCGCTTCCAACAACCAGCAGGTCGCGGCGACGAACCTGGCCCGCGAGCTGATCGAGGCGACGCGCGGGCTGGACTACGCCGACATGGCGGGCACGACGACGCAGGCGCGCCTGCAGGCCGCGGGGTTCGGCGCGGGCTCGCCCTGGACGATCGAGCGAAGCGGCGTCGCGTACACCGTCACGGCGAGCTCGTGCACGTACGACGATCCGGCCGACAGGCTGGCCGCGACGCCACCGGCGGGGGTCTGCACGCCGCAAGCGGCGGGGTCCGGCGGCGACGCCAACGGCGACGACTTTCGCCGCACGACGTTCGTGGTCGCCTGGGCCCGCGCGGGCGGCCCCCGGTCGGTGACCCAGGCGACGCTCGTCGTCAACCCGACGGGAGGTCTCGGGCCGCGGGTCGTGAGCTTCTCGCCCGTGACGCAGACGATCACCGCCAACGCGACCTCGGCGAGCGTCTCCTGGACCACGACGCCCGCGGAGGTCCTGCGCTGGGTCGTCGACGACGGCGCCAGCGGCGGCGGGGTGCTCGGCTCCACGAGCTTCACGTCCTCGTGGAGCATCGGCAGCTCGGGCAGCGGCACGGAGGTGCTCGACGGTTCGTATCAGCTGACCGGCCAGCCGTTCGACGACCTCGGGGTCGCGGGCGAGGCCAAGCGCGCGAACATCGTCCTCAACCGCCGCCAGCCCTACGCGCCCCCGTCGCTGGCGGGCGGCCACGACACGCGCCTGAACGACTGGGTCGACTTGGAGTGGGCAGCCAACCGCGAGCGCGACGTCCTCGGCTATCGCGTCATGTGGGCCGGTCCGAATCTCGTCTACGGCGACGCCGACGACGTCCAGGTCTGCCCGACGCTGGCCGAGGGTCCGCTGCTGGCCCCCACGACGACGACGTGCGTCGACTGGTCGCCGCCCGCGGGCGCGACGCGCTACTACGTCGTCGCGATCGATCGCGATCCCGCGAACGTGCTGCGCGCCGGCGATCGCCGCACGCTCGCGATCGCCGCCCCGGGGCCGCGCCCGCATGCCCCGATCGCGGCCGCGGTCGTCACGGTCGGCGGCCAGCCCCGGCTGACATGGCTGCCGCCGCTGCTCGGCGGCGCGAGCTTCTATCGCATCTATCGCGACGGCGATCGCTACGACCGCACCTCCGCGGGCGCGCTGACCTACACCGACAGCAGCCCGGGCAGCGGTGGGCACAGCTACTGGGTCACCGCCGTCGACGGTGCGTTCAACGAGTCCGACGTCGTCGGTCCCCTGGTGTGGGCGCCATGAACGGCGCCGGCGAGCGCGGCTTCACGCTCATCGAGCTGCTCGTCGGCATGACGCTGTCGCTGGTCGTGCTCGCCGCGACGCTGACGACGTTCACGAACTTCGAGCGCGGCGCCCAGGGCGTCAGCGACCTCAACGACTCGGGCGAGCTGGCGCGCAACGCGCTCGACACGCAGGCGCGTCAGCTGCGCAACGTCGCCAAGCGGGTGGCCAGCCCCGTGATCGACACCCTGGGCTCAAACGACCTCATCTTCCAGACCGCCGAGCCGAGCCGGACGTGGGTGCGCTACTGCCTCGACACGACGACGCCACCGGCCTCACCCGATCGCGGCCGCCTGTGGACCGCCGAGCTGGCCGTCGCGAGCGCGGCGACGCCGGCGCCCGTCACGGCCGCGATGCGCGCCGGCTGCCCGGGCACCGGCTGGACGGCGACGCGCGTCGTGGCCGACTACGTGACGAACCGCCGCCCCGGCTTCGACCGGCCGCTGTTCGCGTACACGTGCCGCACCGGCTCGGGCTGTGTCAGCGCCGCCGCGACGTACGACGAGGTGGTCTCGATCAACGCACAGATGTTCATCGACACGATCCCCGGCAAGGCCCCGGCGGAGCTTCGGGTCTCCAGCGGCGTCCACCTGCGCAACCAGAACCAGGCACCGGTCGCGAGCTTCGTCGCGACGCCGACCGCCTCGCGCACGGTCGTGCTGAACGCGTCGGGCTCCAGCGACTACGAGGGGCGGACGCTGGACTACTACTGGTTCGAGCAGGCCATGCCGGCGGTGGCGGCCATCGACTGCGCGTCCCCGACCGTCACCGGCGGCGGCCTCGCGCAGACGCTGTGGGGCGCCGGCGGCTTCATCGGCGGCGGCGTCGCGCTGAGCCACGCCTTCCCGCTGATCGACGGCATCGCGGGCATGACGCGCAACGTCGGGCTCGTCGTCTGTGACCCGGGCGACCGCTACGGCACGGCGGGCGTCGCGCCGCAGCCCGCGATCGCGGTGGTGATCCCGGGTTGACGGGCCCGCGACGACGCCCGAGCATCGACGGCGAGCGGGGTGCCGTCCTCGTCATCGCGGTCATCCTGACCGCGGTCATGCTGACGTTCGCCATGGCGGCGCTGCGCCTCGTCGACGTCCAGCAGCAGCGCGCGGTCGAGCAGCGCTGGCGCGAGACGGCGCTCAACCTCGCGGAGGGGGTCCTCTTCGAGCAGGGGTTCGTGCTCGCGGGCGCGTGGCCGGGCAACGCCGCCGGTGGGGCCGCGACGCCGACGAGCTGCACGTCGGCGGTGGTCCGCAGCCTGTGTGCGGACCCCAATACGCTCGCCGCCGCGAACTCGTCGACGCCCGCCTCCGCGAACTTCACGAACGTCGACGCGTCCTGGGCCACCAGCTGGACGTCGAAGGTCCGCGACAACGGCGGGGCCAGCGCCGACTCGTACGCGACCGCGACCGCCGACGCGACGCAGAGCGGCACGGACGCGAGGACCGGCGCCGCATACGTCTGCCCGGGTCCGTGCAACTGGGACGCAAACGGCGACCTCAAGCTGTGGGTCCAGGCGCAGGCGATCGTCCGGGGACGGCCTCGCAGCCTCGTCGCGTTGCTGAAGCGCGAGCAGTTCAGCGAGGCGTTCGCCCTCAACGGCGTGACGGCCGGCAGCTTCGAGACGTCCAACAACGCCAACAAGACGATCATCGACGCCAGCGGATCGCAGGTCGTGGTGCGCTGCACCGGCACGGGATCGGCGTGCACCGACTACGACGCGGGCAAGGACCAGGTCCTGCCCGCGACGATCGTGCACGCCCCGTCGACGCCCGCGGCGATGACCGCCGCACAGCTCGCGCGCTTCAGGGCCGTTGCGCTCAGCGCCAACCCGTCGACGTACTTCACCTCGTGTCCGGCGAGCCTCAGCGGCGCGGTCGTCTTCATCGACGTGCCGGCCGCGACCGCGTGCTCGGATGCCAACAACGCGACGTACAACTCGGCGTTGCAGCCCGGCATCGTGGTCATGCCGCGGGGCACGCTCTCGATGAAGGGATCGCTGTACGGGCTGGTCTACATGGCCAACGGGCAGGCCTCCTCGGGCGCCGTCCTCACGATGCAGGCCAACTCCGAGATCTTCGGCGGCGTGGCGATCGACGGTGCCGGCCGGCTCGTCGCCGGGCAGGCCAGCGGCCACCGGCCGACGATCACCTACGTGGCCAACGCGTTCAACGCGTTGCGGACCTACGGCACGACCGGTCTCGTGCAGAACACCTGGCGCGAGCTGGCGCCCGGCTGAGCTCTCGGCCGGGATAGGCTCGGGCCGCGATGCCCGAGATCCGCATCGATCCGCTCACCGGTGCTCGCGCGATCGTCGCCGGCGCGGACGAGACCGCGACGGGCGTTCTGGCGCCGGCGCCGACCGCGGCGCTGGATCGCGCGGACGATCCGCTCGCCGAGGGCAACGAGCAGCGCACGCCGCCCGAGCTGCACGCGGTCCGGCCCGGCGGCTCCCTGGCGAACGGTCCGGGCTGGACGGTGCGCGTCGTCGCCGGCCCGGCCCCGCTGCTGCGCGACGACGCCCCCGAGCCGGCGCCGCAGGACAATCCGGACCTCTACCGCGCGCTGGCGGCCGGCGGTGCGCACGAGGTCATCGTCAACGGCCCACAGCCGGTGGGCTCGCTCGCCGAGCTGGGATGTGAGCAGGTCGTCGCCGCCGTCGGCGTGTGGCGCGAGCGGATGCGCGAGCACGAGGCCGCGGCCTACGTCCACGTGTCGGTCGGCGAGCGTCTCGGCGGCGCCCCGTTCGCGCACACGCACGCCGAGCTGCACGCGCTGGACTTCGTCCCCGCCGCGATCGCCCGCGAGCGCGAGCGCTTCGGCGCGCACGCGGCGCGCACGATGGGCGGCAACCTGCTCGAGGATCTCGTCCAGGAGGAGGTCCGGCGTCGCGCGCGGATCGTCGCGATCGACGCCGAGGCCGTGCTGTGGTGCCCGTACGCGTCGCGGGCGCCGTTTCAGCTCGTGCTCGCACCGCGCCGTGGTCGCGCGCGCTTCGAGGACGACGGGCCGACGGGCGCGGCGCTCCTGCACGAGGGGCTGTCGCTGCTGCGCGCCCGCTTCGGCGGCGTGAGCCCGCCGCTTGGCCTGTGGGTGCGAACCGCGCCGCGCGGCGCCGAGCGCTTCTGCTGGCGCATCGACGTCGTGCCGCGCCTGACGGCGCCCGGCGGCCTGGAGCTCGGTACGGGCATCGCCGTCAACCCGGTCGCCCCCGAGCGGGCCGCGGCGCAGCTGCGCGAGCTGCGTTAGCCGCCGCTCGCCCGCGCGCCGGCATGCCCATCTGCGACGCCAGCCCATACGATCGCGCCATGGCACGAATCGGACTTCTCACGGGCGGCGGAGACTGCCCCGGACTCAACCCCGTCATCCGCGGAATCGTCCGCAAGGGGATCGACACCTACGGCCACGAGCTGTACGGCTTCAGGCGCGGCTGGAAGGGCGTGCTCGAGAACGACGCGATCCAGCTCACGCGCGAGAACACGAGCGGCATCCTGCATCGCGGCGGGACGATCCTCGGCACCTCGCGCACGAACGTCTACAAGACCGAGAACGGCGAGGCGCGCGTGCTCGCGGCGCTCAGGGAACGCGAGATCGACGTCCTGATCCCGATCGGCGGCGACGACACGCTCGGCGTCGCGCGCAAGCTCAACGCGGCCGGGTTCCCGACCGTCGGCGTGCCGAAGACGATCGACAACGACCTCAACGCCACGGACTTCACGTTCGGCTTCCAGACCGCCGTGCAGATCGCGACCGAGGCGATCGACCGCCTGCATTCGACGGCCGAGTCGCACGATCGCGTCATCGTCTGCGAGGTCATGGGCCGCGATGCGGGCTGGATCGCCTGCTACGCCGGCCTTGCCGGCGGCGCCGACGTCATCCTCGTGCCCGAGCGCCCGTTCGACATCGAGGACGTCTGCAATCACCTCACGCACCGTCACGAGACGACCGGCAAGAACTTCTCGATCGTCGTCGTCGCCGAGGGCGCGACGCGCGCCGACGGCGGCGCTGCGGCCACGGCCGCCGACACGGTCGACTCGTTCGGCCACGCCCGCCTCGGCGGCGTCGCGTTCGAGCTCGAGAAGGAGATCGAGGCGCGCACGGGCTTCGAGAGCCGCGCGACGGTCCTCGGCCATATCCAGCGCGGCGGCGCGCCGGTGGCCTTCGACCGCGTCCTGGGCTCGCGCTTCGGCGTCGCGGCGATCGACGCGGCCTCCAACGGCCAGTTCGGCATGATGACCGCGCTCAAGGGGACCTCGATCGAGATGGTCCCGCTCGAGGACGCGCTCGCCGAGCCGAAGCTGCTGGACCCGGAGCTGTTCGCAACCGCGGAAGTGTTCTTCGGCTGAGGCCGGGTCGTCGTGCGCGCGCTCGTGCAACGGGTCACGAGCGCGTCGGTGCGCGTCGACGGCGAGGTCGTCGCGCAGATCGGGCCGGGCCTGCTGGTCCTGCTCGGCGTCACGCACGACGACGGCGAGGCGGTCGCCGACCGCCTCGCGGACAAGGTCCGCGCGCTGCGCGTCTTCCCCGATGACGACGGCCGCATGAACGAGCCGCTCGGCGAGCGCGAGATCATCGTGGTCAGCCAGTTCACGCTCTACGGCGACGCCCGCAAGGGCAACCGCCCGTCGTACGTCGCGGCGGCCCCGGGCGAGAAGGCGGAGCCGCTCTACGAGCGCTTCCGCGCGCGGCTCGGCGCCCAGGGCGGCGTCTTCGGCGCCGACATGCAGGTGCAGCTCGTCAACGACGGCCCGGTCACGCTGCTGCTCGAGTTGTAGCGCGCCTCGCCGTGGCCGCCCGCTCGGCGACGAGATCGATGACGGTGCGCATGAACTGCCCGACCTCGCCGTAGTACGAGCACGTGACGATGTTCCCGTCGACGACGACATCCTCGTCGTCGACGAGCGCGCCGGCGTTGACCATGTCGTCGCGCATCCCGATGTACGCGCAGGCCCGGCGCCCGCGCATGATCTGCGCCGAGATCATGATCCACGGCCCGTGGCAGAGGCCGGCGACCACCTTTCCGGCCGCGTTCATCTCGAACACGAAGTCGCGCACCTCCGGCACCTGACGGACGCGATCGGGAGCCTCGTGACCGCCGGTCAGGACCACGAGGTCGTAGCGCGCGACGGCGAGCTCGTCGAACCCGACGGGCTTCGGCGCGCGCCGGTCCAGCGGCACGCTGACGCCGTACTTACCGGTGACGCTCGCGCCGCCCGCGGTTGCGACGTCGACGTCGTACCCCGCCTCCCTGAGGCGGTAGTACGTGTAGATCACATCATGGTCCTGAAATCCCGGACCGGTGACGATGACTGCGTGGAAGTGCGACATCTCCTGCCTCCTGTCGGTGCGTTCGGCGGATGGTGAGAAAGAGCTGCAGCGACGTCATCGCGTGGACGGCGTCGCCGGTGACGACGGTGAGCTCACGGTTGAGCACGGCGGCGGTGTCGAGTGAGATCGCGGCGATGAGATCGTGTGGGTCGCGCCTCGCCTGGTGGCCGGTCTCGAGCTCGAAGCGCCAGCCACCGCCGATCTGCCTGCGCAGCCGCGCCTGCGGAGGCCCGCCGGGCTCGGCGAGCAGCGCGCAGCGCTCGGGCAGGCTCGCTCCATCCGCCTCGTAGGTCACTCCGGTGCGCCCGTAGCGGTCGTCGATCCGAACGAGGTCGAGCTTGTCGCGCGGCAGTTCGACCTCGAGCAGGCTCATGCCGACGAGCGAGAAGCTTGCGTGCAGCGCGCCCGCACCGATCCTCAGCACGGTTCCCCGCCGCAGCGCGACCGCATCGCCGGCGCCGGTGCAGATCATGCCCTCGCCGTCGACGCAGACGAGGTACGTGTCCTTACGCGGGTGGGCGTGCAGCGACGTGCCGTGGCCGGCATCGATGAACAGCTGCCAGACGTCGATCCAGCGATCGTCGTAGACGCGGATCTCGCAGCCCCACGGCTTCGAGATGCGGTCGTCGAGGTAGCGGTGCGCCGCGCTGCCGGGGACCTCGCGCTGCACCGTCGCGCGTTCCAGGCGAGCGAGCACTCGGGCCGCATCCTGTCGCGTGCAACGCACGAGGCCGACGGTTGCGGATGACTGTGACCCGCGGTGGTTCGATGCGGTGGGCTCGGCGATCACGGTCACAACGTACGGGGGTGAAACCGCCGAATGACAGGGGCAAAAGTGGGGTGATCGGCCCCGTCTGCCCGACCGTAGAGGATGGCGACACGTGAATGACGCCCACCCCTACACCGCGGCCGACGCGTCGACGGGTGACCCGCGCGGCTCGCTTGCGATCGGGCGCGCCGAGCCGTCCGGTCACTGTCGCGACGCGAGTGCGATGGTGCTGCGCCTCGTCGATCGGCTGTTCCTTCGTGCGCTGCAGTTCGTGCTCGGCGGCGTCGTGTTCGGGATCGTGTTCCTCCCCGTGCGCGGTCGCGACTCGGCGCTCGACCTGGCGGTGGCCGCGGTCCTGCTCGCGATGGCGCTCGCGGCGCTGCGCTGGCGCAGCCGGTTGCTCGGCCGGTTCCGTGCGCGTCCGGCCCTCGCGCTGCTGCTCCCGCTCGCGCCGCTGCTCGCCGTCACCCTCGACGGCGGCTTCGACAGCGTGTGGACCCCCCTCGTCGCGATCACCGTCGGGGTCTCGGCGACGCTCGGGCTGCCGGTGCTGTCGCTCGGGTGCGCGCTGCTCACGGCGACCGGTCAGGCGGCGGCCGCGTGGATCAACCGCGGCGATACCGACGTCGCCCGGCTCGTGGAGACGGCCGTCTTCAGTGCCGCAGGGACGGTGGCGGCCGGGATCGGGCTGGCCCTGCCCGTCGCGGTGGCATCGGGCTTCCTGCACCGCCGGCCGCAGATCCTCGCGGACCTGCGCGTGCGTGATCTGCTGCTCGTCGCGGGACCTCGGACCGGCGGTGACGAGCCGGTCCGCCGCGAGCTGCCGCGCGCCCCGCGGACGGCGCTGAGCCGGGCGGAGCTGCAGGTCGTGACGCTGCTGGCGGCCGGGCGCGCTCCGAAGCAGATCGCCGCCGACCTGAGCGTGAAGATCGCGACGGTCCGCAGCCACCTCAAGGTCGCCAAACGCAAGACCCACGCGCGCACGCTCGCCGAGCTCGTCGGGCTCTTCGTCGTGGAGGAGGGGCGCCTATGAGCATCGCCGGTCACGGACTCCGCGAGCTCGTGCGGCCGGCAGACGTCGGAGGCGAGCTCGAGATCCGCAGCGGCGCGGAGGTCGCGAGCCTGACGGAGGCGCTGTACGTCGGTCTGCTCACGGTCGCGCTGTGGGGGATGCATGTCGTCTGCGCGATGTCCGTCGTCATCGCGTTCGTCCGAACCGACGACGCGAACTTCGTACGCACGACGACGCTCGCCGCGATCCTCTCGCTGCTCTCCGGGCTCGCCCTCAGGTGGCGGGTCCGCTTCTACCGGGCCATGCGACGGTGGCCGCTGCTGGCGCTCAGCCCACCGCTCGTGCCGCTCGTCGCGCTGGTCGTGGACGGCGTCAGCCACAGCCCGATGAGCTATCCCGCGACGGTCGGGATCGCGATGACGGCGTTCGTGGGCGGCCGGCGCTGGGCGTTGGTCGCCGCGACGCTCGTCGCTCTCGGCGCGATCGCGGCGCAGACGCTGAACACCGGCCTGGGCGCGCTGAACTCGGTCGGCCAGGGCGCGTCCGGGTACTTCGTCTGGGCGCTCGTCTGCGCCGGGCTCGCGGAGTCCTTCGTCCTGCTCATGCTGCGTCTGCCGCCGCCCGCGCCGCCGCGACAGACGCGGCCGCCGGTGCACGTGCCGAACCTCGCCGGCGACCCGGACCGGCCGCCCGCGCCGCCGCCCGCGCCGCCGCCCGCGGTGACCCCGGCGCCGGCGGACGCACGGCGGGAGGCGTCCGCCCGCGACCCCGCTGCGCTGCAGGGCCCCGGCCACCTGACCGCACGCCAGCTGCAGGTGGTCGCGCTGCTCGCCGACGGGCTGCGCGCGGAGGACGTCGCCGCGCGGCTCGGGCTGACGACCTCGTCGGTGTACCGCCATGTCGAGCGGGCCAAGGAACGGGCGGGCGTCCGGACGCGCGGCGAGCTCGTCGCGATCGCGGTGCGCGAGACGATCGTGCCCGGCACCTAGACTCCCCGCCATGCCCGTCGATCCGAACTTCGTCTGCCGCTTCGTCGCCGAACCACCGCAGGAAGCCCTGCCGGACGGCCGCTGGGCCGCCACGCTCGAGCGCCACTTCCTCGGCGCGTGCGACCCGCTCAACGAGGAGGAGGACGGCCTCGGCGAGCCCGGCGAGATCGCGTTCTACCCGGACCGCACCTGGCACGGGCGCACGTACATCCCGGCGACGACGCTGACGAGCAGCGGCTATGAGCTGTTCGGCTATGTCTCGTTCCGCCCCGGCGGCGACGACCGCGAGCCGAGCGAGTTCGCGGCCGTGGCGGACTTCACGCCCGAGACCGCCGCCGAGAACCCCGACTGGGAGCTCGACCTCTGCGAGGAGGTCATCGGGGTGTGGCGCGGCGAGCGCGGCGACAGCGCCGAGATGACCCTCGTCTGGGGGCGCCCGCTCGTCGAGCACGGCGAGGCCGTCACGGCCGAGCTCGCGGGCATCGTCGTCGACCAGTGCGAGCTCGTGGGCGAGCGCTTCACGCTGCTGGCGCCCGACGGCTACCGCGGCGGCACGCTCGAATGCCGCCTCTTCGACGATCAGGGCACGGAGCTCGCGCACGAGTCGCTCTACGAGGACGACGAGGAGTAGCCGCCGGCATGGAGCTGGAGGAGGCGATCCGCGGGCGCCGCACGCACAAGGCCTACGGTCCCGACCCCGTCGATCGCGCGACGCTCGACGACCTCTTCGAGCTCGCGCGCTGGGCGCCGAACCACAAGCTCACGAACCCGTGGCGCTTCCGCGTCCTCGGTCCGCGGGCACTGGCGCGCCTGAAGGCCACAGCCGACGATCCGCTCGCGGCGGCCAAGCTCGCCCGCGCGCCGACGCTCGTCGTCGTC
The DNA here is from genome assembly GCA_963851015.1 of uncultured Actinomycetes bacterium. Classification (GTDB taxonomy): domain Bacteria; phylum Actinomycetota; class Thermoleophilia; order Solirubrobacterales; family Solirubrobacteraceae; genus CADCVQ01. The sequence continues at coordinate 34,446 of CAWKNG010000002.1, forward strand.
TCATCCGCGCGATCGGGCGACGAGATCGTCGACGAGGAGGACCTCTGCGCGACGGCCGCGGCGGCCTACGGGCTGCTGCTCGCCGCGCACGGGCGCGGCCTCGCCGGCTACTGGCGCACCCCCGCGCAGCTGCGCACGCCCGCGGGCCGCGCCGCCGTCGGCGTCGGCGAGGACGAGCGCGTGCTGGGTCTGCTGCACCTCGGCACACCGCGCCAGGAGCCGCGCACGCCCGAGCGCGCGCCGCTCGAGGACGTCGTCGAGTACCTCGACTGAGCGCCGTCCGTCCCGCGTCCGCGCCGGCGACGCGGACGTCCGCTCGGTGGCCCCGGAAGGCATCGCGGCGTAAGGTCCAGGGCGTGACGGCAACGGAGCTCGAGTCGCTCCATGGCCCGGCCGCGGCGCCCGGCGACGACCTGCCGGCCGCGGCCCATGGCGACATCGCCGCACGCTCTCCCCGGCAGCTCTTCTGGGCGCGCTTTCGCCGCGATCGCGTCGCGGTCGCGGCGCTCGTGCTCATCGCGGCGCTCGTCGTCATCGCGATCGCCGCGCCGCTCGTCACGAGAGCGCTGGGCGTCCCCGGCCCCGACGCGGTCGACGGCGGCGCGCTCGACCCGAGCTTCGGGACGCCGACGGGCCCCAGCGCCGCGCACCCCTTCGGCGTCGACGCCAACGGCCACGACGTCCTCAGCCGCGTCGTCTACGGCGCGCGCGTGTCGCTCGAGGTGGCGTTCATCGCGACGCTCGCCTCGATGCTGCTCGGGATCGCGGTCGGCATGATCGCCGGCTTCTACCGCGGCTGGGTCGACGGGCTCCTGTCGCGCGTGATCGACGTCGTGCTGGCGTTCCCGATCCTGCTGCTGGCGCTCGGCGTCGCATCGGCGTGCACGCTCGGCGACGGCTGCCTCGGCGGCGCGATCAAGCCCGGTCTCGGCGTCGTCATCGTGGTCATCGTCGTCGTCAACTGGACGTACGTCGCGCGCATCGTCCGCGGGCAGGTGCTGTCGCTGCGCGAGCAGGAGTTCGTCGAGGCGGCGCGCTCGCTGGGCGCATCGAACCGGCGGATCCTCGTGCGCGACATCCTGCCCAACCTCGTCGCGCCGATCGCCGTCACGAGCACGCTGCTCGTCCCGCAGACCATCCTGCTCGAGTCGGCGCTGTCGTTTCTGGGGGTCGGGGTGTCGCGTCCGACGGCGACATGGGGGACCATGATCGGCGACGCGACGCTCGGCTTCGCGTCGCAGTGGTGGTACATGTTGTTTCCGGGGTTGGCACTGCTGTCGACCGTGCTGGCCTTCAACCTGCTCGGCGATGGTCTGAGGGACGCTCTGGATCCGAGGGCGATCCGATGACGCAACCGCCACGGACGCCAGGAGCCGGGCCGCAACGATCACGCGGGGAAAGGATCTTCATGTTCAGGCTCAGCGGCGCATGTGCGCTGTTCGTCATCGCCGCGATCGCGATATCGGGCTGCGGCGGCGACGCCAACAGCGGCCCGCCGCCGGATTTCGGCAACACGTCGGGCAAGCCGGGCGGTCAGCTCACGGTGCTGTCGGCCGAGGACGTCCAGACGCTCGACCCCGGGGCGCAGTACTTCACGTACGACTACCAGGTCCTCTCGCTTCCGACGCAGCGCGCGCTGTACGGCTGGCGCCCGCGCGACACCAAGCCGACGCCCGACCTCGCGGCCGCCCTGCCGGTGTCCAGCGACGGTGGCAAGACCGTCACGATCAAGATCAAGCCGGGGATCCGTTACAGCCCGCCGCTGCAGGACCGGACGGTCAAGAGCGCCGACGTCAAGTACGCGATCGAGCGCACGTTCCTGCCGTCGGTCGGCAACTTCTACTCCGGCGTCTACTACAACGCGATCAAGGGCTCGAAGGCGTTCGCGTCGGGCAAGGCGACGGAGATCTCCGGGATCGAGACGCCCGACGACACGACGCTCGTGCTGAAGCTCGCGCGGCCGATCGGCGTCATCTCCAACGGCGAGTCGCTGTCGCTGCCGGGCACGGTGCCGGTGCCGCAGGACTACGCGCGCCCCTACGACGCGAAGAAGCGGTCGACGTACGGGCGTCACCAGGTCTTCACGGGCCCGTACATGATCTCCGGCGACGGCAAGGGCAAGCTCACGGGCTACAAGCCCGGCCGCAGCATCCAGCTCGTGCGCAACCCGAGCTGGGACGCAGCGAGCGACTATCGCCCGGCGTATCTGGACAGGATCCGGGTCCTCGCCGGCAACGACATCGACATCGCCAGCCGCCGCATCCTCAGCGGCAGGAGCCTGGCCAGCGGCGACTTCGCGGCGCCGCCGGTCAACGTGCTGCGCTCCGCGCTGTCGACGCGCCGCGACCAGCTCGCGATCCTGCCCAGCCAGGGCAACCGCTTCGTCGCGCTGAACACGACGATCAAGCCGTTCACGAACGTCAACGTGCGCCGCGCCGCGGCGGCCGCGCTCGACCGCACGACGCTGCGCCTGACCCGCGGCGGCGCGACGCTCGGGCCGATCGCGACGCACTTCCTGCCGCCGGGGATGAGCGGCTTCGCCGAGGGCGGCGGCAAGGCCGGCACGTTCGCCTTCATGACGAACCCGAAGGCCGATCTCGCGCTGGCCCGCCGCTACATGAGGAAGGCCGGCTACGCGAGCGGGCGCTACAGCGGGCCGCCGCTGCTGATGGTCGGCAGCAACCAACCGCCGTCCTCCAACACGAGCGAGGCCGTCCGCGACCAGCTCTCCAAGCTCGGCTTCACGTTCGACCTGCGCCTCGTCGATCACGCGGCGACGCTCGGCACGACCTGCGGCGCCCCGGAGGCGAAGGTCGCGGTCTGCCCGGACGGCGCCTGGATCAAGGACTTCTTCGACCCGCAGTCGATGCTCGACCCGGTCTTCAACGGCGACCAGATCCACCCCTCCAGCGGCGGCCCGAACTGGGCGCAGGTCGACGACGCCGAGCTCAACGCGCGCCTGGAGATCGCGACGTCGGACACCGATCCCGCGCTGCGCGCGAAGGACTACGGGGAGATCGACCGCACGGTCACGGGGCGCGCGTACGTCATTCCGTGGCTGTGGGACAACCAGATCAACTCCGTCTCGGAGGACGTCAAGGGCGTCGTGAACAAGTTCAGCGTGGCGTGGGACCTGTCGTACACGTCGCTGAAGTGACCCCGCCTCGATGACCCGCTACGTCGTCCGCAGGCTGCTGTGGGCGGTCGTCGCGCTGTTCGTCGTCAGCCTGCTGACGTTCGTCGTCTTCTACCTGCTGCCGTCGGCCGATCCCGCGCGGCTGCGCGCCGGCCCGCACCCGACCCCGCAGCTGCTCGCGAGCATCCGCGACCAGCTCGGGCTGGACGAGCCGTGGACGGCGCAGCTCGGCCACTACCTCGAGCGGCTCGTCCTGCACTTCGATCTCGGCCACAGCTTCCGCAACGACGTCGACGTCCGCGAGGCGATCTTCGAGCGCCTGCCGGCGACGCTCTCGCTGGCCCTCGGCGCGCTCGTCATCTGGCTGACGGTCGGGATCGCCGTCGGCGTCATCTCCGCGACCCGCCCGGGAAGCCTGCTCGACCGCGTCGCGATGGGCGGCGCCCTCGTCGCGATCTCGGCGCCGGTCTACTGGCTCGGCCTCGTCGCGCTGTACCTGCTGTCCGACGACATCGGCGTGCTGCCGATCCTCCCGGGGCAGGGCAGCTACGTCGGGCTGACCGAGGATCCCGTGGGCTGGTTTGCGTCCCTGCTGCTGCCGTGGTGCGTGCTGGCGTCGACGTTCGCCGCCATCTACGCGCGGCTGCTGCGCTCGACGATGCTCGAGACGCTGTCGCAGGACTACATCCGCACGGCGCGTGCCAAGGGCCTGCGCCGGCGCCGCGTCGTCCTGCGCCACGGCCTGCGCGGCGCGATCACGCCGGTCGTGACGGCGGCCGGCCTGGACCTCGGCGTCGTCCTCGGCGGGGCGATCCTCACGGAGCGCGTGTTCAACATCCCTGGCCTCGGGACGCTCGCGTTCGACGCGATTCAGAACGCGGACCTGCCGGTCATCCAGGGCACGGTCCTGTTCGGCGCGCTGTTCATCGTCGTCGCGAACCTCGTCGTCGACGTCCTGTACTCGCTGCTGGATCCGCGGGTCCGCTTGTCATGACGGCCGCGCCCCCCGCGCCCCCCGCGCCCGAGCCCGCGCTACTCGAGCTGCGCGACCTGCGCGTCCGCTTCGACACCGCCGACGGCATCGTGCACGCGGTCGACGGCATCAGCACGACGGTCGCGGCCGGACGCACGCTCGCGATCGTCGGCGAGTCGGGCTCGGGCAAGTCGGTGACCTGCGAGGCGGTGCTGGGCCTCTCGCGTGCGCCCCGGACGCGCATCGGCGGGGCGATCCTGTTCGGCGGCCTCGATCTCGTGAACGCCTCGGAGGACGAGCTGCGGCGCCTGCGCGGCGACCGCATCGCGATGATCTTCCAGGACCCGCTGTCGGCGCTGCACCCGTACTTCACGATCGCCGACCAGCTCGTCGAGGCCGTTCGCGCGCACCGCGACGTCACCAAGCGCGTGGCGCTCCAGCGCGTGCTCGAGCTGCTGGGCCGCGTCGGGATCGCCGACGCCGAGCGCCGCGCCGCCGGCTACCCGCACGAGCTGTCGGGCGGCCTGCGCCAGCGGGTCATGATCGCGATGGCGCTCGTCAACGATCCGCGAGCTCCTGATCGCCGACGAGCCGACGACCGCGCTCGACGTCACGGTCCAGGCGCAGATCCTCGAGCTGCTCGGCGAGCTGCAGCGCGAGCGCGCGATGGCGATCGTGCTCGTCACCCACGACCTCGGGATCGTCGCCGAGCTGGCCCACGACGTCGCCGTCATGTACGCCGGGCGGATCGTCGAGCAGGCGCCGGTGCGGGCGCTGTTCGCCGCGCCCGAGCACCCGTACACGTGGGGGCTGCTGCGGTCGATCCCGCGGCTCGGCCGCCCGCGCGAGGAGGAGCTCGTCGCGATCGCCGGCCGCCCGCCGAGCCTCGTCGACCGTCCGAGCGGCTGCCACTTCCATCCTCGCTGTGAGTTCGTGCGCGATGCCCACCGCCACACCCGCCCCGAGCTCGGCGCGCCCGCCGACGACCCCGAGCACCGGACGGCCTGCCTGCTCGTGCCGCGCACGCGCCGCGCACTGTGGCTGGCGCTGCGCCGCGGCGCGACGGCGCAGCAGGCGCGCGCCGCGGTTCCCGGTGCGCGGGACGACCCGGCGCCACCGGGCGCGACGGCCTCGCTCGCCCCTGCGGAGGCCCGCGAGCCCGCGCGCGGGCTTGCCCAGGAGGATCCCTCGCCGCCGCCGGGGCCCGGATGAGTGGCGCCGCCGTGATCGAGGTGCGCGACCTCGTCAAGCACTTCCCGGCGCGCCGCGGTGGCGGGGCGTGGCGTCGTGGCGCGGGCCCCGTGCGCGCCGTCGACGGGCTGTCGTTCGACGTCCTCGAGGGCGAGACGCTCGGGATCGTCGGCGAGTCGGGCTGCGGCAAGTCGACGACGGCGCGCCTGCTGACGCGCCTGCTGGAGCCGACGTCGGGCTCGGTCGCCGTCGGCGGCCGCGACATCGCGGGGCTGGAGAGCAAGCCGCTGCGCCGCGAGCTGCAGATGATCTTCCAGGACCCGTACGCGTCGCTGAACCCGCGCCGCACGATCGGTTCGATCATCGGCGAGCCGCTCGCGATCCACGGCCTCGCGGCGGGGCGCGGCGAGCGCCGGCGGCGCGTGCAGGAGCTCATGGAGCGCGTCGGCCTGAACCCCGAGCACTACAACCGCTACCCGCACGAGTTCTCCGGCGGCCAGCGCCAGCGCATCGCGATCGCGCGGGCGATCGCGCTCGAGCCACGGATCATCGTCGCCGACGAGCCCGTGTCCGCGCTCGACGTCTCGATCCAGGCCCAGATCCTCAACCTCCTGCGCGGCCTGCAGCGCGACCTCGGGCTGACGCTCGTCCTTGTCGCCCACGACCTCTCCGTCGTGCGCTACATGTGCGACCGGGTCGCGGTCATGTACCTCGGCCAGATCGTCGAGCTCGCGACCGCCGACGAGCTCTACGCCCGTCCGCGCCATCCGTACACGGCGGCGCTGCTGTCCGCCGTCCCGGCCGCCGATCCCGAGTGCGCGGGCACGAGCCGCCGCCAGATCCTCGGCGGCGAGCCGCCGTCCGCGACCGATCCGCCGGCCGCCTGCCGCTTTCACCCGCGCTGCCCGCGCTTCGTCGTCGGCGACTGTGACGTGCGCACGCCGCTGCTGGAGGACAAGGCCGGCGCCGTCGCGGCCTGCCATCACCCGCTGACCGACGTATCCTCCACGACGCCGGTTGCGCCCCGATAGCTCAGCTGGACAGAGCGTCCCCCTCCTAAGGGGAAGGCCGCTGGTTCGAATCCAGCTCGGGGCACTTGTCCTCCTCAGATCGCAAGCGCCGCATCGTCACCGCGATTCAGGTCAGGGTCCTGAACCCGCCGATCCGCTGGCTGGCGGCGCGCGGCCTCGCGCCGAGCGTCGCGCTGCTCGAGACGACCGGCCGTACGAGCGGCCTGCCGCGGCGAACCCCGGTCAGCAAGGGTCTCGACAAGGCCACGAACACGTTCTGGATCATCGCCGAGTACGGCCGCAAGGCGGCCTACGTGCGCAACATCGAGGCGCAGCCGCGCGTGCGGCTGCGCATCGGCCGGCACTGGCGCGCCGGCACGGCGACCGTCCTGGCCGGTGACGATCCGCGCTCGCGCGAGCATCACCTGTCGCGGCTGAACGCGTTCACCGTGCGCACGATGGGCACCGACCTGCTGACGATCCGCGTCGACCTCGACCCCTGACCGAGGCCGGGCGCCGAGCTACAACGCGCGCAGCGGGGGCTGAGGAGCCGGCCGGATCGCCGCCTCGGCCGGTGAGATCAGGTGCGCCGTGAGCCGCGAGTGCGTGAGCGGAGAGCCGCGACGAAGCGCCTCGGACTCCGCCCGCGTCAGCATCGGGGCGCCACGGTCCGCCAGCCCGCCGTCGATGCAGGTCAGGGCCGGGCGCGTCACGTCGGAGGCTGTCGGTCGCTTGCGCGCCACGAGAGGCCCCCCTTCCGTTCTCGAGGATGGCCCTCCGGCCGCAGCACCTTCGCAACGCGCCGGCTGAGCCTTGAGCGACCGACGCTACGCCTCCCGGCGCGGCGGCGCAAGCCGCTGGCCCCCGATCAGCGGTCGGGCCGCTGCGGGTAGACGTCGTCGATCGTGCAGAGCGCGGCGTACGGCGCACCGGCGGCCGCCTCGATCCGCGCGGCGCCGCCCATGAGGCGGTCGAGCACGCTGACGACGCCGCAGATCTCGAGCCCCGCCTCCTGCAGCGCCTCGATCGCCTTGATCGTCGAGCCGCCCGTGCTGACGACGTCCTCGACGACGAGGCAGCGATCGTCGGCGCTCAGCAGCGGTCCCTCGATGCGCCGCGCGAGGCCGTGCGCCTTGGCCTCCTTGCGCACGAAGAAGACCTTGACGTCGGCGCCGCCGGCGAGCGCCGCGCAGGCGACCGGATCGGCGCCCATCGTCATGCCGCCGACGGCCGTCGCTCCCCATCGCAGCGCGTACTGGGCGACGAGCTCGCCGAGCGCCGCGAAGCCCCCCGGCAGCAGGATCGCCCGCTTGGCGTCCACGTAGTACTGGGCGATCGCGCCGCTCGTGAGCGTCACCTCGCCGAGGATCAGCGCGTGGGTGCGCAGTGCGTCGGCCAAACGTCCAGAGGCGTCCATGGTCCTGGGAACCTTAGAGCCGTGATCGAGCGCCTTCTTCGGATCCTCGCGATCTCCCTCAGCCTGATCGTCGCCGCCGGCTTCTGCCTGTTCGCCGTCGACGAGTTCAACCGTGCCTCGTCGCATCAGACCAACGAGCTCGCCGGCTTCGAGCAGCCGGCCCCGACGGCCGCCGGCGAGCGCCAGCGCGAGGCCCGCCACAGCACCGTTCGCGAGTACATCGACGACGCCAACGACGTCCTGCTGGCGCCGTTCGCGGACATCGTCGGCTCCGGCAGTCGCTGGGCACAGCGTGCCGTCCCGGCCCTCCTCGGCCTGTTCTTCTACGGCTTCGTGCTCGGCTACCTGTCGCGCTTCATGCGCGGCCGCGGCTCGTCGCCGGTGACCCGCATGACGGCGGGGCGAAGCCGCGCCTAGCGTCGCGAAGCGACTCGCCGCCGGATGAAGGCGAAGCGTGCCGTCTCGGAGTCTGGGCACGGATGCCCGGACTCTCGTCATCCCCTTCTGTCGTGCTGTCTGGGACCGGCGGCTCGTCGGTGTGGGCTCGCTACGGCTGCGGCCCGTAGTACACGTCGACCGGCGTGCCGATCGTGATCCAGTTGAAGATGCTGCGCGCGTCCGGCACCGGCGAGCGCAGGCAGCCGTGGCTGGCGGGGTAGATCGGCACCGATGCGTAGCCGTGCGTGGCATAGCCGCGGATGAAGTAGGCCGAGTCGACCATGCCCTTCTGGTTGATCCCCGGCGTCTTGGAGTACACGCGGAAGGAGCCGAGGATCGTCGGGGTGCTGGCCTTGCCGGATGAGATCGGGTAGACGCGCAGCGCGCGCCCGCCGCTGATGAGGGCCATGACCTGGCGCGTCAGGTCGGCCTCGACGTGGCGCCCGTGCTCGGGGTGGCGGACCTTGAAGCGGCCGCCGCCGCGCGCGATGCGCCGCATCACGGAGACCGAGGCGTCGGACGTGCGCGCCATCCCGGTGACCTTGCGGAACGCGAGCACGGCGCGCGCGGTGCGGTCGTCGTAGTCGCCGCCGGCGCCGACGACGTAGCCGAGCCGGCTGAGCCGGCGCTGCAACGCCCGCACGGCGCGCTTGCGGCTCTTCGGGCCGACGCTGCGCGGGATGACGTCGACGGAGTGCGACGTCGCCGCCAGCGCGTCGAGCGCCGCGGTGGCTTCGTGCGCGGCGCGGACGACGAGGCGCCCGGAGCGCTCGGCACGGTAGGAGCTCAGGAACATCCCCGAGCCGTTGGGGCCGGGGCGGATGGTGGCGGTCCTCGTGCTGAGGCGCTTGCCGTCGTAGGAGAAGCGCAGCTTGACCTGCTGGTCGGCGACGAACGTCGCGACCGTGCCGCGGACGCGGACCGACGATCCGACGAGCGTCGTCGCGAGCTTGCCTCCGACGCGCTCGACGGTGAGCTTGAGCGTGGTCTGCACCGGCGCGGGCGCAGGCGGGGCGACGGGCTGCTGGGCCAGTGCCGTGGACGGTGCGACGGCGAGCGCCGCGACGATGCTGATGAGAACCGGGCGGCGCATCGGCGGCACTATGCCACGCTCCCGCCCGCCAGAGGTGAGATCACGCGTGAGATCACGCACACGCGGGCGCGATCGCGTTCGTCGAGCGTCAGGCCGCGGGTTGAGCGAACGGCGGCACGGCGGCGGCGGCGCGGCCCGCGAGCGCCCGTGCGAGCAGCGAGGAGATCGCCAGCGAGGCGGTGACCGCGACGACCATCGTCGGCGCGATCTGCCACGACCAGTGTTGGGTCAGTCCGAGCGCGACGGAGTTGTTCATGGCGTGCACCGCGATGCCGGGGTACAGCGAGCCCGTGCGCTGATAGAGGTAGCAGAGCCCGAAGCCGAAGAATGCGAGCGGAACGGTGAAGCCGATCGGAGCCGAGCCGATGTGGATCGCGCCGAAGACGAGCCCGGTGATGACCGCGGCGGGCAGCCAGCCGCGCCAGTTGCGCAGCGCGCCGAAGAAGTAGCCGCGGAAGAACAGCTCCTCGCCGATCGGCGCGACGATCGTGATGAGGATGACGACGAGGATCGTGTTCAGCGCGGAGCCGTGCACGCCGAGCTCGTCGGGCAGCGTCTGGCGCTCGTTGAGGCCCAGCGCCGCGACCCACATCGCGCTGACGACGTAGAAGCCCACCCAGACCGCGAGCAGGAGGCCGACCGCGCGCTTCAGCGCCGCGCGCCGCGCGACCGGATCGGCGAGGTCGCCACCGGGTGCGCGCAGGCCGAAGTCCTTCGGCCACGGTCGCCCCGCCATGTGGGCGAACAGCAACGCCGCGCCGATCAGCGAGCAGTTCTGAAAGAACGTCAGCCCGATGTTGACGCCGGGCGACGGGTTCGAGATCGAGGCGCCCATCGCGGCGGCGACGATCGCGACGATGGCGCCGCCGACGATCGTCAGGCCGAAGCCGGTGATGAGCGCCGTCCAGGCCGTCCACGGCCGCCACAGGTCGCGTCCGGTCGCGGGCACCGGCGGCGGCGCGGCGTCGTCGAAGGGGTTGGCAACCGGCTGCGCGGGGAGCTCGAGCGCGACGGCGCGCCGGTTCGCCGTCTTCGGAGCAGGCCACAGCGCCGGGTCCTCGGTCGGCTCGGGCGACGGGTCGTCGCCGCTGGGCGGGGGAATCGTCACGGTCTGCTGAGGTTACGCGGCGAGCGCCGCGAGCTCCCCCAGCGAGCCGATCACGCTCACGCCCGCGGGCAACCCCTCGGGAACGCGGGCACCGCCGCGCGCGACGAGCACCGCGCGCAGCCCGGCAGCGCGCGCCCCGGCGACGTCGTGCTCGACCGAGTCCCCGGCGTGCAGCGCGCCCGCGGCGTGACCGCCGGCGAGCGCCAGCGCGCGCTCGAAGATGCGCGCATCCGGCTTCGCCGCGCCCGCCTCGGCGGAGCTGATCGCGCCGTCCACGAACGCATCCAGACCGGTCTCGCGCAGCATGTCGTGCAGCGACACGTCCCAGTTGGAGACGACGACGAGCCGGTGGCCCGCGCGGCGCAGCGCCCGCAGCGCGTCCGGGACCTCCGGGAACGCCCGGAAGCGCAACGACGCGAGCAGCGCGTCGCGCAGCCGCTCCGGGCCCAGGGCGCCGACGTCGGCTCCGCCCCCGGTCAGCGTCTCGCCCAGCACCGCCGCGCAGCGCGCCCGCAGCAGCGCCAGCGACGGTGCGTCGGTGGCGCTGTCGTGGTGCGCGCGGTAGTAGGCGATCTCCGCGCGCAGCGCCGCTGCGGCCTGGCGCTCGGAGACCGCGACGCCGCGCTCGGCGAGCTGTGCGACGAGCCGCGGTGCCGGCGCGAGCAGCTCGACGAGCGTCCCCATCGCGTCGAGCGTCACGACGCGCCCGCTCACGCGACGAAGTGCCACGTCGCGAAGATCCCGGTGTAGACGGCGAGCCCGCCCGCGAACGCGGCGACGACGAGCCGCTCGCGCCAGACGCGCCCGGTCATCCACAGCGCGAGCCAGATCGCCAGCGGGAACAGCACCGAGACGAAGCGCGGCAGCGACATCAGCGGCTGCGGGCCGACGGGATAGGACAGCGGCAGGGCGAGCGCCGCGAGCAGGTACGCACCGTACGCGGCGGGCAGGCGCCGCAGCGCGCCGATCGTCGCGACGACGGTCAGCACGAGCCAGCCGAGCAGCTCGATGTTGTGGTGCGCGACGACGAACGGGTCGCCGCCCGCCTCGCGGAAGAAGACCGGATCGCGCGCGCCCGACAGCAGCTGGCGCACGCCCTGCACGCCCGCGACAACGCCGTCCCACGCGCCCGCGAAGGGCCCGGCGAACGTCCGGAACCAGACCTCCTGGGCGTGAAACGGGGCCAGCGCGTCGCCCCCGCCGAGCTTCAGGTAGACGCAGTAGGCGACGAGCCCGAGCGGCACGAGCCCGAGCCACAGCGCATCGGCGCGCAGCGGTCGCGGCGAGCGTCCGCGGACGCGGCCGCCGTCCCACAGATAGAGGATCGCCAGCGGCACGAGCAGTAGGACGCCGGCGCTGCGCGTCGCCGCGGCGAGCGCCCCGAGCGCGCCGGCGAGCGCCCACCGCTCGCTCCGCGCCGCGTAGATGGCGCCGATCGACAGGCTCAGAAACAGCGACTCGTTGTACACCGCCGAGAAGAAGAACGACATCGGAAACAGCGCGGTCACGAGCACCGCGTTGCGCGCCACGCGGCGGTCGAAGTCCAGGGCGACGAGCCGGTGCAGGAGCACGAGCGCGACGGCCAGCAGCGCCGTCGACGCGAGCGCGCCGGCCACGAGCGGGGAGCGCAGCGGGACGCTCGCGATCCTGACGACGAGCGGGTACAGCGGGAAGAACGCCTCGCGCGCGCCGTCGCCGTAGCCGCCGGTCGAGATCGCCATGTACCAGACGGAATCCCAGCGCGCGAACGGCGCCGCGAGCAGGTCGCCGGTCGCGCCGAACGGCGACGTCAGCCCGGCCGGATCGAAGTCGCCCTCGCGCCCGGACAGCCCGAAGGCGAGCACGGCCACGACGCCCGCGGCCCACACGATCGCCCGCGAGACCCACAGCGCGCGCCACATGTCGGCGATCGCGTCGTCGCGGGCCACGGCGGCGCGCGCGCGAGACACGGCGCCGGCAGTGAGGACGCGCGGCTGCATCCGATGGATCTTGGCAAGCCGCGGGCGGCGCGTTGCCACAGCAGGGACGCGCCAACCGGATGGCGAACATCGCGCTGTCCCTAGAATCTCGTCAGATCGCGGGGTGCCGCCCCGCGCCGTCGCATCACCCACACGATGTCCGCTCGCCTCGAACGCCAGCGTCGACGTCGCCGCAGAGGCGGCGCCGCCCGCGTCATCATCCTCACCCTCGCGGTGCTCACCGCGGGGGTTGTCATCGCGGGCCTGAGCGCGATCGGCTACGTCGTCGGGATCGCGAACTCGGCGCCCGATCTCCGTTCGCTGACGGCCCAGGATCCCGGCCGACTGTCGACCGTCCTCGCCGCCGACGGCCAGCGGCTCGGGATCATCCAGAACGACGTCCTGCGCATCAAGGTCAAGTCGGCGGAGATCCCGCAGTCGATGAAGGACGCGACGGTCGCGATCGAGGATCAGCGCTTCTACCAGCACAAGGGCGTCGACTTCGAGGGCGTCATCCGCGCCGCGTTCAAGAACGCGACCTCCGGCAAGACGCTCCAGGGCGGCTCGACGCTGACGATGCAGCTGATCCGCACGCTGTACCCCGGCCTGACCGAGAAGACGTTCAAGCGCAAGGTGCACGAGGCGAAGCTCGCCGAGGAGCTCGAGAACGTCCACCCCGGGCGCAAGGGCAAGTCATGGATCCTCACGACGTACCTGAACTCCGTCTCCTATGGCACGAACGGCGGCCAGACGGCCGTCGGCGTCCAGGCCGCCGCGCGCGCGTACTTCGACAAGCCCGCCTCGCAGCTCACCCTGCCCGAGTCGGCGCTCATCGCGGGGCTGCCGCAGGCGCCCAGCCAGTACAACCCGTTCGCCCGTCCCGATCGCGCCGTCGCCCGCCGCAACGAGGTGCTGCGCAAGATGGCCGACGTCGGCTTCATCACGGATGCGCAGGCGCAGCAGGCGATCAGCTCGAAGCTCAAGCTGCATCGCAACAGCTACTTCGGCGAGAAGCGCGAGAGCTACTTCTTCGACTACGTCACCGACGAGCTCGTCAAGCGCTACGGCCTGAAGAAGGTCCGCACCGGCGGGCTGACGATCAAGACGACGATCGACCTCGACCTGCAGGAGAAGGCGCGCGCGTCGATCGCCAAGGACCTCAGCTTCCCGGGCGCGCCGTCGTCGGCGATCGTGACGATCGACCCGGCCAACGGCTACATCCGCACGATGGCCCAGTCGGCCTCGCGCTACCAGGACGCGCAGTACAACCTCGCCTCGCAGGGCCGCCGCCAGCCGGGATCGACGTTCAAGGTCATCACGCTCGTGGCCGCCGTGCGCGAGGGCGTCAACCCGGAGACGACGACCTACGCGTCGGGCCCCGTCGCGCTCGGGCCGCTGTACGACAACGTGGTCATCAAGTGCTACGGCGGCAAGTGCGCGGGCGGCTCGCCGAACCTCGTGACGGCGACGCTGCGCTCGGACAACACCGTCTACGTACGCCTCGCGCAGGACCTCGGCTTCAACAAGGTCGTCAAGGCGGCGAAGGACCTCGGCGTCACCTCGCCGGTGGACGCCAACCCGTCCGGGACGCTCGGCGGGCTGACGAACTGCTGCTCGCCGCTGGAGATGGCCAACGCGTACGCGACGATCGCCTCCGGCGGCTACCGCAACACGCCGAAGGCGATCACCGAGGTGCGCTTCCCGGACGGCCGCGTCGACGACCTCGGCAAGCCCGAGCGCGTGCGCGCGTTCGACTCCGGCGCGATGGCGGAGGTCCAGAAGATCCTGCAGATGAACATCCAGTCCGGAACGGGCACGCGCGCCAACACCGGCTGCCCGGCGGGCGGCAAGACGGGCACGACCGACGAGAACACCGATGCCTGGTTCGACGGCTTCACGCCGAAGCTCGCCACCGCCGTCTGGGTCGGCTTCCCGAAGGGCAAGATCCCGATGGGCAACCTCTTCGGCGGGCGACCCGTCGACGGCGGCACGTTCCCGGCACAGATCTGGGGCCGATACATGAAGCTCGCCGCGCACGGCTACTGCAAGGCGTTCCCGAAGCCGGCGCATCCCTTCAAGCCCAAGCCGTTCAAGGGCAAGAACGCCCTGCAGGCCTACCAGCAGGCGGGGCCCGTCGACCCGGAGATCGATCCCAAGACCGGCAAGGCGCGCAAGAAGAAGACGCCCGACACGACGCAACCGCGCAAGCAGCAGTCCGCGCCGCCGCCGCCACCGGCGGGCGCGACGCCGCCGGCCGCGCCCTCCACCGGCGGCGGGACGTTCGATCCCGACGTCTACGACCCGAACGCGGCGACCGGCACGGACCCCACGCCGCCCTGATCTGAGCCTCGTCGCGCAGGTCGCCGCGCGCCGCGCTGCTACCGTTGCTGTCCAATGGCCAAAGAAGAGAAAGTCGAATTCGAGGGCGAAGTCATCGAAGCCCTGCCGAACGCGATGTTCCGCGTGAAGCTCGATAACGAGCATGTCGTGCTCGGTCACGTCGCGGGCAAGATGCGCCGCTTCCGCATCCGCATCCTTCCCGGCGATCGGGTGCGCTGCGAGCTGTCGCCCTACGACCTCGACCGCGCTCGGATCGTCTACCGCCACAGGTAGCCACTGCGTCCGCCGCAGCGTGGACGAGTTCGAGCTCATCGGCAGGATGCGGGAGCGGTTCGGTGTGCCGCCCGAGCGGGTCGTCGTCGGCAGCGGCGACGACGCCGCCGTCGTCCGCGCACGCGCGCTGTCCGTCACGTCGACCGACGCGATGGTCGACGGCGTGCACTTCCGCCTCGGCGTGACGGCGAGCGCGGCCGACGCGGGGCACCGCGCGCTCGCGGCCGCGCTGTCGGACCTCGCCGCGATGGGCGCCGACCCGGGCGAGGCGTACATCGTGCTCGGGATGCCGCCCGGGTTCGGCCACGAGCAGGCGCTCGCGCTCGCCGATGCGATGGCGAGCCTCGCCGAGCGTCACGGCGTCGCGCTGATCGGCGGCGACGTCACGTCGGCGCCGGTGCTGACGCTCGCCGTGACGGTCGTCGGATGGGCCGACGCCGAGCACCAGCTCGTGCGGCGCGCCGGCGCCCGCGACGGCGACCTCGTCGGCGTCACGGGCGCACTCGGCGGCTCCGGCGCGGGCCTTGCGATCCTCGAGCGCGCGGCCGCGGGCCCTGCCGCGCTGACGCGCCGGCATCTGCGCCCGGAGCCGCTGCTGAGCGCCGGGCGCGCGCTGGCGCGGGCCGGCGCACACGCGATGATCGACCTCTCCGACGGCCTCGCCTCCGACGCCGGGCATGTCGCTCGCGCAAGCGGTGTGCGGATCGCGATCGACCTCGCCGCGCTGCCGCTGGCCGCGGGCGTCGCCGAGGTCGCCGAGCAGCTCGGCGTGCCGCCGTGGCAGCTCGCGGTCGCGGCCGGCGAGGACTACGAGCTGTGCGTCTGCGTCTCGCCCGCCGACCGCGCGGCGGCCGAGTCGGCGGCGCCGCTGACGTGGGTCGGCGGCGTCAGCTCCGGCGCGCCGGGCGTCGTGCTGTCGCTCGCGGGCGTCGAGCAGTCGGCGAGCGGGTTCCACCACCGCCTCTGACTGAGCGCGCGACGCAGCATCGCGTCCGCGACGGCAGCGGGGTCGACGACGTACTCGGCGAGCTCGATGCGCCGCTTCAGCTCCTGGGTTCGCATCGCATGACCGCTATCGAGCGCGCGGGCGTCGCACTTGAGCGGTGGCCGCGTCCGATCCGCAGGTGTCGCGTCGCCGGTCACGGGTGCAGCGCCGCTCGCAGCGGCTGCGCGTCGACGAACCTGGCGAAGACGACGATCCGCTTGGCGGCGCTGTACAGCGGGTGGCAGGCCGACAGGATCAGCTGGTCGAACGAGACGCGCTTGGTGACGGAGACCTCGGTGGCGGGCACGATGCGCGTGCGCCGGACCTCGTACGTGAAGCGTCCGTAGGGCATCTCGACCGAGATCTCGTCGCCGGGCTTCAGCCGGTCGATGTGGCGAAACGGCGCCAGGTAGGTCGTCCGGTGGCCGGCGATCGCCACCGTCCCCGGGGCGCCCGGAAACGGGTTGTCCTCGTACAGGCCCGGGCCCTTGCGCAGCGACGCCGTATCGGTGCCGTTGACGACGACATAGCTCGCGCCGATGCGCGGGATCCGGATCCGGCCGACGGCCGCGCCGGTCTTGGCCGAGCGGCGCAGCGCCCGCGACAGGAAGGCCATCCGCGCGCGCTCGGTCTCCAGCGAGCGCAGGGCGGCGAGGTCGCCCGCGCCCGGCTTGCGCAGCTCGAGGTCGTGCAGGTCGTCGCCGAGCCGGCCCTGGACGATCGTCGCGTACAGCGCCGACACCGGCTCCTGCCAGGCGAGCGTCATGCCGGCATCGAGCAGCATCAGCAGCCCGGCCGTGATGAGGGCCGTCGACAGGGCCCGCAACGGCCTACGCATGTGGTTGCCCTCGTGCGTCCACCGACGTCATCGTCGCAGAGCCGATTCCGTGCCGCCGAGCGAGCCGGGGCCCGCGTAGCTGCGCGGCCCGCGCACGGTGACCTGAGCGTCGTCGCCGGACTCCGGCACGCCGCCGCGAGTCGCGATGACGATCGCGCCCGCCGCGCAGCCCGCGAGCAGGCTCCACAGCGCGATCCCCGCCGCCGACAGGTGGCCGCCCGCCACGACGAGCAGCAGCGCCCACGCCGCGTCCAGCCCGCCGAGGCCGAGCGACCGCGCGACCGCGACCGCGACGATCGTCACCGGCACGAGTGCCAGCACGACGAGGCCCAGGCGCAGCGCGCGGCGCATGCGCAGCTCCGGGGCGAGCGCGAACAGCCAGATGTGCAGCCCGGGCACGAGCGCCGCGGCCGCGTACGGGTTGGCTGCCCAGACGACGATCGTGGCGATCAGCGCGACGAGCAGGACCGCGACGCCCGCCGCCGGGCTCGACGGGTCGCCGGCGCAGCCCGTCAGCCGCAGGACGGCCGGCCGCAGCCAGGCCCACGCCAGCACGAGCACGAGCCCGACCGCGAGCAGCGCCGGCACCTGCACCGGCAGCGCGAGCGGCGAGACCGGCGTCGCCGGCGTCGCGGCGAGCAGGCCGACGGCGCCGAGCCCGATCGCGAACAGCGCCGCGACGACCACGGGCAGCGCGCAGGCCAGCGTCCAGCCGAGCCACTGCACGACCGGCTCGCGCGCCCGCCGCATCGCGGCGAGGGCGTCGATCGCGACGACGAACGGGGCCAGCAGCAGCGAGCCGGTGAACAGCCGCACGGCCCAGCCGGGCAGCAGCTTGCGGCTGAACAGCAAATCGCGGCTGGAGGCCTCGGGGCTCACGGGCTTGCCGCGCGGCGCACCGTCGAGCGCCGTCACGGTGCGCAGCGCGGCGCGCCCGAGCTCCTCCAGCCGCGCCCGCGAGACCGGCGCGCCCGCGGGCGGCGGCCGGTCGCCGCCGATCGACAGCGTGACGGTCGGCAGGCCGTGCTCGAGCAGCACGCCCTGCTCGCCGTACGCCGCCGGCATCGCGAAGCGCGCGAACTGGCTCAGCGCGCGCGGCGGGCGGGCGCCCGACCCGGTCTCGCGACGCAGCGCCTCCTGCAGCGTCGCGCGCAGGCGCATCGGCGTCGAGCCGAGCCGGTTCGACCACGCCGCCAGCAGCGGCGGGCGGATCGTCCGCGACGCGAGGTCGCCGAGCACGAGCACGCCGGCGAACGGCCCGCGCAGGTCGTCGGCGAGCGCCGCCGCGCCGGCCGCGCCGCCGCTGCCGCCGCTCGTCGAGACGAGCGTCAGCGTGCGCTGGGTGCGCCGCGGAGCGCCGAAGACGCGCGCGAGCTCGAGCAGCACGGCGGTCGCCGACAGCTCCGCCTCGGCCCGTGACCCGGCCGCGTCGCGGTGCGCGACGACGACGATCCGCTCGTCGATGCGGCCCGGTCGCTCGGCGATGATCGTGCGCAGCGGGCGGGTGCCGTCGATCGTCTCACCGTCGTGGACGATGGTGCGCACGACGAAGCCGCGCGCGGCGCGCAGCCGTGCCTCGACGGCGGTCGCGAGGCCATCGTCGCCGGCCGACCCCGGGCGCCGGTCGGGGAAGCGGTCGGCGAGCCCGTCCTTGGCGTAGGCGTTCGTGAACGCGCGATCGCCGCCGAACTCGCCGGCCGCCAGCGTCGTGGTCAGCGGACGCGGCCGGTTCTCGAGCGAGAACGCGACGAGGACGAGCGCGAACAGGACGGGAATCAGTGCTGCCCGGTACAGCCGCGGGTCGGCCATCAGCGCGTGAGGTCGGGGCTGGCGGGGGCACCGGACATCGTCGTTGTCACACTATTGGGGATGGTGGATCGCGCCCCCCGCATCCTCCTCGTCGACGACGAGCATGCGATTCAGACGCTGCTGTCGTACCCGCTGCGCAAGGACGGCTACGAGGTCGTGCAGGCGACCGACGGCAGCGCGGCGCTCGCGCGCTTCGCGGAGGGCAGCTACGACCTCGTCGTGCTCGACCTCATGATGCCCAAGCTCGACGGCCTCGAGGTGTGCCGGCGCATCCGCGCGCGCTCGACGGTGCCGATCATCATGCTGACGGCCCGCGCCGAGGAGATCGACAAGGTCGTCGGCCTGGAGATCGGCGCCGACGACTACATCACCAAGCCGTTCTCGATGCGCGAGTTCCGCAGCCGCGTCAAGGCGGTGCTGCGGCGGGCCGAGATGCGACCCGACGAGGGGCTCGTCCCCGTCGAGGGGCCGCTGGAGGTGCTCGGCCTGTCGATCGACTTCGCCAAGCGCGCCGTGCGCGTGCGCGACGAGGCGGTGCAGACGACGTACGTCGAGTTCGAGATCCTCGGCGCGCTCGCCACGCACCCCGGCCGGGTGTTCACCCGCGAGAACCTGCTGACGCGGATCTGGGGCGACTCCGCCTATCGCGACCCGCGCACGATCGACGTGCACATCCGCCACCTGCGCGAGAAGCTCGAGCTCGACGCCAAGCAGCCCGAGTACCTCTTCACCGTGCGCGGCGTCGGCTATCGCTTCCGCGACGAACGCTGATGCGCCTGCGATCGCTGCGCACGCGGCTGACGGTGCTGTTCTTCGCCGTCACGCTCGTCGCGGTCGGCGTCGTCTTCTTCTACGTCACGCCGCAGCTGGAGTCCTCGCTGCGCGAGCAGAAGCTGCGCTCGCTGGCCCGGACCGCGCGCGCCTACACGCCACAGATCAGCAACCTCGTGCGCAACAACGGCACGTTTCGCCAGGTCAACCAGCTCGTCGCGCAGATCGGTGACCGCACGAGCACGCGCGTGACGCTGATGACCGTCAGCAACGGGACGCTCGGCCTGTCGCTCGCGATCTTCTCGGACTCCACGACGGAGGTCCAGCTCGACGACCTGCCCGTCTCGATCGCCGACATCAGCGCGCGCGACGGGCGCGAGACGCGCGGCGAGCGCCACCGCGGCAGCGTCGCGCTCGCGCAGGTTGCCGAGCCGATCCGCGACGACAACGTCGTCAGCCGCGTCGTCATCTTCTCCTCGCCGCTGTCGGACGTGCAGGACAACGTCGCGCTGATCCGCCGCCAGATCCTCTTCGCCGGCGCGCTCGGGCTGCTGCTCGCCCTCGGAGGCGGGTTCGTCGTCTCGCGCACGATCGCGCGCCGCGTGAAGGCGCTCGAGCAGGGCGCCGAGCGCGTGGCCGCCGGCGACTTCACCGCGGTCTTCCCGGCCGGCAGGGACGAGCTCGGCCAGCTCGCCCGGGCCCTCGACGACATGCAGCGCCAGCTCGCCGAGGTCGAGACGGCGCGCCGGCGCTTCATCGCGACGGCGTCGCACGAGCTGCGCACGCCGATCTTCTCGCTCGGTGGCTTCCTCGAGCTGCTCGAGGACGAGGAGCTCGACGACGCGACCCGGCGCGAGTTCGTCGCGGTCGTGCGCGAGCAGGTGGCCCGTCTCGGCAAGCTGGCGACCGACCTCCTCGATCTCTCCAAGCTCGAGGCCGGCTCGTTCGAGCTGCGCCCGGAGGCCACGGACCTCGGCGACCTCTCGCGGCGGATCACGGCGGAGTTCGCGCCCGCGCTCGCCAAGCACGACACCGCGCTGGAGCTGCGCCTGGCCGCCGAGCCGATCGAGGCCGTCTGCGATCCTGAGCGCGTGGCCCAGATCCTGCGGATCCTGCTCGACAACGCGCTCACGCACACGCCACCGGGCACGGGCGTCGTCGTCACCGCGCTGCGCGACAACGGCTGCGTCCGGCTCGACGTCTGCGACGACGGCCCGGGCATCCGCGCGGACGCCGCCGGGCGCGTCTTCGAGCCCTTCTACACCTCCGACGACGCCCAGGGCTCCGGCCTCGGCCTCGCGATCGCCCGCGAGCTCGCCGAGCGCATGGACGGCTCGCTCGACATCGATCGCTCGCGGGCCGGGACGACGTTCTCGCTGGAGCTGCCGGCGTGAGCGCCCGCGCGGCGGGTCCTCATCATCGAAGGTGGCTCGCCGGCGGCCTCGCGCTGCTGGCGATCGCGGGATGCGGCGGAAAGGATGCTCCCGGCGGCGGGGACGGCTCGTCGAGCGGCGGCCCCGTGCGCACGGTCGAGCGCGTGACGACGGTCGAGGTGGTGCGCGCCCCCGGCGACGACGGCGCGCGTGCCGCGAGCGGCGCTTTCGATCCGACGGCGATCTATGCCCGCGACTCGCCCGGCGTCGTGACGGTCTTCAGCGTCCTCGGTGCATCGGGCAGCGCAGCCGATCCGAGCGGCGGCGGCGGCGAGGGCATCGGCTCGGGCTTCGTGATCGCGGGCTCGGGCGAGGTCGCGACGAACGCCCACGTGGTGACCGACGGCACCGGCGCCGCGATCAAGCAGGCCAAGGAGGTCTACGTCGCGTTCGCCGACGGCAACGAGGTCTCCGCGAGGATCGTCGGCTTCGATCCCAACGCGGACGTCGCGCTGCTGAAGATCGATCCCGCGGGCCTGACCCTGCGCCCGTTGTCGCTCGGCTCGACGCGCGACCTGCGCGTCGGCACGCCGGTCGCGGCGATCGGCTCGCCGTTCGGAGAGCCGCAGTCGCTGTCGGTCGGCGTCGTGTCGGCGATCGATCGCTCGATCGAGTCGTTGACCGGCTTCGAGATCTCCGGTGCCATCCAGACCGACGCCGCGATCAACCGCGGCAACTCCGGCGGGCCGCTCGTCAACGCGAAGGGCGAGGTTCTCGGCATCAACTCGCAGATCCAGACGACGAGCGGCGGCGGCGAGGGCGTCGGCTACGCGATCCCGGTCGACACCGTGCGCCGCACGCTCGACGCGCTGCGCTCGGAGGGCAAGGTCGACTACGCCTACCTCGGCGTCGCGACCACCCGCATCTACCCCCAGCTCGCCCGGCGCTTCGGGCTACCCGTGTCCAAGGGCGCGTGGGTGCAGAACGTCGTCGGGGGCGGCCCGGCCGAGAAGGCGGGCCTGCGCGCGGGGACCTCGCGCACGCGCTTCCAGGCGCGGACGGTGATCCCCGGCGGCGACATCATCAAGGCCGTCGACGGCAGGGTCCTCGGGGACGACGCCGACCTCAGCGTCGCGCTCGCAACCCACAAGCCGGGGGACAAGGTCACGCTGCGCGTCTACCGCGACGGCAAGCCGCGCAGCATCGTCGTCACGCTCGCCGCCCGGCCCCAGCAGGCCGACTCCGGCCGCCGGCCGTGATGTCTGCTCAGCGGGCGGGCTCGGCCTCGCGCCGCGCCTGCTCCGCCTGTGCCTCGGCGTCCTCGCGGGCGCGCCGTGCCGCGGCGGCGTCGTGCTCGGCGGTGCGCGCCTTCTTCTTCGCGGCGTCCTCCTCCTCGAGCCGGCGCTGCGCCTCGACATCGAGCTTCTCGGCCGCGGCCGCCGCCTCGGCCTGCGCCCGCAGGCGTTGCTCACGGGCCGTCCAGCTCTCGAGGTCGCCGATGAGCAGCGCGCCCAGCCGGGGGTCCTGCTCGCCGAGCGCCGTCAGCCCGTTGGCGTCGAGGCCGCTCGAGCCCGTCGCGACGAGCATGTCGGCGGTGGCGTCGAGCTGCACGTCGGCGCGCGTGACCGCGGCGCCGGCCAGCGCGCCGGCGTGGTGCTTGCGGCCGGCGAGCCCGCTGCGAATCGTGATGACGAGCGGCTCGGCGTCGCGGAAGTAGACGTCCTCGAGCTTGCCGAGCTTCTCGCCGGCCCGGTCGAGGACCTCGGCGCCGATCCAGGTCTGCAGGTGGTGTGCTGCGATCGACATGTCGGGCGTCCCTTCGTCGTGCTCCGCGTACCGGCTCCTGCTGCGGTTCTACCCGCATGAAGCTTGCCGCGGACCGGGCGGATGGCACCTGGCGCGTGACGGGGGCCATGTCCGGGTATCCGCGTCGGTGCTCAGCCGATCTCGTCGCACCCGACGATCGCGGCGCAGCATCTCGACCTCCGGTCCGATCGGCCCGGCGGATTCACCTGCTCGAAGGAGAACACCGTGCTGCTCATCGTCGCGATCGTGCTGCTCATCATCGCCATTGCCGGAGGCGTCATCATCCACCCGCTGCTGTTCGTGCTCGCGCTCGTCGCGATCGCCGTCTACTTCTCGGGTCGCTGAGCCTCGGCTCGGGGCTCAGCCGAGCGAGAACCCGGGCGCCTCACCGCCCCCGGGGCGAAACTCGGGCGCCGGCGCGGTTCGCGCGGGCGCCGGGCGCGCCGGCGCGGGGACGGCCGGAGGCGGGCTCGCCGGCGCCCCACCGCGCCGCTGACGCACCGGCCCGGCGGCTGCGGGGCCGGTCGGTCGCGGCCCGCCCGGCCCGGGCTCACGCGCCGCGGACCGGTTTCGCGCCGCCCTGCGCGTGCGCTCCCGCGCCGCCGACCGCTGTCGCGCCGCCCTGCGCGTGCGCTCCCGCGCCGCCGAGCGCGTGCGCGCCGCGTCGCGCTCCTGCTCCCGCGGCGCCTCGCGCTCCGGCGCGGCAACCGTGCCGGCCGCGGCGCCACCCGGTGCAACGGTCGCGGGCGCGACCGGGACCGGATCGACCGGCGGCAGGGCGGGCTCACGCGGTGTCAGCCGCGGCCACGCGACGATGGTCGCGGCGAGCGCCACGATGGCTCCGGCGCGGGCGACGTTGCCCCAGCGCAGGCGGGCGAGCAGCGGCGGTCGGGCGTCGCGATCCACACCCCCTATAGGGCCGGGGGCCACTGGTTTCGCCCCCCGGTCGCTATCATGCGCCGCCGCATGCCTGCCGCCGACCCACTTTACGACCTGATCCTGATGCTCGACAGCGCCGCTCCGGACGAGCAGCGTCAGAAGATCATCGCGAATGTCGAACAGATCATCGGTCCCATCGGGATCGTCAACACCCAGGACTGGGGCGTCCGTCAGACGGCCTACGAGATCCTGCACAAGACCGACGCGGAGTATCACCTGCTCCAGTTCCACGGGGTCCGTGAGACGCTCGAGTCGCTGCAGCGGGTGCTGCGCATCGCCGATGGGGTGGTCCGCTTCCGCATCATCAAGCTCAAGCCGGGCACCCCGGCACCGCCGTCGACGCGCCCCGAGCCGCGTCCGACCGGCATCGTCGACGCACCGGCGTCCGACCCCGTCGCCGTCGCCGCAGCGCCCTCCGAGGACTGACGCGGCCGCGCCGCGAGGCGCGATCTGCGCAGCAACGGTCGTGCTTCGTCACGACTCTGCGGAATAAGCGCGGAGAGAGCGGCGTCGTCGCCTGCGACCGCCGATCGCGTCTCTAGACTCGATCCATCGAGCGTCGAGAGGCGCTCACACGAGATCAACGGGTCCCGCACGGGACCCACGAGAGCGTGCTCGCTGCGGACGCGCGCGCGGATGAGGACCTTCACATGAGCGGATTCGAAATCAACAGCGTGACCGTCTCGGGCAACCTGACCCGGGACCCCGAGGTGCGCAACCTTCCCAGCGGGCAGGCCGTCTGCTCCCTGCGGATCGCCCACAACGAGCGCTTCAAGGACGCGTCCGGCGAATGGGCCGATCGCGCCGCCTACTTCGACGTGACGATCTGGAGCGGCCTCGGCGAGTGGATGGGTCGCAACCTCTCCAAGGGCCAGAAGGTCGTCGTCTCCGGGCGGCTGCGCTGGCGCGAGTGGGAGACGCCCAACGGCGACAAGCGCCAGGCGGTCGACATCAACGCCGACAGCGTCGTGCCGGTCGTCCGCGACGGCGAGGCACGCAGCAGCGGCGGCGGGAACTCCAATGGCTACGCGGCGCGCTCCGACGTGCCCGCCGACGTCTCGGACTTCCAGCCGGCCGGTGTCGGCGGCGGCGGGCGCAGCAGCCGCCCCGCGGACGACGACATCCCGTTCTGAGCAGCGATTTGTGAGTCTCGCCCCCGCCCTCAGGCGGGGTCGGGGCGCCTCCCGAGCCGTCCGATACGTGCTCTACATTCGCGACCTGCCACAATGTCGGGTCGCGCACGCCGTCGCGTGCGCCCTCCGGCATCGAAACGAAGGACTCTCTTTCAGTGGCTAAGCAGCGCAACCGTGGCAAGCCCACGCGCCGACGTGACAAGAAGGGCGGGCCCGGCAGCGGTCGACGCAAGCCGTGCCCGTACTGCAAGGAGAAGATCGAGCAGGCCGACTACAAGGACACGGCCACGCTGCGCAAGTTCATCTCCGAGAAGGGCAAGATCCGCTCACGGCGGATCACCGGCGCATGCCGCCGCCACCAGAGCCAGATCGCCCGTGCGGTCAAGCGCGCCCGTGAGCTGGCGCTGCTGCCGTACGTCAACGAGGGCGGGCGCGACGACGCCGAGCGCGAGGGTGGTCGCGGGCGTCGCGGCCGCGACGACCGCTAGATGCCCTCCGCCATCCTCATGCAGGACGTCGAGCACCTCGGCGCCCGCGGAGCCGTCGTCGACGTCTCCAAGGGCTACCTGCGCAACTACCTGATCCCGCGCAAGCTCGCCGCCCCCGCGACGAAGGGCGCCCTCGCCGAGGCCGTCCGCCGCGGCAAGGCGGCCGACCGCCAGGCGCAGGTGCTCGTGGCGAAGGCCACCGAGGACGCCGAGGCGCTGAACCGGACCGTGCTGACGATCAGCCAGCAGGCCGGCGACGACGGTCGCCTGTTCGGCTCCGTCACCAACCAGGACATCGCCGACGCGATCGAAGAGGCCCGCGGCCTCAAGGTCGACCGCCGCAAGATCCATCTCGAGGAGCCGATCAAGAACGTCGGCACCTACGTCGTCGTCGTCGAGATCGCCGAGGGCGTCACGGCCTCGGTCAAGACGATGGTCGTCGAGAAGAAGTAGTGGATCGCCCCCGTCCGCTGCGGACGGGGCACTGAGATGCCGCTCGCCGCGCTGGCGGACACGATCTGGGGGGCCGTCGGCGTCGTCGGCGGCATCGGCTCGATCGTCGTCCTCGCCTGGTACGCCGGTCGCGGCCATCGCGACCGCGACGACGAGGACGCGGCCCGCGAGTTCTACGACGCGCACGGCCGCTGGCCCGACGAGGTCTGACGCGCTAGATCCGGCGGGTCTCCTCGGTCGGCGGGACCGCGTCCGGGGGGCCCACGGGCTGTTGCGGACGAACCTCGCCATCACGTGAGAACAGGCCTCGGGCCGACCTGCGGACCGGCGTAGCGGCAGCGGGCGCGGCCGCCGACGTGATCGCCACGGAGATGCGCGCGACGGACAGCACCGCACCGGCGGCCATGAGGATCGCGGACACGAGCGCCAGCCAGAGTCCGGTGCCCGGGTCGCCGTCGATGCTGCGGGCCAGCGGCGGCGGGTTGAGGATCGCGAACAGCACGATCACAAGCGCCGCGATCGCCGGGGCGAGCAGCCAGCTCGCCGGTCGCGGAGGCCCGTAGCCGAGCCGGCCCGCAACGGCGACGAGGGCCACGAGGGCGAGCACCGCGAGCACGAGATCCCAGACCTCGAAGATCTCCCAGGCGTCGACGCCCGGCTGGTACCACTCGAGGAAGAGGCTGACGATGAGCAGGATCGCGCCCGCGCCGATGAGCAGGATCGCGCCCTCGAGGCTGCGCGGGTCGTGCGGCGTGCTGGCGGGGCCGGGGACGGCCATGCGACCTACCTCCTCGAGGCTCGGGTATGCGAGACGAGCGTCTGATACCCCATCGCGGCAGCGAGCGAACTCGCCCGGCCCGTCCCGCGATCGGCATACGAACACCTGTTCGTATAACATATTTCCCCCACGTAGCGGGCGCGCGCGACGCGCGACACCCGCAGCGGCCCGAATGCGAGCCGCTGACGCCTACGCTGCGAAACGCCAGTGAGCACCTACCCCGACTCCCCGCCACGCCCCGCGCCGCAGATCGCCGCCGGCGCCGCGCCGCCGCACTCCCTCGAGGCCGAGCAGTCGGTGCTCGGCGGCATCCTGCTGTCCGACCGGGCGATGTACGGGCTCGTCATCGAGGAGGGCCTGAAGCCCGACGACTTCTACCGCGACCGCCATCGGCTGATCTACGAGTCGATGCTGCTGCTGTACCGCGAGAGCGAGCCGATCGATGTCCTGACGGTCTCCGAGCAGCTGCGCAGCACCGGCAAGCTCGAGGAGGCCGGCGGCAAGGCCGCGATCGACGAGCTGACGGGCGGCGTCCCCGGCCTCGGCGGCATCCGGCGCTACGCGCAGATCGTCCGCGAGCACGCGCTCATGCGCCGCCTGCTGAGCACGACCTACGAGATCCAGGCCTCGGTGCTCAACCACGTCGCCGCACCGCGCGACCTCGTCGAGTTCGCCGAGCGGGCGATGCTGGAGGTCGCCCACGACGACCGCCAGAAGGACTTCCGCACGATCGACGAGATCCTCGACGACGAGCTGAAGAAGATGGAGAAGCTGTCGCGCGAGGGCACGTCGCTCACCGGCACCCCGTCGGGCTTCCGCGATCTCGACGAGATCACGGGCGGCTTTCAGCCGGGCAACCTCATCATCATCGCGGCGAGACCGTCGATGGGAAAGTCCGCGTTGGTGACAAACATTGCCGAGAACGCGGCGATCGACCACAACCTCCCCGTCGCGCTGTTCTCGCTCGAGATGTCCGAGACGGAGCTCGCCCAGCGCTTCGTCGCGTCGCAGGCGCGCATCAAGGGCGACGAGCTGCGCAAGGGGCGCGTGCCCGACGGCAAGTGGCCGAAGATCCTGCAGGCGTCCGCGAAGCTGTCGGCGGCGCCGCTGTTCGTCGACGACTCGTCCGACGTCGGGATCATCGAGATCCGGGCGAAGGCCCGCCGGCTGCACCAGCAGCAGCCGCTCGGCCTGATCATCATCGACTACCTGCAGCTCATGCGACCGGACGGCCGCGTCGAGTCGCGCGTGCAGCAGGTCGGCGAGATGAGTCGCGGTCTCAAGATCCTCGCCCGCGAGCTCAACGTGCCCGTGATCGCGCTGTCGCAGCTCTCGCGCGCCGTCGAGACGCGCGGCCAGTCGATCGACTCCAAGCGCCCGCTGCTGTCCGACCTGCGCGAGTCCGGGTCGATCGAGCAGGACGCCGACCTCGTCGCGTTCATCTTCCGCGAGGAGTACTACGACAAGGACTCCGAGCGGGCCGGCATCGCGGACATCATCATCGCCAAGCACCGCAACGGCGCGATCGGCGACGTCGAGCTGACGTTCGCCAAGGAGTACCCGAAGTTCCTCAACTACACCTCGCCCGATCGCTACGGCTGAGTCCTCGCAGATTGCGTGGTCGCTGCGGATCGACGCCGCCGCGTGGCCTAGGCTGACATGGCTCCCATGACGACCGTTCGCGCGAAGACACCCACGGCCTCGGAGACGTGCCCGCTGAGCCTCTGCGACGGCACCGGGTTCCTCGTCGACGAGGCGACGAACACGGCGACGGACTGCCGCTGCCGCGCGCAGAGGATGAGCCGCGCCCGCTCGCGCTCGCTGAGCGGCGTCATCCCGCGCAAGTACCGCGGCGTGTCGTTCGACCGCCCGCCGGTGACGGAGATCGCCGCACCCGTGACGATGGCCGTCAAGCGCTACGTGGGCCGCATCGACGAGCAGCTCGACGCGGGCCGCGGCCTGTGGTTCGTCGGCTCCGTCGGCACCGGCAAGACGACGCTCGCGATGCTCGTCGCGCGCCACGCGATCGAGGCCGGCCGCAGCGTCGCGATCTACTCGCTCCCGCGGCTGCTGGCCCAGATCCGCACGACATTCGACGACGATGCCAGCAACTCCTACGTCGAGCTGCTCGATCGCCTGACCGCCGTCGACCTGCTGCAGATCGACGACGTCGGCGCCGAGAAGACGAGCCCGTGGGTGCTCGAGCAGCTCTACGCGATCGTCAACGCGCGCTATGAGGACGAGCGCTCGATCGTCATCACGACGAACCTCGAGCGCGACGCGCTGGCCGACCAGATCAACGAGCGCACGGTGTCGCGCCTGGAGGAGATGTGCGAGGTGCTGCCCTTGTTCGGGACCGACGCGCGCCGTCCCAGCTATGACGTGTAGGACCGGCCGCGGGGCCGGAACGGGCTCCAAGCCGCGCTCCGCCTAGACTGTTCGACGTTATGCCTGGAATCTGCATCGTCGGCGCCCAGTGGGGCGACGAAGGGAAGGGGAAGGTCGTCGATCTGCTCGCCGAGCGAGCGGACGCGATCGTGCGCTTTCAGGGCGGCAACAACGCCGGCCACACGATCATCCGCGACGGCGAGGTCTTCAAGTTCCACCTCATCCCGTCCGGCATCCTGTACCCGGGCAAGCGCTGCATCATCGGCAACGGCGTCGTCGTCGATCCGCGCGTCCTGACCGACGAGCTCGACGCGCTGCGCGCCCGCAAGATCGACACCAGCGGGCTGCGCATCAGCGCCAACGCGCACGTGATCATGCCCTACCACCTGCTGCTCGACACCGCCGGTGAGACGAAGCTCGGCAAGCTGCAGATCGGCACGACGCGGCGCGGCATCGGCCCCTGCTACGCCGACAAGGCCGCGCGCCTGGGCATCCGGATGCAGGACCTGCTCGACGAGCGGATCCTCAAGAAGAAGATCACCGCGGCGATCGACCCCAAGCGCCTGAGCCTGCGCCCGTACGACAAGGACCCGTCGCTGGACCTGCAGTCGATGACCGAGGCCTACCTCACGTACGGCCACCGCCTCGAGCGCCACATCGCCGACTGCGCGCGCATCGTGTGGGACGCGCTCGACGACGACAAGCTCGTCCTCTTCGAGGGCGCGCAGGGCGCGCTGCTGGACATCGACCACGGCACGTATCCCTTCGTCACGTCATCCAACCCGATCGCGGGAGCGGCGTGCGTCGGCGCCGGCGTCGGCCCGAAGGACATCCAGGAGGTGTGGGGCATCGCCAAGGCCTACGCGACCCGTGTGGGGTCCGGCCCGTTCCCGAGCGAGCTCGACGACGAGGTCGGCGAGGAGATCCGCACGCGCGGCGGCGAGTTCGGCACGACGACGGGCCGCGCACGACGCTGCGGTTGGATCGACATCCCCGCGCTGCGCTACGCGTCGCGCATCAACGGCCTGACATCGCTCGCGATCACGAAGCTCGACGTGCTCTCGGGCTTCGAGAAGATCAAGGTCTGCATGTCCTACTCGGGTCCCGACGGCGCCGAGTTCTCGAACTTCCCGTACCACCAGACGGTCCTGCACCATGCCCGCGGTCAGTACGTCGAGCTCGACGGCTGGAGCGAGGACATCACCGGCTGCCGCTTGCCGTCCGACCTGCCGCAGGCCGCGCAGGACTATCTGGCGTTCATCGCCGAGCAGGTCAACGTGCCGATCTCGCTCGTCGGGGTCGGCCCCGGCCGCGAGCAGATCATCTGGATGCAGGAGTCCACGCTCGCCGCGGCGGCGTAGGCCGACCGCCCGATCGCCGCGGCGCCCGTGGGCCGCGGGCGCTCAGCTCCAGTGCTCGAGCAGGTCCTCGTCGGGTACGTCGCGCACGACGCGCGCCGGAACGCCCATGACGACCTTGCGCGCCGGCACGTGGCTCGTGACGACCGAGCCGGCGGCGACGAACGCCTCCTCGCCGATCTCCACGCCCGGCAGCAGCACGGCGCCGCCGCCGACGCGGCACGCGCGCCGCAGC
The DNA here is from genome assembly GCA_963851015.1 of uncultured Actinomycetes bacterium. GTDB lineage: Bacteria > Actinomycetota > Thermoleophilia > Solirubrobacterales > Solirubrobacteraceae > CADCVQ01. The sequence goes on from CAWKNG010000002.1 coordinate 64,737, forward strand.
GTCGCGCCGCGCATCGGCGCACCATGGGGCAGGCGCGCCATCGTGTCGTCGTTCGTCGTCATCGCGCACGGGCCGACGAAGACGTCGTCCTCGACGACGCTGTAGCCCGTGACGTAGGCCTGCGACTGGATCCGCACGCGCCTGCCGATGCTGACGTCGTTGTCGACGCCGCTCGCCCGCCCGACGACCGTGTCCGCACCGATCGTCGTGCGCTCGCGTACGTACGCCTGGTCGCCGATGATCGTGCGCGCGCCGATCCGCGAGCCGGCGAAGACGATCGCCTGGCAGCAGATCACGGCGCCCTGCTCGATGACGAGCGGGTCGAGGTCGCCGCGCGAGGCCGTCGAGCGGCGCGACAGGCTCGGAGCCTTGCCGAGCACGGCCCCGTCCTGGATCGTGCAGCCGTCGCCGATGACGACGTCGTCGTGGATGACGACGTTGGCACCGAACACGACGTCGCGCCCGACCGATGCCGTCGCGCTGAGGACGAGTCCCGGCGCGGTGGTCGGGCTGAGGACGAGCCCCGGCTCGGGAAGATCGCTCATGGTGCGGCGAGCCTAGCCATCGCGGCGACGACCCGCTGCGCCGCGTGGCCGTCGCCGTAGAGCTGCGGCCGTGCGGGCGGCGGCACGAGCGCGAGCGCCGCGTGCGCGGCGCCGGCGTCGAGATCGACGAGCGTGTTCCAGCCCGCCTGCACGGTCTCGACCCACTCCGTCGTGTCGCGCAGCGTCACGCACGGCACGCCCGCGAGGTACGCCTCCTTCTGCACGCCGCCGGAGTCCGTCAGCACGGCCCGCGCGCGCGTCAGCAGGGACATGAAGGCCGGGTAGCCGAGCGGAGGCAGGAGGATCGTGCCCGCGGCGAGGCGATCGAGCAGGCCCGCGGCCTCCAGCCGAGCGCGCGTGCGCGGGTGCAGCGGCAGCACGACCGGCGCATCGAGCGACAGCAGCAGCTCGACGAGCCGCGCCAGGCGCGCCGGGTCGTCGACGTTGCCCGCGCGATGTGCGGTCGCGAGGTGGTACTCGCCCGCGAGGACGCCCGCCGCGCGCAGCGGCCCGTCGTCGGCGCGCGCGCGGGGCGCCACGAGCGCCGCGACGTCGACCATGACGTCGCCGACGTTCTCGACCTCGCCCGACACGCCCTCGCGCGCGAGGTTCGCCGCGGCGGCGTCTGACGGGACGAGCAGCAGGTCGCCAAGGTGATCGGTCAGGACGCGGTTGACCTCCTCGGGCATCGCGCGGTCGAACGAGCGCATGCCGGCCTCGACGTGCGCGAGCGGGATCCGCAGCTGCGCGGCCGCGAGCGCGCCGGCCAGCGTCGAGTTCGTGTCGCCGTAGACGAGCACCGCGTCGGGGGCCGACTCGCGCAGCAGCTCGCCGAGCGCCGACAGCATGCGCGAGGTCTGCTCGGTGTTCGAGCCCCCGCCGAGCCCGAGCTGGACCTCGGGGCGCGGCACGCCGAGCTCGGTCACGAAGATCGTCGACAGCTCGTCGTCGTAGTGCTGGCCGGTGTGGACGAGGATCTCCTCGTGCTCGGCGCGCAGCGGCCCCGACACGGCCGCCGCCTTGACGAACTGCGGCCGGTTGCCGATGACGGTGACGATTCTCAAAGCAACGCGGATGCGATGTGCTCGCGCACGCGCTCGGCGGCCGCGATCGAGACCGGTCCGGGCGCCGCGGGGACCGGACGCCCATCGATCGATCGCACAGGCTGCACCTCGCGCAGCGACGACGCGAGGAACGCCTCGCCGATCTGCGTCAGGTCGTCGAGCGTCGTGACCCGCTCGCTCGCGTCGGTCACCGCGAGCAGCACGCGGCGGCTGATCGAGTCGAGGATGCGGTCCGACAGCGGGGGCGTGTGCAGCCTGCCGTCGAGGACGTAGAAGAACGACGTCGTCGGGCCCTCCAGCACGCGACCGTGCGGGCTGGCGAGCAGCGCCTCGTCGGCGCCCGCCTCCTTCGCCAGCCGCGTCGCGAGCATGTTCGCACCGTAGGAGAGGGACTTCACGCCGTCGAGCAGGCGGGTCGGCGCGTAGGCGATCGTCGCCAGGGAGATCGTCTCGGGGAACGTCGCGAGCGGGTGCAGGATCCCGATCCGGCGCCCGCCGCGGGTGACGACGAGGCGCAGCGCCGCGTCCTGCGAGCCGCCGGCCTCCAGCAGCGCGAGCGCGTCGGCTCGGACGGCGGCCTCGTGCAACGGCAGGCGGATCGACGCCGCGCTGCGCACCATCCGCTCGAGGTGCTCGCCGAGTGCGAAGGGACGGCCCTCGTAGACGCGCACGACCTCGAAGACGCCGTCGCCGCGCAGCAGGCCCTCGTCGAGGACGGAGACCTGAGCCTCCGCGGTGTCCATGACCGCGCCGTCGAGGATGCAGAGCATCACCCGAGGGTATCCGCCGCGCCCCTCGGAGGCGGTCGTGGCGGTGGCCGACTCGTCGGGCACGGTGGCGACCGGCGTCGCGGACCTCGATCGCACGAGCACCGGCAGCGAGACCCGCCGCCGCCGCGTGCGTCCTGCTCGCCACGACGAGCGAGCCGCTCGGGCCCGTGGCTCGCCGCCCGCGTCCGCGCCCTCAACCGGGGCTGTAGAGCTCCGCGCTGGGCAGGATGCGCCCGCTCACGAGCGCACCGCCCGCGACGACGACCTTGCCGCCGGTCACCGCGATCGAGGCGTGGCCGCGGCCCGCGCGCAGCGGGGCGGTCGCCTTGAAGCGGCGGGTCGCGGGGTCGTAGAGCTCGGCGCCGCGCAGCGTCTGACCGTCGCCGAAGCCGCCGGCGACGAGCACCTTGCCGCTGGGCAGCAGCGCCGCGACGGCGAACGCGCGCCGCGCGCGCATCGGCCCCACGACGTGCCAGCGGTTGGTCTTCGGGTCGTAGATCTCGGCGCTGCGGGTGTAGCCGGCGTTCGGCCCGCCGCCGCCCGCGACGAGCACGCGCCCGTCGCGCAGCAGGGTGGCGGTGTGGTCGCCGCGAGCGAAGCGCATGCTCGGGACGCGCCGCCAGCGGTTGGTCTGGGGGGTGTAGATCTCGGCGGTGCGCAGGAAGTCGTCGTCGGCGCGGTCCCCCCCGGCGACGAGCACGCGGCCGTCGAGCAGCGTCGTGGCGGTGTGATGGAAGCGCACGCCGTGCATGCTCGCGACGTGTGACCAGGCGTTCGTCCTCGGGTCGTAGATCTCCGTGCTGCGCAGCTCGGTGTGGCGGCGTGCGAGGCCGCCGGTGACGAGCACGCGACCGTCCTGCAGCAGCGACGCCGTGTGGTTGGCGCGGGCGCGCAGCATCCTCCCGGCAGGCGCCCAGGCGTCGGTCGCGGCATCGAACAGCTCCGCCGGGGCGACGTAGCCGTCCTCGAGGTTCGCCCCGCCGGCGACGAGGACGCGGCCGTCGGGCAGCAGGGTCGACGTGTGCGCGAAGCGTGCGAAGGCCATCGGGAACGTCGACTCCCAGTGGCGGGCGACGGGATCGAACAGCTCGGCGCTCGCCTGGATCCCGGAGAAGCTGAAGCCGCCGCTGACGAGCACCCGCCCGTCGGGCAGCGTCGTCGCCGGTTGGAAGTCGCGGCTCGTCAGCAGCCGCGACGCCGGCGACCAGCGCCCGTTCGCCGCCTGCGCCGGCGCGACGAGCCAGCACGACACGAGCAGCAGCGCGAGGCCTGGCAGGGTGCCGCGGCGGGCCCGGGATCCGCGCCTGCTGTGCACGCGCGGATCGTACGGCAGGAGCGCCGCGCGGGCGCCGCCCGCGCCACTAGCATCGCGCGCATGACGACCGAGGAGGACCAGCAGCCAGCACCGCGCCCGCGCCGCGAGCGGCGACGCCTGCCCGTCGTGCTGATGGCGTTCGTCGGCGTGCTGTGCGCCGGCGTGCTCATCGGCTGGGTCCTGTTCCGCGACGACGGAGACGCGCCCGCCACCACATCGGCCGTGCTCGACCAGCGCGCGCCGCTGGACGTCGATCGCCGCGCGTACCCGCGTCTCGGCGTGTCGTTGAGCGAGCCGAAGGGCTGGAAGACGACGCTGCGCGGCGGGGTGCTGAACGTCGCGAGCGCCGACAAGCGCGTCTCCGTCGCGATCTCCGACGCCGGCGGCCCGCGCGACGCCAAGAAGGTGCGCGGCTCCGATCGCGCCGAGCTGGCGCGGCTCTTCAAGGCCCGCGAGCTCGGCCGCCGGCGCGGCACGGTCGGCACGGCGAGCACGATCGTCACCGAGTTCGTCGGGCGGACCCCCAAGCGCCAGCCGATCAGGATCCTCTCGATGGGTGCCTCGAGCCGCTGGCGGACCTACAGCGTCCAGGTGTTCACCGCGCTCGCGCCGACGCCGACGCGGCTCGTCGAGCTCAGCACGCTGATGGCGTCCCTGCGCTTCAGCGAGCCGCGCTGACCGCGACGTCGCGCGCCCGCACGGCCGCGCCGCGCGCCGGCGCGCCCGGCGCGGCGCCGGGCGCTCTGACGCGGCGCCGCCCTGCCGACGTCAGGAGCGCAGCTCGCGGCGGCGCGCCGGACCGCGCAGCGCGAGGCCGGCGGCCAGCAGCAGGGCTCCCGCCAGACCGAGGCCCACGACGTCCGTGCCCGTGAACGGCAGCTTCTTGGCCTCGGCGCCGCCGAGGTTGCCGGAGCCGTCGGCCTCGGAGTCGTCCGTCGGCGACGAGCAGCCGGGATCCTTGCCGAAGTCGATCTTGCCGTCGCCGTCGTTGTCGACCTTGTCGGAGCACTCGGGGGCGCCGCCGGACGGGGCGGCCTCGGCGGCCGGCTCGTTGTCGGGCGTCGAGGCGCCGGCCGTCGGGGCGGGCGGCGGCGTGGTCGCCGGGATCACGGGCGTGGCCGGGACGGCGGCCGGCGGCGGCGGGGGAGCGACCGCCGGCGGCGGAGGCGGCGGTGCGACAGGCGGCGGTGGAGGCGGCGGAGGCGGCGCGGCGGCCGGGGCGTGCGCGGAGGACTCCGACGAGGACGTCGAGACCTTCGCCAGGGCCGACTGCCCGAGCGCTCCGACATAGACGTCGAGGGCGTCGCGCACCCCGTACGGATCGCTGGTCTGGGAGCCGCCCCCGTTCGAGGAGTCGTCGGCGTTGCAGACGATCTCCAGCAGGACCGGGATGCCGCCCACGGTGTCGGCGGCGCCGGTCGCGCAGCCGGCGGGGATCAGCGGCGGGATCGCGATGCCGGTCGTGCCGAGGTTGATGACGCTCGAGCTGTTCGTCTGGATCGGGGCCTGGTCGCGGCAGGCCGTCGTGTCGCTGGACGACGTCGCGACGTCGGCGACCGTTGCGCCCGCGCTGACGTTGGCGACGTTGCTGTCGCCGTGGGAGATCTGGCACGTCGCGTTCTGGCCGATGTTGCCGTTGGACTCGGCGGCGCCGATGCTCAGCCCGGGCGTGCCGACCGGAAGGCCGCCCGCCACCGAGCCGATCGTGGCGTGGGCGAGGCTGAAGCGGTTCGTCGAGCCCGTCGTCGTCGTCGACGACGTCACGTGCACGGCGCTCAGGCAGATGCCGGTCCCGGTGCACAGACCGGTCAGCAGCGGTTGCAGGATGTCCGTGTCGACGGACTCGCCGGCGTTCGTGTCGGCGCCCGACAGGATCTCGTTGCCGAACAGCGCGGCGACCGTGATGTGGCCGTGGTAGCTGCCGTCGGAGCGCTGCTCACCGCGGGCGCGTCCGACGACGACGTCCTCGGCATCGGGGGAGCCGTTGGGCTCGGCCGAGTAGGGGCGCGTCGCGCTCGGGTTGAGGTCGACGACGGCGACGGAGCCCTGGCCGTGCGGGTTGCTGCCGTGCAGCGGCGGCTGGGTCTTGGGCGTCGGTGACGTCGCGCGCGTCTGCGCGGGCGCGTACGAGTTGAGGTCTGACTTGACCGTCGCTCCGCTGGAGAACGCCGGAAGCGCGATCAGCGCTGCCGTGGTGATCGCGGCAGTCGCGGCTGCCGCGCAGAACCCTCGCTGAACCATCACGTCTCACCCCTGTCGCTCTGCGAACCCCGTGTATGGCCTTTATAGCCGGTTTAGGCGCTTCGCAAAAGCTCGACGCGAGAATCTCAGCCCAATCCGTCGCCCGGGTTCTGCACGCGCACCCTCGGAACGCCCCGCCCGACGTCGATGCGGATGACGATCGCGCGCCGGGCGTAGAGCGATCCGGGCGCGCCGGCGAGCGCGCTCAGGACGTGGTGGCCGCGGCGCAGGGGCGGCAGCAGCAGCCCGTTCAGGGGGCACAGCTTGGGCGGACCCCGGTCGAGCCGGCACTGCAGCGGACCCGCGCCGCGGTCGCCCGAGCGGAAGACGATCAGCAGTCGGCCGCCGGTCAGGCCGACCCTGCCGAGGGCAGTCGCGCTCGCGGCGGGCGTCAGCCGCCGCAGGAAGACGTCGGTCTTGCGGTTGGCGTCGCCGCCGGCGAGGTTCGACGCCGAGGACGAGAACGCGATCGTGCTCGCATCGTCGCTCAGCGACGGCCGCTGCGGCGGCCGGTCCTCGATCTCGCTGCTGCGCGGGCGCGCGCGGGCCGTCACGTTGGCGAGCGTCGTGGTGTTGCGGCGGACGTCGCGGACGAAGACGTCGAGCCCGTACGCGCTCTCGGGGACGAGGTCGTCGGCGCGCGACGCGAACGCGACGTAGCGCCCGTCGGGCGTGATCGTCGGCAGGATCGACGCGCGGCCACCCTCCTCGTTGGTGATGCTGAGGCTGACACGGCGGGTGCGGCCGTTCGCGCGGTCGCGCAGGAACACGTCGGTGGCGTTGTTGCGGTCGTGCGCGACGAGGTTCGTCGCGCTGGACTCGAAGACGACGAAGCGCCCGTCGCGGCTGACGTCGGAGGTCAGCGCGCGCCCGCCGGGCAGGGCATGGTTCTGGCCGCGGCCGCCGCGCCCGACGCTGACGAGATACGTGCGCCCCCTCTCGAGGTCGCGCAGGAAGACGTCCGCGCGCCCGTTGTGATCGCTCGCGACGAGGTCGTCGGCCTTCGACGAGAACGTCACGAAGCGCCCGTCGGGGCTGATCGCCGGCGCCGACGAGTCGCCGCTCGCGACCTCGCCGTCGGGCGTTGCGCTGACGAGCGCCGTCGTACCGGCGCTCAGGTCGCGTACGAACACGTCGTCGTGCTCGTTCGTGTCGTCGGCCACGAGGTCGTCGGCGCTCGACGTGAAGACGACGCGGCTGCCGTCGGCCGACAGGTCGGGCTGCCACGAGCGGGCGTCCGCCTCGGCACCGCCCGTCGCGACGCTCGCGCGCACGAGTCCCGCGGCGCCGCGCACGAAGACGTCGGACGCGCGGTTGGTGTCGCCGGCCACGAGATTCCTCGCGCGCGAGCTGAACGCGACGGCCCGGCCATCGCCGCTCATGACGGGCTCGGCGGAGGGCCCGTCCGCGGCCTTGCCGTTCGCCGCCGTCGAGATCGGCGACACGGCTCCGCTGCCCTGGTCGTAGACGAAGACGTCCGAGACATGCCCGTTGGCGTCACCGGAGTCGACGAGGTTCGTCGCCGTCGACGCGAAGGCCATGCGGCGCGCGTCGGCGGACAGCGACGGGCTCGTGCTGCGACCGTCCGGATCGCCGCCTGCGGCGAGTCGCACGCGCACGGTGCGCTGCGGCGGCGGCCCGGCGAGCACGTCGGCGGCGATCGCGCCGAGCAGTCCGGCGCCGACCGCGGCGGCCAGCGTCACCCCCTGGATCCGGCGTCCTCGCCGTCGGCTGGGCACACCGTCAGTTGTAGCGCAGGCGGCGGTGGCGCGCGCAGCTCGGCCGCGGCCGCCCGTCGAA
>CAWKNG010000003.1:0-1599244 GCA_963851015.1 uncultured Actinomycetes bacterium
TATCCGACGCGCGGGGTCGCGTCCTCGGGTTCGGCGCGCGCAAGCTCGGCAGCGCTCGTGGCCCGAAGTACGTCAACTCGCCTAGCGGCGCGATCTACTGCAAGAGCGAGTTGCTGTACGGCGCTCAGCACGCTCGCGCCGCGGCTGCGAAGGCCGGGACGGTGATCGTCGTAGAGGGCTACATCGACACGCTCGCCCTGCATCAGGCAGGCATGGCTAACACCGTTGGATTGATGGGCACCGCCGTCGGCGACCTGCAGATCGCCGCGCTCAGACGTCTCGCACCGACAGTCGTCCTGATGCTCGACGGCGACGATGCCGGCGCCGACGCCATTCGTCGAGCCGGCGCGCTCGGACAGCGTGCCGGTCTCGAGGTCCTCGTGGCTGCGCTGCCCCTCGGAACCGACCCCGCCGCTCTGCTCCGAAAAAATGGCGCTGACGCCGCGACGGCACTCGTCAACGACGCCTGCGCTTTCGCGCGCTTCCGCGTCCAGTACTACGTCGATCAGGCCGAGGTGCGCACCGCCGAGGACAAGGACCGTCTCGTCGGGGAGCTGCGCGAGGTGTTCGCCGATCTCCCGTCCAGCGCCCTCCGCGAGGAGTTGGTCACGTTCGTCGCCGGGCAGCTGGGACTGGAGTCGACTCTCGTAGGTTCGTGGATGCCGACGCCGCAACCGCCAACCGACGACATGCCCCCACGCCTCGCGATTGGTACGGGTCAGCACGAGAGCATGGTTCGTCCGGCCTGGCGCGGTCTTCTTGCGCGCTGTGCGGGCGATCCCGATGCCGCGGCGGCGTTGCCCTCCGGACCCGCGCTCGACCATCTCGTTCCCGATGCACTGGGGCGCCGAGCCGCGGAGCACATTCGCATGCACGCGTCGGATCCCGCGGCGGATCTACCGCCGGACGACAACGAGTTGGTGTCGTTCATGACGAGTCTCTTGACCGCGCCCGACTCGCCCCCCAGGTAAACCCCATTTGGGGATGCGGCGATCGATCGCAAGTCGCGCTGGATCCCCGCCGGACCACCTGCATCGCGGTGAGCACGCGGAAGCCCCGGTTGCCCCCATGGACCGGCCTGCGCGCACACCTCTGTTGACGGAAGCGGTGTCGGCGCCGTGGCGCCGGGATCAGGAAGCGAATAGCGCCGTCAGCGGCGTCGGGATGGTGCGATGCCGCAGGCGCCGTCGCCCCTCCGTGCGGAGGCGGTAGCACTGGATCAGCGGGCCACGATGTGGGCGTGGCGAACGGGGCGGCCCATGGGGCGGCGGCGACGATCTAGTCGCCGAGGATCTCGCCTGTGAGCGCACGCCGGGATCTCCATGGTGCAGCAGCCGGATGAGCGGGTCGCCCGCGGCGCGAAGCGTTAGGGAGAGCCCGGCTTGATGGCAGGGGCCATGCGACAATAGGCCGATCCCCGATGCCGGTTCAGCGATCAAGGGAGACCCGATGAAGTTGGTTGTTGCGTACACCCGTCACGAGGCATTCGAGCCCATCCGCGCTGAACTGCTGCGGCTCGGTTTTCCGTCAATCTCAACAACTGAGGTGAAGGGCACAGGACACCAGGCCGGAATCACCGAACGCTACCGAGGCGCCACGCTCGTCAACTATCTCAGACCAAAGGTCAAGCTCGAATGTGCAGTCGCTGATAAGGATGTCGGCACGATAATTGAGATAATTCTCAAGCAGGCTCGAACAGGAGCGATCGGTGACGGCAAGATTTTCGTGATGCCGATCGAGGAGGCCTACCGCATCCGGACCGGAGAATCGGGTGAGAGCGCTCTTGAGCAGACAGACCCCGAGTGAAGGAGGGGCCCTGATCCTCCCGCGCGATTAGGGCTCGAGTCTGGTCGTGTCGACCCTTCTCATCCACCGCTCGCCCTCGTTGGATGCCGTCCGCGGCATGTCAACGCGAGGACTCGGGAGGGAACGGTCAGGACCTCTCGCCGGCGTGGAAATTTGCCTGAAGGCGAATCTCCGCCCACCGTCATGATGCCTTGAGCCGCGACCAGGAACCTCCACAAACACCCCTCACCAGTGGTCGGGGACCGAGCATCCGGGGCAGGCAACCACGGCGAAATCCGCCTGTGCGATATCGCTCCGAACGACGAGCCCCGGCCACTCGATGTGCTTGACGCCCCTGTAGGCGGCGTCTCTCGCGAGATCCAAGGTTGCGCCCGTTCCGCAGATGTTGAGGACTCGGCCACCGTTGGTAACGGGCTCTCCGCGGTCGCCGTGGCCGACTCCGGCGCTGAAGACAAGCACGTCTTTCTCCGCCGCCGCGGCGTCGAGTCCCATGATCACATCGCCGAAGCGCGGCCGCTCCGGGTAGCCGGCAGCCGCGCAGACCACGCAGACGATGGCCTCCTCACCGAATGTCAACTGGGCGTCGATTCGACCTTCGGCCGCGCTTACGAGCACGTCGACGAGTCCCTTGCGTACTCGCGGCAGGACGGCCTGAGCTTCGGGGTCGCCGAACCGGACGTTGTACTCGAGGAGCTTGAGGCCGGTCGGGGTGAGCATGAGGCCGGCGTAGAGGACGCCGCGGTAGTCGATGCCGCGCCGTCGAAGTGCTGCGAGGGTGGGTTCGACCATCTTCTCGATGACGTAGTCCTCGATGCGCGGCGGCGCGTTGGGGACGGGGGAGTACGTGCCCATGCCTCCGGTGTTCGGCCCGTTATCGCCGTCGCCGACGCGCTTGTAGTCGCGGGCGGCCGGCAGCGGGATGGCGGTTTGCCGTCGCAGATGGCCAGGACGGAGAGTTCGGGGCCGGTAAGGCCTTCTTCGATGACGATGCGGCGGCCTGCGTCGCCGAAGGCGCGTGCCGTCGAGGTACCGGTCGATGGCGTCTTCGGCTTCGGCTCGGTCGTCGGTGACGAGGACGCCCTTGCCGTCGGCGAGGCCGTCGGTCTTGATGACGAACAGGTCGCCCATCGTGCCGAGGGCCGTCTTCGCCGCGACCGGGTCGGTGAAGGTCGCGTAGCGAGGCGGTGTTCGACGCCGGCGACCCGACGATCTCCTTCATCCACGCCTTGGAGCCCTCAAGCCGGGCGCCGTCGGCACCGGGGCCGAAGACGAGCTTGCCTTGTGCGCGGAGTCGATCGGCGAGGCCGTCGACGAGCGGCCGCTCCGGGCCGATGACGAAGAGGTCGGCGTCGATGGCCTCGGGCGGGGCAGGCGTCGACCACGGGATCCCGGCGTTGCCCGGCGTGACGACGACGTCGCACCTTCGCGGGCGCATGCGGCGGCGAGCGCGTGCTCGCGCCCGCCGCCGACCGACGATGCAGACCCTCATGCCGCCACCCGCATGGTCGTCGCGGCGGTCTGCTTGCGCTTGAGCATCTCGCGCAGCCGCGCCTCGACCTCGACGCGCGGGACGCGGGTCTGCTCCATGGAGTCGCGGTCGCGGATCGTGACGTGGCCGTCGGTGAGCGTGTCCGGGTCGACCGTGATGCAGAACGGCGTGCCGATCTCGTCCTGGCGGCGGTAGCGCTTGCCGATCGAGGCGGTCTCGTCGTAGTCGCACATGAACGAGCCGCGCAGCTCCCGGGCGAGGTCGCTTGCGCGGACTCGACGAGCTCGGCCTTCCGGTCGCAGCGGCAGGACCGCGGCCTTGAACGGCGCCAGGCGCGGGTCGAGGCTGAAGGACGGTGCGCTGTCTCGCCGCGGACCTCCTCCTCGCGATAGGAGGCCATGAGGAACGCCATCATCGTGCGTGTCGCGCCGGCGGCCGGCTCGATGACGTGCGGGACGTACCGCTCGTCGGTCGCCGAGTCGAAGTACTCCAGTCGCTGGCCGGAGTGCGCGGCGTGCTGGGACAGGTCGTAGTCGCCGCGGTTGGCGATGCCCTCCAGTTCGTCCCAGCCCCACGGGAACAGGTACTCGACGTCGGAGGTGCCGCTGGAGTAGTGGCTGAGCTCGTCGGGCGTGTGCGGCGCGTAGACGCAGACGGTCCGCGGGGATGCCGAGGTCGGCGTACCACGACAGGCGCTCGCCGCAGCCAGTACTCGTGCCAGTGCTGCGACTCGTTCGGCGCGACGAAGATACTCGATCTCCATCTGCTCGAACTCGCGCGTGCGGAAGACGAAGTTGCCCGGCGTGATCTCGTTTCGGAACGACTTGCCGACCTGCGCGATGCCGAACGGAGGCTTCATCCGCGAGGTGTTGAGCACGTTCTGGAAGTTGATGAACATGCCCTGCGCGGTCTCGGGGCGCAGGTAGACCTCGTGGCCCGGCGCCCTCGATCGGGCCGGCGTGCGTCTTGAACATGAGGTTGAACGCGCGCGCGTCGGTGAAGGACTTTACGCCTGGCGCAGTTCGGGCAGGTGTCGGGATCGTCGAGCTTGTCCAGCCGGAAGCGCTGCTGGCAGTTGCGGCAGTCCACGAGCGGGTCGGAGAAGTTGGCCAGATGGCCGCTGGCTTCCCAGACCGCCGGGGGTGAGAGGATCGACGCGTCGATGCCGACGACGTCGTCACGCTGCTGGACCATCGAGCGCCACCAGTCGTTCTTGACGTTGCGCAGCAGGAGCGACGCCGAGCGGCCCGTAGTCGTAGGCGGACCGGAAGCCGCCGTAGATGCTGGCCGACGCGGTACACGAAGCCGCGCCGGGCGCTGAGGTTGACGATCTTGTCGAAGAGCGCCGGGTCGTCGGCTGGCGGCGTGGCGGTGGGCGACGTAGCGATCTGGGTCATGGTGTTCTCCTTGGTGTCGTCACGTGGATTCGGGACGGGTTGCTCTTGTTGAAGTGGGTGGACGAGACGGTCGCGCCGCCGCCGACGGCGGACCTGCGGCCGGGCTTGATCCGGGTCAGCCTCGAGGCCGAGTCGGGCTCCGCGTCGGTTGCGTGGACGATGCGCGATGACCGGGACCGGCGGTCGGGGCGCTTCGCGGGTCCACGGGGCCAGTCGACTCGACGGCTCGGTGCGGCGCCTCGTCGGCGCGGGCGGCCCGGATCACGCCGACGGGCGGCGAAGAACGTCGGAGCCGAGCGGCAACCACCCGATCGACGATCATCACCGCTGCGACGCTCGCGTCAGGTTGCGTCAGCGCTTCGCCGGTAACCCGAGGCCGAGATGACCGCGCCGCGACCGCGACCCGATCCCCAGCGGCCCAGCGGCGCGCGGCGCGGTGCCGTGCTCGGCGAGCACGGACGCGACAAAGATGATCACGCCGCCGCCGGTGAAGCCGGCGATGTAGACCATCGTCGCGAGGGAGTCGCCGGCCGCGATCGCGCCGCCCGCCGCGGTGACAGCACGGCGACGAGGCGAGCGTCAGGCGGTTCTCGGAAGGGATGCGGCGGCGCGGACGGAGCTCCAGTTCGGCCGCGGCCCCGATGATCTCGCGCGACGAGGCTCGTGATGAACCCGGCGTTGGCGTTCGTGACCGCGATCAGCGTGACGAGGGAACCGAGGATCGCCAGGAAGCTGACCCAGGCGGACCCCTCGGACACCATGCGGCCTGCGAGACCCAGGGCGCTGTTGGTCTTGTCGTCGACCATCTGCCCGAGTCCCTCGTGACCGAAGACGAGGACCGTCGGCACCAGCCACGCGGCGAGGACGACGGTCACGAGCACCAGCGACGTGCGCACGACGGACTTCCGGAACTCGATGCTGGCCATCGCCGAGTAGTTCGCGACGTTGGACATCCCGGTGCCGACGTGCGCGAAGAGCACCACCGCCGCCGGGCCCAGCAGATCAGACAGCTTGAACTCATCGGAGACCCACAGCGCGTCCCAGTCCGGCGCCACGTTGGGCGACACCACGACGAGGCCGACCGCGGCCGCGGCCAGCACGAACATGAAGACGAACTGCAGGCGCAGGCCGACAACCGCAGACATGTGATCGACCGTCAGCGAGTCCGGTCGGTGCTCTCCGGTCTCGGCGGGGCCAGCGGTCCGGTTCACGACCAGGCAACCGACGGCGAACAGGGCCAGACCGATGCTGTTGGTCAGCACAGCACCATCGCCGAGCGTGGCGATGAGCGCCACGCCCACGCCCCACACGAGCGTGACGCGCAGCAGTCGGCGGGCGACGACGCGCCGCCTGGGGACCAGGCGCACCAGGATGGCGCAAGCCACGAACACGGCCATGGCGCCGATGGCGACGGCAACGTGATTGTTCGCCTGCGTCGCGAGCGCCTCGAGACCGGGGACTCCGAGGCGGTTGTAGACGATCGCGGCGCCCGTGACGTAGACCGCGATGCCCAGCAGCGCCAGGACGGTGCCGGCGCGCCCGCCGCCCGCCTCGACGACGGCACGACCGAGCGCCTCACCGCCCCCGGACAAGCGGTCGCCGCGACGTACCATCAGCGCCGCCACCCGCTCGTAGAGCTTGATGCACGGCCACAGGATCCCCGCCAGCATCAGCAGGATGGGCACCATGCCGACGTGAGCAGCCTCCAGCGGCAGCAGGAACACCCCCGCGCCCAGGATGAGCGTGGCGAGGTACTGAGCAACGTCGAACTTGCTAGGCGACGCAGCCTCGCCCCGCCCGGTGGTACCTCGCGCTATGTCCTCGCTGCGATCGATCGTCGACGGCACTTCGGCCTCCCATTCTTGGGGATATAACGGCGCTCATCGTAGCAAAACTTGGTCTAAATTTGGCGTCCAGTTGGATAGGTGCCTCCGCAGACTTGGCTTGCTCAAGGGTGGCGCAGTCCGCTTGGCGAGGAAAGCCCCTGCATACGGTGGTGTTCAGGGCGGCCCACGCCGTACGCTCGCGCGGTTGGCCGGCCTGAACCCGACGCCCGCGCCGGCACGACACGGAGCCGCGCCTCGGCCGCTACGACCTCGAGAACTCGTACTGGGTCCAGACGGTTCCGAAGCCATCGCCGGCCTGAACACGTCACCCTGGTACGAACGCCTCTCTACTCTCCCGCGGCTGCGTCCTGCGCGTCGAAGTCCGCCTCCCTCCTGACCGGGCGATCCGCTCACGATCGCCGGCCCCGGCTACCTCGGCCGCGATCCAAGAACCGCTCGACGTCCAACTCGAAGGTCGGCGGCGAGCCGACCTGAGCGCGTACGGTCGTGCGGCTCGCGCTGACCTCAGCCCCGCTGAAACACCAGGCCGAGGCACAGCCCGGCGAGCGGGAGCTGACGATCGATCAGAATCGCGGTGCGCTGGTGGGCTGGCGCGCGTCGTTGGCGAGATGGGGAGCCATCACCGCGCTCGTCGGCAAGCCGAGGTCGGCTTCAACCGCAGGAAAGCCAGTCCGAGCGTACGCGCGGCCGTGTTGCCCTAAGCGCTCATCGAGGCCATCCGCGGTGCCGCGCTGCAGTCGTCGGACGCCTAGGCAGGAGGCCGACTGCTTGCCGAACTCGAGCATCTTGGAGCCGCGCCTGACGGTTCGCGGCTCGGCGCCGCCACGGACCGCGGCGACCGCTTGGGCAAGAGGTGCGACGCTGCTTTCGACTGATCCGGGCCGTTCCGGTTGGAGACGTAGTCGCCCTCAGCTCGTCGCGCAGGCGCTTCTGCTCGGTGCGCTCGGCGGTCGCGCGCTTGCGCAACAGGGCGCGGATCTGGTCCGCCTGGGCAGATCTGAAATGGTCATGCCCTGCACGCCATGATGCGCGCAGATTGCTGCACTCTGACGTGTCGCCGCACGGCCGATGTGGTGCGGAATCGGGCCGTCCGGAGGGGGTTTACAATGCTTCGGCCATGAGGTTTAGGACAACGAAAAGGACAACGGGCCAGATTTCGCCTCTAGTCGCGTCTATCGCACGTCCTGGCGGTTGTGGCGTTTTCCAGGTATTTCCTCGTCATGGGCGCGGCGGGTTTCGAACCTGCGACCTCTCGCGTGTGAAGCGAGCGCTCTCCCACTGAGCTACGCGCCCTGGCGCCTGCACGCCGAAGCTCCGTGCAGGCCGGCGATGATAGCCGGGCCGGCCCGGGCGCCAACTTCTTGGCCGCGGGCGCCCACACCGACGGGCACCTCATCTACGCTCCGGAAATGAGCGAGGCGCCCGGCGGCAGACTTCTCCGGCCGGGGGCGGAGATCGACGGGTTCGTGATCGAGGCGATCGCGGGGCGTGGCGGGATGGGCGTCGTCTACCGCGCGCGTCAGAAGCGGCCCGATCGGGTCGTGGCGCTGAAGGTCATCGCGCCCGACGCGGCCGACGACGACGCGTTTCGGACGCGCTTCATGCTCGAGTCGAGCATCGCCGCGCAGATCGAGCATCCGAACGTCATCCCCGTGTACGCGGTCGGCGAGGCGGATGGGATCCTCTACATCGCCATGCGCTACGTCGACGGGACGGACCTGCGCAGCCTGCTCGCCAGCAAGGGCCGGCTGGACCCGGCCCGCGCGGCGGCGATCGTGGACGGGGCGGGGCGGGCGCTCGACGCCGCGCACGCCAACGGGCTCGTGCACCGCGACGTCAAGCCGGCGAACATCATGCTCGCGACGGTCGCCGGGCACGACCACGTCTACCTGACCGACTTCGGGCTCTCGCGGCGGATGCAGAGCACCTCGGGCCCGACCCGCACGGGCGCCTTCCTCGGCACGATCGACTACGTCGCGCCCGAGCAGGCGCGCGGCGAGCGCGTCGACGCCCGCGCCGACGTCTACTCGCTCGGCTGCGTGCTCTTCACCGCCCTCTCCGGCAGCGTGCCGTTCGATCTCGACAGCGACATGGCGAAGCTCTACGCCCACGACCGCAGCCCCGCCCCATCGGTACTGGAGCGGGCGCCCGACCTGCCGCCCGCCTTCGAGGACGTGCTCGCCCGCGCGATGGCCAAGCGCCCGGGGGACCGCTACCGCTCCGCCGGCGACCTCGGCCGCGCGGCCCTCGCCGCCGCGGCCGGCGCGAAGCTCCCGTCACAGGAGCACGCCGTCGCCGCGGGCGCAGCCGCGGCGGACAGCGAACCGCCGGCGACCGCGCCGCCGTCCGAGCCGACCGCGGTGCTGTCCGAACCGACCGCGGCCAACGCGGCGCCGGCGACGCCGCGCACCACGGTTCCGTTCGACGCGAGCGTCACGGAGCTCGACCTGGACGCCACAGAGCTCGACCCGGGCGCCACCGAGCTTGACCCGGGCGCCACGGGGCTCGACCCGGGCGCCACCGAGCTCGATCCGAACGCCCGGGAGCACGATGCGGGTGCCACCGAGCTCGACCCGAACGCCACCGTCCTCGATCCCGACGCCACCGTCGGGGGGACGCGCGTGCAGCCCGAATCGCGCGCGGGCGCCGCGGCCGATCCAACGCCGACCGCGAAGCCGCCTCGCCCGACCCGCCCCGCAAGACGGCGCCGGCTGCTGATCATCGGCGCGCTCGTCGCGGCCGCGGCGGTCGCGGGCGCCATCGCGCTGTCGGGCGGCGGCGGAGGGGACAAGGGTGCAGGCGGCGGGAGCGCCAAGAGCGCGAACACGACCCCCGCCGACACGAGCAGCGGCCAGGCGACGGCCGACATCCCCTCCGACAACCTCACCGCGAACCCGTCCTTCGAGGACGACACGTCGAACTGGGACAGGTTCAACAGCGAGCTGTCGAGCGTGGACGAGTCCAACGCCCCGGACGGCACGCGCGTCGCCCGCGTCGCGCTCACGGGCAGCGAGACCGAGTACGCGATCGACGACTCCCCCGACAGCGTCGAGTCCTCGCAGAAGGGCACGACGTACAGCGCCGTCGCCTGGGTGAAGGGCGGGACGTCCACCGCCGGCAAGCCGGTCTGCCTCTCGATCCGCGAGCGCTCGGCGGACGGTGACACCACGAGCGGCATCTCGGCCTCGCAGGTGGTCACGGACGACGGCTCCTACCAGCCGGTCCGTGCGAGCTACGTCGCCCGGACGGACGGAAGCCGGATCGACGTCCACGTGTTCCGCCAGGGATCCGACGTGCAGTCCGGCGAGGAGCTGTTCGTCGACGCGATCACGCTGGTCGCGGGCGAGGGCGAGGAGCCGTCGCCCGAGTGCGAGCTCTGACGAGCGCCTACCGCTCGAGGTCGCGCTCGGAGATCTCGCCGCTGCGCAGCGCGAGCTCCACGAGGCGGGCGCGCTTGGCGTTCTGCGGCAGCTCGCCCACGTCGAGCTTCTCCGCGATCGCGCGCAGGTGCGTCTTGACCGTGTCGACGCTGACATGCAGCTCGGCCGCGATCTCGCGGTTGGTCGCCGGCGTCGCGAACGACCCCGATGCCGCGAACGGCCGCGCGAGCGCGATCAGCACGCGCCGCTGCGCCGCCGAGATGCCGAGCTCCACGGGCTCGGTGCCGACCGTCGTCAGCACGACCGTGGCGCCAAGCGACGGCGACCGCGGGGAGCGGTAGATCACGGTCGTCGAGCCGAAGCGCAGGCGGTCGAGCTCGGCGAGGCGGTTGCGCCCGCGCACGCGCACGCCGTTGAGGAACGTGCCGTTGCGCGACAGGCCGTCGTCGGCCACCGTCCAGCAGCCGCCGAGATGCTCGAGCTCCGCGTGCAGGCGCGAGACGTCGCTGTCCCAGTCCAGGCGTACGTCGGTCGCGCCCCGCCCGACGGTCACGCGCGGCTGCGTGACGGCGTCGAGCGGGAGGATCCGCTGGCGCTCCTCGTCGTCGAAGAACAGCAGGAACGGCTCGCCGCTCCGCTCGGCCTCCAGGCGCGACTTGAGCTCGGCGGGCGTCGCCCGGTGCAGGGGTAGCTCGTTGCCGCTCTCGGCCGCCATCGCCGGGCAATTACAGCACCGAAGCCGGCCACCCTGGCGCCGGTCGCCCGCCCGTGGCACCCTGGACAGCGTGATGTCGCCGACCGTCCCGAAGGAGCAGGAGCGCCGCGTCGACGGGCCCCGCAACGACGGCGAGGAGATCTGCCACATCGTGACCGAGGAGGACCCGGACACGGCGCTGTGCGGCAAGGACGTGACGGGCTGGCCGTGGAACCCGCCGTGGCCGTACTGCGTCGTCTGCCTCGACCTCATGCAGGGCCACGCCGGGGGCTGGTAGGCCGCCCGCCCCAGCCGGCTCGAACCGGCTACTCGTCGTCGCCCTTCGCGTGCCGCGCGTCGCGGACCACGCGGGCGGTCTTGCGTCCCGTCCGCCCGCGATCGCGTGCCGCCTGGCGGCGATCGTCGATCCACTTCTGCTCGCGCTCGAGCTTCTGCCAGGCCGCGACGCGCTCGGCATCGGCCCCGTCGCGGACCGCACAGCCGGGCTCGTTGCCGTGGCCGCAGTCGGTGAAGCGGCACCGCAGCGCGAGCGCCTCGATGTCGGCGAACGCGCCGCCGGTGCCGTCCCACAGGCCGGCCTCGCGGATGCCCGGCGTGTCGATCAGCAGCGCGCCGCCCGGGAGCATCATGAGCTCGCGCGTCACGGTCGTGTGGCGCCCGCGGCCGTCGCTCTCGCGCACGGCGCCGACCTCCTGGCGCTCGACGCCGAGCAGCGCGTTGACGAGCGTCGACTTGCCCGCGCCCGACGGGCCGAGCAGGACGGTCGTCGCCTCCGGCTCGAGCAGCGAGGCCACGCTCGCGATCGAGTCCTCGTCCTGGACGCTGACCGCGATCGCATCCGCGACGCCCAGCCGGCGCCCGACGTCGCGCGCGACCTCGGCCGCGGCCGGGTCGAGGTCGGCCTTCGTCAGCGCGAGCGCCGCGGGGACGCCGCCGGCCAGCGCCAGCGCGACGAGCCGCTCGGCGCGCCGCACCTCCGGTTCGGGCAGCGGCTCGATGACGAGCACGAGGTCGACGTTCGCCGCCAGCACCTGCGAGGCGAACGCGGCACCGGCCGCGCGCCGCACGACGGTGCCGTGGCGCGGCAGCACCGCGGCGATCGCGCCGCTCGCGTCGAGCGCCACCCAGTCACCGGTCGTCGGCGAGTCGGTGTGGCGCAGGCGCCCGCGCGCGGGCACGAGCTGCGGCGGCCCGCTCAGGCCGGCGACCAGCCAGCGGGCGCGATGTTGTGCCAGCACACGGCCGGCGGTGAAGCTTGGGTCGCCGAGCTGCTCGAGCTCGGACTGGAGATCCGGTCGCCGGCCGAGGCCGGCGGGAATGACCTGCATCAGGGAGTCCTCCGGGAAGTCGTCAAGGGCACGGTTGCGATGGCGGCGTGCGGGTGAGGACCCGACGCCTGCCTAGGCAGTCGTGGCGCTGACGACGAACGGGTGGAGGAGGGTTGTCATACAGCGGTTCACTGTAGGCGCTTGCACGCACCCGCGCAAACGATCTCGCCGCGGCACTCAGCTGACGCGGCGCGTGATGCGCCCGGCCGCGTCCGCGATGAAGTGCTTGCCGTCGCGCATGAAGACCGACCACGACAGCTGCGAGCCGAGCCGCAGCAGCACGACGTAGTCCACCTGGCTGGCCGGGCGGTGCAGGCGCTCGGCCGCGCCGCGGGTGAGCCGCTCCGGTGCGCCGGAGCGGACGCGAGCGAAGGCGATCGTGTCGAGATGCCCGAAGCCCGGTCCGCTCGCGCCGAAGTCGTCGAGGCCGCCGTCGGGGCTCAGCTGCACCGACCGCAGCCGGCCGCCGCGGGTGAGCAGCTGCGCGTTGAGGCGCGCGGGCCGGATCGACAGCGAGTACAGGCGCCCGAGACCGCTCGTGCCGAGCCGCCGCAGCGCCGGGGCGAGCTTGCGCCGCGTCAGCAGCGAGCTCGCGTTCAGCCCGCGCGGCGTCGCGACGGGGCGGGCGGCCGGCGGCGGCGGCCGGGTGGCACCGGGGAGCGCGTGCTCGGGCGTGGCCTGCTCGGGCACCGCCACGGCGACCTCGGGCGTGCTCTCGCTGGTCTGCGGTCCGCTGGAGAGAAGCAGCCCGAGGGCCCCGCCACCTGCGACGACCACGACCGCGAGCACGACGACGGCCCTGACGACGCGGCGCGCGATGCGTGTGGCCAGCGCCGGATCGAGCACGCCGGTCGTCTGCGCGCGGAGGTCATCGGCGGCGCGCGGCCGCTGCACGGGCGGCGGGTTCGCGAGGGTCGGTTGTCGCGCCGAAGCGGCCGCGTCGGCGGCCACCGCCTCGGCGGCCGCCGCCTCGGCCGCCGCCGCCTCGGTGCCGTTGCTCGTCGCGCCGAGGAACGCGAGCGGGTTCTCGTTCGGAAGGCGCCCGAAGGGGTCACGCTCGGCCATCGGGCCATCCCACCACCTGCGGCCCCCACGGTCAACGTGCGACCGCCGGCCTATCGCGGGCCGGCCGCCGCAACACCTCAGGCCGGGGTGAGCTCCGCGCTCGCGGGCTCGGGCACCGCGATCGACGCGGCCGTCGCGCGCCGGGCGGCGAGCCCGGGCACGAACAGTGCGATCACGGCGCCGACGGCGAGCACCGCGGCGGCGATCGGCAGCGCCGACACGACGCCGTCGGAGAACGCCTGCGGCGAGGCGTAGGAGCCGTGGGCACTGAACACCGACGCGAGGACCGCGACGCCCATGACGCCGCCGAGCTCGCGGATCGCGTTCGTCGCGCCGGACGCCTGACCGGCCTCCTGCGGGCGTACGCTCGACAGGACGGCGTTCGCGGACGGCGCGAAGACGAGCGCCATGCCCGTTCCGGCGATGATGAACGGCCCCACGAGGGACGAGTACGCGACCTCGGGCGAGGAGACGACGGCCAGCCACGCCATCGCGACCCCCTGCAGCGCGAGGCCCGCGACCATCAGGGGCCGCGAGCCGATGCGGTCGCTGAGCAGCCCGGCGATCGGGGCGACGATCATCGGCATGCCGGTCCATGGCAGCGTCCGCAGGCCGGCCTCGAACGGGCCGTAGCCCTGCGCGGTCTGAAAGAACTGCGACAGCAGGAAGATCGCACCGAAGACGCCGAAGAACATGGCGAACGAGACGCCGTTGGAGGCCGCGAAGCCGCGCGAGCGGAAGAAGCGCATCGGCAGCATCGGCGCCGGGGCGCGCAGCTCCCAGGCGACGAACGCGACGAGCAGGACGACGCCGCCGATCATCGAGACGAGCACGGTCGTCGAGGTCCAGCCGAGCGCGGTGGCCCGCACGATCCCGAACGTCAGGCCGAAGAGGCCGCCGGCGGCGAGCCCCAGGCCGGGCATGTCGAGCTTCGCGGCGGGACCATGGGACTCGGACAGCAGGCGCCAGGCCAGTGGGACGAGCACGAGCCCGATCGGGACGTTCAGCCAGAAGATCCAGTGCCAGGCGATGCCCTCGACGACCGCGCCGCCGACGAACGGGCCGAGCGCGACGCCGAGCCCGCTGACGCCGGCCCAGATGCCGAGCGCCATGCCGCGCTTCTCGGGCGCGACCGCCTCGGACAGCAGGGTCAGCGTCAGCGGCAGGACGATCGCGGCGCCGAGTCCCTGCACGGCGCGGGCGGCGATCAGCGCCTCGATGCTCGGCGACAGCGCCGCCAGCGCGCTCGCGCCGGTGAAGATCGACAGGCCGATGACGAACATCCGCTTGCGCCCGAAGCGATCGCCGAGCGCCGCACCGGTGATGAGCAGCACCGCGAACGCGAGCGTGTAGGCGTTGACCGTCCACTCGAGCGACTCGATCGATCCACCGAGGTCGACGCGGATCGAAGGCAGCGCGACACCGACGACGAGGTTGTCGAGCGCGGTCATGAAGAGGGCGATCGAGACGATCGCGAGGGTCCAGCCGGTCCTGGGCGTGGTGGATGAGCGCGTACTGCCGGGCATGGCCCTGTCCTTTCTCATGGTGTGATCAGTCACTCACGTCGTGGGCAAAAAAAGAGCGAGACGTCAGCCGCAGTCGATGGTCCTCGGGCCGAGCAGCACCTTCGCCCAGTGCGCGTCGACGTCCGATGCGCCCATCGCGGCGAGCACGTTGAGGAGCATCCCGTGCGCGAAGAAGATCCGGACCTGCTCGGCGTCCGCGCCGGTCTCGTGCTCGACGAGCTCGACGAGGCGGGCGAAGCACCCGCGCATCTGCTCGCGGATCGCCGGGTCGTCGCAGGCGGCGTGCGAGTGCAGCTGGACGAGCAGCAGGTTGCGGTCGGCGAGCAGCCCGATGTAGGCCGCGCCCATCGCGGACATCACGTCCTCGCCGGCGGCATTCGCGTCGCGCGCGGCCGCGACGAACGTCTCGTAGATGCGCTCGTTGCAGCGTTGCGTCAGCGCCGAGAAGAGCTCGGACTTCGTCGGGAAGAGGCGGAACAGGTAGGCCTGCGAGATGCCCGCGGCCTTCGCGACCTCGGTCGTCGGCGTGCCGTGCAGGCCCCGCGCCGCGAACACGCGCTCGGCGGCGACGAGGATCTCCTCGCGGCGCTCGTCGGCGGTCGAGAGGGTGCGCGTCGGAGTCGTGGCGGGAGTCATGAGCGAGGGTGAGTATGCACTCACTCACTGCTCGTGTCAAGCCCCGATCGCGCTCAGGACTTGCGGCGCGAGATCAGCGTGACGGCGACGAGGATCACGACGAGCGCCGCACCCTGGATCCCGAGCGAGACGCCCTTGCCGGCACCGGACGCCAGGTCGTCGATCGCGCGGAAGAGGATCGAGCAGCCAAAGAAGAGCCCGAGGCTCCAGTAGATGATCTTGCGGTCCACGCCGTACCAACCCTACTCAGCACGACAGAAGGGTGGCTGACTCCGACACTGTTGTGCTTCGCCTGCATCCGGCGGCGAGTCGCTGCGCGACCCAGCCAGAACATGACGCGTTCGGTACGGCTAGACTCGCCCGTGGACCGTGCTAGGCGGGGAGTCAGCGGTTCCCTGTCGCTCGTAATCCGCTATAGCGAGGCCGAATCCCCTCTCGAGGGGCGCGGTCTTCGGGGTCAGCCCACACGTGGTGGTGTTGATGGCCCGGGTCCCGTGCGGTGTCGGCCCGTGAATCAGGTCAGGTCCGGAAGGAAGCAGCCTTAAGCGGTCACCGATATGCGCAGCGGGAGCACCCGAGCCGGAGCCATCGCTGGTGTCAGCGTCCGGGGGCAGCGTCTCGATTGAGGGTGCACGGTCCACTTCTTCACCGCGTCCGGCCCAGGCGGCCGGGCGCGGGTCGAGCGCTCGCGGCCCGCTAACGCTGCAGGGCCAGGGCCTTCGTCAGCACCTGGCTGCGGCCCTTGGAGCTCACGACGACGCGCAGCGCGAGGCTGCCGCTGCCGGCCTTGCGAACCCTCCGCAGTGCGGCCGGCGTCAGCCTGATCGTGACCCGTCTCGTGCTTGCCTTCGTGAAGCGCGCGCTGCCGGAGCCGATCTGGAAGGGCGTCCTCGCCCGCGTCGTGGGCCCGGTCAGGCGCAGCGTCGCCTTGATCGTGCAGGCCGCGTAGCAGCGCACGCGCACGCTGGTCTTGCGGTCCAGCAGGCTGCCGACGCGCAGTCGCCGGGGGACGTCGAGCAGGCGCCCGAGCGGTGTCGTCGTCACCGACGACGGCGGTGGCGGTAGCGGAGGCGGCGGCGGAGGGGGCGGAGGCGGCACGACGGCGGGTGGCGGTGGCGGAGGCGGCACCGGAGGCGGTGCGGGCGGGGTCGCCACGCCGACGCCGACGACCTCGCGCGCGACCGCGCGGTCTCCGTCGAGATAGGTGGCCTGGACCGCGACCGGGTAGTTGCCCGCGATCGGCGTGGCGAGGCTCGCGGTCGCGCCCGTCGCGTCCGTGAAGACACCGTCGCCGTCGAGGTCCCAGCCGTAGGCCGCCACGCCCGTCGGC
Organism: uncultured Actinomycetes bacterium; assembly: GCA_963851015.1. Lineage (GTDB taxonomy): Bacteria > Actinomycetota > Thermoleophilia > Solirubrobacterales > Solirubrobacteraceae > CADCVQ01. Next base: position 16,520 of record CAWKNG010000003.1, read on the forward strand.
GCCGCAGCGAGCCCGCTCGGCGTCGTGCCGGACGCCGTCAGCGAGAGCGTGCCGCCGGCCTGCGGGCTCGCGGGCGCCACGGCGACCGCGGCCGTCGGGATCTGCGCGCGGACCCAGTCGTTGAGGACGGGCGACCCGAGCCGCGCGTAGACCCCGGGATAGGTCGGGCTCGCGCAGCCGATGCCCCACGACGTCACGCCCACGAGCACGTAGTCGCCGTGGCCGGGCACCATCAGTGGGCCGCCGGAGTCGCCCTGGCACGTGTCCGTCGGGCCGCTCCCGGCGCACACCATCGTCGCGGCATGGAACTCGCCGCCGTAACGCGCGGCCGAGCCGCACGTCGCGTCGGCGACGATCGGCACGGTCGCCTGACGCAGTTGCGTCGTGGTCGAGCAGCCGCTCGCGCACGTCGTGCCCCAGCCGACGACGACGGCGTTCGTGCCCGCGGACCACAGGGAGGTCTCGCTCGGCTCGATCATGCGCAGCGGCTCGATCGGCGGGGCGGTCGCCGTCGTCAGGTGCAGCAGCGCGATGTCGTCGTCGGGGTCGCCGGTGTCCCCATCCTCGGTGAAGTTCGGATGGCGTCGCACGATGTCCACGAGGAAGTGGTTGGCGGAGGTCTGCTGGTTGCGGTTGGCCACGCCAAGCGTCAGGTTGAACGTGCTCGCGGCGACGATGGCGCCGTTCGTCACGCAGTGGCCCGCGGTCAGCACCCAGCGGCCGCTTACGAGGGTGCCCCCGCAGGCGCCGGCCCCGCTCGACACATAGGCCTGCGCCGGCCACGCCCGCGTCGGGAGCGTGCCGCCGACGATCCGTTCCGACGCCACGGCTCCCGGTACCGGCGCGGCCAGCGACGCACCGAGGACCGCGAGCAGGAGGTAGCGACGCGGCGCCATGGGATGCCTATCGGTCATCTCGTGGCAGACCGTGAGGCGCCGCCGGTCAGCGCCGCAGCGAGATCGACGTGTCGAGCCGGCTGTGGCGACGGCCCGTGGTCGCCGTCACGTGCAGCGCGAGGATCCCGCGGCGGGCCTTGCGGATCTTCGCCAGCGCCTTGCTGGGTATGACGATCGTCAGCGTCGCGGTCCGCGCCCTCGTGAAGCGGGCCCTGCCGCGGCCGACCTGGACGCTTCGGCTCAGCCGCGTCAGCCCGAGCTTGCGGGCGGTCGGGCCGTCGAGGCGCAGCGTCGCGTTGAGCCCGCACGCCGCGTAGCAGCGCACGTGGATGCCCAGGCGGCGGTCGAGCAGGCCAGCGATCCGCACGGTCTTGGGCACGTTGACGAGCCGGGCGACGGGCTTGGCGGTGACGGCGGGCGGCGGCGGTGGAGGTGGCGGTGGCGGGAGCGGGAGCGGGGGTGGTGGCGGCGCCTGCCCGACCGTCACGACCGCGCGCCCGAGCGCGCGGTCACCGTCGGCATAGGTCTCCTGCACGCTGACGGGGTGGCTGCCGGCCGCCGCGGGCCCGAACGTCGTCGTGAAGCCTGCCGCGTCGCCGAAGACGCCGTCGCCGTTGAGGTCCCAGCTGAAGCCGACCGGGACGCCGGTGGGCGGTCCGGCGGCCGGGCTCGCTCCGGTCGCGGTCAGCGTCACGATCGAGGCGCTCGTGGGCGCCGGCGGCGAGACCGCGACCCCTGCCGTCGGAATCCGTGCCCGCAACCACTGGTTGAGCGCCGGAGCGCCGAGGCGGGCATAGACGCCGGGGGTGTCCTTCGTCGCGCACGTCGTCGAGCCCCACGACGTGACCCCGGCGAGGACGAACCCGCCCTGGCCGGGCACCATCAGCGGACCGCCGGAATCGCCGCCGCACGTGTCGCTGACGCCGCCGCCCGCGCAGACCATCGTCGCCGGGTCGAAGCTGGTCGACCAGATCGTCGCGCAGGTCGGGTCGTCGATGATCGGCACCTGGGTCTCGCGCAGCTGCTTCTGCAGGTTGCCGGCGCCGTCCTTGCCCCACCCGATGACCGTCGCGGCCGTGCCCGCGGCCCACAGCCCATTGTCGGCGGTCGTGACGATCGGCAGGGGCGTCTGCGGCGGCGCCACCGGGTTGGAGATGTGCAGCAGCATCGTGTCGTTGCGCGGCGGGCTGCCCGCGTAGGCGTCGTTGCGCTGGACGATGTCGACCGCGTACCGGTCGGCGGCGGTCGCCTGGTCGATGTCGGCCCTGCCCAGCGTGATCGTGTACTGAGCCGGGTTCGTCGACGTCCGGCAGTGGCCCGCGGTCAAGAACCAGCGGCCGCTGACGAGCGTTCCGCCGCACAGCGAGCCGTTGGCGTTCAGGTACCCCTGCGCCGGCCAGTCGCGCGTCGCGAGCGTGCCGTTGACGATCCGCGGCGACGGTTGCGCGGGCGCCTGCGCGGCGGCGGCCACGGGCACGGCGGTCAGCGTCGCCGCCAGCGCGGCGAGGATGAGAGGCGGGTGAAGGCGCGTGAGAGGCGTGTCGGTCGTTCGGTGAGGGAAAGCTCGAGCGGCGCGTCAGCAGCTCGCTGCCGCCGTCCACGATGCGTCACGGCGAACGGTACGGAAGCCGGCGGGCGGCGGCGCCACCGAGCGATCGAGGTCGCGCTTGTCGAGGATGTAGTCGCTCGCGACCTTCGCGGTGCGCGGAACGAGATAGGTCCCGCGCGACGGCACGCCGGCGCTCTGCGCGTCGACGATGTCGCCCGGCTCGAGCTCGAGCCACAGCGCGAGCAGCGGGATCGGGCGGCGGTTGGGGACGACGACGGGGCGGCACGCGAGCCCGCCGCGCACGACGTGCGCGAGGTCGCCCTGGATCGCCTCCTGGCGACTCAGCGCGCGCCCGAGGCTCTCGATGCGCTGGACCTGGTTGGGCACGTAGAGCGCCAGCACGACGAGCGCGAGCGCTGCGAAGCGCGCCCACCACGTGCGCGCCGCGCCGCGCGGCAGGTCGAGCCAGCCGAAGGCGCCGGCGCCCGCGAAGATCGCCAGCAGCGTGCCGGTCAGCAGGACGTAGCGGGTGATGATCGGCAGGCCCGCCGCCGCCAGGATGCAGAACGCGGCGACCGCGATCACGCCGGCCGCGGCGCCCAGGCGCGTGCGCCGGTCGCGATGCCACACGAGCGCGCAGGCGCCGCCGCCGGCGGCCGCCAGCAGCACGGGCTCGCGCAGGATCTCCCCGATCCGGCGCGGCAGCGTCGCGGGGACGTTCTGCAGCCCGGTGATGCGGCCGAGCTGGGCGGCGTTGTCGCGCGTGCCGGTCAGCGAGTGCAGCGCGTTGCCGGTGAGCAGAAGGTCGTGCAGGCACCACAGCGCCGGCCCGGCGGCCGCGAGCGCGACGAGCGGCGCGGCGTCGAGCCACGCGGCCCCGCGCCCGAGCCCGCTGCCGCCGCGGCGCATCGCGCGCAGCCCGGGGGCCAGCAACCACGCCAGGTAGGCCGCGCTGAACAGCCACGCCTCGGGTCGCAGCAGGCCGGCGAGCGCGAGCAGGGCCAGCACCGGCGGGCCGGCCCGCGGGCGCCGCGTCTCGACGAGCAGGGCGCCGAGCACGAGCACGAGGTAGGGGATGTCGACGTACGCCCGCGCGCCGAAGTCGAGCACCGGCACGCGCGTCAGCACGATCGCCGCCGCGAGCACCCCGGCCGCCGTGTTGAACCACGCGCGGCCCAGGGCGAAGACGACCCAGCCGAGCAGCGCCAGCGACACGTATGCCACCGCGACCGCGACGCTCGCGGCGAGATCGCCGTGCAGCCCGTCGATCCGCAGCGAGCTCAGCGGCGAGAGCACGATCGCGCCGAGCGTGGCGAGCGGGTGGGGCGTCGGAGCGATCGCGACCTCGAGGTCGGGCAGGACCCCGTGCGCGAGCTCGCGGCCCCAGACGAGCGTGTAGAGCGTGTCGTAGTTGACGAGCCCGTCGGAGGTCACCATCCGCAGCAGCGCGGCACCGGCGAGCACCCCTGCCGCGAAGCGGATCCGAGCCATCGAGGCGGGACGGTAGCCGTTCGCGGCGGAGCGTCGACCCGACGGCCCGCGAAGCTATCCTCGACGCGTGTCCCAGGCCCCATCGCTCTACCGCCGCCACCGCCCGCGGTCGTTCGCCGATGTCGTCGGCCAGGAGCACGTCGTGCGGACGCTGCGCAACGCCGTCACGGGCGGCAAGGTCCACCACGCGTACCTGTTCGTCGGCTCGCGCGGCACCGGCAAGACGTCGATGGCGAAGATCCTCGCGGCCTGCCTGAACTGCGCGGGCACCGCGGAGCGGTCGGGACCGACGATCGAGCCGTGCGGCGTCTGCGACTCGTGCGTCTCGATCGCCAGCGCGACGTCGCTCGACGTCATCGAGATGGACGCGGCGTCCAACAACTCCGTCGACGACATCCGCGACCTGCGCGAGAGCGTCGTCTACGCGCCGGTCTCCGGGCGCCACAAGGTCTACATCCTCGACGAGGCGCACATGCTCTCGCCGCAGGCCTGGAACGCGTTCCTCAAGACGCTCGAGGAGCCGCCGCCGAACACGGTCTTCGTGCTCGCCACGACGGAGGCGGCGAAGGTCCTGCCGACGGTCGTCGACCGCTGCCACCGCTTCGACTTCGCGCGCCCGACGGTCGAGCAGCTCGCGTCGGTCGTGCGGCGCGTCGCCTCGATCGAGTCGATCGAGATCCCGCCGGACGCCGTCGCGCTGCTCGCCCGCCACGCGACGGGCTCGTTTCGCGACGCGCTCGGCACGCTCGAGCAGCTCGTCACGTACGCCGGCTCGCAGATCGCCACCGAGGACGTGCTCGCGGTGCTCGGCGTGGCCGATGCCGACCTGCTGTTCGACGCGCTCGACGCGATCGCCGCCGCCGACCCGCGCGCCGCCCTGCTCGCCGCCGCGCGACTGACGCAGACCGGCCGCGACGCGCTCGGCTTCGTGCGCGACCTCGAGGCCCACACCCGCGACCTCATGATCGTCCAGGCGCTGGGCGAGGTCCCGGCGGAGCTCGCGATCACGCCGGAGCAGAACGCGCGCCTGGCCGAGCAGGCGGGACGCGTCGGAACGAGCGCCGTCGCGCGGCTGCTCGACCTGCTGGCCGCGGCGATGGCGGCGACGAAGAACGGCTCCGATGCCCGCACGCAGCTCGAGCTCGCGCTCGTGAAGGCCGCGTCGCCGGTCGTCGACCCCTCGGCGCAGGCGATGGCGCAGCGCATCGAGCGCCTGGAGGCGGCGCTCGCCGCGGGCGGGCTGCCCGCGGGGACCCCGGCACCGGGGGCTTCGCCGTCGCTCTCCGCTCGGCCGACGGCGTCGTCGCCGCCCGTGCTCACCGCGTCCCCGGCCGTGCCCGTGCGCGCCGAGTCCCCGGCCGTGCCCGTGCGCGCCGAGTCCCCGGCCGTGCCCGTGCGCGCCGAGTCCCCGGCCGTGCCCGTGCGCACCGAGCCCCCGTCCCCGCCCGGCGAGCCGCTCGCATCCTCCGCGCCATCCGCCGGGGCGGCGAACCCCAACGGCCAGGCCGCGGTCGTCGCCCCCGCCGCAGGCGCCGGCGTGGCGCTGTCGCTCGACGCGCTGCGCGCGGTGTGGCCGGCGGTGATCGACGCGGTCAGGTCCGAGAACGGCCTCTGTGCCGCGATGCTGGCGAGCTCGATGCCCAGCGCCGTCGACGGCAGCGAGGTCACCGTGGCCTTCCCGCCGGCCGACGACGCCGACTTCCTGCTGCGCAAGGTCCGCGACGACGCGTACCGCCAGTGCGTCGTGGCCGCGGTCCGCACGATCACCGGGGCGAAGGCCCAGATCGTCTACGTGCTGGACGAGCCGGCGTCCGCCGCCGGCGCGGACGAGGCCGTGCTCGCGCCGCCGACGGAGGACGAGTGGGTCCGGCGCTTCGTGGCAGAGTTCGATGCCGAGGAGATCCATCCCGAGCCCGATCCCCCCAGCGACGGTGAGATCAGCTAGTGGCCCCTCCCGGAAGTCCTGTCACCCTTGGATCGGTCGCCGATCACCGTCTGGCGGCGTCCTCGCTCGGTCATGGGCCTGGAGGCCCACTCGCTCGCTGCATCCTTGCCAGACGGTGCCAGCAACCGCCCAAGGGCAACACGACTCCCGAGAGGAACCACTAATGCCCCAGCCGAACATGAACCAGATGATGAAGCAGGTTCAGAAGATGCAGAAGGACATGATGGCCGCGCAGGAGGCACTCGCCAAGGAGACCGTGACGTCCTCCGCCGGCGGCGGCATGGTCACGGTGACGGTCACCGGAGACCTCGTCCTCAAGGACATCACGATCGACCCCGACGCGATCGATCCCGAGGATCCGGAGCTGCTGCAGGACATGGTCATGGCCGCCGTCAACGAGGCCCTGCGCCAGGCGCAGGAGATGGCCGCGACGAAGATGGGCGGCCTGACCGGCGGCCTGGACCTCGGCGGCATGGGGTTGCCCCCCGGCCTGGGGTTCTAGGCACCCCGCTTGTACGCCCCTCCGATCCAGCGCCTGATCACCGAGCTCGGCAAGCTCCCGGGGATCGGTGCGCGGACCGCGCAACGGCTCGCGTTTCACATCCTGCGCGCCTCGACGGAGGACGCGACCTCGCTCGCCGAGTCGATCCGCGAGGTCAAGGAGAAGATCGGCCTGTGCGAGGTCTGCTTCAACCTCGCCGACGCGCCGCGCTGCCGGATCTGCGAGGACCCGCGCCGCGACGCGACGCTGATCTGCGTCGTCGAGGAGGCCGGTGACGTGATCCCCGTCGAGCGCACCCACGAGTATCGCGGGCGCTATCACGTGCTCGGCGGCGCGCTGTCGCCGATCGACGGCGTCGACCCCGACGACCTCAAGATCGCCGAGCTCTACCGCCGCGTCGCCGACCCCGCCCAGCCGATCTCCGAGGTCGTGCTCGCCACGAACCCGACGACGACCGGCGAGGCGACCGCGCTGCACATCGCCGACGTCCTGCGCATCCGCGCGCCGGAGGTCGTCGTCACGCGCCTCGCGAGCGGGCTGCCGGTCGGCGGCGACCTCGAGTACGCCGACGAGGTCACGCTCGGCAAGGCGTTCCTCGGGCGTCGCCGGCTGTAGCGCCCGGCGCGGCCCGCGGGCTCAGCGCCGCCGCAGGCCGAGGTCCGCGATGATCTCGCCGCGGCTGCCGAGCCGCGCGTAGATGATGAGGTCGGTGCAGCGTGTCGCCCGCGCCGGCAGGCGCACGAGCCAGCGGCGCCCGCCCGAGCCGATGGGGTGCAGCGCGAGCCGGACGCTGTCGGCCGCGACCACGCCGCTCCCGTCGACGTGCTCGGCGGAGATGTTGACGTCGCTCGCCGCCCGGCGCAGGTCGATCGTGACCTTCGCGCCCGGCCTCCAGCGGATCCTCGACGACGGATGGCCGACAGAGCCGCTCGCGACGCACGCGCGCCGGCTCCCGTAGCGCCAGCACGACGTGAACACGGTCGCGAAGCGGGTGACGCCGAGGGTCGTCACCTTCGGCTTCGGCGGTCCCGACGGCGACGTCGCGGCCCCGCTCTCGTCGGCGGGTCCGGAGGCTGCCGCGAGCAAGACGACCGCTGCCAGCAGGATCAGGATCAGCCGGCGCACGCCTCGCCGTCAGCGCCCGCGGAGGCCGAGCCGCGCGAAGATGCTCCCGCGGCCCGCGAACCAGGCGTCGATCCACAGCTCGGTGAAGCGCATGCTGCGGGCGGGCACCCGGAACTCCCAGCGCCGGCCGCTGGTGCCGACGCGCTGCTTCTCGAGCTTGACCTGCTCACGGCCCTGCGCGGCGTCCGGGTTGCTCTTGCAGCGCCGCAGCTTCGAGCGCGGCGTGCAGGGGATCGACCGCAGCATCTGCAATGTGAGCGCGTAGGCAGGCCGGCGCAGGTCGATCCGGACGAGCGCGCCCTCCTGCCAGGGGATCGACTGGCTGGGACGACCGCCGGCGGCGCCCTTGCCGCACTTGCGCCGCTTGCCTCCGTACGTGCTCCAGCAGAAGGAGTGGACCCTCACGTCTCGCGTGACTCCGAGCGTGGTCACCCTCGGGGTTGGCAGCACCACCGGCTTGACGGCGCTGGACGCCGTAGCGGCCAAGCCCAGCCCGAGCAGCAGTGGGAGCGCGAGCCGCCGCACGCCCCGTGCGGCGCCGGCGGTCATCCGCCGACCTGGAGCGGGTTGCGCGAGTCCTTCGTCAGCGTCCGCAGCGCCGCGATGTGGCGCAGCGCGTCGACGACGCGCTGAGCCGGGATCGCGCGGCTGCGCACGGCCGCCACGACGGCGCGGTAGGCCTCGTCCTGCTGCGCGCGGCCGCCGGGCACGACGAGCAGGTCGACGCCGGCCTTCATCGCGTCGACCGCGGCCTTGCCGACCGTGCCGCCGGTCGTCGCCGTCGTCGCGACGAGGTCGGCGGACACGATCGCGCCCTGGAAGCCGATCTTGTCGCGCAGCTCGTCGATCGCGTCGGGCAGCAGCGTGGCGGGCGTGACGCCGTCCCAGGCCGCGTAGATCGCGTTGGACATCTGGATCGCGGGAACGGCCCGGTCTCCGGTGGCCACCGCGATGAACGGCGTCATGTCCGACCGGCGCAGCTCGTCGATGCTCAAGCCCACGGGCGCGGGACCCTCGGAGGGGTCCTGGGACGCCCCGCCGTCGCCCGGGAACGGGCCGACGGCCGCGACCACCTTCGCCTGGCGATAGGCCGAGACCGATGCGCGAACCGCGCTCGTGACCTTCGCGGCGCGGTCGGAGAACGCGCGGCCCTGCCCGGGACCGCCGGCGACCGCGATGTCCGCGTTCGGCGCGAAGTTCATCCCGACGCCGAGCGCCCGCAGCTGGCGGCCGGCCCCGAGCGCGCTGTCGCGCGTGCCCTTGGCCTGGTTGCCGACGTCGACCTGTGCCGACGGGGCGAGGTTGGCGAACGCGTTGAACGAGCCGCCCTCCTGCTGCGCGGCGATGATCGGCGCCGGCTGGCCCGCGTTGCTCGCCGCCTTCTGCAGCGCGAGCGTCAGCGCCGACAGCTGCTGCGGCTCCTTGTAGTTGGCGCTCGACAGCAGCACGCCGCCGTAGGGCCGCGCCTTGAGCCGATCGAAGAACGAGGAGCTCGAGTCCCTGCCGGCGAAGCCGACCATGAACAGGCCCGCGACGGCGTCCTGGGGCGCGCGCCCGAGCTCCCCGGCCGTCGGTGGAGCGGGGTCCGAGCCGCCGCGCGCGCCCCCGGCGCTGGCCCCGAGGATCGGCGCGAGCGTGTCCATCAGCGTGCCTCCCGTGCCGCGCCCGCTGTCGTTGCCGAACCGCGAGCCGGCCTCGACGACGGGGGTGTCGTCGCCGCCGCGCAGGAACAGCAGGTAGACCCCGGCCCCGAGCAGCACGACGAGCACCGCTCCGGCGATCGCGAGCCGCTTCGCCTGGACAGTCAGTTGCACGCGCTACCCTCCCAGCCCGTTATGGCAGGCACAGTCGTCATGAAGTTCGGCGGTACGTCCGTCGCGGACGCCGAGCGCATCAAGCGCGCGGCGGAGCGGATCGTCGCGAAGCGCGAGGAGGGCAACCGCGTCGTCGCCGTGCTGAGCGCGCGCGGCAAGACGACGGACGCGCTGATCGCCGACGCCTTCGAGATCTCGCCGCAGCCCGACCCGCGCGAGATGGACATGCTGCTGTCGACGGGCGAGCGCCAGTCGTGCGCGTTGTGCGCGATGGCGATCAACGATCTCGGCCACCGTGCGATTTCGCTGACGGGGTCACAGGCCGGGATCGTTACAGACACGTCGCACACGAAGGCGCGGATCCTAGACGTGCGAGCCGATCGGATCCGTACGGCCCTCGACGAGGACGCGATCGTGCTCGTCGCGGGCTTCCAGGGCGTGTCGACCGACAAGGACGTCACGACGCTCGGGCGCGGCGGCTCGGACACGACCGCGGTCGCCCTCGCCGCGGCGATCGGCGCCGACGTCTGCGAGATCTACACCGACGTCGCCGGGGTCTTCAGCGCCGACCCGCGCGTCGTGCCGGAGGCCCGCAAGCTGCCGGTCGTGTCGTTCGAGGAGATGCTCGAGATGTCGGCCTCCGGCGCGGGCGTGTTGCAGCTGCGCTCGGTCGAGTACGCCCGCACCCACGGCGTGCGCATCCACTGCCGCTCGGCGTTCAGCGACGCGCTCGGGACGGTCGTGGGCGATGGCGAGGGCGAGGCGGCGCCGCGCCCGGCGATCACGGCGGTCACGCACTCCACGGACGAGGCCCGCGTCACGCTCGGGCACGTCCCCGACGCGCCGGGCATGGCGGGCCGCATCGCGACGGTGCTCGCCGACGCGAACGTCAACATCGACATGATCATCCAGAACGAGCCCGTCGTCCCCGGCGCGAGCGCGGACATGTCGTTCACGGTCCCGCGCGCCGACCTGCGGATCGCGCTCGACGCGCTCGACCCGCTCGCGCGGGAGCTCGGCATCGCGATCACGACCGACGAGTCGGTCGGCAAGGTCTCGATCATCGGCGAGGGCATGAAGACGCAGCCCGGCGTCGCGGCGAAGATCTTCACGACGCTCGGCGACGCGCAGATCAACATCCAGATGATCTCGACCTCGCCGATCAAGATCTCCTGCGTCATCGCGCTCGACAGCGTGCCGGACGCCGTGCGCTCGCTGCACGCGACGTTCCTCTCGTGAAGATCATCTACACCCATACCGACGAGGCGCCCGCGCTCGCGACGTACTCCCTGCTGCCGATCGTCACGGCGTTCGCGGCCGCGGCGGACGTCGACGTCGAGCTGCGCGACATCTCGCTCGCGGGGCGGATCCTCGCCCAGTTCCCCGAGCTGCTGGAGCCCGAGCAGCGGGTCGCCGACGCGCTCGCCGAGCTCGGCGAGCTGGCCAGGACGCCCGCGGCGAACATCATCAAGCTGCCGAACATCAGCGCGTCGCTGCCGCAGCTGAAGGCGGCGATCGCGGAGTTGCAGTCGCAGGGCTTCGCGATCCCCGACTACCCCGCCGACCCGGCCGACCCGGCGCGCGTGAAGTACGACGCGGTCAAGGGCTCGGCGGTCAACCCGGTCCTGCGCGAGGGCAACTCCGACCGCCGCGCGCCCGCATCGGTGAAGGCGTTCGCGCGCAAGCACCCGCATGCGATGGGCGCGTGGTCGCCGGACTGCGCGTCGCACGTCGCGACGATGTCCGGCGGCGACTTCCGCGCCACCGAGACGTCCGTCACGGTCGCCGGTGCGGGCGCCGTGCGGATCGAGCACGTGGCCGGCGACGGGGCGATCACGGTGCTCAAGCAGCGCACGCCGGTGCTCGCCGGCGAGGTGCTCGACGCGGCCGTCATGCGCCGCTCCGCGCTCGACGCGTTCCTCGCCGAGCAGGTCGCCGAGGCCAAGGCACAGGGCGTCCTGTTCTCGGTCCACCTGAAGGCGACGATGATGAAGGTGTCCGACCCGATCATCTTCGGCCACGCCGTCCGCGCCGTCGTCGGCGACGTCTACGAGGGCCTCGACGCGAACCCCAACGACGGCCTGAGCAGCCTCCTCGCCGCCCACCCGGAGGCACGCGACGCGCTCGCCGCCGCGCTCGCCGCCGGGCCGTCGATCGCGATGGTCGACTCCGACAAGGGCATCACGAACCTGCACGCGCCGTCGGACGTCATCGTCGACGCGTCGATGCCGGCCGCGATCCGCTCCTCGGGGCAGATGTGGAACGCCGCCGGCGAGCAGCAGGACTGCAAGTTCGTCATCCCCGACTCCTCGTACGCGCCGCTGTATGCCGAGACCGTCGATCACTGCCGCGAGCACGGCGCGTTCGACCCGGCGACGATGGGCACGACGCCGAACGTCGGGCTGATGGCGCAGAAGGCCGAGGAGTACGGCTCGCACGACAAGACGTTCGAGATCGCCTCGGCGGGTACGGTGCGGGTCGTCGACGACGCCGGCGCGACGCTGCTCGAGCACGAGGTCGACGCCGGCGACATCTGGCGCATGTGCCAGACCAAGGACGCCCCGATCCGCGACTGGGTCGCGCTCGCGGTCGCTCGCGCCCGCGCCACCGGGGCGCCCGCCGTCTTCTGGCTCGACGAGACGCGCGCCCACGACGCCGAGCTGCTGAAGAAGGTGCGCCCGGCGCTGGAGGCGCTCGACACCGACGGCCTGCGCATCGAGGTCATGGCGGTCGCGGAGGCGACGCGCTTCACGCTGCAGCGCGCCCGCGCCGGCGAGGACACGATCTCGGTGACCGGCAACGTCCTGCGCGACTACCTCACCGACCTGTTCCCGATCCTCGAGCTCGGCACGAGCGCGAAGATGCTCTCGATCGTCCCGCTGATGGACGGCGGCGGCCTGTTCGAGACCGGTGCCGGCGGCTCGGCGCCCAAGCACGTCCAGCAGCTGCTGCGCGAGAACCACCTGCGCTGGGACTCGCTCGGGGAGTTCCTCGCGCTCGCGGTGTCGCTGGAGATGCTCGCCGAGAAGACGCACAATGCGCGGGCGAAGATCCTCGCGCAGACACTCGACCGCGCGACCGGCGCCGTGCTCGAGAACGGCCGCTCGCCGTCGCGCCGCGGCGGCGAGCTCGACAACCGCGGCGGGCACTTCTATCTCGCGCTGTACTGGGCGCAGGAGCTCGCGGGCCAGACCGAGGACGCCGAGCTGGCGCGGCGCTTCGGCGCGGTCGCGCAGCGCCTCGCGGGCGACGAGGACGCGATCGTCGCCGAGCTGGCGGCGGTGCAGGGCGAGCCCGTCGACCTCGGCGGCTACTTCCGACCCGACCCGACCCGCGTCGAGGCGGTCATGCGCCCCAGCGCGACGCTCGCGGCGGCGCTCTCAGTCCTGTGAGCCGGCGGCGCCGCCGAGCAGCTCGAGCGTGCGCTCGGGGCCGATCGAGAGCATGAGCGTCGGCAGCCTCGGACCCGTGTCGCTCGCGCACAGCAGCTGGTAGAGCGCCTTGAAGAACGTCCGCTGCGCGACCTTGAGACCCGGGCTCGGGGGTGCGTCGCGGGGCAGGCCGAGCTGGAGCTTGGGGATCGCGTAGACGAGCGCGGTCAGGCCGTCGAAGGTCCACGCCCCACCGAGTTCGGAGACGAGTGCCGCGACGTTGGCGGCGGTCGCCTCGTCGAGGCCCTCCCAGGTCGCCGTGTCGAAGCGCTCGCGGACGGTCGTGCGCTGCTCGCCCGGCAGGAGCTCGACGTGGTTCAGCGCGCACTGCAGCCGCGGCTCGAGCTCGTCGAGTAGGGCGTCGATCGAGTCGACCGGCTCGTCGAGGTGCTGCGCGACGATGCGGCCGATCTGCTCGCGGTTGCCCTGCGTGAGGTCGGCGGCGGCCGCCAGCAGCCGAAACGAGACGCGCCGCTTCGTGCTGGCCACGGTCCCCGACGAGGAGCGCGTCGCGAGGCGGTACATCGTCGCCTCCGCGGCGCCCGCGTCCGGCTGCCGGGCCGCGTCGACGAAGCGATCCCACTCGTCGTAGAGCTTCTGCACGGCGCGCGGCGACAGGTCGATCGCGAACGACTGCGACGGCAGGCGGCGGATGTACAGCCAGCGCACGATCGCGGGCTCGAGCAGACGGAGTGCCGCCGACGGGACCGCAGCGGCACCGGACGATCCTGACATCTTCCCGCCCACTCCCGCAAGCGTGACGAACGAATAAACGGCGGAATGTGGTGCATCGGCGCCGAAGACGTCGTGCACGAGCGTGCGGCCGACGGTGAAGCTGCCGCTCGGCGCGTGGTGGTCCTCGCCGGCGGGCTCGAAGCGGACGCCCTCGTAGGCCCAGCGCATCGGCCAGTCGACCTTCCAGACGAGCTTGCCGCTGATCGTCTCGCCGTCGGCGAGGCTCATCGTGCCGTCGTGGCCGTGGCGGCAGCGGTATGTCGCGATCTCGGCCGCGGGGTCGTACGCGCTGACCGTCGTGTCGTCGCGGCCGCAGGTCTCGCAGAACGGCTTGAACGGGAAGTACTCGCGGCGGCGCTGCTCGAGCGGCGTCTCGTGGCGGCCGGCCGTCTGCTGCTCGGCGAGCGTGTCGAAGATCGGCCCGCGGGCGTCCATCGCGCGGCGGATCTGCGCGTTGTAGGTTCCCGCCGGGTAGCGCTCGGACTGGCGCACCTCGTGCAGCTCGATGCCGAGCTCCGACAGCGCACGGGTGAACTCACCCATCCAGTGCTCGGCGTAGGAGCCGCCGTCGGGATCGCACGGGTCGGGGATCAGCGCGAGCGGATGGCCGATGTGACGCTCGAAGCCGAGCTTGGGATCGATGTCCTTCGGGACCTTGCGCAGGCGGTCGTAGTCATCCCAGGAGTGCAGGTGAACGACGTCGTGTCCGGCGTCGCGCAGCGCCTCGGCCACGAGGTGGGTCGTGAACACCTCGCGCAGGTTTCCGAGGTGAATCGGGCCGGAGGGCGAGATGCCGGAGGCGCACACGATCGGTCGCCCGGCGTCGGCCGCGGCGATCCGCTCGACGACCTCCTCGGCGAGACGCTGGCTCCAGACCGCGCCGCGGGCGGCCGACGGGTCGTCGGCCTCGGGGTCGTTGAGCTGTCCGTCGGGAGCGCGCAAGGTGCCCGAAGCCTAGAAGGTCGCCCGCCGCGCTCCGGCGATCGGGCATCGATCGGCGAGGCCAACCGTTCACCCGAAGTCAACCGTTCACCCGGTAATTGCGACCACCGGGGCCGGTAGGAGTGCCGGTTTTGAAGCCCTGCCGCGGCGGGACTCATACATCTGGCCGCGGTCGCCGATAGTGATCATGTCATGAGGGTTCGTCACATCGCTGCGGCCGTTGCACTCCTCGCTGTCACGGCACCGCTGGCCGCGGGTGCGCCGCCGGCCCGGGCGCTGACGCTCCCCGCGCTGACGATTCTCACTCCGCCGCCGCCGCCGCCCCCGGTGATCGCGCCGGTCGCCGCCCGCCTGACCCGCGATCCCGACGACGGCGTCGTCCGCGGGACGGTCATCCTCGTGCACGGGGGTGGCTGGGCGGGACACGACGCGACCGCCGAGCAGACGCTCTTCTCCGCGCCCGGAGACGTGTTCCACGCGCGCGGCTGGCGGGTCGTCTCGATCGACTACGACGAGGGCGCGGCCGGCATCGACGGTGTGCTGAGCGCGGTCGGCGAGGAGCTCGATCGGGGCACCTCGCGCGGCCCGCTGTGCGTCTACGGCGAGTCTGCCGGGGCGCACCTCGCGCTCGTCGCGGCATCGCGGACGCCCGCGATCGACTGCGTCATCGCGCTGGGCGCGCCGACGGACCTCGCGCTCTACGAGGCCGACGGGCCGAGCAGCGCCAACGACCAGGTGCGGCTGGTGGCGAGCCGCATGGCAACGTACTTCGGCACGACGGCACAGCAGCTCGCGCCGTGGAACCCGGTGACGCTCGCCCCGGCGATGCGCGCCGACGTCCTGCTCATCGACGAGGGCGACGACCCCTACGTCCCACTGACGCATGCCGAGCGCTTCCAGGCCGCGCGGCCGACGACGGAGCTTGTCGTGCTCGAGCCGGGCGATCCGGCGGACCCGTCGACTGCGTTCGTGCACGGGACCGTGTCGGCGCCCGGCCGGGCGATGTACGCGTCGGCGATCGGTGCCTTCGCCGATCGCGCCGTGGCCGCCGGCGTGACGCAGCGGCGCGCCGCCCGCACCGGATGCGCGGGCGTCAACCGCACACTGGAGGCCATCAGGCTGGCCGCCGTCCAGTCGGCGCTGGCGTGCCTCGCGCGCGCGACCACGACGTCCCACCAGCGATTCGACCGCGGGTGGCGGCGCACGAGCGTCAGCGTGCGCGGCGAGATCAGCGCGTCGCAGATCTGGGCGCGCCTGCGCGCGAAGGCCGCCGGGCGCACGGTGCTGGCGGCGCTGGCGCGGCACCGCGCCGCGCTGTCGGTCGTCCTCGGCGAGCAGTCGCGGGTCACGCTGCGCCTGAGGCGCTAGCCGCGGCGCCTGCCGGGCTCCGCGGCGCGACCGCGGAGGCGGTCCGATTCGCTACCGTTCAGCGGCCGTGGAACAGCCGTTGATCACCGCCGTCACGCACTCCACCGAGGAGGCTCGGGTGACGCTCAAGGACGTGCCCCACAGCCCCGGCATCGCCGGGCGCATCGCGACGGCGCTCGCCGACGGCGCGGTCAACATCGACATGATCATCCAGAACGAGCCGGTGTCCGCCGGTGAGCGCGCGGACATCTCCTTCACGATCCCGCGCTCGCGGCTGGTCGCGGCGCGCGCGGCGCTCGCGCCGCTGGAGGCCGAGCTCGGCCTGGCGGCGTTCAGCGACGAGGCGATGGGCAAGGTGTCCG
This sequence comes from uncultured Actinomycetes bacterium, assembly GCA_963851015.1. Lineage (GTDB taxonomy): Bacteria > Actinomycetota > Thermoleophilia > Solirubrobacterales > Solirubrobacteraceae > CADCVQ01. Next base: position 32,680 of record CAWKNG010000003.1, read on the forward strand.
TCGTCGGCGCGGGGATGAAGTCACACCCCGGCGTCGCCGCGAAGGTCTTCACCGTGCTCGGCGACGAGGGCGTGAACATCGAGATGATCGCGACCTCGCCGATCAAGATCTCGTGCGTCATCGCCGGTGACGCCGTGCCCGGTGCCGTGCGCGCGCTGCACGCCGCCTTCGCGCTGTCGGGGCCGGACACGATCCGGCCCGAGCGCCCGTTCGGGGAGTTCGCATGAGCCCCGCTGGTCTTCGCGTCGCGGTCGTCGGCGCCACCGGCGCGGTCGGCACGGTCATGCTGCGGCTCCTGCGCGAGCGGGACTTCCCGGCGTCCGAGATCGTGCCGTTCGCGTCCGAGCGCTCCGTCGGCCGCGAGCTCGACGGCGGACTCGTCGTCGCCGCGCTGAACGACGAGAACGTCCAGGGCTTCGACGTCGCGCTGTTCTCCGCCGGCGCGACGCGCTCGCGCGAGTGGGCGCAGCGCTTCGTCGACGGCGGTGCCGTCGTCGTCGACAACTCGAGCGCGTTCCGGATGGACGACGCCGTTCCGCTCGTCGTCTCCGAGGTCAACCCGGAGGCCCTCGACGCCCACAACGGGATCGTCGCCAACCCGAACTGCACGACGATGGTCGCGATGCTGCCGCTCAAGGCGCTGCACGACGCCTTCGACCTGCGCGCGATGGTCGCCACGAGCTTCCAGGCCGCCGGCGGGGCCGGGCAGAAGGGCATCGACGAGCTCGCGTCGCAGATCGCCCCGCTGGCCGCCGACGTGCCGCTGCTGTGCGACGACGGCGCGGCTGCCGCGGCGAAGGTCGAGCACGCGGTGCACGCCGCGACGCTGGCCTTCAACGTGGTGCCGCTGCTGGGCAGCCTCGGTGAGGAGGGCTACACCGACGAGGAGCTCAAGCTGCGCAACGAATCGCGCAAGATCCTCGCGATCCCCGGCCTCGCGGTGTCGCCGACATGCGTGCGCGTTCCGGTCATGGTCGGGCACGGCGTCGCGGTGCGGGCGACGTTCGCCCAGGAGGTGGACCTCGATCGCGCGCTGGACGTCCTGGCCGCGTTCCCGAACCTCGTCGTCGACGACGTCCCGACACCGCTTGCCTACGCCGGCCGCGACGAGGTCGCCGTCGGGCGCATCCGCCGCGACCTCGGAGATCCCCACACGCTGAACTTCTTCGTCGTCGGCGACAACCTGCTCAAGGGCGCGGCGCTGAACACCGTGCAGCTCGCCGAGGTGCTGCACGAGCGCGGCCTCGTCGGCGCGCGCGTGTCCTGAGAGCGGCGCGCCCGCCCCGCGCGCCACCTACCGTTGCGGTCTCCAGTCATGACCGCCATCACAGCCAAGGGCTCCGCGTGGCCGCTGCTCGTCGCGACGCTCTCGTTGCTCGTCGCCCTCGCGCTGGCCTTCTGGCTCGTCGACCCGCTGCGCGGCGTCGCGACGGCGGCGTTCGACGGCGACGGGGGGCTCGTGCGCTCGCGCACCCACGCGCTCGGGGCGGCCGGCGCGCTCGTGCTGCTCGCCCTCGTGCTCGCGCACTCGGTGATTCCGTACCCGGCCGAGCTGACGACCGCGGCCGCCGGCTACGTCTACGGCTTCGGGCTCGGCTCGGCGCTCATGATGCTCGCCTGGTTTCTGACCGCACTGCTGGCCTACGAGCTGGCGCGCGAGGTCGGCCGGCCGGTCGCGCGCCGGCTGATCGGCGAGCGCCGTCTGACGAAGGCCGAGCAGTTCGTCGAGCGCGGCGGGTCCACGGGCCTGATCGCGTCGCGCTTCGTGCCGCTGATCCCGTTCAACGCCGTCTGCTACGCCGCCGGGATCACGGGCGTCGAGCGCGCGCGCTACGCGTGGACGACGATCATCGGCATCGCACCGTTCTGCCTCATCGTCACGTACCTCGGCAGCCGCCTGCAGACGGTGAGCGTCACCGACTGGCGGCTGTGGCTCGTCGTCGCCGGGCTGCTGGCGGTGCTGATGGCCTGCCACCGGCTGCTGAAGCCTGCCGACGAGGCCGCGCCCGCCCCCGCCGACGCCTGATCGCCGCGGCGATAGCGCAGCGCCTGCGCAGTCTGCGCAGCGCACGCGCGGATCCTGCGACGAACCACCCCCGGTTGCGGGCGTACGCGCGACCGAAGGGGATCCTCCGAGCCATGGCCCACCCACATGCGACATCGCCAGCTCGCCGACGCCCTCGCCGCGACCTGGCGATGTGGCATCCATACCGTGCTCAGAAAGGCACCTCGCGGCGTGCCCATGGTTGACCTGGCGATGTCGCATGTGGATCGGCGCATCCGCGACCTCGCGGCGCAACAGGACTTGCTCGTCACCCTCAGGCAGTTGCTCGCGCTCGGCCTTGGGCGCGGGGCGATCCAGAACCGGGTGCAGCGAGGTCTGCTGCATCCCATCCACCAGGGTGTCTACGGGTGGGGCGTGCCGAGCGATGCACCGTGGACGCGGGTGCGGGCCGCGGCGCTCGCCTGCGGCGACGGCGTGATCGCCACCCACCACGCCGCGCTCGCGCTGTGCGACGTGCGCCCGCTGCCGCACGGGCCGATCGACATCTCGATCGTCGGGCGGCGCGTGCGCCGGCACGGCATCCGCACCCACGACCTCACGAGCATCGAGCGCGCCGATTGGAGATGGATGCGCGGGCTAGCGGTCAGCACCCCGGCCCGGGCGCTGCTCGAGGTCGCGTCGGAGCTGGGCGCCGAGGAGCTCACGACGGCCGTCGAACGCGCGCAGGTCAAGCGGCTCGTCACGCAGCGCCAACTCGAGGCGGCCATCGCGCGCGCGGCGCGTCACCGCGGCGTGTGTCCGCTGCGTGAGCTGATCGGCGAGCCGTTCACGCGCTCGAAGGCCGAGCGGATCGTCGTCGGGCTCGTGCGGGCGGCGCGGCTGCCCGTGCCGGCGTACAACGCGATGGCCGAAGGCTTCGAGGTCGACGTGCTGTGGCGCCGCGAGCGTGTCGTGCTGGAGTTCGATTCGTACGAGTTCCACGCGACGAGGGCGGCGTTCGAGCGCGACCGACGCCGGACCGCGGCGCTCACGCGCGGGCGCTATCTCGTGTTGCGGACGACGTGGCGCGAGCTCACGCGGGAGTCGCACGCGCTCGTGGCCCGCACGTCCGAGGCACTCGCGCGCAACCGCGACGGCTAGTGCGAGCGCGAGAGGCTCGACAGCTCGCGCCGGCTGCTGACGCCGAGCTTGCGAAAGACGCTGCGGGCGTGGGTGCGGACCGTCTCGACGCTGACGGACAACGCGATCGCGATCTCGCCGTTCGAGCGTCCGAGCTGCAGCAGGGCGAGGACCTCGGCCTCGCGAGGGGTCAGCACGTCGTGGACGGCGTTCGTCGCGACGCCGCGCGGCAGGACGCGCAGGCCGCGGGAGGCGAGGTGGATCGTGTTGAGGACGTCGCGGCCCTGCACGTCGCGGCCGAGGCAGGCGGCGGCCCCGAGCGCAAGCAGCTGACCGCACTCGGCGGGCGTCGGGTTGGCGGCGAGCACGAGCAGCTGGGTCGCCGGGTGCGCGCGATGCATGCGGTGCAGGTCACCGGCGGTCAACAGCGCAGCGAGGTTGACGATCGCCACCCGCGGGGCATGCTCGGCGATCGCGGCGTCCAGCCCGTCGGCGGTCACGTCGGCCGCGACGATCTGCAGGTTCGGATCGCCGTCGACGAGGCTGTGCAGGCCGAGCGCGATGAGGTCCTCGAAGCGCGCCAGCAGGATCGTGATCGGGCATCGGTCGGCGATCATCACCGGCTGTATCGGCAGGCGCGCGCCAGAGGGTGAGCCGGGCCTCACCCGAAGATCACCCGCGCCGGGGGACGAAAGCCGAGCGCGCCTGCGCCATCATGACAAGCGTCATCTGGGACGAGCCGCCCGGGGACGGGAGATCTCGAGCGGCTCACGAAGCTTTCCGGGGATACAGGGCAACGGGGTACGGCGGGAGAGGGGCCTGAACGGGCCCCTCTTTCGTGCCCGCGGCCGCTCGCTCGCGTCAGGGGACGCCGGCGGGCGGCGCGGGCTCGTCGTCGTCACGGGGCGGCGAGATCCGCGAGCGCAGCCGATCGCGCGCGGCGTCCAGGCGCGCGAGGGCGTCCTCGGCCGACGCTGGTGGCGCCGTGACGGTCGCGGCGGCGGCGCGCGGCTCGGCCGCGGCGTCGCGGACACGGCGGGCGCGGCGGTTCAGGCGGCGCCGGCGGGCGTGACGGCGTCGCCGGGCCCGGCGGCGGGCGTCCGGCGGGGCGGCTCGTCCCCCCGGCGGGGCGGCTCGCGCGCCGGGCGGGGCGGCTTGCGCGCCGGGCGGGGCGGCTTGCGCGCCGGGCGGGGCGGCCTGCGCGCCCGGGTCCGCGACCGGCGCGTCCGACTCGCCGGCGTCCTCCGTCGGCACCCGCAGCAGGGGCGACCGGCGCGGCGCGCGACCCGTCAGCGACCGCAGCGCGGCCGCGAGTCGCCCGCCCGCCCCCGGCTTGTCAGCCAGCGGGCGCCCCGACCCCGGCGACGACCGACGTGCTCCAGTCGACCACCGACTTCGGCTTGACGACGTGGCGCCCGAGCCCGAGCTCGGCGGGGGACAGGCCGAGCGCGAGCCCGACGAGCTGGGGCAGATGCAGGACCGGCATGTTCAGCTCGCGCCCCACGACCTTCTCGGCCAGCGGCTGCTGCAGGTCGAGGTTCAGGTGACACAGCGGGCACGGCGTGACGATGCAGTCGGCCTCGGCGTCGACGGCGTCTCCGAGGTGGCGCCCGGCCTGCTTCAGCGACGCCTCCTTGTTCATCGTGATGATCGGAAACCCGCAGCACTTGTGCGAGCCCGCGTAGTCGATGACGGTCCCGCCCAGCGCCTCGATGACGAGCCCGAGGTAGGAGTCGCGCGGCTGCTCCTCGTCGATCCCGAGCCGGTTCACGGGGCGCACGATGTAGCAGCCGTAGAACGGCCCGACGCGCAGGTCGGTCAGCGGCCGCTTGACGCGCCGGCGCAGCTCGGCGAGACCGATCTCCTCGACGAGCAGCCACAGGAAGTTCTTGTTCGTCAGGCCCTTCTCGTACGTCAGGCCCTCGTCGGCGAGCGTCTCGTTGACGTGCGCGCGGTACTCGGCGTTCGCGTCCAATCGCTCCTGGCACTCCGACTGCGCGCCCTGGCACGTCGAGCAGATGTTCATCATCATCGCCGCGCCGTCGACCTGCTGCGCGAGCGCGAACGTGCGCGCGTTCAGCGTGTCGGCGAGCTCCTGGTTGTGCTCGGCGATGACGCCGGCGCCCGTGCAGCACGCGCGGTCGAGCTCGACGAGATCGATGTCGAGCAGCGGCGCGACCTTCTCCATCGAGCCGTGCAGCTCGGGGGTGAAGCCGCGCGAGACGCAGCCGGGCCAGTAGGCGACCTTCATGGCAGGAGATCCTCGTCGCGGCCGGAGATGTACAGGTTCAGCTCGACGCGCTCGTCGCGGCCCTCGACGGTGTCGTAGATGCGCTTGATCGACTTCAGATCGGCCGCGGCCAGCTTGTGCGGCTTGAGCACCGCCGCGGGCGTGACCTTGCGCCGCAGCAGCGCCTTGGCGATCGCCGGCAGCGAGCTCGACAGCTCCTTCGCCGCGACCGGCTTGAACTTCGCCAGCGGCGAGTCGCCGCCGTAGGAGCGCGGCAGCAGCTCGGCCTCGTTGAGCAGGCCGTATCGGCGCACGAGCGACACGAAGGCGCGCTCGTGGCGCTCGCCGTTGTTGGGGTCGGAGATGTGGAAGTCGCTGCCCGCGCGCCGGCGCAGGCGCATGATCTGGCTCATCGGCGCGACGCCCTTCGGGCACGCGTCGATGCACTTGAAGCAGTGCGTGCAGTCGTAGATGCCGTGCGGGTCGTCGGCGAGGTCCTGCAGGCGCGCCGCGGTCTGCGCGTCGCGCGGGTCGCCGACGAAGCGGTATGCCTTCGCCAGCGCGGCCGGCCCGACGAACGCGGGGTCGACCTCCATCGACAGGCAGTCCGAGACGCAGGCGCCGCACTGGATGCAGGCCATCGACTGCGTCACGTCGACCATCGCCTCGTGCGCCACGACGTACTCGCGCTCGGGCACCGGCTGCTTGGCCTCCAGCCACGGCGTGACGCGCTGGATCTTCTTCCAGTGCACCGCGTCCATGTCGACGATGAGGTCCTTGATGACCGGCATGTTGCCCATCGGCTCGACCTCGATGACGCCGTCGCGCGCGCCACGCTGGGCCTTGTCGAGATGCGTGTGGCACGCCAGGCCGGGCTTGCCGTTGACGCGCACGCCGCACGAGCCGCAGATCGCGGCCCGGCACGAGCAGCGGATCCCGATCGAGCCGTCGTGCAACGCCTTCGCCTGGAGGATCGCCTCCAGGACGGAGCGGTGCGGCTCGAGGTCGACCGTGTGCTCCTCCCAGTACGACGCGTTGCCGGACTCGGGGTCGTAGCGACGGAGTCTCAGGGTGTAGTCGGGCATCAGTACTTCCTGACCTCAGGCTGCCATTGGGTGATCGTCACGTCGGAGTAGGAGAGCTTCGGGCTGCCGTCGTCGTCGCGGGTGACGTCGATGTGCTTGAGCCACTCCTCGTCGTTGCGGTCCGGGAAGTCGGTGCGGAACTGCGCGCCGCGCGACTCCTTGCGCTCGATCGCGGCCACGACGGTCGTCTCGGCGCAGGACAGCAGGTACCCGAGCTCGATCGCGCCGAGCACGTCCTGGTTGAAGACCGTGCCACGGTCGTCGATCGCGGCGACCTCGGCCTCCTCCTTGAGCCGGACGATGATCTCGTGCGCCTCCTGCAGGCCCGCCTCGTCGCGGAAGACGGCGACCTTGTCGTTCATCATCGTGCCGAGCTCGTCCTTGATCGCGGAGATGCGACGACCGCCGGTCGGCCGCGCGATGATGGCGTCGATCTGCTTGACGTCCTCGCGCAGGCGCGACTCGGGCGCCGACGGCATCGGCATGTCCGTGCCGCGCTGCGCCGCGTGTTCGCCCGAGCGGCGACCGAAGATCAGCGTGTCCAGCAGCGAGTTCGCGCCGAGGCGGTTGCCGCCGTGGACCGAGACGCACGCGACCTCGCCCGCGGCGTACAGGCCCGTGACCGGCGTCTGGCCGTCGACGTCCGTCTTGACGCCGCCCATGATGTAGTGCTGGCCCGGGCGGATCATGATCGGCTCGCGGGTGATGTCCGTGCCGGCGAAGTCGCGCCCGATGTTGACGATCTCGCGCAGCGCCTCCAAGACGCGCTTCTTCGGCACGACCGTGATGTCGAGGTAGATCCCCTGACCGTCGGCCCCGACGCCACGGCCCTCGTTGATCTCCGTCTGCTCGGCGCGCGAGACCACGTCGCGCGACGCGAGCTCCATCTTGTTGGGCGCGTAGTCCTCCATGAAGCGACGGCCCTCGGAGTTCAGCAGGTGAGCCCCCTCGCCGCGCGCGCCCTCGGTGATGAGGAAGCCGTTCTCGGCGAGCGTCGTGGGGTGGTACTGGACCATCTCCATGTCCATCAGCGGCGCGCCGATCGCGTACGCCTGCGCGATCCCGTCCGCCGTGCAGATGAGCGCGTTCGTCGTCGGCTTGTAGCACTGGCCCGCGCCACCGGAGGCGAGGATCACGGACTTGGCGTTGAAGATCTGCATCGCGCCGCTGCGGATGTCGCGCGCGACCGCGCCGGCGCACGCGCCGTCGTCGTCGAGGATCAGCGACGTGACGAACCACTCCTCGAAGCGCTCGACCGTGAGGTGGTGGCGCATGAGCTGCTCGTAGAGGACGTGCAGGATCGCCTGGCCGGTGATGTCCGCGACGTAGGCGGTGCGCTTCTTCGAGGCGCCGCCGAACGCGCGCAGGTCGAGATGGCCCGTCGCGTTGCGGTAGAAGGTCACGCCGATGTGCTCGAGGTGCATGACCTCGCCCGGCGCCTCGGAGCACATGATCTCGATCGCGTCCTGGTCGCCGAGGTAGTCCGAGCCCTTGACCGTGTCGTAGGCGTGCTCGGTCCAGTCGTCGTCGACGGCGATCGCGGCGTTCATGCCGCCGGCCGCGGCCACCGAGTGCGAGCGGACGGGGTGCACCTTGCTCATGATCGCGACGCTCGCGCCGGTCCGTGCGGCGGCGAGGGCGGCACGCTGGCCAGCGAGGCCGGCGCCGATGATGAGCACGTCGTGTGAGGGCAAGAACGTCACTCTATCGGGCGCCCCCGGTGCGTCCCGTGGCCGTAACAGCGGCTTTGTGACGGTTACGGCAAGCGCTGGGGCATGGCCGCGCTGACGGCGCGCCGGACCTGGTCGATCGTGACGACGCCGCGCAGCACGCCGTCGCCGTCGACGGCCATCAGCGCCCCGTTGTCACGCAGGCTCTCGTCGGTGACGAGCGACTCGAGCGGCCGGTCGGACCGCACGCGCCAGCGCGCGGCCTCCTCGGCGTCGATGAGCTCGCGAACCTCGAGCGCCGGGCGCCCGGCCGTGATCTCGGCGTCGATGCGCTGCTCGGACACGACGCCGACGAAGCACCCGCGCTCGTCGACGACGGGGAACCACTCCCAGCGGTAGCGCAGGAAGAACTCGTCCTGCGCGCGCAGCACCGTCGTGGCGGCCGGCATCGTCACCGGCTCCGCGTCCATGATGTCGGCGACGGTGATGCCGTCGATGCGCTCCGTGAAGACCGTCGACTTCACCGCCGCGCGCGCGCCCTGCGCGAGGAACCAGCCGACGATGGCGAGATAGATCCCGTGGATCGGCGAGCCCGCGGCGGCGATGAAGCAGCCGAGGCCGATGAGCACGTAGGCGAAGTACTCGCCGATGCGCCCCGCGACGCGGGTCGCGCGCGTGCGGTCGCCCGTCAGTCCCCAGATCGTCGCGCGCGCCAGCCGGCCGCCGTCGAGCGGGAACGCGGGCACGAGGTTGAAGATCAGCAGCGCGGTGTTCCACAGCGCGAGGAAGCCGAGCAGCGCGACGGCGGGCGACACGACGACGTCCGGGTCGAGCACCATGACGTCGAGCGCCGCGCCTTTGGAGATGGCCGAGCCGAGGGCGATGCAGATCGCGCAGATGACGGCCGTGACGACCGGCCCCGCGACCGCGATCTTGAACTCCGCGCCCGGCGAGTCCGTGTCGCGGCTCATCCGCGCGATGCCGCCGAAGAACCACAGGTCGATCCCGCTGATGCCGATCCCGAGCCGCCGCGCGACGAGCGCGTGACCGAGCTCGTGCAGGATGATCGAGCTGAACAGCAGCAGCACGGCGGCGACCGCCAGCAGGTAGCCCTCGGTGCCCGTGCCGCCGATCGCGCCCTCGAAGTAGTCCGACAGCAGATAGATGAGGACGAAGAGGACGACGAACCAGCTCGGGCTCGCACCGATCCGGATGCCGAACAGCCGTGCGATCTGAATCGAGCCACCCCCGCCTGCGCCGAACATGCGCACCATCGTCGCAGGCGGGCGGGGGTAGCCGCGAATCGCGACCTCGTGGTGGGCCGGCCCTCACCCGGCCGGCGTGTGGCGCGTGACGATCGTGGCCGTGTCGACCCCGCGCGGCAGCGTGCCGTACTGCAGTCCGCCGTCGCCGGCCAGGCGCGAGGCGCAGAACGCGTCGGCGACGGCGGGTGGCGCGTGGCGCACGAGCAGCGAGCCCTGCAGCGCGAGCGCCATGTGCTCGACGAGCAGCCGTGCGCGGGACTCGAGCGACTCGCGGTCGGCGAGCTCCGCGAGCAGGCGCGCGACGAACGCGTCCAGCCGCGCGTCGGCCCCGGCGGCGAGGTCGAGCTCGTCGAGGACGGCGTCCAGGACCCCGGGGGAGTGGTGGAGCGCGCGCAGGACGTCGAGCGCCATGACGTTGCCCGACCCCTCCCAGATCGAGGACAGCGGCATCTCGCGGTACAGCCGCGGCATCCCGGACTCCTCGACGTAGCCGTTGCCGCCGAGGCACTCGAGCGCCTCGAACGCATGCCCCGGCCCGCGCTTGCAGACCCAGTACTTCGCGATCGCCGTCGCGATCCGCTTGAAGGCGACGGCGCGCGCGTCACCGGCCGCGGCGTCGTCGTAGGCGCGAGCGAGGCGCATCGCCGTCGCCGTCGCGGCCTCGGACTCGATGCAGAGGTCGGCGAGCACGTTGCGCATGAGCGGCTGGTCGGCGAGCCGCGCGCCGAACGCGCTGCGATGCGCGGCGTGCCAGGTCGCGTTGGCGACGCCCCAGCGCATCCCGGCCGCCGTGCCGATGACGCAGTCCAGGCGCGTGTGGCCGACCATCTCGATGATCGTCGGCACGCCGCGTCCCGGCTCGCCGACGAGCCGCGCCCAGGCGCCGTGCAGCTCGATCTCGCTCGAGGCGTTCGAGCGGTTGCCGAGCTTGTCCTTGAGTCGCTGGATCGCGAACGCGTTGCGCGTGCCGTCCGGCAGGATCCGCGGCAGCGCGAAGCAGGACGGGTGGCCGGGACGGTGCCCATCCTGCGCGAGCACGAGGAACAGGTCGCACATCGGCGCCGAGCAGAACCACTTGTGTCCGGTCAGCTCGTACTCGCCGCCGCTGCCGAGCGCTCGCGCGACCGTGGTGTTGGCGCGCACGTCCGAGCCGCCCTGCTTCTCGGTCATCGCCATCCCGCACAGCGCGCTCGCCTTCCCGACGCCGAGGTCCGGGTCGTAGGACGTGGCGGTCAGCTTCGACTCCCATTCGGCCGCCAGCTCGGGCTCCGCGCGCAGCGCCGGGACGGCCGCGAACGTCATCGTGATCGGGCACGCGAAGCCGCCCTCGGGCTGGGCGGCGGTGAGATACAGCGCGGTCCGGGCGGCGTGCGCGGCGGGCTCGGGCGACGTCCACGGCAGGCTGTGCAGCTCGTGGCTCGTCGCCAGGCGCATGAGGTCGTGCCACGCGCGATGGAAGCGCACCTCGTCGATGCGGTGCCCGTAGCGATCGAAGCTGTGCAGCACGGGCGGGTGCTCGTTGGCCTCGAAGCCCCAGCGCACGGGGTCGCCACCCCACGCCGCGCCGACCTCGCGTGCCCGCGCCCGCGCCCAGCCGGCGCCCTCGCGCTCGAGCGCCTCGACGAGCGGCAGGTTGTCCTCGAAGAGGTTGCGACCTTCCAGCGGCGGCGGCTGGTTGGACACCTCGTGCGTGACGAGGCGCGCGCCGGGCTCTGTCGGCCGGTGGGCCATCGGGCAAGTCAACCACGCTGCGAAACGATGCGTGCCATGAACTCGCTCCCGGGTCCCGCGACAGCGCGGCCATGGCGGACGGCGATATTTGCTGCGCCGGCCCGATCAACGATCTCAGGACCGCCGGTAGGGTCGCCCGCGACCTGCGAACCGAACATCCCGAGAGGAAGCCATGGCGCACGATGTGACCTTCATCCCCGGTGACGGCACGGGGCCAGAGCTCGCCGAGGCGACCCGCCGCGTCCTCGAGGCGACCGGCGTGGCATTCAACTGGGACGTCCACCAGGCAGGCATCGTCGAGTTCGAGCAACACGGAAACCCGTTCCCCGACGCGACGCTCGCGTCGCTGAAGCGAAACGGCGTCGGCATCAAGGGTCCGACGACGACGCCCGTCGGCAAGGGCTTCCGGTCGATCAACGTGCTGCTGCGCAAGGAGCTCGACCTGTACGCGTGCATCCGCCCGTGCAAGTCCTACGAGGGCGTGCAGACGCGCTTTCCGGAGACCGATCTCATCATCGTGCGCGAGAACACCGAGGACCTCTACACCGGGATCGAGTTCGAGCGCGGCACGGAGGACAACGCGACGCTGCGCCGCACGCTTGCGCAGCTCGGCGCGTTCGTCCGCGAGGACGCCGGCATCTCGATCAAGCCGATCAGCGAGTTCGGCTCCGAGCGGATCGTGCGCGCGGCGTTCGAGTACGCGATCGCCCACGGTCGCGGCAAGGTCACCGCCGCGCACAAGGCGAACATCATGAAGTTCTCCGACGGGCTGTTCCTGTCGGTCGCGCGTAGGGTCGCGCAGGACTATCCGCAGGTCGAGTTCGAGGACTGCATCATCGACAACCTCTGCAACCAGCTGGTGACCCATCCGACCGACTTCGAGGTCATCGTGCTGCCGAACCTCTACGGCGACATCGTCTCGGACCTCTGCGCCGGGATGATCGGCGGACTCGGAATCGCGGGAGGTGCGAACATCGGTACGGACGCGGCGGTCTTCGAGGCAACGCATGGGTCAGCCCCGAGGTACGCCGGTCAGAACCGCATGAACCCGACGGCAATGATGTTGTCGGGCGTCTACATGCTCGACCACTTGGAGGAGTCGGACGCCGCGCGCGCGATGGAAGACGCGATCGCGGCGGTCATCCGGAAGGGCGACAAGGTCACTTTGGACCTCAAGCCGAGTCGAAGAGATCCCACGGCAGTCGGCACGAGCCAGTTCGCCGACGCCGTGATCGAGGAGATGAATGCATGAGTGAAGGTCCCGCGGTGAAGGTCGCCGTCACAGGCGCGGCAGGGCAGATCGGCTACGCGCTGCTGTTCCGGATCGCGTCCGGGCAGTTGCTCGGCCCCGACACGAGGGTCGCGCTGCGACTGCTCGAGATCCCCGCCGCGGTCAAGGCCGCGGAGGGCACGACGCTGGAGCTCACCGACTGCGCGTTCCCGCAACTGGCGTCGGTCGACATCTACGACGACCCCAAGCAGGCGTTCGACGGCGCGGAGATCGCGATGCTCGTCGGGGCGAGGCCGCGCAGCAAGGGCATGGAGCGCGCCGACCTGCTGGAGGCCAACGGCCAGATCTTCAAGCCACAGGGTCAGGCGCTCAACGAGGTCGCGGCCGACGGGGTGAAGGTGCTCGTCGTCGGCAACCCGGCGAACACGAACGCGCTGATCCTGGCGTCCAACGCGCCGGACATCCCGGCGACGCAGATCACCGCGATGACGCGCCTGGACCAGAACCGCGCCGTCGCGCTGCTTGCCGAGAAGCTCGGCATCGGCGTCGACGAGGTCTGCGACCTCGTCGTGTGGGGCAATCACTCACCGTCGATGTTCCCCGACCTCTACAACGCGACGGCGGGCGGCAAGCCGGCGATCGACCTCGTCGACATGGACTGGTACGAGAACACCTACATCCCGCGCGTCGGCAAGCGCGGCGCGGAGGTGATCGCGGCGCGCGGCGCATCGTCGGCGGCCTCGGCGGCCAACGCCGCGATCGACCACGTGCGCGACTGGGTCAGCGGCGCCGAGGGACTGCGCTCGATGGCGGTCGCGTCGGACGGCTCCTACGGCATCGCCGAGGGCATCATCTCGAGCTTCCCGGTGCGCCTGAGCGGCGGCGGCTACGCGATCGAGCAGGGCCTCGACGTGGGGGACTTCGCACAGTCGAAGATCGACGCCACCGTCAAGGAACTGACGGACGAACGAGCAGCCGTCGTGGCGCTCGGTTTGGTGTAAGCACTGGGCGCTCCCACCAACAGGTGGCGTCGACCTCCGACGTGCGATCGACCGGGTCAGGCTCCCCCACGGGCCTGGCCCAGGCGATCATGTCGCGCGCTAGGCGGCTTCCTTCGGATGCCAGCCTCGCCCGTCCTTCGCGACGAGTCCGTCATCCGCCAGGCCAGGCAGCACGCGATAGAGATAGTTCTGCTTGATGCCCATCTTCTCGGCGAGCTCCGGGATGGTGATTCCCGGTGTCTGCTTGACCAGCGCGAGCGCCTCGGCACCGCGGGTGCCGCTGCCCTTCGGGCGGCCGCGACGGCCGCTGCCGTTGCCGTTGCTGGAGCTGCGCCGCTTGGCGGCAGCTCGTGGTGCGCGTGCGCTCGCCGACCGTGCGGGCGCGTTCGCCGGCACGCCGTCGAGCGCCGCGGCTGCGGCCTGCAGTCGCGTGTACTCCTCAACGAGCGGCTTCAGCTCTTTGAGCCGAGCGCCGATCTCGCTGCGCTTCTCATCCAGGAAATCTGCCATGTACGTCTCCCCGTCAGGCATTTCAGTTAACAGAACGGCTACAGGGTAGCCAATCGGCCGGTCGGTTGATGCACGCGGATGTTCATGGGCGCCCGGTTTGCCTATTCGTCCACCCGAAGGGGCAGCGGATGGCCGCTACGGACGACTCTCTAGAATCTGTTTGAGGCGCGCCAGCGACGCGCGGGCTTCCTTTTCCGGAATACCCCCGACGATCACCTTCGACGCCGCCGCGCCGAGCGGCCCGAACGGCGTGCGGAACTCGTTGCGGTAGTCAAAGTGGGTGAGGCCGTTGCGGCTGCTGAGGCGATGCTCGGTGACGGCCCGCGAGCGTGCGGGACCGGTGCCCTCCCAGCGCGCGGTGTTCGGCGCTCGCACGATGTCCAGCGTCCAGTGCACCTTGAAGCGCACGCCGCGCAGGTGCAGCGTCTGGTCCATGCGAAACCCGGGCCGCAGCGGACCGGAGGAGACGTTCGACACGGCGTCGACGATGGTGACCCAATCGCCGTAGTGCAGGGGGTCCATCACGTAGTCCCACACGTCCTGCATCGAGGCGTCGATGTCGATGCTGGCGCGCACGATTGAGGCCACCGCGCGCACCCTACCCTCAGCGCGCGCGCAGCGACGACGTGGACTCCCACTCGCGCAGCGCGTGCTCGACCGCGCGGTCGAAGTCGTGCAGCCGCACCCCGAGCAGCGCGGGCGCGCGGTCGTCGCGCGCAAGCAGGTCGCTCGACAGGCTCTCCATGAGCGGCCCGACGAAGCCGGGATCCTCACCCGCGATGCGCGCGGCGATCGGTGCGGCGATCGGGGTGACGTCGCGCCCCAGACGCAGCGCCGGGCGGCGCACGAGCATGAGCTCGGCGATGCGCTGCACGATCTCCTCGTAGCTGAGCGTCTGTGGCCCCGCGACGTCGAGTGACAGTCCCCCGGCCGCGTGCGGCGTCGTGGCCGCGGCGACGAGGAACGCGCGTACGTCGCGCACGTCGATCGGCTGCGTGCGGTACGAGCGCCACGCCGGCAGCGCCAGCACGGACATCCGCTCGACGAGCCGCACGAGGAAGCGAAACGAGCGCGAGCTCGGGCCGATGACGATCGACGCGCGCAGCGCGACGGCCTCGGGCATCCCCGCGAGCAGGATCCGCTCGACCTCGAGGCGGCTGGAGAGATGGCGTGACGGCGAGGACTGCCGCGGCACGATCCCTCCGAGGTAGACGACGCGGCGTACTCCCGCGCGGCGGGCCGCGTCGACGAAGTGCTGCGCCGACGCGCGCTCGCGCTCCTCGAAGCCCGCGGCGGGGCCCTCCATCGAGTGGATCAGGAAGTACGCGACGTCGACGCCGTGCAGGGCCGCGTCGAGACCGGCGCCGCTGATCGCGTCCCCGCGCACGACCTCGAGCCCCGGGGCACGCACCCGCGGCGGATCGCGCGACAGCCCGCGCAGCTCGTGGCCCTCGCGCTCCAGCGCGGGCGCCAGTGCCGCGCCGATCGAGCCGCTGATGCCGGTCAGGAGGATGCGCATGGACCTACCATCGTGTCCGATGCGGTTGCTCGGCGAACTCGAGGCGCAGGCGCGCGAGCGGATCCCGCGCTCGCACTACGACTACTTCGCGGGCGCCGCCGGCGACGAGCGCACGCTCGCGGAGAACGCCGACGCGTGGCGTCGCGTGTGGGTGCGCCCGCGCGTCATGGTCGACGTCCGCGCGATCGACACGTCGCTGACGCTGCTCGGCCGGCGCCTGGCGCTGCCGGTGCTGCTGGCCCCGATGGCGGCGCAGCGCCTGCTGCACGCCGACGGCGAGGTCGCCGCCGCGCGCGCGGCCGGCGCGGCGGGCACGGTCTACTGCCTGTCGACGCGGGCGACGACCGATCTCGCGCAGGTCGCCGCCGCGGCGACCGGGCCGCTGTGGTTTCAGCTCTACGTCGACATCGATCGCCAGCGCAGCGAGCGCGTGCTCGCGCGCGCCGTCGAGCACGGCTTCGCGGCGATCGTGCTGACGGTCGACCTGCCCGTCGGCGGGCGCCGCGAGCGCGAGCGCGAGCACGGCGAGTTCGCGTTCCCCGCGGGCGTCGCGCTGACCTCGCACCTCGGCCACGAGCTCGAGGCGCGCCAGTCGGCGATCGGCGGCTGGGACGCCGGGCTGACGTGGCCGGACGTCGCATGGGCGCGCGCGGCGAGCGGCCTCCCGGTCATCGTCAAGGGCCTGCTGTGCGCGGAGGACGCCGACGCGGCGATCGAGGCCGGCGCCGACGCGATCGTCGTGTCCAACCACGGCGGGCGCCAGCTCGACGGCAGCGTGCCGACGGCCGTCGCGCTGCGCGAGGTCGCGAAGGCGGTCGGCGGTCGGATTCCGGTGCTCGTCGACGGCGCCATCCGCGACGGTGCCGACGTCCTGCGTGCGCTGGCGCTCGGTGCCGACGCGGTGCTCGTCGGGCGGCCGTACGCGTGGGGCCTGGCGGCGGGCGGCGAGGCCGGCGTGCGCGATGTCCTGGATGCCTTCGGCGACGACCTGCGGCGCGCCCTCGCGCTCGCCGGCTGCCCCGATCTGGCGTCCGTCGACGGCAGCCGCGTACGCCTCGCCGGATGGTGAGCGGGTCACGTTTCTCCCGCAATTTGCAGGTAATGGTCCGACGCCGGGGGGCGAAGTTTGCATGCCGTTGACCTCTTCTGGAAACGGCCGATGTTTCGTCCGCCATTTGCGGGCTGCGTGATCCGAAAAACCGTCAACGAGCGGAAAGCGGCCCTCCGGACCCCTTGTCGAGGTGTGCCGCGGCGTGGTCTCATAGACCCCGTCAAGCAGGACCAAACAAGGGGATCTCGGAACACCATGGGCAAGAGTCGGTCGACGAACAAGGCGGCGTGCAAGGACTGCTTCTTCGGCTGCAACCTGCTGTGCGCACTCGACCTCGACGAGCCCTGCCCGACGTTCCGCCCCAACAGCCCGGAGGGCCTGCGGCCACCGCAGCAGCTGCGCTTCGCCTTTCGCCAGGAGCGGCGCACGCAGGCGGCCTGGGCGTTCCCGTCCGCGCAGGAGCAGGCGGCGCTGCACGCGTCCTGACGGCGCACGCGGCCCGCGGCGGCGACTGCCCG
Organism: uncultured Actinomycetes bacterium; assembly: GCA_963851015.1. Classification (GTDB taxonomy): domain Bacteria; phylum Actinomycetota; class Thermoleophilia; order Solirubrobacterales; family Solirubrobacteraceae; genus CADCVQ01. The sequence goes on from CAWKNG010000003.1 coordinate 49,615, forward strand.
CGGCGGTCGCGGCGCGCTTGCGTGATCCATCGCACACCGCCGTCGCCGGTCGGCCGTACAGTCCGCCTGTGCGGATCACCGTGCTCGGAAAGTCTCCGTCATGGCAGGACGCCGGCGGAGCATGTAGTGGCTACCTCGTGCAGGACGCCGACAGCTGCGTGCTCCTGGACTGCGGCAGCGGGGTCTTCTCGCAGCTGCGTCGCGTGCGCGACTACGTCGACGTCGACACGATCGTCGTGTCGCACATGCACGCCGACCACTTCCTCGATCTCATTCCGTACGCGCACGCGCTGACCTACGCGCCGCGCCAGCAGCGCGAGCCGGTCGCGGCCCGGCCCGGGACCGGCCGGCCCGCGCGCCCACGGCTGCTCGTGCCGCCGGGAGCGAGCGAGCTGCTGCGCATGCTCGCGAAGGCCGGTGGCCAGCCGCGGATCTTCGACAAGGCCTTCGAGCTCGGCGAGTACGACATCGGCGCGACGCTCGAGCTCGGCTGCCTGCGCGCCCGCTTTCAGCCCGTGCCGCACTACGTCCCGACGAACGCGATCGAGGTCACGTCGGCGCATGGCGGCGGTCGCTTCGTCTATGGAGCCGATCACGGGCCGACCGACGTGCTGCGCGCGTTCGCCGCCGGCGCGGAGCTGCTCATGCTCGAGGCGACGCTGGCGTTCCCCGAGCCCGGCGGCGATCGCGGCCACATGACCGCCGCCGAGGCGGGCGAGCACGCCGCCGGCTGCGGCGCCCGACGACTCGTGCTGACGCACATCACCGACGAGCTCGACCACGAGCACGCGCTCGCGGAGGCCCGGCGCGCGTACGACGGCCCGCTCGAGATCGCGCGGTCCGGCGCCGTCTACGAGCTCTGACCGCCCGCCGCCCGTGCGCGCGAACGCCGCAACGGGGTAGCCTCAGCACGTGGTCCGCCTCGTGAAAGGACACCCGAAATGCCAGGCGCCGATCACCGCCTGGGCGCGTCCTCGGACCTCGATGCGCCAGAGCCACACCTTCGGCCCTGCGTCCTTGCCATCCGGCGCCGGCATCCCGGCATTTCAGGCGCCCTGTCACGGGGTTAGCCACTGATGCCGAGAGAGCGCGATCTGTTCGCCAACTTCGAGCGCATGCGCCGCGAGATGGACGAGCTCTTCGGCGACGTCTTCGGCAGCGTCGGACTGACCTCGCGGCGCACCGGCTTCTCGCCCGCCGTCGACGTCTTCTATGCCGACGAGCCCCCGCGCGCGATCGTCCACGCGGAGCTCGCGGGGATCGACGCCGGCGACCTCGGGCTCGAGATCCAGGGTCGCGAGCTGACGCTCACCGGCAACCGCCGCGAGGCCGACGTCGAGGGCCGCGTCTACCAGCAGCTCGAGATCGAGCACGGGCCGTTCAGTCGCACGATCGCGCTCGGCGCCGACGTCATCGCGGAGCGGGCTCGGGCGACGTACCGCGACGGGATCCTGCGCGTCGAGCTGCCGCTCGCCGACGTCGAGGCCACGACGCGCAGCGTGCCGATCGAGCGCGGCGGCACCCCGAGCGTGCCGCCGGGCGGCGTCTCACGCCGCGGCTCGGGCCTGCCGTCATGATCGACATCGTCAGCGAGGGCAACGGCACGCAGGAGATCGAGGTGGGCCCGCGCCAGCACCTGCCGTCGGTGCTGCCGGTGCTGCCGCTGCGCGAGACCGTGCCGTTCCCCGACACGCTGACGCCGCTGGCGATCGGCCAGGACCGCTCGGTCCAGCTCGTCAACGACGTGCTCGCCGGCAACCGCATGCTCGTCATGGTCGCCAGCCGCAAGCCCGAGCTCGAGGAGCCGGGGCCGGAGGACCTCTACGAGGTCGGCGTGGTCGGCGTCGTCGCGCGCATGCTGAAGGTCCCGGATGGGACGTTGCGCCTGCTCGTCCAGGGCGCGCAGCGCGTGCGGATCGATGGCTGGAGCAGCGAGAAGCCCTACCTCGTCGCCGAGGTCTCCGAGCTGCCCGACGTCGTCGAGGAGTCGATCGAGCTGACGGCGCTCATGCGCTCGGTCCAGCAGACGTTCTCGCAGATCGTCGAGGCGGTCCCGTACCTGCCCGAGGAGCTGCAGCTCGCCGTCGCCAACGTCGAGGACGCGAGCGCGCTGAGCCACCTCATCTCCGGCTCGCTGCGGCTGCCGACCGAGCGCAAGCAGGAGCTGCTCGAGGAGTGCAACGTCGCGCTGCGCCTGCGGCGCCTCACCGAGGTGCTCGCGCGCGAGCTCGAGGTCATCTCGATCGGCTCGGAGATCCAGAACCAGGTGCAGTCCGAGATGGACCGCACGCAGCGCGAGTTCGTCCTGCGCCAGCAGCTCAAGGCGATCCAGGACGAGCTCGGCGAGTTCGACGAGTCGGCTGCCGAGGCCAACGAGCTGCGCGAGCAGCTCGCGGCGCTGAAGCTGCCCGAGGACGTGCGCAAGCAGGTCGACCGCGAGCTCGGGCGGCTGGAGAACCTGCCGACGCAGGCGGCCGAGCACGGCGTCATCCGCGCGTACCTGGAGTGGATCGCGTCGCTGCCGTGGGACACGTCGACCGAGGACAACCTCGACCTCGACAACGCGCGCACCGTTCTCGACGAGGACCACTACGGCCTCGAGCAGGTCAAGGACCGGATCCTCGAGTTCCTCGCGGTGCGCAAGCTCAAGCCGGACGCGCGCGGCACGATCCTGAGCTTCGTCGGGCCGCCGGGCGTCGGCAAGACCTCGCTGGGGCGCTCGATCGCTCGCGCGCTGGGGCGCGAGTTCGAGCGCATCTCCGCGGGCGGCATGCGCGACGAGGCGGAGATCCGCGGCCATCGGCGCACCTACATCGGCGCGATGCCGGGCACGATCGTGCGCGCGCTGCGCGACGCGGGCTCCAACAACCCGCTGTTCATGATCGACGAGATCGACAAGATGGGCTCGGACTTCCGCGGCGGGGCGGGTGGGATCGAATCGGCGATGCTCGAGGTGCTCGACCCCGAGCAGAACCAGCACTTCCGCGACCACTACCTCGACCTGCCGTTCGACCTCTCGAAGGTCATGTTCATCACGACGGCGAACACGCTCGACACGATCCCCGGGCCGCTGCGCGACCGCATGGAGATGATCGACATCGCCGGCTACACGGCCGACGAGAAGCTGCAGATCGCGCGCCGCTACCTCGTGCCGCGCCAGGCCGAGCGCAACGGCCTGCGCACGTCGCAGCTACGCGTCACGGACGCCGCGCTGCGGGCGGTCATCAGCGACTACACCCGTGAGGCGGGTGTGCGCGAGCTCGAGCGCCAGATCGGCGCGATCGCCCGCAAGGTCGCGCGCGGGGTCGCCGAGGAGCGGCCGCCGAAGGGATCGATCGGCGAGGCGACGGCGCGCGAGCTGCTCGGCCGCAAGCGCTATCACTCCGAGACCAAGCGCCGCACGCGGCTGCCGGGCGTCGCGACGGGCCTGGCCTGGACGCCGGTCGGCGGCGACGTCCTGTTCGTCGAGGCGACGGCGATGGACGGCGACGGCGAGCTGCTCATCACGGGCCAGCTCGGCGACGTCATGAGGGAGTCGGCGCAGGCCGCGATGTCCTACGTGCGCGGGCACCTGTCGCAGGTGGCGCCCGACCTGCCGTCGGACTGGTTCAAGCACCACGACGTCCACATCCACGTACCGGCCGGAGCGATCCCGAAGGACGGGCCCTCGGCGGGGATCACGATGGCGACGGCGCTCGTGTCGCTGCTCAGCGGCCGTCAGATCCGCGACGACGTCGCGATGACCGGCGAGATGACGCTGACCGGGCAGGTGCTGCCGATCGGCGGGCTGAAGGACAAGGCGCTCGCGGCCCAGCGCAACGGCATCTCCTGCATCATCGCGCCGGAGCTCAACGAGCCCGACACCGACGAGATCCCCGAGCACCTGCGGTCGAAGCTCGAGTTCCGGTTCGTCGCGCAGATCGACGACGTGCTCGAGCGCGCGCTGGAGCCCGTCGCGGAGCCGGCGGGGGCGTCGCCACGCGCCCGCAAGCCGGGTGGGCGCCGCGCGGACCGGGTATATGCTCGGGGCAAGCCACAACGCGACCAAAGGTGAACCACATGGCAGCGAAGGACAAGGCCGAGGCCGCCGCGGCGGCAGCCCGCAGCGCCGGCCACAACCCGTACGTGCAGCGCTTCATGCAGGACGAGACGCTGCGCGACAACATGGTCGTCGCGGTCGACGCGGCACGCAACGCGTACGCCCGGCTGAACAGCGGCAAGACCCCCGCGAAGGCCTTGATGGAGGACAAGAAGCTGCACAAGGAGCTCAAGCGCTCCTCCGATGCCCTGCGCGACGCGACCGTCGCCCTGCGCGATGCTCCGAAGAGCAAGGCCGTCGCGGTGAAGGGCAAGCGCAAGGGCGGGATCGGCAAGCTGCTGCTCGTCGGGATCGTCGGCGCCGTCGCCGCGATCGCCCTCAGCGAGGGTCTGCGCAACAAGGTGCTCGACGCCCTCTTCGGCGCCGAGGAGGAGTTCGACTACAGCTCGAACACGACGCCCCCGCCGCCGCCGGAGGCCGCGAGCTGAGCCGGCCGGCATTTGCCAGGACGTGATGTTCCGAGGGGCGCCCATTGTGGCGCCCTTCGTCGTCCCGGACCGCCCGTGTGGTGAGTTGTGACCGCAATCCGGTCCAAACTCACCACACTCCTGCGCGGGTCAGCTCTGCGACCGTCTGCTCGCCGCGTTCGAAGATGTCGCCATACGTGAAGGCGAGGTGGTTGGACCGGCGGCGGCGGGCGACATCCGCCTCGGACGCTCGGCGTGTGCCGTGGTAGCGGAAGCTCAAGAGCTCCACGGTGATGGCACTCCGTGGCCAGTGGCAGTCGACCTTGTCGCCGGCGTGAACCCTGTTCGTGCGTGGCAGCGGGAGTCCGTGCGTGCGCAGGAGGGCGAGGAAGCCGTCCTCGAGCATGCTCAGCGTGACGTCGGCACCGAGGGCGCGCCGCAGGCGGGGCGCCCCGGGCTTGCCCGGGTTGCGTGCGATGCACGCGATGACCATGTCCGGCGACGTCCGATGCTCGTGCCAAGCCGCGTGACAGGCCCGCGCGAGCTGCTCCGGCGACAAGCTGGGCGCCAGATCGAGCAGCACGCGAGGGACGGTCGTGACCGGGATCCCGTGGAATTCCGACGTGTCGGCACCGGGGAGAGCGCGGACGCGGTGGATGACGATGCCGGGCCGCGACCGCCGGTTCGTCGTCGGTACCGTCACCTCCGGCGCCGGCGGCGTGGAGCACGCGATGATCTTGAGCAGGTGTGCGTCGGCGCGATGGCTGAGGGCCGCTCCCGGACCGCAGGCCAGCACCGCCGCCATGTAGTCGCCGTGCATCGACGGGGGAGGGCGCCCGATCGCGTAGACGCCGCGGTGCACGGCGTAGAGCCGCCCGTCGGCGAGCCAGCGCCGGATCCGTGGCGCGTCGATTCCGTGCGCTAGCAGCTGTGCCCTCGTGATCCGGCCTTGCTGGGACGCACTCAGTGCCGTGGCTATGGTGAATAGTGACCGCATATAGGTCACTAGTCACCACGGGCGAAAGTTCGCCCCCCTCAGTCGAACAATCGCTGCATCTTCAGCAGGATCCGCGGGTCGCCCCAGGGGCGCAGCTTCCCGCGCGCGACGAGCGACGGCGGGGCGGCGCGCTTGGAGACGAGCTCGGCGAAGTCGTCGAAGCGCAATCGCATGCGCACGGTCGGCTTCGCCAGGCGGCCCTGCACGGCGAGCTTGTGCGTGCCGTCGAGCTGCAGGTACCAGGGGTCGGCGTCGCGGAAGTCCCACTGGATCGTCGTGCCGCGCGGGACCTCGGTGCCGCGCGCGGTGCGCGCCATGAGGTCCATGAGGATCCGCACCGTCGCCGGGTCGCGCGGGATCGCACCGTTGCGCTCGCCGAGGAAGCCGGCGCGCAGCAGCGCGAGGGCCTGTTCGCCGCGCTCGCGGGGCGTGACGTCCATCGGGAACGGGAAGTGCGCGATGTCGTCGAGCGGGATGCCGATCGCGCGCAGCTTCGCCTCGTTGGAGATCGCGCCCTGCTCGAAGAGATCCTCCATCGAGAAGCCGAAGCACTCCGTGTACGTCGTGTCCCAGCGCGGCGGGATCGGCACGCTCAGCACCCACGGCAGGACCTCGCGGATGACGTCGATGATCTCGTCCTGGGTTCCGTGCGGGTCGGCCTCGTAGAGGTCGGCGAGCAGCCGCACGCCGAACGCGATGTGACGCTGCTCGTCGATCGCGACGTTGCGGATCCCCTCGCGGAAGCCGGGCATCAGGTCGAGCGCCTCGAGCGAGCTCTCGATGATGTGCTGACCGGGCTGAGCGAGCGTTCCCTCGACGATGACGTGGTAGAGCGTCACCGCGGCGGCGAGCTTGCGCGGCGAGCGGTCGCGACGCAGCTCGTCGGCCATCGTGTCGAGGCGGCGAAAGAGCTTGCGATGCCCCCATGACAGCTGCGTCGACGTCGCGCGAAGGCCCGAGGAGAGCCCGCCGTCGCCCATCCCGACGACCTCGTGCATGAAGCGGTGAAAGAAGACCGCGTGGCGCGCCTCGTCGACCTGCTGGGTCGCGAGGAAGTACTTCTGCTCCTCCAGCGGCGCCGCGTCGATGTACGGCGACAGGTTGTCGGCGACGGCGTCCTCGCCGTGGAAGAACAGCGAGTACAGCCATAGCGCGCCGGTGCGCTGCTGCGGCGTGAACTCGTGCAGCCAGTGCTCGCGATCCTGCGTGAAGTCGATCTCCGTGGCGGCCCAGTTGCCGCGCTCCCAGCGGGCGTAGAGATCGGCGTAGTCGATCTGCTGCGTAGCGGTGGGGATCGTCACGGCCATGTCCGGCCGGACGCTACCGAACGCAGGGCGCAGCCACGCCGAGCACGCCGCGACGCGGCCGCCCGGCCGTCAGTCGGCCCATGAGCTGCGTAGTCGGCGCGCTCAGACGACGGTCGAGCCGAGCTTCGGCGACTGCCACGGGGCCGCCAGGCGCGACGCGAGCAGGTCGCCGAGGGCGTCGATCGCGACACGCTCCTGCGCGAGCGAGTCGCGGTCGCGGACCGTGACCGTGCGGTCGTCCAGTGTCTGGTGGTCGACGGTGACGCAGTACGGGGTGCCGATCTCGTCCTGGCGGCGGTAGCGCTTGCCGATCGAGCCGCCCTCGTCGTACTCGGTCTGCATCCGCCCGCGCAGCGCCGCGACGATCTCGCGCGCGACCTCCGGCTGGCCGTCCTTCTTCACCAAGGGCAGTACGGCGACCTTCACGGGCGCCAGGCGCGGGTGCAGCTTCAGCACGGTCCGCAGCTCGCCGCCGAGCTCGTCCTCGTCGTAGGCGTCGACGAGGAACGCGAGCGTCGCGCGGTCGGCGCCGGCGGCCGGCTCGATGACGTGCGGGACGTAGCGCTCCTTGCTCTGCGGGTCGAAGTACTCGAGCTTCTCGCCGGAGTGCGTCGCGTGCGCGGTGAGGTCGAAGTTGCCGCGGTCGGCGACGCCCTCGAGCTCCGACCAGCCGATCGGGAACAGGTACTCGACGTCGGCCGTGCCGGTCGAGTAGTGCGCGAGCTCCTCGGTCTCGTGCTCTCGCAGGCGCAGGTGGTCGGCGCGCAAGCCGAGCTCCGTGTACCAATCGAAGCGCGCCTGCTTCCAGAACTCGTACCACGCGGGCGCCTCGTCGGGCGCGACGAAGAACTCCATCTCCATCTGCTCGAACTCGCGCGTGCGGAAGATGAAGTTGCCGGGCGTGATCTCGTTGCGAAACGACTTGCCGACCTGGGCGATGCCGAACGGCGGCTTCTTGCGCCCGAACTGCAGGACGTTCTTGAAGTTGATGAAGATCCCCTGCGCGGTCTCGGGGCGCAGGTAGGCGACCGACGCCGTCTCCTCGACGGGGCCGACGAACGTCTTGAACATGAGGTTGAAGTCGCGCGCCTCGGTCAGGTCGTGGCGGCGGTCCGCGGTCTTCGGCTCGCTCGCCTTCGCGGGGCACAGCTCCTCGCGATCGACGTGGTCGGCGCGGAAGCGCTGCTTGCAGTTGCGGCAGTCGACCATCGGGTCGCTGAAGCCGGCGAGGTGGCCCGACGCCTCCCAGACCTTCGGGTGCTGGAGGATCGCCGAGTCCAGCGCGACGATGTCGTCGCGCTCCTGGAGCATCGCGCGCCACCACTCGGCCTTGACGTTGGTCTTCAGCAGGACGCCGTAGTGGCCGTAGTCGTACGTCGAGCCGAGGCCCCCGTAGATCTCCGACGAGGCGAAGATGAACCCCCGCCGTTTGCAGAGGGCGACGATCTTGTCCATCGTGGCGAGGTCGGGCATTGCAGCCATGCTAGATACCATGCCTCGCGAGTGCCCTTCTACGAGTACAGACGGCCCGACGGCACGATCCTCGAGGTCATGCAGAAGATGACCGACCCGCCGATGACGGAGGACCCCGAGACCGGGGTTCCGCTGGAGCGCGTCTTCCACCCGATCGCCGTGCATTTCAAGGGCAAGGGCTTCTACAACACCGACTACGGGACGAAGAAGCGCCAGCGCGAGCAGGCCGCGAAGTCCGAGGACTCCAAGAAGTCCGACGCGAAGTCCGGCGACGCGAAGTCCGGGGATTCGACGACCTCCTCCTCGGACTCGAGCTCCGGTGGCGACTCGTCCTCGAGCTCGTCGTCCTCGTCGGAGTCCGTCTCGAAGGCCGAGCCTGCGAAGTCGGCCTCGTCGGACGGCGGCTCCTCGTCGGCCTCGAAGTCCTCCGACTCCTAGCCCTTCTCGAAGCGCGCCACGAGGCGCTGGCGGAGGCTGTCGGGAACCTGGCCCGACTCGGTCCCGAGGACGGCTGTGTGCGGGCTGCCGGCGACGGTCAGCGCCCCGAACAGGCCCAGCAGCGTCGGCCCGCTCATGTCCGACTGCAGTGACTTCGGCGCCGCCCACGAGATCAGCGGCAGCCGGACGAACGCGAACGGCGACAGCAGCCGCGACTTCATCGAGCTGATGACCTTCTGCTGGCGGTGCGCGCGCGTGAGGTCGTCCTCGCGCTTGTTGCAGTCGTTGTGGCGCGTGCGGGCGAGCGCGAGTGCCTGCTTGCCGTTGATGTGTGAGGTGCCGGCGCGCAGGCGCAGCGTGAAGCCGCCGTTCTTGAAGCCGCCGTTGATGCGCGACACGACGCAGCCGCCCTTGTAGGTGACGCCGCCCATCGCGTCGATCAGGCTCGGGAAGTTGTCGAAGCTCACGAGGACGACGTGGTTGACGTCGACGCCCGTGTACTGCTCGACGGTCTGGATCGCGAGCGCCGCCCCGCCGTAGGCGAACGCCGAGTTGATCTTGCCGCGGCCGTGGCCGGGGATGTCGACGATCGTGTCACGCGCGATCGACAGCCGGCTGTTCGCGCCGCCGCCGACGCGCATGAGCATGATCGAGTCCGAGCGACCGCCCGAGGTCTGCGCGCCCGGCTCCTGCGTGCCCTTGACGCGCTGGTCGGAGCCCAGCACGAGCACGTTGTTCGCCGACCACAGCGGGTAGCCCGCGCCGCCGAGGCGCTGGTTGGCGTCGTCGCCGACGGCGCCCTTTTGGATCTGGGCGCTGATCAGGAACGCGACGATCGAGATCGAGATCCAGATCGCGATCGCGCCGAGGACCCAGCGCGCGATGCGACCGCCCGACCAGCCGCGCCTGCGGCGGGGGCGCGCGCCGGCGCGTCGCCGGCCGCGGCCCGGCCGGCCCGCTCCGCCGTCGGGAGCCCCGCCGCCGCCGCCGGTCCCGCCCGGCGCCCCGGGATCCGTCCGTCGCGCCTCGCCGCGCAGCGCGGCGAGCTCGTCGCGATCGCCTGCGCCGCGCTTGCCGAAGAGGGGCTTGCGCGAGCGATAGACGCGGTACTCGGGCGCGCCGTCGGAGTCCGTGGGTGCCGGCATGCCGCCATGTATGGTGGCCCATCGTGTCGACCGGCTGCGTGATCGGGGTCGACCTCGGTGGCACGAAGCTCTTGGCCGGCGCGGTCGATCCGGCACTGAACGTCCACCATCGCGCGACGAGATCGTCGCGCGCGGGCGACCAGGCGGGCATCCTCGACACCGTCGTCGAGGCCGTCGGCGAGGTGCGCGACGCGATCGAGGCGGCGTCGGGAACGGTGCGGGCCGTCGGGATCGGGATCCCGTGCCTCATCGACTCCGAGCGCGGCGTCGCGGTCATGGCCGTCAACCTGCCGCTCGCCGACCTGCCCTTCCGCGACATCATGGCCGAGCGCATCGGCCTGCCGGTGTTCGTCGACAACGACGCCAACGGCGCGATGCTCGCCGAGTGGCGCTTCGGCGCCGCGGTCGGCGCGCGCGACGCCGCGCTGCTGACGCTCGGGACGGGGATCGGCGGCGGCCTGGTCGTCGGCGGGGCGCTGCAGCGCGGCAGCCAGGGTGCGGGCGCGGAGCTCGGGCACATGGTCGTGCAGGCGGACGGGCCGCGCTGCCAGGGCAACTGCCCGAACCACGGATGCCTGGAGGCGATGTGCTCGGGGACCGCGCTCGTCCGCGAGGCGGTTCGGATGGCGCTGCGGCGGCCGGCGTCCGGGCTCGGCCGGGCGCTCGCCGACGGCCGTGAGATCACCGGCCCGCTCGTCACCGAACTGGCCCACGACGGCGACGTCGGGGCGGTCGACACGCTGGCGCTGATCGGAACGTGGTTGGGTGTCGGGATCGCGAACCTCGTGAACATGCTCAATCCCGACGTCGTCGTCATCGGCGGCGGTGTCATCGCGGCCGGCGAGCTGCTGCTGGCACCGGCGCGCGCGGTGGTCGCCGAACGCGCGCTGTCGCCGTCCAAGGAGCACGTCCGGATCGTGTCCGCGCGCTTCGGGGCGGAGTCGGGGATGCTCGGCGCGGCGGCGCTCGCGCTCGACGGCATCGGGGCGGCCGCATGACGGGCCGGCTTGTCGTCTGCCCGACGCCGATCGGCAACCTCGAGGACGTCACGCTGCGCGTCCTCAGCGCGCTGCGCGACGCCACGGTGATCGCCTGCGAGGACACGCGCCGCACGCGCGTGCTGCTCGAGCGCTACGGCGTGTCGGCGAAGCTCGTCAGCTACCACGAGCACAACGAGACCGCGCGCGCCGCCCAGCTCGTCGAGCGGATGACCGCCGGCGACGTCGTCGCGCTCGTATCGGACGCCGGGACGCCGCTCGTGTCCGACCCCGGCTTCGTGCTCGTCCGGGCCTGCGTGGCGGCCGGGCTCGCCGTCGAGGTCCTGCCCGGGCCGAGCGCGGCGATGAGCGCGCTCGTGGCGAGCGCCCTGCCGTCCGATCGCTGGACCTTCGTCGGCTACCTGCCGCGCAAGAAGGGCACGTTCGCCGAGCTGTTCCGCGCGCCCGAGACGATCGTCGCGTTCGAGTCGCCGAACCGCGTCGCGGCGTCGCTGGCGGCGCTGGCGCAGATCGACGGTGAGCGGCCGGTCGTCGTCTGCCGCGAGCTGACGAAGCTGCACGAGGAGATCGTGCGCGGGAGCGCGGGGGAGCTGGCCGCGCGCTACGCCGCCGAGCCGCCGCGCGGCGAGGTCGTGCTCGTGTTCGGTGGCGCGCCGGCGGGCGAGCCCGACCTCACGGCGGCGCTCGACGCCCTGCGCAGGCTCGTCGATGCGGGCGCGAAGCCGCGCCCGGCGAGCACCGTCGTGGCGTCGCTGACCGGCGTCAAGGCGAACGCGCTGTACCGCGCGCTGACGGCCGAGGGGCCACGCGGGTAGACGCGGGCCGGGCGCAACGGTCCGGCGCCAAGCCGCGTTCGCGGGGCGTGCTCGCTACCGTCCCCGAGCATGATGCGGCTCTATCGCGCGAACTTCTCGACGAACGCCGAGCGCGTGGCGCTCGCGCTCGGCCACAAGGGCATCGAGGTCGAGTCGCGCTACATCAGCTACGACGATCGCAGCGAGGTCGAGGGCGTCAGCGGCCAGTCGCTGATCCCGGTGCTCGTCGACGGCGACAACGTCATCAGCGACTCGACGCGGATCATCGCCTACATCGACTCGCTCGCCCCGCAGCACCAGCCGCTGTTTCCGAAGGACGACTCGCGCGTCGCCGAGATGATGTTCTTCATCGACTGGTTCAACCGCGTCTGGAAGACCTTCCCGAACGCCATCGAGGCCGAGCTCGCCTCCGAGAACCCCGACCACATGCTCATCATCGGCATGGGTCGCGAGATGGCCGCGGCGCTCGATGGCTTCGAGGCGCTGCTGCTCGGGCGCAAGTTCCTCATGGGCAACGAGTTCACCGCCGCCGACTGCGTCGTGTTCCCGTTCGTGAAGTACGCCGTCAAGCGCGAGGTGGGCGACAACGAGCCGTTTCACGTGATCCTCGACGAGTACCAGCAGCTGTCCGAGTACGACCACGGACGCGTGCGCTCGTGGATCAAGCGCGTCGACGCGCTGCCGCGGTCCTAGCGACGCCGACCGGCGCACCGCTGACGGCGCGCGTCGCCCGCGCGAGGAGCCGGCGCGGTCGCCGTGCCCGAGCGTGACGGCTGCGCTGTCGACGCGCGCCGCCTCGTGACGGCGGGCTCGGGCGCGGGTACGCTGGCGCCCATGGACGCCTACCTTGCGATCGCCAGCAAGCGCGAGCTGCGCACGTATGACCCCAGGCCACTCGACGGCGATGCCGAGCGGCGCATCCTCGAGGCCGGCCGCGCGGCCGGCAGCTCGAAGAACCGCCAGGCGCGGCGCTTCGTCGTCCTGCGCTCGGCGGAGCTCGTCAGGCGGGCGGCGGACTGCGTCTACGCGCCCGACAACGTCCGCGGCGCCGCGCTCGTCGTGGCCGTCGTCGCCGGAGGCAAGGGTCCGACGGCGTTCGACGCCGGCCGCGCGGCACAGAACATGATGCTCGCGGCATCCAACGACGGCATCGGCTCGTGTCCGAACGGGATCGCCGATGCCGGCGCGCTGCGCGAGATCGTCGGCCACGACGAGGCCGAGCAGGTCGCGACCGTGCTGACGTTCGGCTATCCCGTGACGCCGCGCGACCCGGCGCGGCTGACGGCCGACGAGTGGATCGCGCGCGCCGACCGGCGGCCGTACGAGGAGATCGTGCAGGAGCGCTGATCGGACCGGTCGCGCGCGGCCGAGCGCGCTGCGCCGCGTGCGCGGCCGGGCGCGGTGCGTGCCGCGTCTCGCAGCCTCCTCGGGCGAGCGAGAACCCTGTACGAGCACGCACGCTTCGTGTCGAGACGCGCACGCTTCGTGCCGAATCACGCGTGGCTTCGCGACGACATGCGCGCGAACGGAACCGAACGGGCGGGCCGGCCGTAGCGTCGGCCCGGTGCCGATCGTCCTGTCGCTGCTCGTCCTGCTGCTCGTCGCCGCGCCGGCGCGGGCCGGCTCGTGGCGGCGCCCCGTCGACGGGGCGCTGCTGCGGGCGTTCGACATCGGTCCCAACCCCTACGCCGCCGGCCAGCACCGCGGGGTCGACCTCGCCGCGCCCGTCGGCGCCGCGGTGCGCTCGGCGTGCTCGGGCCGGGTGAGCTTCACCGGCCGGCTGCCCGGGGGCGGGCTCACGGTCAGCACGCGCTGCGGCCGGCTGATCGCGACCTACCAGCACCTCGCGACGGCGGCCGTGACCCGCGGCCAAGTCGTGGTGACGGGCGCCCGACTGGGCACGGTCGGGCGCTCCGGCCGCCCGCGGGAACGGGCCCCGCACGTCCATCTCGGCGTCCGCGAGGCGCCAAGCGGGCGCTATGTCGATCCTCTGAGCCTGTTCGGCACGGGCTCCCCGGGCCTTCCGCCAGCGCTCGGGCCGGCGCCGCGCGGCCGACCGCCGCGGCCCGCTCGCGCGCCGGTGCGCGCCCCACGCCCCCGCCCCGGGCGCTCACCGGCGGATGCGCCGCTGCTGCGGCCCGGCCCCGTGCCGGTGGGTGCGGCCCGTCCTCGCCTCCCACCGTCCCCGGTCGGCGCGGCGCCTCGGCTCGCGCCCGCGGCGCCATCCGACGAGCGGGCGCCCCGCGCCAGGGGTCCGGCGCCCGCCACCCCCGTCCCGTGGACGGCCTGGGTCGGGCTCGGGTGCGTCGGGCTCGGCCTCCCGTTCGGCGGCCTCGTCCACCGCCGGCGCCGGCGTCGCGCCCTGGTCACCGCACGGGTGGCGCGATCGGCATGAGCTCCGCCCCCGCGCGATCACATGCCGCCCCTATCATCGAGGCCATGTCCGCTCAGGTCGAGCTCGACGAGCTGTGCCGGCTCTCGACCGACGACTACCACCGGCTCATCGAGTCCGGTGCCTTCGACGAGTTCCCGCCGTGCGAGCTCATCGACGGCCTGCTCGTGCGCAAGGACATGCGGACCCGCGAGCACGAGAGCGCGATCGCATGGCTGTTGCGGTGGCTCGTGTTCGGGGTCGAGCAACATCGCTTCGAGGTTCGAGTCGGGTCCGCGCCGACGCTCGACGGCTGCGAGCCCGAGCCGGACCTCATGGTCATCGAGCGCGATCTGCCGCGGCCGTATCACCCGGCGTGCGCGACCCTCGCCGTCGACGTCTCCGACTCGTCGCCGCGGCGCGACCTGAACCGCAAAGCCGCGCCGTACGCGCTGGCCGGCGTCGAGCAGGACTGGGTCTTCGATGTCGGCGGTCGCCGCCTCGTCGTGCACCGCTCGCCGCGCAGCGGCACGGACGCCGACGTGTTCGAGTTCCGAGCCGGCGACCGGATCACGGGCGCTCCCGCGGGCCTTGGGGAGCTCGCCGTGGACGAGCTGCTGCGCGCCGCCGGGAGTTGAACCTTCGAGACCGGCCTGTGGCGCCTTCGCGATCGCCGGTGGATCGGGCCCTGAGGATGGAACCCCGATCACTACCCTGCTGCGTCCGATGAGCTTCTACGTCACGACGCCGATCTACTACGTCAACGCGGCCCCGCATCTCGGGCACGCGTACTCGACGATCGCCGTCGATGTCCTCGCGCGGCACATGCGCCAGCGCGGTGAGGACGTGTTCTTCCTCACCGGCACCGACGAGCACGGCGAGCCGGTGGCGCTCGCCGCGGAGGCGAGCGGCATGACGCCGCAGGAGCTGGTCGATCTCAACGTCCCGCGCTTCCGCGATCTCTGGCCGCGGCTGAACATCTCCAACGACTTCTTCGTCCGCACGACGGACCCCGAGCACAAGGCCAAGGTGCAGGAGGTCCTGGGCCGGATCCGCGACAACGGCCACGTCTACAAGGGCGTCTACGAAGGCTGGTACTGCCCGCGCTGCGCGGACTTCAAGACCGAGGCCGAGGCGGGCGAGGATCACACGTGCCCGGTTCACCGCATCCCGCTGCTGCGCGAGAAGGAGGACAACTACTTCTTCCGCCTGTCGGCCTTCCAGGACGACCTCATCCGCCTGCTCGACGAGCAGCCGGAGTTCATCATGCCGCGCCACCGCTACAACGAGGCGCGCTCGTTCATCGAGGGCGGCCTGCAGGACGTGTCCCTCAGCCGCTCGACGCTGACCTGGGGCGTGCCGGTGCCGTGGGACCTCGACCACGTCTTCTACGTCTGGTTCGACGCGCTGCTGAACTACTACACGGCGCTGTCGTACGCCAAGCCGGGCGAGGACCTCACGGAGCGCTTCTGGCCGGCGCAGTTCCACGTCATCGCCAAGGACATCCTGAAGTTCCACACGGTGTTCTGGCCGGCGATGCTGATGGCAGCCGAGCTGCCGCTTCCCAAGCACGTGTTCGTGCATGGGTACCTGCTGATCGGCAAGGACAAGATGGGCAAGTCGATGGGAAACGCGATCGATCCGTTCAAGATCATCGACGAGTTCGGCCCCGACGCGCTGCGCTTCTATCTCATGCGCGACGTCAACTTCGGCCAGGACGGCGAGGTGTCCACGGACCGCTTCGAGGTCGTCTACGCGTCCGAGCTCGCCAACGACTTCGGCAACCTCGCCAGCCGCACGATCGCGATGGTCCACCGCTACCGCGACGGCGCGGTCCCGACCGTCGCGCCCGACCCCGAGCTCGCGGCCGACGTCGATCCGATGATCGGCGAGGTCGGCGAGCTGCTCGACCGTGCCGATCTCACCGGCGCGCTCGACGCGATCTGGCAGCGCGTCCGGCGACTGAACCGCTACGTCGAGGAGCAGGCGCCGTGGGTACTGGCCAAGGACGAGGCCCGTGCCGGGGAGCTCGATCGCGTGCTCGCATCGCTGAGCGAGGGACTGCGGGTCGTCGCGGTCGCGCTGCACCCGTGGATCCCCGAGAGCGTCGCCAAGCTGCTGGATACGCTCGGCGCGCCCGAGCTCGAGCTCGACGGCGCACGCATGATCGCCGGCAGGCTCGGCACGATCGCCACGCTGCAACCGCTGTTCCCGAAGCCGAAGTAGCGCCGCGCGGCGATGGTCGACAGCCACACGCATCTGCACGTCTGCAAGCCGGACGATGCCGAGCTCGTCGCGGCGGCCCGCGAGGCGGGCGTGACGCGGATGCTGACCGTCGGCACGACGGGCGCGACCTGCCGCCAGGCGCTCGAGGCCGCGGAGCGCTTCGAGCAGGTGTTCGCGGCGATCGGCCGCCATCCCAACGAGGCGACGGGCTTCGACGACGCCGACCTCGCCGAGCTGCGGACCCTCGCGGAGCACCCGCGCTGTGTCGCGATCGGAGAGACGGGGCTGGACTACTTCCGCGACTACGCGCCGCCCGAGGATCAGCATCGCGCGTTCCTCGCCCAGATCGAGCTGGCACGGACGACGGCGAAGCCGCTCATCATCCACACCCGCGCCGCGGAGGACGACACGATCGTCGCGCTGCTCGAGCACGCAGGCGGGGTGCAGGTGATCCTGCACTGCTTCACGATGTCCGCCCGCCTCGACGAGTGCCTCGCGCAGGGCTGGTGGATCTCGTTCGCGGGCAACGTGACGTACGCCTCGGCGACCGATCTCGCCGACGCCGCCGCGCGCGTTCCCGACGACCGCCTGCTCGTCGAGACCGACGCGCCGTACCTGACGCCGCAGGTCGTGCGCAAGCAGCGCAACGAGCCCGCGTTCGTCGTGCACACGGCCCGCTTCGTCGCGCAGCGGCGCGGGATCGAGTACGAGCAGCTCGAGCAGCTCGTCGAACGCAACGCCGCGGAGCTGTTCGGATGGTGAGGCGCGCCGCGGAGGCGACCAGGGGGCGCCCGAGCAGGGCCGCGAGCTCCGCCGGAGGCGGCGGCTCCGGCAGCGGCCGGCCCGGCGGTCCGGGTGCGCCGGACGAGCCGCCGGTGCCGACACAGCCGAGCCTGCGTCGCATGCGCGAGTTCGGCGTCCGGCCCAAGCGCGAGCTCGGGCAGAACTTCCTCATCGATTCGAACATGCTCGGCGTCATCGCGCGGGCCGCGGAGCTCGGCGAGCACGATGTCGTGCTGGAGATCGGCGGCGGCCTCGGTGTCCTCACCGAGCACCTGGCGCCGCTCGCGGCGCACGTCCACGTCGTCGAGCTCGACCGCGGCCTCGAGGCTCCGCTGCGCGAGGCGATCGATCCCTTCGACAACGTCACGCTGCATGTCGCCGACGCCATGCGGCTCGACCTCAAAGCGCTGACGCCCGCGCCGACGAAGGTCGTCGCGAACCTGCCGTACGGCATCGCGGCGGGCGCGATCCTGCGCACGATCGAGGAGCTCGAGCACGTCGGGCTGTGGGTCGGCATGGTGCAGAAGGAGGTGGGTGAGCGGTTCGCGGCCGCGCCCGGCAGCGGCGCATATGGGGTCCCGTCGGTGCTCGCGCAGCTGGCCTGCGAGGTACACGTGCTGCGCGCCGTCTCGCGCTCGGTGTTCGCGCCGGTCCCGAACGTCGACTCGGTGCTCGTCGGGCTGCGCCGCACCGGCCCGGCGGCGCCGCCGGCGCTCCGGGAGCTCGTGGGGAGGGCGTTCGCCCATCGCCGCAAGGCGCTCGCGGGGTCGCTCGCGCTCGCGCCGGGAGCGCGGGCCGACGTGCGCGAGCGTGCCCGCGAGGTGCTCGCGGAGCTCGGACATCCGTCGGACGTGCGCGCCGAGCGCCTCTCTCCGCAGGACTTTCGCCTTCTGCACGCGAAGCTGAGCGGATGAAGATCCTCACGACCGAGGCGCGCGGCAAGATCAACCTGTGCCTGTTCGTCGGCCCGCGGCGCCCGGACGGCCGGCACGAGATCGTGACCCTGATGGATTCGCTGGCGCTGTGCGACGACGTGACGATGACGATCGGTCCCGACGGGCTCGCCGCGGACGAGGTCGTCTGCCCGGGCGTCGAGGGCCCCAATCTCGCGGCCGCGGCGCTGGCCGCGTTTCGGACACAGACGGCGTGGGACGGCCCGCCGGTGAGGCTCGACATCGTCAAGCGCGTCCCGCTCGCGGGCGGGATGGCGGGCGGATCGGCCGACGCGGCCGCCGCGCTGCGCCTCGCCGCCGAGGCCGCGGGCCTCGACGACCGTCGCTGGCTGGAGGACATCGCCGCCACGCTCGGTGCCGACGTACCCAGCCAGATCCGCGGCGGGGTCGTGCTCGCGACGGGCGTCGGCGTGCGTCTGCGCCCGCTCGACGTCCGCCTCGACTACTCGGTGGTCGTCGTGCCGGTCGACGCCGAACTGCGGGCCGGGGCCGTCTACGCGGAGGCCGATCGGCTCGGACTCGGGCGCGACACGCTGGGTCTGGCCCGGTCGCTGACGCGGGTGCAGGCGGCGCTGTCCTCCGAGACGGTGCTCGATCGCGTCCACAACGACCTCCAGGACGCGGCGCGTTCGCTGTGTCCCGCGATCGACGAAGCGCTCGAGGCCGCGCTCGCGGCGGGCGCCGACCACGCCATCGTGTCGGGTTCGGGCCCGACCGTGCTGGCGCTCTTCAGCGAGGACGATCACAGCCGGCGCGCGGCCGCGGCGTTCGACACCCTCGGCGAGGCCGGGCGCGTGCCGCTCCCGATCCTCACGCACCCCGCCGGCCCGATCTCCTAGTCGGGGACCACCGCCGGGAGCGCCGGGCCGCGGGGAACCGTCGCGGCGATCGAGCTTCGCGATCTCTTAGAAGTCTGGCTGTCGTTCGTCTCCCGGGTACGGCACAATTCACGACATGTCCAGCGCGCAGATCACCTACATCGTGGCATCGGTATGTGCGATAGGTGCGCTGGCGGCGTTCGTCGCGTTGATCGCGTTCCCGGCCTGGTCGTCGTACACGAAGACCTGGGAGCGGGTGGCCGCGAGCTTCCTGTCGTTGTTCGTCCTGGTGGCGCTGATCGTGGTCGGAGCGTTGGGCGGGGCTGCCATCGCGTACTACTGGGACAGCATCGCCGCGTAGCCTATGACCATGGCCAGCCCCTCCGAGAGGACTCAGGGGCTCGATTTCGCTGCACTTGACTCGATCACCGAGGCGGTTGAATCGGGCGCTGGGCTTCCCGATGTCGTCCGCGCAGCCGCGCGCGTGCTGGAGGCCAGCCTCGTGCTGCTCGATCGCACCGGATCGGTTCTCGCCGTCGCCGCCCGCTCGCCCGCCGACGAGCGCTCGCTGCTGGACGGGGCCGCCGGGGTCGACACGATCGAGCTGCGTGTCGCCGATGCGCCGGTCGGGCAGCTGCGGATGCGCGCCCGCGCACAGCCCGGACCCGCGCTGGTCCGGCTCGTCACGACGCTCGTCGCCTCCGAGGTCGAGCGTGTCCGCGCGCCCGCACGCGCGTCCCAGGACGCCTCCAGCGCGTTCCTGCGCGCGCTGCTGGCGCGGCAGTTCGCGACGGCCGAGGACCTGATCGCCCGCGCCGGCGAGCTCGGCGTCGACCTCGCCGCCGGCGGCAGCGTCCTCGTCGCCCGCGCGCACGCCCACATTCCGACGGAGGAAGGCTGGCGAGCGCGGGTCCTCGCGACCGCCGAGCGCGGCGCCCGGGCCGTGGTCGCGAGCACGATCGCCGGCCCCGCCGAGCGCGAGTTGACCGCGGCCGAGGTCGTCCTGCTCGTCCCGGGCGGCGACGACGCTGTCGCCAAGCGCGCCGCGGAGGGCGTCATGCGCGAGCTGCAGGCGGGCCTTCCGGGGCACACCTTCGCGCTCGGCCGCAGCCGCGTCGCGGACGATCCGATGGACCTGCATCGCGCCGGCAACGAGGCGCTGCTGGCCGTGAACGTCGCCGAGGGCGACGAGGAGCACCCGCTGCTGGCGTTCGAGCAGACCGGCGCCTACCGGCTGCTGCTGTCGGCGATGAGCGAGGACCCCGCCGAGCTGCAGCGCTTCTACGCGGAGACCGTCGAGCCTCTGGTCGCCTACGACGATCAGTACGAGACCGACCTCGTGCGGACCGTCGAGGCGTTCCTGGACAACGACGGCAACGTCGCCGGCACGGCGCAGAAGCTCTTCACGCACCGCCACACGATCCGCTATCGACTCGAGCGGGTGCGCGAGCTGTCGGGCCTGGACGTCGGCTCGACGGACGGGCGCGAGAAGCTGTCGCTCGGCCTCAAGGCGATGCGCGTGCTCGGCGTCACGGCTCCGAGCGGACCGGCGACGGAACCCGGCACGGGTGCCGGGCGAGTGCCGCGGCGCCAGCAGCCCGGCAGCTCCTGATCCACGCCCCGGGGTGCGATGCCGATAGCTCGCTAGGATGCCGCCCGAATGCGGATCGGCATCCTCACCGGGTCGGGAACGTACGCGTTGCCCGGCATCGAGGCCGAGGGCGAACCCGAGCTCGTCGAGACGCGCTTCGGCTCGGCGCCGGTGACGAGCGGGACCTTCGCGGGCGTCGACGTCCTGCACATCTCGCGCCACCGGCCGGGCCACGCACTGCTCTCGAGCTCGGTCACGCACCAGGCGAACATCGCGGCCTTCAAGGAGCGCGGCGCCGACGCGATCCTCGCGGTCACGGTCTGCGGCGCGCTGGACCACGACCTCTCGCTCGGCAGCCTCGTCGTCTTCGACGACCTGCACTTCCTCACCAACCGCCTGCCCGACGGCTCGATCTGCACGCTCTATACCGAGCCGGGCGAGGCCGGCCGCGGCCACTGGATCTACGAGTCGCCGTTCTCCGAGCCGCTGCGCCAGGCGCTGCTGGAGGGCGCGCGCGAGGCCGGCCACCACGTCCGCGACGGCGGCTGCTACGGCCATGTGGACGGCCCGCGCTTCAACACGAAGACGGAGATCCGCATGCTGCGCAACTGCGGGGTGACGGCTCGTCAGCCAGACCGCCGGACCGGAGACCGTGCTCGCGGGCGAGGCGCAGATCCCGTACGCGCTGATCGGCTACGCGACGGACTACGCCAACGGCGTGAAGGCCGACGCCACCCCGGTCGAGGAGCTCATCCGGCTCATCACCGCCAGCGGCGAGACGCTCGCCGGCACGCTCGCCGCCGCCGTGCCGAAGATCGATCCCGACGCGCTCGAGCCCGTCGGGACGTTCTACCGCTTCGATTGACGGCGCGAGGGCGCGGTCCGAGACGTCGTGCTCGCTGTATCGTTGCACGAACACATGTTCGCAGGCGCGCCAGACGGTGAGCTGGGGAGCCAGGATTCGAACCTGGTCGAGCACTTCCAAAGAGTGCCGTGCTGCCGTTACACCACTCCCCAGTAAATCGGGCGCGTGGCCCCGGACAGGATAACCCTAGGATGCGTGGATGCCAGACCTCACCGTCATCATCCTCGCCGCGGGCCAGGGCACGCGCATGCGCTCGGCCATGCCGAAGATGCTGCATGACCTCTGCGGGCGCCCGCTCGTCAGCTGGCCGATCGCTGCCGCAGGCGCGGCGGGCGCGACGCGGATCGTCGTCGTCGACTCCCCGGCCGGCACGCTGAAGGGCAAGCTGCCCGACGGCGTGACGAGGGTCGTGCAGCCGGTCGCCAACGGCACCGGTGGGGCGGTCCAGGCGGCCGCCGGCGAGATCGACGCCGGCGCCACCGTCGTCGTGCTCCCGGGCGACGCCCCACTGATCACCACCGCCACGATCAGGGCGCTCGTCGAGGCGCACGAGGCGAGCGGCGCCGCGGCCACGATGGCGACGATGGTGCTCGACGACCCGGCCGGCTACGGCCGGGTCGTGCGCGACGCACGCGGCGGCGTCGAGCGCGTCGTGGAGACCAAGGCCGCGGGTGACGCGACCGCGGACGAGCTCGAGATCGACGAGGTCAACAGCTCGATCTTCGCCTTCGACGGGGTGGCGCTCACGACCGCCCTGCAGCAGCTCGCGCCGGACAACGCCCAGCAGGAGCTGTACCTCCCCGACGTCCTTCCGGCGCTCGGGAATGCGGGTCACGCGGTGCAGGCCCATCGCCTCACCGACGCCGACGAGGCCCGCGGGGTCAACGATCGCGTCCAGCTCGCCGAGGTCCGCGCGATCGCCCAGCGCCGCATCCACGACCGCCACGGCCGCGCGGGCGTGACGATCGTGGACCCCGCGTCGACGCTGATCGACGTCACGGTCGTGATCGGCGAGGACACGACGATCGAGCCGAGCTCCTACCTGCGCGGCGCGACGAGCATCGGCGAGCGCTGCCGCGTCGGCCCGCTGACGACGCTGATCGACGCCACGCTGCACGACGAGGTCTCCATACCGCACTCGTATGTCATCGGGGCGCAGATCGACGACAACGCGACGGTCGGACCGTTCGCCTACCTGCGGCCGGGCACCCACCTCAGGGCCAGGTCGAAGGCCGGCACGTTCGTCGAGATCAAGAACTCCGTCGTCGGCGCGGGCAGCAAGGTCCCACATCTGTCCTACATCGGCGACACCGACGTCGGCGAGCAGACGAACCTCGGGGCGGCCACGATCACCGCCAACTACGACGGCGTCAACAAGCACCGCACGACGATCGGCGATCGCGTGCACACCGGCGTCGACACCACGCTGGTCGCCCCGGTGACGCTCGGCGACGACGTCTGGACGGGCGCGAACTCGGCGATCACGAAGGACGTTCCCGCCGGCGCGCTCGGGATCGCCCGCGAGCGCCAGACCAACTACGAGGGCTACGCGGCCCGCAAGCTCGGCGACGGCGAGCACGGGTGACGACGGCCCCGCCCACTAGACTGGCGTCACCGATGAGCGCGGCCGAGACGCAGGCTATGCCGGGCACCCGCCTCAACCTCGGCTACGACAAGAACCTCATGCTGTTCACGGGTCGCGCCAACCCGGAGCTGGCATTGCGGATCGCCGGCAAGCTCGGGATCGACCCCGGTCCGCTCACGCTGAAGACCTTCACGAACGGCGAGGTCTACTGCAAGTACGGCGAATCGGTCCGCGGCGCGGACGTCTTCATCGTCCAGCCGACGTGCGCGAACCCCGTCACCGGCCTGTCGCCGAACGACGCGCTCATGGAGCTCATGATCATGATCGACGCGGCCGTGGGCGCCAGCGCACACCGCGTCATCGCCGTCATGCCGTGGTTCGGCTACAGCCGCCAGGACAAGAAGTCCGCCCCGCGCGAACCGATCTCCGCGCGCCTCGTGGCGCGCATGCTCGAGCGCGCCGGCGCCGACCGCGTCCTCACGATGGACCTGCACGCCGGGCAGATCCAAGGCTTCTTCTCGAAGCCCGTGGACCACATGACCGCGCTGTTCATCCTCACCCAGCACTTCCGCGACCTCGGCTTGAAGGACCTCGTCGTCGTCGCCCCGGACGCCGGCCGCGTCAAGCTCAACAAGAAGTTCGCCTCCAAGCTCGGCGCCGACCTCGCGATCCTCGACAAGGAGCGCCCGGCCCAGCAGGTCGCCGAGATCGGCCACATCATCGGCGACGTGAAGGGCAAGACGGCGATCATCGTCGACGACATCATCGACACGGCGACGACGCTGCGCGTCGCGGGCCAGGCCGTCATCGACGCCGGCGCGCGCGCGGTCTACGCCGCCGCCACGCACCCCGTCATGAGCGGCCCGGCGTTCGAGAACCTCGCCGCCTCGCGCTTCGAGCAGATCGTCGTCACGGACACGATCCCGCTGCGCCCCGGTGCCCCCTCGAACATCATCCAGTTGTCGTGCGCCGACCTGCTCACCG
Source organism: uncultured Actinomycetes bacterium (assembly GCA_963851015.1). Classification (GTDB taxonomy): domain Bacteria; phylum Actinomycetota; class Thermoleophilia; order Solirubrobacterales; family Solirubrobacteraceae; genus CADCVQ01. The sequence continues at coordinate 73,470 of CAWKNG010000003.1, forward strand.
ACTCGATCCGCAGCATCTTCAGCGACCGATCGGTGAGCGATCTGTTCGACAGCGAGAACCAGCTCTTCTGATCGCACGCCGAGGTGGTGCGGACCGCGCGTCATTCGCCGCGGCGCGGCGCTCTCATGCGCCTCGCAGCGACCGCCGCCGCCGCGATGAGCACGAAGCCGCCGACACCAACACCGAGACCGAGACCGAGCGACGAGCGCCCGGACTTCGCGCGCGCGCCTGACAGGGGCCAGATGGCGTGCCGGCTCGTGACCGACGGCGGATACACGTCGAGATAACGCCCGCCGACGATCTGCTGCAGGACCACGGCCGCCTTGGCGTTTTGGCCGCTGGCGTCGAAGTCGACGCCGCCCCACGGCATGATCGTCGAGGCGCCGGGAACGTCGAGCCGCTGCAACGCCGCTCGGATCTTCTCCCGGTCTCGCGACCTGGAGTCGTTGATCGCCATGGCGAGGGTCATCATCGCGGTGTAGCCCGTCGCGGAGCGGGAGTCCATCGGATGGCCGAAGCGCCGGTCGAAGGCCGCTGCGACGGCCTTCGACACCGGGTGCTCGGCGGCGTTGGCCGCTGACCACGACGCGCGCACGACGATGCCGGACGGATCCGCGCCGGGGAGGCCGCAGTGCGGCTTGCGCACACGGTCGAGGAACGCCTGGCTGAGGAATCCGGCGCCGAACGCGAGCAGCGCTTCCGGCTGTACGCCGAGTTTCGCCATCGCTTGGACGATCATGATCGCGTCGGGCTCGTAGCTGGCGAGGAACACGACGTCGGGCCTGAACGCCTTTATGGCCGCGACCCGCGGGAGCACCGGGCGTAGCATCGCGCAGGGGACCTCCTTCGCTCCGCGGACGGTGCGGTACTTCCCCTCGGCGACGGGCCATCCACGTTGCTCGGCGAGCACTTTCGTCGCGCGCGACGCCGCGTTGCCGAAGATGTCGTTGCTCTCGTGCAGGATCGCTATCCGCGGCGGATCGGGCGTCCGTGGGCGCATCGCCTCGATGAACGACATGAACCGCTCGGCGGCCTGCGCGTCGCTCGGCGCGGCGCGGAAGAACCACTTCGAAGTCCTTGGATCGCGGGGCCCCGGCCGGTGATCCTCGGGGCCCTTGTAGTCGCACGGGCGCAGTCGCGGAGCGGGCGCGGGCTGCGTCAGCGACGCCGCGCTCGAGGACTCGTTGACGAGCGGCACGCCGCGCCGTTGCGCCGCGACCATGGCGCGCAGCGTGATCGTCGACTCGTACGCGCCGAGGATCGCCACTGCGTGATGGCGGTCGACGAGCGCGTCGAGCGTGCGCTTCTCCGCCTGACAGCGATCTCCCGAGTCGACATGCACAAGCTGTAGCGGCGGCGCTCCGGCGAGCCGTGGGAGGCCGTGACTGCCTCCGCGCAGCGGCGGCTTCAGGCCCAGTCGTGCAGGGTCGTTGACGTACTCGGTCGCCAAGATCTCGCCGGCGACGGTCTCCTTGCTGACGTCCGAGTTCGTGTCGTTCGGGTACATCGCTCCGACCGTCACGGGGGTCGTCGCGCTCAGTCCGTCCGCGGCCGTGCCCGCCTGCGTGCGCTGCTCGGCGCGGTCGGGCGTCGCCCCGTGTGGGCTGCCCGTGGTCGCGATGACCAGGGCGGTGGCGGTGGCGGCAACCAGCCCGACCGCCGCGGCGAGCATGAGCCGGCGCCGCTGCGCCTTCCTGCTTGCGTCGTCGCGCAGCACGCGTCGCGCGAAGTCCTTCACGAGTGCGATGTCCGTCGCCGCGACACGCTTCAGCTCGTCGCGCGCGAGCCGGTCGAGGTCGGTTCCGAGCAGCTCGGCGAGCTGGGTCACGGCGGCGATGCGCTCCGCCGGCTTGCCGTCCCGGAGGCGTTCCTCGATCGCGGGCGCAAGCGACGGCCGCGCGGTTCGCTCTGCGTGCGGGTTGTGCGCCACGACGATCTCGCCCTCGCCGCCGAAGATCGACAGCGTCGGGCGCTGGCGTTGCTCGGAGGCGCCAGCGATCGTTTCGGCGTAGTGAAAGAGCTCGGTCGCGGTGATCAGCCCGTCGCCGTCGCGGTCGGCGTCGCCGCTGCGCATGCCGTGCACGAGCGCGTCGGTGAAGACGCCCTCGTAGGCGAGCTGCGTGGCGCCGGACGCGGTCAGGACGACGAGGCCTCGCGCGGTGAAGCGGGTGGGCAGCGCGGGGTCGAGGATGCCCCTGGCGCCGCGCGCGAATGCCCCGCTGTAGCAGCAGTCGAGCATGAGGACCTGCCGGCGACAGCGACTGTCTTCGAGCTGATCGTTGAGCAGCGTCGATGACACTCCGGTGGAGGCCAGCAACGAGGGGTCGGTGTCGGTCGCGGCGTAATGGAGGTTGCCGCGGCTGTCCTGCAGGCCGTGACAGGAGAGATGTACGAGCGCGATGTCGTCGATCCGCAGCGCGCGGCAGAATCGCTCGATGGTGCTTCGGATCGTGTGTGCCGACTCGTCCTCGACGATCGTGACGTCGTAGGCACCGATGGCGGGGTCGCGCAGGACGTCGGCGAGGTCGGCTGCCTCCCGCGCGACCCGCGGCAAGGGCCTGAGCGAGGCGGCCCCGTAGGTCGCCGTCGCGATGATCAGCGCAAGCCGGCGCCCACTCGCGGCGTGGTCACTCCGCGGGCGTATGACGATCCAACCAGCGTTCGACGAGCTCTCGCAGCTCTCGCGAGGGCACGCCGCTGAGCTCGAGCGTGTTGCCGTCGATCGTGAGCTTCACGCCACGGGCCTGCTGGCGGGCCAGCCATGCGGCGGTCGTGTCGACGACGGCTCGCAGGAGGTAGCGCTGCGCCCCGAGGACGACGACCAGCTCGCCGACGCTCACGAGGTCGGCGGACTTCGCGCCCTCCGGTGCCGGCCCGCCCGCGGCGAGCTCGACGCTGTCGACATCGAGATCGAGCAGCGCGCTGCGTAGGCGCCGCGTCAGCTCGCGGCGATCCCCGTCGTCGAGCCGCGGTTCCGGATCGAGTGTGATCACCATCTCGCGTTGCGACACAGCCGTTGTCTCCGTTATTCGCGCGTCCGGTTCACTGCACTACTGGTCGCCAGTGCGGGAGTGTATCCACGGGCGGCTGGTCGAGTAGTAGTTGTAGAAGTGCCGCTACGCTTCCCCGCCCGTGCCCGTCACCCGCCATCGGCGCCCTCGAGACCGACCGCGCCCAGCTGATGGATAGCCCCGCCGTCGACCTCATGCAGCGCCTCGGGCTGTCCGACGACGAGCTCTGCGAGATCCTCGACGTCGATCCGATCTCGGTCATCACGGGTGAGCTCGCGCACCGCCCCGAGCTGGGCATCCTGCTCGCGCTCACGAAGGAGACGCTGGACCGCGTCGGCCATGCCACGTTGCGCGCCTGGCTGCGCCGCAGGGGACCCAACGGCGTGCCCTTCGAGCACCTGCGCACGCGCGACTTCGCGGCCTTCGAGGACGACCTCGACGTGCTCGCGACGCGCGGCTTCGTGCTCGGGGGCGGCTGACGGTCGGACGTCCGTCCAGGCGCCCGCGGCCGCGGCGGAGCATGTTCTCGAGCCGTCGTGGCCCCGTGGTCAACGGCATGGGGCGCGGCGGCGCTACTGCTCGAGGTCGGGCCGCTTCTCGCCCGGCCAGATGCCGGTCAGGTGGTGAAACCCCTTGGCCCCGCCGCGGTTCACGGCGGCCCGCGTGACGGCGAACGTGGCGCCCTGCAGCGCGGCCGCTCCGAGCACGCGACCCCACGATGCCTCGAGCGTCGTGGCCTCCGGCGGCTCGCGTTCGTCGATGTGCCCCCAGAGCTCGTCGAACGCCTTGCGCGCGAGGATTCCGGCCACGATGCCGATGATGATCCCGAAGGGTTTGTAAAGAAGCTTCATGTGTCGCGCAGAGTACCCCTCAACCGTCACAATGAGTCCGAACGACATCGGGAGGCTGACATGGACCAGGCCGACGATCTTCTCCAGCGTGCGCTGCTCGACGCCGAGGCGTGCGCGTCCGTGGCGCTCAAGGTGGGCGACCTCCCGCTGTCCGAGGCCCTGACCGTGATCTTCCACGGCCGTCTCGACCTCGGCACGCTCCAGACCTACGTCACCAACGGCGGCCGCGACGCCGGCTCCGCGGTCGGCGCCTCCGAGCTCTTGCGCGTCCCCTGCGACCTCGATCTCGCCGACGCCGGCTCGCGCACCGAGGCCGAGGAGCTCTACGCCTCCCAGGCGCGCGCCCTGCGTGACGCGATCGTCGCCGCCGACACGGTGCTCGCCGTGTGGGCCGGGCCGCTCGCGGCCGCCACGGGCGGCGACGTCGAGATCGAGCGCTCGGTCGAGCTCGGCGTGCGGCTTCCCGCCCACCGCCTCATGCCGGTCGCGCTGACCGCGCCGGAGCGGCGGATGCTCGTCGCCGCGGTCTGCGGCGCGCGCACGCTCGCCGAGGGCCGCCCGCCGATGGGGATCGTCTGCGCCCAGCAGGACCTCGCCCACGTCTACCAGCTGTCCGACGACCCGGAGCGCTGCCTGGAGGACTTCGAGCAACGTGCGTCCGAGCACGCCCGCCGGATGGTCGGGCGCCTCGATCACCAGCAGGCCTCGGTCCAGCGCTTCCTCGAGCTCAACGGAGACGACTTCCACCGCACCGCGTGAGCCACGGCGGCGCGCGGCAGCGCGCTCGCCGTGAGAATGCGGCGCGTGAAGCGTCCGCTCCTCATCGCCGCAGCCGTCATCGCCTTCCTTGCCGTCGTGTTCGTCGTGACGCGCTGGCTGAGCAACGACACGAACGAGCGCGGCGACGTCGTCACGCTGCTCAAGGCCCAGGCGAAGGGCGACGCGACCGCGATGCTGCGGGTCCTGAACTGCCCCGATAGCGCCTGCAGGACGATCGTGAGCGCGAATGCCAGGCGCCTGCGCGCGCCCGGCGAGGTCAAGATCGCCCTCTACCAATCGCAGACGGCACACGCCCTGCGCAGCGCCACCAAGCCGACGCGCGTCGTCTGGTACACCGACCCCGACAACACGATCGTGCAGTGCGTGCTCGTGCGCCGCAAGGGCAACGTGTTCGCCGGCACCTCGGTTAGCCTCCTGCGCGTCAGTGCCCCGATCCCGCGCGAGTCGAGCTGCCCGTGAGCCGCAACTCACCACGCGCACCGGGGTTCGCCTGGACGACGATGCGCTTCCGACGCCCGCTCACACCGACCGCTGCCGCGCTGCTCGCGTCGGTGCTGCTGATCGTCCTCGCGGGCGCGACCGCCGGCCCGGCGATCGCGGCCGACGGCATCACGCGCGGCACCGTCTACCACGACGGTCCGGACAACCGCTACCTGCTCGGCGGCGACTGGCTGTTCCGTCTCGACAGCGCCGGCGTCGGGCTCGATCAGCGCTTCCAGCGCCAGACCGACAGGGCCGGCTGGAAGACGACGAGCGTTCCGAACGCGTGGAACGCCGGCGACAACTCCACCGCCTCGATGGTCGGCAGCGTCGGCTGGTACCGCAAGGACTTCCACCTGCCCGACGCGCGCGCCCGGATGGACTGGCTCGTGCGCTTCGAGTCGGTCAACTACCGCTCGAAGGTGTGGCTCAACGGCAGGCCGATCGGCCGCAACACGGGCGCCTACCTCCCGTTCTCGCTGCGCCTGCCCCGCTCGGCGCTCAAGCGCAGCGGCGTCAACCACCTCGTGGTGCGCGTCGACAACCGCCGCCTGCCGACGGACTTCCCGCCGTCGGGGCTGACCGGCTCGGGCGACCCCGCGGGCGGCTGGTGGAACTACGGCGGCCTGCTGCGCGAGGTCTACCTGCAACGCGTCGACCGCGTCGACGTCTCGAGCCTGCTCGTGCGGCCCGAGCTCGACTGCTCGACGTGCGCTGCGAAGGTGCTCATGCGCGTCACCGTGCGCAACTACGCCGATCGCAAGAACCGCGTCACGATCGACGGGAGCTTCGGCGGCTCGAAGGTCAAGCTCGGCACGAAGACCGTGCCGCCGCGCAGCTTCGCGACGTTCGAACGGCGCGTACGCGTGGCCCATCCGCGACTGTGGAGCCCGGCGACCCCGAACCTCTACACGGCGCGGCTCGCCGTCCGCTTGGGCAAGGGCAAGGTCGTCGGCTGGCGGCTGCACAGCGGCATCCGCACGATCAAGATCGTCGACGGGCACCTGCTGCTCAACGGCCGCCCGGTCGACCTGCGCGGCGTCGGCCTGCACGAGGACGACCTCGTGACCGGCGCCGCGATCACGAGCGCCCGCCGCGCGCAGATCGTCGCGCAGGCCAAGGAGCTCGGCGCGACGATCATCCGCTCGCACTACCCGCTGCATCCCGAGCTGCAGGAGCTGGCCGACAGCAAGGGCCTGCTGATCTGGTCGGAGATCCCGGTCTACGCGGTCAAGACGCAGTACCTCAAGCGCCTCGAGGTGCGCAAGCTCGCCGCGCACGAGCTCGAGGAGAACATCATCGCCAACCAGAACCACCCGTCGATCCTGCTGTGGTCGATCGGCAACGAGCTCTCGGCGCGGCCCGGTCCGGTGCAGGCGAGCTACATCGCGCGGGCGGTCAGGCAGGCCAAGGCGCTGGACCCGACGCGCCCGATCGCGCTCGTGGTCGCGGGCTACCCGTCGGCCGGCTGCCGGCCGCAGTACGCCCCGCTCGACGTCATCGGGATCAACGACTACTTCGGCTGGTACCCCGGTCCCAACGGCCAGATCGCCGACCGCGACGCCCTCTCGGACTACCTCGACAGCGTCCGCGCCTGCTACCCGAAGAAGGCGCTGTTCGTGTCGGAGTTCGGTGCCGAGGCCAACCGCGACGGGCCGCTCGAGGAGAAGGGCACGTACTCCTACCAGCAGGACTTCGTCAACTACCACCTCGGCGTCTACGCCACCAAGCCGTGGCTCAGCGGCGCGATCTACTGGGCGTTGCAGGAGTTCCGCGTGCGGCCCAACTGGGACGGCGGCAACCCGCACCCCGACTCGCCGATCCATGCCAAGGGCCTGCTGCACTTCGACGGGGCGAAGAAGCCCGCCTGGTTCGACGCGCAGCGCCTGTACCGGGCGACGCCCCAGCTCGGCGGCGGGTAGCGACCGGCCACGGGACGCCGAGCGCCGGTCGCGGTTCGCTACCCTTCGCCGTCGCCATGGCATCCCAGAGCACGAAACTTGCGATCTCACCGCGCACCCCCGAGGGGTCGCGCGCAACCCGCCGTCTGCGTCGCAGCGGCCGCGTTCCCGGCGTCCTCTACGGTGGCGACGACTCGCCCGTCGCGTTCAGCGTCGACGCGCGCGAGCTGCGCATCGCGCTCGCCGCCAGCGGCGCCGTGATCGAGGTCGTCGCCGACGACACGGCCACGCCCGCCGTCCTCAAGACCGCCCAGTACCACCCGGTCCGCGGCGAGACGATGCACGTCGACCTGCTGCGCGTGAACCTCAGCGTCGCGATCCACGCGGTCGTGGCGCTCGAGCTCACCGGTGGCGACGACTCGCCCGGCGTCAAGGCCGGCGGCGTGCTCGAGCACATCACCCGCGAGCTGAACATCGAGGCACTGCCGAACGAGATCCCGGAGTCGCTGAGCTTCGACGCATCGAAGCTCGAGATCAACGACACGGTCACGCTCGCCGACGTCCCCGTGCCGTCCGGCGTCACGCTGCTCGACGATCTCGAGGACACCGTCGTCGCCACGCTGTCGCCGCCGCGCGTCGACAGCGAGGAGGACGAGATCGAGTCCGAGACCGCGGTCGTCGGCGAGGATGCGGCGCCCGCCGCAGACTCCGACTCCGACTCCTAGCCAGGAGCGCATCATGCGGCTTGCCGGCCGCGGCATCAGCGCGCCGGTCGACTGGCTCGTCGTCGGGCTCGGCAACCCCGGCACGCGCTACGCCGCGACGCGCCACAACATCGGCTTCGAAGTTGCCAACGCGCTCGCCGCGCGCTGGGACCTGCCGCGCGCGAAGACGAAGTTCAACGGCCTGCTGAGCGAGGGCCGGACCGGACCCGGAGGCCCGCGCGTCGCGGTCCTGCTGCCGCAGACCTACATGAACGACGTCGGTCGCTCCGCGGGCCCGGCACGCGGCGCCTACAAGGTCGCGCTCGAGCGCGTCCTGGTCCTGCACGACGAGATCGACCTGCCGTTCGGTGAGGTGCGCACGCGCGTCGGCGGCGGCCTGGCAGGCCACAACGGCCTGAAGTCGCTGAAGGCCGATCTCGGCGGGGCGGACTTCGCGCGCGTGCGGATCGGGGTCGGGCGGCCGGACTCGACGGATCCCGAGATCGTCTCCGCTCACGTCCTCGGCGCGTTTCGCGAGCCCAGGGCCGACGTCGCCGATCTCGTCGGCCGCGCGACCGACGCGGCCGAGGCGATCGTGCTCGGCGAGCGCGAGCCCTGACGCCCGAGCCGGGTAGGACCGGTGCTCGCGCAGGAGTCGGGGTCACGATCCTCGCGACCTAGACTGCTCACAGCCGGCCGCGCCCCTCCGCGCGGTCGCTTCGCCTGCACGATGTCACTGCGCCCACTCCTCAGCCACCTCACCGATGACCCCGGCGGCGCGACGCTCGCGCGCGACGGCGGGAGCGCGTTCGTGTCCGCGTCGCTGCGCCCGTACGTCCTCGCGGCGATCGCGGACGAGGACCCGTCGCGGCCGACGCTCGTCGTCGCGGGCGACGATCGCCAGGCGCGCGACCTCGCCAGCGACCTTCGCGCCTGGCTGGCCCCGCGGCCGGTGCGCTTCTACCCGAGCCGCGGCGTCGCCTACGAGTCGCACCTGACGCCGCCGGCGCACCTCGTCGGCCTGCGCGTCGCGGCGCTCGACGCGCTGCTGGACGCCGAACCGGGCGCGACGCGTGCCGGGCAGGACGCGCCGGTGGTGGTCGTCTCCGCCGTCGCGCTCAGCGAGAAGGTCCCCGACCCGAGCCTGCGTCCGCATTCGTTCACGCTGCGCGTCGGCGACCTGCTCGACCTCGACGAGTGCATGCGCGACCTCGTCGCCGCGGGCTACGAGCGCGTCGACCAGGTCGACGACCGCGGCCAGTTCGCGGCCCGCGGCGGCCTGCTCGACATCTACCCAGCGACCGAGGACCGGGCCGTGCGCGTCGACCTCTTCGACATCGAGATCGAGTCGCTGCGCTGGTTCTCGACGTTCACGCAGCGCTCGCTCGGCGACGTCACCGAGGTCGAGATCGCGCCCGCGGCGGAGCTCGCCGCCGAGCACCGCGAGCTCGCCGAGATCGCCGCGATGGAGCTGCGCGACGCGGCGAAGGGCGACGCGTCCGAGCCCGACCGCCCCGACGTCGCCGAGCTGCTGCCCGTCGAGCGCTTCGGCGCGTTCCTCGACCTCGCCGCGGACGCCGCGGTGCTGATCGCCGCCGAGGAGGAGATCACGCCGGCGCTCGCCGACCACTGGCAGGACGTCTGCGCGGCCTTCCACGACGACGACGCGCATCACCTCTACGTCGCCCCCGACGCGATCCAGGCGGCGCTCGACGCCCGCGCCCGCGTCCGGCTGTCCTCCCACGACAGCGACCAGAAGCTCGAGTTCCGCGCCCAGTCGCCGGACATGGCGGCACGCTCGCTCAAGGAGGCCGAGCCGGAGCTCGAGAAGCTCGTGCGCTCGGGCTACCGCACCGTCGTCGCGTGGGCGACGCGCGGCGAGGGCGAGCGCGCGGCGTACAACCTCGGCCGCCTGAAGGCGTCGTGGCTGGGGGAGGGCGACCCGGCCGGGGTCGAGAACCCGCTGCGCTTCGCGCAGGTGCGACTGCGCGACGGGTTCATCGCCGCGGGCCTGAAGCTCGCGATCCTGCCCGAGCACCGCATCTTCCGCCGCCGCCAGGAGCGCACCGGCGGCCGAAGGAGCGGCGCCGGTGGGCGCGGCTCCCTGCGCCGCGGCGCGCTGCGGTCCTTCGCCGACCTCAGGACGGGCGACATCGTCGTCCACGAGGACCACGGCATCGCGCGCTTCGCGGGCTTCGAGACGAAGACCGTCGCCGGGGTCACGCGCGACTACCTCTACCTCGAGTACCAGGGCGACGACAAGGTCTTCGTCCCGAGTGACCAGCTCGCGAAGATCAGCCGCTACGTCGGCGCCGGTGGCAGCCATCCGCCGCTGAGCAAGCTCGGCGGCAGGAGCTGGGAGCTCATGAAGACGCGCGCGCGCCGCGCCGCGCAGGAGCTTGCCGGGGAGCTCCTGAACCTCTACGCCGAGCGCCGCCGTCGTACCGGCCTGGCCTTCCCGCCGGACTCCGACTGGCTGCGCGAGTTCGAGGCCGCGTTCCCCTACCAGGAGACCGCCGATCAGCGCGAGGCGATCGAGCTCGTCAAGGTCGACATGGAGTCCGAGCGCCCGATGGACCGCCTGATCTGCGGCGACGTCGGCTACGGCAAGACCGAGGTCGCGCTGCGCGCCGCCTTCAAGGCGGCCGACGCCGGCAAGCAGGTGCTGATGCTCGTCCCGACGACGATCCTCGCCCAGCAGCACTTCGGCACGTTCGCCGAGCGCCTCAAGGACTACCCGTTCACGATCGAGCAGGTCAGCCGCTTCCGCCCCGCCGTCGAGCAGAAGAACGCGATCGAGGGCTTCCGCAACGGCGCGGTCGACATCCTGATCGGCACGCACCGGCTGCTCAGCCGCGACGTCCGCGCCAAGGACCTCGGCCTGATCGTCGTCGACGAGGAGCAGCGCTTCGGCGTCAAGCAGAAGGAGCTCCTGCGCCAGCTCAAGCTGCGCGTCGACGTCATCTCGATGAGCGCGACCCCGATTCCGCGAACGCTCCAGATGTCGCTTGCGGGCCTGCGCGACATCTCGGTCATCGAGACGCCGCCCGAGGGCCGCCGGCCGGTCAAGACGTACGTCGGCGAGTACGACGAGGAGCTCGTCAAGCAGGCGCTCGTGCGCGAGCACGCGCGCGGCGGGCAGGCGTTCTTCCTGCACAACCGCGTCGAGTCGATCGACGAGACGGCCGAGCGCCTGCGCGGCCTGTGCCCGGGGATGCGGTTCATCGTCGCCCATGGCCAGATGGAGGACAAGGTCCTCGAGGAGCGGATGCTCACGTTCCTGCGCGGCGAGGCGGACGTCCTCGTCAGCACGAGCATCATCGAGTCGGGCATCGACATCCCGCAGGCGAACACGCTGATCGTCGACCGCTCGGACATCTTCGGCCTGTCGCAGCTCTACCAGATCCGCGGGAGGGTCGGCCGCAGCCGGGAGCGTGCGTATGCGTACCTGCTGTATCCGAGCGCCGCCGCCCTGACGCACGAGGCCGCCCAGCGGCTCGCCGCGCTGAGCGACTACACCGAGCTCGGCGCCGGCTTCAAGATCGCGATGCGCGACCTCGAGCTGCGCGGCGCCGGCAACCTGCTCGGCGACGAGCAGTCCGGCCACGTCGCGGCGCTCGGCTTCGAGCTCTACATGCAGATGCTCGACGAGGCCGTGGCCGCGGCCGAGAACGCCGCCGCGGACTCGGAGGGCGAGGGACGAGCCGAGATGGCCGAGCCGGTGCGCATGGACGTCAACGTCGATGCGTACGTCCCCGCCGACTACATCCCCTACGAGCAGGCGAAGATCGACGTACACCGGCGCATCGCGGGCGCCGTCGACGTCGCCGACCTCGAGCTGCTGCGCGAGGAGCTCGAGGACCGCTTCGGCGAGCTGCCCCAGCCGATGAGCAACCTCATCGACCTCCAGCGCGCGCGGATCAAGCTCGGCCAGGCCGGCGCGACGGCGGTCAGCTTCCGCGGCGGGCGGCTCGCGGTGACGCCGATCGAGCTCGACTCGGTGCGCGCGAAGAAGCTGCGCGCACAGATCCCGGGCATCCTCTACGAGTCCGGCAAGAGCCAGCTGTCGATGCGCGTGCCCGACGACCCGCTGGAGCGCTTCCCGGCCGTCGTGCGCGCCGCCGACATCCTGCTGGCCGTCACGCGCGAGGCCGCGTGAGCACGCTCGTGGTCCGACGAGCAGCGCGTCGCTGTGCCAACGTGGCTATGCTCCCCGCGTTGTGACCCGAATCCTTCGTCTGCTCCCGGCGCTTGGCGCCTTTTTTGTGCTCGCCATCGCCCTCGCCGCCTGCGGCGACTCCGTGCCCGGCAACGCCGTCGCGCGCATCGGTGACAGCTCCATCACCAAGACCGACTTCAACCGCTGGTTCGGCGTGGCCGCATCGAGCAACCCCGCGACCGCCGGCACCAAGGACCTCTACGAGCCGCCGGCGTACGCCAAGTGCGTCGCCAACAAGACCAAGACGGCGCCCAAGCCCGCCAAGGGCCAGCCGGCCACGACGCCCGCCCAGTACAAGGCGCAGTGCCAGCAGGAGTACGAGGGTCTGCGCGACCAGGTGCTCCAGTTCCTGATCCTCGAGAAGTGGGTCTCGGGCGAGGCCGCCGACCAGGGCATCAAGCTCACGGCCAAGGAGGGCGAGGCCGACTTCGCGAAGGCCAAGAAGGACGCCTTCCCGAAGGAGTCCGACTTCGACAAGTTCCTCCAGCAGTCCGGCATGACCGTCGCTGACGCGCGCTTCCAGGTCTTCTTCAACAGCGTCTACACGAAGCTGCGCGAGAAGGCTGTCAAGGGCGCGGACAAGGTCACCGACAAGTCGGTCGCCACGTTCTACGCGAAGAACAAGAAGCGCTTCGCGCAGCCCGAGACGCGTGACGTTCGCGTCGTGCTGACGAAGACCAAGGACAAGGCCGACGCCGCGCTCAAGGCGCTGCGCAACGGCGACAGCTTCAAGACGGTCACGAAGAAGTACTCGATCGACCAGGCCTCCAAGGCGACCGGCGGCGTGCTCTCCGGCATTGCCAAGGGCTCGCAGGAGAAGGTCTTCGACACGGCGCTGTTCTCCGCCAAGAAGGGCGTGCTGACCGGGCCGGTCAAGGTCCAGTTCGGCTACTACGTCTTCAAGGTCCAGAAGATCGTCGCGGCGAAGCAGCAGACGCTCAAGGAGTCCGAGCCGGCGATCAGGCAGGAGCTCACGGCGAGCAACCAGAAGGCCGCGGACGACAAGTTCAACGCCGACCTGCGCAAGAAGTGGAAGGCGCAGACGAACTGCCGCAAGGGCTTCATCATGGACCAGTGCAAGAACGCTCCGAAGGTCAAGACGACGCCGACCGCCGCCGGCCAGGTGCAGCCGCCGCCGGCGCAGGCGCCCCCCGCGCCGTAGCGCCGCGCGAAGCTCACCCGGGCGCAGGCCTGCCTGCGCAATAGGCTTCGCGCCCGGATGTCCACCTCCGTCGAGATCAGCGAGGCGATCGGTCGCCTCGACGCGCTCACGCGCCGCCTACGCGTCGAGTGCCCGTGGGATCGCGAGCAGGACGAGCGCTCGATCGTCCCGCACACCGTCGAGGAGGCCTACGAGCTCGCGGACGCCGCCAACTCCGGCGACGACGCGAAGCTGCTCGACGAGCTCGGTGACGTGCTCTTCCAGGTGCACTTCCTGTCGCTGCTGCTCGAGGAGCGCGGGGCCGGCGATCTCGGCGCCGTCGCGGAGCACTGCCGCCAGAAGCTCATTCGCCGCCACCCGCACGTCTTCGGCGAGGTGGAGGTGGCGGGCGCGGCCGACGTCCTGCGCAACTGGGATCAGATCAAGGCCGGCGAGCCCGGCCGCGAGCCCGGGATCTTCGGCGAGGTGCCCGAGAACCTGCCCGCGCTGCTGTACGCCCGCAAGCTCCAGCGCCGCGCCGCCTCCGCCGGGCTGCTCGAGCGCCCGCTCGCGACGCCCGAGCCGGGCGAGCGCGACACGAACTTCCACGACGTCGGCGAGCGGCTGTTCGCCGCCGTCGACGAGGCGCGCCGGCTGCGCGTCGATCCCGAGCTTGCCCTGCGTGCGGCGTCCCGGCGCTTCCGCGACCGCCTCGACGGGCCCGTCGCCCGTCCACCCCAAGGAGACACATGAGCCAGATCGATCGCGTCCACGCCCGCCAGATCCTCGACAGCCGTGGCAACCCGACCGTCGAGGTCGACCTCGTTCTGCGCTCCGGCGCGACGGGCCGCGCGGCCGTGCCCTCGGGCGCATCGACGGGTGAGTTCGAAGCGACGGAGCTGCGCGACGGCGCCACGGCCTGGGGCGGCAAGGGCGTCACGCAGGCGGTCTCGAACGTCAACGGCGAGATCGCCGAGGCGATCGCCGGCATGGACGCGCTCGACCAGGCCGCGCTCGACGGCGCGCTGATCGCGCTCGACGGGACGCCGAACAAGTCGCGTCTGGGGGCGAACGCGATCCTCGGCGTCTCGCTGGCCGCCGCCCACGCGGCCGCCAAGCACGAGGGCGTGCCGCTGTGGCGCCACCTCGGCGGCGCCGGGGCGTCGATCCTGCCGGTGCCGATGATGAACGTCCTCAACGGCGGCGCGCACGCCGACAACAAGGTCGACTTCCAGGAGTTCATGGTCATGCCCGCGGGCGCGGCGACGTTCGCCGACTGCCTGCGGATGGGCGCCGAGGTCTTCCACGCACTGAAGAAGACGCTGCACGACGCGGGGCTGGGCACGGCCGGCGGCGACGAGGGCGGCTTCGCGCCGGACCTCGGCTCCAACGAGGAGGCGCTCGAGATGCTCGTCAAGGGCATCTCGGCCGCCGGCTACACGCCGGGCGAGGACGTCTTCATCGCGCTGGACCCCGCGACGAGCGAGATCTTCGACGATACGGCCTACGTGCTCGAGCACGAGGACCGCTCGTTGTCGCCGGCCGAGATGTCGGCCTACTGGGCGGACCTCAGCGCGCGCTACCCGATCGTCTCGATCGAGGACGGCATGGACGAGGAGGACTGGGCCGGCTGGAAGGTCCTGACGGACGCGATCGGCGACAAGGTGCAGCTCGTCGGCGACGATCTCTTCGTCACGAACACCGCACGCCTGAAGCGCGGCATCGACGCCGGCGTCGCGAACTCGATCCTCGTCAAGGTCAACCAGATCGGGACGCTGACCGAGACGCTCGACGCGATCGCCGTCGCGCGCGCCGCGGGCTACACCGCGGTCATGTCGCACCGCTCCGGTGAGACCGAGGACACGACGATCGCCGACCTCGCGGTCGCGACGGGCTGCGGGCAGATCAAGACCGGCGCGCCGTCGCGCTCCGATCGCGTCGCGAAGTACAACCAGCTGCTGCGCATCGAGGAGGCGCTCGGCGCCGACGCGCGCTTCCTCGGACGCGACGTGCTGCGCTCGTAGGAGATCGCGTGCAGGTGCAGGAGCGCCCGGATCGAGGGCGAACGATCCCGGGATGGCACGGAACGCTCCACGCCTGCGCTGGGATCGGATCGGGCGTCTGGCGCTCCTGTTCGTCGCGCTGCTGCTGATCGGCCTGTGGGTTCGTCCGCTGCTGACGCTTGTCTCCACCCAGCGCGAGGCGCAGTCCAAGCGCGGCCAGGTCGCCGAGCTGCAGCGCGAGCATCGCGATCTCCTGCGGCGCCAGAGCGCGCTGCGACGTGCCGGCAGCGTCGAGCTCGAGGCGCGTCGCCTGGGGATGGTTCGGCCGAGCGAACGCGCCTACGTCGTCAAGGGCCTGCCGCGCGGCGAGTAGCGGTGGGTGGGGACGGTGTCCCAGCCGGGTACCCTGCCCAGCCGTGACGACGACGTTCGAGACCGCGCTCCTGCAGTGGCGCGAGGGTGAGCGAAGGATGGCCGGCGCGCCGCCCGAGCAGCGTCCCGCGCTCGAGGCGGTCGTCAGCGCGATCGAGGCCGAGCTTCGGCGGCGTCTCGGAGGCACGTTCTCCAGCGACGAGCTGGCCGAGCTCTACGACCGCGGCACGGACTGGTGCACGGATCTGGCCGCGGACATCGCCCCACGGGCACCGTGGGCGTGGGACGCGCGCACCGTCGCCGACACGGCCTTCCTGCGCTACCTCAGAGACGCCCGCGACTTTGCGGGGGGACGACGAACCGAGCTATGACTCGTCGTCGTCGCCGCCGCCGCTGCGGCGGATGACGATCTGGTCCTCTTCGATCGTGATCTCGACGGGGCGGTGGCCCGCCCAGTGCTCTGCGTAGACCGGGTTGTCGGCGACGGCGGGGTCGAGCCACAGGCCGTAGCCGTCCTCGCCGTGGTCGAAGGTTCCCTCGAGCGGGCCGGTGGCCGCGCGTGCTCCGGCGCGTCCGCGACCGCCGCGGCGGCCCCGGCGGCGTGGCGTCACCCGGGCGGGGGCGTCGTCGTCCTCGTCTTCGCCGGCCTCGGCGCGGCGCGCGTCCTCCTCGGCCTTCAGGCGGTCCTCCTCGGCCTTGCGCGCCTCGGCTTCCTCAAGCTCGGCCGCGACCTTCGCGTCATCCTCCGCGCGCAGGTCGATCTCGTCGTCGAACTCGGTGCCCGGGGCCTCGCCGTTCTCGGCATCGGCGGGCGCGAGCTCGTTGTCGCGCTTGAAGGTCTCGATCTGCTGAACGGTCGCCTCGAGCTGGTGGGCGATCCAGGCGTCGGTTCGGCCCTGGCGGACCCAGCCGCGGATCTGATTGAGATGTGGGCGCAGAGAGCGACGTGCCATGGGCGCGGAACCCTACAAGAACCGAGCTCGCGACCACGTGGCTCCATCGCGCCGGTTGGCAAGCGCGGGCCCGTTGTTGCCTTTGCACGGGGAACGTGATTGAGTGATCGCGGCGACAAGGAGGGTAGCCCCAATGCTGGTCCTGACACGCAAGTCCAATCAGAGCATCATGATCGGCGACGAGATCGAGATCACGGTGCTGTCGATCATGGGGGAGAAGGTCCGAATCGGCATTCAGGCGCCGAGAGACATCCCTGTGTTCCGTAAAGAGGTCTATCTCGAGATCCAGGCCGAGCGCGGAAGCGTCGGTGCGAGCGCGCAGGTCGAAGAGGCGCTCGGCAAGCTCACCACCGGCTGAACCGGGCCCATGGCCGGTTCGGCTGGCGCGCCAAGGCGCGCCGGACGGCTCAGCCCATGACGATGTAGAGCGTCTGGAACATCGCGAGGGTCACGATGACCGCCGTCGCGATCAGCACGAGCACGAGGACGATGAAGCGCGCGGTCCCCTGCTTGTGCGTCTGCTCCAGCCGACGCTGCTGCGAGCGCATGACGGCCTTGCGCCGCAGGGACTCCCGACGGACTCGGTCCTCGTGCGTCTCCTCGTGAAACGCGCGCTCGAACTCGGCCAGGGACTGTCGCATGCGGGTTGCCATTCGTTACGCAGCGTAGCCCACTTCGGCGCCGCTGTGTGATCGCGGTCACGGACATGCCCCGTCCGACCACAGCCCGCGACGGCCCTCGCGCGCCTCGCCGGCGCGACGCCGAAAGAGGGTCGCGTAGCGCACGTTGGGAGCGATCTCGAGCGTCCGCGCATACCCGCCGGCGACGAGCATCTCGTTGAAGAACCGCCCATCCGCGAGCCGGATGTACACGAGCGCCCGGCCGTAGCGGTCGCGCGGCTCGGCGCCGATCTCGTAGCGCACGCGGCGCCCGCCGAGGATGCGCTTCGTGAACGCCGACGCCTGCGCGCCGAAGCACTCGCGGTGCCCGAAGACCTCGGGCGTGTCGATCCCGATCAGGCGGGCACGCCCGAGCGTCGAGAGGATCGCGGTGTCGCCGTCGACGACGCGCGTCACGACCGCCTCACCGCTGGCGCCGGCCGCGAGCGCGTGTGGCTGCTCGTCCGGGGCACGCGAGACGGCGCTCGCGCCCGCGACCGCCGCGACGGCGAGCAGGGCGACGACGATGAGCGTGCGTGCGGACATGCACGAGGCACGCTACGGCCGGCGGCGTGCGCACCGGGCGCTCTGCGCAGCGGCTGCGCGAAGTCGCGCGTGTTGCTACGCGATCGTGACGTCGCCGGACAGATAGACGTCCTGGATCGCGTGCAGGAGCTCGATGCCCTCGTGCAGCGGCCGCTGGAAGGCCTTGCGGCCGCTGATGAGCCCGATGCCGCCGGCGCGCTTGTTGATGACGGCGGTGCGGACGGCCTCGGCGAGATCGCCGTCGCCCGACGATGCTCCGCCGGAGTTGATGAGCGGCGAGCGGCCCATGTAGCAGTTGGCCAGCTGGTAGCGCGTGAGGTCGATCGGATGGTCCGTCGTCAGGCGTTCGTCGACGAGCGTGCTCGTCTTGCCGTACGAGCCGCCGAGCCTGCGCGCGACGGCCGCGTAGCCGCCTCGGCGCTCGGGCAGCTTCTGCTTGATGATGTCGGCCTCGATCGTCACGCCGAGGTGGTTGGCCTGACCGGTGAGGTCGGCGGCGACGTGGTAGTCGACGCCGTCGACGACGAACTCCGAGCTGCGCAGGTAGCACCACAGGACCGTGAACATGCCGCGCCGGTGGGCGTCCTCGAAGGCCTGCGCGACCTCCATGATCTGGCGGTCCGCCTGAGGGGAGCCGAAGTAGATGGTCGCGCCGACGCCCGCCGCGCCGAGCTCGTGCGCCCGGCGCACCGACGAGAACATGATCTGATCGAACGTGTCCGGAGCCGTCAGCAGCTCGTTGTGGTTGAGCTTGACGATGAACGGGAAGCGGTGCGCGTAGCGGCGGCTGACCGAGCCGAGCACGCCGAGCGTCGAGGCGAACGCGTTGCAGCCACCCTCGATCGCGAGCCGCACGAGGTTGGCGGGATCGAAGTAGATCGGGTTCGGCGCGAAGCTCGCCGCGGCGGAGTGCTCGACGCCCTGGTCGACCGGCAGGATGCTGAGGTGACCGGTTCCCGCCAGGCGACCCGAGTCCAGCAGCCACTGCAGGTTGCGCAGCACCGTCGTCGAGCGGTCGGAGTCCAGCAGGACGCGATCGACGAAGTCCGGACCGGGCAGATGCAGGTCGGCGGCGGCGATCGTCTCGCAGCGATGATCGAGGAGGTCGGCGGCGCCGGCGCCGAGCAGCTCCTCGAGACGGACGGTGCTCATCTGCGCAGTTGCCATCGATCGCTGCCTCCCTGACGTCCAGAACGCTGCTCGAAGGGTACGCTCCCGCGCGATGCGCGAGAACTTCAGCGGGCCGCTGTGCACGGTCGGCGTCGAGGAGGAGCTGATGATCGTCGACGCGGCGAGCTACTCGCTCGTCAACGCGATCGAGGCGCTGCTGGAGGACACGGGCGCGACGGATGTCGACCGCGAGCACGGCGACGTCAAGCCCGAGCTCATGGAGTCCGTGCTGGAGATCGCGACGAAGCCGTGCGCTACGACGAGCGACGTGGCCCGGCAGCTGCGCTCGCTGCGCCGGGAGGTGCGCGAGACGGCGTCCGGTCGTGACCTCACGATCGGCTCGGCCGGGACACACCCGTTCGCGATGTGGGAGGACCAGCGCATCGTCGCGCGCCCGCGCTACCGCGACCTGATCTCGGCGCTGCGCTTCGTCGCTCGCCAGGAGCTCATCTTCGGGATGCACGTCCACGTCGGCATGAACGACGCGGACAAGGCGATCCACGTCGCCAACGGGATGCGCGTGCACGTGCCGGTGCTGCTCGCGCTGAGCGCGAACTCGCCGTTCTGGCGTGGGGACCGCACCGGCCTGCTGTCGACCCGCACGCCGATCTTTCGCCAGTTCCCGCGCGTCGGCATGCCGCCCGCCTACCAGGACTGGGACGACTGGGAGCGTCAGGTCGCGTTCATGGTCGCAAGCGGCGTCATGGAGGACTACACGTACCTGTGGTACGACGTGCGCCCGCACCCCAACCTCGGCACCGTCGAGATCCGCTGCTGCGACTCACAGACGCGCGTCGAGCACACGGTCGCGCTGACGGCGCTCATCCAGGCCATGGTCAAGGAGCTCGCCGAGCACTACGACGCGGGGACGCCGCTGTCGGACTACCCCTGGCAGATGCTCGACGAGAACAAGTGGCTCGCCGCGCGCCACGGCCTCGAAGGCGAGATCGTCGACCTGCCGTCCAGCGACAAGGTGGCGACGAAGGCGCTGACCCGCCGGCTGCTCGAGCGCCTCACCCCGTACGCGCAGGATCTCGGCGGAGCGGACGCGCTCGACGGCATTCGCGACCTGCTGGACCGTGGCAACGGCGCGAGCCGCCAGATCGTCGTCTACGAGGCCAATCACGACCTCATCGAGGTCATGGCCGAGATCATCGCCGCGACCGCGGCGTAGCCCGCATCCCCGCCGAGTTCACCGGAACGGCCCTGTCGCTCCGTAGAATCTCAAGCATGTCCCACCCGGACCTCTTCGTCGTTTGCAAGAACTGCCAGGCGGAGGTCAGCCCGTACATCACGGAGTGCCCGTATTGCGGGATGCGGCTGCGCAAGCGCGCGCCGAAGATCGAGCGTCCCGACGCGGCGCCGCCGAAGCCGTCGCGGCGCCCGTCGGCGCGCGGTCGCGCGGCGAAGCACAAGGCCAAGGCCGCGGCCCAGCCGCGTCTCGGGCGCCTGCGCGGCGGGGAGATCCCGGGCATCCGCGGCGACGACGGCGCGAAGCCGTGGGCGACGATCGTGCTCGTCGCGCTGTCGTTCGGCATCTGGCTGACGGTCGTCTTCTACGCCGCCCCGAACCTCGCCCTGAAGGCGCTGGACGGCGATCCGTGGCTGTATGTCACCGCGTCGCTGCTGAACGCCAACACGGCCGCGCAGTTCGCGGTCGTCGCCGGGCTGGGGCTGTTCGGCTGGCTGATCGAGCGCCGCCACGGCGCGATCGCCGTCGTCGCGATCTTCGTGCTGTGCGGTCCCGGCGCGCTGGCGATCGCCGTCGCGCTGGATCCCGGGACGTTCGTCTTCGGCACGCAGGGCGCCGCGCTCGGCCTCATGTGCGCCTGGCTTCTGCCCGTGCTGATCGCGCGTCGCCGCGGTGATGGCGACGACGACGCCGACCTGCTCGGCGTGCTCGTCATCGCGGCCGTGCTGCTGCTCGTGCCGGTGCTGTCGCAGAGCTCGCTCGTCACCGGCGACGTGCGCGCCGGGCTCGCCTTCTCCGGGCTCATCGGCGCGGGCCTCGGCGCGATCGCGGGCCTCATCCTCGGTGGTCTGAGGGCGGACCACCGATAGTGATCCGCGAGTCCTACACCGCCGCCGAGGTCGACGCCGCCGTCGAGGCGCTCGCGGACCCCGATCGCTTCGGCCACGCACAGGAGATCGTCGCCCACGCCGCGCCGGGCCTGCAGCGCGTGCTCGGCGCCGCGCTCGAGGCGGGCGGCTGGTTCGGGGAGGCACACGAGACGCAGCTGGCCCAGGTATCGGGCACCGAGGATCCGACCGCGCGGGCGCGGGCGATCCACGCGCTCATCGCCGAGGAGACGCGCCTGGCGATGCTCGTCGGCGTGTCGGTCGGCTTCGAGCTCGCCCGCGAGCTGGCCGCGCAGCGCGATGACAACGACCAAGGGAACCACCCATGACCCACGCGATTGTGCTCGTCGAAGCCGAGCGAGATGTGATGTCCACGCTTGGAGGCGCGCTCGCCGAAGTTGACGGCGTCCGCGAGTCCTACTCGGTGACGGGCGAGTGGGACTTCGTCTGCATCGTGCACGTCACCCACCACGAGGACCTGGCGAGCGTCGTCACCGGGCGGATCTCGACGATGCACGGCGTCGCGCGCACCCACACGATGGTCGCGTTCGAGGCGTTCTCGCGCCATGACCTCGAGTCGATGTTCTCGGTCGGCGAGTAGCAGCGGCATGCGGCCGGCCCGGGACTACTGTTCCTTGCCGGCACTGCGCTGCAGCCGGGTTCGCTGCTGCTCCTCGAGCACCCACTCGGCCGTCTCGCTGCCGCGAATGCCTTCGACGCGCTCGGCGAGCAGGATCTCCGGCTCCGCTTCGTTGCGGTACGGCCCGGCCCGTGAGCGGTACAGGGCACGCTCGGACGTGAGTTCCTCGCACGTGCGGCGATGCGCGAGGTAGCGGCTGTGCGATCTCAGCAGCTCGAGCAGCCCCTGCATGACGACGACGAGACCACCGAGCACGCCGAGCAGCGCGCCCGATCCGCCAAGGCTTGCGGCGACCGGGATCGATGTCGCCGTGACAAGCTCGATCGACTGGAGCGTCCGCCACGCTCGTCGCTTGCGGGTCGCGCTGCGGTCATACCACGCGATCTGGTCGTCAAGGCGAGCGACTGCGGGATGTATATCGACGGACGATCCAGCTGACACAGGCGCCAGCGTACGTCAGGCGGCCGCGCCCATGTTCGGCCGAGTCCTCGCGGTCGCGAACCGAGGACGGACCCAGGTACGCCGCGGACCGCGAACGGCGAGGCCGAGCATACGCGCGAGGTCGCGCTCGTCGCAGTCGGCCAGCAGGTGATGCAGCTCGAGCTCGCCGCCGGTCGCGCGCAGCACCGAGCCTGGCCAGCCGTGCTCGCGATACGTCGGGCGGTTGCGTGCGCGCCGGTCCCACACCCACGAGCCGGAGTTGAATAACTGGTGCCCGCTGTCGGAGGTCCATGCGCCGTCGACCGCGACGTGGGTATGGCCGAAGACGACGGTCGCGGGCGGGAGAGCCAGGTTCTCGCACACGGACTGCATGGCCTGCAGCACGTGCGCGGTCGGCATGTCATGCGCCGCGTGCATCTGCTCGACGCCGCGGTGGCCGGCCAACGCGTGGGCCGCCCAAGTCAGTGGCCGGGTCGCCTGGCGCGGCGCGTTGGCGATCGCCGCCGCGTTGTCGAGCCAGCGTTCGAAGCGCTGCTGTGCGCGCCGGCCCGCGGGGAGGTTCGCGATCTCGTACATGAGCTCGTAGAGCGGTGCGATGAGCGCCTCGTAGTCGGACACGGCGAGGCGGTTCGTTCGCGCGCCGGCACCGGTCAAACACCAGGCGAGCCGGTCCATGAAGCGCTGGTCGGAGGACGTGATGTGCGGCGCGATGTAGTGCCCGTGCGTGAAGCGCATCCCGTCGAGCTCGCAGACCGGGTAGGAGGAGATGACGTCGACACTCGGGCACAGCGCGTGCAGCAGGCGCTCGGCGGGAGCGACGCGGAACGCCGCCGGAGCCGGCGCACCGAGGACATCGCAGAAGCGGCGCTCGTCGCCGGCGAGCGAGACGAGGTGATGGTCGTGGTTGCCGAGAACGTAGTGGATGCGGCCGACGTGGCGATCGACGAGGCTTAGAAAAGGCCGAGCGGCGTTCACCGCCTCCTCGAGCGAGGCGAACACGAGCTCGAAGAGGTCGCCGTTGACGACCAGCTCGTCCGCCCACGCGAGCTCGGGCTCGATCCGCTCAAGCGCCTCCGGCGATCCCAGTAGGTCGTCGCCCGAACCGAAGTGAAGGTCAGAGATGATGAGTCTGCGGATTGCCATGGCTCTCAGCACAGGGATCGATCCGCGGCGCTCCGAGATACATCACTTGGCGTCCGAGTTGGATCGTTCGTCCACGCGACGGGGACGCCTCCGCCGGCGGGCGCCGTCAGAATGAGCGCCGTGTCCGTGGTCAAAGCGCAGTACGGCCCGACGCTGCCGCAGATCCTCGGACGCCGCTCCCTGGGATTGCGCGTGGCCGTCGTCGTGCTGCTCGCGCTCGCGATCGTCGCCGGTGCGCTGCTCGCGCTGCGCGCGCGGGCGGACGAGACGGCGCTGATCGTGCGCGGACCCGCGACGTTCAACCTCGTGTACGGATCGCAGCTGCAGCGCGTCTCCGAGCCGCGCACGCTGCTGGCGCTGCGCCGCGAGCGCGCCGGCCTGTTCCTGGACTCCTACGTCGTGCGGGCGCTCGACCTGCCCCCCTACCGCGGCGCCGTCGGCGGCACGCTGCCGGTCTACGCCGCCGGCTACCTGGACCGGCTGCGCAAGCGCTACGGGCGCTTCGAGCTCGCGGGCGAGGGGCGCACGCGGATCAACAACGGAATCGGCTACCAGGTCTTCCTGCGCGCCAGGCGCGGCGAGCGCACGCTCTACGTCCGCCACCTGCTGCTCGTGCCCGAAGACCCGGAGGGCGCGCGCCGAGGGGTCATCATCGAGATCGAGTCGACGCCCGCCGCGGGCACGCCGAACGCGCTCGGGGTCGGCAACGCCGGCCCGCTCAAGCAGGCGCTGCGGTCGTTTCGCTTCGGGACCTTGCGCGAGGGCGGCACGCAGTGATCGAGTACGGCGACTTCGAGAAGGTCGACATGCGGGTCGGGCGGATCGTCGCCGTCGAGGAGTTCCCCGAGGCGCGCAGGCCCGCGTGGAAGCTGCGCATCGACTTCGGTGCCGAGCTCGGCGAGAAGCGCTCATCGGCGCAGATCACGAACTACACGCGTGAGCAGCTCGAGGGTCGGCTCGTCGTGGCCGTCGTGAACTTCCCGCCGCGCCAGATCGGCCCCGTCCGCTCCGAGGTGCTCGTGCTCGGCGCCGTCGCCGACGATCACCCGGTGCTGCTGCTCGAGCCCGACGCCGGCTCACAGCCCGGCGACCGCATCGCCTGAGCCGGGCTGAGCCGCAGGACGGCGCTCAGCCGCCGGTGATGATCGTCGTGGCGACGATGCGGTGCCGCGTGCCCGCCCGCATCTGCAGCTTGACTTGGCTGCGCTTGGCACGGGCGGCCTGCATCGCGCCGACGCTCGCGCCGCCGCTGCCGGCGACGTTCTGCGTCGTGTCCGGCACGCCTGCGGGCGCCGTCGCCGCGGACGTCGTCGACGCGGATGTCGTCGGTGCGGTCGGGGTCGTCGTGGAGGAGCCGGGCGGGGCGGTCGTGACCGCCGGCGCCTCCGGGTTGATGACGACCGGTGTCGTCGTGACCGGCTCGATCGGCGCGGCCACGCCACCGGTCTGCGCGGGAGGCGCGGTGCCGTTCGCGAGCGATGTGCTGCCGCTCTCCTCCTGCACCGGCGCGAGGCCCGCGGTCGGCCCGGGCTCGGTGACGGTGGTCGTGGCGATGGCGGGTCCCGGCGTCGCCGGCTCGGTGGGCGTCGCGGCGGGATCCTTCGCGAGCTCGTCCGCCTTCGTCTGCGAGGGGCCGGCCGTCGCGACCGTGGCGACCGTGGTTGCCGGCTTCGGCTTCGGCTTGGGCGCGGTGAAGGGCTGCTGAGCCGATGCGACGACCTCGGGCTCGGATGCGCGCGGCGGCGCCTGCGCGGCGGCCACGGCACGCGTCGGAAGCTTCGTCTGGACGTGCTTGACCTCGACCGCGCCGGCGGTGACGATCGCTGCCGCGGCGAGGCCGGCGGCGGTCTTCGTGGCGATCGTGCTGATGCCGGCGGTCATCGCGCTCGTGCCGCCCGTGGCGGCGACGCTCGCGGCCGCGGCGCCCGCGGCGCCGCCGGCGCCGGCCGACGCGGTCATGCCGAACTGGGCCAGCAGCGCCTTCTTCAACAGCAGCAGCGGCGCGACCGGGAAGACGGCGGCGAGCGCCTTGTTCGTGCTGCGCAGCTGGGACTTGAAGCCCTGGCAGCGCTCACAGCCGCGGACGTGCCGGCGGACGGGGGCGGTCGAGCGGCGCAGTCCCTCGGCGACCTCACCGAGCTCCTCGCGGACCTCCTCGCACGTCAACGTGCGCGCCTCGGCGGCCTCGGCGAGCGACACGCGCGCCCGCACGAGCAGCGACTTGACCGACGGGATCGTCGTCTCCATCGCCTCGGCGATCTGCTCGTAGGACAGCGCGTCGATCTCGCGCAGCAGCAGCGCGGTCTTCTGCGTCTCCGGCAGCTCCTGCACGTCGGCGACGAGCAGCCGGAACTCCTCGCGCTTGTGGACCTTGTCGGCGGTCGAGGCGCCGCCCTCGGAGAGGTGGACGTCCATCGAGTCGACGCCGATCGCCTGCACCCGGCGCAGGTGGTTCAGCGAGCGGTTGCGGGCGATGCGGTACAGCCACGGGCGCACGTTGATCGCGCGGTCGTCGGCGAGGATCGCGTTGAAGGACGCCGCGAAGACCTCCTGCAGGACGTCCTCGGCGTCCTCGCGCGAGCCGAGCATGTGGCGGCAGAAGGCCAGCAGGCGCGACTGGTAGCGGCCGACGAGCGCCTCGAAGGCGCCGTGGTTGCCGCGCCGCACGAGCGCGATCAGCCGCTCGTCGGACTGCAGGCGAAGCAGCGGGGTGGGACCCCGCAGGCCGACGGACGCTGAGTGGTTGAGAGCTGAGGCTTCCATGGTTGCCTGACGGCGCATCGTGCGCCTTCGACGACGCAAACCCCGAAACGATCGCGAAGTTCCGAGGTTGTGCGCTTGGCTCCTCAGGCTAGTGGGTCACTCCGCGGCGCGGGGGCGTTTCACATGCAACGCTCACGAAGGGGCCGCCGGCGTGGCGACGCCCCAGCGCGGCAGCGGCGTCATGCCCGGAGCGGGATTCGAACCCGCAAGCTCTTGCGAGCCAGCGGTTTTTAAGACCGCCTGCCTGTGCCAGTTGGGCCACCCGGGCGCGCCGCTCATCCTAATGGTCCGTTCGACGAACCAAGACGCCGCGCCCGGGGCGGACACGCGCTACTTCTGCGTGTTCTTGAGTCCCCGCTTGAACGTGGCGAAGGCCGGTCGCACCGAGCCGTCGGCCTCGACGAGGCCGCCGTCGAAGGAGCCCGTGCAGCCGGCGCCGAACCAGTTGTAGCTGTAGAGGCGCTCGACGACCTTGTCGTAGGTCTTGATGAGGTCGAACATGTACTTCGTGCGGCTGGCCTGGCGGTTGAGGTCGCACGGGAAGCCGCTGCCGAAGCTGGCCAGGCCGCCGGTCTCCGTGAGCCACAGCTTCGCAACCTTGTTGGACTTGCGGATCGCCGCGAGGATCCGCGCGACGCCGGGGTAGCGGGCGCTCGCGTTCTTCTCGGTGATCCTGCGGTTGACCTGGGAGTAGTTGTGGACGCCGATGATCCTCGCGGTCCTGCCCGAGGGGCCGGCCGCCTTCATCCAGCGCTTGATGTACGACTCGACGCCCTTCTGGTCGAGGACGTCGAGCGCGACGATCCTGCAGCCCGAGCACATGCTCTTGAAGGCCCGGTAGAACTCCGCGGCGCGCTTCGGGTTCGAGGACGTCGGTTGGGACTTGTGGTTGGCCTCGTTCCAGACGCCCCAGTCCCGGACGCGCTTGCCGTAGTGCGAGATCAGCTTGCGGACCTTCGTCTTGTACTGCGCGAGGCTCGGCAGCGGCCGGCGCGGGACGGAGTTGATGTCCTGCGTCGAGATGTGCATGAGGACCTTGACCCCGCGTGCGCGCGCCGCGTCGACGAACCGGTCGGCGGCGAGCATGTCGGCCGGCCGGTCGATCGCGTTCCACTCGATGAAGTAGCGCGTCTTCTTGAGACCCAGGCTGTTGTAGTTCGCGTCGTCGAACATCCGTGGACTCTGGTCGCCGATGCCGACCGCCACGTTGACCCTGGCGGCCGAGGCGGCGGACGGCACGATCATGAGGCCGATGGCCAGGAGCAGCGGGACAAGCAGGCGACGGGACAAGGGTTTGCTTCCTTTCGGCGCGGGGGCACGGTTGCAGGGGTCCATCGGCAGAACCCCGCAGCGGCTCAAGCCTAACCGTGCCGGCCGCGTCCGGCGGCGGCAGCCGCGCTATGCCGCGCGCACCCGTTCCAGCGGCGCGCCGACGCCGTCCAGCAGCGCCGTCGCCAGGCGCTCGTCGCCCTCGATATGCAGGCCGCTGTGGTCGGCCTCCGGACCGAGCGCATCGATCCAGTCGGCCTGTGTCCCGGACACGCGGACGTCGGCGTCGTCGGAGGCGCACTCGCCGATCGTGACGTTGCCGTGATCGACGGTCAGCGTGTAGCAGCGCGTCGTGTCGGCATCGACGTGGACGCTGAACTCGGCGACGCCGCTCATGGTCTTGGGCGGCTCCACGAGGCCGGGTGCGATCCGCAGGATGGCGCCGATGTCGATGGCCTCGGACTCGCGGGGTGCGGTCCAGGCCCAGTCATAGCCCCAGCGCGCGAGGGCGCCGAGGACGGGCAGCAGCTCCTTGGAGCGGGCGGTCAGCTCGTAGTCGACGCGCGGCGGTACCTCGCGGTAACGCTGGCGCGTCAGCAGCCCGCCGGCGACCATCCGGTTCAGGCGCGAGCGAAGCTGCTCGGTCGAGATGCCGGGCAGGACCCGTTGCAGCTCGACGAACCGGCGGGGACCGGCGGACAGATCGCGGACGATCAGCAGCGTCCACTTGTCGCCGACAAGATCCAGTGCGCGCGCATCGGGCGCCCACTGGTGGTAGGGGTGGCGCTTCGGGGTGGGTGTGGTGGGCATTGTGTGCTTCGCCTCCGTGGCGTGGGCGGTACGCCATTGCAGGGACGTCTCTCGTACCACACCAAGATAGGCGAGTCCCGACCCCACCGCTCCCTTTGGTCCAGATGTTGGACCTTTGGATGCGCAAGTGCACTGGAAGGTTCCCGCAAGTTCCCGCTGTGGCGTGCGTTGTCGCGGTCATGGACGTGGTCTCGATCGAGCGCTACCGGCGTTCGGTCGCGCGTCGCGTCGGGCAGCCGACCTTCTACTTCGACCTGCAATCGCCGTACACGTACCTGGCGGCGGAGCGCGCCGACCGCATGTTCGCGGGGCTGCGGTGGCTGCCGGCATCGCTGCCCGGCGCCGGCGGCGGCGCGGTGACGTGCGAGATCGAGCGCTCCGCGATCTCCGGCCGCGCGGCGCTGCTGGGACTGCCGCTCGTCTGGACGGTCGAACCGGCGGTGGCGGGGCCCGGGGCGATGCGCGTGGCGTCGCTGGCCATCGAGCGCGGCGTCGGTGCCCAGTTCGTGCTCGCGGCAAGCCGGCTCATGTACTGCGGCGGCTACAGCGTCGACGACCCCGAGATCCTGGCCGAGGCCGCGGCGGCCGCCGGCATCGACTGGCGCGAGATGCTCGAGGCCGTCGGTGCCGCCGAGCGCGACGTCGCGATCGAGGAGGTCGGTCGCAGGCTGGCGGCGGCGGGCGCCGACCGGTTGCCGGCGCTGCGCGTCGGCCGGACGCTGTTCTGCGGCGAGGACCGGCTCGGCGAGGCGGCGGCGGCGCGCGCGTCCGCCTGATCGCGTCCGCGGTGGCCCGGCGCCGTCTCCGGGTGGACTGTTGCGGGACGGCCGACTAGGGTCGGCGCCGATGTTGGCCGAAGACGCTGTCGGGGCGACGTCCGGCCCGCCGGAGGTCGTCGGTGGGCACCTCGTCGCGCGCCGGCTGAAGGACCACGGCGTGACGAAGTTGTTCACGCTGTCGGGCGGTCACCTGTTCTCGATCTACGACGGCTGCCGGGCGCAGGGCATCGACATCGTCGACGTTCGTCATGAGCAATCCGCCGCGTTTGCGGCGGAGGGCTGGGCGAAGGTCACCCGCACCCCGGGCGTCGTGGCGCTGACGGCGGGGCCCGGCGTCACGAACGGCATGAGCGCGCTCGCCTCCGCGCAGCAGAACCACTCGCCGATGCTCGTGCTCGCGGGCCGCGCCCCCGCGCTCCGCTGGGGGCAGGGGTCGCTGCAGGAGATCGACCATGTGCCGTTCGTCGCGCCGTTGACGAAGTTCGCCGCCACGTCGGCCTCGACGGGGGAGATCCCCGCGCTCGTCGACGCGGCGCTCGTGGCCGCGGTCGCGCCGCATGGCGGAGCGTCGTTCGTCGACCTCCCGCTCGACCACGTCTTCGGCGAGGGCCCGGCCGGCCCCAAGCCCGAGCCGCTGCCGGACGCCGCCGCCGGGCCGGCGGCGGACGAGGCGTCGCTGTCGCGCGCCTGCGCGCTGCTGCGGGCGGCGCGACGGCCCGTGATCATGGCCGGCACCGATCTGTACTGGGGGCGGGGCGAGGGTGCGCTGCGCGAGCTGGCCGAGGAGCTGCGGATCGCGGTCTTCCTCAACGGCCTCGCGCGTGGCTGCCTGCCCGCCGATCACGAGCTGTTCTTCTCGCGTGCGCGGCGTGACGCGCTGCGCGACGCCGACGTGGCGCTCGTCGTCGGGGCGCCGATGGACTTCCGGCTCGGCTTCGGCGCGGTGTTCGGGGAGGACACGTCGCTCGTCGTGATCGACCGCGTCGCGCCCGGCCGCGAGCCCCCGCGCGCGGTCGCGGCGGGGCTCTACGGCGGGATCGCCGCGACGCTCGGCGCGCTCGCGGGCGCCGCCGCCGGCGGGCCCGATCGCCGCGACTGGATCGCGGGGCTGCGCGAGCTCGAGCGGGCCGCGCGCGCGGCGGAGGCGCAGGAGCGCGCGGACGATCGCGCGCCGCTGCATCCGATGCGCGTCTACGCCGAGCTCGGCGAGCTGCTGGACCGCAACGCGATCGTCATCGGCGACGGCGGCGACTTCGTGTCCTACGCCGGTCGGGTCATCGACTCCTACGAGCCCGGCTGCTGGCTGGACCCGGGCCCCTTCGGCTGCCTCGGCTCGGGGCCCGGCTACGCGCTCGCCGCGAAGCTGGCGCATCCCGATCGCCAGGTCGTGCTGCTGCTGGGCGACGGCGCGTTCGGCTTCGGCGCGATGGAGTTCGACACGCTGGCGCGCCACGGGGTCAACGTCGTCGGGATCGTCGGCAACAACGGGATCTGGGGGCTCGAGAAGCACCCGATGGAGATGATCTACGGCTACTCGGTGGCCGCGGACCTGCGTCCCGGGACGCGCTATGACCGCGTCGTGGAGGCACTCGGTGGTCATGGCGAGCTCGTTCGCACGCCGGCGCAGCTGCGGCCGGCGCTCGAGCGGGCCTTCGAGGCGCGGCTGCCGGCGCTCGTCAACGTGCTGACGGATCCCGCGGTGGCGTACCCGAGGCGCTCGAACCTCGCCTGACGGCCTCGGTCAAGGCGGAAGCCGCCCCCAGGGGAAAGGGCGGCTTCCTGATGCTGGCCCCGACAGGACGGGCAGGGGGTACGTTCCGACGAGGGCCTTATGTGTGATCCGAGCGGTGGGAGGCGCCGATCTGGCGACATGCTCGGACCTATGGGCCGGCGGTCGGTTTCCCCTCTTGCAGTCTGGGTCCCCTTCGCTCGGCACTCCTTGTATCGGGCCCTCGGCGTCCCGACTTGAGTCGAACGTT
This sequence comes from uncultured Actinomycetes bacterium, assembly GCA_963851015.1. Classification (GTDB taxonomy): domain Bacteria; phylum Actinomycetota; class Thermoleophilia; order Solirubrobacterales; family Solirubrobacteraceae; genus CADCVQ01. Next base: position 104,163 of record CAWKNG010000003.1, read on the forward strand.
CGTCGAGTTCGGCCGCCGGCTCAGGCGGGCGCTGCGAGCGCGAGCGCGGAGCCGCGCAGGATGTCGTGCTCGGAGACCTCGACGCGCTCGAGGCCGAAGGCCCGCAGCGACTCGATCAGCATCGCGATGCCGGCGACGATCGTCGGCGCTCGGTCGGGGTGCAGGCCGGCGACGTCGCGGCGCTCGTCGTTGGTCATCTGGGCAAGACGTGCGAGCAGCAGCTCGCACGTGCCGAGCTCGAGGATGTGGCCGTGGACCCGGGCCGGGTCGTAGGGCTCCAGCGCGAGCTCGATCGCCGCGCACTGCGTGGCGGTGCCCGCGACCGCGATGCCGAGCTGCACGCTGTCGCGGACGTCGCGCGGGACGGCGCCGATGATGATCCTCTGGACCTCCTCCGCGAGCGCGTGGATGCCGTCGGGCGGCGGCGGGTCCTCGCGCAGGTGGCGCTCGGACTGGCGCACGACGCCGGCCTGCGTGGAGACGTGGAAGGCGACGACGCCGTCGCGACCGACGACGAACTCCGTCGAGCCGCCGCCGATGTCGAAGACGAGCACGGGCCTGCCGTCGTGCGGGCGTTCGCTCGTGGCGCCGGCGAACGTCAGCGCGGCCTCCTCGTCGCCGCTGATCGTTCGCGCGTTGAGACCGTAGTGCTCGTTGACGTGGGCGGTGAACTCGGCGCCGTTGGCGGCGTCGCGCACGGCACTCGTGAGGACGGCGGTCGTGGCGGTGGCACCGTACCCGTCGATCGTCTCGCGGTAGCGCGAGAGCACCGCGAAGACGCGCTGCATCGGGGCGTCCCCGAGGCGGCCGTTGGCGTCGACCCCCTCGCCGAGGCGCGTGACCGTCGACTCGCGGTGGAGGTCCTCGATCGTGCGATCCGCCGCCACGTCGGCGACCAGCAGGCGGGTGGAGTTCGTCCCGATGTCGACGACGGCGACGCGCATGCCAGCGAGGGTAGTGCGCCGCTCGCCGGTGGCTCCTGCGGGAGCGTGTTGCTAGGATGTGTCGTCCACGCCGCGGGGTGGAGCAGTCTGGTAGCTCGTCGGGCTCATAACCCGAAGGTCGCGGGTTCGAATCCCGCCCCCGCTATACGGAAACCCCCTCTCGCCAGGGGGTTTTCGTGCTTCAGGGTCGGGTTCGGTGGTGCGGCCTCGTGCGAACTGCACCAGGGTGCTGGACGAACTTGCGGCCCGATTTGTCGGGTCACTGCCGCTCGGCGTCGAGGATCGCGGCTTCGACGCGGCGGCGGATGTAGCGCACGTGCCGGCCGAGCTTCACGCGCGGCAGCGTGCCAAGTCCGATCTGGCCGATGAGGATGCCCCGCGTCTGGTCTCAGGCTGGGTGGACCTCCCGTGATGCCCTGCGACAGTCGGAGACCGTGACCGCACCTCGTCATATCGAGCAGCAGCACTGCTTCCCGGCGGCTGCGGCGCGTCCGGGTCGACAGTCATGTTCGCCGCCCAGGAGGCGCGGAGCGGGGTCGACGGTGTCGATCCACCCGTCCACGCCGGACGCCGGGCCGGCGCCGCTCGACAGCGCGGCCCTCAGGGGCTCGGGGCGAGGCGGCGCGGCGCGGCCCCGGAGGCCACGGAGCCCTGTAGGTCCTGCTGGGTCGTGAAGCGCACGGCGACCTTGAGTTCGCGGTGCAGGTTGCCTTCGATGAGCTTGGCGAGCTGCGAGGTCGTCGTCGGAGCACGGGGTCCGGCGAGCTCGATGAGGACGTCGTCGCCGTCGATCGAGCTTGATCGCAGGGCGATGTCCTGGGACCCGATCCATGTCGTGACGGTTGCGCCGATGGCGTGTTCGTCGCGGGCGGTGTTGATGGCGTTGCGTCCGGCGGTCGCGAGCGGGATGCCGAGCACGATGACCATGACCGTGGCGGCGGTCAGGCCCCAGCGTGTGCGCGTGGTGAAGCGGCCGCCGTCGCGGCGGGCGACGACGCCGGTGACGATGAACGTGATCGCGGCGGCGAGGATGATGCCGGCGAGGTTCGTGAGGTACAGCAGGATCGCGCCGTTGGCGAGGTCGGTGCGGCCAAGCTCGATCGAGATCCCGACGGCGGCGAGCGGGGGGATGAGCGCGACGGCGATCGCGGCGCCCGGCAGTGCGGAGACGACCTGGCGGTGCACGGTGACGTAGGCGCCGGCGGCGCCGGCGGCGAGCGCGATCGACATGTCCAGCGTGCCGGGCTTGGTGCGCGCGAGCAGCTCGCCGGATTGCTCGGTGACGAATCGGGGTTCGGGGAACGTCTTGGCTGCGAGCCAGGCCAGCGCGATCGCGCCGACGGAGGCGCCGGCTACGGTCAGCGCGGATTCGAGTTGTCGTCGCGGCACGGCGGTCGTCAGGGCACAGGCGAGGCCGAGCAGCGGGGTCATGAGCGGGGCGACGAGCATCGCGCCGATGACGACCGGGGCGGAGTCGGTCGCGATCCCGAACGTCGCGATCAGCGTCGAGAGGGCCATGAGGACGGCGAAGCGCCGCAGGTATGCCGCGCGGTCGGCGTCGTCGACGTACAGCTGCGTCGAGATGTCGCGGCGCCGGTCGGCGTCCAGGACGCGTCCTTGGCGCACTCGGCGCACCCAGGCGGCGGGTGGGCGCGGTCCGGCTCCCGGCTGGGTGCGCTCGCGAGATGCCTTGACCATGTTCACGCTGGCGCTCCAGCGCATCCGGCATCGGCGGCACGGGCGCGGCGCGTGACGCTGCTCATCCTTCGCTACCCGGGCGCAGACGCAGTGGCTGGTCGATGTCGCGGCGCACGATGAGAAACGCGATCGTGCCAAGGATCGCCGGGAGGACGAGCGAGATCGCGCGGTACAGCAGCACGGCGGCGGTCGCGGGCACGAGATCGACGCCGTAGAGCACGAGCGCGGCAACGAGGCCGCCGTCGACGACGCCGATGCCGCCGGGAATCGGGATCGATCCGGCGAGCTGGCCGACGAGGTGCGCCATCGTGACCACCGCGATCGGTGGGTGCAGGCCGATCGCGGCGAACGTCGCGACGAGCGTCGCGACGTCGAAGACGAAGTACCCGACGGCTCCGGTGAGCTTCCAGTCGGGGTGGCGCAGCTCGTGGTTGGTGGCGTGTACGCCGGCGGCGAGAGCTTGCAGGGTGCCGGCGATGCGGGGGCGGCCGCCTGCGCGTGCGGCGATCCGTTCGGCGGTGCGGGCACCGGCGAGCGCGGCGGCGAACACGGCCAGGCCGATGGCTGCGGGCAGGAACGTCAACGCGGCGTCGCGCGGTCCCGCGAGCAGGCCGAGGCCGAGTCCGAGGCCGACGATGACGAGCGCGGCGACGTTCGCGGCGCTCGTGAGCATGAAGACGACGGTCGAGCGCTCGGCGATGCGGGCGGCGGGAACCCCCTTGCGGGTCAGCACCCAGGCGCCGAGGCCGAGGCCTCCGAGGCCGCCGGCGGGCAGCACCGAGTTGGCGGCCAGCTCAGACCATGCCAGTCGCGCGGTCGGGCGAGTCCGGCCGCGGGGGAACGCCAGCAGGATCGTCAGGACGTAGCCGACGCAGGACAGGTACTCCATCGCGATCGCGATCAGCAGCCACACCGTCGACGTGTGCGCGAGCTGACGCTCGATGTCGTCCAGTCCGGGGACGGCGCTGATGAGCGCGACGACGACGGCGATGACGATGGCGAGGCCGATGATGCTCGCGCGCAGCTGCTTGACATAGCCGTCACCGCCCGACGGTGGGTCGCCCGGGGGTGCGGTGAGCGCAGCAGGCATCTAACGCTTGGGTGCGGCGGATGTCTGCGGAGGATGGCGCATGACCTGACCGATCATCGCAGCGCTGTGGGCGCCGAGCCGCGCGCTGCCACGACCGAGTCGGCGACGGCGATCATCGTGGGCTCCTGCCTGGGTGCGAGGAATGCGGTCCCGGCCCCGCGCGAACGGCGGGACCGGGGCATGATGGGTTCAGGCGGCGTCGGTGGCGGGCGTGTCGGGGCCTTCGATCGACAGGCGCGGGATGCGGCGTTCGAGGCGGCGGGGCATCCACCAGCTCGCCTTGCCGAACGTGAACATGAGCGCGGGGACGAGGATCAGGCGGATGACGAACGCGTCGAACAGGACGGCGCTGGCGAGCCCGAGGCCGAACAGCTTGATCGTTCGGTCGTCGCCGAGCATGAAGCTCGCGAAGACGCTGATCATGATGATCGCGGCGGCCATGACGACCTTGCCGGTCAGCGCGAGGCCGTTGCGGACGGCGAGCGTGGCGTCCTTGGTGTGCTGCCACTCCTCGTGCATGCGGCTGACGAGGAAGACCTCGTAGTCCATCGACAGGCCGAAGACGAGCGCGAACATGAAGACGGGCAGGAACGCCTCGATCGGCCCGGTCGTGTTGACGCCGATCAGCGAGGCGAGGTGTCCGTCCTGAAAGACGAACGTGATGACGCCGAGCGCGGCGCCGATGCTCAGCACGTTCATGAAGGCGGCCTTGACCGGGATCAGGAGCGAGCGGAACACGACGGTCAGCAGCAGCAGCGAAAGGCCGACGACGACGGCGATGAACAGCGGCAGCTTGGACGCGAGCACGCTGGACAGGTCGGCGGTCAGCGCCGTCGCGCCGCCGATCGAGGCGGTGATCCCGGTGGCCTGCTCGACCGGTGGCACGACGTCGTCGCGCAGGTGGTTGAGCAGGTCGGTGGTCGCGGCGGCCTGCGGCTTGGTCGTCGGGAAGACCGTCAGCGTCGCGGTGTCCTTGGCGGGGTTCAGGACGGGTGCACCGACGGTCGCGACGCCGTCCGTGCCGGCGATCGCCTTCGACAGGCTGTCCAGCGCGGCGCCGTCGCCCGCCTTGGGAAGCTCTGAGACGACGAGCAGCGGGCCGTTGAAGCCGGGGCCGAAGCCCTCGGAGAGCTGGTCGTAGGCGATCCGCGTCGTGCTGCCGACGGCGTCGTTGCCGGAGTCGCTCGTGCCGAGCTGCATCCCGAAGACCGGGAACGCGACGACGGCGAGCAGCGCGATCGTCGCGATCGCGAACGTCCGCGGGCGCCGCTCGAGGGTCCGCGCCCAGCGCGCGAAGCCGCGCGGCACGGTGCCCTCGGGCTTGACCTTGCCGAGCTTGACCTTGTGCCCGAACGTGCCCAGCAGGGCGGGCAGCAGCGTCAGCGAGCCGATCATCGTGAAGAACACGGCGAGCGCGGACGCGACGGCGGGGCCGTTGAGGAACGAGATCCCGAGCAGCAGCATCCCCAGCAGCGCGATGACGACCGTCGTGCCGGCGAACAGCACCGACCGGCCGGCGGTGTTCAGCGCGGTGACGGTGGCCTCGCGGATGTCCTCGCCACGGCGTCGTTCGCCGCGGAAGCGGTTGAGGATCAGCAGCGCGTAGTCGATGCCGACGCCGAGCGCGATCATGACGGCGAGCGTCGGGGCGAAGCTCGCGATGTCGACGATCGAGGAGAACGCGAGCACGATCGTCATCGCGGCGCCGAGCGACATGAAGGTGACGATCAGCGGCATCGTCATCGCGGCGACGGAGCCGAGCACGATGATCAGCACGGCGATCGCGACGAGCACGCCGATCGCCTCCGTCGCCGACTGCGGAGCCTGCTCGGCGACCTTGATCGCCTGGCCGCCGAGGTTGACCTGCAGCCCGTCGTTGGCAGCGCTCTTGGCGGCGTTGACGACGCGCTCGATGTCCGTCTTGTCCAGATCGCTGGCCTGCTTGTCGAACGCGACGGTCGCAAAGCCGATCGTGCCGTCCTTGCTGATCTGGCCGGGGCCGGCGTAGGGATCGGAGACGCCGGCGACGCTCGGCAGCTTGGACAGCGTCGTGACGAGCTCGCGCACCTCGGTCTTGTGCGCGGCGTCGCTCAGCGAGCCGGTGTTGGCCTTGAAGACGACCTGGCTGGAGTCGCCGGCCTGCTGGGGGAACTTCGTCTGCAGCAGGTCGACGGCCTTCTGCGACTCGCTGCCCGGCAGCGAGAAGTTGTCGACGAATCCACCGCCGGCGGCCGCGGCGAGGCCGCCGAATCCGACGATCACGGCGACCCAGAGGGCGATGACGATGCGGTTGCGGTCGTAGCACCACTGCGCAATGCGTTGCATGAGGCTCTCGCTTCGGTGGAGGTTGCCGCTGCCGGGTGTCGGGAGCGGTCGCTGCCGACAAGATAACAACATCCACTGCAAAAACACAAACGTCGCAAGTTTGCGTCTGACGCATAACGTGCTAGAGTGCAAGACGTCATGGGCCTTCGAGAGCGAAAGAAGCAACGCACCGCACAGGCGATCGAGGACGCCGCGCTGCGCCTGTTCGGCGAGCATGGCTTCGCGGCGACGACGATCGCCGACATCGCCGACGCGGCCGAGATCGCGCCGCGCACGTTCTTCTCCTACTTCCCGTCGAAGGAGAGCGTCCTGTTCGGCGACTTCGACGAGACGTTCCGAAGCCTCGACGAGCATCTCCAGGCGCGGGGCGAGCAGGGCCTGCTCGACGCGATCCGCGCCTGGATCGTCGCGACCGTCGAGCACGACGGCCTGCCCGACGAGCGCGAGCAGCGCCGCCGCGCGATCATCGACGCGACCGACGAGCTGCTCGCCCACGAGCGCCAGCTCACGACGCGCTTCGAGGCCCTCATCGCCGACGCGGCCGCCACCGAGCTCGGCGCCCAGCCCCACGACCTGCACCCGCGCGTCATCGCCGCCGCGACCGCCGCCACCTTCACGGCGCTGCGACCCAGCCCCGACGCCCCGCCGCCACCCGACGGCACCGATCCCTTCGCCGCCCTCGACGACGTCCTGATCTTCCTGCAGGCGGGCATCGCCGCGCTGCAGGCGCGGCGCGGCGGCTGACAGACGGCATGCTCGACGCGCTCCTGGATCTCGTCTCCGCGTCGCCGTGGACGTACGTGTTCGTGTTCGCGATCGCCGCGCTGGATGCCGTGCTGCCGATCGTTCCCGCCGAGACGGCGGTCATCGCTGCCGGCGTGCTGGCGGCCGGAGGGGAGCTGCAGATCGCCGCGCGCTTCATCCCGGGCGGGCGTACCGCGACCACGCTGACGGCCGGCCTGACCCACATGAGCTGGCGGCGCTTCGTCGCCTACGACCTGCTCGCGGCCGCGATCTGGGCCGGTTACGCGGCACTGCTCGGGCTCATCGGCGGACGTGCTTTCGAGGACGAGCCGCTCACCGCGATCCTCGTCGCCCTCGGCGCGGCACTCGCCCTCAGCGGCGTGTATGAGACAATCCGCGCAATCCGTCGCCGCGGACGCCAGCCACGCGGACCGGGCGCTCGCGCCGCCACCCAGCCGGCGCGGGGCACCGCATGACCCCTCAGCGCGATCACGAGGCCTCATCGCCGCTCGGCCGAGCCCGGCGCCGCGCCGGCGGCGCCGCTGATGATCGTCCGGCCGGCACTGCCGTCATCGAGTGCCACGGGCTCACCAAGCACTACGGCGATCGCGTGGCCGTCGACGACCTCACGCTCGCCGTACCCGAGGGCGCGATCTGCGGGCTGCTGGGCCCCAACGGCGCGGGCAAGACGACCGCGATCCGGATGCTGCTCGGCCTTGGCGCCCCGACGGGCGGCGGTGCGCGGCTGCTCGGCGCGGCCCCCGGCGACAGCCGCTTTGCCGACGTCATGCGCAGCGTCGGCGCGATGGTCGAAGGACCCGCCCTGTATCTCAACACCGGTGCGCGCGCGAACCTCGCGATCCGCGCAGCCGCGCTGGGCATCTCACCGCGCGACCCCCAGCTCGACGCGATCCTGAGCTTCGTCGGCCTCGCCGACCGCTCGCGTGGTCGCGTGCGCGGCTTCTCGCTCGGGATGCGCCAGCGCCTCGGCCTCGGGCTCGCGCTGCTCGGGGGGCCGCGCGTCGTCATCCTCGACGAGCCGACCAACGGCCTCGATCCCGCCGGCATCGTCGAGATCCGCGAGCTCATCCGCACGCTCCCCGAGCGCGGCACGACGGTGCTCGTCTCATCGCACCTGCTCGCCGAGATCCAGCTCATGTGCGACCGCGTCGCGATCATCGACCACGGCCGGCTCGTCGCCGACGGCTCGCTCGACGACGTCCTCGCCGCCGCCACCCGGCGCGGCTGGGAGGTCCGCGTGCCCGCCGCCACCGCACAGGCGACCGCGGACGGCCTGCGCCTGGCCGGGCTCCCCGCCGTCGTGGCGACGCCGACGAGCGTCACGATCGCCGACTCCGACTCCGACGCCGTGACCGGCCGCCGCCTCATCCGGGCGCTCGCGGCCGCCGACGTCGAGGTCGACGAGATCCGCCACGACGCCCCCAACCTCGAGCAGGCGTTCCTCGCGCTCACGCGGGAGCCGGCGCCATGAGCCTCACGATGCGCGCCGGGCCTGCTCGCCCGCACGTTCACCAGCGAGCCTCGCCGCGGCCGCGTGCTCGCCGCCAAGCTCCTGCTCGCCGTCGCCATCCCCGCCGTCGCGCTGAGCGTCGCCGCGCTGCTCGCCGCGCCGCTGATCGCCGCGGGCGTCACGGACGCCGGCGGCACGATCACCACGACCCAGTTGGCACGCGAGCTTGCCGGGCACGTCGTGCAGGGCCTCGCCGTCGCACCGACGGTGTTCGGGCTCGCCTGCCTCGTCGGCAACCTCGCCGGCGGCCTCGCCGCCACCTTCGCCCTGACGCAGATCCTGCCCGGACTGCTGTCCGTCGCCGGCCTCGCCGACTACGGCCTACCGATCGCCGCGGAAGCCCTCCTGGACGCGATCGCCAACGACGTGACGAAGATCCCGGTCGGCCAGGCACTCGTCGTCATAGCCGCCTGGTCATCCGCCGGCCTCGCCCTCGGATACACGCGTGTGCGCCGGGCGGACATCGCGTGAGACCTGCACCATCCCTGACCCTGCTGTAACCATGGACGGCCGCGGGACTCGCTGAGACTCGTCATGGGCCGCGACGACCGTCATGACATGCCGTTGCGCCGTCACATGAGCGTCTGACGATGCCGACCAACGTCCAACCGCCCGACGAGACCGCCGCCGGCGCGGCCACTGGCGGTGCGCCGGGCGCAGGGCTGAGCGAGACGGAGGCGTCGCGACGTCTGACCGAGCGTGGCGCGGCACCGGCGCGTCCGACCAGCCGGACCTACGCGAGCATCGTACGCGCCAACGTCCTGACGATCTTCAACCTGATCCTGGCGAGCTTCGGCGTGCTGACCCTGGTCTTCGGCGACTGGCGCGACGCGTTGTTCCTGGGGGTCGTGGTGGCGAACACGGCGATCGGCATCACGCAGGAGGTGCGGGCCAAGCGCGCGCTGGACCGGTTGGCGGCGTTGGTGGCGCCGGTCGCCGAGGTCGTGCGCGACGGCGTCGCGCGCCGCGTCGGGGTCGGCGAGTTGGTCGTCGATGATCTCGTGCGGCTCTCCCCGGGCGATCAGCTGGTGGCCGACGGTCGCCTCTGTGCAGCCGAAGGGCTGATGCTCGATGAGTCGATCTTGACCGGCGAGTCACAGGCGGTCGCGCGGTCCGAGGGCGAGCAGGTGCGCTCGGGCTCGTTCGTGGCCGAGGGCGACGGCAGCATGGTGCTCACCGCGATCGGGGGCGACAGCTATGCCGAGCGCATCGCCGGCCAGGCGCGCCGCTTCCGCCACGAGCGCTCGCCGCTGCAGCGCGGTCTGGACCGCCTGCTGTTCGGCCTGCTCGGCTTCGTGATCGTCCTCGGCGCCCTGCTGGGCTACGCCCTGTGGCACCGCGACGCCCCGCTCGACGAGGCCGTGGCCACCGCCACAGCGGGGGTGGTCAGCATCATTCCCGAGGGCTTGGTGCTGCTGGCCAGCCTGACGTACGCGGTCGCCTCGCTGCGCATGGCACGACGCGGGGCGCTGTCACAACAGCTCAACGCGATCGAGTCGCTGGCCTCGGTTGACGTGGTGTGCACCGACAAGACCGGAACGCTGACCGAGCCCTCGCTGCGCGTGATCGAGCTGATCGCGGCGGCCGGGAGCGACGAGCGGGCGCTGGCAGCGGATCTGGGCCGCTTCGCCGCGGCCTCGGCCAGTCAGAACGCCACGCTGCGTGCCATCGCCGACAGCTACCCGGCGCCTGACCGTCCGGCGGCGACCGCGCGCGTGGCGTTCGCGTCGCGACGCGGCTGGAGCTCGGTCACGTTGGACGGGCGCGCCCTGGTCCTGGGTGCTCCCGAGCGGCTGGCCCTCGGCGCCCTCGCCGAGCAGGCCCAGGCGCAGGCATCCCGGGGCCGTCGCGTGCTGGCATTGGTCCAGGCCCACGACCCCGTCCTGTCCGAAGACGACGACCCGCCGCGCGACAGCACCGCGCTCGGCCTGGTCGTCCTGGCCGAACAGCTTCGCCCCCAGGCCCGTGAGACGGTCGCCTACCTGCAGTCGGAGGGCATCGAGCTCAAGGTCTTCTCCGGCGACTCGCCGGACACCGTGGCCGCGATCGCCGCCGACGCCGGCATCACGCTCAAGGGTCCTGCCATCGATGGCCGCCAATTGCCCGAAGACCCCGACGAGCTGCGGGAGCTGGCCCGGATCACGACGGTGATCGGGCGCATCTCACCGGAGGGCAAGCAACGCCTGATCGAGACCCTGCGCGACGACGGCCGCTATGTCGCGATGATCGGCGACGGCGTCAACGACGTGCCCGCGCTGAAGGCGTCGCGCCTGGCCATCGCCCAAGGCACCGGGACCGAGATGGCCAAGAGCGTGGCCGACATCGTGCTCGTCCACGGCGACTTCTCCGTCGTGGCACCGATGATCGGCGAGGGCCGCCGCGTGCTGCGCAACATCGGCCGGGTGGCCAAGCTGTACGTGACCAAGTCGGCGTTCGCCGCCTTCTTGATCCTGATGATCGGGACCACCTCCACCGCCTATCCCATGCTCCCACGCCACTTCTCGCTGGCCGCCGCGGTGACCATCGGCATCCCGACCTTCTTTCTGGCGCTCGCGCCCAGCGACGGTCCGTGGCAGCCGTCGCGGTTCGTGCGCAGCACCGCCCGTTTCGCGCTGCCGACCGGCCTGCTGGCCGGCCTGGGCGCCGTGTCCAGCTACCTGGTCGCCCTCAACGTGCTCGACCTCGGGCTGTCCGCATCACGCACCGTCGCCACGACCGTACTCGTGCTCGTCGGGCTCTACCTCATCGTCGTCCTGGAGACCGCGACCTGGAGGCGCGGCCGCGCCGTGCTGGCCATGTGCGCCGCGATGCTGTTCCTCTACGGCGCCGCCTTCGCCATCCCCTTCGCCCGCGACTTCTTCCAGCTCGCCGTCCCCGACGCCGCCATCATCCTGACGGCCCTCGGCGGCGCAGCCCTCGCGTGCTCCATGCTCTACCTCTCGGGCTTCACACCAGGACCATCATCACGATCTGTGGAGCAGAAGTGAGCGGGACTCGTTCGTTTCGTCGACGCGGATGCCGTGCTGGTGGGTGTCGTAGATCCCGTCCGCTGGTCTTCGGCGACTGGCGTGACGCGCTGTTGTTGGAATCGTGGTCGCCAACACCGCCACGTCCTCGACCTCCCCGTGACCGTGTCTCGGACTGTCGCGACCACCGCGTTCGTGCTCGTCGACCTGTCCGGCCTCGTGCCGGGCTCCCGGATCCCACTCCAAAGGATGCCCAACCCATGACCATGGCCATCGCCACCCATCAGCTCACCAAGCAGTTCGGCGAATTGACCGCCGTCGATCACCTCGACCTCGAGGTCCGAACCGGCGAGGTGTTCGGGTTCCTCGGGCCAAACGGCGCCGGCAAGTCGACGACGATCCGCTGCATCCTGGACCTCAGCCACCCGACCAGCGGGTCGATCGCCGTGCTCGCTCTTGACAGCCACGCGGACTCCCTGCAGATCCGCCGTCGGATCGGCTACTGCCCCGGGGACCTGGCGCTGTACTCGAACCTCACCGGCCGGCAGGTCATCGACTACATGGCCAACCTGCGCGGCGGAGTGGACGGCGCGCAGGTCGATGCGCTGGCCGAGCGCTTCAACGCCGACCTGAGCAAGCGGTGCAGCGACTACTCCTCGGGCAACCGCCAGAAGGTTGGCCTGATCCAAGCATTCATGCACCAACCCGATCTGGTCATCCTCGACGAGCCCAGCACCGGGCTGGACCCGCTGGTGCAGCAGGAGCTCCAGCACCTGATCGCCGAGGTGCGCAGCGACGGCCGCACCGTATTCCTGTCAAGCCACACGCTGTCGGAGGTCGAGCGCGTCGCCGACCGCGTCGGCATCGTTCGCCATGGTCGCCTCGTGGAGGTCGCCACCATCACCGACCTGAAGGCCAAGGCGATCCGCGGCCTCGAGCTCGAGTTCGCCCAAGACGTCGACCCCGCCCGCTTCGAGGACGTCACGGGCGTGCGGAACGTCAGCGGCGGCGGACATCAGCTCACCGTCTCCTACGACGGGCCGATCGAACCGGTGCTTGAGGCCGCGACCGCGCTCGGGGTCGTCAACCTGCACTCCCAGGACACCGACCTCGAGCAGATCTTCCTCGCCTACTACCGCGACGACGACAGGTCCGGCGGCGACGACCGAGCCGGCGACGAGCACCACAGCAACGGGAAGCGGCCGTGAGCACCGCCACCGCATCCGTGCCGGAGCCCGCCCGCCCGCTGGCCACGATCGCGCGGCGCAGCCTGCGCGACCGCCTCAAGCTCCCGCTCTACGGCGGAGCCGGACTCGCAGCCCTGTCGGTGCTGGGCATCGCGATGTTCACCGGCGTCGACAACAAGGATCTCTTCAAGCACCTCCCTGCCGCCTTTGACCACCTGATCGGTGGCAGCACCGGCGGCAACTACGTCGTCAGCGAGGTCTTCGGGCTGATCGCCCCGATCGTCGTGCTGGTGATCGCGATCTCGGGCGGCGTCGGAGCGATCGCCGGCGAGGAGCGCGACCGCACCGCCGGGCTGCTGCTGGCCCAGCCCGTTGCACGGCGCGACCTCGTCATCGCCAAGGCGAGCGCCGTCGTCCTTCACCTGATGCTGGCGGTCGGAGTGTTCCTGGCCGGCTTCCTGGCCGGGTCGGCGCTGTTCGACAGCGGCATCGCCGCCACCAACGCGATCGCCACCGCGATCCACCTGCTCGCCCTCGGCATGGCCTTCGCGATGATCGCCCTCGCGCTGTCGGCGTGGACGGGATCGGCGCCGCTCAGCCTCGGCGTCGCCTCCGGCCTCGCGGTGCTCGCCGACCTGGTTGCCTCGATGCTGCCGCTCGTCAGCGGCCTTGCGGGGGCCGCGAAAGCGTCCCCCTGGTACTACTACAACGGCTCGCAGCCGCTCGCCAACGGACTCGACGCCTTGCACCTCGCGGTGCTGCTGACGATCGCCGCGATCGCCTTCGCGCTGGCGCTCGTCGGCGTGGAGCGTCGCGACATCGAGTCGGGCACGCACAGCCATCCGTTTTCGATCGCCGCGCTGGACCGCTTCACGCGCCCTCGGGTCACCAGCGTGTTCGTCAAGAGCGTGACGGAGCGCGTGCCGATCATCGTGATCGCCGGCTACGCCCTCGCAGCCGAGGCCATCGCGGTCGCCCTCATGTTCAGCGGGCTCCAGACGACGCTGCACGACCTGAGCGAGAGCATCCCGCGCTCGGTGGCCGGTCTCTACGGCTTCGGCGACCTCGGCACTCCGGTCGGCTGGATCAGCGGCGAGATCCTCTCGATCGTCGCCCCGGGGGTGTTGATCGCCGTCGCCGTCGTGCTCGGCGTCGGCGCCATCGCCGGCGAGCAGAAGCGCCACACCCTCGGCCTGCTGCTCGCCGCGCCCGTGACCCGCCGCCGCGTCGTCGCGGAGAAGGCCGCCGCGCTCGGCGTCGCAGTCATCGCGATCAGCGCGATCGGCGGACTGGGGATCCTCGCCGGCTCCGCGCTCGCCGGCCTGCGCCTCAGCGCCGTCAACATCGCCGCCGCCGCGACCCACCTCAGCCTGCTGGCCCTCTTCTTTGGGGCTCTGGCTCTCGCGGTCGGCGCGATCACCTCCGCGCAGAATGCGACGCGCATCACCGCGATCACCGCTCTCGTGGCCTACATGGCGCAGGCCTTTCTCCCCAGCCTCAGCGCTGTGAAGGACCTCGCCAACCTTTCACCCTGGCACTACTACAACTCCTCCAACCCGCTCGCCAACGGCTTCGACCAGCTCCACCTCACCGTGCTCGGTGTGCTCACCGCCGGCGCGTTCGCCGCCTCGCTGCTCCTGGTCGACAGACGGGAGATCAGCGCGTGACACGCGAGAACCGCCGCGGCGGGAGCCACACCCCGGCATCGCGATGGCCTACCTCGCCGGACAGCTCACCGGGATCGTTCCCTGGCGGCAGCGGGACCTTCAGCCGGATCGCCGCACTGACACCCCAGTGGATCGGAACGGCGAGCCGCGGCCGCAGGAGCGGGAGCGTCGCCGCGGCTCGTTCCGGGTCGAGGTGCGCGACGTCGTCGAGCAGTCGCGCCGCGCCACGCGGCGCGACGATCGGCAGGCCGAGGGTGCGAAGGCTTGGCAGGTCGAGGTGATCGCGGTGAACGTGGGAGATGAGGACGGCGTCCAGTCCCCGGGTCGACGCCGGCGGCGGCAGCGGTACCCGTCGGGTGAGGTGCACGACGCGTGCGCGCGACAGCGGATCGGTGACCAGGCCGACTCCGCCCAGGTCGAGCCGAACGGTCGCGTGCCCGAGCCAGGTGATCGACCGGCTCACGCGGTCGTCGGGCGCGGCCCATGCCGGGAGTCGGGACTGTCGCCTCTCGACAGGTTCCCGATCACCCGGTAGCGGTCGTACAGCGTGACGATCAGCGTGATGAGCAGCAGCAGATAGAGCGTGTCCTGGGCCGGGACGGCACGATCACCGCCACCGGGCAGCAGCGAGAGCGCGACGAAGATCGCGAGGTTCGTCAGACCCATCGCGGCGAACTGGGCCGCCGTCGAGGCCCAGCGCGACCCGCGCCGCACGCGCCACAGGCTCACGACCGAATTGGCCGCCACCACGATCGCGACCCCGAAGGCGAGGTTCAGGCTCCCCACGTCCAGGCCCGGGATGATCTGGCTGAAGATCACGGAGACCATCGCGACGAGCATGACCTTCTCGAGCACCGCGACGCTGAAGACGGCGCGCACGTCGGTCCTGGGCCGCACGGCCGCGCTCGCCGGGCGTCCGAGGTAGGCGTCGACGTTGAACCGGACGTTGCGCTCCGGCGACGGGAGCCGCCGGACCATCCGAGCGGCGAGCAGGCCGACTGGGATCGCCACCGCCGCCACGGCGGGCAGCACCCAGCTGTTCTCCGCGATCACGTCGGTCACGTCGAGCTCGAGCACGTGCAGCCACATCTCCTGCGGAAGCTTGATCACGATCCAGATCGCCGCGGCGATCGCGATCAGGTTCCGGCGCCCCAGCCGCACCGGATCCCAGAAGAGGCGGATCACCTCGTAGGCGATGAAGAAGTACTCGAAGGTGTTCGGGAAGATCACGAGCAGCGGCCGGGCGCCCGTCAGCTCGAAGGCCACGACGCCGACGATCCGCCAGTAGAAGAGGATCCGGGCGATCTCGAGCGCCGCCGGGTCGAGCCAGTTGCGCAGCGTCGAGGCATACGCGATCGTCAGGTAGTAGACGTCCAGGGCCTTGTCGTAGCTCTGGTAGTCGTCGAGGATCCCGCGGGCGCCGACGGCCTGGAAGATCGTCTGATCGACCGCGTCGAGCACGAGTGCGGCGAGGATCGCCGGCAACGGGTAGCGCGGGATCGCCAGCGGGACTACGAGTCGCACGAGCAGCACGGCGACGAAGACGGCTTCCTGCATACCCGGCCCTACGAGGTGTCCTCGAGGGTGGCGCGACTCATCGTCGGCGGCGGTGGCGTGCGGACGGGTGACTGGTCGGCGTCGACGGCGTCCCGTCGCGACTCGGTTTCGACGCGCAGCGTCGGCAGCCCGACGATGTCGTAGGTCGCGGAAGCGATCCCGATGGCGGCGGCGTCGAGCTGGTCGAGCACGTCGCGGCTGATGGCGTCCTTGACGCCGCGTACCCCGCGGGCATGCACGAGGAAGCGCAGGGAGAGCTCGAGCCAGTTGTCGGTGATACGCCAGTAGACCGCCGGCTCGAGCGACGCGTCGGTCATGGCGTAGCGGGACCGCATGAAGTCCAGGGCAGCTCGCGCCTCGGGGTCGTCGACCACCGCATGCGCGGTCGCGGCGTCGAGCAGGATCTGCTCGACCCGAGCGCGGTCGGCGTCGTAGGCGACCGGCAGGACGATCTCCTCCCACAGATACGGGAAGTCGCGCGTGTAGTTGTAGACCGGCTCGTTGAAGATCGCCCCGTTGGTCACGGTGACCAGGCGGCCCGTGTACTGACGGGAGTTCACCCACACCGCCGGGTCGGCGCTGCTGATCGACGGAGGCTGGCCCATCTCCATGATCGTCGTCTTCAGGAAGCCGAGCCGGACCACGTCGCCGCGCACACCGCCGAGGGTGATCCGGTCGCCAACCCCGAAGGTGTCACCGCGCAGGATCACGAAGTAGGCGGCAAGCGACAGGATGACCTGCTGGAGGGCGAACGCCAGTCCGGCGCTGATCAGACCGACGCCGGTGGTGATGTCGGTGCCCGGTGTGATCCAGATCGACAGGATGCCCAGGACCAGCACCACGCTGATGACGACCTGCACGCCTTGGCGCGCCCAGAACCGCCGTGGGTCTGCCGCGTCGCCGCCCAGCACGCGGCGGATCAGCCACCGGCCCACCGTCCGCAGCGCGAACACGACCATCACGAGGGCGATGGTGAACAGCACCTTCAGGCCGGTCTCGGCCGTCACCCCGACAAACGTCACGCCCATGAGCGGCGCGACGCCGAGCGCAGACGATGTCATGGCGCAGCCGTGTCGTCGACGCGACGACGTCGTCGCTGCGTCTGTGACATCGCGGCGATCGACTCAGTCCGCGGTGACGACGACCGCGTAGGAGCCGATGCCGATCAGCCGATCAGCATCGATCTCGAGGTCTCCGGTGATCAGAGACCGCAACTGACCGGTCTCGGGATCGAACTCGACGTCATCGATCCCACCGAGCTCGTCGCCCGCGGCCGACAGGAGCCGCTTTCCGACGATGCGATGGTCCTTGCCGGCGAGCGCCGCGACCTCCGGGGTCTGGTCGTCGATCATGTCCGCGCCGGTGACCGTGATCGCGTCGGCCCCGAACGCGGCGATCTCCGACCACATCAGCGTGTCGCCGCCGTCGGTCTTCTTGACCTCGAGCGCTACGACGGCTCGCCGGCGTGGGTCGACGACGAAGTCGTCGAGCTTGCCGACCGTCTCGGCGGAGCTGATGCTGACGATCTTGCGGCCCTTCGCGTCGGAGAAGCGCATCAGCGACCCTCGCTCAGATGGACGCGAAACGCCTCCACCGCCGCACCGAACCCGGCGAGGTCGTCGCTGACGTAGTCCTTGGCCGCCGCGGGGAGCATGAGGTGCTCGCCGGAGGCCGCCAAGGTGTCGGGCAGCGGGATCAGCACCCGCGTCCCCTTCGTCCCCAAGGCCTCGGACGCTTCGATCTCGTACCCGATGACGTCGCACTGGCCGCCAGACGTCCCCTGGACCTCGATGATGACATCGACGACTCGACCCAGATCGATCCCGGAGTCCGTCAACGCCTGGGAACCCAGCACATCACCTCCTGAGCCGCCGCCGGCCGCCGAGGCGTCGAGCACGGACTGCCGCGGTTCTAGAGCCGACTCGTCTTCGATCATCACGGCGTCTGAGCCCAGCGCGGTCACCGCGGCCCACGGCAGGGCGTGATCGGCCGGCCCGGAGAACAACCCGCGCCCGGCGAGGGTGAACCCCCCGACCGCTCCGCCTCCCGCCGAGAAGACCACGTCCTTGATCTGCGCGACGTCCTCGCCGCCCAGCGTGACGACCGGGCGCTTGGCCAGCTCGGAGGTGCGCATCAGCCGGCTCACGACCGTCGTCCGCGGCGACCCGGACCGGGCGCGTCCGCCGGGTCGACGATGACACCGCCGCGACGGCGACGAGCCTGGACCGCGAGCACGAGGCTGACCACCAGCGCGACCACCATGACAATCACGATGAGCCATAACCACCACTGCATGGGGAACCTCCGTCGAGCATGAAGCGCGCACCGACGGCTCGTGGAGTCGTCGACATCGACAAATCGATGGGTTTTCAGGCGGCGCCGCCCGACGCGGCAAGCGGAAGGTGACGGGCGCGAGGCGTCCAAGATGGGCGCTGGGCTCGGTGTACCCCGGCGGGCTTCCCCCGAACCCGCGCGACCCCTGGAGTGAGCCGCGCGGTGTCGCGAGAGCGATCAGCCGCTCGCGATCAACGCCCGCGCGAGCGACGCCGCTCCGACGACGCCGGCATCGTCGCCGAGGGCTGACGGCAGCCACGTAAGCTCGGGGTTCGGCCGCAGCATCCACGGCGCGGCGGCCTCCTCGATGCGGTCGGCGAGATCCTGCCCGAGCTTCTCGGCGAGCCCACCGCCGATGACGACGAGCTCGACGTCGACCATGTTGACGACCGACGCGACGCCGAGGCCGAGCGTCTCGATCGCCATGTCGAAGAGCTGGCCGGCCAGCTCGTCGGACTCCCGTAGGGCCCGTGCCCAGACCTTCGACGTCAGCCGCTTCTTGCCCAGCTCGTCCCGGATCTCGAACAGCGAGGTCGATCGGCCGGCATCGACCATCGCGGCGGCGACGGCGGCCATCGAGCGCCGTCCGGCGTAGGCCTCGACGCATCCGCGGCGGCCGCACCCGCACAGCGCTCCGCCGGGACGCGCGATCACGTGGCCGATCTCGCCGGCGGCGCCGCGCGAGCCGTTGAACGGTCGTCCGCCGAGCACGAGCGCGCCGCCGATCCCGGTTCCCATCCAGACCCCGAGGACGTCACGGTGGCCGCGTGCCGCGCCCGCGATCCACTCGCCCAGCAGCCCGACGTTGACGTCGTTGCCCAACGCCACCGGCACATCAAGTCGTCGCCCGAGCTCGCTGCGCAGATCGACGCGATCGACCCAGTTCTCCAGGTTGGGGACGGTCAGCACCTCGCCGTCGTGGACGACCCCGGGCACGCCCGCACCGACGGCGGCCGCCTCGCCCAGCGACTGCACGAGCTCGACGATCGTGCTGACGACGGCATCCGGCCCGGCCGTCGGCGTGTTGCGCTTCGCACGCGCGACGACCTCGTGATCCTCGTCGACGAGCCCGACCTCGATGTTCGTGCCGCCGACGTCGACGCCCGCTATGAGCATGAGGAGCCCCTGGGTGTGCGCGTGCGGGCTGGCCGCGTCAGCGCGCACGGACGCGACGATGGGATGTCGAGTGGCCGCAAGCTCGTCGAGCCATGCACGACAACAACATCGCAGCCTTGTCAAACGGTGAATTGCGTGTGTCCGGTAC
The DNA here is from genome assembly GCA_963851015.1 of uncultured Actinomycetes bacterium. Taxonomy (GTDB): domain Bacteria; phylum Actinomycetota; class Thermoleophilia; order Solirubrobacterales; family Solirubrobacteraceae; genus CADCVQ01. The sequence continues at coordinate 123,470 of CAWKNG010000003.1, forward strand.
GCGGACGACCTCGGCGCCATCACCAAGCCGCGCTTACACCGGGCCTTGACGTGACACCTAAGATCGACCTGTCGACTGGGCAGCAGCGGGGATCGTCGAGACTCGCCTGTCCCGAGGACGTTCATCCATGACGAGTGCCGAGTTGGTCGAATCGTCGTCGGAGGAGCCGACCGGCAACGGCGTCACGCTGTGCGCATCCGATGAGCGCGTCCGATGCGTGACCCACGACGGCGAGCAGGCCTTCGTCGCGCTGAGCTGGAGTGAGAACCCGGCGCCTGCGAACCTGGGTCGCTCCGTGAGCGCCTGCTGTCCCACGCATCGCCGCTGCTGCTCTACGCCGAGGAGATCGACCCGCTCTCCGGCCGTCACCTCGGCGACTTCCCACAGGCCTTCACCCACCTGGCGCTGATCAACGCCGTACACCGTGGCATGAACGTGACGTGGACCGTGCCGTGAATTCTTTTCGGATACGGGGTGGATCGGAGTAGCGTGTCGGGCGAAGCGGAGGCGCTTGGGTTCGGAATACGGCCAAGGGGACGACGCACATGGCAGGGTTTCTGTATCGAGTCGGGGCATGGTCGTTCGCGCGCCGCCGGTTGGTGCTCGCGATCTGGGTGACGCTGCTTCTCGGTATCGGTGTCGCGGGTTCCGCGCTGAGCGGCGAGACGAGCAATTCGTTCTCGATTCCGGGGACCGAGGGGCAACGCGCGCTGGACCTGCTCAACGCGAAGTTCCCCGGCACGGGTGGTGCGACGGCGCGGATCGTCGTCGCCGCACCCAAGGGTCACACGCTCGACGAGCCGCGCTACGTGAAGCTGATCAACCCCGTCGTCGCGCGCGCTCGAACCGTCCCCCAGGTGCTCAACGAGGGTGCGCCGCTGTCGCCGATCAAGCTCTCGAAGGACAAGACGGTCGGGTTCTCCGATCTGCAGTACTCGGTCCCCGTCGACAAGCTCTCCGATGCGGCGAAGGCGGGCCTTGCGAAGATCGCCGCTCCGGGGCGCAAGGCGGGGCTGCAGGTCGAGTTCTCCGGTGGCGTGACCGCGACCGCCGAGTCCGGTGCGAGCGTGACCGAGGCGATCGGCGTGCTGATCGCGTTCGTCGTGCTGATGGTCACGTTCGGCGCGTTCATCGCCGCCGGGCTGCCGCTGCTGACCGCGTTGATCGGCGTCGGCGTCGGGCTGCTGGGCATCCAGCTGCTGTCGGGGATCATCGAGCTGTCCTCGACCGCGCCGACGCTCGCGCTGATGCTCGGCCTGGCGGTCGGCATCGACTACGCGCTGTTCATCGTCTCGCGCCATCGCCAGCAACTGCATGACGGCATGGACCTCGAGACGTCGGTCGCGACGGCGACCGCGACCGCGGGCAGCGCCGTCGTCTTCGCCGGGCTGACCGTCTTCACGGCGCTTGCCGGCATGAGCGTCGTCGGGATCCCGTTTCTGTCGGTCATGGGTCTCGGCGCCGCCGGCACGGTCGTCGTCGCGGTGCTGATCGCGTTGACGCTGCTCCCGGCGTTGCTCGGCTTTGCCGGCCAGCGCGTCAATCGTGGCCGTCACATCAAGGCGGAGACATCGCTGGGCGCCAGATGGGTGAGGCTCGTGACCTCACACCCGGTGCCCGTGCTCCTGGTGACCGTGGCGGGGCTGGCCGTCATCGCGCTGCCCGCACTGGATATGCGCCTCGGCCTGCCCGACGACAGCACCAAGCCCGACAGCACGACGGAGCGGCGAGCGTATGACCTGCTGTCGAAGGGATTCGGCCCGGGCTTCAACGGACCGCTCACGGTCGTCGTGGATGCCACCGGTCTGAAGAACCCCAGGCAGATCGCGAAGCTGACCCAGGAGGGGCTGGGCAAGCTGCCGGATGTCGCATCGGTCGCGCTGCCGGCCTCCAACAAGTCCGGCGACGTGTCGATCATCGGCGTCACGCCGAGCTCGGCGCCGGCCTCGACGAAGACCAACGACCTCGTCGAGCTGATCCGCACGCGCGCGGCCGTGATCCGTCAGAAGTACAAGGTCGACATCCTCGTCACCGGGACGACCGCGATCAACATCGACGTATCGAGCAAGCTCTCCTCGGCGCTGCCGGTCTTCATGATCCTCATCGTCGGCCTCGCGCTGCTGCTGCTGCTGCTCGTGTTCCGCTCGATCCTCGTGCCGATCAAGGCGGTGCTCGGCTTCCTGCTGACGATCGCGACGTCGATCGGCGTCGTCGTGTGGATCTTCCAGCAGGGCCACCTGGGCAGCCTGCTCGGCGTGCAGAGCACCGCGCCGATCATCAGCTTCCTGCCGATCCTGATGATCGCGATCCTGTTCGGCCTGGCGATGGACTACGAGGTCTTCCTCGTGACCCGGATGCGCGAGAGCTTCGTGCGCAGCGGGGACGCGCTCGGCTCGACGATCAGCGGATTTCAGGCCAGCGCGCGCGTCGTCAGCGCCGCCGGACTGATCATGATCGCCGTCTTCAGCGGCTTCATCTTCGGCGACGACGCCGTCATCAAGTCGATCGGCGTCGCGCTCGCGTTCGGCGTCCTCGTCGATGCGTTCGTCGTGCGCATGACGATCGTCCCGGCCGTCCTCGCGCTCCTGGGCAGGCGTGCCTGGGCGCTGCCCGGGTGGCTCGACCGGTTGCTGCCGAACCTCGACATCGAAGGTGAGAACCTGCACGCCGGGGACCGGCGGGAACGCTCGGTGCCCGCACGCGGCGGAGGCGCTCACGCGTGAACGCCGCCGGCAGCGACGCCGGCGTGCCGGCCTGACGCCCGAGGGCCGCCTCTCCAACGCCGGCCGCGGGGCGTCGTGCCGACCGGCCGCGTCGCGAACCCACGACGCCCAAAGCGCTCCGCGCCGCGCTTCGCCGGGCCGCGCGCCCGACGCGCGGGCCATCGCGCCGCGGCGCATCTTTGTCACACGGGCCATACCGCGCCGCAGAGGCGGACCGCACCATGGCTCCCATGGAATCTCACGTGAAGACCTGCCCGGTGAACCCGTAGTGGACCTCGGATTGCGCTCAGAGCTGGCCGTCCTGGGCCTGCGCGCCGCGCCGCCGCTGCGGCGCCTGTCCGGCGCCGGCCCGAGCGACGACGGGGCCTGGGTGCTCGACGGTGCCCCGATGACCGTGCCGATCGCGCACGAGTCGCCGTGGGCGGTCACGCCCGACGGCAACGTCACGCGCGACGGCGTCGTCGTCGACGTCGACCTGGCCGCCGTACGGCGGCCACGCTTCTACGACCTCGAGACCGCCGACGGCATCTCCTACGAGCAGATCGCCCGCCTGCACGGGCGCCGCGTGCTGGCAACGACCGTCGTGCAGACGTGCGTGCGCTATCGCAAGAACACGCGCTGTCGCTTCTGCACGATCGAGGAGTCGCTCAAGACCGGCGCGACGACGCAGGTCAAGCTGCCCCAGCAGATCGCGGAGGTCGCGCTCGCCGCGGTGCGCCTCGACGGCGTGCGCCAGCTCGTCATGACGACCGGCACGTCCAACGGGCGCGATCGCGGCGCCCGCCACCTCGCGCGCTGCGTCGCCGCGGTCAAGGCCGCGATCCCGGGCCTGCCGATCCAGGTCCAGATCGAGCCGCCGGAGGACCTGCGCTGGATCCAGCGCCTGCGCAAGGCGGGCACGACGGCGATCGGCATCCACGTCGAGAGCCTCGACCAGGAGGTCCGCGAGCGCTGGACGCCCGGCAAGGCGACGGTGCCGATCGAGGCGTACGAGGACGCGTGGCGCGAGGCGGTCCGCGTCTTCGGAAGCAATCGCGTCTCGACGTACCTGCTGATCGGCCTCGGCGAGAACCCCGACGAGCTCGTCAAGGGCGCCGAGCGGCTCATCGACATGGGCGTCTACCCGTTCGTCGTTCCGTACCGGCCGCTGCAGGGCGCGCTCGCGCACGCCGACGGCGCGGCCGCGCCGAGCCACGAGCTCGTCGCCGACATCACCGATCGCGTCGGGCGCGCGCTGCGGCGCGCCGGCATGCGCGGAGCCGACCAGGCGGCGGGCTGCGCGGCCTGCGGCGCCTGCTCGTCCTTGGTCGCGGTGGGCGGCTGAGGCGCGGTGACCGGCGAGCTCGTCATCGCTGCGGTCGCGGCGCCCTTCGGCCGCGACATGGGCTGCTGCATGAAGAAGGTCGAGCGCGCGCTGCAGGAGGCGCGCGTCTGTGGCGCCGGGCTCGTCGTGCTGCCGGAGGCCGCCCTCGGCGGCTACGTCGAGTCGCTGCATGGCGAGGACTGCGAGCCGCCGCCGGCGCTCGACGTCGACGGTCCCGAGCTGCGTCGCGTGGTCGAGCTCGCCCGCGACCTGACGGTCTGCGTCGGCTTCTGCGAGGACGGCGGCGCCGGCGTGCGCCACAACGCGGCGGCCGTCCTGACCGGAGACGGCGTCATCGGCGTGCACCGCAAGATCCACCTGCCGCTGCACGAGGCCCACTACACGACGCCCGGCGATCGCCTGGAGGCCTTCGACACGCCCGTCGGACGGATCGGGATGCTGATGGCCTACGACAAGGCCTTCCCCGAGGCCGCGCGCACGCTCGCGCTGGACGGCGCACAGATCCTCGCGTTCATGTCGGCCTGGCCGGCCAGCGCCACGAACCCGGCGCCGCAGCTCCGGGACGACCGCCAGTGGCGCCGCGCGGAGCTGTGGGACCGCTCGCGGGCGGCCGAGAACTCGCTGATCGTGGCGTCGGCCAACCAGACCGGCGTGTTCGGCGCGCTGCGCTTCGTCGGCGGGGCGCGGATCGTCGAGCCCGGCGGCGACGTCGTCGCCGCGACCGGGACGCAGCCGGGGCTCGCGCTGTGGCGCTTCGACGTCGAGGGCGCGCTGCGCCGCGCGCGCCGCGCGCTGTCGCCGATCCGCGACCTGCGTCCCGACGTGTACCGCGCCGCCTTCCCGCTCGCGGTCTGAGGACGCCCCGAGCCTTCCGGGGCGCCGCGGCGACCCGCTACGGCTGCTGCGGGGCGCCGATGCCCGTGCCGGGTCCGAACTTCCTCACGACCGCGACCTTGCGCGCCGCGTCCGCCTTGAGCGCCTGGTAATAGGACTGCGGCTGCAGCAGCGCCGTCACGAGCTCGAGCGTCCTGGGGTCCAGGCCGTGGTTGCGCTTGGCGATCTTGATCTTGAGGATCTCGAGCTGCGCCTTGCGCTCGTCGTCGACCTGGGTACCGGTCCGGAAGAAGGCCTTCGCGCGCACCTTCGTCAGGTTGTGACGTGCGCCGGTGACCCCTTCGCCGTAGAGCATCTCGTCCTTCGCCCGGGCGGTGCGCTCGGCGATGTCCGCGCGGTAGTGCTGGATCATCGCGCCGCCCGCGTCTGAGAAGTAGTCCCCGACGCCCGCCACGGTCTCGCTGACCCGCGTGCCGAGGTTCTTCGTCGCGACGGACTGGTGCTTGATGATCTTGGCGCGCAGCGCGGCGTTGTCGGGGCTCGCGTCGAGATCGGGCTTCCCGATCCCGTAGACCGCCAGCGCCTTCAGCGCCGACGCGTCGCCGCCACGGCCCTTGCGCAGCAGGCCTTCGGCGCGGTGCTCGCCGCCGTAGCGCAGCACGTACTCCGCCGAGTCCTCGGCGTCGCCGTGGTACTGGGCCTCGAACTCCTTCTCGACGACCTTGCCGGCCTGGTAGCTGTCCTTCGTGATGTCGACGACCGTGACGGCGGCGCCGATCGCGCCGCCGACGATCTTCAGGATCGGGCCGGCGGGCGTCGCGAACAGGAAGCCGCCCATCGCGCTCAGCGTGGACCCGGCCGACTTGCCGGCCGCGATCGCCGCCTTGAACTGCGTGATCTCGCTCGCCCCGCCGATCGCGACGTCGCGGGCGCGGTCGCGGTCGCGCGCCAGGTCGCTGCCGATCTCGTCCAGCTCCGCGGCGGCCATGCCGTGCATCGCCGCGGTCTTGAGGTGCTTGACCGCGGTCATGATCGACAGCGCGCCGCCGAGGGCGCTGGACGCGTAGCCGAGCCCCTGGACGAGCGGGTCGCTGGCGTCCTTGCCGTGCGCCCAGCCCGCGTAGGCGAGCTGCGCGCCGCCGACCGTGACGTCGATGGCGTCCTCCAGCGTGATCGAGGACGCGGCACCGCCGAGCAGGTCGAGCAGGCCCTTGTCCTTGACCGCCTGGCCCGCGTCGTCCTCCGTCAGTGACGCCTTGAGCGCGCGCTCCTTCGTCACGAGGCCGCGGCTGCGCCGGTCGGCCTCGTCCTGGGCGACGGCGCGAGCCCGCACGCGCTCCTCCTGGAACGCGGCCCGGTTCGCCGACACCTCGGCGCCGAGGACGCCGCTGCGCATCGGCCGCAGGTCGAGCGGGACGCCGGACCTCTCCCACACGGCGGCGCGCGCGCGGTTGCCCGCGGCGTCCTGCTGGGCCTTCGTCGCCTCGGCGCCGGCGGCGTCGAGCGCCGCGATCTGCGCGGTCAGGTCGGCGATCTGCGAGACCATCCCGATCGTCGTGCCGGCCGCCTGCAGCTGCTGCGGCGTCGCCGCGGTCGTGGGAGCGATCGCGGCGGCCCCGGGTCGCGTCGAGAACACGCGCCCGAACGCCTTCCTGGCGGCGCCGCGATCGGCCTGCTTGTAGCGCTCGAGGACGCTGAAGATCTCGGGATTGACGAGGCTCGAGTCGGCGACCGGCGAGGGTGCCGCGGGCAACGGCGGCGCAGCGGGCGGCGTGGCGGCCTTCGGGCGCGGCGGCAGCGGTGGCCCGACGTGCGGCTTGCGGCGCGGCGGCAGCGGGGGCGGCGCGGTCCGCGCCACGGGCCGCGGCGGTAGCGGCGGCGCCACCGGCGCCGAGCCCGCCCGCGGCGGTAGCGGCGGGGGGGCAGGCACGACCCGCAGGGCGGGGCGCGGGGGTGGCGGCGGCGGCCGCCTGGGCGCGGGGACGGGGCCAGCGGGCATGGGATGGACGCTACGCCCTCAGCGCACCGGAATGCGCCGGATCGGGCGGCCTGACCCCAATGAGCGCATCAACGGGCATGGCCTACGGGGTCGCGCGCACGAGCTCGTGGAAGCGGCCGAAGTCCGACTCGACGGTCAGCCGCCCGAGCTTCGCGTACTCGAGCGCGACGGCGCGCACCAGGTGCGCCATCGCGATCCGGCCGCCGTCGTCCACGGCGATGACCGCGGCGGCGAGGGCGACGTTGCGGATCGCGCCGCCCGACAGCTCGAAGCGCTCGGCGAGGAAGTCGAGGTCGAGGTCGTCGCGCACCGGCGCGCTGGACGGGATCAGCCGGTCCCACAGCAGCCGGCGATGCTCCGCGTTCGGGAACGGGAACTCGACGACCGCGGTGAAGCGGCGCAGGAACGCCGTGTCGATGTTGCCGAGCAGGTTCGTCGCCAGCACGACGGCGCCGTCGTGCTGCTCGAGGCGCTGGAGCAGGTAGGAGACGCCGATGTTCGCGTAGCGGTCGCGCGCGTCCCCGATCGCCGATCGCTTGCCGAACATCGCGTCGGCCTCGTCGAAGAACAGCACCGCGCTGGACCCCGCCGCGGCGTTGAACACGCGGTCCAGGTTGCGCTCGGTCTCGCCGATCCACTTCGACACCATCGTCGACAGATCGACGCGGTACAGCTCGAGCCCAAGCTCGCGGGCGACCACGAGCGCGGCCATCGTCTTGCCGGTGCCGGACTCGCCGGTGAACAGCGCGACCATGCCCTGCGATCCGCCGGCGCGGCGCGCGTAGCCCCACGCGCCGAGGACGTGCTCGCGGTGGCGCATGAACGCCCCCAGCGAGCGCAGGACCGCGAGCGGCCGGGGCGCCAGCACGAGATCGTCCCACCCGAGGTCGCCCTCGATGCGCTGGGCGCTCTCGCCCAGACGCGCGGCCGACGCGCGGCGGGCGGCGTCGGCGACGGCGGCCGCGTCCGCGGCGCCACCGGTCGTCGCCACGGTCGCGACGATGTCGCGGATCGCGTCGCCGATCCGCGCGACCGGCAGCCGGTGCAGCGCCGCGACCTCGTCGAGGCCGTCGATGTCGCCGAGTCCCGCCGTCCAGGCCGCGATGCGCTCCTGCTGCGACGGGGGCGGGACGCGGACCTCCGTCAGCGCGAGCCCGTCGAGCGCCTCGAGCTCGCGCGGGCCCTGCGCGAGCAGCATCGGGCGAGGAAGGTCGGCGAGCCAGCCGGCGAGGCGGCCGGCCTCGCGGGGCTCGAGCGTGTCGAGGTGATCGACGGCGAGGACGCGCTGCTCGAGCGTGGCGGCGATCGCCACGTCGAGGCGCAGCGTCGGATCGGCGAGCTCGGCGGCGCCGACGAGCAGCAGCCCGCCGCCGCCGGCATCGGCGAGCACCAGGTCCGCGTCGGGTCCGTGCAGGAACGGCGTCGGGCCGTCGGCGAGCGCGATCAGCCGTCGCATCCGGTCGATGACGGCCTCGCGCCCGAGCGGCAGCTGTGGCGGATCCAGGCGCCGGACCCGTCCCTCGTAGCTCGGGTCGTGGACGTCGGCGGCGAGCAGGAAGGTCGCGACCGCGGTCGCGCAGGCGATCGGGCCGTCGACGAGCGGCGCGCCCGCGGGCTGCTCGAGCATGCGCACGGCCCCGGAGCGACGCAGCGTCCCGTGGGCGTCCAGCGCACGGTAGACGCGTCCCTCCGCGTAGCCGGCATGCGCGAGCAGGCGCGCGACGATGCGGGCGGTCGTGCGCCGCGCGCTCGCGTCCTGCGCGGGCGGCGCGAGCAGGGTCCCGAGCTCCGGCGAGACGTCCGAGCATGCCGCCAGTGCCAGCACGACGCCCTCCAGCGGATCGAGCGCGAGCCGCTCGCACAGCAGCGCGAAGCGATCCTCGAGCGTGCTGACCTCGTCGCCGAGCGACAGCCCCAGATCCTCGAGCGCCGGAGGGTCGTCCTCGAGCAGCATCTCGCCCAGGAACGCGAGGACCTGTCGCAGCAGCGGCGCGTCGCCGTCCGGGAAGCCGGGCCGGGCCGTCGTCATCGAACCTCGCTCATGAACGCCATCGTACGTCCGTCGGACGCCGTCCATGGCCCCTTTGGCAGCGCGCGCGACTACAGCGGCGTCGCGAGCTCCACGAGCGTGCCGAAGGGATCGCGCACGTAGGCGACGCGCCGGCCCTGGGGCTTGTCCTGCGGCGCCGACAGCGCGCTGCATCCGGCGTCGAGCGCGTGGGCGTACGCGCCGCCCAGCGGCATCGGAAACTCAGCCATGCTCGCGCGCCTTGCGCTCGCGGCTGTACTCCCACCACGGCCGCGCGGGCGCGCCGCCGGCGTAGTCGACGGCCGCGACGAACGTGTCGAGCAGACACGGGTCATGGCGCCGGCCGTCGAGCGCGCACAAGCGCTCGAAGAGCTCGTGCGGGTCGCGGCCGCGCAGGTCGTCGGGGCTGTTCACGTCGAGGCGCTCGAGCTTGCGCGCCACCGCCGGGCCGATGTTCGGTATCGCGGTCAGTTCGCTCATGCGAGCATCATCGCGCTCCGCTCACGGCGTGTCTTGTAGGAAACGGATAGGCCAGAGCAGTGCGGCCGGCGCGGGCGGCGGCGCCTGCTCGCAGGACGTCACGACAGCCCGCGCACCCCGCACGATACGTCGCGGACAGACTGTGATCGCCGCGCCGCGGGTGACGACGCGACGATCACGATCGGTCCGTGCGTCAGCGACTGGTGGGCGCCGGAGGATCGGCGCGGCGCACGACGCGCACTGGACGCTTGGGTGGACGGGCACGACCGCGCGGGGCGCTCATGCGCGAACGGGGCTGCGGGCGTAGTCCCTTCATCGACCGCGCCCCCGGTGTGAGTCCCGCGTTTGCACGTGCTCGAGCCCGCGTTCCCGATGGGACCGGCGCCGGCGAGGATGGCGGGCCTGCGGGCCGCGGCAGGAGTGCTCGACCTTGTGGGGTGTGCGTTGTTCCATGGCGCCATGTTCGCCTCGCACACGCACGGGTTCCTCCGACTCGGGGCGCAAATGTGACATCGTCTGTTGGACCGGATGTCGGGGGAGATGGGGCGTCAGCCGGCCGAGGCATATCGCGCTACACCTTGAGCGCGACGTGCCGATAGGACACCTATGAGCCTGCTCGCCATCGCCGCGACCGGTCTGGCCGGTCTGTTGAGCCCGATCCTGGGCCCGAGTCAGCCTGCGCCGCAGGCCCCGCTGACGCCGCAGGCGCCCGTCATCGAACAGCCCGCGGGCGCGATCAAGGGCACGATGGTCATCGTCCACGGCGGCGGCTGGGCCGGCTCGGCGCCGACGACGCAGAAGGCGCTGCTCGTCATGCCGGGCGAGACGTTTCGTGCCCGCGGCTGGCGCACGGTGTCGGTCGACTACCAGGGCGGCTACGACAGCCTCACCGACGTCATGCAGGCGACCAGAGACGAGCTCGCGCGGCCGACGGGCGGACTGCTGTGCATCTACGGCGAATCGGCCGGCGCGCAGCTCGCCCTCGACGTCGCGGCCAAGGTGTCGGGGGTGGACTGCGTGATCGGCTTCGCGCCGCCCGCGGACTTCGAGACCTACCTCGCCGAGGTGCAGGCCAACCACGACCCCAATCGCACGATCATCGGCAACGCGATGGCCGGCGTCTGGGGGCAGACGCCCGAGGACCGTGCGGCCAACGACCCGATCAGGCTCGCCAATCGCATCACGGGCGACGTCCTGCTGTTGCGCGAGGCGGACGACCCGCTGATCCCGATCGAGCAGATCGACAACTTCGTCGCCGCCCGGCCGACGACCCAGCGCGTCGAGCTGCAGAGCTCGGCCGGCTTCGATCTCAGCCAGTTCTACCTGCACGGGACGATGTCCGAGGCCGGTCGCACCCAGTACCGAGCCGCGATCGGATCGTTCGTGGATCGGGCCGTCCGGTCTCACCGAGCCGAGCGATCGGCCGTGCGCACCGGCTGCAAGGGCGTGAAGCGGTCGGTGTCGCGGGGTGGAGTGGCGCGGCTGACCAGGGCCCTGCGCTGCCTCGCGCGCCGCGACGCGAAGGCGCGCAAGGCCGGTGCCAGGCGCGCGAGGACGATACGCCGCCGCGTGCGCGGGGAGGTCAACGCCGCTCGCGCCTGGAGCCTGCTGCGCGCGAGCACGAGCGGGAGGCGAGCGCTGGCCGCGCTCGCCGCCGGCCGCGTGAAGACGACGGTCCGCAAGGGCAGCCCGACGACGGTCACGCTGCGCGTACGGCGCTGAACGCGCCCGCCGTCAGCGCCTGACGCGGAAGCGGACGATCGACGGCGCGCCGTTGCGGTCACCATCGGCGGGCGTCACGGTCGCGAGGTACAGGCCGGCCCGCCGCCGGTAGTCGGCGGCGGTGATCGAGAGCGCGCCGTCGCCGGCACCGGCGTTCGCGCGGCGCGCCGCGGCGGTCACGTAGCGACGGCAGGCGGCCCCGGCGCGGTTGGCGCGGCCCGGGAGCTGACATGCGGCGCCCATGCGCCGGCCGACGGTCGCGCGCTTCACGGTGAGCTTCAGCGTGGCGGCGCGGTCGAGGTGGTAGGAGACGCGCATCGCATGCCCCCTCGCGATCGACCGCCCAGCGCGGGCGAGCGCGCTCAGGACGGGCACCGGCCGCGGCTGGGAGAGCACCCGCAGCACCGAGCGCTCCGAGCTCTGCATCCCGAGCGCGTTGGGGTGCAGCGGGTACGCGAGGGCGGTCGGGACGAGACCCTCGTACCACCTCGTACCGGGCAGCGTGCAGACGTCGTGGCCGATGCTGTCGCGGTAGGCGTCGACGAACTCGGCGCCGTTGAGCACCGCCTGCTCGGCGAGCATCGCGTTCGTGTGCACGACGAGCCCGTCGAGGTAGCGCACGTCGTCGGGGCTCAGCGGGACGAGCGGATAGCAGCCGTTGCCGCTGCGCGGCAGGACGTCGGGGTAGCCGACGACGGCGATCCGTGCCTGCGGCGAGCGCTCGTGGATGCCCTGCAGCAGCGCGGCGATCTTCGGGGCCGTGAGGGCGACGAGGGCGGTGCTGGCGTCGCCGGAGGGCGTCGCGAACCTGTCGCGGCAGGCGGTCCCGGTCGGCGACAGCAGGCCGAGCGCGGCGCACGCCCCGGCCGCGCCGACGATCCCGACGTCGTTGGCGCCGATGCCGAGCGTCACGAGCTTGGTGTCCGCGCTCAGGCCGTCGAACTGCGGCGCGTTGAAGCCGAGCGCCACCGGCTGCGCGCTCGTCATGTGGTCGGTCGTCGCGGCGGAGCAACTGACGTCGCGAAACGACGTGATGCCCAGCGCGGCGGCGACGAGCGAGGGGTAGTTGTGGTCCGAGCGCAGGCAGCCCAGCGGCGCGCCGGTCACGTCGAGCACGAGCGGCGCGGCCGTGTACGAATCGCCGAGCGCGACGTAGGGACCCGGGTCGGCGGCGAGCGCGGAGTGAGCCGGAAGGAGGAGTCCGGCGGCGCACAGTGCGGAGGTCAACGACCGTGTGCGATGCAGCCTCACTCATCGAGTATCGCGCACCTCGGCGGCGCCGCTTGCCCGAGGCGGCGCGGGGCGCGCTCGGAGCGCGACTCAGAGGATGCCGACGAGCGCCGCGCAGTCCCAGTTACTCGCGCCGCTGCCGCCGTTCCACAACTGTCGCGCGAGCCGGTCCTGCTCGCCCTTGGAGGCCTGGAAGGCGTGCGGCGTCGAGCCGCCCAGCCCGCGCCACGTGGCGTCGGTGAACTGGTAGTAACCCGACGCCGTCGCCGAGTTGGGTGGCATGTTCTGCCCGCCGGACTCGCACTGCACGATGACCCACGGGATCGCCCACGGGCCGCCGGGCCCGACCTGGCCGATGGCGCGGTTTCGCTGCGCGAGCAGGTGCGTCAGCTCGCGCTCGGCGCTGCGCCGGCTGCGGCGGCTCGAGCCGAGCGCGGCGAGCCGCGCGCTGCGTGCCTGCGCGAGGACGGCGCGGCGCTCGCGCAGGCCGGCGGCGATCGCCGCCAGCCCGTCGCGGCGGCGGCGCACGACGCCGGCCTCCGTGCGGCGCTCCGCCGTCAGCCGCGACAGCACGCGCCGCTGGGAGAGGGCCTCGTGGCGCCCGCTGCGGACGGCAGTGAGCACCTGCTGGTCGGCGCGCTGGATGCGGCGCAGGAACTCGACGGTCTCGAGCAGGCTGGCGAAGCCATGGGACTCGAGCACGACGGTGACGAGGTCCGGCTTGCCGCCCGTGTAGCGCTCGCGCAGCAGCGTCGACAGCTGCGCGCGCGACTGCGACAGCCGGGCGCGCAGCCGCAGCGCGCGCGACCGGGCGCGGTTGCGGCGCGTGACGGTGCGGTCGAGGATCGCCCGCGCGGCTGCGAGGTCGCTCTCGACGGCGGCGACGCGGCGCTGCAGGATCGAGACCTCGCGCCCGGTCGCCTGCTCGAGGCGATCCAGGCGCGCGGCGGCGCCCGACAGCGCCTGCTCGCGGTCGCGCTTGCTCTGGATGCTGTTGCGCAGGCTCTCGGCGCGGTCGGCGCCGCCGGCCGGGCCTGCCGTCAGCGCCCACGCGCCGACAAGCGCTGCGAGCAGCGCGAGCATCACGGCGGGGAGTGGGCTCGACGAGCGGGGACGTGGCATGCGATGACGCGGGACGGCGAGCGTCACCGGCGATGCACCCAACGTAGCGTGCGCCGCTGCCTACCCCGAAGCGCTGCAGGCGCATGTGCGCGGGCCGGACGCACGAACGCCGGCGTCGTGGTCGGACCGACGCCGGCGTTCGTCTCTCCTCTCCCTACGGCAGAAGCTGCGGCGTCTGGCCGGTGGCCGGTCGCGCTGCGTGGGCCTCGGCCGAGACGTGCCCCAGCGCCCAACCGAGCGCCGAGTTCAGTCCGGTCGTGACCTTCCGCAGCTCCAGCATGGTCCGGATCAGCCGGACCAGCAGGAACGCTCCGATGATCGCGACCGTGCCGGCCGTCACGATGCTCGAGATGGCGACGACGGAGTTCATCGCGCGCCTACTTCGCCTGCGCCTTGCGCACGACGAGCGCGGCCTTCGAAGCGATCCCCGGCAGGACGCCGGCGATGACCGCGAGCGGCCCGTTGATGTCGGCGACCCACTTGGACAGGCCGCGCAGGTGCTGGGACTCCACGGTCGCCAGGGCGCCGCCGAGCGTGCCGAGGCCGTTGGAGATGATCGTCAGCCGCTTGCGGACCTGGTTGAGCCCGATGCCGAGGATGACGACCAGCAGAGCCGCCTCGAGAAAGCTCAGCCCGATCATCTCGATCCTGCTCATAGCGATTCACCCGCTCCCGTGTAACCGTCGGTCAGTGCGTTCATGTAGCCGTCCTGGATGATGGCCTCCTCGATGATCAGGTTCAGCACCGGGGGCGTCAGCGAGAGCTTCGGGATGTTCACCGTGTGCGAGGCCACGGCGCCTGCCGTGACCAGCAGGCTCGCGACGCTCGACTGGATGTCCACCACGAGGCTCAGCAGCAGCATCAGCAGGATGATCACGACGATCAGGACGACGCCGCCCATGCCGAGCGCCATCTGCCAGAGCGCGTGTGTGTCGAATGCGGCGATCATTTGCCCACCGCCACCTTTCGTAGCGAGCGGGCCATGTGCAGGATCCGCACCGCTGAGTCGTTGACGAGGTCGACGCCGGCGGCCAGGCTCGTCGTCTGAGACCTCACCATGTCGACGCCTGCGTCGGCTGTGCTTGCCTGGTCGGCGATGCGCGCCGCCAGCGTCAGGATGGTCGCCACGATGACGACGACCACCACGATGACGATGAACGACAGCGAGAGGCCGATGTACCAGTCCGTGTAGGTCGCGGCGAGCATGGTGCTCACGGCGCCGTGTAGTCGACGACCTGGGCCTCGGCCCCGTCGACGAAGCCGAGGATGATCATGATCAGCGAGCGCTCGATGTCGAGCTCCTCGAGCGTCAGCTGCAGGTGGTACTTGACCGTCGCGAAGGCCTCGGCCGTGATGTGCAGGTTGGCGTGCGCGGACGACAGCGGCTCGCCCTCGTACAGCGGGCCGCCGGCGCCGAGGACGTAGGTCAGGAACTGGCGCTGGTGCTTCTTGAGCGTGGTTCCGTCGATGCCCTCGAAGTACTTGTCGAGGCTCGGATCTGCCCACAGCCGCTGGTAGAAGTTGTCTACGAGCTTCTCCATGCCGGCGTCGCCGCCGACCTGCTGGTACATCGCGTCGTGCACGATTGCTTCTGGCATGCTGATGTTCCCCTCCCTGTCGAGGCGTCTTCCGGTCCGGCGAGCCTAGGTTCGGGGTGTTTCGCTGCTTCGCGGCCTTCGTGAACGGCCGATTAACTTGGCACGACGGCGCGTAGCCGTCGCGCGCGCCACGAGGGCGGTTCGATCAGCGCCGGCGGACGCGCTCGCAGTCGCTGGCGACGCGATCGACGGCGTCGACGAGCGCGACGTCGTAGCGGCCCGAGCCACAGCTCACGCGATCGGCGATCCGGCGGCCGGCGCGGCTGCGGTCGCGGGCGTCGACGAGATCGTTGCCGGGCCCGCCGGCGAACGTGTCGCGACCGCTGGAGTCGATGAGGCGGTCGCGGCCGGGGCCGCCGTCGAGGATGTCGTCGCCGGTCCCGCCGGTGACGCGATCGTTGCCCGCCTCGCCGTAGACGGCATCGTTGCCGGACTGGCCGGCGACGCGGTCGTTGCCGCTGCCCCCGAAGACGTAGTCGCCGCGGCTGCCGCCGTAGAGGCGGTCGTCACCCGACTGCCCGGTGATGCAGTCGGCGCCCGCGCCGCCGCGCAGCACGTCGTTGCCGGCGCGCCCGTAGATGAGGTCGGTGCCGGCCGTGCCGGTGATCGTGTCGGCGCCGCTCGTGCCGACGATGAGCTTGCCGTCGAGCGGGCAGCTACCGAGCTCCGCCAGCGAGCTGCCCTCGAGGCGGACCGTGAAGTTGCGCGTCGCGGGTGTCGGGTCGGTGTTGCCGGCGGGATCGGTCGCGGCGACCGAGAAGGTGTGCGGCCCCGGGCTCGCGCCCATCCTGAACGCGTCGTTGCAGGAGGCGATCGCCTTCTCGTCGACGACGCACTTGAACGTCGAGTTCGGCTCCGACGACGCCCACCCGAACATCGGTGCATCGCTGTTGAGGATCTCGCCCTCGGCGGGGCCGCTCGTGATCGTCGTCTCGGGCGGCGTCGTGTCGGGCGCCTGCGCCGGCGCGCTCGACACCGCTGCGACGATCGCGCAGGTCCCGCCAAGGGCGGCGGCGATCGCGAGCGAGTGGCGGATCCGGGAGGCTCCTGGAGCGAAGGCCATCGAGCACGACGCTAGCAGGCGCCTGCACCCGTGTTGCAAGGTGGTCGGGGGCGCACGGCGAAATGGATCTCGGCGACCCGGGAAGGAGGAAGTCGATGACCGAGCAGGCGAACGCCGGAGACGTACCCGCGAAGGGGGTACGTCGCGCGACGGTGGACGAGGTCAGCGTCGCCATCGACCTCGGCTGGCGCGTGGCGGCGCTGTACTCGCTGCGACCGCGAACGCTGCGGCCTCCCGCACCCGTCGGCGAGGACCTGCTGCTCAACCGCCGCAGCCTGCCGGCCTCCGACCGACTCGAGCTCGAGCTGCGTGCGATCGCGGGCGTCGCGGCCGACGCCGGCATCCCGATCGAGGCCGACGAGCTTCGACGGCTGCTCGCGCTGGCCGGCCCGGCGGCGGCCAACGCGGAGGGAGAGGAGGCGTTCCGGCGTGCCCTGGCCCGCCAGCACGTGACCTTCGCGATAGGCCTGTGGGCGTCCGACGAGCCCGCCGGCAAGGCCTACGAGCTCGGCAACTTCATCTCGGACACGTGGAACCGCGTGCTGTGGCCGCGCACGACCCCGGATCCCGCCAGCGAGCTGCGCGAGGTCTTCGCGCCGGTGCGCGTCGCGCGCATCAAGCTCCTGCTGGACGACCTGCAGGCGCGCGTCGACCCGGTCGCGGTGCACGCCGTGACCAACCATCTCGACGCGTGGTGCGATCGCGTGGGCGCGCAGCCGACGCCGCAGGCGGCGCCCGCCCTGACCGCCGCGACGGCGCTGCCGACCCCCGCGCAGGCCGCGGCCCCCTTCGAGTCGATCCAGCGCCAGACGATCATCTGGCGCCAGATGCTGACGGGTGACAAGGAGCCCGAGGCGTACATCAACCACGCGCGCCGCGCGGAGGTCCGCGACGAGCTCACGAAGCAGCTGTGGAGGCGCTACCGCAGGCCGCTGCCGTGGCTGCTGCCGCTCGTCGCGCTGCTCGGCGTCGGGGTCGGCGCGCTGTACTCCAATCACCGTGACGACGCGGGGCGCGTGCTCGGCCTCGCGCTGACGCTGGCCGGCGCGTTCGGGATCACGCGCGCGACGATGATCGGCACCGTGCGCCGCGGGCTGCAGGGCTGGGGGGATCTCATGTGGAACCGCGCCCTGGCGGCGGTCATCTGCCGCGAGACGTCGCTCGTCCACGAGCTCTACCCGCCCGTCGTCACGCGCTCGCAGCGCGTCAAGCAGAAGCTCCGCTGGGACTAGCTCAACGGACGAACTCGACGTCGCACGTCTCGCCGGCCTCCAGCGAGACGCGGTCCTCGGGCACGAACGCGAAGGCGTCGATATCGAGCAGGGAGGTCAGGACGTGGGAGTCCTGGTGTGACTGCGACGGCGCCACGTACCAGCCGTCGGGGCGCAGTTCGGCGCGGCAGCGCACGGCGGTCGTGCGGCCGATGCGGCCCGGCAGCTCGACGGCTGCGGTGGCGGTCGTGCGGCGCGTCGTGCGGCTGCGGCCGAGCAGCGCGTCGATCGCCGCCACGACGAACAGCCGGAAGGCGACGGTCGCCGACACGGGGTTGCCGGGAAGCGCGAAGCACAGCGTGCCGTCCGGCGCCGTGTAGAAGCAGATCTGGCCCCCGGGTCGCAGGCTCACGCGCGCGAAGACCTCGGTCGCGCCGAGCGCCTCGAGCGCCGGCCGGACGTGGTCGTGTGGGCCGACGGAGACGCCGCCGACGGTGGCGAGGATGTCGGCGCCCGGCATCGCCTTGGCGAGCGCGGCGATCGTCGCCTCGCGGTCGTCGCCGACGCGCGCGCGGGACACGACCTCGGCGCCCGCGAGCCGGGCGGCGGCGCTGAGGGCGTAGGCGTTCGCGTCGCGGATCTGGCCGGGCTTCAGCGCCGGGCCCGGATCGGTCAGCTCGTCGCCGGTGCTGACGAAGGCGATCCGCGGGCGGCGCACGACCGACGGCCGCGCGATGTTGACCGCCGCGAGGACGCCGATCTCGGGCCCGGTGAGCGGCGTGCCGGCCCGCAGCACGACCGAGCCGAGGGGAATGTCGCCACCGGCGACGCGGACGTCGCTGCCTGCCGTGATCTGCTTCTCGATCGTGACGCCGGCGTCGTCGGTGCTCGTGTACTCCTGCGGGACGACCGCGTCGGCACCGGCCGGGATCGGGGCGCCCGTGGAGATGCGGATCGCCGTGCCGGCGTCGACGTGGGCGCCGGCGCCGGTACCGGCGCGCGCCTCGTCGACGATGCGCAGGGCGACGGGAGCGTCGATCGTGTCGCTCGCGCGCAGCGCGAAGCCGTCCATCGTCGAGCAGTCGAACGGGGGCACCGGGTTCGGTGCGACGGCGTCCTGCGCGAGCACGCGCCCGATCGCGTCGTCGAGATCGACCTGCTCGGGACCGAGCAGCGACGTGTGCTCGAGCAGCTGCCGGCGCGCTTCCTCGATCGAGATCCGCTTCATCGCGGCCGGACGCTAGCAGCGGCGCCCCGTGCGACCGGGACCGGTCGGGGGCCCCGCATCGGACGTGGCGCGGCGGCGGTTGCGGACGGCCGGGCGCGGGCTGCGGCGCGCTCGCGCTAGTGGCTGGGCGACGCGACGCGGCCGCGGCTGCGGGCGGGTCGCGCCGTGGGCCGTGCGGGGGCCGGGCGCGGACTCGGCTTGGCCTGCTGCAGGCCGCGCTTGGCGTGGGACAGGATCGCGCCGGAGAAGCCCCAGCAGGCGACGAGGAGAGCGAAGATGATGGTGGTGGTCAGCATGGCGTGGGGCCCTTCTGTTGGCCGTATCGGCAGTCTGGCCAACGTTGATGAGCTCTTGTGTGACATACCCCCGATGACGCTCGCCAACCGTCGGGTCCCGAGAATATGCGAACATGCGTTCGCATGTCGACGAAAGGACGGCCCTACACGTGGTTTCGCATGGCGCTGCGTCGCGGCGACCTCATGGGGGTCCGCGCGGCGGCCGCCGAGCTCGGCTACCGGGTCGATCTCGTCGATGCGCTCGCCGTCGTCCTGCTCATGGCTGTGCGTGACGACGACGCCTTCGACCGGGCCGCCACGAAGTGGCTCGCGCGCTTCGCGCTGGAGCGCCCGGCGGCCGGTCTCGAGGACCTGCGGCTGGGCCTGAGCGCGCTGGAGGCGCTGCCCTACAACGACGAGGCGGCGCGCCGGACGCTCGCCGAGCTGTGCGCCCGCCACCGGCTCGACGACGTCATCGGGCTGCTGTCGTGACTCACACGATCGCCGTGATCGGCTCCTCGCCGCTGAGGACGGCGATGACGTTGTCGGCGCACAGCACGGCCATCGCGTCGCGGGTCGAGCGCGTCGCGGAGCCGATGTGCGGGACGAGCACGGTGTTCGCCAGCGCCGCGAGCTCCGCGGGCACGGCCGGCTCGTTCTCGTAGACGTCGAGTCCCGCGCCGGCGAGCGGTCCGTCGCGCAGCGCCTCGATGAGCGCGGTCGTATCGACGACCCCGCCGCGGCACGTGTTGACGAGGATGGCGCCGGGCTTGCATCGCGCGAGCGCCTCGGCACCGATCATGTGCCGCGTCGCGGGCGTGAGGTTGACGTGCAGGCTGACGTAGTCCGAGACGGCGAGCAGCTCGTCGAGCGCAAGCTGCCGCGCGCCGTGCTCGGCCGCCGCGTCGTCCATCGGGCGCCGGGCGCTGAAGACGATCCGCGGCTCGAAGCCGCGCAGCAGCTCCGCGACGCGCCGGCCGATGCGCCCGAAGCCGACGAGGCCGACCGTCGCGCCCGACAGCTCCCGGCCGAGGAACTGCTCGGGCTCCAAGCCGACCCACTCGCCGCGGCGCAGGATCCGATCGGTCTCGACCATCCGCCGGCCCGTCGCCTGCATGAGCGCCACGGCGAGCTCGGCGGTCGCGTTCGTGAGGACGTCGGGCGTGTTCGTCGCGCGCAGCCCACGCACGCGGACGGCGTCCGTGTCGATGTTGTCGTAGCCGATGGCGAAGTTCGCGACGACGCGCAGGCTGTCGCCGGCGCGGTCGAGCAGCTCGCCGCCGACGAGCACGGTCGGGTCGACGACGATCGCGCTCGCGCCGGGGGCGTGCTCGTCGAGCCAGTCGCGGTCCAACGGAAGGCCGCCGCACTCGACGTCGAAGCGCGCGCGGAGCCTGTCGAGCCCCGCGGCCGGGAGCGTGCGTGCGACGACGACCCTCATGGCTGTGCATTATCGGCCCGCCCGTACGTGCGCGGGGAACGGGGTACCTGCGTCCCGCGGGCGGTATCGTCGCGACATGGCACCGAGACGCGTATTGGGACGCCTTCGCCTGTTCGCCGCGGGGCTGCTCGTCGCGAGCGCGCTGCTCGTCGGCGCCTGCGGGTCGAGCGCGGACAAGGGCATCTCGCGCGCGGAGTACGTCAAGAGGATCGACGCGATCTGCTCCGACATCGCCCGCCGGTCGGCCGCCACGAACCGCGGCCTGCAGGCGCTCGTCGACGGAAGCGGGACGTACACGAGCCGCCTCGAGAAGTCCGTTCCGCTGCTGCGCGACACGCTGCGCCTCCAGACGTCGAAGGTCGAGCGCTTCGAGCGCGTCACGCCGCCCACGAAGGACGTCGCGAAGGTCAAGGAGATCACGACCGTGGCGCGGGCCTTCCTCGGCGAGCTGCGCGACATCATCCCCAACGCGCGCAGGGGCGACCTGCCGAGCTTCATCGACTTCGCGACGGACGCCTCCGGCAATCGCGGCAAGCTCGAGCGCCTCGGCGTCGACTACGGCATCAAGGACGAGTGCTTCACCCTGCCGATCAAGTTCGGCTAGCGCGCGCGGCCGCTGACGCCCCCCGCGGGCTTTGGGTTATCGTCGCCGTAGACGTCCGCCGGGCGCCCACCGCCCGCTTGTGAAGGAGAACCGATGGCCTACAGCGTTCCCGACCTGAACTACGCCTACGACGGGCTCGAGCCGCACATCTCCGCGGAGACGATGCGCGTGCACCACGACAAGCACCACCAGGCGTACGTCGACAAGGCCAACGCGGCGCTCGCGGGCACGGAGTGGGAGGGCATCAAGCCGAACAAGCTCCTGACCCGCCTCGACGAGCTGCCCGAGTCGATCCGCGACACCGTGCGCAACAACGCCGGCGGCTACTACAACCACAACATCTTCTTCCGCAGCATGCGGCCCGTGTCCGAGGGCGGCGGCGTCGAGCCCAAGGGCGCGCTCGGCGGCGCGATCCGCGACACCTTCCGCACGTTCGCGATCTTCAAGGAGACGATCGAGGCCGCGGCGATGAGCACGTTCGGCTCCGGCTGGGCGTGGCTCGTGCACGACGGCTCGCGCGTGCTGATCGTGACGACGACCAACCAGGACAACCCGGTCTCCGATGGCCTGACGCCGCTGCTCGGCATCGACGTCTGGGAGCACGCCTACTACCTCGACTACCAAAACCGCAGGGCCGACTACGTCAAGGCGTGGCTGCAGGTCGTCGACTGGGACGTCGTCGCCAAGCGCTACAAGGACGCACCGGTGCCGGACGTCAGCGAGATCCTCGTGCGCACGGTCAGCATCAGCGGCAAGATGGTCGCGTTCGGCGAGATCACGCTCGACGCCGCCCGCACGCAGGCCGCCGAGCTCGGCGCGCTCGCCGGCTGGGGCCCGATGGCGAAGGTCGGCTCGATCGCACGCTCGTGGACCGAGCTGGCGAAGAACATCGAGGGTCGCGGCGCGACGACCGTCGCGGACCTCGATCCCGGCCTGATCAAGAAGTCGGCGGTCGACCTGTGGATCATCCCGCCCGAGCGCGGCATGATCTGACCCCGGCCTGCGTGGTCATCCACGTGATGAGGCCCACGGTGGCGGCAGTTCACCCGCGGCCGGGCCACATCGCCATGCGCCATGTCGGCGTGAGTAGCCGGTGCTATCACCAGCGCTAGCACGGGCTACTCATTCGCAACGGAGACACCCCGGGCGGTGGTCGCCGCGGTGTGCACCTTCACGTCGTATCGGCGGATACGCCGGACGAGGCGCTCGACGATCTCGCCCTCGCTGACGACCGGCTCAGGTCAGGCGACGGGTCGCAGGTGACGCAGCGGGCGGCCCTCGCGCAGCTCGCGCACGACGCCCTCGACGAGCCCGTCGGTGTCACCGCGCGCCCCGTCCGTGACGGCGGCGACGATGCCGCGCTTCTTCTGGATCAGGGTCGCCATCGTCTCGTCGATCGTGTTGGCGGCGAGCAGGTACCAGGCCGTGACGGCGTCGCGCTGGCCGATGCGGTGGCAGCGATCCTCGGCCTGGTCGTGCATCGCGGGCGTCCACTCGAGCTCGAGGAAGGCGACGTTCGAGGCGCGCGTGAGCGTGATGCCCTGCGCCGCCACCCGCGTCGCCGCGATCAAGAGCTGCGGGCCGTCGGGCTCCTGGAACGCGCTCACGGTCGCGTCGCGCGCCGGCGTCGAGTCGCGCCCGAGCAGGTGCGCGGCGTCGGGGAAGCGCGCGAGCACCGCCTCCTGGACCTCGACGTGGCGCGCGAAGACGACGAGCGGCTCGCCGGACTCGAGGAAGTCGCCGATCCAGCCCAGCGCCGCCCCGAGCTTGCCGCGTGCCGCGAGGCGCTGGAGCGTGCCGAGCTGGGCCAGGCGCTCGGCGCGCAGGGTCGCGGCGATCTTCGCGTTGAGCTCGCGCAGGTCCAGCGGCTGCGTGCGCAGCCACGCGACGACGTCGTCCTCGGCGAGGCGGTACTCGCGCTCGTTGCCCAGCGCGACCGGCACGACGACCTGGCGCTTGGCCGGAAGCTGGGGCAGCACCTCGGACTTCAGCCGTCGCACGAAGCAGCGCCGGCGCAGATGCCAATGCAGGCGCTCCTCCGACAGCTCGCCGCGGAACTGGCGCGAGAACTGCGCGCCGGAGCCGAACTCCCGCAGGCGCCCGATGACGCGCAGCTGCGACACGAGCTCGTCGGCGTGGTTGAGCACCGGCGTGCCGCTCAGCGCGAGCCGCAGCCCGTCGGCCGCCACCGCGTCGGCGAGCTTGCGCACGGCCTTCGTGCGCTTGGCCTGCGGGTTCTTGACGTAGTGCGACTCGTCGATGATCAGCGCGCGCGGCTTCAGGCGGGCGAGCGCCTCGCGGTGCGCCGCGACGATCTCGTAGTTGAGGATCGTGATCTCGCCGGTCGGCGGCACGGCCATGCGCCCGTCGATGACGGTCACGCCGCGGTGCGCCAGCCACTTGCCCGCCTCGCGCTCCCAGTTGAGCTTCAGCGACGCGGGGCAGACGACGATCGCGGGAAACGCGCCGTCGGCCTCGATCGCCGCGAGCGCCTCGACGGTCTTGCCGAGCCCCTGCTCGTCGGCGATGAACGTGCGCCGGGCGTCCAGCGCGTAGCGCACGCCCGCCCACTGAAACGGGGCGAGCTCGCCGCCGAGCACCGCCGCGACCTCGGCGATCGGCTCGTCGCTCGTGGCGCGCGAGCTGCGGATCGTCGCCATCGCCTCCTCGTGCTCGCGGCGCAGGCGATCGAGCGTGTACGCACCGGGACCGTCGACCGCGACGCCGTGCAGCGCCACGAACGCGTCGAGGCCCTCGATGACCCACGGGTCGACCGGCAGCGTGCGGCCGCGATCCTCCGCGCCGGGCAGCTTGCCGAACGCCGTGCCGATCTCGGGATCCCACAGGACGTCGAGCCGCAGGCGCTCGCCGTCGAACGTGCGCGCCGCGGTCAGGCGCGCGGGCGGAGGCGGGTCCTCGCCCGACAGCAGCGCCTCGACGCAGCGGTTCGCGCCCGCATCGAGCTTCGCGTTGTCCTCCTCGGCGAGCGCCGCGGCGCCTGACGCCGTGAGCGGCGCGAGCAGCATCCCGTCGCGCTCGACGAAGCCGGCCGTCAGCTCCTGCGGCGGCGTGCCGGCGCGCGACTCGAGCACCCACCAGCCGCGGCCGTCGTGGCGCACGGTCGAGACGTGGCCGACCCAGCGGCGCTGGATCTGCGCGAGCCAGGCGTCGACCTCGGCGCTGGCCGTGAGGTCGGGGAAGCGCTCGAGCACCTCCGCGACGTGGACGCCGACCCAGTCGTCGACCGGCGCCCACCACTCGCGCGCGTCCCAGTCGAAGCGCCGGCCGGGGATGCCGCGCACGACCGCGACGATGTGCGCGTCGTAGGGGAACGCGAGCACGACGATCGGACCCTCGTCGCCGCGGCGGAGCTCGACGTTCGGGCGGTCGGGGGCGAGCTCCATCGCCAGTGGAAGGTAGCGAGCGCACTGGGCGGCGTAACGTCTGTCGACGATGGCCGCCGAGCACGACCGCACGGAGGAGCTGCGCGAGCTCGCGCGCTACGCCCGCACGCGCCGTGACCTCTACCGCGCGCGCTCCTACGGCCCGCGCGAGACGAGCGCGACGCGGCTGCGCGAGCTCGAGCGCCTCAGCGATCAGGCGCAGGAGCGGCTGGCGGCCTATATCGCCGAGCAGCGGCCGCTGATCCTGCCGGCTGACGCGGCCGCCGACGAGCGATGAGTTCCGCCCGCTGCGGCCGTCCTAGCCGCTACGCGGTCGCGTCCGCGGCGACGCGCGAGGGGATCATGGGCGCCGCCGGCTTGCGGGCGCTGTCGGTCTGCTCCCGCGCCTGCAGGCGGCGGAACAGCACGATCCCGCCGACGACGCCGATCGTGAGCGGGATGCCCCACCAGATGCCCTGGCCGAGCTGCGTCGCGATCGGGCCGGGGCACGCGCCGGAGACACCCCAGCCGATCCCGAACACCAGACTGCCGACGACGTGGCGGCGCTCGGGCTTGACGGGCTCCCACGCGACGGTCTCGCCCGTCAGCAGCGCTCGTGGCGCGCGCTTCTTCAGGATCCGCAGGCCGATGAACGCCGTCGTGACCGCCCCGAAGAAGAACAGGAACAGGTAGGAGCTCTCGAACAGCAGTCCCTCGCGGATGACCTCCGGGCTCGTCATCCCCGACCACGACAGCACGGCGCCGAAGACGATCCCGATGATGAGCCCGGCCACACGCTTGCCGCGCATCAGATGACCGCCGAGATGAGGAAGTTGACCGCGATCCCCGTGACGAAGAACGTCATCGTCGCGACGAGGCTCGCGGGGGACAGCATCGCGCTGCCGCTGAGGCCGTTTCCGGAGGTGCAGCCACCGGCGATCTTCGTGCCGAGGCCGATGAGCACGCCGCACGCGAGCAGGATCCCGACGATGAGGATCGTGCCGCTCGTGCCGTGGAAGGTGTCGGTCATCCAGCCGTAGCCGTGGAAGTCCGGCCCCCCGGCGACGAGCGCGAACGCCGCGGCGCCGGCGATGAGGCCGAACAGGACCCACCCGAACGGCCCGAACGACAGGCGCCGCGCGGAGACGGTGTCGACGACGTCCGACCAGGCGCCCATGACGCCCAGGCGCTCGTTCATCAGCCAGCGCATCGCCACGACGCACAGGCCGAGGATGGGGCCCCCGACGAACCAGGGCAGTTGCGAATGCAGCATGGGCGGTCCCCTGTCGATACTCGTGATAACCGGTCGGCTTTGACAGGATAACGCGTCGAGCCGGTCGGCTGGGCCTCATTCGCGCGTTCAGGCGGTCGCGAGCTCCGACTCGGCGCCATCGGCGCCGAGCACGAGCCGGGCGTAGCGGCCGCCCGCGCGCAGGAGCTCGTCGTGCGTGCCGCGCTCGGCGATCCTGCCGCGGTCGAGCACGACGATCTCGTCGGCGTCGCGGACGGTCGACAGGCGGTGGGCGATGGCGATCGTCGTGCGGCCCTCGGCGAGCTGGTCGAGCGCCTCCTGAACGAGGCGCTCGGTACCGGAGTCCAGGGCCGACGTGGCCTCGTCGAGCACGAGCACGGGCGGGTTGCGCAGGATCGTCCGAGCGATCGCGATGCGCTGCTTCTCGCCGCCGGAGAAGCGGTAGCCGCGCTCGCCGACGACGGTGTCGTAGCCGTCGGGCAGCGAGGCGATGAGGTCGTGGATGCGTGCGGCGCGGGCGGCGGCGACGAGCTCCTCGTCGGTCGCGTCGGGCCGCGCGAAGCGCAGGTTGTCGCCGATCGTCGAGTGGAAGAGGTACGTCTCCTGCGAGACGAGGCCGACGGTCCGCGCGAGCGAGGCGAAGGACAGGTCGCGCACGTCGACGCCGTCGATGGCGACCCTTCCACCCGTGACGTCGTACAGCCGCGACACGAGGTAGCCGAGCGTCGTCTTGCCCGAGCCGGTCTCGCCGACGATCGCGACCTTCGTGCCGGGCGCGACGACGAGGTCGACGCCGGCGAGGGTGCGCGGGCCGTCCTCCTCGTACTGGAAGGAGACGTCCTCGAAGCGCACCTCGCCCACGACCGCCGCCGGTCGCAGCTCGACGGCGCTCGGGCGCTCGGTGATGTCGACGGGCAGGTCGAGGTACTCGAAGATGCGGTCGAAGAGCGCGCGCGAGGTCTGGATGTCGAGGCCGACGTTCAGCAGCGAGCCGATCGGGAACAGCAGCCGCGTCTGCAGCGTCGTGAACGCGACGACGGTGCCGATCGTGATCGTCGACGAACCCTGAGCGATCGTCAGGCCGGCGAAGAGGTAGACGAACGCGGGCATGATGGCGAATGCCATCTGCACGATCGACATCCGCCAGCGGCCCGCCATGCGCGACTGCACCTCGAGGTTGGCGAGCTGCTCGGACTCGGCGCTGAAGCGCTCCGCGAGCTCGTCCGAGCGACCCATCGTCTTGCCCAGCAGGACGCCCGACACCGACAGCGACTCCTCGACGAGCGAGCTGATGTCGGCGAGCCGGCCCTGCTTCTTGGAGGTGATGCGCTTGCGCTCGTTGCCGACGCGGCGCGTCAGCCAGACGAAGAACGGCAGCAGCGCGAGGCTCATCGCGGCCAGTCGCCAGTCGAGGATCAGCATCGCGACGATGACCGTCAGGACCGTCGTGACGTTCGAGACGATCGACGTCGCGGTCGTCGTGACCACGTTCTGCACGCCGCCGATGTCGTTGGCGATCCGCGACTGCACCTCCCCGGTGCGCGTGCGTGTGAAGAACGCGAGCGACAGGCGCTGCAGATGGCGATAGACCGCCGTGCGCAGGTCGTGCATGACGCGCTGGCCGACGAGGTTCGACAGCCACGTCTGGCCGACCCCGATGACGCCGGTCGCGATCGAGATCGCGATCATGCCGCCGACGAGCCAGACGAGCAGCGTCGTGTCGCCCTTCGGGATCGCGACGTCGAGCACCTCGCGCAGCAGGAACGGCGTGACCATCCCGAGCCCCGCGCTGATGGCGATCAGGCCGAGCACGGTGCCGAGCCGCATCCGATAGGGACGGAAGAGCCTGCCGATGCGTCTGGTCTGTGCGTTCACCGCCTCCATGGTAGATGGTTGCACGTGCAACTACAAGGCTCGCGAGGGGCGCCGTCAGGCGTGAAAGGCGGCCAGCCGCTCGGCCTCCGCCTCGAGCTCACGCCGCGCGCCGGCGTCGAGCGGGCGGAACGGGTCGAGCGCGATGCGGCCCTTGACATGGCGCCACGTGCCGGCGACCGCGCCGTCGACGAGGAACGTCGGCAGCGAGTGCGGGTTGCGGACGTGGAAGATCTTCCTGCGGTGCTCCTCGGGCAGGATGCCCGTGCGCCGCGCGTGCACGAGCAGCGTCGCGTCCCAGGTCGGCAGGAAGCGCACCGGGGCGGGCGTGTGCGGATCGGGCAGCGGTCCGCGCGCGACGTCGAGCAGCTCGTCGCCGGTCGTGTCGCGGAAGCGGCGCAGGCCCAGGCGGTCGAGGACCGGGGCGAGCGCGGTCTTCGTCAGGCCCGTGTAGGACGCGATGTCCTCGCGCGACGCCGGCCCGAAGCCGGCCAGGTAGCGGCGGACGAGGTGCTCTACGGCCTGCTCGGCGGTCAGCACGCCGGGCTCGCCGCGGATCAGCGGCCGGGGCGGGCCGATCCAGTCCAGGGCGCGCGCGAAGAGGTCGGCGCGGCGTCGCGCCCACGTGCCCGACGGCGGGACGCGGACGAGGTCGACCCACAGCCCGACGCCCTCGGCCCGCGGCTTGCCGACGAGCTCCTCGATCTCCCGGCGGTGCAGCGTTCCCGCGATCTCCAGTCGCGCGGCGACGAGGTCCGCCGCCGCCTGCATCGCGCGCTCCTCGATCATGGCGCGTCGCGAGCGCAGCCACAGCGCGCGCCGCGCCGCCCGCGTCGCGAGCGCGAAGGCCCAGTAGTCGCCGCGCGCGACGAGATGGATCGTGACGCGCATGAGCGTCCCCTGGATGACCCGGCGACGCTCGAGCGCGCGCGTGAGCTCGCCGCGATCGAGCGCCCGCAGGCGGCTCCACAGCCCGACGTACATCGACGGCGCGTACTGCGCCTGCAGGCCGCCGACACGCTCGATCGTGCGCGGCAGCGGGCCATCGGAGCGCTCGAGCAGGCTCTGGCGCGCAAGCAGCGCCCGGTTGAGCTCGCGCTCGGTCAGCGTGCGCTCGGCGGCCAACGCGAGCGTACCTAGAAGACGACGGTCCGCTCGCCGTCACGCACGACCCGGTCCTCGCAGTGCCATGCGACGGCGCGCGCGAGCACGGTGCGCTCGACGTCGGCCCCGCGCAGCTCGAGCTGCTCGGCCGTGTCGCGGTGCGTGACGCGGATGACGTCCTGTTCGATGATCGGGCCCTCGTCGAGGTCGACGGTCGCGTAGTGCGCGGTCGCGCCCATGAGCTTCACCCCGCGGTCGCGGCCGCGGCGATACGGATCGGCACCGGCGAACGCGGGCAGGAACGAGTGGTGGATGTTGATGACCGGCGCGCCGACCGTGTCGAGGAAGTGCCCGGACAGGATCTGCATGTAGCGCGCCATCACGACGAGGTCGAACCTGCCGGCCAGCAGCTCGAGCTGGCGCGCCTCGCCCTCGGCTCGCGTGTCGCGCGAGATCGGGATGTGCACGAACGGCACCCCGAACGCCTGCACCTCGTCGGCGAGGTCGGGGTGGTTGGAGATCACGAGCCCGATCTCGAGGTCGAGCTCGCCGCGCCGCGCGCGCCACAGCAGGTCGAGCAGGCAGTGGTCGTAGCGGCTGACCATGATCGCGACGCGCTTGGGCACGCCGGCGTCGGCGATCGTCCAGCTCATGTGCAACGGCTCGCCGACCTCACGCGCGAAGCGGCGGTCGAGCTCGTCGCGCTGCGCGGACATGCCCTCGAGGTGAAAGACGATGCGCAGGAAGAACCTGCCGCCCTCGGGATCGGTCGAGTACTGCCCCGACTCGGTGATGTTCGCCCCGCGCTCGTGCAGGAAGCGTGACACCGCGGCGACGATGCCGGGGCGGTCCGGGCAGGAGATGAGCAGGCGGCCGGTGTCCGGTGTTGCGCTGCGGCTCGTCACCCGCTCGACTCTACTTCCCGCCCGACGGCCGACCCGCGGGCGCGCCGGGCGGGCCCGCAACCACGCGCGATCCTGAGAAGATCGGCCCCATGAGCACGGATGCGGCGGGCGGTCGGGGACGACGGATGACGCCGGCGATGCGTCACCGCGAGACGGTGACGCCGCTGGAGCTGTTCTTCGACCTCGTCTTCGTGCTCGCGCTGACCCAGTGCACCGCCCTGATGGCACACGAGCCGACGTGGGAGGGGCTCGGCAAGGGCCTGCTCGTGCTCGGCATGCTGTGGTGGTCGTGGGTCGGCTACGCGTGGCTGACGAGCGTCGTCGACCCCGAGGAGGACGCCGTCCGCTTCGCGATCTTCGTGTCGATGGCGGGGCTGCTCGTCGCCGGGCTCGCCGTGCCCGAGGCGTTCGGCGAGGCGGGCCTGATCTTCGCGATCGCCTACGCCGTCGTGCGGATCGCGCACATCGCGCTGTTCATGCTCGCCAGTCGCGACGACGCGAACCTGCGCAGCTCGGTCATCGGGCTCGCGGTCAGCACCGCGATCGGGACGGGCCTGCTCGTGGCGGCGGCGTTCACGGACGGTGCGCTGCAGGGCGGGCTGTGGGCGGTGGCGCTCGTGCTCGACGCCGGCGGCCCGTTCTTCTTCGGCGCCGAGGGCTGGAAGCTCTCGCCGCACCACTTCGCCGAGCGCCACGCGCTGATCATCATCATCGCGCTCGGCGAGTCGATCGTCGCCGTCGGCGTCGGGGCGCAGGAGCGCGTCGACGGCGCCATCGTCGTGGCCGCCGCGGTCGCGACGGCGGTCGCGGCGTCGCTGTGGTGGCTGTACTTCGACGTCGTCTTCCAGGTCGCGGCACGCCGGCTGGCGGGCGCGGCGGTCGGGCGCGAGCGCAACGAGATGGCGCGCGACTCCTACTCCTACCTGCACTTCCCGATGGTCGCGGGCATCGTCCTGATCGCGCTCGGGCTCAAGAAGACGCTCGGCCACACGGAGGACCCGCTGAAGCTCGTGCCGGCCGCGGCGCTGCTCGGCGGCACCGCGATGTACCTGCTCGCCCACGTCGCCTTCCGCTACCGCCACATCCGCACGCTGAACACGCGCCGGCTCGGGCTCGCGGTGCTGCTCGCGGCGTTCATCCCGGTCGCCGTCGAGATCCCCGCGGTCGCGACCCTGTGCGTCGTGGCGGCCGCGCTCGCGCTGCTGATCGTGGCCGAGACGCGCGGCTACGGAGAGTCGCGTGCGCGGCTGCGCCAGGAGCTGCAGCACCACGGCACAGCGCCTTGACGGCGCCGACTTGGCGTGCCGCAGGGGTGGTGCTCATTGCTGCAAGAACCGCTCGCGTCGCCGAGCAGGTACTGTTGAGCAGGAACGGCCGGACCAACAGGGTCCGGCAGCAAAGTAGTGCCAGCGCCCCGTGTCGTTGCCCCAAGCATCCTCGGAGTGTGCAGCACGCCATCCGAGGAGGGCCAGCATGGCCACCGGAACCGTAAAGTGGTTCAGCGACGACAAGGGGTTTGGCTTCATCAGCCCCGACGACGGACAGAAGGATCTCTTCGTCCATCACACGGGCATCCTGGGAGAGGGCTACCGCAGCCTCGCCGAGGGAGCCAAGGTCAGCTACGACGCCGAAGCCGGCGACAAGGGACCCAAGGCGGTCAACGTCCAGTCTCTCTGATCTGATCGCTGGCCTGGGCTTCTAGGGGCCCGGTTCACGATTTCGTCGCATCGAGGGCGACCGCGCAAGCGGTCGTCCTCGTCGTTTCCGGCCGAGCAGGCTCCTACGGCGCCTTTGCGAGGTAGAGCATGCGCTTGCCGGCGCGCAGCCTGATCGTCTTCTTCAGGCGCACGTCACGAACGTCGACGCGACCCTCCTTGACGCGGGTGAGCGTGCCGTCGCAGCGGTCCTCGACGAGCCACCACGTCCCGCGGACGGTCGCCGACGAGCGCCGCCCGATCGTCTTGAAGTCGCCCTTGCCGTGCCCCCACAGGCGCCGCACCGAGCGCTTGCTGCGCTTCTTCTTGGCCTTCGCCGCCGAGGCGACGAGTCCGCCGGCGCCGACGCCCGCCGAGCGCGCGACGCTGGCGCTGCGCGACGCCTTCGGGGCACAGCCCGCGAACGTGCCGCCGACGAGGGTCGCGACGAGGAAGGGCTTGACTGCCTTGGTCTGCGTCACGACGAAGATCCCGTCGTGGAAGACCACGGTCTGCGTCTTGTGCTTGGTCTTGTTGACCTCGACGGTGATGCGCACGTTGCCCCTGCGGGCGTCGATCCGCGAGCCGAGCGGGATCTCGGTCAGCGTCGAGACGTCGACGTAGACCTTGCTGCCGGGCAGCTTGACCTTCACCGTGCCGCTCGTCGCGACGATCGTGACGGTCTTGCCCTTGTCCGGGGCCGGCGTCGCGCCGGGCGGGGCCGGGGCGACCGTGACGGTGCGCGTCGTCTGCGCCGAGGGGCCGCCGTTTCGCACCATCCGCGTGCCGTTCCACATCCTCGACGTCGATGTTTGGTCGTTGTCGAACACGGTCAGCGTCACGGTGTACGTCCCGGGTGCCCCGTACCCATGCCGCGGACGCGGGCCGGGCTCGCGGTAGTGGATGTCGCCCGGCGGAGCGGTGGGGATGACCGTGCCGTCGCCGAAGTCCCACACGTAGCGGGCGACGCTCCCGTCGGGGTCGCTCGAGGCAGTCGCGTCGAAGACCAGCCCCGCGCCGACGTCGATCGTCGACGTCGTGCCGGTGGTGAACGACGCCACGGGGGGCTGCGCCGGCGACAGTACGAGGGCCGCGCTCTGGGCTCCGTCGACCGCGATCGGATGGCTGGCCCGCGGGGTCGTGCCGACCCCGAACGGCGCGAGCGCGTAGTCGCCGACGTTGCCGTCCTGGCCGAGGTACAGCGACTGCTCGTCGGGTGTCGCCGCGGCGTCGCGGGTGCTGGACTCGACGGCGTACGGATCCCCCGCCAGGTCGCCGACGAAGTCCGCCGGGAAGCGGTCGATGCGACCGGGCGTGCCGCTGCTCGTCGGCACGTAGAGATACCCACCGCCGGTGTTGGACGCCTCGATGGAGGAGCCCGGGAAGAACGTCACGACGGAGCTGCCGGTCAGGTCACCGAATGCGCCGCTGATCCTGCCGGCGGCGAGCGCGCCGCCGGCGCCGATCGTGAAGCGAGCGATGCCGGTGCCGGCGGTCGCGCTCGTCGCGTAGAGATCCTCGCCGGACGGTGAGACGGTGAGCCGTCCGGCGTCCCGAGGCGCGGCCGCGCCGGCCTGCGCCGGCCAGGCGACGGACGTCGCCGCCTTCGGCGTGACGGCCCCGGTCGCGGGATCGACGTCGAACTGCAGCAGGTGCGGTGGGGTCCGCACGCCGGCGTCGGCGACGTAGAGGCTCGTGCCGTCACGCGTCATCGCGAGGAAGCGAGGCGCGGACGAGGAGCCGAGGTCGACGGTGGTCGGCGCGCCCAGCCCGCCGTCGGCGGCGATCGGCCGCGACTGCAGCTCCCCGGGGATCCCGAGCACGTAGTAGACACGCGTTCCCTGCGGGTTGACGAGGATCCCGCGTGGGTCGCTGCTCGTGCCCAACTCGCCGTTGGGCTCCATGCGCCCGGCGGCGCCGCGCACGAACTGGGCGATCGCGCCCGCGTCGGAGCCCTGCGAGCGCGTGACGTAGGCGAAGCGAGCGTCGGGCGTGATCGCCATGTCCTGCGCCCCGAAGCCGAGCGCCGACGGGGCCTGCTCGGTCAGCGATCCGTCGGCCGCGACGGCGTACTGCACCAGCAGGTTGCCCGAGGTCGACGCGCGCTGCGGGACGTAGACGTTCGTGATGGCGGACGCCGGCGGCGCGAGGACGCCGGCGAGCAGCGCGCCGGCCAGCCCGCCGACGGCGGCCGCGCGGGTGAGGATCCGGGTGCTGCGCATAGCCGATCCAGGTCGCATGGGGCTCCTTGTGAGCGCGGCGGGCTCTGCGTCCTACCTGGAGGATCAGGGTCTGCGCGCCCGCGTACGAGCGACCCTACGGCTCAAACCCGCCGCGCGAGCGGACGTTGCGCACACAACTCGCGACGACGCGGTGCGCCAGACTGCGCCGATGCCCCGCCGTCAGAGGCTCGCGCTGACGCTGTACGCGACGCTGGCGCTGGCGACGACCGCGGTCGTGCTCGCGCTGTGGGCGCTGCACGTCTTCCGCGCAAGCGACCTCGCGACGGTCGACGCGCGCTTCGCGGTGCGCGGCGATCGCGCCGCGCCGGACGTCGTCGTCGTGGGCATCGACCCGCGGACGCTGACCGAGATCGGGCGCTTCCCGTTCAGCCGCGTGCACCACGCCCGCGTCATCCGGCGGCTGACGGCGGCCGGCGCGCGGGCCATCGCCTACGACGTGCAGTTCACCGAGCACGGCCCGTCGGCCGCCGCCGACAACGCGCTCGTCGACGCCGTCGACGGCGCTCCCCGCATCGTCCTCGGGACGGCCGAGGTCGGCCCGAGGGGGCAGTCCAACGTGCTTGGCGGCGACGACTTCCTGGCCCGGCTCGGGGCGCGCGCGTCGACGGTCAACCTCCCCAACGACCCCGGCAACATCATCCGGCGGATGGCCTACGACGAGTCCGGCCTGCTGTCGATGCCGGTCGTCGCGGCGCGGCTGGCGCGCGGTCGCGGCGTCGTGACGCGCGCGGACTTCGCCCGCGACGCCAGCGCGTGGATCGACTATCCCGGCCCGCCCGGGACGGTCCGCACGGTCTCGTTCGTCGATGTCGAGCGCGGACGGATCGCGCCCGCGACGTTCCGCGGCAAGGTCGTCGTCGTCGGCGCGACGGCGCAGTCGCTGAAGGACGTCTTCTCGGTCGCGACGTCGACCGACCAGGCGATGTCGGGGCCGGAGATCCAGGCCGCCGCGATCCAGACCGTGCTGCACGGCAACCGCCTGCGCGCCGCGCCGGGCTGGATCGACGGCGTGACGATCGTGCTGCTCGGGCTGCTGGGCGCGGGCGCCACGCTGCGCCTCGGCCCGCGCTGGGCGGCGCTCGTGGGGATCGTCGTGGCGGCGCTGTTCGCCGTCGTCGCGCAGCTGCTGTTCGACGGCGGGGTGATCGTCTCGATGCTGTACCCGCTGACCGCGCTCGGGCTCGGGCTCGTCGGCGCGCTCGGCGTCGCCTCGACCGTCGGGGCGTTCGAGCGCGAGCGCGTGCGCGACCTGTTCGCGCGCTTCGTCCCCGAGGCCGTCGTCGACGAGGTGCTCGCGGGCGCCGACGGCGGGCTGCGCCTGGGCGGCGAGCGCAGGATCGTGACCGTGCTGTTCAGCGACATCCGGGGCTTCACGACCTACTCGGAGCGCCGCGCGCCGGAGGAGGTCATCGAGGTCCTCAACGACTACCTCACGGTCATGAGCGACGTCATCGCCGCGCACGGCGGCACGCTCGTGGCGTACATGGGCGACGGGATCATGGCGGTCTTCGGCGCGCCCACCGAGCAGGCCGACCACGCCGACCGCGCGCTCGCGGCCGCGCAGGAGATGGCCGGCCCCGCGCTCGATCGCGTCAACGTCACGCTGCGCGAGCGCGGCGACGAGCCGTTTCGGATCGGCGTCGGGCTGAACTCGGGCCCCGTGATGGCGGGCAACGTCGGCAGCGAGCGACGGATGGAGTACACGACGATCGGCGACACGACGAACACGGCGGCGCGCCTGGAGAGCATGACGAAGGGCACGCCGCACGCGATCTTCCTGTCGGACTCCGTCAAGGGGATGCTCACGCGCCCGCGCGGGGATCTCGTCCACGTCGACGTCATGCGGGTGCGCGGCAAGGACGCGCCGGTCACGGTGTGGTCGGTCGGATGACGCGGCGGCGCTGGGAGGCGCTCGCGATCGCGGTCCTCGCGCTCGCGGCGTTCGCCGGCTTCTTCGTCTATCCGACGTATCCGGAGTACGACTCGCTGTACTCGCTGCTGTGGGGACGCGAGATCCTGCATGGCGCGCTGCCATCCTTCGACGCGTATCGGGCGCCCACGCAGCACCCGCTGTGGGTCGCGATCTGCGTGCCGATCGCGGCGCTTGGGCCGGACGGCAACCGCGTCCTGCTCGCGCTCTGCGTCGCGTCGTTCGTCGCGCTCGTGGCGGGGATGTACCGCCTCGGCCGCGAGACGTTCGGCTGGGTCGTCGGCCTCGTCGGCGCGCTGCTGCTGCTCAGCCGGCTGGACTTCCCGTTTCTCGCCGCGCGCGGCTACATCGACATCCCGTACCTCGCGCTGATCGTGTGGGCGGGCGCGCTCGAGGCGGCGCGGCCGCGGCGCGGGCGCGCCGTCTGGATCCTGCTGACGCTCGCCGGGCTCATGCGTCCGGAGGCGTGGCTGCTCGCGGGGCTGTACGGGATCCGGATGGCGTGGGGCAGGCCGCTTCGCGACTGGGCGCGCGTCGGAGCGATCGTCGCGATCGCGCCCGTCGTATGGGCGCTGAGCGACCTGCTCGTCACCGGCGACCCGCTGTACTCGCTGAACTACACGACGGAGTCCGCGCGTCAGCTCGGCCGCCGCCAGTCGCTGCTCGAGCTGCCGGGCGTGACGCTGCGCTTCCTCTCCGAGCTGACGAAGCCGCCCGTCTTCGTCGCCGCGCTCGGCGGAATCGTGCTCGCGTGGCGGATGGCCCGCGAGCGCACGTTCGTGCCGCTGACGCTGCTCGCGTGGGGGATCGGCACGTTCCTGCTCGTGTCGCTGCGCGGCTTCTCGGTCATCAACCGCTACGTGCTCGTCGCGGCCGTCGCGCTGATGCTGTTCGCCGCCTTCGCGATCGCCGGCTGGAGCCGCTTGGCGCGCGGGCACCGCGCGCGGCGGCCGTGGGCGGCGGGCGCGGTGCTCGTCGTGCTCGGCGGCGCCGTCTTCACGGCGACGACGTTCAACCCGCGCTACGTCGACCGCGAGCTGTCGCTGCGCGACGGCGTGCGCCGCGATCTGCGCGGCGTGCTCGGCTCGCCGGGCGTCGATGCGGCGCGTGCGTGCGGACCGATCTCGGTCCCCAACCACAAGCTCATCCCGGAGGTCCGCTGGATCGAGGACGCGCGGGTCGGCGGCGTCGTCGCGCGCACCGACCCCGCGCAGACCGCACGCCATCTGCGCGGGGGCGTCGCGGTGTTCGTCATCGGCGGCACGCGCTTCCTCAAGCACCCCGCCTACGGCCCGTTCGACCAGACGGAGGACTCGCCGCGCATCCAGGTGCCGTCGCCGGGCTTCGTGCGCGCCGGGGTGGGGCGCTACTTCAGCGTCTACACGCGCTGCTGAGCGGGCGCGTGCGCGAGACGCCGCGCGGGGCGCTCGATCGCGATCCACGACAGCCAGCCGAGCAGCAGCGACGCCGGCAGCGCGAACGCCGTCAGCTCGAGGAAGGCGGCGGTCGTCCCGTCGTGGCGGATGTCGAGCGTCGTGCGGCCGAGCAGCAGCACGGGGTAGTGCACGAGGAAGACGCCGTAGCTGACGGTCCCGATCCAGCGCAGCGGCTCGAGCTCGAGCGGCCTTCGCACGCGTGCCGGCGCGAGCGCGAGGCCGGTGATCGCCGCCGCGAAGGCGAACGGCAGCGCAGCCATGAACACCGCGTTGCCCCGGATCGCGTCGCGAACCGTCGTCGCGTCGGGGCCGCCGGCGGCGACGAGCGCCGCGAGGGCGGCGGCCGCGCCGGCGACTCCGACGGCGGCGGCGAGCCGGGGCGAATGCGACGAGTCCACGGCGATCGCGGGCCGCGGCGCACACGAGTCGCGCGTCCAGCGCACGTACAGCATCGCGCCGCCCATCCCCGCCGCGAAATCGCCGAGATGCAGGGGAAACGACGACAGCAGCACGCTCTCGTCATGGCTCGAGCCCGCGTCGAGCAGCAGCCGGCCGGCCACGCCGATCGCCACGGCGAGCGCGATCGCCTGCCACGGCCGGCGCCAGAAGGCCGCCGCGACGAGCGGCAGCAACACGTAGAACGCCGCCTCCAGCGACAGCGTCCACACGACCGGGTCGGCGCCGAAGCCGAGCGCCCCGGCGTAGCCCGGGATCAGCCGCGCCTCCTGCTGGACGAGCGCGACGTGCGCGAGCAGCGATCCGGCGCTGATCTGCTCGCCGATCGGCGCCGTGATCAGCAGCGGGTACGCGACGAGGCAGATCGCCAGCACGACGTAGTACGCCGGCAGCACGCGCGCGGCGCGCCGCCGCGCGTACGTCCCGACCGGTCCGAACACGCCGCCGCGGCGCGCGACCGGCAGGTAGAGCACGAAGCCGCTCAGCACGAAGAACAGCGACACCGCGAGAAAGCCGCTCGACAGCAGGTCGCGGACGGCGCCGCCGCGCAGCGGCGGTTGGCCGGAGAGCAGCCAGCAGTGGTAGCCGAGGATCCCGAGCGCGGCGAGCGCGCGGAAGCTGTCGAGGATCGGGACCGTGCCGCCGGCGCGCGGCCCGCTGCTCAGCGCGGCGCGGGGGCGAGCTTCGCCCGCTGGCGCTCCTCGCTGATCGTCACGACGTCCCACACGAGCCCCAACCGCTGCAACGTCGCGATGACGATCGCGCTCGGGTCAAGCGCCCGCTCGTAGGCGCGCATCCCGTGGGCAGCGGAGGTCGGGAAGGCATGGTGGTTGTTATGCCACGCCTCGCCGAAGGACAGCGGCGCGAGCCACATCAGGTTGCGCGAGCGATCGCCGGTATCGAAGCGCCGGCGGCCGAAGAAGTGACACAGCGAGTTGATCGAGTACGTGACGTGGTGCAGCAGCACGATCCGCACGGCGCCGCCCCATAGCAGGCCGGTCCACGCGGCGGACAGCGTGCCGCCGAGCGCGAAGCCGAGGCCGAACGGCAGCGCCAGGCCGAGGCCGATCCACCACAGCGTCGTGCGGTCGACGAAGCGGATCGCGTCGTCGGCGATGAGATCCGGGGCGTAGCGGGCCTTGTTGGCGCGCTCGGTGTGCAGGAACAGCCAGCCGACGTGGGCATGTGCGAGCCCGCGCAGCGCGCCGCCTAGGCCGCGGCCGTGGTCGACGTGCGGGCTGTGCGGATCGCCCGGCTGGTCGGAGAAGGCGTGATGCTTGCGGTGGTCGGCGACCCACGCCGTGATCGGGCCCTCGATCGCCATCGTGCCCATGACGGCGAGCGTCGCGCGCAGCGGCTTGCTCGTCGCGAAGGCGCGGTGCGTGAAGTGACGGTGAAAGCCGACCGTGATGCCGAGCCCGGTCACGACGTACATGAGCGCGAAGACGGCGAAGTCGTGCCAGTGCAGGAAGTCCGCCCATGCCTGCCACACGACGAGGCCGAGCGCGAGCACCGGGACGACCGTGACGATGCCCGTCGCGATGCGGTCGGCGGTCTCGTTGGAGCACAGCTCGATGTCCTGCGCGGTCGGGGAGCCGTCGCTCGCTGCGATCGTGTCGTCACCGGTCGCGTCGTCGGCCGACGGCCCGGCATCCTGCACGCCCGGGGCGCTCTGCATCGCTTCCTTTCGTCTGTGGCGCGCTACCGAGCCGGTGAGACCGCGGCGCCCGTCAGCCCACCGTAACGGTTCGCGCGTCGGCGCGCCCCAGGATGCGCGTTCGTCGTATCCGGGCCGGCGCGCGCCAACGGTGCCCCCCGCTTGGCGCCCGATCCCTAATCTGCCGTCGGGTGACGCACCGTGCCCGGATCGTGTCGCTGCTCGCCGCGCTCGTCGCGTCGGCGTCCTCCACGGTCGCGCTCGCCGGCTCGCCGGACCACGCGATCCGCGTGCCGATCCCTTCGAACCCGTCGCCGTTGCCGCCCGCGCCGATCCCGATCCCGCCGCCGTCCGGTCCGTGCGCGGATCCGGCGGTGCGCTGCCCGGACCTCACGCTGCGAGCGCCGAGCGACCTCAGGATCACGCGCACGAGCTCGGGCCGCGTCCTGCTGGGGTCGCGCAACAAGCTCGTCAACCGCGGCAGCGGGCCGCTGTACCTGCTCGGCAGGCGCAACGGCCCGCGCACGATGCGCGTGCGCCAGCGCATCTACCGCGTGAGCGGCGCGCATCGCGAGTACCCGCTCGCCGACACGCGCTTCGACTTCTGGTTCATCCCCGGCCAGGGGCACTACTGGAAGCTGCGCGACGGGCTGCGCTTCGAGCTGTGGACCGCCGGCGACCCGATCGAGCGCTTCGTCAAGCGCGGTGAGAAGACGCGCTTCTGCATGCGCGACCTCATCCAGGTGCCGGGCCTGCCCGGGCCGCGCGCGCGGAGGTTCCCGGGTTGCAACCAGGACTCGTCGATCCGCTCCGTGCGAATGGGGATCTCCGTCGGCTGGGAGGAGAGCTACCCGCCCGGCTACTACGAGCAGGACCTCGACGTCACGGGCCTGCGCGGCTGCTACTCGCTGCGCCACATCGCCGATCCGCTCCAGCACGTCTACGAGTCCGACGAGTCCAACAACACCGCGTCGGTGCGCGTCCGCCTGCCCGGCGGCGGGCGCTGCTGAACCGCGTCAGGCGCCGAAGCTCGCGCCGGTGCGGCCCTTGAGCTCGGCGAGCTCTAGGGCGAGCGCGTCGACGACCTCGTTGAGATCGGCGATTGCGCTGTAGTCGCCGTCGCGCAGCAGCTGCGTCGCCGCGCGCGCCTCCTGCAGGCCCTCTTCGAGTCGGTCGAGCGCGGATTCGATGCTGGAGACGTCCATGGCGGCGCAGGCTACCGGGCTCGTGGACCGCCCACTACTCAGGGGTTGCCTGGGCGCGCAGGCGTGTCGGCGAACGACAGCAGGGTGTGGTGGTCGTAGAGCTCGTAGCGCTCGAAGAACTTGCCCTTCGCCGGCGGTGGGTTCGCGAACAGCAGCGCGACCCAGCGATCGCTCGGCGTCTCGGAGCGGAACGTGGCCGCCTCCTGCGCGGGAACCTGCGGCTTGTAGCGCCGGTCGGGGCCGGTGAGGTAGCGCGACTGCACGAGCCGCAGGTCCTTGCGCTTGCGTCCGGCGACCTCGACCTGGAGATAGACGATGAAGCCGCGAGAATCGAGCAGCTCGGGGTCGTCGTCCGTGCCGCTGGTATCGCCGAGTCGTGCGACCCACTGCCGGTACGTGGCAGGCTCGATCGCGAGGACGTCCAACTTGGCGTTGACCGCGTTGCCCGGATCGGGCTTCAACGCCGGCGAAAGCGTGAAGGCGAGCGTCACGGCACCGGTGATGAACGCGACGAGGCCCGCGAGGCCCTTGGCGGACAGCTGCCAACGGCGCTTGGCAGGCGAACCGCCGTCATCCGGCATCGATCATCGCCCTCGGACGATCAATGGCCGCAGTAGGCCTTCGCGAGCGCCTGGAACCTTCTGCGGTCGGCCTGAAGCTTCCTGATGCGCTGGCGACGCTTGCCGCGCTGCTTCCTGCTCCCGGCCTTCCTGCGCTTGAGATCATCGATCCGGTTGGACTGCCCGACCGCCTTGTCGCTGTAGATCTCACATTTCGCAGCGTTCTTCTCGACCTTGATGGGGGGGCGGGCCTGGCCGAACGGGGGCGCCGCCTGCGGGGGTGGCGGCGCGTAGGGCTCGGCGCGGATCGTGTAGGGCACGGCTGCGACGCAGGCGGGATCCAGCGCGGTGTCCACCAGCAGGCCGTAGGCCCCGCCCGGCTCGATGTCCTTGATCGTCAGGATGCTCGCCGCCGGCCCCGGATATACCGGCGAGGACGTCACGAGCTGACCGGTTCCCGTGTACAGCGTGACGCGCAGGGACTGACGAGCACAGTCGTCCTGCGTGCGGGCGACGATGATCTCGATGCGCCGGTCGTCGGAGGCGAAGAACTTCTGCCACGACGGCGCGCTGCCCTGGATCCCGTACCAGTCGACGTCACCGGCAGGGCCGATCGTCGCCGAATAGGGCTGGCGCGGGTCGATCGCGGTCGCGATCTGCGCCGCGTCGTTGGGCTCGTAGGAGTCGGCGGCGGGAGCCTGGGCCAGGGCCGGGCCGGCGGGTGCGAGCGTGCACGCGGTGATCGCGAGGCAGATCGGGCGCAGGACGAACCCCCTGGCGCGGAGCAGATGGGACCGTCCCTGTCGCCACCGTAGCGTCGCCATCTCGCGCGACTCTACAGGCGCCACCGCGCGATCACTTGATCGTAGATCCGAGCAGGCCCGTCGTGGCCGCGGATCACGCCGCCATGGCGGTTTGGAGGTTCGAGCGCGCGCGGACGATGAGCGACTTCGTCGCCGGCACCGTCGTGTCGAGGGCGCGAGCGGTCTCGGCATGCGAGCGGCCGTCGAACTCGCGCATGACGAGCGCGATCCGCTGGCGCTCCGGCAGACGGCCGATCTCCGCCACGATCTGGCGCATCTCGTCGGCCTCGGCGAAGCAGATCGCGGGATCGCACTCGGTGGCGGAGACGGCGCGCATGCCGATCTCGTCGTCGTAGACGTCCGAGCGCTGCGGCGTGCGCAGCTCGTCGAGCGCGCGGTTTCGCACGATCATGTAGAGCCACGGGCGCAGCGCCATCGGGCGGTTGGTCGCGCGCAGGCCGCGGTACGCGCGGATCAACGCGTCCTGGACGACGTCGTCGGCGTCATGGCCGGAGGTCTGCAACATGCGCCGCGCGAACGCGATCAGCGCCGCGCGATAGCGGTCGTGGATCTCCGAGAACGCCGCGTCGTCACCACCGCGGAAACGCAGGACGAGCTGGGCGTCGGTGAGGCGTGAGGTGGGCGGGGCGATCATGCGGGGCTCCTTGCCGGTGGATCTACTGATGCAAGATCCCGCGGAGCGGCCCCGTTGCCCTCGACCCCTGGGTGACACCTTCCCCACTCAGGTGTGGCGTTGCCGCACCCAGGGTGGGTCGGCCGCCCGATGTGGCAAGCTCAGCATCGATGCGGAAGGCCGACCTGTCCCCCCTGTCAGCCCACGCCGCGACGCCCGCCGAGCTGCGCGAGCGCATCGAGGCCGAGCGCGCGGGCACGCCGTTCCTCGTCCTTCGCGACGGCGACGGCGACCAGCGCCTGTTCGTGCTCGCCGCCGGCTCGCAGCGGGTCGCGATCGGCCGCAGCTCCGGCAACGACGTCGCGCTGATCTGGGACACCGAGGTCTCGCGTCTGCACGTCGAGCTCGAGCGCCTCGGCGACGAGTGGACCGCGTCGGACGACGGCCTGTCGCGCAACGGCTCGTTCGTCAACGGCCAGCGCATCTCCGGC
The DNA here is from genome assembly GCA_963851015.1 of uncultured Actinomycetes bacterium. Taxonomy (GTDB): domain Bacteria; phylum Actinomycetota; class Thermoleophilia; order Solirubrobacterales; family Solirubrobacteraceae; genus CADCVQ01. The sequence goes on from CAWKNG010000003.1 coordinate 165,978, forward strand.
CGCCACCGCCTGCGCGACGGCGACGTCCTGCGCATCGGCCGCACGCAGATCGCCTATCGCGTGCCCGAGCCGTCGGACTCCAATCCGACCGTCGCCGCGGGCAGTCGCGCCGAGCTGCCGTCGCTGAGCACGACGCAGCGCGCCGTGCTGGTCGCGCTGTGCCGGCCCTACAAGGACACCGAGCTCGCGACGCCCGCGACGAACCAGCAGATCGCGACGGAGCTGTTCCTGTCGGTCGACGCGGTCAAGGCGCATCTGCGCACGCTGTTCGGCTACTTCGGCGTCGAGCACCTGCCGCAGAACCAGAAGCGCTCGTATCTCGCGATGCGCGCGCTGCAGGACGGCGTCGTCGTGCGCCGCGACCTGTAGCCCGCGCCGCCGGCTTCAGCGCGAGAAGCTCACGCGCTGGACGGCGCCGCCGCCCTGGTCGATCAGCGTCAACCAGACCGCGTTGCCGTCGGCCACGTCGAGCGCGAACGGCTCGATCCCGGTCTTGATGCGCTCGCGGACCGCGAGCGTCGTCGGGCTGAGGCGGATCAGCCGGTTCGCCACGCGCACGGTGATCCAGACCGAGCCGCCGCCGACGGTCACGCGGGCGGGTGCGACGCCGAGCGCGATCCGTCGCACGTTGAAGGTCTTCGGGTTGATCCGCCGCAGCGACGCGTCGCCCGTGTCCGCGACCCAGACGGCGCCCTCGCCGACCGCGATCCCGTTGAGTCCATCGCCGACGGGGATCGTGCGGGAGTTGCGCGGGTCGCGGGCGTCGACCCGGATGACGTTGCGCGCGAAGCTCGTGCTCACCCACACCGCGCCCTCACCGATCGCGACGTCCTGCACGCCGCCCGGGATGACGATCGCCTGCTGCGCCCCGGTGCTGCGGTCGATCCTGACGAGCGACTCTCCGCCGCCGTCGCGGTGGTTGGGCTTGCGCACGCCGACCCAGATCGCGCCGTCCCCGACGGCGACGACGGTCGGAAGCCCCGGGTAGGCGATCTGGATCGCGCCGCCGACGCGCTTGCCGGTGCTCGGGCTCAGGCGCAGCAGCGAGTGCGTCGTGCCCTTGACCACCCAGATCGAGCCGAACCCGGCGGCGACGCCGGTGCCGCCGTCGCCGATCGAGACCTGGCGCAGCGTCTCGCCCGTGCGGGAGTCGAGGACGAGGACCTTCCCGTCGCGGTTGCTGAGCGCCCACACGCGGCCCTTGCTGACGGTGATGCTGTTGGGACGAGCGACGCCGGTCACGGCCGCGGAGACGCGCGTGGCCGTGGGCTTCGCGGGCGTCGAGGTCACGGTGGCAACCGTCCGCGATCCCTCGCCGCCGCCACCGCCGAGCACGATCGCCGCGATCGCCCCGGCGGCGATCAGGGCGGCGCAGGCCAGGACGACGGGTCGCCGAGCGAGCGAGCTTCCGCGGCCGCCGGCGCGGGCCGTGGCGGCGGTCTCGTCGCGGTCAGGTGGCGAGACGTGCGTCTCGCCCTCGTGCGGCGCGGCGGCGACGCGCGCCGTGGGCGCGGTCTGCGGTGTCCCGTCGGGCGCGGCGGCGCCGCGGGCGACGTTGCGCTCCGGCCCGATCGAACCGCTGCGCCCGGCGGCGGCGAGCGCGGCGCGGCCGAGGTCGCCGGCCGATGGGAAGCGATCCTCGGGGTCCTTCGACAGCGCCCGCTCGACGATGGCGGCGAACTCCGACGGCACCCGGTCGACCGGCGGCGGGGCGTTGAGATGCGCCCACAGCGTCGCCTCGTCGGAGTCGCGCAGGTAGGGCGCGCCGCCGGTCAGCGCGTGCACGAGGACGCAGCCGAGGGCGTAGACGTCGGTGCGGGCATCCACGCGCTCCCCGCGGATCTGCTCGGGCGCGACGAAGCCGAGCGTGCCGACCCAGCCGCCCGAGCGGCTGACGCCGCCGGTCGAGGCCTCGCGCTTGGTCAGCCCGAAGTCCGTCAGGTAGGCATGCTCGTTCTCGCCGAGCAGGACGTTCGCCGGCTTGACATCGCGATGCACGAGCCCGTGTGCGTGGGCGGCGTCGAGCGCGCCCCCGATCTGGGCGACGATGCTCGCCGCTCGCTCGGGCTCGAGCAGGCCCTCGGCGCGGACGAGCGCGCGCAGGTCGGGCCCGTCGACGTAGCGCATGACGATGAACAGCACGCCCTCGCGCTCGCCCGCGTAATAGAGCGGGATGACGTGGGGGTGCTCGATCGACGCCGCCGACTTGGACTCCGCGACGAAGCGCGCGCGGAAGTCCGGGTCGTCGGCGAGCGCGGGCGCGATGACCTTGAGCGCGACGACGCGGTCGAGATCGAGGTCGATGGCGCGATAGACGACGCCCATCCCGCCGCGACCCGCCAGGCCGACGATGCGATGATTGACGAAGACGTCGCCTGGCCCGAACTCCGGCATGAGGCAGACGCTACCCGGATTGCGCGCAAGATCCGGCCCGTATCGCATGTTGTGTGACGATGCCCACCGTCCTCGCCAACGGACCGACGATCGCCGCGCTCGCGACCGATCCACTCGGCGCCATGTCGTGGCGGAGCACCCTGCCCGCCGCGGCGGGCGCCGGCGCGGGTCGCCGGGTTGCAACCGGCGGTGCCCGCCATCAGACTGGCTCGGATGATTGCTGCGACGGCTTGGCGCGCCGCGAGCAGCGATCGCGCGAAGGTCCGCGCGGCCGCGTTCGCCGCCGGTTGCGGCCTCGGCCTGACGTCGCTGGTCACTTACGCGACGGCGGGCTACGGGAGCATCGTGGGCGCGGTGTGGCTGGCCGGGCTGGCGCTCCTGGCCGTAGCGTTCGCGCTCACGGGAGAGCGCATCGGCCGGCTGTCGAGGGCCGACGCGTTCGCGGCCGCGGGCCTGATGCTGGCGTTCGCGCCGCTGTATCTCCTCGGGGCGCATCGCTGGCCCGTCCAGGTGGGCTCCGACGAGGTCTCGATCATGACCAACGCGAAGCTCTACGCGAGCCGCGGCGGGGTCGACCTGTGCCCTCGGCCTCGCGGTCATCGCGGCTTCGTACGCGCTGCTGCGACAGCTGCTGCCGTTGCGCTGGGCGGTGTTCGCCGCGTGCGTGACCGGCCTCAGCCACTCGCTGCTGATGATCAGCCGGATGGCGATGCGCGAGAACACCTCGGTCTTGCTCGAGGTCATCGCCCTCGCGCTCCTGCTGCGCGGGCTACGCCACGGCCATCGCTTGACGAGCTACCTCGGCGGCGTCGCGGCCGGTCTCGGCTTCTACGTCTACTACCCGGCGCGCTTCACGATCGTGATCTGGGCTGCCTTCGTCGTGGGCATCGCGGTGCTCGGCCGCGCGCACGTGAGCGTGCGCGAGCTGCGCCGGGGCGCGGCGGCCACGGCGCTCGGCTTCGTGCTCGTCGCGACGCCGATCCTCGTGTCCGAGCGCCAGGCGCCCCCGGAGCAGGTCTACCTCCAGCGCAACGCGATGCTGATCTACCCGGAGGCGCGGAAGACCCAGCAGGAGTGGGTGTTCGCCGACACCGAGTGGGAGGGGATTCGCAAGAACATCGTGTGGGGGCTGTCGGCGTTCAACAACCGCGTCGAGGACCACTCGTGGATCTACGACAACCCCGGGCACGGGTTCGTCGACCCGCTGAGCGGCATCCTGCTGTGGATCGGCGTGGCGATCACGCTGGTCGCCGTCGTCCGCCGGCGGGAGGATCGCTGGGCGTTGCTCGCGCTCGCGGGGTTCGCGATCCTGTGGCTGTCGTTCGCGCTGCTGATCAACAAGGCGCCGAACTACACGCGCCTGCTCGTCACGCTGCCGTTCGTCGCGTACTTCGTGACGGTCGCCGTCCGGTCACTCGCGTCAGCCGCGGGCTCGCTGGTGGGACGAGCGCGGGCCGCCTTCGCCCGGCCCGCCGCCGGGGCGCTGGCGGCGGCGGCGCTGCTCCTCGTCGCGGGCGCGAACGCCTCCATAGCGCGCGACTACGTGGACAGCGGCAGCGAGCACGGCGACATCATCGGCAACACCGGTCGCTACATCGAGGCCCATCGAGCCGATGCCGCGACCACGTTCTACGTCGCGACCGACGACAGCGACCGCTACCGCTACTACGACTGGGGGTATCCGGGGATTTGGAAGGAGCGACTGAGCATCTTCGCCGGCGACCCCGCCCGCGTCGGCGAGGTGATCAGCCCGAGCGCGCTCGCGGACTTCGACGGCCGCAGGCCGTTCACGGTGTTCATGCGCCGCGAACTGTGGGCGACGGCGGGCCGCGAGCTCGTCGAGCGCTACGGCAGAGTGATCACGCGGCCGGTGCTGCCCGACGGCAGCCGGATCGTTGCCGAGGTGCCGGCCGGCCCGGCCTGAGCGCGGCTTGACCCGAGTCCGACAACATGGCGCGCGGCACCCCTCGTGCCCATCCCGACCGCGCTGGTAGGATTAGCGGTCGCATGTTCTTCACGACCAAAGCCGAGTACGGCGTCCGTCTGCTCATCGAGCTCGGGCGCCAGCCAGGCCACCAGCCGGTGTCGCTGAAGTCGATCGCCGACACCGAGAACCTCCCGCTCGCCTACCTCGAGCGGATCGTCGCCCTGCTGCGGCGCGCGAACCTCGTCGAGAGCACCCGCGGAGCCCACGGCGGCTACCAGCTCTCGCGTCCCGCGGAGGAGATCGCGATGAACGAGGTGATCCTCGCGCTCGAGGGGTCGGTCACGCCGATGGACTGCCTCGTCGAGGAGGACGGTGACGGCCGCGTGCTGTGCTCGCACCACGACGACTCAGGTCGTGGCTGCGCCACGAAGCTGCTCTGGACGCGCGTTCAGGCGAACGTCCTCAAGACGCTCGCCGACACGTCGCTCGCCGAGCTCGTCGAGTTTCAGACCCGGTCGGTCGCGCCAGCGCGCGCGCCCGAGCCGGCGACAACGACCGTCTAAGACCCCAAGGAGACCATGCCCGAGCTCGAGATCCGCAACCTCCACGTCCAGGCCGAGGACAAGCAGATCCTCAAGGGCGTCAACCTCACCGTCAAGCCCGGTGAGATTCACGCGCTGATGGGCCCCAACGGCTCCGGCAAGTCCACGCTCGCCAACGCGATCATGGGCCACCCGAACCTCACGGTGACCGATGGCCAGATCCTCTTCGACGGCGAGGACATCACCGAGTCCGACACCGACGAGCGCGCCCGCATGGGCCTGTTCATGGCGTTTCAGTACCCGGTCTCGATCCCCGGCGTCACGATCACGAAGTACCTGCGGATGGTCATGAACGCCCACCGCGAGGCGCGCGGCGAGGCCGACATCTCGCTGAAGGAGTTCCGCAAGACCGTCGAGGCCGCGATGGAGCTCGTCAGCGTGCCGCGCGAGTTCAGCTCGCGCTACCTCAACGAGGGCTTCTCGGGCGGCGAGAAGAAGCGCCTGGAGATCCTCCAGATGGCGCTCCAGAAGCCGAAGCTGGCGATCCTCGACGAGACGGACTCGGGCCTCGACATCGACGCGCTGAACGTCGTCGCGCACGGCGTCAACACGGTCGCCGACGGCCAGATGGGCGTGCTGATCATCACCCATTACCAGCGCATCCTGCACATGGTGACGCCGACCCGCGTCTCGATCATGTTCGACGGCCGGATCGCCACCGAGGGTGGCCCCGAGCTCGTCGATCGCCTCGAGGCCGAGGGCTACGCGCAGATCCGCGAAGAGTACGCGGCGTCGGTCTGAGCATGAGCACGATCGCCGACACCCCGCTGGCGACGGGCTTCCCGTCGCTGGAGCGCGAGGGCACCGTCTACCTCGACACCGCAGCGACGGCGCAGACGCAGCAGTCCGTGCTCGACGCGATGAACGACTACTACGAGCACCATCGTGGGACCGTCCATCGCAGCGTCTACCCGCTCGCCGCCGAGGCCACGGAGCTCTTCGAGGGTGCGCGCGATCGCATCGCGGCCTGGCTGAACTGGCCCGCCCGCGCGACGATCTTCACGAAGAACGCGACCGAGGCGATCAACCTCGTCGCGTACTCGTGGGGCCGCGCGAACGTCGGTCCCGGCGACACCGTCGTCGTGTCGGAGATGGAGCATCACTCCAACTTCGTGCCGTGGCACCTGCTCTGCCAGGAGGTCGGCGCGACGTTCGCGACGATCGGCGTCGACGACGAGGCGTGCCTCAAGCTGGACGACCTCGACCGCCACCTCGCCACGGGCACGGTCAAGCTCGTCGCGGTCGGGCACGTCTCCAACGCCGCCGGCACGATCAACCCGGTCGCGGACATCGTCGCTCGCTCGCACGCCGCGGGCGCGGTCGTCGTCGTCGACGGCTCGCAGGCGGTGCCGCAGTTCCCCGTCGACGCGGGCGAGATCGACGCCGACTTCTACATCTGGACGGGCCACAAGATCTACGGCCCGACGGGCGTCGGCATCCTTCACGGCCGCCCCTCGATCCTCGAGGCGATGCCGCCGTTCCTCGGCGGCGGGCACATGATCTCGAACGTCACGATCGAGGAGATCCGCTTCGGCACGCTGCCCGCGAAGTTCGAGGCCGGCACGCTGCAGGTCGCCGAGGGCATCGGCCTCGGGGCGGCCGTCGACTTCCTCACCGCCCTGGGCATGGACAACGTCCGCGCCCACGAGCACGAGATCTGCGCCTACGCGCTCCAGCGCCTGCAGGAGATCCCCGGGATCAACATCATGGGGCCGCTCGATGCCGATCGCCGCGGCGCGCTCGTCGCGTTCACGATCGACGGCATCCACCCGCACGACGTCGCCGAGATCCTCGGCAGCCGCGGGGTCTGCGTGCGTGCCGGCCATCACTGTGCCCAGCCGCTCATGAAGCGCTTCGCCGTCGCGGCGACGACGCGCGCCTCGTTCGCGGTCCACACCACGCGGGCCGACATCGACGCCCTCGTCGATGCCATCCACGAAGTCCGGAGGATCTTCGAATGAGCAGCAGCATGGAGAGCATCTACCGCGAGGAGATCCTCGAGCACTACAAGCGCCCGCACAACTGGGGTCACCTCGATCCGTTCGACCTCTCCTTCGAGGACACGAACCCGCTGTGCGGCGACGAGCTGCGCGTCGAGATCAAGACCGATGCCGACAACAAGATCGAGGACGTGCGCTTCTCCGGGCACGGCTGCGCGATCTCGCAGGCGTCCGCGTCGATGGCCTCCGACGAGGTCAAGGGCATGCCGATCGAGGAGCTGCTCAAGCTGGATCGCAAGTACATCCTCGACCTGCTCGGCATCACGATCTCCGCGACGCGGATGAAGTGCGCGCTGCTGACGCTCAAGGTCCTCAAGGGCGCGGCGCTCGGCCAGGCCGTCGACTGGGAGCCGGCGACGCCGCCCAGCGAGGCCGAAGCCGGCCGTTAGGGATCGGGTGACGCGAGCCCCTGGCTCGCGGCGTGAAACGCGGTCCGGATCCGCGCGAGCGTCTGCGCCGGTCGTCGCTCGGCCTGGACCTTCGTGACGCGGATGACGCGGTAGCCGTCGGCCTCGAGGATCGCCTGCTTGTCGGCGTCGTTCTCGCGGACGAGCTTGTGCTCGTGCCATGTGACGCTGTCGGCCTCGAGCGCCAGGCGCCGGTCGGGCCACAGGAAGTCGGGCACGATGGTCCGGTCGCCGCAGGTCAGCGGTCGGTTGACGAGCGGTCGAGGGATCCCGGCGCCGTCGAGGAGGTCGAGCACGATGTCCTCGAGCGGGCTTGCCGTCGGAGCCGGCCCGTCGGCGACCACCCTGCGCAGCTTCCCCGACCCGCGGTGTCCCGCGAGGCGGTCGCAGATCTCGACGATCTCCCCGCACGTCACGAGCCGCAGCGCCTGCGCTTGGCGGGCCGCCCTGCGCAGCGCCTGCTCCGGCAGCACCGGCGCGAGGTCGAGCAGCGTCCGCGCCGGCGAGGTCACCGGTATGCCGCTGCGGTAGGTCACGTCGCGCCGGACGAGCGTGCCCGAGCGGTAGACCGTGACCCCGGGGATGTGGCGAGCGCCGCCGCGCGTGACGATGATCTCCGGCTCGCGCTCCTTCCAATCGACGAAGCCCCAGTCGGCGGCCGCCGAGTAGCGCGCGAGCGCCGTGCCGCGGCGGCCCGCGAGGACGGCGGCCCGGAATCGTCCCCGGAGCGAGATACCGGGATGCCCGACGGCGTACACGCCACGATGGATGCGGTGCAGCACGCCGCGCCGTACGCGCACGCCGATCGCGTCGCGGTCGAGGCCGCACTGCGCGAGTTGCGCGATCGACACGACGCCGTCGCGGGCAGCGGCGAGATCCGCGGCGCGCGCGTCGGGCGTGTAGGTCTTGTCGGTTGTTGACCGACCAGACCTACGCGTGCTCGCTCGCATGGCGGGATCGTGGCGCTGATCGCGTTACGAAACGAGGCGCGATTGCAACGAATCTGCGCAGAAAGCGCTGGCGAAGCGCGCGGGCGCACGCGTGCCGCGCTGGGGCCGCGCCGCTGGTCAGTCTCCCGCGTTGACGAGCGTGGCGTTCAGCGCATGCAGCACGGGCGCGATCGGGACGAAGCACATGCTCTGGAAGAGCCCGACGACGATGTTCGCGACGCCCACCGCGCGTACCGTCCCGGCGGCGCCGGGCTGCGTGTAGACCGGTGACCCGCTGTCGCCCTCGCGCGCGGTGATGTTCGTGCACGACAGGCCCTTGACCGCGGGGATGCCCGGGAAGCGGCGGACGATCCTGCCGCACTGGTCGGGTCCGCTCGTCTGGCCGGAGAAGCACACGCGGCGGCCGAGCAGCGGGCGCGCCGTCCCGCGGACGAACCACGGCGGCTGGTCGAAGCGGCGCTCGACGACGTCGGCCGACGGGCGACCGGGCCCCGACGGCACCGGCAGGACCATGACGTCGATCGGCTTGGCTCGGGTGGCGAGGTTGCGCTGCACCGTGCCGAGGACGATCCCCGGCTGTGGCGGGCGGCGCACGGCGGCGTTGCGGCGTGCCGTCCTGCGGGCCTTCGTCAGGCCCGAGCAGTGGGCGGCGGTCAGGCCGCCGAGGTGGCTGCCGAGCCGCACGATGAAGGCGGACGTGCAGACCGTCGAGTCGTTCGGTGGAGTGCCACCGCCGACGAGCGTGCGGCGCGAGAACAGCAGTTCGCGGTCGGCCGTCCACCCGCCGATGTCGGGCGCGGCGCCCGGCAGGCGCAGGCGCAGCGTCGCGAGGCCGCGGATCGCCGTGACGTCGTACGCCGTCGAGCCGGCCGGGGCGTAGACGCGCAGCGCGGTCCAGCCGGCGGCGAGCAACGCCGGCTCGATCGTCGTCGGGGTCGCCCCGGCGACGGCCGTAGAGGCCGCGCGGGCTTCGTCGCAGCTTGCGCCGCTGATCTGGACGAGCGGCGCGCTCGTCTCGCACGCCGTGTAGGTGCCGACCTGCGCGGACGCGCTCTGAGTGGCAACGAGCAGCGTCGCAAGTGCGAGCAGGACCGACCTGGTGATGAGGTTCACGCGCGACGATGCTGGCAGACGGCGCGCCCGCCCGCGCCGGGCCCGAGCGCCCACGCGCCGAGCCGCGCTCGGCTCAGGCGCGTGCGGCGGCGAAGCCGACGAGCCGGCCGCTGCGCTCGTCGTAGAGCTTCAGGCGCAGCGCGAGCACGGCCTCCCACAGGCCGAGCTCGCGGCAGCCGTGGAAGATCGGGTTGCCGTCGTGCGCGCGCTGCGGGTTGTAGTTCGGGATCCGCGCGTTGAGGTGGTGCACGTGGTGCAGGCCGATGTGCCCCGCAACGCCGACGCGGCGTAGCTCCACTGGTCCTTGCGCTCCCAGGAGACGCCCTCGAACTGGTGCTGGACGTCGAACAGCCAGATGCCGACCGATCCCGCGAGCAGCGCGGGCACGAGCTGGATCAGCAGCACGGCACGCCAGCCGGCGAGAGCACAGAGGCCGGCGAGCAGCGCGAGGAGCGCGACGTCCGTCGCGATGATCTTGCGCCCGCACGCGCCGGGCCCGCTACCCGCCCGGGAAGCTGCGGCGCTCGGTCCGCGCGGCCCGGAACGGCTGCCGGTAGCGCCGCTGGAAGGACGGTGTCCGGGGCCCCTGAAAGAAGCTGGCAGGGCTCGTTCCCCAGCGGCCATCCCACGCGTCCCACGACGCCGGCCTGCCGCCCGCCTGTGGCAGCAGCCGGACGCAGCGACGACGGCAGGCCCGCGAGTCGTTGGCGACCCACGGGCTGGCGCCGTCGGAGCGCCCCTCCGGCAGCACGCTCTCCGTCTGCTCGCACGACGTGCGGCGGCACGGGCGCGGGTACGCCGCGTGGCTGCCGCGCGCGACGTAGACGCGCACGTGGCGCCCGCGGTCGAGCCTTGAGACGGCGTCGCGGTAGCGCCAGATGCCGGCGTGCGCGGCGAAGTGCGCCGACACGACATGCCGGGCGGCAGCATCGACGATGACGGTCACGCCCTCCCAGTCGCCCTCGTGCTGGTCGAGGTCGAGGTCGTTGTAGCGCAGAAACCACCAGTAGTCGATCGCGATCCGCGTTCGGCGGCGGGTCACGTGCGCGTAGATGACCGTGCGCCCGTCCTCGTCGCAGTCGAGCAGCGTGGGCTTGGACTTCGCGCAGGTCTGCACGTCGGGCGCCGAGGCGTCGCCGCCGTCGGCCTGCACGCCGCGCAGGTCGAGCTCGTCGACCGGCGGCGCGAGCTGCGCGACCGACACCAGCGGCGTGCAGGCCGGCGGACCGACGGGCGCCGACACGCACGCGCCATGGCCCGGTTCGGCGAGGAACGCATCGACGTCGAGCGGGCGCCATCGCTCGGTGGCGTCGAAGAACAGGTGCGGCTGGAAGCGCAGCGCGAGATCGAGCGGGGTGGGAGATCTCGCGGACGCCGACGGCACGCAGGTCAGCGCCATCAGCGCGGCGAGCGCGAGCGCGCGCGCGAACGGTCCAAGTCGCAGGCGCCTCATCAGGGGCACGCAGCCTGCTGACGGGCTCACCACCGGCCGGGCCCCGGAGCTACTCGACGATCAGGCCGGGCATTCGATCGTGACGCCGCCGCAGGAACACGTTGACATGGGACTGCCTCTCTCGCACGCGTGGGTGCGCCGGGTTACGCCCCTTCTACCACGCGTTGTGGCTCGGCGCTACACTCCACAGAAGCAAATCCGAGTGCCCCGGAAGGGATTAGCATTCGGGGCCGCGTCTATGACCGAGACCCTCGACATCTGCCCCATCTCCGAGCTGCCGCCAGGTGCGGCGCGCGTCGTCGAATGGGAAGACCTCGAGATCGGCATCTTCAACTGCAACGGGATCCTCTTCGCGATCGAGGACCGCTGCTCGCACGACAACGGAACGCTTGCGGAGGGCGAGATCGACCAGGATGCATGCACGGTCGAGTGCCCACGCCACGGCGCCCTCTTCGACCTACGTACCGGAACGCCCAAGACCCTGCCCGCCTACGTCCCCGTCGAGACGTTCGACGTCCGGGTCGAGGACGACATGATCAAGCTGGAGGTTGAGTAACCAACATGGCAACTCCCGAGACCATCGCCGAGCAAGAGGGCCTTCAGGGCATCAACTCCGACTACACGGAGAAGTACGGCTTCCACGACGCCGAGAACTACCTGTACAAGGCGCCGAAGGGCCTGTCCAAGGAACTCGTCGCGAAGATCTCGGAGTTCAAGTCCGAGCCCGCCTGGATGCTCGAGTTCCGCCTCAAGGCGCTCGAGTACTTCTACGCGCGCTCGATGCCGACCTGGGGCTCGCCGCACCTCGCCGAGGTCAACTTCGACGACATCCACTACTTCGTGCGCGCCTCCGAGAAGGCCGAGCGCTCGTGGGACGACGTCCCCGAGGACGTCAAGAAGACGTTCGACCGCCTGGGCATCCCGGAGGCCGAGCGCAAGTTCCTCGCCGGCGTCGGCGCGCAGTACGAGTCCGAGGTCGTCTACCACCAGATCAACGAGAAGCTCGAGGCGCAGGGCGTCATCTTCATGGACATGGACACGGGCCTGCGCGAGCACGAGGACCTGGTCCGCGAGTACTTCGCGACGATCATCCCGCCGAACGACAACAAGCTCGCGGCGCTCAACAGCGCGGTCTGGTCGGGCGGCTCGTTCGTCTACGTCCCGCCGGGCGTCCACATCGAGATGCCGCTGCAGGCCTACTTCCGCATCAACACGGAGAACATGGGCCAGTTCGAGCGCACGCTGATCATCGCCGACGAGGGCTCCTTCGTGCACTACGTCGAGGGCTGCACCGCGCCGACGTACTCATCGGACTCGCTGCACTCCGCCGTCGTCGAGCTGATCGCCAAGCCGGGCGCGCGGATCCGCTACACGACCGTGCAGAACTGGTCGACGAACGTCTTCAACCTCGTCACCAAGCGCGCGATCGCCGAGCGCGACGCGACCGTCGAGTGGGTCGACTGCAACCTCGGGTCGAAGCTCACGATGAAGTACCCGTCGGTCTACCTGACCGGCGAGCGCGCGCACGGCGAGATCCTGTCGATCGCCTTCGCGGGCGCCGGCCAGCACCAGGACGCCGGCGGCAAGATCGTCCACGCGGCGCCGAACACGACCTCGAACATCTTCGCCAAGTCGATCTCCAAGGACGGCGGGCGCGGCTCGTACCGCGGCCTGCTCGAGGTCGCGAAGGGCGCGCACGGCTCCAAGAGCAAGGTCGTCTGCGACGCCCTGCTGCTCGACGACAAGTCGCGCTCGGACACCTACCCGACGATCCGCATCGGCGAGGACGACGTCGACGTCGGCCACGAGGCGACCGTCTCGAAGGTCGGCGAGGAGCAGCTCTTCTACCTCATGACCCACGGTCTGAACGAGGAAGAGGCGTCCAAGCTCATCGTCAACGGGTTCATCGAGCCGATCGTCAAGGAGCTCCCCATGGAGTACGCGGTCGAGATGAACCGTCTCATCGAATTGCAGATGGAGGGCTCAATTGGCTAGCCGGACCCTGATCGAGCCTGCATGGCTGACGGCGCGCCGCGAGCGCGCCGTTGGTTTGAGGGACAGCCTCCCGCTGCCGTCGTATCGCGGCAACCCGGGCTGGGAGTTCACATCGCTGAAGAAGGTCGACCTCGACGCGTTCGAGAAGCCGGAGCGGATCGGCGCGCACCTCGACGTCCCGTCGCTGACGGTCGTCGACGCGCCCGAGGGCGCGACGCGCCTCGAGCAGATCGACCACGCCTTCGACGGCGGCGCGGAGGCCGGCTCCGACGGCGTCATCGTCCTGCCGCTGAGCCTCGCCGTCCAGCAGCACCCCGAGCTCGTCGAGCGGTACTTCGGCACCGTCGTCGACGCGAACGATCCGTTCGTCGCGCGCAACGAGGCCGGCTGGGAGGGGGGCGCGTTCGTCTACGTCCCCCGCGGCGTGTCGGTCGAGACCCCGATCGTCATCACGGTCGTCCAGGCGCAGGGCCAGACCGCGCTGAACTGGCGCACGCTGGTCGTGCTCGAGGAGGGCTCGTCGGCCGAGGTCTGGGAGCAGTACGTCTCCGCCGACGACGACACCGACGGCCTGCTGAACACGGTCGTCGAGCTGGCGGTCGGCCAGAACGCGCGCCTGCGCTACGTCTGCGCCCAGGGCCTCTCGGAGAAGACGTGGATCTTCGGCACGCAGCGCGCGACCGTCGACCGCGACGGCGCGCTGGACTGGATCGCGCTGGGCTTCGGCGCCGGCAACGGCCGCGTCGCGATGGACACCAAGCTCATCGGGCCGGGCGCCGACGCGAAGGTCACCGGCGCGTACGCGACGCACGGTCGCCAGCACCTCGACTACGCGACGACGCAGGTCCACGACGCGCCGAACACGACGTCGGACCTCGCCTTCCGCGGGATCCTCGACGGGCGTTCGAACACCGTCTGGTCGGGCATGATCAAGGTCGAGCCGGGCGCCCAGCAGATCGACGCCTTCCAGGAGTCGCGCAACCTGCTGCTGACGAAGACCGCGCACGCGGACTCCGTCCCCGGCCTGGAGATCCTCGCCAACGACGTGCGCTGCACGCACGCTGCGGCGATCGCGCAGATCGACCTCGAGCAGCTCTTCTACCTGCGCTCGCGCGGGCTGCAGCTCGAGAAGGCCAAGCGGCTCGTCATCGAGGGCTTCCTCGAGGCGACCGTCGAGCGCTTCGAGCAGGGCTTCGTGCGCGAGGCGATCGCGGGCGCGCTCGAACGCCGCCTGGAGCTCGTGCTCGGCTGAGGCCCCGCCCTGCCCGGCCGGGCGCGGACGCGCCAGGATGCACGGCCGGGCGGCCGTGGCCCGATATACACCTCCTCGGGTAGGTCCATCGAGGGGGTCACGAGCATGCGCCGCAACGCCGGACGCAAGAACGCCATCGCAGCCATCGCGATCGTCGTCGCGGGCGGGGGCGTGCTGTCTGGCGCGCTGCTGGCCCAGGGCGCGAGCAACGACGGCAAGCGCCTCGCGCGCGCGTCGCTCGTCAACGCGGCGGGCGAGTCCGTCGGCTCGGTGCGCTTCGAGCGCCGCGGCAAGAGCCAGGCGCTGCGCGTCACGGTCGTGGTCCGCAGGCTGAGCCCGGGCTATCACGGCTTCCACGTCCACACGACCGGCACGTGCGAAGGGCCGGGCTTCATGACCGCGGGCCCGCATCTCAACCCGGCGATGACGAGCCACCCCAACCACGCGGGCGACATGCCGCCCCTGCTCGTCACGAGCGGCGGCAAGGCCGAGGCGCGCTTCACGACCGACCGCTTCACGCTCGCGCAGCTGCGCGACGCCGACGGCAGCGCGGCGATGATCCACGCGCTGCCCGACAACGCGGCGAACGTCCCCAAGGACCGCTACGAGCCGGACCCCGACGCGATGACGCTCGCGACGGGCGACTCCGGGCCGCGCGTGGCCTGCGGCGTCGTGCGCTGACGTCCGGCTCGGGCCTTCGGACATCGCGCGTGGCACCTGATCGCCGCGGCGCGCCTGGTCGTGGCCCAGCGCCCGGTCGCGGGCGACGAGGGCGGCACCGAGGGATTGGGCGTGCGCGCATGCGGTAGAACCAACGGATGGATCCCTGGATCGCCTCCGCCGCCGACGAGATCGCGTCGTGGGCGCCCACGGAGCTCGAGCGGCTCGTGGCGATCTCGTCGCCGTCGGGCGACGTCGAGGGCGCCGAGGCGGCGTTCGCGCTCGCCGTCGAGCTGGCGCCCGACGGAGCGCGCGTCGAGCGGGCACCCTGCTCGAGCGGCGGGCACGCCGACGACCTGATCGTGACCGTCGACGGCAGCGGGGCCGGGAGGATCGTCCTGCTCGGCCACGTCGACACCGTCCACGCGCATGCCGACCACAGCCCGCTGGCGCGCGACGGCGACAACCTCACCGGCGCGGGCACCGTCGACATGAAGGGCGGCGACATCCTGGCGATCGGCGTCCTGCGCGCGTTCGCGACACGCACCGAGGACTTCGCCGAGCTCGCCCTGCTGCTCGTCTGCGACGAGGAGTGGCGGGCCGGCGACTTCGCCCACGTCGAGCGCTTCGCGGGCTACGACGCCTGCCTGTGCTTCGAGGGCGGCGAGCTCACCGCGGAGGGCGACGAGGCCGTCGTCGTCCGGCGCAAGGCCGCCGGGACGCTGCGGGTGCTCGCACACGGGCGCTCCGCGCACTCCGGCGCCTCGCCGGAGAAGGGCGCGAACGCGCTGCTCGCGCTCGCCGCCGCGGCGCAGACGGTCGCGGCGCTGCATGACCCGCTCGGGCCCGCGCACCTGACCTCGGTGCCGACCGTCGTGCGCAGCGGCGACGCCTTCAACGTCGTGCCCGCGGCCGGTGAGCTGCTCTGCGACCTGCGCGCCGACGAGCTCGAGACCTTCGACCGCGTGCTCGCCGAGCTGCCGGCCGAGGTCGGCGGCGTGCGCCTGGAGACCACGTTCCTGCGCCGCTGGCCGGGCATGGACTCGCGGGCGGCGACGGCGTCGCTGCTCGCCGCCGCCGGCGAGCGCCTCGGACGCCCGATCCACGGCGCCGGGCGCGGCGGCGCGAGCGACGCGAGCTACCTCGCGACGGTCATCGAGGTCACGGTCGACGGGCTCGGGCCGCGCGGCGGGGGGGCCCATACCCCGCGCGAGCACGTCGTCGCCGCATCGCTTCGCGAGCGCGCCGAGGTGGCGCTGGCGCTCGCCGATGCGGTGCTCGCTCGCAGCGCGGTTACAGCCGCGACATAACAATCGACATCGGAGGTGCAAATGTCGGGACGCTGCGCTAGGCTTGCCGCGTCTTGACCAGCCGAATTCCCGCCGATCGTTCGGTGGGGAGCGGGGGAACCACTTGGGCGCTTCGGCGGCCGGGGGCGAATCGTCACGTTCGTGACATAGCGCTGCTCTTTCTGCGCGAGCCCGTCAGCTAACCCCGCAGGCATTCGAAGGAGAAGGGGAGGGGTTCAGTCAGCGTGAAGTCGTTCCTGCGTCTTGCTTTGTTGTTCCTGGCGGCTGTGCTGCTGGTGCCCGCTCAAGGGTTCGCTGCCAAGAAGAACTGGCATCTCGGCGACCGCACGCTCAAACAGGGCCTGAAGGGCCACGACGTCAAGATCCTCCAGAACTTCCTCACGCGAGCGGGCATGCGCACCTCGCAGGACGGCATCTTCGGACCCGGCACGACGAAGGCCGTCAAGGCGTTCGAGCGCTTTCAGCAGCGCACCGTCGACGGCAAGGTCACGAGGCTCGACGTGCTCGTCCTGACCGATGTCGTCAAGAACGGTGGCGCCGTCGCCAAGGCCGCGCTGACCGGAGGCGCGATCCCGAAGAACGCCGCCAAGCCGGCGCCGATGGCCCCCGAGGTGCCGCCGCCGCTCAAGCTCGGCCCCGGCATGAAGGCCACGCTCGGCCCCGACGGCCTCGCCATCGCGCCGGCGCTCGCGCCGCCGGCGGTCCTGCAGGCCATCGACGCCGGCAACAAGATCGCGAAGATGCCCTATATCTACGGCGGCGGGCACGGCAAGTGGGAGGACGCGGGCTATGACTGCTCCGGGTCGGTCTCCTACGCGCTGCACGGCGGCGGCATCCTCGACGAGTCCATGCCCTCCGGCGGCTTCATGAACTGGGGCGACCCGGGTCCGGGCCAGTGGATCACGCTGTATGCCAACGGCGGCCACATGTTCGCCGTCATCGCCGGGCTGCGCTTCGACACGAGCGGCAAGTCGGCCTCGGGCTCGCGCTGGCAGACGGCGATGCGCTCCGGCAAGGGCTACTCCGTCCGGCACCCGGTCGGCCTGTAGTCCGACGACGCAGCGCGTGCCGGCTGGCGGACCGGCACCGACGCGCTGGCCGCGCTCGCCGGGGGCAGACCCTTGCCCGGCCTGCTGACGTTGGCGACCGTCTTGGCTTCCGTCACGGTCGGCCCGACCAGCTCGGTGAGCAGCACCACGACGCCCGGAACGTAGGCCTCGCCGGTCGTCGTCAGGTCGATCTCCGTACACAGGATCTGACGGGTGCGTCGCCACCACGTGTGCTTCGAACAGGGCCAGCGCCCGGACGTGCCGGGCAGGCGCTACTCGTCGCGGCCGGGGCGGCCGCGATCGCGCTTGCGCGCGGACGCGCGCCGCTTGGCATCCAGACGGCGCGTGCGCGACGCCTTCGTCGGCTTCGTCGGTCGCCGCGTGCGGGGGACCTCCAGCGCGCGCGCCAGGCGGTCGGCAAGGCGCTCGAGCGCGAGCGCGCGGTTGCGGGCCTGGCCGCGCGCATCCTGGGCGACCGCGCGCACGACCGGGCCGCAGCGCGCCGTGACGCGGCGCTTCTGCGCGTCCGTCAGCGTCCGCGAGGCGCCGACGTCGAAGCTGGCCTCGATGCGCGACTCGGTCTTGTTGGCGTGCTGACCGCCGGGGCCCGAGGAGCGGCTCGCCAGCACCGTCACCTCGTCGAGCGGGATCGAGACGTCGCGGTTGATCGCCAGCAGGTCGGGCACACCCACATCATGGCGTCGATCCGCATTCGCCCCGACCCACCGACCGCTCGCGACCGATCTGCGATCCTGGCCTGAGATGAGGCTCGAGACCTCGCATCGGCTCGGACGGCTGCGCCTCACGGCGCTGGTCGCGCTCGCGGCGCTCGCCTGCGCCGCCGTCGCGAGCTCCTGCGCGCGGCGCGGGGAGGCAAAGAGCGCGAGCCTGCCGCGCGCCGTCTCCCTCGCCCGCGCCGATGCTGCCAAGCGCAAGCACGTCAAGCTGGCCAAGGTCCGGGTCGTCAAGGTCACCGCGAAGTCGTGGCCCGACAGCTGCCTGGGCCTGGCCAAGCCCGACCAGATGTGCGCGCAGGTCGTCACGCGGGGCTACCGCGCGACGTTCTCCGTGCGCGGCAAGCGGACCGTCTACCGCACCGACCGCCAGACGACCTACCGCCGCGAGTCCGGTTGACCGGGACGCCGCGCGGGCGCGCCGACATGCACCGCGCGCACCCGACGTGCGGTTAGAGTCGCGTCTATGTCCGACAACCTGGCGCTCAACCTCACGCGCACCGCGGAGGCACACCCCGAAGCGATCGCGTGCAAGCTCGACGACGCCGCGTTCGACTACCGGCTGCTCGACAACGCGAGCTCGCGGATCGCGGGCATGCTCGCGAGCAAGGACATCGGCGAGGGCGACCGCGTCGGGATCATGCTGCCCAACGTGCCGTACTTCCCGGCCGTCTACTACGGGATCCTGCGGCTGGGCGCCGTGGTCGTGCCGATGAACGTCCTGCTGAAGGGCCGCGAGGTCGCCTACTACCTCGAGGACTCCGGGACGGAGATCCTGTTCGCGTGGCACGGCTTCATGGAGGCCGCCGAGCAGGGCGCGGAATCCGTCCCCGACGGCCCCGTCGAGGTGGTGCCCGTCGTGCCCGGCGAGTTCGAGGGGCTGATCTTCGCCCACGACCCGCGCGGCGAGGTCGCCGAGCGCGACGGCGACGACACCGCGGTGATCCTCTACACCTCCGGCACGACGGGCAAGCCGAAGGGCGCCGAGCTCACGCACGACAACCTGCGCCGCAACGTCGATGCGGCCGTCGGTCTGTTCACGCTCGGCGTCGGCGACGTCATCTTCGGCGGGCTGCCGCTGTTTCACTCCTTCGGGCAGACGTGCGCGATGAACGCCGCGGTCCGCTCGGGTGCCACGATCACGCTGCTGCCGCGCTTCGACCCGGCCAAGGCGCTGGAGATCATCGAGCGCGACGCGTGCACGGTCTTCGAGGGCGTGCCGACGATGTACGGCGCGCTCCTGAACCACCCCGACCGCGACACGATCGACGCGTCGAGCCTGCGCGTCTGCGCGTCCGGCGGCTCGTCGATGCCGGTCGAGGTCATGCGCGGCTTCGAGAAGACGTTCGACTGCAAGATCCTCGAGGGCTACGGGCTGTCGGAGACGTCGCCGATCGCGTCGTTCAACCACCCCGACCGCGAGCGCAAGCCGGGCTCGATCGGCACCCCGATCGCCGGCACCGAGATGAAGCTCGTCGACGACGCCGGCGACGAGGTGGCGATCGGCGAGATCGGCGAGATCCTCATCAAGGGCCACAACGTCATGAAGGGCTACTGGGAGCGTCCCGAGGCGACCGCGGAGTCGATCAAGGACGGCTGGTTCGAGAGCGGCGACATGGCCAAGGTCGACGAGGACGGCTACTACTTCATCGTCGACCGCAAGAAGGAGCTCATCATCCGCGGCGGCTACAACGTCTACCCGCGCGAGGTCGAGGAGGTGCTCTACGAGCACCCGGCGGTGCGCGAGGCCGCGGTCGTCGGGATGCCCCACGACGAGTGGGGCGAGGAGGTCGGCGCCGCCGTCGCGATCAAGGACGGCGAGTCGGTCAGCGCGGAGGAGCTGCAGGCCTTCGTCAAGGAGCAGGTCGCCGGCTACAAGTACCCGCGGCGGATCTGGTTCGTCGACGAGCTGCCGAAGGGGCCGACGGGCAAGATCCTCAAGCGCGAGATCCACGCGCCGCAGTAGCCGCGACACCGCGACGACGGTAGGTTCGAGCTCTTGGCGAAGTACGACCTCATCATCATCGGCATGGGCTCCGCGGGCATGGTCGCCGCCGAGTTCGCGCCGAAGCTCGGCATCAAGGTCGCGTGCGTCGAGGGCCACCGCGTCGGCGGCGACTGCCTGTGGACCGGCTGCGTGCCGTCCAAGGCACTGCTGGCCTCGGGCAAGGCGGCGCACACGATGCGCCACGCCGACACGTACGGGCTGACGGCCGTCGAGCCGGTCATCGACACGGCGCGCGTGTGGGCGCGCATCCATGCGATCCAGCAACAGCTCGCCAGCACGGACGACAACCCCGACCGCTTCCGCGCCGAGGGCGTCGACATCCTGCTCGGCGCCGCGCGGCTGACCTCGCCGACGACCGTCGCGGTCGACGACGACGAGCACGAGGCGCGCTTCATCCTGCTCGCCACCGGCAGCCGGCCGTTCACGCCGCCGATCGACGGCCTCTCGGAGGCCGGGTTCCTGACGAGCGAGGGGATCTTCGAGCTCGATCGCGCGCCCGCGAGCCTCGTGATGATCGGCGCCGGCCCGATCGCGATCGAGCTCGCGCAGGGCATGACACGGCTCGGCATCCCGGTGACCGTGCTGCAGAAGGGGCCCGGCGTGCTGACCCGCGAGGAGCCCGCGCTGGCGGCGCGCCTGCTCGCGAAGCTGCGTGGCGAGGGCGTCGACATCCAGGTCGACGTCGACATCGACCGCGTGTCCGTCGGCGAGGACGGCGCGAAGACCGTGCACGCGGGCGAGCGCTCGTGGACGGCGGCGGAGATCTTCGTCGGCACCGGCCGCACGCCGAACGTCGACGGCCTCGGGCTTGGGGACGTCGGCGTGACCGTGGGCCCGCGCGGCGTCGAGGTCGACGACAGGATGCGCACGAGCGTGAAGTCGATCTACGCCGCCGGCGACGTCGCCGGGCGCTTCCTGTTCACGCACTCCGCCGGCTACGAGGCCGCGCGCGCGGTGCGCAACATGTTCCTGCCGTCGTCCACCGGCGGCGACTACCTCGTGCCGTGGTGCACGTTCACCGATCCCGAGCTCGCCCACGCGGGGCTGACCGAGGCGCAGGCGCGCGCCGAGCACGGAGACGACGCCGTCGCGCTCTGGCGCCAGGACCTGTCGCACTCCGACCGCGCCCGCGCGGACTCGGCGGCGGACGGCGAGATCAGGATCATCACCGCGAAGGGCCGCATCGTCGGGGCGCATGCGCTGGCGCCGAGCGCCGGCGAGCTCATCGGCGAGCTCGCGCTGGCGATCGACCAGAAGCTGAAGATCACGGAGCTCGGCAGCCTCGTGCACGTCTACCCGACGATCTCGATCGCGATCCAGCAGATCGCCGCCGAGGCGGCCTACGCGTCGGCCGAGAAGTTCTCGTGGCTCGTGCGTTCGAAGGCCTAGTGGATCGCACCGCAACCGCAGCGCGCGGGCGCGCCCGCGGCTAGGCTCAGCGAACCATGCGCGCCATCGGGCAGTCCGACGGGGTCTCGGTCAAGGCGTACGCCGGCACGACCGGCGTGATCCTCGCGTTCGACGTCGCCGACGGCGGGCGCGCGGGCCTGCTGGGCTTCGCGATCAAGCGCTCGGGCGGCAACCGCCCCGAGCGTTGGCTCGGCGGCGGGCTGACGTTCCCGGGCGTCGAGCACCCGCCGGGCGTGTTCCCGGCGAGCAACGAGGCCCCGATCCAGAGGTTCCGCTGGTCGGACTACACGGTCTTTCCGGGCACGACGTACACGTACACGGTGCACCCGGTGCACGGCACGCCGGCGAAGCTGCGGCTCGATCCCGGGCCCTCGGTCACCGTGATGACGTCGAGCAGCACCGCCGGTGATCACCGCG
The DNA here is from genome assembly GCA_963851015.1 of uncultured Actinomycetes bacterium. Classification (GTDB taxonomy): domain Bacteria; phylum Actinomycetota; class Thermoleophilia; order Solirubrobacterales; family Solirubrobacteraceae; genus CADCVQ01. Next base: position 187,659 of record CAWKNG010000003.1, read on the forward strand.
TCGTGTTCAACCGCGCCGCCGCGGCGAGCCAGGCGTTCGCGCGCGAGTTCCCGGAGGTCGACGCCGAGCTGACCGCCGCCAAGAAGGAACACCGCGATCCGGTCCTGCCGCCGAAGGCGCTCGCGTGGCTGAGCCGCGGCGCGCTGGAGCAGATCACGGGCTTCTGCGCCCGCGCGCTCGACCCGACGTGGGCGCTGGACATCGCGATCTACGAGTACGAGCTGCAGGAGATCCGCGACGCGATCGACGCCGCGCGCAACCGCGGCGCCGACGTGAGGATCGTCTACCACGCCAAGCCGAAGGACGAGCAGACGGCGATCAACGAGGCCAACGTCGCCGACTGGACCGCGACCCAGAAGCGTGCGCGCATCACGCACGACATCTGCCACGACAAGTTCATCGTGCTGAGCCGGATCGACCAGGAGCGGCGGACGCCGGCCGCGGTGCTGTGCGGCTCGACGAACTTCACGCACAACGGCGTCTACCGCCAGGCGAACGTCGTCCACACCGCCAATCGGCCGGAGCTGGCCGCAGACCTACCTGCGGCTGTTCGAGGTGCTGTTCGGCGGCGCGACGCCCGGCGACACGAAGAAGTGGATCAACGCCAACAACCCGCTGTCCTCCGACGCGCCGATCGTCGCGGGCTTCTCCCCGCGCAGCGGCGAGGTCGACCTCAAGCTGTTCGCGGCCGAGATCCGCGGCGCGGCGCGCGACGTCTTGTTCTGCACGGCCTTCAAGCTCAACGCGCTCGTGCGCGAGGCGCTGCTCGGCGCGCCGCACGACGCGATCCTGCGCTTCGGGCTGCAGAACACGCCCGACAACACGATGACCGGCTTTCACCGCGACCGCACGGCCGAGTTCGTGGCGACGGCGATGGCTCGACAAGGGCCTGGATGGCTTCCTCAAGGAGACGAAGGCCGGCCAGGCCGGCAACATCCTCATCCACACGAAGCTCATCGTCATCGACTTCACGTCCGACGCGCCGACGGTCATGAGCGGCTCGCACAACCTGTCGGCGAACGCCTCGGGCGGCAACGACGAGAACTACCTCATCATCCGCGGTGCCGTCGACGTCGCCGACTGCTACGGCGTCGAGCTCATGCGCCTCTACGACCACTATCGCTTCCGCTGGCACGAGAGCCCGCGCTCGAGGAAGCCCGACGATCCGCCGCCACCGCCGCCGGATCCGACCTGGCCGGCGGGCTCGCTGTGCCCCGACGACCGCTGGGCGGCGCCGTACTTCGCCGAGGGCACGCTGGAGGCCGCGGACCGCGTGCGCTTCGGCACGCCCGTCGTCTGAGCGCGCGGCGCGCGGCGTGGCCCGGCCGGGGGCCGGCGGCTACAGGCCGGGCGGGTGGCGGGCGACGAAGCCCGCGTTGCTGCGCAGGTCGCGCGACCAGCGCGTGCCGCCCTGGCGCAGCGCCGAGGTGTCGAAGCGCCAGCCCGCGACGACCATGTACGCGTGGCCGCAGGTTGGCGTAGACGGTGATCCACTTGCCGGGTCCCGCCTCGCCCCAGCTCATGAACGGCCCCGACGCCATCGGCGAGGAGACGAGGCCGGCGGCGGCGAGCGCGTAGCTGATCGATCCCGAGCAGTCGTAGGCGGTGTCCTTGAAGCCGGCGTGACCGCCGCCGTAGAGGTAGGGCAGGCCCGCGATCGCGTTGCCCGCGGCGATGACGAGGGCGACGGCCGGCGGGGCGCCGGGGGGCGCCTGCGCGGTCCCGCCGGGGTTCGTCGCGATGCCGGCTGCGGGCCGTGCGCGCGAGGCGCTTGCGCAGGACGGCGAGGTCGCTGGAGATCTGGCGCAGCTCGCCGCGCTTCGCATCGCGACCGGCGAGGCGTCGCTGCTGCTCGCGCAGCAGGGCGGTCTCGAGCGCCGCGGCGCGCTGGCGGCGCTGCTCGAGCGCCTCGGCGAGCTTGAGGCCGCGCTGCTGCATCGTCGCGAGCGTGTTGGCCTGCTTCGTGACCTGGGTGCGCGCGGCGCGCGCGCCGTCCATGATGCGCGCGTTCTGCTTGCCGATCCGCTTGAGGAAGTCGGCCTTCTCGAGCAGGTCGGCGAAGCCCTTCGCCTCGATGACGACGGAGACGATGTCCGGCTCGGGGTTGCGATACGCCGTCACGAGGTTCGCGCGCAGGGCGTCGGTCGCCTGGTGCTGGCGGGCAACGAGACGCGTCAGGCGGTCGCGCGCCTTCGTCAGGGTGGCCTCGATGCGGTCGAGCTCGGCCTGCTGGGCGTTGACGTCGGCCTGCACCGCGGCGAGGCGACGCTGGGCGGCGGCGAGGCCCGCCGACGACGCGCGGATCTTGGCCGACTCCGCGGCGACGGCCGCGCGCAGCCGCTCGGCGCGGCTGGACTTCGACTGGATGGCGCTGTTGAGGTCCGCGCCCGCCGCGCTGACGAGGACCGTCGCGCCGGCGGCGGCGGACAGCGCCAGGGCGCAGAGCAACAGGAGGCGGCGAAGGGGGATGGTCGTCATCGGCGGCGCGGTCTGCGGGTAAGGGCAGCACCCTGCCACCCCCGCCCCGACGGCGAGCCGGCGACGCTAGCAGCGGTCATCGCGAATCGATGACAAACGCCTGCTCCTGCACGCAATCGTGCAGGGGGTAGCGTGGTGGCGATGGGGGAACGTGTGGGTCGGGATCGACGTCGGGACGCAGAGCGTGCGCGTCTGCGCTGTCGTCGTCGCGGGGAGGTCGTCGGCCGGGGCGCGGTGGCGCTGCGCGGCCGGCGCGACGGCGAGCGCCACGAGCAGGATCCGCGCACGTGGTGGCCGGCCGTCGCGGCGGCGAGCCGCGCGGCATTGCTCGGCGTCGCACCCGAGCGCGTGCGCGGCGTCGCCACGTGCGCGACGTCGGGAACGATCCTGCTCGTCGACCGCGACGGCGAGCCGCTGACGCCGGCGCTCATGTACGACGACGGCCGTGCCGCGGCGCAGGCCGCGGCGATCGACGCCCGTCGTGTCTTCGAGCACCGCATCTCGCCGTCGTGGGCGCTGGCGAAGCTGCACTGGATGCTCGGAGCCGTGGCCGGACCTCGCAGGGGACGCGCGGCTCGCTCATCAAGCCGACGTCGTGACGCGCGCGCTGACCGGTCACGAGGTCGCGTCGGACTCCAGCCACGCGCTGAAGAGCGGCTACGACCAGCGCCACGAGTCATGGCCGTCGGCGCAGGTCCTCGGCGTGCCCGGCGAGCTGCTGCCGGCGGTGGTGCGCGCGGGCACGCGCCTGGGCGAGGTGTGCGCGGCCGCGGCCGCGCAATCGTCGCTTCCCGTGGGGACTCCCGTGATCGCGGGCATGACGGACGGCTGCGCCGCGCAGATCGCGGCCGGCGCGCTCGGCGAGGGCGACTGGAACTCCGTGCTCGGCACGACGCTCGTCCTCAAGGGCGCGAGCGCGCGCGAGGTCCGCGACCCCGGCGGCGTGCTCTATTGCCACCGCGCTCCCGGCGGAGGGTGGCTGCCCGGCGGGGCGTCGAGCACCGGCGCCGGCGTGCTGACGGCGCACTTCCCGGGGCGCGACCTCGACGACCTCGGCCGGCGGGCGGCAGCGTACGAGGACACCGACGTGCTCGCCTATCCGCTCGTCTCGCGCGGCGAGCGCTTCCCATTCGCGGCGTCGCGGGCCCAGGCGTTCATGCTCGGCTCGCCCGCGGCGACGAGGAGCACTTCGCCGCGCTGCTGCTCGGCGTCGCGCTCGTCGAGCGGCTGTGCTTCGACGTCGTCGACCTGCTCGGCGCCGCCACCGACGGGCAGGTGACGCTGACCGGAGGGGGTACGCGGAGCCGCGTGGTGTCGGCTTCGCGCCGACGTGCTCGGGCGGCCGGTGCGGCTCGTCGAGCAGTCCGAGGCCGCGGTCGGGATGGCGATCCTCGCGTCGTCGTCGTCGTCGTCGTCGTCGTCGTCGCCGTCGCCGCCGCCGGCGGCCGGCGACCTCGCGGGCGCGGCGGGCGGCGTGCCGGCGACCGCGGCCTCCGACGGCCTCGCCGCTGCGGCAGCGCGGATGGTGCGCACGCGCGAGATCATCGAGCCGCGAGCCGAACGGGCCGCGGCGCTCATGAGGCGGTACGTGCGGCTTGTCGCCGAGTTCGAGCGGCGCGGCTGGCTCGCCGCGGAGCTCGCCGACCACGCGCGGGACCGGGCCGGCCCCTGATCGGGGCGCGTCGTGGCGGATCGTGCGCGTCTGCTGACCCGGCTGGACGCGCGGACGTGGCGGCTCGAGGCAGCGGTACCGGTCGAGCTGGCATCGCGGCGCTGATAGCGTCATCCGCGCCATGCCGTACGACGCCCCCGGTCACGCGGACGAGCTCACCGACGAGTTGCGCGCGCACTGGAACGACACGATCGCCCGCGCGTACGCCTCGCAGAGCGACTCGCTGAAATCGCGCTTCTTCGCCCTCGATCCGGCGCAGCTGCAGAACGGGCATGCCAGCGACGCCATCAAGTGGCCGGGCGACCCCGGCAAGCCGGCCTTCTGCGTCGGGGAGGACAACGCACAAGCGCTTTCGGACTGGGGGCTGACCGGCCGCCGCGCCGTCCAGCTCGAGTACTGCGAGTACCTGACGCTCACCGCACGCGACGCGACGGGCGCGATGCGGCCCAAGCGCGTCGAGGTCACGACCGAGTTCCGCGAGTACTGGGCGTGCATCGCGATGCACGCCCCCGATCTCGTACGCGCGATGGCGACCGAGGTGCTGGGTACCGAGCCGACGTGGGAGGAGCTCTACGGCGTCGCCGACCCGCAGTCGCTCAGCGTCGAGGAGCGCGAGATCGCCTTCGGGCACGCGTGCGCGGGTCACGGCAACGACCGTCGCCTGCGCGTGGCGGGCGTGCCGGCGCAGCCGACGGGACCGCTGAACATGGAGCGCGCGCTGTTCATGACGCACCCGATCAACGGCATCGACGACCTCATCTACGTCGCGATCTTCGGCGCGCACCCGTACGCCGTCAGCGAGCGCGACCAGCGTCGCCAGGCCTCCGGCGACGACGTCTTCAGCGCGTTCAAGGTTGACCACCTCGCCTGCAACCACGCCGACCCGACGATCTCGCTCGGCGTCTACGACCGCGTCTACCACGGCAAGCAGGCTGCGTTCGCCGACCCGCTCGGGATGTACATCCGCGTGCCGAACCTCGAGGTCTTCTCCTACGGGGGCAGCCCCGTGCCGGAGGACTGGGTGCGCTTCAGCCGCGGCAGGCCCGGCCTCAGTCAGCGGCTCGTCGTCGGGCCGCCCGACGACCACGAGGCGTTCCTCGACGACATCACGCTCGCGCGCGGTGCCTCCGAGCAGCCGCTGACGGGCGGCTATCAGCTGCTGCGCGAGCTCGAGATCGGGCCGCTGCTCGCGTTCGGCGACAGCGACCCGATCGCGGACTCCGAGTGGGAGCTGCTGGAGCCCGCGGCCGCGACGATCGCCTGCGACGACGCCGAGTCCTGCAAGCCCGTGCGCGAGCTGCTGACGCGCTTCGAGGCCGAGCGTGCGGGGCGCGCCGCGCCGCGCACGATGCCCGACCCCGCGGGCTAGCGGAGCGACCGCGAGATGGCCGCGCCGCTGCAGGAGGGCATCTACCACGCGCCGGGCCGCCGTCCGGGGCGCTTTCTCGCGCTGCTGTTCCTGCGCGTCGCGCCCGGCGTGAGCGCGCCGGTCGCGGGCGCTGCCCTCGCCGACCTGTGGGAGATGTACCAGGGCCTCAAGGCCGGCCGTCAGCGCGACCTCGACGGCGTCTCGCTGCCCGCCGACGAGGATCAGATGACGGTCCTGCTCGGCCTCGGCCGCAACGCGTTCGCCCTCGACGGCGTCGCGGCCGCGCGTCCGCACGGGCTCGCCGACGCGTACCTGTTTCGCTCCGCCGACCCCGCCGGCGGGGGACCGCTGCTGCGCGGCTCGGGCCTGCGCTACGCCGCCGACGTGCACGCGAACATGGCGACGGAGGCGTTCTGCGTGCAGGTCATCGCCGAGACGAAGCTCGCCGTCGACCGCGCCGTGGTCGAGACCTGGAAGGCGCTGGCCGACGCGCCCGCGCCGGTCCTGACGATGACGACGTTCTACCTCGGCAACCAGCGCAACGACCGCCGCAGCTGGATCGACTTCCACGACGGCCTCTCGAACCTGCGCAGCGAGGACCGCGAGAGCGTCATCGCGATCGGGCCCGGCACGGACGAGGCCTGGACCGTCGGCGGCACGTACCTCGCGTTCCTGCGCCTCGCCGTCGACCTCGTCGGCTGGCGGCGCCTCGAGCGCCGCGACCAGGAGCTCGCCGTCGGGCGCGACAAGCTCAGCGGCTGTCCGATCGTCGCGGCGGATGACGACGGCCTGCACACCGACCCCGGCTGCCCCGTGAGCGGGACGCGGATCTGGCAGAGCGCCAACGACGTCCCCTTCGCCGAGCCGCCGGCCGATGTCGACGGCGATGGCGTCCGCGCGAGCCACGTCCAGCGCGCCAACCACCACATCCGCCCGGCGAGCGACTCGGGCTCGCGGCGGATCTTCCGCCAGGGCTATGAGTTCCTCGAATGGGCGCAGGAGCCGCCCGGCTTCCGCGCCGGGCTGAACTTCGTCAGCTTCCAGGACACGCCCGGGCGGATCCTGAAGATGCTCACCGCGGGCGGCTGGCTCGGCGCCACGAACTTCGGCGGCGACGAGGCCGCGCACCCCGAGCTCGCGAGCCTGCTCAGCGTCTACGCCGCCGGCGTGTACTTCGTCGCGCCCGTCGTCGAGGGCGAGCCGTTCCCGGGCGCGAGCGCGCTCGGCGTCGCGGTCTCTGCTCATGCCTGACGGACCCGCGCTCTGGGAGGCCGTCGACGGCCGCCCGCACCCGCGCCTGCGAGCGGCCGTCGTCTCGTACACGGGCTACGTCGAGCATGCGACGCGGCCGATGCGGCGCCTCGAGGTGCCGTTCGCCGGGATCCCGATCATCATCAGCCTCGGGCCGACGCTGCTCGTCGACGGCGTGCGCCACGGCTCGTTCGTGGCAGGCCTCGACGACAGCGCGACGATCACCGAGTACGCCGGCGAGCAGCGCGGCATCCAGATCAACCTCACGCCGCTCGGTGCCCGGCGACTGCTCGGGTTGCCGATGTGCGAGCTCGCGCGGCGCGTCGTCGCGCTCGACGACGTGCTGGGTGCGACGAGCGCGGCCGCGCTCGTCGAGCGCCTCCAGCATGCCCCGGATTGGGATGCCCGCTTCGTCGCGCTCGACGCGTTCCTGCTCGCGCGCCTTGTCTCGGCGCCTCCCGTGGCGATCGAGCTCCACCACGCGTGGGCACGCCTGAACGCGACCGCGGGCACGATCGCGATCTCACAGCTCGCGACCGAGGTCGGCTGGAGCCGGCGCCACCTCGCCGCGCGCTTCACGAGCGAGGCGGGGCTGTCGCCGAAGGCCGTCGCGCGGATCCTGCGTTTCGCGCGCGTGACCGGCACGCTGCGCGCGCAGGGCGGCCGCGGCCTCGCCGAGATCGCCTACGCCGCCGGCTACGGCGACCAGGCGCACCTGAACCGCGACTTCCGCGCGTTCGCCGGTACGACGCCGACGGACTTCGCCGCGCGCCTGCTGCCCGAGGGCGCCGGGGTCAGCGCCGACGAGTTCCCAAACGTCCAAGACGCGCTCGCGCACGCCGCCTAGGTTGGCCGCATGACCATCTACCCATCACTGCGCTACCACGACGCCCGCGCCGCCATCGACTGGCTCGCCGAGGCGTACGGCTTCGAGGAGACGGCCGTCCACGCCGATGCGGAGGGCGTCATCCGCCACGCCGAGATCAGCGGCTTCGGCGGCATCGTCATGCTCGGCACCGAGCCCGAGGGCGGTGACCCGCAGTGGGGCGAGCACGCCGGCAACGGCTGGATGTACCTCTCCACCGCCGACGTCGATGCCGTGCACGCGCGGGCGGTCGCCGCCGGCGCCGAGATCGTGCGGGCGCTCCAGGACACCGACTACGGCTCGCGCGAGTTCTCCTCACGCGACCCCGAGGGCAACCACTGGAGCTTCGGGACCTACTCGCCGTGAGCTGAGGCGGGCGCCGGCTGGGCGCCGGGGCGGACCGGCAGCAGCGCCGCCAGGGCCAGGTTCTCCAGCGGGTCGAGCACGGAGTGCTGCGCGCACGCCGGCACGAGCGTGCCGGTCTCGGGGTGCGCCATCGCGTACGAGCAGGCCTGCAGGCGCTCCTGCGTCTCGCGGATCTTCGGATCGTCGCTGGTCTCGCCGCGCTGGTTGAGCTCCCACGCCGGGCGCACGTGCTTGGCGTCCATGAACGCGTGCATGACGTACGTGACCGCCTTCGCCTTCTCCCGGCGGATCGTCAGCGGGCCGCCGAGGCGCCCGAGCAGGCGCACGGCCCACGGCGCGCCGCTGCGCAGCACGGCCGGGTGGCGCGCGATCGCGCGGGCGGCGCGCACGGCGCGCAGGCGGCGCGAGCCGTCCTCGAAGTCCATGCCGCCGAAGGCCGCGATGAAGTCGGCGAGGGCCTGCGCGTCGCGCGGGTCGTCCTCGTCGAGCAGCGTCTCGTAGCGGTCGCCGACGTAGATGCCGTGCGCCGTGCGGTTGCAGCGCACGTCGCCGACCTGCTCGGCGTTGTAGTGAAGCCGCGCGCCGACACCCTCCTCGATGCGCTTCCAGACCTCGTCGGTCGAGAACTCGCGGTAGGAGTCCTTCCAGCGCGCCTGGTTGCCGATGAACGCCGCCGGCTGGAAGGAGAACATCCGGAAGCCCATGTGGCGGCAGTCGCGCACGAGCCGCGGGATCTCCTCGACGTTGCGCGGCGTGACCGTGATGTTGTGCGCGAGGTAGTGGGTGACGCCGTGCTCGCGCTCGAGGCGCTGGAACATCTCGCAGAAGCGCGTGCGGTACGGGTTCAGCTCGGCCTCCGACGCGACGCGCTTGATCCCGCGGCGGCCGAACATCATCGAGTCGAAGTGCCCCGCGAAGGCGAGGTGGTCGAAGCGCCGCTCGCCCGTGCGCGGGTCGATCGCGAGCGCCACGAGGTACTCGTAGTCGAAGTCGCCGTGTGTCATCGACATCGGCTTGCGGCCGTGGCGGATCATCGCCTGCAGCGCGCGGGCGTGGTCGGCGGCGCCGAGCAGCGTGACCTCGCCGCCGATGAGCTGCGCGTGCTGGCCGGGACCGCGTAGCTTGCGCAGCAGCGCCATCTGGGCGTCGACCTCGGACTCCGTGTGGTTGCCGTCCACGCGCACGCGGTTGGCCTCCTTGGCGTGGTAGCACGGGGTGCAGGCGAGATTGCACTTCGGGAAGACGCCGTGCGTGCCCTCGCACCCGGTCATCCGCCTGCCGAGCATCTGGTTGGGCTGCTTGACGTGCGCGGGCAGTTCCTCCCAGCGCGCCGCGAGTGCGCGGACGAGGTCCGGGTGCTCCGGGCGCGTCGCGATCTCGAGCGCGCGCAGCCGCTTGGTCACGGTGGCCATGGTGCTGACGCTAGCGCAGGACGCAAGCCGGCCATATCGCCCGTCGCGCCAGGATTGACGGATGCATACCAGGTATGCATACTGCGTATCTATGCCGATCCGCCACGGAATCCTGGCCCTCCTCGAGCGCGGCCCGATGTACGGCTACCAGCTACGGGTGGAGTTCGAGGCCGCGACGGGCGCGACGTGGCCGCTGAACGTCGGGCAGGTCTACACGACGCTCGCGCGCCTGGAGCGCGACGGCCTCGTGGAACCTCACGCCGCAGACCACGGCGCAGCGGACGCCGATGCCGACACCAAGGTCACCTACGCGATCACGCGAGCCGGCCGCGCCGAGCTCGAGCACTGGTTCGTCACGCCGCTGGAGCGCCGCAGCCGTCCGCGCGACGAGCTCGCGATCAAGCTCGCGATGGCGCTCACGACACCCGGCGTCGACGTCCGCGCGATCGTCCAGGCGCAGCGCGGCAGCACGCTGCGCGCGCTGCGCGACCTGACCCGGCTCAAGGCCAAGGCCGACCCGGTCGCCGACGCCGCCTGGCTGCTCGTGAACGAGTCGATGATCTTCCAGGCGGAGGCCGAGGCCCGCTGGCTCGACCACTGCGAAGCACAGCTCACGGGCAGCGGACGGCTGCCCAGGACCACCACGACCGAGAACCCGACGGAGGTCAGACGATGAGCCAGTACGTCCTCGAGCTGCGCGAGGTGTCGCGCGTCCACGGCAGCGGCGAGGCCGCCGTCCACGCGTTGCGCGGGGTGAGCCTCGCGGTCGCCCCGGGCGAGCTCGTCGCGGTCATGGGCCCGTCCGGCTCGGGCAAGTCGACGCTGCTGAACCTCGCCGGCGGGCTCGATGCGCCGACGGGCGGCGCCGTCGTCGTGGAGGGGCTCGACCTCGCCGGGCTGTCGGGCCGCGGCCTCGCCGCCCAGCGCCGGCGCGCGATCGGCTACGTCTTCCAGGACTTCAACCTGATCGCGGCCCTGACCGCGGCGGAGAACGTCGCGCTGCCGCGCGAGCTCGACGGCGTGAGCGCGCGCAGGTGCCGTGCGGAGGCGGTGGCCGCGCTGGGCGAGGTCGACCTCGCCGACCTCGCCGACCGCTTCCCCGACGAGATGTCCGGCGGCCAGCGCCAGCGCGTCGCGATCGCTCGGGCGCTGATCGGGCCGCGCCGGCTCGTGCTCGCCGACGAGCCGACCGGCGCGCTGGACAGCCAGAGCGGCGAGGCGGTCCTGCGGCTGCTGCGCGCGCGCTGCGACGCCGGCGCCTCGGGCGTGCTCGTCACGCACGAGGCGCGGCTCGCCGGCTGGGCGGATCGCGTCGTGTTCCTGCGCGACGGCGAGGTCGTCGACGACACCGGCCCGGCGACGGCGGTAGACGCGCTGGCGTCCAGGGGCCCGGCATGAGCAGCTGGCGGCCCGCGCTGCGGATCGCCCGGCGCACCGTCCTGCGCAGCCCGAGCCGGTCGCTGCTGATCGCGATCCTCGTGGCGCTGCCGGTTGCCGGGGCGACGTACGCCGACGTCATCGCGCGCAGCTTCGACTCGGCGCAGCGCGACGCGCAGCGCACGATCGGCTCGGCAGATGCCGCATTCACCGTGACGGGCCAGCGACGCCTGCCGGTCGAGACCGCGACGCGCTGGCTGCAGTACGGCGGCACCGGCGAGTCCGGGCGCGGCCGCGAGCTGTCCGAGGCCGAGGTCGCCGCGCTGCTGCCGGCCGGCACGCGGATCGTGGCGATGGCGCGCCAGCGGATCGTCACCCTGAGCCGCGGCGAGCGCATCGTGCGCGCGAACATGCTGATCGGCGACGTCTCCGAGCCGCTGCATCACTTCCGCATGCGCATGGAGGGCTCCGGCCGTGCCCCCCGCACGGACGAGGTCCTCGTGACGCGCAACCTCGCCAAGCGCCTGCGGATCCTCGACGGCGACCGCCTCGCCGCGGGCGCCTCGATCACGCTGCGGCGCGGCGCGGGCTTCCGCGTCGCCGGGCTCGTCGTCGATCCGACGTGCCTGTCGTGCGAGGCGGTCGTGGCGGGTCCGGACTCGGCGATCGTGCGCGCCACGCCCCCGTCGCCCGGCCAGCCCGACGCGGTCGTCACGGGCAACTCACGTCAGCCGTCCTACCTCCTCGACCTCCCCGGCGCCACCGACGTCGGCGCGCTCGCCGCCGCGCTCGCCGCGCGCGGCATCGCGCTGACGACGCGCGACGCGCTCCTGCACCCGCCGTCGACCGGGGGCCGCATCGACCTCGCGGACCCCGACGCCCAGCGCGCTGTCGCGCTCGTCGCGATCATCGTCACGCTCGGCCTGCTCGAGGTCGTGCTGCTCGCAGGCACGGCGTTCGCGGTCGGCGCGCGTCGTCAGCTGCGCGAGCTCGGCCTCGCCGCGGCCGGCGGCGCCAGCCCGCGCGATGTGCGGCGGATCGTGCTCGCGCAGGGGCTCGTCCTCGGTGCGCTCGGCGCCGTCATCGGCGTCGCCGTCGGCTTCGGCGTCGCGTTCGCGGGGCGCTCGCTGTGGGAGCACTTCGCCGACTTCGAGATCACGAGCTGGGAGTTCGGGCCGCTCGAGATCGCCGGCGCCGCGCTCGTCGGCCTGTTCTCCGGCCTGGCGGCGGCGTTCGTCCCGGCCGTGAGCGCGGGGCGCATGCGCCCCGTCAACGCGCTCGCCGGACGGCTGCGCGTCGCGACCCGGACGCGCCGTCGCCATGGCGTGGTCGGCGGCGGGCTCGTGCTCGCGGGGATCGTGCTCGGCCTCGTCGGCGCGCACCAGCTCGCCGGCGACTTCGCCGCCTACGACGCGGCGCTCGCCGAGGTCAAGCGCACCGGCCGCTTCATCGCGGCGCCCGACTCGGACGGCTCGCTGACGGTCGTCATCGTGGCCGCGACGCTCGCGATCTTCGGGCTCGTGATGCTCGCGCCGTCGCTGATCGGCCGGATCGCTCGCGCGGGCGGGCGGCTGGCGCTGTCCGCGCGCCTGGCCGTCCGCGACGCCGAGCGCCAGCGCCACCGCACGGGCCCGGCCACGAGCGCGATCGTGATCGCCGTCACCGGATCGGTGCTGCTCGCGTTCCTGCTCGCGGGGCGCTTCCATGCCGACGACCTGCGCAACGTGCCGGCGCTGCCGGCACGCACGCTCGCAGTCGAGCGCGGCGACGCCTCGGCGGCGGCGATGCTGCGCGTCGCCGGTGAGGCGGCCGCCGCGCTGCCGGGCGGGCGGGCACTCGAGCTGAGGGTCCCGATCGACCCGCCCGCGCGCGGGCACGTGTCGGAGCCGGGCGTCGATCAGATGACGGTATCCGCGCTCACGATCGTCTACGACGACCGCCAGCCATGCCTCGTGAACGGGGGGCTGTGCGGCTACGTCGAGGTCGCTCGCAACGGCAAGCTCGCGATCGGCGGCGACGACGCCGCGACCCGGATCGTGGTGGGCTCGGGCTTCGACGAGCCGGCACGCAGCGCGCTGGCCGCCGGCAAGGCGCTCGTCTTCGACGCGACGCAGCTCGATCGCAGCGGCCGCGTCAAGATCGCGACGCGCCGCGGGGAGGTGCGGCTGCCCGCGCACGTCGTACACAGGGACCGGGCATACCAGGCGCTACCGGGAGCGCTCATCTCCGCCGACGCCGCGCGAGCACACGGCTGGGCGCCGGCGACCGACTCGGTGCTCGTCACCTACGGCGCCCAGGCGACGCCCGACGACGTCGATGCCGCGATCACGACCGTCGCCGAGGCGGGCGCGTTGGCGATCGTTGACAGCGGCCTCGACCAGCGCCGCAACCTCGTGCTGCTGCTGATCGCCGGCGCCTCCGCGCTCGTGACGCTGATCGGCGTCGCGATCTCGATCGCGCTGTCGGCCGCCGAGGGCCGCGCCGACATCGCGACGCTGGCCGCCGTCGGCGCGCCTCCCGGCCGCCGCCGGGCGCTGCTCGCCTGCCAGGCGCTGCTCGTCGGCGGGCTCGGCTGCCTGCTCGGGGTCGGGCTGGGGACGTTCATCGCCTACACCGCGCGTGCCACGACCGGCTCGCCGGACTTCGTCGTGCCGTGGGCGAACCTCGCCGCGACGGGGATCGGCGTCCCGCTGCTGGCGGGGCTCGTGGCGGCGGCCTGCACGCGCGGGCGGGTCACGCTCGTGCGGCGGGCCGACTGATCGTCGTCAGCGCACGACCCGGTACAGGCGCACGAGCCGCTCCGGCGACACGCCCGCGACGTACAGCCAGCGGATCAGAAACCAGGCGAGCACGGTGCGCGGGATGCCCATCGCGCGCCAGCGCCGCGACGACGTCGTCGCGGGGCCGGGCAGGCAGCGCGTGCGGCCGCTGCGCTCGAGGCGCCGGACGAAGTCGTAGTCGTCCATGATCGGGATCTCGCGATAGCCGCCGAGGCGCTCGAACGTCTCGCGCCGCACCCACACCGACGAGTCGCCGTAGTAGAAGCCGTGGCGGCGCTGGAAGCGGTAGACGGCGCCGAGCACCCGCTCGAACGCGCCGCCGCCGTCGAAGCGCAGCGCGAAGTTCCCGCCGACGACGGTCGCCGTGCGCCACGCCTCCGCCAGCGAGGCGTACGCGTCGAGCGGCAGCCGGCTGTCGGCGTGCAGGAACAGCAGCACGTCCCCCGAGGCGGCGCGCGCGCCGGCGTTGAGCTGGGCCGCGCGCCCGCCGCGCGCGTCGAGCACGACCGCAGCCGTGGGATGGGCACGCGCGAGCGCGGTCGTCGCGTCGCGAGAGCCGCCGTCGACGACGACGATCTCCCAGCGCCCGGGGAGCTCGGCGAGGACGGCGAGCAGCCGCGGCAGCTCGAGCTCCTCGTCGAGCGTCGGGATCAGGACGGAGACGAGTGGGGAGGGGAGGGGCATGGGCGGTTCAGGGCGCTTGCGGTTTGCGACGCGTCAGACCGCGCAGTGAAAGGCGTTCGGGAGCGACCCGTCCGCCTGGCGCAGGACCAGGAAGCGCTCGATGATCAGGCGCTTGGCCTGCGCCAGCGAGACCTCGCCGCGCGCGACGAGGAAGTCCGGGCTCGACGCGAGGTCGGCGCCGACCGGGTGCCAGTGGGCACCGTCGGCGGTGATCGTCAGCTCGGGCACCATGACGGCGTCCGAGACCTCGACCGCGAGCGCCGCCGCGTCCGCGCCGGCGTCGGCCGCGAAGCCGCGCCCGACGAGCGGACGTACGGCGAAGTCGTCGCCGCGGATGCCGAGTGCGGCGAGCGTGACCCGCAGCTCCTCGACCTCGCCGCGGTTGTCCGGGGTCTCGGTCATCGCGACGCGCAGCGGCAGGCCGAGCCCGGCCGCGTAGCGCAGGCCGTCCATCGCCTTGACCCACGAGCCGGCGCCGCGCCAGCGGTCGTGCGTCCGCGCGCTCGCGCCGTCGATCGAGGATTGCAGCGTCAGGCCCGGGCGGCCGGCGAGGCGCGCGAGCTCGCTGCGCCGGCGGCCCGTGAAGAGCATCGCGTTCGTCAGCACGACCGTCGTCATGCGGTCGCTCGCGAGCTCGATCATCTCGAGGATGTCCGGGTGCACGAACGGCTCGCCGCCGGTCAGGTAGAGCTCGGTGAAGCCCTCCGCCAGCGCCTCGTCGACGAGCGCGGCGAAGCGCGCCGCGCCGATCTGGCGCTTGCGGGCCGACGGTGAGCTGGCGACGACGCAGTAGTCGCAGGCGAGGTTGCAGTGGAAGTTCGAGTAGACCCACAGGCGCGGGGGGAACAGCGCCGTGCCGAACAGCGAGACGACCGGCCGCCCGTCGTGCTCGGGCGCCGGCGCGTCGGCCCAGCCCGCGCCGCCGGCCGCGAAGCCGTCCGGCATCGCCTCGCGGTACACGTGGTAGGCGCCGCGGGCGCGCTCGCGCGGCGGCACGATCTCCAGGCACGTCGTCCACCAGCCGGTCTCGATCGTCTCGACGAACGGCTCGGGCAGCCCCGCCGCGCGCATCGACGCCGCCTGTGCGCGCCAGTCGTAGGCGAGCGCGACGAGCTCGACCGCCTCGATCGCGCCGCCGGCCAGATCGAGGACCGCGTAGGAGACCGCGGTGCGGCCGTCGTTCGCCGGCCGCCCGATCGCGCCGACGTTGACGATCAGCGTGCCGTCGACCTCGCGCTGCCACGGGATCCCCGTGTGCGTGCAGAGCAGCAGCCGCGCGCCACTGGCGCGCGTGCGCAGGGCGAGGTCGTCGTCGTCGAGCGACTCCCACATGAAGTCGTTGATCGCCAGCGGCGAGCCATGGACCATGTGCACGTCGACGCCGCCGATGTCGGCGCGCAGCTCACCCGGAAGCTCGGCCATCCAGGCGGCGAACGCGGGCGACGTGTGCGCCTTCGTGTAGTCGTACATGAGCTGCGCGAAGTGGTTGTCGCGCTCGTCGGCGTAGCCGCAGCCGCAGTCCTCGTCGCCGCGACCGATCGCCACGTCGTAGTTGCCCGCGATGGTCGTCGCGCCGAGCTCCGACAGCAACGGGCGGACCGCGTCGCAGTCGGCGCCGAAGCCGCCGAGATCGCCCAGGCAGTACAGCTCTTCGCATCCGCGCGCCCGCGAGTCGTCCGCCAAGGCGCGAAGCGCGTAGGGATTTGAGTAGACACCGCCGAAGACCGCGATCCGCGTCATCGTCGAAGTATGGTGCGCGGACGGGCCGCGTCGAGATCACGAGAGGGGAGGACCATGCCGCGCATCGCCATCCTGGGAGCCGGCCCGATCGGGCTGGAGGCCGCGCTTGCCGCCGCGCAGCACGGTCACGACTTCACCGTCTACGAGGCCGCTGCGACGGTCGGCGGCCACGTCCGCTCCTGGGGCCACGTCCGGACGTTCACGCCGTGGTCGATGAACGTCTCGCCGCGGATGCGCGCGGCCCTCCCCGACGCGCCGCAGACCGCGGCCCTGCCCAGCGGCGACGAGCTCGCCGACGAGCTGCTCGAGCCGGCGGCCGAACTGCCCCAGCTCGCCGGGCGCATCTGCCTGGACACGCGCGTGCTCGCGATCGGCCGCGAGGGGCTGCTCAAGCATGAGGCGATCGGCGACGCGCGGCGTGCCGGACGGCCGTTTCGCCTGCTCGTCGCGCGTCCCGACGGCCGCGAGGAGATCGTCCACGCCGACGTCGTCATCGACGCCACGGGCACGTACGGCAACCCCAACCGGCTCGGCGACGGCGGCATCGACGCGGTCAACGAGCGTGCCTTCGAGGATCGCATCGACCGCACCGTGCCGCAGTTCGCCGCCCACCCGCAACTGTGGGCCGGCCGCACGATCCTGCTGACCGGCTCCGGTCACTCCGCGCAGACCGCGGCGCGCGCGCTCGCGACGTTCGCTCGCGACGCGCCGGACACGCGCGTCGTGTGGGCCGTGCGCCGCGCGGTGCCCGACTGGGGCGCGGTGCGGGACGACCCGCTGCCCGAGCGCGCGTCGCTGAACGCGACCGCGGCCGAGCTCGCCGGCGGCGCGTCCGAGCACGTCAGCGTGCAGCCCGGCTGCGTCACCGAGGCGTTGCGCGGGCGCGACGGGCGGATCGCCGTGACGCTGCGAAACGGCGGGTCCGACGAGATCGAGGTCGACCACATCCTCGCGCTCAACGGCGGCGTCGGCGACCACCGGCTCTACCGCCAGCTACAGGTCCACGAGTGCTACGCGACCTCGGGGCCGATGAACCTCGCGGCGGCCCTGCTCGGCGAGGCCGGGGCAGACTGTCTCGCGGTCGCCTCGCACGGGCCGGACACGCTGCGCAACCCCGAACCCGCCTTCTTCATCCTCGGCGCCAAGTCGTACGGGCGCAACAGCCAATTCCTGCTGCGCACCGGCTGGCAGCAGGTCGACGACGTCTTCGAATCCCTGATCGAACAAGGAGAGCACCAACGATGGCCCTAGCCGATTACACGGTTGCCAAGATCGACGAGTTGGAGGGCTTCTACAACGGGCTCTTCCTGAAGGCGCGCGCCGCGCTCGGCGTCACCGCGTTCGGCCTGTCGATCGTCGACATCCCCCCGCATTCGGTGCACTACCCCGAGCACAACCATCCGAGCGGCCAGGAGGAGGTGCTGATCTGCATCGCGGGCTTCGGCCGGCTGGTCCTCAGCGAGGGTGTCGAGCACGTCGACCTCGAGCCGGGCATCATGGTCCGGATCGGGCCGAAGACCAAGCGCACGATCCAGGTCGGCGACGAGGGCCTGCGCGCCGTCGCGATCGGCGGCACGCCCGGCCAGCCGTTCACGCCGCTGCCGTACACCGAGCTCGGCGCGATCGACCCGCTGACGAAGCGCCCCGGGAGCTGACCGAGATCCCTACGCGCGGCGGGTCGCCCGACCCGCCGCCCACGACCGGCGAGCTGTGGGCGCGCGAACAGCTCGAGCTGCTGCTCGACGCTCGCTTCGCCCCGCCCGCGGTCGGTCGATTTCTCGTCGCGAGCCAGCGGCGCACGAACGCCGAGCGCCGCGCGCGTCCCGACACGGCGCGCCGCATGCGCCGCTGGGTCGCGATCGGCGCGGCCGCGTGGGGCGCGCTCGCGCTCGCCGGCCGGCAGCCGTTTCGCCGCCGGCTCGGGTCCTTCGCGGCCTGGTGGTCGCTGACGTGGCTCATGCTCGACTGGCACATCGGCATGGTCGAGACCGAGGACGGCCGCCCGCGCAACCTCGGTCCGGCCGACGCCTGCACGCTTGCGAGGGTGTGGCTCGTTCCCGCCGCGGCCGACGAGCCGGCGCCGTGGATGTGCGCGCTGGCCTTCGTCAGCGACGGGCTCGACGGTCGCTTCGCGCGGGCATGCGAGCCGACGCGGATCGGGCGCGACCTCGAGGGGCTGGCCGACGCGATGTTCGCCGCGGCCGCGCTGCGCGGCGCGCTGCGTCAGGGCTGGCTCGGCACGCGTGCGGGCCACGGTGAGCTCGTGCGGCTCGCGGTCGGCTTCGGCTACGCCTGGTCGTCTGGTTGCGCTCGGCGAGCGCGCCCGATCCGCGCGTGCTGCACGCGGCCCGGGTGACGACGCCCGTGCGGGCCGCGGGCCTCGTCGCCGCGGGCCTCGGCCGGCGCCGGCTCGCGGACGCGCTCGTGCTCGGCGGCGCCGGCTGGAGCGCGGGCGCGATCGTGCTCGCGCTCGCACGCCGGGCGCGCGGCTGAGCCGCCGCCGTCAGGCCGTGGCCGTCTTGCGCTCGGTCGCGCTGCAGCACGCTCGCGCGACTCTTGTGCGCGCGCTCGTACGCGCGCACCTTCTCGGTGACGAGCTCGTCGTCGGCGGCGCGCAGCGCCTCGTCGATCTCGCCGACCGTCAGCTCGTCGTATCCGGGCCACGGCTCGTCAGCCGCGCAGCGAGGCGACCCTGTCGAGCACCGTCGTGCGGTTCTGGTGGCGGCGCTCGTAGCCGTCGATCTTCGCGATGTCGATCTGCGAGAGGTCCGACAGCTTCGCGACGATCTCCTCGGCGGTGCGGTCGTCGTACCCGGAGATCGGCAGATCCTGCCGCGGACGCCACGCGCCCTTGATCTCGCCCTCGGCGCGGGCGACGCCCGGCACCTTGCGCGCCTGGCGCGATGCGCGCCGCGCGCCGTCGCCGGCTTCGGTGCGCGGTCTTCTTGACCTTGTCGCTCATCTCCGGGCCGCGTCGACGGCGCCCGATCGTGCCGAGGTCGTAGGAGGGATCGCCGTAGATCTCGGCACGCACGACCGCGTCGGCGAGCTTCGGCAGCTCCTCGCGCAGGCGCTCGAGCATGCGCTCCTCGTCCTCGCGGATCGAGGCGGCGAGCTGCGCCGTGCGGTCGTCGTCGACCGCGCGCGCGAGCCGCTCGATCGCGATGTACGTCGCGATCTCCAGCGCCTCCGCCGCGCACGAGTCCTTCGCGTTCTTCAGCAGCTTCTCCTCGCCGCCCGACCCGCGCATGAGCGCCAGCGGCGCCCTGCCGATGGCGATGACCTGGCCGATAACGGACTGCGCCAAGTCGCCGATCATGTGGAGCGGGTTGCTGCTGTGGCCGAGCTCGTCGAGCGCGCCCGCCCACGCGGTCCGCGTGGCCGCGCGTCTCGCGCAGGTGCTGCTCGAGCAGCGTCCGGTAGCTGCCGCGGGGGCTCAGGGCGATCTGCGCCCGCAGCTCGCGGACGAGGCCGAGCTCCATCGCCCGTGTTTCGCCGAGGTACTGCACGATCTTGTCTTGGGAAGTTGTCATCGGCTTCGGGTACCGCGCGTCGGGCGGCGACAAACCCGCAGATCGCGGTCGGCGCGGGCGTGCGCCAGGCCTGGACGATGCGGCGCTTGAACCGTCGTTGTCTATTGATCAGTCACGTAGCATTTGATCGCACAGGGTCTGCGGCCTTCGCATGGATGCGATTGGGCCGCATCGCGCCGGGGTACCGGCGGGAGGCGTGCGTCGGGTCGCCGGATGCGATCGGCGGAAGCACGTGACAGGGAACGCTCACATGGAGGCATCACGTTATGAGGCGACGGACCGTCGGGGCATGTGTCGCAGTGCTGGCAGCAGGGATCGCGTCGATGGGAGCTTCGGCCGCGCGGGCGGCGCCGACGGGACCCGTCCACCCGGGCGTGCAGACGTTCACCGCAGGCGCGCAGTGCACCGCGAACTTCATCTTCAAAGACGCGACCAGCACCTACATCGGCCAGGCGGCGCACTGCTCCGGCACGGGCGCGGCGACCGAGACGAACGGCTGTGACGCGGCCTCGCTGCCGATCGGAACCGCGGTCACGGTCACCGGCGCGAGCAAGCCGGGGACGCTCGTCTACAACTCGTGGATCGGCGATGCAGGCCGCGGGCGAGACGGACGCCAACACGTGCGCGTACAACGACTTCGCGCTCGTCAAGCTCGATGCGGACGACGTCGGCAAGGTCGATCCGAGCGTGCCCGGCTTCGGCGGGCCGACGGGCGTCGGCAGCGCGGCGGTGGTCGGCACGTCTTCTCGTACGGCAACTCGTCGCTGCGCCAGGGCATCACGCAGCTGAGCCCGAAGCAGGGGCTCGTCGTGCAGATCGACGGCGGCGGCTGGAGCCGCACGGTCTACACGGTGACTCCCGGCATCCCCGGTGACTCGGGCAGCGGCTTCATGAACGCGAGCGGGCAGGCGATCGGCGTGCTCAGCACGCTCACCGTGCTGCCGCTGCCGCTGTCCAACGGCGTCGGCGACCTGTCGCGCGAGCTCGCCTACGCGCGCGCTCACGCGGTTCGCAGTGCGTGCAGCTCGTCAACGGGACGAAGCCGTTCAAGGGCAACCTGGTGGGCGCGATCCTCGGGCTCTGAGCCTGACGGCGAGGCCCGGTCGCCCGTGCGGCGGCCGGGCCGCGCCGGTTCGTGACCGGGCGGTGCGCGCCTCGCGCGCCGCCGGCCGGGGCTGCCGGCCTCCGCGGCACGCCGCGGTCAGGTCTCCTCGGACGGGAGCAGGTGCCCGTCGCCGTCGATGTAGCCGTCCTTGGCGCCGACCGCGACGTAGATCAGGTCGCCCTCGCCGACGTTGCGGATCCGGCGCACGGTGGCCGGGTCCATGCGCGCGATGCCGCCCGGCCCGAGCCGGTGCACCGAGCCGTCCCCGAACTCGAGCTCGGCGACGCCCTGGTGGATGAAGTACGTCTCCTCCTGCTCGTAGTGGTAATGGCGCCGGCCGGCGAACTCCTCCGGCATGACGATCGCGTTGATGCCCAGCGACTTGACGTCCAGCGCCGGGCGGATCTTGCGAAATCCACCGCCGTGGCCGAGCGCCGCGATGTTGCCGACGGCGTAGCCCTCTCCCGTGACGACGTCCTGCACTTCGTCCTCTGCCATGGTCGCTCTCCTCTCGCTGTGAAACCCGTTGCGGCAGCTTAGGAAGTTCGTGACCCCGGCACGCGTTTCGCCGTGGTATTTTCCGCGCCGTAACGGTCCGGGGCGACCGGGCGCAAGCAGTGCGGGCGTGGCTGATCTGGGTCCTCCCTACTCCGCGACGCAGCACGAAAGATCAGGGGAGGACGGCTCATGGCCACTGGTGTCGTGAAGTGGTTCAGCGACGACAAGGGATTCGGCTTCATCACGCCCGACGAGGGCAGCCGCGACCTGTTCGTCCATCACACCGGGATCGACGCGGAGGGGTATCGCTCGCTCGCCGAGGGCGCGCGCGTCTCCTACGAGGAGGAGCAGGGCGACAAGGGACCGAAGGCGGTCCAGGTCACCAAGCTCTGACGCGAGGCATCGCGCCTCGCGCCGTCGCCGGACGTTCGGTGGTGGCGCGGCGCGCGAGCTCGCGCGGCAGGCCGGGCGATGAGCGCACCGAGGCCCAGATGGCGGCCGACACCGAGCTCATGGTCGAGGCACGCTCCCACCGGCACCGGCGCGCGAGACGGGTAGGGGACGTCAGGGTCGATCTGTTCGCGGCTACGTGCCGCAGAACGTCCGGTACTCGCCGAAGCCGGACGGTGCCGGTCCGGTGTACGCCTCCAGGCCGGGTCGCTCGTCGAACGGCCGGGCGAGCACCTCGATCAGCCGCGCGAACGGCTCGAGGTCACCGGCGGTCGCTGCCGTCAGCGCGTTCTCGACAAGGTGGTTGCGCGGGACGTAGATCGGGTTCACGCGGTCCATCGCGTCCGCGATCGCCTGCCGTCGAGCGGGCGCGGAGGGGAGTCGCGACAGCCAGCGCTCGGACCACGCGTCGAAGCCCGACCGGTCGCCGAACAGCGATCGCGCGGGCTGCGCGTCGCCGCGCGCCGTCGAGGACAGGGCGCGAAAGCACGACGTGAAGTCGACCGTGTCGGCCCGCAGCAACGCCAGCAGGTCGTCGACCAGCGCGCCGTCGTCCGGCTGATCGTCGGCGAGGCCGAGCTTCGCGTGGATGGCCCGGTTCCAGTAGCGCCGGTAGCGGCCAGCGAAGGACTCGAGCACGCCTCCGGCCGCCGTGATCGCGGCGTCCGTGTCGGCGTCGATCAGGGGCAGCAGCGCCTCGCCCAGCCGCGCGAGGTTCCACTGCGCGATCGCCGGCTGGTTGGCGTAGGCGTAGCGGCCGCCGTGATCGATCGAGCTGAACACGGTCGCGGGATCGTAGGCGTCCATGAACGCGCACGGGCCGTAGTCGATCGTCTCGCCCGAGATCGCCATGTTGTCGGTGTTCATGACGCCATGGATGAACCCGACGGCCATCCAGCGGGCGATCAGGGATGCCTGCGCGTCGGCGACGGCCTCAAAGAACGCGAGGTACGGGTTGTCGGCCTCGAGCGCGCCGGGGTGGTGGCGCGCGATCGCGTGGTCGGCGAGTCGCCGCACGAGCTCCGGGTCGCCCTTTGCGGCCGCGTACTGGAACGTCCCGACGCGGATGTGGCTCGCCGCGACGCGGACGAGCACCGCCCCGGGCGCCATCGTCTCGCGCACGACGTCCTCGCCGGTCGCGAGGACCGCGAGCGCGCGGGTCGTCGGGATGCCGAGCGCGTGCATCGCCTCGCCGATGACGTACTCGCGCAGCATCGGGCCGACGGCCGCCTTGCCGTCCCCGCCGCGCGCGTACGGGGTGCGGCCCGAGCCCTTGAGGTGCAGGTCGCGACGGCGCCCGTGGACGTCGAGCAGCTCGCCGAGCAGCAGCGCGCGGCCGTCGCCCAGGCGCGGCGAGTAGCTCCCGAACTGATGGCCGGCGTAGGCCTGCGCGACCGGCGTCGCCCCGTCGAGCGTCGTCTTGCCTACCAGGACGTCGACCCCGTGCGGCGTTCGCAGCGCGGCGGGATCGACGCCGAGCTCGGCGGCCAGCTCCTCGTTGAGCGCCAGCAGCCGGGGCTCGGGCGCCGGCTCGGCCGTCCAGGACGTATAGAGGCCCTCGAGGTCACGGACGTAGGAGTTGTCAAACGCGAACAGCGGCTCGGCGGCGATGCTCATGCCCTCCAGGCTAACGAGGGTCGACGGCGCGCCCGTCGGCGTCGAGGAAGCTGAGGGCCTTCAGCCCATGCCCGTTCGACGCCGCGCGTCTCGGCCGCGAGACCCGCGGCGGCCTCGCTCGTTGGCACGCGGCGCCGGAAGTACGCGAGCACCGCGCTCGTGGCGCTCGCATGCGACAGTGCCATCTCGACGAGGCCGTCGCGTCGACCTGGCAGTTCGGCATCTATATCGCGCTCAGATTGGCATCTCGCCACGTGACGCACGTCGACCTGGCACTTCAGCATGCGTGCGCGGGAGCGAACTCGGCCGCGCCGATCGCGCGACCGCCCGCTAGCGCGTCCGGCGCTCGCGGACCACCCCCGCATCGCGCATGCCTTGCGCGATGGACGAGATCGAAGCGACGCCTGGCCGCGCGCGCCGGCAAGGCCGAGGACGACGGCTACGAGGACCGCTCCGCCGCCTACCGGACCCTCGTCCGCGAGGTGCTCGAGGCGCAGCGCGCCGAGCTCGTGCGGCTGCGCGCGCAGGGCACGATCTCCGCCGAGGTCATGCGCCGGCTCGAGCGCGAGCTCGACCTCGAGGATCAGCGGCTCGAGATCTGAGGCCCGGTCAGTGGTCGGCGACGGTGGCGCCCGCGGGAACCATCGCCCGACCCTCCTCGTCCCAGCGCGCGATCCCGCCGACCATCGAGTAGGCGTCATAGCCGGCCGCTCGGAAGGCGTGTGCCAGCTGCCGCCGGCCAGCCTCTCGGCGGCCTGCTCGGGCGAGACCTCGATCTCGTCCGCGTCGAAGATCGACGCCACCGTCAGGCGACCGTGCCGTTCTCGGGCTCCATCGGCCGGCGCTGGTTGTCCCAGTCCATGAGCCCGCCGGCCATCGAGTAGGCGTCGAAGCCCGAGGCCCGGAACGCCTGGGCGGCCATCAACGAGCGCCCGCCGGACTTGCACTGGAAGACCACCGGCGTGCCCTTGTCGATCTTGCTCACGTTGCCCGTGAGCTCCCCGAGCGGGATGAGCACCGCGCCCGGGATGCGGCCCTCGTCCCACTCGTCCTGCTCGCGCACGTCGATGAGCTGGATGGCGCCGTCGGCGAGGGCCTTCGCGGTCTGCGCGGTCGAGACCTCGATGTCGTCGGATTCGAAGATGGAAGCCATGCGTCGACCTTATCTGACCGCCGGTGGGGCCTCCCGCAGGTCGGCGAGCGGGCGCGGGCGCATCCGCTGCCAGACGCCCGCGGCCAGCAGCAGCAGCAGGCCGAGCCCGATGAACGAGCCCACGCGGTACAGCGACGTCAGGGTCGCGAGGTCGTAGAGGAAGACCTTGCCGACCGTGACCAGCAGCAGCGCGAGGGCGCCGAGACGCAGCGCGCGCACGTCCCGGCGCAGGCCGACGACGAGCGCGGTGACGCCGGTCGACGTCCACAGCCCGCTCAGCAGCAGCTGGCCCAGCTGACGCGGGCCGAGTTCGCCCGCGACCTCGGCGACGTCGCTCGGCGCAAACGCCGTCACGAGCGTCGTCGAGGCGAGGTACAGCAGCGTGATCGCGCCGGTCGCGGCGAGCGTCGCGCGGGCGGCCTCGTGCAGCTCGCGGTCCGCGTCCGAGGCCGTGCCCGAGAGCGTGGTGTGCGCGAGCAGCCATGCCCCGCACAGCGCGGCCGCGGTGCCGGCGCCGAGCACGAGCGCGCCGCCGGCCACGTCGCGCAGGCCGCTGACGAGCGCGTCGGGCGTGGCCTGCACGAACAGGCCGTAGCCGAGCGCGAGCGCGAGGTAGGCCCCGCCACCCCAGGCAGCCACGGGATCGCGCGTGCGCTTCGCGACGAAGCCGAGCACGACCGCCTCGGCGGCGAACGTCGCCGCCAGCAGGGCGCCGTCGAGCGCGACCGTCGTCAGATACGCCGCGCCGGTCATCGCCATCGCGTCGAGCGTGACCCGCCACTCGCGGCGCACCTCGTCGACGAAGCGGCCGGCGACGAACGCGGCGCAGGTCGTCACGGCGATCGCCGCGTAGCCGCCCCACGCGATCGCGTCGCCGTCGAGCACGGCCTGGGGCGGCGCCTGGGTCAGCGTCTGGATGCAGGTCAGCAGCAGGTGGCCGCCGAGGCCGACGCCGAGCAGGGCGGCGTCGCGGCCGGCGCCATCCTCGTCGCCGGCGGCCAGGACGCGGCGCGTCAGGAGGCCGAAGCCCGCGGTCGTGACGGCGAATGCGCCGGCCAGCACCACGCCCTCCAGGGTGAGCCCCGCGGTGACGTCGGCGAGCACGACGCCGAGCACGAGCGCCAGCAGCCGGACATCGCGGTTGATGCGCGTCGCGCGCGTCGTGAGGCCGACGGCGATGTGTGCGGCGGCGAGCGCGCCGAGCCACGCGCGGCCGACGCCGGTCGCGCCCGCCGCGTCGAGCGCGAACCAGCCGGCGAGCGCCAGCGTCATCGCGTTGAGGGTCAGCAGCATCGCCGACGCGGGCCGCAGCTTGGCGGCCGGGACGCGCAGCTCGAAGCCGATCGCGGCGGCGACGTTGACGGCGCCGAATGCGCACAGCGCGAGCAGGATGCCGGCGGTCGACGGGTCGCTGCCGGACAGCCAGTGCGCCCACTGCGCCAGGGCGACGGCGAAGACCGCGAGCGCGAGCCAGTTCCAGCGCTGCGAGACGAGCACGGCGGCGCCCGAGGCGGCCGCGATCCACAGCAACGTGAGGGTCGTGCCCGTCGACGGCGCACCGGCGAGCACCGGCGCCAGCAGCGCGCCGACGATCCCCAGCGCGCCGATGCCGCGCGACTGCCAGCGCACGGCGTAGGCCGTCGCGAGCGCGCCGGTGGCGAGGGCGAGGCCCAGCGCGGCGGGGACCGGGAGGACGCCGTAGACCGGTCCGCCGACGGCGACGGTGGTGAACAGTCCGGCGATGCCGGCCGCCAGCGCGGCGAGCGCGGCGTCGGTGCGCCGACGGTGCTCGTAGAGCCAGATCCCGGCGCCGATCATGCCCAGCGACAGCGTCCCGGCGAGCAGCGTGCGCTCGCTCGGGCCGATCCAGCCACGGGACACGGCGATCGCGAGCAGGAAGGCGATGCCCGCGACGAACGCGACGCCGCCGGTCCAGGCCAGCACCCGCCCGCCGAGGAGGTCCTCGAGGTCGAAGCCGGGGCGGGGCGTGACCGGCCTGGGGGCCGCCGGAGCGGATCCGCCGGCGGACGGCGCGGGCATGCGCGCCGGGGAGGGGGGAGGCCATGCGGGCGACGGCGCTGTCGCAACCGCCGCGGACGGAGCCTCGGGTGCGGGCGCGACGAGTGGGTTCGCGACCACGGCGGGCGCGGGATCGGGCGCGGGCTCGGGCGGGGCGAACGGTGCCGCGACGAACTGCGCCTCGAGCGACTTCAGGCGCTCGTTGAGGTTCACCGTCTGGCGTTCGAGTGTCAGCACGCGCGTCTCGCTGATGCGGCCCATCGCAGTCACCAATCCTTTGTCAACCATCGGTCAACAAGCACGGTAGCCGCTTGTCGACCGGCGGTCAAGAGGGCCGCTAGACTTCGATGCATGGCCGACCCCGCCTACCGCCGCCTGCAGCGCGACGAGCGCCGCGAGCTGCTGCTCTCGCGCGCGACGGAGCTCTTCGCCCAGCACGGCTACGAGGGCCTGTCGATGTCGCAGCTCGCACGCGAGGCGAACATCTCCAAGGCGCTGCTGTACCACTATTTCCCGAGCAAGCGGCGGCTGTTCGAGGCGACGCTCGCCGAGGGCGCCGAGGAGCTGCGCCTGCGCACGGAGCCCGATCCGGGGCGCCCCCCGGCGGAGCAGCTCGCGACGACGCTCGACGCCTTCCTGCGCTGGGTGCAGGAGCGCCCCGCGGCCTACGCGACCCTGCTGGAGAGCGCCGGCGCGAGCGAGGTGCGCGAGATCATGGCCGAGGTCCGCTCGACGACGGCGACGCGGATCCTCAACGGCCTCGGCCCGGACGGCCAGCGGCCGGCGACGCGTGCGGCGGTGCACGGCTGGCTGGGGTTCCTCGACGGTGCGATCCTCGACTGGATCGCCCACGACGACCTCAGCCGCGAGGAGCTGCACGGCATGCTGCTCGGCACGTTCGCCGGCGCGCTCGTCGCCTCCGGCGCGAGCGGCGGGCTGCCGACGGAGGCACAGCCCGCCTGAACGCCGTCAGGCGTCGATCGCCCAGCTCCATCGGCACGTCGCCGCGCTTGCGCGCGATGACCGCGAGGTAGTGCAGCGACTCGCCGTCGACGGAGACGCGGTGCGTGTAGCGCACGCGAGCGCGCTCCTCGAGCACGCCCGTCGCGAAACAGCCGGCGCAGGAAGCCGCCGAAGCCGCTCGGATCCTGCTCCTCGAAGAAGCGGTCGCGGACGTTGAACGCGATCCAGCCGTCGTCGCTGACCACGTTCAGCGCCTCGGCGAACGCGACGGGCGGGACGTCGCCGAAGCCGAGCGCGGCGACGCAGCTCAGGGCGTTGAAGTCGTGGGCCGCGAGCGCCGCGCGCTCGCGGGCCGTCATCGCCGTGAGATCGAGCGCGAGGTAGTCGTCGTAGACGCCGGGGCGGTCGCGCAGCGCCGCGTCGCGCGCCTCCTCGAGCAGGTCGACGCCGACGATCGAGCCGGCGCCGAGATC
Organism: uncultured Actinomycetes bacterium; assembly: GCA_963851015.1. Classification (GTDB taxonomy): domain Bacteria; phylum Actinomycetota; class Thermoleophilia; order Solirubrobacterales; family Solirubrobacteraceae; genus CADCVQ01. The sequence continues at coordinate 215,464 of CAWKNG010000003.1, forward strand.
GTCGAGCTGCTCGCCGACGAGGCCGTTGCCGGCGCCGAAGTCCAGCACCTTGAGCGTCGCGGGATCGACGCCCTCCTCGGTCAGCTGCTCACGCAGCAGGTCGCCGACGACGCGCGGCGAGTTGCACGCCAGGCGGTCGGTGAAGAGCTGCTCGTAGAGGCCCGGCACGTTGAAGATCTCGGCGTAGTCGTGCAGGCGGATGCGTCGCCGCTCGCCTTCGACGGTGATCTCACACCACTCCTCGTCCTGGTCGAGACCGCCGGCGGCGTGGGCCGGCGGGAGATGAAGCGCGAAGTCGAGTGAGGTGTCGAGCGTCGATATGAGCGTGCCCTTTCCGGGGGGTAGATAGAAGCCTCTTCGTGGGTACCCCCAGAATCCTGCGCGAAACGAGGGCCGCGATCTGGCGTCAGGCCGCTGGCAAGCCGGCGCGCGCGGGGTCGCTCTCGGGCGTGGCGCAGCGAAGCCCACGACCCGCGCGTGGGATCCTTGTCGCCATGCTCCCGCGCGCGCTGATGACGATGGTCGCCTGTGCCGTCGTGCTGTCCGCCTGCGGCGGCTCCTCGGACACGGCGGCGACGGCGGGTTCTCAGGCCACGACGCCGGGCGCCGCGCCGGACCGCCAGGGCGGCGCGAGCAGCCCGTTGGAGCTGCCCGCCGATGTGCCGTCCAAGCCCACCTCCACGGCGGATCCGCAGCGCGTGAAGGTCATCCGCGCGTGGTCCGACGCGCTGCGCAGGGGCGATGTCGCCGCCGCGAGCGCCGCGTGGGCGGTCCCGGCGAAGGTCCAGAACGGCTCGCCGGTGCTGACGCTCTCCAGCCGCTCGGACGTGCGGATCTTCAACGACGCGCTGTCCTGCGGTTCGATCGTCACCTCGACGGGCGGGGCCAAGGGCGGCTTCACGATCGCGACCGTGCGCCTGACCAGTCGCAAGGGCGCCGACTGCGGCACGGGCACCGGGCACAGCGCGCGTACCGCGATTCTCGTGCGCGACGGCAAGATCGCCGAGTGGTACCGCCTGCCCGACGATCCCGACGCGCCGCGCTCCGCGCCCGACGCGCCGGCCGCCGACCCGGCGGACACGACGGTCATCTGAGCATGCGTCAGACGCGCGGGTCGACGTACGGATCGCGCTCGACGACGCGCTCCGAGACGACCGTGCCCCGGCTCGCCTGCGCCATGAAGAGCAGCGAGAGCAGCAGGCCGGCGATGCCGACGACCATGAGGATGACGCCGACCGTCGCCAGCGAGATGCCGGAGACGGTGGCAGTGACCGCGAACTTGAGGATCGCGCCCAGAGCGATGAGGAAGATCGATGTACCTAGTCCCATGAGGTCCATCGTTCCCGCGTCGCGCGTTCCGTAAGCCCAAGGTGGCCGACGGTACGATGACGAGGTGTCCTCGATGACGACCGACGTGTACGGCATCCCCGAGGAGCTCACGGACCTGCGCGACATGATCCGCCGGCTCGCGCAGGAGCGGATCGCCCCGCGCGCCGGCGACATCGATCGCGACGCCGAGTACCCGCGCGACGTGCGCGAGCTGCTCGCCGAGCACGACATCCTCGGCCTGCCGTTCGACGAGGCCTACGGCGGCACGGGCACCGGCACGCTCATGCTGCAGATGGCCGTCGAGGAGATCGCGAAGGCCTGCGCCTCGTCGGCCCTGATCCTCATGGTCCAGGAGCTCGGCACGCTGCCGATCCAGCTCTTCGGCACCGAGGAGCAGAAGCAGCGGTGGCTGCCGCGCTGCGCGACCGGCGAGTGGTCGCCCGCGTTCGCGCTGTCCGAGCCCGAGGCCGGATCGGACCCCGCGTCGCTGCGAACGACGGCCGTGCGCAGCGAAGCCGGTGACGAGTGGGTCATCAACGGGCAGAAGAACTGGATCACGAACGCCGGCGTCGCAGACTTCTACGTCGTCTTCGCGAAGACCGACCGCGAGAGCAACCGCTCCTCCTGCTTCGTCGTCGAGGCCGATCGCGAGGGCTTCGATCCCGGCAAGCTCGAGCACAAGCTCGGCATCAAGGGCTCGCCGACCGGCTCGCCGTCGTTCACCGACGTGCGCGTGCCGGCCTGCAACCTGATCGGCGTCGAGGGCAAGGGCCTGTCGGTCGCGCTCGCCACGCTCGAGCGCACGCGCCTGGGCGCCGCCGCGCAGGCCGTCGGCATCGCCCAGGGCGCGACGGACTACGCCGCGCAGTACGCGCGCGAGCGGATCGCGTTCGGCAAGCCGATCAACGCCCTCCAGGGCATCCAGTTCAAGCTCGCCGACATGGAGACCCGCACGGCCGCGGCCCGCGAGCTGCTCTACAAGGCCTGCGCGAAGGCCGACCGCAACGAGCCCGACCTCGGCAAGTACTCGTCGATGGCGAAGCTGTTCGCCTCGGACAACGCGATGTTCGTGACGCTCGAGGCGATCCAGGTCCTCGGCGGCTACGGCTACGTCAACGAGTACCCCGTCGAGCGGATGATGCGCGACGCGAAGATCACGCAGATCTACGAGGGTACGAACGAGATCCAGCGGGTGGTCATCGCCCGCTCGATGCGGTAGGCCGGTCGTGCTGCGGGCACCCACCGTCAAGCGGGTCCTCGTGGCGGCGGGCCTCGCGCTCGGCCTGTGGCTCGCCCTGATCGCTCTGTCGGGCGACCTGCGCTTCTCCGCGCCGCTGCACATGCTCTCGGGCGGCACGCTGGCCGTGCTCGTCATCCTCGCCGTCGGGATCGGGATGCTGGCCGTGGGCCTGCGGATGGCGGGCTGGACGGAGCCCGAGACCGAGGCCGAGTTCGAGCGTCTCGTCGAGGAGTCCGAGCGCCTGGCGCGCGACGGCGTCGCCGCCGAGCCGACCGAGGGCGAGTTCATGGAGCTCGATCCCTTCGACGACCGGGACTTCGCCGAGCTCGTTCGCGAGGCGATGGACGAGCTGCCCGACATCCTCCAGCGGGCGCTCGAGCACAACGTCGCGGTCGTCATCTCCGACGGCGGGCGCAAGGCCCGCGCCTACGGCCTCTACCACGGCGACGGCGTCGCCCGCGATGACGTCCCCGACCGGATCATCATCTACCGCGACACGCTGCGGCGCGACTTCGGCCACGACCCCGACGTCCTGCGCCACGAGGTCACGCGCACCGTCCGCCACGAGCTCGCGCACCACCTCGGCGCCGACGAGCTCGGCGTCCGCGACCTCGGCCTGTAGCGACGCCGGCGGCTCGGCCGCGCGCGGCTCGTCAGGCGGAGGCGACGAAGCGCACGACGCCCGAACGGCAGCGGCTGATCCGGCGGCCCGTCGAGCGGCGGCGCACGGTCACGTTGACGGAGTAGTAGCCCTCCGCTCCGCCGCTTCCGAGCGTCGCGCCGAAGCGTTCGGTGTAGCTGAGGATCGTCGTCCTCGTTCGCCGCCGCCCGCTCTCACGGTCGCCGACGCGGCCGTTGGCGGCGATCGCGAGATCGTCCCTGGGCAGGTCGAACGTGACCGAGCGCGTGTCGTGCGAGCAGCGCAGCGTCACGCCGTAGATCGCGCGGCTGAGGGCCTTGCCGTCGCCGGAGACCCGTAGCGCGATCCCGCGCCTCGCGCCGCCCTCGCGCTGGGCGACCGTGCCGAGCAGCAGCGTCCCCGGCGCGAGCGCGGCCGGCTCCCCGAAGCCGCCGAGCGGGCGCCGCGCCTCCCAACGCACGCCCTCCGCGCCGCAGCGGCGGGTGCGGCCGTCGACGGTGCGCTTGAAGTGGGCCGTGGCGGTCCCCGAGGGCGTCGCGGTCAGCGTCCCGCTGATCTCGTACGACGCGCGCGTGCTCGCCTGCCGCGAGCTGCCGGTCGCGCTGAACGTGCCGTCCCCCGCGACCGTCGCGACCGCATCGAACGTCCCCGACGCGCACGCCGCGACGATCGTCGCGGTGATGCGGATGTGCGGCGCGCCTGCGGCGCGCAGGCCGATGACCATGTTGCCGGCGGAGAACGCCGCGGCGGGCGGCGAGGCGACCGCGCCGCCGCCGAAGCTGCCGACGATCGGCCCCGTGGCGGCGACGGGCGAGCCCTCCTGCGCGGCCGCCGACGCGGGCAGCGCGAGCGAGGCCACGACTGCTGCCACGACGACGTTGCGACGCATTGGCCCGACCATACCCCGTGCGCTGCGCGTACGATCGGCGGGCCGATGATGATCGTCATGCAACCCGGTGCCGCCGAGGCGCAGGTCGAGGCCGTCCGCGCGCGGCTTGCGCGGACCGGCGTCCATGTCGTCGTCATGCCGGGCGAGCTGACGACGGCGATCGGAGCGATCGGCGATCCCGAGGGCGTCCTCGAGCTCGGCCTCGAGGGGATGGCCGGCGTCGATCGCGTCGTCCCGATCTCGCGCCCCTACAAGCTCGCGTCGTCCGAGCTCAGCCACCACGAGCCGAGCCGCTTCGACATCTGCGGGCGCACCGTCGGCGGCGGCTCCACGTTCTGCCTGATCGCCGGCCCCTGCACCGTCGAGTCCGGCGAGCAGACGATGGCCGTCGCCGAGGCGGTCCGTACGGGCGGCGCCTCGATGCTGCGCGGCGGCGCGTTCAAGCCGCGCACGTCGCCGTTCGCGTTCAAGGGACTCGGCGCGGGCGCTCTCGAGATCCTCGCCGAGGCGCGCGCGGCGACCGGCCTGCCGATCGTCACCGAGCTGCTCGATGCCGAGCACGCCGACGCGATCGAGGCCGTCGCCGACGTCATCCAGATCGGCGCGCGCAACATGCAGAACTACGCGCTGCTGGAGGTCGCGGGCCGGCTCGGCAAGCCGGTGCTGTTGAAGCGCGGCCTGTCGTCGTCACTCGAGGAGCTGCTGATGGCGGCGGACTACGTGCTCAAGGAGGGCACCGAGGAGGTCATCCTGTGCGAGCGCGGGATCCGCACGTTCGAGACCGCGACGCGCTTCACGCTCGACCTCGGCGCGGTGCCGTGGCTGAAGCTGCACACGCATCTGCCGGTCGTCGTCGATCCGTCGCACGCGGCGGGCGATCGGCGGCTCGTCGAGCCGATGTCGCGCGCCGCCGCCGCGGTCGGCGCCGACGGGATCATCGTCGAGGTGCACGACGACCCCGAGCACGCCCGCTGCGACGGCCCGCAGTCGCTGTTCGCCTCGGACTTCGCGGCGTACGCGCGCGACGTCGCGGCGCACGCCGCACTGCTCGGCAAGCAGCTGGCGTGAGGCTGGGCCGAGACGCGGCGGCTCAGCCGACCATTGGACGCACCCTGGGCAGCGTCTGGGCTGCGTCGCCTCAGCGGTAGAGCCTGTCGGCGTAGCTCGGCCCGTAGTACTGCTCGAGCTCCGCCAGCGTCTCCTCGGTGCTCTCGAGCGCGTGCGCGATCGCGGCCCGCGAGCTGACGGCGCCCGGCTGCCACGTCTCCGGCTTCCACAGCGCCGCGCGCAGGAAGGCCTTCGAGCAGTGATAGAAGACCTCGGCCACCTCGACGACGAGCGCCAGGCGCGGCCGGTTGCCGCCGACGACCATCTCGTCGAAGAACGGCGCGTCGCGTACGAGCGTGGCGCGGCCGTTGATGCGCAGGCTGTCACCGCGACCCGGGATCAGGAAGATCAGCCCTGCCTGCGGGTTCTCGAGGACGTTGCGAAAGCCGTCGACGCGGCGGTTGCCGGGGCGGTCGGGGATCGCGATCGTGCGATCGTCGATGACGTGTGCGACGAAGCCCGGCGGGTCACCGCGCGGGCTGACGTCGCAGGTGCCGTCGGCGGCGGACGTGGCGACCAGGCACATCGGCGAGGTGCCGAGCCACGCGCGGTCGAGCTCGTGCAGGGTCGTGCGGACCTTGTCGGCGACCCGCGGGATCGGCGTGCCGACGATCTCGCGCAGCTGTGCCTCGTCGGAGACGACCGCCCACGTCGCATTTGGTTGGGCCATTGGACACACGATCGCACAGCCCGTTCCGCGGCACCGCGCATCGCGCCGCAGCACGCGCTCGCGCCGGTGGACTGACTGACCAGTCAGTCGTGTCACAATGGGTGCTGGCTCCGGCGAGTGCGACGCCGCTGTGAAACAGCCTCCGTGGAGTGCGACCGCCGGGGGCACAACCAACCTGGAGGTCCCCATGCCCGAAGCCGTGATCGTCGACGCCGTTCGCACCCCCATCGGACGCGCGTTCAAGGGCTCATTGGTCGGCGTGCGCGCCGACGAGCTCGCCGCGACACCCCTGCGCGCGTTGCGCGACCGCAACCCCGGGGTCGACTTCGACGAGACCGTCGACGTCATGATGGGATCGGCGTCCGGGATCGGCGAGCAGGGCTACAACGTCGGTCGCAACGCCGTGCTGCTCGCCGGCTACGACGAGCGCGTGCCGGCCTGCACCGTCAACCGCTTCTGCGCCTCGTCGCTGCAGACGCTGCGGATGGCGTTCCACGCGATCCGCGCCGGCGAGGGCGAGCAGTACGTCGCCGCCGGGGTCGAGGCCGTCTCGCGCGCCGGGCTCGGCGCGGCGATCGCCGACGACGCCAAGCACCCGCTCCTGAACGGGTCGGAGGGATCGCTGTACGACGTCTACATCCCGATGGGGATGACGGCCGAGAACGTCGCGGCGCAGTACGACGTGACGCGCGAGGCGCAGGACGAGTGGGCGCTGATCTCGCAGACGCGCGCCGTCGCCGCGCAGGCCTCGGGGCACTTCGACGCCGAGATCGTCGCCGTCGCGCTGCCCGACGGCGGCGAGCTGGTCTCGGACGACGGGCCGCGCCCGGGCACGACGATCGAGAAGCTGGCCGCGCTGAAGCCGGTCTTCCGGGAGGACGGCACCGTGACGGCCGGCAACGCCTGCCCGCTCAACGACGGCGCCGCCGCGGTGCTCGTCATGTCCGAGGTGCGCGCGGGCGCGCTCGGCCTCAAGCCGCGCGCGCGGATCATCGCGTCGACCGTCGCGGCGATCCGCCCGGAGGTCATGGGCCTCGGCCCGATCCCCGCGATCCGGGCGCTGCTCGAGCAGACCGGCCTGTCGATCGGGGACATCGACGTCGTCGAGATCAACGAGGCGTTCGCCGCCCAGATCGTGCCCTGCATGCGCGAGCTCGGCATCACCGAGGAGCAGTTGAACCCGTTCGGCGGTGCGATCGCGCTCGGTCACCCGTTCGGGATGACCGGCGCGCGGATCATGACGACGCTGCTCAACGGCCTCGACGCCAAGGACGGCCGCTACGGCATCGAGTCGATGTGCGTCGCGGGCGGGATGGGCCAGGCGATGCTCGTCGAGCGGCTCGCCTGAACCGGACGGCTCGGTGGCGTCCCCGCGATCAGCGGGAGCGCCGACCGGTGCGCGGACCGCCTGCCGCCGGCAGGCGGTCCGCGCCCGGCATCGCGCTACAGCGCGGGCAGCACCTGCAGCGCGCGCATCTCGCCGCGCATGCGGCGCGGGAGGTAGCCGGTGAACAGCGTGTAGGAGTGCACCGTCCCGCAGCGCGTGGCGATCAGCGCGATCAGGCTCGCCGGCAACTGCTCGCTGAGGCTCCAGCGGCCGTTGCTGATCGGCGCCTGGTATTCGAGCGTGACGGTCTCGCCGTCGGCGCGCTTGACGAACTCGATCTGCACGCGCACGACGCCGCGCGCCGCGCTCGAGACGAGGCCACTCGCCGTCAGCAGCCCCGTGGGCGAGATGACGGGCCGATTGACGACCAGCCGGGCCTTGTTGTTCGCCGCGCGCAGGCGAACGACCTGCGGCCGCGTGTCGGCATCGCCGTTGTAGGTCAGCGTCAGGATGCCTGTGCCCAGACGTGCCTGCGCCCCGGTGATCGTCCGGATGACGCGCATGCGACCGTTCTGGCTGTCGATCGGCCCGCTGAACGTCGACGTGCGCCCGGCCGCGCGAAGCGAGATGTCGATGTTGCCCGACGCGATCCTCGTGATCGGCGCGAGGATCGAGATCGTGCTACGTGCACGGTCGAACGTCCCGCGCAGAAGTGAGAGCTTCGAGGTGAACTTGCCGCATCCCGCCGGCAGGGGCGGGATCACCTGGCAATAGGGCACGTTGCCCGACTGCCCGGGCGGGCACGCCTGCGTCTGAGCCGTCGCCGATGTGGTGCTGATGACAGCGACCACTCCGGCGACCGCGATCACGGAGATCAGGATCTTCTTCACGGTGCTTCCCCTTCGGTTGCTTGAAACGGGCCGGACGTGACGAAGCGACATCCGCCCGTCGCAGTACACGTACGCGCTCGGTGCGTCGACGCTGACAGTGCCGACGGTGGCCGGCTAGGGCGCCGCGGTCGGGCGCAACTCCGCAAGCGCCGCCGCCAATCCCTCCGCGGCGACGCCCAGGCCCGGATCGAGGTCTCGATCGGCGAGCAGGCCGAAGCACACGTGACCGTCGTAGCTGATGATCCCCACCGACAGGCCCTGGGTGGCGGGGTTCAGCGGGACGGCGGGGTGGACGGCGAGCAGGCGGCAGCCATTCAGCCAGAACGGCTGCTGCGGGCCGGGCACGTTGGAGACGACGAGGTTGAACGCGCGCACCTCGCCCATGCCGCGCGCGAGCGCCGTGGACAGCAGCGGGGGCGCCCAGCCCGTCGCGCCGACGAGCAGCGCGCCGGCGCGCACGGCGGCGGAGTCCTTGAGCTCGGCCATCGTGGCGTGGATCGCGGCGATCCGCGCGGCCGGGTCGCTCTCGGCGACGGGCAGGTCGACGAGCACGGTCGAGATGCGGTTGCCGCCGGCCTCGCCCGGCCGGCGGACGCTGACCGGCACGAGCGCGACGAGCGGCCGGTCGACGGGCTCGCCGGCCGCCTCGAGGTAGTGGCGCAGCATGCCCGCGACGGCCGCGAGCAGGGCGTCGTTGACCGTGCCCCCGACCGCCTTGCCGGCGACCTTGAGGTCCGACAGCGGGGCGGTGACGAACGCGAACCGCCGATTCGGGCCGAGGCCGGCGTTCAGCGGCGTCATCGGCGCGGACGGCCGCGTGCGGGCGAGCTGCGCGATCAGCTCACCCGCGCTGCGCAGGTCGCCGGCGGCGCGCCACGGATCGGGCGACAGGGCCCGCGCCGCGCTGTCGAGCAGCAACTTCTGCGCCCGCACGACGGGGGTCGCGGCGAGCCGCGCGAGGTGGCGCCGGCGGTCATACCCGCGGGGCTGCCAGGGCTCGTCGGGCATCGGGATGTCGAGCGCCTCGGGCGACGGGTCGAGCAGGACCGTGCCGATGTCGACCGCCGCGACGCCGTCGACGAGCGCGTGGTGCATCTTCGCCAGCAGCGCGATGCGCCCGTCGCCGAGGCCCTCGACGACGGTCAGCTCCCACAGCGGGCGCGAGCGGTCCAGGCGCCGCGACATCTCCTGGCCGACGAGCTCGGCAAGCGCCGCGTCGCCGCCCGGCACCGGCAGCGCCGCACGGCGTACGTGCCAGCCGAGGTCGAAGTCGTCGTCGTCGACCCATACCGGGTTCGTGAGGCCCGCCGCGGGCGACTGCAGCCGCTGGCGGTAGCGCGGCACGAGGTGCAGCCGCGCCCCGACGCGGGCGAGCACCTGGTCGTGGCGCATCCCGTTGCCGTCCTCGAACAGCAGCAGCCCGCCGACGGCCATGTTCACCGGTCCGTGCTCCGCCGCGAGCGAGGAACGATCGGCCGCGGGCAGCTCTTCGCTCATGTGCGCCAGCCTACGTCGCGGCGGTGGCGCCCGTGCGACAACGGCTTGCTCCACATGGCCCGCGGACCCGCGGCGTGACCCGCGTCGGCGCACCGCATGCGACATTGCCAGGTCGATGAGCGTCGTACGGCGAGACGCCAATCTGAGCACGATATGGATGCGTCATCGCCAGGTCGACGCGCGCGGCGCGTCGAGAAGCCGATGTCGCATGCGCCGGCCTGCGAGGCCGGGCCGCCTCAGGGGTTCTCGTAGGGCGCGACGGCGGGGTCGTCCGCGGCCGCTCCGATGCGCTGGGCGGACGTCTGCCTCGTCGAGCCGACCGCAACGTGATGCGTGGCAGCGGCGAGGCCGATGACCGGCATGTTGGCGTAGATCGCCTCCTGCTCGCCGGCGTGGATCTTGTACGTCTCGTGCCAGATGCCGACGTCGCCGGACGCGCGCACCGCCTTGTTGAAGCGCTTCCAGGCCGGGAGGTGCGGCTCCTCGCCGGCGCGGGCGAAGCGGTTGAGGTCCTCGTAGCTGCGCCAGTACTGCACGACGGCCGGACCGTTCATCCAGCCGAGCGACCAGTGCAGCAGCCCGGCCTGCGGATGCCTGTCGAGCCAGCGCAGCATCTGCGGCATCGCGACGAAGACCGGCAGCCACTTGTGCGCCTTCCACGGCTTGTTGATCCGCATCCCGATGAGGAACACGACGAGGTCGTCGTCCGGCGCGGCGGTGAAGCGACCCTTCTGGACCCTTGCGAACGGCATCGTTCGCGAAAGGCTACGGCTCGGCGGGGACGCCGTCGAGCGCGCGCAGCAGCGGCTCGCGCGGCGTCGGCCTCAGCGCGGCGCCATGCGCAGCGCCCCGTCGAGGCGGATGACCTCGCCGTTGAGCATCGTGTTGCCGACGATCTCGACGGCGAGCCGCGCGAACTCGGCGGGGCGCCCGAGCCGCGGCGGAAACGGCATCGACTGCGCGAGCTGCTCGCGCGCCTCGGCCGGCAGGCCCGCCAGCAGCGGCGTGTCGAAGAGGCCGGGGGCGATCGTGCAGACCCGGATCGCCGACTGCGCGAGCTCACGCGCGGCGGGCAGGGTCATCGCCGCGACGGCGCCCTTGGAGGCGGCGTAGGCGACCTGCCCGATCTGCCCGTCGTAGGCCGCGATCGAGGCGGTGTTGATGCAGACGCCGCGCTCGCCGTCCTCGCCGCCGGGCTCGTTGCCGAGCATCGCCATGCTCGCGAGGCGCAGGGCGTTGAACGTGCCGATGACGTTGATCGCCATGACGCGCTCGAAGGACTCCAGGCGATGCGGGCCGCGGCTGCGGGCGAGCCGCTCGGCATGGCCGACGCCGGCGCACTGCACCGAGATCCGCAGGCCACCGTCGGCCTCGGCGGCCGCGTCGACGGCGGCGGCGAGCCGCGAGGCGTCGGTGACGTCGGCCGCCACGAAGCGCGCCCGGTCACCGAGCTCGGCGACCAGCGCCGCTCCACGCGCCGCGTCGAGGTCGGCGATCACGACCTGCGCGCCGCGCGCGTGCAGCGCGCGTGCCGTCGCCTCGCCGAGCCCGGAGGCGCCGCCCACGACGAGCGCGCCTGTGCCGTCGATCCGCATGGCTCGTCAGCCTAACGGCGCACCGCCGCTGGCCTACGCCGCGGTCGCGTGCTCCTGTGCCCAGGCGACGATCGCCGAGCTGCCGCTGACGGTGCTGCCATCGGGCAGCTCGAGCACCGGCAGCTTCTCCTGGCCGCTGAGGGCCTTGAGCTCGGGTCGCGTGCCGCTCGTGAACAGCCCCATCGGCCGGTTCTTCGCGAAGACGGGATGGTCGTGGTCGATCCCGGCCGCGACGAGCGCGTCGTGCGCGCGGCGACAGGGGTGAAACGGTGGGCCGCCCAGGGCGATGTGGCAGACGTGGAGCGTGGGCTTGTCGGGCATCGTGGTCTCCTCGGTGGGCGTACTTGGGCCCTACCCGAGCAACACCCGCGATCCACGAAGTTCGTCGTCGGCGCGCGGATCTGGCGCATCTGTGTCCCATGAAGACGCGCCGCGCGTAGGAACACGGGAACATTCAGGCAAGCAGGCGATCAAGGAGCTTCGACACATGCCGGAATTGACGGTCCAGGTACGCGACGAGATGGGCGACGGGGAGTGGCTCGGCGAGCTCGAGGTCCCGCTCGAGGCGGCGCCGGCGACCGTGCGCGACTTCATCCGCGCGCGCGTGGAGTTCGAGACCAACCAGCACAACGCCGAGCTCGACCGCGGCCGCTCGTTCCGCGGGCTCGTCGGACCGCCGCCGGCGGTCACGTCGGAGCTCAACGGCTGGGCGGGACGCAGGCGCGTCGGCCAGGCCGTCGACGGCGCGGTCATGCTCGAGATCGCGTTCGAGGCGTACGACGCGGGTGAGCTCCTGCTCGTCGTCGACGACGAGATGACCGGCCCGTTGGACTCCGCGATCACGATCGCCGACGGCAGCAAGACGCTGTTTCGCAAGCTGAAGCCGCTCGTCGTGCCGCAGACGAACCCGGGCCGCGTCCGCTCCAAGAACGAGAAGATGCCGAAGCACAGGCGGTAGATTCCCGCGCCATGGCCGAGGACGAGCGCGAGTGGTACGAGCAGTTGCTCGAGGTGCAGCTACTCGCGAACCCGGGGATCTGGAACCAGCTCGTGACGCTGGGCATCACCGAGGACACCGAGCTGCTGCTGGGGTTCGTCTTCCTGGCGCCCGACGAGGCAGCCGCGCAGCAGCTCGTCGGCTTCCTCGCCGAGGAGACCGACTACGACGTCGAGGCACGCTCCCAAGGCAAGGGTCGCAAGGCGGAGTGGGTCGTCGCGGGCGTGACGAAGCCCACGGCCGTGTCACTCGAGACGATCAACGCCTGGGTGCAGTGGATGGTCGCGGCGGGCGTCGCCAACGGCCCGTGCGCGTTTGACGGCTGGACGGCGCAGGCGCGCGTCGCGGACGCGCCGGCCCCCGACTGACCCCGCCCGCGCCGGGGGCGTATCAGGGGAACCCCCTGCCCGCTCCTCTCGATCAAGTCATGCACTTGATCTGAGAGGGAGCGAGGCAGATGCTCGAACCGATTCGCAGCAACGACAAGGGTGAACGCGTCCGGATCCACCAGGGCCACCTGAACGACCGTCTCCGCGCGCACGGCAGCCGGCCGATCGACGCCGACGGCGCCTGTGGCCCCGAGACGCTCGAGCAGTCGGCGTTCGCCGCCTGGTTCCTCGGGGCGATGGACGCCACGGTCGCCGAGATCCGCGCCGGGACGATCGGCGCCGGCGTGCAGGGCGTCATCGCCGACCCCAGCAGCCGCAGCGACGGCCAGCGCTCCCGCGCCGGCGAGCGCAAGGGCAAGGCGTTCCCGGGCGCCGGCGGCAACGCATCCGCGACGACGCTCACGGGGATCGACGTCTCCAACAACCAGCCGACGGTCGACTGGACGCAGGTCCGCTCGGCGGGCCACAGCTTCGCGTTCCACAAGGTCACCGAGGGCCTGAACTGTCCGGACAGGAAGTTCGGCAAGGTGCGCTGGAAGGCGATGCGCGACGCCGGCCTCGTGCGCGGGGTCTACCACTTCGCGTGCCCGCAGAGGGGCCGCGATCCGAAGGCCGAGGTGCGCGAGTTCCTCGGCTTCGTCAAGCAGGCCGGCGGCCTGCAGTCCGGCGACCTGCGTCCGGTGCTCGACTTCGAGAAGTTCGGCCGCGCGGGCAACCTGACGCAGCAGCAGACGCTGGTCTGGGCGCGTGGCTTCGTCGAGGAGGTCCAGTCGCGCGTCGGCATCAGGCCGATCATCTACACGGGCTCGTTCTGGCGCGACGAGGTCGGCAACCCGACCGACAACCTCGGCTGCCGGCTGTGGCTGGCCGCCTACGTCAAGGACCCTCGGACGTGCGTGCCCCACGCCTGGGCGAAGGAGTCCTTCTCGATCCACCAGTTCACCGACAAGGGCAGCTGCGCCGGGATCCCCGGCGGCGTCGATCTCAACCGCCTGCCGGGCGGAAGCCCCGCGCTGGACGCCCTGCGCATCCATTGACGCACCCAACCTCAGAGGAGACCCGACTCATGGCCACGATCACCACGCCACGCACGTTCACCGTCACGAGGCCCAACCTCATGGAGGGTGACGACGTCGCGCGCTTGCAGTGCACGCTCACCGATCGCTTCGACGCGTGGAGCATCAACAAGCAGATCAGCCCGGACGGCTGCTACGGCCCCCTGACGCAGATCGCCGTGCGCGAGGTCTGCGTCGGGCTCGGGATCGATCCGGACACCGCGATGAAGAACGGCGTCCGGCCGGAGCTGCGCAGCAAGATCCGTAACCCCGACAAGCGCAGCGACGACGAGGTCGCCCGCTCGATGGGAGACGCGGCGAAGCACTTCCGCGCGGACCTGCGCAAGCAGTTCGCCGACGTCGGCGGCGTCGTCATCGAGGCCGGCGCCAACAAGCCGGGTCACCCGATCTCGAAGACGACGCTCGACTACATCGCGCGGATGGCGCACCGCCTCGGCAGGACGATCCACATCAACTGCGGTACCAACCACGACCAGTTCACGGCGAACGGCAACGTGTCCGACCACTTCAGCGGGCACGCCGTCGATCTCGGCATGGTCGTCAACGGCGGCACGAACGACGGCCCCGTGGGTGACCGGATCATGATCGCTGCGCTGATGGAGGCGGGCCTGGCGAGCGCCGACGCCACCGCCAAGGCGAAGGCGGGCGGGCTCTACAACATCAACCACGCCGGCCAGCGCGTCCAGATCATCTGGAAGACGAACGTCGGCGGCGACCACCACGACCACGTCCACGTCGGGCTCAAGGCGCTCGTCTGATGCGGCCAGGCTCCGCTGGACCCCGCTGAAGCGGCGGGCTCAGGCCCGCCGCGACAGCGAGACGGCGAACAGGTCGTCCGGGTCCGTGTAGAGCTCGACGAGCTCGAGGCCGGCCGCGCTGAGGTCGCCCGCCAGGCGCTCCGGCGTGAACTTCGCGCTGATCTCCGTGCGCAACTCCTCGCGCGCGGCGAACTCGATGTCGAGGTCGAGCTTGCCGATGCGCACATGCTGTGAGTCGGTCGCGCGCAGGCGCATCTCGATCCACTCGCGCTTGCGGTCGAAGAACGCGACGTGCTCGAACGCGTCGACGTCGAAGTTCGCGTCGAGCTCGCGGTTGAGCACATGCAGGACGTTGAGGTTGAACTGCGCGGTGACGCCGGCGCTGTCGTCGTAGGCGGCCTCGATGACGTGCGGGTCCTTGACGAGATCGGTGCCGAGCAGCAGGTAGCCGTCGTCGCCGAGGACGTTGCGCAGGCCGCGCAGGAAGCGCCGCCGGCTGCCCGGCGTGAAGTTGCCCAGCGTGCCGCCGAGGAACGCCACGAGCCGCGGGCCGGCGGGCTCCGGTAGATGGGAGAGGTGGCGCTCGAAGTCGCCGATGACGCCGTGGACGGACATCCCCGGGTACTCCTGGACGAGCGTCTCCGCGGCGGCGTAGACGGTCGAGGCGCTGACGTCGACGGGCACATAGCGCTCCAGGCGCCCGGCGGACTGCATCGCGTCGAGCAGCACGCGCGTCTTCGTGGCCGAGCCCGAGCCGAGCTCGACGAGCTCCGCCGCGCCGCTGCGCTCGACGATGTCGTCGGCGCTTCGCTCCAGGATCAGCCGCTCCGTGCGGGTCTGGTAGTACTCGGGCAGCTCGCAGATGCGGTCGAAGAGCTCCGATCCGCGGGTGTCGTAGAAGTGCTTGGGCGGCAGCTCCTTGAGCGGGCGCGTGAGACCGTCGAGGACGTCGTCGGCGAGCGTCCGCTCGTCACCCGGGCCCAGGTAGGAGCGCACGTCAACGGTGCCCTCGAGGATCGGCTCCATCAGGTCACGTCCTTTGCCAGTCGGACGCCGGAGAAGATCTGCCGGCGTTGGGGGAGATCCCAGTTGCGGAAGGTGGTGCAGCGAATGCGCGCCGCCGTCGCCCACGAGGCGCCGCGCAGCACGCGGTAGTCCTCGCCGAAGAAGACCTCGGAGTACTCGCGATAGGGGTGTGCGACGAAGCCCGGGTAGCCGCGAAAGGTGCTCGACGTCCACTCCCAGACCGTTCCGATGTCCTGCGGTGGCTCCTGGGTCCAGGTCGCCGCCCTCTCCCACTCCGCCTCGGTTGGCAGTCTCGCGTTGCGCGAGCGAGCGAAGGCGTCGGCCTCGAACCAGGAGACGTGCAGGACGGGGTGGTCGTCGTCGTCGGCCGCCCCGTCCGCCGTCCAGCCCGCGGGGTGGGTGATGTCGTACTCCTGCTTCCACGACCAGCCCTCGTCCGACCACCACTCCCGGCGCTCGTAGCCGCCGCCCTCGACGAAGTGCAGCCACGTCGCGTTCGTGACGGGGCGTCGCGCGATGCGGAAGGCGTCGACGTGGCGCTCGTGGCGGGGACGCTCGTTGTCGAACGCGAAGCCCTCGGCGGGGGCGCCCATCTCAAACATGCCGGCGGGGATGTCGATCCAATCGGCCAGGGGCGAGGTGCGCGGACGGTCGGCGTGTGGCGGACGCCCGCCCGGCAGGCCGCCGAGGAAGAGCGTCTGGCGCATCGTCTCGTTGTGCTGGGCCTCGTGGCGGATGACCATCTCGAACAGCGTGCCGTCGCCGGGACCCTGCTCGTCGAGGATCTCCAGGGTGCGCTCGCGAACCGCCGCGATGTACTCGAAGACGTCGTCGCCGCGCAGGAAGGGGATGTCGCCGCGGGCGGCGCGAGGCGTCTCGAAGGCGTCATAGAGGTCGGCGAGGTCGCCGCGCAGCAGCGCCAGACCGCCATGGCGCTGCGCGAGCCAGAGATCCTCGTAGGCCGCGATGTGGCCGAGATCCCAGTCCAGCGGGCTCATGAGCGGGTGCTGGACACGCTCGAGCTCGGCATGGTTCAGCGGCGCCACGAGGGCGAGAGTCTGCTCGCGTACCTCTCGCAGGGCGTCCGCGAGGGCTGTGGCCGGTACGGTCGCCATCCCGCGTTCAGCGTACCCAGTGCCGCACGTCGGAATCACGGCTGCTGCGTCCTGGCAGCCCCGCGTTCGTTACAGCGCGGCGGTCAGGAAGAGAGAGCATCGAGCGTCGCGTCGACCTCGGCGTCGGTGTTGTAGACGTGCCACGAGACGCGCACGCGCCCGCCGCGCAGCGCGGCCCGAATGCCGGCGCGCTCCAGCTTGGCGGCGGCGTCGGGAAGGTCGAACGAGACGATCGCGCTGTTCGAGGGCTCCATCCCGATGCCCGCACGGAAGCGGTTTGCAAGTGCCACATCGTGCTCGTATACGGCTCGGATGCCGATTCGGTTGAGCAGTTCGAGGGTCGGTTGCGCGCCAACCCACGAGAACCAGGCCGGGGAGGTGTCGAATCGGCGGGCGTCGGCGGCCAGTCGCAGCGGCGGTCCGAAGTAGCTCTGGTGGACGTCCGCCCCCGCGTACCAGCCCGCGCTGTGCGGGACGATCCGCTCGAGCCACTCGTCGTCGACGGCCATGAACGATGTGCCGCGGGGCGACATGAGCCACTTGTAGGCGCTGCACACGACCGCCCCGACGGCGGTCGCGTCGATCGGCAGCCAGCCGCACGCCTGGGTGGCGTCGAGGATCGTGCTCGCGCCGTGATGGGCGGCCGCGGCCGCGACCGCCTCCACGTCCGCGACCTCGCCGGTGCTCATCTGGACGGCGCTGAACGCGACGACGTCGGTCCTGGCGTCGATCGCCTCTGCGAGGCGGTCGGGCGGGACGGTCGTCACCGTGATCCCGCGTGCCTCCTGGACGAGGAACGGAAACAGCGTCGAGGTGAACTCGACGTCGGGCACGAGCACGTTCGCGCCCTTCGGAAGGCAGGCCGCGACCATTCCGATGAACTCCGAGACGGTGGCGCCGATCGCGACCTTGTCCGGGGTGGTGTTGACCATCTGCGCGAACGCGTCGCGCGAGCCCTCCGAGGACTCGCCCCAGTGCTCCCAGCTCGTCGCGCCGGCGCGCCAGTCGGCGAGCGCCGCCTGCATGGCGTCGAAGCCGTCGCGCGCCGGCAGGCCGTAGCTCGCGGTGTTGAGATACACGCCCTTGGGCGTCCACTGCTCGCGGGCTCGGGCGATCGGCAGCATGCGGGCTGCATCCTCGCGGACCGCTGCCGGGCCTGCGGTGTCCTCGCGCGGCAGGCATCGACCCCCGGCCGACCGGGCCGGCCGACCGGCACCCCTGCGTCGACGAGCGCCTGGCACGGTGGCGCGATCGGCTGCGCGACGATCGGTCCGCTCCTCGCACCTCGCGGCGCTGCGCCGCTACGCGGCCTGAGCGAGCGCGTGCAGCTCCAGCGCGGGGCACTGCTCGAGGATCGCCTGCTCGAGGTCGCGCAGCTCGCGGCACGGCTCGATGCCGAGCTCCTCGAGCAGCGCGCGTCGCGTCGCGTGGTAGACGGCGAGGGCGTCGCCCTGGCGCCGGCAGCGGTACAGCGCGAGCATCAGCAGCGCCCGCATGCGCTCGCGCAGCGGGTGACGTGCGATGAGCCGCTCGAGCTCGGCCGCCGTGCGGGCGTGGTGGCCGAGCTCGATCTCGGCCTGCGCCTGGTCCTCGAGCGCGGCGAGCCGCAGCTCCTCGAGGTGGCGCAGCTCGGCGTTGGCGAAGGGCTCGTAGCCGTAGCCACCGAACGGCTCGCCGCGCCACAGCGCGAGCGCGCCGCGCAGCTCGCGCGCGGCGCCGCGGGGGTCACCGGCGGCGAGCAGGTCGCGCCCGCGTGCCGCCGTGCGCTCGAAGCGAACGCTGTCGATGCGCTCGGGGTCGACGGCGAGCACGTAGCCGCGCGGGCGGGTCTGCAGGAGCGCGCCGCCGTCGGCGCCCGGAGCGATCGTGGCGAGCGCCCGTCGCAGCCTCAGGACGTTGACGTGCACGCGCTTCGTCGAGCCCGGATCGCGCCTGTCGTCCCACAGCTCGTCGAGCACGCGGTCGGACGTCACCGTCTGGCCGGCGTGCACGAGCAGCAGCGCGAGCAGCGCGCCGGGTCGCGAGCGCCCGGGGCGGAAGCTGCCGCCGGGCCCGACCGCCTCGACGTCGCCCAAGAGGTTGAAGCTCAGGCCGGGCGCGACTTCGACGATCTGCATGGCCGTGAAGCTATGGCCGCGGCGACTGAGACGCCACGCAATCGGTCACGTCTCGTGCGTGCAATTCTCCACGTTCGACACCCGCGGGACGCGTGCTGGTCGCGGCGAGAGGATCGGCGGCGCGATCGCCGGCGCGGACTTCTGATCTGAGCGCTGCGGCTCAGCGTGCGTCGTCGAGGTCGAGCATCGTCTGGGCGGGAGGCCGCCGGTCGGCGCGCCGGGTTGCGAGGTTGTGCGACCAGTGGTCGACGATCTCGTTCGCGGTGACGTGGCGGTAGCTGATGTTGCGTTCGAGCGGTTGGACGCGCAGCGTGCCGACGACGCCGGCGCCCACGACCTTGGCGTAGAACAGCCGGCCCTTCTTGTTGCAGTGCACGATGTCCCCGGGCTTGATCGCCGTGAGTCGCACGACGTGCATCGTCTCGCTCGCGGCGGACGGGTGAAGCGGCGGCAGGATCCGCGGCAGTTGGCATAGTGCAGGCCTTGCGAAGCACGAGCACGGTCGTCGCGGTCCTGGTCTTCGTGGTCGCGTTCGCCGCCACGGCCGCGATGCCGGTGGCAGCCCATGCCGCCGGCGAGCCGATCGCCCGCTGGACCTGCAGCGCGCCCGGCCTCACGTGCGACCCGTGCGCCGTGCACTGCTCCAGCCCGACCGGCAAGGTGGCGGCGGGCGTGGCGGTGAGCTTCGACGGCCGGCACTCCAGCGACGACCGTCCCGGCGCGCCCAGCGGCAGCATCGTGGCGTGGCAGTGGAGCTTCGGCGGCGACGGCTCGGGGGCGGGAGCGGTCGTCAGCCATGCCTTCTCGAGGGCGGGCACGTTCGCGGTGACGCTCCGCGTGACCGACAACTCCGGCCTGACGGACGGTAAGACGCTCAACATCGTGGTCGCAACGGGGACGACGCCACCGCCACCACCACCGCCGCCGCCGCCACCACCGCCGCCGCCACCGCCGCCGCCGCCTCCGCCTCCGCCGCCGCCTCCGCCTCCGCCGCCTCCGCCGCCGCCTCCGCCGCCGCCTCCGCCGCCGCCCCCGCCGCCGCCGCCTCCGCCACCACTGCCTCCGGTCGCCGCGCCGGCTCCGATGCCGGCGCCGCCGATCGCGGCTCCCGCGCCGGAGCCGCTGCCCCCACCGCCGCCACCGGCCGCGGATCGCGACGGCGACGGCGTGCCCGACGGGGTTGACCGTTGCCCGTCGACGGCCGGCGCGCCCGGCAACGGCTGCCCCGCGCCGCTGCGCGCCAAGGTCCGCCAGAGCTGGCGCGTCTCCGATCTGCTCTCGCAGCTCGTGTCGATCAGGGTCAGCGCCCCGACCGGGTCACGGATCGTGCTGACCTGCCACGCCAAGCGGGGTGTGTGCGGCTTCGACAAGCGGACGATCGCGAAGACGGCGACGGACAACACGAGCCTCACCCGCATGTTCAAGGGCCGGCGGATCTTCGCCGCCGCGTCGAAGATCGTCGTTCGCGTGACGCACCCCGGCAGGCGCGGGACCTACGAGCGAGCCCTGACCCGGACCCGACGCCGCCTTCCGAGCGTCATCTATCGCTGCCTCTACCCGCGGAACGTGGTGCACCGCTGCGCCTGACCGTCGCCGGTCCGCGACGACGGTGCCCGCGCGCCGACAAGCCGATCGCGGCAACGGCCGGCCGCTGGTTTGCGCGCCGCCGCGCCGGGGGTAGTTCCGTGTGGATGCTCATCGAGACGACCTGTCGCCGCCAGTCTTCCGGGCGGCCGTGCGTCTCGGATGCCCGCCCCGCGGTCGGGCGCGCGAGCTGCGATCGGCACTGCTGATCGCATGCGGTTGTGGCCCGGCACGCTGTTCCCTCTGGGCGCGACCTACGATGGCGCGGGCACGAACTTCGCGGTCTTCTCCCGCGAGGCCGAGCGCGTCGAGCTGTGCCTGTTCGACGCCGACGGCGTGGAGACGCGCGTGGATCTGCCGGAGCGCACCGCCGAGGTCTGGCACGGCTACGCGTCGACGGTGAGGCCCGGCCAGCGCTACGGCTACCGCGTCCACGGCCCGCATGATCCGGCGGCCGGGAAGCGCTGTCAGCCCTCGAAGCTGCTGCTCGACCCGTATGCCACGGCGGTGGCCGGCGAGGTCGACTGGAACGAGTCGCTGTTCGCCTACCGCTTCGACGATCCCGACGGACCCCCCAACGACCTCGACTCGGGCGCACACGTCTCCAAGGGCGTCGTCACGAGCCCGTTCTTCGACTGGGCCAACGACCGGCCGCCCGACACCCCGTGGAACGAGACGATCCTCTACGAGATCCACGTCAAGGGCTTCACGCAACGCCATCCCGAGATTCCGGCCGAGCTGCGCGGCACGTACGCGGGCCTGGCCCACCCCGCCGCGATCGAGTACCTCTGCGCGCTGGGGGTGACCGCGGTCGAACTGCTCCCGGTCCATCAGTTCCTGCACGACGCGCACCTCGGCGACCGTGGGCTGCGCAACTACTGGGGCTACAACTCGATCGGGTTCCTGGCCCCGCACAACGACTACAGCGCGTCCGGGGACGACGGCGGTCAGGTGCAGGACTTCAAGCAGATGGTCAAGGCGCTGCATGCGGCCGGCATCGAGGTGATCCTCGACGTCGTCTACAACCACACCGCCGAGGGCAACCACCTCGGGCCGACCGTGTCGATGAAGGGGCTCGACAACCCGGCGTACTACCGCCTCGTGGACGACGACCCCAGCTTCTACTACGACACGACGGGCACCGGCAACAGCCTCAACATGCGCCACCCGCACGTGCTGCAGCTGATCATGGACTCGCTGCGCTACTGGGTCACCGAGATGCACGTCGACGGCTTTCGCTTCGACCTCGCGGCGACGCTCGCCCGGCAGTTTCATGAGGTCGACCGGCTGTCGGCGTTCTTCGATCTCATCCAGCAGGATCCGGTCGTCAGCCGCGTCAAGCTCATCGCCGAGCCGTGGGATATCGGCGAGGGCGGCTACCAGGTCGGCAACTTCCCGCCGCTGTGGTCGGAGTGGAACGGCGCCTACCGCGACTGCATCCGCGACTTCTGGCGCGGCCAGGACCAGACCCTGGGCGAGTTCGCGTCCCGCATCACGGGCTCGAGCGATCTCTACGAGGCCGATGGACGCCACCCGTGGGCGTCGATCAACTTCGTGACCGCCCACGACGGCTTCACGCTCGCCGATCTCACGTCCTACCACGACAAGCGCAACGAGGCCAACGGCGAGGACGGCAACGACGGCGAGTCACACAACCGCTCGTGGAACTGCGGGGTCGAGGGACCGACGGACGATCCCGTGGTCAACGAGCTGCGAGGCCGCCAACGCCGCAACTTCATCGCCACGCTGATGCTCTCCCAGGGCATCCCGATGCTGCTGGGCGGAGACGAGATGGGCCGCACGCAGGGCGCCAACAACAACGGCTACTGCCAGGACAACGAGATCTCATGGCTGGATTGGGAGAACGTCGACGGTGAGCTCGTCGCCTTCACCCGCCGCGTGATCGCGTTCCGCAGGGATCACCCGGTCTTGCGCCGCCGGCGCTTCTCGCACGCCAGGGAGATGGGATGGTTCCGTCCCGACGGCGAACGCATGACGGACGAGAACTGGGCGACCGGGCACGCGAAGTCCGTCGCGGTCTTCCTGGACGGCGACGCGATCACGGAGCGCGACCCGCGCGGCGAGCCCATCTCCGACGACAGCTTCCTGCTGATCTTCAACGCGCACCACGAGTCGCTCGACTTCCACATGCCGGCCATCGGGGAGCAGTGGATCCGGGTGCTCGACACCGCCGACTCGTTCAACGAGGGCGACCAGCCACGCACGGGCGAAGCCGCCACGATCGAGGCGCGCAGCATCGCGATGTACCGTCTGACGCACCGATGATCTTCGCCGTCGACACCGAGCAGCGAGGCCGCGAGCACGTCGTCGTCGTTCGCGGCGAGCTCGACATCGACACCGCCCCGCAGCTTCGCGAGGCGCTGCTCGGCGTGATCTCGGACGGCTGCCGCATCCTGGTCGACCTCGAGGCCGTCGAGTTCATCGACTCGACGGGCATGGGCATCCTCGTCGGCGGCCTGAAGCGAGCGCGGCTGGCGAACGGCGAGCTCGAGCTCGTGTGCACGAGCCGCATCGTGCTCAGACCGTTGGAGCTCACGGGACTCGATCAGGTCTTCACGATCCACGCCAGACGCGAGATCGCCGCGCTGCCGCTCGCTCCCAGCTGCTCGAGCGCGGCTGACGGCGAAGCCCGCTGACGCCGATCCCCGCTGCCGTCAGCGCGGGACGGCCACGAGGACGAGCGACGGGTAGCCGCCGCGCGGCAGGACCCGGCGCCGCGTCACGGCAAAGCCCGCGTCCACGAGGTCGTCGGTCGGATCGTGCGGCCGCAGCCCGCCGCACGCGGCCGGCCTGAGGTCGGCCACCAGACGGAACGCGGCGTGGACGATCCGGCCGCCCCAGCGCCGAGGATCGGCCCAGGGGGTGACCACGACGAGCCGCGAGCTCGCCTCCGGCGCCAGCAGCCGGCGCGCCTCCGCGATGACCGCGCCGCGCGCGACCGGATCGCGCAGCAGCTGCAGCATGTAGGCGCAGGTCACGACGTCCGCGGATGCATCGGGGAGGCCGGTCCGCTGCGCGTCGGCCCGGATCACCGACCAGCCGTCGGGCAGCTGCCCGATCCGTTCGAGCATGCCCGGCGAGCGATCGACGCCGACCGCGATCCGCGGGCGCGTGT
The DNA here is from genome assembly GCA_963851015.1 of uncultured Actinomycetes bacterium. Taxonomy (GTDB): domain Bacteria; phylum Actinomycetota; class Thermoleophilia; order Solirubrobacterales; family Solirubrobacteraceae; genus CADCVQ01. Next base: position 238,846 of record CAWKNG010000003.1, read on the forward strand.
CCTCGAGCGCGAGCCGGCGCAGCAGCAGGCCGGTTCCGGTCGCGAGGTCGACGAGGCGCTCCTCCGGCACGATCGCCGCGAGCTCGAGCGCGGCGTCGATCGCACGGAACTCGAGCCGCTCCTGGCGCGCGTAGTCGTGGGACTGCTCGTCCCACGTGGTCGCGGCCGTGGCGCGGTTGGTGGAAGGCTCGGGCACGACGGCTGACACTACGAGGCGCGCGACCCGGGGCGTTGCGAGCCGATCGGTCATCGTTGGTCGTGAATGCCTCGCCCCCCGAACCCCGGCCGTCCGCGCCGCGCTGCTGTCCGCGGGCATCGAGCTCATCCACAGCCGCGGCTTCCACGCATCGGGCGTCAAGGACTTCACGGCGGCCGCGGACGTGCCGAAGGGCTCGTTCCACAACTCTTCCCGAGCAAGGAGGCCTTCGTCGTCGCCGTGCTCGAGGAGTACTGGCAGTCGATCGAGGACACGTACGGCCCGCTGCTGTCGGACGAGGAGCACGAGCCGCTTGACCGGATCGTCGCCTTCTTCCGCGCGATGGCCGAGGACAACGAGCCGAGCGACTTCACGCTCGGCTGCCTGCTCGGGGACATGGCGCTCGAGCTCGCGAGCTCGAGCGACGACGCGCGCCTGAAGCTCGCCGAGCTGTTGGCCCGCTGCCGCCCGAGGGGGATGGGTAGCTTGCGGCCATCATCAACTTCCGCTTCCTCGCCCACGCCCTGTGGACGGCGGAGCACACGATCGCGCAGCTGCAGCGCGACTGAAAGGGGAGCGCATGGACCGCAACGACGTCACGGAGCTCATCGTCACGACGCGCCTGTCGAAGGCGATCACGTGGTCCGAGGTGGCCGCGGCCGTCGGATCTAGCAAGGAGTGGGTGACCGCGGCCTGCCTCGGGCAGATGGCGTTCACCGCGACGCAGGCGCGGGCCGTCGTCGAGCTCTTCGAGCTGCCCGAGGAGGCGCTCGCGCTGCTGACGAAGGCGCCCTACCGCGGCTCGCTGCCGACCGCGGTCCCGACCGACCCGCTCATCTACCGCTTCTACGAGCTCGTCAGCGTCTACGGGACGACGTTCAAGGAGCTCATCGACGAGGAGTTCGGCGACGGGATCATGAGCGCGATCGACTTCGACATGGACCTCTCGCGGGAGCCCAACCCGGCCGGCGACCGGGTGAGGATCGTCATGAGCGGCAAGTTCCTCGCCTACAAGACGTACTGACGGTGGCTCCGCCGAGCTTCGCCGGAACGCCGGACCCCGTCGGCGTCGCCGACTGGCTGCTGATCGAGTGGGTCGCCTCCGCCGGCCAGGGCGACCCGTTCCCCGAACCCTGGTGCCGGGCGCACGACCCGCCGGGGACCATGCTGTGCCGGCTGACCGAGCTCGGCGTCATGACGGCGCCCGCGCCCGGCAGCGACCCCGCGGCGATCGCGCGCGAGGCGTCGGTGGCGGCGCAGCGCTGGATCGAGCGCCACCCACGGCCCGACCCGGCGCCGCAGGAGGTCCCCCGCCACCTCGGCTTCCAGCTGGCCCCCGACCTCACGCCGCAGGCCCTCGGCGCGGCGGGCGAGGACGGCGACGCGGCGCCGGCGGCCGTGCGGATGCGCCGGCTCGTGCTCGAGCGGCTGCGCCAGGCGGGACCATCCGGTCCGACGGGCGGCTCGTAGCTCGCGCGCCCCGGGAGGACGGGCGGGGCGGGCCGTCGGTTCAGCCGCCGCCGAGACGGACCGTCAGGCCCGACGGGTACGGGCCGTCCCACGTCATCTCGCCCGCGCGCCCGCGGGCGCGCGAGATCGGCGGACCCTCGAGCAGCGCGGTCATCATCGCGGGCAGCTGGTGGCGCACGATGTAACGGCCGTAGCACGTGTGCAGGCCGTGGCCGAAGAGCATGTAGTCGCTCCACGGACGGTCGATGCGAAACGCGTCCGGCTCGGCGACCACGCGCTCGTCGTGCATCGCCGACAGGGTCGCGGCCACGACCGTCGAGCCGGCGGCCACGGCCGTCTCGCGCTCCGTGCCGGCGGCGATCGTCGTGTCTTCGGGCGCGAGGCGCAGGACGGCGAAGTTCTGCGGGCTGAAGCGCAACGCCTCCCACACGTAGCGGCCGACGAGCTCGCGGTCGCCGGCGCGTGCCGCCTCCTGCGCGGCGGCGAGCTCGTCCGCGCGATCGAGCAGGACGTCGACCGCGCGTGGGAACGCGTTCGCGACCGTCGGGATCCAGCCCGTGATGTCGCCGATGAGGTTGTGGCGGATCGAGACGTCGTGGAAGCTCGGCCGGCCCTCGCTCTGGAAGCGCAGCAGCCGCGTCAGCACGTCGTCCGGGACCTTCCTGCCGGCCTCGATCTTGCGCTTGCGGGCGGCGATCAGCCCGTCGAGGTGCGGCCGCCACAGCGCCGCATCCGCGAGCGCGCGCTCGCGCGTCTCGGCGACGTTCGCGACGTTGATGAACAGCTCCCAGAAGATGTCGCGCGCCCACCGCAGCTGGGTCTCGGCGTCCGGCCCGGGCACGCCGAGGTACGCGTCGATCGCCCGGATCAGCGCCGGGTCGGCGAGCTCGGAGACGACGTCGATCGCGACCTCGTGGGTGGCCAGCAGCTCGCGGGCGTAGCCGAGCATCGCCTCGCCGAGCGCCGGCATGTCCTCGCGGCGCACGGCGCGGTCCATCGCCGCGCGATCGTGGTGATAGAGCGGCGTGTCGTCGACGCCGAGGATGAACGGACCCGTGACGGCGACCATCTTCGGCCCGTACAGCCCGACGGTGAAGCGCTTCGCGTCTCCGAGGACCTCCTTGACGTCCTCGGCCAGCGCGACGATCGTGACGGCGTCCGACGAGATGATCGGCTCGTGCTCGCGCATGAACGCGAAGAGCCCCGCGGCGGTGTCGCCGGCGGCGCGGACGAAGAGGTTCGCGACCTCCTCGGCGAGCCCGTCGCCGGCATCGGCGAAGCGCTTGGCGAGCCTGCCGGAGATCGTCGCCGGCATCACAGGCCCGCCTCGGTGCCGTCCGCCAGCGCGGCGAGCGCCGTGATCCCGGGCGCGAACAGGTACTCGCCGCCGCGCGTCGTCACGAACGCCCGCTGGGGCGCGACGAAGAACGGCGGCCGGCCCTGGATCGTCATCTTGCCGCTCGCGCTCGCGTCCCCGAGCAGGAAGTCGCGGTCGTCGCCGAGGTGCAAGGCGTTGCCGTCGTTGACCCACTGCAACGCGATCGCCTCGAACTGGCGCGAGATGCTGGCGTTGAAGCAGACGAACGCGAGCCCGCGGTCGGCGCCGTCGTCGACCGTCACGTCGGCGGGCAGCGGCGGGCCGTAGGGCATGCCGCGGCGGATGATGCGGTGGCGAAACGCGAGCATCCCGGCATCGTCGAGGCCCTCCCAGCCGAGCGCGTCGCGTGGGTTCGTGCGCCGGATGTGCGCGCCGAGCGGGCAGCGCGTGCCGTCGGCGTCGGCGTCGAGATAGCGAAAGTCGTTGCTGTGCGGTGCGGTCGGATCGAACGCCGGGTCCTCGCCGTCGGGCGAGGTGACGAGCGGGGCACCGTTGGGCCAGCGCCCGACGACCTTCGCGGCGAGGCGCCGCTCGCCGCCCTCGTAGCCGCGCGCCGCGTCGCGCATCGTACGCCGCCACAGCGCCACGTCCTGGTGCAGCTTGCGGTAGACCATGTAGGTCCCCCCGCGCCCGAGCGGCGAGGCGGGCGCGCTCGGCAGGCGCCGCCGCGGGTCGTAGCGGGAGTCCTCGTCCTCGTAGCCGAGGATGAACTCGCCGGCCGCCAGCGGCCGCCAGCCGCCGTCGGGCTCGGGGACGCCGCCGCCAGCGCTGCGGTGCTCGCTGACACCCTCGATCGCGGGCTGGCCGAAGCCGTCCGAGAAGCCGAAGTGCTCGCGCTGACCGCCGAGCATCTCGGCGTGCTGCTCGTTGACGACCGTCGCGCCGTGGCGCCTGGCGTGCTCGCGGAACGTCGCGAGATCGCGATCGAGGACGTCGGCGCGGCGGGCGTTGATCGTCGCCAGGACGTGCGCCTTGCCGCTTCCGAGCCCCGGCTCCCAGCTCGCCGGCGCGCTGGGGCCGACGTCGCCGAGCTCCGTCGCGCGCGACGCCATGCCGGCGAGGAACTCCGCCGAGAACGTCGCCAGCAGCTCGTCCGGCACGCCGATCGCCGCCAGGCCGGTCGCGGTGAACGCGATGTTCAGCGTGCTGTCGTGCTTGATCGTCTTGCCCCTGGGGGTCTTCGGCCACGGCAGCGCGGTCGTGACGCGGTCGACGAGCCCGCCGAGCCAGCCGCGGCCGTCGGCGTCCTCGAGGTTGACGAAGAGATACGACGTGTGGCGATAGTCGTTGCCGTAGGCGCGCAGGATGTCGCCCTGGATGTCGCCGAGGTCGAGCAGGTTGCGGACGCTTGTCGTGGCCATCAGAGCTCCGTTCGGTAGGCCTCGCGCAGCTCGCTCGCGCCGAGGCCCTGGGTGCGGATCGCGAAGTCGGCGAGCCGTCGGCGCAGCGCCAGCACGGCGTTGACCCGTTCGACGCTCGCGTGCGGATAGGCGGCGACGAAGAAGCCGATGTCGATCTGGTTGTGCAGGAGGTAGCGCTTCAGCGGCGCGCCGCGCGCGCTCCTCGGGCAGCCGAGGCAGCGCCCCCAGATCTGCTTGGCCTCCGCTGCGAGCTGCCGGCAGAGCGCGTCGAGGTAGCTGTCGCGCGGACCGTCGAACGTCGCCGAGAAGATCAGGTAGCGCGACCGCAGGTGGTCGTGCTTGGGCTGCGACGGGTCGTTGACCCAGTCGTCGAGGATGACGAGGCGGGCGAAGTGCGTGCGTGGCAGGCGCTCGAAGGGGCGCGTGCGCTCGAGGTCTTCGATGCTGCGGCGCACGGCCGCCTCCTCACCCGCGACGATCGGCGTCATCGCGAGGAACGCGTAGGCCTGGCCGGAGGTGTTGCTCATACGAGCCCCTGAACGTCGGTGAGGAAGTCCCGCCAGGCCGCGGCGAAGGCCTCGTCGTCGAGCTCGTCGCTGAGCGCGTCGAAGCGCGCGAGCTTGCGCTCGAGCTCGAGGCCGGACAGGACCATCGTCGTCGTCGCCTGCGGATAGGCGCTGTAGAAGTGGCTCGCGGGGACCTCGTTTCGCTGGATGTAGACCTTGAACGGCCCGGTCGGCAGCGGCTGCGGGAACCCGTAGGACGTCCCCCAGAAGATCTTCATCCCGGTCGTGAGGATGTGCGAGAACGCGTCGATGTACTGCTCCCAGCCACCGTTGAAGTTGCTCTCGAAGTACAGGTGCGGGTAGTGCAGCGTCTCGTCGGGCTGGCCGTTGTCGGGCATCTCGCGCACGAGCGTCCAGCGCGCGAAATGGATGAACGACAGCTTCGACAGCGTCGTGGCGAACGGCGTCGGGATGTTCGAGCCGACCCAGAACACGGCCGGCAGCCAGATGCGGCCGGGCCACTTGACGGTGCTGAACACCGTGATCGCGATCGCCTTGCCGTCGACGTTGCGGGCCGCGGTGCCCTGCGTCGTGGCGCCCGCGTCCGACAGCGCGGCCGCGGTCGCCCCCGGCGTGGCGTGCCGGGCCTCGCGGGCTCGGGTCGGCGCCGCGGGTCGCGGCGAGCCAGTCCGGGAATTCGACCTGCTGGTGGTCGTACGCGCCACGACGACCCCCTTTCGGTTGACGTACGTCACCCCAGGATCCACCGAGATCGCGCGACGGTGGGTGGCCCACCGTCGAAGATCTGAGCGCGAGCTTCCGACCGCGTGTCCGGCGTGCGCCTGCCGCGCCGGTGCTACCTGGAGGCGCCGAGCTCCTCGAGCGCCCTGCGGATCGCCGGCGCCAGGATCTCGGCGACGATCGACGTGCCCGCGATGCTGAGGTGCACGCCGTCGCTCTCGCGCACCTTCACCGGGCGGCCCTTGTAGCGGATCGTCTCGACGTAGCCCTCGGGGGAGAAGTAGCGATCGACGCGGCCGACGACGACGCCCTTCAGACCGCGTCCGGCGCGCGTGATCGCGTCATCGACCGCGTACGTGATCTGCGCGCGCTCCGGGGCCTTGGGGAACGGCGGCGTCAGCCAGAAGACGCGGGCATGTCCGTCGCGCAGGTAGGTCTTCATCATGCCTCGTACCCGGCGGCTGTAGGCGCGGATCCACGCCTCCGAGCAGCAGGCCACGAGCGTGCCGGCCGCGTTGGGCAGCGGGATCGCGTCCGTCGCCGCGCCGACCGAGATGATCGTGACGCGCTGGCGCATGGCCGCGGTCTGCGCGGCGGCCTTGCGCGGCCAGAAGACGCCGCGGCTGATGCCGCTCCCGGGGTAGATGTCGGAGCGCACGACGGCGTCGTCGCCGAGGCGGTCGGTGAGGAAGCTGTCGATGCCCTGCATCGTCGAGTCGCCGGTCGCGAGCACGGTCGGCGGCTTGCGCTCGGCCGCGAGCCGCCCGGCGCCGACGCGGACCGTGGCCCGGCGGCGCACCTTGTCGCCCTGGCGAAGCTCGACGCGCCAGCGGCCGGCGACGGGGGCGCGGACCGAGCGCCGCGCGGTCGACACGGCGTCCTTGAAGCGCAGCTCGCGGCACACGAGCCTCGCTCCCGGCGGCGCGACGCAGAGCCGCGGCCGCACGGCGCCGAGCCCCCACTGGTCGACGACGCGGACCTTGAAGCGCCTGCCGGTGTCCACGCGGCGGCTCGCGTCGAGCTCGAAGCGCTGCGCGCACGACGGGGTGCGGACGCTGTAGGCCCCGGACAGGATCTCGCCGTCGGGCAGCGTGGCGAGCGCGGCGAACTTGCGCACCGTCCGCTCGCAGATCCACTGCACCGCATCGGGGATCTCCGCCGGTGGGTTCGTCGCGGGGTCCGGCACGACGCGGCGCGCCCCGAGCCGCTTCGGCTGCCCGTCGATGCACTCGAAGAAGATGACGCGCGCGCCGCGGTGGTCGTAGAAGCGCAGGCCGACGAGGCCGGTGACGGTCGCGTCGGCGGCGAGGTGGTTGGCCTTCACCGGGACCTGGCAGGCGTACTCGGGCGTGCCGGGCGTCGCGGCATCGGCGAGCGGCGCGCAGAGGCCGGCCGTCAGCGCGGCGAGGAGGGCGATCCTGGTCTTCATCACTTGAGGCCCTATCGGTCGCATCCGCACGATTCGTGAGTGCTATGGGCGGCGGAGCGTCACGTCGGCCGTCTGGCGACGGTGCTTGGAGCCCGCCGTCAGCGTGCTGAGGAGCTGAGCCGATCCCGTGCGCAGGCGCTTGCGCGCGGCCGTCGTGAGGCGGATCGTCAGCCGCCCGCCACCAGCCGAGCGGCGCCTCGCCGTGCCCCGCCCGACGATCCGCGGCAGGCGCGCACGGCGCGCGTCGGCGGTGCCGAGCACGAGCCGTGCGCTGACCGTGCAGCGCCGCGAGCACCGAAACGACGCCCGCAGGCCGCGCGAGCGTACGACCCTGAGCCGGGCACGGGCCGGGGCGCTCACCGCGCCGATCAGGAGCGGGGCGACGAGCTTGCGCTCGTGCGCGAAGAACGACTGCTCGCCCGCCGGCGACACGAAGCCGTGCTCGAACTGCACGTCGCCGGCCGCGACGCGCAGGACGTCGACGTAGGCGCTGCGATCGCGCCGGCGCTGGCGGGTGGCGAGCGCCGTCCCCTGCGACCACGGGATCAGCGCGTCGTTGTCGGCCAGCGCGAACAGCACGCGGGCGCGCAGCCGCGTCCTGATCGGGCTCAGCTCGGCGAGGCGGTCCTCGCCGAACGCCGCGGTCGCGAGGTCGTAGGCCATCGGCGGCCCGTCGGGGTCGGCCGTCGTCGTCTGGCGGGCGAGCCTGGGCAGGTCGGTCGGGCTCGCGATGACGGCGACGCAGTCAAGCGCCGGGCGCAGCGCCGCGAGCAGCAGCGTGAGGTGCCCGCCGGCCGAACGCCCGAAGGCGCAGATCGGCCGCTTCGAGCCGTATTTCGAGCGCACGCGATCATAGATCGCGAGCACGTCGCCGAGCGATGCCGCGCAGGCGCGGTAGTCGACGTTCACCGTGCGCCAGCCGCGGGCGCGCCAGCGCTGCGCATCCTCGCGCGTGCCGCCGAGCGCGGTGCGCCCGACGATCGACCACGCCCCGCCGTGCACGAGCAGCATCGTGCCGCGCAGTCGCACCCCGGCCGCTGGGGCCGTCACGTCGTAGCCGAACGGCAGATCGCCGAGCGCGCTCGTCGAGCCCTCGGCCGCGAGCGTGCCCGGGAGGACGTTCTCGCGACAGATCGAGTCCTGGGCGCCGCTGTTGATCCCGCCGGGGTGGATGTCCGGCCGGGCGACGCCCTGGGGCCCGAGGACCGGCGCGGCGAGCTGGTCGGTCGCCGGGACCGCGATACCGGCCGCCGGCAGTCCCGCGGCCGGCCACGAGCTCGCGTATGCCGGGAAGCTGCCGTCGGCCTGCTGGGCGAAGACGAGCACCGTGCCGGCGATCGTCGCGGCTCGCTCACCGGCGGCCGGGCGGTCGACGGTGAGCTGCGCGGTCGGGCCCGGCACGCCCGTGAAAACGGTCAGCGCGCTCGGCCGTACGTCCGCGGACCGGCACGTCGACACGGGGGCCGCGGCCGGCGCCTTGTCCCACACGCAGGTGATGAGCCGGTACGTCCTGCCGACGGCCAGCCGCAGCGCGGCCGCGGCCGTGGCGGTCGCCTGCGTCTCGCTGAACTGCGTGTCGAACGTGAGCTGCCCGACATCGGCGCCGCCGGGCTGCGTGAGGACGGGATTGGCGACCGTCGCCTTCGACGGGGTCACCGCCTGCGCCGGCTGGGCGGCGCCGGCGCCGAGCGCCAGGGCGGCCGCCAGCGCGGGCACCGATCTGCACCATCGCGGCGTTGCGGTACCCATGTCGCGCCCATCGTCGCACGGCACATGGCACGCCGGCGCACCATGCGACAATGGCGAAGGGTGGCGAATCGAGTTGACAAGGCGCGCGGTCGCGCCATCGCGCAGACCCCGAAGGCCGGCCCGGCGTGATCGAGGAGCTGGTGCCGGCGACCGTCACGGCGGTCGTGACCGGCGCCGATCTGGACACCGCGCTGTTCCCGGCCGAGGTCCGTTCGCTGGGGCGCGCGGTGGACCGCCGCCGGCGCGAGTTCGTGACCGGCCGCGCGTGCTCGCGCAGGGCGCTGGCCCGGCTGGGACTGCCCCCGACCGCGGTGGGAAGCGGCGCGCGCGGCGAGCCGCTGTGGCCGGCGGGCGTCGTCGGGAGCATCACGCACTGCGAGGGCTACCGGGCCTGCGCGGTGGCGCGCGCGCGCGACGTGCGGGCGCTCGGCGTGGACGCGGAGGTCCAGGCGCCGCTGCCCGAGGACGTGCTCGACATCGTCGCCTCGTCCGCCGAGCGGCGCGCGCTCGCCGCGCACCCCGTCGGGCTACCGTGGGACCGGCTGTTGTTCAGCGCCAAGGAGGCGGTCTTCAAGACCTGGTATCCGCTGACCGGACGCGAGCTGGGCTTCGAGGACGTCGAGCTGCGGATCGACCCGCGCGAGGGGACGTTCGAGGCGCTCGTGCTCGTCGACGCGCCCGAGCTCGGCGACGAGCCGCGCCTGCACGGGCGCTGGCGCATGGACGGCATGTTCGTCGCCGCGGCCGTCGTGGTCTGTGAGCCGGCGGCGTGAGCGCGCGCGACGACATCGCGATCGTCGGGCTGTCCTGCCGCCTGCCGATGGCCGGCGACGGCGACGCGCTGTGGCGGCTGCTGCGCGACGAGCGCGACGCGATCGCGCCGTTTGCGCCCGAGCGCCTCGTGAACTGGGACGGCGATCGCGCGACGCTGCCGCCCGCCGGCTTCATCGACGGCGTCGAGGACTTCGACGCGGACTTCTTCGGGATCTCGCCGCGCGAGGCGGTCGCGATGGATCCGCAGCAGCGTCTCGCGCTCGAGCTCGCCGTCCACGGCATCGAGGACGCGGGCGAGGACGCCGGGCGCTGGCGCGACGCGCCCGTCGGCGTGTTCGTCGGGATGATCTACGGCGACTACGCCGACGTCGTGTCCGCGGCCGGCGAGGAGGCGGGGCGCTACACGCTGGCGGGCCTCGCGCGCAGCATCGCCGCCAACCGGATCTCGCACGTCTTCGGCTTCCGAGGGCCGAGCCTGACGCTCGACACGGGCCAGTCCTCGTCGCTCGTCGCCGTCCACATGGCGTGCGAGTCGCTGCGCAGCGGCGAGTCGCGGCTCGCGCTGGCGGGCGGCGTGAACCTCATCCTGTCGCCGCTGTCGACGCAGCGCGCGCAGGGCATCGGCGCGCTGTCGCCCGACGGCCGCGCGTACGTCTTCGACGCGCGCGCCAACGGCTTCGTGCGCGGCGAGGGCGGCGCGATCGTCGTGCTGAAGCGGCTCGCCGACGCCGTCGCGGCGGGCGACCGGATCCACGCCGTCATCCGCGGCAGCGCGGTCAGCACCGGGACCGGCGCCTCGGGCCTCACGGCGCCGAGCGCCGACGCGCAGGAGCGCGTCATCCGCGCCGCGCTCGAGCACGCCGGGATGCAGCCGGCCGAGGTCGCCTACGTCGAGCTGCACGGCACCGGCACGCGCGCGGGCGACCCGGTCGAGGCGACCGGGCTCGGGCGCGTCTACGGAGCGGGCCGGTCGCCGGGGGCAGCGCTCGCGGTCGGGTCGATCAAGACGAACATCGGCCATCTCGAGGGCGCGGCCGGCATCGCGGGGCTCGTGAAGGCGGCGCTCTGCGTGCAGCGGCGCGAGCTCGTGGCGAGCCTGAACTTCGAGCATCCCAACCCGGGCATCGATCTGGACGCGCTCGGGCTGCGCGTCGTGCGCCGACACGAGCCTTGGCCGGCGGGTGGGGGTTCGGCGGCGGGGGTGTCGTCGTTCGGCATGGGCGGGACGAACTGCCACCTGCTGCTGTCCCCGGCGCCGCAGCGCGCGGCCGCGGCGCGCGGCGCGACGGGAGGCGCGGGCCAGGCGGCGCGCGCCGGCGTCGTGCCGTGGGTCGTGTCGGGACACGACGAGCTCGCGCTGCGCGCGCAGGCGTCGCGGCTGCGCGACCACGTCGAGGCGCGGCCCGAGCTGTCGCCCTCTGACGTGGGGTGGACGCTCGCGACCGGCCGCGCGCGGCTTCACCGGCGCGCGGTCGTGGCCGGCGCCGACCGCGCGACGCTGCTCGCCCGGCTCGCGTCGGTCGCGCGCGGCGAGCCGGGCGACGGGATCGCCGCCGGGTCGGCGGGGCCGCCGGGGAAGGTCGCGTTCGTGTTTCCCGGCCAGGGCTCGCAGTGGCCCGGCATGGCGCTCGAGCTGTGGCGCACGGCGCCCGCGTTCGCGCGCTCGATCGAGGCCTGCGCCGAGGCGCTGTCGCCGTTCTTGGACTGGTCGCTCGAGGACGTCCTGCGCAACGCGCCCGGGGCGCCGCCGCTGGAGCAGGTCGACGTCGTGCAGCCGGTCATGTTCGCGATGGCGGTCTCGCTCGCCGCCCTGTGGCGCTCGTATGGGATCGAGCCCGAGCTCGTCGTCGGGCACTCGCAGGGCGAGGTCGCCGCCGCCCACGTCTCGGGTGCGCTGTCGCTGGCCGACGCGGCGCGCGTCGCGGCGATGCGCGGGCGCACCGCGATGGCGCTGCACGGCCGCGGCGGGATGGTGTCCGTGCTGCTCGACGCGGAGTCCGTGCAGGCGCGGATCGACCGCCTCGAGGGCCTCAGCATCGGGGTCTACAACGGGCCCGGATCGGTCGCGGTCAGCGGCGAGCTCGAGCCGCTCGCCGAGCTGCTCGCCGGCTTCGAGGCCGACGGCGTCCGCGCGCGGCGGATCGCGGGCGCCTACGCCTCGCACGGCCCGCAGGCCGAGCTCATCCGCGACACGCTGCTGCGCGAGCTCGAGCCGATCAGGCCGCGCACGGCCGACGTCACGTTCTGCTCGGCGGTGACGGGCGAGGTCATCGACGGCTCGCAGCTCGGCCCCGAGTACTGGTTCTCCAACCTGCGCCACCCGGTCCGCTTCGAGCAGGCGACGCGCGCGCTCGTGCGCCACGGCGCGAGGGCGTTCGTGGAGATGAGCCCGCACCCCGTCCTGACGGTCGCGGTCGAGGGCACGCTGGCGTCGATCGCCGACGCCCCGCCCGACCTGCCCGTCGTCGGCTCGCTGCGCCGCGACGAGGGCGACCTCGAGCGCTTCGTCACGTCGGTCGGCGAGGCGCACGTGCGCGGCGTCGACGTCGACTGGGCGGCGCTCTTCGGCGGCGGTTCGCGGGCGCCAGAGCGCGTCGACCTGCCGGGCTACGCGTTTCAGCGCCGCCGCTTCTGGGTCGGCGAGGAGCCCGAGCCGGCCCCCGCGCAGCAGCCGTCCGGGGGCGGCGAGCTGGGCGCGCTGTCCGGTGCGGCGCGCGACGCGGCGCTGCTCGAGCTCGTGCGCACGCAGGCCGCGACCGTCCTCGGGCACGACGCGGCGGACGCCGTCGCGGCGCGGCGCTCGTTTCGCGAGATGGGCTTCGACTCGCTCGCCGGCGTCGAGCTGCGAAACCGCGTCGCGCAGCTCACGGGCCTGAAGCTGCCGGCGACGCTCGTCTTCGACCACCCGACGCCGGCCGCCGTCGCCGAGCTGCTCGGCACGCTGCTGGATGGGGGCGAGCGCAGCGAGCGGGCGCTCGCGCCCGCGCCGCCGCGGCGCGCTCGCTCCGCCGGCGCCATCGCCGACGACGCGATCGCGATCGTCGGGATCGGCTGCCGCTACCCCGGCGGGGTGCGCTCGCCGGAGGAGCTGTGGGAGCTCGTCGCCTCCGGCACCGACGCGATCGGGGACTTCCCCGAGGACCGCGGGTGGGACCGGGAGGGCCTCTACGACCCCGACCCCGATCACCCCGGCACGAGCACGACGCGCTCCGGCGGCTTTCTCTACGACGCCGCCGAGTTCGACGCCGCGTTCTTCGCCATCGCCCCGCGCGAGGCGCTCACGATGGACCCGCAGCAACGCCTGCTGCTCGAGACCGCGTGGGAGACCCTCGAGCACGCCGGCATCGACCCCGACACGCTGCGCGGCACGGCGACCGGCGTGTTCGCCGGCGTCAGCACGCAGGACTACGGCTCCTATCAAGCGGGCGGCGCCGACGAGCTCGAGGGCCTGAACCTCACCGGCGCGCTGACGAGCGTCGTGTCCGGCCGCGTGGCGTACGCGCTCGGGCTCCAGGGTCCCGCGCTGACGGTCGACACGGCATGCTCGTCGTCGCTGATCGCGCTGCACCTCGCCTGCCAGTCGCTGCGCAGCGGCGAGTGCTCGCTCGCGCTGGCGGGCGGCGTGACGGTGCTCGCGACGCCGGGCGTGTTCGTCGAGTTCAGCCGCCAGCGCGGGCTGGCGGCGGACGGTCGCTGCAAGTCGTTCGCCGCCGGCGCGGACGGGACCGGCTGGTCGGAGGGCGCGGGCCTGCTGGCCGTCGAGCGGCTGGCGGATGCCCACCGCCTCGGCCATCGCGTGCTCGGCCTCGTGCGCGGCAGTGCCTCCAACCAGGACGGCGCCAGCAACGGCCTGTCGGCGCCCAACGGCCCGTCGCAGGAGCAGGTCATCCGCCAGGCGCTCGCCAACAGCCGCCTCGCACCCGGCGACGTCGACGCGGTCGAGGCGCACGGGACCGGCACGCGGCTGGGCGACCCGATCGAGGCGCAGGCGCTGCTCGCGACGTACGGGCGCGACCGCGCCGGCGCGCCGCTGCGGCTCGGCTCGATCAAGTCGAACATCGGTCACGCGCAGGCCGCGGCCGGCGTCGCGGGCGTCATCAAGATGGTCATGGCGATGCGCGCGGGCGTCCTGCCGCGGACGCTGCACGTCGACGCGCCGACGCCGCACGTCGACTGGTCGTCCGGCGGCGTCCGCCTGCTCACGGAGGCCGAGGACTGGCCCGCCGCCGCGCAGCGGCCACGGCGCGCCGCCGTCTCGTCGTTCGGGATCAGCGGCACGAACGCGCACATCGTGCTCGAGGAGGCGCCCGCGGACGACGGCGAGGGCGCTGCGGCGTCCCGTGCCCCCGGCCCGGGTGCGGGCGCGGTCCCGTGGATCCTCTCCGCCAAGTCCGGTCGCGCGCTGCGCGAGCAGGCCACGCGGCTGCGCGCCCACGTCGCCGCGCGGCCCGGGCTGCGGCCCGCGGACGTCGGGTTCTCGCTGGCGATCGGACGGGCGCGGCTCGCGCACCGCGCCGTCGTCGTCGGGCGCGAGCCGGCCGCGCTGCTCGCCGGCCTGGACGCGCTGGCCTCTGGCCGGCCGGCCGACGACGTCGTCGCCGGACGCGCGCGCGACGCGGGCGCGATCGCGTTCGTCTTCCCGGGCCAGGGATCGCAGTGGACCGGGATGGCCGTCGAGCTGTGGGACACGTCGAAGCTGTTCGCCGAGCAGATGCAGGCCTGCGCCGAGGCGCTGCGACCGTTCGTCGACTGGGAGCTCGAGGACGTCCTGCGCGGCGCGGCGGGGGCGCCGGCGCTCGAGCGCATGGACGTCGTGCAGCCGTGCTCGTTCGCGGTCTTCGTCTCGCTGGCCGCCCTGTGGCGCGCGCACGGCGTCGAGCCGACGGTCGTCCTCGGGCACTCGCAGGGCGAGATCGCGGCCGCGCACGTCGCGGGCGCGCTGTCGCTGAGCGACGCCGCCCGCGTCGTCGCGCTGCGCAGCCGGGCGCTCGTCGCGATCTCCGGCGCCGGCGGGATGATGTCCGTGTTCCTGCCCGCCGCCGACACGCTGGCGCGGATCGAGCAGGGCTGGGCCGGGCGGATCTCGATCGCGTCGTACAACGGGCCGCGCTCGACGGTCGTCTCCGGCGAGCCCGCCGCACTGCGCGAGCTGCTCGCCGCCTGCGACGCCGACGGCGTGCGGGCGCGGATGATCGCCGTCGACTACGCCTCGCACTCCGATCACGTCGACGCGATCCGCGAACGGCTGCTCGACGACCTCGCGCCGATCGTGCCGCGGGCCACGACGATCCCGATCGTCTCGACGACGACCGCCGCCCCGATCGACGGCCTCGCGATGGACGCCGAGCACTGGTATCGCAACCTGCGCGAGCCGGTGCGCTTCGAGCAGGCGATCCGATCGCTCGCGGGCGACGGCGTGACGACGTTCATCGAGTGCAGCCCGCACCCCGCGCTGACCTGGGCCGTGCAGGAGACCGTCGACGACGCGGCCGGCGACCCCGACGCGATCGTCGTCGCCGGGTCGCTGCGCCGCGACGAGGGCACGCTCGCGCGCTTCATGACATCGGCCGCGGAGGTCCACGTCCACGGCGTCCACGTCGACTGGGAGGTCATGTTCGCGGGCAGCCGCCCGCGGCGGGTCGCGCTGCCGAGCTACCCCTTCGCGCGCACGCGCTTCTGGCTGCAGGCCCCCGACGGGGCGGGGCGCGGCGCGGACCTGCCCGCCGCCGGCATGGACGCCGCCGAGCACCCGCTGCTCGGCGCGGCGGTGTCGCTCGCGGGGCACGACGCGTGGCTGTGGACGGGCCGGATCTCGGCCGCCGCGCCCGCGTGGCTCGCCGATCACGAGGTCTTCGGCGACACGCTCGTGCCGGGCTCCGCGCTGCTCGAGGTCGCGCTGCACGCCGGCGCGCGGGCGGCGTGCGACACGCTGCAGGAGCTCACGCTCGAGGTCCCGCTCGTCCTGCGCGGGCAGGCCGGGGTACGGCTGCAGGCGAGCGTCGGCGAGCCCGACGGCGCGGGGCGGCGCGCGATCGAGATCCACGCGAGCGCGGACGCCGGCGACTGGGTGCGCCACGCGACCGGCACGCTGTCGGCGAGCGCGCCCGCGGCGCACGAGCCACTCGGCGCGTGGCCGCCGGAGGGCGCCGAGCCGATCGACGTCGACACGATGTACGAGCGGCTCGTCGACCGCGGCTTCGCCTACGGGCCGGCGTTCGCGAACGTGCGGGGGGCCTGGCGGCGGGGCGACGAGCTGTTCGCGGAGGTCGCGCTCGGCGAGGAGCAGGCCGCGGAGGCGTCCGGCTTCGCGGTCCATCCCGCGCTGCTGGACGCGGCGTTTCATCCCGCGGTCGCGCGCCAGGGGAGCGAGGGCGCCGCGCGGCTCGCGTTCGGCTATCGGGGCGTGCGCGTCGTGCGCCGAGGGGCGAACGCGCTGCGGGTGCGGATCGTGCCCGAGGGCGACGACGTCCTGCGCCTGACCGCCGACGATCCGCAGGGGCGACCCGTGCTGTCCGTCGACGGGCTGCTGACGCGCCCCGCGGGGGTCGCGGCTTCCGACGACCTCTTCACCGTCGATTGGGTCGAGCAGCCCGCGGCGGGGCGGACCGTCGACGCGGGCGACATGGCGACGATCGGTGCGTGCGAGCTGACGGGCGCGGACGCCTTCGCCGATCTCACCGCACTGAGCGCGGCATTGCACGGCGCTGCGCCCGTGCCCGCGACCGTGCTCGCGGCGCCCGCCGGCGCGGCCGAGGCACTCGCGCTCGTGCAGGAGTGGCTGGCCCACGATCGCCTGGGCGACAGCGCGCTCGCGCTGGTCACGTGCGGTGCGGTCGCCGCGCGCGACGGGGAGCGGCCGGACCCGGAGCTCGCGGCCGTGTGGGGCCTCGTACGAAGCGCGCAGGCCGAGCACCCCGGGCGGTTCGTGCTCGTCGACGCCGAGGGCGCGGCCACCCCGAAGGGGCGACTGCTGGACGACCATGTGGGCCCCGCGGCGGTCGCGGGCGAGGCGCAGGTGGCCGTTCGAGACGGGGCGATCCTGTTCGCGCGCCTGGTGCGCGCGCCGCGCGACGCGATGCCCTCGAGCGCTTGGCGGTTGGCCGTCGAGCGTCGCGGTGCGCCGCTCGGGGCCGGCCCCGGCAGCGGCGATGGCGAGCGGCCGCTGTGCCCCGGAGAGGTGCGGGTCGCCGTGCGGGCCGCGGGCGTGAACTTCCGCGACGTCCTGCTCTCCTACGGCGTCTACACCCGCGCGGCGGAGCTCGGGATCGAGGCCGCCGGCGTCGTCGTCGAGACCGCGCCCGACGTCACGGACCTCGTCGCGGGCGATCGCGTCCTGGGGTATGTGCCGGGGGCGTTCGGGCCGCTGGCCGTCGCCGAGCGGAACATGCTCGCGACGCTGCCGGCCGGCTGGTCGTTCGCGCAGGGCGCCGCGGTTCCCGTCGCCCACGCGACGGCGCACCTCGCGCTCGCCGAGATCGCGCGGCTGCAGCCCGGCGAGCGCGTGCTCATCCACGCGGCCGCGGGCGGCGTCGGGCTCGCGGCCGTCGCGCTCGCGCAGCGGATCGGAGCCGAGGTCTTCGCAACCGCGAGCCCGTCGAAGTGGCACGCGCTGCGCGGGCTCGGGATCGACGACGGCCACCTCGCCTCCTCGCGCACGGCCGCGTTCGGCGAGCGCTTCGCCGGCGCGGGCATCGACGTCGTCGTCAACTGCCTGACCGGCGAGCTCGTGGACGCGTCGCTGCGGCTGCTCGGGCCGGGCGGGCGCTTCGTCGAGCTCGGCGTCGCCGACGTGCGCGACCCCGCCGCCGTCGCCGCGGAGCACGAGGGCGTGCGCTACGAGGCGCTCGACCTGTTCGGCACGCCCCCCGCGCGATTGGGCGAGATCCTCGAGCAGGTCGTCGCGCAGGTCGAGCGCGGCGAGCTCGCGCCGCTGCCGCTGACGGCCTTCGACGTGCGCAGCGGGCCCGAGGCGCTGCACTTCGTCAGCCAGGCGCGCCACGTCGGCAAGGTCGTGCTGACCGTCCCGCGACCGCTGGACCCCGGTGCGACCGTGCTCGTCAGCGGCGGCACCGGCGGCCTCGGAGCGGTCGTCGCCGAGCACCTCGCGCACGAGCATGGGGTGCGCAGCATGCTGCTCGTCAGCCGCAGCGGTCCGCGTGCGGACGGGGCCGCGGCGCTCGTCGCGCGGCTCGCGGCGCTCGGCTGCGAGGCGACCGTGGCGGCGTGCGACGTCGGCGATCGCGCGGCGCTCGCCGAGCTGCTGGACGCGGTCCCGGCGGACCGACCGCTGACGGCGGTCGTGCACGCGGCCGGGACGTTCGACGATGGCACGATCGAGTCGCTCGACGGCGCGTCGCTGGCGGCCGTCATGCGCCCGAAGGCCGGCGCGGCACGCTGGCTTCATGAGCTGACCGCCGGCCTCGACCTGTCGGCATTCGTGCTCTTCTCCTCCGCCGCGGCGACCTTCGGCCTGCCCGGCCTCGGCAACTACGCCGCGGCCAACGCCTCGCTCGACGCGCTCGCTCAGCGACGGCGGGCCGACGGGCTGCCGGCGACCTCGATCGGGTGGGGCGTCTGGGAACACGGCGCCGGGATGACGAGCCGGATCGGCGCACGCGACGTCGAGCGCCTCGAGCAGGGCACGCATCAGCTCGCGATGCCGGCCGCGCGCGCGCTCAAGCTGCTCGACGCGTCGCTGGAGCACCGCGAGCCGTCGCTCGTGGCGGTCCCGCTCGACCTCAGCGCCCTGCGCGCGCGGTCGCGGGCGGGCACGCTGCCGGCGCTGCTGTCGGGGCTCGTGCGGGCGCCGGCGCGTCGCGTCGCGACGCGGGTCGTCGCCACCGGCGGATCGCTGTCGCAGCAGCTCGCGGCGACCACCGCGGAGGGGCGCGACGAGCTCGTGCTCGCGCTCGTGCGTGCCCAGGCCGCGGCCGCGCTCGGCCACGCGTCCGCCGACGCCGTGCAGCCCGACGACGCGTTCAAGGCGCTCGGCTTCGACTCGCTCGGATCGATCGCCCTGCGCAACCGCCTCGCGCAGGTCACCGGCCTGCGCCTGCCGTCGACGCTCGTCTTCGACCACCCGACGCCGGTTGCCATGGCGCGCTTCCTGCGCGCGGCGGCGGAGGATGTCGCGGGCGCCGCGCCCGGTCTGCCGCCCGTGCGGCAAGCGCCACCGACGCCGGCCCGCATCGAGTCGCTCGAGCTGGCGTCCGCCACGACGGGCTGGGAGCTGCCGGTGCCGAGCGCCAACGGCGCGAACGGCCTGGCCGGACCACCGCCGATCGCGGCGTCGAATGGGGGTGGGGCCGCGCATCGCCGGTACGGTGGCGCGGTGCTGACCTCGCTCGCGGGCATCGTGCGCGCCCTGCGCTTCCGCGCGTGGGTCCTGCGCAACCGCGCGCGCCTGGCGCGTCTCGGCTGCGACTTCGTCGTCGAGACGGTCGGCACGCCGCGCTTCGACGCCCTGCCGCACGTCGTCGTCGACCAGATCGGCGACGGCCGCGGATCGCTCGTCCTGCGCATCGGCCGAGACTGCCGCTTCGGCCGCGACCTCACGCTCGACGTGCGCACCCACGCCGACGGCGTCATCGAGGTCGGCGACGGCTGCTACTTCCAGGACCGCATCCGCCTGCAGCCGTGGGGCGGGGCGATCCGGCTTGCCCGCCAGGTCGAGGTCCGCTCCGGCGCGGAGCTCAAGTCCGGCGGGGAGCTTCGCGTGGGCGTGCAGTCCGGCGTCGGTCGCAACGTCACCGTGCACTGCCACGAGCGCGTCGAGATCGCCGACCACGTCGCGCTCGCCGAGGGCGTCGACGTCATGGACTCAGACCACACCCACGACGGCAGCGACACGTGGTTCGAGCGCCAGCGGGTCATGTCGACGCCGGTGCGGATCGACAGCAACGTCATGGTGGGGGCGAACGCGGTGATCCTGCGCGGCGCGCACATCCGGCGCAACGCGATGGTCGCGACCGGGGCCGTCGTCACCGGCGGCGAGTATCCCGAGGGCCATCTCCTCGCCGGCGTGCCGGCGAGCGCGATCCGCCCGCTGCGCGCCGGCGCCTGATGGCGAGCCCCCGCGCGACGCGGCTCCTACAGTCCGCCGCCGGGCGCGCGGCGCGCGTGCGCGACCGGGCCGGCGCGTTCGTCCACGCCTGGCGGGCCTCGAAGATGTCCGCCGCGCAGGGCGTCCTGTCGCTGCAGGACAGCGTTCGGGCCCATCTCGACGACGGCACGCTCGTCATGGGCCGCGAGAGCTACTTCGCGCCGGCGGTCGACACGACCGGCGGCGCCGCAAGCCGCGTCGTCGTCGGCAACTTCGCCTCCGTCGCCCATGACTCGACGATGGTCCTGGGCGGGCTGCATCGCAGCGACTGGGTCGCGCAGTTCCCGCTGCGCGAGCGGCTCGGGCTGCCCGGCGCCGGCGAGGACGGCCACACCTACGGGCGCGGCGACATCCACCTCGGCCATGACACGTGGATCACGCGCGGCACGGTCGTCATGTCCGGGGTGACGATCGGCCCGGGCGCCGTGGTCGCGACGCGCTCGGTCGTGACGAGGGACGTCGCCCCGTACGCGATCGTCGGCGGCATCCCCGCCCGCGAGATCGGCAAGCGCTTCTCCGACGAGCAGATCGCCGCGCTGTTGCGGATCGCCTGGTGGGACTGGCCCGTCGACACGATCAAGGAGCGCGTCGACGCGCTCTGCGATGCGGACGTCGACGCGTTCATCGCCCGCTACGACCCCGGCGCGACGTAGCGCGCCGCAGCCGATGCCGGCCCCGTCGCAGCTTTCGGTCCTGATCGTCACGTTCAACCACGGCGACGAGATCGACGCCTGCCTCGCGGCGGCGCGCGCGCAGGCGAGCGCGGACCTCGACGTCGAGATCGTCGTCGTCGACAACGCGTCCGTCGACGACACGGTTGCACGTACGCACGCCCACGACGACGTCCGGCTCATCGAGATGGCCTCCAATAGCGGCTTCGCGGCAGGCATGAACGCGGCCTTCGCGGCCTCGACCGGCAACCACGTGCTGATCCTGAACCCCGACTGCGTCATGGATCCGGGCTGCGCGTCCGCGTTGCGCGCCCATCTCGCCGCGACCCCCGGCGTCGCGCTCGCGGCGGCGCTGCTGCACGACCCCGACGGCACGCCGCAGCTGTTCGCCCGTCGCGACGGCGGGCTCGCGACGGCGCTGTGGGCGTTCACGATCGTCGGGCGGCGCGTCGACGCGGGCCTGCGCGGCGGCCGCGCGCTCGCGAAGCGCCGCTACGAGGAGCTGTGGGCCGGTGGCCCGCCGCGCGAGCCGGTGACGGTCTTCTGCCCGGCGGCGGCGTGCGTCATGGCGGCACGGCGCGACCTCGAGCCCGCCCCGTTCGACGAGCGCTTCCCGCTGTTCTTCAACGACGGCGATCTCTGCGCGCGGATCCGGCGCGCCGGCCGCCGCGCCGACGTCGTGCCGGCGGCGACCGCGGCGCACGGCTACGGGACGAGCGTCAAGCGCGCCCAGGCCGCGGACCCGGCGCGGATGCGCGCCGAGTGGGTCGCGTCGCTGCGCCGCTACGCCGCGCGCTGGTGGGGGCGCCCGGCACGGGCAGCGCTGCCCGTGCTGCTGCTGCTGGACGCCGCCGCGGGTGCGGCACTGTGCCTCGCGAGGCGCGAGGACCCGCGCGAGATCCGCGGCACGCTCGGCGGGCTCGGCCTGCCGGGCGGCCCGCCGCCGCTGCTCACCCCGGTCAGGCGGCCGCGGCCGCGCCGGCGCCGTCAGCGGTGAAGCCGAGCGCGCGGCTTCGGTGAGCCGAGCGAGGCGCCGGCACTCCCTGCGCCTCGTGGCGCGCCGCTCCCACGCCGTCGCTGGGCGTTGGTCAGGCGCCGGGGTCGTCGAGCAGGCTGGTCTGGCGTTGGCGTGGCGGCGGGCTGCTGCGGATGTGTCCGTCGAAGACGTCGTCGTCCAGGAACGCGCGCATGAGCTTGTCGTGGGCGCGGTAGCGCAGAGCCTGGGTCTGATGGTGCACGCTGGCGGCGTACTCGACCGGATCCGACGGTCGTTCGTCGACGAGGCGGCGCGCGAGGATCTGCTGCGCGGCCCAGGCGTAGACCGCGTTGGCGGCGACCTCGACCTCGAGCATCCGGTAGGGGAGGTACTCGCGGATGCGGGCCTTCGGCAGCCCGGCGCGGCGCGCGGCCTTCTCCAGCGCTTTGAACTCGCGGCGGCCCTCGTAGACGGTGACGACGCCGGTCGCCGCCCTGGGCGAAGTTCTCCCTGAAGTACCGTCCACGGACCGCGCCGACCCGCAACGCCGACCGCGACAGCACACCCAGATCACTCACGCCGCGCGCCCTCGCCGCTGCGCGTCGTGATGGCGGTTCGCCGCGAGCCGTTGCTCGCCGGCGCCACGTCGACGGGCGGCATGATCGGAGTAGCCGTTCGCGTGGGCGCAGGCCACAGCCGGATGCGCGTTGATGGCTTAGCCGGGCGCCGGTGGTTGCGGGTCGGGTGGCGGCAGCTCGATCGGTAGCTCGATCGTCTTGGTGTCGCCCGCCTCGTTCCAGTCCGGTGGCTCCGTGGCGCCCTCCGCGACGCTGTCGGCGGCGCTGCCGAGTGCCCCTTGCAGGCGCCTGAGCTCCTCGACGAGCCGGCCCTTGCGGCGTTCCAGCGCGATCACCTGGGCGCTGGCCAGCTCGCGCTGACGCTCGGTCTCGCTCAGCATCTCCTCGCGCTGCGCGCGTGCCTCGACCATCAGGCTCTCGGCATCGCGTTCGGCCGTCGCGACGAGGTCGTCGCAGCGCCGGTTGGCGCCCGCGAGCATCTCGCTCGCCTCGGCCTGCACCTGCGCGCGCACATCGGCGGCCTCGGTCCGCGCGCGTTCACGCAGCTCGCCGGCCTCGGCGAGCGCGAGCTCGAAGATCTCCGTGACCCGCGGTCCGATGCTCGCCGGGGCTCCCTCGCCGATCTCGGCCTCCGCTACGCGGGCTCGCTCCTGCGCCTCAGCCAGGCGCTCCAGCAGCGACGCCACGCACTCGTCGACCTGCAGGCGGTCATAGCCGCGCATCGCGGACGAGAACTGGGGCCGTTCGCCCACCTCATCACTCATATATCGGCTCCTCACGGGTGCCTGCGCCGGATCGACGCGACGGCACGAATCGGCTGGGCGGACAAGTATCGCGCGCACTCGTCTCAGGGAGGTGGAGCCGCGGCTCGGCACGTACCCGACCACTTCGCGAGCAACGCTCGTTGACGGGCGTTGGCGCTGTGTGGGGCTCGGGTAACAGCGGCGCATGACGCTGCTGAGCTGTCCGAAGTGCCGGTTCTTCCTGCGCCCGCGGGCACGCTACCTGACGATCGACTTCTGCCCGCGTTGCCTCGCGCGACGTCATGTGACCGTGGCGCTCGTCGACCTCGAGCAGACGACGGGCGCGCCCGTCGCGGGCAGCGATGGCGATCGGCCACCGGCCACCCCGGCAGGCGCAGGTGACCCCGGAGCCTCGGCCGCGGGCCCGACCCAGGCGAGCGCGACGCCCGCCTGGTCGGCGCGCTGCGCGGTCGGCATGCCCCGGCCGCGATGATGATCGCCCGGACCGCGTAGAGGCCGCCATCCTGGTTGGCGACGCGGGGGTCGGGCGCGACGCGACCCCGCTGGGCCGGCAGCGCGCCCGACGCAGCGGCTATCAGCCCGAGTGTCCCGAACCGTGCATGCCCGTGCCGCCCGCGGTGGTCGTGCCGGCGAGATGCTTGCGCATCTCGCTGATCTCGCGCTGCTGCGCGCTGATGATGTTGCGCGCGAGCGTCTTCAGGGCGGGGTCCTTGCCGCTCTTGAGCTCGGCGTTCGCCATCACGAGGGCGCCCTCGTGGTGGGGGAGCATCATTCGCACGAAGGCGCTGTCGAACGGCTTCGCCGTTTCCAGGGTTGCGGCGTCGCCGTCCATGCCCATCATGTGCGGCGCGACGCCGAGCGAGCCCTGCTTGACGCCGGCGGCCTTCAAGCGCTGGTCGACGCCGCGCATGGTCGCGATCTCCGTCGTCTGGGTGCGCACGATGTTCGCGGCGAGTTGCTTGACGAACGTGCTTGTCGCACGGCGATCGGCGATCGTCGCCATCGCCACGGCGGAGTCGTGGTGGGGAATCATCTGCGCGACGAACGCGCGGTCGACCGGGTTGCCGGCCGGCGTCGAGGAGCTGCCGGTCGAGCTTGTGCTCGAGCCGCAGCCGGCGACGAGCAGCGCGCCGAGAGCGGTGAGCGTCGCGAGGGACGTACGAGTCATGGCTGAGTTCTCCTTTGTGCGTCGGGGGTGCTGATCTGCAGGTGTCAGAGCACGCACGCGTTCGCGCGCGCGGCTACCTGTCGATCAACGCCGACTGACGCACAAGAAGGCGACGGCGTCCGGCCCGTGCCGGGCCCGCGCGACGGGCAGCGGGCGTGCCGGCAGCGGCGAGCTGGGGGCGAGGGTGCGGCTGGGGCTCAGGCGGCCGAGCATGAGGACCGCGAGCCCGGCGGCGACGAAGGCCGCTCCGACGGCCGTGAAGACGCCGAGGCACATCTGCGCGACCGCGCCCATGCCCATGTCCTGGTGCATGTCCATCGCGCCGCTGTGATGGGCGGCGATCGCGCACGCGACCGCGATGACCGCGAGCACCATCGCCGCGTGTCGGCGATGGTGTTGCAATCGCCGGCGGATCCTCATCGCGCTCACCGTCTCAAAGCTACCAAGCACCTCACCCCGCCGGATCCGGCGATGACGTCTCCTGGCGCGCTCGGTCGCTGTCCCCGCGGTCCATGATCGCCCGAAGCCGGCCGTACTCCTGCGCGGATATCTCCTCGCTGGCCAGACGGCGATCGAGCAGTTCGGCGGCCGAGATCTCAGGAGACCGCTCGCGCGGCCCGTTGGAGCGGATGGCCCACACGATCGCCGCGACGATCAGCGCGGTGAACGCGACCATCATGATCACCATCGCGATGGAGGCGCCGTTCGAGTAGCCGTGGATCATGGCCGGTCCGTCGGCTCGTCATGGTGCGGGCGACGGCGGGGGGCGCCGTGTGGGTGCTCGGTCATGCCGATGACCGTACGCCGCCATCGCGGGCGTGGCATCGGTGGACGTCCACAGCGACCCGACGGGCAACTACGGACGCCGGCGCGGGCGTCTTCGCGGCGTCAGGCGAGCGGGCTGAGGCCGGCCGCGCCGGCGCGGTCGGCCGGGGGCCCGCATGCGGGCTTCGGCCCGTTGGCGCCGCGTGTCAACCACAGCAGTGCCGTGAACGCGATCGCGCCCAGGACGTTGAGGACGAGCTTGTAGTCGACCTGGATCGTGCCGAAGATGTCCGCCCGCGAGGGTCGAGGACCGGTCGGGATCAGGCCGGCGAGGCTGAACAGGCCGTCGACGATCAGCGCGGCGATGATCATCGTGACGAACATCAGCGCGGTGATGCGCAGCGCGAAGGCCGTGCCGTAGTACTTGCGATAGACGGCGATGATCGGCAGCACGACGAGGTCGGCGAACAGGAAGGCGAGCACGCCGCCGAAGCTGATGCCACCCGACCACAGCACCGCCGCGAGCGGGACGTTGCCGACCGAGCAGACGAAGCTCAGCACCGCGATGATCGGACCGACG
Source organism: uncultured Actinomycetes bacterium (assembly GCA_963851015.1). Taxonomy (GTDB): domain Bacteria; phylum Actinomycetota; class Thermoleophilia; order Solirubrobacterales; family Solirubrobacteraceae; genus CADCVQ01. Next base: position 264,054 of record CAWKNG010000003.1, read on the forward strand.
ATCACGTTCTCGATCGTCGGCAACGGTGCCGGCGCGTTCTGGATGAACAGCGACTCGAAGAACCCGTTTCCGAACTGCGCGATGAAGCCGGCGAGGAAGAAGCCGATCGTGATCTCCTTCCACAGCATCAGCCAGTCGCCGCGGAAGTTCTGCGCGACCCCGGTCCACGCGCGCCGACTCGTCAGACGCTCACGCCACCCCAGCTCGTCGGCGTCCGAACCATGGTCGTGCGCGCCCTCGGCGTCGCGCGCGTGCTCGCGCGCTCGCTCCTCGAGCTCGCGGCTGACGAACAGCCGCAACATCGCGACCATCAATCCGATCATCACGATCCCGCCGAGGTACTCGGCGATCGTGAACTGCCAGCCGATCAACAGCCACAGGACGAGCCCGAGCTCCCACACGAGGTTCGTCGACGCGAACTGAAACGCCAGGGCCGACGCCGCTGAGGCGCCCTTGGAGAACAGCGACCTCGCGATCGCGATTGCCGCGTACGAACAACTCGAGGACGCCGCCCCGAGACCGCTTGCCCGCGCGATCGAGCCCGGGCCCGAGCCCTTGAGCGCGTGCTGGATGCGCGCGCGCGGCACCCAGGCCTGTACGACCGCCGAGATGAAGAAGCCCAGCACGAGCGCCCACCACACCTCCCAAGCCATCAGGAAGGAGTCGCGCAGGCCATGCCAGATCACGTCGAGGACGCCCATACCAACACAACTATACCCCTAGGGGGTATTGGATTGGGCGCAAGACCGCGCGGCCGGATCTGGCGCGGCGCCCGGGAGCACCGACAAGCCGATGGGGCAGCACTTGCGCAGCGCCACCTCGCTGACCAGGCCGTGGCTGAAGTGCAGCAGGTGCGAGGCCGCGCAGTCATGCCATGGCGTCCGTTCGGCGTCCAGGAAGTTGCCCGCGAAGCCCCGCCTCACCGCGTCGCGCAGCCAGGCCACGCCATCGGTGTACGCGCAAGCAACGTAACGCCGGCTGCCGCCGCGGCGATACGGCTGGCACGAGTGGGACGGTTCGGTTTGCCGCATCCGGTCTGCCGCGCTCAGGGCTTCGGCGCCACCGCCGAGGCCTCACCGTCCGCCCGGGTCCCCGTGATCGGCAGGCCGAGCGTCATCCAGTCGTGGATGCCGCCACGGTAGTAGTACAGCTTGTCAGCGGGGTAGCCGTGGGCGAGCAGCGCGCGCACCGCGTCGGGTGTCGCCGGGCACTGCGGGCCGTTGCAGAACAGGACCGTCGGCCGGGAGCGGTCCAGATCATCGATGTGATCGAGGATCTGCTCGTGCGGGATCCCGCGCGCGCCCGGAATCGTCGCCTGCTCGCGGTAGCTGTCGTGTCGCGTGTCGATCAGCGGGCCGCCGGCCTCGATGTGCTCGATGACATCCAGCTCGGCGATCGTTCTGACCTCGGGCGCGACGACGAGCGGCTGGATGACACCCCAGGTCCCGTCGACGAGAAAGCAGCCCTCCGGCTCGGCGAGGCGGGGGACCATCATCGGCTGTGGCGTCGCGCTGCGTCGTCGGATCCTCATCGGCTACCTCCGTTGCGATTGGTCGCTGCGCGGAGCTCGGCGTCGGCCTCGGACGCCACCGATGACCGACGTGATCTGGGCGATGCAGCGATCACCTCAGGTATAGCCGAAGCGGATGCCGCACATCTGCGGCAACGCTGACCGTCGCCCGTCTGGCCGCTGAAGGCGGCCGCTCACCCAGGCGAGGTACGCCTCGTCGTGCAGCTCGAGGAGTTCTGCGTCGCGGGTGTAGCGCGCGGCGAACCGGCGCGCGATGAACGCGTGGTGGTTCTCGCGCGTGCGCGGCTGGCCTGCGTGCGGCCGCGATCTGGTTGCACGACCTGCCGTGTGCCAGGGCGACCTCGATCGCCTCACACAGCGATCACCGCTTCGTCCGACGAACTCGTGGCCCGGCCTGACCGCCCGCGCTTGCCCGGCTCCGGCGGTTCGCGCTCAGCGCCGCAGCTCGGCGGCCAGCTGCTCGATGTGGACGCGGTCGCGCTCGTTGTCGGCCTCACGCCCGGCCTGCTCGGCGATCGTCGCGCCGACGCCGCGGATCACCCGCAGCCGTTCCGGGGCTTGCCGCTCTCGTGCCGCGTCAGCGCACCCGCATAGGGCCCGCAGGAGCTCGCCGGCCACCCAAGCGTCTTGGCCGACGTAGCGGCTGATCTGCAGCAGCGACTCGAAGTACTCGGCGAACGCGCGCCGGCGAGCGATGAGCGTCAGCCCCGCTCCGGGGAGCTCGCAGACCGCGGACTGGGCATCTCGTTCGGTGATCCGGACGAGGATCGCACGCAGGTACCCGATGCATGTGACCGCCGTGGTGGGGTCGTTGATGCCGGGCGACATCGCCTTCAGCGCGATGTCGGTCAGCTGTCGCAGGCCGAAGTCGACGTCCTGGTCGAGGTCTCGCTCGCTGGCGATCGAGACCGCCCGGAGGATCGCCCTGCGACTCGACTCCGCCGCTTGCTGCGGCCAGATCTCGGCGATCGCCGTGTCGATGCTGACGAAGTCGCCGGGACAGACGAGGATGGCCACTCGCTGCACGCTGGGCTCGAGCTTGTCGGGCAGGTCCGCGAGCGCGACGCGCTGGACGTAGCCGGGACGCTCGGGGAGGACGCGCCCGGCCCGCTCTGCGCGCCACGAGCCCAGCGGCGCCGTGCCGTCAGCGTCGGAGACCGGCTCGCCGCCGCGCTCGGGATAGAGGCAGTCGATCCGCTTCAGCGTGTCGTGGGCGATGGTCGCGGTGACGTAGGAGACCTGGATGAGCTGCGACACGTGATGCAGGAACACGATCAGCAGCACGGCCGAGCCGATGCCCAGCAACGACGCCACGGTGACGCTCAGACGCGGCACGAACCCGGCTTCGGCGGCCGACCCGACGGCCCGCAGGACGAGGATCGAATACACGAACGTCCCGACGAACGCCCCGATCGTGACCTGCGTGACGCGATCGCCGAAGAACGTGCGCAGGATCCGCGGGCTGAACTGGCTGGACGCCAGCTGCAGCACCACCATCGTGATCGAGAACGTCAGGCCGGCGACCGTGATCAACGACCCGGCGATCACCGACAGCACGGTGCGCGCCGCCGAGCCGTTGCCGTTGAACACCCACTGGACGCCGTCGAGGTCGATGTGGCGATCGACCTCGACGAGGCCAACGCCCAGGCCCGCGAACAGCAACATCACGAACCCGGGGATCACCCCGAGGTTCTGCGAGAGGTTGAGCCAGAGCCCCTTGACGCGGTCCGCCACGCGCGCTCAGCTCCCGGCCAGGGGCTGGGGCATGCCAGGCGCGTCTGCTCGTGGGCTCTGCCGGGGCGGTCGATGGCCCGGCCGGCGGCCGCGCTCACCGAGGAGCGTGACGAGGGCGGGGCCCGCGATCATGCGCAGGACCACGTGTCGATCAGCAGGTCGGTCGTCATGAGCACGACAATCTCGCCGAATGCGAGCACTCCTGCCAACAAGCGCAACGCGAACGCGCCCGCCGGCACCACCCCGGAAGGCCCACCTGTCAGTGCGATCGTGACGCGGGTGCGGTCGCAGACCTATCGCACTGAGCCCACTCACGCCAGGCCGCGTGCGCGAGCATCGCCTCGTACGCGCGCGCGTCGACATTCTCCAGGGCCGGATGCGCCTCTCACCTGAGTACCCGCGCGACGTAGCCCTCGCCGGCGACGGCCTCGAGTACGACCTCGGCGTGCTCGCGCCCACGAGTCTCCAGCACGAGCTGAATCGCGGTCTCGCGCACGTGCAGGTCGACGCCCTCGCGGACGTGTTCGACCTCCACGAGGTTCGCGCCGGCGCCGGCGACACAGGCCAGCAGGCGCGCGAGCGATCCGGGCCGGTCGGAGATCCGGGTGAACAGGGCCAGGCGCCGCCCGGCCAGCGTCTCGTGGCGGCGTGCCAGAGCCGTCAGCAGCCCAGGGTCGACATTGCCGCCGGACAGCACGACCACGGTGCGGCCACTCGAAGCGGGCGCGACCAGGCCGCCAAGCAGCGCCGCCACGCCGACGGCGCCGGCGCCCTCGACGACGAGCTTGCTGCGCTCCATCAACAGCACCATGGCTTCGGCGATCTCGTCTTCGCCGACCGCGACCACGTCGTCCAGCCAGCGCTCGACCAGCCCGAGCGTGAGCGCGCTCGGGCGCTTGACCGCGATGCCGTCGGCGATCGTCACCGCGGAGGCCGCGCCGACAGGCTCCCCGCGGCGCAGCGATTCGGCGAACGCCGCACAGGCGTGCGCCTGCACGCCGATCACCTCGACTTCCGGGCGCAGCGATTTCACCGCGATCGCGATCCCGCTTGCCAGCCCGCCGCCGCCGAGCGGCACGACGACCTTTGCGAGGTCATCGACGTCCTCGAGCAGCTCGAGCCCGATGGTGCCCTGGCCGGCCACGACGTCGGGGTCGTCGAACGGGTGCACGAACGCCAGCCCGCCCTCGTGCGCGCGTGCGATGGCCGCGGCGAAGCACTCCTCCAGCGAGTCGCCGACGAGACGCACGACCGCACCCAGCGCCTCGCATCCCTCGACCTTGGCGAGCGGCGCCTGGCCGGGCATGAAGACCTCGCACGGCACGCCCCGCGCCCGCGCCGCCTCCGCCAGCGCCCACGCGTGATTGCCCGCGCTGCCCGCCACGACGCCGCGTTCGCAGCCGGCTCCGAGCGATGCGAGCTTGTTGAGCGCGCCGCGAAGCTTGAACGAGCCGGTGCGCTGGAGGTTCTCCGCCTTCAGCACGACTTGGCCGCCGCAGCGCTCCGAGAGCGTCGGCGACGCCAGCACGGGCGTCCGACGCACCACGTCGCAGACGACGGCGCGCGCCTGCGCGACATCAGCGGCGACGACGCTCATACGCCGCCGACCACGAGTACTGGATGCGTCATGCCCCTAAGCCTGTCACGCGCCGCGGGAGGCAGGCAGTCATGCCCGGCCCGCAACGCGCGGACGTCGCCGACGGCGGGCGGTCCGGCAGGGCGCGACCGTCGTCTGCGACGGCTGGCAGCCCCTACCGACCGGCGACTGAGCGCCCGTCATCACTTGACATGACCCGGGGTCTGCGCCGCCGGGACGGGGTTGGGGGCGAACGTTAGGCTGCTCGAACCGTGCCGCGATCCGAAGCATGTCGTTGCGCTGCGCCGCTGCTTGCGCTGGGGCTTCTGGCCGGATGCGGCGGATCGTCCGCCGAGAAGCACGCAGCGACGCGATCGCAGACCAGCGCCAGACCCGCCGCCCTGACGCCAGCGACATCCCAGCCGTCGAACCAGCCCCGCAGCGTTCCGGCTGTCACTCAGCCCGGTGCCTCGACATCGCCGTCCGCCGGGCAACCGCCAGCGCCGGGTCGCAGTGCTGCTGGCGCGCCGGCGCGGGGGATCGTCTTCACGCGCCAGCTCGCGCCGGAGCTCGACTCAGAGCTGTTCTCGATCGGCCAGCGGGGCGGCGCGCCGACGCGCTTGGGCGCGGAGACGCTCGTCGCGCCGGCGGGGCCGGCGTGGTCGCCTGACGGGCGCCGGGTGGCGTTGGTCACGGGGACGGATTCGGCCAAGGAGCTGGTGGTGGTGCGCAGTGACGGCTCGCGCGTCCGGCAGCTGACGCGCAACGACGTCGCCGACTTCGGCCCGGCGTGGGCGCCCGACGGGCGCAGCATCGTGTTCGTCAGAGCCACCGGAGGCGCGAGCCGCGGCTCGGCGATCTGGGTTGCTCCTTCCCGCGGAGGTCCGGCGCGCCGCCTGACGTCACGGTCGATCGATGTGCAGGCTTCGTACTCGCCGGATGGCCGCAGCATCGTCTTTCTGCGCATCGATCCGCGGACGAACGAGGCGAGCGTCCAGCTCATGCGCGCGAACGGCGGTGGGCGACACAGGATCCTGCGGCGGCTCGGGGACGTGTCGGATCCGGTGTTCTCGCCTGACGGCCGGCGACTGATGCTGTTCGATCGCAGCAACCTGATCGTCGTCGACGCGGACGGCGGCCGAAAGCGGGTCCTCGCGCGGTTGCAGCGGGGTCCGCAGGGGGCGTTGCAGGATCCCGCGCCTGCGTGGGCGCCCGACGGAAGGTCCGTCGTGTTCAGCCAGCTCAGGGCCGCGGTCGCCGACAGATCCGATCTTTGGATCGTCCGCGCGGACGGGTCGGGTCGTCGCCGGCTGACGCAGTCCCCCGGCCTGGACACCGACCCGAGTTGGCAGCCCAGCCGCCGCTGACACACGCCTCCCCGAGCGCCGGGTCTTGACTGCGCCCGGCGACGGTGAGAGTGTCGCGCCAAGACTTGGAGTATCGACGAGGTCGGACATCAGGGCGCGCCCGCGGGCGTGCAGAGAGGACGATCATGAGAGCCGCCGTGTCCATGCGCAGCCTTCTGGCCGTCGTAGTCGCCATCGGCGTCGCAGCGGCGATGCCCTCCACCTCGAGCGCGATCTCCGGCACCAAGCCCGTCGCCATCGTGCTGTGCAACTTCAGCAACCAGACGGCGCAGCCCAAACCGCCGAGCTACTACGAGCACATGTTCTCCGATGCCGGCAACGGCGAGCTCGGCGCCTTGGACTATTGGCGCGACATCTCCTACGGCAACCTCAGCGTCTCTGGGACGGTCGTCAAGGGCTGGTACACGCTGTCGATCACCCGTGACGCGTGGGTGGCGCTGAGCCGCGGCGACAAATGGACGAAGTGTGCCGAGAAGGCCAAGCCGGACCTCGACTACAACAACTATCAGGACGCCGTCGTCGTGTTCCCGGAGGCGGAGACCACCACGTCCGCCGCGCTCAGCGCGACCGACACGACGATCCAGGTCGCGGCGACGACGAACTTCCCGACGCCACCGTTCAAGACGAGCATCGACGACGGCACCGACACGAACGGCGACGGCAACTCCGACAACGGGGAGACCGTCAACGTGACCGGCGTCAGCGGTACGACGTTCACGATCCAGCGCGGGCAGGCCGGCACGACGGCGAAGTCGCACAGCAGCGGCGCCAACGTCCAGGTCCCCGGCGACCTCTTCGGCTTCGGCCCGATCAGCGCCAACCTCGGCGGAACGACCTACACGCTCGGCGGCGTCGTCGGCGCCCACCACATCGGCCTGTCGGTGTTCGGGCACGAGATGGGCCACGGGTTCGGCTTCAACCACTCGCGCAAGCAGTCGTCCTCGACGGCGGATTACAACGACTGCTACGACCTCATGAGCGCCATCAGCTGCATCTACAGCTTCGACAGCTCGGCGGGCGGCAGCGCCGGAACGCCCTTCGGCGGCTCCTCGTTCGGCGGCTTCGCCAAAGGCCCGGGCCTCGACGCCGTGCAGCTGGACCTCAATTCGTGGTTGCCCGGTGGGCGGATCGGCACGTTCGACAACAGCTCGTGCGGCCAGGGCACCTACACCATGGCGGCGCTGAACCATCCCGAGATCAGCGGCAACCAGGAGATGCGGATGCCCGCCGTCCTGACGCTCGCGACGCCCGGCAACACGACGACGAACACGCAGTACTACACCGTCGAGCTGCGCAGCAAGACGCTGTGGGACCGCGGGATCCCGAATGACGCGTTCGTGCTGCACCTCAAGGGCGCGGACAACAACTCCTACTGGGTCGACGGTGCCGGGACGAGCGGCGGGATGCGCGTCGGCGAGGAGTTCGTCGACGCCGCGCACAACACCTACGTCGTCGTCAACTCGATCACACCCGCCGGGTTCGTGGGTCAGGTGACGCTCGGCGGCTGCAAGATCAACGCCAACCTCACCTACACGGGGGCGACCACGGGTGACTTCGACGATCAGGTGACGCTCGCGGGCGATCTGCAGGTCGCCGGGTCCTTGGCGCCGGTCCCCAACAAGTCGGTGTCCTTCTCGCTCGGCAGCCAGAGCTGCTCGGCGACGACCGACGCCGCCGGCCACGCATCCTGCTCCGTCACGATCAACCAGCACCCCGGCACGGTCACCGCGACGGGCTCCTTCGGCGGCAGCGGCGCCTACAACTCCGCGACAGACGCTGACACCAACAACTTCACGATCACCAAGGAGGAAAGCCAGGTCACGTACGGGGCGGCGCTGACCCAGGACTACCACGACGTCTTCACGGCATCGGCCACGCTCGCCGATCCCGTCGACGGCGTGGCCATCGCGGGCAAGACCGTCACGTTCACGCTGGGCGTCGGCGACAGCTGCAGCGACGTCACGAACGGCTCCGGCACCGCGTCGTGCTCGATCACCCCGACGCAGGCGGCTGGCACCGTGAACATGGTCACGTCGTTCGCCGGCGACGTCGACTACGAGTCCAGCAGCGACACGGACGCCTTCGTCATCACCAAGGAGGAATCCACGACGACGTTCACCGGGCCGACGGTGATCCTCGCAGGCTCCAGCGGCGCCACGATGACCGCGCAGCTGGTCGAGGACGGCGCGAACGACGACGATGGTGACGGCGGCTCGCCTGCGCCGATCCCGTCCGGGCAGACGATCACGTTCACGCTCGGCGCGCAGTCCTGCAGTGCCGTCACGAACGCCGCCGGCGTCGCCGCCTGCACGATCGCGAGCGTGTCGAGTTCGGCGCTGGGATCGAACACGCTGACCACCGCGTTCGCCGGGGATGCGTACTACCTGGCGTCGTCCGACAGCGACTCGGTGATCGTGTTCGCCTTCCCGAGTCGCGGCGCGTTCGTGCTGGGCAACAACACCGTCAGCTCGGCCGGCGCGACCACGCCCGTGACGTGGTGGAGCGACTCTTGGTGGCAGCTGAACAGCCTGTCCGACGGCAGCGCACCACCGTCGTTCAAGGGCTTCGCCGACGCCGTCACGTCGCTGCCGACGCAGAGCCCGGCCAACGCCTGCGGCACGAGCTTCACGACCGGGTCGGGCAACAGTCCGCCCCCGACGAGCGCCGTCCCCTCCTACATGGGCGTCCTCGTCGCCGGCTCCGTCACGAAGAGGGGCGCGACGATCAGCGGCACCTGGGCGAAGATCGTCGTCGTTCGCGTGGCACCGGGCTACGCACCGAATCCAGGCCACCCCGGAACCGGAACGGTTGTCGCGACGTTCTGCCCGTAGCAGGCCATCGGATCGCGATCTGCGGCGCGGCGCCGGACACGGTGTCCGGCGCCGCCTTGAACCGCCAGAAGCCACGAACGACCGGCCTGAGGACGACAAGATCGAGGTGGTGCGGGAGTAGCTCACGAGCGCACGCTGCCGTCTTCGTAGGTCGCGACGCCGCGCCCAGTCGCGATGCAAGCCCGCCCTCGCGAGCTCGCTGAACAACCTGTCGAACCGGTTGGCGGAGGCGGGGCACGCTGACGACGCGGAGCGCGCGAAACGCGAAGCAACTCGGCTGGTCGCGCGGCGTCCTGGCTATGCCTCACAATTGCCTGTTATATGCAGACCCATAAGTTCACCGTGCACGACGTCTACTGTCGACTGGTGGTGCCACCGCACGGCCCGACGCTAGGCGAGCGCGCGAGGCACGAACTCATGATGACCGCCGCCAAGAGCATCGGAGGTCAAATCGGCCCCACACTCAAGTACGCCTGCGTGGCACTGATCGCCAAGGTCACTCGGTTGGCGGGGCTAGCGGTCTGGCTTGTCGCAGAACTCCGTTAGCCGACGACCGACAAGCGGAGCAGCAGATCTCGGCCCGCGGGTCTCTGCGGCGACAACGATTTCATGCTCGAGAACGACGACTATGTCAACGGCGCTGACACAGGCGGGTTCACGGAGACGCGCTGAAAACCAGCGCTGATTGGGGTCATGGGTGGGCGCCTGCTGTGAGGCTTAGCCGAGCCCGCCGGGGAGACCGGGAACGCGGATCTCGTGTCCGCTTCGCCGGTCGTCGGCGAACGGCCGGGGCGGCGAGTGCTCGCCTGTGATCTTCAGCGTCGTGCCGCGCAGGGTGTCGGGAATGCGTGCTTTGACGACCGACCATGAGCCGTCGGAGTTCTCGCGCGCGAAGAAGCGGCTTGAGTCGTGCGCATGTTCTCTTCGCAGACGAGCTACTAGTTGCTCAGCTTCGATGCGTTCCATTGTTGGAAGGTACTCCGAGGCTCAGCTCGGTGGCAACTATTGCTCGTGGCTCAGGCAAACAGCGTAGGTCAGGTGGTGGGGGGTCAGACACGCTCAACGGCGATAGCGGTAGCGACACGCTGCTGGGCGCTGACGGCGATGACGCGCTGCGCGGCGACTCCGGAGCCGACACGCTTGACGGTGGACCGGGCGTAGACCTCGCCGACTCCATCGACCACAGCACCCCGGTGATCGTGATCTTGCGCGACAACCAACCCGCCGAGACCAACGAGGACGCCGTGAGCAACGTCGAGAGCGTTCGCGGTGGAAGCGACGCCGACACGCTGAGCGGCAACTCGCAGCCAAACGTCCTGTGGGGTGCCGGCGGCGCCGACCGTCTCAGCGGCGCGGGCGGCGATGACACCCTCAACGGCGGTCTTGGCGCCGACGTTCTCAATGGTGGCGCGGATAGCGACATCGCCGACTACAGCTCGCGCAGCGCACCGATCATCGCGTCGATCGGTGACGGTCCCATCGACGGCGAGGTCGGCGAGCACGACGACATCGCCGGCGACGTCGAGGGCATCCGTGGCGGCAGCGCCGGCGACAGCCTCACAACCGACGCGGCGGGCGCGAACAGCTTGCAGGGGCTCGGCGGCGATGACCGCCTCAGCGGCCTTGGCGGCAGCGACACGCTCGACGGTGGAGCCGGTAACGACACGCTGCTCGGCGGCGCCGGCAACGACATCCTCAACGGCAACGACGGCGACGACAGCCTCAACGGCGAGGCCGGCAGCGACACCCTCGACGGGGCTGCGGGCGCCGACGATTTGCACGGCGGCGCGGGGCTCGGCGACGTCGCCGACCACCACTCGCGCAACGCGGCGATCATCGCGTCGATCGACGATCAGCCAAACGACGGCGAAAGCGCCGAACACGACAACGTCCACATCGACATCGAGCGCCTGCGCGGCGGCGCGGGCGACGACATTCTCACCGGCAGCGACGCGAGCCCGGACAACCCCACCGGCGAGAACACGATCTGGGGCGCCGACGGCAACGACACCATCAACGGAAACGGTGGCGACGACCAGCTCTTCGGCGATGCCGGCAACGTCCAGCTCAGCGGCGGACCCCGCAACGACACGCTGCACGGAGGACCGGGAGATGACGCCCTGCACGGCGACGACGCGTCTGACGCGCCCAACAGCCCCGGCGCGGGCAGCGACATCCTGATCGGCGATAGCGGCGCCGGAGATGACCGCATCTTCGGCGATGCCGGCAACGACTGGCTCGATGGCGACGCCGGAGACGACGACATCCGTGCATCGGGCGACCCGACGTTCGTCGCGCCGCCGGCTCGTCTCAGAACCGGTCGTTTCTGAGAACCCAGCCCTGCGAGGTACTCACGCCAGGAAGGCGCCGGTCGTCGGTGGGTTCGCGTCACCTTCGGAAGTTCGCGTCACCTTCGAAATTTGCGCGCGCGTGTAGCGTAACCACGGATCGATAATGGCGACCCGGCTGTGTATCGCGAGGCTTGTCACGCACGTCATGGCGCGCGTGATCACGAAGCGCGTCGCGGCCTGGTGCCAGGACCCGGCGGCAGCCAACGCGCGTGCTGCCCTCGGCGTCGTGGGGTTGGCCATCGTGGTCACGCTCACCGGATGCGGTGCGCAAATGGCAAAGGCTGAATGGAGCGCACCGTCAACCTTGGCTCGTCCCGCCGTGCCTGTCAGCGCCGCCGGCAGTCCGTCGGGCCGCGAGGCATTCGTTTGGCAGATCCAGACCCAGCGGAGCCTGAACGAGGGACCGGTCAGCTTCGTACGGGCGCGCATACGCCTGCCCGACGGGCGGCTATCGCGCACGCAAACGATCTCGCGAACGGACCAAGTCACGTACGGTCCCAGCGTTCAACTGGACTCCAGCGGGACGGCAACTGCTGTCTGGATCGAGAGCGATGGCAGTCAAACTCGATACATGGTCTCCGTTCGCCCGCGAGGCGGCCGGTTCGGAACGCCGGTGACAGTGGGCGCCTCCGGCAGCACCATACCGGCGCTAGCGGTCGCACCAGATGGCGCCGCCGTGATCGCGTGGTCGACCAACTTTGACGGGTTCCGGGCGGTGATCCGACCCCGCGGGCACTGCCCCTCCCCCCGCGCCCGCGGCTGTTTTGGCTCGGTACAGACGCTGGACCCTGTACAACCACGTGACGCCGGTCAGAACCCCACGGTGACCTTCGGTCCCGGCGGGAGGGCCTATATGGCATGGTCGAGCGGGCTGCCTGCCGTCAATCGGCTGCTCTACCCATGCATCCGGTTCGCGGTGGCGCCACCTGGCCAACGCTTCGGATCGCCGCAGACGATCACAGACAGCAGTGCCGGGTGTGATGAGCAGGCGGTTGCCGTCGCAGCCGATGGCACAGCTGTCATCGCTTGGCGCGCGTCGCCGCCCCTATCAAGTGAAGGGGAGCATCCGTGGGGGCCGATCAGGGTGGCGGTCCGCGACTCGCAGGGGCACATCTCGGCAACGCAGACGCTCTCGCCGGATGGCTTTTCTCCACGCGTCCGCGTCAACCGCCAAGGCGAGGTCATCGTGTTGTGGCAGCAACGCGCAGCCTCCCACACCAGCACGCTCACCGCCCGCGTGGGCCCCATCGGCGGGACGTTTGGCGCCCCGACGCAGATCTCGCCGCCATCCGAGGAAGAGATTCTCAGCGGCTCGCTAGCCGTCGATCGCCGCGGAAACACGATCGTCGTCTACGACCACGACCGAGCAACCTTCGCCCGATTGCGTGAGCCCGGGCAAGCGTTCGCTGGCCTCACCCGCCTCACGACACGTGGCGAGGTGGCCGGACCCCTGATCGCGGCGAACAACAAGGTCACCGCCGCCTTGGCGACCGCAGCCGGCACCCAACTCAGCGACTGGACACCCTGACCGCCAAATAGCGCTCACAGATCCCGGCCAATGACCGCTGACGATCTGTAGAACGACGGGCGAATGGCAGTGGCCGCTGGGATGCGGGCGTCTGCTCGTCTCTCGCCGCGGAACGAAGCGCTGGGCGAAGTGGACGTCGACCGTGTTCGGGCGCACACGCGGGTTTGATCGAGCAGCGGCGTTCAACGTTCAGCGTCGTGACAGCGTGACGAAGCGCGCGACTGCACGGCGGTTGAGGTAGACGAGCGTCGCGCGCGAATCGCTGACGGCGATCGTCGGGCTGTACGCCCCGGGCAGGATGAGGCGCGCTCGGGCGAACCGTCCACCGGGCGGTCGGATCGCAAGGCGGATCCCGTCGTGCCATCCGTCGGGGCCGGCAAACAGCGTGGTGCCGTCGGCGAGGGTCGCGAGCGCGCCCTGGAGCGCGTCCTGGTGCGGGGCGAGGTCCGCGCTCGTGCCGGGCGCCCGCCTGGCGGCGCTGAATGCCGTCGCGCTCGCGGCCCGGACGGCGTAGTCCACGGGGCCCCTGACATCCATCGGCGTGGACCAGGCGAGCACGGTCTCTCCGGTCGGCGCGGCGGCGAGCAGCAGACCGGTAGTGCCTGCGTCGGCGACATGAAGTGGCGGCCCGAAGCTTCCGTCGGCCGTGCCGATCGCCGCCCCGACGCCGCCGTAGCGCGGCATGTCGTCGGAGTTAAAGGAGCTTTCACGCCACGCGACGACGACGGTCCCGTCCGCGGCAACCGTGATCCGCGGCTGGGCCGCGGGGTGGCCGGAGACCTGCCGCGGTGCGCGCCAGTGACCCGTGCGATCGCGCGCCGCGACCTCGACGTAGGACTCTGGGCGGTCCTGCTCCAACTCGCTGCGTGGCGCGGTCGCAAACGCGACATATGCGCGCCCGTCCGCGCTCGTCGCCAGAGCCGTCACCCCGCCGTCCTCCGGCCCGTTTCGTGTGAAGGACACCGCCCGTCCGAAGCGCTGGCCGACATGGTGGCGCGCGACGTTGACGGCGTTGTTGGCCTCCCACGCCACCGTCGCTCCGCCACCCGCCTCGGGGGCGATCGCGAGCGCGGGGTCCCAGCCCGCGCGGCCGAGCGTCTCGATCGGCCCCCACCGCCCGCTGGGAGTGGCCGATCGCGCCTGGATGAAGGGCCTGGCGCCGCAGTCCGGCGCAGCGGAAAGCCGGCACGAGCGGATCCAGGCGACGGTGATGCTCCCGAGCGGGTCGACGACGACACGCGCCGACAGGATCGCGTACGCGGGGTCGGTGAGCGCGCGCGTCTTGTTCCAGCGCCCGTCGGGGCGACGGATCGCGATCCGCCCGGAGAAGAAAACCAGCGTGCCATCGCTGCGGGCCGCGACATCCGGCACGCCGATGTCGCGTGGCAGCGACCGCGGAGCGGACATCGACAGCGAGACGGGCGTCGGCGAAGACGAGGGCGAGCCGCCGCTCGCGCCGCAGCCCGCTGTCGCAACCGCCAGCGCCGCTGACGCCCACGCCGCGAACACTCCGCGATCGAGCCCCACGGTGCTCAGACGGCACCCGCCCCGTAAAGTTGCGCTCCGACATCACACTGCATTGCCGCACCGCCGGCGTGAACCCGAGCGCCACTTCTCACAATGCCTCTTCTCAGAAGCGATCGGGCGTCCGGGCTCAGTCGCCTGGCGAGGCTGAGCATCTGCTCGATGGATTGGGCTGCTGGCTGCGAGCGTCGAGCGGCATGGTCGCCGGTCACGAGATCTTCCCGCCGGTGAGCGTCTGGCCGTCTTGGTCAGTCACGATGACGCCGGTCGCCTTGTCGTGTAGATCGAGTTGGAAGGTGACTTGTCTTTCGATGTTGGTGGCGAAGAAACTCGTCTTCGACTCGGCGCTCAGCGGGTAGGTCGGCTCGTCGGAAATGTGGGCGAGCAGCCCGCTTTTCGAGCGCGTGATCGTGAGACGGTATCCGGGGAGGTCGTAGACGCCCACGTAGCCGTCGAGGACGTGCGAGTTGAGCGCGATCGCCTTGTGGGGCGTGGGTGCCTGCGCGAGCGGCACGGTCTCGTCGAGCATGTGAAAGCCGATGTCATCGACGGCCTCGCGCCCCTCGTTGCTGAGCAGCACGATCGCGGTGTGATGCGCCTCATCAAGCCCGATGAAGCTTCGGAAGCCCGCGGTCGCGCCGTTGTGGTCCACGATCTCGCGACGCCCGTTGCGGTCGATGAACCAGTTCAACCCGATCCTGGTTACGGGCCCGACCGTCCTTCGCGGCGCACGAGCGAATGCCATCGCGCGTCGCAGCGGCCCGTCACCGCCGAGGTTCGCCGACGCGTAGCGCAGCATGTCGGTGATCGATGACCGCAGGCCTCCAGCGCCAGCGAGCGTCGCCACGTCCCAGTGCTTGACGACGCTGCCGCTCGCGTCGTGGCCGGCGGCGAACCGCGACGCCATGTCGGCCGTGAGGGTGACAGCGGTGCTCGTCATGCCAAGCGGCAGCAGGACGCGTTCTCGTAGGAGATCCTCGTAGGGCTTGCCGGCGCTTAAAGCGAGGGCGTGGCCGAGGAGGCCTACACCGACGTTCGAGTACTCAAACCGCGCGCCAGGAGGACGCGTCAGCTTGTAGTGGTCAAGAAATTCGTAGAGCTGAGCGACGGTGTAGTCGGCGTATGGGTTGGCTGGATCTTCGGGGTGTTGGTTGGTCGGCTGGCGAGGTAGCCCGGAGGTTTGCGTCGCGAGATCCTCAAGCGTGATCTGCCGTCCACGGTGTGACGGCATCGATACGCGCTTGGGCAGCAGACTCGCGACGTGGTCGCTCAGGTGCACCTCGCCGCGCTCCACCATGACCGCCAGCAGCGTCGCCGTGAACGTCTTTGAGATCGAGCCGATCTCAAACACGCTGCCCGCGCCGAGGCGCCTTCCGTGACCGGCGTCTCCGTAGGTAACGATCCGTGTATTCCCGTTGGCAAACACCATCCCCGCGACGATGCCGGTGCTGCGCTTGCTATCTACGCGTTCGTGCACGATCCGCGTCAGTTGCGCCATCGCCTGATCGGTCGAGGACGACCGTGTCGCCGATGACTGGCCGTGGCCACCGCATCCGCCAACGGATAGGACACAGAAAACGAGTGCCGGGCCCAGCATCGCCAACGTCCTCAGGGCGCGCCGTGACCTGCCGAGAACGTCACACATCGCTCAGTCCATCGGCGCCACGATCACCCGCGACATCACGCTGGTCGGCGCTGCGCGAGAACGGCGACGTCACCTCGTCCACGCCAACAACCCGAAGATCGCGTCATACGACTCTCCTTCGTAGACGCCAGCGATGCATCTCCGCTCCATTACACGATCGTCGCAGTCTGCGTCCTGTCTGACGCCCTCACCAAAAGCATCTCAGAAACGACCGATTCTGAGACCGGCCGGCGGAGCGCCGCGAGCGACGTCTTGAAGTCGTGTCCGGAATCACCGTCTCACCGCGCGGCCGGCTCGGTTCTGCGACGGGGACCCGAGGGCGACGAACCGCGCCGAGCGGCCAGATAGCGCTGAGAGCACGCGGCCATCTGTAGAACGACGGTCGAATGACGCGTGGCGGTCGCGAGCGTCATCGCGGCGGTCGAGTGCCGGATTGTATGGCCATGCCGGATCGGCGATGACATCCGACCGCCGCACCGCTGACATCACGTGACGCTTTGCTGACAACGAGATGTCGTTCCGCTGACATCTCGGTGTCGCTCAACACCGGGCCACACAAGTGTAGAACGGCAGTCGAATGACAGCGGGGTCTGCGCGCGTCGCACCTGCGACCATGTCAGCGGCTGATGTCCCCATGAGCGTTCAGACATCCGCCCCGGCAGGCGGCACGCGCAGAACGGGTGGTTGGCGCGTGCCGATCGCTCTCGCCGTCGCGACGCTTGTTAGCGGCCTGTTCTTTGCGTGGCTGGGCGCCGTGCCCTTCTCACACGACATCGACGCGCTGTGCCCCGGCTTCACCGCCAGCCCGGAGGGCTCGTCCGCGGGGACCGCACGCACTTGGTGGCCCCCGGGCGCCAGCGACTGCGTGATTACGGAGCCGGGCGGAACGACGCGCGCGACGACGGCGATGCCGTGGCGCGACTACCTGTCGATTGTGTTGTTCGCCGGAGCCGTCGGGATCGCGGCGGCGGCCGGCGCGGCACCGCGGCCGCGGCGCCGGCGCGTGGCCGCCGGGGGGCTCGCCTGCCTGAGCATCTACACGCTGTTCGTGGGATTCTGATTCGGTCCCAGGACCTGCTCGATGCGCGTCCATGAGCGGTGGGAGCCGCTGGCGGACCTCGGCATGTTGCAGAACGACGGTCGCGTGACACTAACCATCAGGCGGGCCGACGTCTCGTCGAGATCCACGAGATGCCGCCGCGTCGCGTCGACTGCCGACGCCCGACACGAGCGGGGGCCGGCGCTTCTTCTGAGAAAGGCATTCCCGGACGTAAGGCGCACGCTCGCGGCCAGCAACGACGGGAGATCTCGCACCCGGCGGGGGCGGATTCTCGGGACGCGTTCCGGGCTCCAACGCCGATCGACGGCTACCGCCCGCCACGCTCGCGCGGCGCGCCGGATTGCCACCAGTCGACGTCCTCGTCGTCGATCGGCTGCTCGATGAGGCGGGCGACGATCTCGATGTGCGCGCCGCCGCCGCCCGACCAGCAGAACTTCCACAGTTCCCGCGCGGCGCGGTGGTATTGGTGGATCACCTCGTCGACGTCGTGGACATCGAGCGTGCCGGCGCGGTGAGCATCGATCGCGTCGGCGACGTGCTCGAGCAGGCTGGCGAGCTGCGTCTCGTGGTAGCTGGCCACGAGCTCGCGGGCGACGCGGCGCTCAGACTTCGAACCCACGGCCGAAGGATCGCCGATCAAGCCGCGGCCGGCAAGACCCCAGACGCGGGGTGCCGTGCCTGGCGGCGATCGCCGAACCTGACGATCTCGGTTGTGGATATCCGGGTTGGCCGGGCGTCGGCAAGCCCGGCGGAGCCTGGGGGAGAGGCCCGAGCGCGAGCGGTTCACGCGGTCCTCGCGCGGCGCCTGGACGCCGCGGAGGAGGGCTCCGATGGCCGCAGCGTAAATGCGCCATAATGCGCCTTATGTAAACGGTGGCGTTCAAGAGCGTGGCTCGCGGCCAATCCTCGTGTCGAGCTGGCTGGGGCGCTACTTCTGATCGTCCGCGTCGCGCTTGGTCGCGGGGAACCCGGGCCAATCGGGATCGATGCCCTCGCTGCGCAGCAGCTCGGCCTCGACGGCCATGATCTGCTGCACGGCCGCCTTGTCCTTCAGGACATAGCCCTTCGGTGCTTCTACTCGCTCCATCCGCTCACTCTCCTGACGAGCTCGTAGATCTCGTCGTCAAGCCACGCGGGCTGCCCAGTCTGGCCGCGGCGGCGACGGGACATGAGCAAAGCGTAGATCTCGGCGACGAGCTCGTGGGTGTACTCGCCACGACGGTAACCGGCCTGCCGGATGAACCGTCTGATGCCCTCGGGCGCCAGCTCGAGGAGGCGCTCGCCGGCGGCGACGTCATCCCAGCCGGCACGAACAACAGCCAGTGCGTGAGCCCACTCATGCCAGGCCACATGCGCGAGCATCGCCTCGTACGTGCGCTCGTCGAGATCCTCCAGGGCCGGATGCGCACAGTTGATCAGCACGACGCGAAGCTGCGCGATCCACACGCCAGCAGCCCGGTCCAGATCGGCGATCGCCGGCGCGCGCAACGCGACCATGCCCGCGGAGCTCAACAGATCGCTCGCGCGGCGCCCGAGCGCCTGGGTCCCCACCTCCCACTGCGACGCTCCGATGCTCACCAACAGCTGGCGATCAGGCACCGGCAACTCCGTCCACGCCAGCGACACGATCCGCTCAGCGCGCTCGCGGTGCCGCGACTGCTCGCTCGGCTGGTCACTGGCCATAGCCGCGATGAAGCTACTCGTCGGCCGCAGAGCACGACGCCGCGCCTGGACTCGTCGGCCCGTTCTGCGGTAGTTCGCGCTATCGACTGACGAACGCGCCAGAATGAGTCCTATGTCAATCTGAGTTGACGACCGGGGCACGCGGAGTCACCGTCGACCCGGGCCCGTCCAGTAGACGTGCATGCAGCGGTGTCCGCCCAGCACGGCAGCATCAATGCTGCCGTGACGCCCTCTATCGCCGTCCTATCGCTCGACCACGGCGTCCCGGCCATCCTCATCGGCGCCGCGCTGGTCATCCTCGGCCAGGGGACTGACGCACCGATACGCATTGACTCGCGAGCGGCGGAAGGAGCTCGCGGACGCGGTCGACCGCGCCGCCGCGGCCTTCGCGTTGATGGACCGGCGCGTCGCCCAGTTCGCTGCTCAGGTGGGTACCCGCGCGGTTCCGGCCGACGTCCAGCACGCAGCCGATCTTGTGGCCGATGTCGAGGTTGAGCTCCGCAGCGCACTGTTCTCACTGCGCATCCGGCTGCCCGGCAATCACCTCTTGCCCGGCTTTTTCAACGCCGCGGAGGAGCTATACACGCAGTCGTATCTGACGCTTGCGCCATTGATGACGGGCGACGACGGTTCAGTCCTGGGCGCGTCATCCGCGGTGTTTGGGCTTGCGCGCGACGCACGCGAAGCGGCACTGAGAGTGAGCCGCGACATGTTCCGATACGGCCCTACCGCCACGATCCTGCGTCGACGCTACTTCGCGGTGCGCGAGTTTCGCGCCAAGCGCTGGGAACCGTCCGGCCATGCCCTCTCCGTCTGGACGATCCTCTGCCAGTCGGAAGCGGCACTCGACGACGACGGTTGGACCGCGGCCGCGGCGATCGACGAGGAGGCCGACTCGACGGTTGATGCTGGAGCGGGGCTCGCCGAGCTCGTCGCGCGTGGATGGGTCGTGCGCGAAAGTGATGGCCGTGTCCGTCCGACGCTGCACGGGATGCAGTCACGGTCTCGCGATGCGTGAGAACGCGCAATATGTCAATCCGAGATCGTCGGCGCTGATACGTATGAGCCTCAAGGCCGCTTCTCGGTGACTTCGCATCAACTCGCGGTGCGAGATCGGGGCCCGCACCCGTCGCGCTGAGCACGCGGCAGCTAGACCCAGGGCGACCGACTACTACTGAGGACCGCGCGGACGAGGAAGAACGCGATGACGCTGATGGCCGCGGTTTCGTCGGGCGTCACGTGGTACCCGTTCATGGCGACTAGCGCGACGCAACTGACAAGGGTTGATAGCAGCGCCCACTCCCCCTGGGTGAGCTCGCGGCGGGGAAAGATCAGGCCCAAAGGGTCCGCCTTCCTTAGCGCGTGCGGCGCATCCACAACTCTGGCGACTGGGCCTTCTGTTGCGAGCAAGGGGTCTGCTTCGTCGAAGGATGCGGAGGCGGCCGCATCGGCGAACCCGGGGGAATCCAGAATCGCACTTATGAGATCCGCCCTCGTCGGCGGGGATACGCGCAGCGCCGGCATGGTGACGTTCGCGACCAGCTCGGCGAGGTTGCCGACGGCGTGCAGCTTCGGCGCGTCGATGGTCGCGAACATCCGTGCGATCTTGACGCCGCCACCGAGGGACTGCGCGTCGCTACGCGCCATGACGTTGGCGAGGTTGCCGACGGCGTGCAGCTTCGGCGCGTCGATGGTCGCGAACATCCGTGCGATCTTGACGCCGCCACCGAGGGACTGCGCGTCGCTACGCGCCATGACGTTGGCGAGGTTGCCGACGGCGTGCAGCTTCGGCGCGTCGATGGTCGCGAACATCCGTGCGATCTTGACGCCGCCACCGAGGGACTGCGCGTCGCTACGCGCCATGACGTTGGCGAGGTTGCCGACGGCGTGCAGCTTCGGCGCGTCGATGGTCGCGAACATCCGTGCGATCTTGACGCCGCCACCGAGGGACTGCGCGTCGCTACGCGCCATGACGTTGGCGAGGTTGCCGACGGCGTGCAGCTTCGGCGCGTCGATGGTCGCGAACATCCGTGCGATCTTGACGCCGCCACCGAGGGACTGCACGTCGCTACGCGCCATGACGTTGGCCAGGGTGCCGACGTCATGCAGCTTCGGCGCGTCGATGGTCGCGTTGCTCATCGACCAAACTTAGGCGTTGGCTCGGCGCCAGCCCGAGGCGAGGACCGGTCAGGGCTGCCATCGGCGGATTCGCAACGCCTGAGAAGCCGGCTTAAGTTAACGTCGGCGTCACGGGATCAGCTCGGTGAGGCGCGGCCCGTTCGAGGCACCTCACTGAAGAGCTCCGATGCCCAGAGGGCTTCAAACTCGGTTCGCCACGCGTCCGCGTCGGCTTGACGGAGGCGGGCTATGCGAACGGGTGCGTTCCCGAAAGTGGTCGGCGACCCGCCAACCGAGAGGCCGCCCCCATCCCAGAGATAGAGCCGCTCGTGAATGGGGGCCTTTGGCCGGTAGCGCGCCTCAACATGGGCGGGAATCGCAGCCTTCCTGACGTTGTCGTGTTTGTCGCGCGCGACCTTGCCTGTGAGCACTCGAACTGGTACCGGTACGTCGTCGAGCAGCCGCCAATCATCGACGTCCTGTCCGAAATAGCGGTCCTGCACGAGCAACTCTCCGCGCGCGCCAGCGAGCATCTCCCTTAGCCCGGATCCACCGATAGGGGCGGTTGGGCGACCTGAAATGGGGTGCGGGGGCGTGCGGCGCGTGGTTGTGGGTGCGTGTGTCGTTGCCCGGGAGCGGTGATCGATGGTTGTGGGCCTGGTAGGCGCTTGGGCGCAAGCGTTTTGGGGTGTTGTGGGCAGCGGTGTGCGAGCCGGGGGCGGCGGGGCTTGGATCGACTCGTCGTCGCAGAGCGCGGCCGCGGTCAGGCGGCGGCGGGCAGCGCTCGGATGCGGTTGAGCGCGTTGAGGTAGTCGCCGTGCCAGGGCCAGCGGGCCGGGAGGTGCAGCGTCCAGCCGCGGGCGTGGCGGGTCAGGCGGCCGGGGACGCTGAGCAGGCGGCGGCGCAGCGTGCGAGCGGCGCGGGTGGTCGTGTCGGGGAGTCCGAGCAGCTGCGTCCACCGCAGCAGGTTGTGCGCGAGCGCGGCGAGCACGGTCCACGCGCTGTTGGCGTCGTAGTTGCCGGAGGGGAAGTGCGCGAGCGCCTGGTCTTTGAGGTCGGCGATGACCTGCTCGACGACGGCGTGGTCGCGGTGCTCGGCCTCGACGATCGTGATGTCGTCGGTGCGGTTGGTGAGAAAGGCGAAGTGCCGCCAGTCGGGCCACAGCTCGGCTTGCGGGCCGAGCAGGCGGGTGCGTCTGACGATCAACCGCCGCTCGCCGTAGACGGTTTCGGCGATCTGCGCCTGCCCGCCCGCGGGGTAGGGGATGTCCTGCCAGGCGTCCTCGGCGATCGCGGCGACGGCCGTCTTGACGGCCTTGATGTTGCGGACGCCGATCGAGTACTGCCAGCCCTTGGCTTCCAGCAGGTACTCGAAGACCTTGGTGTTCCAGAACCCCGAGTCGGCCCGCAGCAGCTTCGTCGCCGGTCGCGCCGGCACGGTCGACGCGCGCGATCAGCTCTTGCGCAGAAGCGCAGCATCCCCTTCTGCGTGTTCGCCGATCCCTTGCGCAGGCGGATGTGCAGCGCCTCGCGGGTGTCGGCGCGGGTGGCGAGGATCGGGTGATAGCCGAACAGCTTGGTGTAGCCGTAGGCGGCGCCCTGCTTGGCGTAGCCGTAGCACCTCGCCGACGAAGCTGTCGACATCGACGACCAGCCGCCCGTCGCCCGGGCCCGCACCGGCCTTCCACGCGCGCTCAAGCGAGCGGCCGAGCAGCGCGTCGAGCTGGCGGACATGCCCGAACGTAAACGCCCGCAGGAACGTCCCCAGCGTCGACGGCGCGGGGATCCAGCCGCCGAGCAGGCGCCCGGTGCGGCCCGCGCGCAGCACGTCGGTGTCATCGATGCTGTCGGCTCCGAGGACCATCGCGAAGATCAGCGCCATCACCTTGCGCCCGACGTTCGCGCGCACCCGGCCGATCCGGACGCAACCTGACCAGATCGCCGGCCAGCGCCTCGATCCCCAGGCTGCTGCGCGAGCGTCGCGACGAGCATCACCCCGGCGTCGCTGACGCCCGCTCGTCGTCGAACACGACCTGCAGCGCCGTCCAGTCCGACCGGCTTGTCATCCTGCACCACGAAGGTGACCTCCTGTTGCAGGCCCCGGCTGCCGCGAACAGCCGTAAAAGCCCTGCACTGGAGGTCATTCTTCATTCTAGGACCGGACAGAACCCGCCTAACCGATCGGTGGATCAAGGCTTAGGCGCTGGATGGCCGTTTGACGATCGGCGATAACCCGCGCCTGGGCGCTGCTCTGAAGAAGCGCTTGGAGTTCGGCCTCCAAGCGGTCTCGACGCTCAAGGCGTGCCTCGAGCCCTGGCGCGGGGTCGGTAATCCCGTAGACGTTGGGCTTGAGCGTGTGTCCGTCGACCGTCATCGTGCTGATGATCCGCTCAAGGAGTGGATACGGGCCACTTCGGTCGAGTAGTTCGCCTTCAGCAGTGTGGAGCAGGACCTCGTGCGTGACCTTCCGACCAATCGTCGGGAGTTGGATCGAACAGCGGCCGCTGGCGCGCACATCTGCGAGATCAACGTCTTCCAGCCGTATGCGTGTTGAGAGAACCGTTTCGCGCCCGAGTCGCTCAACATGTGTGACCTCCAGGTCGGCGACGTCGATACGCGCCGGATCCCATCCAAGATCGGCGACGAAGGACTCGAAGCCGCCGGTCCCGCGAGCCTCGTGGATCCAAGCGCGGCGCTCGGCGCGACCGACGAGGAGTCCGCGGGCAGTCCTGATTGACTTGTCGACGTACTCGGGGGTGATATGAATCCCGGCCAGTTCCCTCGTGGCCGAATACACGCGTTGACCTGCGATGTCGACATCGTCCGGGATAGTGAGCATCGGATCGGCAGTCGAGGTCCAGAGGAGCGCCTGAGCCGGGCGGTCGAGGCCCGAGATGAGAGACGACGCCGGAGAATCGATATTGGGGAGCACCCGAAGAAGTGCCTCAGGGCGTTCGAGTTGCGCCCACAAAGGCGGCAAGGGATCTGCGCCAGCCAACTCAAACGGCGTGGAGCCAGCCCCATGCTCCGCGAGCTGCTCAAACCAGTTCTCAGCAGTTCCCACATCGAGTACCGCTCGCCCGACCAGCCAAGTGTCGCCCGTAGCGATGCCTTCGGCCGGCAACGGTGGGCCAAGGACTCTCTGGTGACGGTGCCCCTCGGAGGCTCGCCAGCTAGGCCAGCTCAAGCGGGCGCAGGCCTCGGGCACGATCAGCAAGGATCCGTGGACGAGAAGCCACGAATCGTGGTCGGGTCGGTCGGCTGCGCAGACCGATAGGACGACCAACTCGTCGTCCTCGTACGCGAACAGATCTCGAAGGGTCATTGCCATCGGCGGCGATGCACGGCTACGTTGCCGTCTCGCTGGATGGCGCGAGCGCCGCTCGTCCGCCTGCGCGCGCAACGGCGCGGTAGATCGTTGATCGCGTCACGGGAAACAACTCTTCGAGCTCGCTGACGGTGTGCTCGCCGGCGCGATAGAGCGCCACGAGGTGCGCTTCCTGCTTGGCGCTGAGCTTTGGCTGCTTGCCGCGAAGACGGCCTTTCGCCTTGGCGACCTTCATGCCTTCGCGGGTGCGCATTCGGATGAGGTCGGACTCGAACTCGGCGATCATCGCCAGGACGTTGAACAGGAGTCGGCCAATGGCGTCCGTGGGGTCATGCACGGACCCGCCGAGGTTGAGCTTGACGGACCGTTCGGTGAGCTCGTCGGCGATCGCGCGCGCGTCGGTCAGGAACTCACCGGCCTGCAATGCGGCCCAGAACGGCTGGATCGCCTCGGCGACCAGCGCATTGGAGAAACGAACAGTCATCAACATCCTCCCCGGCGTCGACGTGTCACCCGCCGCTCGAGAGGGGGCCCCTCACCCCGGACGCGCGCAGCGCGCCGATCGCCGCTCGCCTCGCCCTCGGGCTCGGCTTCGCGACGACCGGCGCGCTACTCAAGCACCAGGGTCAGACGGCTCAACAGGTCCTCTCGATCTCGACGGCGTGTTGCGATCACCGCGAGAACCCAAGCCCCCATCATCGGCACGCATCTCCGAACTACCCCTGCGGGACGCCACGCGCCCCGCAGCTCCTGAGCTTCGCGGCGGGGTAGCCGCGCCGCCGACGTGTTCCACAAGCCGTTCCGGTTGCGGGTGCCAACCCGAGAACGCTCGCCAACCTGTCGTCGTACGAGCGCTCGGCAAGGATGATCAGTGCAGCGCGGTTTGGGCGTGTGGCGGCAGCAGCGCGGCGAGGGCGGGGTTCTCGATGCCGCGGGCGAGGAGCCGCGCCGCCGCGAGCGCGGAATCGTCGCCAAGGCGCGCGCGGTGCAGGTAGCCGCGGACGGCGAGTTCGCGCATTCCGGTGCGCGCGGCGAGGTCGATGAGCTCGTCGACCCAGCCGCGGGCCTCGCGCATGCGTGTTGTGGCCGAGACGTCGCACAGTGCGTCGAGGATGTACCCGTCGACCCAGCGGTAGGCGTCCGGGAGCCGTGTCGCGCGCGTCCGCGCCTGCAGAAACCACTCGAGCGCCATCGTGTGGTCGCCGCGCGTCGCCGCGACGCGGCCGAGCCCGCGCGCCGCGATCCCCTCCCAGCATGGATCGCACAGCTGGCAGCCCAGCGCGAAGGAGTGCTCGCAGCGGGCGCCGGCCGCCTCCACGTCGCCGCGCGCGAGCTCGACCTCGGCGAGCAGCGACGCCGGCCACGGCGTGAACGCGGTCCAGCTCTCGCGGCGTGATGTCGCCAGCGATTCTTCGAGCACGACCCCGGCGACGTCGAATTCGTCGCGCAGCAGATGTACTCGGCCGAGCATGGAGAGCGTATAGGCGGCCTGGCGGCCGTCGCCAGCGGCGCGATTGAGTGCCAGAGCCTCGCTCAGCCGCTCGATCGACGCTCCGTATTCGGCGGTGTCGGAGAGGACCGAGCCGAGCACGCAGGCGATCCGGCCGCGCTCGGCCGCGTCGCCGGCCGCGAGCTGCGCGGCGCGGTGCAACCATCCCTTGGCACGGCCGTAGCGGCCCTGCAGGAACTCGACGTAGCCGAGCTCGCGCGATGCGGCCGCCGCGCACGCGGCCATCCCGGTCGCTCCAGCGATCGAGATCGCTTCGTGAAGCGCTGCGGCGGCCTCTTCGTCGCGACCGCGCGCGGCATGCACGAGCGCGTAGCCAAGCGCGACCAGCGCCGTGGCCTGCAGCTCGCGATCGCCGGCTCCGCGGGCATCGGCGACGGCGCGGCGCAGACATTGCAGCCCCGCATCCAGCGCCCCGGCACGAATCGCCGCCTCACCGGCCTCGAGCTGTGCGCGAGCCCCGGCGAGCCCGCCGACCGGCGCCAAGGTCGGTGTGGCCGTCATCGTCTGCGCGGCCGCGGCGAGCGCGGGACCGGGCGCGATCCCGAGCTCGCGCCGAAACAGCTCGGTGCAGCGCACCACCTGACGCGCAGCGCCAATGCCGTCCCCGGCCGCGGCCAGGCTGCGCACGAGCAACGACTGGAAGTTCTCGTCGTACGGGTTCATCGCCACGAGACGCCCGGCGAGATCGGCCGCACCGCCGGCGTCCCCCCCGCCAAGTCGGGCGAGCGCGGCCTCGCGTAGGACGGCCTCGGCAGCGCCCCCCAGGTGCCGGCGCTGGGTCTCAAGCCAGATCTCGAACGCCGGCGATGACCCGAACGCCATCCCCTCGAGCAGCTGGCGTTCCACCTCCACCAGGCCGTCCGCGCCGATCGAGGCGCTCGACGTGAGGGTCGCGACATCGACGACCGTCCCGCGTGGTAGGCGCAACCGGACGGGGTCGCCCTCCAGCTCGCACTCCGGCAGCAGCCGTCGCAGCGCGCTGAGGTTCCAGCGCAGCGTCGCAAGCGGATCATCGGCCTCGCCGAACAACAAGCCGACGAGCTGACTGCGCGTGGGTGGCGCGTCCACCAGCAACAGATAGGCAAGCAGCGCCCAGGCCTTGTAGCCGCGTGGCCCAGGCACCGCTTCACCATCACGCACGACGCGCGGCTTGCCAAGCAGGTGCATCGAGAGCGACACGTCGTCCATCGTGCTCGCCGCCGCGACGCAGCGCAACCAGCCTCAGGTAACTGCCGGCACCACGGCGGTGCTCGGGTCGATCACCGCCGTGACGCACTCGACGCTGTCGGCCGGGAAGCCGCCCAGGCGAGCGTGCTCACGCACGAGCTCCTCGCTGGCCGCGTCGTAGACGCAGTAGATCTTCCCGGCGGTCACGTAGCTGTGGACCCACGAAACATCCGGTCCGAGCTCGCGCAGCACGCCGCACGACTTCTGCGAGATGGCCTGCAGCTCCTCGGGCGACGCATCGCCGATACCGGCAATCGCCCGCTCGATGACAAACTTGGGCATGGTCTGCTCCTTCACATGGTGTGGCAGGGAAGGGGCCGACCCTGACACGCCGGTGTTTGACCGCGCGTGTGACCGATCACGCCCGCAGCGCGTCCTGGATCTCAACGCTGCCTCGCGCGGTGCACCACCAGCGATCCGAGCGCCGCCGTGACGATCACGACGGCCGCGAGGACGGCAACGCCGACGACGTCGGAGCCGCGAGCGAACGCCGAGATTCCCACAATCAGCGCGCCGGCGATCAGCAGCGCGAGCAGGGCAACGAGCTTCAGCACCAGGAATCCCTTGAAGATGTCCCGCATCTGCGCAGCCTACGGCGCGATCGCGGCACCAGCGACCGCCAGTGATGTCTGCCGAAGCACCCGTCGGCGCTCGTCGCCGCGGTCGAGGATCGGCTACTGCGACGTCGGGGCGCTACGACCTGTCGCTGCTGGATCCGGCCGAGCCTCGTCCACGGTCAAGGCGCGGGCGACGAAGAAGGAGCTCGCGGCGAGGCCGAACAATACGTCAATGGACGGTGGCTGGCGCGCGGATGCGCAACGGATCCTGAACGATTTGGAGGAGATGGTGAGTGCGCGTGATCTCCCAGCGTTGCTTCAGTTCTTTGAGGATCCTGCCGTTCTCATCGCCACGGCCGGCGACGGACGTACGCCAGAGGCGCGTGAGGCATATCTAGAGGCGATGACAACGCAACCCGCCGCGCTGGGGTGGGAGTGGCGTGAGACGGTTTTGTTCTTCGAATCCGAAGATGCGCTTGGGTTCGCCGCGTTTGGCGACGTCGTGCTCGTCGACGAAACCCAGGAGGTGCGAGCGCCGATCCGCGGAACCTTTTTCGTGAGAGGTCGGGGTCTGAGGTGGAGAGCAGGTACTTGCCGTCTAGGCGCTGCTCGGCCTTGATCTTCGCTCGATCGATCAGCAGCCTGCCGGTCTTGGTCTGCCGCACGTAGCGGCCCAGCGTCGGGTGGTCGCGCAGCGCGCATTCGGCGCGGTGATGCGCCGCCGACGCCTTCGCATTCTTCGCCTTCGCGCGAGCGGCGGCGATCCGTGTGAGCTCGTCCTGCAAGCGCGTGATCGTGTCGTCGCGGGTCTGCTTGTCGCGGTCTGCTTCGCCGGGGTTGTGACAGACGATGAACCGCTTGGATGCGTCTCCTTCTCCGACGCGGACTTCCTTGACGCGCAGGTTGTCGCGCACTGATTGGTAGCGGCCTGGGCGCGACAGCGCAGCCTGGGCGTCCGGGCTGCCGTCGCGCATCCGTTCGCCGGCGATCCAGTGCCCGCCCGCCCTGGTGAGGTAGCGCAGGTTCTCATCGCTGGAGAAGCCGCGGTCGACGACGGTCACGACCCTGCCGAGGCGCCAGCCGCGCATGTCGTCCTTGACCTCTTGCAAGACCGACATGTCGTTGGTGTTGCCGGCACACCCACACGCGGACCGGGATCCCCTCCCTGGTGACGGCCAAGCCGATGATGACTTGCGGCAGATCGGGCCGGTGATCCTTGGAGTGCCCGTAGGCGCGGAACGCCGGCTCACCATGCTCGCCCGCTGCGTCGGGTTCGTCGCGTTCGAAGTAGGTGCTGGTGGTGTCGAAGAACAGCAGGTCGACCTTGAGGTTCAGCAGATCCGCGCACGCGAAGAACACCGCTTCCTGGACCTTGCCTTCGGTGTCGGCGTCGACGAGCAGATCCATCGCGCGGTAGCAGTGGTCCTCGTCGATCTCATCCAGGCCCGCGATCGCGACGTCCTCGCGCGCCCACTCCGAGCACGCGAGCTTGGAGCACGGATCCAGCGCACGGTTGGAGACCATCGCGAACAACACCCGCTCGATGTCAGTGCTGCGCCCGTGCGCGCGAACGGTGGCTGGCGACTGCGGCAGTTCCACGGATCGATCCCGCAGTCGCCGAACCGAGCCGGTTCACAGAATCCCTGAGGCGCTCAGGACGCCGGACCGGACGCTTCGGCGCACGCTCGCGGGCGTACGGTTGTCGATGCCCAGCGCGACGGCCTGTCTCCGTCCAGCGCGCTGGCATATCGGCTCGACAAGATTCGGGTGACAAGGTAACTTGTCGTACGTGGGCGTGGATCTGGTCATCGCGGCGAGCGCCCGCAAGCACGGCGTCAGCGACGAGGACATCCGGCATGCCTACGAACACCCAATACGCGTCTTTGAGCTCGACGAGGGCTTCACGATGATCATCGGAGCCAACCACGCAGCGATCATCTACGAGATCGGCGTCGTCGACGGCCTGCCGGCTCCGGTCGTCGTACACGCGATGAAGGCCCGCGACAAGTTCCTGAGGTGATCGACATGCCACGCACCGTCCAAGACATCCTCGACCACGCCGATGAGCTGGCTCGACGCTTCGAAACCTACGAGCCCGCGGCTGACGACGAGCGCGACGCCGAAGTCTTCGCGGCGCTCCGCGACGCCGCGGTTTCTAGGTCAGCTGCCGAGCGGTCAATCAGGAGCGCCGTCGACCATGCCCGCGCCCACGGGTACTCGTGGGCATTCATCGGCTCTTTGCTCGGCACTTCTGGCGAGGCGGCCAGGCAGCGATACGGGACCAAGCAGCGGGCATAGCGCTTTGAGGCGGCGTCCCGCTCGAGGATCCGCAACGCGACACCTGCGAGCCCACGGGAGGGAGTCACTGTTGGCCGGGCGTGACTCGCTCAGTGGAGCCTGACGCGGTCGGCCGAACGGTGCCGGCGACCAACCCGCATGAGTTCGTGCATGCGCGCTCTCCGTTTGCACCCGGTGTTGCCTCGCGGGTCCGGCTCGATCAGAGGTTGCGGTAGACGTCGTGGCGGTGCGCGACGCGCAGCGCAAGGACGACGAGCAAACGCCAAGCTGGCGCCGGTGGTCCCGCTCAGGGATGGATGGCCGCGCTAGCCGACGTCTGTGTCCGGATCATCGCCCGGCGTAGCACGCCGCCGCGCCGGCGCGCCGGACGTCTTGGCCGGGGCGGGCGGCTGCGCGCCGACCGCCGCGTCCTTGCCGCGGCCGCGCCCCGTCAGCCCGCCGGTCAGCGTGTCCTGCGCCCAGCGTTCGCTGAACCCGGCCGCGAAGCCGATGACGCACAGGAAGTAGAAGCGGTCCATCGAGCCCTCGGGCGGGATGTCGAAGAACTGGACGAACTTGCTGGTGAGCATGAAGAACGCGAGCAGGCCGAAGACCGAGCCGATGACGGGGCGCAGCGCGCCGAGGAACAGCGTGTAGCCGCGCTGGACGTCGGAGTCGAGCGCGAACGTGCCGCTGTTGATGCGCGCGACGACGCTGACGACGGCGCCGAGCGCCCCCGCGACGAGGCAGCCGATGATCGTCTTCTCCTCGACCCCCTCGCCCCGCAGGATGTTGTTGGCGGACACGTACAGCAGCGCGAGCAGGCAGATCCCGAACGCCATCCCGAGGAAGTAGACGAGCTGGGCGTCGCCGTTGGCGGACTCGCGATAGTCGCGGCGCAGGTTCGCGAGCTCGCGCGTCTCGACGGCGACCGCTGTGCGGTGGGCGGCGAGGTCCGTGCGGTCGTCGCGCGCGTCGACGAGGCTCAGCAGGTGACAGGCCGACGTCATGACGAGCTGGATCGTGATCCGGCGGCTGCGCCCGCGCAGCACCTCGCCGGCGCGGATCGCCAGCTCGTCGCAGTGATGCAGCGCCCGCGCGATGTCGGGCTCGTCCTTCGTCGCCCAGTCGCTGACGCGGTGGAACTTCGGCGCCACGGACAGCAGCCGCCGCACCCAGCCGGGGTGGGGCCGGCCCGCCGTCAGCGCGACGGCGCTCTCGACGTCCGCGCACCAATAGGCGCTGACGAGCTCGCCGTGCTCGTCCTCGAAGCGCAGCAGGGCCTCGTGGTAGGCGTCGTTCAGCCGCGCTTCGTCCGCCTCGCTGACGCCCGATCCCTGCTTGGCGGCCTGGCGCCAGCGGAAGTGGATCCGGACGAGGTCCGGGAACGTGACGCGCCGCGGCGGCGTGGTGGTGGGATCGCTCATCGCACGGTCTCCGAAAGGACTCCGATCATCGCACGGGGTCCGAGACGCCCACGCAAGCGCGGCTGCAAGCGCGGCCGGCGGTTCCGGGCGACGAATCGAGCGAGAAGCCGTCCACCGACGGGGCGTGCATTGGCCCGTCGAGCCACGCTTCGCGGATGCGCGCGACGACCGGCGCGACCGCCGGCACGACGATCACCTTCCACGGCGTCGACTCGGTCTCCTGGCGAGGGCGCGCCAGGGACCCGTTCGACCCCAATTCCGGGCAGAGGGGCGCCTACCGGCTACATGCCGTCGCCCGGTCATCTAGCTTCGCGTCATGACGCGGATCGGCGAGCCTCCTGAAGCGGTGGTGACTCGCACGTCCGACGCCGGGCCGACGCGCTCCGCGCCGGCCCTCGGCGCACCGCGGACGCAGCTCCTGGACCTCGACGTCAGCCCGGTGCTCGCCGCCGGGCGGCGCGGTCGCTACAGCGCCCGGATCGTCAATCGCGGGCAGCGTCGAGGTCGAGGCGCAGCTGTCGGTCGTGCCCGGCGGCGATCGCCTGCGCCCACTGATCGTGCCCGCGAGCATGATGCTCGCGCCCGGGCAGACCCGCACCGCGGAGGTGCTCCTGCGCCCGCGCCGCCCGCAGCTCCTGCGCCGCGAGCGCCAGCACGACGCGCAGATCCGCGTGCGCGGGGCATCGGGCGACGTCACGGTCACGCGCCGCGTGATCTTCGTCCAGCAGCGCGCGCTGCCGGCATGGGGGTGGGTGGCGCTGCTCGCGCTCGCCGGCGCCGCCGCGTTCGCCCTGACGAGGCTGCCGCACCAGGTGGCCGTGCCCGCCGTCGAGGGATCGCCGGACGTGGCGACTGCGGAGCGCGCGCTGCACGCCACCGGCCTGCGCCTCGACCCGCGGCTGCGCTCACGCACGACGGCCGGCGTGAAGCCGGGCACGATCCTCGACCAGATCCCCGATCCGGGCGCCCGCCTGGACAAGGGCGAGCGCGTCACGCTGCTCGTCGCGGTCGGCGCGACGCGCGTCGTCACGCCGTCGCTGGACGGCCAGACGCCGGCGCGGGCCGCCGCGGTCCTGCAGGCCGCGGGCCTCGTCGCCGGACCGGTGCTGCCCGACGGCTCGCCGGCCGCGTCCGTCGTCGACTCGCAGCTGCCCGCCGCCGGCGCGCGCGTGCCGTCGGGAAGCGCCGTGACGGTCATCGTGCGCCGCGCGCGCGGGGGAGGTCGTGTCGTCGGGCGGCGCGCCGCCCGCGACCGGCGGGGCGGCGACGGTGCCCGCGATCGACGGCCGCGGCGTGGCGGCGTACGCACGGGCGGTCGCGGCGGCGGGGCTCGTCCCGCGCGTCGTGCGCACGGTCGGGACGGCGGCCGTCGGCACGCTCGTGGGCGTGCGCCCGAAGCCGGGACTGACGGTGTCGACCGGCGAGCGCGTGCGGCTGCTCGTCTCGGCGGGCATCCCGCAGCTCGCGTTCGACACCGGCAGCGTGCTGCGGATCTTCGACCCCCGCCTCGGGCGCACGGTGCGCGAGGCGTCACCGCCGCAGGGCACGGCCGTCGAGCCGTCGTGGTCGCCGGACGGGCGGCGGCTGCTGTACCGCGTCGGCCGCCGGCTGCTGCTGGTCTCGGCGCGGCTCGGCGACCGCGGCCGCGTCGTCTACGCCGGCAAGGCGAAGTACGCGTCGGCGACGTTCGCGCCCGCGCCCGCCGACGGCGTCGTCGCGCTCGTGCGCCGCGCCACGGGCGGCGGCGACCTCTGCTTCGCGCGCATCGGCGAGGGCCGGCTGCGCCCGCGCTGCACGGCCGACCCGCAGTGGGACCTCGGCCGCCAGATCTCGTGGCGGGCCGGCGGCCGCGAGCTGCTCGTCTTCGGCGTGCGCCGCGGCAAGCCGGGGACGTTCGGGATCCTGCGCTACCGCAGCGCGAAGGCGTTCTCGACGAACCCGGCGGACTGGCGCGGCCAGCTCGTCACCGACACGTCGGTCAGCGGGCACGGCGTCATCTCGGCCGTGTTCGCGCCGTCGGGCTCGAGCGTCGCGCTCGTCTCGAACGTCGGGCGGTCGCGCTTTCAGCTGCGCGTGACCGGCGCCGCGGACCTGCGCGACCCCGGCGGACCGGCGCTTCCCGTGCGCGCGTGCGAGGTCGCCTGGCGCCCGGACGCGCTCGAGCTCGCGGTCGTGCAGAGCGACGACGACTGCGGCGGCGCGGTCGGCCAGATCGTGCGCGTCGATCCCAAGCACCCGCGCCAGACGACGACGGTCTCAAGCGGCGGCCGCCATCCGGCCTACCAGCCGCTGACGTACGCCGGCCCGAAGGGCGTGTCATGACCCGGCGAGCCGCGCTGCTCGTCGTCCTGCTGGCGGCGCTCGTCGTGCTCGGCGCCGGCCGCGGGCGCACTCGCGCAGGACGCGATCGAGAGCCCGGCCACGGCGGCGGGCCCCGAGCCGCTGTGGGTGCCCGATCCCGAGCAGTCGACGAGCGAGACCGAGGACGCGTCGTCGTCCTC
The DNA here is from genome assembly GCA_963851015.1 of uncultured Actinomycetes bacterium. GTDB lineage: Bacteria > Actinomycetota > Thermoleophilia > Solirubrobacterales > Solirubrobacteraceae > CADCVQ01. Next base: position 297,829 of record CAWKNG010000003.1, read on the forward strand.
GACGGGCGGCGGCCTGGAGGTGACGGCGCCGATCACCGTCGCCTCGGCGGCCGCGGACGACCCGTCGCGCGTGGCGGTCGCGCACTGGATGGCGGGTGCCGCGCGCGACGCGGGCCTGCCGGGCGAGCTGCCGGTCATGGCCTCGCTCGTCGAATCGGGGCTGCGCAACCTCGCCTACGGCGACGCCGACAGCGTCGGCTACTTCCAGATGCGCCTCGGGACCTGGGACGGCGGCGAGTACGCCGGCTACCTCACGCGCCCCGAGCTGCAGCTGCGCTGGTTCGTCGCGCACGCGCTCGCCGTCCGCGACGCACGCATCGGCGCCGGCGACGCCGCGTTCGGCGAGGACCCGGCGACGTGGGGCGAGTGGATCGCCGACGTCGAGCAGCCCTACGCGGGCTATCGCGGCCGCTACCAGCCGCGCCTGGACGAGGCGCGGCTGCTGCTCGCGCTGCCCGCGCCCGCGGTGGCGCCGTTCGAGGTCGGGCTGACGGTCGGCGGCGCCGGTTCCGACGAGGCCGATCCGGCCGGCGACGCGCTCGCGCAGGACGTCATCGCCGATCCGTCGATCACGCTCGACCCGCGCGCGTCGTCGGACCTCACCGCCGGCCGCGTCGACCCGCGGATCAGCCAGGTCCTGCTCGCCGCCGCCGCGAGCCAGCCGCTCGCGATCACGGTCTTCCAGACCGGTCATCCGTACTACGTGGCGGGCACCGACCGCGCGTCCAATCACTCGTTCGGCCGCGCGGTTGACATCGGCTCGGTCGGCGGCGAGCTCGTCAGCCCGTCCAACGAGCTCGCGCGTGCGCTCGTGCTGGCGATCGGCCGGCTGCCGGAGGCGATCCGCCCGACGGAGATCGGCTCGCCGTGGGCGATCGACGAACCCGGCTACTTCACCGACGCCGACCACCAGGACCACCTGCACCTCGGCTTCGACGATCCCGCCGGCGCCGACGCGGCCGCGGCCGCCGTCGCCGCGCAGGAGCTCGAGGTCAGCCGCGTGCCGGTCGCGACGAAGCGTGCCTCGGCGCCCGCCGAGCCGCGCTTCGACACGGGCGGCGGCGCCGGCTCGAACGCCGGCGGCGGCTCGGATCCGCGCTTCGAGGTCGGCGGATGAGGGTGGTGCGCAACGGCCGGCAGGCTCACCGCACGGCTCCGCGGCTCGCGTTCGCGAGCGTCGTCGCACTGGCGCTCATGCTCGGCGCGCCGCCCGTGAGCCAGGCGGCCGGAAGCGGGTCCTGCGATGGCGCCGGCGTCGTGACCGTCAGCGTGACGGGCACGTCCCCGACGCCGATCACCGTCGTCAGCGCGACGACGCTCGACGTCGACGGCACCAACGTCGTCTGCGCGGTCGCGATGACGGCGATCAACATCACGGGCGACGCGGCGGCGAACGTCGTCACGTACACCGGGTCGCTCGCCTTCACGGTGCAGGCGAGCCTGCTGGCCGGTGACGACGTCTTCACCGCGAGCGGGACGCAGCCGGTCAACGTCGACGGCGGCGCCGACAACGACGTGCTGACCGGCGACGGAGGCGGGGACACCCTCACCGGCGGCACGGGCGACGACCAGCTCATCGGCGCCGGCGGCGCCGACTCGCTGTCCGGCGGCTCCGGCGATGACCAGCTGCGGCCAGGGCTCGGCGGCGGGACGAACGACGGCGGCAGCGGCGGCGAGACGCTCCATGACACGGTGAGCTACGAGGACCTCGGCGTCGGCGTCGTCGCGAACCTCGCGACCGGAATGGTGACGGGCGCCGTGCTGCAGTCGCTCAGCAACGTCGAGAACCTGACCGGCGGCAGCGCCGCCGACACCCTCACCGGCGCGACGGGCCCGAACGTCCTCATCGGCGGCGACGGGGCGGACGTCCTGGACGGCGCCGCCGGCGACGACGTCCTGCGCCCCGGGCCGGGCGGGGGGTCGAACACGGGCGGCACGGGCGGCGAGAGCGTCGGCGACACCGTCAGCTACGAGGACCTCGCGGCCGCGGTCGTCGCCAACCTCGCCACCGGGATGGTGACCGGCGCCGTGACGCAGTCGCTGTCGGGCGTCGAGAACCTCACGGGCGGCGCGGCCGGGGACACCCTCACCGGTGACCTTGGTCCCAACAGGCTCACGGGCGGCGGCGGCGGCGACACCCTGATCGGCGGCGACGGTATCGACACGCTCGACGGCGGCAGCGGCGACGACGTCCTGCGCCCGGGCGCGGACGGCGGTACGAACATGGGTGGCAGCGGCTCGGAGGTCGCCGGCGACACGCTGAGCTATCAGGACCTCACGGGCGGGGTGATCGCCGCCCTTGCGCTCGGGACGGTCGCGGGCGCGGTCACGCAGACCTTCACCGGGATCGAGAACCTGACCGGCGGCGACGGCGACGACACGCTGACCGGTGACGCGGGGCCCAACGCGCTGACCGGCCGCGACGGCTCCGACACCCTGATCGGTGGCGACGGCGCGGACACGCTCGACGGCGGCAGCGGCGACGACGAGCTGCGCCCGGGGATCGACGGGGGCTCCAACGACGGCGGCAGCGGCGGGGAGACCGATGGCGACACCCTGAGCTACGCCGGCGTCGCGACCGGCGTGACGGTGGATCTGGCCGCCGGAACCGGGCCGTTCACGCAGACGCAGACGGCGATCGAGAACGTCGTCGGGACGAGCTTCGTGGACTCGCTCACCGGTGACGCGAACGCGAACGTCCTGTCGGGCGGTGACGGCGACGACACCATCGCCGGTGGTGGCGGCGACGACGTCCTCAACGGCGGGATCGGCACCGATGCCCTGGACGGTGGCGGCGGCGATGACACGCTGCGCCCCGGGACGGGTGGCGGTTCGAATGTCGGTGGGTCGAACACGGCGGGCGTCGGCGACACGCTGACGTACGACGATCTCGCGGCGTCGGTGGTCGTGGATCTGGGCGCGGGCACGGTGACGGGCGCGGTGACGCAGTCGGTGGCGTCGGTGGAGAACGTGACGGGTGGCGCCGGGGCCGACACGTTGACCGGCGATGGCGGCGACAACAAGCTCGATGGCGGCGACGGCGGCGACACGCTCAACGGCGGTGGCGGGGACGACTCGCTGACCGGCGGCCTGGGTGATGACGTCCTCAACGGCGGGATCGGCACGGACGCCCTGGACGGTGGCGGCGGCGATGACACGCTGCGCCCCGGGACGGGTGGCGGTTCGAACGTTGGTGGTGCGAACACGGCGGGCGTGGGCGACACGCTGACGTATGACGATCTCGCGGCGTCGGTGGTCGTGGATCTGGGCGCGGGCACGGTGACGGGCGCGGTGACGCAGTCGGTGGCGTCGGTGGAGAACGTGACGGGTGGCAGCGGGGTCGACACGTTGACGGGTGACGGCGGCGACAACAAGCTCGACGGTGGCGACGGCGGCGACACGCTCAACGGCGCTGTCGGGAACGACACGCTGACCGGCGGTCTGGGTGATGACGTCCTCAACGGCGGGATCGGCACTGACGCCCTGGATGGCGGCGGCGGCGATGACACGCTGCGTCCCGGGACGGGTGGCGGTTCGAATGTCGGTGGGTCGAACACGGCGGGCGTCGGCGACACGCTGACGTATGACGATCTCGCGGCGTCGGTGGTCGTGGATCTGGGGGCGGGGACGGTGACGGGCGCGGTGACGCAGTCGGTCGCGTCGGTGGAGAACGTGACGGGTGGCAGCGGGGTCGACACGTTGACGGGCGATGGGAACGACAACAAGCTCGATGGTGGCGATGGCGGCGACACGCTCAACGGCGGCGCCGGGAACGACACGCTGACCGGTGGTGTGGGTGACGACGTCCTCAACGGCGGTGACGGCGACGACACGCTGACCGGTGGTGTGGGTGACGACGTCCTCAACGGCGGTGACGGCGACGACACGCTGACGGGTGATCTGGGTGATGACGTCCTCAACGGCGGGATCGGCACCGATGCCCTGGACGGTGGCGGCGGCGATGACACGCTGCGCCCCGGCACGGGTGGCGGGTCGAACGTCGGTGGTGCGAACACGGCCGGGATCGGCGACACGCTGACGTACGACGATTTCGCGAGCTCGGTGGTCGTGGATCTGGGCGCCGGCACGGTGACGGGCGCGGTGACGCAGTCGGTGGCGTCGGTCGAGAACGTGACGGGTGGCAGCGGCGCCGACACGTTGACGGGCGATGGGAACGACAACAAGCTCGATGGTGGCGATGGCGGCGACATGCTCAACGGCGGCGCCGGGAACGACACGCTGACCGGTGGCGTGGGTGACGACGTCCTCAACGGCGGCGACGGCGACGACGCGCTGACGGGTGGTGTGGGTGATGACGTCCTCAACGGCGGGATCGGCACCGATGCCCTGGACGGTGGCGGCGGCGATGACACGCTGCGTCCTGGGACGGGCGGCGGGTCGAATGTCGGTGGTGCGAACACGGCGGGCGTCGGCGACACGCTGACGTATGACGATCTCGCGGCGTCGGTGGTCGTGGATCTGGGCGCCGGCACGGTGACGGGCGCGGTGACGCAGTCGGTCGCGTCGGTGGAGAACGTGACGGGTGGCAGCGGGGCCGACACGTTGACGGGCGATGGGAACGACAACAAGCTGGATGGTGGCGATGGCGGCGACATGCTCAACGGCGGCGCCGGGAACGACACGCTGACCGGTGGCGTGGGTGACGACGTCCTCAACGGCGGCGACGGAAACGACGCGCTGACGGGTGGTGTGGGTGATGACGTCCTCAACGGCGGGATCGGCACCGACGCCCTGGACGGTGGCGGCGGCGATGACACGCTGCGTCCCGGGACGGGTGGCGGTTCGAACATTGGTGGTGCGAACACGGCGGGCGTCGGCGACACGCTGACCTACGACGATTTGGCCGCGTCGGTGACGGTCAATCTCGCGCTCGGCACGGTCACGGGCGCGGCGACGCAGTCCGTGGCGACGGTCGAGAACGTGACGGGCGGCAGCGCGATCGACACGCTGACGGGCGACGGCGGCGACAACAAGCTCGACGGCGGCGACGGCGGCGACACGCTCAACGGCGGCGACGGGAACGACACGCTGACGGGCGGTCTGGGTGACGACGTCCTCAACGGCGGTGACGGCGACGACACGCTGACGGGCGGTCTGGGTGATGACGTCCTCAACGGCGGGATCGGCACCGATGCCCTGGACGGTGGCGGCGGCGATGACACGCTGCGCCCCGGGACGGGCGGCGGTTCGAACGTCGGTGGGTCGAACACGGCCGGGATCGGCGACACGCTGACGTACGACGACTTCGCGGCGTCGGTGGTCGTGGATCTGGGCGCCGGCACGGTGACGGGCGCGGTGACGCAGTCGGTGGCGTCGGTCGAGAACGTGACGGGTGGCAGCGGGGCCGACACGTTGACGGGCGATGGGAACGACAACAAGCTCGATGGTGGCGATGGCGGCGACATGCTCAACGGCGCGTCGGGAACGACACGCTGACCGGTGGCGTGGGTGACGACGTCCTCAACGGCGGCGACGGCGACGACGCGCTGACGGGTGGTGTGGGCGATGACGTCCTCAACGGCGGGATCGGCACCGATGCCCTGGACGGTGGCGGCGGCGATGACACGCTGCGCCCCGGGACGGGTGGCGGGTCGAACGTCGGTGGGTCGAACACGGCCGGGATCGGCGACACGCTGACCTACGACGACTTCGCGGCGTCGGTGACGGTCAATCTCGCGCTCGGCACGGTCACGGGCGCGGCGACGCAGTCGGTGGCGACGGTCGAGAACGTGACGGGTGGCAGCGCGATCGACACGTTGACGGGTGACGGCGGCGACAACAAGCTCGACGGTGGCGACGGCGGCGACACGCTCAACGGCGGTGACGGGGATGACACGCTGACCGGCGGCCTGGGTGACGACGTCCTCAACGGCGGGATCGGCACCGACGCCCTGGACGGTGGCGGCGGCGATGACACGCTGCGCCCCGGGACGGGTGGCGGGTCGAATGTCGGTGGGTCGAACACGGCGGGCGTCGGCGACACGCTGACGTATGACGATCTCGCGGCGTCGGTGGTCGTGGATCTGGGCGCCGGCACGGTGACGGGCGCGGTGACGCAGTCGGTGGCGTCGGTCGAGAACGTGACGGGTGGCAGCGGGGCCGACACGTTGACGGGCGATGGCGGCGACAACAAGCTCGATGGTGGCGGCGGCGCCGACACGCTCAACGGCGTTGGTGGCGACGACACGCTGACCGGTGGTCTCGGCAACGACATCCTCAACGGCGGTATCGGTGCCGACTCCCTTGATGGCGGGGGCGGCGATGACACCCTGCGCCCGGGGACCGGCGGCGGCTCGAATGTCGGCGGTAGCGGCGGCGAGACGCTCGGTGACACGCTGACGTACGACGATCTCGCGACGACGGTGACGGTTGATCTCGTCGCCGGAACGGTGTCGGGCTCGGTGTCGCAGTCGGTGGCGTCGGTCGAGAACGTGACGGGCAGTGGCGTGGGCGACACGCTGACCGGCGATGGGCTGGCGAACAGGCTCGATGGCGGCGGTGGCGACGACACGCTCAACGGCGGCGACGGCGACGACACGCTCATGGGTGGTCTCGGCAACGACATCCTCAACGGCGGCATCGGTGCCGACGCCCTCGATGGCGGCGGCGGCGACGACACGCTGCGCCCGGGGACCGGCGGCGGCTCGAATGTCGGTGGCGCCGGTGGCGAGACGCTCGGTGACACGCTGACGTACGACGATTTCGCGGCGTCGGTGACGGTCAACCTCGCGACCGGGACCGTGACGGGCGCGGTGACGCAGTCGGTGGCGTCGGTCGAGAACGTGACCGGCGGCAGCGCGAACGACACGCTGACCGGCAACACCGGCGCCAACACGCTGATCGGCAACGACGGCAGCGACACGCTGACCGGCGGCGACGCCGGCGACACGCTGATGGGCGGTCTCGGCGACGACATCCTCAACGGCGAGAACGGCACCGACGCGCTGGACGGTGGCAGCGGCGATGACACGCTGCGCCCGGGGACCGGCGGCGGCTCGAATGTCGGCGGTAGCGGCGGCGAGACGGTCGGTGACACGCTGACGTATGACGATCTCGCGACGACGGTGACGGTTGATCTCGTCGCCGGAACGGTGTCGGGCTCGGTGTCGCAGTCGGTGGCGTCGGTCGAGAACGTGACGGGCGGCAGCGCTGGCGACACGCTGACCGGCGATGCGCTGGCGAACAGGCTCGATGGCGGCGGTGGCGACGACACGCTCAACGGCGGCGACGGCGACGACACGCTGATCGGGGGTCTTGGCAACGACATCCTCAACGGCGGTATCGGGGCCGACGCCCTCGATGGCGGCGGCGGCGACGACACGCTGCGCCCCGGCGTCGGCGGTGGCTCGAACGTCGGTGGCGCCGGTGGCGAGACGGTCGGCGACACGCTGACCTTCGACGACTTCACGACCTCGGTGACCGTCGACCTGGGCGCCGGGACGGTGACGGGCGCGGTGACGCAGTCGGTCGCGTCGGTCGAGAACGTCACCGGCGGCAGCGCGAACGACACGCTGACCGGCGATGCCAACGCCAACAGGCTGATCGGCGCAGACGGCAGCGACACCCTCACCGGCGCTGACGGCGGCGACACGCTGACCGGCGGTCTCGGCGACGACATCCTCAACGGCGGCGTCGGCGCCGACGCTTTGGACGGCGGTAGCGGCGACGACACGCTGCGCCCCGGCGTCGGCGGCGGCTCGAACATCGGCGGCACCGGCGCCGAGAGCAACGGCGACACGCTGACCTATGACGACCTCGCGACCGCGGTCGTGGTCAACCTCGCGACCGGCGCCGTCAGCGGCGCCGTCACGCAGACGGTGTCGAGCGTCGAGAACGTCACCGGCACGAGCGACGGCGACACGCTGATCGGCGACGCCAACGCGAACAAGCTGATCGGCGCCAACGGCGACGACACCCTGCGCGGGGCCGATGGCAGCGACACGCTCGACGGCGGGTCCGGCGACGACGTCCTGCGGCCCGGAGCGGGCGGCGGATCGAACGCCGGCGGCAGCGGCGGCGAGACCGGCGGCGACACGCTGAGCTTCGAGGACCTCACGGTCGGTGTGACCGCAGACCTCGTCGCCGGCACGATCACGGGCGGCGTCACCCAGACGCTGTCCGGGATCGAGAACCTGACGGGCGGCGGCGGAGCCGACACGCTCATCGGCGACGCCAACCCCAACGTCCTCACCGGCGGCGGCGGCGACGACACGCTCATCGGAGCCGCCGGCAACGACAAGCTCGACGGCGAGGCCGGCGCGGACACGCTTCGCGGCGGCGACGGCGACGACGCGCTCGACGGCGGGACCGGCGACGACATCCTGCGTCCCGGGCTCGGGGGCGGCACGAACGCGGGTGGCAGCGGCGCCGAGACGATCGGCGACACGGTCAGCTTCGAGGACCTGACGGCGAGCGTCAACGCCAGCCTCCTCACCGGCAACGTGAGTGGCGCCGTGACGCAGACCATGACCGCGGTCGAGAACCTCACCGGCGGCAGCGCGGGAGACACGCTGACCGGCAACAGCGGCCCCAACCGGCTGCTCGGCGGCGACGGCGGCGACACGCTGACCGGCGGCGACGGGATCGACACCGTCGACGGTGGCCTCGGTGCGGACGTCGTCGTCGGCGGCGCCGACGTCGGCGACACGCTCGTCGGCGGCGCGGACGCCGCCACGGACACGCTCACCTACGCGGGCGAGACGTCGGCCGTCCAGGTCAACCTCGCCGGGGGCAGCCCGCCGGCCGTCACCGACACCGTGTCGCAGTTCGAGAACGCGATCGGCGGCAACGGCGACGACTCACTGATCGGCGACGGCGGGCCGAACGCCCTCAGCGGCGGCCCCGGCGACGACACGCTGCTGGGCGCCGGTGGCGTCGACACGATCGACGGCGGCACGCAGGGTGCGGCGGGCGACACCGCGTCCTTCGCCGAGCGCAGCACGCCGGTCACGGCGAACCTCGCGACCGGCTCCGGCGGCGAGGACACGCTGATCGCGATCGAGAACCTCACCGGCGGCAGCGGCGACGACACGCTGATCGGCGACGGCGGCGCGAACGTCCTCGACGGCGGCGCGGGCGACGACACGCTGCAGGGCGCCGGTGGCCTCGACACGCTCAGGGGCGGCACGCAGGGCGCCGCGGGCGACACCGCCAGCTACGCCGAGCGAAGCACGGCGGTGACCGCGAACGTCGCGACCGGTGTCAGCGGCGAGGACACCTACTCGTCGATCGAGAACATCACGGGCGGTGGCGGCGCTGACACGCTGACCGGTGACGCGAACCCGAACACGCTGCGTGGCGGCGACGGCGCCGACACGATCAGCGCCGGGGGCGGCGCCGACACGGTCGACGGCGGCAACGGCCCCGACAACCTCGACGGTGGCGCCGGCGCGGACACGATCACCGGCGGCAGCGGCGCCGACACGCTGACGGGCGGCGACGACGACGACAGCCTGTCGGGCGGCGACGACAACGACACGCTGACCGGCGGCGCCGGCATCGACAACGTGGACGGCGGCAACGGCGCGGACACGGTCTTCGGCGGCGCGGACGCCGGCGACACGCTGAACGGTGGCGCCGGCAGCGACCTGCTGACCTACGACGGTGCGACGGTCGGCGTCGTCATCGACCTCGGCGGCGCTGTCCCGACGCCCGCCGCGACGGACACGACGAGCGGCTTCGAGGACGCCACCGGCGGCTCGGGCGACGACACGATCACCGGCAGCGCCGCCGCGAACACGCTCAGCGGCGGGCCGGGCATCGACACCGTCACGTACCTCGGGAACACGTCCGGCCAGGGCGTCACGGTGACGCTCGACGGGCTGGCGAACGACGGCACGAACGGCGGCGCGGAGGGCGACAACCTCCTCGGCACGGAGAACGTCACCGGTGGCGCGGGCGCCGACCGGCTGAGCGGCAACCAGGCGGCCAACGTCCTGCGCGGCTCCGGCGGCGACGACGTGCTGATCGGGGCCGGCGGCAGCGACACGCTCGACGGCGGCGCTGGCACGGACACCGTGTCCTACGAGGACCACGGGCCCGGCGAGGGCGTCGTCGTCTCGCTCAACGGCGTCGGCGGGGCCGCCGGCGAGAGCGACTCGCTCGCGAACTTCGAGCGCCTCGTGGGTGGCGCCGGCAACGACAACCTGACCGGCACGGTCGGCGACGACACGATCGACGGCGGCGCCGGCGCGGACGTCATCGCCGGCGTCGGCGGCAACGACACGCTGTCGGGCGGCGACGGTCCCGACGCCCTGTTCGGGGGCGCCGGCGCCGACACGCTCGCGGGGGGACCCGGCAACGACCGCCTCGACGGCGGCACCGAGATCGACGGCTACGACGGCGGCACGGGCGACGACGACATCAACGCCTACGACGGCAACGGCGAGAACGTCATCTGCGGCGACGGCAGCGACCGCGTCGACCAGGACGCCACCGACACGTTCAGCGCCAACGACTGCGAAGCGCGGTCCGTGCTCGGCGTGGTCCCGGCACCGTTTCCTCCAGACAACCGCCCGCGCGACCGCGACCGCGACGGCGCCTTCGCCGGCACCGACTGCAACGACCTCGACCCGTCGATCCGGCCCGGCGCGCCGGACATCCCGGGCGACGGCATCGACCAGAACTGCGACGGCGTCGACGCGCCCTTCCCGGTCATCAAGACGAGGCCGGTGGCCGGTTTCAGCAGGGGCCTGCACGGCACGCGCGTGACGATCCTCGAGCTGCGCCAGGTGCCCGCGAACGCGACGATCCGCGTGGCGTGCACGTCCAAGCGCTCGCCGAAGTGTGTCTTCAAGACGCGGACGCGGACCGTCAAGACGGCCCGTTCCAAGGTCTCGCTGCGCGGCTACTTCGGCGACCGCTCGCTGTCGCTGGGCACCAAGATCGAGATCCGCGTGCTGGCGCCGCGCACGATCGCCCGCGTCTACACGTACACGATCCGCGCGCGTGGCAAGACCCCGCCGGTCGTGCGCCGCTGCCTGCCGCCGGACACGACGACGCTCGTGGCGTGCCCGGCATGACGCCCGCACCCCTGCGAGCCGCGCTGGCAGCGGCGGCGGCGAGCGTGCTGATCGCGCTTGCGGCCGCGTCGCCGGCGCTCGCCGCGCCGCCGTACGACCTCGCCGTCGACGGCGCGACCGGCAAGCTGGCGGCGACCCCGTCGGCCGGCGGCTCGACGCTGGCATTGCAGGCCAACCGCAACGGCACCAGCGTCGTCTTCACGCCGGCCGCCGCGCTCGTCCCGGGCGGATGCACGACGAGCCTGACGGCGACGACCTGCCCGGACGCGATGCTCGCGACGTCGTTGCGCATGGAGGCTGTGGACCTGTCGGTGAGCGTCGACGGCGTCAGCACGACGACGCTCACGCTGACCGCGACGGGCGCCGACGCCGACACGATGCTCGTCGAGGGTCCGGTGTCACCGGAGCCCGGCAGCATCGGCACGCTCGCGCTGACCCCGGGCGCGGGCAACGACGAGATCAGCGTCGGCGGCAGCGTCGGGGCGCTGACCGTGAGCGGCTCCGGCGATGGCGACGACGACTACGCGATCGCCGCGACCGCGCTCAGCGGCACGCTCGACAGCGGCCCCGGCAACGACGTCGTGCGCTCCGCCTCGCCGAGCCTGACGCTGTCCGGGGGCTCCGGCAACGACTCGCTGATCGGACCGGGGACGCTCGACGGCGGCGCCGACGACGACGTGCTCGAGCCGACGACCGCCAGCCAGACGGTCGCCGGCGGCAGCGGCAGCGACCGCGTCAGCTACATGCTCGTCTCGACGCCGCTGACGATCACGATGCAGAACGCGAGCGACCTCACCGTCAACGGCTCCGGCACGATCGTGACCGGCGTCGAACGCGTCGAGGGCTCGAGTGCGAACGACACGCTGATCGGCACGGGCGGGCACGACGAGCTCTTCGGTGGCGAGGGCGACGACACGATCGACGGCCGCGGCGGCGGCGACATCCTCGACGGGGGCCCGGGCTTCAACACCGTCAGCTACGCGAGCGCCGCGACGGGTGTCAACGTCGATCTCGCCGCCGGCACGGGCAGCCTGTCGGGCGTCGACACGCTGCGCTCCTTCCGCGGCGTCATCACCGGTGCCGGCAACGACATCGTCAACGGCAGCAACGCCGACGAGTCGTTCTCGCTCGGTGCCGGCAACGACCAGGTCAACGGCGGCCCCGGCAACGACGTGATCGACGGCGGTCCCGGCAACGACCTGCTGCGCGGCGGCCTCGGCAGCGACGTCCTCAACGGGGGGCCCGACGTCGACACGGCGACGTACGACGAGCGCGGCCCGAGCGAGCCGGTGTCGGTCACGCTCGCGACGCCCGGCGGCGACGGCGCGGCCGGTGAGAACGACACGCTGAGCGCGATCGAGAACGTCACCGGCGGCGCCAGCAACGACATGCTGGTCGGCGACGACGGCCCGAACACGCTGATCGGCGGGGCGGGTCTCAACACGATCGACGGCCTCGGCGGCGACGACATCATCCAGGGCGGCGACCAGCGCGACGTCATCTCCGGCGGTCCCGGCCGCGATCAGCTCTTCGGCAACGGCGACGACGACTCGATCAACGCGTTCGACGGCGAGGCCGACCTCGTGGACTGCGGCTCGAGCCTCGACGACGACGCGCAGGTCGATGCGAGCGATCAGGTCACCGGCTGCGAGTACTCGCGGCGCGGCGACGTCCCGATCCCCGTCGATGCCGACGGCGACGGCTTCGCGGCGGGCTTCGACTGCAACGACGCGGACCCGTCGATCAGGCCGGGCGCCGAGGACATCGTCGGCGACGGCATCGACCAGGACTGCGATGGCCTCGACCAGCCGGTGCCGTACGTCGAGTTCGGCCTGACGCGCGGCTTCAAGGACATCTCGCGGCAGGGAACGCGGGTGGCGAAGCTCGTCGTCACCCGCCTGGTCGCGGGCACCAGCGTGCGCGTGACGTGCTCCAACCCGCTGCCGAAGTACAAGAAGCGCTGTCCGTTCAAGACCAGGACGCTGAAGCGCAAGGCCAAGTCGACGCAGGTCGGGCTGACCGGCCTGTTCAAGAACCGTCGCCTGCCACCGCTGACGAGGATCGAGCTGCGCATCACGAAATCGGGCTCCAACGGCAAGGTGCGCCGCTTCCAGGTCCGCTCCGCCGGCTCGCCGACCGAGCGGACGCTGTGCCTGATCGCGCCGAAGAAGTCGCCGACGAAGTGCCCGGCCGACGAGCTCTGAGTCCCGCCCGGACTCTCGTCGTCCGTTGTTCGCTCTTCAGATCAGATGATGCCCTGGCGCACCGCGCGGGCGATCGCCTGGGAGCGGCTGCGGGCGCCGAGCTTCACGACGACGTCGCCAAGCACCTTCTTCACCGTGCGCTCGGAGTAGTGCAGCTCCTCGCCGATCTCGCGCGTCGGCAGGCCGTCCGCCACGAGCGACAGCACCCGCTGCTCGCGTGAGGTCAGCTCGGGGCCGGAGACCGGGACGACGGCGCTCGTGCCGTTGAAGTAGGTCGTCAGCATCGTCGTGGCGCCGGCGGCGACCGCCCGCAGCGACAGCCCGAGGCGCTCGGCGGTCAGGTCGTCGCGGATCAGCGCGGCGGCCGCGCCGCCGTCGACGAGCCGGGCGAGCCGGTCGACGTGATCCTTGTCGGCGAGCGCGACGACGCGCGTGTCCGTGAAGTCGATGACGCTCGACACGAAGTCCGCGGCGCCGTCGATCGCGGCGTCGACGAGGACGACGTGCGCCTCACCGAGCGCTGGGTGCGCCCACGCCTCGGCGAAGTTCGCGACCGCCTCGACCCGCCCGATTCCGTCGAATCCGTCGAGGCTCGCTACCAATCCCTGGCGGAAGATCGCATGACCCTCCACCACCATCACATCCGTCACCCGCTGGCTCATGTGATCCGCTTCGTCCGTGAGTTCCCCGATGCGGCGACCCGGGCGGTGAGTCTCCGTCCTCTCGCGCCAGACGATGGCGCATCGGTCCGACCGCTGTCAAGCGGCTTCGGCCGCGTGATGGCTGATGCGCAGCACGCGGAAGTCGCCGGGACGGCGGACGGCCAGCCCGATCTCCACCATGACCTCGTCGTGGCGAGCTGGTGCGCCCAGCGGATCGGAGTCGCAGCGCACGTAGTACGCCTGGGCGGCCGTGTCGCCGACCAGCGCCCCCTTGCGCCACGCCCCGTCGAGGAAGGCGTTGACGGTCGCCCGTAGGCTCTCGTGCAGTCGCTCATCGGTCAAGTCGTCGGCAGCCCAGCGCGTTCCTTGAGCGATCGATGCCGCGAGGTGCCCGACGGTGCGCTGGCGGTGGAGGTAGCGCGTGTCGGGATCCATCGACAGCGTGCACGCGCCCCACACTCGCAGCTCTGGGCCGGGCCACGCCCGCAGGCAGTTCAGCCCGCCGCGATTGAGACGGTGCTGCTGGCACCCGCTGAGCCCGACGGCCACGCCGTCGGTTGCGAGCAGGGCCTCGGAGGTCGGCGCGCGATGCAGGCCGATGCGGCTGTCGACCCGCGCCCACAGGCCGGCGACATGACCGCACGGCGGGACCTGGACCGTCGCGCCGCTGGTTGGGTCGCTCGCCTCGATCCAGGGGTAGTAGGCGGCGGCGGCGGGGCTGTCGATGTGCGACCGAGCACGCCAGTCGAGCACGCCGTCGGAGTCCAGGCCCGGCGGCGGGTCGATGAGCGCGAGGCGTCCGACGACGCGCTCGCACGAGGCCACGAGCTCGGCTTGGATCGCCCTGACCCCGCCCTGGCCGTCGGCGACGGTGTGGGCGTCGGGCGCGGCGACGACGGTCGGATCGTCGAGCTCGGCGAGCAGCCGCAGCGCGACGTGATGGTCGGCGACCGTCGTCGTGCCCGGCACGCCCGCGACGCGGATGACCCAGCACGTCTGCCCGCCGTTGCGGAAGAACCCGCGCACCGCGTGCGCGAGCTTGCCGCCGGGCACGAACGGTCCCGGCTGCGGATCCGGCGCGGCGGAGAACGCGGCGGCGAAGTCGGCGAAGGAGTCGACGCGGACGGCGTGGTCGACGGGGCCGGCCGGCGCGAGCCCGGCGAAGGCGCCGACGGAGCACCGCAGCGCCGCGATCTCACGGCGGGCGAGCGGGAGCAGCCCGATGGAGGGGATCGCAGTGTTGATAGCGGAGTCAACCTCCATCGCTGCATTGTGTGGTGGGTTCGGGGTTCTGTCCATGCCCGATCGTGCGCCCGTCCGTCCCTTGTCGCGCCGGGACCGCGTCGCTGAGATGCTCGTACCCATCCAGCGGAAGGACAATGCCTCGATGACGACGGTCGACGTCCCGGGCAACACGATGATCGCCGACCTCGACACGGGGTTGCGCGAGCTGCTCGTCACGCAGTTGAAGCGTCACGGCTTCGACGACATCGACGTCGTCTTCGACACGCCCACGAGCGAGTGGGCGAGCCAGCTCACGCGCCCGACGGTGAACCTCTTCCTGTGTGACCTGCGCAAGTCGGCGCGGCCGGGCCAGAGCGCGCCCGAGGGCGGGCGCTCCGGCAACCGCGCGACCGAGCGCGGCCCGGCGCTGCGCGTGGACTGCATCTTCGCGGTGACGACGTGGTCGAAGGCGGTCGCCGACGAGCATCGCCTGCTGTCGCAGGTGCTCGGGGTGCTGTACGCGTTCCCGATCCTCGACGGGCACCTCGGCAACCGCTTCGACGGCGGCGCGCAGCGCTTCGAGATCGCGGCCTCGGTCGGCGAGCAGCGCCCCGAGCAGCGGGCGGACTTCTGGCGCTCCGTCGGCGGCGTCTACAAGCCGGCGCTGGACTATGTCGTGACGCTGTCCGTCGAGAGCGGCCGCCTGACCGAGCGCGGGCCGGACGTGCGGACGGTGACGATGCGCACGGGCCTCGGCGACCGCCCGCGTCCCGGCGCGGTCGAGGAGATGGCGAACGTCGGCGGCGTCGTGCGCGACGCCGACGGTGCGCCGGTGCCCGACGCCTGGGTCGCGGTCCCGGCGCTCGGCCGGCTCGCGACGAGCGGCCCCGACGGGCGCTTCCGCGTCCCGCGCGTGCCGCGGGGAACGCACGAGGTGCGCGTCCGCGGCCGCGACGGCCTGGAGGCGGTCGTCGAGGTCCAGGTGCCGGGCCAGATGCTCGACGTCGTGCTCGGCGCGGCGGCTGCGACGGCGGGGTAGGGCTTCGACGAGCGCATGCGACATCGGCATCTCGACGAGCGGCGTTCGTCGACCTGTCACTCACGCATCCATATCGCGCTCACATTGGCAACTCGACGAGCGAGGCACGTCGACCTGGCAATGCTGCATGCCCGCGGGCTACGCGTCGGGCAGCAGCATCCCGACACGCGCGAGCGTGTTCAGGCTGCGCTCGAGATCACCCTCGAGGTCCGGATAGTCGCCCTCGAGCACCGTCTCGAGGTCGATCAGCAGCCGCGCGCGGTCGCGAGTCCCGTCGAGCAGGGCCACGAGCAGCCAGCCGAGGTCGTCCTCGAGGCGGATGCTCGTGTGGCGCAGCGTCGTCAAGAACTCGCGGTCGCGGGCCTGCAGGCGCGCGAGCGGGCTCGCACGCGGGCGCGCGCCGGGCGCGCTCGACAGCGCCGGCGGCTGCGCGTGCAGACGCAGGAGGTTCGCGGCGAAGCACGGCAGCAGCGCCTGGCAGACGACCGCGAGGGACTCGGGATCGTCACCGGCGAGATCCGCCACCGCCACCGCGGCCGGCCAGGCGGCGCCGATCCGCTGCAGCGCGTCGATGAGCAGCGGATGGTCCGTCGACAGCCCGCTGGCACTCCCGCCCGAGCCGCTGAATCCGACCCGCCCCGTCGTCTCGTCCGCGACCCACTCGATCGGCCCGGCGGCGGCGAGCGTGGCCAGCCGCTCGGGTCGCGCCGCGCTGTCGACGGCGACGTCGGCATGGCAGAGCAGCGTCTGGCGGAACATCCGCTGCTTGAGGAAGTCGACGAGCTGCTCGCGCTCGACGACGTCGTCGATGCCCTCGAGCCGCTGTCGCAGACGCTCCGGCAGGGCGGCCGTCTGCATCTCCGTGAACTCGGCCTCGGCGAGGAAGCGCAGGCCGTGGGAGCCGGCGTGTGCGATGAACTCGCGGAAGTACAGCGCCTTGTTGATCGGCGACAGCGTGTCGTGGAAGAACAGCGCGTCGCCTTGCTCGAGCAGCATCCGCGCCTGCCCGCCGATCGTCGTCTCCAGGCCCTCGCCGTGCGGCCAGATCACGCTCGCGTCGGCCAGCAGCGCGCGACCGGCCGCCATCCGCTCGCTCGGGTCGACGATGCCCTCCAGAGCGAAGGCGAGCAGCTCGCGCAGCGTCTGGCGCGTGCGGTGCCCGGGCATCGCGTTGTAGCTGACGTAGGCGATGCCGCGCGGCGACAGCGCCCGGGCGCAGAGTGCGAGCAGCGCGTCGCGCACGGCCTCGGGTACCCACGAGAAGACACCGTGGGCGAGGACGTAGTCGAAGCTCCCGGCCTCGCACGCGAACCGCTCGAGCCCGACCTCCTCGAAGCGGGCGTTCGGCGCCCCGACCTGCGCCGCCACGGCACGAGCCCGCGCGATCGCCGCACCCGACAGGTCGATCCCGACGAAACTCGATCCGGGCAGCGCGAGCGCCATCGGCAGCAGATTCCCGCCGTCGCCGCAGCCGAGCTCGAGCACGCGGCAGCCGGCCGGGGGGACGGCGTCGACGCCGAACAGCGTCGCCATCGTGGCGAGCCGGTCGGGGTGTGTCTGCGGGAACGCGCGACCGGGGTAGGGGACCTCGTCGTAGAGCGTCGCCCCGCTCATCGGGTGCCTGGCCGCGACAGCGACATCGGCGGCAGTCTAGGCGGGCATCCGCGCCCCGCGGGGCGCTTCGACACGTCTGCGGCCAACTCTGCCCAAAGGGGTGCCCGGCGGGCACTGGCCCGCGCGGCCCGCGCGTATGAGAGTGCGCGCAAGAGCTCTGGGAGAGCCCCCCGCGGAACGACCCCTACTGGAGAACTAGGAGCGCAATGCCCACGACGTACCTGACTCCCGGCGTCTACGTCGAGGAAGTCCCTGCAGCGCAGAAGCCGCTCGAAGGTGTCAGCACCTCGGTCGCCGCGTTCGTCGGCCTCGCGCCCGGCGGACCCGTCAACACCCCGATGCGGATCGCGAACTGGAGCCAGTTCGCCAGCATCTTCGGCGATCCGGCGAACCCCGACGCGGGACCGTTCATGAAGGACGCCTACCTGGCGCACTCGGTCTACGGGTTCTTCATGAACGGCGGCACCCTGTGCTGGGTCATCCGCGTAGGCGCGCCGGACAACGGCAACGGCAGCGGGCCGCCCGCCGTCGCGGCACTGCCGACCGCGGGCGACACGAGCCTCGAGACGCTGCGCGCGGTCGCGCTGCCCGGCGTCAGCGGGCCGGTCACGGTCGACGTCGTCGAGGAGTCGGGACCGGCCGCCGAGGACGGGACGAAGGGCGACTCGACGTACAAGATCGTCGTCACGGCGGGCGACCAGACCGAGGAGTTCGACGGCCTCGTCATCAAGAAGGGCCGCAACAGCATCGCCACGAAGGTCAACGCGAGCTCGAAGCTCATCAAGATCGAGGAGACGGGCTCGTCGCTGCCGGAGGCGCAGCGCGCACCGAAGCCCGGCAAGTACGTCCTCGCCGCCGAGGCACCGAGCACGTCGAACCTCAGCTCGAACGACTTCGAGGGCGACGCCGCCAAGCGCATGGGCATGGGCGGCCTCGTCGCGATCGACGAGGTCTCGATCGTCTGCATGCCGGATGCGGTCAAGCTGCTCGACGGCGACGAGGTGCTGTTCCGCGACGCCCAGGGCAAGCTCATCGCGCACTGCGAGGCGCTCGGCGACCGCATGTGCATCCTCGACCCGCCGCCCGGCCTGATCCCGCAGGACATCCTCGAGTGGCGCAAGGACACGGCCGGCTATGACTCGAAGATGGCGGCGCTGTACTGGCCGTGGATCGAGGTCATCGACCCGCTCTCCAAGCGGCCGATCATGGTGCCGCCGTCCGGCCACGTCGCCGGCGTGTGGGCGCGTACCGACGACACGCGCGGCGTCCACAAGGCGCCCGCCAACGAGGTCGTCATGGGGGCGACGTCGCTCGGCTTCCAGCTGACGTCCGTCGAGCAGGGCGAGCTCAACCGGCTCGGGATCAACTGCATCCGCGCGTTCAGCGGTCGCGGGATCCGGATCTGGGGCGCGCGCACGCTGTCGAGCGATCCGGAGTGGCGCTACATCAACGTGCGGCGGCTGTTCAACTTCGTCTCGCAGACGCTCATGGAGGGCACGCAGTGGTCGGTCTTCGAGCCCAACGACGAGCGGCTGTGGTTGAAGCTGCGAGCCTCGATCGGGAACTTCCTGACGAACGTCTGGCGCTCGGGCGCGCTGTTCGGGACCTCGGCCGAGCAGGCGTTCTTCGTGAAGTGCGACGCCGAGACGAACCCTCCGGAGGTCATCGAGGCCGGGCAGGTCATCTGCGAGGTCGGCATCAGCCCCGTGAAGCCGGCCGAGTTCGTGATCTTCCGGCTGAGCCAGTTCATCGACAGCGGCGACGGCGGCGGCGGCGACGAGTAGCCGAGCCCCCAGCGCCCCGCCCATGCGGGGCGCGCCGGTCCGCCGATGGGTCAATCTGAGTCACTGAGAAAGAGGAACGAACACGATGGCTGTACCACCCCCACCACTGGACGCGAAGTACTTCGACCTCCAGTTCCCCGCGATCAACGCCCAGTTCAAGGACGTGCAGGGCGTCTCGATCAGCGTCCCGCTGCACACGTCGGCGACGACGGATGCGATGGGTCAGCCGATCCGCCAGAGGACTGCGAGCGCGGTCGAGTACGGCTCGATCACCTGCTCCGCGGGCGCGACCGCCGACCTCGGCCTCGACACCTGGATCGCCGCCGTCGCCGACAAGGGCGTCGAGGGCAACTTCAAGGACGGGACCCTGACGCTGTTCAACGCGGCCAACACGGCGGTCGCGACCTGGACGCTGACGCAGGCCGTCATCACCGGGCTGACGGTGAACACGATCGGCGTCGAGCACGGCGGGCACCTCGATGTGCAGGCCACGTTCGACTGCGCGAAGATCCAGCGCACGAAGTAGGCGAGCGCCCACGATGCGCACCGAGGTGCCGTTCACGCTCCCGCAGGGCTACGCCGACGCGGCTGGGAAGGTCCACCGCGACGGCGTCATGCGACTCGCCACCGCGCGTGACGAGATCGAGCCCCTGCGCGATGCGGCGGTGCGCACGAACGGCGCCTACCTCAGCGTCCTGCTGCTCTCCCGGACCGTCACCCGGCTGGGCGATTTCGCGGGCGAGCAGCTGACGCCGGACCTCATACAGGATCTGTACGCGGTCGATTTCGACCACCTCCAGCGCCTCTACGAACGGGTCAACTCCAGCGAGGAGGTGGTGGGCACGGTGACGTGCCCGACGTGCTCTTCCGCGTTCGAAGTCGACCTGGCAGGGCTCGAGGACGGTGGCCTGGGGGGATGACAAGGCCGTCTCAGCAGGAGTTGATCGCTGAGGCGGCCGAGCTCGCCCGCCGGTTCGCGTGGCCGCTGGATGCCGCGCTCGACCTCGAGCATCGCGACCGCCGGCTGTTGCTGGCCGTCGGGTCCGACGGCCTCGCACCGTGAGCCCGCCGGACCCACCGCCCCGCGTCCCGATCGGGCTGCGCGTGACGCCACGCGCGCTCGAGCGGCTCGTCGCACGCGAGCAGGCGCTGGCGCGCTACGCCGCGCCCGCGCTGCGGCGCACGCCGAAGCGGGCCGGCGCGCCGATGCGGCTGTCTGCCGTCGTGCTGCCGCCGACGGCGCGCGGCGCGATCGGGCTGCCGACGCTGCCGGCGGCGACGCCGATCGCCGAGACGTCGTCGCACGCGGCGGCGGAGGTGCTGGCGAGGGCGGCCGCACCGTTGCCCGCGGTTCCCCGTGCCCCGTATGCCCCGGCACCGGCTGCCGCCGCGCCCGCGCCGGTCGCGCCCGCGCCCGCCGTAGCGCCGGTCGCCCCCGCGTCCCCGGGAGCGCCGGTCGCGCACCCGCTCGAGACCGTCGGCTGGGACGAGCTCACGGCGGGCGCGGCCGGCGACCCGGCGTGGGGCGTCTACGAGCCGCCGCCGGATCCGACGTCCTGGGCTCCGCCGCCGGTCGCGCCGCCGGCCATCGTGGCCCCGCCTGCCGCGACCGCTCCGGTCGCGCCGCCGGCCGTCGTGGCCCCGCCTGCCGCGACCGCTCCGGTTGCGCCGCCGGCCGCTTCGGGACCGCCCGCTGCTGCGGCCACGCGGTCGGGACCGCCCGCCGTTGCGCGCGTGCCCGTCGTCCGGAGGCCCGCCGCTCCGGCCGCGTCCGCTGCGGCGCCTGAACGGCCCGTGCCGTCAGCCGATACGACGCATCCCGCCCCCGCACAGCCGGCCGAGACGCAGCATCACCCCGGGCCGCCGGCCCCGCAGCCGTCCGCTCCCGAGCCGCTGACGCCCCCGGCCGACCCCTCGACCGACGGCGGCTATGTCCTCGCGGCACGTCCGAGCCACATCACGGAGGAGGCGTGGCGCTTCCTCGTCGGCCGCACCCATGGCCTCGACGTGTCCAACGTGCCGATGCTCCCGACGGTCGAGCCGGTGCGGCCGAGGAGCCCGCGCCGCACACGGATCATCGAGGGCGGCCGCGGAAGCGACGGCCCGGTCCGCATCAGCTCGCTGCCGCCGTCACCGGCCCGCGCACCGCGGCAGCCCGCGACCGCCACCGCGCGACCTGCCACTGTTCCGCCACCCGCCCCTGTGGAGCAGCGCGCCGCGGCGCCGGCGCCGCCCGCCGCGCGACCCGTGCCCGAGCAGCAAGCACCGGACCCCTCCGTCCCACCGGCCGTCCCGGTGCCAACGGAGCAGCCACCCGCGGTCGCTGCCCGGCCCGCGGCCGCCGCTCACGCGCCGCCCGCTGCCGACGCTGCGTCGGGCGCCGCTCCCGCACCGCCCGCTGCCGGCACGCCGCCGTCCGCGCCCGCCGCACCGCGCGCCGCCGCCGCGGCTCCGATCGCGGCTCCGCTTGTGCACGCGGGCGAGGCTTCACCGAGTTCCGCTCGCGCTCCGCGAGTCAGTGACGATCCGCCGGCCGCGGCTCCCGCCGCGGGCGCTCGGCCTCCCGTCGCTGCCGCCGCGGACGCTCCGCGCCCGGTCGTTTCCGCACCTCCCGGCGGCGATGCGCTGCCGGCGATCGCTCCCGCGTCCGCGGTCGAGACTCCGCCGGCCGCCGCCCCCGGCGTGCCGTCTGCCGATGTCCGACGGGCCGCGGCTCCCGTTCGGCCGACGGCCGGCGCAACCCCCGCCGCCGCAATCGCACCGGGTCCTGCCGCCGCGCCGCCCGCCGCCGCTCTCGCTCCGACCGCTGTAGGGGCTCCACCGGCCGCGGCTCCCACGTCCCCCGCCGCGGCCGCCACGCCCGCCGCCGACGCTCCGCCGGCCGCCGCCCCGGCGGAGCCCCCGTCCCCGCCGCATCAGCCGCCGACCGTCGCACGACCGCCGGCCCAGGTCGCTCCGGTGCCCGCGGCCGCGGCGTCGGACGCGGACCGTCCGCGCGCCGGCGCGGAGGCGCCCGCCTCGGCGTCCGGGGCCACGCCTCCGCTCGCCGGCTCCGCGCCGCCGCCGTCCGCGGGTCCGCGGCCTGGCGCGCCTGCGCCACGGCCGGCGTCCGAGGGTCCGCGGCCAGCCGCGCCTGTGCCCGCGGTTGGCGCACGGCCGGCGTCCGAGGGTCCGCGGCCTGGCGCGCCTGTGCCCGCGGTTGGCGCACGGCCGGCGTCCGAGGGGGCGCGGCCAGCCGCGCCTCCGCCGCCCGTGGCTCCGTCGTCGACCATCGCGGAGCCGGGTCCGACCGCGCCGTCGCCGGCCGTCGCCGCGCCGCCGGCGTCCAGGGGGCGGGCACCCGCCACGCCCACGTCGAGCACTCCGCCCTCGGCCCCCGACCCGCCGGGCCCGGCGCCACAACCGCCCGCCCGCGTCGCACCGCCGCAGTCGAGAGCTGCGCCGCCGCCGCCCCGCGTCACCCCGCCGGCCGATCCCGGTGGGCCGGGATCGGCCACGTCACCGCCCGCCGCCGCAGTGCTCGCTTCGCAAGGGCCGCGACCAGCCACGCCGTCACCTGCTGAACCGCGGTCCGATGGGCCTCCGGCACACGCGTCGTGGCCCGCCGTCGCCCCGGTGCTCGGTCATGATGGGCCCGTCTCGCCAGCGCCCGTGGCTGCGCCGTCCGCGTCGGCGGCGCCACCACCTGCCGCGCCGTCGCCCGTCGCCGGGCCGCCTGCGTCCGAGGCCCCCGGATCTGCCGCGCCGCCGGTCGGTCCATCGTCCGCACGGCGGGAGCCACGATCGGCCGTGCCCCCGCCCGCCGCCGGCGGTACACCACAAGCCGCGCCGCTCCCGGCCGTTATCGCACCGTTCGGTCCGGAGGGACCGGTAGCCGCCGCTTCGTCCGGCGGCGCCCAGGCCGGCGCTGCGACGCCGCAACCCGCCGCGCCGTCCTCCGCCGGCGCCCGCGCGCAGCCGGCCGGGCGACCGCCCCGGGACGGCGCACGACAGGCGCCGTCCGCGTCGGCGAGCCCTGTTGCGCCGAGCGCCGTCACGCCGTCGCCCGCCACCGGTGGCTCCACGACGCGGCCGGCCGCGGCCGCACCCCGGGAGCACGCGATGCCCGCCGCCGCCTCGCCTGCTCGGGACCCCCGGGCATCGTCCGGCCCGGCTGCTGCCGCTGACCCGCCGCCCATGGCACACATGTGGACGCACGGACCGCCGCCCGGCTCGCGCGCCGCACGCGCTCAGGCGTCCGATCCCGTGACCCGATCCCCGTCGCACGCAAGCCGCGGCGAGGGGGGTGTGTCGTTCGAGTCCCCTATAGCGAGACCAGAACGACACACCCCCCCGGCATCGGCGCGTCCGGCGGGGTCGAAGCACGCGCTCAGCGCAGCCGCGCCGGTACCCACCGCCTTCGTCCCGGCGGCGAGCACGCCCCCGCCGTCGGCGCGCGCCGACACGGCGTCCGACCGCGCGGATGACACCCCAGCGCCCGGGGCGGCGCCGTCGGTGCCGCCGCCGGCCGAGCACGAAGCGAGTCCGCCGCCTGCGGCGGTCGTGCGGCTCACGCCCGCCCCGCGGCGTGTCGGCAGGCGCGTGCCGCTGCGCGCCGTGCGGCCCTCGACGCAACTCGGAGCGACGACCCAGGATCCGCGCGCGCATGCGACCGCCGGCGCGCCGACCGGCCCCGTGCCGGCGCCGTCCCAGCACGCGGGGGTCCTCACCACCGCGCAGCCGGACGGGCCGTCGCCGTCACCATTCGCCGCGCCCGCCACGTTCGCACCGACGCTCGTGACGGCGAGCGTCGTTGCTGCCCCGGCGCGCCCCCCGGCGGCGAAGCCCGCCTCGACCCGGCCGGAGCCGACGCGCGCCGCGGTGCTCGCCGCATATCGCAACGCCGCGCCCGCGGCCGCGATGCCCGCCATGGCGCCGCCGGCCGCCCCCGCGCCTGCGCCGCTCGCCCCGATCGCGGCCGTCAGCGCGCCGGTCATGGCCATCGCTCGCACGCCCTCACGGTCGTCCTTCAGCTCGTCGGGAGTGCTTGCCCGGACCCAGGCCGCTGCCGCGCAATCCGGCCAGAACGGCAACGCTCCCCAGGCTCCGGCCAACCCACCGGCGCCCGACCTCGACGCCATCGCCGACCATGTGCTCGAACGGCTGCGCCACGAGTTGCGCGACGGTCGCGAGCGGCTCGGCTTCCTCTTCGACGACATCCGGTAACGATGAAACCCGCATCCACACCCGCCCCACAGGTCGCGAGCTCGACCTCGGTCGCTTCCGCGGCCTTCACCGCCGAGGTGCTCGGGAAGACACTCGGCACCTTTGGCGCCATCCGGGGCCTCGAAGCCCAGGTCGACATCCTGGAGTACCGGGAGGGCGGCATCAACGACGTCGTCCATCGCCTGCCGGGGCAGCTGACGTACCCGAACCTCGTCCTGTCCAACGGCCTCACGAGCCGCGCGGTCGAGGAGTGGTTCGCCAAGACCCGCCTCGGGGCCGAGCGACACACGATGACCGTGACGTTCCTCGACGCCGACGGGGACGCCGTGCGCGCGTGGTCGTTCGCCGCCGCCTACCCGATCCGCTGGACGGGGCCGGTCCTGTCCGCCGGCGCGACCGAGATCGCCGCCGAGGAACTCGAGATCGCCCACGGCGGGATGAGCGTGATGCAGACATGAGCGACGACGAGCGCGACGACAAGCCGGAGGCTGATGAGGGCGGCGCGGCCGACGAGCTGAAGGACTTCTTCGGGATCGGCGGAGGGTCCGGCCCAGGCGCGCCGGGGGTTCCTGGTGGCATCCCGGCGGGCGGCGGCCCGGGCGGCGCGTCGTCCGGTGGCGGCGGCGAGCCCGCCGCGGCAGCTGGGCCGGACGCCGCGGCCGGCGAGCCCGCGCCGGAGGGAGCCGAGGAGCCCGCGGCGGCGAGCGGTGAGGCTGCTGGCGGAGACGCAGGTAGCGCTGCAGGCGGTGGGAGCGGTGGCGCGAGCGGCGGCGAGCCCGGCGGCCGGCGGCAGGACAGCCTGCGGCGGCGAGGCCGCCGGCAGCGGGGGACCCGGCGGCTGGCGAGCAGCCTGCGGCCGGCGATGATCCTGGGGCGGCGGACCCGGCAGCGGGGGACCCGGCGGCTGGCGAGCAGCCTGCGGCCGGCGATGATCCTGGGGCGGCGGACCCGGCAGCGGGGGACCCGGCGGCTGGCGAGCAGCCTGCGGCTGAGGAGCCGGCGGCTGCCGAGGAGCCCGCGGCCGGAGAGGATCCTGCGGCGGGCGAGCAGCCTGCGGCGGAGGAGCCGGCGGCCGCCGAGGAGCCCGCGGCCGGCGAGGATCCTGCGGCGGAGGACGCCGGCGGCGGGGGACCCCGCGGATGGCGACGAGCCTGCGGCTGAGGAGCCGGCGGCTGCCGAGGAGCCCGCGGCCGGCGAGGATCCTGCGGCGGAGGAGCCCGGCGGCGGGGGGACCCCGCGGATGGCGACGAGCCTGCGGCTGAGGAGCCGGCGGGTGGCGAGGAGCCGCCGCGGCCGGCGAGGATCCTGCGGCGGGGAGGAGCCTGCGGCGGCGGAGGACCGCGGCTGCGGAGCCTGGCTGAGGAGCCTGCGGCTGAGGAGCCTGCTGCTGAGGAGCCTGCGGCTGAGGAGCCTGCTGCTGAGGAACCGGCTGCGCGGCCGCCGGCGAGGAACCCGCCGGCGAGGAGCCTGCCGCCGAGGAGCCTGCCGCCGAGGAGTCCGCGGCTGAGGAACCGGCTGCTGAGGAACCGGCTGCTGAGGAACCCGCCGCCGAGGAACCCGCCGGCGAGGAACCCGCCGGCGAGGAGCCTGCCGCCGAGGAGCCTGCCGCCGAGGAGTCCGCTGCTGAGGAGCCCGCTGCCGAGGAACCGGCTGCTGAGGAACCGGCTGCCGGCGAGGAGCCCGCGGCTGACGAACCCGCGGCCGGCGAGGAGCCTGCTGCCGAGGAACCCGCTGGCGCCCACGAGGACCCCGCCGCCGGTGCGCCGGCACCTGGCGAGCCGCCGCATGGCGCGCCGCTGACACCCCCGCCCGGGGTGCCGACGAGCCCCGGTGCCGCCGCCGCTGCCGCCGCAACCGCGGCGGGCGCGCCGCCCGAGGTCGCAGCGCTCGCCAGCAAGGCGGCCGCCGCCGCCGCGTCCGGCAAGCTGCCGACGCCCGACACCGCAGCGGAAGCCGCGAAGGCCGCCATGACCGCGGCCGGCGTTCCGCCGAACGTAGCCGCGGCTGCCGGCGCCGCGGCCGCGGCGGCCGCATCCGGGCAGCCGCCGTCACCGGCGATGCTGGCCGCCGCGGCCCAGGCGGCCGGCGTGCCGACCTCCGCCGCCGCGGCCGCCGCCGCCGCCGGACTGCCACCGGAGCTGGCCGCGCAGGCGATCGCCGCCGCAGCCGCGGCAGGCCTGCCGACGGATGCCGCAGCCGCAGCAGCCGCGGTGCCCGCTGCGCCCGCGGTCCCCCCGGCCGCGGCGGCAGCGGCTGCCGGAGCAGTGGTCGCGGTCGCCGCCCCGGCCGCGCTCGACGTCATCGACGCGCCCGCGGCCCCGCCCGTGCCCGCGGCTCCCGTCGCCACGGGAGCACCGGGCGCCGCCGGCGGCGACAGCGCGAGTGCCAGCCCGACCAGCGTCCAGCGCGCCAAGCTCGAGATCGAGGGTGGCAGCCCGATCGACTGCCTCTTCAACCCCGCCCAGTACTCGATCTCCAAGACGAACGGCTACCAGGTCCAGAGCGTCCCGGGCGTCAGCTTCGGCGTGCCGCAGTTCGTCGGCGGGGCCCCGCGCGAGATGACGATCGAGCTGCTGTTCGACGTCACCCTGTCGGTCCCCGCCAAGCCGAGCGTGCGGCCGATCACCGACGCGCTGTTCGCGATGATGGAGGTCCCCAACGGTGGCTCCGGCGCCGGCAGCGCGCCGCCCACGGTCACGTTCCGCTGGGGTGCGTTCGAGTCGTTCAAGGCGGTCCCCGTCAGCCTCGACGTGCGCTACGTGCTGTTTCGCGCCGACGGCGAGCCCGTCCGCGCCTGGGCGCAGATGCAGCTTCTGCAGGTCGCCGCCGATCCGCGCACCGGCGGCGGCACACCCGCCGCGCAGAACCCGACGACACGAGCGGCCGAGGCGGGCTCGAGCTGCATCGTCAGCGAGGGCGACAGCCTCCCCTCGCTCGCGTACGCCGCCTACGGCGACGCCACCGCATGGCGCACGATCGCCCGCGCCAACGGCATCGACGACCCGCTGCGGCTGAAGCCCGGACACCGCATCACGATCCCGGAGGTCCCCGCATGAGCACCGTCGCCGCAGCGACGGACCTCGCCGCCGGCTGCAAGGTCACGCTCGCCGGGAGTGCGATCGATCCCACGCTCGGCAGCTGCATCATGGAGGTGCGCGTCGAGACGACCGTCGGCCTGCCCGACGTCTGCACGATCCGCCTCGCCGAGGACCCCGACGCCTCGGGGAACCTCAAGGTCATCGACGACAGCCGCTTCGCGCTCGCCGCGCCGATCACGGTCAAGCTCGCCAAGGCCGTCGGAGGCCAGCTCGGTGAGGTCTTCGACGGCGAGATCACGACGATCGAGGCCGAGCTCGGATCCTCGCTCGCCGGCGAGCCCGTGATGGAGCTGACGGTGACCGCGCATGACCGCTCGCACCGCATGCACCGCAAGACCACGACGCGCACGTTTCGCCAGACGACGGTCACCGACATCGCGCGCAAGATGGCCGGCGAGCACGGCGTCAAGGTCGGCCAGCTCGCCAACCTGCCGGGCGGCGCGGCCGAGGAGCGCCATCAGGTGGGGGAGACCGACTGGGAGTACCTCTCGCGGCTCGTCACGAGCCACGGCGGCGAGCTCGACGTGGCCGCGGGCGCGCTCAATATCGTCGACCCGTCGAAGACCAAGGCGGCCGCGGCGGAGCTCGTCTACGGCGAGACCCTGCAGCGCTTTCGCCCGCGCGTGAGCGCGCTTGGCCAGGCGGCCACGGTCAACGTCAGCGGCTGGGACGTCAAGCGCAAGACGGCGATCAGCAAGTCCGGCAAGCCGAAGGCCTCGACGACGACCCAGAACGGCAAGGTCGACTCCGCGGTATCGGGCAGCCAGGTGCTCATCGCCAGCCACCACGTGTCGACCGACGCCGAGGCAGAGGCGCACGCGAAGGCCGCCTCGCTGCGGCTCGGGCAGGAGCGCGTCCAGGGGTCGGCGACCGCCTCCGGCGATCCGCTGCTGCTCGCGGGCGAGTACGTCGACGTGAAGGGCGTCGGCACGCGCTTCGGCGGCACGCACCGGATCGTCTCGGCGGTGCACGTCTACGGATCACGCGGCTACGTCACCCAGCTCACGCTCGGCGCCGGCGGTAGGCCGCTCGCCGAGACCATGCGGGGCGGGCGGTCGGGCAAGGGCTTCGCCGACCATCTCGCGATCGGGATCGTCACCGACAACAGCGACCCCGACAAGCTCGGTCGCGTGAAGGTCCGCTATCCGCTGCTCAACAACGACCAGGTCGAGAGCGGCTGGGCACGGATCGCCTGGGGCGCCGCCGGCAGCGCGCGCGGCACGGTGGCGCTGCCGCACGTCGGCGACGAGCTCGCGATCGGCTTCGAGCACGGCGACGTGCGCCGGCCGGTGGTCCTGGGCGCGCTCTTCAACGGGGTCGACAAGCCCGGCGCGGACCTCGTCAAGACCACGAGCTCGGTCGCCAGCCGCTTTCCGCGCGACCTCGACGTCAAGACGGAGGAGAAGGTCCTGCTGACGAGCGGCAAGGACATGACGGTCAAGGCCGAGCAGGGGAAGATCGACGTCGGGGCCGGAACCGACATCAAGATCGCCAGCACGCAGGGCGGCGCGATCACGATCCAGACCGACGGCAAGATCACGCAGAAGGGCACCCAGGGCTTCGAGATCAGCTCCACGGCGCAGGTCAAGATCACCGGCACCGCCGGCGTGACGGTCGAGGCCAGCGGACCGCTGCAGCTCAAGGGCGCGGTCGTCCAGGTACAGGCGTCGGGCATCCTGCAGCTCTCCGGCGCGACGGTGATGATCGGATGAACGACTTCCTCGGATCGGGACTCGCGTTCCCGATGGGCGTCGACCAGCGCGGGGCGGTGTCGCTCGTCAGCGGCGAGGACGACATCGCGCAGGCGATCTCGATCATCCTGTCGACCGCCCCGGGCGAGCGCCCGATGCGCCCGGAGTTCGGCTGCGCGGTCCACGACCATGTCTTCGACGTCCTCGACGCGTCGGCGTTCGGCGCGATCGAGAGCGCCGTACGCCAGGCGATCGAGCGCTGGGAGCCGCGCGCGTCGGTCGTCGGGGTCGACTTCGACCTCGGCCGGCGCCACGAGGGCTGC
The DNA here is from genome assembly GCA_963851015.1 of uncultured Actinomycetes bacterium. Taxonomy (GTDB): domain Bacteria; phylum Actinomycetota; class Thermoleophilia; order Solirubrobacterales; family Solirubrobacteraceae; genus CADCVQ01. The sequence goes on from CAWKNG010000003.1 coordinate 327,715, forward strand.
CTCGGGATCGTGCTGACATACGAGATCCCCGAGGTCCCGGGCGTGCGTAACCTCGTCCACCCGTTCTACGTCATCCCCGAGGAGGACGACGACGTCATCGACGTGGAGGTCCTACCGTGGTGAGGCTGCCGGAGATCGAGCTCGACAACCGCGGCTTCCAGGAGCTCGTGTCGGAGGCGCGGATGCGGATCGCGCGCCGCTGCCCGGAGTGGACGGAGCACAACGTCTCCGACCCGGGGATCACGCTGATCGAGCTGTTCGCGTGGATGACGGAGATGACGACGTACCGCCTCAATCGGGTGCCGGACAAGATCTACGTGCACCTGCTCGAGCTGCTCGGCGTCTCGATGCGCCCGGCCTCCCCGGCCCGGACGCACGTGCGCTTCACGCTCGCCGCCCCGCCGGCCGAGCCGCTGACGATCGCCGCGGGCGAGACCGAGGTCGGCACGGTGCGCACGGCCTACGAGGAGTCCGTCGTCTTCGAGGTCGCCGAGGGCCTGACGATCGAGCCCCTCCAGCCGTCTGCCTACGTGGTGCATCGCGACGGCGAGCGTCGCAACATCGCCGTCGACGCGGGCGTCGCGCGTCCGATCGGCGCCGACCGCGCGGCGTTCTCCGCGGTGCCCGTCACCGGCGACGCGATGCACATCGGCTTCGACAAGCCGCTGTCGCGCCTGCTGATGCGGATCCTCGTCGAGGCCGAGCCCGCCCGCGGCGCCGGCGTCGACCCGCGGCGCCCGCCGCTGCGCTGGGAGATGGCCTCCGGCGAGAGCGCGGCCGGCGCGATCGTCTGGGATTCGGTCACCGTGCTCGACGACACGACCGGCGGCTTCAACTTCGGCAGCGGCGAGGTGCTGCTCGAGCTGGCCGGCGACAGCGAGCGCGTGCCGCTCGACGGACATCGCCTGCACTGGCTGCGCTGTCGCGTCGCGACGCCCGCGGAGTCCGGCGGCGCCGCCTACGAGCGCCCGCCCGAGGTCTTCACGATCACGGGCGGCCCGATCGGCGCGATCCTGCTGTGCCAGCACGCCGAGCACGTCGACGGCGAGGTCCTCGGCGAGAGCGACGGCACGCCGGGGCAGTCGTTCACGGTCTTGCGCCCCCCGATGCTGGCCCCATCCGAGGACGAGTGGCTCGAGGTCCGCGACCACGAGCGCGGCGACTGGCAGCGCTGGGGCGTGCGCGAGTCCTTCGACGAGTGCGGCGCGGACGACCGCGTCTTCGTCTGCGACGCGGCACACGGAACGATCGAGCTCGCGCCGGCCGTGCGCCAGGCCGACGGCGAATGGCGCTACTACGGCGCCGTGCCGCCGAAGGGCGCGACGCTGCGGATGTCGCGCTACCGCACCGGCGGCGGGCTGCGCGGCAACGTCGCGCCGGGGACGCTGAACGTGCTGAAGTCCGGCCCGCCCGGGATCGCGTCGGTGTTCAACCCGGCGGGCGCGCGCGGCGGCGTCGACCCCGAGCAGCTCGACGCCGTCCAGATGCGCGGCGCGATGGAGCTGCGCGCGCGCCACCGCGCCGTCACGGCGGAGGACTTCGAGTACCTCGCGCGGCAGGCCTCGCCGCGCGTCGCGCGGGCCGTCTGCGTGCCGCCTGACGAGGGCAACGCCGTCGCCGTGCGGATCCTGCCGCGGCTGCACCCGGCCGACCGGCGGCTGGAGTTCGACGAGCTGCAGCCGCCGCGCGACCTGCTCGAGGAGGTCGCCGGTCATCTCGACGAGCGCCGCCTGCTCGGCGCCACGCTGCACGTCGCGCCCGTGCGCCTGCGCGGGGTCAGCGTCGTCGTCGAGCTGCAGACCGAGCCGCTGGCCGACCTCGCCCGCATCCGCGAGCAGACGCTGCGCGAGCTCTACCGCTTCCTCAACCCGCTCGTCGGCGGCACGCCGGGCGCCGACGGCGACGGCTGGGCGTTCGGCCGCGCGCTGAACCAGGGCGAGCTGTACGGCGTCGTGCACCAGATCGCCGGCGTCGAGTACGTGCGGCTGCTGCGCATGTATCGCGCGGACCTCGTCACCGGGCGCCAGTCGCCCGAGCCGGCCGGCTCGCACATCGTGCTCGAGCCCGACGAGACGATCGCGAGCGGGGTACACATCGTCAAGGCGACGATGCGCGGGACCTGATGGCCACGTTCGAGCTCTCCACGAACGGCGCGATCCCCGCCGATGCGCTGGACGGCGCGCCGCCGACCGTGTCGACGCGCCAGCACCTGCGCAAGGGCGTGCCGGACATCTACCGCCGCGACAGCATGGCGCGGCGCGATCAGCCGCCGCCGTTCGCGATGCGCTTCCTGCAGGCGCTCGAGGAGGTGCTCGACCCGGTCACGGCGACGCTCGACTCGCTGCCGGCGCACCTCGACGTCGACCTCGCGCCGGAGCACGCGCTCGCGGGCCTCGCGACGTGGCTCGGCGTCGACGAGGTCGAGAGCCTGCCCGCCACGCAGCGCCGCGAGGCGGTGCGCCGGGCCGGTGAGCTCGCGCGCCTGCGCGGGACGCGCGCCGGGCTGCAACTCGCGCTGAGCCTGTTCTTCCCCGACATCACGCTGCGGATCAACGACCACGGTGCTGTCGTGGTCAGCGAGTCCGCCGACGAGCCGCCGCAGCAGGCGCGGGTCGCCTCGTTCGACGTCGTCTGCGAGCAGTCGCTGCCGCCGGAGACGCAGATGGCGGTCGCGCGCTGCATCGAGCGCTGGAAGCCGGTGCACGCGCACTACAAGCTGCGCGTGCGCCGCGGACGCGAGGTCAAGACGCTCCCGGAGGTGCCGGCCGCGCCGTCGTTCGAGAGTGGCCTCGGATTCACGCCGCCGGAGCTGCGCCCGCCGTTTGGCCCTGAGCGCGACGACCCCGGAGACGATCCGTGAGCGAGGCGACTCGCTGCCGGAGCTGCGGCCTGGAGAACCCGCCGGGCCGCGACTTCTGCGAGCGCTGCGGCGAGTACCTCGCGTGGGCCCCGACGACGATGGTCGCCGCGGTTCCCGAGTCGGCCGTACAAGACGACGAGGCGAGCACGAGCGGCCCGCAGGAGCGGCCCGGCGACGGCGCCCGCGCCGGCGGCACGGGCGCGGCGGCGACCGCCCCGGCGCCCGGGCCCGGCGACGCGCTCGACGACGACGACGAATACGAGGAGTTCACGACCGCCGACCGGCTCGCCGCGGCGGCGCCGCCCCGCGACGAGGAGACCGCGCGGATCGCGCCCGTCGATCTCGGCGCGGCGCAGCCGGCCGACCCCGCCGCGGCCGGTCGGCCCGGCGACCCGACCTCGCCCGCGGCGCCCGGCCGGCCCGGCGACCCGACCGCGCCCGGCCGCGCCCAGCGACCCGACCTCGCACGGCACGGCGGGCGAGGTCGCCGCGCCGGCGCAACCCGGCGACGCGGCCGCCGCATCGGCCGCAGACCTCGGTGACCCCGGCGCACCCGCGCAAGCGGCCGAACCGGACTCGCCCAACGGGGTGACCGGCAAGCGCCGCACGCTGCCGACGCCGCGGATCCCGGCGCTGCGGCGCACCGCGAGCCGCCGCGCGGCGCAGACGCGGGTCGCCGCGACGCCTCCCGTGGCGCCGCGGCCTGCGCTCGAACCGCCGCCACCGCCGACGGAGCCGAGCCGCCGCCGCCGGCGGCGGGAGCTGAGCCGCCGCCGCCGGCGGCGGGAGCCGAGCCGCCCCCGCCACCCGCGCCGACCCCCGAGGTTCCGGCCGCCAGCGGCGACGCGTCGATCGTCCTGCAGCCCGCCGATCCGGCTGCCGGGCTCGGCGGCGTGCCGGGCGTCGACCCCGGCTCGACGATCGCGTTCCGCGCGACGCTGCGCAACGAGAGCCAGATCGTCGACAACTACGACCTCGCGGTCCTCGGCCTGCCGGAGGGCTGGACCACCGTCGCGCCCGCGGCGGCGTTCCTCGTCCCGCTCGGGTCGGGCCGCGGCGACTCCGAGCAGGAGCTGCGGATCGACATCTCGCCGCCCCGCGACTACCGCTCGACGGCCGGCATCTGGACGTTCGAGCTGATCGCGCTGTCGCGCACGCATGCCACCGTCGCGGCGCGCGCGATCGCGCAGTTCGAGGTGCGCCGCTTCCACGCGTGGTCCGTCGAGGTCATCCCGACCGTCAACTCGGGCCGCTTCAAGGCCCGCTATCGCGCCGCCGTGCGCAACGACGGCAACGCCGAGCAGGACCTGTGGCCGATCGCGATCGAGGACAGCGGCAAGCTGCGGATGGCGTTCGCGCGCGGCCGGCTGACGCTCGAGGCGGGCGAGGTCGGCGCCGACACGCTGACGCTGAAGCCGCGCCTGCCGAAGCCCGTCGGGCGGGCCATCGAGCACCGCGTCGGCGTCGATGTCGTCGCGACCGAGCCCGAGGTCGAGGAGACGCCGTCGGCCAAGGCGAAGCTCGCCGCGAAGGCCAAGGAGAAGGGCAAGGAGACCGCCAAGGGCGTGAAGGTCAGCGCCCGGGGGATCGCGTTGCCGCGCCCGCGGATCCCCCGCCCGCAGGACCTGTTGCGGAAGTTCAAGCCCGACCCGAACATGCTCTCGCGCCTGCGCGGCGGCCCCGCCGACGCCAACGCCCCCCTGACGGCGCGCCAGATCGTCTTCCGCCAGAAGCCCGTGATCCCGTTCTGGCTCATCGCGCTGGTCGTGCTGGTCGCGGTCGCCGGCGTCGCGATCTACCTGCTGCTGCCGCGCAAGACGACCGTGCCCAACCTCGTCGGTGTGTCGACCTCCTTCGAAGCCGAGAAGCGCCTGCGCGCGAACGATCTCGTCCTGACCCAGCCCCCCGAGCCGCGCGTCAAGGCCGACGCCAAGCCCGGCAGCGTCATCGGGCAGTCACCGGCTCCCGGGGCCAAGGTCGACAAGGACGCGTCGGTCAGCATCGTCGTCGCCGTCGGCACCAAGACGGTCGCGGTCCCGCACCTGACCGGTCTGACGCGCGTCAAGGCCGACGAGCGCCTGCGCCGCGACGGGCTCGAGCTCGGCGACACGCAGCCCTCCGATGCCCCCGACAACTATGTCGTCAAGAGCCAGATCCCCGACGCCGAACTGTCCGTGTCCAGGGGCACGTCCGTGCGCGTGTTCCTGAAGAAGCCTCCACCGACCGCCAAGCAGAAGAAGGTCGCCGCGACGAAGAAGAAGGCGGCGGCGAAGAAGGCGGCGGTCGCCAAGAAGGTGGCCGCGAGCAAGATCACCGTGCCGAAGTTCGCCGGCAAGCCGCTCGCCGCGTATACCGCGGCGCTCGCGAAGCTCGGCCTGAAGGCGACGGTGACGACGATCATCGGCAAGACGGCCGCGGGGACGGTGCTGTCGACCATCCCGAAGCCGGGGGCGACGGCCAAGAAGGGCGACGCGGTGAAGGTCCGGGCGTCCAGCGGGCCGGAGGCGCTGGCCGTGCAGACGCCGTCGCGCATCGTCGTCTTCGACCCGGCCGCCGGCAAGCAGCTCTTCGGCCTGCCGAGCGGGGCCACGGAGCCCTCGTACTTCCCCGACGGATCGCAGGTCGTGTTCCGCTCGGGCTCGAGGATCCAGCTCGCGGGCGCCGCGGCGGGCGCGAAGCCGACGACGCTGTACTCCGGCCCCGACGACCTGCGCCGGCCGACGGTCGCGCCGGACAACCAGACGATCGCGGTGATCCGCGTCGAGGAGGGCGACGGCGACATCTGCTTCGGCCGCAACGTCCCCGACATCTTCCAGCTGTGCCTGCCCGACGACGGCTGGGACCTCGACGGCCGGATCTCGTGGCGCAAGGACGGCAAGGCCGTGCTCGTGGCCGGCCACCGGCAGTCCAACCCGGCGATCTTCGGCATCCGGATGTACCGCACGAGCGTGGCGTTCACGAACGATCCGCTGCTGTGGAAGGGCACGACCGCGTCGGAGGCGACGACCGGCAAGGGCGTCCTGTCGGCCGCGTTCTCCCCCGACGGCAAGCAGCTCGCAGCGATCTCGAACGCCGACACGGACCGCTTCGAGGTCGCGCTCACGGGCGCCGACGACCTCAGCTTCGAGGAGGCGAAGTCGACCGGCACCGCCGGTTGCGACGTGGCGTGGCGATCGGACGGCAAGGCGCTCGCCACGGTCCAGGAGGACGCCGGCTGCACGCAGGCCCTCGGCAAGGTCGTCAGCTTCGCGACGAGCGAGCCGAAGAAGACCTCCCCGGTTGCCGCAAAGGGCGCCAACCCGGCGTATCGTCCTACCGGATAGGCATGAGCGCATGAGCCTGCATCAGCAGATCGACGGCAGCGGGATCCTCGCGGGCGGCCGCGTCCATCCCCAGGTGACCGCCCAGATCGCGGCGCGGCGAGGGCGCGGCACACCGCTGGATCCGGGCGTGCGCACGCAGATGTCCTCTGCGCTCGGCGACGCGTTCAGCGACGTGCGCGTGCACACCGATCCGCTCGCCGACCAGCTCGCGCGCTCGGTCCAGGCGCGCGCCTTCACGACCGGCTCGGACATCTACTTCGCCGGCGGCGAGTACGCGCCGCGCTCGTCGGCCGGTCAGCAGCTGCTCGCGCACGAGCTCACGCACGTCGTCCAGCAGCGCGGCGCGCCGACGACGGGCGAGCTGCGCGTATCCGATCCGGGCGACGCGCTCGAGCGCGAGGCGACGCGCGTCGCCGGGAGCGTGTAGCTCCTACTCCTCGATGATCGTCGGATCCCCGCCGGGCGGTGGCGGCGGGGGCGGCGGCGGGGGTGCAGGCGGCTTCGTGGCGGTGCTGCCGGAGCCGGTCGAGCCGGTGCCGGAGCCCGCGCCGCCACTGCTGCTCAGCTCGCAGCTTGAGCTTGAGCTGCCACTGCCGCTCGGCGTGGCGCCGCCGCTTGCCCCGGAGCTGCTCGACGAGCTCGGGCTGGAGGACGACGAGGTCTTGAGGCCCGGCGCGGCCGGGCCCGACGCCACGGCGGCGATCGGCCTGCTCGCGCTCTTGACGGGCTGAACCGTGCCCTTTGCGCCGCCGTCGTCGCCGCCGCCGAGCGCGCCGCCGGCGAGGAAGCCGACGATCGCGGCGACGAGGACGGCCGCGAGGGCAACGATCGGGGTCTTCATCGGTCAACCACCTCCAACTTGGTATCCGGCCGCGGACAGCGCGGTGCGCGCGCGGCCAAGGGTCAGGCGCCCGCGGGCGATCGCCGAGCGTGCGGCCGAGACGGCCGCCTCACTGCCGGCACGCGCGGCGCCGGCGTAGCGCGACCACCCGACGCCGACGGCCCGCAGGGACTTCGCGAGCTGATCGCGCGCAGCGGTCGCGAGCGCGCCGACAGATGCCGCCGCGACGGCGGTCGAGGCGGCGCGATACGCGCGGGAGAGGTCGGTTGCGGCGGTCGCCTGCGCGCCGGGCGTCTTCGCCCGCCCGAGGTCCTCCCGCGGGTTGCGGATCGCGGAGGCGAGGGAGGTCAGCGCCGCGCCGAGCGCGCTCGCGCCCGCGTCGGTTGGGCCGGGCGCCGCGGCGGTGCCGCGCGTGAGCTTCAGCGAGCCGGCGACGGAGTCGCATTCCTTGGCGACGGCCGCGGCGGTCGTGCAGCGCACGATGACGGCGTCGGAGTCCGTCGGCAGGACGTAGATGCTGGTGCTGGCCGTCTTCACGTGCACGGCCTCGCCGGCGCCGAGCTTGACGTGCTCGGCGCCGCTGCCGCGGGCGAGCAGGCTCGCCTGGGCGATCGAGTTGCGCCCGGCGATGATGCCGTCGTTCGCGGCCGCGCCGGGCGGCGCGATCGACACCGGCTTCGGGCCGACCTCGGGCACGAGCGCGATCTTGGCCGCCTTCCAGCCGCTCGGCGTCGACAGCGAGAAGCCGTCGCCGGCCGTGGCCGCCGGTGTGGACGAGCCGCCGCCGGACATCCCGACGACGAACGCGATGATCAGGGCGACGATCGCCGCGCCCGCGATCGCGCCGACGGGCAGCCCGCGCTCGTCCTCGTCCTCGTCGGCGGCGGGTGCCGGCGCGCGCTCGCGCGCGGCGGGCTGGCCGCTCGTCGCGGGCATCGGCGGCGGCGTGACGTGGCGCGGCCGCGGTCGCGCGGCCGGCGTCGGCGGCGGCGTGACGGTGGGGGCGGGCTCGTCGGTGCCGAGCACCTCGTGCAGGGCGGCGGGCGCCTGATAGGTCTGGTAGCCGGTCGCCGCGACGATCGGGGCGGCGGACGGCGACGGCTTGCCCGGCCGCAGCGGCGTGGCGGTCTGGGCGGGGATGTCGGACAGGTCGATGGCGGTCGCGGGCTCGAGCGTGGCGTCGCGGCGCCAGAGCGGGCCGATGAACTCGAGCACGGCCTCCTCGAAGGCCTCCCACGCGCTGCCCGCGTCGGGAAAGCGGTCGTCCGGGTCCTTCTCGGTCATGCGCGCGACCCACAGGGCGACGGATTCCGGGATGTGCGGATCGACCTCGCGCACGTCCGGGACCTTCTCGTTGACGTGCGCGACGAGCAGCGCGGCCTGCGAGTCGCTGGAGAACGGCAGCCGCCCTGTCAGCATCTCGTACGTCATGCAGCCGACGGAGTACAGGTCCGAGGCGGGGCCGACGTCGCGCGCGAGGGCCTGCTCGGGCGACATGTACTCGGGCGTGCCGACCGTCATGCCCTCGGAGGTCAGGCCCGCCTGGCCGGTCGCGGCGGCCTTCGCGATCCCGAAGTCGGCGACCTTGACGTGGCCCTCCTTCGTGATGAGCGCGTTCTCGTGCTTGAGGTCGCGGTGCACGATCCCGTTGCGCCCCGCGTAGCCGACGGCCGCGAGCAGGTCCTCGAGCACGCGCGCGACCTTCGGCAGCGAGAGCTCCCCGATCAGCGGCCGCAGCGAGCCGCCCTCGACGAGCTCCATCGCGATGTACGGGACGCCGCCGTCCTCGAAGTACTCGTAGACGGTGACGATGTTCGGGTGGTTGAGGCCGCCGGCCATCCGCGACTCGCGCAGGAAGCGCTCGGCGAACGCGGGGTCGCGGGCGTTGAAGCCGCTCAGCTCCTTGAGCGCCACGAGCCGCTGCAGGTCGCGCTGGCGCGCGAGGTGCACGACGGCCATGCCGCCGCGGCCCAGCTCCCGGATGACGTCGTACTCGTCGAGTCCCACGGTCTCGACAGTATCCCGCGCACCCGTCCGGCGCGCGGACGATCGGGCCGAATTCCGGGCATCGGGCCCCCCGTGATCGAGGAGCCCCCGGTCGGGTGACCGCGCAGCGGTGGCGGCATCGTGACGAGGCTCGTCACCCGGCGACGGGCGCGTGCGCCGCTCGGCGCCGGACGCGCATGCGACATTGCCACCTCGGCGGCCGCCGGGCCGTCACCTGCCAATCTGTGCATGACATAGATGCGACATCGCCAGCTCGATGTCAGGGGCTCGTTCAGCCGGCAATGTCGCACGCTGACCTCGCCGCCCCGAGCGCGACGGGCGCATCGCGCCGGCGGCCGGTACCGCGGCGAACGGCGCCGGGTGACATCCGGACCACCGGACGCGTCGTCCGACTAGGCCATCGCCTTCGTTTGCCCGGGGAACGCGACGATCAGGGGGGACGGCGGGATCCCGCTCGTGATGCCGTTGATCCCGGCGAGCAGGACCGGCTTGCCGCCGACCAGGACGGTCGGGCTCATGCCCACCATCGGGATCGGGATCTCGCTCGCGACGACGAGGCACGGCGCGGTGGCGGGGGTCGGCGGCTGCGCGCAGCCCACGATCGGCGAGCCGACGAGATCGCCGACGCACATGACCGGCTGCCCGCCCGCGAGGACCTTGAACTGCTTCGGGATCAGCGTCACCTGGCCCCCGTGGGCGCACATGATCTTGGCTGCTGTCGTGATGATCGGCGAGGGCATCTGAACCGCGCTCGACAGTACCCCGGCGTCCTGCGAGACGCGCCGGACGATCGGGCCGATTTCCGGGCATCGGGGTGGGCGGCACGTCGCGGTCGGTGGCCGCGAACGATCACGCCGGCGCAGGCGCGCGACGCTGACGAGACTCAGAGGTCGTCGAGGCCCGAGTCGACGTTCTCGAGCGCCGCCTCGAGCTCGTCGATCACGATGCGCTTGCGCGTCTCGGCGACGGTGTCGCGCGGCAGCTTCGGGAGCTTGAACGTCGTGATCCCGAAGTGGCCGGCGAACACGGCCTGCGCGGCGTCGTACGCCGCGCGCGCCCGATCCCAGTCGCTGCCGCTGCCGTTGAGCTGGAGGCGCTCACACGCGTAGTGCATCGTCAGGCGCGCCTCGTCCTCGTCGAAGTGCGAGAGGATGATCTCCATCGAGTGGACGCGGTGGCGGGCCATGTGCTCGCGCGCCTCCTGAAACGTGTCGACCGTGAAGGGGTCGAACTCCTCGTTGAAGACGACCTCGCAGATCGGCGGATCGAACGGTCCGGCCTCGATGGCCGCGCGGGCAGCCGTGAAGATCAGGTCGAGATCCGTCCACCCGCACCACCGCTCACTGAGCTCGAAGCGGTCCATGACGAGAGGATAAGCACATCATGCGCCACACTGGGGCCGTGCGACGATCACCGACACGTGTTGGCGCGATGATCCTCGTCGCGTTCGCCTGCATGGCGCTGACCGCCTGTGGCGGGGGCGACTCGTCGAAGCCATCCAAGAAGCCGCCGCGCAATTCGGCCAAGGCGGACTGCGCGGGCGCGGAGTGCCGGGTCCGCATCGTCTGCAAGGGCCGTGTCTACATTCGCCTCGGACCGGCTCCGGTCAGGATCCGCACGTCGAACTCCGCGCTCAGGACCACGATCATCGCGGACTTCGCGGGCCCCAAGGACGCCGTCGTTCGCTGCTGAGTCCCCCGGAGCGAGGACTCCCTACAACAGCTGTCGACGGTGGGTTCGCGATCGCTGCGCGCGGGTAACAAGCCACGATGATCGTCTTCGGCATCTTCCTGCTCCTCTGCGCCGCGCTGAATCCCCGCCTCCATGTCCTCGGTGGCATCGGCGTGCTCTGCATCGTCATCGGACTGATCCTCGAGGTCCTCGGGATGATCGGCTACGCCGTCGGCGGTCGGCGCCACTACTACTGACGGCGGCGCCTCCGCAGAACGCGCACACGTCGCCGTCCGAACGCGCGCTGGCGCCCGGCGCCGACAGCCGACCGAGTGCCTGCGCGAGGTGCGACGTGCGTGCGTAGCCCTTGCCCGTGAACAGCCCGAGCAGCAGCTCGTCGCGGCCGGCGTCCGTCGCGGGGCGATCGCCGCGTCAGCCTGCGTCCCCGGCGGCGGCGGCGTCGCATGCGATCTCGTCGAGGCCGGCCCCGAGGAGCGCCGTCGGCAGCGTCGTGTCCGCGGCCCGCACGCGTGCGAGCATCTCGCGCTTCGACGCGCCCGTCACGAGCAGCAGCGTGAAGCGCGCCGCGCGCAGCATGGGCAGCGTCAGCGTCACGCGCTCGGGCGGGGGCTTGGGCGCGTCGCGGACGGCGACGCAGGGGGCGGCCACGCACGCGAGCGCGGGGTGACCCGGGAACAGCGACGCCGTGTGGCCGTCGGGACCCATCCCGAGCAGCACGATGTCGAAGACGCCGCCGGGCACGCGCTCGGCGATCGAGCGGCCGTACAGCCACGCCGCGTCCTCCGGCACGAGCGGCGACTGGAGCACGTGCAGCGACGGCGGCTCCGCGCGGGCGTTCGCGTGCAGCGACTCGCGCACCATCTGCGCGTTGGACTCCGGGTCGCCGTCGGGGACGCAGCGCTCGTCGCCGAGCCATAGGTGCACGTGCTTCCAGGACCCTTCGATGTCGGCGAGCAGCTCGTACGCGCGGCGCGGGGTCGACCCCCCGGCCAGCGCGATGTGGACCTCGCGGCCGGCCTTGCGGGAGTCGCCGATCCGCCACGCCAGCGCGTCCGCCGCGTGCCGCGCGACGGCCTCGGCGTCGGGGAAGACCCGCATGCGCGTCACGGGCGGCGCTCCCGTCTCGTGGCGTCGAGCGGCTGTGTCTCCAGCGAGATCTTGTGGTCGGCGCGGATGACGTGCAGCGCCGCGTTGATGAGCGCGAGGTGCGTGAACGCCTGCGGGAAGTTGCCGAGGTGGCGGCCGGACCTCGGGTCGAGCTCCTCGGCGTACAGCAGCAGCGGGGAGGCATAGGACAGCAGCCGCTCGCACAGCGCGCGCGCCTGCGCGTCCTCGCCGATCTCGCTCAGCGCCGAGACGAGCCAGAACGAGCAGATCGTGAACGTGCCCTCCTCCTGCGCGCCGAGCCCGTCGTCGGTCTCCTCGACGCGGTAGCGCAGCACGAGCCCGTGGACGGTCAGCTCCTCGGCGATCGCGTGCACCGTCGCCACGATCCGCGGATCGTCGGGCGCCAGGAAGCGCACGAGCGGCGCGAGCAATAGCGACGCGTCCAGCGCATCGGTGCCGTAGTGCTGCACGAACACCCCGCGCGCGTCGACGCCGTGCTCGAGCACATCGGCACGGATCTCGTCCGCCGCCGCCTGCCAGCGCTCGTAGTTCTCGGTGTCCTTGCGCAGCAGCGCGAGTCGCGCGCCGCGATCGGCCGCGACCCAGCACATGATCTTCGAGGACGTGAAGTGCTTCGGCTCGCCGCGCACCTCCCAGATCCCGCGGTCGGGCTCGCGCCAGTGCGTCAGCGCCTTCTCGACCTGCGCGCTGATGAGCGGCCACGTCGCCTCGCGCACCCCGTCGCGCGACTTCGTGTGCAGGTAGAACGAGTCCAGGAAGCTGCCCCAGACGTCGTGCTGGCGGTGCTCGTAGGCACCGTTTCCGATCCGTACGGGCCGCGCGCCCTCGTAGCCCGAGAGGTGGGTGAGCTCGGACTCGCTGAGGCGCCGCTCCCCGCCGATCCCGTACATGACCTGCAGGTCCTGCCCCTCGCAGACCTCCGCGAGAAAGTTGAAGAAGTCGTCGGCCTCCCAGTCGAAGCCGAGCGTGTAGAGGCTCCACAGCATGAACGTCGAGTCGCGCACCCACGTGTAGCGGTAGTCCCAGTTGCGATTGCCGCCCGGCGTCTCGGGCAGCGACGTCGTCGCGGCGGCCAGCAGCGCCCCGGTTGGCGCGTAGGACAGGCCCTTCAGCGTCAGCGCCGAGCGCTGCAGCGCCTCGCGCCACGGGTGGTCGGGGAACGTGCCCTGCGCGAGCCACTCGTGCCAGAAGTCCGCGGTTGCGACGAGCCGCTCGTAGCCGTCGGCGAAGCTCGTCGGCGCGGCGTTGTCGCTCCAGCTCAGCGCGACGTACGCGAGGTCGCCGTCGTGCATCGTCGTGCGCGCCCGCACCCGCGACGTCTCGATCCCGAGCCGCAGATCGGAGTGCAGGCGCACCTTGAGGTCGAAGCCCTCGAAGGTCCCGGTGCACTCCTCGTAGCCCTCGCCGCTGTACTCCCAGGTCGCCCGTGCGCGGCCGTAGTCGTAGATCGGATCGCACTCCATGTGCATCGAGACCATGCCGTTGACGCAGCGCAGCGTGCGCAGCAGGACGTGCTCGGCGTCGTAGTCGGTCGGTGAGCGGCGGTGCGTGTGCGAGCGCTCGCGGTCGTGGCGCCACGGCCCGATGAGCAGCACGTCACGCACGATCAGCCAGCCCGTCTTCGTGCCCCAGGTCGTCTCGAGGATGTTCGTGCCCGGCAGGTAGCGCCGGCCCGCCGGGACCACCGCGTCGGCGGGGGACAGCGAGAACATCCCCGCGTCGCGGTCGAGCATCGCGCCGAACAGGCTCGGGCTGTCCATCCGCGGCACGCACATCCACTCGACGTTGCCGCTCGGCGCGACGAGCGCCGAGGTCTCGCAGTCCGACAGGAAGGCGTAGTCGGCGATCGGTGGGAACGGGCTGCCCGCGAGCGGCACGTCCGACAGCACCGGCTTCATGAGAGCATGCGCCGAGCCGCCGCCAGCGCGGGGGCGTACGTCGGGTCGGGCAGCAGCGCGTGGCGGATGCCCTCGCCGAGGATGCCGGCCTCGCCGCGTGAGGCGCCGAGCACGGTCCATGTGCGCTCCTCGCCCCTGTGCTCGCGCCGCCGTGCGGTCAGCCCGCCCTCGCCGCGCTCGAGCGCGAGCACCGAGCCGTTGTCGTTGCGGACCTCGAGGCCCGCCAGGCCCGGCACCCGCATCACGCCGACGGGCTCGAGGCGCAGCTCGACCTCGCCGCGCCGGCCGCGTGCGCGGCCGCGCAGCAGCTCGTCGTGCAGCGTCAGCCGCTCGGGGCGCCAGCCGAGCCGGTCGCACATCCAGCCGACCAGCAGGATGCCCGAGACGAGCGAGTTCGAGCCGTGGCGCACCGACAGCTTGGACAGCGTCTGCAGCTCGGGCCGGCGGTCGGCGGGGTCGTAGTGCGCCGCGAGCCGCTCGCGCCACGGCGTCACGCGCAGCCATGCCAGGTCGACGACGTCGACGAGCTCCGCGAGCCGGCAGACGCGCTCCAGCGCCTCGCGCGCGTCAGGCTCGCCGGCCGTGTCGAGCAGCACGCACTGCGCCACCGGTCGCGCGCCGCCCGCCGGCGACACGAGCGAGTCGACGGCCTCGTCGTGGCCGTGTGGCGACCACACGACGGTCGCGAGGTCCGTGACGACGAGCGGGTCGACGATCCGCGCGAGGTGGGGGAGGTGGCGCTCGCCGACCGACACGACGACCGTCTCGCGCATGAGCGAGAACTCACCGGGTCGCGGATCGGCCTCGGAGGCGACCGTCGCGAGCGCGTCGATCGTCGTGCGGCCTTCCTGCACGGAGCAGACGACCGTGCGCGACGCGTGGTAGCGCCCGACCTTGCGCAGCCGGTTGGCGATCTCGCCGCTGTACTGCGCGTCGACGATGCAGACGAGGTTCAGCGCCCGCGCCGCGACGTAGCCCTCGTTCTCGCGGTGGCGCTCGTCGACGAGGTCGCGCAGGGCGGACTCGATCGCGGCAGGCGTCGTGTCCTGCGCGCTCCACACCGCATCGACCGTCGCGGACCGACTCACGGCGTCAGATCATCCTCCATTCGCGACCGCCGAGCAGCGCGTCGGCCTCGCGCGGGCCCTGCGAGCCCGCGTCGTACTGCGGCAGCGGTCCGCGCAGCTTGTCCCACGCGGCAAGGATCGGGTCGCAGATGCGCCACTGCGCCTCGACCTCGTCGTTACGGGTGAAGAGCGTCGCGTCGCCGCGCATCGCGTCGAGGATCAGGCGCTCGTAGGCCTCGGGCGACTGCGACAGGAACGCCGAGCCGTAGGAGAACTCCATCTGCACCTGGCGGATCGCCATCCGCGTGCCGGGGATCTTCGCGCCGATCGACAGCGACACGCCCTCGTTGGGCTGGACCGTCAGCACGAGCACGTTGGGCCGTACGCCGCGCGAGCCGTCCTCGCTGAACGCGAGGTGGGGGACCGGCTTGAGGATCACGGCGATCTCCGTGACCTTGCGCGCGAGGCGCTTGCCCGTGCGCAGGTACATCGGCACGCCGGCCCAGCGCCAGTTGTCGACCTCGAGTCGCAGCGCCGCGTACGTCGGCGTCGCCGAACCCTCGGGGACGCCGGTCTCCTCGTGATAGCCGGGCGCCTCCACGCCGGCGACGTTGCCGGCTGCGTACTGCGCGCGGACCGCCATCTCCGGCACCTCGACCTCGGTCGGCGGGTGGATCGCGCGCAGCACCTTCACCTTCTCGTCGCGGACCTCGTCGGCGGAGAAGTCGACCGGCGGCTCCATGCACAGCAGCGTCAGCAGCTGCAGCATGTGGTTCTGGACGAGGTCGCGCAGCGCGCCGGCGTTGTCGTAGTAGCCCGCGCGCGTGCCGATCCCGAGGTCCTCGGACGCGGTGATCTGCACGTGGTCGATGTAGTTGCGATTCCACAGCGGCTCGAACATGCCGTTGGCGAAGCGCAGCGCGAGCACGTTCTGGACGGTCTCCTTGCCGAGGTAGTGGTCGATGCGGAAGACCTGCCGCTCCTCGAAGACCGACAGCACGGTCTGGTTGAGCGCGCGCGCCTCGGCGAGCGTCGTGCCGAACGGCTTCTCGATGATGACCCGCACCTCGGCGTCGGCCGAGTCCTGCAGCCCGTGCTCGCCGAGCGCCTTGACGATGACCGGGAAGAACTCGGGCGCGGTCGAGAGATAGAAGCTGCGGTTCAGCCGCTGCCCGGCCTCCTCGTCGACCTCGTCGAGCACCGGGCCGAGGCGCTCGTAGACGGTCTCGTCGTCGAACGACCCGCCGACGTAGCGCGCGTGCTCGAAGAGCTTGGCGAGCACCTTCTCGTTGGGCTCGCGGCGCGAGAACTCGCGCACGGCCGAGATGGCCATGTCGCGGAACTCCGCGTCGGGGAGGTCCGAGCGCGAGCTGCCGACGAGCGCGAAGTGCTCGGGCAGCGCGCCCTCGTGGGCGAGGTTGTAGAGCGCCGGCAGCAGCTTGCGCCGCGCGAGGTCGCCCGTGGCGCCGAAGATGACGAGCACCGTCGGGTGGACGGGCAGGCGCTCGAGCGCCTCGACGAGCGGGTTGGGCTCCGTCGCCGCCACCTGCGTGGGAGGGCTCACCCGTCGGCCGACTTCTTCGTCGGATGACCGCCGAACTGGGCCCTGAGCGCGGCGAGCATGCGATGCGTGAACGCGCCGTTGCCGCGGCTGTAGAAGCGCGCGTAGAGCGACGCCGTGATCGCCGGCATCGGGACGTCCTTGTCCATCGCTTCGGCGATCGTCCAGCGCCCCTCGCCGGAGTCGGCGGTATACGGGCTGAGCGCGGCGATCTCGTTGCCCTCCAGCTCGAACGCGCGCGCCGCCAGCTCGCACAGCCACGAGCGGACGACCGAGCCCTGGCCCCAGAGGTGCGCGATCTTCGCGTTGTCGAGCTCGTACTCGGACTTGTCGAAGAGGTCGAAGCCCTCGGCGTAGGCCTGCATGAGGCCATATTCGATGCCGTTGTGGACCATCTTCACGTAGTGCCCCGCGCCGGACGGGCCGAAGTGCCCCCAGCCGCGCGGGCCGATCGCGTCCCGGCTCAGATCGTTGGTGGTCGGGGCGAGGACGTCGAGGATCGGCGCGAGGCGCTCCACGGCCGGGTCGGGCCCGCCGACCATCATGCAGTAGCCGACCTCCAGGCCCCAGACGCCGCCGCTCGTGCCGACGTCGACGTAGTGCATTCCCTGCTGCTCGAGGATCGCGGCGCGCGCCTTGTCGTCGGTCCACTTCGAGTTGCCGCCGTCGACGATCAAGTCGCCCTCGTCGAGCATGGAGGTGAGCTCCTCGACGGTGCTCTGCGTCGGCGCGCCGGCCGGGACCATGATCCAGACCATCCGCGGCGCGTCGAGCTTGCCGACGAGGTCCGCGAGCGAGTCCGCGCCGACGGCGCCCGTCGCCTCGGCGACGCGCGCCACGACGGCCGGGTCGCGGTCGAACGCGACGACGCCGTGGTCGGAGTCACGGCGGATCCGGGCGACCATGTTGCCGCCCATGCGGCCGAGGCCGACGAAACCGATCTGAGTCACAGGCGCTCTCCGCGTGTCGTGGTTGCTCTCCGAGACGTCCGTTTGGAGCATAGGCACGATCCACTACCCAGGACACTGTCCCTTTGTGACATCTCGCGGCCGATGAGTTGGCCGGCGTGCCGGCGAAGGGCGGGCATCCGTGAGCCGCAGGCGCTCGTCGTTGCCGCGAACACCGCGGAGTAGAGCGGCCACGGCACCCGGCCGGCGCCGAACGAGGCGCCGAGGAAGCGACCGACCACAGGTTCGTCGTGTTGCAACCCGATACGCGGCGTAGAGCGTGCAGAGCCGTAGCCGTTCGAGCTCGGGTACCCGGCGCCGTACCTTGCTCGCCCACCACCCGTTGGTCGCTCGCGCCGCATGCGACATTGCCACCTCCCGCACGCCTCCGTGGTCAGATGTCGATGTCGCATCCATATCGTGCTCAGATTGGCATCTGACCGTGTGTCGGACATTGACATGGCGATGTCGCATGTGCGTCGGGTGCCGCCGCGCCGTGCGCTCGGGCCGCGCCATACCGCGATGGCGTTCACGCCCGTGCGGCTTGGCAAGCGCCGCCCGGCATGCGAGCCTTCCGACCATGCCCATCGCCGTGCAGTTCTACGACGTCGTGCTCAGCATCCACATCCTCGCCGTCGTGGTGGCGTTCGGCGTCGTCTTCGCCTACCCCGTCATCGACGCGCAGATCAAGCGCGCGAGCCTCGAGCAGCTCCCGATGCTGCACCGCCTGCACCTCGTCCTCGCGCAACGCGTCATCACGCCGGCGATGGCCGTCGTGCTCGTCGCCGGCATCTACCTCGCCGCCGATCGCGACCTGTTCGCCAAGGCCTGGGTGAGCATCCCGCTCGTGATCCTCGTCGCGCTGTTCGCGATCACCGGCGCGGTCCTCACGCCGACCGATCGCAAGCTCGCCGAGCTCGCGGAGCGCGACCTCGCGGCGGGCGGCGGGCTCAGCCCCGAATACGACGAGCAGAACGCCCGCGCGGCGCTGTTCGGCAGCATCGCCCTCGCGCTCGTCGTCGTGGCGATCGTCCTCATGACGACCAAGCCGGGCGGGTACTAGCCCCGCCCACCCGCTGGGGCGTCGTCGCGAAGGGCGCCCCGGACCCTTCGCTACGATCGCCCGTCCATGCGATCGCGAGGAGTGCAGGCATGACGTTGAGCCCCGGATCTCACGGGCTGTGGGCGACCCCGATCGGCGTGCACCGCTACCCCGAAGCCGCGACGCTGAACCCGCTGCTCGTCGAGGCGTTCGCGCAGGGCCGGGCGGCGCAGGAGCGCAAGCGCGGCGTCGAGCCGGGGCCGTTCTTCGCCTCCGACGACGACCTGCTGCACCGGGTGAAGATCCCCGAGTGGCAGGACTTCATCCGCTGGATCGTGGCCAGCCTCGGCGAGACCGTGAAGAACGCCAACGCGCTGGCGTGGGGCGGCAAGGAGATGGAGCTCAAGGTCGGCATCGAGGGCATGTGGTTCCAATGCAGCAGCCGCGGCTCGTTTCACGACGTGCACACGCACGGCAACTGCTCGTGGTCGTCGGCGTACATCGTGCAGGTCGACGACTCCGCGCAGCGGGTGCGGCACCCCGTCTACGGCGCGGGCAACGGCGTGACCCGGCTCTACGGCCCGCCGTTCACCGCCCTCGGCGGCGCGTTCGTCGACATCGGCAACGCCTACCTGCAGCCGCCGCACCAGGACATCGAGCCGATCCCCGGGCAGCTCTTGCTGTTCCCCTCATGGCTCGCGCATCAGGCGATGCCCTACGAGGGCGAGAAGGAGCGGATCATCATCTCCTTCAACGCCAGCATCCACGGCGCGCAGGGCGACCAGCTGCACGAGTACGCCGCGACCTGACCGGTCACACGTCGAACAGCGCCGGGCCCTGCTTGTCGGGGGCCGGATCGGAGTCCCAGTCGGCGAGCTGCGTCTTGCGCACGCCGTCCGCGTCCGCGCCCCGCCCCGCGGCCTCGTAGGCGAGGACGAGGTTGTTGCGACAGCCGACCGCGTCGGGATGCTCGGCGCCGAGGACGCGCTCGAGGTCTCCCAGCAGCGGCTCGTAGATCGCGATCGCGTCGTCGTTGCGCCCGACCTCCTGGTAGACGAGCGCGAGGTTGTTGCGGGTGCGCAGCGTGTTGGGGTGCTCGGCGCCCGCGGCCTGCTCGCGGTCGGCGAGCAGCGGCTCGAGGATCCTGATCGCGTCCTCGGGGCGGTGCGCGTCCTGGTAGGCCGTCGCGAGGTTGTTGCGGGTCAGGAGCGTGCTCGCGTGCTCCGCGCCGAGCGCCGACCGCTGATCCTCGACGAGCGGCTCGAGGATCTCGATCGCGTCCGCCGTGCGCCCGGCGGCGAGGTAGCCGTCGGCGAGGTTGGCGCGGGTGTTCAGCGTGTTGGGGTGCGCGGCGCCGAGGGTCGAGCGCTGGTCGACGAGCAGCGGCTGGAGGATCGCGATCGCGTCGTCGGCGCGATCGGCGGTCAGGTAGGCGTTGGCGAGGTTGCCACGGCTCGCGAGCGTGTCCGGATGCTGGTTGCCGAGCACGCGCTCGAGATCGGCGACGAGCGGCTCGAGGATCACCATCGCGTCCTGCGTGCGGCCGGCGAACTTGTAGGCGTTGGCGAGGTTGCCGCGGTTGGCGAGCGTGTCGGGGTGCTCCGCGCCGAGGATCCGCTCGAGGTCGGAGAGCAGCGGCTCGAGGATCCCGATCGCCTCGTTGCGCCCGGCCGCCTGGTAGGCGTTGGCGAGGTTGCCGCGGCTGGCGAGCGTGTCGGGATGCTCGCCGCCGAGGATCCGCTCGAGGTCCTTCACGAGCGGCTCGAAGATCTCGATCGCGTCCTTCGCGCGGGCGGAGGCCTGGTAGGCGTTGGCGAGGTTGCCGCGGCTGCCGAGCGTGTCCGGGTGGTCGGGGCCGAGAACGCGCTCGCGGTCGGCCAGCAACGGCTCGAGGATCGCGATCGCGTCCTGCGTGCGCCCGGAGTCGCGGTAGGCGTTGGCGAGGTTGCCGCGGGTGTTGAGCGTGTCGGGGTGCTCCGCTCCGAGGGTCCGGTCGCGGTCGGCAAGCAGCGGCTCGTAGATCGCGATCGCCTCGCGGGTGCGCCCCGCGTCCTGGTAGCCGTTGGCGAGGTTGTTGCGCGTGCGCAGCGTGTTGGGATGCTCGGCGCCGAGCGCCTGCTCGAGGTCGGCGAGCAGCGCCTCGTAGATCGCGATCGCGTCGCGCGCGCGCCCGGCGGCCTGGTAGGCGTTGGCGAGGTTGCCGCGCGTGCTGATCGTGTTCGGGTGCTGGGCGCCGAGCGCGCGCGTCAGGTCCTTGAGCAGCGGCTCGAAGAGCGCGATCGCGTCCTGGGTGCGCCCGGCCGCCTGGTAGGCGTTGGCGAGGTTGCCGCGGCTCGGAAGCGTGTCGGGATGCTTGGCCCCGAGGGTCCCCGTGAGCTGTTCGAGCAGCGGCTCGAGGATCGCGATCGCGTCCTGCGTGCGGCCCGCGCCCTGGTAGGCGCTCGCGAGATTGCCGCGCGTGCGCAGCGTGTTGGCGTGCTCGGCGCCGAGGGCCTTCTCGAGGTCGCCGATCAGCGGCTCGAGGATCGCGATCGCCTCCCGCGTGCGCCCGGCGGCCAGGTAGGCGTTGGCGAGGTTGTAGCCCGTGTGCAGCGTGGCGGGGTGCTCCGGGCCGCGCTTGCGCCGGTGGTCTGCGAGCAGCGGCTCGAGGGTCGCGATCGCGTCCTGGTCGGTCATGTTCGAGCGCTCGCTTTCAAGAGGTTCAGGTCCACGACGTCCACGCTATCCGCCGCCTACGAACGTTACGCGCCAGGACGCGGGCTGCAGGCGTCTCGCGCCGGGCGCTACAGCAGCCCGCGCACCCGCTCCGTCAGCGCCCGCAGCCCGGCGGCCGCGTCGAGACCCTCGAGGCGCAGCTTCTCCGCCGCCAGCCCGTGCGCGCGCAGCGTCTCGAGGTCGCCGAATGCCTGGGCGTTCTTCAGCGTGCGGAACGTGAACTCACGGCCGGGGATCTCGACGTCGTCGGGGCCGTCGTGGACGAGCACGAGGAAGCGCCCAACCTTCGGGCCGCCCTTGTGGAACTGGCCCGTCGAGTGCAGGTAGCGCGGCCCGTACCCGAACGTCGTCGTCGCGGCGGTCGCGTCGCGGATCGCGACCCGCAGCGCGGCGGCGGCCTCGTCGACCGCGGCCGACGGCGTCAGGAACGCGAGGATCGCGACGTAGTCGCCGTCGCCCGCCGACAGCAGCGCCCGCAGCGACTCGTCCGAGGCATCGGAAGGCTCGACCAAGGCGGCCCCCTCGGCGATGGCGTCGAGCACCCGGGCCGTCGCGTCCTTGGCCTCCTGGACGTTGGGCTGGTCGAACGGGTTGATCTGAAGCGCCCAGCCCGCGACCGCGGTCGCGAACTCGGCGAAGAAGAAGATCCGCCCGAGGTCCTCGGGCCCCGACGCCGACAGCGTCACCGTCGGCTGGTCGGCGTCCGCCAGGGCCTTCACGGCGGCGTCGAGCTCCTCGCTCGGATCGGCCGAGTCGCGTAGGTAGACGAACACCCGGTCCGAGCCGTAGACCTCCGGCGCACCGACCGGCTCGTCGGCGACCGGCAGCAGGCCCTTGCCGAGCTTGCCGGTCGACTCCGCGACGAGCTGCTCGGCCCAGATCCCGAACGACGAGACCGGGTCGTCGACGATGAACGTCAGCTTGTCGCGCGGGTGGGTGGGATGGATCGCCAGCGCGCCGAGCGCCGCGCCGAGCCACAGGCCGCTGTTGTGCTCCGGCGCGTGGTAGCCGGCACACGCCTCGGCCGCGACACCCGCGCCGTCCAGCAGTCGTGAGAGGTCGACCCCCATCAACGCCGCCGGCACGAGCCCGAAGAACGTCAGCGCGCTGTAGCGCCCGCCGACGTCGGCGTCGTTGAGGAACGTGCGCCGGAACCCGCGCTCGGCGGCGAGCGCCGCCAGCGACGACCCCGGGTCCGTGATCGCGACGTACTGCGCTCCGTTCGGGCACGAGGCCCAGAAGTGATGAAACAGCGAGAGCGTCTCGATCGTCCCGCCGGACTTCGTCGACACGACGAAGATCGTGTGCTCGAGCTCGAGCGACGCCTCGATGGCGAGCAGCGCGCCCGGATCGGTCGAGTCGAGCACCTGTAGGCGCAGGCGCTCGTGCTGACGCTCGCCGAAGCTGAGCCGCAGCACCTCGGGCGCCAGCGACGAGCCGCCCATCCCGAGCAGCACCGCATCGGTGAAGCCCTCGGCGGCGAGCTCCGCCGCGAAGCCCTCGAGGTCGTCGATGTGCTCGGCGTAGGTCTCCGGGGCGTTCAGCCAGCCGAGCCGGTTGGACACCTCGGGCTGGTCGCGCGCGCCCCACAACGTCGGGTCGTGCTTCCAGATCCGCCGTGCGACCTGCTCGATCTCCGCGCGCCGCACCATCTGGGCGACCGGCGCCTCGAGCTCGAACGGCAGCGACGCGTCGATCGTCGCCGGGCGCCCCGTGAAGATCGCCTCGCGCTTGGCCTCGATGCCGGCGAGCAGCTTCTTCATCGGCGTGACGAACGCGTCGATGCCGTCGCTCAGGAGCTTGTCGGTCACCTCGTCGAGGTCGATGCCGGCGACTCCGAGCGCCTTCAGCACGCTCGCCGGGTCCTCGCGCACGGTCGCGCCGTCGACCTCCAGGCGCTCCGCGCACGCCATCAGCGTCGGCATCGGCATCGTGTTGACGGACTCCGGGCCGACGAGCTCGGCGACGTACTTCGTGTCCGGGTAGGACGGGTTCTTCACGCCGGTGGACGCCCACAGCGGGCGCTGCACCGGCGCGCCCGCGGCGAGCAGCTCGGCGAACCGCTCGCCGTGGAAGATCTCCTCGAAGCGCAGGTACGCGGCGCGTGCGTTGGCGACGGCGGCCTGGCCGGCCAGGTCCGAGCGGCCGAGCTTCTCGAGGCGCTTGTCGACCTCGCCGTCGACGCGCGAGACGAAGAACGACGCGACGGACTGCACGTCGAGCGACAGCCCCTCGGCGTGGCGGCGCTCGAGCCCCGCGATGTACGCCTCGGCGACCTTCGAGTAGGCCTCGACGGCGAACAGCAGCGTGACGTTGATGTTGATGCCCTCGTAGATCGCCTGCTCGATCGCCGGCAGGCACTCGGGCGTGCCGGGGATCTTGATCATCACGTTCGGCCGCCCGACGCGCTCCCAGTACTCGCGGGCCTGGGCGATCGTGCGGTCGGAGTCGAACGCGAGATCCGGGTCGACCTCGAGCGAGACGTAGCCGTCCGCGCCGCCCAGCTCGTCGTAGACGCAGCGCAGCACGTCGGCCGCCTCGGCGACGTCCTGCAGGACGATCTCCTGGTAGACCGAGCGCGTGTTGAGGCCCTCGTGCGCGAGGCGCTCGATCTGCTCGTCGTAGTCGGGCGAGCCGAGGATCGCCTTCTCGAAGATCGCCGGGTTGGATGTGACGCCGCGCAGCGAGTCCTCGTCGACGAGCCGGCGCAGCTCACCGCCCTGCGTGAGCGAGCGGCGGATCTGATCGAGCCAGACCGCGGTCCCGGCCTCCGTCAGCGCGGCAAGGCGCTCGTTGACGTTCAAGACGCTGGTCATAGCTTCGCCTCCAATCCATCTCGTTCCATGGTCAAGATCTTGCCGAGCCGCCGAACGTGGCGCTCCTCGCCGCTGAAGCGCGCGCCGGCGAACGCCTGCGCGAGCTCGGCCGCGACGGCCGGGCCGATGACGCGCGCGCCGAGGCACAGCACGTTGCAGTCGTCGTGGCTGACGCACTGCGCGGCCGTGTAATGGTCGTGGCAGACCGCGCCGCGGATGCCGGGGAGCTTGGACACCGCGACCGACACGCCGGCCCCGGAGCCGCACACGAGCACGGCGCGCTCGGCGGCGCCCCGCGCGATCGCGATGCCGACCGCGAGCGCGACGTTCGGGTAGTCGTCGTGGCAGCCGAGATCCTCGATCGTGTGGCCGTCGGCGACGAGCGCGTCCTGCACGATGTCGCGCAGCGGCACGCCGGCATGGTCGACGGCGAGCGCGACGATCACGGCACGACCACCTCATGACGCGCCTCCTGGCCGGCGAGCAGCGCCGCGCCGCGGACGCCGGCGCGGGGGCCGTAGCGGGCCTGGACGATCCGCGTCGCCGTTCCGACGCCGTCGAGGACGAAGCGCGCGGCCTCCTCGCGGGCGGGGGCCAGCAGCATCTCGCCCGCGGCCGAGACGCCGCCGCCGATCACGATCAGGTCGGGGTCGAACGTGTTGATGGCGTTCGCGATACCGACGCCGAGCCGGCGGCCGAGCAGGTCGATCGCCGCGCGGGCCCCGACGTGGCCGTCGCGCGCCGCGTCGACCGTGCTCGCGTCGGGCAGGCCGAGCTCGCGCCCGAGCTCGTTGAGCACGCTGCCCGCCGCGAGCGACTCGAGCGAGCCGCCGCGCGGGAAGTCGTCGGTGCACTGAAACGGCGCGCCGCGCAGGTCGGCGCCGATGATCGTGTGGCCGAGCTCCGCGGCGGCGCCGGTCGCGCCGCGATAGATGCGCCCGCCGATGACGATCCCGCCGCCGACGCCGGTCCCGACCGTGAACATGACGAGGTGGCGCGCGGCGAGGGTGCCGTCGTCGTCGTAGGCCTCGGCGAGCGCCGCGCAGGTGGCGTCGTTGTCGACGACGACGGGGATCCCGAGGCGCTGTCGCAGGACGTCGCGCAGCGCGATGTCGGCAAGCGGCACGTTGACCGACGCGCGCACCCGGCCGGTCGCGAAATCGACGACGGACGGCACAGCGACGCCGACCGCGCGCGCCTCGCCGGCCTGCAGGATCGCCTCGACGAGCTGGTCGACGAGGTGCTCGCCGTCGCTCGTGTCGGTGGGGCGGATGCTCGGCTCGAGCAGCGTCGCGCCGTCGAGCACGGCCACGGAGATCTTCGTGCCGCCGACGTCGACGCCGATCAGCTTGTCGCTCATGTCGCTCACGTGCTACCCACTGCCTCCGAGCATGCCACAACAGGTGTGTCGCGAAGGTGAACGACTCGGGAGCTGTTGTACTTGCGTGAACGTGACCGACGTCGAGCCAGCCTGATGGCCGCCCGCAACGAGCCGCTCGTGATGCTGCGGGCGCTGTTGCCCGAGCCGGGATCGCTGACGGCCGACGAGGCCGTCGCGGCCCTCGACTACGCCGCGCATGCGCCGCCGGGGCGCCCGTTCGTGGCGGTCAACATGGTCGCGACGGTCGACGGTCGAGCGAGCGTGGCCGGACGCAGCGCGCCGATCTCGAACCTCGCCGATCGCCAGCTCTTTCACGCCATGCGCACGCGCGTCGACGCCGTCATGGTCGGGGCGGGCACGCTGCGCGCCGAGCGCTACGGCCCGATCGTGCCCGACCCGCATCGCCGCGAGCAGCGCGTCGCGGCCGGCCTGCGGGCGGAGCCCCTGGCGATCGTCGTCAGCGGGCGCCTCGACCTGCCCGCCGATCTGCCGCTGCTGCAGGACCCCTCCGCTCGCGTGCTCGTCATCACCGCGGTCGCAACCGAGCTCGAGGGCTGCGCGGCGGAGGTCTCCTACCTGCGCGCGGCGCCGATCGATCTCGCGGCGGCGCTCGCGCACGTGCGCCGCGAGCACGGCGTGCGCTCGATCCTGTGCGAGGGCGGCCCCAGCCTGAACGCGTCGCTGTTCGCGGCTGGGCTCGCCGACGAGCTGTTGCTCACCCGCGTGCCGAAGCTCGCCGGCTCGGCGGGCGCGCTGACGATCATCGGCGACGCGCCGCTCGAGGAGCCCCTCGACGCCCGCCTGCTGTGGTTGCTCGAGCACGACGGCGCGCTGTTCGCGCGCTACGCCGTCGGGTCGTGACGGTTCAGCGCTGCACCGTCGAGCGGAACGTCAGCACGGCGGACGGGCACTTCGCGTTGACGACGCGCGCCGTGCCCTTGAGGATCCGCAGGTCGCCCTTCGTCGTCAGCTTGGCCTTGAGGATCAGCCGGCCCGTCCCGCGCGGGCGCTGCCCGTCCTCGGTGAAGCGGCTGATGTTGCCCTTCCTGCTCAGGCGCACGTCGCCGTTGCGCTTGACCGTCGCCAGGCGCTGGCTGTCGTTGGCGCCGTCGGTGATCGTGTAGACGTCGGAGTCGTTGACGGGCTTGCGGCCGCGGCACCCGTAGCTGATGCTGAAGCCGTTCAGCGTGCGCGCGCTCACGCGATAGGTGAAGAGCGCCTCCACGTTCTGCGATGTGGGGCCCTTCAGCATCACGACGCCGCGCGGAAGCGCCGCGGCGGCGAGCGGCGCGCCGATCAGGCCTGCGACCGCGGCAGCGATCGCGACCGTGCGTGCGCGTGCCGATCGTGGCGTGGTGGGGCCTGTGCGGGTCATCGTGCCTCCTCGTCGATCGCGTCGCCGGATGTCGGACACATTGGCAGTCTCACAGCGCCGCGGTCGAGCGTACGATCGGTTTGGTGGAGCAACGCGACCCGCTGGAGGGCATCGCCGCGGCCGACGCGCACCTCGGGCGCTCGGTTCCGTTGCCCACGATCGTCCTGCCGCTCACGCGCTGGGTCGAGATCGTCGCGGTCGGGGACGGCGCGGTGCAGGTGGAGTGGAACCTCGACGCGACCCGACCCGAGACGCCCGGCCGGCTGACGCTCTACGTCGGCGCCGGGGCGCCACCGCCCGAGCGCGGCCTCCCGGCGCCGGCCGAGTACGGCCGCTATGCGCATCGCAGCGCGCCGCTGGACGAGGCCGAGCCGGAGCTGCGCCCCGTACACGAGCTCGCATGGAGCCAGGACGGGCTGTTCCTGCGCCTCACCGGTCAGGGTCCGTGGACGCTCGAGCAGCTTGTCGCCGTCGCCGACTCGATGCACTGATGTCCCGCCTAACCCGCAACGAGCTCATGGCGGTGCTCGGCGGCGTGCTGCTCGGTGGCGGCCTGTTCGCGCCGTGGTATCGCTCCGTCAGTCGGCTCGCCGACATCGCCGGCCGGCACGGCATCGGCGACCACAGCGCCTGGCAGGTCCACGCGACCCTGCGCTGGCTGCTGCTGATCGTCGTGATCGCGCCGTTCGTCCTGGCGTACATCGTGGCCCGCGACCACCGGCTGTCGTGGGCGCGCGGCGAGCTGACCGCCGTGCTCGCGATCCTCGCGGTCGGCATCGTGCTCTACGTCGGCGTCGTCGACCGGCCGGGCGACCCGCCGGGCCAGATCGAGCTCGGCTGGGGCTGGTACGTGGCGCTCGCCGGCACGATCCTGATGGTCGTCGGCGCGGCGCTGCGCACGGGGGAGACGCAGCGCCGGCGCAAGCCGCCCGGCACGATCTGAGCGATCACCGCAGCCGCCCGACGGCGTGGGTCGACATCGGGTTCGCGAGCAGGTCGCGACCCGTCGCCGTGATCGCGACGCGCACGTTGCGGTGCGTGCGCAGGTACGTGCTGCCGTAGCGCGTCAGCTCGACGGGCAGCGTGTGGCTGCTGGTCTTGAAGATCGGCAGCAGGCTGTAGGCGATCGCGCGGCCGCCGTGCGTGATCTTCACGCGCGTCAGTCCGGTCGCCGACGCCTTGAGCTGGACGCGGATCCCGTGCCGGCCGTGCGCCGTGGCGGCACGTTGATGCGACAGCTTGACCGACAGCCTCGGCTTCGTCGCGGCCCCGCCGAACCGGGGCTCGGGCCGCAGCGACGACGTCAGCGCCGCGGCCGCGAAGCGTCCGATCGAGTAGCCCGCGCCCTCGCCCGTGGGCTGGCTGACGCGGACGCCGCCGGCGATCAGGAAGGACCCGTCGGCGCGCCGGACGACCGTCGTGTCGCCGCGCTCGAGGAAGCTGTTCTGCGCGACGCTTGCGACCGGTCGCGGCTTGACGCTGACGAGGAACGACGAGCCGCCGCCACCGAAGGGTGGGTCGACCGTGAACCCCTGACCGCCACCGGGCAGCGGCGCGATCAGGCCGTCGACCGTGACGAGCTTGAAGTTCAGGTGAGGGCCGCCCGCGCCGACGACGAGCACGGCGCGTCCGGAGATCGCCAGCAGCTGGTTGGGGTGCACCGTGGTCCCGAGATCGACCACGCCGGACGACCCGTAGGACAGGTCCCGCGTGCCGTCGGCCGCGTAGCGGACGAGCAGGCTGTGGCCGCCGCCCGCCGTCGCCGTCGTCGAGCCCGGCGTGCGACCGTCGAGCACGATCGCGCCGTCGTCCTGGGCGAGCATGAGGAAGCCGGGGTCGACCGGGACGCGGATCGGTGCGCCGCCCGCGAACGACGGGTCGGGCGCGCCGGCCGCAGTCAGGCGCGTCAGCAGCGTCTCGGAGGCCGCGCCGACCTGCGCCCGCGCGTCGCTGACGATCGTCCCGCCCGCGCCGATCGCGACGTTGAGGCCCGTCGCGGAGCCGGGTGCCGGGATCGTCGCGACGCCGCCCGTGCCGAAGCCCGCGTCCACCGACCCGCTCGCGGTCAGGCGCGTGAGCGCCCAGTGCAGGTCGGGCGGGGCGGGCGGCGCCGGGACCTCGCCGGTCGATCCGGCGAGCACGAGCGAGCCGTCGGGCTGTAGCGCCGCCGACGCGCAGAGGCTGCCGCAGGCCTCGTTGACGGGCGTCTCGGCGACGCCGTCGACGCCGTAGGAGCGGTCGAGCGTGGCGTCGGCGTTCAGGCGCATGACGCGCTGGTGCGGCTGCGCGAGCGGCGGCGAGCCGTCCGGCTGCCGGGCGCTGACGAGCAGCAGCTTGCCGTCGGCCTGGCGCAGGACCTGCGACAGCGTGAACGTGTAGCGCGGGCTGCTCGGCGTGGCGATCGAGGCGACCCCGTACGAGCCGAACGAGCGGTCGAGGCGGCCGCCGGAAGTGACCTTCGCGATCTTCAGGCTCGCGCGGCCCGCCGTGCCGAAGCCGAACAGCAGGGTGCTGGCGTCCGGCAGCGCGATCGCGAGCTCGGCGCCGCCGGAGTCGACGTTGTCGACCACGGTTCCGCCGTCGACCGGGAAGACGATGCGGCCCGGGGCCTGGCTGACGGTCGGCGCGGCGGCGGCCTGGGCGCCTGCCGGTAGCGCGAGACCGGCGATCAGCAGCGTGGCTGCGGCGCGTGTGTGCTTGGTGCTCCGGGACATGGCTCAGCTCCTGACGGAACGTCGTTGCGGCGGGTCGTCGCAGTGTCGCGCCGCGACCGCGGGGCGCAGAGCCACCCCAGGGTGCGGCCTGTCACACCCTCAGGCGGATCCGCGCGCGCCGACGGCCGCGGCGGCGGCCGCCGCGGCGGCCACGGCGGCGGGCGGCAGATCCGGCGACGGCGCCGGCGCGGGCGCCACGTACGGGCGCACGGCGCCGATCGCGAACGCGACCCCCGCGCCGAGCGCCGCCGTGACCGCCATGAAGACCCAGGCGACATCGAACGACGCGCCGTCGCCGAGCAGCGCGACGAGGATCGCGACGCCGAGGACGTAGCCGATCTGACGCGACATCGTGAACACGGCCGAGCCGGTGGCGAAGCGCGCCGGCGGCAGCGAAGCGGCCGCGGCGCTCGCGAGCGCCGGCAGCGTGAGCCCGACGCCGGTCCCGCTGATGAGCAGGCCCGGCAGCATCTCGGCGGCGTACTCGTGCTCGGGGCCGAGTCGCAAGCTCCACCACGCGCACCCGAGCGCGAACAGCGCGAGCCCGGCGGTCGCCAGCCGCCGCTGGCCGATGCGGTTGGCGAAGCGCCCCGAGGTCGCGGCGAACGTCGCCGCCATGAGCGGACCGGGCGACAGCGCGAGGCCGGCCTGCAGCGCCGAGTCGCCCCACACGCCGGTCATGAACAGGACGACGCCGAGCAGCATCGCCGCGAACGCGGCCGAGAACAGCAGCGATGCGGCGCTCGCCAGCGCGAAGGACCGCACGCGCAGCATCGCAGGCTCGACGACCGGCGACGGATGGACTAGGCAGCGCCGCCAGAACAGCGCGAGCCCGAGCGTGGCGACCGCGCCGCCCGCGATCGTAGACGCGCTGCCCCAGCCGTGGTCGGGCGCCTCGACGAGCGCGAACGCGAGCAGCCCGATCGACGCCGCGAAGATCGCCGAGCCGAGCAGATCGGGGCGACCGGACGCCTCGTCGCGGCTCTCGCGCAACAGCCTGGCCCCGAACCAGACGGCCGCCAGCGCGACGGGGACGTTGACGAGGAACACGAGCCGCCAGCTCGCCTCGACGAGCAGGCCGCCGAGCGGTGGCCCGGCGGCCGCCGCGATGCCACCGACGGCGGCCCAGATCCCGATGGCAGCGGGTCGCTCGGCGGCCGAGAACTCCGGTAGCAGCAGGGCCAGCGACGTCGGCACGAGCAGCGCCGCGCCCGCGGCCTGCACGACTCGCGCCGCGACGAGCGCCTCGATCGACGGGGCCGCGCCGCACAGCGCGGAGCCCGCGGCGAACAGCACGAGGCCGCCGAGGAACACGCGCTTGCGACCCGCTCGATCGGCCAGCCGCCCGGCGGGGACCATGAGCGCGGCGATGACGATCGCGTAGGCGTTGAGCACCCACGAGATCGCCGCGGGGCTCGCGCCCTCGAAGTCGGCCGCGATATGCGGGAACGCGAGGTTCACGATGAAGAGGTCGAGGCTCACCATGAACACGGCGACCGAGACGACCGTCAGGACCTGCCACCTGCGTTCCATCACGCGCTCTCCCGGTTCGTCGCCACCCGGCGCCCCGGCACGGTGGCGGGTTGCGTTTTGCAAGCGCCAACCTAGAGGGGGCGCTTGCAAAATGCAAGTGCCGCTCGATACAGTCGCTTTCGTGCCCTACCGGCCGTTCCCCCGCCAGCACTGCTCAATCGCCGCGGCGCTCGAGATCCTCGGCGAGCGCTGGACGCTGCTGGTCATGCGCGAGGTGCTGCTCGGCCGGCGGCGGTTCGGCGACATCCGCAGCCACGTCGGCGTCGCGCCGAACATCCTCTCCGACCGCCTGCGACGCTCGTCGAGCACGGCCTGCTGCAGCGGCGGCGCGTCGACGGCGAGCACGACGCGCACGAGTACGTGCCGACCCGCAAGGGCGTCGATGCGAGCCCCGTCCTGGTCGCGCTGCTGCAATGGGGCGACCGCCACGCGACCCCCGACGGCGGCCCGCCGCGCGTGCTTGTGCA
The DNA here is from genome assembly GCA_963851015.1 of uncultured Actinomycetes bacterium. Classification (GTDB taxonomy): domain Bacteria; phylum Actinomycetota; class Thermoleophilia; order Solirubrobacterales; family Solirubrobacteraceae; genus CADCVQ01. Next base: position 359,082 of record CAWKNG010000003.1, read on the forward strand.
CACCGCGTGTGGCCATGACGCCGACCCGAGGCTGCACTGCTCGCACTGCGGCGAGCCCGTCGCGCCGCGCGAGCTCAAGGCCCGCCCGGGCCCCGGCGCCAGCGCGAGCAGCTCGCGGAGCCGTGGTAATTCGCGCCCGGGCCTGAAACTTCCCGCAAACCACGGGGTACTTGGCAACGTCCCATCCAAACCACTCGTCGCGTCAATAAAGGAGGCGTGATGGATCTCCTCAAGCGGCTCGATCCTCTCTGGATCGCCCTGCTCATCATCGGCGGCCTGAACTGGGCCGTGCTCGCGTTGTTCGACACGAATGTCGTGTCCGAGATCTTCGGGACCGGCACCGTCGCGGACGCGATCTACGTGCTGGTCGGCGTCGCCGCGCTCATGTTCGTGCCGCGGCTGCTCGAGGGCCTGCACATGTCCGACCGCTTCCACCCGCGCGGCGCATAGCGCGACCGCGTGATGCACCACCGGCCGCGCGCGTACGACCGCGCGCGGCCTCGGCGTTGCGCGGTCCCGCAAGCAGGTCCATGACCTCGAGCGAGAACGGCGACGGGTAGCCGTCGGCGAACACGAGACCCGCCGGCACCTCGTCGCGCAGCATCGCGAGGGCTGCCTCGTAGGTGACCGCGTGGACGAGCACCGCCTCGCCTTCGAGCGTGACGCGCGTCACGTCGGGGCAGGATCGTGCGGGGAGGCCGGCCGCGGGTCCGGCACGTCGTCGGGGTGCGACGGCGTGGCGTAGCCGCCGGGGACCGGCTGGGCGAGGTCCAGGCGCGCCAGCGAGCGCAGGAACCCGTGCGTCACGATGACGTGGATGCGCGACTGCGTCGCCGTGTAGAACCAGCGCCCGATGCTCGTCGCCAGCGCCGGGTAGAAGTTCGCGACCTCGACCTCGACGTGCAGCCGCGCCGTGTCGCCGTCGACGGGCTCGCAGCGGCGCGTGTCGATCTGCAGGTAGCCGTCGCCGTCGCGCCCGGCGGCCGCGACGAGGATGCCGCGATCGATCCACCAGCGCACGATGCCGCGGTCCGAGCTCATCTCGTACTCCGGCGTCCTGAACTGCAGCAGCACGAGCGGGCGCCGCAGCAGCACGACGGCGGGCCCGTGCTCGTCGTAGTTGACGCGCACGAGCCCGAGCGTCCAGCGGCACAGATAGCGCCAGTAGGTCTGGGCGAGGCGCTCGAGGTGCGTCGGCGTCCACATCTCCTCGAGCGCGCTCGCCGGCAGCGTCAGATGCGCCGCCTGGATCGAGCGGACGGCGCCGCGCGCATCCATCGTCGTGTGCTCCTCGGGGTCGACGATGACCGCTCGCGCGACGCGCTTGGAGCGGTTGAGGACGCGCCGGACGCCGGCGAACCACAGCGCCGCCAACGCTGCCACTGCCGCGAGGATGCGGGCGAGCACGGCCATCCCGGGACACGGTACCCGTGCGGCCAGGCCGCTCGGCGGCGCGGCGTGCGCTCAGCTCGCCTCGCGGATGCGCAGGTAGCCGATCGCGCCGGAGACCGTGAAGCCAAGCGCGTCCGCCGTGCCCTGCGTGAGGTCCCAGTCGTAGCCGCCGTTGAACGGCCCCCGGTCGACGACCGGCACGACGATCTCGCGGCCCGCGAAGAGGATCGCCACCGCCGTGCCGCACGGCAGCGTGCGGTGCGCGACGCCGAGCAGCTCCGGCGTCAGCGTCTGGTGGCAGTAGGTCTTGTTGCCGTACAGGCCGGGGCCGAAGAACGTCGCCTTCGCTGGTCGGTAGATGTTGACGCGGGCGACGGGCGCCGCCGCTGCCGCGCTCACGCGCCGGATCAGCGACACGCGCAGGGCGATCCGTCCGCTGCGGTCCGCGCGCCAGCCGATGTCGTAGCGCTCGCTCGCGTGCACGCGCGAGCGGCGGACGTTGCGCCAGCCGCGGCGCTGGTCGAAGCGCTGCAGCACGATCCGCCGGTGGCGTGCGCCGGGGATCCGGCCGCGGACGCGCAGGACGCGTCCGACGAGCGCCGTCGGCGCGACGACGACCGTACGCATGCCGGGAGGCCCGTAGCCGGTACCGCCGCCGGTCGGCGCGATGACCTGCGGAATCTGGGCGCCGCCCGTGCTCTGCGCCACGGCCGCCGGGGCGCAGCAGCACGAGGCCGTCGTACAGAGCACGGCGACGACCAGGGCGCGATCGCGACGAGACCGTTTCAAGCGCGCCGTACTACGGCTTGGGGAGGCGGTCGATGAACGACCGCACTGCCGAGCGTCCGACGTCGAACCCGATCTGCGCCAGCTCGCTGGCCGCGAGCACCGTCGTCGTGACGAGCTCGTGGACGGGTGAGGCGGGCTCTTCCTCGCGCGCGGAGGGTGCCGCGTAGCCGGCGGCGGGGACCTTGCGCCGCAGCGGCTCGCGCCGCGGAGGCGTACGGGGAGGGGGAGCAGACGTGGCCGTGTCGGGCGGGGTGGCGGGAGCAGCGCCGGTCGCGGCGGCGCCGTCGGCGACCGCCGCGGGCTTGGGGCGGGGCGTGCGACGCGGGGCGGGCGTCGCGGCCGCCGGCTTGGGTCGCGGCGTGCGTCGCGGCTCACGCTGTCCGGGCGCCGCGTCGGACGTCGCGGCGGTCGCCGGGCGATCGGGCCGCTTGCTGCTGCGCCGCGTCGGCCGGCTGCGCGGCAGGCTGGTCATGACCTCGCGTTCAAGATCGTCGTCGTCGGGCACAATGCGCATGATGCCAGGTGCTTTGCGCCATCCCTGCGCAGAGCATGAAACAAACCACGCGCGGACCCGTAGTAGCGTGCGATCCTGCCGTTGACTTGAGAACCGATGTACGTCGCTTGGCACGCTAGAGTTTGCGGTCTAGATTGGGCGAGGTACTGCCCCAGGAAGTCCGGCCTGGCCCTCCATCTGTCGAGTGCGCGGGCTGACCCGAGTCAGCGCACGACGTGAAAGCGAATGCAATGTCCGTAGTCGAACTGCAGGAACTCGAAGAGATCAAGGGCCTGGTCGCCAAGGGCCAGCTGACCGGCGTGCTCACGTACGCCGAGATCGCTGGCGCCGTGGCCGAGGTCGACCTCGACGAGGCCGACATCGAGGAGCTGCACGGCTATCTCGAGAAGTCCGAGATCGAGCTCGTCGAGGAGATCGATCCAGCGGCCGCGGCTGCCAACGCCGTCGAGCGTGCACCGGACAAGCGCCGTGCGCGCAAGAAGACGGCGATCGACCTCAAGCCGGACATGACGACCGACTCCCTTCAGCTGTTCCTGAAGGACATCGGCAAGGTCCGGCTGCTGACGGCCCAGGAGGAAGTCGATCTCGCCAAGCGCATCGAGCGCGGCGACCTCGACGCCAAGCAGAAGATGGTCGAGTCCAACCTTCGGCTCGTCGTCTCCATCGCGAAGAACTACCGAAACCAGGGACTCCCGTTCCTCGACCTCATCCAAGAGGGCACGCTCGGTCTCGTTCGCGCCGCGGAGAAGTTCGACTACCGCAAGGGCTTCAAGTTCTCCACGTACGCGACGTGGTGGATCCGTCAGGCGATCGCCCGCGCGCTGGCCGACAAGGCGCGCACGATCCGCATCCCGGTCCACGTCGTCGAGAAGCTCAACAAGATCGGCCGTGCCGAGCGCAAGCTCGTCACGGAGCTCGGCCGCGAGCCGACGCCGGAGGAGATCGCCGAGGTCACGGGGATCGATCCCGAGGAGGTCGACTCGATCAAGCGCTCCGCGCAGGCTCCGGTCTCGCTGGAGAAGCCGGTCGGCGACGAGGAGGAGTCCGAGTTCGGCCAGTTCATCGCCGACGAGCGGGCCGAGTCGCCGTACGAGCGCGCCGCGGAGATCCTCACGAAGGAGGCCCTGCGCGAGGCGCTGGAGAACCTCTCCTATCGCGAGCGCCGCGTGCTGGAGCTGCGCTATGGCCTCGGCGGCGAGCACCCTCGCACGCTCGACGAGGTCGGGCGGACGTTCAACGTCACCCGCGAGCGCATCCGCCAGATCGAGAACCAGTCGCTGAAGAAGCTGCAAAGCCTCGCGGAGGCTCAGAAGCTCCGCGACGTGGCCTGACGAAGGCCGCCGCGCCCGAGCACTGCCGTGACGGGGTCCCTTCGGGGGCCCCGTCGTGGTTTCGCGCGCCGCCGGGCCGGGAAGCTCAGGGGAATGCCACGCGAAGCCACGCAGACCATGGCGGTCGACGTCCAGGGCCTCTCGATCCCGAAGCTCGGCTTCGGAACGTGGCAGCTCAGCGGGGGCGACTGCGTCGTGGCCGTCCGTGACGCGCTCGAGCTCGGCTACCGCCACATCGACACCGCGCGCGCCTACGGCAACGAGCGGGAGGTCGGCCAGGGCATCCACGACTCCGGGCTCAACCGCGACGAGATCTTCCTGACGACGAAGCTCTGGCACACGCAGCTCAGCGCCCCGCGGGTGCACGACCAGATCGAGCACCTGCTGCGCGACATGCGCCTCGAGTACGTCGACCTGCTGCTGATCCACTGGCCCAACCGCGACGTCCCGCTGGCCGAGACGATCGAGGCGATGCTCGCCGCGCGCGAGGCGGGCCGGGCTCGCCACATCGGCGTCGCGAACTTCCCGACGGCGCTCGTGCGCGAGGCGCTCGAGCTCGCGCCGATCGTCTGCAACCAGGTCGAGTACCACCCGTTCCTCGGCCAGCCGGCCGTGCTCGAGCAGGCGCGCGAGCACGACCTCATGGTGACCGCCTACTCGCCGCTCGCCCAGGGCGCGGCGCTGCACGATCGCGTGCTGTGCGAGATCGCCGAGCGGCACGGCAGGTCGCCCAGCCAGATCGCGCTGCGCTGGCTGCTCGACCAGCCGCGGGTCGCGGCGATTCCGAAGGCCGCGAGCCACGAGCACCGCGCCGCCAACCTGGACGTCTTCGACTTCGAGCTGTCCGACGCCCAGCGCGGCGCGATCGCCGGCCTCGAACGCGGCGAGCGCACGATCGAGCCATCCTGGGCGCCGGCCTGGGACTGACCGCCGCCGGTCTACGCCGTCAGCGGACATTCGTCCAGCATCGCCCGTGCCGGCCTCACGACCGGAGCCCGGGCGACCGATGCGGGGGACGTGTTCGACATCGACAACGCACTCTGCACGCTCGTGGCGCTCGGAGGATCCGACCTACACCTCAAGGTCGAGGTCCCGCCCATGACGCGCGTCGACGGCGAGCTGCTTCCCATCGCGGACGAGCTCCCGCTGACCCCCGAGGACACCGAGGCGGCCGTCCGGTCGATGCTCCATGACCCGGTCAAGCTCAAGGAGCTCTCCGACGAGCACGAGGTCGACTTCTCGTACTCCATCACGGGCGTGGCGCGGTTCCGCATCAACGCCTTCCGTCAGCGTGGCGCGATCAGCGTCGTCGCCCGCGCGATCCCGCACTCGATCCGCTCCGTCGCCGACCTGCTCCTGCCGCCGGTCATCACCGAGCTGTCCGAGGAGGAGCGGGGGATCATCCTGCTCACCGGCACGACGGGCTCGGGCAAGTCGACGACGCTCGCGGCGATGCTCGACCACATCAACTCCACGATGTCCAAGCACATCGTCACGATCGAGGACCCGATCGAGTTCCTGCACGTCGACAAGCGGTCGCTCATCAACCAGCGCGAGGTGGGCATGGACACGCTGTCCTTCAAGCGCGCGCTGCGCCGCGTCCTGCGCCAGGACCCGGACGTGATCCTGATCGGGGAGATGCGCGACGAGGAGACGGTCCACACGGCCCTGTCCGCCGCCGAGACCGGCCACCTCGTGCTGTCGACCGTCCACACCGTCGACGCCGCGGAGACCGTCAACCGGATCATCGACTTCTTCCCGCCGCACATGCACCAGCAGGTCCGCGCGATGCTCGCCGGCACGCTGAAGGGCGTCATCTCGCAGCGCCTCGTGCGCTCGACCGACGGCGGCCGCGTGGCGACGTGCGAGATCCTGCGCATGACCGGTCGCGTGCGCGACATGATCATGGACCCGCAGCAGACCGGCCGCCTGACCGAGGTCGTCAGCGAGGGCGCCTACTACGGCATGCAGACGTTCGACCAGGCACTCTTCGACCACGTCAAGGCCGGCCGCGTCGACGTCTCCGAGGCGCTCAAGGCTGCCACGAGCCCGCACGACTTCAAGCTGCTGCTCGCGGCCGACGGTCGCAAGGGCACGACGATGGCCGACCTCGAGCAGGCGGAGGCCCACCGCGCGGCGGCGTAGTACGGTGCGCTCGCTGTGCCGACGACCTGGCTGATCACCGGAGCCTCGCGCGGATTGGGCCGCGTGCTCACGCAACGGCTGCTCGAGCGCGGCGACCGCGTCGCGGCGACCCTGCGCGGGACGTCGCGGCTCGATGACCTCGCCGAGCGCTTCGGCGACCAGATCCTGGTGCTCGAGCTCGACGTCTGCGACGTCGACCGGATGCGACGGGTGGTCGACGCGGCGTTCGCGCACTTCGATCGCATCGACGTCGTCGTCTCGAATGCCGGCTATGCCGAGTGTGGTGCGATCGAGGAGCTGTCCGACGAGCAGATCGAGCGCCAGCTGCAGACGAACCTCGTCGGCGCGATCCAGCTCGCGCGGGCGGTCCTGCCGCGACTGCGCGCGCAGGGTGCCGGACATCTCATGCAGCTGTCGAGCACCGCCGGCCAGACGCCGCTTCCGGCGATGGGCATCTACTGCACGACGAAGTGGGCGCTGGAGGGCTTCTACGAAACGCTCGGACTGGAGGTCGCGCCGTTCGGGATCCGGACGACCATCGTGGAGCCGGGGGCGGTGCGCAACGACTTCCTGGCGTCGGCGAAGTGGGCACCCGAGATGGCGGAGTACGCCGCGGGCTCGGCGGCCTGGATGCGCAACCTCCTGACGACGGTGCCGCCGGAGGCGCTGGCCGGCGACCCGGTGAAGATCGCCGATGCGATGATCGCCGCGGTCGAGTCCGACGAGCCGCCGCGCAGGCTGCTGCTCGGCTCGGACGCCTACGGGCAGGTCCAGCCCGCGATGGCGGGTCGCCTCGCGGAGATCGAGGCGCAGCGTGACTCGTGTGGGCGCACCGACGCCGACGGGTACATCCCACCGGCCCCGATGGCGAGCTGACCCCCCCGTTGTCGTGTGGCCGCTCGTTCGGGCGAGGCGCTTCACGTTGTAAAGTGTTGGCGTATGGACGACACCTGTCCCGTCTGCAAGACAGCCGAGATCGTCTGCGGAAAGTGGACGCTGCTGCTGATCCGCGACCTCTCCGAAGGGCACTCTCGCTTCTGTGAGCTCGAGCGCTCGCTCCAGGGCATCAGCCCGCGGACGCTGTCGCTGCGCCTGCGCGCGCTCGAGGAGGAGGGCATCGTCGAGCGCGACACCTATCCCGAGGTGCCGCCGCGCGTCGAGTACGTGTTGACGGAGAAGGGCCGTGCGCTGCTGCCGCTCATCGACGACATGCGCACGTACGGCGATCGCTGGCTGGCCGACGGCTCCTCAGGCGCCGGCTGCGCCAACCTCGCGCCCGCCGGCGCGGCGGTCGACACCGCCGTTGCCGCCGCCTGACGCGGCACGCGCCGCGATCCTGGACTGACGAGCGCGCCGCTCCTCGCGGGCACGCTCGTTGCGACGCGCCGCCCAGCCGATGATCGGCCGCTCGATCGCGAACCAGCTCAGCGTCGCGACGGCGGTTGCGGGCACGAGCGCCACGAGGGTTCCGAGCACCGGGTCCAGCGGCAGCAGCCCGTGCCCGCGCAGGACCACGAGCACCGGCACGTGCCACAGGTAGAAGCCGTAGGAGATCGTCCCGAAGCCGGCGAGCACGCGATTGCCGAGCAGCCGACCCTGCGGCGCGAGCGCGACCGCCCCGACGATGAGCGCGAAGCCGACGCCCGACGGCAGGTCGCGGGTGATCGTCTCGTAGGCGCCGACGTCGATCCCGGCGGCCGGGATGATGGCCTTCGTCGTCGCGTCGAAGACGACGAGCGCGATGCCCGCCGCGATCATCGCGCGCCGCTGCCAGGCGCGCGGCGCGCGGCCGTGGAGCACGAGCGCGGCGAGCATGCCGAACGCGAAGTACGGCAGCATCGCGGCGAGCGTCTTCGAGAACGTCAGCCCGAGGCCCCGGCCGGCGATCGCCCAGTTCCACAGCAGCCCGACGGCCAGCAGCGCGAGCGGGATCAGCGCCTGCATGCGCCGTCGCGCCGGCAGCCGCACCGCGAGCCAGCCGATCAGCGGCAGCAGCGCGTAGAAGCTGACCTCGACCGCGAGCGACCACATCGGCGGGTTGAGCTTCATGACGCTCGACGGCGACGTGTTCTGGGCGAACAGGAAGAACAGCGGCAGCTCGCTGGCCGGCGGCAGGCGCACCCCGGGCGTGCCCGACAGGCCCCACAGCAGCCCGATCGAGCCGATCAGCGCGACGTAGTAGGCCGGCGCGATGCGGGCGGCGCGCGCGCGCAGGTAGCGCCGCAGGTCGGGCCGCCGGCGCCCGTCGAGGGCGGCGGCGAACCAGGGGCGCGACAGCAGGTAGCCAGACAGGACGAAGAACAGCACGAGCCCGAGGCGCAGCTCGTGGACGGCATAATCGCCGATCGTCGAACGGTTCGACGCGGCCGGCTTCTGCATCGTGTACAGCCACCCGTGAAAGGTGAAGACGGACAGCGCGGCCAAGCCGCGCAGCCCGTCGATCGATGCCAGTCGACGGCCGCTCTTCGCGTGCGTGGCGACCGCCGTCGTAGCGACGTCGGGCGCTTGCATTCAAGGCCCGATGCTACCCGGCGGCCCCGGGAAATACGCCGCGTGCGACGATGCCGGCATGCATCGCACCGCTTCGAAGGGCTGGCCGGACCACGCGAACGAGGTGCTGCGCGGGGCCGGACTGCGGTCGAGTGCGGGCCGCACCGCGGTCGTCGAGCTGCTCGGTTTGCAGAGCTGCCTGCTGACCGCCCAGGAGATCGCCGACCGCCTGCGCGAGACCGGTAGCGCGGGCTCGACGGCGACCGTCTACCGCGCGCTGGAGACGCTCCACGAGCTCGGCCTCGTGCGCCGCTTCGACTCCGGCGAAGGCGTCGCGCGCTACGAGCCGGTCGACCCGTCGGGCGAGCATCATCACCACGTCGTCATGGAGGACTCGGGTGACGTCGTGCCGTTCGAGGACGATGAGCTCGAGCGGGCGATCGCGGGCCTCGGCACGCGGCTCGGCCTCGTCGTCACGAGCCACGACATCATCCTGCGGGCGCGGCCCCTGCCCTGAACGGCGCCCTGCAGCGGCAGGAGCGCGCGCCGCGGGCGCGAACGCTCACAGCATGCGCCACCGCCCGCTGCACGAAGCGCTGAGCGCGTTCGCCGAGGAGGCCGCGTTCCAGCTCGCCGCTGAGACCGCCGACGGCGCCGAGGTCCCGTTCGAGCTCGCCGAGACGCGAGGCGCACGCCGCGACACGCCGATGTACTGCTACCGGCCGCTGACCGGCGACTTCATCCGTGAGCATCTCGGGGTCTTCAGCCGCATGCCGTCCTACCCCGCGGCGGCGCGCGCGCTGTCCGGCCTGGACGGCATCGACGGCTACCTGCGCGAGCAGGGCGAGCCGCGGATCCCCGACGATCCGCGCCAGCGCGCCGACGCCGCCCTGCGCGTCTTCATCAGCCGCGTCTTCAGCGAGGCGACGGAGTTCGTCATCACCCCCGAGCGCCTGGACCGCGCCTATGGCGAGATCGAGGGCGCGCTGTTTCAGGGATCGACCGACGCCGTCGTCGTCGCGCCGGTGCTCGGGCTGCGGATCGTCTCGGCCGAGATCGCGCTCGGCAAGGGCCTGTCGCTCGTGCGCGGGGACGAGCTCGAGGGCGCCCCAGCCGACGCCGTGTGGGGCGTCAGCTCCGACGAGCCGTGCGTGCTGGCGTGCCTGACGCTGCCCGGCGATCCGGCGTCGCCCGCGCCGATGACCGAGGCACGGGTGCGCTTCCGCCGGCTGCTGAGCGCGCTGCGACTGTTCGACCCGGCGCGCGTCGCCCTGGCGCCGGTCGCCTGGGAGCGGATCGGCTCGGGGTCGTGGTCGCTCGGCGACCTGGGGACGGGTGGGCGCCCGCACGGCGTCCTGCTCGTCGGCGAGGACACCGAGGACGAGCTGCGCGCGTTCATCTCGCTCGTCACCCGCCGCACGCCGCGCGCCGGCGAGCTCGCGTGGGCGCTGCGCCGCTACGAGCTCGGCTGCGAGCGCCCGAGCCTGTTCGAGGCGCTGACCGACCACCTGATGGCGCTGCGCGCGCTGCTCGAGCCCGAGGGCCCGGCGAGCGGCCGGCTCGCGGGGCGCGTCGCCGCGCTGTGTGCCAACGAGGGAGAGCGGGCCGCGGTGACCGAGCGCATCGCGCACGCCGTGTCGCTCGAGCGCGCCGTGATCGCGGGGATCGCCCCCACCGACGGCGGCATCCAGATGCTGCTCGCCGAGCTGACGGCCTATCTGCGCGCGCTGCTGCGCGACGTCCTCTGCGGACACCTGGACTCCGACCTGCGCGCGGTCGCCGACCGCCTGCTGGCGGAGGCCGGCGCCACGGCCTGAGCGGTCCGGCGCGCCGCCGTGGTGCGCTACATGAGCGCATCGCGCAGCACGAGCAGCCCCGCGATGTCCTGGACCTCGCCCTCCAGGCGCGGGACGACGATCGGGTCGGGCTCGTCGAGCTCGTCCTGTAGGCGCTCGATCGAGCGCGCGTCGTGGGCCGCGAGCTCGGTGAGCTCCGCCACGCTGTCGGCGACCTTCGCCGCGAGCTCGTCGGCGATGCCGGCGTCGCGCAGCTGCCCGGCCACGGCCTCGGGGTCGTCCGCGGGGTCGGCGACGTTGACGCGGTTGACGATCAGGCCCCCGAACGCCATCCGCGCCTCGCGCAGCTTGCCGCGGAAGAAGATCGCCTCGGCGACGGGCTCGCGCTCGGGCGAGGTGACGATGAGGAACGTCGTCGCGGGGTCGGCGAGCAGCGCCTTGACGCCGGCGGCGCGCTCCTTGAAGCCGTCCATGAGGCCCGACAGCGCGCGGAAGAAGACCGCGATGTCATCCATGAGGTCGACGCCGGTCAGGCGCTTCAGGATCGTGAAGACGACGGCCGTGCCGCGGCTCATGACCCGCGCGGCGACGCCCGTCGGCACGAGCAGCAGCTTCAGCGCGCGGCCCTCGAAGAAGTCCGTCAGGCGGTCGGGGGCGTCGAGGAAGTCCAGCGCATTGCGCGACGGCGGCGTGTCGAGCACGAGCACGTCGAAGTCGCCGCCGTGGTGCAGGTCGTAGAGCTTCGCGATCGCCGTGAACTCCTGCGACCCGGCGACGGCGCTCGACAGCTGCTTGTAGATGCGGTTTGAGAGCACCTCCTCGCGCGTGCGAGCGTCGGGCGACAGGCGCACGATGAGGTCGTCGAAGGTCGCCTTCGGGTCGAGCATCATCGCCCACAGCTCGCCGTCGGTCTCGATCCCGTGATCGGCGAACAGGGCGGGATCGACGCGCCGCGGATCGTTGCCGAGCTCGTCGAGCCCGAGCGCCTCGGCGAGCCGGCGCGCCGGGTCGATCGTGACGACGGCGACGCGCTTGCCGGACGCCGCCAGCCCGAGCGCGATCGCGGCCGACACGGTCGTCTTGCCGACGCCGCCCGAGCCGGCGACGATGCAGACGCGCATGCCGTCGAGGCGCGCTGCGACGCCAATCATCTCGTGGGCGGCGCGGTTGGGGTCATGCCCTCGCCCCTGCCGGCCCGTCGAGCTGCGGCGCGAGCTCGTCCGCGAGCCGGTGGAGGTCCGCGCCGCCGGGATGCAGCGTGAGGCGGGCGGGCTCCTGGTCGCAGAGCTCGGCGAGCCGCGCGACCTGCGCGCGCTGTCGCAGCGCGCGGCGGTGGCCGTGCAGCGCGCGCGCGACGGCTGGGTGCTCGACGTGGGGCTCGAGTCGCGACGCCTCGTCGGCGTCGAAGCGGTCGGCGTCGAGCGCGTTGACGACGACTCGTTGGAGCTCGAGACCCAGGCTCGCGCGCAGCGACGCGCGCAGCTCTCCGGTCTCGGTGACCGCGAGCTCCTCGGCCTTCGCGACCGCGATGACGGCGGTCTGCGACGGATCCGACAGCGTGGCGTCGATCTTCGTGCCCTGGCGCGCGACCGGGCCACTGCCCGCGGCGGCCGCGAACGTGCGCGGCGCGGTCAGGACGGCGACGCCGTGGCCGGTCGCGGGCGCGTCGACGACGACGAGGTCGTAGGCGTCGGCGCCGGGCGTGCGGCGCTCGAGCTGGGCGAGCTCCCACAGCTTGCCGACGGTCAACAGCTCGCGCATGCCGGGCGTGGCCGCGGCGAGCAGGCCGAAGACGCGGCTGCGGGCGAGGATGTCGGCGATCGGGCCGCGCGGCAACTGGTCGCGCAGGTACTCCTCGAGCGCGTCCTGGGGGTCGATCGAGATGTGAAACAGGCCGGGGGCGAGCTCGATCTCCTCGAACGGCTCGGCGCCGGCGCGATCGAACGCGCTCGCGACGTCGCCGCGGCGGGCCACCTCGGCGACGATCGTGCGCTTGCCGGCGCGCGCCGCGACGAGCCCCAGCGCCGCCGCGACGGTCGTCTTGCCGACGCCGCCCTTGCCGGTGACGACGAGCAGTCGGTGGTCGAGGAGTGCGCTCACGCGTCGGCCGGCAGCAGCGTGAACGCCTCACCGTGCAGCGGGCGGATAGCGCGCGATCGCGTCGCGGATGATCGCCGACTGGGTCGTCCCTCGCGCTCGGCGAGGTATGCGAGGCGCTCGGATTCGGCGTCGCTCAACGAGACGCTCGTCTTGCGCATCGACGTCGGGTCACGCGCAGGGCAGTCACGGCTCGCCGTCCCAGTAGTCGACGGCCTGCACCCGCGCGGCGACCCGCAGGCCGCCGAACAGGACCTTGCCCGAGTCCGGGTACCAGCACATGTCGCTGGGGTCGCGAGTGCCGTAGGCGAGCATCGTCATGCCGCTGGGGCCGGCCGCGAAGCTGTGCGCCACGCCGCTGGCGGGCGGCCGCGCGACGACGGATCCGGCATGCACCGGCTGTTCGTCGTCGCCGAGCACGAGCGTGCCGTCGCCGTCGAGTACGACGAACAGCTCCTCCTCGGCCGAGTGGCAATGGCGCGGCGACGAGTACATGCCCGCGTCGATCGTCACGTGCTGGATGCCGCTGCGCAGCGACCCCGCGGCGCGGCCGAGGTTGCGGCGAACGCGGCTCACGCGGCCGCGCGTCAGCCGCTCGCCGGGGACGTTCTCGAGCGCGACGATCGTGTCCGGGCGCGGCGCGAGCGGCGGCAGGTCGTCGACGGGCGGCTCGGCGGCGAACGGGTGCGGCGCGTCGGCCGGCAGCCAGCGCGCGCCGACCCAGGTCACGCCGGCGCGCGGCAGCTGGGTCAGCCCGGTCGGCGAGCCGCTGGCGAAGGCAAGCACCTCGAGCATCTCGTCGCCCGCGACGAGCGTGTGCGCCTGCTCGGACGGGCGATGGACGAGGACGTCGCCGGCGACGATCTCGTGCAGGACGTCGTCCTGCCAGCTGAAGCCCGAGCCCGACAGCACGAAGAAGATCTCCTCCTCGTCGGCGTGCACGTGCAGCGGCATCGGCCGGCATCCCGGGGCCACCCGGTAGCGGCTCAGGCCGATGTCTCGCGAGCCCGCGGCGGCGGAGAGCCGCTGGCGCTCGCAGCGCAGATCGCCGTGCTCGTGCGCCGACCACGGAACGTCGTCGATGTGGCAGAGCATGGTCGCGATGGTAGTTGCGCGGCCGATCGTGGGCCGGTCAGGAGGCCGGCACGACCGGCAGTCCGGCGGCACGCCAGGCCTGAAAGCCGCCGACGAGATCCGTTGCGCGGGCAAAGCCGAGCTGGCGCAGGTTGGCTGCCGCGAGGCTCGATTGGTAGCCCTCGTCGCACATCACGATCACGTGACGGTCGAGGTCGCCGCTGACGCGGTCGTCGTGCGCCTCGCAGCTGGGATCGCAGCGCCACTCGAGCACGTTGCGCGCGAACCAGATCGCGTCCGGCACGATGCCATCGGCGGCGCGCTGCGATTGCGAGCGGATGTCGATCATGAGGGCGCCGGCCGCGATCGCTTGGCGCGCCTCGCGCGGCTCGACGCGGACGAGCTCCCCGCGCGCCTGCGCGAGGAGCTCGTCGATCGTCGTGCGCGCCACCGTCTACGGCTTCTGCTCGCGCATGCCCTTGACGGCCGCGGAGATCACCTCGGCGTCGAGCACGTCGGCCATGACGCCGATCTGCTCTTCCCAGACGTCCTCGTCGACCAGGGCGCGAATGTCTTCCTCAAGTACGTGATACACGGAGAGACCCAACTGGGCCTCGGCCAATGCTCCTGCATAGGTCGGATCGCCGAGCACTACGGTCTCGGCGGCGATCTCCGCGCTTTCGTCGTCCGGAGCTCCGAGGATGACGACAAGATTGTCGGCCCCGTGCTCGTCGGCTAGGCGCTTGATCACTTCCTGGCTATTCAGGTCCATGGCCCCCGAGGCCGTTCAGACGAAGCACTCCGTCGATGTGTACGCGACGTGTCCGCCGGCGCTCACGACGCACGCGGCGATCGCGGGACCCGCGACGCCGTCGCGCTCTCCGAGCACGATGACCTGCTTGTTCTCGAACATGGGGTGCTAACTCACCTCCTCTTTCATCTCTTCGAGGCTCTTGTCGAGCCAGGTCTTGAGCTCCGGCGGGCTGATCGTCGACGCGGACAGCCGCGCGACCTCTTCACCGTCGTGCATCAGTAGGAAGGTGGGCAGGCCGTGGACCTTGAGCCGGATGCAGACCCGGCGGGCCTTGGGCGCCTCGAGCATGACGACCGAGATGTCGTCGCGCGCGGCGGCCATCTTCTCCACGTGGGGTTTCAGCGCCAGGCACGGCCGGCACTCCGGCCCCCAGACGTCGACGAGCGTGGTCCCGCTCGCGACCAGCTCGTCGAAGTTCTCGCGCGTCGCCTCGGCTACCGCTGCCATTCGCTCACTCTCCCGCTTGGTCGTTTCGCTCGAGCAGCACGCTCATGCCGTCGGACTGCTCGGACATGCGTCCCAGGAACAGGCTGCCCTTCGCGATCAACTGTACCCGTTGCGCGCCCCCATTCATCAATCGAGCGCGTGCATGCGGTACGTAACATAGGGCGGAGGCGATATGACCTTGCGTCGGAGCGAAGCCCGGCATCCCGCGGTTCGCGACGAAATCGCCCATCTCATCGCGGCCGATGTCGCCCCGTCGCAGGGCCAGGGCCGCGATCGTCTTGTAGTTGCGCTCCGGGACGTTGCCCGAGCCCTGGGGCTCCGTGATCTCGGGGTTGTGCAGCTCGGTGGCGTAGTCGTCGACGTCGGTCGAGCTCATGCCGAGGCGGTCCAGGGGCGCGAAGACGAGCGCCTCCATGATCTTCGGGTTCGACGAACCGGCGGCCACGGGATGCTTGCCCACCGAGTTCAGCCGCACGCGCGGCGAGCGGCCGTCGTCGGCCTCCACGATCAGCGCGCTCGCGCCGAGCACGTCCTCGAGCACGGGCAGGTCGTGCTTGAGGTGGCCCTGGAACTTCATCCCGACCTTCGGCAGCGAGCCGCCCGCGACGACCGCGACGCGCTGGAAGACCCCCGCCGCGACGAGGCTGCTCGCGATGACGAGGGCCGGGAGCGGGGCGGCGCAGAAGTTCTTGACGTCGCAGCCCGAGGCGTTGACGCAGCCTGCCGCCGCCGCGACCGCCTTGCCGAGGTTGCCGCCGCCGCGCTGGTAGCGGTCCCCGATCGCCTCCTCGCCGGAGCCGATGACGTAGTCGATCGAGCCGGGGTCGATGCCGTTGTCGTGCAGGACGCGCAGGAGCGCGAGCGTCGCGCTGGCCTTGCCCGCGAGGTTCTCGAGGAACACGTCGGCGGTCAGGGCGGCGTCGTTCTCGTGGGCGCGGCGGACCGCCGCCGCCAGATGATCGGCGCCCAGGTGCAGCTGCATCGCACCCGGCTCGGCGGCGACCGCTTCGGCATCGCCGGCCGCGGCGGCCACCTTCTCGAGGTCGAAGTGCTCGGCGAGCGGGTGGCGGGCGAGCTTGTCGGAGATCGCCTGCGCTTCCGCCGTGCCGAGCCTGACGAGGCCGAAGTCGTCGACCGCCGCCAGCAGGCCGAGGAACTCGTCCTCGGGCATGAGCTCGCCGACCCCCGCGAAGCGGCCCTCGCCGTTGGGCGCGGCATCGACCCACGGACGGGCCGGCAGGTCGCGCGGGTGGATGGCGCCGAGGTAGGCCTGGTGGGGCCCGTAGGCCACCGCCTGCTCGAAGGTGCGCAGCGAGGCCAAAAACCGCGCCTGCACCTCGGGGTTCTTCGGCAGCTCGCGAGACGGCTTGGAGCCGTGGCGGCAAAGTCCGGGGACGTGGACGAGCGCCGCGCTGGCGGCGGAGATCACGGGGTCAGTCATGTGGGTTGGATTCTATCAATGCGGCGACAAACAATGTTGGCGCCCTATGGATGGTCCCGGCGTCGCCGGCCCGTTCGCGCTGCCGGCGCTCCGATCACCGAACCGGATCGCCGTCGAACACCGTTGGTTGCGTGACCGATGTCGAGACGGCGTGCAGCGCGCGCTCGAGCAGTTGGCGGCGCCACGCGCGTTCCGCCTCGGGTCCGAGCTCCGGATCTCCGGTCGGGAACGGGATGCCGCGCGTCGGCACGATCCGCGGCGCGCCGACGCGCTTGGCGATCGAGACGAGGTTGCACAGCAGCGCCGTGGGGATCCCTGCTCGCTCCAGTTCCTTCGTAAGCGTTGACCCGCAACGCGTTCCGGTTCCTCAGGTGGCGGTGAGGATCACGGCCTGGATGTTCTGCTGGCGCAGCTCGGCGGCCCACTCCATCCCGAAGCGGCGCGCGTCGGCGACCGTGGTGCCGTTGCCCGTCGTCGCGAGGACCTCGCCGTGCAGCCGCCCGATCGCGCCTTCCTGCTCCATGATGCGGGCGATGTCGAGCGGCAGGATGCGGTTGGGGTCGGCGTTCGCCCACTGCGTCGAGAAGCCGCCGTGCACCGACATGAACTCGCCTTCGTCGGCCGAGTCGAGGCCGTCGAGCGAGTAGCGCACCCACTTGGTGGCGCGCGCGGACTCCAGCCGGTCGGGGTTGCCGAAGGGCACGAAGCCGCCCTCTGTCACCAGCGCGAACAGTGCCTGCGTCGCGTCGGCGATCGGCGCGGCGGGCGTCACCTGGTCGAAGTCGGGTAGCGGGATCTCGGTCGCCTCGAGGTCGCCGGCGAGGCGCGTCAGCACGAGCGCGACCGCGCGCTCGGCCGCGTTGTGCTGTGCGAAGCGGTTGATCCGCGCGACGGCGCCGATGCGCCCGTCGCCTGCGGTGAGCTCCTCCCCGGAGGCCATCTTGAGCGTGGCCGCGGCGAAGCGTTCGAGCGAGTCCTTCATCTGACGCGCGGTCAGACCGCTTTCGACGACGGCCGCGCCGGCGGCCTCGCCGAGGCCGGGGTTCTCGGGGTGCATCGAGGCCAGTCCGATCAGCCCCGCCTCGCTCGCCGCGAGCGCGATCCGCGCACACGCCATGCCGTAGCGCCCGCTCGTGAAGGAGGGGCCGGCAACGATCATCTCGGCCCCGCGCTCCTTCGCCTGCTTGACGAGCTCGGCGGCGAACTCGGGGTGCGAAGCGGCGTAGTCGTCGCCGCAGAGCGCGGTGCCGACGATCTCGTGTTCGTCGCCGAGCAGCGACGCGAGCTTGCGCCCGGGCCCCGTGGCGCCGTCGCGCAGCTCCGGCCCCGTGCCCGCGGAGTCCTCGCCGCCCATGCCGGCGAAGAACTGGTTGACGTAGTGGACGATCTTCATCAGGCGGTGACCGGGTCCGCGCACGTGAGTCGGCCCCAGCCGAGGGTGCTCTGTGCGCAGTAGATCGCGGCGACCGGCAGCTCGATCTCGTCGGTGGAGTCCTGGTCGAGCAGGGCGATCTGTGGGCGGCCCAGCGCGCGCTGCACCGCGGGTAGGGTCATCCGCTCATCGTAGTTGCCGGTGCTGATGAGGGCCGTGGCCTTGGCCGGCGGGACGACGAGCGGCGGCCCCGTCCCGTCGCGCCCGGCCATCTCGGCGAGGATGCCGATGGCCATGATCCCCTCCTCCTCGAGGCGGTCCATCTTGAGCGATACGTCGGCGTCGGCGTTGCCGCCGCCCTCCTTGGTCGCGATCGCCGCGTCGAGGTCGAGTTGCTTGCACAGCCGCGCGGTGTGTGCGGAGATGAGCTCCTTGTCCGCCTGGTTGACCGGCTCGGGGCAGAGGATGAGCGCCGCCAGCTCGAGCTCGTCCGAGGCGCGCAGGGCGGCCACGACGGGATGGGTCTGGTGCAGGTAGGTGGGGTTCTTCAGCGAGGGATGCCCGAACTGCCCGCTGACGACGGCGCCGTCGTCGAGCTCTGAGGGGGAGATCACGGTCGGCAGCCCACCGGAGAGGCTGCGCCCGTAGACGAAGACGTCCTTGAACTTGCCCTGGGTCTGGAGGTTGAGGATGACCCCGACGCGGGGCTTTCCGCTCTCGGATGACCCGGGCTCGTGCAGCTCCTCCACGGCGTCAGGTTCGGCGTCGAGAGCCGCCTCGGCGAGATGGGCCGCCACCCTGACGAGCCCCTTGCGCAGGGCCACGTCGACGTCCACCCAGTCCGCGTTCTCGGCGGGCGTCCACTCGATGACGAGGTTGTGCGTCGCGGCGAGCGGCGACATCGGCGCGGCCGGCCCGGACATGTCGATGACCGCCTCCTGCGCGCGCGGCAGGAACCCTGCGGCCATCACGGCGGCGCCGCGCAGCACATGCGTGGTCCCACGCCCGACGGGCATCGCGACCCCCAACAGCCCCGGGAACACGCCGCCCCCGCCAGGTCCCTTGGAGCAGGGCTGGACAGCATCGAGCACGCCGACGATCCGCACGGAGTCGCCCGGCGAGGCGACGCCCAGCCGGACCTCGGCGAACGCGGGATCGCGGACCAACTCGAGCACGCTCTCCTCGCCGACGGTGAGGTGACCGCCCTCGTAGCTCGTGGCGTCGCCGAGGTCGAGCTCACGCACCTCGTGGACAATCCGAGTCAGACGGGCCTCCGCGCTCATCGGCGGATCCTGCCATATGGCGTGGACCTAGGACATGCACTCCAGCCGGCGCGGCAACGGAACGCACATCCCGACGCGCCGCACAGGACCGGTTGAAGCTTCCTGACCCTTGTTGGTTGCGGTCAGAATGTGACCTAAGCCGTTCGTACGCTGCGACGAGCGGACAACGAACACGGAGGAGCAGCCATGCCCGAGCGAGACGGATACATCCCCGGCGTCCCGTGCTGGGTCGACACTTGCCAGCCGGATCCCGAGGCGGCGGCCGCGTTCTACAGCGGCCTCTTCGGCTGGGAGGTCAGGGACGTGATGGCGCCCGAGTCGGCGGGGACGTACCTCGTGGGACAGATCCGCGGCGCCAGCGTCGCCGCCGTCTCATCGATTCCCGACGGCGCGCCGCCGATGGCGACGTGGAACACGTACATCGACGTCGTGAGCGCCGACGAGACCGTTGCAAAGGTCGTTGCCGCCGGTGGCACGACGCTGAAGGCGCCGTTCGATGTCGAGGATGCGGGGCGGATGGCGGTGTGCGCCGATCTCGAGGGCGCCGTGTTCAGCGTCTGGGAGGCGAAGGCGCACAAGGGCGCGCAGGTCGTCAACGAGGCCGGTGCCTTGATCTTCAACGGGCTCAACACCCGCGATGTGGACGGCGCGAAGGCGTTCTACGGCGCGGTGTTCGGGTGGACCACGCTCGACGTCGGCGGCGCCGAGATGTGGACGCTGGCCGGCTACGGCGACCATCTCGAGGAGCGCACTCCCGGCCTGCGCGAGCAGCTGGCCGAGTTCGGTGGTCCGACCGGCTTCGAGGACGTCGTGGCGAACATCACGCCGCTCGGCGACGACCAGCCCGACATCCCGGCGCACTGGAGCGTGACCTTCGGCGTCGACGACGCAGACGCCACGACTACGAAGGCCACCGAGCTCGGCGGCACGGTGCTCGTCGCGCCGTTCGATGCCCCTTGGGTCCGGATGGCCGTTCTCGCCGACCCGGCCGGCGCGACGTTCATCGCGAGCCAGTTCGTGCCCGAGAACCGGGATCTCGGCGCCCAGCCCGATGCGGCGGCGAGCGGGGCGTAGACACAGCGCCGCGCAGTCGACCAGCATGCGGGCGGCACTCTCGTCGGTGTCGCGGGCCCGCGCTCACGATTCAGGCGAGCGGCACGAGCAGGGAGATGCGCAGCTTGCCGAACGGGAACGCGGTCGCGTCGAACGAGTTCGCGAGGTAGCGCCGCCCGCGGTACCTCACCTCCCCGTGGCTCGGGATCCGGCGGGGGCCGGGCTCCAGCGTCGAGCCGGGGACCTTGCCGAGCGGCGAGACGAGCTGGACGGCGGCGCCGGTGAAGCGGTGCATGAGCTTGATGTAGCCGGTGTCGTCCTGGACGGCGAGTGAGAACCTCGCCGCGGTCGTCCCGTCGGGGCTGCGCACGACGCCGCTCGCCGGCTGGAGCGCGTACGGGCCGCCGAGGTCGTAGACGAGCCTGTGGTGTCGCACGACGCGAACGCGCACGACGTGCAGCGAGTGGTCGCGGAAGAAGTCGTCGATGATCGCGGTGCGGATGGCGTGCCGATCGTTCGCCGCGGTTGCGCGGCGAAACGCCGGGTCGAGCGCGACGTGGCGCAGGGTGAACGCGACGCCGGCGCTGTGGCGCTCGGCACGCGCCAGGCGTCGCCCGACCCAGCTGATCGTGTTCGCCCGCGTCTCCTGCGCGGTCGTGCCGCACAGCGACGGCGGCGGCACCGGCATCCGCACCTCTATCCGCATCGCGCCGGACGGATAGCTCGTCGTCGGCAGCGAGATCGTCCGAGCGCCGACGCGCGCGGGCACACCGGAGCCGGCCCGGAAGACGACCGCTGCCCCGGTCAAGCGCTGGACCAGCGCGGCGTACGCCCGGCGATCGGTGACGGCGAGCACGAAGCGCCCGACGGCGTCGCCGCGCGCGTCGTCGAGCGCGCCGCGGATCGGGGCGAAGGACGGCTTGCGGCCGAAGCTGTAGATCAGCCGCGAGCCGCGGAACAGCTCGATCCGGACGATCTGGTGGCGGATCGGCAGGAACACCGCCCTCACCGCGCGGCGATCGCCGCCGGCGACCGCCGTCGCGAGCGCGGTCGTGCGGTGCAGCCGCTTGACGGCGCTGACGACACCGCGGCCGCCCGCGACCTGCCCGTAGATGCGACGCGCGACGTCCGCGAGCTCGTTGCGCGCGACGTCAGCGCAGCGCCCCGCAAGCGACGAGCCCAGGCTCGGCTGGGCGACCGCCGCGACCACCGACGGGCGGCCACCACGCGTGGCACCGCAGGCCACCAGGCCCGCGGCCACGACGCCGACCGCAACGAGCTTTGCCGACCTCCACATCGGTCCAATATGCCACCGGATCGCACCCCCGCTGGGCCTCAGCGGCGACTCAACCCGATCCGAAAGAGAACCCAACAGAGGCCGAACGCGGCCTTGTGCGTGGCTTGTTGCGCGGCCCGCACGATGACGTCCGTGGCACAAGCGCTCACGTTCGGCCCGGCGCGCTCCAGCGGGCATCGCGTCACCGCGCGCATCGGCCGCGGCGCCCTGCCGGCGCTCGCGCTGACCGCCGTCCTCGTGCCGCTCGGCTGGCTCGTGCTGGCGGCCGCCGGCCGGGCATCGGTGCTGTCGCCGCCGGCCGCACGGGCGGGCGCCGCCGTAGGGAATTGGACGCTCGGGCCGCTGCGGGGACTACTTGACGTGACCGGCGCGCCCCGCGTGCTGCACCGCGACCTGCTCGTGGTCCTGGGGCTCGTCGGCGCGGGCTGGCTGGTCGCCTGGATCACCGCCCACCGCCTGCCGGTACGGGCGCTCTGGGGCGCGGTCGTCGCCGCCCACGCGGCGCTGTTGCTCGCCCCTCCGCTGCCCCTGACCGACGTCTTCAACTACCAGCTGTACGGGCGCATGGCGGCAATACACGGCCTCAACCCGTACCGCGACATCCCCGCACAGGTACCGCACGACCCGCTGTTCGCGCTGACGAACTGGCATCACCTGCGCAGCCCGTACGGCCCCCTGTTCACGCTCACAACGGAGGGGCTCGGCGTCTTCGGCGTGCATGGCTGGCTGTGGGCGTGGAAGGTCGTCGTGATCGGATCGAGCCTCGCGACGATCGCGCTGGCGGCGAACATCGCAGGCCGGATCGGCGGCTCGCGGCGGCGCGTGATCGCCGCCGTGGGCCTCAGCCCGCTGCTGCTGATCGCCGAGGTCGGCGGCCTGCACCAGGACATGCCGGCGATGGCGTGCCTGCTGGGGGCGGCGTGGTGCCTCGTCCGCGAACGCGACGACGACGCGCCCGCGTGGGTGGCCCCGCTCGCGGGCGCGCTCGCCGTTGCTGCCACGGGCATCAAGCCGTCCTTCGCGGTCGTCGTCGGCGTGGTCGTCCTCGGGGCGGACCGGCGGTGGCGCGCGATCGCCGGCGCGGGCGCCGCGGCGGTGGCGCTCGGGGCGATCGATCTGCTCGCCTACGGCGGCGCGCTGCCGGCGATCGCGAGCCAGTCGGCGATCGTGAACCCGCTCAGCCTGCCCAACCTGCTGGGGCTGGCGGCCGGTCGCGGTGGCGCCGACCACGTCGTGCGGATGATCGCGAGCGCGGCGCTCGTCGCGGTCACGATCACCGCGACGGTCGCGGTCGGCCTGCGCCGTGAGCGCGCGCTGGGAGCCCTCGCGGCGGTGCTCTTCTGCACGGTCCTCACGCTCGCCTGGGTCATGCCCTGGTACCTCATCTGGGCGCTGCCGTTCCTCGCCTTTGCCCGCCCGCGCGCGGTCATCCCGTTGACGGTCGTGGCGACGTGCTGGCTGACGATCGGCGGCCTGCCGACGCTGCCCGGCATCTTGCATTCGGCCGGCTACTTCCCGACGCGATCCGCCACCGGGCTCGCGAACCATGTCGAGTTCCGGCGGCTCGTCCGATGAGCACCGGGTCCGCCCACATCCGTTCACCCTCGCTGTCGCCGCGGCTGGTGCCCGAGCTCACGCGGATCGTGCGCTTCTGTGGCGTCGGGGCGTCGAACACGGCGATCACGCTCGGGGTCTTCGCCCTGCTCGTCGGCGCCGGTTGCCCCGGCTGGGTCGCGTCCGCACTCGCGTTCGCCGCCGGCGCCGTCAACGGCTACCACTGGAACACGCGCTGGACGTTCGCCGACCGCGCGACCGGCGGCACCGCGACACGGCTGCGCTACGTCGCGGTGCAGGGCAACGGCAGCGCGATCAGCGCGCTCGGCGTGCTCGGCGCCCAGCACGGCCTGCGCCTGGCGCATCTGCCGGCCGAGCTCGTGATCCTCCCACTGGTGACCGGCCTGACGTACGGCCTCATGCGGGCCCTCGTCTTTCGCGCCAGCGCCGGCGCGAGCGCGGGCGAGCAAGCGCCGACGCCCGCGTGATACGTCGCTCGCGGGTGCTGGGCGGTGTGCTCGTCACGCTGTCGACCTGCGCCCTCGTCGTCGCATGCACCGATGCGCTCCCGCAGCCCGCCGATCACGGGACGGGCGCAAACGTCGCGTGCGCACCGCTCGCGGCGGGCACGCCGCGGATCGCAGCCATCGACGGCCGCACGCCGGTCGTCCTGCACATCCCGGCGCCCGGCGGCGCGGGCCGGCCGCTCGTGCTCGCGCTCCCGGGGACCGGCGAGACAGCCAGGGACTTCGCCCGTTACACCGGCTACTCGAAGCTCGCCGATCAGCGGCGCTTCAACGTCGCCTACCCGACCGCGACCGGCGTGCGTCCGTCCTGGAACATCTCCGGCACGGCGGCGGGCAAGCCCGACGACGTCGCATACCTGCGCAGCGTCATCGGCGCCGCGCTGAAGGCGACGTGTGCGGATCCGAGACGGGTCGGGGTGACCGGCGTCTCCAACGGCGGCGGGATGAGCGCGCGGATGGCATGCGACGCCTCCGACCTCGTCAGTGCGGCGGCGCCGGTCGCCGGTGGCTACGGCAGCCTGCCCGACTGCCACCCCTCGCGGCCTGTGGCGATCATGGAGATTCACGGGACCGACGATCAGGTCGTGCCCTACGCCGGCAAGGGCGCGTCCGGCTTCGGCGCGGTGCCACGCTTCCTCGCTCAGTGGCTACGGCTCGACGGCTGTCGCGGGGCCGCGCTGCGCCGCTCGCCGAAGCCCGGCGTCGACGAGCTGCGCTGGTCGCCGTGCCGCGGCGCGACCGCCGTCGTCCATGAGCGGATCCACGACGCCGAGCACGGGTGGCCGGGCGCGAACGACGTCAGCGGCCGCAGCGGGTTCTCGTCGACCGCGCAGACGTGGGCGTTTCTGTCCTCCTACCGCCGCTGAGCGAGTACCGGGTCGAACGCGTAGACGGTGCCGGCGTGCGCCTGGCCGGCCGCACCGCTGACGTCGGTCCCGTGTGCGCGCACCCACCTCGCCAGCGGCGAGCAGCCCGTCCTGAGGTCCGTCGACAGCGGCGCGCACGGGGCGCCGAGGAGCGCCGTCCGGATGTCGCCGCGCGCGACCTCGCGGCGCAGCTCGGGGACGCTGACGAGGGGACGGGCATCGTTGGCCGCGAGCACGCGGACCGGCTCACCGGTCCGTGCGACGAGTGACGCGGCGGCGCCGACGGAGATCGCCGCAAGCGCGTAGCGCGCACCGTCGCGGTGCGTCCGCGCGTAGCCGGCAAGCGCCGTCAGCCGCGAGCTGGCGAGCGCGCCGGGCGCGCCGGCGTCCTCGGCGCGGCCCGCGACCCCGGCGACGCTGACGGCGGCGGGGGCGGCGAGCACCGCGACGAGGACGACCGGCGTCACGAGACGCCGCGCGAGCGCGCCCTCCAGGCGCCACGAGCGGCGCGTCATCGAGCCGCAAGCGAGTACGACCGCCACGCCGAGGACCGCCGCGATCGCGGGGTCGACCGCCTCGAGGTAGCGCGGCTTCAGCGACGACTGTGCGCTGAACAGGACGACCCCGGTCAGCAACCAGGCCAGCAGCGCCCCGGCGCCGGCGTGGCCGATCCGGTCGAGGCCGCGGCCGGCGCGCGCGAGCAGCGCCGCCGCCAGCGCCAGCAACGCGAGCCCGAGCTCCAGTCCGACCCGAGCGCCGACGTGATCGGCGGCCACGAACAGCCGCCACGGGCTCGGCCCCGCCGGCCGGCCGCGCAGCGCGCCCGCACGCTCGCGTGCACGGATGGCGAGCTCGTGTCGCATCGCGACCGGCGGCCGCCGTTGCGCCGCAGCCGGCGGGGCCACCGGCTGCGCCGGGTGCGGGACGCCGGTCACGCGGTCGACGCCGTCGTAGACGAACGTCGCGTTCCACGCCGAGCCGTTCGTCGACCCGAACGCCCAGGGTCGTTGCGGGCCGGCGAGGACCGCCAGCGCGATCAACCACGCGAGCGCGACGACGATGAATGCCGCGCTCGCTCCCCCGAGCGCGATCGCCCGCGCACGGCCCGCGAGCGAAGACCCCCGCACCCACAGCAGCACGAGCGCCGGCGCCGCGACGAGCGCTTCGAAGAGCTTGACCTCGAACGCGAGCCCGAGGACGGCACCCGCGCCGACGAGCAGCATCGGCCGGTCGTCGCGCGCGGCCCGTGCGACGAGCGCCGCGGCGGCGACGACGAGCGCCGCCATGAGCGAGTCCATGGTGTCGCTGCGCGACGTGATGACCGCGATCGGCATGACGGCGAGCGCGAGCGCCCCCGCGAGCGCGGCCCGGCGGTCGAACAGGACGCGCAGCAGGTCGAACAGGGCGAGCACCGCAAGCGTGCCGCCGAGCGCCTCGGGCAGGTGCAGGCCAACGTTGCCGAATCCGAGCAGCCGTGTCGACGCGACCTGCAGCCACAGGTCGACCGGCGGCTTGTCGACCGAGACCGTCGCCGAAGGGTCGATCGCGCCGGTCACGAAGGCATGCCAGGAGCTCCCCATGCTCCGCACAGCGGCGTCGTAGAACGAGTTGTCGCGCATCCCACCGAGCCCAGCGCCGCGCAGCAACCCGGCGAGCGCGACGACGAGGCCCGGCGCGACCCAGCCGGGCACCCGCCGGCGCGGCCGCGCCGCGCGCCAAGCCGGCCGCCGCGCACGCTCGATCGCCGGTCGCGATGGCGCCGCGACGGCCAGGCTCATCGACCGATCGGGTGGTGCTGCGGTTCGCGCGTCACGCGAGCGCCGCGCGGACGGCGCTGCGCGGCCTCGGCGGCCGCGAGCGAGCGCGCCAGCGCACGGCGCTCGGCGAAGGCGCGCAGGACGACCGCGGCGTTCGCGCCGGTCGCCTCGCCCGCGCACCGCGGCCGGTGCTGCACGCCGACCTCGGTGACGCGCCACCCCTCGAGTCGCGCGTACGTGAGCAGCTCGGTCGAGATCATCGCGCCGTCGCTGCGCAGCGGCAGCGCGCGCAGTGCGGGGCCGCGAACGAGCTTGAACGCGCAGTCGACGTCGCGGACGCCGATCGGGAACGTCCGCCGCATCAGCAGGTTCCACGCGCGCGCCGCCGCGCGACGCGCCCAGCGATCGCGGCGCTTGATCCGGAAGCCGGCGACGAGGTCGCTGCTGCGCGCGACGTCGAGCATCGTGTCGAGCTGCTCGAGGTCGAACTGCAGATCGGCGTCGGTCAGCAGCACCCACGGCTTGCGCGACGCCGCGATCCCGCTGCGCAGCGCCGCGCCGTAGCCGCGATTGCGGTCGTGTGCGACGACGCGGACTCGGGGATCGAGGGAGGCCAGCAGCGCGGCGGCGGCACGGGTCCCGTCGTGGGAGCCGTCGTCGACCACGACGACGTCGACCGTGCGCGCGCAGCGCCCGCCGGCCGCCAGCGCCTCCGCGACCGCCTGCGCGACGTTGTCCTCCTCGTTGAGACACGGCAGCACCACGGTCAGGCCCGGAAGGCGAAGCTCGGGCGCCACGAAGTGCGGGGTGGGCGGGTTCTCTTCGAGGGCGCCGGGCGCGATCGGACTGGCGGGCGACGGGATCATGAGTGCGGCCTTCCGGTGGAGAGGCACACGATCGTCGGCTGCGGTCCTGAGCGGGTACTCAAACGCCGATTGGCCCGTCGCTGGGGCTTTGTTGGGATGGCGTTGGCGAGCGACTGCGGAGCTACGCTGCATCTGCGATGGCAGTCCGGATCCTGCTCGTCGAAGACGACGACGACCTGCGCGCGGTGATCGCGGACGCGCTGGCGGCCGACGGGCACGACGTCAGCGGAACCGGTGACGCCGAGACGGCGCTCGGCGTCCTGGCCGACCACACGCCGGATCTGCTGATCCTCGACATCGCGCTTGGCCCCGGCCTCGACGGCATCGAGATATGCCGCCGCCTGCGCCGCGTCGACACCGAGCTGTACGTGATGATGCTCACCGCTCGGGACGCCGAGACCGACGTCATCCTGGCGCTCGAGGCGGGCGCCGACGACTACCTCGTCAAGCCCGTCGGGGTGGCCGAGATGCGCAGTCGCGTGCGAGCCGCCCTGCGCCGCGTCGGCCCGCGCGTCGACACCGGCGTCCTGCGCGCGGGCTCGCTGGAGCTCGACCAGGGCGCGCGCGTGGCGCGTGTCGGCAGCACCTCGCTCGGGCTGACCCCGTCGGAGTTCGCCGTGCTCGAGGCGCTGCTCGTCGCAGCCGGCAACGTGCGCTCGCGGTGGGAGCTCGTGCGTGCGATCTTCGGTGACGACGCGTACCGCGATCCGCGTGCGGTCGACGTACACGTCCACCACCTGCGCGAGAAGGTCGCCGCGGCCGGCGGCGACGCGGGCGCGATCGTGACGGTGCGCGGGGCCGGCTACCGGCTCGGTCAGTGACATGCGCTGGCCGCGTGGTCTGCGCGCACGCCTCATCCTCGCGCTACTCGCCACGAGCCTCGCCACGGTGGCGGGCTCGACCGCCACGCTCGTGCCGCCGCTGGACCACCGCCTCGAACGCGATCGCCTCAACGAGCTGCGCGTGCTCGCACGCACCGCGCGCTTCGGGATCCGCGGACTGCCCGGCGACAGGCTCAAGCAGGGGTCGCCGAGCGCCCGGGCGCTCGTCGCCGGTCTGCAGCGGCGCACCGGTGGACGTGTCGAGCTGCTCACGCAGGAGGGCGCGCCGATCGCCGATACCGACGTGGACCGCGACACGGCCCCCGCGGCGAGCCTGGACCGCCTCCCCGACCTGGGATTGGCACGGGTCGCCGATGTCCGCGAGGGCGTCATCGACGGCACCGCGATCGTCGAGACCGGTGTCGAGCGACCGGGCGGCGAGCGGCTGACCCTGATTCTGCGCAAGCCGCTCAACGACACGCACGCGGCGGTGGACGCGGTCCGCAACGCGCTGCCGCTCGCGCTCGGCGTCGGCGGCGTCGTCGCGCTCGCGCTCGCCCTGGCCCTGAGCCGCGGCCTCCTGCGCCAGCTACGCCGGCTGCGCGATGACGCGCGTGCGCTCGGCAGCGAGGGCCTGCGTCACAACGTGACCGTGGGACGGCGCGACGAGGTTGGCGAGGTGGCCGGTGCGCTCGAGACGATGCGCTCGCGGCTCGTCGGCGAGGAGGCGGCGCGCCAGGCATTCGTTGCGACCGCGTCGCATGAGCTGCGCACGCCGCTCGCCACGCTGCAGGCCACGCTCGAGCTCATGCAGGAGGATCTGCGTGCTCCGGGAGACGGCGCGACCGGTCTGCTCCGGCTCGAGGCTCGCGCCGGGTCGGCGCTTGAGCAGACGCACCGCCTCGTCGGGCTCGCCACCGACCTGCTCGACCTCAACCGCATCGACGGCGAGGCGCCGCTCGCCGCCGAGCCGATCGAGCTCTTCGAGGCGGCCGCCATGGTGCGCCGTGACGCCGCCGAGCGGCTCGCCGCGGACGGCCGCGCGCTTCAGATCACCGGCGCCGCGCCGCAGTATGCGCTCGCCGACCCCGCGGCGGTCCTGCGGATCTTGCTCGTGCTGCTCGACAATGCGCGTGCCTACGGCGCCGGCACGGTGCAGATCGAGATCCGCCGCGCGGACGAGCGCGTCGTCGTGCGGGTCACGGACGAGGGCCGCGGGCTCTCCGTCGACGATCGTGAACACGTCTTCGAGCGCTTCGAGCGCGGCGACGCCGGCCATGCGCACCCCGGCTTCGGGCTCGGCTTGGCGATCGCCCGCGGGCTCGCAGAACGGATGTGCGGCGGCCTGGAGGCACCTCTTGTCCCAAGCGGCGGCTGCTTCGAGCTGTGGCTTCCGGCGTGGGAAGACCAGCCGGCCTGAGCGAGACTCGACGCGCGATAGGGTCACGCCCGTGATCAAGCCGCATGGCACGGCACCTGTCGCGCTGACGTCGCTCTCGCACGGCGCGGGTTGCGGATGCAAGCTGCCGGCGGCGGCGTTGCTGCCGATCGTCCGTGGGCTGCCGTCGTTCGAGGAGCCGCGGCTGCTCGTCGGCTCCAACACCGCCGACGACGCGGCGGTGTTCAAGCTGACCGACGAGATCGCACTCGTGATGACGATCGACTTCTTCACGCCGATCGTCGACGACCCCTATGACTTCGGGCGGATCGCGGCGGCGAACGCGCTGTCGGACGTCTATGCGATGGGCGGGGTGCCGCTGGCGGCGATGAACGTCGTCGCGTTCCCGCTCGAGCAGCTCGGCCCGGACATCCTGCGTGAGATCCTGCGCGGGGGTGCGGATGTCGCCGCGGCGGCTGGAATCGCGGTCGTCGGCGGGCACTCGATCGACGATCCCGAGCCGAAGTACGGGATGTCGGTCAACGGCACGGTCCATCCCGATGAGCTCATCTCCAACGCGGGGGC
Source organism: uncultured Actinomycetes bacterium (assembly GCA_963851015.1). Classification (GTDB taxonomy): domain Bacteria; phylum Actinomycetota; class Thermoleophilia; order Solirubrobacterales; family Solirubrobacteraceae; genus CADCVQ01. Next base: position 388,771 of record CAWKNG010000003.1, read on the forward strand.
GCGGCCCGGTGATGTGCTCGTCCTGACGAAGCCACTCGGGGTCGGCGCGATCACGACGGCGCGCAAGCGCGGCGTGCGCGACGACGACCTCCTCGCACGGGCCGTCGAGACGATGACCGCGCTCAACGACAAGGCCTCGGCTGCGGCGCGCGCGGCGAAGGCGCACGCGATGACGGACGTCACGGGCTTCGGGCTGCTCGGCCATCTGCACTCGCTCGGACGCGCGAGCGGCGTCGCGGCGGTCATCGATGCGTCGGCCGTGCCGGCGATCGACGGCGTGCTGGATCTGCTCGACAACGGCGGCGGCGTCTCGGGCGGAAGCCGGCGCAACCGCGACTACGCGGAGACGTTCACGACCTTCGGCCCCGACGTCGCGGAAGCACGGCGCAGCCTCGTATGCGATGCGACGACCTCCGGCGGGTTGCTGATCGCGATTGCGCCCGAGTCCGCGTCGTCGCTGCCGGGCCCGATCGTCGGCGAGATCGTCGACGGTGAGCCGGGAGCGATCACGGTGCGATGATCGCCGGGCACGGGCTGCGTCAGCCTGGAGCGGCCCGGGCCCGGTGGCCCATCCGGTCTTCAAAACCGGCGGGGCGTGGCTAACCGCGCTGGAAGGTTCGACTCCTTCGCCGTTCCGTCCGAGTGACGGCGGCCCCCCGCAAGGGTGAAGTTGACCATTAAATGCCCAGGGCCGACGCCGCCACGGTGTACGGTCGCCTGACCGTGCGCCGGGTTGTAGTGATTGTCGTCGCGAACGCACTCTGGATCGGGCTGCTGTGCTGCTCGACCGCCCAGGCCCGCGACGCCGTCGTCACTTCGTTTGACGGCACGCCGATCGTCGTGCACTTCTACTCCCCGGCCGGGTTGTCCGCGGGGGAGCGGGCGCCGACCGTGCTCCTCGGCTCCGGCTACGGGGCCCGCGGTGCGAACACGCCGGACGCGGGCTTGGGGGTTCGGCTCGGGCAGGGTGACTATCGCACCGAGGGCTACAACGTCCTGACATGGGACCCGCGTGGCTTCGGCGGCTCCGGCGGCACGTCGATGTTCGACTCGCCGGCGTTCGAGGCGCGCGACGTCCAAGCGCTGATCGACTGGGTCGCGACGCAGCCGGAGGCGCTGCTCGACGCTCCGGGCGATCCGCGCATCGCGATGGCCGGCGCGAGCTACGGCGGTGGGATCGCGCTGATCACCGCCGCGATCGAGCCGCGGCTGGACGCGATCGTCCCGGATGCCGCCTGGGACTCGCTCGCCGGCGGCTTCGCGCGCGACGACGCGTTCAAGGCCGGATGGCTCGTGCAGCTCTGCGCCGTCGGCGTGGGATTCGGGCTCCTCGACGGCGTGACCGACGGCGTGAGCGGCCCCGCCGGCATACAGATCGGGAGCGTCGACTCGCGCTTCCTGACGATGTGCGCTGAGGGCAACGCGCTGGGCAGGCTGTCGGCTGCCACCACGCAGTGGCTGGCGAGCATCGGGCCGGGAACGCTCGTGTCCGCGATCCGCGCGCCCACCCTGCTCATGCAGGGGACCGTCGACACGCTCCTCCCCCTCGGCGAGGCGATCACCAGCTACGAGCGACTGCGCGCGAGCGCTGTTCCCGTGAAGATGCTGTGGTACTGCGGCGGCCATGGGACCTGCCTGACGCCCACGGGCGACACCCAAGTCATCCGCGATGCGGCGCTGAACTGGCTGCGCCGCTGGCTCAAGCGCGACGCGACGATCGACACCGGATCGCGGTTCACGTGGGTCGACGACGGCGGCGTCTGGCGGACGGGACCGGACTACCCGCTGGCCGGCGCCGGCGCCCTGACCGCGTCGGGCTCGGGCTGGCTCACCGTGCTGCCGACGGTCACGGTCCCCCCGGGGATCCCGATCCCCTCGCCCGTCCTGGGAATGGTGGAGTGCCGCTACTCCTCGCCCGCCGCCGACAGCGACATCGTGGGCGAGCCGACGCTGACGCTGACCTACCGGGGCTTCGCGCCGGCGGTCTCGACGTTCCTCTACGCGCAGGTCGTCGATGCCGCGACGGGGCATGTCGCGGGCAATCAGGCCACGCCGATCCCGGTCGTGCTCGACGGCGTCACGCGGACGGTCACCCGCAGGCTCGAGGCCGTCGCGCTGCGCGGGCGCCCGACCTCCGACCTACGCCTGCAGATCGTGACGGCGACGCCCGCGTACGGGCCGCAGCGCTCCGCCGGCTCGGTGACGCTGACGTCGATCTCGAGCTCGCTGCCGATCGTGGACGCCACGACCCCGGCGGGTGGCTGAGCCCGATGCCCGCGCGACGCCGACGCAGCCCTGGCCGGCGGATCGTCGTCGCCGGCGCGGCGTGGATCACGCTGCTGTGTAGCGCGCCCGCCGCCGAGGCCCGCGACGCCGTCGTCACGTCGTTCGACGGCACGGCGATCGCCGCCCACTTCTATCCGGCGGCCGGCCTGGGTCCCGGCAAGCGCGCGCCGACGGTGCTCGTCGGTCCCGGCTGGGCGACCGTCGGCGACACCTCCCCGGACGCGAACCTCGGCGATCGGATCGGCACGTCGAACCTCCGCAACGACGGCTTCAACGTCGTCACCTGGGATCCGCGCGGGTTCGGCGCCTCGGGCGGCGTCGCGACGTTCGACTCGCCCGCGTTCGAGGGCCGCGACGTCAGCGCCCTGCTGGACTGGATCGCCGCACAGCCCGAGGCGCAGCTCGACGCGGCCGGCGACCCGCGTGCGGGCATGTCCGGCTCGAGCTACGGCGGCGGGATCCAGCTCGTCGCGGCCGCCATCGACCAGCGGCTGGACGCGATCGTGCCGGACCTCGCCTGGAACTCCCTGCTGCCTGGTATCGCGAGGGACGGCGCGTTCAAGGCCGGCTGGTGGCTGTCGCTGTGCGTCTACGGCGAGGTCTTCGGGCTGACCTCCTACCCGCCCGGGCCGACCATCCAGCCGAGCAGCATCGACCCCGCGCTGCGGACGCTGTGCCTGGAGGGCAACCTGCTCGGACGGCTGTCGCCGGCGAGCACGCTGTGGGTGACGTCGCGTGGGCCGGGCGCGCTCGTGAGCCAGATCCGCGCGCCGACGCTGCTCACGCAGGGAACGCCCGACACGCTGTTCGGGCTCGATCAGGCGATCGCGACCTACACGGCGCTGCGCGCCAACAACGTCCCGACGAAGATGCTGTGGTACTGCGGCGGGCACGGGACATGCACGACGCCGCCCGGGGATCCGGCCGTGCTGGCCCAGGCAGGGCTGAACTGGCTGCGACGCTGGCTGAAGGGCGACACGTCGGTCGATACCGGTCCACGGCTGCAGTGGCTCGACGACGGCGGGACGTGGCGCTCGGCGGCCGACTACCCGATGACTGCGGCCGGCACGATGGCCGGGTCCGGATCCGGCTCGATGACGCTGATCCCGACGGTCGCCGCGACGCTCGGTCCGTACGTCGTCGCGACGCCCTCGACAGCCGCGCTCGAGGTGCCGTACGCGCCGCCGGCGGCCGAGGCGGACGTCGTCGGCGCCCCGACCGTGACGCTGACATACCACGGCTCCGCCCCGCTGACGCCGGAGACGTTCGTCTACGCCCAGATCGTCGATGCGGACGCGGGGCGCGTCGTCGGCGGCCTCGTGACCCCGATCCCCGTGGTGCTCGACGGGCTGACGCGCACGGTCACCCGTCCGCTCGAGGTCGTCGCGCTTCGCGTACGGCCGACCTCGAGTCTGCGCCTGCAGCTCGTGGCGAGCTCGCCGCTGTACGGCCCGCAGCGCTCCCTCGGGACGGTGACCATCAGCTCGCTGACGACCTCGCTGCCGCTCGTGGACAGCGCCGCGACGCCGCCGTGACCGAACGGTCAAAAGACCTGCACGGACCGGCGCTCGTTGGCTATTCTCTCGCCGCGCTCAGCCCCGATGAACCCCGCGAATCCCCCCGACACAGCCGGTCGCCCTGAGCCCGATTCAGGGTCGTCGAGCGTCGTGTTCGCGGGCCACCGGCTCTTCGACGGCCTGAGCGTCGCCGCCGTCGCCGGCGCCACGGCGGTGATCGCCGCGGAGGGCGGGATCGACGCGGATGCGATTGCGCGCAGGTACCCGCGGCTGCACGTGCGCTGCCTCGAGGATCTCGATCAGCTGCGCGAGCAGTGGACGAGCGCGCACCTGGACCGCGTCATCGAGACCTTCTCCGACGAGCTCCCGGGCGGTGGCGGCGCGCGGCTGCTGCCGTATGCCGGCTGCCCGGCGGCCGATCGGCTGGGCAAGCGGTCCCTGAGCATCAGCGCGGGGCTCAGGCGCCGGCTCGACGACAAGCGCTGCGCGAAGGAGATCTTCGCCCGCATCGGCATGCCGACGATCAGGGGCGTCACGGCGCCGGTCGACCGCGAAAGCCTGGCCGCGATCCGCGACGAGCTCGGGTTTCCCTACGTCGCGCGCGCGCCGTTCGCCAGCAGCGGGCTCGGCACGTTCCTGGTCGCAGACGACGCGGACGCCGATCGGCTCGTGCTCGGAGCCCCGCAAGCCGACGGCCCATGGCTGTTCGAGGAGTACGTCGGTGGCGGCTACTCGCTGAACACGACCGGCGTGGTGGGCACGCGGCGGACGGCCGTGTTCGCGCCGTCGGTGCAGATCCTCGGCGAGCCGGAGTGCAGCGACCTGCGCTTCGGCTTCTGCGGCAACGACTACCCGTCCGCCGCCGCGCTCGCGGCGTCCGTGCTGGCGCAGGTCGCCTCACAGACGCAGGCGCTCGGCGACCACCTGCGCGAGCTTGGCTACCGCGGCGTCTTCGGGGTGGACCTGGTCATCGACGGGCGCGGACGCGTCTTTCCGTGCGAGGTCAATCCACGCTTCCAGAACTCGACGGCGCTGCTGAACTTCGGGCTTGCCGACACGCCCGCGGAGACCCCCGCCGCCGCCCACCTCGCGAGCTTCGCCGGCACGGCCGGCGAGATCCCGTCGCGCCCCGTGAAGGGACCACCGCTGTCTCAGATCATCGTGCACTCCAGCCTGCATGGACCGGATCAGGTCTCAGGCAGCGGCATCGAGTCGGGGCAGTACCTCCGCCGTGGCGACGACTACGTGTACGGCAGTGACACGTTCGATCCGCGCGAGCTCGAGGACGACGGCGTGCTCGTCGTCGGCGGCGTCTCGCGTGCCGGAATGCAGGTGACCGCGGGAGCGGCGATCGCGCGCCTCGTCGTCCGCGGGCCGGTTCTCGACGCCGAGACGCTGCGGTTGACGCCGGCGGCCGTGACCGCGGTCCGGTGGCTGCGCAGCCGCGTCGAGCTGCACGACGCGCAGCCGATCCCGGGGTAGCCTCGACGTGTGCTCCCACCCCCATCCGAGGGTTCGGCGCCGTCGCCGCCTCCCATGAGCGACCGCGATCGGCTGCGCGACCTGCCGTCCGTCGACCGGCTGGCGACGTCGGTCGCGCGCGCCGAGCTGCAGGCGCGGCGCGAGGAGTTGCTCAACGGCGCCGCTAGGGGCGACGACGACACGCCGGTCGACCTCGTCGCGCGCGCACGGGCGCGGCTGAGGCCGCAGCTGCGGCGTGTGCTCAACGCCACGGGCGTCGTCGTCCACACGAACCTCGGGCGCGCCCCGCTCGCCGCCGAGGCGCAAGCCGCGGTCGCGCGCATCGCGGCCGGCTACTCGAACCTCGAGCTCGACCTGAGCAGCGGCGAGCGCGGCTCGCGCCACGACCACGTCGAGGAGCTGCTGCGCGAGCTGACCGGCGCTCAGGCGGCGATCGCGGTCAACAACTGCGCGGCGGCGGTGCTGCTCGCGTGCGCCGCGCTCGCCGGCGGCCGCGACACCGTCGTGTCGCGCGGGCAGCTGATCGAGATCGGCGGAGGGTTCCGCATTCCGGAGGTCCTCGAGGCCGCGGGCACGCGACTCGTCGAGGTCGGCACGACGAACCGCACGCGCCGCGCCGACTACGAGTCGGCGCTGGCCGCCGGCGGCGAGCGGATCGGCGCGATCTTGCGCGCCCATCCGTCGAACTTCCGCAGCTTCGGCTTCGTGGAGGAGGTCGAGATCGAGGTGCTCTGCGAGCTCGGCGCGCCCGTGATCGACGACGTCGGCTCCGGCGTGCTCACGGACGACCTGGAGCTCCTGGCGGGCGAGCCGCCGGTGCGCCGCTCGGTCCGCGCCGGCGCCGCGCTGACGGCGTTCTCGGGCGACAAGCTGCTCGGCGGCCCGCAGGCGGGGCTGCTGGTCGGCACGCGCGAGGCCGTCGCGGCGTGCCGTCGCCACCCGCTCGCGCGCGCCGTGCGGATCGACAAGCTGTCGCTCGCCGCGCTCGAGGCGACGCTCGCCCTGCACCGCGACCCGGTCGCCGCGCGGCGCGCGCTGCCGGTGCTCGCGATGCTCGAAGCGGACGACGCGACGCTGCGCGCGCGCGCCGACGAGCTCGCCGACGCGACCGGGGGCACGGTCGTCGCATCGACGGCGCGCGTCGGCGGCGGGGCGCTGCCGCTGCTCGAGCTGCCCGGGCCGGTGGTCGCCGTCGACCCCGGCCCGGCCGGCGCGACCGGGCTCGCGGCGAAGCTCCGCACCGGCGACCCGGCGGTCGTCGGCCGGATCCACGACGGGAAGCTGCTGCTCGACCCGCGCACGCTGACCGACGACGAGGCGCGCGAGGTGGCGCGCGTCGTCTGCGCCGCCCTGGGATGGTCAACGTAGTACGAAATGTCGTACACTTTCGGTGTGGCGCGCACGGTGCAAGCCCGGCTTGATGACGTTGCCGAAAGCGACCTCGCGCTGCTGCGCGGTGAGGCGGGCTCGGACTCGTCGGCCGTTCGTCTGGCCTTGCGCGAGTCCGCCGCGCGACGACGGCGTCGGTCGGCCCTGCGACGCGAGGCACAGGAGGCTGCGTTGGACGACCGCGACTTGGCGGCGTCGCGAGAGGCCATGGCCGACATGGAGGCGCTTGCTCCTGACTGGCCGCCGGACTGATCAGTGGTCCGCGGGGAGATCTTCCGGCTGCGCCTTCCGGCGGCGCGAGGTCGCGAGCAGGCCGGCGCACGCTACGGCGTCGTCGTGCAGGCCGACGAGCTGCTCGCGCTCAGCACGGTCCTGATAGCTCCCACGTCTCGATCGGCGCCCCCGCGATCGTTTCGACCGACGATCACGATCGCCGACCGGGAGACGCGTGTCCTCGTCGAGCAGCTGCGGGCGATCGATGTGACCCGCCTCGGCAATTCGGTGGGCCGACTCAGCGCCCCTGAGATCCAGGCGCTCGACGCAGCCCTCGAAGACGTCCTCGGTCTCTGAGCACCCGAGGCCGAGTGGATGTGACGAACGCCGCAGCGGGGCACGCGGCCCTGACGCTCGGGACCGCGGGCCACATCGACCACGGCAAGACCGCGCTCGTGCAGGCGCTGACGGGCGTCGACACCGACCGCCTCCCGCAGGAGAAGGCGCGCGGCATGTCGATCGAGCTCGGGTTCGCGCCCCTGCTGCTGCCCTCCGGAAGGCGGATCTCCGTCATCGACGTGCCCGGCCACGAGCGCTTCGTGCGGACGATGGTCGCGGGAGCGACGGGGATCGACTTCCACCTGATGGTCATCGCCGCCGACGACGGCGTCATGCCCCAGACGCTCGAGCACGCCGAGGTGCTTGCGGCACTCGGGATCGAGCAGGGCGTCGTCGCGATCACGAAGTCCGACCGCGCGGTCCCGGAGCGAGCCGCGGCGGAGGCCGCCGAGCTGTTTCCCGCCGCCGAGATCGTCGCCTGCTCGGCGCGTACCGGCGACGGCGTGGCGGCCGTCGCGGCCGCGCTGGAGCGCGTCGCGGGGCAGGTGACGCCGCGCGGCGAGGGCCGCCGCGACGGTGCGGCGGTGCTGCACATCGATCGGGCGTTCACGATCCACGGCGCCGGCACCGTCGTCACGGGGACGCTGTGGTCGGGCACGCTGGCGGTCGGCGACACGCTGACGTTGCTGCCAGCACAGCGGCCCGTCCGGGTGCGATCGCTGCAGGTGCATGACGAGCCGGCCGAGCGGGCGCACGCGGGCCAGCGCGTGGCGGTCAACCTCGCCGCGATCGCCCGCCGCGACGTCAACCGCGGCGACGCGCTCGCCGACCCGGCGGCGCAGCTCGTCCCGACGCAGGTCATCGACGCCGCGCTGGACCTCGGCGACGCCCTGCACGGCCGCCGCGTCATGGTGCATCACGGCACGCGGGCGGTCGCGGCGCGGCTGGCGGCGCTCGGCGCCGGCCTGTGGCAGGTGCGCCTCGAGGCGCCGCTGCTCGCCGCCGCGGGCGACCGGCTCGTCGTGCGCTCGGTCGCGCCGCCCGACACGCTCGCCGGCGGCACGGTGCTCGATCCGCGGGCGCGCCGGCACGGTCGGCGCGCGGAGGTGCTGGCACGCCTGGAGCGGCTGCGGCGCGGCGAGCCCGAGCCGAAGGCCGAGCCCGCGGCACCCCCGGTCGCCGCCGCCTCACCCGGCGCGGACGGGATCGAGGCCGGGCCGCCGAGGCCGGGGCTCGAGCCGGATGCGATCGAGCTCGCGGCACGGCTGCTGGCGGCCGGCTACGAGCCGCTGTCGCGCGCGGAGCTGGGCGCCGACGTGGAGCACCTGCCCAAGCTGATCCAGGCCGGCATCGTGGTCCGGATCGGCCGTGACCTCTACGCGCACCGCGACGCGCTAGCCGTCGTCGCCGATCGCGTCGGCGCGATCATCGCGAGCGAGGGCGCGGTGACGCTCGCGCGCCTGCGCGACGAGCTCGGCACGTCGCGCAAGTACGCCGAGGCGCTGCTCGAGCATCTCGACCAGGCGCGCTTCACGAAGCGCCTGCCCGACGACCGCCGGGTGCTGCGCACCCGGCGCTGAGCGGCTGCTGCGACGCGCTCATCGGCGCGGCATTCTGCGGCGGGCTCGCCCCGGTACTGGTCTGCGTAGCTCCACGATTGCCGATCCGGACCCACGGATCGATCGAAGGGCGCACCGGGCGCTCCGGATCCGGCAGCGCTCCTGTCGTCGAGGATCGCCGCGCAGCCACTCGTCGGCGTTGTCGAATAGTCCCCGTATATGGGGGGTTTGCCGCCAACGTCCGATGCGCCGGGTCAGTCACGCTTCTCGCGCATTTCGAAACTCTCGCGCGCGGGGCCAGCCTTACCTCGTCGTCCATCGCAGAGCCGTTCAGCTGCGTCCTCGGCGGCGCTGCGCGTGGAACGCATGGTCGCGTCTGACGAGGCGAGCTATGGCATCCCTGCCGGACGCGTTGTGGCAGATCTCGTCCGCGTGGAGACGCTCTAAGAGGAAACCCGGACCCACGCTGAAGAGGTCGACTCCTACATCGCGGTGCGATCCGAGCTCTCCGCGCTCGTGGAGAAGCACCACGGCAGTGCGCACGGTCACGGGCTGCCCTCGAGACGCCAGGAAACACTCAAGTTCGCCGGCGACGTCCGACACCTGCCGCCCCCAGCTACGTCCGCCGCGGTCTACCAGCGCGCCACTGTCGCGCAGATTTCCATAGCGATCGAACTTCTCGAACGACCAGTGGTCGCCGATATGCACACGCACGCCCCGCCGTTTGACTTCGACGGCCCACACCCGCGGGGTCCGACCAGGAGGTGGTCGACCTCTCCGCGCCGATTGGCGTAGCCGCGAAACAGGCCACTCATCTGACAGGTGGCGCAGCGCATCGGTCATCTGTTCCTCGCCAGATATCCCGGCTACCTGTTGTGCGTGGCGCTTCACCAGCCGCTCGTCGATGGTTGGAGCCGCCAGCACGAAGCGGCGCAGCTCGGCTCGATGCGCAGCGCGGATTCGGACTGCCACCATCGGCGTGATGCCGACTGACGCGCCCGCAGATCTTCGGTCGCTGCTCGGTGTCCCTCAATGCCGCGGAGCTGCGCGTCGATCTCGCTGTTCATCCGTCTCAGTTCGTCCCCGGGATGGTCGGAGAGAAACTCGATAACCACGAGGCCAGCGTACAAGCCGGACTTGAGAATAAATTGCTCGTGACGGGCGCCACGCCTGTTGTCGTGCGCAGGGCGGATCCCGAGTCAGAGGCTCGTCGCCGAGACGCATGCTCAGCGTGAACCTACTGCCCACTTCGACGGTGGTGCGCGGCACTCCGAAGAGGTCTGCGATCTGCTGGACGGTTTCTCGCCGGCGTCGTAGAGCTGCTGGGCGAGGGCGACCTGTTCGGCGTCGAGTTTCGGGCGTCGGCCGCCGTTGCGGCCGCGGGCGCGTGCGGCCGCGAGTCCGTCGCGGGTGTTGGCGACGATGAGCTCGCGCTGCAGCTCGGCGAGCACGGAGAGCATCCCGAACATCGCGCGGCCTTCGGCTGTGCTGGTGTCGATGCCCTGTTCGATGACGTGCAGGCCGACGCCGCGCTTGCGCAGCCCGGCGCCGAGGGTCACGAGATGCAGGACCGAGCGGCCGAGGCGGTCCAGCCGCGTGATCTTCAGCGTGTCGCCGTCGCGCAGCAGCCGTAGCACGTTGTCGAGCTCTGGGCGACTGGCCTTGGCGCCGCTGGCGTGGTCGACGTAGATGTCATCGCGCGCGACGCCGGCGCGTTGCAGCGCGTCGATCTGATGGTCGGGGTTTTGGTCAGCGGTCGAGACGCAGGCGTAGCGTGATCCGCGGGCGGTGCCCGGGACTGCAGGCAGCGGCCTGTCGCTGCGCGATCGCGCGCTGCGCCACAGACGCCGACCGCGCCGCGCACACGGCAAGCCTCGCGCACCGGCGCGCCACCCGGACCTACTCCGGCGACGTCCTGAGTCCCAACGGCGGCGATGACCTGGTCGTCGGCGCTCGTGCGACTGCGGGTGGGGGTGTGCTCATGGGTCAGCGTGGCGGCTGTGCACGAGCTCGCTGTCGGCTCGTGCGATCAGTTCGGTTGCGCTCTCGTTGGGGGTGAGCTGCGCGAAGCCGGTGCGGATCGCGCCGGGTGCCCGCGGATGAGTGCGACGGCGCGGGTCAATAACTCGTCGCCCGCCTGGTGGCCCTGGCTGTCGTTGAGGGCTTTGAGGCCGATCACGTCGACGTAGGCGACGACGAGCCCGCGGGTTCTGCGGCAGCGTTCGAGTTCGTGCTCTAGATCGGCGAGGCCGGCCGCGCGGGTGCGCGCGCCGGTCAAGGGGTCGGTTTCGGCGAGCTTGAGCTGGTGTGCGAGCGCTTCGCGGTCGACGGCGGCTTGTGCGCGCTCGCTGCCTGCGTGCTCGCGATCGGCGGCGGCGGCCTGGCGGTCTTGGGCGGCGATGGCGCGCTGCTGGTTGGCCTGCGCGCGGTACTCGGCGGCGCGGCGGCGCTGCTTGGCCGCGCGGATCAAGATGTCTGCGCCCGTCAGTGCTCGCGGACCGCGCTCCTGCTCGTGGATGCTGTCCAGCGCGACCATCGCGTGGTCGCGGGCGTCGGCGGCCTGGTCGCGGGCGAGCGCGGCGAGGTCGCGCGTCGCGGCGGTCGCGTCGCGCGCCGCGGCGATCTGCAGTCGAGCGGTCGCGGTCTGCTCGCGCTCGCGGGCGCTGCGTCGGCGAATGTCACGGCTCAACCGCGTGCGCGGCCGGGTCGACACCACCGGCAAGATCCAGGTCGCTGGCGGCCTGGTCGTGGTTGGCGGCCAGCTGATCGGTGTCGGCGCTGCTCTGGTCTGCATCGGCACTGGTCTGCATCGGCGCTGGTCTGGTCAGTATCAGCGCTGGTCTGGTCGGTGTCCGACAGAGTCTGGTCGGTCTCGGATCTGGTCTGCTCGCCGCCGCGTCGGATCGGCCGATCGGTGCTCGAGCCGGCCGCGAACGGGGGGCGTGGGGCGCGTTTGTGGTTGTCTGCGTCGTCTGGCGTATGGCCGGGCATCGTCGCCTACGCGCCGGGGTCGCCGGCGGCGCGCGGCGCAAACCGGGCCGCGAGGTCGGCCTCGAGCTCGAGGTCGACCGTGATCGTGCCTTCGATAGCGACGCCGTGGTGGTCGCGCAGCCCATCGCCGACCGTCTTGAAGTCACGTGCGGCGATCTTTCGCAGGCGCTCCTTCACGTTGTCTCGGGCGCTGTGGCGGTCAAGCCAGACGGTCTCATGACAGCACGCCAAGGGACGGGAACACTCATCGTCGGGACGCTCGATCACGGCGACCGCGGTCAGCTCGGCGAGTACGACGTCACCGTCCTCGTAGCGCGCGAGGCGCTCCTGCCAGGCGCGGTCGCCGGCGATCGCGCGGCGTCGTGCGCGTCGGACCTCCGCTGACGACACGGCGACGCGTGCGCGAGCGTTCAGGCGCACGACTGCGCCACCCTGGGGTTCGCCGGGCACGCGGCGACCGCTCGACCGCGGAGGTGGGGGCGCGGTTGCTTGTCGCCGTCGGTCGCGGTCGCGCCGATCGGGTGGGCTCGGCGGGCTCACTGCGACCGCCGCCCGTTGATGGTGGCAGACACCGCGCGGAGCGCGTGGCCGGGTGCGCCGCGCTGATCGCGGGCGAGGCGTGTGGTGGGCGCGTCGGCGACAGCGCCGTCTACCAGCCTGCCGGGGGTGTCGCTTGAGGCCAGCTCGGCATAGCCGATCGCGATCGCCACGCCCGTTGCGGTGAGTGTCCGGTCGATCGAGGCGAACCGCGCGAGCGCGGTGTTGATCGCTGCGCCGGTCAGTGCGCAGACGAACGCGTCGGCGCTGACAGCGATGACGAGGTCGTAGGACCGCACACGGCTGAGCAGCGCGTGGGCGACATCGCAGGGGGTCGCGTCGCCCGTGTTGACGTAGACGACCGTCAACGCGCTGTCGGTGCGGTGCGCGCGATCGACCTCACGCGCCAGCGCCGAAAGGCCCGCCGCGCGTGCCAGCACACCGCCAGTGTCATCGTTGTCAGTGAGTTGCTCCATGCTGATCGCTGCAGCGCGATCAGCCGCGCACAGCAGCCTGTCGCGTGCCGCGTGTTCACGATCCAGCGCGGCCTGGGCGCGTTGCTCAGCGGCGTGCGCGCGGTCGTCTAGCGCGCGCTCGCGATCCATCGCGGCGCGCAGGATGACGTCGCGGCCGCTTGAGACACGCGCCTGCCCCGCGACCTCACGCAGCCTGTCTGACAGCGCGTCGCGGGCCTGCGCCTGCACGTCGCGCTCGTCGGCGGCCCGGTCGCGCGCGCCCGCCGCCAGATCACGCTGCTGACCTGCGAGCTCGCGTGCGCGGGCGCTGCGGGCGCGCCCATGCACCCGTTGAAGCTGGCCGGTCGCGCCCGGACGGCCGGTGGCGGCGCTGGTGTTCGCCGGCGCGCTGCGCGCAGCGTCCAGGTCACTGGTGTCGGCCGCGACGTCGTCGGCCATCGTCTGGCGGTCGGTCAGTGGGTCGTCCACGGCGCCGGCCAACCGGTCTCGCGTCGTGAGGTGGCGCGCGAGCACGCCGTCGACAGACAGCGGTAACGGCGTGGTGGCGGGCGTATTGATCGGGCAGCGGACGTGAGCGGTGTGTCCCCCAAAGCGCGTGAAGCTCTGCGCCAAGAACACCGGCTTGCCGCACCGCGCGCAGGCACCAAGGCTCTTGCCGCGCAGCTTGGCGAGCTCGTCACGGGCGATGCCCGGCAACCCGCCGGCGCGGCCGGGTGCCTGTGGTGGTGGTCGTGGGGATCGATGAGCGGACTCAGTCATGTTCAGCTCCCTTCCAGGTTCGTTGCAGGACCCGACTCAGCGTGCGGCGCCGCGGTCGAGGATCGGGTGATTGGCCCCAACGTGGAGGGGCTGCTCGCGCCGGCCGATCGCCCACAGCCACAGCGCGTCCTTGTGGTCGCGCTCCAGCGGGTAGGCGTCGATCGTGCGCTCCACCTCCGCCATCGGCACGCCGGCCACAAGCAGCTCGCAGACGCCCGCGCGACAGGACAGAAACGAGGCGGGGATCTCGGTGGCGCTCATCGGCGCTGCCGTGTTGGCGTGGCGTGCGCGTCGGCGCACCGGCGCGCACGCCCACCGCTCAGCACCCGACGCCCGGAGATCGCGGGCAGATCGTCGGCCGCGTCACCAGCCTTGGCAGCCGAGCGCTGTCGCGATCGGCGAGAATGACCTGCGTACATGAGCGAAGCCCCATGGCGTCGAATAGCCGTCCGTGGTAATCACGAACCGGGACCTCGCGGCCAGCGTGTGCCCGCAAACCCCGTCTCGAACTATCCGATTTGCTACCCCTCGACACGACCAGTAGCCGCACTGTGGGGTCGCTTCGACCGGACAATAGCGCGCGCATGCACTAACGCAACCAAACTTTTTGTCAGTGTGTGCTGCGTTGTTCTCTACACAGCGTGCTGGGCTGCTTTATGGGTCGCGCTATGCTCGATGGGCATCGAACGCCTCCTGGGGTCCTCTCCCTTCTCTCTGGCCTCGACGTGGGTGCCTCCTGCGCAGCAGAGTCGGAGAACCGAGGACGTCATGAAGCCTGAGCCCGAGCGGCTGGCGGCCGGTCCGTTGAAGGCAGCGATCGCCAACGAGATCGGCCGCCTCGTCGCAGAGTTCACCGGCAGAGGCGCGCAGCGCTCACGCGCCCTCATCAGCGACGACGTCGTCGTCTGCCTGCTCGAGGACGGCGCGACCAACGCCGAGCGAAACCTCGTCGCGGCGGGCAAGGCTGACCTCGTGCGCCTGCAACGCGACGCGCTGCAGCGCGCGATGGAATCGCAGCTCGTGGACGCTGTGCAGCGCCTGACCGGGCGCACCGTCACGACGTTCTTGAGTGGCAGCAGTACGCTCGGCGAGTCCGCCGTCGAAGTCTTCGTCCTCGGCCCCCAACCTGCTGCCGCTTAACTTCAACTCAACTTAATCCAGAAGCTGACGGGTCGCGCGACGTCGCGACCCCGGAAGTGTGCTCGCCGAGGGCGCCGACACGCGTGTCATGATCGTCCTCCTGCCCAACGCCGATACGTCTGGCACCCACCGCCAAACGCCTGGCGACAGCTCATCGGCTGCGCGTGTAGTCGGGGTGCAGGATCTCGACGGCGCCGAAGCCCTCGATGGGCCCGTCGAGGACGAACATCTCCATCGTGATGTCCGGCTCGACGTGCGCTTGGCTGAGAAACGCGTGCACCTTGCGGCCCGTGAGTTGCTCGATCGCGTCGATGTAGCGTCCGGAGATCAGGCGTTGAAACTCGTGGCGCATCGCGACGACGCGATCACCGCCGTTGTCATCCATGATCGTCTGCTCCAGTGGCGTGAAGCCGCTGCCCCGCAGGACGCAGACGATGATGTCGTCCAGCGCGTAGGTCTTGGCGCGCATCGGGCCGCGACCGTAGTGGTCACGCATGATCCCGACGATCATCGTTGAGATCGTCGCGAGCAGATGCCCGCCGCTGAGCAGCGGGGGTGGACTGTCGCCCGGTTCCCCCGGAGCGTCGGGGTCTGACGAGGGCATATCGGCTCCGAGTCTGCCGGGTGCCTGCGAGGCCCCGACCTCCAATGGTTTGCGAGTGGCTAGCCTGATCGCGGCGCAACAAACGGCCCCGCAGATCCTGCCGGTCACCCAGGGTGCCAGAGGCCCGCCGGCCGGTCAACCGCCCGGCGGGCCACTTACGCCGCCGGTAAAGTGCCCTGGCGGCCTACGCTGCCGCCGCCGTGGGCTCGGGCTCGAGCACGAAGACCTTCACCGAGGAGTCCGCGAGCGTGCTTGTCCCACCGAGGAACGTCCTGACGCTGCGCCCTGTCAGCCGCTGCACGACCGAGATGAGGTGTGGTTCCATGGCCCGTTGCAGCGCGTCGCGTTGCAGGCGCACGAGGTCAGCCTTGCCCGCCGCCACGAGGTTGCGCTCGCCCTTGGTCGCGTTGCCTTCCAGCAGGCAGACGACGACGTCGTGGTCAACGAACGCGCGCGACCGGGTCGCGCCGCGGCCGGTGAACTCGGCGACGTACGCACCGATCTCGTTTGCCAGCGCGGCGTTGATGCGTCCTGTGTGCGGCGTGTCACTCGAAGAGTCCACGACCAGCCTCCAAAAGCCCGCGTCTGCTTGGGGAACAAAGCCACCAGCGGGCAGACGCGGGAACAACCCAGAGGCGTTGCAGCACGCCGACCATAGCGACCCCGCCACACGCGCCGGCGCCGGCGGCGCGACTGGCGCGATGTCAACCACCGCATCAAGGGGTCCTCGGTCGCGGCGTCCGGCGCGCCATGCGGGACCTGGAACTCACGGCGTCGTCGCGCCGCTGCCCCGGCGCCCGACGACCAAGCCGTCGAAGCAGCGCCCATGATCCGGCGGTCCTGACATCCAATAGCGATCTTGCGAAGGCCCTGGGGTGGGACCTCCGGCGCGTGCGCACAGCTCTGGCCCGACTGGACGAACGTCAGCGCCACTCCGGTATCCGTCTTCATGACCACAAGTGGCAATGCCACTCGCTTCGTCCGGCGACGGAGCATCTAAGCGACGAGCAGCAACAGGCTATGCACCGCATCGGTCCCGTACAGGACGGCCTGACTGCCCTCGACCGCGGGGATCGGGCGATGATCGCGCGCCTGCCGGTCGCCCAGCGCGACGGTCTCAAGCTTCGCAGGATCGACCTCGGCCTGGGGTGCGAGTAACCGATCATGCCCACGCCTCCGGTGCGCGGGTAGTGAGACCCACCGGCGCATCGCTCTTGGCGGCAAACCCCTATATGCGAGGGTTATCCGGCAAGACCACGGCTGCCTCGCGTCAGCCCTTCGGCGTTTTGGGTGCGTTGGATCGTTCGCTCCAGTGCATGGCGGTAGGTAACGGGGTGGCGCTGGCTGCGACGGTGACATCGCCGATGGCGATCTTGGGAGGGTCGGGCTTCATCGTCAACGCTTGGAGGGATCATGGAGCCGGTCGTGTTGTTGGATCCTGCTGGTCGCCGTCGTTGACGAGCGCCATGTCGCGCCTACCGGATCGTGCAGCAGCGGCGTGAGCCACGGCACTCGACGTCACGCGGATGCGACACGCTGCGACGCCCCACGCCGCGAACGCTCCCGCGTCCAGCACGGGCGCGCTCATGCCGCCGGCTATGCGCTGGTCGACGGTGCCGAACCCAGCTCGGCGGCCGCCGTGGCCGGCTCGTCGGCCGTGAGCGGCCGTTGCTCGGGCTCGCACGCGTCGAGGAGGTCGGACAGCGCGTCGGCCCGGAGCCTGGCGGCGGCCGCTCGTGCCAGCCATCCGGAGAGGCCCGTGCCGCTTCGCTTCGCCGTCGCGCGAACGGCGTCCCCGAGCTCGGCTTCAAGCGCAACGCTCAGCTTGTCGACCCTCGTAGCGCAATCTCACCAAGGTATTCCCTACCACGGTGGGACCGGATAGGCCCTGCTCGAGCACGCGTCGCCCGAGCATCGCTCCCTGTACCTTCGTGCCCTTCGCCGCGCCGCCGGCCGGTCGGTCGGGCGGGCCGTACGACATGTCTTTCAAGCGAGGAGACGATGCTCATGACATCAGCCACGATGTCGTTGGTCGATCTCGTCCGGGACGTCGCGCGTGAGCGGATCGCCCCGGGCGCTGTAGCCGTCGATGCCGAGCGCGCCTTTCCGCGCGCGTCGATCGATGCGCTGGCCGAGGCCGGAGCCCACGGGCTGATGGTGCCGCAGACGAGTGGCGGCGCGGGCTGCGGGCTCGCCGAGCTCGTACAGGCGTGCGAGGCGGTCGGTGGCGCCTGCGCCTCGTCCGGGATGGTCTTCCTGATGCACTGCGTCACCGCCGCCACGGTCGCGACCGGCGGCGGCGAGCGGGCGGCCGGCTACCTGGAGCAGATGGCCGCGGGCGAGGTGCTCGGATCCCTGGCCTTCAGCGAGCGCGGCACCGGCGCGCACTTCTATGCCCCCGAGCTCGCCGCCACGCCCGAGGACGGCGGCGTCCGGATCACGGGGCGCAAGAGCTTCGTGACCTCCGGTGGTCACGCGCAGCTGTACCTCGTCCTCGTGCAGAGCGGCGGCGGCGAGGGCCTGGACTGCTTCGTGGTCACGCCGGAGGACGGCGTCACGTTCGACGGCGCGTGGGAGGGCCTCGGCATGGCGGGCAACTCGAGCGTCGCCGCGGAGTTCGACACGCACGTCGATGACGGCGCGCGGATCGGGGAGGCCGGTGCAGGCGCCGGCCTCGTGTTCGGCGCCGTCGCGCCCGTGTTCCTGGCCGGTCTGGCCGCCGTCAACGTCGGCATCGCCGCGGCGGCGCAGGCCGCCGCCATCGCGCACGCCGCGGGGCGCAAGTATCCCGGTGGCGACTCGCTCGCGGAGATCCAGTCGGTGCAGCACGCGCTCGCGGCGCTGGACATGGCGACGCGCGCCGCGCGCCTCGTCGTGCGCGACGCGGCGGCGCTCGCCGACGCGGGCGACCCGGGTGCGCTCGTCGCGCTCATGGAGGCCAAGGTCGTCGCGACCGAGGCCGCCCAGGAGGTGACGCAGGGAGCCCTCGAGCTCTGCGGTGGCCAGGGCTACACGCGCAGCCTGCCGGTCGAGCGCCACCTGCGCGACGCGCGCGCCGGCGCCGTGATGGCGCCGACCAACGGCGTCCTGAAGACGTGGATCGGCAAGGCCCTCGCCGGCCTTCCGGTGCCATGAGCCGCTCGACGGCCGAGTTGCGGGTCGGCTGCGTTGCCTACCACCCGCGGATCGTGACGATCTGGGAGTCGTTCCTCGAGCACTTCGAGGCCCAGGCGATCGCGGTCGACTACATCCTGTACTCGAACTACGAGCGGCAGGTCGACGCGCTGCTCGACGGTCAGATCGACATCGCCTGGAACACGAACACGGCGTTCGTCGCCGCCGAGCAGCGGCTCGGCGGGGAGGCGCGGATCCTCGGGATGCGCGACGTCGACGCGCAGTTCGCGACCGTGATCGTGACGCGCAAGGCTGAGACGTTCGAGGACGTCGGCGCGCTCGCCGGACGGCGGCTCGCGCTCGGCAGCCGGGACTCCGGTCACGCGGCGATCCTGCCGCTGCACTACCTGCGCGAGCAGGGCCTCGATGCCGCGTCGGCATGTGAGCTCGTGCGCTTCGACACCGATCTCGGAAAGCACGGCGACACCGGCGACTCCGAGCTGCGGGTCGTGCGTGCCGTCGCCGACGGCACGGCCGACGCCGGCGCGCTCGGCGAGACGACGCTCGCGGCGCTGCGCGCCGAGCGGGTACCGGCGGTCGCCGACCTCGAGCTGTCGTGGCGCAGCCCGACGTACTACCACTGCAACTTCACCGCGCTGGCGTCGCTCGACGACGGCGTCGCGCAGCGGTGGCTGGACGCGCTGCTCGGGATGTCCTACGACGACCCCTCACAGCGCCAGGCGATGGACCTCGAGGGCGTCAAGCGCTGGCTGCCGGGTGACCGCGAGGGCTACTCGGCGCTCGCCGAGGCGATGGCGGCGGGCGCACCGTCGACGTGACCCCACGGCGTCTGGACGCCGAGGGGCTGGAGCTCGGCGGTGGGCTGGAGATCCTGCTCGCCGCCGCGCTCGAAGGACTCGCGCCGGGCGGTCGGATCGAGGTCGTCAGCGCCTCACGCGGGACCGCCCTGGAGCTGCACGGCTGGGCGCGCCGCGCGGGGCACTCGACCGTGGGGGAGCGGCTGCCGGAGGGCGGCCCGTACGCCGTCGTCGTGGAGCGCGGACCGACCTCGCGCGTGCTCGCCGACGCGATCGGGCCGCGCGGAGCGCCGCCGCCGCTGCGCGCTGCGGGCGAGTTTCACACGGGCGACCTGCGCGGCGGCGGCGCCCCGCCGAGCGCCGCCGACCCGCGGCAGGGGTTCACGCCCGTGGGCGCGCGCGTCGAACGCGGCGCGCCGTCGTTCGACTGGCTGCACAACGACCGCGACCGGCTCTGGGCCGACGACGTCGCGGAGCTCGCCGAGCAGGCGACGCGCGCGCAGTGGGACGCGTCGCGCGACGTCCCGTGGGAGGCGGCGCGTGACCTGCCCGACTTCATGGAGCGCGCGGTCGCGCAGGTCATGACGTTCATCGCCCAGAACGAGTACGCCGCGCTCTACGTGCCGGCCGCGTTCCTGCCGCACGTCAACCCGGCCTACGCGGAGGTCGTCATGTGGCTGGCCGGCCACATCCACGACGAGGCTCGCCACATCGAGGTGTTCACGAAGCGCGCGCTGATCGGCGGCTACGCCGGCCAGGCGCTCGCGTCGACCGAGCTGTCGCTTCAGACCCTGCTCGAGGAGCGGGACTTCAGTGGCGCCGCACTGCTGCTGAACGTCCTGGGCGAGGGCACGTTCCTGGATCTGCTGGCGTTCGTCGAGCGCCACGCGCCCGACGCGGCGACGCGTGCGGCCGCGCACCTCGCGCACCGCGACGAGGTCCGCCACGTGCACTTCGGCATCTCGCATGTCCGGCGGCGGATGGCGAGCGATCCCGACCTGCGCGCGAGCCTCGTCGCGGCGGCCGAGCGGCGCGCGGAGAAGCTCGTCGAGATGTCCGGCTTGAGCCCGCTCCTGGGCGAGGGGCTGACGATCATGGCGGCCGGCTCGATGCAGCCCGCCGAGCTGGCCGAGGGCGCCCGCGCGGTGCGCGACCTCATGCAGACGATGGAGGAGAACCGGATCAAGCGGCTACAGGCCGCGGGCTTCGACGCGGCGACGGCGACGTACCTCTCCGAGCTCCATACGCCCAACCTGATGTAGGGCCGGTCGCGCGGCAGCGGCGGGAGCCGGCGCCGCGCGTGGTCACGGCGGGTCAGGCGGCGCGGAACAGCTCGATGTCCCCGCTGCCCGTGCGTGCGCGCACGGTGATCGGCTTCGTCGTCGACGGCTTCGGCCGATCGTCGATCGGCAGGTCCGACCGCACCCGTCCCGATCCGGTCGTGGCGTCCACGTGCGCGGTGCCACCCGCCGGCAGCCCGATGCGCATCGCGCCGGAGCCGCTCGCGAGGTCGACGTCCCCGTACACCGAGGCCAGCCGCGCGCTGCCCGATCCGGTGCGCGAATGCACCGTGCCGTGGACCTCGCCGACGTCGAGCACGCCGCGCGCGCTGCCGTGCTGCAGCGACCCCTCGATGACGCCGAAGCGCGCCTCGCCCGAGCCCGATTGGAACACGACCGACCCGCTGACGCGCGCCACCCGGCTGTCGGCGCCGCCGTAGCGCAGCCGCAGGTCGCCGTCGACGTGATCGAGCGTGATCGCACCCGACGCGGTCGCGATGTCGCCGCCGCCACACCGTCCCGTGACGGTGACCGGGGCATCGGCCGTCACGACCTTGAGGGCGCTGCCGGACGGGACCGTGACGCTGACCGCGACGCCGTCGCGCGAGCGCTGGCGCACGAGCGCGACGATGTCGGCGAGGCCGCCCTCGCGGGGCCCGGCGACGGTCAGCGTCGAGCCGACGAGCTCGACCGTGAACCGGCCGGCGAGCTCCTCGGCGCCGGCGTTCGGCGCGAGCTCGACGGTGGCGTCCTGGAGGTCATCCGCGGTGCGGACGACGACCGAGCCGTGCCCGAGCCGGATCGACAGGTTGATCGGGCCGGTGAGGGGAAACGTCTTCGTGACGAGGGGGGTGTGCATGGGGGCTCCTAGCCGTTGATCCAGCCGCTGACACGGTGGGCTTCGCCGCGGCGACCTCGCCCGCGCTCGCCGTGGCCGCCGTCGGGGGCAGCGGGCGCGAGCGCGGAGCCGGCCGCGCGAACGAGCCATGTGTTGACCGAGACGCCGTCGCGTTCGGCCGCGGTGTCGATGTCGGCCTTCAGCGCATCGCTGAGGCGCAGTGAGATGCGCGCGCTGGGCTCGCCGTCGGCGTGCCGGGCCGGGGCCGGATCCTCGACGGGCGCGAGCGCGCGGACGTCCACGACGACCTCGTCGTCGTCGATGCGGACCGCGACCGCGGGCGAGCCCGTGTGGTCCAGCAGCGCGGCGGTGATCTCGTCGGCGATCTCGAACACCGCGGCGAGCAGGGCGAGCCGCAGGGCGGGAGCGGCGGCCGTCGAGAGCGCGTCGGCGATCTCGCGGGTGCGGTCGTCGCCGAGGGCGGCGGCCGCGACGAGCTGCTCGTGAACGCGGGAGAGGTGGGGGTCGATCTGCATGACATCATGATGACATCATTCTGCTGCCCTTGCAACTGCGTCGATGACGTCGCGTGGTGGCGCAGGGGTTACATGCGCTTACACCATGGGTCTCTGGGCGCGGTCTGGCCGGGGCTCGAACATCGCTGTGCAAGCCCAAACCACTTCCTCAGGGGGAACCATGAGCCCACGTTCATCCATCGTCACCATCGCCGCCACCGTCGCCCTGCTGGCGAGCGGAGCGGGAGTTGCATCCGCCGCGCAGCGCGCCGCGAACACCACCACGGCGACGCCGTCGCGCGTCTCGACGCAGACGACCGCCGTCGCGATCCAGGCCTTCCCCACCGGCGGCCAGGGCAGCGGCAGCGAGGCGACGTGCGCGGCGTACACCCGCCTGCTGCAGCGCGACGAGCTCGCGATCAAGTACACGGAGGGCGTCGCCCAGCAGGCCTCGCAGGCGCTGCTCGACGACGACGTCGACGCCGCGATGGACGCCGGCTGCGCCGTCGTGTTCTGAGTCACACGGAGGGCCTGATCGCGCCGCGCGCGCCCGCTGGCGTCGCGCGGCGCCTTGACGTGGCGAGCGCCGTCGCCTATGAGATCAGGCGTGCAGACCGACCACCTCGACGAGCTCGACGGCCCGCGCCCCGCGAGCGCCGTCGAGCTGCAGGCCGTGATCTTCGAGGAGCGCAAGGGCGTCGCGTTCCTGCAGGTCCGCGACGCGAGCGGCGCGCTGCGGATCGTCTCGCTCGGCGACCGCGAGCGGCTCGTCATCGGGCGCAACCCGGCGGCGCACCTGTGCATCGACTGGGACGGCGAGGTCTCGGGGCTGCACGCGCAGGTCGAGCGCGCGGCGAACGAGTACACGCTCGACGACGCCGGGCTGTCGCGCAACGGCTCGTTCGTCAACGGCGAGCGGGTCCACGGGCGACGCCGCCTGCACGACGGCGACATGCTGCGCTTCGGCCGCACGGCGGTCGCGATCCGGATCCCGCTGGCGACCGGCACGGCCGCGACGATCCTCGCGGGCGACGCGCTGACCCCGGCGGCGCTCTCCGGCCAGCAGCGCAAGGTCCTCACCGCGCTGTGCCGCCCGATGATCGACGACGACCCGACCGCCACGCCGGCGACCAATCAGGAGATCGCCGACGAGCTGTTTCTCAGCGTCGAGGCGATCAAGGTCCACCTCCGCGCGCTGTTCGAGAAGTTCGACGTCGCCGATCTCGCCCAGAACCGCAAGCGCCGCGCGCTCGCCGCGCGGGCGCTGCAGAGCGGGCTCGTGGGGCGGCGCGACACCTGACGCGCGACCCGGGCCGTCTCGCGCCGCGCTCGGACATACGCTTGGCGACGTGGGGCACCCAGCGGCGGAGATCTCATGCTGGATCGCCGGGTGGGCGAAGCGCACACCCGACAAGGTCGCGATCCGCTTCGAGGATCGCGAGATCGGCTACGGGGAGCTGGAGCGGCGTGTGGCGCGGCTTGCGGGTGCGCTGTCGCAGCGAGCGGCGATCTCCGAGGGCGATCGGGTTGCATACCTCGGCCGCAACGCGCCCGAGCTCCTGGACCTGCTGTTCGCGTGCGCACGCCTCGGCGCGATCCTCGTCCCGCTGAGCGCCCGGATGCCGGCGCCGGAGCTCGAGGTCGTGCTCGCGAACACCGAGCCCGTCGTGCTCGTCGCCGAGGACGAGCTCGCGCCGGTCGCGCGCGAGGCGGGGGACGACCTCGCCCTCAGAGTCATCCCGTTCGCCGGCCTGCCCGCCCTGCTCGAAGGAGCGCCCGGGCTGCGCTGCGATCCGGACCGCCCGCTGCGCACGCCGCTGCTGATCATCAACACCTCGGGCACGACCGGGCCGACGAAGGGCGCGGTGCTGAGCCACGAGATGCTGCACTTCAACGCGCTCAACGTGGCCGCCGCCGTCGGCCTGTCGGCCGCGGATGAGGTGCTGACGAACGGCCCGCTGTTCAACACCGGGCCGATGAACATCCTCACGACGCCCGCGCTGGCCGCCGGCGCGACGGTCACGATCCAGCGCGAGTTCGAACCGGGCGCGATGCTCGAGGAGGTCGAGCACCGTGCGATCACGCTCGCGATCTCGGCCCCCGCGATGACGAAGGCGCTGATCGCCGACCCGGGATGGGACAGGACCGATCTGTCGAGCCTGCGCCACGTCATCACCGGCTCGGCGACCGTGCGCGAGGACGCGCTGGCGCCGTGGTTCGAGCGGGGTGTCGATGTGCTGCAGGACTACGGGCTCACCGAGGCGATGCCGGTCGTCACCATGGTTCCGCGCGAGGGCGCTCGCCGGCTGCGGCGCACCGCGGGACGGCCGGTCGAGCACTGCCGCGTGCGGATCGCCGCCGACGACGGCTCGCCGATCGAGGACGGGGAGGTCGGAGAGGTGCTCGTGCAGGGCCCGACGGTCATGCCCGAGTACTGGCGCAACCCGGAGGCGACCGCCGCGGCATTTCACGCCGACGGCTGGCTGCGAACCGGCGACGCGGGCGTGCTCGACGACGAGGGCATGCTGACGATCGTCGACCGCCTCAAGGAGGTCGTCATCGTCGGCAGCTGCAACGTCTACCCGGCCGATGTCGAGGCGGTGCTGGCGAGCTGCCCCGAGATCGCGCAATCGGCCGTCGTCGGACGCCCGGACCACGAGCTCGGCGAGGTGCCGGTCGCGTTCGTCGTCCTGTGCCGGGAGGGATCGATGAGCGCCCAGGAGGTCAAGGATCTCTTCGACGGCGAGCTCGCCGAGTACAAGCACCCGCGCGACATCGTCTTCGTAGCGGACCTGCCGCGCAGCGCGATCGGCAAGGTGCGCAAGGACGAGCTGCGGGAGTCTCTACGCGCGCCGGAGACCAGCCGGTGAGGACGATTCGCCCTGCGTGCGAGAATCGAGCGATGGCATCGCGGCCGAAGCGACGTTCGAATACGGCGCGGAGGTGAGGCCGGGCGAGCCGCATGTGATCTGGCGGCGCATCGGCGCACACGACGTTCTGTCCGATCCCTAGGCACGGGCGAGGCTCCCTCCGGCCACGCAATAAGGTCTTGCTCAATTACTTGCGTCTCAATATCGCGACTAGTATTGTGGCACGCGTTGGCCCCATCCGCATTCAAGGAGATTTCGCTCATGTACGGCGGCTTCGAGCCGCGGCAACTGGTTGAGGCGGGATTCAGCGGTTTCGAGCCGCTGCATGCGATTGGCAAGAGATGTATGCGCCTGCCCGAGTGCGCCGGCATCTACGTCGTGGTCGCCGGTTTCTCGGGCACTCCCGGATTTCTGGAGCGGAGTATCGGGGGGCGCTTCAAGGCACAGGATGGCACCGTCCCGGTCCGATCGCTCGTCGCGAAGTGGATCGACGGAGCGGACCTCCTCTACGCGGGGCGCTCCGGCAGCATCCGCCGTCGTGTTGGTGAACTCGCCGGCTATGGACGCGGCGAGCCGATCGGTCACCGTGGCGGGCGATATCTGTGGCAGCTCGCCGAGCATGACCGATTGCTTGTCGGGTGGCGGCCGCACGATGATCCCGTGCGAGCGGAGCGCGAACCGCTCGAGGAATTCGAAGAGCGGTTCGGGCAACTGCCGTTCGCCAACATTCACCGCGGCACGCGAGCGATGTCCACGGTGTGATGCCCGATCTCGGCGAGATTCTCGAGGAGCGTCGTCCCGCCATCGAGGCGGGGCTCAAGGCCGCCCTGCGGGAACTCGCCGAGATCGAGGACCGCAAGCGTGAGCTGGAAGCGCTCGTTACACGAGCTCGAGCCGCGTTGGGCGAGCCGGTGCAGGCAGTCGGCGCCGGGCGGGCGAAGCTCAAGCTCCACGAGGCGATGCAAATGCTCTTGAGCGAGGCGCCCGGGCGGGCCATGACGGTTCAGGATCTGGCCCGCGAGATCAACGATCGTCGGCTGTACGAGAAGCGAGACGGTTCCCCGATCGAACCGAATCAGATCCATGCTCGGGCTGGTGCCAAGGCATATGCCCACATGTTCAGCAAGGAGAGGGGCGTGGTGACGCTCCGCGAGGGGGCAGGGTCGGCTCCATGAGGACCGCGGCGCAGACGTCGGCCGAGAAGCTGCGCGGCGGCTTCTACACGCCCGACGCCCTCGTGGACCTGTGCCTGCGGCGCGTCGCCGCGCTCGTCCCGCGCGGGAGGCTGCGGGTGCTGGAGCCCAGTGCCGGCGACGGGGCGTTCGTGCGCGGCATCGCGCGGTCGGCCGAGCTGCGCGGGCGCGTGTCGCACCTGCAGGCCATCGAGCCGCTGGAGATCGAGGCCGAGAAGGCGCGGCGGGCGGTCCGCGGGGCGGGGTTGGCGGGTGCCGTCAGCTCGGAGAGCGCGATCGCCTGGGCGGCCGCCGACGCAGGCGGGGCCTATGACGCGGCCGTCGGCAACCCGCCGTTCGTGCGCTACCAGTTCGCCTCCGCCGCCGACCGCGCGGCGGCCGACCGGCTCGGGGACCGGATGGGGCTGCGCTTCGCCGCGGTCGGCAATCTCTGGATCGGCGTCCTGCTCGGCGCGCTGTCGCGCCTGCGGGCCGGCGGTGCGTTCGCGTTCGTCGTGCCGAGCGAGTGCCTGACCGGCGTCTCGGCGTCCGTCGTGCGCGACTGGCTCGTGCGCGAGTGCGAGACGCTGCGCCTCGACCTGTTCGCGCCGTGCTCGTTTCCCGGCGTGCTGCAGGAGGTGCTCGTGCTCAGCGGGCGGCGCGGGGAGAGGACGGGCAGGCCGTTGCGTCTGCGGCTCGTGGAACGGCTCGGGAGCGCCGAGCGGATCGACCGCACCCACCGGGTCGGGGCCGGCGGGACGTGGACGAGGTACCTCCTCTCGCCGCGCCAGGTCGCCGCGCTCGACGCCGCCGCGGCCGACGAGCGCGTCGTCCGCCTCGGCGAGCTCGCCGCCTTCGAGGTCAGCATCGTCACCGGCGCGAATGCGTTCTTCACCGTCACCGGCGCCGACCTGGACCGCTTCGTGCTGCGCGACTGGGCCCGGCCGCTGCTGCCGCGCATCCGCCACGCCGCCGGCCTGCGCTACACGGCGGCCGATCACGCGGCGACCGAGCGTGCGAACGCGCGCGCGCACCTGCTCGACTTCTGCGCCGATCGGCCGGACCCGGACGAGGCGGCCCGCTCGTACCTCGACGACGGCGAGCGCCAGGGCCTGCACGAGCGCTACAAGTGCCGCACCCGCGAGCCGTGGTACCGCGTGCCGGGGATCACGACGGGCGCGCTGCTGCTGTCCAAGCGCTGCCACCATCACCCCCGCGTCGTCGTCAACGAGGCCGGCGTCTTCACGACCGACACGATCTACCGCGGCCGGATGCTGACAGGGGCGATGACGGCGGCCGGCGTCGCGGCCAACTTCCACAACTCGCTGACGCTGCTGAGCGCCGAGCTCGACGGGCGCAGCTTCGGCGGCGGCGTGCTCGAGCTCGTTCCCTCCGAGATCGGGCGGCTGCTCACGCATGCCGACGAGCCGGCGGCGGCGCTGCTGGACGAGCTCGACGCGATCGCGCGCAGCTCGCCGGACCCCGACGCGCTCGTGCGAGCGAGCGACGCGAGCCTCGTGCGGCGCGGGCTCGCCGACGCGGACGTCCTCGCGGAGCTCGCGCAGGCCCGCGCGCAGCTCAAGGCGCGCCGCCTGGACCGAAACCGCCGCGCCCCGGCGCCAGCGGCCCGACGCGAGCCCGAGGACCTGGCCGCGGCGGGATAACCGCCGTGAAGGAATACCCCTCACGCGTGCGAATAAGGCCGACGTGTCCGGTTTCCCGACCCCAACGGAGCTTCCCGTGCAGAAGAAGGCCAGGATCATCGCCTTCGCCAACCAGAAGGGCGGCGTGGCGAAGACCACGACGACCCTCAACCTGGCGGCCGCCTTCGCCGAGACCGGCCATCGCGTCCTCTGCGTGGACATGGACCCGCAGGGCAACCTGACGATGTCCCAGGGCATCGACCCCGACACCGTCGAGCTCTCGATGTACGACGTGCTCGTCCATCACGTGCCGATCAAGCAGGTCGTCGCCCGCCGCGAGATCGACGTCGCCTGCGCCTCGATCGACCTCGCCGGCGCGGAGATCGCGATGTCCACGCAGATCGGCCGGGAGCGCTCCCTGGCGAAGGCGCTCAAGGGCGTCGAGGACGACTACGACTTCATCTGCATCGACACGCCGCCGTCCCTCGGGCTGCTCACGATCAACGCCCTGACGGCCGCGCACAAGGTGATCGTCCCCGTCCAGTGCGAGTATCTGTCGATGCGCGGGCTGATCCAGCTGCAGAACACCCTCCAGATGATTCGCGAGAACCTCAACCCCGACGTCCAGATCGAGGGCATCCTGCCGACGATGATGGACATGAGGACGGTTCACGCCAAGGAGGCGATCGAGATCCTCGAGGAGAACTTCGGCGACCGGCTGTTCGCCTCGCGCATCAAGAAAACGGTGCGATTTGCGGAAGCGCCGGTCCAGGGCATGTCCGTGCTGAAGTACGATCCGGACGGCACTGCCGCCCAGTCCTATCGCGATCTCGCGAAGGAGGTTCTCGCTCATGGCATCCGGTAAGCGCGCGAGCATGCGGGAGGGCCCGCTTGCAGCGCTGTTTCGCAAGACCGAAGAGGATGCCGCGCAGGCCAGCGCTTCCGACGGCCCGACCGACGCCGCGTCCACGACGCTGCCGAAGGCCACCGCCCCGATTCCGACGCCGATCGAGGAGATCCCGCCGCGGGAGGTCCCGCACCCGTCGCTGCGCGCCGAGCTCGCGCCCGACGTGACGGAGGAGGCGGCCCGGATCCCGTCGCCCCAGGAGCGCCTTCGCCACGCCTTCTCGTCGGAGCTCGACATCCCCGAGGACTTCATGGCGCCCGCGCCGGAGCCCGAGGCCGAGCCCGCGACGACCACCGGCCGGACCCGCAGCCGCAACCTCGATCGCGAGGAGCGCGACGCGTTCGCGCGCCCCGACACCGCGCGCGAGACGCCGTTCGGCCAGGCGAAGCCCGCCGGCCAGCCGGTGCTGCGCGTCATCGGCGTCGGCGGCGGCGGCTCGAACGCCGTCAACCGCATGGTCGAGGCCGAGGTCAACGGCGTCGAGTTCTTCGCCGTCAACACCGACCTGCAGTCGCTGCAGCAGTCGCTGGCCCACGAGACGCTGCACATCGGCGCCGCGCTCACCCGCGGCCTCGGCTCCGGCTCGAACCCCGACCTGGGTCGTGCCTCCGCGATGGAGGAGTACGACCGCATCAAGGCGATGCTCAAGGGCTCGGACATGGTCTTCATCACCGCGGGCGCGGGCGGCGGCACCGGCACCGGCGCGGCGCCGGTCATCGCCCGCATCGCCCGCGAGCTCGGCGCTCTCACGGTCGGCATCGTCACGAAGCCGTTCGGCTTCGAGGGCACGCGCCGTCGCGAGCAGGCCGAGGTCGGCATCGCGGCGCTCAAGGAGGAGGTCGACACGATGATCGTCGTGCCGAACAACCGCCTGCTCGCCGTGCTCGACAAGCACACCTCGATGGTCGAGGCGTTCCGCGTCGCCGACGATGTCCTGCGCCAGGGCGTTCAGGGCATCTCGGACCTCGTCACGCTGCCCGGGCTGATCAACCTCGACTTCGCCGACGTGCGGACGATCATGTCCAACGCCGGCAACGCGCTGCTCGGCATCGGCATGGGCTCGGGCGAGAACCGCGCGATCACCGCCGCCGAGCAGGCCGTCGCCTCGCCGCTGCTGGAGACGAGCATGGAGGGCGCCCACTCGATCCTGCTGTCGATCACCGGCGGTCGCGACCTGTCGCTGTGGGAGATCAACGAGGCCGCCAAGACGGTCTCGGCGGCCGCGCATCCCGAGGCGAACATCATCTTCGGCGCCATGATCGACGAGACGCTCGAGGATCAGGTCTGGGTGACGGTCGTCGCGACCGGCTATGACGGCGCGCAGCGCTCACGGCGGCTCGAGGAGCCCAGGGGCGAGGTCCGCGTCCAGCGCCGCCAGCAGCCGCCACCGCCGCCCGTCGACTACGTGGCGCGGGGCGAGGAGCTGCGCCGCCACGCCGGCTCCTCGGCCGTGCAGACCCGCGAGCGCGAGCCCGAGCCGGCCCGCCGCGGGCTACGCGTCACCGAGCTCGACGTGCCCGAGTTCATGCCGCGCGGCCGTTAGCGGCCCGCGCGGGCTGACCGGCCACAGCCGCCGCGCGCCGGTCGGCGCTACTTCGCGGCGGGTCCGGTCTGCGCCTTCGCGTAGAGCACCGCGTAGACGATCTGGTGCTGGTTCTCGAACTCCCAGCGATCCTGCGTGGGGCGGAAGCTGACGAAGGTCAGGCGCTGGCCGGCGGCGGCCTGTACCCGTGACAGTCGCGCCCGCAGCGCCTCCCGCACACGGGCCGCCTCGCCGTCCACGATCGCCGACCCCGGCCAGTCCCTGCCCTCGAGGCGCGAGATCGTCAGGACCTCCGCGTCGTGGGGCTGCGCGCACGGCAGCGCGTTGACCGTCGGCACGCCGTTGTCGGAGCTGGTCGGATCGTCGATGAGCTGCTTGCGCAGATCGGACACGCAATCGCCGGCGCGGAGCTCGAGCAGATTGGACTTCCCGGCCTTCGAGATCGCGCCCGCGGCGTCGCGCTGCACCGCGGCGGCGCCGCAGCCCGCGACCGCCGCCGCGATGCCCGTGGCGGCCACCGTCGCGAGCGCTCGGCGTCGGATCGTGTCGGCGCTCGCCATGGACCGCACAGTATGCGCGGCGGGCGAGGGTGGCGGGCCCCGCCGCCGATTCCGGCTCCAACCCTTAGCCTCGTCGCGGAGATGACCGACGTCGCACACGGGATCGTGGCCGCCGGCCACCCGCTCACGGCACAGGCGGCCGCCGATGTCCTGCGCGCCGGCGGCAACGCCGTCGACGCCGCGGTCGCGGCGATGTTGACCTCGTGGGTGACCGAGCCGCTGCTGTCCGGGCCCGGCGCCGGCGGGTACATGCTCGTCGCCGGGGCGGGCGAGGAGCCGGTGCTGCTGGACTTCTTCGTCGCCGCGCCCGGCCACGGCGCGGACGTGGCGAAGCGATCGCCGCTCGTACCCGTCGAGGTCGACTTCGCCGGCGATGCCGTGCAGACGTTCCACGTCGGCGCGTCGTCGTGCGGCGCGTACGGCAACCCGGCCGGCATCGACGCCGCCATGCGCCGCTGGGGATCGGTCGCGCTGGCCGAGCTCGCGGCGCCGGCCGCCGCGCTGGCCCGCGACGGCGTCGTGCTGAACGCACAGCAGGCCGAGGTCGTGCACCTGCTCGAGGGGATCCTGCGATCGACGCCCGAGTGCGCGGCCCTGTACGCGCCGCGCGGCCCGCTGCTCGACGAGGGCGAGCTGTTCTCGAGCGCCGAGCTGGGCGACACGATCGAGCGCCTCGGCTGCGAAGGCTCGGCACCGTTCTACACGGGCGACATCGCCGCCGCGGTCGTCGCGTGGGTCGGTGAGGGTGGCGGCACGCTGACCGCCGAGGACCTCGCCGGCTTCGAGGCGATCGCGCGCGAGCCGCTGTCGATGTCCTACCGCGGCCGCGACGTGCTGACCAACCCGCCGCCGTCGGCCGGGGGGATCCTGCTCGCCCTGTCGCTGCGGCTGCTCGACCATGCGCCCTCGCCGCCGCCGCTCGGCGTCATCGTGCGCGCGATGGAGGAGGCGCAGACGGCGCGCACGCCCGAGTTCGTCGAGGGTCTCGGCGAGGTCGGCTTCGCGGCGCGGCTGCTCGGCTCGCGGATGGGCTCGACGACGCACATCTCCGTGCTCGACGCGGCCGGGCGTGCCTGCACCGTGACCTGCACGAACGGCGAGGGGTCGGGGATCGTCGTGCCCGGCACCGGGATGCACGTCAACAACATCATGGGCGAGACCGACCTCAACCCGCTCGGCTTCCACCGCGCCCCGCCGGGTCGCCGGATGCCGTCGATGATGTCGCCGACCGTCGTGCTGGCGGACGGCGAGGTGCAGATCGCGCTGGGGTCGTCGGGCTCCAACCGGATCCGCTCGGCCCTGCTGCAGACGATCGTCGGCGTCGTCGACCACGGGCTGTCGGCCGCCGAGGCGGTCGCAGCGCCGCGCGTGCACTTCGAGGACGACATCGTCTTCGCGGAACCGGGCACGGCACTGGACGGGCTGCGCTATGACCCGTACATCGTGCAGCACTTCCGCGCACCCAGCATGTACTTCGGCGGCGTGCAGGCCGTCTGCCGCGACGCGCACACGGGCGTGCTCAGCGGCGCCGGCGACCCGCGCCGGGGCGGCGTGGCGGTGGCGGCATGACCAAGGCGCGCACGGCGGCGGGGGCCTGGACGGCCGCCGCGATCGCCGCGGCCCTGGCGCTCGGCGCCTGCGGGACGCCGTCGCCCGACCTCTTCATCGCCGAGCGCAGCGGCACGGTCCCCGGCGCCAAGCTCTACCTGCTCGTCTCGGACACGTCGGCGCGCTGCAACCACGGTCCTCCGATCCCGCTGACGAGCCCGCAGACGATCGAGGCTCGGGACATCCTCAAGGATCTGCGGATGGTCCAGGCCGGTGACGTCGCGGTGCCCAAGGCCCCGCCGGCGCAGATCTTCAGCTACCTGATCCGTGACGAGGACGGTGTCCTGCGCTTCGGCGACACGGCCCAGCGCCCGCCGGTCCTGCCGCGCGCGGCGCGCTTCATCCGGCGCGTCGCGATCGACACCTGCAAGCTCGTGCGCTGAGTTCGAGCCCGCGGGCGGGCCGCCGCCCCCGGACTACCCTGGATCGCCATGTCCCGCCGCTCGTGGCTGCTGATGGGGGTGCTTGCCGCGGTCTGGGGGGCGTCGTATCTCTTCATCAAGGTCGCGCTCGACGACGGCCTCGACCCGTTCTTCATCGTGCTCGCGCGGATCGCCCTCGGCGCGCTCGTGCTCGTGCCGATCGCCATCCGCCGCGATGCGTTCGCCTCGCTGCGCGGAGCCTGGGGCGCGATCGTGTTCCTGGCCGCCGTGCAGGTCGTCATGCCGTTCCTGCTGATCACGTTCGGCGAGCGCCACATCGCCTCCGGCCTGGCGGGCATCCTCGTCTCGTCGGCGCCGATCTTCACGGCGCTGCTCGCCGCGCGCTTCGACGACGAGGAGCGACCGCGCGGCGTCGCGGCGGCCGGCTTCGTGCTCGGCATCGTCGGGGTCGTGCTGCTGTTCGGGCTCGACCTCAGCGGCGAGGCCGACGCGCTGCTCGGCGGGCTCATGGTGCTGCTGGCGTCGCTCGGCTACGCGATCGGCGGGCTGTATCTCAAGCGCCGGCTGCGCGGTGCGCAGCCGGTCGGCATCGCGGCGGCGACGATGGTCGTCAGCACGCTGCTGCTCGTGCCCGCGCTCCCGTTCACGCTGCCCTCCGCCGTCCCCGATCGGCAGACCATCGGCGCGATGCTCGCGCTCGGCGCCGGCGGCACGGGCATCGCGTTTCTCATCTACTACACGCTGATCGCCGACATCGGCCCGAGTCGCGCCACGCTCGTGACGTACATCGCCCCCGGGTTCGCGGTCATCTACGGCATCTGGCTGCTGAGCGAGCCGCTGACGGCGGGCGGCGTGCTCGGCCTCACGCTGATCCTCGCGGGGTCGTGGATCGCCGTCGAGGGCCGGCTGCCGGGACAGCCGAAGCTCGTGCCGCCATAGCGCGCGAGCGCCGGGCTTGCGCGGTGGACGTCAGACATTCGACTTCGCGACGAGTCGGCGCTAGTGTCATTCGTTGCTCAGTACTTCCTCGACCGGGTATGTCCAGGGGGGTCGTCGAAGGAGACTGCGCTCCGGCCGACGGGTCCATCGGCAGGGACTGAAAAGTTGTGTGGAGGAGCCTGAGATGAACGACGTTCCGTATCTCGTACGTAAAGGCGCGAAGCGTTGACGTCGAGCCCCTGGATCGCCGTCGATGGCGACACCGTGCCCTCCAAGCGGGCTCGTGAGCTGCGCGACGCCTGGGAGGGCTTCGTCGACGACCGGCTGCAGGGCGACGACGAGGACCCCGGCATTCCGCAGGTCCGCGGCCCGATCGCCGACTCCTGGCTGCGCTCGCGCGAGGCCGGGGTCGACCCCAGCGGGCGCATGCCCGCGAAGTCGGTCGTCGAGCTCGACGGGGCTCGCGCGCTGTGGGACGAGCATCCCATGCAGGCCGCGAGCGCGCTGATCGTGCAGAGCATGTCCGAGACGCTGCTGGATGCCGACAACCTCGTCGTCATCTCCGACGCCGAGGGCATGCTGCTGAGCATCCGCGGCGACACGCGCCTGCGAAACCGGGCGGCCGACGAGATGAACTTCGTCGAGGGCGCGCTGTGGAGCGAGTCGTCGGCGGGCACCAACGCCGTCGGCACGGCGGTCGCCGCCGGCCACGCGGTGCAGGTCTTCGCCGCCGAGCACTTCACCGAGCCCGTCCAGCGCTGGACGTGCTCGGCCGCCCCGGTGATGGATCCCGACAGCGGCCGGATGCTCGGCGTGATCGACCTGACCGGCGACATCAGCGTCGTCAACCCGCTCAGCCTCGCCGTCGTCGTCGCCACCGCGCGCGCGGTCGAGGAGGTCCTACGCGGCCAGCTGCACGAGCGCGACGACCGCCTGCGCGCGCGCTACGCCCAGCTGCTCGGGCCGGCCTCCGCCGGCGCGGCGCTCGTGACCGGCACCGGGCGCATCCTGCTCGACCCCGGCCATCGCTGGACACAGGTCGCGCTGAAGGCGATCCCCGCCGGCGGCGGCGTGCTCGCGCTGCCGTCCGGGGTCGAGGCGTTCGCGGAGCCGGTCGCCGACGACGACGTGTACGTCGTGCGCCGCAACCGCCCGTCCGCGAGACGCACGCAGTCATGCCTCGAGCTGCGTCTCCTCGGCGACGAGCCCGTGGTCCGGCTCGACGGCGCCGCCGTGCACCTGCGCCCGCGCCACATCGAGATGCTCGCGATCCTCGCGCTGCATCGCGGCCACCTCAACGCCGACGTCATGTGCGCCGAGCTGTACGGCGACGACGGCCATCCGTCGAGCATCCGCGTCGAGATGTCGCGGCTGCGCCGCCAGCTCCCGGACATGCTCCAGTCCGGCGGCTACCGCCTGATCGGCGCGGTCGACTCCGACGTGCGCAAGATCCGCGGGCTGCTCGATCGCGGGGAGATCCGCGCGGCGGCGGAGGCCTACCCCGGCGCGCTGCTGCCGGACTCCGTCGCCCCCGGGATCGAGCGCGAGCGCGAGGAGCTCGACGGCTGGCTGCGCCAGGCCGTCATCACCTCGGACGACGCCGACGCGCTGTGGGCCTGGGTGCGCTCGCCGTCGGGAGCGAGCGACCTCCTCGCCTGGCAGCGGCTGCTCGCCGCGCTCGACTACACGGACCCGCGCCGCAGCCGGGCCGTCGCGCGGACGCGGGCGCTGCGCCAGGAGTTCGGTCTCTAGCCTCGCCTGCGCGTCCGGCTCGTACCGAACACGAGTCCAAGCTCTGACCGGGTCGCGCCGCGACTCGCCGCCGGATGACGGCGAAGCACGCCATCTCGGAGTCCGGGCACGGACGCCCGGACCCTCGTCATCCGTCCTAGCGCACGATCGGCGGGCCGAGCGGGTAGCTCTTGCCTCCCGCGGCGGCTGACGCCGCGCCGAGGAACAGGTAGATCCCGATCGCGGCGAACGCGAACGTCACGTAGCCGGCCGCCTTCGTGAGCGTCGCGTCGGCGTTCAAGGTCCCGAACACGAGCAGGACGAGCGCCACGACGACGAGGCCGACCACGACCGTGAACGCGATCGGCAGCCGCAGGGTCACGAGCGTCAGGGCTCCCATGACGATCGCCCACGTGATCTGGAAGAGCGCGACGCTGTGGGTCACGTCGGCGGCTGGAATCGCGAACCAGTTGTGGGTGAGGCCGAGCACGAGCACGGCGTAGCTCCACCAGAAGCCCGCGAACAGGCCGAAGATGCACGCGACGAGCGTCTGTCCGAGCGCCGCCGCCCACACGGCAGACACGAGCAGGCCCAGTCCGGTCGCGGCGAGGATGATCGGCAGGGCGCTGGCGCCCGCGGCCGGCGAGACGAACCCCACGAGCGCGAGCGCGAGCGCGATCGAGCCGGCGACGAACATCGGCAGGCCGAGCACGGCGGGGTCACCGGCCAGAGCGGCCGGTGCCGGCGGCGTGGGGGCCGGCGCATACGTCGAGAGAGGTGGGTCTGCGATCGCGGACACGGCGGGCTCCTCCGGTGGATGGTTCGGTCGAGCCCGACGCTAATGCGGTCAATTGCACGAGCCAAGAAGCTCGTGGTCTTCCGGCCATTCCGGATCGATCGCGGGTGTAGCGGGGATGTAACGCCGCGGTGATGCAGTGCACCTTGTCGGCTGTGGGTCAGCCGGCGGTCGAACAGGACCCCGGCCGAGCGGTCGCGGCGGAGAGGAGCAACCATCACCGACAATTCCCCAGCCGGAGCGACGGCGACAGCGACGCGCGTCCGCGGCGTCGGGACCGCGCGCACCGTGCTCTCGCTGCTCTCGCTGCTGTCCTGCGCCGACGGCGGGATGCGTGCCGACGAGGTCGCCGAGGCGCTGGGCAAGAGCACGTCGACCGCCTACTGCCTGCTGGACACGCTGTGCCAGGAGGGCTTCGTGGTGCACGCCGACGAGGGCACCTACCACCTCACCGGCCAGGCCCGGAGCCTCGTCCCCGCCGCCCGCGGCAACCGGCTGCCCGAAAGCCTCGACGGCGTGCTCGACGAGCTCTTCACCCGGACCCACAAGCGCGTCTACCTGGCTGCCGCACGCTCTGGGCAGGTCGTCATCCCGCTCGTCCGCGGCCGGCAGGGCATGCCGGTGATCCCCGGACTGGGATCGCGCATCGGCGAGAACGCCCATACGCTGGCGCTCGGCAAGGTGGCGTTGTCGCTGCTCGGAGAGGCCGCGCTGCAGCGCTACATCGGCCGCGGCCTGCGCGTCTACACGCCGGACACGATCGTGTCGCCCGAGCGATTGCGAGCACAGCTCGCCGAGATCCGCGCGGGCGCGGTCGCGTACGACTGCGAGGAGTTTCGCGCCGATTTCTGCTGCCTCGCGGCACCGGTGCGCAACGGCGCCGGCCAGCCGGTCGCGGCGCTCGGGATCTCGATGTCCGCCCGTTGCTTCGAGCTCGAGCGCGCGCCGCTGGAGGCGGTGCTCGTCGACGTCGCGCAGCGTGCGTCGGCGGTCCTCGCCTCACGCGAGCTTCCCGCGATCTCGGAAGACCCACCCGTTCTTGAGCGCGCCCGCATGTCCGATCTACGTTCGCGCCCCACCGCAGTCCTCAACCCCGCTGTTCTCAGCACAGTCGATCTCGGAGAGGAAGTCGCGCAATGAGCAGAGCCAGCATCACGAAGGCTCACACGAAGATCCAGGAGCTGTCCTGGGATCCCACGTTCGTCGAGCCTGTCGACAAGTACCCGACGGACTACACGTTCGAGAAGGCCCCCAAGAAGGACCCGCTCAAGCAGGTCCTGCGCTCCTACTTCCCGATGGAGGAGGAGAAGGACAATCGCGTCTTCGGCGCGATGGACGGCGCGATCCGGGGGAACATGTTCCGCCAGGTCCAGGAGCGCTGGATGGAATGGCAGAAGCTGTTCCTCAGCATCATCCCGTTCCCGGAGATCTCGGCCGCCCGCGCGATGCCCCTGGCGATCAACGCGGTCCCCAACCCCGAGGTCCACAACGGCCTGGCGATTCAGATGATCGACGAGGTACGCCACTCGACGATCCAGATGAACCTCAAGCGGCTGTACATGAACCACTACATCGACCCGGCCGGGTTCGACATCTCCGAGAAGGCGTTCTCGAACTGCTACGCCGGCACGATCGGCCGCCAGTTCGGCGAGGGCTTCATCACCGGTGACGCGATCACCGCCGCGAACGTCTACCTGACGATCGTCGCCGAGACCGCGTTCACGAACGTGCTCTTCGTCGCGATGCCCGGCGAGGCCGCGGCCAACGGCGACTACCTGCTGCCGACGGTCTTCCACTCGGTGCAGTCCGACGAGTCGCGCCACATCTCGAACGGCTACTCGATCATCCTCATGGCGCTCGCCGACGAGCGCAACCGTGAGCTGCTCGAGCGCGACCTGCGCTACGCCTGGTGGAACAACCATCGCGTCGTCGACGCCGCGATCG
This sequence comes from uncultured Actinomycetes bacterium, assembly GCA_963851015.1. GTDB lineage: Bacteria > Actinomycetota > Thermoleophilia > Solirubrobacterales > Solirubrobacteraceae > CADCVQ01. Next base: position 426,724 of record CAWKNG010000003.1, read on the forward strand.
GCACGTTCATCGAGTACGGCACGAAGGACCGTCGCAAGGATCGCGACAGCTACGCCGAGTCCTGGCGGCGCTGGATCTACGACGACTACTACCGCAGCTATCTCATGCCGCTCGAGAAGTACGGCCTGACGATCCCGCACGACCTCATCGAGGAAGCGTGGAACCAGATCATCAACAAGGGCTACGTCCACGAGGTCGCGCAGTTCTTCGCCACCGGCTGGTTCGCCAACTACTGGCGCATCGACGCGATGGACGACACGGACTTCGAGTGGTTCGAGCACAAGTACCCGGGCTGGTACGACAAGTACGGCAAGTGGTGGGAGCGCTACAGCGACTTCTCGGTCAAGAACGGCCACAAGCCGATCGCCTTCGAGGAGGGCGCCGACTACGAGTACCCGCACCGCTGCTGGTCGTGCATGGTCCCGTGCCTGGTCCGCGAGGACATCGTCGTCGACGAGGTCGACGGCCAGGTCCGCACGTACTGCTCGGAGACCTGCCACTGGACCGACGCGGTCGCGTTCCGCCCGGAGTACAACGGGCGCGCCACGCCGTCGATGGGCAAGCTGTCGGGCAAGCGCGAGTGGGAGACGCTCTACCACGGCATGGACGTCGCGGAGATCATGCAGGACCTCGGCTACGTGCGCGACGACGGCAACACGCTCGTCCCGCAGCCGCACCTCGACCTCGATCCCAAGAAGATGTGGACGCTCGACGAGGTCCGTGGCATCACGTTGTACAGCCCGAACGTGACGCTCAACGAGATGTCGCCCGAGGACCGCGAGAAGCACATCGCCAACTACCGCAAGGGCGGTCCCGCGGGTCGCCCCTTCAAGGAGGCCGCGGCGTCCTGACCCCCGTTGCCTTCCGGCCGGCGCGTGTGCTGCCGGGGACCGAACAGGTCCCCGGTCGGCGGCGCCGGCCGCGAGGCGGCACCACTTCGAGGGACACGATCTCATGGGTGAGAAGCACATCGCACGATTCGAGCCGGTCGGCATCGAGATGGAGGTCGACGAGGACGAGACGATCCTCGACGCCGCCTTTCGCCAGGGCATCATGCTCATGCACGGCTGCAAGGAGGGGCAATGCTCGTCCTGCAAGTCGTTCCTGCTCGACGGCGAGGTCGATCTCGATCGCTACTCGACGTTCGCCCTGCCCGACTTCGAGGAGGCCGAGGGCTACACGCTGCTGTGTCGCGCCCACGCGCTGTCCGACGTCGAGATCGAGCTGCTGCACTACGACGAGGACGCGCTGCGCAGCGGCGTGCCGATCGTCACGGCGACGACCGAGGTCGAGGCCGTCGAGGAGCTGACCCACGACATCCGCCGTCTCGTCGTGAAGGTCAGCGAGCCCGGCGCAATCGAGTTCAAGGCGGGCCAGTACGTCGATGTCGGGATCCCGGGCGCGGACGGCGAGCATCGCTCGTTCTCGATGGCCAACGCGCCGGGGGAGACCGGTCGCCTGGAGTTCATGATCAAGCTCTACGAGGGCGGGCACTTCTCCGGCCTGCTCGCCAATGGCAACGGCATCAAGGTCGGCGACGAGCTGACCTGCACGGGCCCGTTCGGCATGTTCACGCTGCGCGACAGTTCGCCACGGCGCCTCGTCTTCATCGCCGGCGGCGCCGGCATGGCTCCGGTCCTGTCGCTGCTGCGCTCGATGGCCGAGAAGGGCACCGAGCGCCCGGCGACGTTCTACTACGGCGCGCGCACGGCCGGCGACCTGTTCGCGCTCGAGGAGATCGAGCGCCTCGGCGAGGCGCTGGCCGACTTCACGTTCGTGCCGGCGCTGTCGGAGGCCGGCGAAGACGGTGACTGGGACGGGGAGTCCGGACTCGTCACCGACGTGGTCGACCGCCTCGAGGACGCGCTCGAGGACGTCGATGCCTACCTCTGCGGCCCGCCGCCGATGGTCGACGCCGCGATCGCACTGCTCGAGCGCCGTGGCGTACCCGAGTCGCACATCTATTTCGACAGATTCACGACGACCGCGGCCTGACCGCGGCGCAGGAGAGGAGCAGCATGCCCGCAGAAACAGTGAAGGCGCCGCGCAGTGTCCCGAAGCCGGTGTTCACCGACGCCGAGGCCGGAGCCAAGGAGTTCCCGTCCTCGCGCAGTCGCTCGTACAACTACTTCGAGCCCCGCAAGCGCCGGGCGACCGTCTACGAAGACGTCACGATGGACGTGCAGCCCGACCCCGAGCGCCACCTGACCCAGGGCTGGGTCTACGCCTTCGCCAACGGCGACGCCGGCTACCCGCAGCACTGGACGGAGCTCAAGTCGTCCAACTGGCACGAGTTCCTCGATCCCAACGAAGAGTGGGAGCAGACGATCTATCGCAACAACGCGAACACGGTCCGCCAGATCAGCGGCGTGCTCGCCAACGCGAAGGCCGCCGACTCGTTCTCGGGCTGGAACCGCTCGTGGATCTCCATCGTCGAGAAGCACGTGTCCGCCTGGGCGCACGTCGAGCACGGCCTCGGCATGCACGTCTACACGCCGGCCCAGCGCGACGCGCCGACGAACATGCTCAACAACGCGATGTGCGTCGGCGCCGTGCACAAGCTGCGCTTCGCGCAGGACATCATGCTCTACAACCTCGACGTCGCCGACCAGGTCGAGGGCTTCGACGGCAGCGCCCACAAGGACGTCTGGCAGAACGGCGAGAACTGGCAGGCGACGCGCGAGAACGTCGAGAAGCTGACCGGCATCCGCGACTGGGCACAGGCCTGGTTCGCGACGGCGATCGTCTTCGAGCCGCTCGTCGGCGAGCTGTTTCGCAGTGGCTTCGTCATGCACGCCGCGGCGCTGCAGGGCGACTTCGTCACGCCGACGATCATGGGCTGCGGCGAGTCCGACTGCGCCCGCGAGCAGCGTGGCGCGCGCGCCCTGTTCCGGATGCTCGCCGGCGACGAGCAGCACGGCGAGGCCAACCGCAAGGTCATGCAGGGCTGGCTGGAGGAGTGGGTGCCGGTGAGCCTCGCGGCCGCTCAGCAGCTGCAGCCGATCTGGTCTGAGCTGTCGGAGAAGGTCGTGCGCTTCGACGACTCGCTGGCCGCGTCCAAGGCCCGCCTCGCGGAGCTGCTGGAGGACATCAACCTCGAGACCCCCAAGGAGATCAGTTAATGACCGAGTTCGAGACCAACCGCTCGTCGTCGAACGAGTGCGGCGTCACGCTCATGAACAACCAGGTCGGCTACGTCGTCGCGAAGGTCATGGTAGGCAAGAAGGACGTGACGATGCGCGAGATGCCGTCGATGATCCGTGTCGACGGCATCAACAAGATCGACTTCGACTTCGAGGAGATCGCCGAGGCGCTCGGCTGGGACGACTTCGGTCCCGACGACTTCGAGGAGATCATGTCGACGCACTACGGCCGCATGGTCGTGCTCGACGAGCGCGTCCTGATGTTCGCCAACCCCGAGGACGCGGCCGAATACATCAGCTTCGACCTGGTGCCGGTCGGGGAGGGCTGAGCATGTACGAGAAGGACGGCGAGCAGTACTTCGTCCTCGACAGCCACCTGCACTTCTGGGACGCCAGCCCGGCGAACTGGGCCAAGGGCCACGAGGAGTACGCGAAGGGCTGGATCGAGTGCTTCCACGCCTACCAGAGCCTCGGGCCGCCTGCGACGCACTGGTCGCTGGAGCACTTCCAGAAGTACTCCGTCGAGGACTTCGAGCAGGACGTCTTCACCGACGGCTACGTCGACATGGCGATCTTCCAGTCGACGTACCTGCGCGAGTGGTACACGAACGGCTTCAACGACATCACCCAGAACGCGGCGCTGCTGGATCGCTTCCCGGGCAAGCTCATCCTCAACGGTCGCTGGGATCCGCGCGAGGGCGACGCCGGGCTGCGCCAGCTCGAGGCCGACCACGAGCAGTACGGCCTGAAGGGCGTCAAGCTCTACACGGCGGAGTGGCGTGAGGGCTCGCGGGGCTGGACGCTGAAGGACCCCGAGGCGTTCCGCTTCCTCGAGCGCTGCCAGGAGCTCGGCATCAAGAACATCCACGTCCACAAGGGGCCGACGATCTGGCCGCTGGACAAGGACGGCTTCGACGTCAAGGACGTCGACGTGGCGGCGACGAGCTTCCCGGAGCTCAACTTCATCGTCGAGCACGTCGGGCTGCCGCGGATCGAGGACTTCTGCTTCATGGCGACGCAGGAGCCAAACGTCTACGCCGGCCTGTCGGTCGTCGTCGGTGGCCTCATGCACGCCCGCCCGCGCTTCTTCGCGAAGGTCATGGGCGAGCTGCTGTTCTGGGTCGGCGAGGACAAGATGCTGTTCGGATCCGACTACGCGATCTGGGAGCCGAAGTGGCAGATCGAGGGCCTCGTCGACTGGGACTATCCGGACGACACGTTCTCGGACTTCCCGCGCTGGACGACGGCCGCCAAGAAGAAGGTGCTCGGCCTCAACGCCGCGCGCCTGTACGGCGTCGAGGTCCCCGCGGAGCTCCAGCTCGACGCGGGCGAGGGTACGCCGGCGGCGCAGGACGACGCGCAGCTCGTGGAGGGCGCGGCGTGATCACCGAGGCGCGGGTGCTCGAGGCGCTCGCCACGGTCATCGACCCCGAGCTCGACGAACCCATCACCTCCCTGGGGTTCGTCGGCTCGTGCGTCGTGACCGGCGGCGGCGACGTCGACGTGCACCTGCGCCTGCCGACCCCGCAGTGCGCGCCCAACTTCGCCTTCCTCATGGCCTCCGACGCGCACGCCGCCGTGCGCCGGGTGCCGGGGGTCGGCGAGGTCGACGTGGCGCTCGACGACCACTACACCGCCACCGAGATCAACGCCGCGCTCGCGCTCGGCGGCGGCTTCGGCGCGGCGTTCCCGGGCGAGAGCTCCGGCGATCTCGAGGCGCTGCGGGAGCTGTTTCAGCGCAAGGCGCTGCTCGCCCGCCAGGGCCGCGTCTGCGCCACCCTGCTCGAGGACGGCGCGGACCACGCGGCGGTCGTAGCGCTGCGCGTGGCCGACCTGCCAGCCCATCCCGAGGTCGCGCGCTGCCTGGTGCTGCGGCGCGAGCTCGGCCTGCCGTACGGGCCCAGCACCCCGGCGCTCGTCGCCGGAGACGGCAGCCCGATTCCCGCCTCCGAGCTTGCGATGTGGCTGCGGCGCGCGCGGCTCGTGGGCCTCAGCCTCGAGAGCAACGGCGGGATCTGCCGCTCCCTGCTGCGCGTCCGCCACGGCGTTCCCGACCCGACCGAGGAGGTGGCGACATGATCGCCGCACGCTTGCACCGCTATCACGACCCGCTCAAGGTCGAGCAGGTCCCCGAACCGACGATCACCGGCCCCCATGACGTCATCGTGCGCCTCGGCGGGGCCGGGCTGTGCCGCACCGACCTGCACATCCAGGAGGGCCAGTGGGCCGAGAAGTCGGGCGTCGCGCTGCCCTACGTCCCGGGCCACGAGAACGCCGGCTGGGTCCACGAGATCGGCTCCGCGGTGACGAACGTCGCCATCGGCGACACGGTCATCGTCCACCCGATCATCACGTGCGGGCTGTGCCGGGCGTGTCGCGCCGGCGACGACGTGCACTGCGAGAACAACCTCTTCCCGGGGATCTCGGTCGACGGCGGCTTCGCCGAGCTGCTGAAGACGAGCGCACGCTCGGTCGTCAAGCTCGACCCGACGCTGCATCCCAAGGACATCGCGGCGCTGGCCGACGCGGGCCTGACCGCCTACCACGCCGTCAAGAAGGCCGTCTCGATCCTGCATCCCGGCACACGCGCCGTCGTCATCGGCGCCGGCGGCCTCGGTCACATCGGCATCCAGTGCCTGAAGGCGATGACGCCGGCCGAGATCATCGTCATCGACCCGTCCGAGCGCGCTCGCGCGCTGGCCGGAGAGATCGGCGCCGACCACACCGTCGGGATCGACGGCAAGCAGGTCGACACGATCCTCGAGATGACCGACGGGCGCGGGGCGGAGGCGATCATCGACTTCGTCGGCGAGAAGGGCGCGATCGAGGACGGCGTGGCGATGCTGCGCAACGCCGGCTCGTACTACGTCATCGGCTACGGCGAGAACATCAACGTGCCGACGATCGACATCATCTCGCGCGAGATCAACTTCATCGGCAACCTCGTCGGTTCGTACAACGACCTCGCCGAGCTCATGACGCTGACCGCCCAGGGCAAGGTCACGCTGCACACGAGCGCCTACCCACTTGAGGCCGTCAACGACGCGATGGCCGACCTCGACGGGGGCCGCCTGCAAGGCCGCGGCATCCTCGTCGCCGACGCCGCCTAACCGAGAGGACCACTTCCCTATGGGCAAGATCATCCACTTCAACTCCGACGCGCGCCGGCGCCTGCAGCAGGGCGTCGACATCCTCGCCGACACCGTCAAGGTGACGCTCGGGCCGAAGGGCCGCAACGTCGTGCTCGAGCGGCTGACGGGCGCGCCGACGATCACGAACGACGGGGTCACGATCGCGCGCGAGGTCGAGCTCGCCGACCAGTTCCAGAACATGGGCGCGCAGCTCGTGCGCGAGGTCGCCGACAAGACCTCCGAGCTGACCGGCGACGGGACGACGACGGCGACGCTGCTCGCGCAGTCGCTCATCCGCGAGGGCATGAACGTGCTCGACGACGGCGTCAACCCGATGCAGCTGCGCCGCGGGATGGAGGACGCGGTCGAGCTCGTCGTGGCCGAGCTCCAGCGCTCGGCCCGCAAGGTGAGCGACGTCGACCACCTGCGCCAGGTCGCGACGATCGCCGCCAAGGAGGACGAGCGGATCGGCAGCGCGGTCGCCGAGGCGCTGGACCGCGTCGGCGAGGACGGCGTCGTCAGCATCGAGGAGTCCGAGACGCCGGGGATCTCCGTCGAGTTCGTCGAGGGGCTGCACGTCGAGAACGGCCACCTGTCGCCGTACCTCATCCGCGACCGGATGAAGATGGAGACGGTGCTCGAGAACCCGTACATCCTCATGACCACGCAGCCGATCTCGTCGGTGCAGGAGCTGATGGGCGCGATCGGCCAGGTCATGCGCCGCCCCGAGCCGCTCGTGATCCTCGCCGAGAAGGTCGACGGCGCGGCGCTCGGCATGCTCGTGCAGAACAACCAGCACGGCACGATGGAGGCGACGGCGATCCGCGCCCCCGGCTTCGGGCATCGGCGCATCGCCTACCTCGAGGACCTTGCCGCGTTCTGCGGCGGGCAGGTCATCACCCCCGAGGCGGGCCTGACCCTGGAGGACGTCCCGCTCGAGGCCCTCGGGCGCGCGCGCCGGGTCGTCGTGCGCGAGGACTACACGACGTTCATCGAGGGCGCGGGCTCCGAGGAGTCGGTCGCGGGCCGCATGAACCAGATCTCCGTCGAGCTCGCGCGGGCCACGCACGACAGCGACATCGACGCGCTGCGCGAGCGCCGCGCGCGGCTGTCGAGCAAGCTCGCCGTCATCCGCGTGGGCGGCGCGACCGCCGTCGAGTCCAAGGAGAAGCTGCGCCGCACGGAGGGCTCGCTGTCGGCCGTGCGCGCCGCCATGTCCGAGGGCATCGTCCCCGGTGGCGGCACCGCGCTGCTGCGCGCCGAGTCGGCGCTGGATGGCGTCTCGACCGACGGCGACCGCGGCGCGGGCATCGACGTCGTGCGCGCCGCGCTGTCCGATCCGCTGTTCTGGATCGCGTCGAACGCCGGCTACGACGGGCAGGCGGTCGTCGACCAGGTGCGTGCGATGCCCGACGGCCACGGCCTCAACGCGCTGACCGGCACGTTCGGCGACCTGTTCGCGTCGGGGGTCGTCGACCCCGTGCGCGTGACGCGCCTGAGCCTGCAGAACGCGGCGTCCGTGGCCGCGTTGATGCTGACGACGGAGGCGCTCGTCGCCGAGGAGCTCATCGGCCAGCCGGGCGCGATCATGGCGCCGGGCTTCGGCGACCTCGCCGAGGGCATGGCGCGCCCCTCGTCCCCGGTCTGACAACGGCGGCGGACGCGGCCGGTGGCGCGCCGGCCGCGGCGCCGCCGGCCTTGGCCGCGGGAACGCGTGTCCGGCGCTCACGCGCCGATGGCCCGCCGCATCTCGACGCCGTCGACCGCCACGCCGTCGGGCATCGTCAGCACGAACGGCTCGACCTCGCGGAAGCCGAATGCGCGGTACAGCGGGACCCCGGGGAGCGTCGCGCCGAGGACGAGCTCGGTGAAGCCCTTGGCGCGGGCGGCGCGCTCGCACGAGGCGAGGATCGCGCGACCGAGGCCGCGGCGTGTCCAGTCGCCGCGCACGAACATCGCGCGCACCCGGGCCGGCTCGGTGCGGGGGTCGAGCAGGCGCGCGTCGTCGGCGGCCGCGCCGGAGCCGGTGTAGAGCTTGTCGCGCCGGCTCCAGCCTCCGCAGGCGACGATCTCGTCGCCGTGCTCGTGGACGAAGTACGTGGCGTCCTCGATGAGCTGTAGGTCGATGTGCGCGATGTGGATCGCGGCGGACGCCGTCTGGCGCGCGTCGTAGAAGTGCGGGAAGAGCTCGAGCGTCGAGGCGCGCATGAGCGCCGCGATGCGCGGCGCGTCCGAGGCGAGTGCGAGCCGCTGCGCCGGCAGCGGGCGGTCCGGCGTCACGGCGGCCTCGACGTCAGCCGAAGCGGACCTTGCCGTTGGAGCGCGCCTTGGCCTGCGCGCGCTCGACGAAGTCCAGCCGCTTCGTCGCGGCCATGAAGAGGCGCGTCGCGAGGCGCATGCGCGCGTTCTCGGAGCGCAGGTCGAGCAGGCCCTGCTTCGCGTCGAGGCCGAAGTCGACGGTCGCGGCCATCGCGTAGGCGCCCTTGGAGTCGATGTTCTCGCGATCGGCGTCGTTCTCGGTCGCCTGCACGACGAGCTCCGCGTAGGCGTCGCGGGCGATCTCGGCGGCGCGCTCGTCGACGACCTCGTCCTTGTCCTCGAGGAACTCGACCGTCGCCGCCGGGTAGGGCATGTTGTCCTGCTGGGCGATGATCCGAAACGGCCGCGTGCCGCGCGTGAGCACGTTCAGGCGCCCGTCCTGCATGCGCTCGATGACGCGCGTGATCTCACAGGCGCAGCCGATCTCGCGCAGGCCGCCGTCGGTCGACCACACGATCCCGAACTCCGACTCGTGCTCCAGGCACTCGGCGAACATCGTCCGGTAGCGCGGCTCGAAGATATGCAGCGGGACGTACTCGTACGGCAGGGCGACGAGACCCAGCGGGAAGATCGGGAAGTCTTGGACGGTGCGATCGGGCATGACCAATGAGTCTACGTTCGAGCCACCCGCGTACCTCACAGACATGCCCACGACCGCCCTGCTGTGGTTTCGCCGCGACCTGCGCGTGGCGGACCATCCCGCCCTCACGCTCGCCGCGCGCGAGTACGACGTCGTCGTCCCCGTCTTCGTCCTCGACGACGTGCTGCTGCACGGGCGCTTCGCCTCCGGACCGCGCACCGCCTTCATGCTGGGCTGCCTGCATGCCCTCGACGAGGCGCTGCGCGAGCGTGGCAGCGGGCTCGTCGTCCGCCACGGCCGTCCCGAGGCGCAGCTCGTCACGCTGTCCAACGAGGCCGGCGGGGCGGACGCGGTCCTGTGGACGAGCGATGTCGCGCCGTACGCACGGGCCCGCGACACGCGGGTCGCGAGCGCGCTGCGCGAGGCGGGGATCGAGGCGCGGCCGCAGGGCGGCGCCTACGTCGTCGACGTGTCCAAGCCGCGCACGCAGGCCGGCAAGCCGTACGCGGTGTTCTCGCCCTTTCACCGATTGTGGCTCGGGATCGAGCGGCGCCCGGTGCAGCATGCGCCGGCCGAGCTGCCGGCGCTGCCGAGCGGCGTCCGCAAGGGCCGGCTGCCCGCGCTGTCCGACCTCGTGCCGGGGGCCGACGGGGCGGAGCTGCCCGAGCCGTTCTGCGAGCCCGGCGAGCCGGCGGCCCGTGCGGCGCTCGCACGCTGGCTGGACGGGCCGATCGACGGCTACGGCGACGCGCACGACCTCGTCGCCGACGAGCGCGGCACGAGCGGTCTGTCGCCGTACCTGCGCTGGGGCTGCGTCTCCGCCGCGGCATGCGAGCAGCGCGCCGCGCGCCGCGGCGGCGCGGGCGCCGCGGCCTGGACGCGCCAGCTGTGCTGGCGCGACTTCTTCGCCCACGTCCTGCTCGCGCATCCCGACAACATGCGACTGGAGTTCCAGCCGCGCTACCGCGCCCTGGAGTGGGTGGAGGACCCCGAGGCGTACGACGCGTGGCGCGACGGTCAGACGGGCTATCCGCTCGTCGACGCCGGCATGCGCCAGCTCGCCCGGACCGGCTGGATGCACAACCGCGCGCGGCTCGTCGTCGGCTCGTTCCTGACGAAGGACCTGCACCTCGACTGGCGCCTCGGCGAGGCGCACTTCGAGGCGCTGCTGCTCGACGGCGAGCCGGCGCAGAACAACGGCAACTGGCAGTGGGTGACGTCCGTCGGCGTCGACCCGGCGCCGTACTTCCGGCGGATCTTCAACCCGATCCTGCAGCAGCGCAGGTTCGACCCGGACGGCGTCTACGTCCGCCGCTGGGTGCCCGAGCTGCGCGACGTCCCCGACGCCCGCCTCGCCGAGCCGTGGACGATGTCCACCGACGAGCAGGCCGCCGCCGGCTGCGTCATCGGGCGCGACTACCCGGCGCCGATCGTCGAGCACGCCGTCGAGCGGCGGCGGGCGATCGAGCGCTACCGGGCAGTCGGCTGACGCTCAGGAACCGAACTCGAAGCGGACGAACTTCGTCTGGTTGGCGCTCTCGCAGTGCACGAGCGTCAGCTCCTCGCCGGCCTTCGCGAGCAGGCACGTGTACGACCGGCGACGGCAGGAGCCCTGGCGCTTGCAACCCGCCGACTTCGCGACCGTGCTCGCGAGCGAGCGCGCGCTCCTGCAGGGGCCGCCCTGGGCGGTGATCGCGCCGATGAAGACGTTGTCGCGGTCGATCGTGGCGACGTCGCCGCAGTCCTTGATCGGGGCGCGCGTCGCTGCCTGCGCGGCGACGGCGGGGGCGATCGCGCCGATGGCGATCGCGACGGTGCTGAGCAGTGTGCGTCGGTTGATCATGGCGCGAGGGTAGCCGGGTCAGCCCCGCGCGCCGCCACGCAGCTCGGCGCGCGCGAACTCCGCCATCCCGGCGGCGAAGTCCTCGGCCGCCGTGAAGCCGAGCTCCGCGCGCGCCCGCGCCGGATCCGCGAAGACGTGTCGCACGTCGCCGAGGCGGTACGCGCCGGTGACGCGCGGCTCGGGCGCGGCGCCCTCGTGCACGGCGTGCAGCGCGCGTGCCATCTCGCCGACGCTGCGCGGCGTCCCGCTGCAGACGTTGAGCGCGCCGGCGACCGGCTCGGGCGCGGTCAGCGCCAGGACGTTGGCCCGCGCGACGTCGCGCACGTGCACGAAGTCGCGCAGCTGCCCGCCGTCCTCGAAGACGGCGGGCGCGCGGCCCGCGTCGAGCGCGCTGGCGAAGATCGACGCGACCCCCGCGTACGGCGTGTCGCGGGGCATCCGCGGGCCGTAGACGTTGTGGTAGCGCAGCGAGGTGACCGGTACCCGCGTCTCGCGCGAGAACGCGTTGGCGAGATGCTCCTGATGGAGCTTCGTCGCGGCGTAGACGTTGCGCGGGTCCGTCGGCGCGTCCTCGGGGATCGACTCGGCCTCCAGCGGCGCGCCGCAGCGCGGGCAGGCAGGCTCGAAGCGCCCTGCGTCGAGGTCTTCGGGGCGGCGCGGGCCGGGGCGCACGAGGCCGTGCTCGGCGCACGCGTAGCGACCCTCCCCGTAGACGACCATGCTCGAGGCGAGCACGAGCCGGCCCTCGAAGCCGCGCGCCGCGAGCGAGCGCAGCAGCACCGCGGTGCCGAGGTCGTTGTGTGAGACGTAGTCGGCGATGTCGCCGATGTCCGTGCCGAGCCCGACCATCGCGGCCTGATGGCAGACGTGGTCGATACCGGCGAGCGCGTCGTCGACGGCGTCCCCGTCGCGGACGTCGCCGTCACGGTGGTCGGCAGCGGGATTGCGGTACGCCGGGACGCCGGCGTGAGCGGCCGGATGCAGGTTGTCGAGCACGCGCACGTCGTGACCTGCGGCGAGCAGCGCGTCGGCGACGTGCGAGCCGATGAAGCCGTCGCCGCCGGTGACGAGGACGCGGGTCACGGCGCCACGACCCGGACGCCGTCGTCGGCGCCGAACGCGAGGCGCCCGTCGCGCAGACGGGCGACGCCGTAGCGGCAGCCGCGCGCCAGCGTCCTTGCGTAGTGCCACGTCGCGCCGTCGCGCTCGTAGCGGTCGAGCGTGCCCGAGACCACCCCGCACAGCGCGAGGACGTCGTCGTCCAGGGCGACGAGCCCGCTCGCGGCGGGCCGCCGGTCGAGCGTCGTGACCGAGGCCGGGCGACCGCCCGCGTCATCGCCGCGCGCGAGCCGCTCGGGCCGCTTGCCGGGCGCGTTGTCGGCGACCCACAGCTCGCCGCCGGGCGTGAACGCGAAGGCGAACGGGTTGTTCCAGCCGGTCGAGAGCGTGCGCGGGACCTGCGTCGCGGGTCCGCCCGGATCGAGGCTCAGCATGCGCCCGGTCGGCGACCCGGACTGGCGGTCGCCGATCCCGATCACGAGCCGGCCGTCGGGCGCGGCGGCGAGATGGCCTCCGTTGGCGAGGGTGGCCGTGCTGACGCCGCGCCAGATCACGACCGGCGCCGCGCGGCGGTGCAGCCGGCCCACGACGAGACGGCGCTCGGGGGTCGTCCAGGACGCGTACACCCCGTCCATCGTGACGACGAGCGACAGCAGGCCGCGCTGACCGTTCGTCGAGACGCGCAGCCGCGGGTACGCGCGGCGCGGGCGTCCCTGGGCCGGTACGCGCCAGATCGTGCCGCTGCGCAGGAATCCGACGAGCAGCGACCCGTCGGGGGAGGCCGCGAGCGCGGCCGCCGGGCCGCCCGCGAGCACGTGGCGCCCGAGCGGGCCCGGCGCGGTCTCGCGGCGCTCCTGCCCGCCGCAGCCGCCGACCGCGATCGCCAGCGCGAGCAGCGCGAGCCGGGTCGCGAGGACGGCGGTTCGACGAACGAGCGTCGCGGACCGTCGCGTCACCACGGCCCGCGCACCCCGACCTGCAGCACGATCGCGAGCGCGAGCTGCGCCGCGAGCCACGCGCGCGGCACGCGCAGCGCGGCGCACGCCAGCGCCAGCCAGGGCGCGAACGGCAGCCAGATGCGCTCGGTCTCGCCCTTCGACAGCCCCGACAGCTCAGCGAACGCGAGCGCCGCGAGCGCCGCCCCCGGCAGGATCCACGCGCGCCGGTCGCGCAGGCCGGCGAGGCCGGCGAGCGCCGCGGGTCCGAGCGCGAGGGCGAAGGCGGCGGGGGAGATGACGAGGAAGTCGAGGTACGGCCGCCGGGCGGACACGCCGACCCCGTACTCCGCGTGCGTCGCGGCGAGGCCGGACGAGTACCAGAACCCGGCGGCCCCGAAGGCGAGCAGAACGGCGACGACGCCGGCGGCGGCGATCGCGAGCGGGCGCCAGCCGCGCGTCGCGATCGCGACGGCGACGGCGAGCAGCCCCAGCGGCGCGAGGCCATAGCTCAGCATGAGCGCGCCGCCGAGCACGAGGCCGGCGAGCAACGCGGTCGCGTCGGCGGCCCGTTTCGCGCTGCACGCCACCGCCAGCAGCGCGATCCCGATCGCGAGCACGGCGCCGAACAGGGCATCGGCCGTGGTCCCGAGCCAGACCGCCGCCGGGCCGAGCGCGACGAAGACGGCCGCCCGCCGTGCGACCTGCTCGCCCGCCAGCGCGCGCATCGTGACGAGCGCGGCCGGTGCCGCGAGCGCGCCGGCGCCGATGACGAGCGCCGCGGCCCAGCGCGCGCCGCCGAGGCCGATGCCGTCGAGCAGCGACAGCGCCACGACCATGCCGGGCGGGTGTCCGCGGACGTGGGTCGGATACGCCGGGAGCGCGTCGGCGAAGCCGCGCAGGAAGCCGCCGAGGTCGCCCGCGCTCGGGACCGCGGCGAGATACTCGTAGCGCGTCGCCAGCGGCGCCCACAGCGCATCCGTGCCCCCGCCCGTGCCCAACGCGAGCACGACGATCCAGGCCGCGCCCGCCAGCCATGCCGTCGCGAGCAGCCGGCGCCAGGGCAGCCGCCGCGCCAGCACCGGGCCGAACGCCACGGCAGCCGTGGCGAGAGCGACCGGCGCCGCCAGCGCCGGCGAGATCTGCAGGTCGAAGCTGCCGACGAGCGGTGGCGCGCCGATGTGCACGAGCGGGTCGGCCTCGACGAGCCGGGCGCCGAGCAGGTGCCCGCCGAGCACGAGCGCGACCCAGCCACCGACCGCCGCCGCGGCCGGGACGGCGCCCAGCGCGGAGGATCGGTCCGCGGTCCGCGGCTCGCCGGAGCGCTCAGCGCGGGCGCGGAGCCGCGGGCTTGCCGGTGAGCGGGCTCGGTGCCATGGTCTCAGAAGCTACGGGTGCGAAGACATGCGAGAACGTCGGGGCGCCACAGTTTCCTGATTCGTAAGCCCCCGATGCGAGGGTCCTCCCATCGTGATCGACGTCATCCTTCCAGTCCTCGACGAGGCGGCCGCGCTGCCGTGGGTGCTGGGTCGCATGCCCGCCGGCTACCGGCCGATCGTCGTCGACAACGGCTCCACGGACGGCTCCGCGCAGATCGCCGCGCAGCTCGGCGCGACGGTCGTGTCCGAGCCGATGCGCGGCTTCGGCGCGGCGTGCTTCGCCGGCCTCGTCGCCGCCCGCACCGACGTCGTCTGCTTCATGGACGCCGACGCGTCGCTCGACCCGCTCGAGCTCGCGACCGTCTGCGACCCGGTCGTGTCCGGCGACACGGACCTCCTGCTCGGCACCCGCATCGCGCACCGCGGCGCCTGGCCGCTGCACGCGCGCCTCGCCAACCGCGCGCTCGCGCTCGAGCTACGCCGGCGCTCCGGGATCGCGCTCACCGACCTCGGACCGATGCGCGCCGCGCGCCGGGAGCGGCTGCTCGAGCTCGAGATCGCCGACCGGCGCTTCGGCTGGCCGCTGGAGATGGTCCTGCGTGCCGCCGCGACCGGCTGGCGGATCGAGGAGCGACCGGTCGCGTACCTGCCGCGCGCCGGGCGCTCGAAGGTCACCGGCACCGTGCGCGGGACCCTTCGCACCGTGCGCGACATGGCGGCGGTGCTCGCATGACGCCGACGCTCGCCGTCATCGCCAAGGCCCCGGTCGCGGGACGCAGCAAGACGCGGCTGTGCCCGCCGTGCACGCCGCGGCAGGCCGCCGAGCTCGCGACGGCGGCGCTGCGCGACACGCTCGACGCCGTGCTCGCCGTCGGCGGGGCCGCTCGCCGCGTGCTGGTGCTCGACGGCGTGCCCGGCCCCTGGCTGCCCGCCGGGTTCGAGGTCGTCGCGCAGCGCGGCGACGGCCTGGCGGCCCGCCTCGCCGCCGCCTTCGACGACCTCGGCGGCCCCACGTTCCTCGTCGGCATGGACACCCCGCAGCTCACGCCGCGCCTGCTCGCCGACGGCCTGCGCGCGCTCGAGGACGCCGATGCGTCGTTCGGGCCGGCCCCGGACGGGGGCTACTGGGGCATCGGCCTGAACAGTCCCGATCGGGCCGTCTTCGCCGGCGTCCCGATGAGCGTCGAGAGCACGGGCGCCGCGCAGCGGGCGCGCCTGCGCGCGCTCGGTCTGCGGACGGCGATCCTGCCCGCCCTGCGCGACGTCGACCTCATCGCCGACGCCCGCGCCGTCGCGGCGCTCGCGCCGCACACCCGCTTCGCGGCGGCGCTGGCGTCGATCGACCGGTCAGCCGCGTCGGCCGAGCGGGCGGCGGCATGACGCCCGTCGCGGCGCAGCTCGCCCCGGTGCCCGGCGGCCGCCCCCCGGCACCCGCCATCCGCCGCCGCCCGACCCTCGCCGCGGTCGACCTCTACGGGCGCTCGCTCGACGACGCGGTCGGCGAGATGACGGCGCGCAGCAGCGACGGGCGCACGTGGCCGCTGCCGGTGCAGTGCTACCTCGGGCCGCTCACGGCGGCCGACGAGGACGTCCTCTCGCGCGCACCGGGCCCCGTCCTCGACGTCGGCTGCGGGCCCGGTCGGCACGTCGTCGCGCTCGCGCGGCGGGGGGTGCTCGCGCTCGGCGTCGACGTCTCGCCGGTCGCGGTCCGCATCGCCCGCGAGCGCGGGGCGAACGTTCATCACGCGTCCGTCTTCGCCCGCATCCCCGGCGCCCGGACGTGGGGCACGGCGCTCTTGCTCGACGGCAACATCGGCATCGGCGGCCGGCCGACGGCGCTGCTGATGCGGCTCGCGCGGCTGCTGCGGCCCGGCGGACTCGTGCTCGCCGAGCTCGAGCCGCCGGCGACGCCGAGCGGGCCGACGCGCATGCGCCTCGAGAGCGACGACGGCGTCAGCGACTGGTTTGCATGGGCACACGTCGGCGCGGACGCGATCGGCGCCCACGCCGCGGCCGCCGGACTCACCGTGACGGACATCTGGGAGGTCGACGGGCGATGCTTCGCTTCCCTGACTCGGTAGGACGCCGCTGGCCGTTTCGCGAGGGGTCGTTCCCAAGCCCGCTGCACTCCGAGCGCACCGCCGCCCTGCTCGGCGTGGCGCTCGGCGTGAGCTTCCTCACGTGCTTCCTGACCGGGCTCATCTCGCACCTCGCCCAGCATCCGCTCGACATCGGCTTCCTGTCGATGCCGGCGCAGCCGTCGTGGCTGTACCGCATCACGCAGGGGGTGCACGTCGCGACGGGCATCGCCTCGATCCCGCTGCTGCTCGCGAAGCTGTGGACCGTCTTCCCGAAGCTCTTCACCTGGCCGCCGGTCGGGAACGTCGCGCACGTGATCGAGCGCATCAGCCTCGTGCCGCTCGTCGCCGGCTCGATCTTCCTGCTCTACACCGGCCTCGCGAACCTCGCGCACTGGTACCCATGGCAGTTCGGCTTCACCGTCGCGCACTTCTGGACGGCGTGGATCGTCATCGGCGCGCTCGTCTCGCACATCGGGGCGAAGATCACGATCACGCGCGCGTCGCTGGGCCGGGCGGCGAAGGCGCGCGAGTCCAAGGCCGTGTCCGATCCTGCCTTCGAGGCCAAGCTCACCGCCGCCCGCAGCGGCGGCGGGATCCTGGGTGGGGGCGCGGGCGCCGGGAGCCTCGACAGGCGCGGGTTCCTCGGGGCGGTCGCGGTCGCGGTCGGCGCCGTGACGCTCACGACCGTCGGACAGACCTTCCGCCCGCTGCGCAACCTCGCGCTGTTCGCCCCGCGCCGGCCGGACATCGGCCCGCAGGGGATCCCGGTCAACAAGTCGGCGATGGGCGCGCGCGTCATCCCCGCGGCGCGCTCGGCCGACTACCGCCTGACGGTGGGCGGGGCGGTCGCGACGCCGCTGTCGCTGACCCGCGAGCAGCTGCTCGCGATGGCGCAGCACACCGCCGACCTGCCGATCGCCTGCGTCGAGGGCTGGAGCGCGGGCGCCGAATGGACCGGCGTGCGCGTGCGTGACCTCATCGCGCTCGCCGGCGGCGACCCGGAGAACACGACGGCCGAGGTGCGTTCGCTGCAGCAGCGCAGCGTCTACAGGACCTCCCAGCTCAACGAGCAGCACGTCCGCGACGGCGACACGCTGCTCGCGCTCGCGATCAACGGCGAGCCGCTGCACGTCGACCACGGCTACCCGTGCCGGCTGGTCGCGCCGAACCGCCCCGGCGTGCATCAGACGAAGTGGGTCACGCACCTGGAGGTCATGTGACGCCGACCCCGCCCAAGCCCGTGACGAGCGCGCCGCCCGCGCCGGTGGTCGGCCCGTCCGGCCCGGGGTTCTGGATCGGCGCCGCGTTCGGGACCGCGATCACGGCCTTCGGCGTCTACGGGCTGCTGCACAACCTGCAGGGCATCGCGCTGACGAGCTGGCTCAAGACGTTCGCCGGGGCGCTCGTCCTGCACGACGCGCTCTTCGCGCCGCTCGTGCTCGCCGCCTCCGTCGTGCTCGTGCGGGTCGTCCCGCGGCGCGCGCGGGCGCCGGTCCAGGTCGCCTGCATCGTCTCCGGCGCGCTGATCGCGATCTCGATCCCGGTCGTGCGCGGGACCGGTCGGTTGGCGAACAACCTGTCGCTGCTGCCGAGCCACGCGTACGGCACCCGCCTGCTCGTGGTGCTCGGCGCGATCTGGGTCGTGGCGATCGTTGTCGCGCTCGTAAGGGTCCGCCGGCCCGCGACGTAGCCCGAACGACCATATCCTTGGCCGCATGGACGACCTCGCGGTGTACGAGCGGCGGCTGCGCCGCGCCGGGTTGCCGCTGCTGATCGAGGACTACTCGGCCTACGAGGACATCTTCACGCGGGCCGTGCCGCTGCTGTCGGTCGTCTTCGGGTTCCAGCTGCTCGGCGCCGTCAAGCTCGACTGGCCGCTGTGGGCGAACGCGCTCGCGCTCGCCGGGGGCCTGGCGTTCGCCGTCGGGGCCGTCGCGGTCTTGAACCGCCGCCGGGGACGGCGCGCGCTGTCGGTCCCCGATCGCATCGGCCCGATCGAGCTCGGCGGCTTCGTCCTGGTCCCCGCGCTGCTGCCGGTGATGTTCGGCGGCCAGATCGTCAGCGGGATCGTGACGGCCGCCGGCAACGCCCTGCTGCTCGCGCTCATCTACGGCGTCGTCGGGATCGGGCTCGTGTCGATCGTGAGCTGGGCGGGCCGGCGGGTCATCGACCAGCTCGCCGCGTCGCTCGTGCTGCTGACCCGGGCGGTCCCGATCCTGCTGATCTTCATGCTGCTGCTGTTCCTGACGACCGAGATGTGGCAGGTCTTCTCGGACATCTCCGACGTCGGGCTCGCCGGGGTCATCGCGCTGTTCCTGGCGCTCGGCTCGGTCTTCATGGCGTCGCGGCTGCCGCGCGAGGTGCGCGAGCTCGAGCGCGACGTCGGCGTCGATCCCGGGCTGCGCCGGCGCCAGCGCTTCAACGTCGGGCTCGTGATGTTCGTCAGCCAGGGCCTGCAGGTCCTCATCGTGTCGCTGCTCGTCGGCCTCTTCTTCGTCGCCTTCGGCGCGCTCGCGATCACGCCGCACGTCGTCGAGGAATGGATCGCCGAGCCGCCACACGCGATCGCGGGCCAGGCATGGCTCAGCGTCGAGCTCATCAAGGTGTCGGGGGCGCTGGCGGCGTTCGGCGGCCTCTACTACGCGATCTCCGTGTTGACCGAGGAGGCGTACCGCAAGGAGTTCCTCGAGGACGTCGAGACGTCGCTGCGCGAGACCTTCGACGACCGCGCGCGCTACCTCGACCTTCGCGCCGAGCGCGAGGCCGCCTGACGCGTGCACATCGAGGTCGCGAGCCGCGTCGGCGCCATCGCCGTCGTGCAGCGCGCTCTGGACGAGCTGCTGTGCCGTCATGGCGTCGGCGACGCGGCACGCGACAGGATCGGGCTGGCCGTGGGCGAGGCCGTCGCGAACGCCGTCGTCCACGGCAACGGCTCGCGACCCGAGCGGCTCGTCGTCATCGACGTCGCGCTCGCCGGCGACCTGCTGACCGTCGAGATCGGAGACGACGGGGTCGGCTTCGATCCGGCATCGGTGGCCGATCCGCGCGCGCCGCGTCGGCTCCTCGAACCGGATGGGCGCGGTCTGCTGCTCATACGCCGTGCATTTCCCGACGTGCGGTGTTCGGCACGCGACGGCGGAGGTAGCGTCGTGCGGCTGCGAGCGTCGCTCGCGGCACCGTCCACGTCGGACACTTGAAAGGTGGGGCAGACCATGGCCATCAAGACGCGCACGAGCGGGAACGTGACGATCCTCGACGTCAGCGGGAAGATCACGATCGGAGTCGGCGACGTCGAGCTTCGCGAAGCGGTACGCGGCGCGCTCGACTCGGGGGCGACCAACCTCCTGCTCAACATGCGCGGCGTCACGACGATCGACTCGTCGGGGATCGGCGAGCTTGTCAGCTCCTACACGACGGCGAGCAACCGGGGCAGCAAGGTCAAGCTCGTCGACGTCCCGCCCAAGACCATCGAGCTCCTTCAGATCACGCAGCTCATCACGATCTTCGAGGTCTATGACAGCGAGCAGGAGGCGGTCGACTCGTTCTGAGCCGTCGGCATCGGAGGCCCTCTGCCACTGAAGGCGTCAGCGCGGCGACGCGTAGGCTGCCGCGCTCGTGCCCGATCCTCCCCAGACGCTCTACCTCCAGCGCGACCAGCCGCCGGGCGTCCCGCCGCTCGCGCTCACGGGCGAGCGCACGCTGCCCGACGTGCCCGAGGAGAACTACTGGTTTCGGCGCCATCTCGTCGTCTACGAGTGGATCGCGCGGCAGGTCGGCGGGTTGCGCGTCGCCGACCTCGCGTGCGGCGAGGGCTACGGCTCCGACGTGCTCGCCGCGGGCGGCGCGGCCGCGGTCGTCGGCGTCGACGCCAACCCGGAGGCCCACGAGCACGCGCGCCTGCGCTACGTGCGCGACAACCTGACCTTCACGCGGACGCTCGTCGAGCTCTACGACGAGCCGTGCGACGCGATCGTCTTCCTCCAGACGATCGAGCACGTGCGCAATCCCGGCGAGATCCTCGATCGCTTCAAGGCGCTGGTCGGAGCGGGCGGCGTCGCGTTCGTCTCGACGCCGAACGTGCTCACGCTCGCGCCGCCCGGCGCCGAGCGCTCCGGCAACCCGTGGCACGTCCACGAGTACCGCCCCGAGGAGTTCGCGGCGCTGTGCCGCGCGCACTTCCCCCGCGTCGAGCTTCACGGCCTCTTCCACGCGCGCAAGCTCGCCGTCCACGCGACCGCGCTGAAGCTCGGCTGGGACACGGTCCACGCGCGCCTCGGCGTCACGAAGCGCTTCTACGATCGCTTCACGCCGGCGATCGACGCGCGCGACTTCGTCCTGCGGCGCGCCCCCGCGAGCGAGCTCGCCGGCGCGCTGGACCTCGTCGCCGTGCTGCGCGCCTGATGGCCTCGTCCTGATGCGTGCGCCAGGAGGCGGCGAGCTCGCGATCGTCCTGCACTCGCACATGCCGTACATCGAGGGCTTCGGGACCTGGCCCTTCGGCGAAGAGTGGCTGTGGGAGTCGATCGCCACCTCCTACCTGCCGCTGCTGGACATCCTGGAGTCCGGCCCGCCCACCCCGCCGATCACGCTCTCCCTGACGCCGGTCCTGTGCGACCAGCTCGAGGCGCCGGGCGCGCTCGCCCGCTGCGAGGCGTTCCTCGCTCAGATCCGCGTCGAGTCGCACCGCCGCGACCTCGCGACCGCCCGCGCGGCGGGGGAGCAGGGCGTCGTCGCCGCGCTCGAGCACTCGGCGGCGCGCTACGAGTGGGCGCGCAAGCGACTCGCGGGCCTCGGCACCGGCACCGGCCTGCTGCACGCCCTCGGTCGTCACGTCGCGTGGACCTCGTCGGCGACGCACGCGATCCTGCCGCTGCTGGCGACCGACGCCGGGATGCGCCTGCAGCTGCGCGCCGGCATCGACTCGCACCGCCGCCGCTTCGGCGCCGGTTGGCGTGGCGGGCTGTGGCTGCCCGAGTGCGCGTACGCGCCGTGGCTGGACGAGCAGCTCGCGCGCGCCGGCGTGCGGGCGACGTGCGTGGAGCTGACGGACGTCCTCGGACCCGACGAGCACCTACGCCCGCTGCGCACGCCGGCCGGGCCGCTGCTCGTCCCGATCGACCGCGCGACGATCGAGCTCGTCTGGGGCCGCGGCGGCTACCCGGCGGACGCCGCCTACCGCAACTACCACCACTTCACCGAGCACCGCCACCGCGCCTGGGCCAACGACGGCGCGCCATATGACCCGGCCCGCGCGGCCGCTGCCGCGCGCCGCCACGCGGCCGACTTCGTGACGCGCACGCGCGAGCGCGTCGCGCGCGGCGGGCTCGCCGTCTGCGCGGTCGACACCGAGCTGCTCGGCGACTGGTGGCACGAGGGGCCGCTGTGGCTGGCGGCCGTCATCGAGGAGGCCGCGGCGCAGGGTCTGCGATTGGCGCCGCTCGACGAGGCGCTGACGCGCCATGAGCCGGTCGACGCGCCGCCGGGGCTGCCGGTCACGTCGTGGGGGACGCCGCGCGACCTCACGACGTGGAGCGCGCCACCGGTCGCCGACATGGCCTGGAACGTGCGCGACGCCGAGCTGCGCACCGTCGCGGCTCGGGGCGGCGACGCGCGCGCCGTGCGCGAGCTGCTCGCGCTGCAGTCCAGCGATTGGGCGTTCCTCGTGTCCCAGGACCTCGCGGAGCCCTACGGGCGTGAGCGCGCCGCCGGCCATCGCGCCGCGTTGGATGTGGCGCTCGACAGGCCGGGGACCCTCGATCGAGGACTGCGAAACCTCGCGCCCGAGACGATGGCGGCGGTGCTGCTCGAGCCTTGAGCGCCAATGCGCCACACGTTTTTGCCGCACGTTGCGGACGTTTTATGTCCCCCGCTCGTAACGATTCGATGACGTTCTGTCCGTTTGGCCCGTACTATGCACATCTGCTTCACATAAGAGCCGAATTCCGGACGCTCCGTGCGACCGGGAACGGGGGAACCAACTGAGGCCGGAGGACAACCGGCCCCGGGGCGAATCGCAGCCAACACCAGCGGAGCTGGTGGCGGTCGTGTAGCGCACGTTTCAGCGCGAGCCCGACAGCTAACCCCGTAGGCGCCGAGACGACATCGAGAGGAAGCGCCCGCTACATGCCAAGACGTGACGACGATGTTCTCGTTCCCCACGCCGCGTTAGCCGGCGATGACGCCTGCGAGCTCGCCTTCCGGCGTTCGCTGCGCGGCTCGCTCAGGCGCCGGGCGGCCGCGACGGTCAGCCGCCGCCGCACGCTGCGCAGCCGCGGCTCGGCGCTCGTGGCGACCGCCGGACTGCTCATGCTCAGCGGTGGGGCGCTGGCGCAGACGTCGACGGGCGGGGCATCGGCCGGCGACGTCCTCAGCCAGACGACGATCGCCGCCGTCCAGAGCGCGCTCGGCATCGAGGCCGACGGCGTACTCGGCCGCGGCACGCGTCGGGCGATCCGTCGCTTCCAGCGCGCCCACAGGCTCAAGCCCGACGGCCTGCTCGGTCCCAAGACGCTGAGCGCGCTCGGGATCGATCCGGTCAACCAGACCGTGACGAGCGCCTCCGTCGATCCCCGCCTGGCGGCGATCGCGCAATGCGAGTCGGGCGGCGATCCGAAGGCCGTGTCGGCGGACGGACGCTACTTCGGCAAGTACCAGTTCGATCGTAAGACGTGGCGCAGCGTCGGTGGCCGGGGGAATCCCGCCGCGGCGCCCGAGTGGGAGCAGGATCGCCGCGCCTCCGTGCTGCTGGCGCGAGACGGCTACAAGCCGTGGCCGAACTGCACCTGACGACCCCGTGGGAGGGGGCCGGCGGCGGGCGGCAGGGCCCGCGCCGGTAGGGTCGTCCTCGGTCTACCAACGGGAGCGAACCGATGAGCAGCGACGTGACGGATCTGCAGGCAGCCGACCGAGCGCTGTGGGCGGCGGGCAACTACGACGCGATCGCCGAGCTCTTCTGGGAGGCCGGCGCGGTCGTCGCCGGCGCCACGTCGATCGACGCGACGATGAAGGTGCTCGACGTCGGGACGGGCACGGGCAGCGCGGCGATCCGGGCCGCGCAGACCGGGGCCGAGGTCACCGGGCTCGACATCTCCGCGCCGCTGCTGGACGGCGCGCGCCGCCGTGCCGGGGACGCCGGCGTCACGGTGCGCTGGGTCGAGGGCGACGCCCAGGCGCTGGCCTACGAGGACGACAGCTTCGACCGCGTCCTGACGGCCTTCGGCACGATCTTCGCGACCGACCACGGGGCCGCGGCCCACGAGCTCGTCCGCGTCTGCAAGCCCGGCGGCGAGGTCGTCATGGCCAACTGGGCGCCGGACAGCTACCCGGCCCGGGTCATGGCGTTGCTAGACACCCACCGCCCGCCGGCCGAGCGAAGCGCGGTGTCGTTCTCGCAGTGGGGGACGCACGGGCATGTGCGCCGCGAGCTCGGGGGCCAGCTCGTGCTCGCGATCGAGCCGCACAGCGTCGACTTCGTCTTCGAGTCGCCAGACGCGATGCTCGCGTTCTACGAGCAGAACTTCCCGCCGCTCGTCGTTGCGCAGTCCGAGCTCGAGGCCGCCGCGTACGACGCGCTGCGCGCCGACGTGCGCGCGCTGATCGAGGAGCTCGACGCCGGGGACGGCGAGACCCGCGTCACCGTGCCGTACGTGCTCGTCGTCGGCCACAAGCCGGTCGCGGACCTGCGCCCGAACTGCTGAGCGGCGCGCTCGGCCTACCGGGCCGCGCCGTTTGACAGGCTGGCGGGGTGGACGCTTCGCCCGATCCGGTCGCGGCCGAGCTCCCGCCGGCCCCCCGCGCGTCGTTTCGCGCGGGGCTGCGGGCGGGCGTGCCGTTCGGGGTCGCCTCGTTCGTGCTGTCGCTGTCCTTCGGCGTGCTCGCGCGCGAGGTCGGCTTCTCGGCCGTCGGCGCGATCGTCATGTCGGCGATCGTCTTCGCCGGCTCGGCGCAGTTCGCGGCGATCACGATCCTCGGCGGCGGGGGCGGGATCGCGGCCGCGACGGCGGCGGCCGCGCTCATGAACTCGCGCTTCCTGCCGATGGGCGTGGCGCTCGCGCCGTCGCTGCCGGGGCGCTGGCTGCGACGCGCGGCGCAGGGCCAGACGGTCGTCGACTCGTCGTGGGCGATGGCGAGCCGCGGCGACGGCAGCTTCGACCGTCACTTCCTCTTCGGCACGACGGTGCCCCAGTACATCTGCTGGATCGGCGGCACGTCGCTGGGCGCGCTCGGCGGAAGCTTCATCGGCGACATCGACCGCCTCGGCCTCGACGCCGTCTACCCGGCGTTCTTCCTGTCGCTGATGTTCGTCGAGATGCGCGATCGGCGCTCGCGCGTCGCGGCGCTCGGCGGCGGTCTCATCGCGCTTGCGCTCGTGCCGTTCGCACCGGCCGGGATCCCCGTGCTGGCGGCGAGCCTCGCCGCCCTCATCGGCCTGCGGCGGCGGGCCTCGACGTCGTCGGGACGGGCGGCGTCGTGAGCACCGAGCTGTGGATCGTGGTGGCGACGTGCGCGATCGTGACGGCGCTCATCAAGGGTGTCGGGCCGGTCGCGTTCGGCGCGCGCGAGCTGCCGCGGTGGTCGGCGGGCGTCATCGCCCTGATGGCGCCGGCGCTGCTGGCCGCGCTCGTCGTCACGTCGGCGCTGGCGGACGGCAGGCGGCTCGCCGTCGGCCCGCAGACGGCGGGCGTCCTCCTCGCGGCGATCGTGTTCGCGCGCGGAGGGTCGGTGCTGATGGGCGTCGGCGTAGCGGTCGCCGCGACGGCGGGCCTGCGCGCGCTCGGCGCCTGACGCGGCTACTCCCAGCGCATGACCTGCGGCGCCTTGCGCATCCGGATGATCCGCACCGGTACGCCCGCGGCCACGGCGTTCGCCGGCACGTCCTTCGAGACGACCGTCGACGTGCCGAGCACGCTGTTGTCGCCCACGCTGACCCCGCGCAGGATCGCCACGCCGTAGCCGATCCAGACGTTGTGCCCGACGCGCACGTCGCGCTTGTAGATGCCCTGATCGCGGATCGGGCGCTCGCTCTCGACGACGCCGTGATCGAAGTCGATCAGCATGACGCGGTCGGCGATGATGCACTCGCGGCCGATGGAGACGTGCTGGAAGGCGGAGATCGTGCACTCCTGGCCGAGCACGGACTTCGCCCCGATCAGCGCCTCGCCCTCGTGCACGCGGATCTTGCAGCCGTGGCCGATCCACGACCAGCGGCCGAGATGCAGAGTCGCGCCCTTGCCGATCTCGATCGTGACCTTCGGGCAGATGAAGCACAGGCCATCGGTCTTCAACCGACCGCGGAAGCGCGCCTTCAGCCACAGCCAGCGAGCGATGAGCCTCGCGTACGGCCACGACAGCATCCCGTGGTCGCGCATGAAGCGATACAGCGCGAGCGGTCCGCCGCGCAGCGGCTGCGGCGGGCGCCGGATCTGCGGTGGCGCGGTCGGGATCGGCGCGACGGTCGGGCTGACGGAGGCCACAACGGGCAATGCTATGTCGCGGGCGGATCCGCGGACGGGTCCCCCTCGGGCAGCACCCCCTCGGCGAGCGCGCTGCGCTTCCAGTCGGGCACCGGCGGTGTGTGGCCGTCGCGCGGGACGTACGGCGAGCGCTCGACGAGCGCCATGCGGTGGATGTAGCGCGGGCAGTTCGGGAACACCCGCTGCACGCGCACGACGACGACGAACTGCGCGCCGGGGTACTCCCACGCGAGCTCGTTGTGCTCCCCGATCGACGCCGTGCCCTCGATCCGCATCCGCGAGGGCCGCTCGGAGACGAAGTCGATCAGCAGCATGCCGATCTGCGCGTTGACGAGGACGTTGCCCAGCGACAGGTACATCCCGTTGCCGTCGTAGTTCGGGAACGCGAGCGTGCGCTCGTCGAGCACGCGCACGAACCCGGGGTCGCCGCCCTTGTAGGAGCACTGCGGCTGGCCGGTCGAGTCGGCGCTGGCCAGGAAGAACATGTCCATGCGCTCGATGAACACCCGGTCCTCCTCGAGGATGACGTCCCGCACGATGCGCTTGTCGAGACGATCCGCGAGTCGGCGCGTGCCGAAGCGGTCTTGCAGCTCTCGCGAGCCCGGGTGGTAGCGCTCGCTGATCGTGCCAGTCTGCACGTGTCCACGCGCCAGGTCAACGGGACCCTTCATCGCACCATCCGAGTCCAAACGCGCCAGCTTCACCGAGAAGTGGTCCGACCGACCTGGTCACCGCGCCCGCTTGGTCGCGGAGGTGAACCGGGGCGCGCCCGGGGGCAGGCCACCGGGCGCGCGATCCGAGGGAGCGGGGATGGGGTGCCCTGGCTCGCTCGGAGGTCCGACGGGAGCCTTCCCGCTTCCGGCGCCCGCCAAACGGCGCGTGGCGCTCAATCGCGGCTCGCGACGACCTCTTTGAGGCGGGCGACCGCGAAGCCCCAAGCATCGCCGGCCGTCACCTTGGGCGGAAGCGCGACCTCGTCGGGGTTCGTGAGCACATCGAGCACGACCGGCCCCGGGACCGCGAGCGCCTCGCGGACCGCCGCGTCCAGGCGCCCGGGGTCCGTCACCCGGATCGCGGCGAGGCCCATCGCGCGGGCAACCTGGGCGAGGTCGGGATTGTGCAGCGTCGTGCCGAACTGCGGCAGGCCGCCCTGCTCCTGCTCGAGCTTGACCATCCCGAGCGTGCCGTTGTCGAAGACCACGAACGTCGCGGGAAGGTCGTACGCGACCGCGGTGAGCAGGTCGCCGAGCAGCATCGTCAGGCCGCCGTCGCCGCAGAAGGCGATGACCTGGCGGTGGCGATCGAGGGCCTGCGCGCCGAGCGCCTGCGGCATCGCGTTGGCCATCGAGCCGAGGTTGTAGGAGCCGATGAGCCGGCGCGTGCCGCGCATCGTGACGAAGCGCGACAGCCAGACCGTCGACATGCCGGTGTCCGACGTGAAGATCGCGTCGTCGTCGGCGTGGCGATCGATCGCGGCCGCGAGCGCCTCCGGGCGGATGCGGTGCTCCGGGTTGTCGAGCGCGGCGCGTGCCCGCCCTGGGAGTCGCTCGTCGTGGCGCGGGTCGGCAAGCGTGCGCTGGTGCGCGCGCCAGTCGTCGTACGCGGCGCGCTGCTCGTCGAGCAGCGAGCGATCGGGCTTGGCGCTGAGGCGGATCAGCAGCTCGGCGAGAGCGAGCCGCGCGTCGCCGACGACGCCGACGTCGACGCTCGTACGCCGGCCGATGTGCTCGCCGCGCAGATCGATCTGCACGACGACCTTGCCCTCGGGATACCAGTCCACGTACGGGAAGTCCGTGCCGACCATGAGCAGCAGCTCGGCGGCCTCGAGCGCCTTGCGCGCCGCGGGGTTGCCGATCATCCCGGTCTGTCCGAGCTCGAACGGGTTGTCGTGCTCCAGGCCGTCCTTGGCCTTGAGCGTCAGGACGATCGGCGCGCCGAGCCGGTCGGCGAGCGCGAGCAGCTCGGCGCGCGCGTGGCGGGCGCCCTGGCCGGCGAGGATCGCGACCGAAGCGGCGGCCTCGATCCGGGCGACGGCGTCGTTGAGGCCTTCGGGGTCGGGCGTCAGCGGCGGGTCGCCCAGCGACACCTGCGGCGGCGTCGTGGCGCGCGGGACGCTCATCGCGCCGACGTCGCCCGGCAGGGTCAGGACGGCGACCGTCTTCTGCGACAGCGCCGTGCGGGCAGCCTGCTCGAACAGCAGCGGCATCTGCTGCGGGCTCGAGATCGTCTGCGCGAACGCGGCGACGTCGGCGAAGAGCTTGTCGTTGTCGACCTCCTGGAAGAAGTCCGAGCCGATCTCGGCCAGCGGCACCTGGCCGCACAGCGCGAGCACGGGGACGCGCGACTTCTTCGCGTCGTAGAGGCCGTTGAGCAGGTGGATCGAGCCCGGTCCGACCGTCCCCATGCAGACGCCGAGCGTCCCGGAGAGCTGTGCCTGCGCGCACGCGGCGAAGGCGCCCGCCTCCTCGTGGCGCACCCCGATCCACTCCATCCGCGGCTCGCGCCGGATCGCATCGGTGACCGGGTTCAGCGCGTCCCCGACGACGCCCCACACCTGCTTGACGCCGAGGTCGGCGATTCCCTGCACGATGAGCTCGGCGACGGTCGTCATGGCGCACTCCAGAGGTCGGACGGCGGGCTCGTGAAGCTGTCGGGGTCGGCGCGCTTCCAGTCGGCCGCCCACGACGTCGGCGGCGAGCGCAGCAGCTCGCCGGGCTCCAGCCACTCGAACAACTCGGCGTACGAGGCCGTCGTGACCTCGTCGACGCGGCGGATGAGCATCCACGGGCGTACCTGCGACGGGTCGCTCACGCCCATCGAGCCGAGCAGCTGCTGCGCCTGCGCGACGGTCGCCTGCTGGAAGCGGTGCACGCGCTCGGTCTTGTCGGGCACGTTCGAGTGCCCGCGCGCGTCGCGGATCCTGGGTCGTGACGCCGACGGGGCACGTGTTCGTGTGGCAGCGCTGAGCCTGGATGCAGCCCGCGGCCATCATCATCGCTCGCGCGGCGTTCGTGTAGTCGGCACCCTGCGCCAGACGCTTGACGATGTCCGCGCCGGTCGCGATCTTGCCGCTCGCGCCGATCCGGATGCGGTCGCGCAGGCCGCAGCCGACGAGCGCGTTGTGGACGATCATGAGCCCCTCCGTCAGCGGCGTGCCGACGTGGTCCTCGTACTCCTGCGGCGCGGCGCCGGTCCCGCCCTCGGCTCCGTCGACGACGATGAAGTCCGGGCCGGTGCCCTCCTCGATCATCGCCTTGCAGATCGCGAGGAACTCGTGGCGCGCGCCGATGCAGAGCTTCATCCCGGCCGGCTTGCCGCCGGCGAGCTCGCGCATCCGGGCGACGAAGCGCACGAGCTCGCGCGGCGTCGAGAACTCGCGGTGATGCGACGGCGAGACGCACTTCTCGCCCTCGGGGACGCCGCGTGCCGCGGCGATCTCCTTGGTCACCTTCGCGCCGGGCAGGACGCCGCCGATGCCGGGCTTGGCGCCCTGAGACAGCTTGACCGACACGCACCTGACCTGCTCGTGGGCGGCCTTCTCGGCGAACAGGTCCGCGTCGAAGCGGCCGTCCTTCGTGCGAGCGCCGAAGTAGCCGCTGCCGATCTCCCAGACGAGATCGCCGCCGTTCTCGAGGTGGTACTTCGTCAGGCCACCCTCGCCGGTGTCGTGAGCGAAACGGCCGCGCTGCGCGCCGCCGTTGAGGGCGCGGATCGCGTTCGCCGACAGCGCCCCGAAGCTCATCGCCGAGACGTTCAGCAGCGCCATGTCGTAGGGCTGCGTGCAGTCCGGGCCGCCGATCCGCACCAGCGGCGGCGCGTCGGGCGGGTCGAGCGCGGCGGTGGTGTGCAGCAACCACTCATAGCCGGGCGCCGCCATGTCGCGCTCCGTGCCGAACGCCTGCTCGCCGTGGATGCCCTTCGCACGCTCGTAGATGACGTTGCGCGTGTCGCGGTCATACGGGCGCCCGTCGTAGTTGCGCTCGATGAAGTACTGCTGCAGCTCGGGACGGATCGCCTCGAGCAGGAAGCGCAGGTGCCCGGCGACGGGATAGTTGCGCAGGATCGAGTGCCGGCGCTGGGTCAGGTCGTAGACGGCGAGCGCCAGCACGAGCGCGAGCAGCACGGCCGCGACGGCACTGACGCCGCCCCCGCCCGCGAGGGCGGCGACGGCGACGAGCACGAACGCCGCGGCGATCACGACGACGACGAAGAACCTCATCTCGGCCCGTCCGCGATCTCGCGCCGGCGCTTGCGGCCCTGGTCGTCGTTGCGAGTCACGGCAGACGGCATGCCCGCACGGGCGATCGGCGAATCCGTCCGACGTTGCCGGCGGGCAGACTTCATGCGGTGTTAATGACGTTCACCCCGTCGTACCGGGGCGGCTGCGGCCCGCCGCTCGTCTGCCTGCACGGCTTCATGGACACGTGGCGCACGTGGGAGCTCGTGCTGCCGGCGCTCGAACGCCGCCACGACGTCCTGGCGCTGACGATGCTCGGCCACGCGGGCGGCCCGCCGCTGGAGGGCGAGGTCGACGACGCGATCGTGGCCGACGCGGTCGAGCGCGCGATGGACGAGGCGGGCTTCGAGACGGCGCACGTCGTCGGCAACTCGATGGGCGGCTTCGTCGCCCTGCAGCTCGCCGAGCGCCGCCGCGCGCGGTCGGTCGTGGCGCTCGCGCCGGCCGGCGGCTGGGCTCGTGACGACGCGTGGATCCGCGAGGTGCTCACGACGCAGGCGGCGATGCACGAGCAGGCCCGGGCGGCCGCGCCGCATGCGGCGACGCTCGTGTCCACGCCCGAGGGCCGGCGCCGTGCGACCCGCCTGCTGACGGTGCGATACGAGCACATCCCCGCCGAGCTGCTGACCCACCTCACGCTCGGCGTCGCCGGCTGCCGGGCCGCGCCCGCGATGGTCGAGTTCTGCCTACGCGAGGGCTACGGCCAGCTCGACGCCGCGGGGATCGACTGTCCGGTGCGCATCGTGTGGGGCAGCGAGGACCGGATCCTGCCCTGGCCGTCGACCGCGGTCCGCTTCCGCGAGGAGTGGCTGCCGCACGCCGACTGGGTGCAGCTCGACGGCGTCGGCCACTACCCCCAGCTCGACGTGCCCCTGGAGACCGCGCAGCTGATCCTCGGCTTCACGTCACCCTGATCAGTACGGCCCGAACACCCACCGTCCCGGCGCCGCCTCGTCGTCTCCGATCCAGAAGTCCGACCACAGCTCGCGGAACTCCCCGCGCGAGAGGTGGCCGTCGCCGTTGAGGTCCAGGCGCGGGAAGACCTCCTCGACGCCCTCGTCCGTGCCCTTCCATGCCCGCACGACGTGCTTGTGCTCCTCGACGGAGATCTCGTCGTCGCCGTTCTCGTCGATCGCGTCGAACATCGCGTCGGCGGTCGCCAGGACCTCGGCCTCCATCGACGGCAACACGTCGACGACGAGCATGAGCTCGTCGAAGCTGACCTTGTCGTCGCGGTTGGCGTCGGCCATCGACCGCAGGGCCTCCCACCAGCCCATCATGATCGCGCGCACGCGCTCGTAGTCGTCCGATCCGGGCTCCCAGCCGCGGATCGACACCCAGCGCTGCGTCAGGATCTCGAAGTCGGCCTCCTCCAGGAAGCCGTTGCCGTCCGCGTCCATCGCGTTGAACACGCCCGCGATCTTGCGCCGCTGAAACTCGCTCGCCATCGTGACCTTCCCCCTTGCCCTGGCTGGTTGGTTGGACCCAACTGCTGTGCAAGCTACCCGCCGGCGGCTGTCACGGAAAGGCCTTTCAGTGACGCGTGACGTGCAGGACGGCCTTCGCGGGCTGGATCAGGATCGCGCCGCCGTGCACCTCGGCCCAGCCGTCGACGATGAGCGCGTGCTCGCCCGCCACCGGCGCCGGCCACAGCAGCACGATGACGTCGTTGTCGCGGACGTTGGCCGCGGTGCGCGTGCCCGCGCCGGTCATGAGCACGCGGCCCTGCCACTCGACGCGCACGGACGTCGCGCGCGGGGCGTAGTCGGCGCCGACCGTGACGATGTACGGCGTGTTGCCGAAGCGCTCGATCATGGCGGGCAGGTCTGCAAGCGGCACGGGAACGGACATCAGGCCATCGTATGGGGTCACCGCGGCGAGAACTCCGGTCGAGCCCGCGGCGGCGCGGATGACATGATCCGCGATCCGTGGCCGCCTCCAACACCTCCCTCGCTCAGCGCCTGCTCGACGGCGACCGCCGCGCGCTCGCCCGCGCGATCTCGCTCGTCGAGGACAACGAGCCCGAGGGCTGGGAGCTCGTCCGCGAGGTCTATCCGCATACCGGGAAGGCCGTCGTCGTGGGCTTCACGGGTGCGCCGGGCGCCGGCAAGTCGACGCTGATCGGCACGGTCGTCGCCAATCGCCGCGCGGCCGGTCGTACCGTCGCCGTGCTCTCGATCGACCCCTCGTCGCCGTTCACGCACGGCGCGCTGCTCGGCGATCGCATCCGCCTCACCGACCATTTCCTCGACCCCGGCGTCTTCATCCGTTCGATGGCCAACCGCGGCGCGCTCGGCGGCTTGTCGGAGGCGTCGCTGCAGGCGGCGCTGCTCATGGACGCGGCCGGCCGACAGGACGTCCTGCTGGAGACCGTCGGGGTCGGACAGGCGGAGATCGACATCATCGACCACGCCGACACGGTCGTTCTGGTGCTGATGCCCGGTGGCGGAGACTCCGTTCAGGCGCTCAAGGCGGGGATCATGGAGATCCCCGACATCATCGTCGTCAACAAGTCCGACCATCCGATGACGCAGACGATGGTGCGCGAGATCCGCGGCGTCCTGTCGCTCGCGCCGCAGGGCGCGTGGAAGGTGCCGATCGTGCAGACCGAGGCGACCGAGGGCAAGGGCGTCGACGAGCTCGTCGCCAAGCTGCTCGAGCACCGCGCTCACATCCAGCAGGCGGGGACGCTGTCCGAGCGTCGCCGCCGCAACCTGCGCAGCGAGGTCATCGCGCTGGCGACCTCGAAGCTGCGCCGTCGCCTCGAGGCCCGGATGGATGCCGACCCTGCGTTCGAGGGGCTCATCGACGACGTCGTCGCGCGCCGGCTGGACCCGGCCAGCGCGGCGAGCAAGATCCTCGAGGGGGATTGACCGGCGGGCGTGGATCGCCCGCACTCCACGCTCGCGCGATCGCCGTCGTTGCGCGTGCCACGGATCCGTAACGGACGAGCTCGCGTGCTGGACCGGGTTTGCATGCGACGACGCGGAGCGTGCCTCGAGGCGCCTTTGGCCGGACGCGCGATAGGCGCCGCGGCGGGCCCGCGGCACGGGTCAGCGGGCGGCTCGATCCCTTCGCCGGCGTTCGTCGGGTCCGACGACGGCACGTCGCTGCGGCGCGGCCGCGCGGCGCTGCGCGCGCTGCTCGAGGCCGAGGTCGATCGCGCATGAGCGAGCTGCGTGCGCCTCGCCTGACCTGCGCCGAGGTCGTCGACCTGCTGACCGAGTACCTCGAGGGCGCGCTGGCGGCGCTCGAGCACGCGCGGGTCGAGGCGCACCTCGCGACGTGCCCGGCCTGCATGACCTACGTCGAGCAGCTGCGCACGACGATCGGCCTCGCCGGCCGCCTGCGCGAGGACGAGGTGCCCCAGCACGTGCGCGACGAGCTCGTGCGGGCGTTTCGCGACTGGCACGCGCGCTGAGCGGCCCGACGAGCGCGGGAACCGACGGGTGTGTCAGGAACGGTCGCCTGAGCGCAGCTCGTCCTGACACACCCCTACAGGATCGTCGGCAGCCAGGCCTCGATCGCGGCCGCGACGGCGGGCATGTCGCTGCGCAGGCTGTGGTTGCCGCGCACCCGCACGACCGTGCGTCTCGGCCCGGGTGGCGGCATGCCGAACGGGTCGCCCTCGCCCTGGACGACGAGCACGGGCACCGCGACGGCGTCGAGCTCGGGCAGGCGGTCGGGGGCGACCGTGCCCGACTTGCGCGCCGGTGGCCGCAGCGGGAACGCGAGGCACAGCACGCCGGCGGCGCCGGTCGCCGCCGCGGTGCGGCACGCCACCCGCGCGCCGGACGAGCGCCCGCCCGCGACGACAGGCAGGCCGTCGAGCGGGCCGGCTGCCAGCTGTTCGAGCACGGCGATCCAGGCGGCGTCGAGCTGGCGCGCGGGCGCGGGCGAGCGGCGACCCGCGACGCGGTAGGGCTGCTCGACGAGCGCGACGCTGACGTTCAGCGCCAGCGCGACGCGCGTCGCCGCGACGAGGTCCGGCGCCCCGACGCCGCCGCCCGCTCCGTGGCCCAGCACCAGCGCGCCGGTCGGAGCGTCGGCGAGGTGCAGGTGCGCGGCCGCCGGGCCGTGCGGCGTCTCGAGCTCGATCGTCGTCATCGGCGTGATGCTGGCATGGTGCGCCGCAGCCCGTGTCCGCGGGGTACGATCGCGTCGCGATGCCCGACCGCCTGTACTTCACGGAGTCCGACGCGGCGAACGAGCTCATCGCCTCGGACCCCTTCGCGCTGCTCGTCGGCTTCGTGCTCGACCAGCAGGTGACGGTGCAGAAGGCGTTCGAGGGCCCGCTCGTCCTGCGCGAGCGCCTCGGCGCGTTCGATGCCGACACGCTCGCGAATGCCGACCTCGAGCCGGTCTTCCGCGAGCGGCCGGCCGTGCACCGCTACCCGGGCTCGATGGCCAAGCGCGTCCACGACCTCGCCGTCCACATCCGCGACCACTACGACGGCGACGCGGCGCGTGTGTGGACCGCTGCCGCCGATGTCGACGAGCTGCGCGCGAACCTCGCGGCGCTGCCGGGCTTCGGCGAGATGAAGATCAAGTCGATGGGCTCGGTGCTGGCGAAGCAGTTCGGCGTCGAGGCCGCGCAGCCGCTCGTGCCGTGGCACCCGACGCTCGGCGACGTCGATTCGGCGCAGGCGCTGCTCGACTATCAGGCCGCCAAGCGGGTGCACAAGAAGGAGTGGAACCGGGCGAAGGTGTAGTCGCCCGCCACCGTCCTGACGTTGGGCGGCGCGCGGGCATCGGGATCTCGGCCGGCGGCCGACCGGGCGAGTCATCGTCCCCGGACTCCCGCGCGCAGCGTGCCGACGAAGCGCCGGCCGGCGAGGCGGTATCCGCACATGACCCAGCCGTAGGCGCTCTGTCCCCCCGCGACGACCTTCGCGTAGGCGAAGCGCACGAGCCCGTTGCGTCGGCCGCCGGCGTCGAACGACGCCAGCGCGAGGGCAGGGGCGTCGCACAGCGCGAGGCGCTGGCCCTGCGCGAGCGCGGCCTCGACGATCCCGCCGCCGGCGAGCACGCCGGCGCGAGTGCGCGGCAGATTCCACAGCAGGTAGCTCAGGCTCTCGGCGCCGAAGCGCCGGCCCGGGTTGCCGTAGTTCGACCAGCGCGCGCCCGCGACCGAGCGTCCGGGCAGGTCGCTCGGTCGCTTGTAGTACATCCGCTCGAGGCCGCGTCCGACGGCGGCCGGGTTGGTGTGGACCACGCGCGTGCACCCGTTCGCGGCTGCCCCGTTGCCGTTGCGATAGCTCACGCGCAGCCGCACGGGCGCGAGGTCGCTCGCGAGCACGTGGGCGGTCGGCTGGGGCACGCAGCGGCTGCCGCGCCTGGGCCGGTCGCAGCCGCCGCGGCGCACGAACGTCGTCCGGCCGCCGACGTCGAGCGCTTGGATGCGCAGGATCCGCAGCCGGTCGCCGAGGCAGCGCGGCTCGCGGCCGGATCGGACGCGAAACGCCAGCCGGCGCCCGTCGAGGGAGTACGCGGCGATGCTTCGCGCGCGCGGTCGCACGCACGTGCTGACGTGTCCGGACATCGTGTTGTTCGGGGCGGCCTGCCGTGCCGCGCGAGGCGGCGCCGCGTGGCCGGCGACGCTCCACGCGACGGGACCGGCGGCGAGCACGGCGGCGGCCAATGCGGTCGCGCGCGCTCGTGCACGAGTTCGCATCCGCGGACCGTACCGGCAGCCCGTAGGGTTCGCCGCCCATGAGCACGATGGACGACACCCTCGGGACGGTGATGAAGCTCGGCATCGCCGCCGAGGCACTCGCGGGCCTGGTCGCGCGGCTGCGCGCCGGCGTCGAGAGCATCGAGCTCGATCCCGAGGTCGCGGCCGGGCTCGACGCGGTCGTCGAGCGGCTCGGCGTCGACATCGCGGCGCTCTCACCCGAGGAGCGCGGCCGCGTGGCGATGTCCGCGCGCGCGCTGCTGGCGCAGGCCGCCGACCTCGCCGCCGACCCGGGCCGCGCGCCCGGCTGGGCGTTCGAGGACCCGATCGTCCTGATGAGCACCGGCCGCCTGTCGGCCAACATCGCCAACGTCATCGCCCAGATCGCGCCGTCGCTCGACGGGCTGCGGGAGGCCCTCGAGCGCGAGGGGGCGACGTTCCTCGACGTCGGCGCGGGCGTGGCGGCGCTGTCGATCTCGCTGTGCGAGACCTGGCCGGGCCTACGGGTCGTCGGCCTCGAGCCGTGGCCCGCGGCGATGAAGCTCGCCGAGGCTCAGGTCGCCGCGAGCGGCGTCGCCGATCGCGTCGAGCTGCGCGCCGTCCGGGTCGAGGACCTTCCGGCCGGCGAGGCGTTCGACGTCGCCTGGCTGGCCGGCCCGTTCGTGCCGGAGGCCGTCATCCCGACCGCGCTCGCGAGCATCCAGGCCGTGCTCAAGCCGGGCGGCTGGCTGCTCTTCGGGCGCTTCGCCGGGCCGCCGGACCCGCTCGCCGATGCCGTCACGCGCCTGCGGGTGGTGCGCTCGGGCGGGACCGTGGCAGGCGGCGAGGAGATCGGGGTCCTCATGGAGGCCGCGGGCCTCGTCGACGTCCGCGAGGTCCCGCGCACGTGGCAGGCGCCGGTCGGCTTCGTCGCCGGCCGTCGGCCGGGCTGACCGTCGGCGCAGCCGGCAGGTTCTACCGGGCAGCGGCGGTGCGGCCGTACTCGTAGGCGGCCAGCGCCTCCGCGACGTCGGCGCGCTCGTCGTCGCTCAGCACGCGAGGGGTGCCGCACGCGCTCGCGTGAACGTAGACCCCGCATGCCCACTCGAGCAGCTCCGTCGCATCGATGGCGGATTCGAGGTCGGCGCCGTAGGTGACGGCACCATGGCTGGCCATCATCGCCGCGCGGCGGCCCGCGAGGGCGTCGACGACGCTCGTCGCCAGCTCCGGCGTGCCGAAGGTCGCGTAGGGCGCGACGCGAACGCTGCCGCCGAGGGTCAGCAGCGCGTAGTGAAAGCAGGGGAGCTCGTCGGCGACGCAGGCGATCGCGGTCGCCATCGGCGGGTGCGTGTGGACGACCGCGGCCGCGTCGTAGCGCGCGTACACGGCGAGGTGCAGCGGGAGCTCGGACGTCGGGGCGAGCGGCCCGTCGACCAGCACGCCGTCGAGATCGACGAGCGCGACCTTCTCGGGGGTGAGCGTGGCCAACCGCGCGCCCGTGGGCGTGACGGCGATCAGGTCGCCGACGCGAGCGCTCACGTTCCCGGCCGAGCCCACGACAAGCCCCGAGCGCGCCAGCGACTGACACGCCTCCGCGATCGCGATCCGAGTGTGCTCGGCGTCGGTGGCCACGGGGGTGTATCGGCTCCCGGCGCGCCGGCCTTGACGCCCAACCGGGCGCCGAGTCGCCGGCGCGGGCTCGGATACGGAAACTCGCTGACCCATACCATCGAACTCTAGGCATCGAGACTTGGCGCCGCGCAAGTCACCGTGCGGGGCTGGCGCAAGCGGTGAGCGGACCACGCCGCGCCGTTCTTCAGAGGGTCGCCGGTGCCCACGACACCGACGGCCGCGCTCAGCGGCGCCCCGCTCCGATCGCGGAGTTCGCCGCCGCGACCATCACGCGCCGCACGCCGGCCTCGCCGCGCCCGAGCACCTTCGCCTGGATCGCGTAGACGTTCCCGCGCCCGCGCCACTGGATGATCGGCGGCGAGCACGAGCCACCGCAGGTCAGCGGCTTGTAGAAGCCGATGCGGCCGCCGCGCAGCGTGACCCTGCGGCGGAAGTCGACCGTCGAGCCGCGCCGCGCGGTGAAGCTCGCGAGGAAGCACGCGCTCCCCCCGCCGCACCTTGGGGCGCCGGCCAGCGACAGGTCGTAGGACGTGCGATCGCCGCCGCCCGACGCGTACACCCGGCCGTCGTAGTCGAGCGCGAGGCGACCCGGGAGCAGGATCGCCAGCCCGGTCTCGGACCGCGTCCGATCCAGAACGGCGCCCAGCGAGCTCGCGACCGCATAGGACTTCGCGTACGCCAGCGTGCCGAAGCCGATCAGCAGCCCCGCGACCAGCAGCACCACCACGAACACCGTCATCCGCCCGCGTCTCATGGCGCGACATGATCGCCGATCGACCCCGTCCCGCCAAGACTCACCCGGCGCAGCGCGCGAAACGTGCCGGCGCGCGTCCTACACGGCAGATGCCGTCCGAACGCGTGTGTTCAGAATCGGCGCGGCGCGCGGGCCTGCGCACGCCAGGCACGCCGTTCCCACAGCACGAGCGCGGCGCCCCCGACGGCCACCAACACCATCGCGACGGCGGCCCCCGCCGACCCCGGGCCGAACGCCGGCAGCGCCGCGTCGAGTGGCCCCAGCGGTGCCCGCGACGACGGGCCGACGATCGTTCCGCCGTCGAGTCGCAGCGCCAGGTACCACCAGACGCTCGTCACGAGCGTGACCGCAACGAGCACGCCCCCGACCCGTGGCGCATGGCGCAGGCCCCACGCGACGAGCGCCACGGCAGGCGGCAACGCGGCGATCAGGTAGCGCCCGGGAAACCAGAAGCCGAACATCGTCGGCGCGATGAACGTCGCGACGAAGACCTGCGCGCCGCAGATGAGCGCGCACAACGTGGCGGCGACCTCGACCTCGCGGTGCTCGGGCAGCGCGCGCGCGAGCATGTCGCGGTGCGAGCGCCACAGCAGCCACAGCGCGAAGAAGGCGAGCGCGAGCACCGGCGCCCAGCGCAGCAGGCCGTACGTGCGATCGAGCCACAGCCCGACGAGGCGCGGCGCGCGGTCGGCGATGTCCGCCGCGGTCAGGTCGTCCAGGCCGCGGCCGGGGAGGTCGGAGGCCGTCGGCGTGAAGCCGCCGAACAGCTGGTCGTTGATCGTCACGAACATGACGGCCGAGAACAGCAGCACCTCGAGCGTCACGAGCACGGCGAAGCCGCGCCCGCGGCGGCGTAGCCACAGCACCATGGCGAGCGCGACGACGGCGCCGGGCAGCGCGAACGGCAGCCCCAGCCACGGCAGCGAGGCGAGCACGATCGCCGCGCCCGCCACCCAGCGGATCCGTGGCAGCTCGCGCACGCGCAGCGCGAGCAGCGTCGCGAACGCGAGCGCGGCCCCGGCGGTGAGCTCGGGGGTCACGGTCGTCGCGTACGCGAGCGCGGGGGGTGACAGGCCGACCGCGAGCGCCGCGCCGCTCGCCCATGGCTCGGGCGCGACGCGGCGCGCGAGCGCGCCGCCGAGCGCGAGAGCAAGCGCGGCGATCGCCGCCAGGAAGAGCTGCACCGCGAGCGGACCGCCGATCGCGTAGGCCGGCGCGATCAGCAGCGGGAAGCCGATTCCGTGCGGCTCGTTGGCCTGCCCGTTCGTGAGCCGGCCGTGGCGCTCGAGCACGTACGGATACCAGTCGCGGTAGGCGCGGGTGGCGTACTCGTCGCGCAGGTCGATGTCGCCGTCGGTGACGATCGACTCGGCCGTCAGCAGCTCGTGCGCTTCGTCGCCGCCGTATTGCGTGGCGCCGAAGGCGTGCAGGCCGATCGTCCCGGCATAGGCCGCGAACAGGACGAGCCAGACTGCGACGGCGCGGCGCACGGGGTGCATGATGCCGGGATGCACCCATGGCTACGCACCGGGCTCGTCGTCGCGATCGTCGCCGTCACGGCCCTGCTCGTCTCGAAGATCCTCTTCGGCGGGCCGGACCCGCAGACGGGCAAGTGCGTCGACAGCGCCAACCAGCTCGTCGGCTGCGACTCGCGGGCGGCGGTCTTCAGGCTCGTCCGCAAGGTCGACGAGGCGCGCGAGTGCCCGGGGGAAGCGAGCAAGCTCTACCAGTTCCGCAGCGACCTGTTCTGCGGCGTCGCGCTGAACGGAGCGCCCGCGGTCTCGCCCGAGTACGTCTCGTGCCTGTTGCTGGCCGGTGCTCAGCTTGCGTCCAAGCCCTCGGACCTGAGCTTCGCCGCGGCCTCGCCGGGGCGCGCGCGCAGCGCCCGGGGAGCCGTCACGGTGACCGGCGACGACTGGCGGATCTTCTACGTCCTCGCCAAGGGCCGCCTGGACCCGGGCGCGGCGGCGATCGTCGCGAACCCGGCGAGGGCGATCTTCGTCGCCTACATCGACGACGCCGGGCGCAACGCCAAGGACGTGGCGGCGGCCGAGCGCTGCGTGCCGGGCGCGCCGGCGTCGAGCTGATCGAGGCCGTCATCCATCGCCGGCGTGCTCGACGGCCGACTGCCCGGCGAGCTCTCGGTCCCAGCGCTCGTGACGGTCACGCGCGAGGCAGCGACACAGCGAGCACGGCTTCGCGTCATCGCCCGGGCCCTCGCAGGTCGGACACGTCGTTGGCCCGTGCGGCGGGTTGTAAGCGAGCGCGCGCGATCGGGCGATCGCGTCGAGTGCGGGGGCGACCCCGTCGAGTCGGTCGACGTGCGCGTGGGGCCGCCGTCCGCAGCGCAGCGCGTCCGACCTGCGCGCGCCGCTGAACCAGACCGCTGCGAAGCCGAAGTGCGTGGGGTAGAGGCAGTCGTCCTGGTAGCTGTCGCCGATGCTCGCCACGTGCGTCGCCTCGGCTGGGATCACGCCATAGAACCGGCGCCGGCCCTTCGGCGCGCCGGCATCGTCGGCGAACACCATCCGGTCGAAGCCGTCGATCAGCCCGAGGTGGCGCAGCGTCGGCAGCTGAAAGCGGCGATGACCGGCGCTGGCCGCCACGCACGTCCAGCCCCCGTCGCGCAGCGCCGCGAGCATCTCGTGCGCGCCGGGCACGGCGAACGCATGGTCGCGGTAGCGCTCGACGAGCGAGGCGACGGGCTCGCTCCAGGCGACACCGAACCCGGCCGCACAGGCGTGCGTCAGCCCGTCCCAGTCGTTCGCGCCGATGTCACCCGCGAGGCCGATGGCCTTCGAGCGGCGCATGAGGTCCTCGATCACCGCGCGTTCGGTCGGCCGCGACGATGCCGCCGCCGCGACACGACGCGCGAAGTGCGGGAACACCCCGGGCCAGAACGGGTTGACCTGGACCGTGTAGTCGAGATCCACGAACGCGATCCTCACGAGGACGCCTCGAGCAGGGCGCGCAGCCTCGCCGCGCAGCATTCGCCGGAGCCCGCCCACGACTCCCGGCCGAGGAAGTCGGTTGCGAGGTCGAGCGGCAGCGCCGCGAGGAGGTGATCGGCTCCGAACTGCGTGCGATGGGCGGCCAGCGCGCGGAGCTTCGCTTCGGCCGCGGCCCGGACGTCGATCGAGACGAGCACGGTCGCATCCGGCGCGCCGAACATCTCGGGCCGCAGGTCCCACAGGCCGACCGCGATTCCTCGTGCGCCCGCGGCGGCGACGAGCTCGGACATGAGCCCAGGTCGCCAGACCGACTCCAGGACGCACGGCCGCGATTCGAGCCGCTCGGCCGCCAGCAGCGCCACGGATCGGGTCGCGAGGTGATCGGGGTGCCCGTACAGCCCGTCGGCGCCGAACGTCAGCAGCACCGCGGGCTCGTGCGGGCGTAGGAGCATGCTGAGCTCGGTGGCGATCGGCTGAGCATCCTCGGCGGCGAGCGCGCCGTCCGGATGGCGCAGGCAGCGCGCCCAGTGCACGCCGAGGGCGCGCCCGGCGTCGCCGAGCTCACGCTCGCGTGCGTCGGCGAGCGTTTCGCCGGCCGGCAGGCTGCCGGGCGAGGCGGTGCCAGCCTCGCCCCGCGTGAGCGACACGACGCCGGTCGCAGCGCCGGCCGCTGCGGCCAGCGCGAGCGTCCCGCCGCCGATCAGCACCTCGTCGTCCGGATGCGCGACGACGGCGATCAGCGATCGACGCGGCGGATCACTGGGATTGTCGACGTTCATGGGATGATGTGAACGACCGGTGACCGGACGCGTCTACGGCGCGCGAACGGCGCCAGCGAGGCCCAATCTAGCCCGGGCACCGGCATATGGGGAAGCCGCGCAGCGGCGAACGCAGGTTTAGTCCGGGTGCTCGCACCTTCAGGAGATCGTCCATGAGTCGACCGTCGTTCGCCGTGGTCTACCATCGCGCGCCGCTGCTGGAGGGAGTCGACTCGGGCACGCCCGAGTCGATCGCGCAGCGGTCGCCGAACGGGATCATCCCGACGCTGCGCGCGATCTTCGCCGACGGTCGCGACGGCCTGTGGGTGGCCTCGACCCGGATCGACGGCTCGGCTCAGACGGAGCTGCGCCACGCCGTCGCCGACGTGTCGCTCGGCGACGGGATCGACGTGCGCGGCGTGCCGCTGACGGCGTCGCAGATCGAGACCTTCTACCACCGCTTCTGCAAGGAGGCACTGTGGCCGATCCTCTGCTGCTCGCCGGCCGACATCCACTTCGAGGAGTCCGAATGGGATGACTTCGTCGATGTCAACACGCGCTTCGCGGACGCCGTCGCGGAGCTCGTCGAAGCGGACGCGACGGTCTGGATCCACGACTACAACCTGTGGCTGGTTCCGGGCGTGCTGCGTGCCCTGCTGCCTGCCGCCCGCATCGGCTTCTTCCATCACACGCCGTTTCCGGCAGCCGACGTCTTCGCGATCCTGCCGTGGCGTGAGGAGATCGTCCGCAGCCTGCTGGCATGCGACCTCGTCGGCTTTCATCTGCCGCACTACTCGGACAACTTCGCGGCGACGGCCGCGAATCTCGTGGGCGCGAGCGTGACGCGGCGCAGGCCGGTCGCAGACCGCTTCCTCACCACAGGCACTCCGCTGTCGACCCCGACGATGGTCGCGGAGCTTGAGCTCGACGAGCTCCGGGTCAGCCTCGGCGCCTTCCCGGCCCCCGTCGACAGCTCGGGAATCGACGCTCTGCTGGCGACGGACGCCCACGCGCGGCGCGTCGAGGCGATCGGCCGCGAGCTCCCGGGACAACGGATCGTGCTGGCCGTGGAGCGGCTGGACTACGTCAAGGGCACCGAGGAGAAGCTGCTCGCCTGCGAGCGGCTGCTCGAGGCGTACCCCGAGTACCACGGGATCCTGTCGTTCGTCCTCGTGCTGGCGCCCGCGGCGGACGGGATGTCGGTGTACCGCGCGGTCCGCGAGGAGGTCGAGGGCATCGTCGGCCGCATCAACGGGCGCTTCTCGAGCCTGACGTGGACGCCGGTGCGCTACTTCTATCGCCCGCTGTCCTTCGAGCGGGTCGTGAGCTGGTATGCGGCGGCGTCGATCGCGTGGATCACCCCGCTGCGCGACGGCCTCAACCTCGTCGCGAAGGAGTTCGTGGCGGTGAGCGGCGATGCTCCGAAGGCGCTCGTGCTGTCGGAGTTCGCGGGGGCGCATGCCGAGCTCCAGCATGCGATCGGCGTCAACCCGTACTCGCCGCGATCGATGGATCGCGCGTTGCGGATCGCGCTCGAGATGTCCGACAAGGAGTCGCTGCGGCGGATGACGACGATGAACCGCATCGTGAGGGCGAACACGCCGCAGCGCTGGACGGCGGAGTTCCTCGCGGCGCTGGCCCCGGGGGCGGGTGCGGGCGTCATGCAAACGCCGTTGGCCACGACATCCAGCGCTCCAGGTCCAGTGCCATCGGGTTCATCGTGAGCACCCAGAAGAACGTGCGGTAGCCAGGCCGCACGGACGCCAGCGACGGCAGCTCGGCGATCTCGCCGTAGCCGCGCGCGATCAGCGGTGCCGTCCGGCCGTCGACGAAGTACTCCAGGCAGACGAGGTCGAGCTCACGGGGCCCGACGACATAGGCATCGACATCGACGAGCGCGACGATCCGGCCGTCCTGTGCGAGGAACTGCGGCGCGAACAGGTCGGGCAGGACCAGCGTGGCCTCAGTCGGCGGTGCCAGCGCCGCGATCGCCGCGCTCGTCCCCTGCACGAGCGCGGATGTCGGCTCGTCGCAGTGCGCGGCCGCCGTCTCGAGCAGAGCGGCCGCGAGTCGCGGATGAAACTCCTCGAGCGCGTGACGGACCGAGCCCGACGGATTGCCGAACGCCGCGAAGCGCCGGCGATGGATGCTCGCGAGGGCCCGGCCGAACTCGACCAGCCCGTCGTCGGACAGCTCGTCGAAGGTCGCCGGAGCCGTGCCGGGCATGTGTTCGACGACGAGCCACGTGCGACCGCCGATCGTGCCGACCCGGTGCAGCCGGGGCACGGGGATCGGGCTGGCGGACCGCAGCAGCGCGTAGATCGGCACCGCCTCGGCGGCACACATGGGATCGATGCCGAACAGCGCTGTCAGGCAGCTCCAGAAGGGCCCGCCCCGGCCTTCCGCGCGAAACGCTCGTACGACGACCTGCTCGCCGGCCGTGTGGACACGGAAGACGGAGCTGCCATGGTCCTCGAACCCCGGGTCGAGCTCCGTCTGCTCGACGATCGGCTCCTCGAACAGGGCCTGCAGATCGGGTCGCGATCGGGGCACGCAGCTCGTCGGGCGGCGGCGGAGCGCGTCCTACCAGCGAAAGCCGCGGACGGCGACCGGCGCGAGCGGGCTGTCGGGCAGCCCGGGCGCGAGCACGGGGTCGTTGTAGGCGCTCGGCGCGAGGTCGTTCGGCCCGTCGGGATGGAACATCGACGCGAGCAGCTGCGCCTGACGGCGCCCGACGCCGAGCTCGCCCATGCCGCCGCTGTACATCGTCAGTCCCTCGCGCTCGCAGTGCTCGTAGAGGGCGAACAGCGCGGCGAGGCTGCCGATCCGGCACGGCTTGACGTTGACGATTCGCGCGGCGTGCACCCGCGCGCCGACGTCGGCGATCTCGTGGATCGGCGCGTCGTAGGAGACGCGCGCGACGTGCGGCGCGACGAGTGCGGCGATCAGGGGCAGGTCGTGCGGGTCCTCGATCAGCACGTCCGGGAAGCGCTCGAGCACCTGCTCGACCATCGTCACGAGCGCCGCCTCGTCGGGGACCTCGATCCCGTAG
Source organism: uncultured Actinomycetes bacterium (assembly GCA_963851015.1). Taxonomy (GTDB): domain Bacteria; phylum Actinomycetota; class Thermoleophilia; order Solirubrobacterales; family Solirubrobacteraceae; genus CADCVQ01. The sequence goes on from CAWKNG010000003.1 coordinate 471,704, forward strand.
TGGCCCTTGAAGTCGATGATGTCGACGGCGCCGGTGGCCGCGAGCTCGTCCATGAGCTCGGGCGTCCAGGCCGCGACGGCGTCGAGCTTGAAGCGCAGCGCCGGGTAGCCCGCGAGCCGCTCGGCGATCGTCCGAAGCGACGGCGGATCGCCGAGGCCGAGCGAGTTCACGAAGCGCATGGGCCGCGGCTCGCGGTCCAGCAGCTCGGGCAACGAGCGCCCGTCCTGGCGCAGCGCGAGATCGAGCGCCGCGGACTCGAACGCCCAGTTGCGGTAGCCGACGGCGGCGCCCCACTCCGGCGGTTCGGGCCACTGCGCGACCGTCGCGAGGTGCTCGCAGAACGAGCCCAGCGTCCACGTTCCGGCGAGCGGGAGGTCGGAGGAGACGCGTGGACCGATCGCGTGCTCTCCCTCGGCGGGGCAGATGTCCTCGCCGAGCCCGTCCCGGCCGGCTCCGGTCAGGCGGATCTGCGTCGTCTCGCGCTCGGGCCCGGCGACCAGCGGCTCGATCTCGTAGCCGTCGACGACGAGTCCCAGCGCGAGGACCCGGCCGCTCAGGTCACGGACCGTCACCCGACGCGACGTCCGTCGCGGTCGAAGCGCAGCGGGCGGTCGATCGCGTGCACCGCGGGCGCCGCGCCGCGCGGCTCGAAGCGCGGATTCGGCGCGTCCTCGGCGAGGTCCCACGTCGTGCACGCGGCATCGACGCCGAGCGGGTAGATCGTCAGCGCGCCGTCGGCACCGAGGCGCAGCTTGAGCAGGTTCTTGTAGTCGCCGATCGACTGTCCCGTGAAGACCTGGTTGGCGGTCTCCTGCGCCTGCGGCCCGCGCCACTTGTGCACGATCCACAGGAAGAACGCGAAGACCGTGGCGCCGAGGTACGCGCCGACGGCGAACGCGGGCCGCCAGCCGAGCGACCCAGATCGGGAACTTCGCGTCCCAGACATCCGGCACGAGCTTGATCGCGACCCAGACGGTGAGCGCGACGGCGAGCAGGTGCACGACGTGTGCACGGCGCGACCGCGAGCCGCAGCGGCGGACTCTGCTTGATGTCCAGGCCGCCGAGGATCCCACCGAAGAGCACGAGCGCGAGCACGATGGCCATCGCGCCGACGGAGCTCGAGACGAAGTGAAGTAGTGGTGCCCGACGATGTCCGAGACGTAGCGGCGCGTACGCCGTGAAGCCCTCGGGCACGCGGCTGCCGACACCGACGCTGTTCGGATCCCGCTCGAGCAGCGACGAACGCCGATGACGACGTAGAACACGCCGATCAGCCGGCCGAACGCCGGGTTCAGCGCGGCGAGCTTGAGGATCCCGTTGCTCAGCCGGCGCGAGTCCTTGTCGACGGGGTAGATCGCCTCGCGGCGGTTGTCGACCGACGGCTGCTCGGCGTACGCGTCGCCCTCTTGCGCGGCAGCGGCTTGAGGTCGAGCGCCCGGGCAGCGTGTGCGTCGCCGACAGATACGCGCCGCCGCCGCCCGCGGTGATCCGCGTCGGGGCGTCCTCGGCACCCGTCGCCGGTGGGCTCATACCGCGCGTAGTGGTGGCGGTCGCCGGTGAGCGTGATCGCGAGCCGCGCGCCGGTGTCGCGCACCATCCGCTCCTCGAAGAAGTTCAGGTAGCTTCCACGTCGGCGGCTCGACGCGCCCGTCGACCGCGGCGACCCAGCTCGGCTTGGCCGTCATCAGGATGACCTTGTCGCCGCGGCCGATGTTCTGCTCGGCGAAGTACTGCAGCTGGACGTCGTCGATGTACGTGTCGAGCTGGATGTCGATCGCCCAGATCCACCACTTGTTCGGTAGCGCCAGCGCGAAGTAGCTGCGCCGCTGGCGGGTGCGCCAGCCGCCGATCCACTGCGGTCGCGCAGAACAGCCGCAGGAAGCTGACGAGCCCGTCGTACCAGTCGTGGTTGCCCGGGGTCGCGTACATCTCGGGCTCCAGGCCCGTGGGCGAACGCGGCAGCGCGGCGGCGAACGGCCCCTTGAAGCGGTCCTCGTATGCCTCGGGCGTGGCGGACGGATAGACCTGATCGCCGCCGAGCAGCAGGATCGTGCCGCGGGGCAGCTCGGCACCCTCGACGGTCAGGCTCGGCTGCGCGAGCAGCCAGGCCATCGTCTGCGTCGCGGCCCAGCCGTCGCCCGTGTCCGAGAGGTAGTCGATCCACAGCTCGCCGCTGGACGTGTAGTCGAACGGGCCCTGCGGCTGCGTCTGGATCTCGCGCTTGTCGGCGAACTTGCCGAACGTCCCGGAGACCGCGACCTCGACGCCGGCCTTCGCGAGGATGCTCGGGTCCAGCCAGCGGACCTCCGGCTGGCGGATCCAGCCGCCGAGCAGGTCGCGTTCGCCGCGCAGGTCGGCCTCGGAGCGCTTGCGGAGGTTGTCCTTCAGCGATTTGGACGACGCCACGTCGCCACCGTATTCAGCCTGGCGGCGAATGTGAAGTCGCTACCGCCACCGCCTCGGCGGGGGCGAGCTCCACGCGCGAGCGCCAGCGCACGCCGACCAGCACGAGCGGCGGCAGGACGACGACGGCCGCGAGCAGCAGGAACCACGGTTGGCCGGCATCGGTTCCGCCACCGAGCGTGTGCGCGACGCCGAGCAGCCAGAAGAGCGCGATGAACCGGTGCAGCACGCGCCAGCGCGCCACGCCGATACGCGCGCGTGCGTAGTAGGAGAGCGACAGCGCCGCCAGGCCGTAGCCGCCGATGATCCCGAGGCCGGTCCAGAACGTCCGGTAGTCGCTGGCGAACGGGACCGTGATGTCGGCGAGACTCGGGCGCAGCCAGCCGTCGCCGAGGAGCGCGAGGCCATGCAGCGCGAGTGCTGCGAGCGTCGCGAGCGAGAGCGCCTCGTGCAGCGTGCGCAGCTGCGCCGAGCGGCCCGGCAGCGAACCGCCCTTGGCGCCGATCGCGAGGCCCGCTGTGACGGCGATGCTCGCGAGCACGAGCGCGGTGACGCCGGCCGCGCGGCTCGTGAGCCAGAAGACGTGATGGCCCGCGCTCGTCATGGTGCCCGCACCACCGGTTCGCGGTCCACGACGTCGACGCTCCCGTCGTCGAGCACGAGGACGCCGCCGTGCTGTGCGAGCAGCTCGCGCCCGCCGGACGGCCCGGCGAGGAGCGCCGCCTTCGCGAGGATCTCGGCTTCGAGCGCGGTCGCGGCGAGCGCGGTCGCCTGGACGACGCCCGTCCACGCCGGCTGGCCGGTGAACGGGTCGAGCAGGTGGTGCTTGACGGCGCCGTTGGGGTCGCGCCAGCTGCGGCGCGTGACGCCGCTGGTCGCGACGGCGCCGTCGACGACCTCGAGGGTGTGGATCGGCTCGCCGCCCGCGGGGTGCTCGACGAGCACGCGCCGGGGTATGCGGGCGCGGCCGCCGATCCGCACGTCGCCGCAGCAGTCGACCGCGAAGACGGGGTGCCCGCGCAGCGTGTCGGCGACGAGGTCGGCCGCGAGGCCCTTGCCGAGGCCGCCGCTGTCGATCCGCAGCCACGGCGGCCGGGTGATCGTGCGCGCCTCGTCGTCGACGACGATCCGCCGCCAGGCGTGGTCGGCTCGCGGGCGCGCGGGCCGCGCGGGCCAGCCGCCCTCGAGCACGTCGCTCAGCTCGAGGCCCGCACGGCCGGCGCGCGAGGTGGCGTAGCCCGCGCGCTCGAGCTCGTCGACGAGCGTCGCGTCGACGAGGCCGTCACTGCGCTCGCCGGCTTCGACGACCGCCCGTGCGAGCCTGCGCAGCAGCCGGCTCGCGTAGACGACGTGCTCAGGCGCACCGTTGAGCTGCGAGAGCTCGGAGGCCGGGTCGAAGCGCGTGAGCCGGGCGTGGAGGCTGCGCAGCGCGCCGTGCGCGAACATCGCCGCCAGCTCCGCCGCGGTCCCCGACGGCGAGCGCCCGCCGACGTGCACCTCCGCATTGCCGCCGAAGCACTGAAAGCGGCGGACGCTCTCGCGCGGGCCGCTCACGACTGCCCCGTCGTGACGGCCGCGGGCGCGGAGGACCGCGACGAGCCGCCGTCGGCCCCGCCTCGCTGCGCGTACGCGGACGTGGAGCCGGCGTCGGAGCCGCTCGGCACCGCTCCCGAGGCGGCGTCGGACGAGCCGCCGTCCGACCAGCCGCCGTCCGACCAGCCGTCGTCGGTGGCCGCGGGGTCGGCGGACTGCGCCGCCACCGAGGAGGTGCTGCTGGCGAGTGCCGGGTCGTGCCCGCTGACGAGCTGCACGAACAGGCCCGCCCAGGCGGCGAGGAAGAGCGCGACGGCGATCGCCACGACGCGCATGCGCAGCGCGTGGATCCGTCGCTCGCGCGCCAGCCGTGCCGTTGCGTGGGGAGTGGCGCTCTCGGTCATGACCGCCAGCTTGGTCCAGGCCCGCGAGCGGACGCTAAGCGCGATGTAAGAGTTGCCTGAGAGTTCTGGGCGCCGCAGGCGTGGTGTGGGCACCCGCGAGCCGCGCTCTGTGAGCAGCCTCACCCACGCCCGCGGCGCATTGTGGTGACGCATTTCCAGGCCCCGCGTCAACGGTGTGGGAGGCCGTACCGAAGGACACGAGCCAGCCCCCATACCGGGGCTCCCGGAGCGGTGGGAGATTTCCACCTGTCGCAAGCAGTACTTCACCTGAACACTCACATAACGGAGAACTCAAATGACCGCCATCCTCGACCTGCAGAAGCTGACCGCCGAGACGAAGGCCGCGTATGACCGCATGGCCCTCAGCATCTCGTCCTGCGACTCGAGCTCCTGCCGCTAGATCGATTGCCCGAGCCCGTCACAGCCTCAGCGGCTGTGGCGGGCCCGTGCCGTCGCAACCCCTCTTCGAAAGGCCCGCCCCGACATGCACGCTTGGGAGACGCTGAACCTCTACTGCCTCCAGGACCAGCGCTGGTTCGACACCCTCGGCTCCCACGCTCCCGCTGCCGAGCATCTCGCCGTCTACCGCGCGCTCATGCCCGACGGATGGGGGCTGCGCCGCCGCGGCCTGTGGTTCATCGCCGACCCGCCCTCGGGCGACATGCAGGGCCAGGGCTTCAAGCTGCACGTCAGCGCCGCCCACGGCGAGACCGTCGAGGTGCTGCGCCGCGCGCTCGGAGTCCTGCGCGACGCGAACGTCCACTTCAAGTTCCTGCTGGACCCCTGGTCCAACCAGGTCACGAGCAAGAAGTCCTGGCCGCGCGGCTCCAGCGGCAAGTTCATCACCGTCTACCCCGACGGCGACCGCTTCGAGGCGATCGGCGACGCGCTCGCGGCCGCGCTGGACGGCCTCACCGGCCCGTACATCCTGTCCGACCGCCGCTACAAGGACTCGAAGGTCGTCCACTACCGCTACGGCGGCTTCAAGGGGATCTCGCAGGGCCGCGTCGACGGCACGAACAGCCTCATGATCGAGGCGCCGGACGGAAGCCTCGTCCCCGACGTCCGCCACGCCTACTGGAACACGCCGCAGTGGATCGTGGATCCGCTCGAGCCCGAGCCCGCCGCGAGCGCCGGCGGCCCGCTCGGCGGGCGCTTCACGGTCACCGGCGCGATCACGTTCTCGAACGCCGGCGGCGTCTACCGAGCGACCGACGAGCACACCGGCAACGCGGTGCTCGTCAAGGAGGCGCGCCCGCACGTCCTCAGCGGCGCGACGGCCGCGCAGACGATCGACGTGCTCGAGAAGGAGCACCGCCTGCTCCAGGAGCTCTCCGACAGCGGATCTTTCGTGCAACCCGTCGCGTTCATCCGTGAATGGGAGCACGCGTTCCTCGTCGAGGAGTTCCTCGACGGTCAGCATCTCGGGCAGGTGTCGATCGCCGAGAACCCCGTCTGTCACCACGACCGCAGCGAGCGCGCGCTGCGCGAGTACTACACGAAGATGCGCGGCATCTGGCGCCAGATCGCCGCGGCGATCGCCGCGGCACACGAGCGCGGGATCCTGCTCGGCGACCTGTCGTTCACGAACGTCATGCTCGTCGACGGCGCCAGGCGCGTGCAGATCATCGACCTCGAGGCCGCGGTGCGCGAGGGCGTCGACGAGCAGCTCGGCATCTACACGACCGGCCTCGCGAGCCCGAACACCGTCCGCACGCGCCGCTACGACCGCGCGAACGACTACCACGGGCTCGGCTCGCTCATGCTCGGTTCGCTGATGGTCGTCAACAACGTCGTCGGCTACCACCGCCCTGCGCTGCAGCGCTTCCTCGACGCGCTGGCCGCCGACCTCGCGCTGCCCGCCGACCTGGTCGAGCTCATCACCGACCTCACGAGCGGCGAGGAGCCCCACCCGCAGAGCGTGCTCGACCGCATCGACGCGCTCGACTTCGACGACCCGCGCCTGTGGACGGCGCCCGTCGCGCTGGCGCAGCCCGCGCCCGCCCCGACGGCGCTCCTCGCGGCGCAGGCCGCGCAGGTGGTGCAGGGCGCCGCCCGCCAGATCGTCGCGACGGCCGACCCGACGCGCGACGACCGCCTGTTTCCCGCCGACGTCGCCGTCTTCGAGACCAACCCGCTGTCGGTCGCCTACGGGGCGATGGGGATCCTGCGCGCGCTGCGGCGCCTGACCGGCGAGGTCCCCGGCTCGCTGCTCGGCTGGGCGCTGCGCCACGACGCCGACTCGCAGGCCTATCCGCCCGGCCTCTACGTCGGCCAGTCCGGGATCGCGTGGTCGCTGGCGGAGCTCGGCGAGCACGGCGCCGCGCGCGCGCTGCTGAAGCGCGCCGCACACCACCCGCTGCTGCTCGAGAGCGCCGACCTCATGCACGGCTGCGCCGGCTACGGACTCGCGCGGCTGCGGATGTGGCAGCTCGACGGCGCGCGGGAGCACCTCGACGAGGCGCGACGGATCGGTGCCTGGCTGGCGAGCAGCGCGATCCACGACGCGCGCGGCACGAGCTGGGCCGGCGAGGCCGGGCCCGACGGCGAGCGCCCCGTGTCCGTCGGCTACGCCTACGGTTCCAGCGGCGTCGCGCTGTTCCTGCTCTATCTGCACCACGCGACCGGCGACGAGGCGTTCTACGAGCTCGGCCGCGCCGCGCTGGACTTCGACCTCGCCCAGGGCGTCGCGCTCAACGACCACGCCCGCGGCTATCCGAGCTACGCCAGCGACGCTCCCGAGCTCGACAACCGCGTCGTGCGCAACTACTGGGACGAGGGCACCGCCGGCGTCACGACGGTCGCGCTGCGCTACCTCGCGTCGCGCCCCGACGACGAGCTGCGGCGCACGGTGATCGAGAACCTCGAGGACTCCAGCCGCAAGTACGCGAACATGCCGCAGCTCTTCCACGGCCTGTCGGGCCTCGGCAACGTCCTGCTGGACGCCTACGAGCTCAGCGGGGAGCGGCAGTACCTGCACGAGGCCTGGCGCACGGGCGAGGGCGTCCTGCTGTTCGCGATCGACCGTCCCGACGGCGTCGCCTTCACCGGCGAGCAGTCGCTGCGCGAGTGCTCGGACTTCGCGACGGGCTCGGCCGGCGTCGCCCTGTTCCTCGACCGCCTGCGGCGCGCGACGCCGGGCGGGAGGACGAACTTCAACTTCGTCCTCGACGATCTGCTGCCCGCCGGGCTGGTCGCGCTCGGGCACGGGGAAGTGAGCACGGCCCCCGGCGTGGCAGCAGCCGGCGTCGCGTCATGAGCGCGACGACGGCGCTGCCGGCCACGCGGCGCCGGGGCGACTGGTCGCGGGCGGCGACGACGCTCGGTCGCAACCGCGACTTCCGGCTGCTGTGGAGCGGCCAGATGGCGTCGGAGCTCGGCAGCTCCGTGTCGGCCGTCGCGATGCCGCTGCTCGCGCTCGCCCTCACCGGCTCGACCGTGCTCGCCGGCACGCTGGCGACGATCTCGTTCTTCGCCATGACGCTGTCGGCGATGCCCGCCGGCTACGTCGCCGACCGCTACGACGGCCGCCACATCATGGTCATCTGCGACGCGCTGCGGCTCGTCGCGCTGGCGGCCGTGGCGATCGCCGTGGCGCTCGGGATCGCCTCGATCTGGCTGCTGTTCGTCGTCGGTGCGCTCGTCAGCGTCTGCGACATGGTCTTCGGCCCGGCGGTGTCGCGGGCCGTGCGCGCGATCGTCGTGCGCGACGATGTCCCGGAGGCCGTCGCGGTCACGCAGGCGCGCTCGTACGCGGCCGACCTCGCCGGCCCGTCGGCCGGCGGCCTGCTGTTCGCCGCGGGCCGCGCCGTGCCGTTCGTCTTCGACGCGATCACGTTCGCGATCTCCCTCGTCTGCACGCTGCGACTGCGTACGGGTCTCGAGCCGGACGCGCGCGAGGACGGTGCGGCGCTGCGCTTCCTGCCCGCGGTCGCCGAGGGCTGGCGGCACGTCCGCCGCGACGCCTTCCTGCTGTCGAGCACGCTCTACTCGACGGTCATGAACGTCGCCGTGTCGACGCTCTTGTTCGTGCTGATCCTCGGCGAGGGCTCGGGCGACGGCGGCGCGGTCGTCGTCGGCACGGCGCTCAGCCTCGCGGCCGGCGCGGGCCTGCTCGGCTCGGCGTTCGCGCCGGCCGTCCAACGCCGCTTCGGTCTGCGTCCCGTGCTCGCCGGCGTGGCGCTCGCCCGCACGCTGCTCGTGCTGGCCGCGGCGCTCACCGCCAGCACGATCGCCCTGGCGATCGCGCTCGCCTCGGTCGTCCTGCTGAGCCCGGTCGTCGGCGCGGTCATGGGCGCGGCGCGGATGCTGCTCGTCCCCGCGGAGCTGTTCGGCCGCGTCACCGGCACGACGTCGTTCATCGGCTCGGTCCTGCAGCCCGCGGCGCCGCTCATCGCCGGCGTCCTCATCGCGGCCTTCTCGCAGCAGCTCGCGCTCGTCGTCCTGACGGTCGCCTTCGCCGCCGTGACGCTGTTCGCGCTGGTCGTGCCGGGTCTCGACGCGCTGCGTGCGGACGCCGAGGACGCGCCCGGTCGCATCCGCTAGGGCGCCGGCGGGGCGGATGCGACGTCGCCGGCGCTGACGGCCGCGCCACCCGGCCCTCCCCATCGGGCGCGCGGCCCCGTCGCGAGCTTCAGTCGACGACCCAGGTGTCCTTGCCGCCACCCTGCTGGGAGGAGCTCACGACGAGCGCGCCCGGCTGTAGCGCGACCCGCGTCAGCCCAGCGTCCATGAGCGCGACGTCGTCCTCGCCGCCGCAGAACGCGAACGCGCGCAGGTCGACGTGACGCGGCTGCAGGCGGCCGTCGACGACGGTCGGATGGCGTGAGAGGGCGATGATCGGCTGCGCGACGAAGCGCTCCGGGCTGTCGGCGAGCTGCGACGCGAGCCGCCGCAGGTCGGCGGTGTCGGCGTGCGCGCCGATGACGACGCCGTTTCCGCCGTAGCCGTTGCGCGGCTTGACGACGAGCCTGCGCAGCTCCTCGAGCGATGGTGGGCCGCCGGACACGTCGGGCGAGCGCGTCGGGACCGAGCGCACGAGCGGCTCCTCGCCGAGGTAAAGCGCACGCAGTCCTCGACGACGCTGTGGACGAGCTTGTCGTCGCCGAGTCCGTTGCCGAACGCGTTGACGAGGCCGATCCGGCCGTCCAGCCACGGATCCAGGAGCATCCGCGCGACCGCCGTCGGCTCGCCGTGCTCGTCGCGCGGCGCGTCGTCGTTCGTGCGCCGGTAGACGACGTCGACCGGCCGCGGCGGCGGCCCCGTCACCGCGGCCCCGCAGGCACAGCCGCTCGCCGTCGTCGACGAGGTCGTCGAGCGTGGCGAGCGACGCCGCGACGACGCCCTCGCGCACGATCCGCCGCTCGCCGTAGGCGTCGCGCAGGAAGCAGTTCAGCGCGCGGGCGCGCTGCGCGAGCCCGGCGGCGAGCGGAGCCCACTCGGCCGGCGCCTCGCTGCGCCACCGGGACACCTGGGTCTCGCGAGATCCGGGCTCAGTCGTTCTCGGCCGCCACCGGGACGTCGTCGACGTCGCGGCCGCCGTAGGAGAACGAGCCGCGCCCGTCCCAGCAGGCCTGCGGGATGAGGAGCGTCGCCGAGAACGGCAGCGTCGCGACGCCGATCGCCGGCGGCGCGAGGAAGTGCTCGTAGGAGCCCTCGAGCGACACGACGCGGACGGCCGGGCCGAACCCGAGCGAGCGGATCTGGCCGGTGAGGTTCGAGACGACGATCCGACCCTCGGGCGGCGCGATCGCCTGGGTGATCACGGCCTGGCCGGAGATCCGGCCGCTGGGGGCGTCGACGACGAGCTGCAGCTCCAGCAGCGGGGCGCCGGGCGTGCCCTCGTTGCCGACGATCAGCGCGACGCGGTACAGGCCGACGACGGTCTCGTCGTCACGAACGGCGGTTGAGGCTTCCATGTGGTCTCCTTGCACGAGCGGTGGATGTGGCGGCTCTCGTGAGCCGCCAGCACCATCTCCCGCCGCGGTTACACCTCGGCTACAGCGTGTTCAGCGAGCGCGCGAGCTGCACGAACAGCCGCACGCCGAAGCCGCTGCCGCCCTTCGGGGCATACGGCTTGCCGGCACCCCAGGCGGTGCCGGCGATGTCGAGGTGCGCCCACGGGACGTCGCCGGTGAAGCGACTGAGGAACGCGGCCGCGACGCTCGAGCCGGCCTTGCGCGCCTCGTTGACGTTCATGAGGTCGGCGGTGTCGCTGTCGAGCGCCCGCATGTGGTCTGGGTGGATCGGCAGGCGCCAGACGATCTCGCCCGTGACGTCGCCCGCGGCGCTGACCGCTCCGACCCAGTCGTCGTCCTTGCCGAAGACGCCTGCGTGCGTGTGTCCGAGCGCGCCGATGACGGCGCCCGTCAGCGTCGCGATGTCGACGAGCCGCTCGGCGCCCTCGGCGACCGCGTGCGCGAGGCAGTCGGCGAGCACGAGCCGGCCCTCGGCGTCGGTGTTGATGATCTCGATCGTCACGTCGTTGGACGCGCGCACGACGTCGCCCGGGCGCATCGCGTGCCCCGACGGCATGTTCTCCGTCGCGCCGACGACGGCGACGAGCTTGATCGGAAGCCGCAGCTTGGCGATCGCCTCGACCGCGCCGAGCACGGCCGCGCCGCCGGACATGTCGAACTTCATCTCGAACATCTTGTTGGCGCCCTTGATCGAGATGCCGCCCGTGTCGAACGTGACGGCCTTGCCGACCAGCCCGAGCACGGGTCCGCGGTATTCGCCCCCACCCACCCCGTCGTAGCGGATCGTGATCAGCGCGGGCTCCTCGTCGGCGCCCTGCGCGACGGCGGCGAACGAGCCCATCCCGCGCGAGACGATGCCCGCGCGGTCGTCGACCTCGACGGTGACCCCCTCCAGCGACCCGAGCTCGCGCGCGGCGTGCGCGAGGTGCCGCGGCGCCATCTCGTTGGGCGGCGCGTTCTGCAGGTCGCGCGTCCAGTTGACGGCGGTCGCGACGATCTCGGCCTCGGCCACGACGCTCGAGACGTCGTCGTGCGCGGAGACGATCAGCGCGTCGACGTCGGTGCGCGGCTCGGACGGCGGCGACTTGAAGCGATCGTGGCTGTAGCGGCGCAGCATCGTCCCCTCGACGAGCGCGGTGACGATCTCGGGGCCGGCCTCGTGCGGGACCTCCCAGCACAGCCGCCGGGCGCCGAGCTCGCGGGCGCGGCCGAGCGCCGTCGCCGCGGCCACGCGCACGCGCTCACCGTCGAGGTCCGAGCGGGAGCCGAGCCCGACGAGCACCCAGCGCTTGCCGCCCGCGTGCGCGACGGCGAGATGGCGATGCTTGGCCTTCGCCTCGCCGGCGTCGACGAGCCCCTGCAGCACCCCGTCGACGTCATGGGCGATCGGCTCCCCGGCGAGGATGCCGAGCACGACGGTGTCCGCGTCGGTATCGGCCGGCAGAACGGTGGTGGACTCAATGATCATGTCCTTAGGAATCTACCGCCAATACACTCGGTCTTCTCAGCGGCCCCTCGACCAGGAGAAGACCCCTTCATGCCCACGACCGTGATCCTTGGCACCGCTCGCACGCCCATCGGGAAGATGGGCGGAGGACTCGCGACGCTCGATGCGACGGAGCTCGGCGGGATCGCGATCAAGGCCGCGCTGGAGCGCGCCGACGTCGCCGCCGACGACGTCCAGCACGTGATCATGGGCCAGGTGCTGCAGGCCGGGCAGGGCCAGATCCCGTCGCGCCAGGCGCAGATCAAGGCCGGGATCCCGAAGGAGGTCAGCTCCGAGACGATCAACAAGGTCTGCGCCTCGGGCATGCGCGCGGTCGGCATCCTCGACGCCCAGATCCGCGCCGGCGACGTCGAGGTCGGCGTCGGCGGCGGCATGGAGTCGATGTCGTGCGCGCCCTACCTGCTGCCGGGCGCGCGCTTCGGCTTTCGCATGGGCGACACGAAGGCCCTCGACGCGATGGTCCACGACGGCCTGACGAACCCCTTCAGCGGGCGCCAGATGTTCGACGAGGCGACCGAGATCGGCGACGAGCTGGAGATCTCGCGCCCCGACCTCGACCGCTGGGCGCTGCGCTCGCACGAGCTCGCGATCGAGGCGACGGACGCCGGCCGGCTGCCCGAGGAGATCGTCGCCGTGACGATCAAGGGCCGCAAAGGCGACACGATCGTCGAGGTCGACGAGGCGCCGCGGCGCGGCAGCACGCTGGAGGCGCTCGCCAAGCTGCGCGGCCTGGCCTCCAAGGACGGCTCGCACACCGCCGGCAACTCGCCGGGTGTCAACGACGGTGGCGGCGCGATCGTCGTCGCGTCCGACGAGTGGGCGGCGGCGAACGGCAAGCAGGTCCTCGCCGAGATCGTCGCGCAGGCCTCGACCGCCGAGGACTTCGCCTACCTCGCGCGCACGCCGGCGAACGCCGCGATGAAGGCGCTCGGCAAGGCGGGCCTGACGGCGGACGACATCGACCTGTGGGAGATCAACGAGGCGTTCGCGTCGGTCACGCTGAACTCGATCCGGATGCTCGGCATCGACGAGGACAGGGTCAACGTCAACGGCGGCGCCGTCGCGCTCGGCCACCCGATCGGCGCCTCGGGCGCGCGCATCATCGGATCGCTCGTGCACGAGCTGCGCCGGCGCGGCGGCGGCCTCGGCTGCGCCGCGATCTGCTCGGGCGGCGGCCAGGGCGACGCGATCATCGTCCGCGTAGCCTGAGACCCATCGACGACACGTCCGGCATCGAGGAGCACGCGCAGCGCGCGGCGTCGCACCCGGCAGCGCGCGGCGCCGCGTTCTTCGATCTCGATCGCACGCTGATGGCCGGCTCGTCCGGCTTTCACTTCGTCCGGGCCGCGTACGGCGCCGGCATGATCAGCCGCAAGCGGCTCGCGGGCGACACCTGGGCGGCGGTCAGGTTCCGCCTGCTCGGCTCGACCGATGCGGAGACCGCGAAGGTCCGCGCGCGGATGGGCGCCTACGTCGAGGGGCGCCGCGAGCGCGACATGCGCCGGCTCGCGCCGCAGGTGCTCGCGGGCGTCCTGCCGCGGCTGTATCCGCAGATGCTCGAGGTCGCCTACGGCCACCAGGACGCCGGGCGCCCCGTCTACATCTGCACGGCCGCCTCGCAGGAGATGGCGAACGCGCTGTCCTACATCCTCGGCTTCGATGGCGCGATCGGCTCGCGCTCGGAGGTCCGCGACGGCGTCTACACCGGCCGCGAGGGCGGGCTCTTCGCCTACCGCGACGGCAAGGCCCAGGCCGTGAGGGAACTGGCCGACAGCGAGGGCCTCGACCTGCGGGCGTCCTACGCCTACTCGGACTCCGAGTCGGACCTGCCGCTGCTGCGAGCCGTCGGTCATCCCGTCGCCGTCAACCCCGACAGCACGCTTGCCCGCGTCGCGCGCGAGGAGGGCTGGGAGGTGCTGCGCTTCGATCGCCTGCACCGGCGCCTGAAGATCGTCGCCGCGCTCGTCGCGGCGGCCGCCGGAGGGGCCGGGCAGCGCGCCCTGCGACGCGGCGCACGGGGCGCGGCGGCACGCTCGGTCGGCCACCCCGCCGCCGGCGAGCGCGGACGCGCCAGCTTCGCGCGCCGGGCGTAGGCAGGTGACCACCCTTCGATGGCGTACGTTGCGAGTGACATGAGCGATGTCCCAACGATCGTCGTCGACCACGCGGCCGGGCACGAGGCCCGGCGCCGCCGGCTGGTCGCGCCGTACGACGCGTTGCGGGGCATCGCGGTCGTGGCGCGCAGGGCCGAATGAGCCTGCACGAGCTCACCGACGAGCAGCGCGACATCCGCGCGCTCGCGGCTCGCTTCGCCGACGAGGTCATCGCGCCGAAGGCGACGGCGTGGGACAGGGAGCACCGCTTCCCGAAGGAGGTCATCCAGCAGCTCGGTGAGCTCGGGCTCATGGGCGTCTGCATCCCGACGCACCTCGGCGGCGCGGGCGCGGACTTCCTGACCTACATCCTCGTGCTCGAGCAGCTCTCGCGCGGCGACGCCGGGCTCGGCGTGACGCTCGCCGTGCACACCGGCGCGGGCACGATGCCGATCATCGATCACGGCTCGCGCAAGCAGATCGAGCGCCTCGTGCCGCCGCTCGCCCAGGGCCACGAGATCGCCGCGTTCGCGCTGACGGAGTCGGGCTCGGGCTCGGACGCGGGCGCGCTGGTCACGCGCGCCGACGAGCAGTGCAGGCTCACGGGCTCCAAGCAGTGGGTCACCAACGGCTACCACGCGCATGTCTTCATCGTCTTCGCCAAGGACCCCGACAAGCCGAGCGCGTTCCTCGTCCGCCGCGGGGCGCCGGGCTTCAAGCCCGTCCGCGAGGAGGAGAAGATGGGCCTGAACTCGTCGAGCACCGCCGACATGACGTTCGACGAGACGCCGGGCGAGCGCCTCGGCTGGCGCGGGCACGGGCTGCGGATCGCGCTATCGACGCTCGACGGCGGGCGGATCGGGATCGCCGCGCAGGCCGTCGGGATCGCCCAGGCGTCGCTCGATCTCGCGGTCGACTACGCGAAGGAGCGCATGACGTTCGGCAAGCCGATCGGCGCGCACCAGGCGATCCAGCAGAAGCTCGCCGACATGCAGACCGAGATCGAGGCTGCCCGCGCGCTGACGTGGCGCGCGGCCCGCCTGAAGACCGCGGGCCGCTCGCACACCGTCGAGGGCGCGCAGGCGAAGCTGTTCGCCTCGGGGGTCGCGCGGCGCGTGACCGGCGACGCGATCCAGGTCCTCGGCGGGGTCGGCTACACGAAGCAGACGCCGGCCGAGCGCTACTACCGCGACGCGAAGGTCACGGAGATCTACGAGGGCACGTCGGAGATCCAGCGGCTCGTCATCGCACGCGCGCTGCTGGGCAAGATCGCCCGCGACTAGCTTGCGTGACGTGCCCGCGAAGTGGTGTGCCGACTCCCGCGAAGCGGCGTGTCGTCCCCCGCGGAGCGGTGTCATCGGACGTCCACCTATTCGCGCCCAATAGCCTTGCGGGACGCATGCCGCCACTAGGGATCGACCCGATCGCCGAGGCCCGCCGCCACTGGGAGGAGCGCTGGGGCGCCGAGCCCGCGCGCCCGATGGCCGCGATCACCTCGATCATGCGTGCCCAGCAGGTGCTTCTGGCGCGTCTGAACGAGCTGCTGGGCCCGCTCGGCCTGACGTTCCCGCGCTACGAGGCGCTCATGCTGCTGTCGTTCACCCGCGCGGGCCAGCTGCCGCTCGGCAAGGTCGGCGAGCGCCTCCAGGTGCACCGCACGAGCGTCACGAACATCGTCGACAAGCTCGAGGCCGACGGCCTCGTGCGCCGCGTCCCGCACGAGGCCGACCGCCGCACGACGCTCGCGGAGATCACAGCCGACGGCCGCGACGTCGCCGGCCGCGCGACCCTGCTGCTGAACGCCGACTCGTTCGGCCTCGCGGCGCTCGACGATGGTGAGCAGGAGCAGGTCACCGAGCTGCTGCGCACGCTGCGCCTCGAGGCCGGGGACTTCGAGGAGACGCGAAACCCGGCGTAGACGGTCGGCGGGTCGTCAGATCGTGCCGGCGGGCGCGCTGCGGATCGACTCGAGGCCGAGGGCCTCGCCGAAGCCGGTGTCGCGACGGAGGCGAAGGGTGCGATGTCGCGGACTAGCGTTCGCCGACACGCAGCTCGCCGTGCCAGGTCGCGTAGGCGACGAGCTCGTCGCGCGCGAGCAGGGGGATCTCGTAGGCGTCCGCCGCGTTGGCGAGGCGCCGGCCGCGCTCGCGGATGTCGTCGGGGTGGCGGCGGTCGAGCAGGGCGAGCGGGCGCGCGAACTGCGCGCGAAATCCCGTCTCGTGCTCGACGATCCTGCCCCACGCGACGACGGCACCCCAGACGCACTCGTGCCCGGGCATCTCGGGCTCCTCGTCGAGGGCGTAGTACGCCGCCCAGCCGCAGTTGCAGTCGCGAAACGGGGCCGCGTGGCCGCCGAGCGCGTGGCATTTGGCCGCCCGGTCGTGGTCGGGGGGCCACGGCTTCTGGGCGGCGCGCGGCGCGATCATGCCGAGCGCCGGATTCGGGATGAAACGGCCGGCGACGAAGATCCCCGAGTACAGCCCGCCGCGCATGGCCCCCCACCGCCTGAAGCCGACGAGCGGCTCGGCGACCGGCTCGGCGCTCAAGCCGGCACCTTCTGCGGCGCGGGCGCGGGCGGCGCGGGGGAGGGCGTGCGCCGCGGCTCGGGCGCGGGCGACGGCGTGCGCACCGGTGCCGGCCGCTCGGTCTCTCGAATGGGCTTGCCGATGTCCCCCATGGCGCCGCAGATGGTATGTCAGCGCGAGACCGGGCATGCTGGGCCCATGAGCGACGACGCGGAGTTCGACGAGTCAGACGAGCCGGAGATCCAGCCGGCGGCGGAGCCGGAGGCCGGCGACGTCCGCACGGACATCGTCAAGGAGCTCGCTCGGCTGTTCCCGGACGACCGCATCCAGCGCATCGGCGACCGGCTCGGCCTGTCGGGCGACGAGGACTTCCAGTTCATCATCGACCTCATCAGCGCGATCTTCACGCGCGGCATCGAGTTCGGGGCGATCGAGGTCAGCGCGCAGCAGATCGAGGCCGGTCTGGAGATCTCGCCGACCGTCGACATCGCGCACGTCGACCTACCATAGTTGCCGGTTTGCAGGGAATCTTGACCTGAACGTACGGCTATGACACGGCGTTCAGCGGACTGAACGACAGAAGCCGGTCGCTCTGTTCAGTCGACCTGTATCGTGCGCGATCATGGCCTCCAGCGCGGCACCCGAGCCCAACCGGGTCACGTTCGATCCCGACGCCGTCGAGATCCACGTCGCCACGCCCGAGCGGGACCCCGCGAGCAACCGCCGCGTGGGCGATCGCGAGTACGTGCGCGACGCCGCGCCGGACGGACTCTGGCGCTACGCGGCGTCGGGGATCCCTGTGCCGGGCGCCCGCGACCTCAGCGCCGAGGAGCGATTCAAGCCCCGCCGCGCGCTCGACGCCGACGGCGTCCCCGCCGAGTACATCATCGACGTGCGGCGGCTGGAGACCACGGTCGAAGAGCTCGGCTGGCTGCACGACCTCGGCTCGGTCGTCGCCGATCGCGACGGCCACGTGACGGCGGTCATGGTGACGCCCGAGGTCTGGAGCGAGCATCGGGGGCGCCTGTTCGGCCTCACGGCGCCGGAGATCGACGGCAGCCCGGCCGCGCGCGAGCTCGCCGAGGCCGAGCGCCGGGCACGGATCGCCACCGCGGTCGCCGATCGGGCGACGGCGGAGCGCAATCGCCTGCTGCTCGAGCACGCGCACGCGCTGACGCGGCGCGAGGCCGCCGCGATCGCCGGGCTGTCGGCCACCCGCGTCCAGCAGATCCTCGATCGTGGGCCCGTGGTCAGCGAGCCGCAGCACCCACCGCGGGCCGAGGCGGCCGCCGCCAGCCTCAACTGGTGGCAGAACACCCGGGCATGACGCCGGCGAGCTCCGGGCGCCGGTCCGCGGCGCCACGCACGGCCGCCGGTGAGCTGCCCGGCGCCCGGTTCGGACGCCCGGTTGCGGGGCGGGCGCACGCGGCGCTATGCTTCCCGGAGAAGCGCGGACTTCCGACTATCTGGAGACCGACCGTGGCGACCACACATAACCCACCGACAACCGAGGCCCAATGGCGCGCCGCGTACGCGCTCGCACCCGAGCGCGACGTGCCGTTCACGACGCTCAGCGGCTCGCCCGTCAAGGCGCTGTACACGAAGGGCGACCTCGAGCACGGCGAATGCGACGACGCCTACGATGGCCACCCCGGCGTGTATCCGTTCACGCGCGGCGTGTATCCGTCGATGTACCGCGGTCGCCTGTGGACGATGCGCCAGTTCGCCGGCTTCGGCACCGCCGAGGAGACCAACGAGCGCTTCCGTTACCTGCTGGCCCACGGCCAGGACGGACTCAGCACCGCCTTCGACATGCCGAGCCTCATGGGATATGACTCAGATCACGTCCTCAGTGAAGGTGAAGTGGGGCGCGAGGGCGTGGCGATCGACACCGTCGACGACATGGCGACGCTGTTCACCGGAATCGATCTGTCGCAGATCTCGGTCTCCATGACGATCAACGCGCCGGCGGTCGTGATGCTCGCGTTCTACGTCGCCGCCGCCGAGCAGCGCGGCATCCCGGCCCATCAGCTGCGCGGCACGATCCAGGCCGACATCCTCAAGGAGTACATCGCCCAGAAGGAGTGGTGCTTCCCGGTCGACCCGGCGATGCGCCTTTGTGGTGACATGATCGAGTGGTGCACTGCGGAGATGCCGCGCTGGCACCCGATCAGCGTCTCCGGCTATCACATCCGAGAGGCCGGATCGACGGCGGCGCAGGAGCTCGCGTTCACCATCAAAGATGGTTTGACATATGTCGAAGAGGCGATCGCGCGTGGCCTCGACGTCGACGACTTCGCCCCTCGGCTGAGCTTTTTCTTCAATGCCCAGATCGACTTCTTCGAGGAGGTCGCGAAGTACCGCGCGGCGCGGCGCATCTGGGCGCGCGAGCTGCGCGAGCGCTACGGGGCGCGCGACCCGCGCTCGTGGCGGATGCGCTTTCACACACAGACGGCCGGTGTGTCACTCACGGCCCAGCAGCCGCTCAACAACGTGGTCCGGACCGCGATCGAGGCGCTCGCGGGCGTGCTCGGCGGCACGCAGTCGCTGCACACGAACTCCTACGACGAGGCCCTGGCGCTGCCGACCGAGCAGGCGGCGAAGATCGCGCTGCGCACGCAGCAGATCATCGCCCACGAGACGGGGGTCACGAACACGATCGACCCGCTCGGCGGCTCGTACTTCGTCGAGGCCATGACCGACCAGCTCGAGCGCGAGGCCTACGACTACTTCGCCCGCATCGACGAGCTCGGCGGCATGGTCGAGGCCGTCAAGGCGAACTTCCCGCAGCGCGAGATCGCCGACGCCGCGTACACGCTGCAGGGCGAGTACGACAGCCGCGAGCGGGTCCTCGTCGGCGTCAACGACTACGTCGATGCCGGGGACGAGGAGATCCCGACGCTGCGCATCGACCCGCAGCTCGAGCGCAAGCAGATCGCTCGCCTGCAGGCGGTGCGCGCGCGGCGCGACGGCGGCGAGGTCGAGCGCTCCCTGGCCGAGCTGCGCGCGCGAGCCTCCGACGCCTCGGCGAACCTCATGGCGCCGCTGCTGGACTGCGCGCGCGCACACGCCTCCGTGGGCGAGATCGTGCGCGCGCTGCAGGACGTCTTCGGGATCTATCGCGAGACCCCGGTCTTCTGAGGACTACGCGTCGAACGCGCCGCTGTCGACCCACTCGCTCCTGATCAGCGTCCACCAGTCGACGGCGAGCTGCATGAGCACGTACTGGTACGGAAGCCAGCCGTAGCCGGATTCGCCCCAGCCGGTACCCCACGAGTTGCGGATCCGCAGGGCGCCCTTGGTGGTGGTCCCGTCGGGGTGCCTGATGATCATGTCGTCGTCGTAGCCGGCGGTCATGACCGCGTGACCGCCGACGACCGTGTCCGTGGACGCCGGGTAGGGGATCCTGCCGGTGCTCGAGGCCGAGCTGAGCGACGAATAGCACGTGAAGCCGAACACGCTCGGCAGGCCGCAGGAGAGGTGCTTCTTGATCGCGTCGAGCACCTGCCGCGCGCTCAGGCCGGGCGCGTCGAGGCGGTAGTAGGACGCGGCCTGGCAGGACTGCCCGAGCGCGTACAGAAAGCCCGCGGGCTCCTGGTCGAACTTCGCGATCGTGTACGGCAGGTAGTGCTCCGGCGGCACGCCGAACATGCGCAGCGCGGCCATCGTGCCGCGCAGGTCCGCGCCCGTGTCACCGGTCCACCCGAGCATGCTGCGGGTGACCTTGTAGAGAAACAGCCGCGACCCGTCGAGGTGCTTGCCCGACGCGCGGCGCTCGAGGTACGCGACCATGCCCGCGCCCGCGTTCGCGGTGCAGGACCCGAGCCGTCCCTGGTCCTCGACGGGCGAGCACCAGGCCCGCAGGTCGACCGTCGCCGGCAGTGAAGGCGGCCCCGAGACGCCCGTCCTCGCCAGCAGCGGTGCGATCGTCTCGCTCTCGGCGGTGAGGTCGCGGACGTCGGGCAGGTCGCGAACCCAACCGAGGCCCTTGCGATCGATGCTCACGCTGCGTGTCGGCGGCATGCTCTCGAACGAGAACTGCTCGTCGCCTGGGGATGGCGCGCCGTTGGGCGCCCGCGCCTCGATGATGGCCATGTCTGCTGCTCCTGGATCGGTGAACGAACGAACGGCCGGGCGGGGCGGGCACTGCCGCGGCCGCTTGCATGAAGGGGGAGGGCCCGGGCCGGCGCTTTCGTACAGCCGTCGCCGCTCGTGTGTCGTCGATCACACAGTGACCGCGACGGTCATCGGCGTGCGTTGTCTGGGGCACACCCGATCGCGCGTCCCCGTGGGTTGTACCGATGGAGGAAGGGGGTAGGGTCGTCCTGTACCCTGGGCCATACCACTCGAAGGTCTTCTGCGATGCATGCTCCCCCACAGCCAAGAGGTCTGCTGAAGCGTCGGCGCGCGATGCGTCGCTGCCGCGCGCTCGACCGGGCCGCGCTGCGCGCGGAGTTCGAGCTCGACCCCGCGCCGAGCGGCATGCTCGCGCGGCTGCGTGCGTACGCGCGCAGCGTGGAGGAGCTCGAGCACGCGCGGGTGCACGCACACCTGTGGGCGGGACGTCCGCGTGCGACGGCCGCGAACGGCGCCCCGGGGATCGCCGCGCCCCAAGCAGTGCCCAAGCGCACCACCCCGCACTGACCGGCTGAACAGATATCACCGTTAAGCAGCCCGACGGTGTACGTTCCGATGCAGGTGAAGCGCGCGCTCGGATCCCTCGTCGTCGTCACGGGTGTGCTCGTGGCGCTCGCGCTGGGCGCGCCGTTCGCCGGCCAGGCGCAGAACACCGGGATCGCGCCCGGCGGCTGCGGGCCGCCGGAACCCGGTCTGAACTGTGGGCCGGGGAAGGGCCGCACGACGGCCGGCGGAGGCTCGAAGGTCCCGCACAACGACGGCGCCGGCCATAGCTGGCCCGCGCTGAGCGGGATCCTGTGGCAGGCGACCGACAACGCCGACCGGCGCAAGCTCGGCGGGCCCAAGAGCGACGAGCTGCTCGGCCATCACGGCAACGAGCGCCTCGGTGGCGGCGGCGGCGACGACATCATCTGGGGTGACTGGGATCCGCACGGCAACACGACGCACCAGCACGACGTCCTGAGCGGCGGTGCCGGCAACGACTGGATCTACCCGAGTCACGGCAGCACGACGGTCAACGGCGGGCCGGGACGCGACTACGTATGGGCCTACTACGGCAAGGGCACGATCGACTGCGGCCCCGGCCGCGACACGGTGCGCGTGCGGCTCGGCACCGGGCAGTTCAAGCTGCGCAACTGCGAGATCGTCAAGCACTTCTGCGCGTTCGGCGACGACGGCAGGGGCGGCTGCCGCAAGCCCGCAGCGAAGGTCGCGGCCCGAGCGGCCGCACAGCGCCGGGGCTGACGACAGAGGGCGGCGGGGATGCGCCCGCTCGCCGGCGCCGGTCGGGCGACCCGGGCGTAGGCCGCGGCGACGGCGGCCACCGCCGGCTTGGCAGAGCCGTCGAAGCGAAACAGGCCCTTCTCGTTCAACGGCCCGGAGAGCTCGATGCCCGGCACCTGGGCGCGCAGCGTCCCGCCGCGGAAGTTCGGCGTCACCGCGTACTCACGCAGCACCCAGATGAGCGTGCCCGCGACGCCCTTCTGACGGGCGTAGTAGCCGATGCGGCGCGTCAGCAGCCGCGATTGGTAGCGATAGCCGCCGGGCCGATCGGTCGGGTTGCGGCGGTTGGCGTTGGCGCCGAACTCCGTGATGACGAGCGGCTTGCCCGGCAGCGCCGCGTGCGCTCGTCGCAGCAGCTTGGCGACGCGCGCCTCCAGCTCGGCGACCGGGGCGCCGGCCGCCTCGAAGATCCCGATGTACTCCGTCAGGCCCACCGCGTCCAGGTTGCGAAACAGGCGCCCGCCCGCGCTGCGCGGCGGGTGACGCCCCCAGACGTCGGCGACGACGAAGATCCCGGGCACGCGGCGGTGCAGCGCGCGGGCCAGCGTGTCGATGTAGCGCGCCTGCCCCTTGGGATGACCGCGGCCGGCGACCTCGTTGGCGAGATTGAACGCGAGCACCGACGGGTGGGCGGCCGTGCGCTCCGCGGTGGCGACCGCGCGCGCCATCGCAGTCGCGCGCCGCCGCGGCGTCCGCGCCCAGAAGCGACCGGCCTTGTCGAACGGGCCGATGTGCTGCCAGACGAGGATCCCGGCGGCGTCGAGGCGGTCGAGCATCTCGTCGGACAGCGGGTGCTGGGAGCGCGTCGCGTTCGCGCCGATCGCTCGCAGCTCGTCGACGATGCGGTCCTGGTCGGCGGCGGTGAGCGCGTCGCCGCGGCCCTTGGCGTCCATCGGCATGCCCGCGCCGGCGATCCGCAGCGCCCGCCCGTTGAGCAGTAGGCGCCGTCCGCTGCGGCGCAGCTCGCGCAGCCCGACCTTGCGGCGCAAGGTCGTGGATCCGGTCGTGAGCGCGAGGTCGTAGCGCGCGGGACGCGACGGGCTCCACAGCACGGGACGCGTGACGAGCAGGCGCGTCGTGACCCGACGCCGTTCGCCCGCCGCGAGCGTCACGGGCGCGAAGGCGACCGTCAGCGCGTCTGCTCCGCGCGCGAGCGCGCCGGTCACGGTCACCGGTCGCGCGGCGCCGCTCGTGCGGGTATCGCGCAGCTCTGCGGTCAGGCTGACCCGGGCGCTTCGCCGCGGTCCGAGCTCGGTCTGGACGTTGGTGAGCGTGATCTCGGTGTCGTTCACCTGCGCCGCGGTGACCGGCCACGCGATCCCGCCCCAGTTGAACCACGCACGGTCATAGCCCTGGCGCTGCTGGCGCTCGGGCAGGCGCCAGTTCGCGCGCACGACGACCGGGTGCGCGCCGGGTTCGAGCGTCGCGGGGCATTCGAACGGCTCGTAGGCGCCATCGTGCTCGCAGGCCACGCGGCCGTCGATCCAGACCGTCGCGCGGTGGTGGACCGAGCCGAAGCGCACGACGTAGCGCCCGGCGGCGCCCACCGTGAGCGTCGTGCGCCACCAGCCGATCGCGCCCCTGTACGCGCGCTCGCCGGCGGCGCCGGTGAGCGGCGACGGGTTCGCGACGTCCGGCAGCGTGACGGGGGCCATCGCCGGCGGGTGCGCGACCCAGCCGTCTCGCACGCCGGCGTCCAGCGGGTCCGCGACGTACGACCACGCGCCGAGCTGAGCCGTCGGCGCGGCCGCGCGCGCCGGCTGCCCGGCGAAGGCCGCGGCGATGGCAACCGCCAGCGCAGCGGTGCACGCGGCGGTGAAGCGACCCCGCGACGCCGGCTGACGCTCGCGGCTCACGACGCGGGCGGCGCGAGGGCGTGACGCCGGTTCGCGCCTCACCACGCGGGCGGCGCGAGGGCGCAGAGACGCTTGGCCCCCGGGTTCAGCGCGGGCGCGCTGTCGAATGAGCCCAGCGGCGCCGGCGGGCTGGCGGTCGTGAACGTGCCCGCGCCGAGATCGGCCACGACGACGCGCAGCCCGCCGGGCCCGCCGCCGGCCGCGACGCCGGCGTCGGTCGTATAGGCGACGCGCTGCCCGTCGCCCGAGAGTCGCGGCTGGCCCGACCAGCTCGCGCCCGGCGCCGGGTCGCTGACCGCGCGCGCTCTGGCGCCTGCGAGATCGCGCAGGAGCAGGCGCTGCGCCGGCCGGCCGGAGGGGCTGTGCCGGGCGCCCGAGAGCAGCTCCGCGTAGGCCACGCGGCGGCCGTCCGACGAGATCGACGGCTCGTGGGCGAAGCCGCGCGAGGCCGTGCTGACCGCTCGCGAGGTCCGCTCTCCCAGGTCGCGCACGTACACACGCGCGCGCCCGCCGGACCTCCGTGTCGCCGTGAAGGCGATCCGCCGGCCATCGCGCGACAGCGACGGCTCCCACGCCTCGGCGGCGCGGCCGGCGCGGGCGCCGATGCGGCTGACGAGCGTGACGCGGCCCGTGCGCCGGTCATACGCGAACACCTGCAGGTGGTCGCGCGCGTAGGACGTGAACGCGACGACGCGGCCGTCGCCCGACAGCGTGGCGTCATAGGCGCCGGCGCGCGGGACCGTGGACGCCGACGCGGAAGACCCACCGCGCAGGTCACGCACGCGGACGCGGGTCGCCCAGTTCGCGCTCGGCGACATCGGGTCCGCGACGACGCTCTCGTAGGCGACGACGTCGCCGTCGTCCGACAGCGCCGGGTCGTAGGCCGTCTCGACGCGCGCGCCGTCCTGACCGCCCGCGACGACGCGGACGCCGCCGCTCGCCAGGTCCGCGACGGCGACCACGACGTTGCCGTAGCGCTTGGCGTACGTCCGGTTGCCGGCGGAGATCTCGTACGCCGCCTTCGTGCCGTCGGACGACAGGCTCGCGCCGTAGCTCGAGCACGGGCGATCCAGCAGCGCGCCGATCGACGCGTCGCGCGGATCGAGCTGTGCGCCGGTCGCAAGATCGCGCCCCTCGAGCACGACCTCCCCGTAGCGCACGGCCAGCGGCGGCGCGGGCTGCTGGGCGTCGAAGAGCACGGTGCGCCCGTCGCCGGACAGGGCGGGGCTCGCGAACGACGGCCGGAACGGATAGCGCAGCGTGCCCGCGGTCGTCTGCGGCGGGCCGTTGTAGTGATCCTCTCCGAGCCAGCGCGGCACCTGGCGCAGCTGGCGCTGCAGGACGATCTGCGCCTGGCGCGCTGACGTGTCGCCGCGCTCGAAGCCCTCGCGTGCGGCGGTCCGCAGCGCGCGCTGCAGCCCGGCCTGCATCTCGTGGCGCGTGCGCCCGTGCGTGCGCCCGATCCGCAGGGGACTGAGATCCAGGCGGCGCAGGCGCTGGAAGCTCCTGGTGTCGCGCACGCCGAAGAGCTTGGACGCCGCCTCGGGCCCCGCCTCCTGGTGCAGCGAGTGGAAGATCAGGTGCTGGGAGAGGTGGCCCTGGACGAGCACGCGCAGCGTCCGTGCGCGGAGCTCCGCGAGCTTCTTGGCGGAGACGTCCTTCGCGCGCGGCGCGACGAGCGCGGCGGCGAGCCTGCCCGGTGACGAGTAGCCGTGGCGCGCACCCAGCTGCGCCAGCGTCTGGACGTCGTTGCGCAGCCACTGCCACAGGGCGCGCCGGCTGGAGTGCAGCAGCTTCTGCAGGCGGGCCTCGTCGAACGGCACCCAGTGCAGGTGCACCCACATGTCGTGCGGGAGCCAGTGCGGCGGCGACCCCGGCGGCGCGTCGGAGTCGGGCGCCCGCCCGGCCGGCGGGACCGGAACGCCGTGATCGCCCTGCTGGGCCGGCGCCGTCGTCGGCGCCTGCGCGGACGCCTGCCCGGCGAGCGCGACGACCGCGAGGCACAGGCATGCGATCGGCGCGATGACGCGGGGCATCGGCCGCGAGTGTACGCCCAGGGCCGCTGCGATCGGCGCGCGCGGACTATGATCCAGCGGCCTTCGGGCACCTCATGGCCGAGCCCACCTCCACCGCCAAGAAGATCCGCGTCGTCGTCGCCAAGCCCGGCCTGGACGGGCACGACCGCGGGGCGAAGATCATCGCCCGCGCGCTGCGCGACGCCGGCATGGAGGTCATCTACACGGGCCTGCACCAGACGCCCGAGCAGATCGTCGAGACGGTCATCCAGGAGGACGCGCACGCCGTCGGGCTGTCGATCCTGTCGGGCGCGCACATGACGCTCGTCCCGCGCATCGTCGCGCTGCTGCACGAGCAGGAGATCGACGACGTCGTCGTCACGGTCGGCGGCACGATCCCCTCCGACGACATCCCCGAGCTCAAGCGCCTGGGCGTGGCCGAGGTCTTCGGGCCGGGATCGAGCACCGAGGCGATCGTCGAGTTCATCCGCGCCGCGGTCGCCGCGGCCGCGACCGCCTCCGCCGGTTAGCTGGTACCCGCGGCGGCGCCATGCGATTGACTGGTCAGTCAATCGGTTATCCTCAGCGCATGCACCGTCCCACGAAGGAGGCCTCCCGGTGAAGATCTGCGTCCTGGTGAAGGAGGTGCCCGACGCCGCCGTCGAGAAGCGGATCAACCCGCAGACCGGACGCATGGACCGCGGCGGCGAGCGCAACCTGAATCCCTACGACACGCACGCGATCGAAGCCGCGATGCAGGTCAAGGAGGGCGGCGTCGTCGAGGTCGACGAGATCGTCGCCGTCACGATGGGCCCGAGCACGGCCGTGCGCGCCCTGCACAAGGCCGTCTCGCTCGGCGCCGACCGCTCGATCCACCTGTCCGACGACGCGCTCGCCGGCTCCGACGTCGCGGCCACCGGCTACGCGCTGGCGAAGGTGCTCGAGCGCGAGAGCCCCGATCTCGTCCTGCTCGGCCAGCAGTCCGACGACGGCGAGTGCTACACGATCGGCGCGGTCGTGGCCGACCACCTGAAGATGCCGTCGCTGACGCAGGTCATCAAGATCGACGTCTCGGCGGCCTCGCTGCGCTGCGAGCGCCAGGCCGAGTACGGCTACGACACCGTCGACGTGCGGCTGCCCGCCGTCATCTCCGTCGGCGACGCCATCAACGAGCCGCGCTACCCGTCGCTCAAGGCGATCATGGGGGCCAAGAAGAAGCCGCTGGAATCGCTCGGCATCGACGACGCCGGGATCGACGCCGACCACGTCGGCGAGTCCGGCTCGAAGGTCATCTGCGGCGATTTCAAGGCGCCGCCCGCGAAGTCCGGCGGCACGATCATCGAGGACGAGGACACCAACGACACGGTCGAGAAGATCGTCGCCTGGCTCGACGAGAGGAAGCTGCTGTCATGAGCTCGGACATCCTGGTCTACGCGCTGCACTACGAGGGCGCGTTCAACAAGAACTCGCTGGGCGCCGTCTCCGAGGCGGCCCGCCTCGCCGCGCAGCTCGGCTGCGAGGCGCACGCCGTCGTCATCGGCGACGCCTCCGATGAGCTGTGCGCGACGCTCGGCAACTACGGCGCGACGAGGGTCTTCCGCGACAAGGACGCCCCCGAGGGTCTCGCGCAGCCGGTGGTCGACGTCATGGCCTCGGTCATGGACGATGGCGGCCACGGCTACGCGCTGTTCGGCGGCGGCCTGCTCGGCTTCGAGATCGGCGCCGGCCTCGCCGCGCGCCTGACCGCCGGCGTGACGATGGAGGTCACCAAGGTCAACGTCGTCGACGGCAAGCTCACCGCCGAGCGCCCGATCCACGGCGACTCGTCGATCTCGACGTCGCAGTACAAGGACCGCGGGATCATCATCGGGCGCCTCAACGCGTTCGAGATCGCCCAGCCGTCCGAGGATGCCGCCACGGTCGAGGACGTCAGCGTCGAGCTGTCGCCGTGGTCGACGCAGGCGACGATGGTCACGCGCGGCGAGGCCCGCGGGGCCGAGGTCGACATCGAGGGTGCCGACTATCTCGTCGCCGGCGGTCGCGGCCTGGGCAAGGCCGAGGGCTTCGAGCTGTGCGAGGCGCTGGCGCAGGCGCTCGGCGGCGCCGTCGCCGCGACGCGCGCCGTCGTCGACGCGGGCTGGTACCCGTACTCGACGCAGATCGGCCAGACCGGCAAGACCGTCGCGCCGAAGCTCTACCTCGCCGCCGGCATCTCCGGCGCGATCCAGCACAAGGTCGGCATGCAGGGCTCGGAGAACATCGTCGCGATCAACAAGGACTCCAACGCGCCGATCTTCGAGTACTCCGACCTCGGGATCGTCGGCGACCTCAACAAGATCCTGCCGAAGCTCACCGAGGCCGTGAAGGCGAAGAAGGGCTGAGCGGCACATGCCGCTCGTCGACAGCACCGCGCCGTCGGAGTACCCGCCCGCGGTCGATCCGCAGGGGGAGTTCGTCAAGCACGGGCTCGACGGCGAGGACGAGCTGATCGAGGTCGGCGTCGCGATCGTCGGCGGCGGCACCGCGGGCCTCGCGTGCGCGAACCGCCTGCTGGCGCTGCTCGGCGACGACGCGGAGCTGCTCGAATCGCTCGGCGAGGTGCCGGTCGCGGTCATCGAGAAGGCCAAGACGTGCGGCGGGCACAACCTGTCGGGCGCCGTCATGCGCCCGCAGCCGCTCGAGCAGCTCTTCCCGGATCTGAGCCGCAAGGACTGGCGCCTGGAGGGCTTCGCGTTCGGCGAGGTGACGAAGGAGGCCGTCTACCTGCTGCCCAACGGCGAGCGCGCGGTGAAGATCCCGACGCCGCCGCCGTTCAAGAACCACGGCAACGAGGTCATCTCGGTGTCGGCGCTCGCGCGCTATCAGCAGCGCATCGCCGAGGAGGCCGGCGCCTACATCCTCACGGAGACCGCGGCGACGCAGCTCATCGTGCAGGACGGCGCGGTCGTGGGCATCAGGTCGGGCGACAAGGGCCGCGGCCGCGACGGCGAGCCGCTGCGCAACTTCGAGCCGGGCACCGACGTCAAGGCGAAGGCGACCGTGCTCGCCGAGGGCTGCTGGGGACACCTGACCGGCGCCGCGATCCGCGAGTTCGACCTCGCCTCCGACGCCGACCCGCAGGTCTGGGAGCTCGGCGTCAAGGAGGTCTGGAGGGTCGCCAAGCCGCTGGACCGGATCATCCACACGATCGGGCCGTGGCCGCTCAAGCTGTCGCCGCGGTACGGGCAGATCGGCGGCACGTGGATCTACCCGATGAACGACGAGACGACGGGCGAGTCCTACGTCTCGATCGGCTTCGTCGTCGACCTCGAGTACGCCGACGCGACGACGTCCTGCCACGACCTGCTCCAGCAGTTCAAGCTGCACCCGCTCGTACGCGAGATCCTCGCGGGCGGCAAGCGCGTGAGCTGGGGCGCGAAGGCGCTGCCCGCGGGCGGCTTCTGGTCGATGCCGAGGCTGACGATGCCCGGCGCGCTGCTCGTCGGCGACTCGGCCGGGATGGTCGACACCGTCGCGCTCAAGGGCGTGCACCACTCGATCGCGTCGGGCAAGCTCGCGGGGGAGGCGATCTACGCGGCGCTGAAGCGCGGCGACAACGATCTGTCCTCCTATCAGGCGGCCGTCGACGCGTCGCCGATCGCCGACGAGCTCTACGAGGTCCGCAACACCCGCCAGCCGTTCTCGAAGGGCTTTCTCAAGGGCGGCCCGCTCGTGAACCTCATGATCATGACCAAGGGCCGCTTCCCCGGCGGGCACCGCCACTGGCATCGCAACGACACCCGCGAGATGTTCGTCGGCGACACGAAGGACGGCTATCCCAAGGCGGACGGCAAGTACACGTTCGACAAGCTGTCGTCGGTCTACCTGACCGGCAACGCGACCCGCGACGACGCGCCGAACCACATCCGCGTCCAGAAGCACGTCCCCCGCGAGATCGCCGAGACGTGGGCGTGGATGTGCCCGGCCGGCGTCTACGAGATCCCCGACGACGCGCCCGCGTCCGGCAAGGTCGACGTCATCGTGAACTACACGAACTGCGTGCAGTGCGGGGCGATCACCGCCAAGGGCGGGCGCCTGACGACGCCCGAGGGCGGCGACGGGCCGCTGTATCAGAACACCTGAGTCCGGCCGTCGGGCGACGACTGGCACCCCTCGGGCGCCGGCGAGCGCGCCGCGGCGCTGCCTTCGGGCCCCCGATCCTGCTCGGCACGGGAGCGATTCGGAACATCTCAGCCGCGGTCGGTGCCGGCGGTGACGTGCTGGTGGCGTGGGACGGCGGCGCTCGCGTGCGCACGCGCTTCAAGGGCCGTGCGCACACCACCTTCGGTCGCATCGATCGGCTGCGCTCGCGGACCACCTACGACGCGCGCTTGCAAACCGCGGTCACCGCGAACGGCCGCGCGTGGGTCGCGTGGACGTCGCAGTGGGTCGATGAGGGCGGCGTCGGCGACGGCTACGTCCAACTCGCCCGGCGGCCTGCCGGTGAGTCGCGCTTTGATCGTGCGCTGCTGCTCGACCACGGTGCCGGCAGCGACTCGAGGATGCCCTCGCGGGCCACCGACGGGCTACCGGCTACCGCGGCGACGCAAGCGTTTGCATCGCAGCGGCAGGTCGGCGGCAACTGGGGTGCTCCGCGACTCATCGCCGCCGGCCCCCGTATCGGGTCTGCAGCTCTCGTCTGCGCCCGACGGAGGGACCCCGACGCTGCTGTTCGTCCGCAGCGCGCTCGGTGGCGAAGTCGTGCTGGCGCTCGATGTCTGAGGCCGCCCCGCTCTGCCTCGCTCGTGGGCGACGTCGGACCCGTCAGGCGAGCGCGAACGTCATGCGGATGAGCAGGCCCGGCGCGGTCTCCGTGATGTCGAGACGCTCGGTGACGCGGTGGATGAGCGCGAGGCCCATGCCGATCTCGCGGCTGTCCAGCCGGGTCTGCAGGCCGTTTCCGCGATCGCCGACGACGAACACCAGCGTGCCCTGTGAGCGTGACGCGCGCAGCTCGATCACGCCCGCGGTCGCGTGACCGACGAACGCCTGCGCGACGCTGATCGTCACCGCTTCTGAGACCGCGAGCGCGATGTCGTCGCATTGATCTGCGGTCGCGCGGTGATCGCGCGCGAATCGGACGGCTGCGTCTCGGAGCAGCGCGGCGCTGTCGGGGCGAGCCGGTGCCCGCTCGCGCAGTTGCCGTACGCAGACGCTCGGCACGCGCGAACGGCTGCCCGCGCGCCGCCCGCCGGACACGACACTGCGGCGACAGCTCGGGCGCGCCATCGCCCTAGACATGCGACCGGAGGTGGGCTGGGATGTCGACGAGCTCGTGCATGGCGTTCCTCGCCGCGTGGCGGCCTACGTTCCCGTGATGACGAGGCGCAGCGCTGTTCGGATCACTCTGGGCCCGGCGCGCGGCGCGCCGTCGCTGCCGAGCCGCGGTCGTGCGATCGCGGCCGTGCGCGAAGATGGTGCATGGGCGGCGTCGCGGGCGATGAGATTCAGATCGAGCTGCTCGGGGCGTTTCGCGTCGTCGCCGGCGACCGTGTGGTCGCCGACGGCGTCTGGCCGCTTCGCCGGGCGCAGGAGCTCGTCGCGTTGCTTGCCCTCGCCGACGGCCATGTCCTGACGCGCGATCAGGTCATCGAACATCTCTGGCCGCACCTCGGCGCGCAGGCGGGCGCGGCCAACCTGCGCAAGGCCGCGCATCACGCCCGGCGGCTGCTGGGCGATCCGCAGGCGATCGTCCTGCGCGGCGGGCGCGTCGCGCTGTACCCCGGCCGCTCGCTGATCGTCGACGTCGAGCGCTTCCTGCGCGACGCCGAGTCGGCGTTGCGGGGCAGCGACGACGACGCCTGTGCGAGGCTCGCCGCCGGCTGCGGCGGTGCGCTGCTCCCCGGCGCGCCCTACGAGGAGTGGGCTCAGGAGGCGGGCCGGCAGGTACACGCGAGCCTCACGGCCCTGCTGCGCCGGGCGGCGGACTGGGAACGTCTGATGGAGCTCGAGCCCACCGACGAGGCGGCGTGCCGCGAGCTCATGCGGGCGGCGAGCGCGGCGGGCCAGCGTCACGTCGCGATCCGCTGGTATGAGCGCCTGCGAATCGCGTTGGTCCGCGAGCTGGGGGTGGCGCCCGACGCGCAGACGAGGGCGTTGCACGGCCACTGCACGGCGGGCGTGCGGCTCGGGGAGCGGGCGTTCGTCGGCCGCGAGGCGGAGCTCGGCGAAGCTCGGGAGCTGCTCGGCGCCGTCGCGGGCGGCAGAGCGTCGGGGTTGCTCGTCCGCGGCGCCAGCGGCATCGGCAAGTCGGCGTTCTGCCGCAAGGTCACGGGCGTGGCGCAGGAAGCCGGCTGGCGCGTCATCTCGGTTGCGGGTACGGCGTCCGGAGCGCCCTACGCCCCGATCGGCGACGTGGTGCAACAGCTGCTGACCGACGGGCGGGCCTGGCTGGACGCGCTGCCGGCACGCTCGCGATCGATCCTCGCTCAGCTGACCCCGCTGGCCGGACCGGCGCCGGCGCCGGCGGGAGCGGTGACGCGCCATCAGGTGGTCGCGGCGCTGCAGCACGCGCTCATGTCGCCCACGACGAGCACGCCCACCGTCGTGTTCGTCGAGGACGCGCACCTGCTCGACGAGGCGACCGCCGGCGTCCTGCACCAACTCGTGGCGGGCGGCGGCGAGGACCGACTGCTCGTGCTGCTGGCGTGTCGCGCGGAGTGGATCCGGACGAGCCTGCCGCGTGGGCTTGCCGAGCTCGCCGGCGGCGACCGGACGCTTTCGCTGCACCTGCGTCCGCTCGGCGACGGCCAGATCGCCGAGCTCGTCATGCAGGCCGCTGCGGTGCATCCGAGCCCCGAGGTCGTCGCGCGCATCGTCGCCGCGGCCGGGGGCAGCCCCTTCTTCGCGCTCGAGCTGTCACGCGCGCTGGCGTCCGGCGAGCAAGGACCGCTGCCCGAGACGGTGCGCCAGGCGATCAGCACCCGCCTCGCCGGACTGGACGCGGCGACCCTGCAGGCGGTCACGGCGCTCGCCGTCGCCGAGGAGGATCTGGATCTGGCCGGCGTGCTGGCGCTCACGGGCTTGGCGGAGGCGGCGGCGTTCGCGATGCTCGACGCAGCTCTGGACTTCGGAGTCCTCGTGGTGGTCGGCACGCGCTACGGGTTCCGCCACGACCTCGTCCGCCAGGTGCTCACCGACGACGTGCCGGAGCACCGTCGGGTGCAACTGCACCGTGACGCCGCCCGCCGCCTGGCCGCCGCCGGCGCGGCTCCTGGGCGCGTTGCGCACCACTGGCTCAAGGGCGGCATGCCGGCCGAAGCGGTCGACTGGCTCGTGGCCGCGGTGCGCCGCGCGGTCGCCATCGGGGCCTTCGCGGATGCTCTCGTGCAGGTCGAGCGCCTGCTCGTCGTGGCGCGCGAGCACCACGACGGGCTGTGCCTGCGCGCGGAGATCCTCGATGCGCTCGGCGACCGGCGCGCGCCCGATGCCTACGCAGCCGCGGCGATCGCGCTCGGCGACCCGGAGGCCCAGGAGCTCGGGGCTCGGCGGGCACTGGCGCAGCTGAAGGCCAGCGACCCCGACGGTGCGCTGCGCACGCTGGAGGCAGTCGCGCCGAAGACGACGATCGGCCTGCTCGCCGAGGCCCTCACGCTCAGCGCGGCCGCGGCCATCGGGCGCTACGCCGACGCCGACACCGCCGTCGAGAAGGCTGAGCTGGCGCGCGGACTCGCCATCGAGCTCGGCGATCCCGGCTTCATCCTCGATGCGACGTGGGCCCATGCGCTGGCGGCCCACGCCAAGGGCGAGCTGCCCGCGCGGTTGCGCGAGTACCTGCGCGCCACCCAGGATCTTCCCGAGCTCGCCACGCGAGTCTTCGACGGCCAGCTGTGCGTCACCGAGAGGATGCTCTACGGCGGGCTGCCCAACGACGAGATCATCGCGTTCGCGGACGAGCTCGCGATCGAGGCGAGCAGGATCGGCGCCGCGCGCGGCCACGCGTTCGCGCTGACGCTGCGGGGCGAGGCGGTCATCCTGGCGGGGCGTCTCGAGGAGGCCGATCGGGACTTCGCCGAGGGCGCCCGGCTGCATGGCCAGATCGGCGCGGTCGCCGGCGAGGCGCTGTCGCTGCTGGGACGCGGCCAGGTCGCGATCCGCGGCGGGCGGCCGGAGCACGCCCAGCCGTTCTTGCGGGCTGCGCTGCTGATGGCCCGCGAGTCGGAGATCGGCCACCACACGCTGGACCGCATCTACGGGGCCATGGTCGAGGCCGCCCCGGACCCGGTCTCCGCCATGGCGGTCGTGCGCGCGGCGGAGACCGCGATCTGCGGGCCGGCCGAGACGTGCCCGACGTGTCGGATCGCCTTCATCGTCCCGGCGGCGATCGCCTCCGCGCGGGCCGGCGATCTCGCTCGTGCCCACCGCTATGCGCGCGACTGCGCGACGGCGCTGGAGATCGTCGCGCTGCCGCCGGCGTGGCATGCGGCCGTCGAGGAGGCGCGTGGCTGGGTGGCCGGCGCGGACGGGCAGCCGGGCGATGGCTCCCGGCACTTCGGCGCCGCCGCCGACGGCTTCTCGGCCTGGGGCCAGCCGCTCGACGCGCGGCGCTGCAGCGAGCTCGCCCGCGGCCACTGAGGAACGTCTGAGGAACGCCGGTGCGCGAACGTCATGGGCGTCGCCGTCGTTGTGGCGGTGACGCCCAGAACCGACGACCCAGGAGGTCTCCCATGCGCTCCATCGCACGTCAGGACGTGCCCGTCGCCATCGCCGACGGCGATCTCGAAGTCCGCGTCAGCGACCAGGCGGGGATGATGATCGGCTTCGTCCGGCTGCCCGGTGGCGCCGATCTGCGCCCCGCCACCAAGGGCCTGCCCGACGACCTGTGCCCCTGCCCGCACTGGGGATACATGCTCAAGGGCCGCGTCCGCATGCACACGATCGACGGCCACCAGGACTTCGTGGCCGGCCAGGCGTTCTACTGGGCGCCGGGCCACGCACCCGAGGCGCTCGAGGACAGCGAGTACGTCGACGTCTCGCCGAGCCACGCGTTCCAGGCCGTGCTCGACCACATCACCGGGGCGGCGGCGCCCGCCGAGCGCTGAGAGCGGCGCCACGGCATCGACCGCCGCACGGGCGGGCTCGTCAGGCGACGAGCACCGGCGTACCGACCTCGACGCGCTCGAACAGGTCGATGACGTCCGTCGGGGCCATCCGCACGCAGCCGTGCGAGGCGGCGGTGCCGAGCGAGCCGGCGCTCGCGGTGCCGTGGAAGCCGACCGAGCCGTTGAAGCCGATCCAGCGCGCGACGAGCGGGTTGCGGGGGTCGCCGCCGGGGATCACGGCGCCCTGCAGGTCACCGGCCCAGGCGGACTTGGGCACGCTCCAGACCGGGTTCTTCTGCTTCGTCTGGACCGCGAACTGGCCGGTCGGCGTCGGGTACTGCGGCGACCCGACCGCGACCGTGTAGGTCTTCACGAGCTTGCCGCGCTTGAACAGGCGCACGCGCTTCTGGTCGCGTGAGACGGTCAGCGCCATCGGCTGCTCGTCGAAGACCTTGTCCGCCGTCACGTTCGCGTCGACGTCGACGACGCGGGCGCGGATCGTGCGCTCGTCGGTGCTGCTCGTCAGGCGGCGCAGCAGGCGCGCGATGAGCGCCTCGCGGGCCGCCAGGCGCTTGCCGGGCTTGCCCGCGGTGACCGTCACGCTCGTGAGCGTCAGGTGCAGCTTGGCATCGGCGGGCTCGAGGGCCTGCTCCTTCTCGATGGCGGTGATGAACTCGCGCACGGCGCCACGGTCGACGGTGATGCGGGCGGGAAGGTCGCGATCGACCTTCTTGCCGGCGATCTTGCGCCAGCCGCGGGCGAGGAAGGAGCCCTCGCGACCCGCCTCGACGGCGCGGCCGATCGCGCCGTTCAGGCCGACCTGCACGCCGGCCTTCTGCGCCGACAGCGAGTACGTGCGATCGCCGAGCTGGACGTGGACCGGTCGCTCGACGAGGTTCGTGACGAGGCGCGTCGTGCGTGCCAGCGCCTGCTTGCGCGTCAGGCCGCCGACGTCGACGCCGGCGACGCGCGAGCCCGCGGGGAGCTTGCCGGCGGCACTCGAGTCCGCCCAGGCGAGCGCCCCGACGCTCGCACCGGCGAGGGTTGCGATCACGACGGCGACGATGAGGACAACGCGAGTCACTGAGAGACTTCCGATGAGTTGGGGGCGATGGCGCAGGGAGGCGTCGCACGCTCTGCCCGCCGGTTCAGCGTAGCCACCCCGTGGGGCACACTCGCCGCATGCCAGCCGGATTGCAGCATTGTTGGCGCGAACCGCTGCGGCCGGAGGAGAATGCCCGCAACTTGCGCCCCCGCCGTCTGTCATAGCAGCGCATGGATCGCACGCGCCGGATCGTCCTGCTCGTCTTCGCCGGCCTCTGCCTGGGGCCCGGCGTCGCCGTCGCGCAGGTGCCCACGGGCCCACCGGTCCCGGCGCTGAGCGCCGCGCTGGAGTCGTGTGAGACGAGCGCGTTGCCGGCCTCGCGCGTCGCCGCGTTCGTCGGCTCGATGCCCGCGATCGGCGCCGCCGAGCGGATGCAGATGCGCTTCGTCCTGCAGCGCAAGCGCCGCGGAGGCCGCCTCTGGCACCAGGTCCGTGGCGTCGCCGGCTTCGGCGTCTGGGAGTCCGCGCAGCCCGGCCGCGCCGGCTTCGTCTTCCACAAGCGCGTCGATGGCCTGCCGGTCCCGGCCACGTACCGCGCGGTCGTCCGCTTCCGCTGGACGGGCGCGGACGGCATCGCGGTGCGCAGCGCGCGCCGCGCGACGAAGGCCTGCGCGCAGCCCGACGTGCGTCCGGACCTCGCCGCCGGCACGTTGCGGGCGGTCCCCGATTCGCGCCCGGCGTTCGCGCTCTACACGCTCGTCGTGCGCAACGACGGCCGCACGACGGCCGGGCCGTTCTCCGTGCGCGTAGCGGGCGCCACCGCCGACGTGCCCGCGATCGCGGCCGGCCAGCAGGTGACGGTCGCCGTCCTCGCGCCGGTCTGCATCCCCGGGACGATGGTCACGGCCAAGCTCGACTCAGACCACCGCGTCGACGAGACCGACGAGCACAACACGCTGCGGCTGACGTGTCCACTCGGGGCCTGAAGGGCTCCGATCGCAGCACACGGCTGCCGATAGACTGGATGCAACTATGAAGACCGACATCCATCCCGAGTACGTCACCGCCCACGTCCGCTGCACGTGCGGCAACGAGTTCGAGACCCGCTCGACCACGCCGGACATCAAGGTCGAGATCTGCTCGAACTGCCATCCGTTCTACACGGGCCGTCAGAAGCTCGTCGACACCGGCGGTCGCGTCGACCGCTTCAAGCGCCGCGCCGCCAAGCGCACGCCGGCCGCGTAAGCAGGCAGGCCACCCGTTGGCAGCCGCCCCGGACGCACAGCGGCTGGCCGACGGGTCCCTCACGGCAGTCCGCGACGCGCCCGTCGGCGGCCAGGCGGTGCTCGAGGGCGT
Source organism: uncultured Actinomycetes bacterium (assembly GCA_963851015.1). Taxonomy (GTDB): domain Bacteria; phylum Actinomycetota; class Thermoleophilia; order Solirubrobacterales; family Solirubrobacteraceae; genus CADCVQ01. The sequence continues at coordinate 508,920 of CAWKNG010000003.1, forward strand.
CATGATGCGCGGCGTCTGCACCTGGGCCGTCGCCGTTCGCGCGCCCGCCCCGGACCAGATCGCCGACGGACGCCGCATGGAGATGGGCGAGGCGGCTCGTGGCGACATCGTCGTCCAGAGCTTCCCGCTCGTCTCGGTGCTGAGGCGCCACGCATGGCTGCGCTGGCCCGTCGTGCGCGGCGTCGTCGCGCTCGGCGAATCGCTGCGGATCGGCTTCAAGGCGCTGAACATCTCGGCGAACGCGCAGTCGCCCGACGAGGCCGAGCCGATCACGCGCGGCGCGTGGATCGGCACGGTCACGGTCGCGATGGCGATGGCGATCGGGCTCTTCTTCCTGCTGCCCGTCGGGCTCACGAGCACGATCAAGGATCGGCTGCCCAACTCGCTCGTGTTCGTCCTCGTCGAGAAGCTCATCCGGATCACGGTCTTCCTGGCGTACCTGTGGGCGGTCTCGCGCCTGAAGGACCTGCGGCGCGTCTTCGAGTACCACGGCGCCGAGCACAAGACGATCTCCTGCTATGAGGCCGGCCTCGAGCTGACGCCCGACAACGCGCGGCGCTTCAGCCGCCTGCATCCGCGCTGCGGGACGAGCTTCATGCTCATCGTCATGGTCGTGGCGGTCGTCGTCTTCGCGCCGCTGGGCACGCCCGCCTGGTACTGGCTGTTCGCCTCGCGGATCGTCGGGATCCCGCTCGTCGCCGGGCTCGCCTTCGAGGTCATCAAGTGGTTCGGGCGCAACCGCACGAAGCGCTGGGCGCGCGTGCTCATGGTACCCGGGATGAAGCTCCAGCTCCTGACGACCCGCGAGCCCGACCTCGGCCAGCTCGCCGTCGCGATCGCGGCGCTCGAGGCGGTCCTCGCCGTCGAGTCGCCCGCCGACGCCACCGACGCGGATCGCATCGGCATGGAGGTCGTGGCGTAGGCGCCCGTCGGCGCGCCGGGCGCGCCGGGTCAGGACCGCGGCGGCACGCCGACCTCGACGGGCTGCTCGTAGCCGACGACCTGGTTGCGGCCGCGGTCCTTCGCGCGGTACAGCGCCTGGTCGGCACGGCGCAGGAGCTCGTCGGCGGTGGCGGTGGGCGACAGGCCGGCGACGCCGATCGACAGCGTCACGCCGTGACGGTGCGAGAACGAGGCGTCCTTGGAGATCTCGGCGAGCATCCGCGTCGCGACCTCGACGGCCTGCGCGGGCGGGCAGTCGGCGAGGATCATCGCCATCTCGTCCCCGCCGACGCGCGCGAGCATGTCGCCGGTGCGCATGACCGACGACAGGTCGCCGGCCAGGTTCACGAGCACGCGATCCCCCGTGGCGTGGCCGAAGCGGTCGTTGATCGCCTTGAAGCGATCGACGTCGACGAGCATCAGCGACAGCGCGCGCTCGTGACGCAGCGCGCGCTCGGTCTCGCCGGCGAGGCGCCGATCGAACGCGCGGCGGTTGGCGAGCCCGGTCAGCGGATCGGTCAGCGCCTGCGTCGCGAGCTTCTCGCGAGCGTGGGCGTTTGCCACGGCGACGCCCGCAAGCTGGGCGAAGCGCCCGATGCGCTTCTCGTCCTCGCGCTCGAACGCGCCGAGCCGCTCGCGCAGCGCGACGACGACGCCCCAGGGCCTGCCGTCGACGACGATCGGCGCGCCGATGCGATGGCGGCCGTCGAACGGGTGGCTGCCCGCGGTGACGCTGCCGCGCCGCGCCGAGCGCCCGCCGCGCAGCTGGGCGACGAGGTCGTCGGCGGCGTAGGCGCGGATGTCGCCGACTGCCAGCACGTGTGCGTCCGAGCGCGCCCACGAGCCCATCGTGCAGTAGCGCTGCTCGTCCTCGAAGCGCAGCACGTAGCCGCTCTCGGCCTTGAGCAGCAGGCCGACCTGGCGGGCGACGAGCTTGAACAGCGTGTCCGGGTCGCGCTCCTCGGCGACGCTCGTCGCGACGCGCTGCAGCGCGGTCTGCTCGCGCGCCAGCGAGCGCGCGTGGGTGGCGCTGTCGCGCAGCGCGCGCGCGTCGAGGGTCTGCTCGATCGCCAGCCGGGCGAGGTGGATCGAGCGATCGATGACGAACTCGTCGCTGGGCTTCGGCAGCCGCTGCGGGCCGTAGTAGAGGGCGAAGGTCCCGAGCACGGCGCCGTCGTTGGACAGGATCGGGGTCGACCAGCCCGCGCGCAGGCCGTGCTCCTCGGCGAGCTTGACGAACGCGGAGGTCAGCGGATCGGCCGCGACATCGAGCACGATGACGGGCTCGCGACGGTACGCGGCCGTCCCGCAGATGCCCTGGCCGTCGGCGACCTCGAGCCCGTCGACGGCGTTCGTGAACGCCGGCGGCAGGCTCGGACCGGCGGCGTGGCGCAGGACGCTGCGACCGAGGCCGGCCTGCTCGAGCAGCAGGATCGAGGCCAGCATGCCGGGCGCGTGTGCCTCGGCCACGCGCAGCAGCTCGGTCAGCGTGCGGTTCAGCGGCGAGCGCGCGGCGATGCGTTCGAGCACGCGCTGCTGCCCGTCGCTCCAACGCTTCTCGCGCTCGGCCATCGCCCGTGCGGTGCGCAGCTCGAGCTCGGTCGTCGCGGAGATCGCGAGCTCCTTGACGAGCTCGGTGTCATGGACGGTCCAGCGGCGCTGGCGGGTGTCGGTGACGCACAGGCAGCCGAGCACGTTCCCCCCGCTGTCGATGAGCGGCGCCCCGACGAACGCGACCGGGTCGTCGTCGGGCCGGGCGACCGCGTACGGCTTGCGGGTCGCGACGACACGGGCGCACAGCTCGAGCGTCCCGGCCGTCGGCGATCGATCGCCGCGGGCGCCGCTCGACACGATCGTCCCGTCGGCGCTGGCCAGCGAGACGAAGGCGACCGGCGCGCGCAGCGCCTTCGCGGCCCAGCGCGTCAGGCGATCGAGCGCGGCGGCGGCGTGGACGTCGAGGCTCGAGGCCGCGGTGGCGCTGGCCTCACCGGATGGACGGTTGTTCGACCTGACCTCCACGTGCTCCCCATCGGATGTTCGAGCGGGTCCCTTGAGTGTTTCGCGATGGATCGTTGAAATCCTTATATAACCGCTGCCGTAAGTCTATATTCGACCGCATGCCCGGTGGCCGGCGGTGTCACGCGCTGCATTACCCTCGCTGGACGTGATCGAGCGATTGGTGGAACAGATCGAGGCGCGCTTTGCCGACGTGCAGCGCGAGATGTCCGACCCCGAGCTCTTCGGGGATCGCAACCGCGCGGCCGCGGCCGGGCGCCTGTACCGCCAGCTCGAGGTCGCCAGCAAGCTCGCCGAGCAGTGGCGGGGGGCGGTCGCCGACGAGGCCGAGGCACGCGCGATGCTCGACGAGTCCGAGGACGCCGAGGTGCGCGAGATGCTCGGCGACGCGCGCGCGGAGATCGAGCGCCTCGCCGAGGAGATCCGGCTCGCGATGGTGCAGCGCGACCCGCTGGACGAGAAGAGCGTCATCGTCGAGATCCGGGGCGGCGCGGGCGGCGACGAGGCCGGGCTATGGGCCGCCGACCTCTTCCGGATGTTGTCGAAGTATGCCGAGAGGCGCGGCTTCAAGGTCGAGCTGTTGGAGGCCGGCGAGGGTGCGTACACGTTCGCGATCAAGGGCGACGGGGCGTATTCGATCTTCAAGTTCGAGGGCGGTACGCATCGCGTCCAGCGCGTGCCGGCGACCGAGTCGCAGGGCCGCACGCACACCTCGACCGCGACGGTGGCCGTGCTGCCCGAGGCCGAGGAGGTCGATGTCCAGATCGACGCCAACGACCTGCAGATCGACGTCTACCGCTCGTCCGGTCCGGGTGGGCAGTCCGTCAACACCACCGACTCCGCCGTGCGGATCACGCACAAGCCGAGCGGCATCGTCGTCTCGATGCAGGACGAGAAGTCCCAGCTGCAGAACCGTGAGCGGGCGATGCGCGTGCTGCGCGCGCGCCTGTACGAGGTCGCGCTCGCCGAGCAGCAGGCCGAGGTCGCCGCCGACCGCCGCTCACAGGTCGGCACGGGCGAGCGCGCGGAGAAGATCCGCACGTACAACTACAGCCAGCGGCGCGTCACCGACCATCGCGTGAACTTCACCGCGCACAACCTCGACGACGTGCTCGAGGGCGAGCTCGACGAGTTCACGACGGCGCTGCAGTCCGACGAGAAGCGGCGCGCGCTGGAGCTCCAGACCACGGCATGACGGTGGGCGGGTCCGGGTCCGGGTCCGGCTTCGGCGGGGTGACCGTGCGCGAGGCGCTGGACTCCGCGGTGATCGCGATCGCCGCCGCCCGCTCGGACACGCCGCGCCTGGATGCCGAGCTGCTGCTCGCCGACGCGCTCGGCGTCGACCGGGTCGCGCTCTTCACCGAGCCCGGCCGCGAGGTCGCCGGCCCCGCGGTACGGGCGTTCCAGAACGCGGTGCGCAGGCGCTCGGTGCTGCGCGAGCCCGTCGCCTACATCCTCGGGGTGCGCGGCTTTCGCCACATCGACCTGTACGTCGACGCGCGCGTGCTCGTCCCGCGACCCGAGACCGAGCTGCTCGTCGAGCTCGGGCTGACGCTCGCGCGCGGGGCGCGGGTCGTCGACGTCGGCACGGGCAGCGGGGCGATCGCGCTGGCGCTCAAGCAGGAGCGACCGGACCTGTCCGTCACCGGCACGGACGTCAGCGCGGACGCGCTCGAGGTCGCTCGCCGCAACGGCGCGTCGCTCGGCCTGGAGGTCACCTTCGTCGCGGGGGACCTGCTTGCCGGGGTGGGGGAGTGCGGCGCGATCCTGTCCAACCCGCCGTACGTCGCCGACGGCGAGCGCGCGTCGCTCGCGGAGGAGATCGTCCGCCACGAGCCGGCGGGCGCGCTGTTCGCCGGCGCGGACGGCCTCGATGTCATCCGGCGGCTCGTGCCCGCGGCCGCGGCCGCCCTGCCGGCCGGTGGGCTGCTCGCGATCGAGCACGGCGCCGGGCAGGCCGGCGCGGTGCGGGCGCTGCTCGCGCGCGACGGCTTCGAGGACGTGCGCTCGCATCGCGACCTCGCGGGGATCGAGCGCGTGTCGGCCGGGACGCGACGCGCGACCCCGGATACGGGTGAGCGTCCGTGACCCTGGGCCCCGCCGATGCCGCGGCGTTCGAGTGCTGCATCGCCGGCGGCGGCGTCGCGGTCTTCCCCGCCGACACCGTCTACGGCCTCGCCTGCGACCCATCCTCGCCGGCGGCCGTCGAGCGCCTCTACGCGCTGAAGGGCCGGCCCGCCGACAAGCCCTCGGCCGTCATGTTCTTCGAGCGCGGGCGGGCGCTCGATGCGCTGCCGGAGCTGGGCCCGCGCACCCGCAGCGCCCTGGCGGCCCTGCTGCCCGGCGCCGTGACGCTGCTGTTGCCCAACCCCGAACGGCGCTTCGCGCCGGCATGCGGACCAGATCCGGAGACGCTCGGTCTGCGGGTCCCGCGGCTGCCGGCCTCGATCGCGGCCCTGTCCACCGTGCGGATGCCGGTGATGCAGTCCAGTGCGAACCCTGCGGGCGGGAGCGACGCGCGGATCCTGGAGGACGTCGCGGACTCGATCCGTCAGGGGGCGGACGTGGTGCTCGACGGTGGCGCGCTCGCGGGCATCGCGTCGACCGTCGTCGATCTTCGAGCCTACGAGCGGTCCTGCGTCTGGTCCGTGCTGCGCGCGGGGGCCGTCGGGCGCGAGGACCTCGCGTCCGCGCTCGGCGGCTGAGCGGCAAGCTAGAACTGCGGCTCCGCCCGGCCGGCGGCGGCGCGTCGGTGGCATGCAGGGCTTGCGTTCGCCTTGTCGCGCTGAGAGAGTCGCGACGTGGAGCCACGCGGCTTGCATGTCGTGATCGTCGTGGTATGGGCCATCGCGGCCGGCGCCCTCACGGCGTTCGTTGTCGTCAAGCTCGACGAGCCCGTGACCGTCGATGTCGTCAGGAATCACACGACGACGGACATCGTCGGGACCGTGACGAGCACGCACACCGAATCCTTCGACTCGAAGGTGGTCCTGTCGGGTCCGCTCGGCACGCGGGTCGACGCCGGCGCCGGCGACGACCAGGGCGCCGCCGGGGCGGCGGCGCCGGTGCCCGAGGCCACGACCCAGACCGCGACGACCAGCGCCGCCGGAGCGGCCCCCCCGGCGGGCTCGGCCGAGACCACGGGCGCGCCGGCCGGAGCCGGCGGCACCGAGACCAACACCACCGCGGGCGGCGCTTCGGAGGCCGGCGCTACCTCGCCGCTGGCCGGCGTTCCGACGACGGGAGCCGACGACGGTCTCATGGTCAGCCTGCTCGCGTTCATGGTCCTGATCGGGCTGGGTCTGCTGCTCGCCGTCCGACGGCAGTGCTGTCCCGAGCCGGCGCAGGCGTCGACCGCGCCCGAGGAGGCGATCGCCGCCCTGGAGTTCGCGCTTCAGGCGCAGGCCGCCGCGGACCGCTCTGAGGAGGAGCTCACCCGGTCCCGCGCCGGGGCCAAGGCCGCGGTCGAGACGGCGGCGCGGCTTGCGACCGCCGGCGAGGCCCGACTGGCCGCGATGTATACGAGTCGCGCGGGTGAGGCGGCGTTGAAGGTCGCGGCGGACCTCGGCACGGCGGCGAAGGATCGGGAGCAACGCGCCGTCGTCAAGCGCCTGGAGACCGCCAGCGGCCTGGCCATCGGCCGCGCGGGCAATGCGGATGCATCCGCGCGCAACTCGTCCGACGCCAAGGAGATCGCCCGCCTCGCGAGGTTGGCGGCCGATACGGCCCGGACCGTCGCCGATGCGTGCGCGTCGGCGTTGCTGAACCTCACCCGGCAGCCATCGGCCCCGACGGGGGCTCCGTCGCCGCCGGAGGGGGACGGCGGCCCCGACGGCGGGTCGGACGATCCCGGGCCGGACCCCGGCAATGAGCCCGGCGGCACGGTTGCTCCGAGCTCGCCGGTCCTCGACAAATGAGCCTCTTGGGTCGGATCGCAGCGGCTCTGCGAGTGAGCCCGCAGGGCCCGGAGACATTCGGTACTCCTTCGGTCACGCGCGGCCAGCAGCTGGCGGTGGGCCAGGCCGTCGTCGCGGTGCTCGTCGTGCTGGGCGCGGACCTCGACAGCGACACCCAGCAGTTGTTGATCGGCCTGTCGGCGGCCCTCGCCGCCGTGATCCCGATCTCCGACACGGCGATTCGTCGCAACCGTGCTCGTTACGCGGAGCAGATCCAAGCGGCCCAGCAGCGTCAGGAGTCGGCAACCGGGTCCGACGAGCTTGCCCCGTCACCCGCCCAGCGCCGGCGCCTCGCGGTGCTGCAAGCTCGCCTCGCATCGCGTGACACGAGCACCCAATAGGGTTCTGGTCATGCGTATCGCCATCGCCTCAGATCACGCTGGCTACGAGCTCAAGGAGCACGTGAAGGCGCAGCTCGCCGCCTCCGGCCATGACGTCGTCGACGTCGGACCCGACTCCGACGAGTCCGTCGACTACCCGCGCTACGCGGCACCCGCGGCGCGCCTGGTCGCCGACGGCGACGCCGAGCGCGGCGTCCTCGTCTGCGGCTCGGGGGTCGGGGTCGCGATCGTCGCCAACAAGGTCCCGGGCGTGCGCGCCGTCAACGCCCACGACGTCGAGGAGGCCACGCTGTCGCGCGCGCACAACGACGCGAACGTCGTGACCCTGTCGGGGCGCAGGCTCTCCGGCGAGCAGGCCGACGCGATCGTCGAGGCGTTCCTGTCGGAGGCCTTCGAGGGCGGTCGCCACTCGCGTCGCGTCGCGGCGATCGAGCCGCTGCCGTAGCAACGGCGCGCGGCACTGGACCGTCCCGCGCGTAGGTACAGTCGCAGGCGTGCTCGACGAGCTCGACGCGCTGACGGCCTTCGCGATCGCTCTCGCGGCCACCGCCGCGCTGACGCCGCTGACGATGCGCTTTGCACGGTCGATCGGGGCGATCGACCACGCCCGCGGGCGCGGGCTGGCGCCCGGTGGCACGCCGCTGCTCGGCGGGATCGCGATCTTCGCGGGGGGCGCGATCGCCGCGATCGTCGTCATGCCCGGCACCCGCGAGGCGCACGGGATCCTCGCCGCAGCCGTGCTGATCGTCGTCGTCGGCGCGCTCGACGACCGCTTCGACCTCAATCCCGCGGTCAAGCTCGCGGGGCAGGTCGCCGCCGCGGTGCTCGCGGTGCGTGCCGGCGTCAAGGTCGACTTCGTCACGGTGCCGTTCGTCGGGCGGCTGCAGTTCGGGGAGCTCGCGGCGCCGCTGACCGTCCTCGGCCTGACCGCGGTCATGAACGTCGTGAACTTCTCGGACGGCATCGACGGGCTCGCCGCGGGTGTCTGCGCGATCAGCGCCGGCGCGCTCGCGATCATCGCCTTCGACCTGCAGCGCAATGAGGGCGGCGTGCTCGCGGCGCTGACGGCCGGCGCCGCGCTCGGCTTCCTGATCCACAACTTCCACCCGGCGTCCGTCTACATGGGTGACTGCGGCTCGAACCTGCTCGGGCTGCTGCTCGGCTGCATCGCCGTGCTCGGGTCGGCGAAGACGAACGCCGTGCTCGCGCTGATCTTCCCGCTGATCGTGCTCGCCGTCCCGTTCCTCGACACGACGTTCGTCGTGCTGAAGCGGATGAAGTACCGGCGTCCCGTCTACGCGGCCGACCGCGAGCACTTCCACCACCGACTCGACCGGATCGGCTTCTCGACGCGCCGGACGGTGCTCTACCTGTACGCGTGGACGCTGTCGCTCGCGGGCCTGGCGGTCGCGCTGCGCTTCGTGCCGTACTCCGACAACGGCGGCACGCTGCATCCCGGCTGGGCGGCGGTCATGGGCGGGCTCGGCCTGCTCGTGCTGATCGCGTCGGTGTACCTCGTCTACGTGCTCGAGATCCTGAAGTTCAAGCGCCTCGACGCGACCTGGCTGCGCCGCCGCCGGCCGCACGCCAGCGAACAGGAGATCGATGCCGACGTGCAGGCGCGCCTCAAGACCGGCGAGTTCGACGCGGTGCGGCGCGAGACCGAGGACTTCGAGCGCCTGAAGTCCTGACGGGGCGCCCTCGCCCCTTGACGCATGGGTGGGCGGGGCGGATCGACGATACGGTTCGCGACGCATGGATCTCTCACACATCGATGCCGCCGAGCGCTTCCGGTCCTCCGACGGCTCGTCGATCCGCGAGCTCGCCGGGCTCGTCTCGCTGCCCGCGCGCAAGCAGTCACTCGCGGAGGCCACGGTCCCGGTCGGCGCGGCGACCGACGAGCACTACCACCCCGTCGCCGAGGAGATCTACTACTTCCAGGCCGGCGAGGGCCGCCTGCGGATCGATGGCGAGGAACGCGACGTGCGTCCCGGCGACTGCGCCGTGATCGCGCCCGGCGCGGTCCACAAGCTCCACAACACCGGTGACGCCCCGCTCGTGCTGCTGTGCTGCTGCGCGCCGCCCTGGACGGCGGCCGACACGATCCTCACGGGCCGCTGAGTGTCCCGCGCCCGCACGCGCCTCGTCGCCGCGTTCGTGGTGGCCGCCTCCGTGCTCGCGGTGCCCGCCGCCGTGCCGGCCACCGCGCTGGCTCCCGTCGATGCTCCGGCGGCCGCGAGCGCGACCCCGGTCGCAGGCGCGACGCCGGCTGAGGCGCGCGCCGCGGCCGCCCTGCGGCGCAGGGTCCGGATCGGGATCGGCGACCAGAAGGTCGACATGTTCTACGACCCGCGCTTCACGGCGCTCGGGATCAGGTACGCGCGCCTGGCGGTCAGCTGGGACGTGCTGCACGTGCAGTGGCAGACCAAGCAGCTCAGCTACTGGCTCGAAGCGGCGCGCGTCGCCGGCGTCACGCCGCTGCTGTCCTTCGAGCACTCGCGCGTCTCGCGGCGCTCGCTGCCGACACCCGTGATGCTGCGACACGAGTTCCGCCGGCTGCGCAAGGCCTTCCCGCTGGTCACGACGTACGCGACGTGGAACGAGGCCAACCACTGCGGCGAGCCGACGTGCCATCGCACGAAGCTCGTGGCGGGCTACTACCGGGCGCTGCGAGCCGAGTGTCCGCGCTGCACGATCCTCGCGCCGGAGCTGCTCGACATGCCGAACATGACGAGCTGGGCGCGCACGTTCGTGCGCCGGCTCGGATACGCGCCGAAGCTGTGGGGCGTGCACAACTACGTCGAGGCCAACCGCTTTCGCATGAGGCGCCTGCGCGCGCTGCTGCGAAGGCTGCCACGAGCGGAGATCTGGCTGACCGAGACGGGCGGCATCGTGCGCCGCGACAACGGCAGCGCCACCAAGCTGCCCGAGGGCGTCAGCCACGCCGCGGAGGTCACGCGCTTCATCTTCGACCGCGTCCTGCCGGCCAACCCACAGGTCAAGGCGGTCTACCTGTACCACTGGAACGCCGGTCCGCCGAGCACGACGTGGGATTCGGCGCTCATCACGCGGGGAGGCCGCGAGCGGACCGCGTTCGGGGTGCTGCGGCGCGTGCTGCGCAGCGGCCTGCGACCACTCGCGAGCTTCCGTTCGCAGGTGCGGGCAAGATAGGCGCGTGCTCGTCGACTGCGCCCACTACAAGGACGGCTGCCGCCAGAACGAGCGGCCGCTGGAGATCCACGAGGCCGCGGCTCGCACGCTCGACGACGACGGCTTCGTCTGGGTCGGCCTGCACGACCCCGACGACGAGGAGATGGTCGAGGTCGCCGAGCGCTTCGACCTGCCCCCGCTGGCCGTCGAGGACGCGATGCAGGCCCACCAGCGCCCGAAGATCGAGGACTACGACAACGGCTACTTCCTCGTCCTGCACAGCGCGCGCTACCTCGACGACACCGAGGAGGTCGAGTTCGGCGAGATCCACGTCTTCACGGGTCCCGGGTACGCCGTCGTCCTGCGCCACGGCGCGGCGAGTGATCTGCGCCCCGCGCGCGAACGCCTCGAGCAGCACCCGGATCTCCTGAAGCTCGGGCCCGCCGCGGCCGTGTGGGCGGTCATGGACAAGGTCGTCGACGACTATCGGCCCGTCGTCGAGGGGCTCGAGAACGACATCGAGGAGGTCGAGGAGGCCGTCTTCGCCGACGGCGGCGACCAGACGCGGCGCGTCTACTTCCTGCGGCGCGAGCTCGCCGACTTCTATCGTGCCGTGCACCCGCTGCTCGCGGCGCTCGACGCCCTCGAGTCGCGCACGCGCGACAACGTGCCCAAGCTGCTGCGCAACCACCTGCGCGACGTCGAGGACCACGTGCGCCGCGTCGAGGAGGAGATCGGCACGCAGCGCGACGTGCTGTCGAGCATCTTCCAGGCCAACCTCGCCGTCATCGCGCGCCAGCAGAACGACGTCGTGCGCCAGATCTCCGGCTGGGCGGCGATCATCGCGGTGCCGACGCTGATCGCGGGCGTCTGGGGGATGAACTTCAAGCACATGCCCGAGCTGCAGTGGCGTCTGGGCTATCCGCTGGCGCTGGCGCTCATGCTCGTGACGGGCTTCGCGCTGTACCGCGCACTGCGCAGCGCCGGCTGGCTGTAGCAAGATCCCGCGATGGGGCACGAGGGCGTCTACATCCTGGCGGCCGGCGGCCTGCTCGCGCTCGGCCTGGCGGCGTCGCTCGCGGCGGGCCGCCTGCGGATCCCCGGCCTCGTCCTGTTCCTCGGCGTCGGTATGGCGATCGGCTCGGACGCCCTCGGCGTGCTGCGCTTCGGCGACATGCCCGAGGACTACGAGGTCGCGCGCACGATCGGGGTCATCGCGCTCGCGCTGATCCTCTTCGAGGGCGGCCTGGCGGCGGGCTTCGGGGAGATCAGGCCCGTCATCGGCTCGGCCCTGAGCCTGGCGTCTCTGGGCACGCTGCTGACGGCGATCGTCACCGGCGTCGCGGCGCACTGGGTGCTCGAGCTGCCGCTGCTGCAAGGCCTGCTCGTCGGCTCGATCGTGTCGGCGACCGACGGTGCCGCGATCTTCGCGCTGCTGCGCGGATCGACGCTGAAACGCCGCCTCGCGCGCACGCTGGAGGGCGAGGCAGGGACGAACGACCCGGTCGCCGTGCTGCTCGTGCTCGGCTTCATCGAGTGGATCCTGCACCCGGGCTACGGGATCCTCGACATGGCCGGGCTGTTCGTCCAGCAGCTCGGGATCGGCGCCGTCGTCGGCTCCGCGGTCGGCTGGCTCGCCGTGCAGGCGTTCCGCCGCGCGAGCCTCGCGACAGGCGGCCTGTACCCGGTCGCGTCGCTGGCGGTCGTCGCGGTGGCGTTCGGGGCAGCCGACGTGCTGCACGGCTCGGGCTTTCTCGCCGTCTACCTCGCGGGCCTGTCGATGGGATCGACCGCGCTGCCCGCGCGCCAGACAATCGGCGCATTCCACGACGGCCTCGCGTGGCTCGCCCAGCTGACGATGTTCTTCACGCTCGGGCTGCTCGTCTTCCCGTCGGATCTCGGGCCGATCGCGCTCAAGGGCACGCTGCTCGCGCTCGTGCTCGTGTTCGTCGCGCGGCCGTTCGCGGTCATGGTCGCGACGGCGCGCGCGCCGCTGCGCGCGGCCGACCGGATCGTGCTCGGCTGGGCCGGCCTGCGCGGCGCCGTGCCGGTCGTGCTCGCGCTGTTTCCGATCATCGCTCACGTCCCCGACGCCGTCCAGTTCTTCAACATCGCGTTCTTCGCCGTCCTCGTCTCGACGCTGCTCCAAGGCACGACGTTCACGTGGGTCGCGGGCAAGCTCGGGGCGCTGACGAACCAGCCGGCGCTGCGCAAGCCGCTCGTCGAGGTCGGCACGATCCGCGAGCTCGGCGCCGACGTCATCGAGGTGCCGCTCGTCGAGGGGGACGCCGCGATCGGCGTGCGCGTGCGCGATCTCGGGCTGCCGCGCGACGCGCTCGTCAACGTCCTCGTGCGAAACGACGAGGCGCTGCCGCCGCGCGGCTCGACGCGCCTGGAGGCCGGTGATCGCCTCTACGTGCTCGCCCGCCAGACGGCGATGGGCGCGCTCGAGGAGACGCGCGAGCGCTGGCGGACGGGGCCCGTGGGCCCGGCACCGCGCCCCGAGCGCGCGCACCACGCGACTGGCGCGCCGATCTTCACCACGCGCCCGTGGACCGAGGCCGACGGCGACCCCGACGCCCCCGAGCGCGTTCTCGGGCTCGCGGTCGTCGACCGCCTCGGCACGCGCTGGGACGTCCCCGGAGCGCTCGTCGTGCTGTCCGACGGCCGCTACGCCGTCTGCGGACCGCACGTGCTCGTCGGAAGTCGCGAGCAGCTGCAGTGGCACGCGCGCCGCAAGCTGCGCCTGGCGAGCACCGATCCCGAGCGCGCTTGGTGGCAGGAGGTCATCGGCTCGTCGGCGCTGTAGCGCCGTTCACTCGGGGGCCAGCACCTCGCTGGGGAAGGCGCCGGCGCGGAGGTCCTCGACGAACGTCGACCAGTACAGCTCCGCTGCCAGCGCGGGCGCGTCGATCGCGTCGACGATCGCGGCGACCTCGGCCGCGGCGGCGTCGACGTCCAAGGGGCTGGAGCGCAGCGAGTAGTACGGGTAGCGGTCGACGACGGCCCGCGCGGTGGCGGTGAACTGCGCGAGCGACGTGTTCACGAACGCCGGCGTGGCGCCGCGCACGTTGACGCGGAACAGGACCTCGCCGAGGACCGGCTCGACGAGCAGGCTCGCCCCGAGCCCCGACGTCGCGAAGCGGATCAGGCGCCCGATCGGCGGGACGTCGACGACCAGCAGCTCGCGCACGGCGGCGTAGCCGGCGTAGAACCACGCCCGCGGCACGCCGTCGCGGGTGAGCGCGCGCACGACGTCGGCGTGTGGCGGCGCGATCGAGCGCGGCATGCCGGCCGCGGGAAAGACGACGAGCTCGCAGCGTGGGGGCCAGCCGGGCACCGGACGATCGTCTCAGCCCGGCGCACGCGGGCGAGCGCCAACCTGCTCAGCCCGCCGGCACGCGCGGCTGGATGTCGACGAGCTCGTTCCAGGACTCGTGGTCGATCTGCAGCGTCGTGTGGCGGATCCCGAAGCGCTCGCGCAGCAGCGTCTGCAGCTCGCGACGGCAGCCGTGGCAGTCGTCGTCGGGAGCGACGATGACGTGCGCCGCGAGCGCCGGGAAGCCGGACGTCACCTCCCAGATGTGCAGGTCGTGGACCTCCACCACGCCGCGCTGGGACGCGAGGGCGTGCCCGACCTCGTCGGGGTCGATGCCGCGTGGCGCGGCCTCGAGCAGCACGCGGATCGACGCCCGCACGAGCGACCAGCCCGACCGCAGCATGAGCGCCGACACCGTGAGCGCCGCGATCGCGTCGACCTGCGCCGGCCCGCCGGTCGCGATGACGACGCCGGCGACGATCGCCGCGCACGAGCCGTAGAGGTCCGCGAGCACGTGCGCGCGGGCGCCGGCGATGTTCATGCTCTGGCGTTCCGAGCGCGACAGCGCCCAGAACGCCGCGACGTTCACCGCGGCGCCGACGACGCCGACGACGATCACGATCGGGCCGTCGACGTCCGGCGGCGAGCCGAGCCGCTGCAGGCCCTCGACGGCGATGACGCCCGCGAGCAGGAACAGGGCCGCGCCGTTGACCTGCGCCGAGAGGATCTCGGCGCGCCCGAAGCCGAACGTGAACGCGCCCGCCGCCGGCCGCGCCGCGAAGCGGGCCGCGACGAGCGCGAGCCCGATCGAGGCCGCGTCGGTGAGCATGTGCGCGGCGTCGGACAGCAGGGCCAGCGAGCCGGCCAGGATGCCCGCGACGACCTCGACGCCCATGAAGCCGGCGATCAGCACCAGCGCGACGGTCAGCCAGCGGCGGTCGGCGTCCGCCGATGGCGCGTGGGTGTGGCCCGCGTGGCCGTGGCCGTGATCGTGCCCGTCGCCCTGGCCCTCGTGGTGATGCTCGTGATCGTGTGCAGCGCCCACGGCTTCGATGCTAACGGCGCCGCGCGCGCACCCGCGCGCGGACCACCGAGCAGCGCCGCGCCAACGGGTCGTACCGCCTGTCACAAAGTTGTTACAAAGTCGCCGATACCGCTATGGTGCAAGGGCGTCACCCAACACTCCACCCGCGCGGCCCGCGCGGTCGAGGACGTGTAGGGTGCGACCCCTCGCCATGCCAGCTTCCCATAACACGGACCTCAGGTCCGCCACATCGACGTCCGGCGCGACCCGCGCGGGCGGTCTGACGCGCCGGATCCGCGACCGGGACCTTCCTTGTCGATAAGCGCTGCTGCCGGGCTCGAGCGCAGACCCATGAACGTGCGGCCCTACATCGACTTGCTGCTCGTCGCGATCCTCGCGATCCCGGTGCTGGCACTGGGCGCACCGGCGCTCGGCTACCTCGTCGGAGGCGCTGCCTGGATCCTCGTGCGCGTCGCCTCGATCGTCGCGGAGCGCCGGCTCGCCGACGAGCAGGACGTCCGCCGCCGCATCGGGCTCGGCGTCTTCTACGGCATGGTCCGCGTCTGGCTGCTGGCGGGCACGATCGTCGCCCTCGGCATCGCCGCGTCGCGCCCCGACGGTCTCACGGCGGCCCTCACGATCTTCGGCGCGTTCTCGGTGTACTTCGCGGGCTCCGCCATCGCACATGTGACCAGGAAGAGGACGGCCTGATGAGCACCCGTCGCAAGATCACCTTCAGCATCCTCGGCGTCTACATCTTCGGGATGGTCGCGATCGTCGCGATCTTCGGTGCCACGCGCAACGACAGCACCGTCTTCAAGCCGCAGAACGAGTTCAAGCTGATCTCGTGGCTCGACCTCCCGGGGCCGATGGACCTCAACAAGGGCGTGCTGTACCTGTTGATCGCCACGACCCTGACGATCGGGGTGTTGGTCTACGTCTCCAAGCGCATGCAGGGGCGCCCGAACCGCGTGCAGACCGCGGTCGAGTGGGCCTACACGGGCATGCGCGACAAGGTCGTGCGCGACAACATGGACGAGGCGATGGCGAAGAAGTGGTTCCCGCTCGTCTTCACGCTCTTCGTCTTCATCTGGATCTCGAACCTGATCGGCTACCTGCCGCTGCCGGTGAACTCCGAGGAGGCCGTCAACATCTTCGGCGTCAGCGTCCCGGCGTTCCAGATCTACGCCGCCACCGCGAACGTCTCGATCCCGCTCGTCCTGGCGCTGATCGTGTTCTTCGCCTTCAACATCGAGGGCGTGCGCGCCAAGGGCTTCTGGGGCTACACGAAGAGCATGATCCCGGCCGGCCTGACCGGGCCGATCCTGATCATGATCTTCCCGCTGGAGATCCTGTCGAACTTCCTGCGGCTGATCTCGCTGACCGTCCGGCTGTTCGCGAACATCCTCGCCGGGCACATGCTGATCCAGTTCATGTCCGGCGGGCTTGCGGTGCTGCTCGGGCTGGAGGTGCTGGCCTGGTTCACGATGCCGGCCGGGATCGCGATCTTCCTCTTCGAGGCCACCCTCGTCGCCGGCTTGCAGGCGTTCATCTTCGCCATCCTGACGTGCATCTACTTGGGTAGCGCCGTCTCCCATTCCCACTAGAAGGAGCTTCGAACAGTCATGAGCTTGACAGCCCAAATCATCGCCCAGGCGACGAACACCCCCGACCTCTACGGCCAGAAGGCCGGCCGCGCGATCGCGCTGGGTGTTGGCGCGGGCGGTGGCGCCGCGGGCGCCGGCGCAGGCATCGGCATGCTCTTCGGCAAGGTCATCGAGTCGGTCACGCGCCAGCCCGAGATGAAGGACGAGATCGCCTCGATCCAGTGGCTCGGCTTCGCGCTCACCGAGGCCTGCTTCTTCTACGGCCTCGTCGGCGGCCTCATCGCCTTCTTCCTCTAGGCACCGATGGACGTCCTCAGCCTGATCGCCGTACTGCCGCTCGGCGCCACCGAGGGCGGGGCCGCCGCGGAGGAGAGCAGCGGAACGTTCCTCGTCTCGCCCGACGTCGGGCTGATGATCTGGACGTTCCTCGTCTTCGGCATCTCGCTCTACGTCCTCAAGAAGGCCGTGTTCCCGCGCCTGCAGGAGGCTCTCGACCGCCGCCAGCACGCGATCGAGGAGTCGATCGACTCCGCCGAGCGCACGCGCGTCGAGGCCGACGAGCTGCTCGCGGAGTACCGCGAGCGCCTGCAGGACGCCCGCGCGCAGGCCGAGGAGATCCTCTCCCGCGCCCGCAAGGCGGCCGACGCGGCCGAGGCCACCGCGGTGACGGACGCCAAGGCCAAGCGCGAGGAGCTGCTCGAGCAGGCCAAGCGCGACATCCAGGCCGAGACGCGTCGCGCGATCCAGGACATCCGCAACGAGGTCGCCAACCTGACGATCCTCGCGACGGAGAAGGTCACGCGCAAGACGCTCACCGAGGCCGACCAGCGCAAGCTCGTCGAAGAGGCGCTCTCAGAGCTCGACTTCACCGCCCTCACCGGCGACCGGAGCAACTAGACCCATGGAAGAGATCGCCGAGGTGTACGGGCGGTCGCTGTTCGCGGTCGCCCAGGAGCACGACAAGCTCGACGAGATCCGCGAGCAGCTCGGGCAGTTCGCCGGCGCGCTGGAGGCCAACCGCGACCTCGCGGTGTTCTTCTTCTCGCCGTACTTCTCGACCCCCGAGAAGAAGGACGGGCTCGAGAAGACCCTCGAGGACGCCGAC
Source organism: uncultured Actinomycetes bacterium (assembly GCA_963851015.1). GTDB lineage: Bacteria > Actinomycetota > Thermoleophilia > Solirubrobacterales > Solirubrobacteraceae > CADCVQ01. The sequence goes on from CAWKNG010000003.1 coordinate 526,380, forward strand.
CCGACGCTCATCAACTTCCTCGAGCTGCTGATCGAGAAGCACCGCATGCCGGCGGTGTTCCGCATCCGGCGCTACTACGACGGGCTGTGGGAGCAGGAGAACAAGATCCTGCCGGTCCAGATCTCGACCGCCACGAAGCTCGACGAAGCCACCGTGAAGCAGATCGGTGACCGCATCGCCAAGGACACCGGCCAGAAGATCGAGCTGACCGCTGACGTCAACCCCGACATCCTCGGTGGCATCGTCCTGCGAGTCGGCAACTCGATCCTCGACGCTTCGATCCGCAACCGCCTCGACAACCTGAGAAAGCACGTCGCCCGCGGCGCTTGACGCCAACGCGAGCACAAGGAGCTGACACGACCTCCATGAAGATCAAGCCTGATGAGATCACCTCCATCCTCAAGAGTCGCATCGAGGGGCTGGACGCCGGTTCGGCCGAGCTGACCGAGGTCGGCACCGTCCTCTCCGTCGGCGACGGCATCGCGCGCGTCCACGGCCTCGAGAACGCCATGTCGTTCGAGATGCTCGAGCTGCCGCACGGGGTCACGGGCCTCGCGCTGAACCTCGAGTCCGACAACGTCGGCGTCGTGCTGTTCGGCGCCTGGGACAAGATCGTCGAGGGCGACACGGTCAAGCGCACCGGCTCGCTGCTCGAGATCCCGGTCGGCGAGGAGCTGCTCGGCCGCATCGTGGACCCGCTCGGCAACGCGCTCGACGGCAAGGGCGACATCAACGCCAAGGCCAAGCGCCCGGCCGAGTTCAAGGCCCCCGGCGTCGTCGCGCGCCAGCCCGTCGTCGAGCCGATGCAGACCGGCATCAAGGCGATCGACGCGATGATCCCGATCGGCCGCGGCCAGCGCGAGCTGATCATCGGCGACCGCCAGACCGGCAAGACGACGATCGCGATCGACACGATCATCAACAACCGCAAGTCCGGCGTCATCTCCGTCTACGTGGCGATCGGCCAGCGTATGGCGACGGTCGTCGCGCTCGCCGAGACGCTCGCCGAGGCCGGCGCCATGGAGAACACGATCATCGTGGCGGCGGGCGCCGACGAGGCCGCCCCCGTGAAGTTCCTCGCGCCGTACGCGGGTGCCGCGATGGCGGAGTACTTCCTCTACAAGGGCGGCGCCGCCCTGTGCGTCTACGACGACCTCACCAAGCACGCCTTCGCCTACCGCCAGATGTCGCTGCTGCTGCGCCGCCCGCCGGGTCGCGAGGCCTACCCGGGCGACGTGTTCTACCTGCACAGCCGCCTGCTCGAGCGCGCGGTCAAGTTGTCAGACGACCTCGGCGGCGGCTCCATGACCGCGCTGCCGATCATCGAGACGCAGGCCGGCGACGTGTCGGCCTACATCCCGACGAACGTCATCTCGATCACGGACGGGCAGATCTTCCTCGAGCCCAAGCTCTTCTTCTCGGGCGTGCGCCCGGCGATCAACGTCGGCATCTCGGTGTCGCGGGTCGGCGGCAACGCGCAGATCAAGCCGATGAAGAAGGTCGCCGGCCGGCTGAAGCTCGAGCTGTCGCAGTACCGCGACCTCGAGGCCTTCGCCCAGTTCGGCTCCGACCTCGACGCCGACACGCAGGCGACGCTCGCCCGCGGCGAGCGGCTCGTCAAGACGTTGAACCAGAACGAGCGCTCGCCGATGCCCGTCGAGGAGCAGGTCGTCGTCATCTACGCGGCGACCAACGGCTTCCTCGATCGCGTCTCGGTCGATCGCGTGACCGAGTTCCACCAGGGGCTCGTGTCGCGCATGCGTGCCGAGAACGCCGACGTGCTCGAGAAGATCGGCGGCGGCGCCTGGGGCGACGACATCGTCGAGGTCGTCCATTCGGCCGTCGAGGAGTTCGCGAAGGACTTCGGCGACGACATCGACGAGGACGGCGTCGCGATCGAGTCCACCGAGACGGCGCAGGCTCCCGCCGCGGCGGTTGCCGCCGACGAGAGCGCTGCGGCCGACGAGCTTGAGAAGGAGGCGGCACCGGCGTGAGCGCATCCCAGCGCGACGTCAAGGCCCGTATCGGGTCGGTCAAGAACATCCAGAAGATCACCCGTGCCATGGAGATGGTCGCGGCGGCTCGGCTGCGCCGCGCGGAGCAGCGCATCGCCGCGCTGCGCCCGTACGCCGGGGCGATCCGCCGGATGACTCGTCAGGCCGCCGAGGCCGCCGGCCAGTCGGAGGTCTCGGGCCTGCCGATCCTCCGCGAGCACGACAGCGAGACGAAGGTCGCGCTGCTGCTCGTCACGGGTGACCGCGGTCTCGCGGGCGCCTTCAACTCGCAGATCGTGCGTGCCGGGCTGCGCGCCGGCCGCGAGTACGAGGCGGACAACCGCACGCTGCTCTACAGCGCCGTCGGGCGCCGCGGCGTCTCGACCCTGACCTTCCGCGGCAAGGACCCGGTCGGCCGCTACGTCGGCTTCACCGACCGTCCCGCCTACGCCGACGCGCGCGCGATCGCGGAGGACCTCATGGCCGCCTACGTCGACGGCAAGTGCGACCGCGTCGAGATCTTCTACAACGGCTACATCTCGCCGCTGACGCAAGAGGTGCGTCGGGAGACGCTGCTGCCGTTGCAGCAGGCGACGATCATCGGTGACGAGGACGAGGAGCCGGATGCGAAGCCGGCCCGGCGCGCGCTCGTCGACTACGAGCCGGACCCGAAGGACATCCTCGCCCGGCTCGTGCCCGACTACGTCGAGATCTCGGTGTACCGCGCGCTGCTGGAGTCCACGGCATCCGAGCACGGCGCCCGTATGACCGCGATGCGCAACGCCTCTCAGAACGCGGGCGAGCTCATCGAAGACCTCACCTTGGAGATGAACCGGGCCCGTCAGGCCGAGATCACCCAGGAAATCATGGAAGTCGTCGCGGGCGCCGAGTCGCTCACGTAAGGAGAAACCCAGTGGCTACGACAGAGTCCCCAGAGACCAAGACCAACACCGGCCGGATCGAGGAGATCCAGGGCGTCGTCATCGAGGCGACCTTCCCCAACGGCGAGCTTCCGGAGATCTACAACGCGATCACCGTCATGCGCGGCGACGAGCTGCTCACGCTCGAGGTGCAGCAGCACCTCGGCGACGACCGCGTGCGCTGCGTCGCGATGGACTCCACCGACGGCCTGTCGCGCGGCCAGGAGGTCACCGACACGGGCGGCCCGATCACGGTCCCCGTCGGCAAGGGCGTGCTCGGCCGGATCATGAACGTGCTCGGCGAGCCGATCGACAACGCCGGCGACGTCGACTACGAGGAGCGCTGGCCGATCCACCGGCCCGCCCCGAACGTCGAGAACCTGATGCCGACGACGGAGATGTTCGAGACCGGCATCAAGGTCGTCGACCTGCTCGCGCCCTATGCCAAGGGCGGCAAGGTCGGCCTGTTCGGCGGCGCGGGCGTCGGCAAGACCGTGCTCATCCAGGAGCTCATCAACAACCTCGCTCAGGAGCACGGTGGCCTGTCGGCCTTCTGCGGCGTCGGCGAGCGCTCGCGCGAGGGCAACGACCTCTGGCTGGAGATGAAGGAGTCGGGGGTCATCGACAAGACGATCCTCGTGTTCGGCCAGATGAACGAGCCTCCGGGAGCCCGCATGCGCGTCGCGCTGGCGGGGCTGACGATGGCGGAGTACTTCCGTGAGCAGGGCGGCCAGGACGTGCTGCTCTTCATCGACAACATCTTCCGCTTCGTGCAGGCCGGCTCGGAGGTCTCCGCGCTGCTCGGCCGGATGCCGTCGCAGGTCGGCTACCAGCCCACGCTCGAGACCGAGATGGGCCAGCTGCAGGAGCGCATCACGTCGACGCGCGACGGCTCGGTGACCTCGGTGCAGGCGATCTACGTCCCGGCGGACGATCTCACCGACCCGGCCCCCGCGTCGGTGTTCGCCCACCTGAACGCCACGACGGTGCTCTCGCGGGCGATCTCCGAGAAGGGGATCTACCCGGCGGTCGACCCGCTGGACTCGACCTCGACGATCCTCAAGCCGGACATCCTCGGCGTCGAGCACTTCACGGTCGCCAACCGCGTCAAGGAGATCCTGCAGCGCTACAAGGAGCTCCAGGACATCATCGCGATCCTCGGCATCGACGAGCTGTCGGACGAGGACAAGCTCATCGTCGGCCGGGCGCGCCGCGTCGAGCGCTTCCTGTCGCAGCCGTTCTTCGTGGCCACGCCGTTCACCGGCCTGCCGGGCGCGTACGTCCCGATCGCCGAGACGATCCGCGGCTTCAAGGAGATCATCGCGGGCGAGCACGACGACGTGCCGGAGTCCGCGTTCTTCCTCAAGGGCACGATCGACGACGTCGTCGCCGCCGCGTCCGGCAAGAAGAGCGAGTAGGGCCGGATGGCTCGCACGCCGTTTCGCGTCGAGGTCCTGACCCCCGAGGGGTCGGTCTTCGACGAAGAGGTCGGGATGGTCTCGACGCGGACCGAGGTCGGCTCGATCGGCATCCTGGCGCGCCACCAGCCGCTGCTGGGGCTGCTGGTGCCGACGGCGCTGCGGCTGTATCGCAGCGAGACGGACATCGTGAGCTACGCGCAGGGCGAGGGCTACATCCAGGTCTCCGAGGACGGCGTGCTCGTGCTCGTCGAGGAGGCCCACGAGCCCGGCGAGCTCGACGCGGCGGACCTGCGCGAGAGGCTGCGCCGGGCCGAGGACGCGTACGCCGCCGCCGAGGCGGACACCGAGGAGCAGCGTCGCGCGGGGCGCGACAAGCGCCGCTGGGAGGCGTTCCTGACGATCGCCGAGGGCGGCTCGGCCTAGCTCGGCCGGCGCGCGACGGCGCGCGCCGCGACGTGACGCCGCATCTGCGAGCCTTGCGCTCGTGCAGAAGGATCAGATCCTGGACTTCCTGCGGGGGATCTTCCCGTACGCCGTCGCCGCGTTCTTCCCGCTCGCCGGCCTGATCTTCGCGGTCGTCAAGCTCACCGAGGGCGACCGCATCGAGGCCGCGCGGCTGCTGGCCGCGACGGTGCTCGGGATCTGCGTCTACGCGCTGCTGTTCGCGTAACCTCGCGAGCGCTCCCGCCGCACGTGGCGCATGACGAGTGCGGCGGCGACGGCGAGCACGAGGATCGCGACGATGGCCGCGATCGCCGGGCCCAGGCGTGTCGGCGCGGAGCCTTCCGGAAAGGTCAGGGTCGCCCGCGCGCGGCGTTCGAGCAAACCGCTGCGCATCGTCACCCGCGCGTCCCACGGGCCACTGGGGACCCGCTCGTCCAACACGATCGTGATCGGCTCCGAATCACCGATCGCCAGGGTGGTGCCGAGGTTCGCCGGGAACGGCCCGGCGGCGAGCCCACCGGGGCCGGACCTCAGCCGCAGGGCGCCGCTGATGTCGAGCGCACGGCCGCCGGTGTTGTGGACCGTCGCCTGGACCATCGGCCGGCCGTCGGACGAGCGTTTCGCGCGCATCGAGCCGACCGTGAAGTCGGCGGCGGGCGCGCCGCCCGGTCCGACGGACAGGTAGATGCGGACGCCGACACGACTGACCTGCGTGATGCCTTCGCCGGCGGCGGGAGCCGAGCGCGCCTCGGCCCAGACCACGGCGTAGCGCTCGCCGGGTGCGCCATCGCGCGGAACGGCGATGGTCACCGTGGCCGTCCGGTGTCCGCCGGCCGGCAGCTCGGTCGTGCCCGGACGAACCGAGGTCCAGGTGGACAGCTCGTTGCGGGTGTGGCCCGCGGCGCCGAGGAAGGCGCCGCGTGCGATCGTCGCGGCCGCGGCATACACGCGGGTTCGCACCGCCGAGCTCGTCGTGTTGGTGAGCTCGATCCGGCGGCGGATGGTCGTCGCCGGCGCGACGTGATCGACGATGTACAGCCTGGCTCGGGGATCGTCACGCCCCGCGAGCGGCACATCCACGAGCCGTATCCCGATGCCGCCGATGGGCGCCGCGGGTGCGGTCGTGGCCGACCGGGCCGGCGTGGCGACGAGCGCCGCCACGCCGGCCACGGCGGTCGCGCAGCACGTGATGCGAAGCCGACGAGACGCGACGGCCCTGTGGGAGGCCGTGCGTCTCGGCGCCGTGGGGCTAGAGAACGGAATGGGTGATCGTGGCCGAGTAGACGCCGGCGGCCTTGCCTCCGCTGACGAACACGTTGATCATCGGGTTCCAGGTAGCGGAGTTGTCGCCCGTGATCGCGCTGGCCGTGACCGCGGGGACGGCGCCGGTCAGATCCGGCGGATCGTTGGCCAGATACGTGGCCGTGCCGACCTTCGTGATGGTGCCGGCCGTGTACCCGACCGAGGCCGCGCCGATCGTGGGTCCCGCCGGCGGGGTGAACGCCGTCGAGATGACGCTCGCGATCCAGCCCGAGCCGGCGGCCGCGCTGCGGGCGTCATCGACCTGGACGACGCCGAGAGGCCCGCTGATGGTCCCGCCCTGGACGGTGTTCGCCCGGGTCCCGAGGTTGCCCGCGTCGGTTGGCACGGTGATCGACAGCGATCCGCCGGTGACCGTGACCGTGGCCTGCGTCGTTGCGGCGAGCGCTGGGGCCGCGAACGCGAGCGTGACGAATCCGGCGACGGCAGAGACGACTGTGCGGCGCAGCTTCATGGTGCCTCTCATCCTGCAGTCAAGCTGCGAGTGGGTAGCTCCGGCAGACCATCGCGGTCCTGAGGAGCTCCCCCAACCTAAGCGCTGACCGAGGCGCCGCCATCCGTATTTTCCCCGTCGGCCATTCGTCCACCGGTCACCGTCGCCCGGTCAGCCGCCCTCGCCGAGCCGCAGCCGCCCGTGCAGCCGCCTCAGCGGTCGCGGCGCCCACCAGTTGCGCTCGCCGAGCAGCTTCATGAGCGACGGCACGAGCAGCGCAGCGCACGATCGTGGCGTCGATGAGGACGGCCGCCGCGGTGCCGAGGCCGACCTCCTTGACGAACACGATGGACGATGTCGCGAACGCGCCGATCGCGATGCACAGCAGCACCGCGGCGGCGGTCACGATCCGGCCCGTGCGCTGGAGGCCGATCGCGACGGCCTCCTCGTTGCTCGCACCTTCGTCGTGGGCCTCCTTGATCCGCGTCAGCAGGAACACGCCGTAGTCCGTGCTGAGCCCGAACGCGAGCGCGAGCAGCACGAGCGGCTGCGTCACCTCGAGGCCGTTCTGCGCGGTGAACCCGAGCAGCGACTCGAGGCGCCCGTCCTGGAAGACGAGCACGAGCAGCCCGAAGGCGGCGCTCAGGCCGAGGACGTTCATGACGAGCGCCTTCAGCGGCAGCACGACGGACGCCGTCATCGCGAACAGGATCACGAGCGTCGTCAGCGCGAGCAGGGCGAGCGCGAGCGGCAGGCGCGAGCCGAGCGAGGACACCTGGTCGACGAAGCGCGCCGACTCGCCGGCGACCGCGACGGCGCCGGGGCCGGGGGTGGATCGCAGGCGGTCGACGAGATCGAGGGTGCGCGAGTCCAGCGCGGGCGCGCCGGGGGTCACCTGCAGGAGCCAGCGGCCGTCGGCGAGCAACCGCGGCGGCGCGACGGCCTCGGCGCCGGGCAGGCGTTCGAGGCGCCCGGCGTAGGCGCGCACCGCCGCCGATGCCGAGCGCGGCGCCGTCACGGAGACGTGCAGCGGGGACGTCGGGCCCGGCGGGAACTCCGTGCGCAGGGCGCTGTCGACGAGCTTCGCCGTCGAGCCCGACGGCAGCACGCTCGCGTCGACGCCCGTGAACTCGATCCGCAGGAACGGCAGCCCGACCGCGATCAGCAGCGCCGCCGTCGCGACCGCGATCGTCGCCGGGCGGCGCATGACGACGAGCGACAGCCGGTAGAAGAAGCCGCGCTGCGTGACGACCTCGCGATGGCGCAGGCGAGACGGCGCGAGCGCGTTGACGCGGTCACCCAGGACCATCAGCAGCGCCGGCATCGCGGTCAGCGCCACGAGGCACGCGACGACCGCGGTGATCGCGCCGGCGAGGCCCATCGAGTACAGGAAGCGCGCCGGGAAGACGAGCAGCGACAGCATCGCCGCGGCGACCGTCAGCGAGCTGAAGACGACCGTCCGCCCCGCGGTCTGCAGGGTCCGCGTCAGCGCCTCGCGGCCCGGGCCGAGGCGCTCCGTCTCCTCGCGATATCGCGACAGCACGAACAGCGAGTAGTCGATCGCGAGGCCGAGCCCGAGGCCGATCGTGAGGTTCAGGGCGAAGATCGACAGCAGCACGCCCTCGTTGAGGATCCGCAGGCCGAGGAACGTGCCCATGATCGTCAGCAGCCCCACGAACAGCGGCAGCAGCGCGGCGACGGCGCCGCGGAAGATGATCAGCGACAGCAGGAAGAGCAGCGGGAAGGCCAGCATCTCGGCGCGGGCGAGGTCCTCGGAGACCTGGTCGGAGATCTGCGGCACCGCGACCGCGTAGCCGCCGACCGTCACGCCGGGGACGCTCGCGAGCGCCTTCGTCACGCGCTCGCCGGTCGCCGTCTCGTCGGCGTCGGCGCGCAGCGTCGTCGGGATGTAGGTCGCTCGCCCGTCGCGCGCGACGAGCGGTGAGGGCTGGGACTCGGCCGGGGCACGCGCGCCGCCGCCGGCGGGCGCGGGAGCGGCGCCCGAGGCGCTCTCCCGCGCCGCGGCGCTCGCGGCCTTCGAGCCGTCCCCGACGACCGACGTGATCGTCGCGACCGCCGGTTCGGCGCGCAGCTTCGCCACGACCGAACGCACCTTCGCGCGCCCCGCGGCGCCGAGCACGGGCCCGTCCGTGCGCACGAGCACGATGACGGCCGGGCTCAGCGTCTCGCCGAGCGCGCCCTCGAGCAGCGCCGACGTGCGGGTGCTCTCGGCGTCCGGCGCCACGAAGTCGTCGGCGTTGCCGGCCGACAGCAGCCCGGTCACCGGGGTGCCGAAGACGACCGCCACGACGAGGAACACGAGGGCGCCCGCGAGGAACCGCCGCGGGCGGTCGGCGATCCGTTGGGCGAGGCCGATCATCATGCGCGCCGCGAGAGTAAGTAACTACTCACTCTCATGTCAAGCGGCGCGGACGATCCCGGCCGATGCGACCCCCTGCTCGAGCTCGTCGAGCCCGAAGCCGTCGACGGGCCCGAGCGCGCCGGCCCCGGTCAGCGCGCCCTCGGCGGCCCGCATCGCGCCCCACGCGAGCATCCCGGCCGTGAAGTCGTATGGGCTCGAGCCCTCGATCCGGACCGTCGCGAGCACCACGCCCGCCGCGTCCGACGCGACCGCGACGACCTGCGAGCGTGCTCGTGCGCGGGTCGACGCGTCCGGGCCCCCGGTCGAGCCGGGCACGAGCCGCGCGGCCCCCGACGTGATCGCCCGCCGCACGCCCGGCAGCCGGGTCGCGAGCGCGGTCCCCGCCGACAGGAGCTGCAGCGGCCGCGATGCCGGGCCGAACCACCCGAGCCAGACGCCGACGTCGCGCAGCCCGGGATGCGCGCGCGGCAGCGTGAACTGCTCGCTGGCGCCGATCGAGATCGTGGGCCGCCCGTCGAAGCTGCGCACGTGGCGCGCGCCGCGCTCGTCGGCGAGCATGCCGTCCGCAAACGCGTAGGACGGCTCGGTGAGCATCCCGGCGGCCGAGGCGCGCGTGCCGCCGCTGAACTGACCCGCGCGATCGCCGCCGACGAAGTACGCGACGTCGATGCGCACCGCGCGCTCGCCCGCCTCGCGCAGCGCCAGCGCCCCCGCGAGGTTGCCGGGCACGTAGTCGTAGCCCATCGCCGTCAGCAGCCCGCAGCCGGCCTTGCGCGCGGCGGCGTCGTGGCGCTCGAAGACCGTGCGGATGAACGGCGGCTCGCCGGTGCAGTCGAGGTAGTGCGCGCCGGCGGCGATCGCGCCCCGCACCGCGGCGGTGCCCCAGCGCACGAACGGCCCGACCGTCGACACGAGCACGTCGCCGCGCGCGTGAAGCCCGGCGAGGGCGAGCGCCGCGCCCGGCGCGGTCGCGTCGACGACGGCCGACTCCAGCCCGCCGAGCTCGGCCGCGAGCGCCTGGACCCGGGCGCCGTCGCGGCCGACGAGCAGCGGCGACGCTCCCCGCGCGACGAGCTCCCGCGCCGTCAGCTCGCCGGTGAAGCCCGTGGCGCCGAAGAGGACGATGCGAGCGGGCACGCCGACCACGCTAGTCGGTCCGGGCCGGCGGCCGCCGCGCCGCCCGCCACGCGCCAGATACCCTCCAGCCATGGACGAGCGGGTGCTGGCGGAGCGGTTGATGACGTACGACACGTCGACCGACAACGGCCTGCGCGCGGCGGTCGGCTTCGTCAAGGGCTGGCTCGAAGCCCGCGACATCACCGTTCACGGGCGCGAGTTCGGCGGCCTGCCGGTGGTCCTGGCGGAGGTCGGGCCGTCCGTGGGCCCGTGCGTCATCTTCCACGGCCACGTCGACGTGGTCCCCGCGCACGCGGCGCAGTTCACACCGCGCATCGAGGGCGACCGGCTCATCGGCCGCGGCGCCTACGACATGAAGGGCGGCCTCGCGGCCATGATGTGCGCCGTGCACGACGTCGCCGCAACGGCGCAGGTTCGCGTGCGTTTCATCTGCGTGCCCGACGAGGAGTCCGAGGACGTCGAGATCCGCTGCACGGAGGCGCTCGTCGAGGAGGGGCTGCGGGCGGACTTCGCGATCACCGGCGAGCCGACGGAGCTGCAGATCGGCGTGCAGGCGAAGGGCGTGCTCGCCGTCCAGGTCGAGGTGCTCGGCACCGCCGCGCACGGCTCCACGCCGTGGCTCGGCGACAACGCGATCCTGAAGGCGTACGACGTCTTCCGTCGCATCGAGACCCTACCCTTCAGCCGCGAGTCGTCCGACCTCTTCGACCGCCCCTCGATCAACGTCGCACGGATCGAGGGCGGCGACGCGTTCAACAAGGTGCCCGACCTGTGCCAGATCGACGTCGACATCCGCTACCTGCCCACCCAGGACCCCGGTGAGATCCTCGCCGACATCCGCGCGATCCCGGACGTGCGGATCGTGAAGGTCTTCCAGCGCGCGCCCGCACATGTCTCGCGCGCGAACCCGTACGTGCGCGCGCTGCGCGCTGCGGTCTCGAGGTCGCTGGGGAGCGAGGCCCTGTCGGTCGGTCGCGACGGTGCGTCGGATGCGATCTCGTTCCTCGAGGCCGGCGTGCCGGCGGTCGAGTTCGGACCGGTCGGCGGCGGTCACCACGGCCCCGAGGAGTGGGTCTCGATCCAGTCGCTCGCGCGCTACCGTCGCGCGCTCGGCGACTTCGTCATCGGCCTGCCGGCATGGCTTGCCGGCGCGGGCGCGGAGAAGCCGCCGCTGCGCGCCGTCGAGGGCGGGCTCGCGTGAGTCTCCCCGGGCCGGAGGAGCTCCCCAGGGTCGGGCGCCAGATGGCGAAGAAGTTCGCCGCCGGCGCGGTCGCGATCGTGCTGCTGTCGGCGATCGCCGTGTCCAGCGCGCTGCTGCTCGAGGTCCACCAGGATGTGACGGTCTTCGCGCACGAGTCGACGCCGATCGCCGGCATCAAGAACGTGCTCGACGAGGTCCCGGCCGGCGCGCCGCAGACGATCCTGCTGCTCGGCTCCGACCGCCGCTTCGCCGACGGCAAGGACAACCCGCCGCGCTCGGACACGATCATCGTCGTGCGCCTGGACCCCGAGAAGAAGGCGACGGCGATCATGTCGATCCCGCGCGACCTCAAGGTCAACATCCCCGGGGTCGGCATCGACAAGATCAACGGGGCCTACCACCACGGCGGCCCCAAGCTCGCCGTGCGGACGATCCGCAACCTGCTCGGGATCCCGATCAACCACGTCATCAACGTGAACTTCGGGGGCTTCAGCCGCGCGGTGAACCGGCTCGGCTGCGTCTATGCCGATGTCGATCGCAAGTACTTCAACGACCGCGGCGGGCCCGGCGGCTACGCGGTCATCGACCTCAAGGCCGGCTACCAGAAGCTCTGCGGCGAGGATGCCCTCAGCTACGTGCGCTTCCGCCACACGGACTCGGACTTCGTCCGCGCCGCCCGCCAGCAGGAGTTCCTGCGCCAGGCGAAGGAGCAGATCGGGCTCGGCAAGCTGTTCGGCGATCGCCAGGGCCTGCTGAAGATCTTCGGGCGCTACACGCAGACGGACATCGCGCAGTCCAACGACGCGGCGATCCTGCGGCTGCTGAAGCTCGCCTACGAGTCGTCCAAGACGCCGCTGGCGGAGATCCAGTTCCCCGGCCAGGACACGTCGGGCGGGTACGTCGAGATCACGCCGACCGCGCTGCAGGAGACCGTCGCCCGCTTCATCGAGGTGCGCGGCACGTCCGCGAGCGCCGGCGAGGGCGACAAGAAGAAGCGCAAGCCGAAGCGGATCAAGAACCCGAAGGGCCTCGCGCCCGGGCTGATCGCCGCCAAACGGGAGGGCGAGGACAACGTCCTGGCGATGGACCTGCGGCTCGGCCCGCTGCACCTGCCCGTCTACTTCCCGAGCGTCCGGCTCGCGAACAGCACCTACTCGCACGACGGCAGCCCGCGCTCCTACGAGATCTACGACCGCAACAAGAACCGCTATCGCGCCTACCGGATCGTGCTGGGGATCCCCAACGACGCCGGCCAGTACTACGGCGTCGAGGGCACGACGTGGAAGGCGGCGCCGATTCTCGACAACCCGACCGACGAGGTGCGCATGCGCAGGCGCACCTACAAGCGCTACTTCGACGGCCGCAAGATCCGCCTCATCGCGTGGGAGACGCCGAGAGCCGTGTACTGGGTCTCCAACACGCTCTCCCAGAAGCTCACGAACAAGCAGATGATGGGCATCGCGCGCTCGCTGCAGCGCATCGGCCAGTAGTGGCCGCGCGACGGCCGCGGCGCAGCGGCAGATAGGGTGGCGCGCGCATGAGCGACCGCCGCGAACCCATCGGCGTGATCGGCACGGGCTACGTCGGACTCGTCACGGCCGCCGGTTTCGCACACCTCGGCAGCGAGGTCTTCTGCATCGACATCGATGCGGACAAGGTTGCGCGGCTGCAGGCCGGGGAGATCCCGATCTACGAGCCCGGCCTGAAGGAGATGGTCGCCGACAACCGCGATCGCCTGCACTTCTCGACGGACATCGCCGAGGCGCTCGAACATGCGCGCCTGCTGTTCGTCGCGGTCGGCACGCCGCCGACGTACTCCGGTGACGCCGATCTCAGCGCGGTGCGCGCGGTCGTCGCCTCGATCCCGGCCTCGGACCGCCACGCGCTCGTGATGAAGTCGACGGTGCCCGCGGGAACCGGCGCGTCGATCAAGCGCGTGCTGGCCGAGGAGGGCAAGGGCGGCCTCGCGTACGTGTCGTGCCCCGAGTTCCTCAAGGAGGGCTCGGCCGTCAAGGACTTCCTCAACCCCGACCGCGTCGTCATCGGCGACGACGGCGACTGGGCCGGCGACGCCGTCGTCGAGCTGTACGCGCCGCTCGCCGCGCCGCTCGTGCGCACCGACATCGCCTCGGCGGAGATGGTCAAGCTCGCCTCGAACGCCTTCCTCGCGACGAAGATCTCGTTCATCAACGAGATCGCGAACGTCTGCGAGGAGACGGGCGCGGACGTCATCGAGGTCGCGAAGGGCATGGGCCTCGACGACCGCATCGGATCGAAGTTCCTGCAGGCGGGCATCGGCTTCGGCGGTTCGTGTGTCGCCGGCGAGGAGACCGTGCTCGTGCGCCTGGGCGGTCACACGACGTTGATGACGTTCGAGCGTCTCTGGAACCGGTTGCTGGACGACGGCCACGACGACGACGACGGGGTGATCGAGCCCGCCGCGCTCGAGGTGCTGTCGTGGATACCGGGCGGGGCGGCGCCCCAGTTCATGCCCGTCATGTGCGTGACGCGTCGCGACTACAGCGGCGACATCATCGAGCTGCGCACGAAGATGGGTCGGCGCGTCCGCTGCACGCCTGACCACCCTTGGATCGTCTGCGACGGCTCGCAGGACGGCGAGCTCGAGCTGAAGGCCGCCGGAGCGCTCTCTACCGACGACTGGCTGCCGCTCGCGCAGGGCCGGAGCGAGCCAGTGGACGGCGACGCGCTCGTACCACTGCTCGCAGCCGTCGAGGCGGCACAGCTGCATCCCAGCAAGGTCGTCGTACGGCTGGGCGCGGCACGCGCGGCGGCGCTCGCGGCGCGCCCGATGTCAGAGCGACGGGAGACCTTCACGGGGTGCGTGCCAGGGCGATCCGGCGAGGTCAGGCGCACCCGCGCCGGGCGCCTTGACGAAGCGGGACGCGCGGATCTCAGCCTGCGGGGGACGAGTCTGGGCACGGCGTTCAACGGTCCCGTCGCGCCGGCGGAGATCGCCATCGACGCATCCTTCTGGCGTGTTGTCGGCCTCTATCTCGCCGAGGGCTGCACGGTCTTCGGCGATCGCAACAGCGCCCGCATCACATGGTCGTTTCACCGCGAGAAGGAGCAGCACCTCGTCGATGAGGTCGTTGCCTTCTGGTTGCGCAACCGCGTTCGCGCAAGCGCGCGACGCAGCGCGACGGCGCATGTCGTGCGCGTGCAGTCGCGACTGCTGGGCGCGTGGTGGACCCAGGTGCTCGGGATGGGGCGCAACTCATACGAGCAGCGCCTTCCCGATCTCATCTGGGATCGGCCGATCGAGGACAAGTGGGCGTTGCTGGGGGGACTCTGGGAGGGCGACGGCTCGTGGTCGCTCGTCAACGGTGGCCCGAGCGTGATCCTGGAGATGGGAACGGTGAGCGCGGAGTTGGCCGACGGCGTGCAGCGGCTGCTCGGCGAGCTGGGGATCGTCTCGTCGCGGCGGACCGGGCGCGTCGCGAAGTCGACGAAGGACACGTACCGGCTGCGGATCAGCGGCGCGGATCAGGTCGAGCGCGCGATGGCGCTCGTCCCCGAGCGCGACCGGCGAGGGGTCGAGGCGTCGATCGCTCGCCAGCTCCAGCGGATCGCGCCGACGGGATACCGCCGGCGCGACGAGGATGGTCCCGCATGGGTTCGCGTCGTCGGTACTCCGCGATCAACGTTTCACGGTCCGGTCTACTCGATGGAGGTGCCCGGGGTGCATACCTTCGTCACCTCGAGCGGACTGACGGCGCATAACTGCTTCCCGAAGGACGTCAACGCGCTGAAGCAGCTCGCGGGCAACTCCGGCTACCACTTCCAGCTGCTGAACGCCGTCATCGAGGTCAACGAGCTGCAGAAGCGGCGCGTCATCGGCAAGCTGCAGAAGCACCTCGGCTCGCTCGTCGGCACGACGATCTGCCTGCTCGGGCTCGCGTTCAAGCCGAACACCGACGACATGCGCGAGGCGTCCTCGCTCGTGCTCAGCGCCCGCCTGCAGGCCGACGGCGCGGCGGTCCGGGTCTACGACCCCGTCGCCGAGCACGAGGCGCGCTCGATGATCCGCGGCGTGCACTTCGCCGGCGACGCACTCGACGCCGTCGCGGGCGCCGACGCGGTCGTGCTCGTCACGGAGTGGGACGAGTTCCTGGCGCTCGACTGGTCGGAGATCGCGGCGCGGATGTCGGGCAAGCTCGTCCTCGACGGGCGCAACGCGCTCGACGCCGCCGCCGTCCGCGCCGCCGGCCTCACCTACGAGGGCATCGGGCGCGGAACGCTGACATCCCCCGCCTGATGCCCCGGGAGGCAGAGCAATGCAGGCCGTGATCCTCGTCGGCGGGGAGGGGACGCGACTGCGCCCGCTGACGTCGTCGGTGCCCAAGACGGTGGTGCCGCTCGTCGACCGGCCGCTCGTCGTCTACATGCTCGAGTGGCTGCGCCGCCACGGCGTCGACGACGTGATCATGTCCTGCGGGTTCCTCGCCACGGGCGTGCGCGACGTGCTCGGCGACGGCTCGCAGCTCGGGATCAGGCTGCGGTTCGTCGAGGAGCCCGAGCCGCGCGGCACGGCGGGCGCGCTGAAGTTCGCCGAGGATCTGCTCGACGAGCGCTTCCTGATGCTCAACGGCGACGTCCTCACCGACCTCGACCTGACCGCCCAGATCGCGCAGCACGAGGCGACGGGGGCGAGCGCGACGCTCGCGCTCGTGCCGGTCGCGGACCCGTCGAGCTACGGGCTCGTCAACCTGCGCGACGACGGCTCCGTGGAGGAGTTCCTCGAGAAGCCCTCCCCGGACGATCCGATCACGACGAACCTCATCTCCGCCGGCGCGTACGTCCTGCAGCGTTCGGTGCTCGACCTCATCGCACCCGATCGGAAGGTCTCGATCGAGCGCGAGGTGTGGCCGCGGCTCGTCGACGACGGGCTGTACGGCTACGTCGACGGCGACGCCTACTGGATCGACATCGGGACGCCCGCGCGCTACCTGCAGGTGACGTTCGACATCCTCGACGGCAGCGTGCGCACCGACCCGACGGAGCGCTTCGGGAAGGTGTCGATCGCCGACGGTGCGGACGTGGGCAGCCTGGTGGTGCTCGCCGACGGCGTCAGCGTCGGTGCCGGCTCGACGGTGCAGCGCAGCGTCGTGCTGAGCGGCGCGCGGATCGGCGAGGGCTGCGTCCTGCGCGACTGCATCATCTGCCCGGGCGCCGTCATCGGCGACCGCACCCAGGTCACGGACGGCGCGATGGTCGGCGAAGGTGTCACCATCGGCAGCGACAACGTCGTCACGCGTGGCGCACGACTGTTCCCCGGCATGGAGGTACCCGATGGCGGCCTCGCCTTCTGAGATGACAGACCAGCGCCTTGATCCCGACACGATCGGAGCTGTCGACAGCTCCGATCTGCTCGCCGACGTCGTCGGCCTGCCGGAGCACGTCCGCGACGCGAAGTGGAAGGTCGAGTCCGCGCAGCTGTCGGAGTGGGACTCGCCGGGCGGGCTCATCGTCGCCGGCATGGGCGGCTCGGGCATCGGCGGCAGGCTCGCCCGGGCGATGCTCGGCGATCACGCCTCGCGGCCGATCCTCACGGCCAGCACGTATGGCCTGCCGGCCTGGACGACGCCGGACACGACGGTGCTGTGCGCCTCGTACTCGGGCAACACCGAGGAGACGCTCGCGTGCTACGACGCCGCCGGCGCGCTCGGCGCCCGGCGCGTCGTCGTGACGAGCGGCGGCAAGCTCGCGGAGCTCGCGCGCGCCGACGGCGTGCCCGTGATCCCGGTCGCCGGCGGCTTTCAGCCGCGCGCCGCGGTCGCCTACATGACGGTCGCCGCGCTCGAGGTCGCCGGGCTCTGCGGCGCGGGGCCGCGCATGGGCTCCGAGCTCGACGTCGCGGCCGACCATCTCGAGCAGCTCGTCGTCGAGTGGGGTGCCGACGGTGCGCAGGACTGCGAGTCCAAGACGCTCGCTCGCGGCCTCGCGGACAGCGTCGCGGTGATCGCCGGATCCGGCGTGACGCAGCCGATCGCCTACCGCTGGAAGACGCAGATCAACGCGAACGCGAAGATCCCGGCCTTCTCCCACGAGTTGCCCGAGCTCGACCACAACGAGCTCGCGGGCTGGCAGAACGCGTCCGCGCTCGGCCGCTTCGCCGCGGTCTTCCTCGACGATGCCGACACGCACCCGCGCGTCCAGCAGCGGATCGCGCTGACGCGCGAGCTCGTGGCCGAGCAGGCGACCGCCACCTTCGTCGTCGCGTCGCGCGGCGTCACCGCCGTCGAGCGCGTGTTCTCGCTCGTCCTGCTCGGTGACCTCGTCTCGCTCTACATCGCCGTGCTGCGCGGGGTCGACCCGTCACCGGTCGAGGTCATCGAGAGCCTCAAGGACCAGCTGGCCGAAGGGCGGTAGCCGGAGCCCGAGACCGCGCCGCGAGGCCGCTCTCAGCGCCGCCGCAGCGTCACCTCGCGCGTCACCGCGGAGGCCGTGCCGCTGCGCACGACGGCGCGCACCTTCATCGAGCCGCCCTTGCGCTTCAGCCGGTCGCGGGCCGCCTTCGTGAGCGAGAAGCGAAGCGTCCCGCGCTGGCCGGGCAGCAGCTGGAGCGTGAGCTTCGCGTACGAGCGCTCCGTCGGGCGCTTCGGGACGGCGAGACGCGACTCGACGAACGGGCACAGCGACGCGCTGATCGGACAGGTCACGAACCCGATCGCGACGCGGCCCTGCGAGTCGACCGTGAAGGTCTTGCCCGACGTCAGCAGCACGAGGGCGTTCTTCGTGACGACCGGCGGGGGCGGCGGCGGTGGCGGCGGCGGGGGCAGCGGAGGCGCCACGGCCGCGGGCGGCGGCGGCGGGGGCGGGGGCGGCGGAGGCGGCGGGGGCGGCGGCGGGATGCACGGGTTCTGCTCGTCCGCCGGGTAGTCGCCGGGATTGCAGCCCGGATACTCGTTGGGGATGCACAGCTCGCCGCCGGGGAAGCCGGGGAACGGCGTGCAGGTCTGACCCGGCGGCGTCGTCGTCTGGGCGACGGACGTCGCGGATGAGGTCACCGCCAGCGCGCAGACCGCGATCGCAGCTGCACAGATCGCACGACGAAGCATGGCCGGTCCTCCCGTTGATGGCACCTCGCACCCTCCGCGCGAAGTGGCGCGAGGCTACCAAACCCCCGCATACGTGGGGAACCTCTCAAACCTTGACACGCGCGTGGTAAGGTTGATGGCAGATGGACGCCCTGACGATCCACGAGGCAGCGGAGATCACGGACTGGTCCCCGCGCATGCTGCGCTACATCGAGCGCGCCGGGCTCATCGAGCCCCAGCGCTCGGACGCCGGCTACCGCCTGTACGGCCCGCCCGAGCTGCAGCGCCTGCGGACGCTGCGCGAGCTCGTGACGCGGTTTCACATCGGCCTCGGGGAGGTCGGCTTCGCGCAGCGACTACGCCGCGAACGCGAGCTCGCGAGCGCGATCGACGCGTGGTTCGAGGCGCAGCCGCGGCGCCCAGAGCACGTCCCGGCCGCCGAATGGCTGCGCTGGGAGCAGGACAAGCACTCGAAGCTCCTGGCCCTCGCCGGGGCGCATCGCCCCGAGCCGACGCCGGCCGCCACGACCGTCTGACAAGACAGAGGAGATCCACCACACATGACCCCCGAGACCGCCGTCTCACTGAAGGACGACTACAAGGTCGCCGACATCTCGCTTGCCGACTACGGCCGCAAGGAGATGGACATGGCCGAGCACGAGATGCCCGGCCTCATGCAGACGCGCGCGGAGTACGCCGACGCGCAGCCGCTGAAGGGCGCTCGCATCACGGGCTCGCTGCACATGACGATCCAGACGGCCGTCCTCATCGAGACGCTGACGGCGCTCGGTGCCGACGTCCGCTGGTGCTCGTGCAACATCTTCTCGACGCAGGACCACGCCGCCGCGGCGGTCGTCGTCGGCAAGGACGGCACCGACTCCGACCCCAAGGGCGTGCCGGTCTTCGCGTGGAAGGGCGAGACCCTCGCGGAGTACTGGTGGTGCACGCAGCAGGCGCTGGTGTGGCCGGACGGCGGCCCGAACCTGATCCTCGACGACGGCGGCGACGCGACGATGCTCGTCCACAAGGGCCGCGAGTACGAGCTGGCCGGCGCCGCGCCGGACCCCTCGACCGGTGAGTCCGAGGAGTTCGTGCACTTCCTGACGCTGCTGAACGCGTCGCTCGAGGAGGACGCGCAGCGCTGGACGACGATCGCCGACGGGATCATCGGCGTCTCCGAGGAGACGACGACGGGCGTCGGGCGCCTCTACCAGATGGCGCGCACGGGCGAGCTGCTGTTCCCGGCGATCAACGTCAACGACTCGGTCACGAAGTCGAAGTTCGACAACCTCTACGGCTGCCGCCACTCGCTCGTCGACGGCATCTTCCGCGGCACCGACGTCATGCTCGCCGGCAAGGTCGGCGTCGTCTGCGGCTACGGCGACGTCGGCAAGGGCTCGGCCGCCTCGCTCGCGGCGCAGGGCTGCCGTGTCGTCGTCACCGAGATCGACCCGATCTGCGCGCTGCAGGCCTGCATGGAGGGCTACGACGTCAAGACCGTCGAGGACGTCGTCGAGACGGCCGACCTCTTCATCACGACGACCGGCAACAAGGACATCATCACCGCCGAGCACATGGCGCGGATGAAGCACCAGGCGATCGTCGGCAACATCGGCCACTTCGACAACGAGATCGACATGGCCGGCCTCGAGGGCACGCCCGGCATCGAGCGCGTCAAGATCAAGCCGCAGGTCGACAAGTGGGTCTTCCCCGACGGCCACGCGGTGATCATCCTGTCGGAGGGTCGCCTGCTGAACCTCGGCAACGCGACCGGTCACCCGTCGTTCGTGATGTCGAACTCGTTCACGAACCAGACGCTCGCGCAGATCGAGCTCTACACGAACACGGCGGCCTACGACAAGCAGGTCTACGTGCTCTCCAAGGAGCTCGACGAGAAGGTCGCGCGCCTGCACCTCGGGGCGCTCGGCGCGAAGCTCACGACGCTGTCGCCCGAGCAGGCCGACTACATCGGCAAGCCCGTCGAGGGCCCGTACAAGCCGGACACGTACCGCTACTAGACGGGGCGGAGCGAGGGTCACGGAGGCAGGAGGGCGTTGGCCTCCGTGACCGATCACGACGTGGCGGACCTGTCGCTGGCCGAGGCCGGACAGGTCCGCATCGCGTGGGCCGACGGGCAGATGGCCGTGCTGCGCTCGGTCCGTGCGCGGTTCGCGCGGGAGCGCCCGCTGGAGGGCCTGAGAATCGCGGCCTGCCTGCACGTCACGTCGGAGACGGCGAACCTCCTGCGCACGCTGATCGCGGGCGGCGCGGCCGTCGAGCTGTGCGCGTCCAACCCCCTGACGACGCAGGACGACGTCGCCGCGGCTCTCGTGGGCCACGGCGTCGAGGTCCACGCGATCCGCGGCGAGAGCGAGGACGCCTACGGCGCGCACGTCGTCGCCGCCGCCGCGCGCGGCCCGCAGATCACGCTGGATGACGGCGCCGACCTGCTCAGCGTCCTGCACGCCGGCGATCCAACGTGGCGCGGCGAGCTCATCGGCGGCACCGAGGAGACGACGACCGGCCTCGTACGGCTGCGCGCGTTGCAGGTTCAGGCGCGCCTGCGCTGCCCCGTGCTGGCCGTCAACGAGGCGCTCACCGAGCGCACGTTCAACGACCGCTACGGCACCGGCCAGTCGACGCTCGACGGCATCCTGCGCGCGACGAACCTCCTGCTCGCGGGCCGCACCGTCGTCGTGCTCGGCTACGGCTGGACCGGCAAGGGCGTCGCGCTGCGCGCGCACGGCGCGGGCGCGTCGGTGATCGTCTGCGAGGTCGACCCGATGCGTGCCCTCGAGGCGCGGATGGACGGCTGCGAGGTCATGCCGGCGCTCGACGCCGCGTCGCGTGGTGACGTCTTCATCACCGTGACGGGCGCCCGCGACGTGCTCGCGCGAGCGCACTTCGAGCGCATGAAGGACGGCGCGATGCTCGCCAACGCGGGCCATTTCGACGTCGAGATCGCCGTCGACCAGCTCGCCGCGATGGCGTTGTCGCGCAGCCAGGTGCTGCCGCTCGTGGAGCAGTTCGAGCTCGCGAACTCGATCCCGCCCACGCGCCTGAACCTGCTCGCGCAGGGCCGCGTCGTGAACCTCGCGGCGGCGGAGGGCCATCCGGCGGCCGTCATGGACATGTCGTTCGCCAACCAGGCGCTGTGCGTCGAGCACCTCGCCCGCAACGGCGCGTCGCTGCCACCGAACGTGCTGCCCGTCCCGCCCGAGATCGACCGCGAGGTCGCGCGCCTCAAGCTGGCGTCGCTCGACATCGAGATCGACGAGCTGACCGACGCCCAGCGCGTGTACCTGACGAGCTGGCGCAGCTGATCTCGCCGGTTATACTTCCGGGGTATGACTTCTCGCATCGGCGCGAAGGGGCAGGTGGTGATCCCGAAGGAACTTCGTGATCGCGCTGGCCTGCATCCAGGAGCGGAGGTCGACTTCGAGCTCCGAGACGACGTGGTCGTGCTCACAGCGCACCGGCAGAAGCCAGTCCTGGCAGGCCGCTTTTCGAGGAGCGGCATGGCGACGAGGCTGCTTGCCGATCGTGCCGCCGAGCCACGTTGAGCGTCTGCCTCGACAGCTGGGCGATCCTCGCGTGGCTCGACGGTGACGAGCCGGCTACGGGACGGGTCCAGCAGGTGCTCCCACATCGGCCTGTGGTGAGCTGGATCAATCTCGTCGAGGTCTACCACCGAGTCGAGCGCGATCATGGCCGCCAAGCCGCGGACGAGGTTCTCGCCGAGCTCCGCGGGATGCTGGAATGCGACCTTCCGGGTTCCGGCAGGATGATCGAGGCGGCGCGTTTGAAGGCTGCCATCCCGATGGCGCTGGGAGATTGCTTCGCGGTGGCGACGGCATCGTCCCATGGAGTGGCGCTACTCACAGGTGACCCTGAGATCCTCGAGTCGGCGGCCATCCCTTGCGCGACCGAAGATCTGCGCGGGTAGGTCACCCGCCCCGCCCGACGACCCGCTTAGCGGTGCGGCACGCGCTCCCGGCGCGTCACGACGACTCTGGATTGGGCCGCACCGCCAGACGTGAGGAGACTCGAACCCGGCGATCGTTGCCGCCGCCGGCGTCGACGTAGCCGTCGCCGGGTCCGCGGTCGAGCATCGACGCGTATCGGGAACGCGCTCGGTACGTGAGGGTGGCCGCGGCCAGGGTAGGGTCCGCGGCCGTGACCGACCCTCAGCTCCAGGCAAGCCTGCGCAAGATGCGCGACGACGGCGTCGCGGAAGCCGGCGTAGCGACGTTCGCGCACTACTTCGAGCGCCTGCGCGCGGGCGAGGCGGGGCTGGTCGCGGAGTCCGAGATCGAGCCCGTCGATGACCTGCCCGACGCCGACGCGCTGCCCGACGACGACGAGGGTGCGCGCTCGGCACTCGAGCGCACCGTCGTCATCAAGCTCAACGGCGGCCTCGGGACGAGCATGGGGATGACCGGGCCGAAGTCGCTGCTCGAGGTCAAGGACGGGCTGACGTTCCTCGACATCGTCGTGCGCCAGATCCTCGACCTGCGGCGGCGCACCGGCACCTGCCTGCCGCTCGTGCTCATGAACAGCTTCGCGACGCGCGACGCCTCGCTGGAGGCGCTCGACGCCCACCCCGAGCTGCCGAGCGACGGTATCGCCGCAGACTTCGTCCAGAGCCGGGTTCCCAAGCTCGATGCGGAGACGCTCGCACCCGCCGCCTGGCCGGCCGACCCCGCCCTCGAATGGGCGCCGCCCGGCCACGGCGACCTGTACCCGTCGCTGCTGAGCTCCGGCATGCTCGACGCACTGCTGGACGCCGGCTACGAGTACGCGTTCGTCGCCAACGTCGACAACCTCGGCGCGGTCATGGCGCCGCGCATCCTGGCCTGGTTCGCGCGCGAGCGGATTCCGTTCCTGATGGAGGTCGCCGACCGCACGGAGGCCGATCGCAAGGGCGGCCATCTCGCGCGCCGGGCGGGCGGCGGCGGGCTCATGTTGCGCGAGGTGGCGCAGACCCCCGAGGGCGACCTCGATGCGTTCCAGGACATCTCGCGCCACCGCTTCTTCAACACGAATACGCTGTGGGTCGACCTGCGAGCGCTCGCGGCGGTGCTGCACGAGCGCGGCGGCGTGCTCGGGCTGCCGATGATCGTCAACCGCAAGACGGTCGACCCGGGCGACGGCAGCTCGGCCGCGGTGCTCCAGCTCGAGACCGCGATGGGCGCCGCGATCGACGTCTTCGAGGGGGCGCGGGCGATCCGCGTCGGGCGCGAGCGCTTCGCGCCGGTCAAGACCACGACCGACCTGCTGGCGCTGCGCTCGGATGCCTACGAGCTGCACGCCGACGGGCGCATCGCGCTCGCGCCGTCGCGCGCTCAGGCTCCGCTCGTCGACCTCGACGCCCGCTACTTCAAGCTCGTCGGCGACTTCGACGAGCGCTTCCCCGCGGGAGCGCCGTCGCTGCTCGGGTGCGAGCGCCTGAGCGTGCGCGGCGACGTGGGCTTCGGCGCTGGCGTGACCGTGCGCGGCAACGTCGCGATAGAGCACGAGGGCGAGGGCCGGCTGTTGATCGACGATGGTGCCGTGTTCGAAGGCTGAACCCGCGCTCGCATGCGCGGGGTGCGCCCACGAAGCTCGCTCAGCCGACACCGCGCGGCCCAGCCCGGCGAATGAGCGCGGTGCACGCTGAGCCCGGCGCCCCGCGCACACGTAGAGCGCGTCATGCAGCGCAACCCGCACGCAACGCCCCCGCCCGGCGAATCCGCCATCCTCAAGGCTGCGATGCCGATCCGCCGATTCCGCCTGCCCGCGTCCGCGCTCGCGGTCGCGTTTGCCGCCGCCGTCCTCGGCGCGTGCGGCGCCACCGACGCCGGCACCCCCGCCAAGCCGCGCGCCACGGCCGCGGCGCGCGAGTCCGCGAGCGAGCGTCTCGCCAGGGCGCCGGCCGCGCTGCGCGCGAACGCCGCCGACGCCGACACGATCACGGGCGAGGGCAAGGGCGATCTCGAGCGGCGCCTGGCGAAGCTCGAGGGCCATCCCGTCGTCGTCAACCAGTGGGCGTCGTGGTGCGGGCCGTGCCGCGCTGAGTTTCCGCTGTTCGCGGACGCCGTCGTCGAGCACGGCGACACGGTCGCCTTCGTCGGCATCGACTTCACCGACTCGCGCGACGACGCGGCGAAGTTCCTCCAGCAGAGCCCGCCCGGCTTCGCGAGCGTCTACGACCCGAAGGGCGAGGCCGCTCGCTCGCTCGGCGGCGGGCGCGTCGCGCCGACGACGTTCTTCATCGACCCCGACGGCAAGCGCGTGTACTCGAAGCTCGGCGGCTACGCCGACGCGCAGGCGCTGGAGGCCGACATCCGGCGCTACGCGCTCGGGAAGTCGTGAGCGGTCAGCTCGCGGTCCTCGCGGCGTTGAGTGACGATCCGGCGAACGGCATCGGCGTCCTCGCCGCGCTGGCCGCGGGGTTCGTGTCGTTCCTCAGCCCCTGCGTGCTGCCGCTCGTGCCCGGCTACCTGTCGGCGGTCACGGGCGTGCTGCCCGGCGACCTCGAACGCGCGCCGCTGCGCAAGGTCCTCGGGCCGAGCCTGCTGTTCGTGGCGAGCTTCTCGGCGATCTTCATCGTGCTCGGCCTCGGCGCGACGGCGCTCGGCTCGACCCTCAACGACCACCGTCAGCTGCTGGAGCGGATCTCGGGCGGCGTCATCATCGTGCTCGGGCTGTTCTTCCTCGCGACGCCGTTCATGCTGCGGCTGAACCGCGAGTGGCGGGTCGACGCGCTCATGGAGCGCGCGGGGCGCGGCGGGCCGGTCGTCGCGGGCGCGGCGTTCGCGATCGCCTGGACGCCGTGCGTCGGCCCGACGCTGGGCGCGATCCTCGGCGCCGCCGCGCTGTCGGAGTCGACCGGCCACGGCGCGTTCCTGCTCGCCTGGTACTCGGCCGGGCTGGCGATCCCGTTCCTGCTGACGAGCGTCGCCTTCAACCGCATGACGAAGCTGTTCGGCGTCGTCAAGCGCCACTACGCCGTCATCGTCGCGACGGGCGGCGCGATCCTCGTCGTCATGGGCGTGCTGATCGTCAGCGGCGAGCTGACGCAGCTGAACATCGAGGCGCAGAAGCTGCTCAACAGCGTCGGGCTGGACTTCCTCTACGGGATCTGAGCCTCGGCCTCGTCCGCGTAGCGCTCCTCGCGCTCGTTCTTGCGATCGCTCTCGGCGAGCGCGCGCACGAACAGGTACACGAGCGCGATGCCCATGACGATCGACTGCTCCGTCGCCATGATCAGGCCGCCGATCGCCTGGTCGGTGCCGTGCGAGATGCCCCAGTAACCGGGGGCGCGCTCGTAGAAGTCGTAGATCGCGTCGGGCGCGAACGCGAGGCCGACGCCGAGCAGGCCGACGAGCAGCTTCGTCGCGACCATGTAGACGACCGGCCCCATCCCGCCGAGGCGCCGGCGCGAGCGGATCGGTGACAGCAGGTGCCACCAGTACAGGCCGCCGGCGATCCCGAACGCCAGGTGCTCGAGGATGTGGACGACCGGGTGCTCGAGCGCGGCGTCGTACATCGCCGGGATGTGCCAGATCCACATCATCGCGACGTACAGCGCGATCGCGAAGACCGGGTGCGCGAGCGGACCGGCCGCGCGCTCGAGGCGCATGAGCCTGCGCGTCGCGGGCCTCAGGATGACCTTCGTCAGGCCGAGCAGGACGAGGATCGGGGCGATGTCGATGAGCAGCAGGTGCTGGACCATGTGCATGAAGAACAGCTGCTCGGCGAGCCGATCGACGGGGGAGACGAGCGCGACGAGGACGAGGGCCATCCCGGCGAGGAAGCTCACGAGGCGGCCCGCGGGCGCCCCCACCGCGCGCCAGCGGCGCACGTAGACGACCGTCAGGACCGCGACGAGCAAGATGGCGCCGGGGACGAACGACCAGGAGGCGTCGGGGGAGGCGGCGAGCGGCGCGATGGGCGCGATTGTGGCAGCGGCGCAGTTGCTGCGCACAATCGTTGCGAACCGCGCGTCCGCTGCAACACCTTCCGCGCCACGATCGCGGGAGATGCTCGACGAGCTCGTCGCCCTCGCCGTCCCGCCGCGCTGCGCAGCCTGCCGCGCGCCCGGCAGGCGCGCGGGCGACGTGCTCTGCGGCGCGTGCCGGCGGGCGCTGCCGTGGCTGACGATGCCGTGCTGCGAGCGCTGCGCCCTCCCGCTGCCCTGCGGCCGGCGCTGTCCCGCGCAGGCGGGACCGTTCGACGCCGCCTGGAGCGCCGTCGCCTACGACGGCACGGCGCGCGGCGTCATGCACGCGCTGAAGTTCTCCGCGGCACGCCCGCTCGCCGACGTCATGGCCGCCCAGATCGCCGCGAACGCGCCCGCGGCGCTGCTGCCGCGCCGAGTGGGGGACGCGCCCGCGGCGCTGCGCCGCCGCGCAGGCGACGCGGACGCGACGCCGGGCCCGGGCCGCGGGAGGGGACCGGCCGCGCCGCCGCACGCGGCGATCGTGCCCGTCCCGCCGCATCCCGCCCGCCTGCGCAAGCGCGGCTACGACCCGGCGGCGCTGCTCGCACGCGCCCTCGCGCGGAGAACGGGCCTCCCGCTGGTGCCGGCCCTGCGCCGCAGCGCGGCCGACTCGCGCCAGCTCGGTGCCTCCCGTGCGCAGCGGCTCGCCGCGGGGCGGCTGCAGTTCACGCCCCGTGGGCCGGCGCCGCCGATCGCGATCCTGATCGACGACGTCCACACGACCGGCGCCACGCTGAGCGCCTGCGCGGCCGCGCTCCGAAGCGCCGGGGCGGTGCGGATCCACGCGCTGACGTGGGCCCGCGCCCTGGACGAACGGCTCGGTTGAGAACGACCCGATCGGCGCGTAGCATGAAGGACTCGCACGTCAGTTCGACAGAGAGGTCTCGACATGCAGATCGAGGTCAAGGGCCGCAACGTCCACGTCAACGACGAGCTACGCGAACTCGTGGAGCGCAAGTTCCGCAAGGTCGCGGCGCAGGTGTCGGATCTGGCACGGATGGAGGTCGAGCTGCACGAGGAGCGCAACCCCTCGATCGC
The DNA here is from genome assembly GCA_963851015.1 of uncultured Actinomycetes bacterium. Classification (GTDB taxonomy): domain Bacteria; phylum Actinomycetota; class Thermoleophilia; order Solirubrobacterales; family Solirubrobacteraceae; genus CADCVQ01. The sequence goes on from CAWKNG010000003.1 coordinate 553,713, forward strand.
CGAGAGCCAGGTCGCGTCGGTCACGCTCTACCTCAAGGGCGTCACGCTCCACGCGGAGGGCGCGTCACGCGAGCTGCATCACTCGATCAAGCTCTGCTCGCTCGAGCTCGCGGTGCAGGTCAAGCGCCATCGCGACAAGCAGCGTCGCCGCCGCGAGGCGCGCGCGACACCGGCTCAACCAGCCTTGTAACCAGCGACCCGACGCGGCGGGGCGATCCCGCCGCGTTGGTACCCTCAACGGTCTATGGCACTCCTCGACCGTGCCCTGCGTCTGGGCGAAGCCAAGCAGTTCAAGCAGTTCGAAAAGCGCGTTGCGCGCATCGGCGACTTCGAGCCCGAGCTCGAGCTCGAGACCGGCGACGAGCTGCGCGAGCGGATCGACTCCCTGCGCGAGCAGGCGCGCAACGGCGCGAGCCTCGACGACCTCCTGCCGGAGACGTTCGCGATCGTGCGCGAGACCGGCAAGCGCGAGATGGGGATGCGCCACTTCGACGTCCAGCTCATCGGCGGCATGGTGCTGCACTCCGGCGCGATCGCCGAGATGCGCACCGGCGAGGGCAAGACCTTGACCGCGACGCTGCCGGTCGTCCTGAACTCGCTTCCCGGCACGGGCGTGCACCTCGTGACCGTCAACGACTACCTCGCGCGCCGCGACGCCGAGTGGATGTCGCCGGTCTACAAGGCGCTCGGCATGCAGGTCGGGATCCTGCAGAACATGCAGGCCTACGAGGACAAGCAGATCGCGTACGGCTCGGACGTCACGTACGGCACGAACTCGGAGTTCGGCTTCGACTACCTGCGCGACAACATGGCGACGTCCCTGGAGGAGAAGGTCCAGCGCGGCCATCCCTTCGGGATCGTCGACGAGGTCGACAACATCCTCATCGACGAGGCGCGCACGCCGCTGATCATCTCCGGCCAGCCCGAGGCGGCGGCGGACCTCTACGCGAAGTTCGCCAAGCTCGCCAAGCGGATGGTCTCCGGCGAGAAGCCCGAGGGCATGGACCCGCGCATGAAGAAGGGCTACCAGGCCGACTACGACTTCGAGTTCGAGGAGAAGCACAAGACCGTCTCGGTCACCGAGCAGGGCGTCGCCAAGGCCGAGAAGTTCCTCGGCATCACGCACCTGTACCGCGCCGAGAACGGCCCGCTCGTCAACCACCTGCAGCAGTCGCTCAAGGCCGAGTCGCTGTACAAGCGCGACGTCGACTACGCCGTCATCGACGGCGAGGTGAAGATCATCGACGAGTTCACCGGCCGCATCCTCGAGGGCCGGCGCTGGTCGGAGGGCCTGCATCAGGCCGTCGAGGCGAAGGAGGGCGTGTTCGTCCAGGAGGAGAGCCAGACGCTCGCCACCATCACGCTGCAGAACTACTTCCGCCTCTACAAGAAGCTCGGCGGCATGACCGGTACGGCTCTCACCGAGGCGACCGAGTTCATGAAGATCTACAAGCTGTCCGTCGTGTCCGTCCCGACGAACCGCAGCATGGTCCGCCAGGACAAGAACGATCAGGTCTACAAGACCAAGACCGGCAAGTGGGACGCGGTCAGCCGGGAGATCGTCGAGCGCCACGCCAAGGGCCAGCCCGTGCTCGTGGGCACCGTCTCCGTCGAGGTCTCCGAGCTCTTGTCCGAGGAGCTCAAGCGCCACCAGATCAAGCACACGGTCCTCAACGCCAAGCCCGAGTACGCCGAGCGCGAGGGCGAGATCGTCGCCGAGGCGGGCCAGCCGGGCGCGGTCACGATCGCGACGAACATGGCCGGCCGCGGCGTCGACATCAAGCTCGGCGGCAACCCCGAGCACCTGACCCAGACGGAGATCGCCAGGACGCTCGGCCTGAAGCCGGGCGACCCGGACTACGACGAGCACTTCAAGCAGATCCTGCCGAGCATCGAAGCGCGCGTCGAGACCGACAAGCAGACCGTGCTGGACGCCGGCGGCCTCTACATCGTCGGCACCGAGCGCCACGAGTCGCGCCGCATCGACAACCAGTTGCGCGGCCGCGCCGGCCGCCAGGGCGACCCCGGCGAGTCGCGCTTCTTCCTGTCCGCCGAGGACGACCTCGTGCGCCTCTTCGCCGGCGACCGGATCTACAAGATCCTCGACCGCCTCGGGACGGTCGACGAGGAGGGCCGCGAGGAGCCGATCGAGGCCGGCATGCTCTCCAAGCAGATCGAGAAGGCGCAGAAGAAGGTCGAGGAGCAGAACTTCCTACAGCGCAAGCGCGTGCTCGAGTACGACGACGTCATGAACGAGCAGCGACGGATCGTCTACAAGTACCGCGACGAGATCCTCGAGGGCAAGGACATGAGCGCGGCGGCGCGCGAGGAGATCGGCACGGTCGTCGCGCGCACGGTCGCCGAGTTCACGCCGTCGGACTTCATCGAGGACTGGGACGTCCCCGGCCTGCGGACCGCGCTCGAGGACATCTTCCCGGCCGATCTCGACGCGGGCGAGCTGATCAGCACGCACACCGACCGCGAGGAGCTGATCGGCAAGCTCCACGGCGAGGCGGTCCGGCTCTACGACGAGCGCGAGGAGGAGCTCGGCGAGGAGCTCATGCGCGCGGTCGAGCGCTTCGTGCTGCTGCAGTTCATCGACCAGCGGTGGCGCGAGCACCTGTACGACATGGACTACCTGCGCGAGGGCATCCACCTGCGCGGGTTCGCCCAGATCGAGCCGATCGTCGCGTACAAGAACGAGGCCTTCACGCTGTTCGAGGACCTCATGGCCACGATCTGGGTCGACTTCACGCGGATGATCTACAACCTCGAGGTCGAGGCCGTCGAGGAGGACGAGGAGGCGCCCGAGCAGCGCTACGAGCCCAGCGGGACGTCGACGAGCCCGGGCCGCGTCTCGTACTCCGGGGGCAGCCAGGGCCAGCCGAGCGCGCTCGCCGTCGCGGCGGCGGGTGGCGAGGTCCTCGAGGACGAGGAGTTCGAGATCGCCCCGCCGGTCCAGCAGCGCGTCCTCAGCGACGAGGAGACGGTCGGTCGCAACGATCCCTGCTGGTGCGGATCGGGCAAGAAGTTCAAGAAGTGCCACGGCGCGTAGCGCGGCCTCGGCCGCGCGCCATCTAGACGATCCGTCCAACATGTCGAGGTCTCGGCGGCCGCGGCCGATAGTCATGGCATGCCTCCTGCCACGCTTCCGCGCTCACGGCGCCTGCGGTCCCTGCTGCCGGCCGCCGCCGTCCTCGCGCTCGCGAGCCCGCCGATCCTCGCGCCCGCAGCAGCGGCCGCGCCGCCAAGCTGTAGCGCACCCGACACCACACCCGCCGTGAGCATCGCCCGCGCCGCGCGGGCGGACGGCGCGACCGAGGTCACGCGCTTCGACGCGACCGGCGGATATCAGGTGACGCGCTGCGCCCCGGGCGGGGGCGTGCTCGTCAGCCAGACCGTGTCTCCGATCCGCGACCCCGACGGCGGGCTGACGCTCGTCCCGACCGAGACCGAGGCGCCGGGCGTGCGCGTCGCGGCGCTCTACGGCGATCCCACCGAGCCCGGCTGGGCGGCCGCCTTCCGCGCCGACCGCGACGGCCTGCGGGCAACGATGCTGCAGCCGACCGCGCCGCGCTCGGCCGCGGCACCGGTGCCGGCGTCCGAGTCCGCGTCCGCTGACGGCGTCGATCCGCTGGCCGCGTCCGGTGTGTCCGCCGCCACCGCCACGGACGCCTGCACGAACGCGCAGTACACGCTCTGGGTGGGCGCCTGGGCGAGTCGCACCTACGACTACCGCATCAACCGCAGCAAGTTCAACTACAACGACACGTCGGTCGCGTCGATCGTCGACGGCCACACGAACTGGGACACGACGTACAACGGCTGCGGGCTCAACGACATCACGACCCTGAGCTCGCACCACCTCGGCTCGACGAGCGCGGGCATCCACACCTATGCCGACGGCCAGTCGATCACCGACCGCGGCGATCTCGCGGCCGTGGGCTGCGCCGGCGCGCTCGCGTGCACATGGCTGTTCACGGACGCCGCCGGCCGTGCCACCGAGACCGACCAGCGCTTCAGCGACTCCTTCACGTGGTCCAACGTCGGCGCCGCGGGGGCCTACGACTTCGAGTCCGTCGCGACGCACGAGTCCGGCCACGGGATCGGGCTCGGGCACGCCTCGTCGAGCAGCGCGCTGACGATGTACCCGTCGATCTCGGCCGGATCGACGGCCGCCCGCACGCTCGCCAAGGGCGACGTCATGGGCCTTCGCGCGCGCTACCCGTAGGCCGCCTGATGCGGCGCGGCGGACGCGCGCCAACGGCCTCCAAAGTGGCGAACGGTCGCGCGGGATTCTTCGCCGCAGGTCCATATCGGGGGCCTGAGGGCGCGACGTACCGTACCCCTCGATCACGCGCCCGAAACGCGGGCGGTGCGCAAATGTGGAGGGGGTTCCATGATTCGTCCCAATGCCGGCCGCAGGGCCGTGCAGTTCCTTGCCCTGGGGATCGTCGCGTTGGCAGTTGGTGTCGCGGGCTGTGGCAGCAGCGACGACACCACGACGAAGGCGTCGGCGCCGTCCACCGGGAACACGATTCCGGTCGGGATCCTGCACTCCCTCAGCGGGACGATGGCGATCTCCGAGATCTCGGTGCGTGATTCCGAGCTGCTGGCGATCGACGAGATCAACAAGGCCGGCGGTGTCCTCGGCAAGCAGCTCAAGCCCGTCGTCGAGGACGGTGCCTCGGACTGGCCGACCTTCGCCGAGAAGGCGCAGAAGCTCATCTCGACCGACAAGGTCGCCGCGACGTTCGGCGGCTGGACCTCGGCCAGCCGCAAGGCGATGCTGCCCGTCTTCGAGCGCAACAAGGCGCTGCTGTACTACCCCGTCCAGTACGAGGGCCTCGAGGCGTCGCCGTACATCTTCTACACCGGCGCGACGACGAACCAGCAGATCATCCCCGGCCTCGAGTTCCTCCAGGACAAGCTCAAGGTCAAGAAGCTGTTCCTCGTCGGCTCGGACTACGTCTTCCCGCGCACGGCCAACAAGGAGATCAAGGCCTGGGCCAAGGCGCACAACATGCAGATCGTCGGTGAGGAGTACTCGCCGCTCGGCAACACCGACTACGCCACGACGGTGAACAAGATCAAGCAGGCCAAGCCGGACGCCGTCTTCCAGACGATCAACGGCGACTCCAACGTCGCGTTCTGGAAGCAGTTCCACGACTCGGGCCTGGACGCCAAGAAGCTGCCGGTCATCTCGGTCTCGACGGCGGAGGACGAGGTCCGCGGCGTCGGCATCAAGAACATCGTCGGCCAGTACGTGGCGTGGAACTACTACCAGACCACTCCGGGCGCGGCGAACGAGGCGTTCGTCAAGGCGTACAAGGCGAAGTACGGCGCCGACCGCCCGACGGACGACCCGATCGAGGCCGGTTACGTCGGCGTCCACCTGTGGGCGATGGCGGTCGAGAAGGCCGGCAGCACCGACGTCGAGAAGGTCAAGGCGGCGTCCAAGGGCCTCGTGTTCGAGGCGCCCGAGGGCAAGGTCACGGTCGATGGTGAGAACCAGCACATCTACAAGACCGCGCGCATCGGCAAGCTCCAGCCCAACGGCCTCATCGACGAGGTCGGCGGGTCCAAGGAGCCGATCAAGCCCGATCCGTTCCTGAAGACGTACGACTGGGCCAAGGGCCTGTAGGAGCGAGCGAGAACGCGGCGGGATTCACGCGATGGAAGTCATCCTCAGCGAGCTGTTCGTTGGGCTCAGCATCGCGTCGATCCTGCTGCTGATCGCACTGGGACTGACGTTCACGTTCGGCCAGATGAACGTGATCAACATGGCGCACGGCGAGTTCATCATGGCCGGCGCGTACACGACCTACGTGCTGCAGACGGCGCTCGGGACCGGGGCGATCACGGTTGCCTTCGGTCTCGCGCTGCCGGCCGCGTTCATCGTCGCCGGGACGCTCGGGCTGATCCTCGAGCTCCTCGTCATCCGCCGGCTCTACGGCCGGCCGCTGGACACGCTGCTCGTGACCTGGGGCGTGGGCCTCATGCTCCAGCAGGCGGCGCGCGACCTGTTCGGGGCGCAGAACGTCAACGTCGACTCACCGTCGTTCCTCGACGGCGGCGTGACCGTCGCCGGCGTCGACATGTCCTATCCGCGACTGTTCATCATCGGCGTCGTCCTGATCGTCGTCGCCGCGATCGCCGTCTACATGCAGCGCACGCCGGCCGGCCGGCGGATGCGCGCGGTGATGCAGAACCGGCCGCTGGCGGCCGTCAGCGGGGTGCGCACGACGCGCGTGGACCGCACCACCTTCTTCATCGGCTCGGGTCTCGCCGGCCTCGCCGGCGTCGGCATCACGCTGCTCGGGCCGGTCGGGCCGACGCTCGGTCTGGCGTACATCATCGACGCCTTCCTCGTCGTCATCGTCGGCGGGCTCGGCCAGCTGCGCGGAGCGATCATCGCCGCGCTCGCGCTCGGGATGGCGAACTCGTTCATCGAGTACAACACGACGACGAGCATCGCCAAGGCCGGCGTGTTCCTGCTGATCGTGGCGTTCCTGCAGTGGCGACCGCAGGGCATCGTCGTCCAGCAGCGCCGCGGGCTGCAGTCGTGAGCTCGATCGCCAAGCTGCTGCCGACCAGGCAGATCAGGCCGTCGGGCTTCGTCGCGCGCTTCGCGCTGATGGCGGTCACGCTGCTGCTGATCGCGCCGGCGGTGCTGTCGGACTTCCGCCTGTCGCTGCTGGCGAAGTTCCTGTGCTTCGCGATCATCGCCGTCGGGATCGGCCTCGCATGGGGCCAGGGCGGCATGCTCGTGCTCGGCCAGGGCCTGTTCTTCGGGCTCGGCGGCTACTGCATGGGCATGCACATGAAGATCGTCGACGCCGGGCCGGGCAACCTGCCCGACATCCTCAGCTACAGCGGCAAGTACACGTCCCTGCCGACGCTCTGGAAGCCGTTCACCCACGCGTGGTTCGCCGTCCCGATGGCGATGTTGCTGCCGATGGCGATCGCCGCGCTGCTGGGCGCCGCCGTCTTCCGCCAGCGCATCCGCGGCGCGTACTTCGCGATCCTCAGCCAGGCGCTCGCCGCCGCGTTCGTCATCGTCATCGTCGGCAACCTCTCGCTGACCGGTGGGACGAACGGGCTGACGAACTTCCAGACCTTCTTCGGGCTGTCGGTCGTCGACGCCGGCGACCAGCGGATCCTCTACTTCGTCGTCGTCGTCGTCCTGCTGCTCGTGTTCCTGCTGACGCGGTCGCTCGTGCTCGCGCGCTACGGGCGCCTGCTGATCGCCTCCCGCGACGACGAGGACCGGGTCCGCTTCCTCGGCTACGACCCGGCGCGCATCAAGCTCGTGGCGTACGTGCTGGCGGCCGGCATGGCCGGGCTCGCGGGCGCGCTGTTCGTCCCCGTCGTCGGGATCATCTCGCCCGCCCTGCTCGGCATCGTGCCGTCGATCGAGATGGTCATCTGGGTCGCGCTCGGCGGTCGCCTCGTGATCGCGTGGGCGGCGGCGGGGGCGGTCATCGTCAACTGGGCGAAGACGAGCATCTCCGAGCAGTTCCCGTCGGGCTGGCTGTACCTCCAGGGCCTGCTGTTCGTCGTCGTGATCCTCTTCCTCCCGAACGGGATCGCCGGTGCGGTCGACCACGTCAAGCGCCTCGGCCCGCGGATGCCGATGCCCGGCGGCCGGCGCCGGACCCTTGCCCCGGAGGCCAAGACCAAGACGAAGGTCACGGCGCCCGCGCGAACGAACGAGGTCACATGAGCGACGACACCAAGGTCCTGCTCGAGATCCGCGACCTCGTCGTCGCGTTCGATGCGTTCCACGCGATCGACGGCCTCGACCTGACGCTGCAGGAGCACGAGGTGCGCTTCGTCATCGGGCCCAACGGGGCCGGCAAGACGACGCTGATCGACTCGATCACGAACCTCGTGCGCCCGACGAGCGGCTCGATCAGGTTTGCCGGCGAGGAGCTCGTCGGCAGGAAGGAGCACGCGATCGTGCGTGCCGGGATCGGCCGCACGTTCCAGAAGCCCTCGGTCTTCGACGAGCTGACGGTGCTCGAGAACGTCGACCTGGCCGCGTCGTTCCGGCTTCCGTTCCGCTCGCTGCTGCGCCGGCGCAGGGGCGTCTCCGACGACGTCGCCGAGATGCTCGAGGCCGTCAACCTCGCCAAGCACACCGACGCGCAGGCCGGTTCGCTGTCGCACGGCCAGAAGCAGTGGCTCGAGGTGGCGATGGTGCTCGTCCAGAAGCCGCGGCTGCTGCTGCTCGACGAGCCGGTCGCCGGCATGACCCAGCGCGAGCGCCTGCGGACCGGCGAGCTCATCACGAAGATCGCGCTCGAGGGCACGACCGTGCTCGTGATCGAGCACGACATGGACTTCGTGCGCCGCTTCGCGCACAAGGTGACCGTCATGCACGAGGGCAAGATCCTGACCGAGGGGACCGTGGCCGAGGTGCAGAGCGACGAGACCGTGCGCGAGGTCTACCTCGGGCGCCCGCGTGACGCCCGCGGCGCCGCCGAGGTGGTCGCATGAAGGTCGCCGACGACGACACGCCGCTGCGCCCGCAGGATCCGGGCGCGCACGTCGACCCGCCGCCGATCCTCAGCGTCAGGGACCTCGAGGTCGCCTACGGCCCCACGCAGGTGATCTTCGGGGTCTCGCTCGACGTGCCGGAGGGGGGACTGTGCTGCCTCATGGGGCGAAACGGCGTCGGCAAGAGCACGCTGCTGCAGACGATCGTGGGGCTGCAGCCGGTGAGGTCCGGCACGATCTCGTTGAGCTGGAAGGAGATCACCAAGCGCGCGCCGTATGACCGCACGAAGGCCGGCATCGCCTACGTGCCGCAGGGCCGCGAGGCGTTTCCCTACCTGACCGTGTTCGAGAACCTGCGCGTCGTCTCGGAGGCGTCCGAGAAGTCGGGTCCCGACGACATCGAGGCCGCGCTGGAGCGCTTCCCGCGCCTGCGTAAGATCCTCGACCGCCCGGCGGGCTTCCTCAGCGGCGGCGAGGCGCAGCAGCTCGCGATCGCCCGCGCGCTCGTGACGAAGCCCAAGCTGCTGCTGCTCGACGAGCCGACCGAGGGCATCCAGCCGTCGATCATCCTCGAGATCGAGGACGCGATCGCCGACCTCAAACACGACGGCATGTCGATCCTGCTCGTCGAGCAGTACGTCGACTTCGCGATGCGCCTCGCGGACACGTACGCCGTCATGGACGTCGGGCGGATCGTCGCGAGCGGCCCGACCGAGACGTTCGATCGCGACCGTATGCAGCAGCTGATGTCGGTGTAGGCGCTTCGCGAGATCTCAACCGGACGTTTGCGCCGCATTTACCCGGGCCATAATCATGGGAGGCATGCGTCTCATCGTCGACAACACCGCGGGCGGCGACACGCCGCTCGCCGCGAGCGTGGCGGATGGCCTGCGCGCGCACGGCTATGACGTCGAGCTGCGCGAGCCCGAGCCCGCCTCGATGTTCGACACGGCCGTGCACCTCGTCTCGACCGGGATCGTGCTGCGCGCGGACGAGCGCCCGCCGCGCAAGGAGATCGGCGAGATCTCCGAGGTCGTGCGCGCCGCGTTGACGAGCCACCCGAGCGTGCGCCGGCGCTCGCGTGCGGTGCCGCTGACGATCGGCGCGAGCAGCCAGGTGCTGACCTGGATCGACGCCTTCGACTGACGCGAGCAGCGGGGGTGTGTCGATCCAGTCCCCGCCGGGGGATCAGAACGACACACCCTCTCGCGCGGAGTCGGCCCGGGTTCGTGGCGGGGGCTATCCGTAGTCCTAGGACGGGGGCCGGCAGCCCGGCAGACGGTGCGCAGCACCCATGACGGCGCCCTCACCGCGTGCGATCGTGCCCGCCATGGAGCCGAACACCGCCACCGCCGCCGCGCCGGGCCTCGTACGCCGCACGCTCCAGCAGGCCGCTCGCGACACCGTCTACCTGGCTGCCGGCGTGCTCACGAGCTCGCTCGCCCTCACCGTCTGGATCACCGGGCTGACGCTGTCGCTGTCGCTGGTCATCTTCATCGTCGGGCTGCCGGTCGTCGTCGCCTCGGCGATCGCGTTTCGCTGGACCGCGGAGCTCGACCGGCGCAACGCCGCGTGGCTGCTGGGCCGGCCGGTGCGCGCGGTCTACCGGGCGCAGGGCAAGGGCCTGCGTGGGCTGCTGGGATCGACGCTGCGTGACCCGCAGACGTCGCGCGACTTCGTCTGGCTCGTCCTGCACTCCGTGCTGGGCTTCACGTTGGGCTGCATCGGGATCGGGCTCGTCCTGCTCGCCGCCGGCGTAGCGACGCTGCCCGCCTGGTACTGGTCGCTGCCGCACGGCGCCGACATCGGGATCTGGCACGCCGACGAGCTGTGGGAGGCCTTCGCCCTCGCCGTGCTCGCCGTGCCGCTCGCGATCGTCGCGATCGGCGCGCTGCGGGTCTGCGCGCTCGCCGAGAGCGGGCTCGCGGTCACGCTGCTGCACGGCGATGATGACGGGGTGCGCACGACCGCCGCCGACACCGAGGCCGCGAGCGCGAAGCGGCGCTTCGATCCCGAGGTCGCCCTGTCGCTGCACGTCTCGCTGACCGCGTTCGTCGCGCTGCTGATGGCGATCGTCTGGGTCGGCAGCGGGCTCGGATACTTCTGGCCGGCATGGGTCTGGCTCGGGATCGCCGCGCCGCTCGCGATCCACGTCGTCATCCGCCGGGCGCGGCGCGCACCGGCGATCCGCGGGCGCGGCGTCCGGGTCCACGCCGAGCTGTGGTGCGTCGTCGCCGGCTATCTCACGATCGTCTGGGCGCTCGCCGGCGGCGGGGCGTTCTGGCCCTTCTGGGCCGCGTTCGGGCTCGGCATCCCGCTCGGCATCCACGCGCTGGTCGTCTTCCGCGACCGCCTCGGCCCGAACCGCGAGCGCGAGCTGGCCGAGCGCGTCGACGAGCTCACCCGCACGCGCCGCGGCGCCCTCGACGTGCAGGCAGCCGAGCTGCGGCGTATCGAGCGCGACCTGCACGACGGCGCGCAGGCGCGGCTCGTCTCGCTGAGCATGCTCGTGGGCCGCGCCGAGGAGCAGCTCGCCGACCGCCCGGAGGTCGCGGCTCTCGTGCGGCGTGCCCGCGAGGAGGCCGGTGCCGCGATCGGCGAGCTGCGCGACCTCGCCCGCGGGATCGCCCCGCCGGTGCTGACCGACCGCGGGCTCGGCGCCGCCGTGCAGGCGCTCGGCGTACGCGCGCCGATGGCGGTGACCGTCGACGTCTTCGACGACGGGCGCCCGCCTCCGGTCGTCGAGACCGCCGCCTACTTCGTCGTCGCCGAGGCGCTGACGAACGTCGCCAAGCACGCCGGCGGCGCCGCCGCGACCGTCGTCGTCACGCGGGACTCGGAGCGGCTCGTCGTCGAGGTGACCGACGAGGGACCGGGCGGGGCCGATCCGCAGGGAGGGGGCCTGGAGGGCCTGCGCCATCGCGTCGAGGCGATCGACGGCACGCTGCGCGTCACGAGCCCCGCGGGCGGGCCCACCATGATCCGCGCGGAGCTGCCATGCGCGTCGTGATCGTGGAGGACAACGCGCTGCTGCGCGAGGGCATCGTCGCGCTGCTGCGCGAGCGCGGGGTCGACGTCGTCGCGCAGGCCGACGACGCGCCCGGCCTGCTGCGGATCGTCGCCGGCCACAAGCCGGACGTCGCGATCGTCGACGTGCGGCTGCCGCCGACGTTCACCGACGACGGCGTCCGCGCCGCGATCGAGGCCCGCGAGCGCCACCCGGGGCTCGGGGTGCTGATCCTGTCGCAGTACGTCGAGCCGGTCTACACGCAGGAGCTGTTGGCCTCCGGCACCGGCGGCGTCGGCTACCTGCTCAAGGAGCGCGTCGGCGAGGTGCGGGCGTTCGTCGAGGCGATCGAGCGCGTCGCGGGCGGCGGAACGGCGCTCGATCGCGAGGTCGTCGCCGAGCTCATGCGCACGCGCTCGGCGGACGGCGACGACGCCGGCCTCGGCGCGCTCACGCCGCGCGAGCGGGAGGTGCTGAACCTCATGGCCGAGGGTCGCACGAACGCCGCGATCGCCCGCGACCTCGTCGTGACGTCGGGCGCGATCGAGAAGCACGTGTCGAGCATCTTCGGCAAGCTCGACCTGCCGGCCTCCAACGACGACCACCGCCGCGTGCTCGCCGTGCTGACGTTCCTGCGCGCCGACCGCTGAGCCTCGCTCAGTCGAGGCCGTTGCGAAACGCGTGCGCGGGCTCGACGCTGGCGCCGGCGGCGCGGACCTGGTCGGCGAGCCAGCCGTCGGACGTGACGACGCGGACGTCATGCGCGTCGCCGGCGATCGCGATGAGCCGCACGATCTCGTCGTCGGCGGAGTTCGCCCGCGCGCGCTTGGCGTGGGCGACCGCGATCACCGTCGATCGGATCGGCGGCCGCGGCGGCTGCTCGAAGACGACCGTGACGTCCTCGCCGCTGTCGGCGGCCCAGCGCTCGAGCAGGTCGACAAGCCGCACCATCGCGGCGTGGCGGTCGCGCCACCAGCCATCGGGGCGCGAGCCGATGACGTTCATCCCGTCGACGATCCAGCGCATGCCTGTCAGAGCGCCATGTTCTAGAGCGCGCGAGTCTCGTCGCGGCTATTCGCGGCCGCGCGCGCGAACGCGATGAGATTCGGAATCGCGACCGGATTCGGTGGCGGTCCAACTACCGAGCTCCAGTAGAGCTTGTCCTCCTCGCGCTCGGGGTGCCTCCCCAGCGGAGGCGGCTCGAGGTCGACGGCCCTCCCGCCAGGGACCTCCAGCCATCCCCATGGCATGCGCTCACCCTCTCCGCTGACGATGAAACGATCCGGCCGCGGCGTACGCTGGCGGCCGTCGCAGGCCGCCAGCTTCGGTTGGCCCGAGCGGAACTCTTGACGTCGCTCCCGCTCCTGAGACTCGCGCTGCAGCGATCGCGATCGACGGGCGCCGTCCAAGAGCACGGCTCCGACCATGATGAGAAGCCCGCCGAGGACCGACACCGCGATCGGCGCCATGGGCGTCGGTACGGCCACGAGAACCGCGGCGCACAGCGCGATGCACACGGCGCTGAACGCCAACAGCCGGCGCAGGCCGACCAGCAGCGCGTCCGCGATCTCGCTCGTGGCACGGGTCGAGAGCAGTCCCGTCGTGAACGCCGGTCCGAGGAGGATCACCGTGGCGGCGGCATCGACCTGCTTGTCGAGGCGACCGAACTCGAGCCAGACGGCCGGGACAAGCAGGATGCCGGTCAACACGGCGATGAGCCCGCCGGCGATCCAGCCCTCGCGTCCGTGGTGGCACAGCACCACGGACATGAGCTCCGGCGACGCGCGATTCTCGGGCAGGAGCGTGATGTGCGCACGCAGACCGACCTGGCTGGCGAACTCCGGCGTCGGGCGGTCGGGCCGCGCCGAGCGCAACCGTACGACGACGAGCTCGGGCGGCACGATGACCTCGATGTGACGCTCGACCGCGGCCACCGCCCACTGCTCCCACGCCACGTGCCACATCAGGTGGCGCACGTCCCACTGACCGCGGACCCGTAGCCACGCTGACCGAGATCGGGAAGGCCATAGGAGCGGACGGCGTGGCACGAGCTGATTGAGGTCCTGTTGAAACGGGCCCCCGCGGCTCACGAGCGCGGCGTAGGGCCGGTCGTCCAACGGCGCATCACAATCCAACCGGCCCAGCGCCAGCCGGCGGCGATCCCAGGGTGAGAACCACGGACCCAATTCCTCGTCGAAGGCGATCGTCAAGGTGGCATGACTGGCACGGTCACGAGATACCTCGACCAGGAGCGGATCGCAATTCTGCCAATCGAACAGCAGTCGCACGACATCGGCGACCAGCGGACGCGGGCCGTTGGCCGCGGCGAGTTCGCGCAGCAGATCGCCGACGGCGGGGCAACCCCAGCGCTCCGCAGCGAGCAAAGCGTAGCCATCGAAGTCGCCGCGCTCGTTGCCGAGGCGTGCGCATCCATCCGCCCGATGACGTTGGATCTCGTCGAGCGGGGTGTCGATGTCCGTATCAGGCGACACCACCTCGAGCAGCCGCCGTGAGATCTCACGCCTGAAGCGCTCGTTGGCATCGTCGATTGGCAGATGCCGGACGATCTCGCCCGCGCCGTCCGTGACCTGGCTGGGCGGGCGTTCGCGACCGAACAGGCCAATCGGAAGCGTGACTCGACGCGTGTCCCCGACTCTATTGAGGTCTACCGTCAACGTGATGGAATGCCTGATGGTCGTCAGCCCGGCGAACTCAAATCTGTCGACACGCCGATCGACCCACCGTGAACTCCGTAGGTGTAACTCACCGATATCGGCCACGGTTGCGGGAGTCTAACCCCCGGTCCGGATCCGTCGCGGTCATCGGCTACCGTGATTGCATGGAGATCACGGCGGAGGGGCTCGTGGCGCTGCGGCAGGCGGCCGAGGCCGCGCGCAGCCTCAACTACTCGCCGTACTCGGGCTTCCTCGTGCTCGCCGCGGCGCGAACGGTCGACGGCGCGATCGGCGCGGGCTCGAACGTCGAGAACGTGAACTTCTCCCTGACGAAGCACGCCGAGGAGGTCGCGGTGCTGGCGGCCCTGCAGATGAGCGGCCAGCCGCCGCGGTTGGGTCTGCTCGAGGTCGTCTACGTAGCGGGCGCGATGCCGTGTGGCAGTTGCCGGCAGTTCACGCTGGAGTTCGGCGGCCCCGAGTCGTTGTGGATCGTCGACCTCGTGCCGCAGGAGATCCTGACGCGAGAGCGCTCGCTGCTCGAGCTGCCCGTCTCACCCGACACCGTGATCTTGACGTTCGGCGAGGCGCTGCCCGCGGCGTTCGGCCCCGCCGTGCCCGGCATCGCGCGGGCCGGGTCCCCGGCTTATTGATCCTTCAGGCCCCACTCGCGCAGCCAACCTGCGCGGCAGTAGCTGGGTGCCCGACCGGTTCCCAGTCGCTGGCCGGCCGGCTACGGCCGCCGCGAGGGACGCGCTCCGCCGCCTCGCGGAAGGCGGCGCCGGGCGGTGAGCACGGCGCTGCGCAAGCTCTCGGCGTGGCAGGCCTCGGCACGTCGCCTAGCGGCGTTGGCCCGTCCATGACGAATGCCACGTCCCGGGGGCCGGCCGCGGGACCCGTGCGGCGATCGCGGTCACCGACGAGTAGATCGTCGGAGCCCGCTGCGGATACGCGCCAAGTTCTGGCGTTGCGTCGCGTCAGCCCGCTTTGAGGTGCATCCCCTCCCGCACGAATCGAGCGATGGCCGTCGCCGTCGCCGGGCGCAGGTCCGAGAACGTCCAGCGCCGGCGCCCGTAGCGCGGCTGCACGCGCAGCTGCGAGCGCGAGCGGCGCAGCCGCATCGGGCCCTGCTCGGTCTGCGCCACGTCGCGGAAGCGCAGCATCCGCACGCGATGTGAGACCGCGTCGTCGAGCACCCACAGCAGCCGCCGATCGGTGATCGCCAGCAGCGTGCTCGGGCTCGCCCACGTCGCGGTCGGCGTCACGAGGTCGATGCGCTCCTGCGGCTCGAGCACGCTCAAGAGCTCCGGCCCGAGCGCGCCGCGCATCGCATCCGACAGCCACGCGCCGGGCACCGCGCGGCCGGCCAGCCGCGTCGCGACGGACGGCGGGGCGCCGGGCGGGCGCGGGCGGTGCGCCGCGCGCAGCAGCTCGTAGGCGACGTTGATCTCGATCATCCGGGCCTGCCCCTCGACGCCCATGACGTCGGGATGCCACTGCTTGGCCAGGCGCTTGTATGCCTCGGTCGCCTCCTCGAGCGTGGCGTCGGGCGTCAGCTCGAGGACGGCGAACGGGTCCATCCGCGCATTCTGGCGAGTGGGCGTCGCCGTTATGCGGTGACGGTCAGGTCGCGCGTCATCGCCCCGTGCTCGGGCAGCGAGCAGAACAGCCGCCAGGTGCCGGGCGTCACGGCGACCGTCCTGTTCACCGAGCCGTTGAGGCCGACGACATCGCTGATGCGCTCGACGCCGCCGGACGGGCTCTCGATCCACAGGTTGTGATCGGAGACGTCGTGGTTCGTGAAGAAGACGGTCAGGTTGCCCGCGGGGACCGTCGTCTTCGTCAGACGCAGGACGAAGCCGCTCATGTCGTAGGCGTTGGCACCGAGCGTGCTGGGGACGAGCGTCGGGGGTGGCGGGATCGCGGGGCTGCCGGGAGCCGGCGTGGTGGGCGGGGCCTGGGTCGCGGTGGGCGGCGCGCCGGGGCCGGGAGCGGCGCTGCTCGACAGGCCGTTGAGCGGGCTCAGGCGCTTGGCCGACATCCGGTAGCCGGGGCGGCAGCGGCGCGGCCGCACGCGCCGGCGCTTCGTGCATGTCGGCGTCTTCACCCGCTTCGCGGTCGCGCGCTGCTTCGCGGCGGCGCGGTGCTTTGCTGCGGCCGAGGGCGCCGCGACCGCCCCGGACGTCGCCGCCACGCCGAACGCGCCGCCGGCAGCGAGCGCGAGCACAAGCGCGATCGCGAGCGCGACGAGGCGCGCAGGGGTCGGTTCGTCCTGGGACACGTATGCGGGTCTGGAACGAGCCACGCCCGGCCGATCCGACTCAGAAGAGAACGGGACGCGCAAACGAGCCCGCGGACGGGATGATGCCCGCCGCCTCCGTGTCGAACCACTGCTCCAGCAGCGAGCAGTACATGCCGCGGAAGTCCGAGGTCGCGCGGACGTTGCCGTAGGGATCCAGGCCGCTTCCGGACAGGAGTCCGGGGAACTCGCCGATGAGGCCCTGCTTGACGTCCTTGCCGATGACGAACGCGGTGCCGGCCGCGCCGTGGTCGGTGCCGGAGCCGTTCTCCTGCGCGCGGCGCCCGAACTCGCTCCACAGCGTGATGACGACGCGGTCCGCCAGGCCGCGCAGCTCGAGGTCGCGCCAGAACGCGCGGAGGTTGCCGGCGGTCGCGAGCAGGTTGGCGGAGAACTGCGTCGCCTGGTTTGCGTGCGTGTCGTAGCCGCCCTGCGCGTTGAGCGTGACGCAGCGCACCGGTAGGGCACCGGCGGCGGTCGTCGTCGCGAGCAGACGCGCGACCGACTGGAGGCGATCCTTGAAGTCGCTCGCCGCGGCCGGGTAGCTCGCGCCCGCCGGGGTGCCGTCGACGATCGACTCGAGGTTCTCGCGAAGCTCGGCGGTGTTGGCCTGCGCCTGGCGCGCCTGTGCGGTGATCGGATCGCTCGAGGCGGCCTCGCCGAGCACTCCGTAGGCGTCGAGCATGCGGTCCTGCACCTCGCCCCAGACGCCGCGCGCCCAGAACGTGTAGTTGTCGACGTCGCCGGTCGCGGCGACCGCCACCGACTGCGTCGCGAGCTGCGGCGACAGCGCGTAGTCGAGGCTCAGGCCCTGGATCGGGACGTTCGGGCTGCCGACGCGATCGAGATAGCGGCCGAGCCAGCCCGTGGTCGCGTTGGGGTCGGTCGCGCCGACCTCCCAGAAGTGGCGCGACGTGAAGTGCGACTGGTTCGGCGAGTCGTAGCCGATCGCGGGTGCGACGGCGACCCCGACGCCGGCGTCGTCCCACAGGTCCTTGAGGCCCTGGGCCGACGGATGCCAGTGCAGGCGCGAGTCGCCCGCGAACACGGGCCCCGCGCCCGGCTGGATGCGCAGGTTCGGGCGCAGCGCGACGTACTGCGCGTCGTTGACGGGCGCGAGCAGGCTGAGCGCGTCGGCGCCGCCGTCCATGAAGATCGACACGAGCACCTTCTGCTCGCCCGCGGCCTCGGCGACCGCCGCCTCGAAGGCCTGCGGCGTCAGTGTCCGGCCGGCGCCGTAGACCGCCAGCGCGAGGCCCGCGGAGCGCAGCAGCAGCGAGCGCCGCGTGAGCCCCGTACCGGCCGGTACCGGCATCCCGGGCTCGACGACGGGCAGGCCGGACCCGGCCTGCGCCACGGACGCGCGCAGCAGGTGCGAGCGTGTGAAGTCGTCGCAGCAGTCGGACATGACGCGGTCAACACACCTGGTAGTCGGGAGAGGTGGCGACGAGCTGTCGCAGCGCGTTCTGGCGTAGGGCGCGGAAGCCGGTGAGGTCGGCGTCGCCGGACTTCGGCAGGTCGGCGAACGCCTGCAGCACGGCGCGCGACTCGGTCGTCAGCGTGGGGTTGGCGAGGTGCGCGATCGCGGTCGCGAGCGCCTGGGAGCCGGTCTCCGTCGAGCCGCTGTAGTCGGCGTACCTCTGCTCGTCGGCGGCGAGGACCTGGTTGGCGATGTACCAGCGCCCATACAGTCGCGAGGTGTCCAGCCACGCACGGTCGTTCCAGCCCGCGACGTTCGGTGGGTAGAACAGCATCTGCCCGGCGGAGTTGCCGGAGCCAGGTCGAGGCCGTCGACGCGTGAGTCGTCTAGCGCCGGTGCCGCGACGGCGGGCTGGCCGAAGCAGGCCCGCGCTGAAGACCGCCGGCGGCTTGACGAGCGGCGCGCCGAGAGTGGGAGACGTGTCTGGCGACGAAGCGGAAGTTCACCCAGCCGTCGTTGGAGTTCCAGTCGGCCGTCCAGCCGCTGAGCGCCCGCGCGAGCTCGCGCACGTCGGTCTCGGTGTAGGCGCCGCGGTCGGCGCCGAGGGTGAACAGCTCCATGACCTCGCGGCCGTAGTTCTCGTTGATCGCGTTGCGGCGGTTCTCGATCCCCGACAGGAAGATCAGCATCGCCGGGTTGCATGTGACCGCGCGCAGCAGATCCGCGAACGAGCCGAGCGCGTGCGAGCGCAGCAGCTCGTTCTGGGCGATCATGAGCTCGGCGTTGTTGACGTCGGCGTTCGAGGTGGCGAACCAGTCGTGCAGGATCAGCGTCAGGCGCTCGACGAGCGGCTGGTCGGAGCGCACCATGCGATCCAGCCACCACAGCTGGTCGTGGCCCCAGGCGTCGTAGGGGGCGAAGGGGGTCCCGTTCTCCAGCGTGACGGGCGCGCCGACGAGCGTCGCGGCGCCGACCGGCCGGGTGAGGCTGCGCACCGCGGCCTGCAGGCCCTGCCGCGCGAGCGCCTCGGCCTCGCCGGGCTTCGGGCCGAAGCCCGCACGCCACAGCAGGCGCTGCGCCTGGGCGACGCCGAACGGGCCGCCGTAGACGGGAACGCCCGCGGCGGGCGGCGGAACGACGGGCGGGGGCGGGCCCGGCTCGGGGGGCGTCGTGACGGGGGGCGACGCCGGCGTCGGGACCGCGACGGGGGCGCCGGAGACCGGCTTCGGCGTCGTCGCGACGGGCTTGCGCTTGACGACCTTCTTCTTGGCCTTCTTCTTCGTCGTGCAGACCTTCCGATAGCGCTTGGTGTGCTTGATCCGCACGCGCTTGCAGACCTTCTTGACCGTCTTCTGCTTCTGCCTGGCTGTGGCGGCCGAGACCTTCACTCCCGACCTATCGGCAGATCGGCCGTTCGTCCGTAGCACGCCGTTCGAAGGCCTGCACGTGCGTCCGCTCTATGCTGGGTTCATGGCCGCCACGACGTCATCGGAGAGCACTCCCCAGCGCCTGGCGGCAATCCGGGCGCAGATGTCCCTGCTCTCGGACTATCTTTGACCCAGCTTCGCTGGCCGAACGCGTAGCCGTCCTCGAGGACGAGATGTCCGCGCCGGGCTTCTGGGAGAACCAGGACGCCGCCGCGAAGGTCTCGGCCGATCACGCCCGCGCGTCCAAGCGCCTCGAGCAGTTCCGCTCGCTCGAGGCCGACGTCGACGATCTCGACAGCCTCGTCGAGATGGCGCAGGAGGATGACGAGATCGCGGCCGAGCTCACCGAGCAGCTCGCCTCGATCGAGGCACGGCTTGAGGCGCTGGAGGAGCAGCGCCTGTTCTCCGGGCGCTATGACAACGGCGACGCGCTCGTCACCGTCAACGCCGGCGCCGGCGGCACCGACGCCCAGGACTGGGCCGAGATGGTGCTGCGGATGCAGATGAAGTGGGCCGAGAAGCGCGGCTTCGACGTCGAGCTGCTCGAGGTCAGCGCGGGCGAGGAGGCCGGCATCAAGTCGGCGACCTTCAAGGCCGAGGGTGAGAACGCCTACGGCCTGTATGGCGCCGAGAAGGGCGTGCACCGGCTCGTGCGGCTGTCGCCGTTCGACTCCGCCAACCGCCGCCAGACGTCGTTCGCCGGCGTCGAGGTGGCGCCGGTCGTCGAGGACGCCGCCGAGGTCGTCATCGACTCCGACGACCTCCAGGTCGACACGTACCGCGCGTCGGGCGCCGGCGGCCAGCACGTCAACAAGACCGACTCGGCGGTGCGCATCACCCACCGCCCGAGCGGGATCGTCGTGCAGTGCCAGAACGAGCGCTCGCAGACGCAGAACCGCGAGACCGCGATGAAGATGCTGCGCTCCAAGCTCGTCGCGCTCGAGGAGCAGCGCCGCCTCGAGGAGATCGCCAAGGAGAAGGGCGAGGCGCAGGACGTGAACTTCGGCTCGCAGATCCGCTCCTACGTCCTGCACCCGTACTCGATGGTCAAGGACCACCGCACGGACTTCGAGGTCGGCGACACCGGTCGCGTGCTCGACGGCGACCTCGACGGGTTCGTGCGCGCCTACCTGCTGAAGGCCGCGGCGCGGTAATTCGGTGACGCGCGGCATCGCGGTTGCCGTGCTGCTGATCTGCGCGTCGCTGCTCGCCGCGGCCTACGGCTTCGCGCGCTGCGGGCAGCCCGAGAGCTTCACCGGCGCCGCCGAGTCGCTCGACGGCGGCTGACCCAACCGGCCGTCAGCCGCCGCGCAGCGCGGCGAGCCGCGCCACGAGCTCGTCCAGCGAGCCCGCGACGAAGCCGCCCGACAGCACGATGAACGCCTCGACCTGGAGGTTGACGCGCATGCCGGGCTCGCCGCTTGCGCGCAGGTCGCTGCGGACGGCGAGGCACGGCAGGCCGAGCGCCGCCGCGTGGCCGACCTCCGACGCGGTGCCGGCGTCGACCTCCTGCCCGTCGAGCTGGGCGATCAGGAGCTGCGCGCCCGCGATCGCCTCGGCGTTGCGGCGTCCGACCTCGATGCCGAAGTCGTGCTCACGGCCGGCCTCGCGCGCCGCGTCGAACTCCTCCGGCTCAGACAGCGTCCACGGATCGACGGGCTCGACGTGCTCGCGCAGCGCGGGCAGGTAGCGCTCGGCGTAGTACGCGCGGCCGGCCTCCGAGAAGCCGAGCGGGCTGGCGATGTAGGCGCGGGGGCGTGCGCCGGCGACAAACAGGGCAGGTAGTCGCTCGGACGCCACGTGCGCATCGTTACTGATCCGGGCGCGGACGTGGCGCGAAGATGGGTACGTCGGGCGCGCGCGGTTGCGACGATCGACACAACCACGATGCTTGCCCTCTACCGACGAACCGGCGCCGACCTTCCCTTCGCGGACCCGCGGGGCTATCACGGCGTCGCGATGGAGGGCTACTTCTGGCGCATCACGCACGTGCCGTCGGGGACGGTCCTGATCGTGCTCGCCGGCGTCAATAGAGACCGCTCGGGCGAGACGTGGGGGACCGTCGGGTTGGCCGGTCATCCGGGCGGCTTCTCGCGCTCGGCGGCGGTCGAGCACGCCTCGGGTGAGCGTCGCGGCATCGGTGTGTGGGCCGGTCAGGATGGCGCCACGACGATGCGCGCCGACGCCGAGAGCCTGCACGTGGACCTCGGCCCCGGGGCCGGCCTGGACGTGCGCTTCGACGAGCCCGTGCACTGGCCGCGTGGCGCGTTCGGCGGCATCGGCGTCGCGCAGTCGATCCCCGGCCTGAGCCAGTACTGGCACCCGCATCTGCTCGGAGGCCGGGTCAGCGGCCGCGCCAGCATCGGCGGTCGCGAGATCGATCTCGACGGCGCGACGGTGTACGGCGAGAAGAACTGGGGCCGCGGCGGCTTCCCGCCCGCCTGGTGGTGGGGGCAGGCGCACGGCTTCGCGCGCGAGGACGTCTGCGTCGCGTTCGCCGGGGGCCGCGCCGGGCTCGGGCGCGCGCAGGTGCTGTCGACGTCGCTCGTCGTGCGCGTCGGCGACGAGGTCATCCGCGCCGTGCGCCCGCAGCACCCGATGCGCGTCGAGGTCGGCCCGCAGGGCTGGAACCTCCGCGCCCGCACGGCGCGCCACACGATCGAGCTCGAGGGACGCGCCAACGGCACCCCCGCGCACGCGCTGCCGATCCCGCTCGCGGCCGAGCGTCGCAACCTCGCGGGCGCGGCCTCGCAGTACCTGGCGTCCGAGGTGCGACTGGTCGTGCGCCGGGGGCGGCGGACGCTGTTCAGCGGCGAGACCGCGCTCGCCGGTCTGGAGCGCGGCAGCAGCCAGGTCCAGGAGGACCCGCTCGCCGTGTACCTTGAGACCCGTGAAGCGCAAGGTCATCCTCGGGCTGGGCATCACGGTCGTAGTAGGAGCCGCCGCCGGCTTGCACCGGATCATCAAGCCCGTCCCGAGCTGACCGTCGTCGAGCGCTGAGCGGGACTCGGCCCTACTCGGGCCGCTCGGCCCGCGCGACGGCAAGCGTCATCGGCTCCGCGCCGATCAGGCGCTCGAACGGGCCGACGACGAGCCACAGCGCGCGCAGCCGCGCCGCCGCCAAGCGGTCCGTCGGCGCGACGCGGGCCTCGCTGACGATCGCGCTGCGCCCGTCAGCGATCGGCTCGACCCAGTGCGCCAACAGGACGCGCACGCTGCGCGACTCGTCGAACTCGCGGAAGTCGCGCGGGGCGCCGATCGGCGGGTAGTCGCGGGCCAGGGTCCAGATGCGGCCGCACAGGCCGGAGACCGACCAGCCGTCGCCCTCCTCGAGGACCGTGAACGGCTCGCTGGACAGCAGGCCCTCGAAGCTCTGGCCGGCGGGCACGCCGGGGATGCGCCAGCGCACGAGCCGCCCGATCGAACGGGTGTCGTCGAGGCTCAACGCGCGCGCCGCGGCCCACAGCCGCGCCGGCTCGGCGTCGGCCTCGTGGCGGTGACGGGTGCGGATCTGCGGATCCGGCAGCCATCTGTCGAGGTCCTCGCCGGTCACCGCACCGATCTTGACGACCGCGCAGCCCGTATCCTGCGCCGCCCGTGATGCCTGACGCGCAGCCGCTCGAACAGCTCGTCCGCCGCGCGCTCGACGAGGACCTCGGTGACGGCGACGTGACGTCGCAGGCGACGGTGCCCGCCGGCACGCGCGCGGTCGCGACGATCACGCAGAAGGCGGCGGGCGTCGTCTTCGGCCTCGACGCCGCCGAGGCCGCGTTTCGCGCGCTCGACCCCGACGTGACGATCGAGCGGCTCGGACCCGAGGGCGCCTGGCGCGAGCCGCCCGCGGCGGTGCTGCGCGTCACCGGCGACGGGCGCGCGCTGCTGAGTGCCGAGCGCACGGCGCTGAACTTCCTGCAGCGCCTGTCGGGCGTCGCCACGCTGACGGCGCGCTGCGTGCGCGCGATCGACGGCACCGGCGCGCGGATCCTCGACACGCGCAAGACGACCCCGGGCCTGCGCGCGCTGGAGAAGGCGGCCGTGCTCGCCGGCGGCGGGGTCAACCATCGCGCCGGCCTCTACGACATGGTCCTCATCAAGGAGAACCACGCCACGCTCGCGGGCGGCGTCGGCGCCGCGGTGCGGGCGGCGCGCGAGCTGTTCCCCGCGCTGCCGCTCGAGGTCGAGTGCAGCACGCGCGCCGAGGTCGACGAGGCGCTGGAGGCGGGCGCGCCGCGGATCCTGCTCGACAACATGGGTCCTGACGAGCTGCGCGCGACCGCGGCCCACGTCGCCGGGCGCGCCGAGCTCGAGGCGAGCGGCGGGATCGTCTTCGAGACGCTCCGAGCCCACGCGGACACGGGCGTAGACTTCGTCTCGATCGGGGCACTGACGCACTCCGCGCCGGCCCTGGACCTGTCCCTCATCCTGGAGCCGCTGCCATGAACCTCCCCATGGCCCCGACCGCCACCCCACCGCTGCTCGAGCTCTACGACGTCGCCGAGCTGCAGGCCGAGGTCCGCGCGCTCGCGAAGCGGCGCGACGCCGTCATCCTCGCGCACAACTACCAGCTGCCCGAGATCCAGGACGTCGCGGACTACGTCGGCGACTCGCTCGGGCTCTCCCAGCAGGCGGCGCGCGCCGACGCGACGACGATCGCCTTCTGCGGCGTGCACTTCATGGCGGAGACGGCGTCCGTGCTGTGCCCCGACAAGACCGTCCTGATCGCGGACCGCGACGCCGGCTGCTCGCTCGCCGACGCGATCACGCCCGGCCAGCTGCGTGCGTGGCAGGCCGAGCACCCCGCCGCGATCACGGTCATGTACGTCAACACGACCGCCGAGGTCAAGGCGCTGACGGACTACTGCGTGACGTCCGCCAACGCGGTCTCCGTCGTCGAGCACATCCTGCGCGAGCACGGCGCGGACGCGGAGATCCTGTTCGGCCCGGACATGTTCCTCGGGGCCTACGTCGAGCGCCGGATCGGCCGGCCGCTGCACGTCTGGGACGGCGAGTGCCACGTGCACGCCGGCATCCGCCCGCGCGACATCCAGCAGGTGCGTGCCGCCCACCCGGGCGCGGACTTCCTGATCCATCCCGAATGCGGCTGCTCGACCTCGGTCATGGAGTACGCGGCCTCCGGTGAGCTCGGAGACGAGGGCGTGCACATGCTGTCGACCGGCGGGATGCTGCGCTACGCCAAGCGCGCGAAGCCCGGCGCGACGGCGATCGTCGCGACCGAGGTCGGCATGCTGCACCCCCTGCGCGAGGCCGCGCCGGACACCGCGTTCATCGCCGCCAACGAGCGCGCCGCGTGTACGTACATGAAGATGATCACGCTGCCGAAGCTGCGCGACGCGCTGCGCGACGGCGTCCACGAGGTCAAGGTCCCCGAGGACGTCGCCGAGCGGGCGCGGCTACCGATCGAGCGGATGGTCGCGATCTCGTGACGGCGGTCGCAGCGGGGTGTCCGGCGTGTCCGCGCCGATACCCTGGCGCGATGCGCACCAGCCTGTTCGTCTCGCTCGCCGTCGCGGCCCTGCTGCTCGTCCTCTCCGGCTGCGGAGGCGGCGACGACGGGAAGATCGGCTCGAAGGCGGACTACATCGCGGCGGGCGACAAGGTCTGCGCCGACCGCGACAAGCGCAGCCTGAAGCTCGCGAAGTCCACGCACGGCAACCTCGCCACGGTCACCCTCCAACTCGCCGGCATCTACGCCGACGCGATCACGCGCCTGAAGGCGATCCCGCTGCCGCCCGCCCCGGCGCGCTCGGGCGCCGCGGAATTCAGGATCGAGGTCGACGCCCTCACCGCGCCGGTCGGCAGGATGAAGGCATCCGCCCTCGACGTCCAGGCGGCGGTGAAGACCAAGCGCGCCTCCGCGGTCGAGAAGAGCGTGCAGCAGCTGCAGATCAACGTCAACACGGTCCAGGCGATCACCGACTCGACCGATCAGAGCGCGCGCAACTACGGCTTCAAGACGTGCGGCCAGCAGCAGGCCAACCCGGCCTCCTGACTCGCGGAGCCCGCGACCTGACGATGTCGCATGCGCGCGCCGAGCCCGGCGCGGGCCGGAACCGATCAGCTCGCGCGCGCCAGCTCGCGCTCGAACCACACGCACGTGCCGCCGTCCGCGGGCGCGACGCCCCAGCTCGTGCTGAGGCTCGCCAGCAGGACGAGGCCGTTGCCGCCGCCCCCGGGCCGCGGGGCGGGGGCGGTCGGCGGGGTGAAGCCCGGGCCGCGATCGCAGATCTCGATCCGAAGGACGTCCGGCGCGATGGCGACGTGGGCCACGATCGTCGCGCCCTCGCCGGCCTGCCCGTGACGGACGGCGTTCGTCACGAGCTCGGAGATCAGCACGGTGACGTCGAAGAGGTCCGTCGCGTCGAGACGCGTCGCGAGCAGCTCGGTCAGCGTCTGGCGCGCCTCGCCCGGAGCCTGAACGCCGCCCGGCAGCTCGATCCGCTGCGCGAGCAGCGCGTCGTCGCGCCACGACGCGCGCATGAGAAAGCCGGCTCGATCGCCCCGCGTGCTCACAGCTCGCGGGGATCCTCGCGCACCCGCTCGCCGCTTGCACCCGCCGAAGCCCCGACCGCTGCGAGGCGCTCGACCGCCAGCACCGCCGTGTCGTCGGCCTGATCGGCGACGGCGAACGCGGTCAGTGCGCGGTCGATCCGGGCGACGGCGCCGTGCGCGTCGACGACGCCCGCGACCGTGCTCCGGAGGCGGTCCTCGCCGAAGCGCCCGCCCTCGCCGACGGCGTCGAAGACCCCGTCGGTGTAGAGCACCAGCACGTCGCCGGGCTCGAGCTCGACGATCGTGCGGTGCCATGACTCGACGGCGTACGCGCCGAGCATCGGGGAGAAGCGGCCGACCTGCTCGGCACCGCCGGCGCGCGCGAGCAGCGGCAGCGGATGCCCGGCGCACACGATCTCGGCCGTCGCGCGGCCGTCGTCCTCGCGCAGCAGGACGGCCGCGACCGAGCACAGCGACATCTGCGCGCGGGCGCGCAGCTCCGCGTTGAGCGTCCCGACGGCGTCGAGCGGGTCGTCGAGCAGCTTCGCCGCGGTGCGCAGCGTGTGGCGCGCGAGGCCGGTGAGGGCGGCCGCCTCGGCGCCGCGGCCGGCGACGTCGCCGACGATCGCCAGCCAGCCGCCGCGGACCTCGAACGCGTCGTAGAAGTCACCGCCGACCCAGTTCTCGTCGCCGGCGGGCCGGTAGAGCGTCGCCACGCGCCAGCCGGGCATCTCCGGCAGCCTGCCGGGCAGCAGCTCGGTCTGCAGCGTTCGGGCGATGTGCGAGCGCTCGGTGTACAGGCGGGCGTTCTCGACCGCCGACCCGGCGCGGCGGGCGAGCTCCTCGGCGAGCTCGACGTCGGCGGGGCTGAAGCGCCGGGCGGACTCCGCGCTGATCAGGCTCATGGCCCCGACCGCCGTGCCCGCCGCGCTCATCGGCACGGTCAGCGCGGCGCGCATCCCGACGCCGCGCAGCAGCGCGAGATGCTCGTCGTCGCGGGCGGCGAGCTGGAGCATGTCGTCCGTGATCTCGTTGACGCACGACGAGACGCCGTCACGGATGACGGCCGCGGTGCCGGTGGCGCTGTCCTGAGGCTGCGGGTAGCGACCGGCGAGGCGAGCGGCGAACGCCATCTTCTCCGCGTCGGCGTGGGCGACGGCGACGGTGCGGATGAACCCCTGCCCGTCGGGCAGCGCGACCGTGCACCAGTCGGCCAGCTGTGGGACCGCGAGCTCGGCGACCTGCTGCAGCGTGCGCTCGTAGTCCAGCGAGGAGCCCAGCAGCTCGCCGGCGCGCGCGAGCAGGCGCTGGGCCATCTCGGCCCGCTTGACCTCGGTGATGTCCTCGATGACGTTGACGACGAGCTTGACCTTGCCGTCGCGGTCATAGACGCCCGACGCCTTCGTCATGCGCCACGTCTCCTCGCCGGTCGCCCGCTCGATCGATCGCACGACGAGCGGCGTCGGCTCGAGGCCGCTCAGCACGCGCCGGCCGGGGAGGTCCTCGGCGCGCAGTGGCGAGCCGTCCTCGTTCGTGGTCTCGAACGCGCTGAACAGTCGGGCGACGGGCGTCGCGAGCACGGCGTTCGGAGAGTCGTAGCCGAGCATCCGCGCCGCGGCCTCGTTGGCGTAGATCAGCGCCCCCTCGGCGTGCTGGACCGTCACGGCCTCGGCGAGCGTCGACAGCGCGGCGGTGAGCTGCGCCTCGATCGTCTCGAGCTCGGAGAACAGCCCCGCGTTGTCGAGCGCCAGCGCCGCGCGTCCGGACAGCACCTTCGCGAACTCGAGGTCCTCGGCGTCGAAGCGCCGGCCCGAGTGCGCGGTCGTGATGAGGGTCAGCGTGCCCAGCCGCCGGCCGCGCGCGCGCAGCGGCACGATCACCGTCGACAGCGCCCGCAGCGCCCGCAGCGCGGCAAGGTCGTCGTCATCGACCGCGGCGTGGCGCATGAACGCCTCGTCGATGGATGCCACCAGCTGCGGGCGCTCGCGATCGCCCATGGTGTCGACCGTCGCCGGCGGACGGGCAAGCAGCGCCCGCGTGTCGGCCTCGGCCCTGCTGCCGGACACGCGCACCGCGAGGCGGTTGACGTTGCCGGAGCTGACCGCGTCGACGATGCAGATGTCGGCGACGGCCGGGACCACGAGCTCGTTGATCGCCGCGACCGTGTCCTGGAGGCTGCGCGTCCCGTCCGCGGTGTCCGCGATCGCCGACAGGACCGCGAAGCGCTCGCGGTCACGGGCGACCTGCGTCCGGCTGCGGGCGGCGAGCCCCGACACGAAGCCGACCGCGCCGATCACGAAGATCCGCTGGAAGTAGGGGATATCGCCGAAGTTGTGGCTCCACAACCCACTCGCGACGACGAGCGCGATCGCCAGCGCGCTGATCGCCGCGACGTCGCGCCACGTGCCGAACAGCACGGTCACGACCGGAGCGAGCACGACGATGCCGATGACGGCGTTCGGCGGTGCGGCGAGGATGTCGACCAGGGCCAGGGCGACCGCGATCGACACGCCCGGCGCCAGGGCCAGCACGCGCTCCGACCCCGGCATCAGCCGGCGAGTCTCAAGGCTCGTCGGCGTCACGTCGCAGATGATACGAGCGCGGAGGGCTTCTCAGAAGACGATCGTCGTGCCAGGGCCGGCAAGCTGCGCGCGTGTGTAGGCGACGCCGTCGACCTTGAGCCCCGCGCCGTCGAGCAGCGTGATGACGCCGCCGCCGTCGGGAAGCGTCACGGCGGGGGTGAGCGCGACGCGCAGCGCCGCGCCCGCGGCGATCTCGCCGGACAGGGCGAGCGCCTGCTTGTCGCGGTCGGCGAGCCTCCAGCCGGCGAGAGCGATCGGCTCGGCCGTCGTGTTCAGCAGCGTGACGACGCCGGACCGCGGCGTGTCGGCGGCGTCGACGAGCGCGGCGACGATCCGCACGCGCCCGTCGGCGGCGACCTCCCCTGCCCCTGCCCCGACCCCGATCTGATGGCCCGTCGTGTCGTCCGTGTGCCACGTCTGCGACTGGAACTTCAGGAAGATCGCGACCCACTGCTCGGCGGCTGGGAAGTGCAACAGCAGCGCGCCGTCCTGATACACGCCGTCGTCGTCGACGAAGCCCGCGAGGTTCGCCTGGTTCATGTGGATGTCGTGGACGCCGAGACCGGGCGTGAAGCCGAACTCCGGGTCGGCCTGGCCCTTGTCCGGGCCCCAGCGCTCGCCGAACGCGAACACCGTCGCCGCCGGATCGGCGATCGCCCGCCGCACGTAGAGCGCGAGCTTCTCGTTGAGGTCGTTGTCGGGGCCGGGCACGTCGTAGGGCAGCTTGCGCAGCAGCGTGCGGTCGAAGAGGTTGCCGCGGATGTAGTCCAGCGCGGCGCCGCCGGGCTTGCGCTCGAGCTCGGCGAAGCCGGCCGCCAGCGCGCCGAGGGACTCGAGGACCGGATGATGGAAGTCCGAGTCGACGAGGTACTCGAGCTCGGACGGCCGCTGCTTGGATGCGACGTTGACGGCGACGCGGTAGTGCGTCTCACCGGCCACGGCGTGCAGCTGGAAGTGCGGGCTGGAGGCCGACGCGAGCTTGTGGTCGACGACGCGGCCGCGCAGCACGCCGTAGTTGTGTAGCGGCATCGGTCCTCGACCCGTGCCCGCTCGCCCCGGCGTCAGTCGAAGTCGGCCGCGGTGTGCGGGCCGACGCAGGCCACCGCCAGCGTGTCGGCGACGTCGCGCGCGACGTCCGCGACCTCGTCGAGGGTGACCGCGTCGAGCGCGGCGATCGCGCCGTCGGGGTCGATCGGCTCGCCGAAGACGATCGACGAGGACGCCGCGTAGCGCGCGACGGCGTTCGTGTTCTCGAACGCGAGCACCCGCCGGCCGGCGGCGTAGGCGCGCGCGCGCTCGACCTCGGCGACGGTCGGGCCGCCGTCGCGCAGCTCGCCGACGATCTCGCGCATGCGCGTGTAGGCCTCGACGCACTTCGTCGAGTCGAGCCCGGCGCCGAGCTCGAGCAGCGGCACGTCGGCGTGCGCGTGCGACATCCCGTAGACCGAGTAGGCGAGGCCGCGCTGCTCGCGGATCTCGTCGAACAGGCGTGAGCTCATCGAGCCGCCGAGCAACGTCGCGTAGATCGCCATCGCGGCACGCTGCTTGGGGTCTGACACGTCGATCTTCGGCTGGTAGGACATGCGCAGGTGCGACTGGTTCGTATCGCGCTCCTCGATCAGGATCTTCGGCGCGAACACCGGGGCGGGCTCGAAGGCCTCGGGCGTCGGGAGGTCCGGGAAGCGCTCGAACAGCTCGCCGACGGCGCCGTTGGATGGGACGTGGTCGAGGTTGCCGACGATGAACGCGCCGCCGTGCGCGCCCGACCAGCGGCGGTCGCGGAAGGCGATGATCGCGTCGCGCGTGAACGTGCGCAGGTGCTCCTCGGGGCCGAGCACCGGCCGCCCGAGCGGATGGTCGCCGAAGGCGGCCTCGTCGATGAGGTTGGCCGCCACGGACGACGGCTCGTCCTTGTAGCGCTGGATCTCCTGGATGACGACGCCGCGCTCCTTGTCAAGCTCGTCCTGATCGAGGTGCGGGCGGCCGGCGAAGTCCGTCAGCAGGTCGATCGCGTCCATCGCCGCCTCCGCGCGGACGGTGATGTGGAACGCGACGAGGTCGTGCGAGGTGAATGCGTTCAGCGTGCCGCCGAGGCGCTCCGCCGTGTCGTTGACGTCGCGGTAGTGCGGGTACTTCTCGCCGCCCTTGAAGACGAGGTGCTCGAGGAAGTGGGCCATCCCGTTCTCCTCGGCGCGCTCGCTGCGCGCCCCGGCGTCGAACGCGACGAGGATCGTGACCGCGCGCGTGCCGTCGAGGCCGATGCGGTGCAGTGGCAGGCCGTTGGCCAGCGTGGAGGAGGCGATCGTGGGCATGATTGAACGGTAGCGATCGGTCGCCGTCCACTCGCGTGCCGTGTTTCACCACCAACCAACACATTGCTTATCGGCGGTGCGACCCGTACAGTCGAACGTGCACCAAGGCCACTCCCGCTTCTGCGAACCAGCCTCGCGCAGGGCACCGCTCGGCCACACGCCCTCGGCGACCTCACGGACCGCTTCACCCAAGCGACTTACAGCCGTTCCCGACGAGAGTCGCTGGGAGCGCCCGTTTCGAACGGGCGGTCCGCGCCGGCGATCGCGGGCGCGGAGACGCAGGGCCACGACAGGGGATCAGATGACGAACCGCGCGTACCACCGACCCATCGGACGGGGGGTCGCGGGAGCGGTTGCCTGTTTCGCGCTCGCCGCGTTCGCGGCGCCGGCCGCGCAGGCGGCCGCCACGACGCCGCCGCTCGGCACGGCGGCGAACTACGCCGCCGTCGCCGCGACGACGATCACGAACACGGGCCCGACGCAGATCAACGGCGACCTCGGCGTGTTCCCGGGCACGGCGGTCGTCGGCTTCCCGCCCGGTCACGTCAACGGCTCGATCCACGCGGGCGACGCGCCCGCCGACGTCGCCGCCCAGGACGCCGAGACGGCCTACACCCAGGCCTCCAACGAGCCCTGCGACTTCACGCTGTCGGACCCGGATCTCGGCGGCGACACGCTGCTGCCCGGCGTCTACTGCTTCACGGTCTCGGAGGTTCACCTGACCGGCACGCTGACCCTGGACGCCAACGGAGACGCGAACGCCGCCTGGGTCATCAAGACCGGCAGCACCCTCGTCACGGCGAGCAACTCGGCGGTCGTGCTCACCGGCGGCGCGACGCCCTGCAACAACAACAACGTCACGTGGCAGATCGGCAGCAGCGCCACGCTCGGCAGCTCCACGAGCTTCATCGGCAACATCCTCGCCAGCGCGTCCGTCACGCTCAACACGGGTGCCGTCACCACCGGCGGCCTGTACGGCAACACCGGCGCCGTGACGATGGACACCAACACCGTCAGCACCTGCGCGAACGCCGGCGGCATGGCCGGACCCGCGATCACGACGACGCCCTCGGGCTCGGTTCCGGCGGGCGGCAACATCTCCGACTCGGCCAGGATCATCGGCGGCGCCTCGCCGACGGGGTCCGTCAGGTTCGACCTGTTCGGGCCGGGCGATACGACCTGCACGACCCCGATCGCCACCAGGACGGGCACGGTGGCCGCCGGGAGCGCCGTCTCGGGCAACGTCACCGCGACGACCGCCGGTACCTACAACTGGGTCGCGACGTACGGCGGCGACGCGAGCAACAGCCCGGCGGTCTCGCCGTGCGGCTCAGAGACGGTGCGGGTCACCTCGGAGATCATGACCGGCCGGGCGTACGGGTTGACCGCGACCGCGACGGTGCTCGGGATCCCGCTCGTCAACCTGACGCCGACGCCCGACACGGGCGCGGTCTCGACGGCCGGATCCTCGACGACCTCGACGCCGTGCATCGCCTCGGTACCGGGAGCGGTCGCCGCTCACGTGCTGTGCGCGAACGTCACGACCGACTCGCCGACGGGCCGGTCGACGGCGAGCGCCTCGGTCAACGACACCGCGATCGCGATCGCGTCGGTGCCTGCCATCACGCTCGGCGCCGTGCAGTCGACGTCGACGACGACGTGCGCCGGCTCGTCTGGCACGACGACGATCGCCTACCTCAAGGTGGGCTCGACGGTGGTCCTCGCCAAGCCCACGGCGATCGCCCCGAACACGACGGTGAACGTCGGGATCGTGAAGCTCGTGCTCAACGAGCAGACCGCGTTCAGCACCCCCGACGACGGCCTCACGGTCAACGCGGTACATGTGACGGTCAACGTCCTCGGCGTCGTCACGGCGAACGTCGTGGTGGCGTCGTCGGAGAGCGACATCGGCAACTGCTCCTGACCGGATGAGGCCGCACGCCCGCCGGCAGCCTGCCGGCGGGCGCGGGCCTGCGATCAGCCGACCGGCGCGGCGTCGGCCAGCGTGGCGCGGTATGCGCGCCAGCCGCCGTGGGCGGTGATGTCGGGTGCGCCGTCGAGGGCGTCCGCCTCGCACAGAAAGCCCTTCACCGCGCGTCCGTCCTCGAGCGTGACCGTGCCGATGACGAGCGGCGCGGGCACGCCCGCGACGAGCCGGCCGAACGACGCGACGGACAGGTCCCAGACCTCGAGCTCGATGCCGGGGCCGTCGAGCGGGCCGCCGCCGACGAGGCCGGGCTTCGCGGGCACCGTGCCGGGCAGCGCGAACAGCCGGTAGCCGGGCGCGGAGCGGATCGTCTCGCTCAGCCGTGCGCCGAGCGCGACGAGCTGGCCGTTCAGCGGCTCGCCGGTCAGGTGCGCGCCGGCGACGGCGAGCTCGATGCGCTCGCCGGCCTCCTCGGCGGGCTCGGCCGCGACGGCCTCGCCGGTCCAGCGCGCCGCCAGCGTCACGAGCGCGCGGTCGGCGCCCGCCGGCGCGATCAGCGTGACGCCGAACGGCAGGCCGTCCTCGCGCGTCCCAGCGGGCACGGCCACCGCGCACAGGTCGAGCAGGTTGACGAAGTTCGTGTACGTGCCGAGCAGCGCGTTGCGCGCGACCGGCTCGTCGGCGATCTCGGCCTCGGTGAACATCGTCGGCGCCGTCGGAAGCAGCAGCGCATCGGCGCACTCCCAGGTCGGGTGCGTCTCCAGCAGCAGCTCGGCGAGGCGATGCGCGGCCGCGAACGCGTCGGCGGCGCTGTGGTCGCGCGCGGCCATGACGAGCCGGCGCACGACCGGGTCGACGTCGCGGGGGCGATCGGCCACGAACGCCCCGAAGGCGACGAAGCGCTCGGCGATCCACGGCCCCTCGTAGAGCAGACGCGCGGCCTCGGCGAAGGGCCCGTAGTCGATCTCGACGACGCTCCAGCCGAGCGCCTTGGCCCGGCGCAGCGCGGCGTCCCACGCGGCGGCGGCATGGTGGTCGCCGCAGAACGTCAGCTGGTCGGGCCGCGGGACGGCGATCCGCGCGCCGGCCGCGCCCGGCGCCGGGGCTGCGGGTAGCGCGCGCGAGTACGCGTGCGCCGCGTCGAAGCCGAGGGCGACGTCGAGCACGCGCCGCGCGTCCGCGACGTCGGCCGTCAGCAGCGACACGCAGTCCAGGCTGCGACAGGCCGGCACGACGCCGCGCGTGCTGATCGCGCCGAGCGACGGCTTGCAGCCGACGATGGCGTTGAACGCGGCCGGCACGCGGCCCGAGCCGGCGGTGTCGGTCGCCAGCGCGAACGCGACGGTCCCGTCGGCGACGGCGACCGCGGACCCCGAGCTCGATCCGCCGGAGACGTAGCGCGGGTCGGCGACGCTCGCGCATGCGCCGTGGGGCGTGCGCGTTCCCGTCAACCCGGTCGCGAACTGATCCATGTTCGTCTTGCCGATCGGCACGGCGCCCGCCGCGATCAGGCGCGCGACGACGAACGCGTCCTCGTCGGGCACGTAGCCGTACGCGGGGCAGGCGACCGTCGTCGGCGTCCCCGCGACGTCGATGTTGTCCTTGATCGCGAACGGCACCCCGTAGAGCGGCAGCCGCGACGGCGACGCGTCGCGCAGTCGGGCGAGCGTGGCCTTGACGCGGCTCCACGCGACGAGCGAGATCCACGTCGGCTGCGCCGTCGCGCGGGCGCGCTCGTACGCCTGCGCGGCGACCTCGGCCGGATCCGCCGTGCCGTCGCGGTACGCGGCGATCAGCCGAGCGATGCTCACCGTCGGGCCGGCGCGGGCAGCGCCGCCAGGAGCGCCCCGCTCGTCGCGACCGCTCCGAAGACTCCGCCCTGCATGAGGACCATCTTCAGCGCGGCCTCGTGGTTGGAGGCGTCCGTCGCGGCGGTGCAGTCCGACAGCACGAGGCACTCGTAGCCGAGGTCGTTGCCCTCGCGCATCGTCGTCGAGACGCAGACGTCGGTCGTGATGCCGGTGATGACCATGCTGTGGACGCCGCGGCTGCGCAGCACGAGATCGAGGTCCGTGTTCGAGAAGGCGCCCTTCGTCGCCTTGTCGATGACCGTCTCGCCCGCGATCGGCGCGAGCTCGTCGATGATCTCCCAGCCCGGCTCGCCGCGCACGAGGATCCGCCCGCACGGGCCCGGATCGCCGATCCCCGCGCCCATCCGCCTGGAGCGCCAGAGCTTGTTCGGCGGGCAGTCCGAGAGGTCGGGCCTGTGGCCCTCGCGCGTGTGCACGACCGGCGCGCCGTGCGCCCGCCACGCCGCCAGCACGGTCTGCACCGCCGGGATCGGCGCGCGCGTCAGCCCGATGTCGTAGCCCATCGCGTCGACGTATCCGCCCGGCCCGCAGAAGTCGTACTGCCAGTCGATGAGCACCAGCGCGGTGTGCTCGAGATCGATCGCTCCCGTGTACGGCCAGGCGTACGGATCGGCGTCGACCGGGAGGCTGCCGGCGGCAGCCTCCCGGCCGACGGTCGCCGCGTCGCTCATGCCGGTTGCAGCTCCGGCTGCTCCTCCGGGACGTCGGACGCCTTGAACCCCTGCGTTCGCTCGGCGTAGTCCTCGATGTCGACCGGATCGTCCTTGTCGATCTCGCGCTCGGGGATCTTGAGCTGCGAGAACACGAGGCAGACGATGCCCATGAACGCGTAGCCGAGCGCGATCTTCATCTGCACCGCGTCGAAGTCCAGCGAGACCTCGGCGCCGTGGATCAGCCCCACCGCGGCGAGCACCGCGCCGAGGAAGCTGTAGCCCGCGGCCCACAGGAAGCGGCGGTCGATCATGAAGACCGCGATCGCGCCGAGGACCATGCCCGCGAGCACCGCGCCCTCGCCGAGCTTCGTCAACCCGACGTGCAGGACCCCGTTGATGCCGAGCGCCGAGTCGGAGATGTCGAGCACCTGGTCGGCCGGCAGCTTGAGCGCCGCGAAGGCGCCCTGCGCGGTCGCGATCGTGTTGTCGATCAGCCCGGACGCCCAGGCCGCCACGTTCGGGACCACCGCCAGGACGATCGCCGCGTAGTGGGCCCGCGGCACGGCCCGGAACGCCTGCGCGCCGATGACGAGGCCGATGAACAGCAGGATCGGCACGATCGCGGGCACGGGAAGGACGGCGGAGAGCAGCGGGAACATCCCGAGCACGCACAGCAGGAAGATCACGACGCCGGTCGCGAGCGAGTAGCTGATGCGTCCGCCGGCGGCCTTCCAGCCGGGGTGCCCGACGTAGACGGCCGGCGGGAACGGGCTGCCGAGCGCGGAGCCGATGATCGCGCCGGTTCCGTCGGCCAGCAGGACGTGACGCAGGTTGTACCTGTCGCCCGCTGCGGCGGCGCTCTCGACGTTGCTCATCGCCTCGGTGAAGTTGTAGATGCCCAGCGGGATCGCCGTGGCGAGCAGCGGCGAGATGCCGTCGAGCCCGTTCAGCAGCTTGTCGAGGTTCAGCGACGGGATGCCGACCGCGATCTGCTTCGCGGCGTCCGAGACGGCGGCCGTCTCCATGAAGCCGCCGGCCCACGCGATCGCCGAGCCGAGCAGCAGCGCGGCCAGCCCCATCGGGAAGTTCCCCGGCAGCTGCACGCCCGAGATGAAGCCGATGATGATCAGCGCGAGGACGGGCAGCGCGATCCACGCCGCCTCCCACATCTGCGCGGCGGGACGCATCGAGATGAACGTGATCGAGATGCCCGCGAGCGTGCCCAGCAGCGCGGCGCGCGGCGTGAACCTGCGGATGTACGGCCCGACGAACGCGCCGATGAGGATGATCACGCCGATGATGAAGGCCCACGCGAGACCCGCCTCCCACGCCTTGACCGGGTCCTTCGTGGCGATGAACGTCGGCAGCATGACGACGAACGTCACGATGAACATGTGCGGCACGGACGGCCCGTACGGCATCGCCGTGACGTCGGTTCGGCCTTCCTTCTCGGCGAGCTTCTTGGCGAGGTAGAAGTAGAAGCAGTTGCCGACGAGCAGCTCGATGCCGAGCGCCGGCAGGATGACCTGGAAGACGTCGTGCCCCGAGATCTGCACGACGCCGGCCGACAGGCCGGCGAGCACGATCACGTTGACGAGCATGTTGATGCCGAGGCCGAAGAAGGCGTTGAGATCACCCCGCGTCCAGAGCGGCAGCGTCATCTTCGGTGGTCCGGCGGATGCGGGGACTGCTGACATGGATCAGGCTCCTTCGGCGACGGCGGACAGCGACAACGACGACTCCATGGCGGACAGCAACTCGTCCGAGGGCGTGACCCAGCCGAAGATCCCGCCCTGGGCGGCGATCATCTTCAGGCCGACCTCGTGGAACTCCTGGAAGTACGAGCCGACGCAGTCCGAGGGCACGAGGCACTCGAAGCCGCGGTCGTTGGCCTCGCGGACCGTCGTGTGGACGCAGACCTCGGTCGTGACGCCCGTGACGATGAGGCTCTTGATCGCGGCGTTGCGGAGCATGAGCTCGAGGTCGGTCGCATAGAACGCGCCCTTGCCCGGCTTGTCGAGGATCGCCTCGCCCTCGGCCGGCGCCAGCTCCTCGATGATGTCGTGGCCGACCTCGCCGCGGATGAGGATGCGGCCGTTGGGCCCGTCGGAGCCGATCGGCATGGCGGACCTGCCGCGGGCGAGCTTCGCCGGCGGGCAGTCGGTCATGTCCGGTCGGTGGCCCTCGCGGGTGTGGATGACCATCATCCCGGCGGCGCGAGCCGCGGCCAGGACGTTGCCCAGCGGCTCGACGACCTTCGTCAGCATCGAGACGTCGTTGCCGAGCGATTCGCCGAAGCCACCGGGCAGCAGGAAGTCGCGCTGCATGTCGATGATGACCAGCGCGGTGCTCGCCGGATCCATCTCGAACGGATAGGGCATGGCCGGGACGGTCACCCGCGCCGCGCTCGTCGCGGCCTCTGGCTCAGGGGGCATCGGTGCCTTTCGGTCTCGTCGTCGCGGTGGCCGCGATGGCAGTTGTATGCAGTGCTGTCCACAACTCGTGGTCGTGACCGCAAGCTACGCCCGACTCACGGGGCGTCGCATTGGCCCGTTGGCCTAGAGTCAGAGGGCACAATTGGACGCAGTGTCCATGCCCGTGGAGCGCGGACGCAACTAGGTTTCTCGCACGATGCGCACAACGTTGTATGCACATGACGCGGTGTTACCAGCGCCCGCCGCGATGACGCCGAGCGGCTGAGCCTGGGATCGTTGCGTTGTGGCCCGCTCCAACGGCAAAGGTGCTCCGACGCAGGCCGAACGGGTCTACTCGCAGCTGCGCGAGCGGCTGCTGCGCGGCGACATGCCGATCGGCCGGCGGCTCGTCGAGCAGCAGCTCGCCGAGGAGTTCGAAACGAGCCGCACGCCGATCCGCGAGGCGCTGCGCCGGCTGGAGGGCGATGGCCACATCGTCCGCGACCACGGCGGGGGGATGTGCCCCAGCGCCCCGAGCGTGAAGTCGATGCGCGAGCTCTACGAGGTCCGCGTCGCGCTCGAGGAGCTCGTCGCCCGGCGCGCGGCGACGAGCGGCGATCGCGGCAGGATCGAGGCGATCGACCACGAGTGGCGCGCGCTCGACGCCGCCTGGCAGGACAAGCGCACGCTGCCGCGCGGCCCGGACTTCGTCTACGCCGACGAGGGCTTTCACCGCGCGCTCGCGGGCGCCAGCGGCAACGAGGTCGCGCTGACGCTGCTGTCAGACCTCAACGATCGCATCCGCGTGCTGCGGATCTACGACTTCACGACCGACGACCGCATCGGCGCGACGATCGCCGAGCACCTCGAGATCGTCGGCTGCGTCCTGGCCCGCGACGCGGACGCCGCCGCGGCCTTCATGCGCGCGCACGTCCAGCGCAGCTCGCTCGTCGTGCGCGAGCGCGTGGGCGAGGCGCTGGCGCGGATGTTCGAGCTCGGGGACGGCTAGGAAGGTTCGGCGCGACGCGTCAGGCGACTTCGGCGCCGCGCGGCGCGTTCGCGGCGACGTAGCCCCGCCAGCCGCCGTACGCGGTGATCTCCCGCCGGCCCTCGACGAGGGCGGGCTCGGCGAGGACGCCGAGCACCTCCGTGGCGTCGTCGAGGACGAGGCGGCCGACGCACAGCCCGTCGGGCTCGGTCAGCAGGATCGCCGCGATGCCCGCGGGGGGCACGCGCCAGATCTCGACGTCGATCGAGCTGCCGCCGCTCGTGACACGGAGCATCGCCGGATGCACGTCGTCGATGCTCCAGAGGCGGTAGCGCGGCGCCGTCCGTGCCTCCCGGTCGAACACCGCACCCGCCGCGACGAGGTTCGCGTTGCGCTCGAGCCCGCGCATGAGGGTGCCATTCACGGCGAACGCAAGCACCCCTACAACGTTATCCCTCTATCCAGGTTCCCGTCTCGCGGCGCAGGGCGGCGGGCAGCATCTGCGGGGAGGTGATGACGCCGGCGCCGCCGGGATGACGCTCCAGGTACGTGACGAGCGCCTCGACCTTGGGGCGCATGCTGCCCTCGCCGAGCTCGCCGCTCTGGGCGAGCGCGGTCGCCTCGGCCATCGTGAGGCGGTCGAGCCAGCGCTGGTCGGGCTTGCCCCAGTTCACCGCGACCTGATCGACGCCCGTGGGGATCGCGAACAGGTCGGCACCCAGCTCGGCGGCCATGAGCGCGCAGGCCGAGTCCTTGTCGACGACCGCCTCGACGCCGTCCAACGCTCCGTCGTCGTCGCGCACCACCGGGATCCCGCCACCACCGGCGGCGATGACGATCGTCCCGGCTTCGAGCAGCTCGCGGATCGTCTCGAGCTCGACGATCGCCACCGGCGTGGGCGACGGCACGACGCGCCGCCAGCCGCGACCGGCGTCCTCGGCGACGTGCCAGCCCAGCCGCTGCGCATGCTCGTGCGCGGTCGCCTCGTCGAGGAACGAGCCGACCGGCTTGGTCGGGTGCGTGAACGCCGGGTCCGCCGGGTCGACGACGGTCTGGGTGACGATCGCCGCGACCCGCCGGTCGACGCCCCGGCTGCGCAGCTCGTTGCCGATCGCCTTGAGGAACATGTAGCCGATGGCGCCCTGGGTGTCGCCGACCGCGTAGTCCATCGGGACGGGCGCGAGCTCCGCCTGCGCGAGCTCGGAGCGGCGCAGGATGAAGCCGACCTGCGGCCCGTTGCCGTGGCTGACGACGAGTCCCCAACCCTGCTGCACGAGCTCGACGAGCGGGCCCGCGACCGAGCGCACGGCGTCGTACTGATCGGCGATGGCCTGGTGCGAGGCATCGGTGACGAGCGCGTTGCCGCCCAGCGCGACGACGGCGATGCGGCTCATGCGGGCAGCGCCCCGGCGACGGCTTCGATCGCCGCGAGGAAGCACTCCAGCGGCGCGGTCGTGATCCCCGCGCCGATCTGGCCGACGCCGGCGTCGCGGTGTGCGATGCCGGTGTTGATGACCGGCAGGATGGCGCTGTCCACCACAAGGCGGGCGTCGATGCCGGCCGCGGTGGCTCCGAAGTTCAGCGCCGGCAGCGTGAAGGCGGGGTTCGTCCCGAGCGTGATCGACCGCATGCGGCGGCTGTGCTCGGTCGCGTCGGCCGGCGTGCCGCCGACGAACTGCACGATCGCGGGCGCGGCGGCCATCGCGAAGCCGCCGACGCCGGCCGTCTCGGTGATCGCCGAGTCGCCGAGGTCGGCGGCGGCGTCGTCGACGCCGTAGCCGGGGAAGAACAGCCCGTCGACCGGGTTGGCGGGGGCCTCGAACCAGGCGTCGTGCGTCCCGCTCAGGCGGATGCCGAAGTTCACGCCGTTGCGGGCCATCGCCGTGACCATCGTGCTGTGCGCGACGCCGTGCGCCGCGTCGAGCATCGCCTTGCAGGCCGCCATCGAGAGGTTCAGGAAGAAGTGGTCGTTGGCGGCGACGAACTCGATCGCGCGGCGCACGTCGGCGGCCGGACAATCGACCGTGAGCAGGGCGGGGACGAGCCGCTTGAAGAAGAGGCCCGTGGCCGCCGCGTTGCGGTTGTGGACCTCGTCGCCCATGTGCAGCGCCTGCGCCATGATCGGCCGCAGCTCGACGCCGCCCAAGGCCCGCACCCCGGCCTGCAGCACGTCGAACAGCTCGGTGCCCATCCAGCGCAGGCGGTCGAGCACGTCGGGTCGGTTGGCGCCGAACCGCAAGACCTTTCCCAGGCCCTCGTTGAGGTTGCAGTACGCGCGGTTGCCGACGCCTGAGTTCTCGACGACGAACAGCGCCATCGAGGGGCTGATGATCCCGGCCATGGGTCCGACCGCGCCGTGGTGATGGCAGGGCTCGAGCGCGATCTCGCCGCCGGCCGCGAGCAAGGCTCCCTCCTCCGGCGTCGCGGCCCAGCCCTCGTAGGCGATCGCGCCGGCGATCGCGCCCCGCATCGGACCGCACATCTCCTCCCACGCGATCGGCGGGCCGGCGTGCAGGATGCGCCGCTCCCCGTCGAGCGCCGCGATCGCGTCGCGGGCGAGCAGGACGTCGACGAGCACGGGCTGCGCCTCGAGGTGGCGCTGCAGCGCGGTCGCGTTGGCCGCCTCGATCCGCGGATCGCCGAGCAGGCGGGCGAGCCGCATGCCGCTGCCGGCGTCACCGCCGGCCGGCGGGCGCCAGGCGAGCTGGACCGCGCTGCCGCCGGCCGCGCGGATGTTGTCGGCGAAGTTCGCCAGGCCGACGTTGGCGACGTTCAGATCCTGCGTGAACAGGTCGCTCATGAGTCGGCTCCGCGCGCGGCGAGCTCGGTCGCGACGTACGCCGTCCACGCGGCCGCTTCGGCGTTGGTCTCGGCGACGAGCGCGCCGCTGGAGCGCAGCTGCTCGACGACGTCCGCGCGGCCCTGCGGGTCGGCCGACGTCCCGCACACGTGGACGATCGCGGCGGGCTGCGCATGCTCGAGCACCTCGACGAACCCCGATACCGGGTCCATCGTCGAGCCGTAGCCGAGCACGACATCGACGAGCAGGACGGCCGTCGCCGGGTCGGCGGCCTCCTGATCGAGCCGCTCGTCGCGCAGGCCGGGGTCGATCATCGGGTGCGGACGGCCCTGCGTGAACTGGTCGTCGCCCATGTCGATGATCGTGTGCCCGATGCTCGTTGCGATGTCGGCGAGCGTCGCGTTGCCCTGCACGGGCGTGTTCGACGACGCGCCGAGACCGTGCGCGCGCAGGATGAGCTGGGCCTCGAAGCAGAACGTCCCGCCCGAGAAGATCCCGCGGACGAAGCGCTGCTGGGGTGAGGCGTCGCGCACGATCTCGTCGAGCCGCGCGCGAGCCTCGTCACGGACGTCGAGCCCCGCGCGCTCGGCCGCGCGTCCCTCGGCGAGCGCGACGGCCATGTCGGCGGACTGCGCCAGGCTGCCGGCGGCGAGGACGGTGCCGGTCGCCGCCTCGGGATCGGCGCCGAGGAAGATCGACACGACGGGCGTCGTCATGGCCGCGGCCTGCGCGAGCACGGCCGCCGCCACGGTCGGGTGCGGCGGCTTGGAGACGAGCACGACGACCTTCGTCTCGGGGTCGTCCTCCAGCCAGCGCATCCCACGCAGCATCGAGATGCCGCCGATCGCCTCGGCCAGGTCGTGGCCGCCGGTTCCGAGCGCCTGCGACACGCCGGAGCCCAGCTCGTGGATGCGCGCCGTGACCTCCTGCGTGCCGGTGCCCGAGGCGCCGACGACGCCGATGGGGCCGCGGCGCACGACGTTCGCGAACCCCAGCGGGATGCCGTTGACGATCGCGGTCCCGCAGTCGGGGCCCATGACGATGAGGTCGCGCGCGTCGGCCGCCCGCTTGATCTCGAGCTCGCTCGCGACGGACACGTTGTCGCTGAAGATCATCACGCTCATGCCGAGGTTGATCGCCTTCAACGCCTCGGCCGCCGCGTAGTCGCCCGGCACCGAGACGAGCGCGAGGTTCAGCGAGGGGTCGCGCATCGTCGCCACCTGGATGCTGCCCGGCGGCTGCTCGGCGACGGCGGCGCCATCCTCGGCGGGCTTCTCGGCGAGCAGCTCCCCGGCCGCGGCCAGCGCGGCCTCGCATGCCGCTCCGTCGTCGCCGGCCACCGCGACGACGAGGTCGGACGGACTCGCCACGAGGCCGTCGGCCAGCCCGGCGTCGACGAGGTTCTCGAGGTTCGTGGGCGTGGCCATGACGACCGATGCGCCGGTGATGCCGTCGAGCGCCAGCAGCTTCGAGGAGATCGCCAGGAGCGCGACGGAGTCCTTGTAGGCGTTCGCGATGACGCGGTGCGCCGCCGTCATGCCGCCACCGCCCGGTTCGCAGCGCCTGGGGCCGCGGCGACGAGACGCACGCCGCTGAGGACGCCGAGCAGCGCGTCGGCGCCGGAGGTCGCGCCGGTGGCGATGACGGCCGCTGCGGCGGTCCTGACCTCGTCGGGCGAGGCGACGGCGAGCGCGTCGCAGAGGGCGATGAGGCGCTCGCCGAAGTGACCGCCGACGGCGAGGCGCAGGTAATGCGCGGAGATCTCGGCGGTGCGATGCAGGTGGGCGGCGATCGCGGTGCGCAGCAGATCCGAGGCCACGCCCTCGTCGGCCGGGGCGAGCCGGTGCGCCGGCGATCCTTCGCCGGCCGGGGCGAGGCGGTGCAGGACGGCGAGCAGGCCGACGAGGGCGTCGTCGCCCGAAGGGGTGAGGCCGGGGCCGCGGCCGACGAGCGACGCGACGCAGCGGGTGACGCGATCGGGGTCGCGCCGCGCCAGCGCACGCTCCAGCACCGGCACGAGCTCGCCGGTGCGCCGGTCCGCCGACCGCAGGACGAGCCCGTGAACCGCGTCGAGACCGGTCATGGTGGTCGCCGGTGCGGGGGCCGGCGCCGGGCGCCACACGCGCGCGGCGCGCACGTCGAGCACGAGATCGCCGATCTTCAGGTGCCCCGCCCGCCCGACCACGGGGTCCCCGACGGCGACCGCCGTCGCCGCCGGCGGCCAGATCGCCGGGCACAGCGACGTGGGCGTGTGGTCGTGGCCGGCGGCGTGCAGCACGAGCGCCGGGCCGCCGGCCACGGTCACGTATGCGGAGCGGGCGAACGTCGCTCGCACGCGGCCGCGCACGCCGTCGACGACCGGCGGCACGAGATACCCGCGCGAGACGACGGTGCTCGCGGGCATCAGTTCAGAGCGAGGCCGGCGTGAACGTGGGCACGCCACGGATCATCGCACCGTTTCGCCGCTCGATCGGCTCGCGCGCCGCGTAAATCTCGCGCGCGGGCGTGGGCCGCACCGTCGCCGCTGCATCCGAGAGCGGGCATGAGCTCGGATCGCCGGGCTGCGTGTCGAATAATGCCCGCAGAGAGGGTCATAGTCGACATAGCCCCGCCATGCCGGCGCGGAGAGCTCTCGCGCACTCCAGCGCACTCGCGCGCCGGACGCTCGCGGCTCACCCAACGCCGCGGTGACGGTACGAACGGGCCGGTGCCGTGCCGGCTCGGCCCTCGCCGGTCAGCAAACATCCGGCAGGCGGCTCCGAAACGGCCGGCGGGACGTCGACACGGCGCCACGCGCGGTCGGCCTCCTCAACACGGGATCGCGTCGTGTCCGGCGTGGAGCGGTTCAGCGCGCCCGTCGGCGCCGCCGCGCGATCGGTGCGGCGAAGTTGATGCCGTAGCCCCAACCATGGGACTTGGGCACGAGCCACTTCGGCTCGTCGCGGTTGAACACCTCGTCGCGAAGGCGCGTCATCGACGGGCGCCGCCAGTCGTACGGGATGCCGAGGAAGGTGCCGGTTCGCGGTTTGTCGGTCATGCTCACCAGGCTACGCCCCGCTCAGAA
The DNA here is from genome assembly GCA_963851015.1 of uncultured Actinomycetes bacterium. Classification (GTDB taxonomy): domain Bacteria; phylum Actinomycetota; class Thermoleophilia; order Solirubrobacterales; family Solirubrobacteraceae; genus CADCVQ01. The sequence continues at coordinate 598,161 of CAWKNG010000003.1, forward strand.
GCGGCGGGCACTGAACGTCACGACGGACTTGCAGCGCAGGCCGCTGCTCGTGCCGACGACCGACGACGCCACGCGTCCCTTCACGCGCCGGCCGCCGTCGGTGAACGCGCCCGTCACGCGCTGGCGCTCGGTGTGGACCTCGTCGAACCCTGGGATCGGGCCGAGGTCACGGTACGTCTTGAAGTAGGTGAACGTCCCGTCCCTGCGGATCGTCGGGCGCTGGCGCCTGTACGTCGAGTGCGTGGTCTTCGTCGGACCCTTCGAACACCTGAAGACCTGGTTGAACTCGAGCTGCAGTCCCGTGCGGTCGGACGTGACCCGTGCGCTGATCTTGCGCTTCTGCGACGTCTCGCCGCGATAGCGCGAGTCCTTCGCCGGCCGGGCCGCCAGCGCGGGGAGCGCCAGGATCAGCGAGGCCGCGAGCGCCGTGACGAGCGGGAGCTTGAGCATCGCCCGAGCCTACCGGCGGCGATGTGGCCCGACGGCGTCCGTGGCCCGCGAAGAGTCTCGGCCGGGCAGACGCGGGCCGAGATCAGCCCGCGAAGGCGACCGCCGTGCGCTCTAGGTTGCCGACGTGCTCACGCTTGCCAGACGCGAGCCGTCCGCGCTCCTCTTCGCCGCGCAGCTCGCGGCCGTGCTGCTGTACCCGTTCATGGAGGGCAGCGACGTCGGCCGCGCGCTGTTCAGCGTGTTCGGGATCGCGATCCTTTCGCTCGTCGTCATGGCGGTCCGCAGCACGCCCGCCCTGACCTGGGTCGGCGTGCTGCTCGGCATCCCCGCGACGATCCTGCTGCTCATCCAGGCCATCACGGGCAGCGACGGGCTGCTGGCGTACTCGTCCGCGTTCGAGGCGCTCCTGTACTTCTACGCCGCCGGCGCGCTGATCTCCTACATGCTCGCCGACCACGTCATCACCCGCGACGAGCTGTTCGCCGTCGGCGCGACGTTCACGCTCGTCGCCTGGGCGTTCGCCTACTCCTACACGGTCTGCCAGGCGATCGACCCGCACAGCTTCACGGCGGCGATCGACCCGAGCGGCGATCGCAGCTGGATGGAGCTGCTGTTCCTGAGCTTCACGACGCTGTCGAGCACGGGACTCAGCGACGTCGTGGCGGTCCGGCCGTTCGCGCGCGGGCTGTCGATGCTCGAGCAGCTCGCCGGCCTCGCCTACGTGGCGATGGTCGTGTCCCGGCTCGTCGGCCTCATGGTCATGCGCCGGCCCGACGCCGAATAATCCCGACGTCGCCGCGGGCGACGCGCGACAGTGTCGGCATGCCGATCCACGAGTCACGCTCAAGCGACGCTCACGACCTCGACGTGCGGCCGCAGTTCACCCACGGCGGAGAGCTGCATGCCGTCCCGCGCCTGGAGCTCCCCGCGCAGGAGATGCCGGCCGACAGCGCCTACCAGATCGTCCACGACGAGCTCATGCTCGACGGCAACGCGCGGCTGAACCTCGCGACGTTCGTGACGACGTGGATGGAGCCGGCCGCCCGCCGTCTCATGGACGAGTGCCTCGACAAGAACATGATCGACAAGGACGAGTACCCCCAGACCGCCGAGCTCGAGCGCCGCTGCGTGGAGATGATCGCCCGCCTCTGGAGCGCGCCCCACGACGCGCCCGCGGTCGGCTGCTCGACGACCGGCTCCAGCGAGGCCGCGATGCTCGGCGGCATGGCGCTGAAGCGCCGCTGGGCGACGGCGCGCCGGGCCGCGGGCCTCCCCGACGACCGGCCGAACCTCGTCATGGGCGCCAACGTCCAGGTCTGCTGGGAGAAGTTCTGCCGCTACTGGGACGTCGAGCCGCGCCTGGTGGCGGTCGGCGACGGCGCCACCTGCCTGACCGCCGAGGGCGCCGCGGCGCACTGCGACGAGCGCACGATCGGCGTCGTCGCGATCCTCGGGTCGACGTTCGACGGTGCCTACGAACCCGTCGCCGAGATCGCGGCGGCGCTCGACGCCCTGCAAGCCGATCGCGGCATCGACGTGCCGATCCACGTCGACGCCGCGTCGGGCGGCTTCGTCGCGCCGTTCCTCGACCCCGAGCTGGAGTGGGACTTCCGCGTCGCGCGCGTCGCGTCGATCAACGCGTCGGGGCACAAGTACGGGCTCGTCTACCCGGGCGTCGGCTGGGCGCTGTGGCGCGACGCGACGGTCCTGCCCGAGGACCTCGTCTTCCATGTCGACTACCTCGGCGGCGACATGCCGACGTTCGCGCTGAACTTCTCACGTCCCGGGGCGCAGATCGTGGCGCAGTACTTCACGTTCCTGCGCCTCGGCTGGGAGGGCTATCGCCGTGTCCAGCGGGGCTGCCGCGACAACGCGAGGTTCCTGTCGTCGCAGATCGCCGCCCTCGCCCCGTTCGAGCTCATCTCCGACGGGGGCGAGCTCCCGGTGTTCGCCTTCCGGTTGCGCGAAGGCGTCGAGGGCTACACGGTCTTCGACGTCTCCGAGACGCTGCGGATCAAGGGCTGGCTCGTGCCGGCGTACCACATGCCGCCGGCCCTGGAGGATCTCGCCGTGCTGCGGATCGTCGTGCGCAACGGCTTCAGCCGCGACCTCGCGGAGATGCTCCTCGACGACCTGCGATGGGCGGTGTCGCGTCTCGAGCGCGGGACCCGGGCGTCGGGCGAGGCCGCGAGCGCCTTTCACCACTGAGCGCCGGCCGGGCGGGGCGGGCCGGGCGGCGGATTAAGCTGTGCCATGGACCTCGGGATCCTCGCGCTCATCTGTGCCGCGGCGCTGCTCGGCCCGGGGCTGTCGCTGCTGTCGCGCGGAGCGCTCCCGGCCGTCGTCGGTCAACTGCTCGCGGGCGTCATCCTCGGCCGCACGCTGCTCGACGTCGTGCATCCGGCGGACCCCGAGCTCACGCTGCTCTACGACGTCGGCTTCGCGACGCTGATGTTCACGGTCGGCATGAACGTGCCGCTGCGCGACGAGCGCCTGCGATCGGCGATCGGCGACGGCGCGCGGGCCACCGTCGTCGCGCTGCCGCTCGCGCTCGGCGCCGGGTACCTCTGCCACCTGGCGGGCTCGGGGCCGTTTCTCGTCTACGCCGTCGTCATCGCGTCCTCGTCGGCGGCCGTCGCGCTGCCCGTCATCCAGGAGAGCGGCATCGAGGGCCCGGCCGTGCTCGCGGCGATGGTCTGGATCACTCTCGCCGACGTGCTCGCGACGGTAGCGATCCCGTTCGCGCTGACGCCGCAGGACGCGCTGCACGCGGCCGGCGGGGCGCTCGTCGTCGGGGCCTGCGTCGGCGCGCTCGTGCTGCTCGTGTTCGGGCTGCGGCGCGTCCCGTACGTCGCCCACATCCGCAGGGAGAGCAAGAAGCGCGGCTGGGCGCTCGACCTGCGGGTCGCGGTCATCGCGCTCGTCGGGCTGTCGTACATCGCCCTGCAGGTCGGGGCGAGCATCCTCGTGGCCGGCTTCGGCGTCGGGCTCGTCGTCGGCGCGCTCGGCGGACCGAAGCGGCTCTCACACGAGGTGCTCGGGCTCGGCCAGGGCTTCTTCATCCCGGTCTTCTTCGTCCTGCTCGGCGCGCGCCTGGACCTGCGAGCGCTCGCCGACGGCACGCAGCCCGCGGTCCTCGCCGCGATGCTGTCCGCGCTCACGATCTGCGTGCACGTGGTGACGAGCCGCGTCATCCACACGCCGCCCGCGATCGGGCTGCTGGCCTCGGCGCAGATGGGCGTGCCCGCGGCGATCATCGCGCTCGGGCTTCCGATCGGCGCGATCGACCAGGGTGAGGCATCGGCGATCTTCTGCGCCGCGCTCGTCTCGATCGGCGCCTGCGCGACCGGCGCGGCGATCTTGCGGCGCGACCCGCCCGAGCACGAGCCCGCCGTCGCGAGCGCCGGGGTGCCGGCCGTCGAGGCCCGCCTCTGATCGCGGCCGGCCCGCGTGCAAGACCACGTGCGCCTGCACCGGGGAGCGCAGCGGCCCGCTACGGTCTGAAGGGCATGTCCGCCTCAGAGCGTCAAATCCGCGCACGTCACCTTCCCGCTGCCCGCCACCGGGCGCAGGGACAGCCGATCCAGCCGCCGGCCCGGTCCGCCGACCTGCCGCCGGATTCGCGCAACGTCGTCGAGTTCCGCAGCGTCTGCATGCACTACCCGACCGGCGACATCGGCCTCGACGGGGCGACGTTCAGCGTCCGCCAGGGCGAGTTCGTCTTTCTCGTCGGCTCGACGGGCTCCGGCAAGTCGACGATCATGAACCTGCTCATCAAGGAGCGCGAGCAGTCGTCGGGGACGATCCGCGTCGCCGGCCGCGCGCTCGAGACGATGGACCGCTCGAAGGTCCCGTACTACCGCCGCAACATCGGCGTCGTCTTCCAGGACTTCAAGCTGCTGCCGGACCGGACGGTCTACGACAACATCGCCTACGCGCTGTCGGCGACCGGCGCGACGCGCAAGGACATCCGAGGAAAGGTCCCTGATGTCCTGCGCCTGACGGGCCTGTCCACGAAGCTGCACAGCTACCCCGACCAGCTCTCCGGTGGCGAGAAGCAGCGTGTCGCCGTCGCTCGCGCGTTCGTCAACCACCCGCCGCTGCTGCTCGCCGACGAGCCGACGGGCAACCTCGACCCGAAGACCTCGCTCGGGATCATGCAGCTGCTGTACCGCATCTACCGCACCGGCACGACGGTCATCGTCGCGACGCACGACTCGCACATGGTCGACCGCATGCGCCGCCGCGTCATCGAGCTGCAGGGCGGGGTCATCATCCGCGACGAGGCCAGCGGGCTGTATGCCCAGCGCGAGCAGACGACCGACGAGTTCGGCAACCTGCTCGGCAACGCGTACAACGACCTCGGTCGACGCTAGGTCCCCGACACCGTGCGCGTCTCCTTCTTCCTGCGCGAGGCCACGCGCTCGCTGCGCCGCAACGCCGTCCCGTCGTTCGCCGCGATGGCATCGGTGCTGGTCACGATGCTCGTGCTCGGCGTCTTCATCCCGATGGTGCAGGCGACGACCGGTGCCGCGAACGAGGTCAGAGGCAAGGTCCTCGTGGACGTCTTCCTCAAGACGAGCGCGACCGACGCCGCCGTCGAGCGCGTGCGCCGCACGCTGACCCAGGACACGAAGTACGTCGGCAACGTCGCGTACGTGTCCAAGGCCGAGGCCTACGCCCGCGAGAAGAAGCAGAACCCCGAGGCCTACGAGCTGCTCGGATCCAACCCGCTGCCCGACACGTTTCGCGTCACGCCCGACAGCCCCGGCAACGTCGGCAAGCTGCGCGACGCGCTGGCGCCGGTCTCCTCGAACGGTGAGCGGACCGCGATCGATCCCGCGATCGACGAGGTCAAGAACCGCCGCGACGAGACGACGAAGATCCTCTCGGCGACGCGCGTCGTGAAGCTCAGCATGGCGTTCCTGGCGCTGCTGCTGATCCTCGCGTCGGTGCTGCTGATCTCCAACACCGTGCGCCTGTCGCTGTTCGCCCGCCGCCGCGAGGTCGAGGTCATGAAGCTCGTCGGCGCGACGGACTGGTTCATCCGCTGGCCGTTCGTCATCGAGGGAATCATCGTCGGCGCGATCGGAGGCGGCATGGCGATCCTGCTGCTGCTCGTCGGCAAGCTCGCCTTCATCGATCCGCTCAAGCACGACTTCTCGCTCATCGCCGCGCCCGAGACGCTGAACTTCGGCGTGCTCATCATCGTGCTGCTGGTCGCCAGCGTCGCCGTCTCGGCGGCGGGCTCGGGCCTCTCGCTGCGCCGCTTCCTGCGCGTCTGAGCGCCGGCGCGCCGTCGGAGCATCGAGAGGGCGGGCGCTGGTAGCGTCGCGTCTCGTGACCATCTCGCGCGCCCGACACCACCGCTCCGCCGGCCTCGTCGCGCTGCTCGCGACGGCGATCGCCCTCTGCGCCGTCCCGGCGGCGCACGCCGCGGCGCCGCCCGCGGGAACGCTGACCCCCGACGCCACGGGCTCCGGCGCCGTCAGCTGGACCGGCTCCGTCACGGTCGGCAGCGAGACGCTGCGCGACGATGCGGGCGCCGGCTGCTTCGGCGCGGATGGCCGCCCGAGCGCCGGCTCGGGCTGCGACGTGTTCGCGCTCGACGTTGCGACGGACGCCGCCTTCTACGACGAGCATCCGGGCGCCGTCTCCGTCAACGCGACGGGCTTCGGGCTGTCGGACCTCGATCTCTTCGTCTACCGGCGCAACGCCGACGGCACGCGCGGCGAGTTCGTCACCGGCGACGGCCAGATCCTGGGCGCCGACGAGAACGCCGCGATCGACAAGGCGAGCGGTGCGTATCTCGTCGTGCTGACGCCGTACACGACGCTCGGCCTGCAGACCTACAGCGCGACGGCGACGCTCGTCACGCGCCAGGGCTCCAACCTCGCCGACGTCGAGAAGGCGGCGCCCAAGGGCCCCAAGAACTACCGCGCTTCGCGCGATGCGTTCACGTCGCACTCCGAGCCGTCGATCGCGATGGATCCGCTTGACCACGATCACCTCATGGCGGGCTCGAAGATGTACGAGAACAACGACAAGTACCTCTTCAAGATCGGGACGTACGAGTCCTTCGACGGCGGGCGCACATGGAAGGACCAGGGCCAGCTGCCCGGCTACTGCGAGGCGCCCGGCCAGTGCGACCCGAGCAACGAGGCGCTGTACCGGACGACGTCGGACATCTCGCTGGCCTTCGACGACGAGGGCAACGCGCACGCGAGCATCCTCGACGCGCCGGGCGGGACGTCGGCGTTCAAGGGCTTCAACATGACCGTCCACACCAAGCGCCCCGGCCAGGACTGGAGCGGCCCCACCGTCGTCCACAACAACCGCACGAACGCCCTGACGTCGCAGCTGTTCCTCGACGACAAGAACTGGATCGCGGTCGACAACCACACCGACGTCCGCGGCGGCTCGAACGCACCGCGCGACGGCAAGGTCGGGACGATGTACATCTGCTGGAGCTTCGACGGCACCGGGGCCGTGCCGCTGCAGGAGATCGTTCTCATGCGCTCGCGCGACGGCGGCAAGACGTGGGGCGGCGTGACGCCGGGCGACAACATCCCGCTGCCGATCAGCCAGAAGACGCTTGTCTCGGGCATCGGCTGCCACCTCGCGATCGGACCCAAGGGCGAGGTCTACGCGACCTGGTACGACAACCAGCTCAACGCGCTCATGCAGGCGAAGTCCACCAACCGCGGCGCGCTGTGGTCGCCGGCCGTGCCGATCGCCGGCATCAGCGGCGTCAACGAGGCGTTCGCCGGCGAGGCGTTCCGCAACCTGTCGCTGCCGTCGACGGCCGTCGACGGCAACGGCACGGTCTACGTCGCGGCGGCCTCGCGCAACGGCGAGGGAAGGCCGCTGCTCGGCAACCTGCTCGCGCTCGGCAAGGACATCAAGAGCGGCGAGCTGTCGATCGACTCGCTCCGGGAGCTGCTCGAGACCGAGGACTCCAACAACGTCGCGGGCAAGGACTACCTCGCCGGCGGCGACGGGCTCGGCCCGATGTCGGGGTCGGACATCGTGCTCTTCAAGTCGACGAACGGCGGGCGCTCGTACACGGGACCGGTCCGCGTCAACCAGGACCCGGCCAACGGCGATGCCGACCAGTTCCAGCCGGCGCTGGCCGTCACGGAGTCCGGCCAGGTCGACATCTCGTTCTTCGACCGCCGCAACGATCCCGCCAACTACTTCATCGACACGTACCTCGCGCGCTCGGAGGACGGCGGGCGCACGTTCACCGACCGCCGCGCCTCGCAGCGGATGTGGGACCCGGCCGTGAACGCCCCGACGTCCGTATCGGGCCAGTTCATCGGCGACTACCAGGGTCTCGTCGCCGACGACGACATCGCGATCCCGTTCTGGAACGACACCCAGCTCAACGCGCTGCCGGCGAGCGATCCTGAGCACTCTCCCTATCAGGAGGTCTTCGCGGCGCGCATCCCCAACGGCGCGGACGAGACCGAGGCGACGCGCTGCCTTCCGCGCGCGCTGCACGTCGGCAGCCGCTCGATCGGCCGCCTGACGCTGCGCGCGTCGCGCGACCTCGTCGGGCGCCGCCTGGGCTCCCCGGCGCGGACCGCGCGCGGGGTGCTGCGCTACTGCGTCACGGGCGGCGGCGTCGCGCTCGCCGCCTTCACGACGAAGGGGCGCGTCGGCTTCGCGGCGACGACCGCCAAGCGCCACACGCGCCTCGGGATCGGCCGTGGCAGCACGCAGCGGGCCCTGCGCCGCAAGCTCGGCTCACGGCTGCGCACCGTGCTTCCCGGCGTCTACCGCGTCACGGGCAAGGGCTCGACGCACGTGCTGTTCGGAGTGCGGCGCGGCAAGGTGACCTTCGTCGCGCTCGCGGACGCCGGCCTCATCGCCAAGCGCGCGGCCCTGCGCACGCAGCTGCGGCGCGCGGCGCTGATCCGCTCACGCTGAGGGTTTCACCGCCCGCACCGTCATGAGCAGCTCGTAGTCGGGATCGCCGAACGCGAGCTGCGCCTCGGTCAGTTCCTCCGCGGCGAGCCCGTGGAGAAACGCGCACGCGGCGAGCACGTTGCCGTGCGCCGAGACCTCGACCGCGTCCTCGCCGAAGACGTCGGCGAACAGGCGCCGGGCGCCCTGCGACGTGAACCGCCACCAGTCGCCCCAGTCGCGCTGGTCCTCGCGGCTGACCTGGCTCATGCCGGGAACCGTCGCGAGCACGACGCCGCCCGGCGCCAGCAGCCGGTGCGCTCCGCGCACCGCGGCCGCGGCGTCGTAGATGAACGGCAGCGTCTGCGTCATGACGAAGCAATCGAACGCCGCCTCCGGGATCCCGGCGCCGGTCGTCAGGTCGCCGACGATCGTCGCGTGCGGGTTGCCCTCGGCGGCGTGCAGGACGTCGGAGCGCTCGACGTCGCCGCCGCCATACCAGACCGTGTACGTCGACTCGGCGACCTCGAGCACCCGGCCGCGGACGTCGGAGGCATGGCCGGCGAGGAAGCGCTCGATGTACCAGCGGTCGATCGGCTTGCCGCGGTCGAAGCCGAAGGTCCGGCTGACCGGTTCGAGGCGTGTCAGCCCGAGGGTCTCGAGCATCGTCGGGGGTGGCCGCCGCCGCGGCCGGGGAACGCGCATCGCGCAAGCATGGCAACGGCACGCGGCGGAGACCGTTCATGTGCCGTTCAGGGGCGGCGGACTACGCTTTTCACGCCCGTGTGCTCGCTCGACATCGTCATCTGCGCAACCGCCGCGGCTGACCGTCTCGCCGGCTGTCTCGACGCCGTCGCCGCGCAGTGCGGCGCGACCGTATGGCTTGCCACGGCCGGGCTCGGCGCCGCCGAGCGGGCCGCCGTCGCGGGTGCCGCGCGCACGAGCGGCGCGGACATCCGTGTGCTGAACGCGGACGAGCCCGGCCTCGCCGCGGCGCGCAACGCCGCCCTTGCGGCCACCGACGCGGACGTGCTGGCATTCGTCGAGGACGACATCGTGATCGCGGCGGGCTGGCTTGCGGCCCTGCGCGGGGCGTGGGAGCGCGCTCCCGAGCGCGTTGCCGCGATCGGCGGTCCGATCGAGCTGCGACTGCCGGGCGCCGCGCCGAGCTGGTTCAGCGACGAGCTTCATCCGAGCTTCGCGACGCTCGACTACGGCCCTGAGCCGCTCGCCCTGGATCCGGCGAGCCGGACGCTGCACGGCGGCAACCTCAGCGTGCGCTGCGCGCCGCTGCGGGCACTCGGCGGGTTCTGGCCGGCACCCGGGCACCGCGACGGCCGCGACTGGTTCTCCGAGGAGCACCATGCCCAGCGCGAGCTCGCGCAGGCCGGCTGGGAGGTGCGCTACGAGCCCGCCGCGCGGGTCTCGCGGGTCCCGGCTCAGGGGACGCTGCGAGCGGGCCGCCTGCTGCGCCGGCGCTTCCGGTTCGGCGCCCGCATGGCCGTCGCCGGGGAGCCGCCGCCGCGGAGGGCGACGGTCGCGCAGGCGGGCTCGTCGGGCGGCGGCGCCGTCCTCGCGGTCGCCCGCCGCCAGCCGGCGCTGGCCGTCGAGCGCGGCGCGCGGGCCGCCCAGAGCGCGGGCCTGCTCGTCGGCCGGCCGCTTGCCGCGTGCGACTTCCGCGCGATCGGCCCGCGCCCGTTCGCCAGCCGGATCCCGCCGGCGCCCGCGCGGCGGCGCCGCCCGAGGACCGCCCGCCAGGAGCTCGGCGCCGCGATCCTGCTCTATCACCGCGTGTCGGAGCCGACGAACCCCGCCGACGGCATGTGTGTCACGCCCGACCACTTCGAGCAGCAGCTCGCGTGCCTGCGCGGGCACGCGGTGTACGGGCTCGACGAGCTCGCGGGGCTCGCCCGCGCCGGCCGGGTGCCGGCCGGCGCGATCGCGGTCAGCATCGACGACGGCTACGAGGACGTGCTCGTCAACGCCCGACCGCGGCTCGTGGCGGCCGGCGTCCCGGCGACGGTGTTCGTCTCGACGAGCCATGTCGCCGAGCAGCGTCCGTTCTTCTGGGACGAGCTCGAGCGGCTGCTGCTCGGCGACGGCCCGTGGCCGGCGCAGCTCGAGCTGTCGTTCCCCGACGGCGTGCGCGCGTGGCGCACGGAGACGGCGCAGCAGCGCGAGCAGGCCCGCAGCCAGCTGCACCACCTCATCCAGCCGGCACCGCCGGACGTCGTCGCCGAGCTCGTCGCCCAGCTCGCCGGCTGGGCGCGCGACTCGCCCGCGCGAGCCGCGCCGCGGGCGATGACGGTCGCCGGGTTGCGCGCGCTCGTCGGCGATCCCCTGATCACGGTCGGGGCGCACACGCGCCGCCACACGAATCTCGGCTTTCGGAGCGAGCAGGCGCAGCGCGAGGAGATCGAGGGCAGCCGGGCGGACCTCCGCGACTGGCTCGGCAGCGCGCCGAGCGGCTTCGCGTACCCGTTCGGGATCGAGGGCGTGGACTTCGACGACACCACCCGCCGGCTCGTCGCCGATGCCGGCTTCGACTACGGGGTCGTCAACCAGGCGGGAGCCGTCGATGCGCGCAGCGACCGCTTTCGACTGCCCCGCCACTACGTCCCGGATCTCGCCGGCGAGGACTTCGGGCACTGGCTCGGCGCGCGCTTGCGCGGGTGAGGCCCCCGCGAGGGGCGCCGCCGACAGCGGGCGCGACTAGGGTGCACGGCCACATGATCATGCGCGTCCTCACCTCGAAGCTCGTCGCCGTCCTGTCGTGCCTGCTCGTGCTCGTCGTCGGGGTCTGGCTCGGCGGCCACCCGCGCTACCTGCCCGGGCCCGTTGCCGACGTGCTCGTCGGCAACGAGGGCCGGCGCGTCGCGCTCGAGGGACTCGACGCGATCCACGACAGGTACTACCGCTCGATCAGCACCGAGAAGCTGTCGGACGCGGCGCTGAAGGGCGCGGTCGCGAGCCTTAAGGATCGCTTCTCCGGCTACTACTCCGAGAAGGAGTACGCCCAGTTCAACAAGGCGATCAACAACCAGTTCTCCGGTGTCGGCACGACGGTCGAGGGCGTCAAGGACGGGCTGCGAATCGGGATGGTCTACCCGAAGTCGCCCGCGCAGAAGGCGGGCGTGCGCGTCGGCGACATCATCATCGCGGCCAACGGGCGCAAGCTCGCCGGACTGTCGGACGATGCCGCGGTCGCGTTCATCAAGGGCCCGGAGGGGTCGAAGGTGACGCTGCGCCTGCGTCGTGGCACGAAGGTCCTCGTCAAGCGCCTGACGCGCGCGACGATCTCCGTTCCCGTCGTGCTGTCGAAGCTCGCCAACGCCGGCGGCAAGCGCGTCGCGTACATCCGGCTGTCGACGTTCGGCCCGTCCACGGCCCACGTCGAGGTCGCGGCGGCGATCCGCAAGCAGCTCGGCCGCGGCGCGAAGGGGATCGTCCTCGACCTGCGCGACAACGGCGGGGGCCTCGTCAGCGAGGCGCAGCTGATCGCGAGCATGTTCCTGCCGCGCGGCCCGATCGTCACGACCAAGGGACGCTCCGTGAAGACCCGCACGCTCAACACGAGCGGCCCGCGGCTCGCCGGCAACCTGCCGACGGTCGTGCTCGTCAACGACGGCACGGCGTCGGCGTCGGAGATCGTCACCGGTGCGCTGCAGGATCGCAAGCGCGCGACGGTCGTCGGCGAGAAGACCTTCGGCAAGGGCGTCTTCCAGGAGATCATGCCGCTGAACAACGGCGGCGCGCTCGACATCACGGTCGGGCAGTACTTCCTGCCCAGCGGGCGCAACCTCGGCGGCGCGGGCGTCTCGCAGGGCAGCGGGATCAAGCCCGACGTGAAGGCCGTCGACGACCCCAAGACGCCGCTGCCCGACGACGAGGCGCTCGCCAAGGCGCTTCGCGTGCTCGCCTCCAAGCTGTGAGCAAGCGTCCCGGGGGCAAGCAGGGAGCGAAGAAGAAGCGGCCCGCGACGGCCGCGAGGAAGGCGGCCGCGAAGAAGCGGACGGGCAAGGGCCCCAAGTCGCCGCGCCCCTCCGCCAAGCCCCGCGTCCCCGAGCTGGACGCCGGCGACGGTGCTGAGGGCGCGACGTCCCGCACCGGCTCGGGCCGCGCCAGGGCGCGCGGCGGCGACCGGCCGCCGGCGAAGCACAACGCGGCGGCCGACCGCCCGTCTGCGCGGCGCGCGGGCTCGTCGGGGGCCCAGACCGCCGCCGCGCCGGCTCGGCCGGCCGGCGAGGGGATCGTCGCGGTGCTCGCCAAGCAGGGTCGCCTCCTCATGGCGGAGCCGTTCTTCGAGCGCGGCGCGCGGATGATCGTCGACCGCGATCCCAAGGCGCAGGCCGGCGAGCTCGTGCTCGTGCGCCCGGCGTCGCGCAGCGGTGGGCACGCCAAGGTCGTGCGCCGGCTCGGGATGCCGGAGGTCGCCGGCGACGTGCTCGAGGCGCTGATGCTCGACCGCGGCCTGCGCCGTCGCTTCGATCCCGCGGTCGAGCGCGCGGCCAAGCAGGCGCGCGACGACGGGCCGGCCGTCGATGGCGCGCGCCGCGACCTCACGGACCTGACGACGTTCACGATCGATCCGGCCACGGCGCGCGACTTCGACGACGCGATCTCCGCGGAGGCGATCGACGGCGGCCGCACGCGGATCTGGGTCCACATCGCCGATGTCAGCGCCTTCGTGGCGCCCGGCTCGCTCGTCGACCGCGAGGCGGCGCGGCGCGCGACGAGCGTCTACGTCCCCGGGCGCGTCGAGCCGATGCTGCCCGAGGCGCTGTCCAACGACGCCTGCTCGCTGGTCCCCGGCGAGCCGCGCGCGGCGGTGACCGTCGAGCTCGACTTCGCCGGGCCGCGGGTGGTGCGGACGGCGTTCTACCGCTCGACGATCCGCTCGGACGAGCGGCTGGACTACGAGCGCGTCGACCGGGTGTTCGCCGGTACGCGACCGGCGCTCGAGCCGTGGGCGACGCCGCTGGCGGCCGCGCGCGCGGTGTCGGCCAAGCTGCACGAGCAGCGCCTCGCGCAGGCCGCGCTCGAGCTCGAGACGAGCGAGCCGGAGTTTCGCTTCGACGTCGGCGGGCACGTCGCGGAGTCGCGGCCGAGCGAGCAGACGGAGTCGCACCGGCTCGTCGAGCACCTCATGATCGCGGCCAACGAGCAGGTCGCGAAAATGCTGTCCGAGCGCGCCGTTCCGGCGCTGTATCGCGTCCACGAGCAGCCCGAAGCGCAGAGCGCGCTGCGGCTCGTCGAGCAGCTGGCGTCGCTCGACGTCGCCACGCCGCCGGTGCGCGAGCACATGACGCCGCCGGAGGCGGCGGAGGTCATCGCGGCGTGCTCGCGCCTGGTCTCAGAGCACGTCGCACGGATCGGGCACGGGCGCGACGCCCTCACGTTCCTCATCCTGCGCTCCCTCAAGCAGGCCTACTACGGCCCGAAGCCGCTCGGTCACGCCGGGCTCGGTTTGACGCACTACTGCCACTTCACGTCGCCGATCCGTCGCTACCCCGACCTCGTCGTGCACCGCGCGCTGCTGGCCGCCGTCGCGGGTGGTGAGCAGGCACCGAACGGCTCGGACATGGAGGAGATCGGCGTGTGGTCGTCGGCGCGCGAGCGCGACGCGATGCAGATCGAGCGGCTCGCGGACCGCGTCGCGCGGGCGTTCTTGCTCGAGCGCGAGCTGTTCGAGGGCGGCTGGCAGCAGCGCTTCGACGGGGAGGTCACCGGCCTCATCGGCGCCGGCGCGTTCGTGCGCTTCGGCGGCGGCCACGAGGGGATGCTGCCCGTGCGCCGGATGCGCGGCGACTGGTGGGAGCTCAACGAGGAGGGCACGATCCTGCGCGGCGAGCGCACGGGGGAGACGCTGCGCCTCGGCGATCCCGTGCGCATCCAGGTCGAGCGCGTCGATACCGCACGCGGGCGCGTCGATCTCGTACCGGTGGTGGACGAAGCGCCGAGGTAGCGGGGGCGACCCGCAGCCGCTACCTTCGTGCGATGCTCGCTCATCACGCTCGCCCCGAACGCCACGCGGGGCTGCGCCCGCGGTCGCTGCGCCTCACCGCCGCCGCCTTCGCGCGCCGCCGCCGCCGCCGCCGTCGTCCCCTGCACCGCGGCCGCCGCCATCGGGGGCGGGACGCCGGCGACCATCGACGACTTCTCGACGAGCCAGAGCGCGCTGACGCTCGTGTTCCCGCCGGCGGGCACGTCGGCCTCGTCGAGCGTGTCCGGGGCGGGCATCCTCGGAGGCGAGCGCGATCTGCAGGTCAACCTCACGAGCGGCGTCATCGCCGGCAACGCGGTCAGCGCGACCGTCTCGTCGGGATTTCTGAGCTACTCCCAGGACGCCACGATCAGCGGATCGAGCGTGACCTCCTGGGACGGCGCGGACAGCAGCCCGACGGTCGACCCCACCGGGCTCGGAACGGTCGATCTCACCGCGGGCGGCACGCAGGACGCGCTCGATCTCCTCCTGCAGTTCGACGATCTGCCGGTGAACGGCACGATCACGGTCTACTCGGATGCCGGCAATGCCTCGTCGGCGACCGTCGCGTTCCCGGGACTGCTGTTCGCGGCGACGCACTTCGTCGTCCCGTTCAGCGCGTTCGCCGCCACCCTCGGGAGCGGCGCGAACTTCGCGAGCGTCGGCGCGATCACGATGCAGGTGGGGTCGACCGTGACCGCGCCGGACTTCGTCCTCGACTCGTTCACCACCGATGCGCTCGTGCGGGCACCGATGACCGCCGCGCTGACGGTCGACTCCAACGCCAACGGCCAAGCGGACCCGGGCGACACGATCACGTACACGACGGTCATCTCCAACCCCGATGACGCGTTCGACGCGCCGAGCGCGGCGACGCAGTTCGCGCTGACGCCCGACTCCGACTCGACACTCGTCGCCGGCAGCGTCGCGACCTCGCAGGGCACGGTCACGACCGGCAACGGCGGGGGCGACACGACCGTGGCCGTCAACATCGGCACGATCGCCGACGGTGCGTCCGCGACGGTCACCGTGCCGGTGACGGTCAACGCGGCGCCGACGAGCCCGCTGTCGGCGCAGGGCACGGTGACGTCGAGCTCGCTCACGGCGCTGCGCACGGACGACCCCGGTGTCGCCGGCACGGCCGACCCGACGGAGACCGTCGTCGTCACGAGCGTCCCGTACGCGACGGCGGTCGCCAACGACGCGCCGAGCGGCTACTGGCGCTTCGGCGAGCCCGCCGGCGCGACCACCGCGGCCGACTCGTCGGGCCACGCCAACGACGGGACGTACCTCAACGGCGTGACGCTCGGCGTGCCGGGCGCGCTGGCCGGCGACGCGAACACGGCTGCGAGCTTCGACGGCGTCAACGACTCGGTCCGCGTCCCGGACGCGAACTCGCTCGACGTCGGCGACACGTTCACGCTCGAGGGCTGGATCAAGCGCGGCTCGGCCGCCAAGAGCTACGAGCTCTTCAACAAGGGCGGCAACGGCTTGCAGATGACGGTCATGAGCGCGGGCAACGGCAACCAGGTGTGGCTGCGCAAGGCGAACGTCACGACGATCGCGCGCTCGACGACGGGTGTCCCGGCCGACGGCAACTACCACCACGTCGTGGTGACGAAGAGCGGGCCGAGCAGCACGAAGATCTACATCGACGGCGTCGACGCGGCCGCGGTCGCGATCGCACCGGCGCAGGTCATCGCGAGCACGGCGATGGCGCTGACGTTCACCGGCGGCGGGACCGCGCAGCATGCGCTCGACGAGTTCGCGCTCTACGACCACGTCCTGACGGCGACGCGGATCGCCGACCACTACGCCGCCGGGACCTGACCCGGGCGCACGGCGCCGGTTCGAGCGGCCCGCGGCCGCTCAGCCCGGCGCCGCCGCGAGGAAGCGCGCGGCGATCGGCGCCGCGACCTCCGCGCCCGAGCGACCGCGCTCGACGAGCACCGCGACGGCGAGGTCGCCGCGAGCGGCGATGAACCAGGCGTGCGTCGGCGGGGGGTCGCCGCCGCCGAACTCCGCCGTTCCGCTCTTGCCGATGGGCTCGCCGGGCAGATCCGCGAGCGCGGTGCCCGTGCCGGAGGTGACGACGCCGCGCATGAGGGATCGCAGCGCCGCAAGGCGCGCCGGCGCCAGCGGCTCGCCTGCCGTGCGCGGGTCGTCGGCCTCGAAGCGGGGCGCGCGCCAGCGGCCGTCGGCGACGGTCGCGGCGACGCCGGCCATCGCGAGCGGCGTCGCGAGGATCCGCTCCTGCCCGATCATCGCCGCCGCCCGCTCGACCTTCGTCCGCGCGGCGGGCACGCGCGTGCGGGCGACCGGCGCCGACGTCGCGACCGTGCGCCCGAGGCCGAACGCGAGCGCCGCCTTCGGCAGCGCGCCGGCGGCCAGCCGCGGCGCCAGCGAGACGAACGCCGTGTTGCACGACTGGGCGAAGTCGCGGGCAAACGGCGTCGCCCCGCTCGCCTCACCCTCGAAGTTCTTGAACGTCTTGCCGTCGACGACGATCGTCGCGGGGCAGGCGACGCTCGAAGCGGGGTCCAGGCCGCCCGCGAGCAGCGCGTACGTCGAGACGACCTTGAACGTCGAGCCCGGCGGGTACTGACCGGTCAGCGCGCGATCGAGGCCGTCGACGGGTCGGTTGGCGACCGCCAGCACGTCGCCGGTCGAGGGCTGGACGGCGACGAGCGCGCGGGGCGCGGCGGAGCTGCCGAGCGCACGCTCCGCGGCCGTCTGGGCGTCGCGGTGCAGCGTCGTCGTGACGTCTCGCCCGGCGCGGCCGGCGACCTCGAGCAGCGTGCGGATCGGCGCGCCGTCGTCGCGAACGACGACCCGACGGGTGGGCGTGCCGCCGAGCACGTCCTGCTCGCGCGCCTGGAGTCCGGACTGGCCGACCGCGGACGCCGCGGTCACGCTCGCCCCGAGCGTCGAGACCTGCTCGGCCGTCGCCGGGCCGACGGTCCCGAGGAACGCTCGCGCGAACCCGCGCGTCGGCGCGAGCTGCGCCCGGCCGTCGACGCTCGTCGCGCCGCTGATGCCGGCCAGCCGCGCCCGGTAGCGCGCCGCCTGCGCGGGACGCACGTCGAGCAGGTCGACGAACTGCTTCGGCCCGGCGCCGCGCAGCATTCGCAGCACGTCGGCCGCGTGCAGGCCGAGCGCCTTCGCCGTGGCCCTCGCGGTGGCGGCCGGGTCCTGGACCTGCTCGTGCTGGAGGCCGAGGCGCACGACCGCGCGATCGGTCACGAGCGGGCGGCCGTCGCGGTCGAGCACGTCTCCGCGCCGTGGGAGCTCGGCGACCGTCCCGAGCCGCCGGGTCGACGTCGTCAGCGCGGCGTTGACGACGCTCGGGCGCCAGACGACGCGCCAGTCGTCTCCGACGCGCCGCAGCCGCGCGGACGTGCGGCTCACGAGCGGGCCGATGGCGGGGACCCGCCACGCCACCTCGAGCGTGCCGCGCGCCGTCGCGTCGTGCTCCTCGACGCCGAGCACGCGCACCTTCACGGCGGCGCCGTCGAGGCCGCGACGGTTCGCGCGCAGGTCGCCCCGCGCGGACGTGGCCGGGCGGGCCAGCGCGCCCGCCGCGGCGTCGTCGCCGCGCGACCATGCGGCCGCGAACGCCTCGAGCGCCGACTTCGCCGTCGGCTTCGACGACCCGCAGCCGAGGCCGAGCGCGGCGCTCGCACCGACGAGGACGGCGAGGGCGACGTTGCGAGCCGGCACGCCGAGTGCCCTACCCGGACCGGCCGCGCGCATGCATCGACGCCTACGCGATCGCCCGCTGCGCCTTGCGCGCGGCGACGACCGCACCGATCTCGTCCCAGTCGACGTCCTTGAAGTTGTGCATCGGGCAGAACTTCGGCCCGCACATCGAGCAGAACTCGGCCGACTTGAAGTAATCGTCGCCGAGCGTCTCGTCGTGCATCGCCTGCGCGGTCTCGGGGTCCAGCGAGAGCGCGAACTGCTCGCGCCAGTCGAACGAGAAGCGCGCCTGCGACAGCTTGCGATCCCATGCCGCGGCGCGCCTGTTGCCGCGCGCGAGGTCGGCCGCGTGGGCGGCGATCCGGTAGGCGATGAGGCCCTGCTTGACGTCCTCGGCGTTCGGCAGCCCGAGGTGCTCCTTCGGCGTGACGTAGCAGAGCATCGACGTCCCGTGCCAGCCCACGATCGCGGCGCCGATCGCCGACGTGATGTGGTCGTAGCCGGGGGCGATGTCGGTCACGAGCGGGCCGAGCGTGTAGAACGGCGCCTCGTGGCAGACCTCCTGCTGGCGGCGCACGTTCATCTCGAGCTGGTCGAGCGGGACGTGGCCGGGGCCCTCGACCATGACCTGCACGTCGCGCTCCCAGGCGCGCAGCGTCAGCTCGCCGAGCGTGTCGAGCTCCGCGAACTGCGCCGCGTCGGAGGCATCGGCGATGCAGCCCGGCCGCAGCCCGTCGCCGAGCGACAGCGAGACATCGTGCTCGCGGCAGATCTCGAGGATCTCGTCGAACGCGTCGAAGAGCGGGTTCTCGAGCTTGTGGTGGACCATCCAGCGCGCGAGCAGCCCGCCGCCGCGCGAGACGATCCCGGTGACGCGGTGCCGGCACAGCGGCAGGTGCTCGAGGCGCAGCCCGGCGTGGATCGTCATGTAGTCGACGCCCTGACGCGCCTGCGCGTCGATGACCTCCAGCAGGCGCTCGATCGTCAGGTCCTCGGCGTGCGTGAGTCCGTCCATCGCCTCGTAGATCGGGACGGTCCCGATCGGCACCGTCGACGCTTCGAGGATCGCCGCGCGCGTCTCGACGATCCGCTTGCCGGTCGACAGGTCCATGACCGTGTCCGCGCCCCAGCGCTCGGCGAGGCGCAGCTTCTCGACCTCCTCGTCGAGCGACGACGTCGTCGGCGAGTTGCCGATGTTCGCGTTGATCTTGACGCGGCCCTTGAGGCCGATCGCCATCGGATCGAGCGCCGCGTGATGGATGTTCGCGGGGATGATCATCCGCCCCCGCGCGACCTCGTCGCGGATCAGCAGCGCATCGAGGTGCTCGCGCTCGGCGACGCGCTCCATCTCGGGTGTGACCGTCCCGCGACGTGCGTGCAGCATCTGCGTTCCCATGTGATCTCCCTTCGCTGGCATGACCCAGATCAGGTTCGTCGGGTCGGCGCAAGGCAGCGCCCTCTCAGCCCCTCGTGCAGGGACCCCCCGGATGTGTGGTTGCCCGGCACCGTAGCAGCCGACCGGCGACCACTACATTCCATCCATGGCCAAGGGCAAGAAGAAGAAGGTCGCCCCGGGCGACGTCGCGTCCAACCGCTACGCGAGCTTCAAGTACGACCTCCGCGACCGCGTCGAATGCGGCCTCGTGCTGCAGGGCACCGAGGTCAAGGCCCTGCGCAACGGCGGCGCGACGCTGAAGGAGGGCTACGCGCTGATCCGCGACGACGAGGTCTACCTCGTCAGCGTCCACATCCCGCCCTACGGTCCCGCGTCGCGCAACAACCACGACCCCGACCGCGACCGCAAGCTGCTGCTCAACCGCCGCCAGATCGACAAGCTGAAGGCCACGACGAAGGAGAAGGGCCTGACGCTCGTCCCGACGCGGATGTACTTCTCCGGCGGCCGCGCGAAGGTCGAGATCGCCGTCGCGAAGGGCAAGAACCAGTTCGACAAGCGCGAGTCGATCAAGGATCGCGAGATGAAGCGCGACCTCTCGCGCGCGCTCAGCGACGCCAACCACTGATCGCCGCGTCGCACCCGGCCCCGGCCTGGGCGTTGGTTTGAATTGCGCCGACGAGCGAGTACGTTTTTCGGACATGAGCGCGACCCTGACGGTGACGATCGTCTTCGAACGGGACGAGTCCGGATGGATCGTCGCCACGGTCCCCGAGGTCCCCGGCGCTCACAGCCAGGGCCGCACCCGTGCGGAGGCCCGCGAGAACGTCATCGATGCGTTGCGCGGAATCCTGGAGCTGCGCTTCGGTGAGCACGCGCTCTCGGAGCCGGCCTCCGACTCAGAACCGCTCGAATTGCACTTCGCCGCATAGACCGATCCCGCACGGCGCTGCTACCGCCACAGCGAATCGAGCTAGCTGGCGTCGATCTCTTCGAGATCCCCAGTCTCTGTGTGCCAGACGATCCCCTCCGGTGGCGGCAACCGCTGACGTAGCGACTCGGCGGCGTCCTCGATGATCGTGAAGCGTGTGTCTTCGATGGGGCCCACGGACTGTCTCCACTCTCGTCGCTCACGCGCGCCGATGGACCTTCCGTCCAACGGATCGTCGAGCATCTGTTACGTGCCGTTGCCACCTACCCACCCACCTGTCGGCGTCGCCTGAGCGTGCCCGAGAACGGGCACCACCCTGGGTAGCGGCACACACCGCTGCGCGAGCGGCCGCTGAACGGGTATGCCGGAGGCATGCTGCCTCGATCCGTAGGTGCCGCACCGACGCTCGCCCTCGTGTTCCTCGGACTGCTCTTCGCGCCCGGTGCGTCGGCGGCGTCCACGCGCTACGTCGCGCTCGGCGACTCCTACACCTCGGGCCTGGGCGCGAAGACGTTCATCGCGAGCTCGGGCGCGTGCAAGCGCAGCCGCCAGTCCTACGCCTACCTGCTGGGGCGCAGGCTGGTGTCGTTTCGCGCCTGCGCCGCCGGCACCACCGAGGACGTCCTCGATCACCAGCTCAAGCGCTTCCCGCGCGCCGTGCGGCTCGTCACGATCACGATCGGCGGCAACGACGCGGGCTTCGCCGACGTCGTCTCGACGTGCCTGTTCGGCACCCCGTCGGTCTGCAAGCGACGCGTCGACAGCGCGTCGCGTTTCATCCGCACGAAGCTCACGGCGCGACTGCGCCGCACGTACGCCGCGATCCGCAGGCGGGCGCCGAAGGCGAGGGTCGTCGTCGCCGGCTACCCGCGGCTGTTCGCCGAGAGGCGCTGCAGCGGCGCCGGCGGGATCGACGTGGGCGAGCAGCGCCGGCTCAACGCCGGCAGCGACCTGCTCGCCCGCACGATCGCGAGGGAGGTCAGAAAGCACGCGCGCTTCCGCTTCGCCGACGTGCGCGACTCGTTCGACCGCCACGGGCTGTGCTCGTCCTCGCCGCGCATCACGGGCATCAACAACGGGTCGATCTTCAGCGCGTTTCACCCCAACCCCGCGGGCTACGTCGCGTACACCCGCGTGATCCAGGCGCGGCTGCGGCGCTAGGCGATCTCGCGCTGGCGGGTCACGTAGATCCCCGCCAGCGCGAGCACGACGCACGTCGCCGCGAGCACGAGCCCGGCGTCGACCTGGTTGAGCAGCGTCTTGTCCGAGCCCGGCGTGCCCTGCAGGGCGAGCAGGGCCTCGCCGGGGAAGTACTTGCCGACGCTCGTGCCGATGAACAGCGCGACGACGCCGCGCACGAGAAACAGCACGAGCCCCGTCACGATCGTGAAGATCTGGTTGCGCAGCAGCGCGCCGAGCGCGACCCCGAACAGGCATCCGAGCACGATCCCCGTGCCGACGCCGAGATAGATGTTCACCGCGAGGTCGCCGTCGACCGGCACGCCGCGGCTGGACAGGATCGACAGGCCGAGCCCGGCGTTGACCGTCACGTACAGCAGCGCCGACACGATCCCGACGACGAGCCCGACCGCGAGCTTCGCGAAGATGATGCGCTCGCGCTTCGGGGTGATGACGAACGTCTGGTTTGCCGTGCCGTGACGAAACTCGTTCGTCGTCAGCAGCGCGCCGAGCGTGAAGATCAGGACCGTCGCCATCGGCGTGCCGATCATCAGCGTCGCCGGGTTGCGCGCCTTGAGGTCCTTGACGTCGGCAAGCCCGGTCAGCAGGCCCGCGGCGAGGCCCTCGATGAGCACCATCGAGCCGAGCAACAGCCACGTCGTCGGCACCGACACCATCTTCAGCCACTCCGAGCGCAGGATCTTCATCGCACGTTGCCGCTCTCGCCGGTCAGCTCGAGGAAGCGATCCTCGAGCGTCGAGACCGCGCGGGTGAGCTCGAAGACGGGGATCCGGTGCTCGGCGGCCAGCGTGCCGATCGCCTCGAGCGACGAGCCGTGGACGAGCATCGTGTCGGCGCGGCCCTCGCGGCGCACGCTCGCCCCGGCCTCCTCGAGCAGCACGCGCAGCTCGTCCATCTTCGGCGAGCGCACGAGCGCCGGGCGCGTATCGCCCGCGATGAGGTCCGACAGCGTGCCCTGCATGACGAGTCGTCCGACGCCGATGACGACGACGCTGTCGACCGTCTGCTCGACCTCGGACAGGACGTGGCTGGAGATCAGCACGGCGCGGCCCTCGGCGGCGAGCGCGACGAGGATGTCGCGCAGCCAGCGCATGCCCTGCGGGTCGAGGCCGTTGGCGGGCTCGTCGAGCATGAGGATCTTCGGGTCGCCGAGCAGCGCGGCGGCGAGCGCCAGGCGCTGGCGCATGCCCATCGAGTAGCCCTTGACGCGGCGGTCGCGCGCGGGCGTGAGCTCGGTCATGTCGAGCACCTCGTCGACGCGGCTGTTGGGCAGCCCGGCGGCGGCGGACAGCGTGCGCAGGTGGCTGCGGCCCGTGCGGCCGGGGTGGACGTCGCGCGCGTCGAGCGATGCGCCGACCGTCTCGACGGGGTTGCGCAGCTCGTGAAACGGCCGCCCGAGCACGAGTGCCTGGCCGCTCGTCGGCTTGATGAGGCCGAGCAGCGCCCGCATCGTCGTCGACTTGCCCGACCCGTTGGGCCCGAGGAAGCCCGTCACGCGGCCCGACTCGACGCTGAAGGACAGGTCGTCGACGGCCAGCGTCTCCCCGTAGCGCTTCGTCAGGCGCTCGACTTCGATCTCTGGCACGGCTGGGACGCTATCGAGCGCCGCGCCCGGCAGGCATCAGGACGGGATGCTGCGCTCGATGTGCGTCAGCTCCATCCCGATCGCGCAGACGGCGATCAGGCCCAGGTAGACGGTCGCGATCGCGATCCGGTGGGCGGGCTTGACGCGGTAGAACGCCTGCACCTCCTCGCCGCCCTCCTTGCGCTGCTTCCAGCGCTTGTAGGTCTCGTACCCCCCCAGCAGCAGGATCAGGATGAGGATCGGATTCGGATACAGGAACGTCAGCAGCGCGAGCCCGAACAGCCCGACGAACCAGAACCTCGGCGACAGGGCGGCCATCGCGCGGCCGCCGTCCAGCGGCACGACCGGCAGCAGGTTGAAGAGGTTCAAGAACAGGCCGGTGAAGATCAGCGCGTACCAGAAGTCGTCGCCGGTGTTGATCGCGATCGGCAGCAGCGCGAGCGCCCCGAGCGTGCCGAGGACCGGCCCGGCGAGGCCGACGCGCGCCTCGGCGGTCGCGTCGTTGCCGAGCGACTTCGCCATCACGACGGCGCCCAGGAACGGGATGAACATCGGCGCGCTGGCGGGGATGCCCTCGCGGCGCAGCTGGATGACGTGGCCCATCTCGTGCACGAACAGCAGCACGACGAAGCCGAACGCGAACTTCCAGCCCCAGATGAAGCTGTAGGCGACGATCGAGACGAGCATCGTGCCCGCCGTCGTGAAGATCTTCGCGCTCTTCAGCCCGATCAGGGCGAACTTGCCGAACTTCAGCGCGATCAAGCCGGCGGCGACGATCCAACCGGTGAAGCGCCGCCACCACGGCTGCGGGGCCTCGGGCAGCCCGGGGAGGGTCTCGGGCGCCGGCTCGTTCGACGTCGCGGCCGCGAGCGGGCCGGGCTCCTGATCGGAGTCGGCGGGTGGGACTTCGGTGCGTGGGGCCGGCGCCGGCCACTGTGCGCTCATGTGTCCATTGTCGCAACATCGGATCGTGGGCTACGCCGCCCGGCCGCACGCGCCAGGTTCGAGCGCGGGTCAGCTGCGTGCGAGCGAGGCGTTGGCGGCCTCCTCGGCCTCCTCGAGCTGCGCCTCGACGAGGTCCAGCCCGCTGTCCCAGAAGCCGGGATCGGCGAGGTCGATGCCCACGATCCGGCCGAGCTCCTCGGGTGAGCGCGAGCCACCGGCCCGCAGCAGCTCGAGATAGCTCGGGACGAACGACTCGCCCTCGTCGACGTAGCGCTTGTAGATCGACAGCGCGAGCAGCTGCCCGTAGGCGTAGGCGTAGACGTAGCCCGGCGTCGAGATGAAATGCGGCACGTAGGACCACCACATCCGGTAGCCGTCGGTGATCTGCACGCTGTCGCCGAGCATCGCCTCCTGCGACTGCGTCCACAACTCGTTGAAGCGCTCGACGGCGAGCTCGCCCTCGCTGCGGCGCGCGGTGTGCACGAGCTCCTCGAAGTGGTTCATCGCCGTCTGACGGAAGACCGTCGCGATCGAGCCCTCGATCGACTCGGCCAAAAGCGACAGCCGCGACTCGGGTGTGGCGGCCTGCTCGAGCAGACGCCGGAAGACGAGCGTCTCGCCGAAGACCGACGCCGTCTCCGCGAGCGTCAGCGGCGTGCCCTGCTCGAGGATCCCGCGCGGGCGGGCGAGCTCGGCGTGCAGGCCGTGGCCCATCTCGTGCGCCAGCACGAGCACGTCACGGCGGTTGGCCGTGTAGTTGAGCATCAGGTACGGATGCTCGCTGGGCACCGTGTACGCGGCGAACGCGCCGCCTCGCTTGCCGGGGCGCGGCGGGGCGTCGATGCGGTGCTCGTCGAAGAACCTGCGCGCGGGATCGCCGAGCTCGGGCGTGAACGCCGCGTAGGAGTCGAGCACGAGCTCCTTCGCGTCCTCCCACGCGACGGGCGGCTCGTCGTCGGTGGTGACGGCCGCCATGCGGTCGTAGTCGGCGAGCTTGTCGATCCCGAGCAGCTGCGCCTTCAGGCGATACCAGCGCCGCGGCAGCTCATAGCGGTTGCGCACGGCCGACAGCAGTGCCTGGACGGACTCGTCGGAGGCCTCGTTGGAGAGGTTGCGGGCCGCGAGCCAGTTGTCGTAGCTGCGCAGCCGGTCGTCGGTCGCCTTGTCGTGCAGGAGCGTGTTGAAGATGTACGCGCGGGTGCGCAGCCCGGGCTCGAGCGCGGCGGTGACGGCCTCCGCGGTGCAGCGGCGCACGTCGCGGTCGGAGGACTGCAGTCGCGCGAGCGCGCTGTCGAGCGCGACGGGCTCGTCCTCGCCGTCGACCTCGACGGTGATCGCCGAGACCTGCTCGCTGAACAGCCGCCCCCACGCACCCGCGCCCGTGACGGACTTCTCGGTGAGGATCTTCTCCTCCGGCTCGGTCAGCAGGTGTGGGCGGTAGCGCCGCGCGGAGCGCAGGAAATGGCGGGCGGTCTCGAGCCCGTCGGCGGCCATGAGCGCGTCGGCGTGCTCGTCGCAGAGCGTGGCCCATTCGAGCTCGAAGAAGATGAGCTGCGTCTCGATCGCGGTGCTCTTCTCCTGCACGCGCTGGAGCAGTGCCCCCAGGGCCGGGTCGGCCGTGTCGATGCTGAAGCGCAGCATCGCGTAGTTGCCGGAGCGGGCGGCGAGCTCGGACAGCGCCTGGAGCTCCTGGACGGCGGCGGCGAACTCCGGCGCCTCGAGCTCCTTGACGCGGCCGGCGTAGGTGGCGGCGAAGGCCTGCGCGCGGGTCGCTGCCTCGTCGAGCAGGCGGTCCGCGCCGGCCTCATCCTCGCCGTGGACGAGTGGTGAAAGGTCCCATGAGACGTCATCGACAGTCATGCCCGGAGACTATTTCACGCACGTTGCGGGGTCTTGTGCGGATCGGCTCTTGCACTCCGTCGCCGGACGGAGGTACGTTCGCCTTGCGACGCAGAGCTGGGAACCGCACAAGAGCGAGGCCATGAGGTGTGAGGCCGCGCCACCCCGCAGCGAGGGCGCCCTTCGGGTGCGACCGCGCAGCACGGGTCCTCGAAGCGGATCCCGTGCCTCTGCGTCGCGTCTTCGTTAAGCGTTCGTGAGAGTTGCCGTGCGCCACGCGGCGTGTCCTAGGCTGTTTGCGGAGCACGCGATTAGCCCCTCCTCCCGATGGGCAGCCGCCCTTGAGGACGATCGTCGGTTCGCCGGCCAGACCGCCGGACGACGGCAATCGGTCCGCGCGTTCCACTCCGATCCCATGTCTCCGCACGCGACACCACAACAGGCTCGTCCCGCAGCCGCTTCGGCGCCGGGCGTCTCGATCTCGACGCTCTTCATCACGGCTGTCGCGTCGGCGGTCGCCGCGTTCACCTGCTCGAAGATCTGGGCGCCCGGGACGCTCGCCGCGGCGGCGTTCACGCCGGTCGTCGTGGCGGTCTTGAAGGAGGCACTCGCGAAGTCGACGGCCGTCGTCGCAAAGGCCGTGCCGCCGGTGCGAGGGGTGGTGCGCAGCGCTCGCGTCGCGGATGTGCCAGACCCGTCCGCCGCGGCCGGCGCGGTGCCGCCGGTCGGCAGCCTGTCCGGGGACGCGCCCTCCGAGCCGGCCACGTGGATCGCCCAGCAGCAGCCGGGTGAGTTCCCGGTCGATGCCCCCACCGACGTCGCGGAGCGGGTCGCCCAGCCGGGCCAGGTCACCTACGAGGAGACGCCGTCGAGTCGGCGCGGATGGAAGGTCGCGATCATCACCGGCCTGCTCGGGTTCCTCATCGGCGCCGTGCTCATCACCGTGCCCGAGCTGTTGGCCGGCAGCTCCGCGTCGGGAGGCGGTCGCGACACCACGCTGTTCGGCGGCTCCAGCGGCAAGCCCGCCGTCACGACGACGGTCACGACGCCGACGCAGACGCAGACGGCGCCGACGCAGACGGTCACGATCCCGCCGGCGAAGACCGTCACCGCGCCCGCGCCGACGACGACGGTGCCCGCACCGACGACGACGGTGCCGCCCGTGGATCCCGGCGCGGATCCAGCTCAGACGACGACCGATCCCGCGGTCACCGAGCCGTCCGTGGCGCAGCCTCCGGGCTGACCCGCCGGGTTGGGTCGGCCGGGCCGGTGGGCTAGACTCCGGGGTGCATCATCATGGGGACGACATGGCTTCGACGTGGTCGACTTCGTGACGGATGGCCGCGAGCCGAGGTGCCAGGAGGCCTCGTAAAACACCTGGCAAACCATAAGTGCGGACTCTCACGAGTTCTCCCTCGCCTAGTTAGAGAAATCTACTAGGCAGGTTCTGGCCCCCGCCTGCCGACCGTGGGGATCGCCGGAAACAACATGTCGGATCACCCGGGGAGGTCCGCTCCCGCCGAGCCGGGGACATTTCAGGGAGCTGGTCCTCGGAAACCCCGCCGGCGAGGCGATTCGAGGATGAGATCAGAGCGCCGGATACGCTCGTAGACGCCTCCGTGACGCGATCGCGGACGCGGGTTCGATTCCCGCCGTCTCCACTTACTTCGGGTCGCACCCGCGCTCAGTTCGCGGGTGCGACCACGACGATGTCGATGAGGCTCTCGGTGCCACGGAAGTCGCTTGGATTGCGTGTATACAGCGGCAGGTTGGACGCCAGCGCGGTGGCGGCAATCAAGAGATCCAGCGATCGCGCTCCTCGTGCCTTGCGACCAGCGCCAGAGACGGCCGCGTAGATGCGACCGTATGCGCGGGCCACGTTCGCGTCCATGGGCAGCGGCTCGAAGGTTGCCTCCGCGCGCTGCAAGCGGTCCTGTCGCCGCGCGCGCTCCCGTGGGTCGGGTGTTGCGTGGGGGCCTGCGGCGAGTTCGGCCAAGGTGACCGCGGACACGGCCAACTCGGCCGGCAGATCGCCAGCGGGGACATGTTCGAGGTCGATGACGACCGATGTGTCGATGATCCCGCGTGGGATCGGCTGGTCAGCCACGCGGCGAGGGGTCGTGATCGAGCACCGCGTCGACGTCCGCGCGGAACCGCTCGGCATCGATCGCCGGTGCGCCCGCGAACGCGGCGACTGCGGCGTCTGCAGCAACGAACTGACGGGCTCGCAAGGGGACCAGTTCTCCGACCGGTACGCCGTTGCGTGTCACGACGAACGCCTCGCCTCGGTCGAGGGCGCGCATGATGTCGCCGCTGCCGTTGCGGAGTTCGCGCTGGGTGATTTCGCGAGCCATGACGGTTCGACTGTAGCACGCGTGCTACGCCTGCGTGGAGACGGCCCGAAGTCGAGTTCGCACGCCGGTCGCTCGCTTCCCCGCAATTGCCCGCCGTTGGGTCGCAGCGCGGAAGCAGCACCGGCGGCCGGCCCCGTGCTTCCTGACGATTTCGCATGGATGCGACCAATCGTCTCCACTGGTTCAGGCTGAACCGACAATCCAGGACGTACCTGCAAATCCCGCCCTTTTGCCCTTTTGCCCTCTTGAGGAAGGAACGATTTATGGCACCGTGCACCGCACGTCACGCTGATCTCGCCCAAGGCTCGCGAACGCGACGCCAGCGCCAACTTCTGTCTAGGCGGGAAGCGGCCCGCTGCCGGCGGAGGCCAAGCGGCGGATCCGCGACTGGCTCGTGGCCGTCGAGGCGGGGGACGACCAGTCGCGTGAGCTCGCACTGTCGGAGGCGCTCGTCGTCCGTTGGTCAGAAGAGTTTGCGGCGGGGAGCCGGTGATCCGGGGGACCCGGTTGACCGCCCGCGCCGTCCTCGCCCGCCTGGCCGGCGGAGACAGCGTGAGCGACCTCGCGGCCGAGTACTCCGACATCGACCTGGCGGCCCTCGAGACAGCGGCGCTCTACGCCCGTACGCACCCGCTGAGGGGACGGCCGCCGCGGCCACGGCCGCGGGTCGCGTGAAGTTCTGGATCGACGAGGACCTGTCGCCGTCTCTCGTGGCTGTCTGCCACGAAGCGGGCTACCGCCTTCCTGACGATTTGGGCACCGTGCCGATCGGCTCCGATCCGCCCGCCTGCGAATGACCGCGGCGGCCAGGCACCTCGCGCGCGCGGGCGCGCGCGGCGCTACGCGACGCGACCGCTCACCACCCACGCCCTCGCCGTCAGCCGGAACGGACCGTCGCCGCGGCCGAGGCGCCGGCGCAGCTCGTCCTTCAACGCGCCCCGGCGCTCGGGTGGCAGCGAGCCGGCGTAGGCGCCGGCGGGGCCGACGCCGACCTCGAGCGGGCTCCAGAGATCCTCGAAGTCGTCGTAGCCCGCGCCGACCACCGCCGCGCCGACCTCCACGTCCGCCAGCCCGGCGGCCGACCAGAGCTCGCCGAGCGTCGTGCGCGTGCAGTAGGGCATGCAGCGCCCCTCGTCGCGATCGGCCGCCGACGGGTCGAGCTCGACGGCGGCGTCCCAGAACGCGCGCAGGAGCGTCATCTCCCCGGCGTAGTCCCAGACCGCGGCGGCGACCGTTCCGCCGCGGCGGGTCACGCGCGACATCTCGCGGACGCCGGCGGGCGGATCGGTCATGAAGTTCACGACGAGCTGGGCGAGCACGACGTCGAATGCCTCGTCGTCGAAGGGCAGCGCGGCCGCCGACGCGACGTCGACGCGGACACCCGGCAGGCGCGCGCGGCAGGCCTCGACGAACGAGGCCGACGGATCCACGGCGGCGACGTGCTCGGCGCCGAGCAGCGCGACGAGCTCGGTCGTCAGCGCGCCCGGTCCGCAGCCGACGTCGAGTGCGCGGCGACCGGGCCGCACGCCGGCGGCAGCGATCAGCTCGCGCGCGAGTTCGGGGCCATAGCGCCCGATGAAGCGGTCATAGGCGTCCGCCGGCGTGTGGAAGGTCGCCGCCCCCGGGACGTGCTCGCTCATCGGCTGAGCCTGACGCCGGCGACGGCCACGGTCAAGCCTCCGCTCGACGCGCCGCTCGCCACCGGTCAGCCGGAAAGCGCGCGACTATCAGCCCGTTTCAGGTGTGCAACAAGCGCTCCGCAATCACGACGCCTATCGCTGCAATGCCGCCGGTGAAGACCTGGCCGTCGCCGGTCGCTGCGAGCATCGCGCAACTGCAGGCGGGGCCAACCCGACGGGAGACTCACCAATGCGCCATGCGACCTGCGCTCTTGCCATGCTCGCGATCATGTTGGCCTGCGCCGCGAGCGCGGCCGCCGCCGGTCCCTACGACCGCTACATCGCGCCCGGGAGCGCCTGCCCCAACGCCAACGTCTCGGCGCCGGCAGGCGCGGCGCAGGTCGTCGCGATGCTGTGCCTGATCGACTACGCGCGGTCGGCGTCCGGGGTGGTCAAACCGGCGCGCTCGCCCGTGCTCGCCACGTCGGCGGGCATGAAGGCCGATGACATCGTCCGCTGCGACGAGTTCAGCCACACGGCATGCGGCCGACCCTGGGACGCACCGTTGATCGCGGCCGGCTACCTCGGTTCGGGTGTCGCGGCCGAGGGTGACGAGATCCTCGCCGCCGGAACGGAGCAGGGCGCCAGCCCGCGCTCCATCGTGCGCGCCTGGCTCGAGCAGGCCGAGCACCGCGCGACGCTGCTCGCCACCAGATGGCGCGAGGTCGGGGTGGCCCTGCGAACGCCGCCGCTTGCGTTCGGGCAGGCGAAGACCGTGATCTGGGTCGCGCACTTCGGGTGGCGTGGAAGCCCCGCCCAGGCCGCGCCCGCGCGCGGCTCAGGCGGCCCTCCCGGCACGACCACGAGCAGCGGCTCCACAACCGCCGCCAAGGCCACCGCGCTTCGGCTCACCGCGCTGCCGGTGCGCGTGCGCAGCGGACGGCTGGTCCGTATCCGCTTCCGGCTGACCGTCGGGTCCGTCCGCGCCCGCCGTGGCGTGCGCGGGATGACGGTCTTCTTCGCGGGGCGGCGCGCCCGCACCGACGCGAAGGGCCGCGCGACGTTCGTCCTGCGCCTCCGGCGGCCGGGCCGCTACCGAGCGGTCGTGTCGACCGGTTCGCGCCGCGCGACGGCCACGGTGCTCGCGAGGACCGCGACGCGGCGATAGCGCGCGGGCGGGCCTGCCGCGCGGCGCCGACAGATCGCGGCGACGATCGCCGGTGCGAGCGGGCGCCCGGGCGGCGGCGCTTGCGTGACGTCAGACGAAGCGCCTGACGCGCGAGCGCCGTGTCGCAGACCGCGCGCCAGCCGCAACGAGATCGGGTGGCCGGCCGGCAACCTTGCCGGTCTGTCCGACTGCATCCCTACCTTGCTTTCTGTCCGCCCCTTCCCGAGCGCCAGGGAGCCGCACATGCCGCTCTGCTTCATCGAACCGCAGGATGCGATCCGCGTGATCGCCGATTCGGTTGGTCGTGAGGCCCGCAGGCAGCTGCTGGGCGAGCTCGTGCGCGCGTGGGTCGACGAGATCCCCGAGAACGAGCTGGCCTCGCACTACGCCAAGGCCGTCCAGGACCTCGACGAGCACGACCTGTCGATGCTCGCCGCGTGGCACGCCTCGCTGGAGGTCGGTCATCCGATCGCCAACCGCGAGTTCCTCGTCAACGTCTTCCCGAAGCTGGGTGAGAACCGGCGCGAGGCGCTGAAGATCGCCGCCGGCTTCCGCGGCGAGGAGGCGTTCGACGCCGGCGTCGCCGAGGAGCAGGCGCTCGAGACCGTGCTCCCGCACCTCTCGCGCGAGCGCTGCCGCGCCCTCGCCACCGAGTGCGTCGAGCTCTACCTCTGGGACCGGATGGGCTGCGACAACTAGGACCCGGGGACCGCGAGCGCGGCGCGGATCTCCGCGATCGCCTGCGCGGTGTCACGGAACACGACCGCCGCCATGCCCGCCGCGCGCGCGGCCACGCAGTTCTCCTCGACGTCATCGACGAACAGGCAGTCCTCGGGGGGCAGGCCGAGCCGCGCCAGCGTGAGCTCGTAGATCTCCGGGTCGGGTTTGCGCATCCCGACGAACGCGCTGTCGACGACGAGCTCGAAGATCTCGTCGATCGGCGCCATCGCGCGCCACCGCGACTCCCACTCGCGCACGTTGTTCGTCAGCAACGCCATCCGGTGGCCCTCATCCCGAAGCGACGCCATGAGCTCGATCATCGGCCGGTTGGGCGACAGCCCCGCGAAGTAGCGTTCGGCGAAGTCGTCCATCGCGATCTCGCGGCCGAGCTGCGCCGCGATCTCCGCGGCGAGATCGGCCATGAAGCGCGGCTCGCCGACCCGCCCGCACTCCAGTTCGTGCAGCGGGTTGACCCCATCACGCGCCCCGATCGCGGCGAGCGCCGTGCCGAGCGCGGCGAGCGGGATGCCGGAGTGATCGGAGAAGGCCTGAAACGAGCCCGCGAGCGGCGACGTGAGGACCCCGCCGAAGTCGCAGACGACGGCGCGGATCAACGCCGCTTGCGACCGGGCGCGGGCGATCGGCGCAGCACGTCGTAGCGCCCGACGCCGGCGCGTCCCTCCATCCGCCACGCAAAGAACGCGCTGTCCAGGCGCTGAGCGCCGAGCTCCAGCGAGGTGCCGCACAGCACCTCGCCGGCCATCCGGCGCGCGTGGCCGGACTCCTCGTCCATCCACAGCTCGAGGCCGGCCCGGCGCTGGTGCTGCTCGCCGTCATACGTCGTCGACAGGCGCGGCTCGTCGATCTCCAGCGGCTCGCCGGACTCGAACACGAAGCCGCTGACGGCCTCGTCGAAATGGCCCTTGGACTTCGACGGGCGCACCGCGGTCAGCGTCACCGCATGGTCGTCGTCGAGCCATGCCGACACGGTCCGGGCGAGCGCGATCCGCCCCCAGTCGGGCGTGCCCCACAGCTGCCCGCGCTGGCCGAGGCAGCGCACCTGATGGGTGCGCCCGCCGTGGCTCGCGCTGCCCGTCACCTGGCAGAGCTGGTCGTAGCCCTGCATGCCGCCGGCGCGTCCGACCGGCGTGTCGGCGTCGAGGACCGCCGGCGCCGAGCACGCCTCGAAGCGCAGGTCGAAGCCGCCGCTCTCACCGGCGTACGTCACGGTCCACTGCTCCAGCGGGCGCACGACCGAGACACTCACGCCGGCCGCCCTGACGGACTCCCATGACGGCACGCCCTCGTCGCCCGCGCGACCGCCGCCGGCGGTCGCGGCGACCGGCTTGTCGCCGGCGTACAGCACCGCCAGGCCGTTGGCCGCATCGGATCCGTGGCTGATGCGCGCGAGGCCGTAGAGCTTCGATGCCGGGTCGCCGAAGGCGAACGTCACGGAGTCGCGGAAGGAGGCGTCGGGCGCGGCCGGCAGGTGCAGGCGGTCGTCGCCGGGCTCGAGGCTCAAGGCAGCTCCGTGCGTCGCGGGTCCAGCTCCGTCGCGCTGGCGTCGACGACGTCGTCATGGCGCGGGCGCGGGCGCGGGTCGCGGGGAGGCATGCCCCCGAAGCCGAACATCCGCGCCCGGGCGCCGCTCGCGGCGTTCGCCGCGACCCGGCCGGCGAATCGCTGGACGAGCAGCCGGCGGATGACGGCGCGCGTCGGCGGCGCCAGGAGCAGCACGCCGAGGATGTCCGACAGGAAGCCCGGCGTCAGCAGGAGGGCGCCGCCGAAGATGACGAGCGCGCCGTCCATGACCTCGCGGCCGGGTGGGCGGCCCTCCGACAGCGCGGCGTTGAAGTGCATCCAGGCGGCCCGTCCCTGCGAGCGCATGAGCGCGGCGCCGATGATGGAATCCGCGATCAGCAGCGCGATCGTCGGCAGCGCTCCGATCGCCTGCCCGATCTGGATCAGCACGTACAGCTCGGCGATCGGGACGACGAGGAAGAGGAAGAACAGCAGCGGTCGCGCTCGCATGCTCACAAGGCTACGCGAGCGCGTAGCCGGGTCAGCCTGCGGCCGCGGCGGCGATCGGTCAGGCCGGCGACGGCGCGGGCAGGATCTGCACGCCCGACAGCCGGTGCAGCCCGACGTACTCGATCAGCGCGCAGATGTCGGGCTGCGCGCCCTGCAGCAGCAACTGGCGGCCGGCCTTGCGCAGGCGCCGCGCGAGCATCGCGAAGTCGAGCATCAGCGACGGGTCCGCGAAGGCGAGCCCGGACAGGTCCACGAGCACGTCGGCGGGCGCGCTGATCGCCTGCGAGAGCGCCTGTCGGCGGCGCGATTGCGTCGAACGATCCTCGTCGCCGCAACATCGAAGGATCGGCGGGTTTTCGACGTACGAGACGATGAGCGACAACCTACCTCAAGGCTGCCAAGACGCCAGCTCCGAATCGCGCCCGTGAGCGGGCGAGCGCCGTCGGGCAACCGACTACGATTGAGCGATGGCAACACTCGAAGAGATCGAAGAGGCACTCACCAACGTCATCGACCCCGAGCTCGGGCTCGATTTCGTCGAGTTGGGGCTCATCTATGGCATCCAGCAGGACGCGGGCAACGTCCACGTCACGTTCACGCTGACGACGCCGGCCTGCCCCATCGGACCCCAGATCACGGAGCAGATCGAGGAGTTCGTGGCTCCGCTGGAGGGCGTCAACTCGGTCAAGAGCTCGATGGTCTTCGACCCGGCGTGGTCACCGGAGAAGATGAGCGAGGACGCGAAGTTCGCTCTGGGCTTCTGAGCCCGGACCGCAGGCGCGGCGCCGCGGTCGCGAGGTTGCACTCATCCGCGCGGGTCACAGGAGCGCTGCTCGTCGCGCTCGCGCTGCTGCTCGTGCCCGCGAGCGCGAGCGCGAGTCCGACCGCGACGTACACGGGCCGCCTGCTCGTCACGCTCGACCCGAACCCCGGCGGCGCGCGCGCGGCATCGTCGCTGCACCTCGCCGGCGTCCGCCGCGACGGTGCACGGGTCCCGGAGATCGACCTCGTCTCGGTGCGCCCGACCGGTGGCCTCGCGCTCGCCGCCGCCGCGGCGCTGCTGCGCCGGCGCGACGGCGTGCGCCGCGTCGAGCTCGAGCGAAGCCACGAGCTGCGCTTCGCGCCCAACGATCCGGCGCTGACGACGCCCGAGACCGCGCCGGGCACGGCGCCCGGCACCCCGATGGAGTGGTGGGTCACGCGCTTGAACCTGCCGGCGGCCTGGGACCTCGACCGTGGCGACGGCGCGCTCGTCGCCGTCATCGACACCGGCGCCGACGGCGGCCATCCCGAGCTCTCCGGCAAGATCGCGCAGGCCGTCGACAACGATCAGACCCCCGGCAGCGGGCCCGCGACGGGTGACGAGGACGGCCACGGCACGCACGTCTCCTCGCTGGCCTGCGCGGCCGGCAACAACGGCATCGGGGTCGTCGGATCGGGCCTGAACTGCCGCCTGCTCATCTTCAAGAGCGACCTCGGCGACGGCTCGATCGCGCAGTCGATCGTCCAGGCGGCGAACGCCGGCGCGGACGCGATCAACATGAGCTTCGGCAACAACGGGGCGACGCCGGCGAACCGGGCGCTCGTCGACGCCCTCAAGTACGCCGCGTCGAAGGATGTCGTGCTCGTCGCCGCGGCGGCCGATCAGCCGGTCGAGGAGCAGGGCGATCCCGCGAACGTCCTGCAGCCGACCGGGACCGGCCCGGACATCACGGCGGGCCTCGGTCTGACGGTGACGGCAGCGAACTTCGCCGACCAGCGCGCGTCGTTCGCCGGCCGCGGCTCGCAGATCTCGCTCGCGGCCTACGGCACCTACGACGCGATGCTCGGTCCGCCCGGCCTGCTCGGCGCGTTCCCGGGGAACACCACCGCACTGGAGACCGGCGGCGGCGCGATTCTCGATCCGCAGGGCGCCTGCAACTGTCGCACCCAGGTTGGGGGCGACAGCCGCTACGCCTACCTGCAGGGCACGTCGATGGCGGCGCCGATCGTGGCCGGCATCGCCGCGCTCGCGCACAACCTCAATCCCGACGCTCACGCCGCCGACGTCATGCGCGCGCTCAAGGCGACCGCCACGCGCGCCGCCGGCACGACCGGCTGGTCGCCCGAGCTGGGCTGGGGGATCGTCAACGCCGGCGCGGCGCTCGCCGCGGTGGCGGCGATCGACCGCCGCGCCCCCGCGTCGACGCTGCGCGGGCCCAAGCGCGTGCGGCGGGCGCGGACGATCACGCTGACATGGACCGGGAAGGATCGCGCGCTGCCGAGGCTCAGGGCGTCCGGCGTCGCCTACTACGACGTCTACCGCGCGGCGAACGCCAGCAAGACCTATCGGCGCATCAAGCGCACGACGAAGAAGTCCCTGCGGATGAAGTTCCGCGCCGGCTCGCGCTACCGCTTCTACACGATCGCGGTCGACAAGGCGGGCAACCGCGAGGCCGTCCCGTCGAAGGCCGATCTCGTCTCGCGCGTCGCCGGCGCGCGCTGACCGCGGAGCCCGTCAGGCGGTGGTCGTCGCGAGCTCGGCGGCCGCGAGCGTGACGAGCTCGGCGAGCGAGCTCTCGACCGCCGTCGCGAGCTCGTCGAGGTCGTCCATCGCGTCGTAGTCGCCGAGCAGGCCGAAGTCCATGTTGCCGTCGTAGGACATGATCGCGATCGACAGCGCGTGGTTCTTCGGCAGGAACGCGATCGGGAAGACGGCCTGCATCCGCCGGCCCTGGACGTAGAGCGGGAACTGCGGGCCGGGCACGTTCGTGACGAGCATGTTGAACAGGCGCGTCGAGAAGTTGATCCGCGAGGCCTGCGCGAGGACGGTCGGC
Source organism: uncultured Actinomycetes bacterium (assembly GCA_963851015.1). Lineage (GTDB taxonomy): Bacteria > Actinomycetota > Thermoleophilia > Solirubrobacterales > Solirubrobacteraceae > CADCVQ01. The sequence continues at coordinate 634,802 of CAWKNG010000003.1, forward strand.
GGGGCGAAGTTCTGCACGTTGGAGAGGACCTCGGCGCCGATCGCCTGCTTGGACTCCTTGAGGTCGTCCATCGCGGCGCGCACGACGGCCAGCCGCGCGACGGGATCCTCGACCCACACGGGCAGCGGCCCGCGCATCGCCGCGATCCGGTTGCCGGCCGCGCCGCGCTCGTCCTGCGTGCGGATCGAGACCGGCACGAGCGCGCGTAGCTCGAGCCCCTCGGTGCGCACGCCGCGCGACTGCAGCCACTGTCGCAGCGCGCCGGCGACGACCGTCAGCACGACGTCGTTGACCGTTCCCCCGAAGACGTTCTTGACGGTCTTGAAGTCGGCGAGCTTCGCGACGACGCCGGCGAAGCGACGGTGCGGGCCGATGGGGACGTTCAGCGGCGTCTCGGGTGCCGGATTCAGCCCGGCCCAGACGATCTCGCCGATGCCCTCGGCCGCCACGCGCGCCTCGTGCAGCGCGCGCTCGGGCTTCTGCAGCGCGGCGAGCGCCTTCGCGGTCACCGACGCCGACGCCCTCGCCATCCCGGCGACGCCCGCGCTCAGCAGCTCGACGGGGTTGGGGTCTGACTCGGGGACCCACGGGTCGAGGTCCTCGTCGATCGGCGTCGGCTCGGGGCCGAGGTCGAACAGGACCGTGGCGAGGTCGACGCCGGCGATGCCGTCGATCATCGCGTGATGGGCCTTCGTCAGGAGGCCGAAGCTGCCGTCGTCGAGGCCCTCGATGAGCCACATCTCCCACAGCGGCTTGGAGCGGTCGAGCTGCTGGGAGAACACGCGCGCGCACAGCTGCATGAGCTGCTCGTGGCTGCCCGGCGCCGGCAGCGCGGTGTTGTGGACGTGGTACTCGAGGTTGAAGTCCGTGTCGTCGGTCCACAGCGGGCGGCCGGTGTTGGCCGGCGGGTAGGTCAGCCGCTGGCGGTAGCGCGGCACGAGGTGCAGGCGCCGGCGGATCGAGTCCAGGAACTCGTCGTAGGCGGGCACGGGCCCCTCGGCCACGACGAGCGCCCCGACGTGCATGTGCGACTCCGGCCCCTCCTGGTGCAGGAAGGAGGCGTCGATCGCCGTCAGCCGGTCAAGGTGTCGGGGCATCGGGCGAGAGCCTAGATGGTCACGATGATCGCCGGCAATGCCCGCTGGGGGCCGGTGTGCCGTCCCGATGTCCGATCGCCCGTACGCTCTTGTCGATGACCGACGGCGAGCGGACGACCGACAAGACGATCCGTGGACTCGCGCTGCTCGTGCTGGCGCAGGTGCTCGTGATCGGGACGGTGCTGCTGTGGGCGCTGCTCGGCTTCCCGCTGCCGGACGCGATCACCGGTGCGGGCGCGGCCAGCCCGCCCGCCACGACGCGCGGCGCGGGCGCGCCGGCCGCGAGCGCGAAGACCGCGGTCGCCACCGACGCGGCACCTCGGGCGAGCGTCGACCGCTTCGACGGCCCGAAGGCGTTCTCGCTGCTGCGCGAGCAGGTCAACCGCTACGGCTGGCGCCCGGCGGGCTCGTCGTCCCTGCGCCGGCTCGCGGTGCGGCTGCGCGACCTGCTGCCCAACGGGCGCTTCGAGTCGATCCCGGGCCACCCGAAGCTGCGCAACGTCGTCGGCTCGATCCCCGGCCACGGCAAGGCGATCGTCATCGGCGCCCACTACGACGTCGAGTCGCACCCGAAGGGCTTCGTCGGCGCCAACGACGGCGCCGCGGGTACCGCCGCGGCGGTCTGGCTCGGCCGGGCGCTGGCCCGCGCGCCACGCACGAGGACGGACCGCCCGGTGCGGATCGTGCTCTTCGACGGCGAGGAGGAGCCACCCGACTGCCTCGAGGACGCGCGCTTCATCCAGTGCGCGCTGCGCGGCTCGAAGGCCTACGCCAAGCGACACGCCGCCGAGGTCCAGAGCCTCGTGCTGCTGGACTACGTCGCCCAGCGCCAGAACCTCGTCTTCGAGCGCGAGGGCAACTCCAACCGCGACCTGTGGGCGCAGCTGAGGACCGCCGCCGCGGACGCCGGCGTCGGGGCGCTGTTCCCGGACAGGGACGCACCGGTGTCGATCATCGACGACCACTACCCGTTCCTGCAGCGGGGCGTGCCGTCGATCGACCTCATCGACTTCGACTACCCGCCCCGCGACTCGCTGGCCGACACGCTCGACAAGGTGTCCGAGCGCTCGCTCGACGCCGTCGGCGAGGCGGTCTACGTGTACGCGTCTCGGCAGCGCCGCGCGCGCTGAGCGCACGCGGCGAGCCCGCCGCGGCGGGCTCCTAGACTTCGAGGCATGGCATTCACCGTCGAGAAGCTGCTGCTCGCCGCGCCGCGCGGCTACTGCGCCGGCGTCGACCGCGCCGTGCAGACCGTCGAGCGTGCGCTGGAGCTCTACGGCGCCCCCGTCTACGTCCGCAAGGAGATCGTCCACAACAAGCACGTCGTCGAGACGCTGCGCGAGCGCGGCGCGATCTTCGTCGACGAGATCGACGACTCCGTGCCGGAGGGCGCGACGACGGTCTTCTCGGCGCACGGCGTCTCGCCCGCTGTCCACGCGCAGGCCGCCGAGCGCGGCCTGTCGACGATCGACGCGACGTGCCCGCTCGTGACGAAGGTCCACGTCGAGGTCAAGAAGTTCGCCGCCGACGGCTACACGATCGTGCTCATCGGCCACGACGGCCACGAGGAGGTCGAGGGCACGATGGGCGAGGCGCCCGAGCGCGTCGTGCTCGTCCAGACCGAGGCCGACGTCGACGCGCTCGAGGTCGCTGATCCGAGCCGCGTCGCGTTCGTCTCGCAGACGACGCTGTCGGTCGACGAGACGCGCGCGATCATCGGCCGGCTGCGCGAGAAGTTCCCGCAGATCACCGGTCCCCGCACCGACGACATCTGCTACGCCACGACCAACCGCCAGTCGGCCGTCAAGCAGATGGCCGCGGAGGTCGACCTGCTGCTCGTGATCGGCTCGAAGAACTCGTCGAACTCGCTGCGCCTCGTCGACGTCGCGCGCGACCTCGGCACCGAGTCGCACCTCATCGACAACGAGACCCAGGTGCAGGAGTCGTGGCTGGAGGGCAAGCGCGTCGTCGGCATCTCCTCGGGCGCGAGCGCGCCCGAGGTGCTCGTCGAGCGGCTCGTCGCGTTCTTCGCCGACCGCGGGGTCGGCGACGTGTCGGAGTTCGAGGTCATGCGCGAGGACGTGCGCTTCATGCTGCCCAAGCGCATCCGCCAGGACCTGGCCGCGCGAGCCTGAACGCCCGCCGGAATCGATCGCATGCGGCGTCCCGCGTCCGGGTACGTCTCGACTCAGTCAACGAGGAGGCAATGCATGTTTGACGACGACGAGGACACGACCGCGGTTGCTGACGACGAGGCCGTCGACGTTGCCGAGGTGGCAGCAGACGACGACGCCGCCGACGTCGACATGGCACCGGTCGACACGGCCGAGCCGGGCGACCCCGGCGTGGTCAGCGCGGAGGAGCTCATGGACGATCCCGGCCCGCCCGTGACGGGCATGCAGGCCGACGCGCAGGAGCACGTCGACCAGGCGCTGGGCGAGGACTCCTAGTAGCCGTCGACGGCCAGCCCTCCGCGAGCGGACGCGGGCTCGTCGGCGTCTGCCGACGCCGGCGGAGCCTCAGCTCGCGGGTGGGCCGCCGCGGAACGACCGCGGCGGCGTGTACGGCCGCGGCGGGGGAGGCGGGTTCTCCTCCAGCCAGCGCTGTGCGGACGTCGTCGCCTCCTGTGCGATCGCGGCCCACTCGGTGCCGCGGGCCGGACGCGCCATCACCCCGACGTCCGACAGGGTCAGCACCACGGACTCCAGCGGGCTGCTGCAGTACGACCACGGCTCCGGGAAGGGATCGCCGACGGCGGCGTTCGCGACCCACTCGATGAGCTTGCGGTCGCCCGGCGACGCTTCGCGCGACGTGCGCTGCGGGTTGCCGTGCGACCAGACGCCGTTGCCTTCCGCCATCGGGTCAGGATCGCACACCTGACCGGTGACGTAGCCTGGCCCGCCCATGCGCACGCTCGTCATCTCCGATCTGCACCTCGGGGTTCGCTCGGGCGCCGATGTGCTGTCGCGCCCGCAGGCGCTCGATGTCCTCTGCTCGCGGCTCGAAGGGGTCGACCGGCTGGTCCTGCTCGGCGACACGCTCGAGCTGCGCCACGGCCCGGCCCGCGACGCGCTGGCCGCCGCCGAGCCGGTCATGCGCGCGATCGGCGACGCGCTCGGATCTGGCGCCACCGTCACGATCCTCGCCGGCAACCACGATCACGCGCTCGTCGCCGGCTGGCTGGACTGGCGCGGGCGCCGCGAGCTGCCGCAACCGCTGGCGCTCGACGAGCGCGAGGCGCCGCAGCGCAGCTCCTGGATCGCCAAGCGGCTGGCCGGCTGGCTGGCGCCGGCGAGCGCCGAGATCGCCTACCCGGGTGTGTGGCTGCGCGACGACGTCTACGCGATGCACGGCCACTACCTCGACGTGCACTGCGAGATCCCGACGCTCGAGGTGCTGGGTGCCCGCGCGATGCGCCAGGTCGTCGGCGCGATCCCCGAGCGGGCGACGCCGGAGGACTACGAGGCGCTGCTGGCGCCGCTGTACGCCTGGATCCATGCGAGCGCCCAGCGCACGTCACAGCGACGGCGCGCCGCGGGCGGTGGCGGAGCGGCGCTGCGGGTGTGGCACGCGCTGGAGGGCGGAGGCGGGCGCCCGCGGGCACCGGGCAAGCTCGCGATCCGGGGCGGCTTCCGCGCGGCGGTCGCGGCCGCCAACAGGGCCGGCCTCGGCCCGGTGCGGGCGGACATCGGCGGCCCGGCGATGCGTCAGGCCGGCCTGGCGGGCGTCGCGGAGGCCGCGCGCCATCTCGGCCTCGCGCCCGCGCACCTCCTCTTCGGCCACACCCATCGCACCGGGATGCTCGCGGGCGACGAGGCGGGGGAGTGGCGCAGCGCCGCGACGCGCCTGCACAACAGCGGCTGCTGGGTCTTCGAGACGCACTTCATGGGCCGCGCGACGTGGGCGGAGAACCCGTACTGGCCGGGCGGCGCGATCGCGATCGACGACGACGGCCCGCCGCGCCTGGAGCGGCTGCTCGGGGACATCCCGGCGGACGTCCTGCGCGGCTCGCTCGAGAGCCGCGGTGGACAGCCAGGCGTCGGCTGACCCCGGGTCAGCCGGTGATGCCCGGCGTGAACTGCACGGCGTGGCAGACGACGCCGTCGCCGACCTCGAGCTCGAGCTCGCCCTCCGTGTGGCGCTCGTGCTCGACGAGCGCGAAGCAGCCGGAGTGCTCGACCGCGATCTCGACGCCGTTGGCGCGGACCGCGGGCGCTGGGTCGTCGGGCGGGGCCGTGCGCTCGAGCACCGCCCAGACGCCGCCGGCCTCGTACGCACCGGACCAGGCCCCGGGCTGCTCGGCCGACTGGGCGGCCAGCAGCGCGCCGGGGACGTCCTCGGGATGCACCGGTCCGAACGGCTCGAACGACGCGTCCAGCAGTTCGCAGATCTCGGCCTCGGTCTCCTCGTAGGCGCCCTCGCCGACATGCGTCGAGAACAGCCGCAGGCGCTGGTCGAAGAGGTAGCGCGCGGGCCACGCGTCGTTGCCGTAGTCGCGCCACAGCAGGAAGTCGGCGTCGATGACGACGGGATGCTCGATGCCCAGCCGCGCGACGGCCGCGCGTACCTCGCCGGGGTCCCGCGACGGCGGGTAGCCGCCCGCGTGGGCGGAGATCACGCGCAGCCCGGCGGCGGCGTAGCGCTCGTGCCAGGCGCGCACGTAGGGCAGGGTGCGCAGCGAGTTGCAGCGACAGAAGTCCCAGAACTCGACCAGCACCGGCCGGCCGAGCTGCTGGTCCATCCGCAGGCTTGCGACGTTGACCCATTCCAGGCCGCCCGGGATCATCGGGGCGCTGAGCGTGTCGACCGGTGCGCGCACGGCGGCAACGTAGCAGCGCGGCGGCGGCGGCCCGGCGCGCCCGCGCCATCCGCTTCCTAGACTGCCGCGCATGAACCGACGCCGCGTGCTCGCCGCGCTGATGGTGGCGGTGGGCGTGCTCGTCACGGTTCCACAGGCCGCGCTCGCCCACGGCCTCGTCGGCCGCGAGGATCTGCCGATCCCGAAGTGGCTGTTCGGCTGGGCCGCGACGGTCGTGCTCGTCGTGTCGTTCGTCGGCCTCGCGGTGCTGTGGCCCAAGCCGCGCCTCGAGCAGGCGGGGGAGAAGCGCTGGTTCGCGGTTCCGCGGCTGCTCGATCCGCTCTGCGGCCTGATCGGCGTCGCGATCTTCGTGCTGCTCGTCTACGCCGGCTTCGCGGGCTCGCAGGAGTCCGCGACGAACATCACGCCGACGTTCGTGTTCGTCATCTTCTGGGTCGGCATCCCGGTGCTGAGCCTGTTCGTGGGTGACGTCTTCAAGGCGTTCAACCCGTGGCGGGCGATCGCCCGCGCCGCGGCCGCGATCGCGTCGAAGGTCAGCCGCAAGGGGCTGCCCGCTCCGATGCCCTACCCCGTCGCGCTCGGCCGCTGGCCCGCGGCGGCCGCCATCCTCGCCTACGCCTGGATCGAGCTCGTCTACGCCGGCCGCGAGGACCCCAGCCACCTCGCCGCCCTGATGCTCGTCTACGCGGCGATCCAGCTCGTCGGCATGGCGTTGTACGGCATCGAGGCCTGGAATCACTACGGCGACGGGTTCGGCGTCTACTTCGGGCTCTTCGCCCGGCTGTCGGCGCTGCGCTGGGAGGCCGGCGTCGTGTACCGGCGGATGCTGCTCAGCGGGCTGACGTCGCTGGACGGCGTGCCGGGCACGGTCGCGCTCGCCTGCACGATGATCGGCACGACGTCGTTCGACGGCTTCTCGGCCGGCCCGACATGGGGGAACCTCGCTCCGCGGATGGCCAGCTCGCTGCGCGACATCGGCTTCGACCAGGCGACGGCGCTCGAGATCGCGCTGACGCTCGGCCTGATCGTGGTCGTCGCGATCATCGCCGGCCTGTACCGCCTCGGCGTCGTCGGCATGCGTAACGCCAGCAACACCGACGAGACGACCGATCAGCTCGCCGCACGCTTCGCGCACACGCTGATCCCGATCGCGCTCGCATACGTCGTCGCGCACTACTTCTCCTACCTCTTCGGCCGCGGCCAGGCGATGTTCTACCTCGTCTCCGACCCGCTGGGCACCGGCGCCGACTACTTCGGCACGGCCAAGACGCTGATCGACTACGGCTGGATCAGCGCGACGGGCGTCTGGTACGTGCAGGTCGCCGCGCTCGTCAGCGGCCACGTCGCGGGCCTGATCCTGGCGCACGACCGCGCGCTCGTCACGTTCAAGGACGGCCGCGCGGCGACGCGTTCGCAATACTGGATGCTCGCCGTGATGATCGCCTTCACCTCCCTCGGACTGTGGCTGCTGTCGGCCGCCAACACGTGACGACGCTGCCGATCGCCCACGCCGGCCACTGGATCACGGGTCTGCTGTATCTCGTGCCGCTCGTCATCGTCGTCGCGATGCTGGCGTTCTCGTCGCTGCGCGACCGCCGCGCCGAGGCCGCCGAGCTCGCGGCCGGCGGCGGGCAGCAGCCCGACGCGACGCCCGACGACGCTCCCGCCGCCTAACCCGCCGCGGCCTGGCCGCCGCCGGCCGGCGCCGCCCCGGACCCCTCGCGCTCGAGCGCCGCGATGTCGTGGGCGAGCGCGTCCGGCGTCAGCACGCTGGTCGCGAAGCTGACGCGCTGGCGACCGCTGCCGTCGAGCAGCACCGTCGAGGCGGAGTGCTCCTCGTCGGTGCTCTGCGGCTGGACGGCGTAGACGCGCCACAACCGCTGTAGCTGACGCCTGTCGCCGAGCACCCAGCGCATGCGCCCGGTCATCTGGCGCTGGAGCGTGAACTTCCTCGCGGCGCGCGGCGTGTCGTTCGCCGGATCCACGCTGACGGCGATCACCGGCACGTCATGGCCGAGGTCGTCGAGCGCGCCGCGGATCTGATCGACGGTCAGCGGGCAGGAGTCCTTGCACGCCGTGTAGAGGAACGTCACGACGACGGGCCGGCCGCGCATGCTGCCGAGCCGCACCATGCGGCCGTTCTCGTCGCGCAGGCCGAAGTCGGCGGGGGCGATCGTCGGCGGCCGGACGGAGCCCTGCAGGCCGGCGCCGCTCACCGTCTTCGCGCCCGCCGCGAACAGCAGCACCGCGGCGATGGCGGTGAGCGCGAACAGTCCGGCGAGAAATGCGGCGAGGCGCACGCGGGGTGAGGACATCGCGGCGGAGGCTAGCCGCGGCCCTCGCGTCGCGCGCCGGACCGTTGCCGTGCGGCCTTGGTGGCGCGCGGCGACGCGAGAGCAGGACGCGTCGGGTCCGCTACGCCTCGATCAGGCCGCGGCGGATCGCGTAGCGCACGAGCTCGACGCGGTCGCGCATGCCGAGCTTGCGCAGCAGGTTCGCGCGGTGCGACTCGACGGTCTTCTCGGCCAGGTGCAGGACCTCGCCGATCTCGCGGTTCGTGTGCGCCTCGGCGATGAGCTTGAGCACCTCGCGCTCGCGCAGCGTCAGCGGCTCGACGGGGCCGCTGGAGTCGTCGGCCATCCACTCGCGCACGAGCGAGCGCTCGGCGGCGTTCGTCATGAACGGCTCGCCGCGGGCGACGGCGCGCACGGCGTCGACGAGCACCGTGTCGGCCTCGCGCTTGAGCACGTAGCCGGCGGCGCCCGCCTGCAGCGCCTCGTAGAGGTAGCGCTCGTCGTCGTGCATCGACAGGATCAGCACGGAGATGTCGGGCGCGTGCGCGCGGATCTCGACCGTCGGCCTGCAGACCGGTCATGCGCGGCATCTGGACGTCGAGGACGCAGATGTCGGGCCGCTCGCGCAGCGCCAGCGCCACGGCCTCGACGCCGTCGGCGGCCTCGGCGACGACCTCCATGTCCGGCTGGCGCTCGAGCATGAGCCGCACGCCGCCGCGGACGATGCCGTGGTCGTCGGCGATCAGCAGCCTCACAGCGATCTCGTGCCCTTCGACGGGACGGTCAGCTCGACGGTCGTGCCCTCGCCCTTGGCGGAGCGCACGTCGATCCGTGCCCGTGCGAGCAGCGCGCGCTCGCGCATCCCTGCGAGGCCGGAGCGACCGTTGTCGAGGCGGTCGGTGCCGAAGCCCTTGCCGTTGTCGGTGACCGAGACCTTGACCTCGGTGCCGTTGCAGCCCATGACGGCGACCTTGACTCGCGTCGCTTGGGCGTGGCGGGCGATGTTGGACAGCGCCTCCTGGACGACGCGGTAGACGACGATCTGCTCGAACTCGCCGAGCAGGGGGCGCGTCCCGTCGGCGGCGAACGTCGCGTCGATCGACCAGCGCTCACCGAACATCCGCACCTGCGTGCGCAGCGCCGGCACGAGGCCGTGGTCGTCGAGGGCGGCCGGGCGCAGCTCGCGGGCGAGGCCGAGCAGCTCGTGCATCGCCTGGTTGGCGAGGCGCTGGGTCTCGGCGAGCTCGGCGGCGAGCTCGGGCGGGGCGCCCTCGGCGGTCGCGGCGAGCCGCATCGAGACGGCGGCCAGCGCCTGGTTGACCTCGTCGTGCAGGTCGCGCGCGAGGCGCGCTCGCTCGGCCTCCTGGGCGCGCAGCACGGCCGACGCGGCGGCGATGCGCTCGGTCTCGAGCCGATTGAGCATGACGTTGAACGTCTCACGCAGGCGCGCGACGTCCGCGGACTCGCCGTCGGACGGCTGTGCGCGGGTGCCCGGAACGGCCAGGTCGACGCGCTGCATCGTGCGCGTCAGCGACTCCAGCGGGGCGAAGCGCCGGCGCAGGACGAAGTTGTTGGCGAGGATCGTGATGAGGACGGCCGCCGCCAGCACGAGCAGTGGCCGCGGACCGGTCGGGTTGTCGCCGTTGAGGCTGACGCCGACCGAGATCGCGGTGATCACGGTCGCCACGATCACGATCGTGTTGACGGTCAGGACCTGCGTGAGGAGGGCAGCGCGTCGCATGGGGTCTTCACCCCATGTCGGCAGCCGGGCCGCCGTCCGATACTCCTTGTGCGGGAGCCTCCACAAACGGCCTCGAGCAGAACCTTCCAGCAGCAAGAATCCCTCCCGATTCAGAAGCGGCGCCCCGTTTGCAGCGCGGGGCGCCGCTTCGTCGTCGTGCACGGCGCCGGCCTCGCGATTGATCCGCTTCGGGGGTTGCTCTCGCTAGGGTGACATGAGGTCCGCGGAAGCGGTCGGGCGCGGTCGTGCCCGCCGCCGATCAGGGGTCAGGACGGCCGCGGACACATCGCTATACTTTCTGAAGTGCTGAAACCAGACCACCTTTGAGGAGATTGCCTGTGAGCCCCTCCGGCGCGGAGTTCATCCGCCAGATCAAGAGTCAGATCGCCGAGGTCGACCCTGCCGACGTGCACGCCGCGATGAACGGCGCCAACGGCAACGGCGGGATCACGGTCGTCGACGTCCGCGAGAGCGACGAGATCGCCCAGGGCCATCTCCCCGGCGCGAAGCTCGTGCCGCGTGGCTACCTGGAGTCGCGCATCGACGGCGCGGTCCCGGACCGCTCGTCGCACGTCGTCCTGTACTGCGCGTCGGGCAACCGCTCGGCGCTCGCGGCCAAGACGCTCGCCGACCTCGGCTACGAGAACGTCGAGTCGATGACCGGCGGCATCACGCTGTGGAAGGACCGCGGCTACAAGGTCGACGTCCCGCGCAAGATCACCGCCGAGCAGCGTGAGCGCTACAGCCGCCACATGCTCGTGCCCGAGATCGGCGCCGAGGGCCAGTACAAGCTGCTCGACGCGAAGGTCCTGCTGCTCGGCGCCGGCGGCCTCGGCTCGCCGACCGCGCTGTATCTCGCCGCGGCCGGAGTCGGCACGATCGGGATCGTCGACGACGACGTCGTCGACCTGTCCAACCTCCAGCGCCAGGTCATCCACACGACCGACCGCATCGGCGTGCCGAAGGTCGACTCCGCCGAGATCACGATGAACGCGCTGAACCCCGACATCAACGTCGTCAAGTACCAGACGCGGATCGACGCCTCCAACATCATGGAGATCATCGAGGGCTACGACGTCATCGTCGACGGCGTCGACAACTTCCCGACGCGCTACCTGCTCAACGACGCGTCGGTGCGCCTGAAGATCCCCGTCGTCAGCGCCTCGATCCTGGGCTTCGACGGCCAGCTCTCGGTCTTCGCGCCCTACGACGGGCCGTGCTACCGCTGCCTGTACCCGGTCCCGCCGCCGGCCGAGCTCGCGCCGAGCTGTGGCGCCAACGGCGTGCTCGGCGTGCTGCCCGGCACGATGGGGCTGTTGCAGGCGACCGAGGTCGTCAAGCTCATCGTCGGCGCCGGCGAGCCGCTCATCGGACGGCTGCTGCTGTACGAGGCGCTCGGCGCGACGTTCACCGAGCTCAAGGTGCGCCGTGACCCCGAATGCGCCATCTGCTCGCGCGATCCGTCCGAGATTGCTGACGACGAGATGGGCGTGTTCCCGGACTACGAGGCGTTCTGCGCGGCCGCTGGCTAGGGTGAGCTGAATATGGCCATCGTTCGCATTCCCCCAGTGCTGCGTCCCTCGACCGGCGGCGCGAAGGAAGTCGAGGCAGCCGGCGACAACGTCGGCGACGTCCTGCGCTCGCTCGCCGAGAGTCACCCCGACACCTCGACGCAGCTGTTCGCCGAGAGCGGCGAGCTCAATCGCTACGTCAACGTCTACCTCAACGACGAGGACGTGCGTGTGCTCGGCGGTCTCGACACCGCGGTCGGCGGCGGCGACATCATCGTGATCCTGCCGGCTATGGCCGGGGGCTGATCCTCCGCCGGGCGGCAGCGGGCCGGGTGTCGCGGCCGGGGCTCATGGCCCGCGCGGCACTGGTCGCGCTCGCCGTCTCGCTGCCGCAGGTCGGCGTGAGCGCCGCCCAGGAACCGGTGGCGGAACCCACGCTCGTCGTCGCGACCGCCGACCTCAGCCAGTCGGGCGAGGATCTCGTGTTCGCGCTGCGCTTCTCGCGCGACGTGCCCGTGGCGCAGATCGAACCGTCGAAGGGTCGCTACATCTGTCTCGTCCTGGCGCCGGCGTCGACGTCGCGGCGGCGGCTGTGCGTGAGCAACCCGCACGGGCACCTGCGCGCGTCGCTGACGCCGATCGACGCGACCGGCCACGCGAAGGGGGAGGCCAAGCAGCTCGGACGCGCCCAGATCTCCGTCGCGGGCGACGAGCTCGAGCTGCGCGTCTCGGCCGCCACGCTGCGGGTCAAGCTCGGCGGCGACGTGCCCTGGCAGACGCTCGTCGTCTGGCATGACGACGGCCCCTGCACGCGGACCGCGACGCTGCCGACGTGCACGCAGGTCGTCGTCGGCGACACGCTGCGCACGAAGAAGCCGCCGTCGCCGGCGTTCGTCCGCGAGCGTCGCCTGCGCGTCCTCGCCACCGGTGACTCCATGATCCAGTACGTCGACACCATCCTGAAGGCGCGCCTGGAGCGCCGTCGCTCGTCGAGCGTGCGCAGCGACGCGCGCATCAGCACCGGGCTGTCGAAGCCGTCGCTGCTGAACTGGGTGGCCAAGGCGCGCCAGCAGGCGCGCTCGGTGCACCCCGACGTGACGGCGATCTTCATCGGCGCCAACGACGGCTTCTCGATGCGGACGCCGCGCGGCACGAGCGTCGCGTGCTGCGGCGACGGCTGGGTCGCGGAGTACGCCCGGCGCGTCGAGGCGATGATGCGCTCCTACCTGCGCGGCGGGCGCTCCTACGTCTACTGGATGACGCTGCCGGCGCCCGACCGCCCCGACTTCGCGCGCGTCTACCGCGCCGTCAACGTGGCGATCAAGCGCGCCGCGAAGGTCGTCGGCCGCGGTGCGCGGGTCATCGACCTCGTTCCGGTCTTCACCCCGGGCTTCGTCTTCCGCCAGCACGTGACGTTCCGCGGCACGACGGTCAACGCGCGCCAGGGCGACGGCGTCCACCTCACGATCGCGGGTGCGTCGATCGCCGCGACGCTGCTGATCGACCGCCTGCGTGCCGACCATGCGCTGCCGGGCCTTCGCTGAGCGCTCGTCGCTCGTGCTCGCCGTGGCCATCGGCGGCTGCGGCGCAGGTGGCGGCGGCGCCGCGCAGGGCGGTGGCACGACGGCGCGCCCGGCGGGCGAGGCGATCGCCATCACGGCGCCCGCCGACGGCCGCGCGATCACGGCCCGCGCGGCGCAGGGCGCCACCCTGCGGGCGCGCCTGCGCGTGCGCGGCCGTGGGCCGGCCGGCGCCAGCGTCGTCCTGACCGCGAGCTGCCGGCCGCGGCCGTGCACCGCGACGGCGACCGCCGCCGCGAACGGGCGCTGGTCGGCGGCGCTGACGCTGACGACGACGCGGGCCGCACGCTTCGTGACGATCGACGCCGGCAACGGCCGGCCGGGATCGGCGCCGGTGACGGTCGCCACGGTCGAGCTGGCGGGTGCGCCCCGGCGCACGGTTCGCGCCCCCGCGACCCGGCGCGCCGCGTCCGCGACCCGCGCGCCGCGCTCGCTGGCGCACGAGGTGCTCGTCATCGGCGACTCGCTCGCCGAAGGCATGGAGGCCGCCGTGCGCGCGGCGCTGCCCGGCTGGCGCGTGGAGTTCGACGCGCGCACCGGGCGCCCGCTCGCCGAGGGCATGCGGATCCTCGCCGCGCGGCGCGACGTGCCGGCCATCGTCGCGTTCAGCCTGTTCACGAACGACACCCCCGGCGCGACGGCCGCCCTCGAGCGGGCGGTCCGATCGACGGCGGGCCGCACCGGTGGCTGCGCGGTCTGGGCGACGATCGTGCGCCCGCCGCTCGCGGGCGTCTCCTACGCCGCCGCGAACGCCTTGCTGCGACGGCTCGGCGGGGACCCCGATCTCGCGCTCGGGCTGCAGGTCGTCGACTGGAGCGCGCTCGTCGCGCGGTCGCCGTCGGTTCTCGCGGGTGACGGCGTGCACGGCACGCCGGCCGGCTACCGCGCGCGTGGCCGGCTCTACGCGGGCGCGATCCGGGCGTGCGCGGGCGAGGCCTGACCGAAGCGCTCGCGCATCAGCGCCGTGCGATCGTCGTGACGGCGACCGACGCGCGCTCGGTGCCGTGCGAGCGCCGCGTGCCGACGACGAGCACGTGCTGCTTGCAGCGGTAGATCGCGCCGGCGCGCAGGCTCGCGGGCAGCGTCGTCGTCGCCGGGTGCGCGTCGCCGCCGGATGCCTGCAGGACGGTCGCCGCCCTGCCCTCGTGCAGCAGCAGCGCGCCGCAGGCCCCGTCGCCGAGCGGGACGACGCCGGCGAGCGAGCCGGGGACCGGCGCGTACGTCGGGCCGGGGATCGCGACCGGCTCGGGGCCCGACAGTCCGGCCGGCACCCGCACGAGCCGGACCGCACCCGCGCTCTGGACGGCGATGCAGAGATCGAGCGGCGCCCCGGCCGCGGCGACGACGACGCGCTGCGGCTCGCCGCCGGCGTCCCAGACGGACACGGGCGCGAGCGCGCCGTCGCGCACGACGATCCGCGTCGCGCAGGTCGCGCCGCCCGATCCGCCGAGCACGAGGCGGTCGCCGCCGGGCAGCGCGAGGCTGTCCAGCCGTGCCTGCGGGCAGCCCACCGCCGCGCCGCCGGGGATCGGCGCGAGCGCGCTGAGCGCGCGCCGAACGCCCGAGGCCGGGTCGAGCACGAGGACCTGACAGCCGGCGCACGGCTGCGCCGTGGCGGCGACCGCGAGCCGGCCGCTGCCGAAGGCGAGCGCCGTCGGCGCGCTCTGATCGCCCTTCAGGCGCACGACCGCGCTCGATCCGAAGCGCTTCACGCGCCGTCCGCGACCGTCGAGCGCGAGCACCGCGCCGACGCCCGTGCGGCCGATCGCGGCGCCGATCCACGACCGCCCGCGTGCGGGGTCGACCGCGATCGCCGTCGCTCGCGAGCCGCCGGCGCCGCTGCCGCGCGCGAGCTGGGCGTGGACGACGCCCGCGTCGCCGAAGGCGCGATCGACGAGGCCGTCGTGACGCAGGCGCATGACGACGAGGCGCGGGCGAGCGCCCTTGCGGTTGGGCTTCACGGTGCCGGCGACGATCGCGCCGCCGTCCGCGAGGCGCCCGGCGGCGGTGATCTGCAGCGAGCGCCCGGAGACGCCCGGCACGTCGACGACGCGCACCTTGGCGGTCGCCTCCGTCGCGCCGGCGAGAAGCGCCCAGGCCGTCAGGGCGATGACGATGTGCCGTCGCACAGCGGGCATCCTAGGGCGAGGGCGTGGCGCACTCGCCGGTAAGCCGGCCACCGGCAAGCACGGCGAACTAAGGTCGGCGGGTACCGATGCCGATGTCGACCGGGTGTGGCACGATCCCTTGCGTCTTGCGCTGCGGGGGCGTGCGCCAGTCACAAGCCGTCATCACCAAGAGAGGTTCTGCATGCTCCGACCCGCCCGCCTGATCGCCCCATTCGCCGTCGCCGCCCTGACGACGGCGGCGCTCGCCGCACCGTCCGGCTCCGTCGCCGCCTCGGCCAAGACCTGCAAGCTCAGCGCCTCCGCGGCGCAGAAGCTGGGTCCGACGTACGTCACGACGTCCGCGGCCTCGGGCAAGGGCGGCTACCGGGTCACCCGCGTCTCGTGTGCCTCCGCCAAGAAGGTCATCAAGTCGTTCCACAGCTGCCGGCTGCGCAAGGGCAAGCAGGGCAAGTGCACGACGAAGGTCCGCGGCTACAAGTGCACGGAGAAGCGGCCCAGCAGCCTGAAGAGCGCGTTCTCCTTCGAGGGCGACGTCACGTGCAAGTCCGGCTCGAAGCGCATCACGCACCACTACCAGCAGGACCTCTGATCAGCGGTCCGCGTCGCTGAACCTACTTCAGCGACGCGAAGTCCTTCTTGAGGTTGTTGGTGACCGCGTTGGTGGCGAGTTGGCTGCCGGCCTCGTTGAGGTGGATGCCGTCGGGCATGCGCACGATCGTGCTGCGGCCGTTGACGGGCATGGCCGCGCGGTAGCGGCCGCCTGGCGTGAAGAGCGTGGTCATGTCGAGGACGCGGACGTGCGCGCGGTAGGGGGCGGCGGCCGCGACGATGGCGGCGTTGACGGTGCGTGCGATGCGCTGGCGCGCGCTGCTGCGGGGGTAGGGCAGGGTGAGCCAGTAGACGCGGGCGGCGCCAGAGCGGCGGTAGGTGTTCATCATCTTGCGGGCGCGGGTGGCGTATTGCGCGGCCCATGCGGTGCCGCAGCATTGGATCGTCTTGCCGGCCGCGGTGAAGGGGAAGCCCTCGTTGGCGCCGAGGAAGAACACGATCGCGTCCGGCTTGTTCTTCTTGACCTGCTGGGTGGAGAGGCGGCCCCAGTCGACGAGCCCGGTCTTCGAGATGCCGGTGCCGAGGTTGACGTCGCGGATGGTCTTCACGCCATCGCCCGCGAGGCGGCGGGCGAGCTGCACGTCGAGCGGTTGGGCGAGCGAGTCGCCCGTGACGAGCAGGGTGGAGAGTCTGGGCAGGACGACGGGCTTGTCGCCGATCGCGGCGGGGTCGAACGCGTCGGGCGTGACCGGGGCGACGCCGCCGGCTGATGCGGCGTTGGCGGCCGCGGCGCCGTTGGTCGGCAGGTCGTCAAAGCTGCCGGGCCCGTTGAGCGACTGGTCGGGCGACAGTGAGGCGGTGTAGCGGTTGACGTCGTCGTCGACGCCGACCCGGTCGGCGATCCAGCCCGCGGGCTTGCCGACGGCGAGCACGAGAGAACGCTCGATGCCGGCGTCCATCTTGTTGCCCTGATTTCGGATCGACTGCCCCTTCGCGGCGACGAGCAGCACGACCGCCACCGCGATGACGATGAGGCCGTCGCGGGCGCGGAGGGGGCGGCCGGTGGGGCGGTCGAGGATGTACTGGTCCTTGCGCGGCATGCGTGTCCTTAGAACTGGAAGTAGATGAAGGGTGGCACGCCCTGGCTCGAGATCGTCGCGGTCACCAGCACGATCACGACCGCGAGGCTCAAGCCGAGCGCGATTGGCGGGAGGCTTTCGAAGCGCACGCGGATCGCGTCCATGGGCTTGGCGGGGACGAGTTGGGACGCGATCACGAACGCGATCACGAGGACGACCGGGACGCTCCACAGCGTGGCGGGCCCCCAGTCGGCCAAGCGGCCGACGAACGTCGCGGCGAGCGATAGGTCGGGGGCCCGGAACGGGATCCACGCCAGGACGACGATGTGGAACACGAGCACCCATTTCGCCCAGGCGGGCGGCGACCACCTGATGCGCTCGCGGAAGACGTTCTCGATCACCAGGGCACCGCCGTGGATGGTGCCCCACAGGACGAAGCCCCAGGCGGCGCCGTGCCACAAGCCGCCGAGGATCATCGTGAGCATCAGGTTTCGCGCGGTCTTGAGCTTCGAGCCGCGGCTGCCGCCCAGCGGGATGTAGAGGAAGTCCCGCAGGAAGCGCGACAGGGTCATGTGCCAGCGCCGCCAGAACTCGCGGAACGTGCGGGCGCGGTAGGGGCGGTCGAAGTTCTGCGGGAACACGAACCCCATCAGCAACGCCAACCCGATCGCGATGTCGGTGTAGCCGGAGAAGTCGCAGAAGATCTGCACCGCGTACGCGTACGACGCGAGCAGCACATCCGGGGCCGAGAACGCCTGCGGGACGCCGAACACCGGGTCGACGACCTCCCTCGCCAGGTAGTCGGCGATCGCGACCTTCTTGACGAGCCCGATGACGATCAGGCACACCCCGGCACCGACCGCGACCGTGCTCGGGTCACGGGGCTTGGCGAGCTGCGGGATGAACTCCCTCGCGCGCACGATCGGCCCGGCGACCAGGTGCGGGAAGAAGCTCAGGTACAGGCCGAAGTCGATCGTCGACGCCGGCTCGATCAAGCGCCGATACACATCCACGCTGTAGGAGATGGCCTGGAACACGATGAAGCTGATCCCGACCGGCAACGCGATCGCCGCGAGCGGAAGCGGTAGCCCGAGGCCGACGTCGTCGAGCAGCGAGTTGATCTCCTCCGCGAAGAACCCGTAGTACTTGAACACCCCGAGCGTCCCCAGATCCAGCACGACCGCCGCGACGACGATCCGCTTGCGCACCCGATCGCTCGCGGACCGCTGCATGAGCTTCGCCGCGCCCTGATTGCCGAGGGTCATGCCGCCGAGCAGCAGGCAGAACAAGGGGTTCGCCGCCGCGTAGAAGACGTAGGAGGACGCGAGGATGAACGGCTTCCACGCCCACTGACGCGACATCAAGGCCC
This sequence comes from uncultured Actinomycetes bacterium, assembly GCA_963851015.1. Classification (GTDB taxonomy): domain Bacteria; phylum Actinomycetota; class Thermoleophilia; order Solirubrobacterales; family Solirubrobacteraceae; genus CADCVQ01. Next base: position 652,970 of record CAWKNG010000003.1, read on the forward strand.
ACGACAACGCGAGCACGATCGGAAAGAAGATCGCGAACTCAATCGTCGGAAAGACCACTACAGGGCGCCTCGTCTGTGCAAGCGAGGCAACCTATCTGAGGCGGCGCCACAGCGGACTTTGCAAGCATGGCGCGTCGTGCGAGCCCGGACACACACGATCGCGCTCAGCGTCGCGGCCGCGCTCGCGCTCGGCCTCGGCTGTGTCCCCACGGCGTCGGCCGCCTGCGGTCCGAAACGGCACGCCAAGGCCGCCAAGCGCGTCGTCGGCGCGACGCGGGCGCCGCTGATCGTCGGCGACTCGGTGCTCCTCGGCGCGGTCAGGCAGGTCGCCGCCGAGGGCTACGAGGTCGACACGCGCGCCTGCCGTCAGATCGACGAGGGGCTCGGCCTGATCGCCGCCCGCCGCCGCGACGGGACGTTGCCGCACCTCGTCGTGCTGGCGCTCGGGACGAACGGGTCGCTCGGCACGTTCGACGTGCGCAAGGCGATGCAGATCGTCGGGCCCGGCCGCGTGCTCGGGCTCGTCACGCCCCGCGAGCCGGACTTCGACTCGGGCGCGCACGCGATCCGGGTCGTCGGCAAGCAGTTCCCGCGGCGGTTGCGCGTGCTCGACTGGGTGCGGTTCAGCAAGGGGCACCACAACTGGTTCGCGGGCGACGGGATCCACCTCGGCCCGTCCGGCGCGGCCGGCATGGCGCGGCTGCTGCGGGCGGCACTGCCCCTCGCGATCGCGCCGCTGTGCCCGTGACGTAGATGTGATCCGCCCGATGGTCGAGTGCGTATCGGGGGCACATGGACAACATGGCGCATGCCCGGTGCACAGCCGGCGCGCGCACAGGACTACACTCGGAGGCCTGATGGCGACCGTGCCGCTCCAGAACCGGCCCTGCGGGGGTCGCTACGGCGACATCGTGCAGGCGATCGGGAACACGCCGCTCGTCGAGCTCAAGCGCTTGAGTCCCAAGCCGGGCGTGCGCATCTGGGCCAAGATGGAGTCGATGAACCCGACCGGGTCCGTCAAGGATCGTGTCGCGCGGGCGCTCATCGAGGACGCGGAGGAGAAGGGCCTCATCAGGCCCGGCCAGACGATCCTCGAGCCGACCTCCGGCAACACGGGCATCAGCCTCGCGATGATCTGCTCGCGCAAGGGCTACCCGCTCAAGGTCGTCATGCCCGACAACGTGACGCCCGAGCGTACGCAGCTGCTCAAGATGTACGGCGCGGAGATCGTCTACAGCCCCGGCAACCAGGGCTCCAACGGCGCCGTCGCGATGGCGAACGAGATCGCGGCGAGCAGCGACCGCTACTACATGCCCTACCAGTACGGCAACCCGGCAAATCCCCTCGCGCACTACAACGGCACGGCGCTGGAGATCCTCGAGGAGCTCGACGAGATCAGCGCGTTCGTCGCCGGGCTCGGCACGGGCGGAACGCTGATGGGCAATGGCCGGCGCTTCAAGGAGGAGCTCGGCGACGCGTGCAAGATCGTCGCCGCCGAGCCGATGCAGGGCGAGCCCGTCCAGGGCCTGCGCTCGCTCGACGACGGCTTCATCCCGCCGATCATCGACCTCAGCGTGCTCGACCGAAAGATCTTCGTCTCCAACCACGACGCGATCATGTGGACACGCAAGCTGCTCGACGAGGAGGGCATCTTCGCGGGCGTCTCCTCCGGCGCGATCGCCCGCGTCGCCGTCCGGATCGCCAACGAGATGGACGAGGGCAACATCGTCTTCATCGTCTGCGACGACGGCTGGAAGTACCTCTCGTCCGGCCTCTACACGCTGCCCATGGACGCGATCGAGAACATGGATTCCACCATCTGGTGGTGATCCACCAGGCGCGTTGGCGCGCAGTCTGTTCTGATCTCGGTTTTTCAACTGGAGGCTGGAATGGATCTAGACAGCTTCCTGCGCGACCCCTTGTCTCGCAGGCGCTTCTTCCATATGTCGGGCATCGGATTCGCCGGCGGCTCGGCGATGTTCCTCGCCGCCTGCGGCGATGACACGAAGTCGCCGAACGCGACAACGACCCGCGACGAGTCCGACGTGGCCGATGTCGAGATCCTGAACTCCGCGCTCGACCTCGAGCTCATGGCCGTCGCCGCCTACAAGGCCGGCGCCGCGAAGCTCAAGGGCGACGTGCTCAAGGTCGGCAGGCTGTTCCTCGAGCAGGAGCAGGAGCACGCCGACGGGCTGACGTCGGCGATCAAGGACGCCGGCGGGGTGCCCAACCGGGCCAAGTCGAGCTACGACTTCCCGAAGCTCGGCTCCCAGAACGACGTTCTGCGCTTCGCCATCGACATCGAGAACACGGCGATCGCGGCATACATCGACGCGCTCCCCAAGCTCGGCAAGGGCGACCTGCGCGCCACGGCCGCGGCGATCGTCTCCAACGAGGCCGAGCACGTGGCGGTGCTGCTCGGTGCGCTCGGCGAGCAGCAGGTCCCGGATGCGTTCGTCGTCGGGAAGGTGGCCTAGCTCATGCTCACGCCACGCATCCTGATCGCCGACGGCGACGCCGACACCGCCCAGATCGCGGAGTTCGAGCGCGACCGCCGCGAGCTCATCCGCCGGGGCCTCGGGCTCGGCGGCGCCGTCATCGCCGCGTCGAGCATCCCGCTGCTGCTGTCGGTCCGCAACGCGTTCGCCGCATCCAGTGGCGACGACGAGATCCTCGCGAGCGCGATCAAGCTCGAGCAGGTCGCCGTCCTCGCCTACGGCCAGGCGATCGGCAGCGGCCTCTTGTCGGATGGCTTCACGAAGGTCGCGCGTCGCTTCCGCGACCATGAGCAGGAGCACGCCGACGCGCTCTCCACCGCGCTCACCGACATCGGCGGCACGCTGCCCCCGAAGGCCACCGCGGCCGACATCGACGGCGTCGTCAAGGGCCTCGGCGACGTCAAGAGCCAGGGTGACATCGCGAACTTCGCGATCGAGCTCGAGATGGCCGCGGTCGCCGCCTACTACGACGCGCACCGCAAGCTCGTCGACGCCAAGCTGCTACAAGCTGGCGCATCGATCATGGCCAACGAGGCCCAGCACCTCGTCGTGCTGCGCCAGGCCGTCAAGAAGGACGCGGTCCCGAACGCGTTCGAGACCGGGGCGAAGTGATGTCACGCGCGGCCGTCGTCGTCCTCGGATGCTCCGCGAGCCTGCTAGCGACGGGCTGCGGGGACGGCACGACCGCGACGACGACCTCGACGCCAACCGTGGCCTCGTCGTCGACCACGGCGCCCGGCGCCACGCGCAAGGCCGCCCGCGTCGACATCGCCTCGTTCAAGTTCCTCCCGGCCTCGATCACGATCGCCTCCGGCGCCCGCGTGACCTGGGTCAACCGCGACAAGGCCCCGCACACGGCCCAGAACACGGGCGAGCCCAGCCCCGGGGTCGAGTTCGACACCGGTCGCCTAACACGCGGACAACATCAGTCCATCACCTTCTCCACGCCCGGCACGTATCACTACTACTGCGTCTACCATCGCTTCATGGAAGCGAACGTCATCGTCCGATAACGAAGGAGCTTCGAACCCCTCATGCCATTCAACGTCGGACCGATGGAACTCATCGTCGTACTGGTCATCGCCCTCGTGGTGCTCGGCCCCAAGAAGCTCCCCGAGGTCGGCAAGTCGCTCGGCAAGGGCATGCGCGAGTTCAAGGACTCGATCTCCGGCATGGCCGGCAACGACGAGGAAGAGACCACCAAGAAGCTGAAGGCCTGAGCGTCCGGCCCTCGGGCCGACTAGCCTTCCCAGGGTGCAGATCGCGCGCTCACTGCTCGACGAGATCATCGCGCACGCCGTTCGGGACGCCCCCAACGAGTGCTGTGGGGTCGTCGCCACCCGAGAGGGGGCGGCGACCACCGCCCACGCGACGGAGAACCTCGCCGCGAGCCCGTTTCGCTTCGAGATCGACGGCCTGACGCTCATGCGTCTCATCGACGAGATCGAGGGGACGGGCGACGAGCTCGGCGTCATCTACCACTCGCACACGCGCTCGAAGCCCTACCCGTCGCAGACCGACGTCAACTTCGCCGCGCTGTGGCCCGGCGTCGAGTGGCTCATCGTCGGCGTCTCCAAGAACGCTGACCCCGAGGTGCGCTCCTATCTCATCGAGGGCGGCAGGATCCGGGATGTCGAGCTCGAGGTGACGTGAGGAGCGACGCCCTCGAGTGCCCGGCGTGCGGTGAGCGCTACCCGCCGGACGAGCGCTTCTGTGGCTCGTGCAACATGCCGCTCGTGCTCGGCGGCGACGACGACGCGAAGCTCGGGCCGCTCGCCGAGCGGGCCCGCAAGATCAAGCCGCAGTACGCCGAGGGTGCGCTCGTGCGCGTCGTCGGGGCGTCCAACCAGACCGAGGCCGAGTTCATCCAGGGCATGCTGCTCGAGGAGGGCGTGCCGTCGACGCTGCGCCGCACGATGGGCTTCGACGTGCCCGACATGCTTGCCGCCGGCCCGCGCGACGTCATGGTCCCGGCGTCCGGCCACGCGACCGCGCGCGAGGTGCTGCTGCAGGCCGAGCTCGTGGGGGAGGTGCAGCCGGGGACGCCGCCGTCGGAGGTCCTGAAGTTCCTGCTCGTCGCGCTCGTCCTCGTGGCGCTGATCGCCGCGGCCGGGACCGCGCTGCTGGGCTGAGCCGGGGCGGTCCCGCGTCGGCTCAGCGCGCGTTGATGGCCAGCGCGTGCAGCCGGCGCACCATCGGCTCGGGGAGCCCCTCGAAGCGCAGCGAGTACACGTGCGGGCGCTCCTGGCGGATGACGCGCGCGCGGCCGTTGACGCGCATGTCGAGGTTCGGCAGGTCGAAGCCGACGGTCTCGTCCTGCGTGAGCGGGCGCGGGCTGCGCACGCGCATGCCGCGCGGGCCGAGGTGCAGCGTCTGAGCGGGGATCGGGGATCCGATGTGACGGCGCAGCGTGCAGGTCAGCTCGATCTCCGCGCGCGGCGCGCGAATCTCAGCAGTAGCTACCGTCATGGCGACCTCTCCCCCCTGGCTCGACAAACCCCTACACCCAAGTTCAGAGTACCGCCGGATCCGCTCCCCAGACCGAGGAGGACATAAAGATGTCGGCAGGAACCAAAGACGATCCTTGGGTGCTCAGGACGCCGCCCGGGACATCGGAGTACACGATGTACCGCGACGAGTCGCGCGAACCGCCCGCGCTCGTCTGCCAGGTCGGCAAGACGCAGCTGAGCTACCACCTGAGCTGCATCGAGGACCTGCACGCGATGCTGCTCGAGCACGGCGACTGGATCGCGCTCGGCTCGGCCGACGAGCAGAAGCCGGCCAAGGCGGACACGGTCGAGGCGTGGGGTCGCTCGGAGTCCAACCCGGTCGGCGGTTGGTACGGCCTGAAGAAGGGCCTGCGCGGGCGCTTCGGCATGTACGTCCCGCCGCTGCTCGAGGAGCTCGGCCTCGCGGAGCTCGAGCACAACGCGCGCAACAACCGCATGCGTGGGATCTGACGGGCCGGCGCGTGTAGGTCTTGTAGGCCGGGGCCCGACAAGACCTACACGCCCTCACTGGCCGGCGAGGCGGGCGAGATGGGCGCGCCACGTGCCCTCGGTGTGCACGAGGGCGCGACCGTCGAACGCCTCGAGCAGCGCCTGACGGGCGCCGCCGGCCGGCAGCGGCGAGCAGGCGAGGTCGACCGCGGCGCGGACACCGTCCTCGCGCACGAGGAGGTCGACGATGCTGCCGCCCAGCAGCACCGCATCCTTGACGCCGGGCGGGAACTCCGGCCGGCCGGGCTCGCGCAGGCGGCGGGCGATCGCGGGCCGCGCGAGCGCGGTCTGACCGGAGAACCACTGCGCGCAGCCCGCCTGCAGCCACGCCCAGCGCGCCACGCGGGCCGTGCTGCGCGGCGTCCACGGCGGCGGCAGGTCCGGGTTGCAGGCGCCGAGGACGAGCTGCACGTAGAGCGCGGCCGGCGTCAGCAGGAGCATGTCGCGCGAGCCCTCGACGCCGCCCGCGCGCTCGCCGAGCAGCCGCGGCGACAGCACGTGCAGCATGCCGTCGGAGGCCCAGCCGGACAGCAGGCGACGCGCCGCCGGCGTCGTCAGGCGGCGGGCGAACGGCAGGGCGGGCGCCGCGAACGCCAGCGCCGTGCGGCTGGAGTGCAGGACGACGGTGACCTCACCGGGCAGCGCCGGGAAGAGGTTGCCGAGGCGCTCGCGCGTCTGCTCGAGCAGGTCCAGCACGCCGCCCACGTCGTCGCCGTCGGCCTCGTCGTAGCGGGCCGCGAAGTTCGGCGTGCTCGTCTCGACCCAGGCGGACATGACGTGATCTTCGCCATCGGCCGGCCGGGACCCCCGCGCGCCCGGCCGCGATCGCGCCCGCGATCAGCGCGGGCGGTGCGCGGGGATCTCGACGGCCTGCTGATAGGTGGGCCGGTTCTGCCAGGCGATCATCGGCTGCGTCACCGCGCCCGTCGCGCGGAAGGCGATCGCGTCGAAGCACGACTGGTCGGCGGCCCTGCCGGCCCTCGCGCAATCCGCGTCGGCGTACAGCTTCGCGGGGCTGACGTCGAGCGCGCGCGACAGTGCGCCGGTCAGCAGGATCCGGCAGCGCGCGCGCCTGCCGGCGCCGCAGTAGCGCTTGGTGTACGGCGCCTTGACGCTGCGCCCGAGGATCCGGCGCAGGTCCTTGGCCGCGTAGCCGTACCAGCCGGTCTGATACGCCGAACCGAGGTGATCGCCGCCGTTGTTCGGCTCGTTGTCGAGCTCGTGCGCGGCGACGAGCCGGTCGAACAGCGCTTCGCCGAGCGACGGCTCGAACTCGGCACGCATCCACAGCGGCCAGAAGGCGTCGAGGATGCGGATCGCATCGGCGTGCTCGTAGCGCCCATCGCCGTTGCGGTCGCGGCGGTGCGAGCCCGACGCGATCCAGTCGCGGAGCTTCGCAACGGCATCGGCGAGCCGGGGATCGGACGGGGTGCCGATGACCGCGAGGGCGAGCGGTAGCACCAGCTCGGCGCGCAGGTCCGTCGTGGCGGCCTCGCCCATCGCGTCGACGAGCCCGGGCATGGTCAGCTTGCGCGCGCCGGCGATGCGCGGCTCGATCTGGCGGTCGAGCATCTGCGAGCGGTAGACCGACGAGTAGAGGTTCGTGTCGGCGCCCGCGAAGCCGGGGGCCTGCTTGTTGTTCCACGACGTCAGGTACTTCTGGCGGTTGATGACCTGCGGGTGCTCGGCGAAGGACGTGTACTTGGCGGTGAAACGCTCCGGGTCCCAGTCGCGCCACTCGTACTTCGCGGCCATCGGCAGCTGGCCGGTCGTGCCCTGCGCGCGCCGCGGGTTGTCGCCCGAGTTGAAGTACGCGATGTCGCGGTCGTCGGCGTACAGCCAGTTGAACGTGTAGCCGATCTTGCTGGCGGCGCGCCCGAAGTCGCGCGCGTTGCGCATCCTGTCCGGGTCGTTGAAGTCCGCGAAGCCGCGCGCGGAGTCGAGCTCGTGCATGTACGTCGAGCGCAGCCGCGTGTAGATCACGGGCTTGCCGCGGATCGTCGCGCGGGCGGTGACGAGCCCCAGCTTCGTGCGTTCCGCGCGCAGCGTCACGCTGCCCTTCGCCGTGTCGTCGGCGAGCGTCGGCTCCCAGTTGTTCGTGTGATGAAGCACCTCGATCGGCACGCATGATCCGCGGAACATGTACGACGTGGAACGCAGCGTCGGCTTCGTGGCGTCCCGCTCGCAGAGATCGAGCGCGAACGTATCGACGATGTCCTGCCCGGCGGAGGTCGCGCTGAAGGCGTAGTCGCGGCCGCGGCCGAGCTGGACGTAGAGGTTGACACCCGCGAACGAGGCGCCGCGGGCATCGATGCCGGGGGCGTGGACGTCCTCCTCCATCAGGATCTGGGGCGCGAAGTAGCCGACCTGCGGGCCGAACAGCGCGAGCGGGTGGCCGCTCGCGGACTCGGCGCCCGAGACGACGAGCGCGTTGGACATCGCCCGCCGCCCGTCGGCACCGGGCAGCAGCGTGCCGAGGAGCCCGTCGAGCAGGCCGGCGCTCTGCCTGCCGCCGGCTGCCGAGCCGGTCGCGGCGAGCACGACGCTCGTGGTGCGCAGCGAGCCCGCGTCGGCGATCGCGTCGCGTACCGGCTTGCGCGGCGGGGTCTGGTACGGGAAGCGCTTGCCGCGTACCGTCGTCGGCGCGTCCGCGTCCTCGAAGGCCGCCCACTCGCGCCACAGCTTCAGCCCGCGTCGCGAGCCGTAGCGGGCGACGAACGCGCGCCGCAGCTCCATCTGCGCGAGCTCGGACCCGCCGCCGTCGCCGAAGATCCCGCCGACGAGCGCCGCCGTCGCGATGACGTCGGTCACCTTCCACGCCTCGAGGGGGCGACCGATCGCCGCGTACTCGCCGGGCATCTTCGTGAGGTCGGTGCGCGCCTCGGCGATGTACTGGTTGACGCCCGCGACGTAGTCCGCGCCGTCGGCCTGCAGCTTGCGACCCTCGTCGCCGTAGAGGTCGTCGAGCTGGTCGTACTGGCGCTGCAGATCGGCCTCCGTGTACGGCGCCTGGCGCCACGTGTCGGCGTCGAAGCTGCGGTTGCCGGACGCGCCGCCGGCGAAGGCGCTCAGCTCCGCGCGACCCGCGTGGCGCAGCGCGTCCATGAGGAACAGGCGGTCCTCGGCGCCGACGTAGCCGAGGCCGAACATCGCGCCCGAGCGCGTCGTGCCGTAGACGTGGGGCACGCCGTAGCCGTCGCGGGCGATCGAGACGTCGGGACGCGGGCTGTAGGCGCGCGTCTGGTCGCCCGGCGCGATGCCGAAGCTCTCGTCCTTGAACAGGCCCAGGACCGTCGTCGCGGTCACGCCCGGGGTCGCGCTGAGCAGCCCCTCGTACATGCCGAGCTGGTCGTCGTTGTGCGGCGGGCGCGCGCCGTCGGCGAGGAACGCGGCGAGCTCGAGGAGGGTCGCGCGGCCGTTGGCGCCCGGCGGCAGGACGTCGCGGAAGCCACCGTAGTCGTTGGTCCGGTACGGCTCGATGCCGGCGAGCGCCGGCGCGGCGAGCGCGCCGCCGGACGCCGCGACGGTCAGGCATGCGACGAGCGTGCGGCGTAGCACCGGCGACCTCCCTGTCGTGACCCTTCGGCGAACGCTACCGTTCGGCGGCACGCTCCGTCTCGTACGCGAGCTCGGTCGCGATGCCCTCGCCGAGCAGGATCTCGTTGGCGTGCGTCAGCGAGCCGGCGTGCTCGACGAGCGCGGCGCAGCGGGCCGCGCTGCGCAGCGCGGCGAGCGGGTCGAAGAAGAAGATCAGCCCGCCCGCGGGGGTGAGCTCGACGCCGCGCCGGCCGGCGCGAATCGTCGTCGTGCCGGTCTCGCCGCGCGCGCAGCGCAGGGCCATCGCGCTGGCCTCCGTCGGGACCTCGGCGACGGCCGCCTCGAGCGCCGTGAGCTGCTCCGGGCCGGGGCCCCAGGTGCCGAGCTGGCCGCCGGCGCGGGCGACCTCGGCGATCCGTTCGAGCACCTCCGCGGGCGTCAGCTCGCCGTCGCAGCCGGCACCGAACAGCGCCAGCAGCGGGGCCAGCCCGGCCGCCGCCAGCGCCGGCGCCGCCGCCAGGCAGACGGCATCGGCGAGCGGGCTCGCGAGACTCGCCTCGTGGCCGTGGGCGAGGACGTCGCCGCCGACGTCGACGAGGACGACGAGGTCACAGCCGAGCTGCGTCGCCGCGTTGACGAGCCCGGCGGCGACCGCCGCGGGACCGCCGCTCGGATCGAGCAGCAGCACCGGCTCGCCGAGATGACGCGCCATGTGCGACTCGGCGAAGTGAAAGCCTCCGGGACCGGTCGTGTCGGGCCCGGCGAGCGCCGTGGCGGCGTCGATCCGGCGGGCGCCGTCGAGCTCGTCGATGCGGCGTGGACCCGGGCCGGGATCGATCGGCCGGCGCTCCCACGTCAGGCCGCCGACGACGGCCGGCGTGCCCAAGAGCCGCACGAGCTGCGCGACGGCCAGCGCGCCGACGACGTCACCCCCGCCGCCGATGCCGACGGCGAGGACGCGCTCGGCCGAGCCGAGCGCCGTGATCATCGCGACGGCCCTCTAGACCAGCGCGGGAACCGCGCCGCCGGCGATCGCGGCGATCGCCTCGGCTGCCCGCTCGAACTCGCTGTCCGACAGCACCGGCGTGCCCTCGAAGGGCAGGTCGCGCTGCAGCTCGAGCCACGAGCGGCATCCGCCGTACTCATCCTTGACGCGCACGGTGACGGGTCGCGGGATGCGGTAGGTGCGCAGCAGCAGGACGTGCAGGGGGTGACGGCGCTTCCACTCGAGGCGCTTCTCCGCGTAGTCCGTGCTCCAGACGTAGAACGGCGACAGCGCGTCTACGCAGCGCGGGTCGGTGATCGTGAAATGTCCGGCGAGCTCGGCCCAGGCACGGATGCGCACCCGGTCGGGCTGCGGGATCGGACCCGCGAGATCGCCGTTCAGCGCGCCGTTGAGCGCCTGCGCCGGCGGCTCGCCCTCGGCCCACACGCCCTCTTCGAGCGCGCGCGACAGCTCGGGGATATGCGACTCCCGTACGAGGTCGTGGCGCTGATGATCGAACGTGGGATAGAGGAAGAAGCGGTCGTGCTCCACTCGAAAGCGTTTATCGCTCTCTCGTAGTCCACCCTTACGCAGGGTGATGAGCTGCTCGCCCTCGGCGAGAGCGCGGACGGTGACCGCCCACTCCTTGAATGCAATCGGCATATGTGACCCAGACGACGACGGGACGGGACGGGACGTGACGAAACGAAACCCGTCGCACCTGGAGCCTTCCCAGCTCCAGACGACGGGAACTCGGACATTGTGCCACAGGAACTGGCAAAGTCCCAAACTTCCCTGCAAATTGATCGCTTTAGCTTGTGCTGAGGGGACCCTTACTCGGTTGCGTCATCAGGAATCCAGGCGGGTCGCGGCAAATGCCTCAAGGGCCTCGACGAGAGCGGCGAAGTCATCGTCGCCGTGCCCGGCGGCGAGCGCGGCGACGAGCACGTCGCGAGCGCGCGAGGCGGCCGCGAACGGTACGGCCGCCGCCTGGCCGGCCTCGAGGCACAGGCGCACGTCCTTGAGCATGTGCTCGAGCTTGAACAGGGTCGTGTAGTCGTGCTCGCGCATCGCGCCGGACTTGAGCGTCAGCATCGCCGAGGCGCCCGAGCCCTTGCTCATGACCTGGACGAGCGCGTCGAGGTCGACGCCCGTGCGCTGCGCGACGATCAGCGCTTCGCCGACCGTCGCGGCGTTCGCGGCTGCCACCGAGTTGTTGATGATCTTCAGCATCTCGCCCTGGCCGAGCTCGCCGACGTGCAGGACGAGCTCGCCCATGACGCGCAGCAGCGGCTCGGCGCGCGCGAAGTCCTCGGCGCTGCCGCCGGCCATGATCGTCAGCGTCCCGTCCTGCGCCTTCGGGGAGGAGCCGGTGACGGGCGCGTCGAGCAGATGGATCCCGCGCTGCGCGAGCTGCGCGCCGATCGCCCGCGTCCGCGCGGGCGCGATCGTCGACATGTCGATGCACAGCGTCCCGGGTGCGGCGCCGGCCGCGACGCCGTCGGGGCCCAGCAGGGCGTCGTGCACCTGATCGCCGTCGACGACCATCGTGATGATCACGTCGCTCGCTCGCGCGACGTCGGCGGGCGTGTCGGCGACCGTCGCGCCGTGCTCGGCCGCCCACGCGTCGGCCGTGGCGCGGGTGCGGTTGTAGACGGTCAGGTCATAGCCGGCGCGGGCAAGGTTCGCGGCCTGGCGCGAGCCCATGATCCCGAGGCCGACGAAGCCGATGCGCTCGTTGGCGGATGTCATGCGATCGGATGCTAGGTCAGCGCCGCGACGCTCCACGCTCAGGCCGTCGCGGCGTGCCCGCGAGCGCTGCGGGATAGAGTCCCAATGCGCCATGTCCGAACAGCAGATCGAATGCGACGGCTGCGGACGCAGCTTCATCACCGAGGACGCCCCGGCGATGCTGACCGCGATCACGGGCCCGTGCCCGTCGTGCGGAGGCAGGTTCCGGCTGTCGCAACCCGCGGGCGCCGTGACACCACACGACGCGCGATCGCGCCGCGGCTCCGGCTAGCGGGCCCTCCCGCAGGTCCTCGCACGCGTGGATCGGCCGGTGACGGCCGACTGGCTGTGGTCCTCGCTCGGTCACGCCCTTACGACCGAGGGGTGCCGTGCCCGCCGCCGCCGGGCGTCAGGATCGTGAGCCGGTCTCCCGGGCGTAGCTCGCCGGTCGCCTTGGCGGGCAGCTCCTCACCGTTGAGCAGGTTGCGACCCTTGGCGCCCGGCTCGCCGCCGTCCGCGCCGGGCGGCGCATGGCGGCGACGCTCGGTGATGAGCGAGTACGTCATCGGTGCGAGGGCCTCGAGCTCGCGCACGATCCCGTCGCCGCCGCGGTGCGCCCCGGCGCCGCCGGAGCCTCGCCGGATCGCGTAGCGCGCCACGCGCAGCGGGAACTCGAGCTCGAGCGCCTCGACCGGCGTGTTCAGCGTGTTGGACATCGCGACGTGGACGCCGCTCGGGCCGTCGGCGTCCGGGCACGCCCCCTGGCCGCCTCCGAGGGTCTCGTAGTACGTGAATCCGGGGGTGCCGGAGGTGGCCTGGCGACCTTGCTGACTCGGAGCGCCGTCAAGGCCGCCGCAGGCGGGTCCCTGTGCGGACTCCGTGCCGAGGGTGAGGTTGTTCATCGTGCCCTGGCCGAGGGCGCGGCCGAAGGCGGCGAGGACGAGGTCGGCGACGCGGCTCGAGGTCTCGACGTTGCCGCCGGCGACCGCCGCGGGGGAGCGCGCGTTCAGCAGCGATCCCTCCGGCGCGATGACCTCGATCGGGCGGTAGGCGCCGGCGTTCGGCGGCACGTCCGGATCGGTCAGGACGCGGATCGCGAAGTACGCGGCCGAGCACGTGACGGCGAGCGGGCAGTTGAGGTTGCCCTCGTGCTGGGCGGCGCCGGCGCTGAAGTCGAGCGTCACGCGGTCGCCGTCGACGGTCGCGACGACGCGAAGCTCGAGGTCGCCGTCGCGTGCCTCGAGCACGTCGCGTGCCTCGCGCACGCCGTCGGGCAGCGCGGCGAGGCACGCGCGCGTGCGGCGCTCGGCGTAGTCCAGGACGGCGGCCGTGGCGTCGTGCAGCGCGTCCGGCCCGAGACGGTCGGCGAGCTCGGTGAGGCGGCGCGCGCCCACGCGGTTGGCGGCGAGCTGCGCGCGCAGGTCGGCGCGGCGCTGCTCGGGCTGGCGCATCCGTGCCGCGAGCTCGTCGATCGCCCCATCGTCGAGGGGGCGCGGCGCGATGACGACGCCCTCCTCGGCGAGCGTCGTCGAGTCGGCGGGCATCGAGCCGGGGACGCGCCCGCCGACGTCGGCGTGGTGCGCGCGGCTCGCGGCGAAGCCCAGCAGCGTGCCGCCGGCATCCAGGACGGGCGTGATGACCGTGATGTCGGGCAGGTGCGTGCCGCCGCGGTAGGGGTCGTTGAGGATCCACGGCCGGCCGGCGCTGTGGTCCTCGCCGAGGATCGCGGCGACGGACGCCGGCATCGCGCCGAGGTGGACGGGGATGTGCTCGGCCTGCATGACCATCTCGCCGGCGGGATCGAAGAGCGCGGTCGAGCAGTCGCGGCGCTCCTTGATGTTGGCCGAGTGCGCGCTGCGCACGAGCGTCGCGCCCATCTCCTCGCATGCGGCGCGCAGTGCGCCGGTGATGACCTGCAGGTCGATCGGGTCGAGGCTCATTCGTGGTGCCTTCGCAGGACGATCGTGCCGGCGCCGTCGACGCGGCCGCGCCAGCCGGGCGCGACGGTGAGCGTCGCCTCCGGCAGCTCGCAGATCGCCGGGCCGGTGACGCCGTCGCCGGGCGCGGGCTCCCCGCGCAGGATCTCCGCGTCGAGGCGCTCGCCATCGAAGACGACCTCGCGGCGCGCGCGAGAGGGGGTTGGGCCGAGTGCGTCGCTCGGGACCGTCGCGACCGGCCCTGCCCCCCTCCGCTGGGGGCTCGCGGGACGTGCCTGCGGCGAGGTCGAGCCGCGGGCCGGCGACGCTCGCGGTCGCGCGGATCGTGACGACCTCGATCGGCGCGTCCTCGTCGCGGTAGCCGTAGCGCTCCTCGTGGAGCTCCTCGAAGGCGACGCGCAGCGCGGCGACGCCGGCGTCGCGCGCCACGTCGCGCAGCGTGAGCTCGTGGGCCTGTCCGCGGTAGCGCACGTCGAACGCGACCGTGACGCGCGCCGCGTCGCCGGTGTCCGGGCTCGCCGCCGCGACGGCGCGCGTGCCCGCGGGCGTGTCGCGAGGCACCGCGCCGGCGCCGCGGGTCGCGCGCGCGCCGTCGTGGTGGCCCGCCGCACCGCCGCCGGGCGTCGCCCTCCCCGCGAGGGTCGCGCGCGCGGCGTCGCCGAGCGCGCCGGCCGCCGCCGAGAGCGCGTCGTCGGTGAGCGTCTCGCCGGCCAGGAGGACCGTTCGCTGCTCGGTCGCGCGGCGCTCGGCCGCGGCGAGCCCGAGCGCGCTCAGGACGCCCGACGCGCGCGGGCAGAGGATCGTGGTCATGCCCAGCTCGTCGGCGATCGCGGCGGCGTGCAGCGGGCCGGCACCGCCGAACGCCAGCAGCGCGAAGCCGCGCGGATCGATGCCCTGCTCGACGGTCATGACTCGCAGCGCGCGGACCATCTCGGCGTTCGCGACGCGGACGATGCCCTCGGCGCAGGCGATCGGCTCGAGCGCGAGCTCGTGCGCGAGCCCGGCCACGGCGCGCTGCGCGGCGTCGCGATCGAGGGCGACGCCGCCGGCAAGCGAGCCCCCGGCGTCGAGGCGGCCGAGCAGGAGGTTCGCGTCGGTGACCGTCGGCTGCACTCCGCCGCGCCCGTAACACGCCGGTCCGGGTTGCGCGCCCGCGCTGCGCGGCCCCACCCGCAGCGCGCCGCCCGGATCGCGCCAGGCAACCGAGCCGCCGCCCGCGCCGACGGTGTGGATGTCGACCATCGCGAGGGCGAGGGGCCGCCCGCCGACCTCGCGGGGTGGGTGCGACGACGTCTCGCGCACGACGCCGCCCGCGACGACGCAGACGTCGCACGACGTGCCGCCCATGTCGAAGCAGACGAGGTCGGGGTGGCCGGAGTCGCGGGCGACGAGCGCCGCGGCGGCCGCGCCCCCGGCAGGACCGGAGAGGACGGTGAAGGCGGCGTGGCGGGCCGCCAGATCCGCGGCGGCGAGGCCGCCGCTTGACTGCATGATCCGCGGCGCGGGCAGCCCGGCGCTGCGTGCGCGCTCGAGCAGCCGGCGCAGATAGCGAGCGAGCAGCGGCGACAGCGCGGCGTCGACCTCGGTCGTCGCGGCGCGCTCGTACTCGCGGAACGTGCCGACGACCTCGTGCGACAGGGAGACGTGGACGCCCGGCAGTCGCTCCGCGAGCGCCTCGGCGATCATGCGCTCGTGGCCGGGGTGCGCGTAGGCGTGCAGCAGTACGACGGCCACGGCCTCGGGCTCGAGTGCCGCGACGGCCTCGGCGAGGGCGGCGGGGTCCTCGAGCGCGCGCAGGACGCCGTCCGGACCGGTGCGCTCCGGGGCCGCGACGCGCAGGGGCGGTGGCACGAGCGGGGCCGGTCGGGCCGCGCACAGGCGGTAGAGGTCCGCGCGGGCCTGGCGCCCGAGCTCGACGACGTCGGTGAAGCCCTCGGTCGCGACGAGCACCGTGCGCGCGCCGCGGCCCTCGAGCAGCGCGTTCGTCGCCACGGTCATGCCGTGGGCGAAGACCTCGACGTCGCCGGGGGCGGCGCCGGCGCGCGCGAGCACGGCCCCGATCGCCGCCATCACGCCCTCGGACTGGTCGGCGGGAGTGGTCGGCGCCTTCGCCGTCAGCAGCCGCCCGCCGGCGACGAGCACCGCATCGGTGAAGGTCCCGCCGACGTCGACGCCGAGCAGCACGTCAGGACCGACGAATGGCTGATGGACGTTCGCGCAACGATCGCCGAGACTACGCGTTCAAGCGTCTGACATGCGCTCGACCATCCTGCGTCTCGCGGCGTTCGCCGCCATCATCGCGGCCACGGCCCCCGCCGCGGCCTCGGCCTCCCTGACCGCCTCCGGCGCGCGCATCGGCGCGCAGCCGGGCTTTACGCGCGTCGTCGTCGACTTCGCGGGCGCGCCGTTCGAGCTCAACGAGGCCGACGCGACGGATCCGTCGCCGTCCGACGGCCGCGCCCGCGTCGAGGTCCGCCACGCCGCCATCGCCGTGCGCGCGCTCGATCTCGCCGGGCACGGCGTGCGTCTGCGCATGAGCCGTCCGGCGGCGGGGCGTGCCGCGATCGTGCTGACGAGCGCGCCCGGCGCGTTCAAGTACCTCCGCGTCAGCGGCCTGCACAGCCCCGAGCGACTCGTGCTCGACGTCTACCGCAGCACTCCGCCGGCCGCGGCGGCCGAGATCCGCAGCGCGCCCGACGGCTGCCTCGCCCTGCGCAGCGTGCAGCGCTCGGGGCGCGCGTTCGTCGTGCGCGGCGTCGAGAGCAACGTCTTCGAGGGCTCCTTCCAGCTCGTCGTGCGCGACGCGCGCGGGCGCGTCGTGGGGCGGCGCACGATCACGGCGCGCGGCGCATGGCGCAAGGGCGTCGGATATCGCGGCGTCACGAGCGCGCAGGCCGGCACGATCGAGGCCGTCGCGTCGTCGGCGAAGGACGGCTCGCTGGCGTGCCTGGTCCAGCGAAGGGTCGCGCTCGTCACGTAGCGGGCGCGCGTCCCGGCGGCGCGACCCGGGGCGGCGGGCGCGCGACCATCCGGGTCGAGAGCTACGCGGCGAGCTGCTCCGCGAACTCCTCGGTCTCGGCGAGGTGCTGGTGTGACGGGCAGTAGCCGTTGTGCGCCAGCGGCATGCGCTGGCATGGCGTTCCCCGGCGGGTCGTCGCGCGACACTCGAGCGGGTTGCCGTGGACGTCATAGCCGTGCTGGGGCTGCTTGGCGAGCCATTCCTGGGCGCATGTCACGTACGTCGAGACGACCTGCCAGACGCGCGGCTGCGCCGCGATCGGGAAGTGCACGCGGATGTCGCTGAACAGCGTCCGCGCGGGTCGCGCGAAGTAGTGGCGATCGGTCGCGAGGCGCTCGATCGTGGCTTCGCAGGCGTGCAGCACCGCAGCGTGAGGATCGCGCTCGCGCGACTCCTCGATGTGCGGCGACAGCTCGCGGTAGATCGCGCGGCTGAACTGGTACATCGGCAGGATCTCCTTTCCTCTGTGATGCAAACCCGGTCGGACGCGAACATCGTCGCGCAGCGGTGTAAAGGTTAGAACGACCCCAATGTTGAGTTCGTATTAAGCGAGCCCCAGGGAATCGGTCTGGATCTGCACCGCACCCGGCTGTACAAACACGCGTGGCGGGTGGTGGTTTCGGTGCGCGCGCACGATCCGACGTGGGCCGCCCGGGCCTACAGGTAGCGCAGGGCGATGTAGCCGGTCGCGAGCGCCATCGAGACGAGCGTCGCCGGCACCCCGACCTTGAGGAACGTGATGAAGCCGATCGGGCGCCCGGCGTGCTCCGCCATCCCCGCCGCCGCCACGTTCGCGGCCGCGGCGACGAGCGTGAGGTTGCCCCCGAAGCAGGCGCCGAGCGACAGCGCCCACCAGTAGGCGTCGTCGCCCGAGTCGCCACGCAGCTGCTCCACGACGGGGATCATCGCCGTCGTGAACGGGATGTTGTCGACCATGCCCGAGCCGAGCGCCGCGACCCACGTGATGCCGAGCAGCTCCGCCGTCCGGTTGCCGTCGGTGGCGTTCGCGATGGCATCGGCGACCCGCTCGATCGCGCCGGCCTGCTCGAGCGCGCCGACCATGACGAACAGGCCGATGAAGAAGAACAGCGTCGGCCACTCGATCCTCCGCAGCGCGTCCTCGACCGACCGCCGCGTGACGAGCAGCATCACCGTCGCGCCGGCCAGGGCGACCGTCGCGGGCTCGATGCCGAGCGCGGTGTGGACGAAGAACGCGAGCACCGTGAGCACGAGCACCGGCAGCGTGCGCCGCAGCTCGGGGGCATCGACGATCGACCCGCGGGCGTCGAGCTGCATGACGCGCTCGCGCGCCTGCGGCGACACCTGCAGCTTTCGTCGGAACACGAGGTAGAGCATGCCGGTGACCACGACGCAGGCGACCGCCGCGATCGGGGCGAGGTTGAGGGCGAACTCACCGAACGTCAGATCGGTCGCCCCGGCGATGAGGATGTTCGGCGGATCGCCGATGAGCGTGGCGGTCCCGCCGAGGTTCGAGACCACGATCTCGATGAGGACGAGCGGGATCGGATCGATCTCGAGGGCGTCGGCGAGCAGGAACGTGATCGGCACCATCAGCAGCACCGTCGTGAGGTTGTCCAGGAACGCCGACAGCAGCGCGGTCGACAGGGCCAGCGCGATGACGATCGCCAGCGGCCGGCCGCGGGCGAGTTGCCCGGCCCTGATCGCGAGGAACGTGAAGACGCCGGTCGGCTCCGTGACGGCGACGATCAGCATCATCCCGGCCAGCAGGCCGATGGTCTCCCAGTCGATCGCCTCGATCGCGTGCTCCTGGTCGATCGTCTGGAGCAGCACGACGAGCATCGCGCCGGCGAGCGCGACCTTCGTGCGGTCGACGCGCTCCGACGCGATGACGACGAGCGCACCCGCGAAGATCGCGATCGCGAGTGTCACGAGTCGTGGCGCCCGGCCACGGTGTGCGTCGCCGTGGCCACGGCGACGGACGGGCGCATGCCGAGCAGCCGGAAGTCACCGAGCAGGGAGGACAGCGTTCCGGCGTCGACGACGCCGCAGGGATCGGCGCCGTCGCGCAGGCACACCTCGATGAGGAAGTCGCAATGACGCATGCGGACCGCCGAGGCGCTCGCGAGCGTGGTGACGATGACGTGTGTGACCGCGGAGTCGCCCAGCAGGGCGCCGAGCTCGTCACGCAGCCAGGACTCGGCCTCGGAGGGCGCGAGCTGGACCGGGCGGCTGCATAGCACGATGAGTTGGGTCACGCGCCATATGTTCGTCGGTTCGCCGCCGTCGCACCATCCGTGCGACTGCGCATCTTCGACGGCGTCGATTGCGCGTCCTCGACGCGGGTGGTGGTGAGCACCCACGGGCGTCGCGTGCCGGCGGGGCGACAGCCCCGTCGGGCGGTCAGGGCTCGACGAGGCCGCGGCGGATCGCATAGCGGGTCAGGTCGACGCGGTGGCGGAGACCGAGCTTCTCGAGGATGTTCGCACGATGGCGCTCGACCGTCTTCGGGCTGATGACGAGCAGGGCCGCGATCTCGTCGCTCGAATGGCCCTCCGCCACGAGCTTGAGGACCTCGAGCTCCCGCGGGGAGAGCGGATCGACCGCGATGTCCTCACCGTTGCGGGCGCGCTCCAGGAAGTCTCGGATGAGCGCACCGATCGCGCCCGGGTAGAGGAACGGCTCGCCGCGCATGGCGGCGCGGCACGCCTCCACGAGGTCGCGGTCCGCCGCCGATTTCAGGACGTAGCCGCAGGCCCCGGCCTTCAGCGCCTCGAACAGGAACTGCTCGTTGTCGTGCATCGAGAGCATGAGGATCCGCAGGTCGGGACGGCGCGCGGCCAGGGTGGCCGCGGCCTGCAGTCCCGTGAGCCGCGGCATCGCCACGTCGAGGATCGCCAGGTCGATGGCCTCGTCGAGCCCGGCCTCCAGCGCCTCGGCCCCGTCGGATGCCTCAGCGACGACCTGGAGGTCGGACTCGGCGTCGAGCACGAGGCGCAGTCCGCTGCGGATCATCCGGTGGTCGTCGGCCAGCAGGATGCGGGTCGTGGTCGTGGTCGTCATCGCTGGAGGGTGAGTCTGACGGTCGTCCCGGCGCCCGGCCGGGCATCGATGTCCAGCCTCGCGCCGATCGTGAGCGCTCGCTCGCGCATCGACCGTATGCCCTGGCCCGACGCGACGCTCGACGCGGCGAAACCCGCCCCGCGATCGGCGACGACGAGGCGAACGGTGCCGTCGTGGCAGTCGAGCGCGAGCGACGCGTGATCGGTCGCCGCGTGACGCGTCGTGTTGGACAGCGCCTCCTGTGCGACGCGGTAGACGGCGAGCTCCTCGTCCTGAGACAGCTCCGGCAGGTCCGTGGCGATCCTGCGATGCACCTGCAGCCCGGCCCGCCCGACGCTCGTCGTCAGGGCGGCGAGGGCGCTGGCGAGCCCGAGCTGATCGAGTGCCTCGGGTCGCAGGCGGCGCGTGAGGGTCCGCACCTCCTCCATCGCGCTGCGCGTGTCCTCGCGCATCGACTCGATGCGCTCGCGGAGCGCCGGTGGTGCCGTCAGGGAGAGCTTCTGCAGTCCGAGCAGCAACGCGCCCAGGCGCTGGCCGATCTCGTCGTGAAGGTCCCGCGAGAGCCGTCGCCGCTCGCCCTCCTCGGCGGCGTACGCGCGCCGCGCGCTGTCCCGGCGTTCGGTCTCCAGGCGCTCGAGCATCGCGTTGAACGTGTCCGCGAGCTCCGCGAACTCGCCCGCGCCGCGCTGCGCGACCGCGACACGCTGCCCGGGCCGGAGGGGATCCACGCACGCCATGATCCGCTTGAGCTCCTCGAGGGGCGCGAACGCGCGTCGCAGGAGGATCCAGTCCGCGACCACCATGGCCGCGACGCCTGCGCCGAGGACGACCGCCTCGGTCAGCACGAGCGGTGAGCTGATCGTCACGGGCGACAGCGCGAGCGCGACGGCCGCGGTGGTCACGAGCAGCGCGTTGACGACGACGACCTTGCGAAACAGCGTCACCGCACGCAGGCTATCCCGCGCGCCGTGTGCCGATCGTCGCGTGCTCCGTGCCGATGGTTGCGCGCCAGACGATTGCACGGCATGATGAGCCATGGATCGGCGCACACATGCGCCGGACACGGCCAGGAGGTGCCGGCATGACCCATCCGATCCGCTCGAGGTGCCCGGCCAGGATCGGTCGGCCGGCGCTCGGGGTGCCTTGCGCGACATGAGCTCTCTCATGGCCACGGGACGCTGACGTGCGCTGGATCGTGCTCAAGGACGTGCAGATCCTGCGGCGCTCGAAGCTGCTCGTCGGCTTGCTGATCGTCTACCCCATCGCGATCGCGACGCTGATGGGCTTCGCGCTGTCCAGCAGCCCGGAGAAGCCGCGCGTCGCGTATCTCAACCAGGTTCCGCCCAACCGGGCGACGATCAAGCTGGGCAACGAGCAGATCAACATCCGTACGTACACGGAGGAGCTGCTCGGTGCGATCCGGAAGGTGCCCGTCCTCAATCGCGACCAGGCCGTCGAGAAGGTCAGGTCGGGGGCCGCGGTCGCCGCGCTGATCATCCCGCCCGACTTCGCGACCAAGCTGTCCAACGGCGGCTTCTCGAGCGCCAGCATCGAGGTCATCTACAACGGTGACGCGCTGAAGCTCTCGCTCGTGGACTCGACGATCACGTCGAAGCTCGCGGCCGCGGACGCGAAGCTCTCCGGGCAGATCTCCCGCCTCGCCAACGGCTACATCGACGTCCTGCTCGACGGCGGTTCGATCGACGTGCTCGGAACGCACTTCCCGATCCTCGGCCTGAAGAACTCGATGAGCCGGATCGACGCCACGCTCGCGGATGACCCGACGGCGGCGACCAGGCGCCGGCTCGGACCGGTGTCGAAGTTCGGCCACCTCGCGCTCGCCAACGCCGACCGCGCCACCTCGGTGCTCTCGACCGTGCAGGAGCCGGTCGCCGTGCAGCGCACGATCCTCAGCGGGCGCCGGACGCCGCTCGACGCGTTCGCCGTGGCCGTCGCCGTGACGATGTCGCTGATGTTCGTCTGCGTCCTGCTCGCGTCGGGCCTCGTCGCCCTCGAGCGCGAGGAGAACACGTTCGCCCGGCTGGCGCGCGGCCTCGTGTCCGGCTCCCACATCCTCGTCGCGAAGACGCTGCTCGCGGCGGCCTGCGCGTTCGCCGTCACGCTCGCGATGCTGCTCGGGGTGAGCCTCTTCGTGGCGCTGGACCCGGGCCGGATCGGGCTCTGGCTGATCGCCCTGTCGGGCGCCGCGATCGCCTTCGCCACGCTGGGCGTCGCGATCGGCTCCCTGGCGCGCGAGGTGCGGGCGGCGTCGCTGCTGGCGTTCGGCCTCGCGCTGCCGATCGCGTTCCTCGCGCTCGTGCCCAGCGGCGGCGTGTCGCCGCTGCTCTACGACGTCATCCGCGTGATCTCGGCGGCCTTCCCGTTCAAGGCCTCGCTCGAGGCGATCGACGCCGCCATCAACGGGTCGTCACCGGGCATCGCGCAGGCGCTGGGGCACCTCGCCGCGCTGACGCTCGTCTTCGGCGCGGCCGCGCGCGCGGGCCTGAAGCGCTTCGCCTGAGGCTCGGCGTCAGGCGTTGGCGGCTCTCGCACGCGGCGCCGCGGGCGCCTCGTGCGGTGCGGCGGCGCGCATGAGCAGCACCGGCAGGTGGCTTGCCCGCAGGACGGTGTCGGACACGGAGCCGGCGAGCGCCTGGTGCAGTCGGCCGTGGCCGTGGAAGCCCATGACGATGAGATCGCAGCACGACTCCGACGCGACCTCGATGATGCGCCGCCCCGGCTTGCCGCGCACGAGCCGGGTCTCGACGCCGACGTCGTCGGGCAGCGCGTCGGCGGCGTCGCGCAGGATGCGGGCGAAGACCTCCTCCGGATCGGCGGGTGGGGGAGGGGCCATGCCCGGTCCGGGCATCTGCGGGACCGGCGGTGGCATGACCGTCAGCAGGACGAGCTTGGCGTGCTGGTCGCGGGCCAGCGAGACCGCGTGGTGCAGCGCCGCCTCGGCATCCGGCGAGCCGTCGATCGCGACGAGGATCGTGCGGTAGCAGCCCATCAGCGCATCATGCCGCGTCGGCGACGAGCGCCCCGGCGCGGTCGCGGGTCGGGTTGCCCGGGCGTGGCACCGCGAGGCTGGCCAGCGCCGCCAGCCCGCAGGCGGCGGCCGCGAGGATGAAGGCGAGCGTGAAGCCGTGCTCGGTCGGAAACGCCGAGCCGACGACCGTGCCGGCGATGACGCTCGCGCCGATCTGCGCGCCGACGGCGCCTCCGAGGGTCCGCATGACGGTGTTCATACCGGTCGCGACGCCCGTCTGCTCCGGTGGGACGGCCTCGACGATGAGGTTGCCGAGCGACGCGAACGCCAGCCCGATGCCGACGCCGAGCAGCGCCGTTCCGACGTAGAGCTCCCAGCGCTCGCTGTGCGCGGCGGCGAGGAACGTGAACGCCGCGCACGTCGCGAGCGATCCAAGGATCAGCGGGACGCGCGAGCCCACGCGGTTGGCCATCCGCCCGGCGAGCGGGCTGACGATGAGCATCATCACGGTCGCGGGCAGCAGGAACAGTCCCGCTTGCGTGATCGAGGCGTGGAAGCCGAAGCCCGCGGCGAGCGGCATCTCGGTGAACTGCGGGATCAGGATGAACGAGCTGTACATCCCGGCGCCCACGAGGAAGGCCGCGGCGTTGACGGTCCAGACGCCGCGGACGCGCATCATCGTCATGTCGACGAGCGGCTCCTTCGCGCGCCGCTCGTTGGAGATCCACCAGGCGAACAGCAGGACCGCGCCCGCGAAGAGGACGACGATGCGCGGGTCGCCCCAGCCCCACGAGGAGCCCTGGCTGATCGCCAGCAGGAGGCAGACGAGCCACCCCGACAGCAGCGCCGCGCCGAGCCAGTTCACGCTGCCCGGCGACTTGACCGGCGACTCCGGGACGAAGAACACCGTCATCACGGTGGCGATGACGACCAGCACGAACGGGATCCAGAACAGCCAGTGATATGAGAGCGCGCCGACGATCGGCCCGGCCAGGACGATCCCGAGCCCGCCGCCGATGCCGAGGATCGCCGAGATCAGCGCGATCCCGCTCGCCACGCGCGCGCGCGGAAACTCGTCGCGGATGATTCCGAAGGCGAGCGGGAAGATCGCGCCGCCGGCGCCCTGGATGATGCGCGCGACGATCATCACGGTGATGTTCGTCGCGAGTGCCGCAAGCAGCGTGCCGGCCGCGAGGATGCCGAGCGAGTAGACGAGCCAGCGCTCCTTGCCGAACATGTCGCCGAGGCGGCCCATGATCGGGGTCAGGATCGACGCGCTCAGCAGGTACGCGGTGAGGATCCATGCGACGGCGGTCGTGGACGTGTGCAGGTCGCTCTGGATCTCCGGCAGGGCCGGCGCGACGAGCGACTGCAGGACCGAGTACGTGCCGGCGCCGAGCGCGAGCACCGCGAACGTCAGGCCGTAGTGCTGGCGATGCGGTGGGGCCGGGGCGGCGTCCGTGGTAATGTCAGCACGTGATGTCATCGACTGCTGACAACGGTAGCACGCGCGGCGCGACCGGATGACGACCCCCGTGACGACGACGCCGGGCCGCCGTCGCCACGACGCGCAGGCCAGCCGCGAGGCGCTGCTGCACGCCGCCGACGCGCTGTTCGAGGAGCGCGGCTACGACGCGGCGACGGTGCGCGACATCGGCGAGCTGGCCGGCGTCGACGCCGCGCTCATCGCGCGCTACTTCGGCGGCAAGGAGGGCCTCTACCTCGCGACGATCGAGCGCGAAGGTCGCGCCCCGGCGCCCACCGAACCACTTGCGATGCTCGAGCGCGCGCTGAGCCGCACCGAGCGCCAGGGCTCCAACCCGATCGGCCTCGCGATGGTCAGCACGACGCTGACCGGTGCCTGCCGCGACCAGGTCCGCGACATCCTCGCCCGCCGCGTCGTCATGCCGCTCGCGAGCGAGCTCGGCGCCGACGGATCCGCTGACGCCGAGCTGCGCGCCGAGGTCATCGTGGCGCTCGCCACCGGGATCGCGCTGACGCGCGCGAGCGGGACGCTGCCGCTGCTCGCCGAGGCTCCGCTCGCCGACGTGCTCGCGCTCATGGAGCCGGTGCTCGCGGCGCTGGCGCCGGACGCTCCGCGATGAGCGGCGCGGCACCTTCGCCGCCGCGCGCCGCGAAGCCGTCCGACCGGCGCGCGGTCGCGGCGCCCGCGTCCGAGGGTGACGGGGCCACGCTGCGGGGCCGCGCGCTCGCGACGGTCTTCGGCGCGCTCATGCTCGGCATGTTCCTGGCGGCGCTCGACCAGACGATCGTGTCGACGGCACTGCCCACGATCGTCGGCGATCTCGGCGGCCTCGACCACATCTCCTGGGTCGTGACGTCCTACCTGCTGGCCTCGACCGCCTCGACGCCGCTGTACGGCAAGCTCGGCGACATGTACGGCCGCAAGCCCGTCTTCCTCGCCGCGATCGTGATCTTCCTCGCGGGCTCGATGCTCGCGGGCCTGAGCCGGTCGATGGGCGAGCTCGTCGGCTTCCGCGCGCTGCAGGGGATCGGCGCGGGCGGCCTGATGGTCGGGGCGCAGGCGATCATCGCCGACATCGTCGCCCCCCGCGAACGCGGCCGCTACATGGGCCTCATCGGGTCGGTGTTCGCGGTCGCGTCGATCGCCGGGCCACTGCTGGGCGGGTTCCTCGTCGAGGCGATCTCCTGGCGCTGGGTCTTCTACGTGAACATGCCGATCGGCGTTCTCGCGGTGCTCGTCGTGGCGTTCAAGCTCAAGCTGCCGGTGCGCCCGCAACGCCATGTCATCGACTACGCCGGCGCCGCGCTGCTGACCGCGGGCGTCTGCTCGCTGATCCTCGTGACGACGTGGGGCGGCAACGAGTACGCGTGGGGCTCGCCGGTCGTCGTCGGCCTCGCGGCGGCCGGCGTCGCGTTGCTCGTCGCGTTCGTGTTCCAGGAGCGGCGCGCGCCCGAGCCGATCATCCCGCTCGGCCTGTTCCGCTCGTCGGTGTTCCGCGTCGCGAGCGGCCTCGGCTTCGTCATCGGGCTGGCGATGTTCGGCGCGATCATCTTCATCCCGCTGTTCCTGCAGCTCGTCTACGGCGTCAGCCCGACGAGCTCGGGCCTGCGGATGCTGCCGCTCATGGCGGGGCTGCTGACGGCGAGCATCCTGTCGGGGCGCGTCATCAGCAGGATCGGCCGCTACCGGGCCTTCCCGATCGCCGGCACGGCGGTCACGACCGTCGGCCTGTTCCTGCTCTCGCGCCTGCAGGCCGACACGGCGCCGTGGATGGCGTCGCTGTACATGCTGGTCGTCGGCGTGGGCATCGGCCTCGTCATGCAGGTGCTCGTGCTCGTCGTCCAGAACGACGCCCCCGCGCGCGACGTCGGCGTCGCCACCTCGACCGCGACGTTCTTTCGCTCGCTGGGCGGCTCGCTCGGCGTCGCCCTCTTCGGCGCGATCTTCGCGTCGCGCCTGGCGAGCGGGCTGCAGTCGCTGCCGAGCGACGTCACCGCGCGCCTCGGCGGCGGGGTGAGCGTCTCGCCCGCCGAGGTGCATGCGCTCGCGCCCGCCGTGCGCCACGACTTCCTGCTGGCGTTCGTCGACGCGCTGCAGCCGGTGTTCCTCGTCGGCGCCGGCCTGACGGCCGTGGCGTTCGTGCTGTCCTGGCTGCTGCGCGAGGTGCCGCTGCGGGCAACCACCGCCGGGTCCGAGCCGCCGGCCGCGATCCCGACCGACCCCGGCGCGGTCCTCACCGCCGAGCCCGCGGCGCGCGTGATCGCGAAGGCGCCCTAGTCCGTCTCGGGGCGGTAGCGCAGCCCGTCGAGCGCCAGTTCGAGGATGCGATCGATCTGCTCGGGATCGGCGCCGCGGATGACGGCGACGGCGCCGACCATGCGACCGACGTCGACGAAGTTCGTGTCCGGCCGCGCGACGCCCGCCCGCTGGGCGCGCTCGAGCAGCGGCTCGCCGGCGGCGGAGATCGCCGTGCGGCACGAGGCCAGGACCTCGGAGTCGGCGCCCGTGACGGCGAGCAGCTCCTCGGCGAGCGCGCGCTTGGTCGCCGCGTAGCCGACGAAGCGCCGTAGCCAGGTCGTCAGCGCGTCCCAGGGATCGAGCTCGGCGAGCCCTTCGGCCGACCGGCAGATCGTCTCGACCTCCTCGACGTAGACGGCCTCCAGCAGTGCCTGGCGCGTCGGGAAGTGGCGGTACAGCGTGCCGATCCCGACCTGCGCGCGGCGCGCGATGTCCTCGAGCGAGGCGGCCGAGCCGTCCTCGGTGAAGGCCGCGCGCGCGGCGGCGATGAGCTTGTCGTAGTTGCGCCGCGCGTCGGCGCGCTTGGGGCGCTGGGCGAGGACGGCGGCTTCGGGTTGGGTGCTCATGGGCGGGGGCTCGGATCGCTTGACAAACCGGAGGACCCCTCCGTATTCTTCATGTGGAGGGTGCCTCCGGATAGTTCTGGAGGCGGCCTCCACTTTATCACCGTCGCTGAAGGATTCCTATGACGTCCAAGCTCTCTCGCGCCGCACGCGACACCGCCGGCCGCTCGCGCAACCAGGCGATCGTGCTCGCGATCATCCTCGCCGCATACCTCATGATCATCCTCGACGTCTCCGTCGTCATCACGGCGCTGCCGAAGATCCAGGACGCGCTGGGCTTCTCGTCGACCGGCCTCTCGTGGGTGCAGAACGCCTACGCCCTGAGCTTCGGCGGCCTGCTGCTGCTCGGCGCCCGCGCCGGCGACATCCTCGGCCGCCGGCGGACGTTCGTCGCCGGGATCGCGTTGTTCACGTTCGCCTCGACGCTCGGCGGCCTGGCGCAGTCGCCGGCCTGGCTGCTCGCCTCGCGTGCCCTGCAGGGCGTCGGCGCGGCCATCGCGGCGCCGTCGACGCTCGCGCTGCTGACGACGAGCTTTCGCGAGGGCTTCGAGCGCACCCGCGCGCTGACGCTCTACAGCGCCGTCGCCGGCGCGGGCGGCAGCGTCGGGCTCGTGCTCGGCGGCCTGCTCACCGACTGGGTCTCGTGGCGTGCCGGCCTGTTCATCAACGTCCCGATCGGCCTTGCGCTGGTGTGGCTCGCGCCGCGTCAGCTGCCCGAGACCGCGCCGCGCCCCGGCCGCTTCGACCTCGCCGGCGCCC
Source organism: uncultured Actinomycetes bacterium (assembly GCA_963851015.1). Classification (GTDB taxonomy): domain Bacteria; phylum Actinomycetota; class Thermoleophilia; order Solirubrobacterales; family Solirubrobacteraceae; genus CADCVQ01. The sequence continues at coordinate 680,813 of CAWKNG010000003.1, forward strand.
TGACGTCGACGTTCGGCATGACCGCCGCCGTCTACGGCTTCGTCCGGGCGGCGTCCGACGGCTGGGGCGACCGGTTCACGATCGCGTCGTTCGCCGCCGGAGTCGGGCTGCTCGTCGCGTTCGTCCTGACCGAGCGCCGCGCCCGCCAGCCGATCACGCCGCTGCGCCTGTTCGCCAGCCGCGAGCGCTCCGGTGCGCTCGTCGCGCGGGTGCTCGTCGTCAGCGGGATGTTCTCGATGTTCTTCTTCATCAGCCAGTTCCTGCAGGGCGTCCATGGCTACAGCGCCCTTGAGGCCGGTATGGCGTTCCTGCCGATGACCGTCGCGATGTTCGCGATGGTGCGGGTGCTGCCGCGCCTGCAGCGCTTCGACAACGCGCGCGTGCTGATGGGCGGCCTCGTCGTGGCGTTCGCCGGCATGGCGTGGATGAGTCGGCTGACGGAGGACGCGCAGTACCTCCCGCACGTCGTCGGGCCGATGCTGCTGCTCGGCGTCGGCATGGGCATCGCGTTCACCCCGCTGACGGCGTCCGCCATCGCCGGGGTGGCGCCCGAGGACGCGGGCGCGGCGTCGGGCCTCGTCAACGTCGCCCACCAGCTCGGCGGCTCGCTCGGCCTCGGCATCCTCGTGACGGTCTTCGCCTCGGCCAGCCGGGGTGCGGCGCGGCATCCGCTGCCCGGCGTCTCGGCCGCGGCCGAGGATCGCTACGAGCTCGCGCACGCGGTCGCGACGGCGCTCACGGGATCGGCGCTGTTCCTGGCGCTCGCGCTCGTCGTCGTGGTCACCGTCATGCGGCCGGTCCGCACCGCGCGCGGCGCGGCGGTCGCGGAGGTCGCGGCATGACCTACGCGCTACTCCCAGCGCTCCAGACGGGGCTCGCCGCCGGCGGCCACGACGACATGGCGATGATCGAGGGCGTCGTCGAGGGCCGGGAAGTCCGCACGCTGGTGGGCGCCCCGGCTCTCCTCGCGCAGCAGGGCGCACGTCGCGATCAGCCGGGCGAGCGGATGCGGGTCGTCGAGCAGGCGCTCGAGGCGTTCGCGGCTGCGCCGGATCCCGGCGTCGCGCCAGAGCGCGTCCTGCGTGGCTCGCTGCGGCTTGAGAATCGGCCCTGCCGCGGGCGGCGGTTGCACATCCGCGGGCGCCGTGCCCGGATCGTCCTCGTCGAGCGCCGCCCGCGCGGCGCGGGCGCCGAAGACGAAGCATTCGCTCAGTGAGTTCGAGGCGAGGCGGTTCGCGCCGTGCAGGCCGGTGCAGGCCGTCTCGCCGACGGCGTAGAGGCCGGGCACCGTGCTGCGGCCATCCAGGTCGGTGACGATCCCGCCCATCATGTAGTGGGAGGCCGGCGAGACGGGGATCAGCTGCTTCGTCGGGTCGATGCCGGCCTCGCTGAGCGACGCCACGACGTTCGGGAAGCGCGCCGGATCGATCGAGCGCATGTCGAGGCCGACCGACGGCGCGCCCGTCGCGACGAGCAGGCCCGCGATCGTGCGCGCGACCTCGTCGCGCGGGGCGAGCTCGTCGACGAAGCGCTCGCCGTCGGGGCCGTGCAGCGTCGCGCCCTCGCCGCGGATCGCCTCGGACACGAGAAAGCCCTCGCGGCCGGGCACGCCGGTGACCGCGGTCGGATGGAACTGCAGGTACTCGAGATCGGCGAGCTCCGCGCCCGCCGCGTGGGCGAGCGTCATGCCGATCCCGAGCGAGCCCGGAGGGTTCGTCGTGCGCGACCACAGCGCGGCGGCGCCGCCGGTCGCGAGGATCGTCGCCCGGGCACGGATCGCCCGGCCGTCCTCGAGCAGCACGCCGACGCAGCGGCCGTCGTGCACCCACGCGCTCGCGGCGCGCGCGCCCTCGAGCACCATGATCCGAGGCTGCTCGACGGCGAGCGCGGACAGCTGGCGCACGATCCGCCGCCCGGTCGCGCTGCCGCCGGCGTGGACGACGCGGCGCAGCGAGTGGCCGCCCTCGAGACCGAGCGCGAGCACGCCGTGACGGTCGCCGTCGAAGTGCACGCCGAGGCGCTCGAGGTCGGCGACACGGGCCGGCGCGTCGTCGACGAGCACCCGCGCGGCCGAGCGGCGCACGGCGTCGCGGCCCGCGATCTCGGTGTCGGCGAGGTGGCGCTCGGCGGAGTCCTCGACGGCGAGCGCGGCCGCGATTCCGCCCTGCGCCCAGTAGCTGGCGGTCTGCGCGAGCGGCGTTGCCGAGACGAGCGCGACGGACGCGCCCGCCTCCGCCGCGGTGAGCGCTGCGTAGAGGCCGGCGGCGCCGGCTCCGACGACCGCGACGTCGGCGATGAGCAGCGGTTCGTCGGTCGCGAGGGGTGCCACTCGCTCGGTACCGTATCCGGGATGCCGGGGCGGATCCTGTTGCGCCATCCCTCGTCGCTGGAGCACGACACCGGCGGCCATCCGGAGTCGGCCCGGCGGATCGTCGCGATCGAGCGCGTGCTGGCCCAGCGCGAGTGGCTGGGGTGGGACGTGCGGCTGTCGCCGACGGCTTCGCGCACGGCGATCGAGGCGGTGCATCCCGCCTCGCACGTCGATCGCATCGAGGCACTCTCGGCGCGCGGTGGCGCGATGATCGATGCCGACACGATCGTCTCCGCGGGCTCGTTCGAAGCGGCGCTGCACGCGGCCGGCGGTGGTGTCGCGATGGTCGAGGCGCTGCTCGGATCGGAGGGCGCGAGCGTCGGGGCATCGCTGCACCGCCCGCCCGGCCACCACGCGACGGCCGGCCATGCGATGGGCTTCTGCCTCTTCAACAACGTCGCGATCGCGGCGCAGCACGCGCTCGACGCGTGCGGCGCGCGGCGGGTGCTGATCCTCGACTGGGACGTGCATCACGGCAACGGGACGAACGACATCTTCGCCGCGCGCGACGATGTCCTGTTCTGCTCGATGCACCAGTGGCCGCTGTATCCCGGCAGTGGCCGCGCGTCGGACACGGGCTACGGGCCCGGCGACGGCTACACCGTCAACCTGCCGGTGCCGGGCGGCTCGGGCGACGCGGTCTTCGTCTCGCTCGCCGAGCACGTCGTGCGCCCGCTCGCGCGCGCGTATGACCCGGACCTCGTGCTGCTGTCGGCGGGCTACGACGCTCACGCCGACGATCCGCTCGCCGGCTGCACGGTCTCCGACGCCGGCTACGCGGCGCTCGCGGCGTCGGCGCGCGCGATGGCGGACGAGCTCGGCGTCCCGCTCGGGATCGTGCTCGAGGGCGGCTACGAGGTCGGCGCGCTCGCACGGTCCGTCACGCTGACGCTCGAGGCGGTCGGCGCCGAGCGGCCGCCGGCGGTGCCGGACATCGCGCCGCATGCCCTGGCGCGGGACGCGCTCGCCCGGCTGGCGTCGGGCGCCTGGCCCGCGCTGGCCTGAGGGATCGGGCTCCGGCTCGGCCTCGGGCCGGGCTCAGGGACCGGTCTTCTTGGTCGTCGCCGTCGGGTTCGTGGTCGTCGGCGTGGTGTCCGTGGTGGACGTCTGCCCCGCTGTGCCCGTCGTCGTGCCGGCGGCGGGCGTCGTGCCCGTCGTCGGGGTCGTGGCGGTCGTCGCGGGTGGTTGCGTGCCGGTCGTGCCGACGGGCGGCGGGACCACCGGCGGGACGACCGGCGGGACGACGGGCGCGACGACCGGCGGGACGATCGCGGGTGCGGCGGTCGTCACCGCGGGTGATGCGGTCGGATTGCCGTCGTCGTTGGTGAGCTTCACGAACGCGAAGGCGAACAGCGCGCCGGCGATCAGCATGATCGCCGCGAGGGCGACGGTCGGCAGCTGCCAGTTCGGCGTCGGCGCAAGCCGCGTGCGCGCGGGGGCGCCGCAGTCCAGGCACCAGTCCTGGTCGGGGCCGACGGTGGCCGAGCAGCGCGGGCAGCGCAGCGAGCCGGCGGGTGGCATGCCGGGCGGGGTCCGCGGGCCGTCATCGGAACCCGGCGCGCCGGGCGAGTCTGAGGTCGGGGGGACGCTCACGACCGCGCGCCGCCGTTCGCCGGCGCGAGGCTCACGGTGCGTCGGGCGGGCGGTGGATCTCCGTCCGCTGCGGGTCGTGCGGGTACTCGCCACCGGGCCGGCCGGCGGGCGGCGTCTCGGGCGCGGGTGGCAGCCCGGTCGCGAACAGCGTCGGAGCGGTCGGCTGCTCGGTCGGCGCCTGCGGCGCTTGCGGCGGCGCGGCGATCGCCCCGCCGACCTCGCCCATCGCCTGCGGCCCGCCGATCTGCAGCCCGCAGTGCGGGCAGAAGTTGTCCTCGCTCGCGTGCAGGGCGCCGCAGCGGGCACACGACGACAGGCCGGGCTCGCGCAGCTCGTGGATCGGGCGGCGGTCGTCGAGCACGCGCTCGAGCGCGCGCAGCTCCTGGTCGACGGCGGCGAGCGCGGTGATCTTGGCCTCGACGAGATCGGGCCGATCGCGATTGAAGCGGCGCATGTCGAAGATCAGGCCGCCGACGTCGCGGAAGGCGAGCTCGCGGGCGCGGCGCAGGTAGCGCAGCCGCCGTCGCAGCTGGCCCCGGTCACGGAAGCTCGCGCTGTCGGCGGTGGCGACGACCTCGGCCGTCGCGACGCCGCCGGGCGACGGCGCGAGCGGCGCCGCGGCCTTCTTGCCCCACGGCTTGCGCTTGGCGCCCGGGCGCCGGCGGAGCAGGCCGGCCAGGGGCCGGCGCTTCGGGCCACTCGGACCAGGGCTGTCAGGCCCGGAGGCGCGGCGAGAGAAGCGCTGCTTGAGTCCGGTCATAGCGATCGGGCACCGAGCGAAGACGGTGTCGGTGCCTCGCGGCCGGAGTATAGAGGGGGTGGCGGACCGCTCTCGACGAGCCAGCGCCATGCCGTTGCCACCCGCTCGGCGAGCACATCGGCCGAGTAGTCCAGCGCGCGCGCGCGGCCCGCGACGCGCGGGTCGGCGGCGGCGAGGTGCGGCTCGAGCGCCGCGCGCCACGCCGTGGCGTCCCATTCGGCACACAGCGTGCCGGCGATTCCGTGGAGGGCCTCGGCGTGGATGCCGGTCGGCCGGGCGAGCACCGGCACGTCGCAGGCGAGCGCCTCCACGCATGCGAGCCCGAACGTCTCCCACTCGCTCGGGCAGATGACCGCGTTGGCCGCGTTCACCCACAGCGGCACCTCCGCCGTCGGGACGTCGCCGAGCGTCAGCAGCGTCACGCCGTCGCCGGTGAGCTCGCGTGCGCGATCGACATGCTTGACGGTCCGCGCCGGGTCGTAGGGGAACAGGAGGTAGCGGCCGTCCGGGTCGAGCGCGAGCTGCTCGCGCGCGCGGCGGCGATCGATCGGGTGAAAGCGCCGGGTGTCGACGCCGCAGGGGAGGATCGCGATCGCGCGTCCGCCGTGCGCGCCCGGCACCTTGGCCGCGAACCCCGCGGTCGGCGTGCCGACGAGGTCCATGCGGCCGAGCACGGCCGTCGTGAAGCGGCGCGAGCGCGGGTGGTAGATGTCGTTGCCGTGCAGGGTCACGAGCCGCTTGGCGGCGTCGACCGCGAGTGCCGGCCACGCGGTCAGGCCGAAGTGGGCGTGGACGACGTCGAAGCGCCGGCCGGCGAAGCGCCGGCGCAGGTCGCGTGCCGCCCGCAGGTAGCTGCGCGAGCCGCCCGGTGCGAACGCGAACAGCTCGACGTCGAGGCCGTCGAGGCGCCGCAGGGCCTCGACCTGGTCGCGCACGAAGCCGCCGAGCGCCGGCCGGGCGGGCGAGGGGTACATGTTCGTGACGACGAGCGCGCGCATGGCGAGTTGCGCACGATCACAGATGCGCAGAGTTGGCACAGCTTCGCGCGGGAGTCGTTGCAGCTGCGTCTGGATCCGGCACACCTCGCAGCGCAGCATCCGGGCCATACCCGAACCCCACTGCAGGAGGCCGCAGATGCCGTATCGAACGATGGGCCGGATTCACGCGAACGTCACGCGCCTGTGGCGCGATCAGACGGGCCAGGGCACCGTCGAGTACGTCGGGCTCATGCTCCTACTCGCCGCGCTGCTGACGGGAGTCGTCGCCGCCGCGGCCTCGGTCAAGGGCGGCGGCATCCCAGGGGAGGTGTCCGACGCGCTGAAGAAGGCGATCCACAGCGTCGTCGGCCAGAAGTCGTAGCCGTTGGCTTGGCGGGACCGGCGTGCGGGTAATGCGCCCGGAGTCGGCCCCGCCACGGCGCCATTGCCGGCACCCATCGAATAGAAAAAGATAGCAGCAGTGATAGGATCAACTGATAAGATAGTTGAGACGCGATCAATGGTCGGTCCCGCAGCGAAGGAGGCGGTCACGCCCGGACCCAGGACGAACCTCGATGGGCGCATCGATCGGGCGACTCCGCGACAATGGGCGATCCGAGCCCCGGCCAAGGAAGGCCAACGGCGTAGACGGATCGTCAGCGCGTCCTAAGCCATGGACATCAAACCAGCACCGAAGCTCGCCCACCTGCGGAGCTTTCTGTACGTCGCGCGCCAGCGCTCGATCAGCCGGGCGGCCGTCGCGCTCGGCGTCAGCCAGCCGACGGTCACCGAGCACATCCAGCGCCTCGAGGAAGGCTACGGCCGGGCGCTGCTCACGCGCGGCCCCAACGGCGTCGAGCTCACGCTCGCCGGCGAGGCGCTGAAGCGCACCATCGAGCCGTCGCTCGAGCAGCTCGACCGGCTGACCTTCGCCGAGGCGCCGATGGAGGCGCACATCGGCCTCGGTGGCCCGCCCGACCTCCTCTCGATGCGGGTACTGCCCGCGCTGACGCCGCTGTACGAGGCCGGCGTCTTCATCCGCATCCGCCCGGGCACCGCGGAGCAGCTGCTCAAGCAGCTCGAGGATCACACGCTGGACATGTTCATCGCCACGCGCCAGCTCAACAGCGACACGACGGCGCTCGTCTACAGGACGCTGTTCGAGGAGGAGTACGTGCTCGTCGGCGACCGCGCGTGGCACGAGCGCATCCGGCAGCGCATCGAGCCCGCTGACACGCGTGAGGAGATCGAGCTCAAGACCGTCGGTGCGCTCGCGCGCGCGCCGTTCCTCGCGTTCGACGCGACGCTGACGGTGATCCGCGACCACCCGCTGATCTCCAAGCATCGCAACACGATCTTCGCCGAGGACACGCTCAAGCAGGTCCCGCTGATCATGCCCGACTTCCGCGCGCTGCGCGAGGTCGCGATCACCGGCGCCGGGCTCACCGTGATCCCGCGCTACATCGTGCAGGACGCGCTGCGCGACGAGCTGCTGTTCGAGCTCTTCGAGCCCGTGCAACCGCCGCTACAACACGCTCTTCATCGCCTACCGCGACGAGCCGCGCAACCCGCTCGCCGAGCAGCTCATCGAGACGCTCGTGCGCAGCGCCCAGTTCTGGGAGGAGCGCGCGAGCGTCATCGTCTGAGCCGACGACGACGCCCGCGCCGATGCCCGGACACCCGCGGACTCGGCGCCCGAGAGCGCGTCTGGGAACATGCCTCGCGTGCTCCGCGTCCCCACAAGCGACCGCGCCCATCGGGGTCTTCGACTCCGGCGTGGGCGGGCTGACCGTCCTGCACGAGCTGCTCGTCGGGCTGCCGCAGGAGGACTTCCTGTACCTCGGCGACTCCGCTCGCTTCCCGTACGGCGACCGCACGGCGCCCGAGCTGCGCGCGTTCTCGCGGCAGATCGCCGACGTGCTGCTCGAGCGCGGCGTCAAGGTCATCGTGATCGCGTGCAACTCGGCGACGTCGAGCGCGATCGACGACCTGCCGCTGCACGTCGCGCGGCGCGGACATCGGGTCGACGTCATCGGCGTCGTGGGGCCGGAGTCCAACCTCGCGGTCGCGCGGACGCGCAACGGTCGCATCGGGGTCCTCGCCACGCCCGCGACCGTCTCGAGCGGCGCCTACGAGCGCGCGGTGCTGAGCGCCGATCCGCTCGTTCGGCTGACGAGCGTGCCGTGCCCCGAGCTCGCGCAGATCAGCCAGACCGGCGCGCCGATCACCGAGCAGGACGTCGAGCTCGCGCGCGAGTATTGCGCGCCGCTGCGCGCGGCCGCTGTCGACACGGTCATCCTCGGCTGCACGCACTACCCCTTCGTCGGTGCCCTGCTGCAACGGCTGCTCGGCCCGCAGGTCGCGCTCGTCACGTCCGGCACGGCGATCGTGCGGCGCGTCGGGCACGCGCTCGCGCTGCGCGACCTCGCGAACCCGCGCGATGGCGAGGGCAGCTACAGCTTCCTGTGCACCGGTGACGCGACGGCGTTCGCGCAGGTCGGCTCGCGCTTCCTGCAGCTGCCGATGGGCACGGTCGACCACGTCGAACTTCCCACGCCATTGGAGGCCATCGCATGACCACGACCACGACCCCCGAGCGCTCCTACGGGCGCGCCCCCGACGCGATCAGGCCGACGACGATCGAGCCGCACTTCGTCAAGCCGGCGACCGGATCGGCGCTCATCACGCAGGGCGAGACGCGCGTCATCTGCACGGCGTCGGTCCAGGAGAGCGTCCCGCGCTGGATGGCCGGCCGCGGCACGGGCTGGGTGACCGCCGAGTACGGGATGCTCCCCGCCTCCACCGGTGACCGCAAGCCGCGCGACATCAGCAAGGGCAGGCTCGACGGTCGCTCGGTCGAGATCCAGCGCCTGATCGGCCGCTCGCTGCGCGTCGCGATCGACTTCGAGGCGCTGGGCGAGCGGACGATCTACCTCGACTGCGACGTGCTGACGGCCGACGGCGGCACGCGCTGCGCGTCGATCACGGGCGCGTACGTGGCGCTCGACCTCGCGTGCCGCAAGCTCGTCGCCGACGGCAAGCTCGAGCGCTCGCCGCTGACCGCGAGCGTCGCGGCGATCTCGGCCGGCATCGTCGGCGGCGTCCCGCTGCTGGACCTCGACTACTCCGAGGACTCCACGGCCGAGGTCGACGCGAACGTCGTCATGACGGGCGAGGGCGGGCTGATCGAGGTCCAGGCGACCGCCGAGCGCACGCCGCTGTCGCGCGCGCACCTCGACGACCTGCTCGCGCTCGCCGGCGACGGCATCGAGCGGCTGCGCGCGATCCAGGCCGCGGTGGTGCGGTCGGCGTGAAGCTCGTCCTCGCGACCCGCAACGCCCACAAGGCGCGCGAGTTCGCGGCGCTGCTGCCCGGGCACGAGGTCGTCGCGCTCCCCGACGACGTGATGCTGCCGCCGGAGACCGGCGAGACGTTCCTCGAGAACGCGGCCGGCAAGGCGCTCGCGGCCGCGCGCGCGACCGGGACGACCGCGATCGCCGATGACTCGGGCATCGAGTCGGCGGCGCTCGGCGGCGCGCCCGGCGTGTACTCCGCGCGCTTCGCCGGGGAGCACGCAAGCGACGGCGAGAACCTCGCCAAGCTCCTGCGCGAGGCGCCGGCGGGATCGCCGCTGGCCTACGTCTGCGCGCTCGTGCTCGCCGAGCCGCCGGCCGAGCCCGGCGGCGACGCGGTGCTCGTGCACAGCGTCGAGGGGCGCTGCACCGGCACGCTCGCCGCGCAGCCGCGTGGCGACGGCGGATTCGGGTATGACCCCGCATTCGTGCCCGACGACCTGCCGGGCGAGCGCACGATGGCGGAGATCGACCCCACAGAGAAGGACGCGATCAGCCACCGAGGGCGCGCGGCGCGCGAGCTGCTGGCACTGCTCTGATGGCCGGGCCGCTGATCGCGCCGCCGATCACAGCGACCGAGGGCGCCACGGTCAAGACCCGCGCGGCGGCGCTGTCGATCGCCTCGAACTCGCTGCTCATCGTCCTCAAGCTCGCCGCCGGCGCGATCACCGGCTCGGTGGCGATCATCACCGAGGCGATGCACTCGTCGATCGACCTCATCGCGTCGATCGTCGCCTACGTCTCGGTGCGCCAGGCCGACAAGCCGGCCGACGACGACCACCCCTACGGCCACGACAAGATCGAGAACCTCGCGGCCGCGATCGAGGCGCTGCTGATCCTGGTCGGCTCGGGCGTCATCGTGTTCGAGTCCGTGCGCAGGCTGGCGAGCGGCACGGAGGTGCATTCGCTCGGTGTCGGCATCGGCGTGATCGCGTTCTCGGTGCTGGCGAACGTCGTCGTCTCGACGGTGCTCGCGCGCCGGGCGCGCGAGACCGAGTCGCCGGCGCTCGAGGGTGACGCCGCACACCTGCGCACGGACGCGATGACGTCGGCCGCGGTGCTGCTCGGGCTGGTCGTCGTCCAGGTGACCGGCGCGACGTGGCTGGATCCCGTGATCGCGCTGACGGTGGCGGCGGCGATCGTCTACACCGGCATCAAGCTGCTGCTGCGCGCGTCGCGGGTGCTCGTCGACGAGGCGCTGCCGCCTGAGGAGCTCGACGCGGTGCGCGAGGCGATCGAGGCATTCGCTCCGCTCGGCGTCTGCGGCTACCACAAGCTGCGCGCGCGGCGGGCGGGCTCGCGCCGCTACGTCGACCTGCACGTGCAGTTCGTCGCGGGCACGACGCTCGAGGCCGCGCACGAGACCGCGCATCGGCTGCAGGACGCGATCCGCGAGCGCCTGCGCGGCGCGGACGTCCTGATCCACCTCGAGCCCGAGGCGAGCGTGCATCCGGGCACCGAGATGCGGGTGCGGTGACGAAGCTCAGCGCAGGTTGATCGCGGCGCACAGGCCGACCGCGACCGCGAGCGCCCCGTAGCCGTTGTAGCCCGAGACGAACAGCAGCAGCGCGGTGATGAGCGCGGCGGCGACCGTCAGCAGCCAGGCGATGCGGTTCAAGGGCACCCGTTCATCCTCCCCGATCGGCAACGATCCGGTCGCGCTGCTAGCTTCGATGCGACCCGTACTGCAGGCCAAGGAGCCAACCCGCCGTGACGAAGTCCCAACTCGTCGATGCCGTCGCCGCTCGCAGCGGCCTGTCGCGCAAGCAGTCCGCCGAGGCCATCGATGCGGCGCTCGACACCGTCGAGGACGTCCTCGGCCGTGGTGGCGAGGTCATGCTGGCCGGCTTCGGGAAGTTCAGCGTCGCCGAGCGCGCCGCGCGCCATGGCGTGCATCCGCGCACGGGCGAGACGATGAACATCGCCGCGTCGATCGTCCCGAAGTTCACGGCGGGCTCGAGCCTCAAGCAGGCCGTCCGCAAGTGACGCCCCGTCTGTCGTGAGCTTCGCCGCCCGGCTCGACGGGCTCGTCAGCGCCCGCGAGTCGCAGATCGTCCTCGGACTGGATCCGGATCCGTCACGGCTGTGGCCGGAGGCGCTGGCCGCCGCGCCCGCCGACGGGTCGCCGGCGCTGCGCGCCGCCGCGGCCGTGCGCGCCCACTGTGCCGCGCTCATCGACGCCGCGGGCCCGGCGTGCGTCGCGGTCAAGCCACAGCTCGCCTGCTTCGAGCGCCTCGGCGCGCCAGGCTGGGCGGCGCTGGCGGCGACCGTCGAGCACGCGCAGGAGGCCGGCCTGCTCGTCATCGCCGACGCCAAGCGCGGGGACATCGACGTCTCGGCATCGGCGTACGCACAGGCGCTCGTCGGCTCCACGCCGACGCCGTTCGGCGAGGCGCACGGCCTCGGCGCCGACGCCTTCACGGCCAACCCGCTGCTGGGCGTCGACGCGCTGGCGCCGTTCGTCGACGCGGCACGGGCCGCCGACGCGGGGATCTTCGTGCTCGTTCGGACCTCCAACCCGGGAGCGGCGGATGTCGAGGACCTGCCCGTCGAGGGCGGCGGTGCCGTCTGGGAGCGGCTCGCTGCGATCGTCTCGCAACTCGCGGGGGCGGGGGAGGGGCTGTCGGACATCGGCGCCGTCTGCGGCGCCACCGTGCCCGCGCACCTCGCCCGGATGCGCGAGCTGATGCCGCGCGCGCCGTTCCTGCTGCCGGGCATCGGCGCCCAGGGGGGCCGCGTCGAGGATCTCGCCCCGGCGTTCGCCGCGGGCCGCGCCGGGGGCCTGATCAGCGCCTCGCGTTCGATCGCCCGCGCGCACGAGGTCGCTGCCGCGGCCTCCGGAGCCTGCGGCCCGCGTGAGGCGGCGCGCGCCGAGGCCGAGCGGCTACGCGCGCTTGCTTGGTCGCTGGCATGAGGCTCGCGTGACGGGGCCGCGCCGTATCCTCAGAGGCCGTGCTTCGGGCGCTCAGAGCGTGAGGCCGCTTCTCGTCGCACTCGCGGCATTGCTCGCGACCCTTCTCGCCGGCGCGCCGGCGGCCGGCGCGCAGCGCGGGCCTCCGGGGCTCGAGGCGAAGGCGGCGATCGTGATGGAGGCGTCGACCGGCGACGTCCTGTACGCGAAGAACCCCGACGAGCATCGCGCGATCGCGTCCACGACGAAGCTCATGACGGTCTACGTGGCGCTCCAGCGCGACGACCTCGACGACGTCTTCAGCGCCCCGGCGTATCGCGTCTCGACCGCCGAGTCGCTCATCGGGCTGCGCGCGGGCGAGCGCATGAGCGTGCGCGACCTGCTGCGCGCCTGCCTGCTGCCGAGCGCCAACGACGCCGCCGCGACGGTCGCGGTCGGGACGATGGGCTCGACGAAGGCGTTCGTCGCGGAGATGAACCGCCAGGCGAAGGTGCTCGGCCTCGACGACACGCACTTCACCACCCCCGTGGGCCTCGACACGCCCGGCAACTACTCGACCGCCCGCGACCTCGCACGGCTTGCGATCCGGCTGCGCCGGTTCGAGTTCTTCCGCCGCACCACCGATCTGGCGAGCGCCACGCTGCGCAGCGGCGCGCGCAAGCGCACGGTCGTCAACCGCAACACGCTGGTTCGCAGGTTCGGGTTCGTCAACGGCGTCAAGACGGGGCATACGAACACCGCCGGCTACGTGCTCGTCGGATCGGCGACGCGCGACGACGTGACGGTCATCTCCGTCGCGCTGGGCGATACGACCGAGCGCGCCCGTGACGCCGACTCGATCGCGCTGCTGCGCTATGGCCTGGCCGGCTACAAGGCCACGACGGCGCTGGCGCAGGGTCGCGTGCTGGGCAGGGTCAGGCTGCGCTATCGCGGCGACGACACGGTCGCCGTGGTCGCGGGGTCGACCGTGCGGCGCGTGCTGCGAACCGGCGCGCGCACCCGCGTCACGATGAGCGGGCTGCCCGCCGAGGTCGATGGACCGCTGCCGCGTGGCTCGCGCGTCGGGACGGCGACCGTGCGCGTCGCCGGCAAGGTGATCGCACGCGTGCCGATCGTGACCGCGCGGCCCGTGGCCGAGGCCGGGCTCGGCACGCGTCTCGCCGATCTCGCAGGGCGATCGCAGACAATCATCGCCCTGGTCCTGCTGTTGATCTGTAGCCTCCCTCTCGTGTTCCTGCGTCGACGTGCGATGCACCGTAGACGTGCGTTGGATGCCGAGCACCGGCATGCCCGCCGTCGAGAGGAGACACCGGTCTAAGTGGCCCGTCCCGTGACCCCGCACCCGTTTGGATTGGGCTCATGATCATCACGGTGACCCTCAACGCGGCGATCGACAAGTCGCTGTCGGTGCCGAACTTCCGCCTCGGGCGCCGTCATCGCACGGTCGAGCAGACGACGCTCCCGGGCGGCAAGGGCGTCAACGTCGCGCGCACGCTGAAGACGCTCGGCCAGCCGGTCATCGCGACCGGCTTCGCGGGCGGTGCGACCGGCACTCGGATCGTCGAGGCGCTGACCGACGAGTCGATCCTCAACGACTTCGTCCGCATCAAGGAGGAGTCGCGCACGAACACGGCCGTCCTCGATCCCACGAACGGCGAGCAGACCGAGATCAACGAGCGCGGCCCCGCGGTGACCGGGCCCGAGATCGAGCTCTTCCACGACAAGCTGCTGTACCTCGCGCGCGGCGCGGCGATCGTCGTCTTCGCCGGCTCGCTGCCGCGCGGGATGAAGTCCGACGTCTACGCCGGGCTGATCCGCGAGCTGCGCCAGCTCGGCCTCGTCGTCCTCGTCGACACGGACGGCGACCCGCTGCGCCACGCCGTGCGCGCCGCGCCGAACGTGGTGTCGCCGAACGTGCTCGAGGCCGAGGAGCTCGTCGGTCACGAGTTCAACGACGACGAGGATCGCGTCATCGCCGTCCGCGAGATGGTCGCGCTCGGCGCCGTCGAGGCGATCATGACCGTGCCCGACGGCTGCTTCGCCTCGGTCATGGACGACGGCGAGCGCGAGCTGTACCGCGTACGGATCGCCCGCCGCGAGGCCGTCGCAACCGTCGGTGCCGGCGATGCGTTTCTCGCCGGCTACGTCGCCGCCCGCTACGAGGGCAAGGGCCCCGGTGACTGCCTGGGCTTCGGCGTCGCCTGCGGCGCCGAGTCCGTCCAGCGCCTCGGCGCGGGCCTCGTCGACCCGGCGAAGGTCGACCGCCTGCGCGGTGAGGTCGACGTCCAGCGCCTGGCCGCGCCCGCCGAGGTGTCCTGACCGCAGGACTCGGCTCGACGACGTCAGCGCCGGGCAGCCGGTGACCCGGGGCCGGGTGGGAGTGGTCAGTCGTCGGGCGGCATGTCGATGAGCGGGCCGCTGCGGGTGATGACGCGGATGCGGACCTGGCGTACGCGCAGCGTGAAGGTCGTGGAGCCGGGGGGATCCGGGAGCATGCGTTCGATGTCCGCGACCTCGCGGGCGGTGACGTTGCTGGTCGTTCGAACCGTAGCGCGGATGACGAGCTCGGAGCCGGGCGTGTCGGTGTCAAATCTGACGTGGTCGACGTGCACGAGGGGATGCGCCTTGGCGAGCTCGTGCTTCAGGGTCGTCCTGACATGGGTCTCGTAGAGCTCGTTGGCAATGACGGCGCGGAAGCGCTCGCTTAGCGTGGCGAGCAGCGCGACGAGCACGAGCAGCGAGATCGCGTTGCGCTTCAGCCATTTCCGGGTGCTGACCGAGCGCGGGCTTGGCTCGTGGTAGCCGGTGAGCAGCAGCACGATCGATGCGACGAACTGGATCGCGACGATGTTCGCGAATGCCAGCAGCAGTGCTTGTCCGCCGAGGTGAAACTCGCCGCGCGCGACGAGCATCGCCGATGCGCACAGGGGTGGTACGAGGGCGGTTGCGACCGCGGCGCCGATCAGCCCGACGCCGACGCGGGGCGAGACGGACGCGTAGGCACCGGCGGCGCCGCCGGCGAGCGCGATCGCGAGATCGAGGATGGTGGGGCTCGTGCGCGAAAGGATCTCGCCGGTGATCGGCAGTCCGTGGTGGATGGCGCCGATGATGAGGGCGGTGGCGTAGACGATCGCGACGCCGAGCAGCAGCGTCGTCGCGGCGGTCGCGAGCAGCCGGCGATCGTTGTCCGCCAGCGCGAGCGCGATCCCGATGATCGGACCCAGCAGCAGCGCGACGATCATCGCGGCGATCACGACGGCGGCGCTGTCGGTCAGCAGCCCGTAGCTCGCGATGATCGCCGCGAGCAGGTTCATCACGACGTACGGAACGCTGATGCGCGCCTGCTCGCGGATCTCGCGACGGACGTCGTCGCGCTGGGTCGCTACCTGTGCGTCAGCACGGACGATCACGGTTCACCCTCCTCGCAGCGGAAACCCCGGATCGCCACGGCGCGCCGCTGGCGGTGAGGTTGCTCATCGCAGGTGTCACAACCTACCGGCCCGCGGAACCGCGACGGCGACGCCGAGACGCCGGTGTCGGTCAGCCCGCCGGCCGCGGTGCGGGCAGCGCGACGCGCGGCTCGCCGATCATCGGTGAGGTTGTCGGGGGTGGGGTGAACCGCACCATGAGACGCCTGCTACCCGCATCGTCGGGGCGCCCGCCCGCTGGCAGGCTACGCATCATCAAGAACTCGCCATCGCGACACTCGTGCGGACACTTCCCGGTCCGCGACGACGAAGCCCCCCGGGTGATCTCCCCCCGCAGCCGCATGGCTGCTCGTATCGCTCGCGCGGCGTCGCCGCATCACCGTAAGGACCTGTAGCCCGCCCCCCGGCGGGCTCAGGCCGTTGGGCACCCGCTCGGTCAGAAGTCGCGTCGACCGGCGAGCCCCGCGGCGCTCGCGGGGCGGGTCAGCTCGTAGAGCGCGACCCGCTGCGGACCGGGCAGATCGAGCTCGACGCCCGGGCCGTGCGGGATCTCGAAGCGCTCGCCGACCGCGACGCCGCTGCCCTGCAGCCGGGCGATCACCAGCTCGAGGTCATCGACGCGGTGGACGAGAACGGGCTGGTCACCCTCGAGGTGCTGGGCCAGCACCAGCGCCGGCGGCTCCGGCGACAGGCGCACCATCGCGACGCGCGTCCCGAAGCGCTCGATGGCGAACACGAGCTCGGCGCCGAGCCCGTCGACGTAGTGCGCGACGTCCGCCGCGACGTCGCGGCTGGGCAGGTAGACGAAGTCCAGGCACTCGAACACGACGCCCCGAAGGCTAGCCCGGCCGTGCTCGGTCGGGTGGGTCAGGCGGCGACGCGGACCCGCGCGGCGACCTCGACGAAGACGCTCTCGCCGCGGACCTGCACGCCGTGCGCGACGACGGGGTCACCGGCACCCAGCGGCTGGCCCGTCGAGAGGTCGTAGCGGCGGTCGTGCAGCGGGCAGATGACCGCGCGGTCGCAGACGATGCCGTCGGCGAGCGGGCCGCCCAGGTGCGGGCAGGCCGCATCGAGCGCGTACCAGCCGCCCGCGGCGCGGAAGACCGCGATGCGGTGGCCGCCGAGGGTCACGACGCGACCCTCGCCCAGCGGGACGTCGTCGACGTGGCAGGCGAAGATCATGACCGGCCTCCTGCCGGCGGACCGACGACGGCGGGCTCGCCGCCGGGGCCGGGCGGGCCGAGGTCCGGCGAGTCGAGATCGGAGAACTGGCGCGGGTGGTAGGGGTCGTCGCGCTCGAGCCAGGGGTCCTTCGTGGCGGCCTTCGCGATCCGCAGCCGCTCGCGCAGCGCGGCTCCCGACTGCTCGCCGAGCACCACCTGCTTGACGTGCTCGAGCCCGACGCGGGGGATGAAGTCGTAGGTGCGCTCCTTGTAGTCGGCGTTCTCGCGGTAGTACTGCAGGAACGTCGTCGCGACGCGCAGCGCCGCGGCGCGCGAGTCGACGGTCGCGAGGATGTCGGCCTCGCGGACGTTGCCGCCCGCAGCGCCGCCCGCCCGCACCTGCCAGCCGCCCTCGACGGCGACGATCCCGATGTCCTTGACCGTCGCCTCCGCGCAGTTGCGCGGGCAGCCGGAGACGCCGGACTTCACCTTGTGGGGGGTGTGCAGCCCCTCCCACGCCTTCTCCATCTCGATCCCGAGGCCGATCGCGTCGCCGAGCCCGAACCGACAGAAGTCGGTGCCGACGCACGTCTTCACGGTGCGGACGGCCTTCGCGTACGCATGCCCTGACGGCATCCCGAGCTCGCCCCAGATCGCCGGCAGATCCTGCTTGCGGACGCCGAGCAGGTCGAGGCGCTGGCCGCCCGTGACCTTCACGAGCGGGACCTCGTACTTGTCGGCGACGTCGGCGATCCGGCGCAGCTCGTCGGGCGTGCAGACCCCGCCGTACATCCGCGGCACGACCGAGAACGTCCCGTCCTTCTGGATGTTCGCGTGGACGCGGTCGTTGATGAAGCGCGCGTCGCGCTCCTCCTGATGGCGGTTGGCCTTGACCTCGGAGACGAGGTAGGCGAGCGCAGGCTTGCAGATGCCGCACTCGCGCCCCGTCCCGCACGCGGCGGCAACGTCGGACACGGAGTCGTGGCCGTCGTCGCGGATGCGGCCGGCGAGCTGCTCGCGCGTCTGCTTGCGACACGGACAGAGGTACGTCGGCTCGTCCGACAGGCCGCCGGTCGCGGCGGCGACGATCTCCTTGACGGCATCGCGGCACGAGCCGCAGCCGGTTCCGGCACGGGTCGTGGCCATGACCTCGCGCGGTGTCGAGCAGCCGCCCTCCGTCACCGCGGCGACGAGCGCGCCCTTGCAGACGCCGTTGCAGTCGCAGATCTGCGCCGTGTCGGGCAGGTCCGCGGGGCCGGCGAGCGAGGCGTCGGCGAGCGCCTGGAGCGGATCGTCGATCGGCTCGCCGGAACGGACCGCGGCGACGAGCGCCTCGGAGCCGCGCGTGTTGCCGAGCAGGATGGTTCCGACGACGCGCCCGTTGCGGGTCGAGAGCTTGCGGTAGATCCCGGCGGCGGCGTCCGTCACGACGGCCTCGTGCTCGCCGATCGCATCGCCGGCGCAGACGAGGTCGATGCCGGCGACCTTGAGCTTCGCGCTCGGCACCGAGCCGAGGTACGCCGCGTCGTCGCCGGTCAGCGTCGTGGCGGCGACGCGCGCCTGATCGTGGATCGGGGCGACGAGGCCGTACACGAGCCCCCGGTGCTGGGCGCATTCCCCGACCGCCCAGACACCAGGGATGCTCGTGCGCATGGCATCGTCGACGACAATCCCGCGCTCGTACTCGACACCGATCGCGCGGGCGAGCTTGAGCTCGGGGCGGATGCCGACCGAGACGACGACGAGGTCGGCATCGAGGCGGTCGCCGTCCTTGAACAGCAGGCCGCGCGCGGACTCCTCGCCGATGATGCCGATCGTGTTGCGGTCGAACTGGATCGCGATGTCGAGATCCGCGAGCGCGGGCGCGAGCAGCGCCGCGGCGCCGGCGTCGAGCTGGCGCTCCATGAGCCGGTCGAGCAGATGGATGACCGTCACCGCGCAGCCCTGCGAGGCGATGCCGCGCGCGGCCTCGAGGCCGAGCAGGCCGCCGCCGATGACCGCCGCGTGCTTGGCGCCACCGGTCGCCGCCGCGAGGATCGCCTCACAGTCCTCGGGGCCACGGAAGGGATGCACGCCGGGCAGGTCGATGCCCGCGATCGGCGGCATCAGCGGTTGCGAGCCGGTCGCGAGCACGAGCTTGTCGAACGTCAGCTCCTCGCCGTCGGCGAGGCCGAGGCGGCCGGCGGGGGGGTCGACCCACGTCACCCAGCGGCCGAGCAGCAACTCGACGTCGTTGTCGGCGTACCACTCGGCGGGTCGCAGCTGCAGCGTCTCGGGGTCCTCGCCCGAGACGAGGATCTCCGAGAGCCGCACACGGTCATACGGCGGACTGGTCTCGCCGCACACGATCGTGATCGCGACGTCGCGATCACGATCGCGCAGCGCTTCACAGACGGCTTGGCCGGCGATTCCCCCGCCGACGATCACGACCGAATCGCTCATGCGACGATCGTTGCGGGTGGGGGTTTCCTTGCCATGTTGTGGGTGTTTCCAGGTGATGAACGGGAGTCGGCGGATCCAGGAACACGGGCACCCACCGCCACCGCCACCGGCTCTCGGAGAACACGCGCTCAGCGCGGCGTGCGTCAGGCGGCGGTGTTCGCGGCGCTCAGCAGCGCCAGCACGTCGCCGCCGCAGCCGCCGCAGCCGGTCGTCGCGCGGGTGCGCGCGCCGACCTGAGCGACGGTCGTGAGGCCGTCGCGGCGAATCGCGGTCTGGACCTCTCCGACGGTGACCTCGTTGCACGAGCAGATCGTCGCGGCGGGATCCTCGGCGAGCGGCTTGCCCGCCTCGCTGCCCATCTCGAGCAGGCTGTTGGGGCAGTCGTCGCCGCTGCGCAGGAGGTCCGACAGCTGCCGCGCGGCGCTCGCGTCGCCGACGAGCACGCCGCCGACGAGCCGGTCGCCGTCGAGCACGAGCCGCCGGTAGATGCCGCGGCGGGTGTCCGACAGGACGATCTCGTCGTGGTCGGCGGGCGCCGCGCCGGCGGACCCGCCACCCGCGTAGACGTCCACGCCCGAGACCTTGAGGGTCGTCGCCTGCACGGCGCCCGCAAACGCGCCGGGATCGCCGGCGATGTGCGCGCCCGCGACGCGCGCCTGCTCGGCGAGCGGCGCCCACAGGCCGTAGACGACGCCGCGATGCTCGGCACACTCGCCGACGGACCACACGCCGGGCGCGCTCGTGCGCAGCTGGTCGTCGACGATGATGCCGCGGTTGCACTGCAGCCCCGCGGTGCGGGCGAGCGAGGTCTCGGCACGCACGCCGGCCGCGACGACGACGCGCGAGCACGGGATCCAGCTGTCGTCGTCGAGCACGACGCCGGTCGTCGTGATCCGCGCGGCGCTGCGGCCGAGCAGGCAGGTGATGCCCTGGCGCTCGAGGTCGCGGCGCAGGATCGCGGCGGCGCCGGCGTCGAGCTGCATGTTCATGAGGTGCCCGGCGAGCTCGACGACGGTGACGACGACGCCGCGGGCGTGCAGGCCCGCGGCGGCCTCGAGGCCGAGCAGCCCGCCTCCGACGACGACGCACTGCGTCGCCGGCGGGGTCGCGGCGAGCGCGTCGGCGTCGCGCCACGTGCGGAACACGTCGACGTGTGGGAGATGGGCCCCGGGGATCGGCGGCACGAACGCGCGCGATCCCGTCGCGATGACGAGCGCGTCGTAGGGGTGGCGGCCGCCGGCCTCGTCGATGACGCAGCGGCCCTCGACGTCGAGCGCGTCGGCGCGACATCCACCGCGCAGGTCGACCTGGTGCTTGGCGTACCACGACAGCGGCCGCAGCTCGAGCTCACCGGGACCGGCGCTGCGGGCGAGCAGCTTGGACAGCAGCACGCGGTTGTAGACGGGGCCGGGCTCCTCGCCGAGCATGACGATCTTCCACTGCTCCGCGGGGCGCCGGCGCAGCGCCTCCTCGACGACGGCGAGCCCCGACATCCCGGTTCCGACGACGACGAGCCGGCGGGGTTTGGAGGGGGCACGTCGCCCCACCGGCTCGTCGCGTCGCCGCGCGGCCTGGAGACGGACGGCGACCGCCTTCAGCTCGGGTTGCGCGGAGGTCGGATCGACGGCGCTGATCGTCAGCGCGTTGAGGACGCCGGCACCGGGCTCCGCGTGCAGGGCGCCCCAGTGAAACGGGGCGAACGCGACGCCGCGCGGCAGCGTGTCGTCGAAGCTGACGGCGAAGCGCGCCGCGCCGCGGCGCGACACGATCTGCGCCGGCACGCCCTCCTCGATGCCGGCCGCCGCGGCGTCGAGCGGGTGCACCGACAGCGTCGGCTTGCCGGCGGCGGCGAGCAGCGCGGGCGAGTGGCCCGTGCGCGTCATCGTGTGCCACTGGTCGGCGACGCGCCCGGTCGTCAGGAGGATCGGGAACTCGGCGTCCGGGTTCTCGGCGGGATCGACGTGCGGGGTGGGGGCGAAGCGCGCGCGCCCGTCGGGCGTCGGAAAGCGCTGGTCGGCGTAGAGGCGGACCGTTCCCGGGTGGTCGTCGACGACCTGCGCGGGGCACGGCCACTGCAGACCGCCCTCCTGGCGCAGCCGCTTGTGGCTGACGCCGGTGAGGTCGCACGGGCGGCCGGCGGTGCAGGCGGCGAACTCGTCGAAGACGGCGGCCGCGTCGGGCCACGCGAAGTCCTCGGCGTAGCCGAGGTGGCGCGCGAGGTCGGCGACGATCCGCCAGTCGGCCCGGGCGTCGCCGGGTGGGCGGACCACCGCGCGGACGAGCCCGATGCGCCGCTCGGAGCTCGTCATCGTGCCCTCCTTCTCCGGCCACGCGGCGGCCGGTAGGACGGCGTGGGCGAGCGACGAGGTCTCGGTCGGGTGGTGAGGGTCCTGGACGACGACGAGCTCGGCCTGCTCGAGCGCCGATCGCGCGCGCTGGCTGTCGGGCAGCGAGACGAGCGGGTTGGTCGCCATGACCCAGACGGCCTTGACCTTGCCGCTCTCGAGGGCATCGAAGAGCGCCACGGCGGGCAGGCCCGGCGTCGCCGACATGTCCTCGACGTCGACGCCCCAGTGCGCCGCCATCTCGGCGCGGTCGCCCGCGTCGGCGACCTTGCGATAGCCGGGCAGCAGGTGCGACAGGCCGCCCGTCTCGCGGCCCCCCATCGCGTTCGGCTGGCCGGTCAGCGACAACGGCCCGCAGCCGGGACGGCCGATCTGGCCGGTGGCGAGGCAGAGGTTGATGAGCGCGCGGTTCTTCAGCGTGCCGACGGTCGACTGGTTGGCACCCATCGACCACAGCGCCATCGCGGCGCCGGCGCCGGCGAACTTGTGGGCGGCAAGCTCGATGAGGTCGGCGTCGACGCCGCAGACGGCGGACGCGCGCTTGGGGGTCCACTCGCGCGCGACGGCGCGAGCCTCCTCCCAGCCGCTCGTGTGGCGGTTGACGAACGTGTCGTCGAGCAGCCCGTCCTTGTCGACGACGTGCAGCATCGCGCTCAGCAGCGCGAGGTCCGTGCCCGGGAGGACGGGCAGATGCAGGTCCGAACGCTGTGCCGTCGGCGTCTGGCGCGGGTCGGCGCAGATGATGAACGCGCCCTCGGCCTGGCGGTCGCGGATCCGCGACCACAGGATCGGATGGCAGGCCGCCGTGTTCGTGCCGAGCAGTAGGAACGTGTCGGCGAGCG
This sequence comes from uncultured Actinomycetes bacterium, assembly GCA_963851015.1. Taxonomy (GTDB): domain Bacteria; phylum Actinomycetota; class Thermoleophilia; order Solirubrobacterales; family Solirubrobacteraceae; genus CADCVQ01. The sequence continues at coordinate 703,001 of CAWKNG010000003.1, forward strand.
CGAGGTCGGCGTAGGCGGGCGGCGGGCCGTCGTAGCCGAACGCGCCGCTGTAGCCGGCGACCGCGGAGGACATGCACAGGCGCGAGTTCGAGTCGACGTTGTTCGTGCCGAGGAAGCCCTTGGCGAGCTTGTTGATCGCGTAGTAGTCCTCCGTCAGCAGCTGGCCGGAGATGTAGAACGCGACGGCGTCCGGGCCGTGCTCGTCGATGATCGCGCGCAGCTTCTTGGCGAGCGTTCCGAGGACGTCCTCCCAGGGCGTTGCCTCGAAGCGCGCGTCACGGGTGTCGCGGTACAGCGGCGTCGTCGCGCGGTCGGGTGCACTGACGGCGAACGGGAGCCCGAGCGGCTTGCGGCAGGTGCGGCCGCGGTTGGCCGGGTGATGGCGATCACCACGGACGGCGACGAGCTTGCCGTCCTCGGTATCGGCCAGCAGGCCGCAGCCGACGCCGCAGTACGGGCATTGGGTCGGGGTGGTCTGCACGGACCGTCAGGTTGCGGAAGCGCGATGTCCCGGTGGCGTCGTGTCGATGAACAGTGTGTGAACGCATCGTCTAACCGGCTGGCGTGCCACTATGCGGTTATGGATCTGCCCGACGACCTGGAGCTTCCGCTCGCCGGCGGCGAGGCGTGGTGGTACTGGCTCGGCGGCCGGCCGTCGATGGACTTCGTCAACACGCTGCGCGAGCGCTGGTGGCGCCGGGTCGAGACGCTCGTGACGCCGGCCGACCTCGTGCTGTGGCTGCAGCGCGCCGAGCTGCTCTCCGGGCCATCCGGCGCGCGTGGCTCGGAGGCGCTGCTGCGCTCGGCGCGCGAGCTGCGCGAGGGCATCGACGCCTGCGTGGTCGCGCTCGCCACGGGCGAGGCCGTGCCGCCGGGCGCGCTGCGCACGATCGACGGCTGGCTCGCCGCGGGCTCCGAGCACCAGACGCTCGCCCGTGGTCCGGGCGGCCTGCCGGCGCTGGGTCGCTCGGCCCCGGCCGATCCGCTGCGCCACGCGCTCGGGACGATCGCGTTGGACGCGGCGCGCATGCTCGGCACCGATGAGCGCACGCGTGCGCGGATCTGCGCGTCGGACACCTGCAGCGCCCGCTTCTACGACCGCTCGCCGACGGCCGGGCGGGTGTGGTGCTCGATGCGCGGCTGCGGCAACGTGGCCAAGGCGCGCCGTCATCGCGAGCGCGCCCGGGACGCCGCGCAATGACGCAATAAGCCGGAAACGCCGACGGGGTACGTTGCCGGCGCAGTGGAGCTCGTCGTCCTGCTCATCATCGTCGCGGCGGTCGGAGCCATCGCCTTTGTCGTCATGGGCGAGCGCGGGCCGGTGGGGGCGACGTCGCCGCCCCGCGAACCGATCGCGAGCATCGTGTCCGAGCGCGCTCGGGCCGCGGACCCGGCGCCGGTCGCCGCCGCCGAGCAGCGCCTGCACGCGCAGGCTCACGACGTCGCCACCGGTCTGCGACGCGGTGGGTTCGCGCAGCCGGCTCCGTACGGCGCACCCATCTCGATCGACGACGACGACACGGGTGTCGTGTCCGGGAACCCGCTCGCGGAGGACAGCCACGCGCTCGAGGCGCGCTGGCGCGCGGCGCGCGACGCCGATCCGATGGATGACGCGCGCTACGCGGATCCCCGCTACGACGGCCGGCTGGCGGCGGACTACCACGGCCGCCGCCGTGACGGCGGCGCGCGTTGAGGCGCGGGTTGCGGTTGCCGTCTGCAACGTGGGTTGCGAGAGCAGGCGTGACGGGTAGAGACCGCGCATGGGACTCCTCGTTGCAATCCTCATCATCGCGCTTGTCGCCGCGGCCGCCACGATCATCTTGCAGGGCCGACCCGGAGGCATCCGCGGCGTCGGCCGGCCGGCGAAGTCGCCGCTGCCACGCCGGGGCCGCGTGTCCGCGCGCCGCGATCCGATGGCGGCGGCGGTCGCCGACCACGCCCGGGCGACCGATCCGCAGGACGCGATGGCCGCCGAGCAGCGCCTGCGCGCGCAGGCTCGCGCGGTCGCCGCCGGCCTGCACGCCGAGGCGGGCAGTGCGCCCGGCGCGACCGCATACGCCGCTCCGCCGGCCGGCGCCGGATACGCCGACCGGCGCATCGATCCCGCGACGGGCGCGCGTACCGACGGCTACGGCGATCCCGCGAACGACCCGCGCATGAACGACCGGCGCTACGAGGGTCGGCTCGCCGCCGACTACGTGCCGCCGGACGAGCGCGCTCGCTGAGCGCGCTCGGCGCCAGCACCCGAGTCACGGAGGCGACCGCTCAGAGCACGAGCGCCCAGCCGACCTCGAACTGCACGGCGACGCCGGGCCGAGTGCTGTCGAACGCGCCCTTGATCAGCACTCCGATCGTCTGGCCGCTCGCGACCGGCGAGGATGGCGTGACGGAGACCGCGCTGCGGGCGCCGCCGCCGATCGAGAACGGGCTCGAGCCGATCACCCATGCCGTCGGAGGAGCGGGTCACCGTCACGGTCCCGTCGCAGCGGCGGACGGGCCCGCCGAAGTACTTCGTTGCCGAGCACGGGACGTCGAACACGAGCGTGCCGCCGGGCAGCACGGCCGGTCGCAACGGTACGGTGGCCGTGGCCCCGAAGACGCGCGCGCCCTCGCAGTTGGCCGGCACGAGCTGTGAGCTGCACGCGTCCACGCGGTCGTAGCCGTCGCCGCAGCTCAGGCGGTCGGCCGGTCCGCGGGCGGTCGCGACGATCGCCGGGCCGAAGGGCTGGAACGCCCGGTTCGAGACGTCGATGAGAGCGTCGCCCGCCCCGCCGTCGATCGCATCGGCGCCAGGGGAGAGGCTGAACACGCCGTAGCCGATGAGCAGGTCGGCGCCGCCGAGTCCCGCGATGGCGTCGGCGCCATCGGCGCCCTGCAGCAGCTCGGGTGCGTCGCTTCCGATCGGGGTGTCGTCGCCGGCCCCGCCGCGGACCTCCTCGATCGACGAGACCGTGCCGCCGGTGAAGCGCCCGCTGCGCAGATCGACGTCCAGCGGCGTGGCCGCGGTCCACACGAGCCGACCTCGAACGTCGTCGCGACGACGTGCTGCGTGCGAACGCGCGACACGCCGATCCGGAGGTCGTTGGCGCGACCGTCGCCCTTCACCTGGAGGGCCTCTCCGGCGGCCGCGCCGGTGCCCGGCTGCATGCCTACGATCGTCACGGCGTGCGCGCTCGGGGTCGCGAGCAGCAGCAGGCCGGCGACGGTGAGTCCGGTCGCGAGAGGTTTCACCATGCCTTTCACAACGTGCCGGAACGCACAAGGATTCGCTTCGGGACGGGCGTCGCGCTCACTGGACCCAGCGCAAGTGCGGCACATCGGCGAGCGCATGGCAGGCCGCGCCACGACGCGCGCCGCGAGCCCGCGCGGCGGGCGGCTCACCGAACCGGAAACACGACTGCTGCGCAGGCCCGGGAGCCCCCGGGCCGGCGCGAGGTACGCCGCGTCGCAGGTGCTAGCTTGCGCGACCGGCGAGGCGCTCCGGACCGGGGCGCCGTGCTGATCATCGCCGTGTGGACGCCCTCGACTCTCACGGGTCGGCTGCTGTCGCACGATCCCGTAAGCACCTGAATCCTGGGGGATCAGCACATGAGCCTTGCCCTGCGCCGGGGCGCTCTCCGGCGCCGTCTTCGCGATCGCGCTTTCGCCGTCTGCGCACTGCTGGCCCTCGCCGCCACCGCCGCCGCCCCGGCGTTCGGGGGGACGCCGACCGAGCTGCCCGCTCGTGCCGGTTGGCCGGCCGGAACCTCGCCGCAGCTGACGAGCCAGGGCGTCGGCCGCACGGTCGTCACGATCGCGTACCGCGAGCGGCTGTACGCGGGACCGTTCGGCCCGCCCCTGGCGCCGGGTGGCCGCGCGGTCTACGCGCGGGGGTCCGCATGGGTGTTACGCCGGAGCGGGAGCTGGCTGGCCATCCCGACGATCCATCGGCGAGACGGCGGCCTGGGCTGGATCCGCAAGGGCTCCGCGGACGTGCTGAGCCTGACGCAGATGCTCGTGCGCGTCGACGTGTCCGAGCGGCGCGTCCGCGTCAGCCACGGCGCGCACCTGCTCATGACGGCGCCCGTCGCGGTCGGCGCCCCCGGATCGCCCTCCCCGACGGGCGTGACGAGCGTGACGACGCGGATCGCGGTGACGCGCGCGAACGGCTTCGCGGACTCGCGCGCCTACGGCCCGGTCGTCGTCGCGCTGCGTCGCTGGCAGCCCTTTCCGAGCCCGGGCATGCCGCACGGGGGGATCATGGCGTTCCACGGTGGCAACCCGCGCTCGATCGGGTCCGCGGCAAGTGGAGGCTGCTTTCGCATGCGAGCCTCGGACCTGCTGCGGCTCGCCGATCTCACGCCGCCCGGGACGCCGGTCATCATCAGCCCGTAGCCGGCGACGTCGCGCAGATGCGCGCGTACAGCGGTGAGCGCGGCAGTCAGTCGATGCGCGCCAGCCGCTCGAACGCGCCGCGCGGTCGCGCGATCTCCGCCGCCCGCGCGGCCGCGGCCGCGGTCAAGCGAGCTCGGGCGGCAGCGCCCGCGGGCCGTCCGGGTACAGCTCGGCGAGCTGCGCGGGCGTCATCTCCAGCGTGTTGGCGAGCTCCGGCGGCGTGCCGACGACGAGCCACAGCGCATCGGCGCCGGTGTCATTGAAGAGCTGTCGCACGGCGGCGGGCTCGACGAGCACGCTCGACAGCGGCGCGAGCGTGTGCGACTCGTCGCCGATGCGGATCCGCCCCGTGCCCTCGAGCAGGACGTAGAGCTCGGTCTGCGTCGCGTGGCGGTGCTTCGTCGAGGCCTGGCCGGGCGCCAGCCGCCACATCCGCGAGGCGATCGAGGTCGCCTCGAGCTGCTCGCCGAGGTTCGTGTTCAGGATGCCCATCTGGTTGGAGGGCCGCCAGAACGCGTCGGCGGCGGGCAGGATGCGGTGGCTCATGGGACGATCCTAGCGCCTAACCCCTATTGAGCACAAATGCCGGTTACGGCCGCCGGCTCGGGCGGGGTGGCGTTCAGGACACGTAGTGCGCGACGTGCGTGGTCACGATGAAGGCCGTGAAGGCCAGCGACGCCGTCCGCAGGCGCGCATCGCCGGCGACGGCGGCGATCGGCAGCAGCCAGACGAGGTACCACGGCAGCAGCCACGCGCTGGTCACGAGCACCAGCAGCGTCGCCCAGCCCGTGGTCGCGACCCAGTCGCCGCCCCGCCACGCGCGCCATAGCAGCGCCCCCATCCCGCCGCAGAGCACGATCGCGGCGGCGATGCGCACGCCGGAGGTGATGCCGCCGAAGCCGAGCAGGGCACCGACCGCGTTGGGCACGCTCAGCAGCGCGACCCGCCGCTGCTGCCCGGCGAGATCGTCGACGATGCTGAGATCGCTCGTTCCGAAGGCGACGGTCGCGAGCGCCGTGACGGCGAGCAGCGCGGCGAGCGCGCCGGCGAGCGCGCCTCGCGATCGGCGCGCGAGCACCATGAACGCCAGCGCCAGGCCCATCGGCAGCTTGAGAGCGGCCGCCAGCACGAGCCCCGCGCCTGCGCCGGCGTCGCGGCGATCGAGCGCCAGCGAGACGCCGGCCAGCATGAGCAGGACGGCGAGGAAGTCGTTGTGCCCGCCACCGACCCCGTATGCGAGCGCCACCGGGTTGAGGCCGGCGAGCAGCACCGCCGGCACGACCGGCCGGCGAAGCTGGCGGGCGATGCGCGCGACGAGCGCGACGCAGCCGAGGCTCGCGGCGCCGACCACGAGCTTGAACGTCCACAGTGCGATGGGCACGCCGAGCCAGGCCAGCGGGTACGTCGCGATCGTGAACAGCGGGCCGTACGGGGTCGTCGCGTAGCGCCAGCGGACGTACGGCATGACCGCGTCGTGCGGCGCCGCGAGCGCGGAGTGCAGATACGGATCGACGCCGTGCAGGACCCCGAGGCGCGCGTAGTCCAGGTAGGAGAAGACGTCGGCCGAGTACAGCGGCGCGGCCAGCATGAAGGCCAGGTGGGCGCCCACGACGGCGACCGTCGCCGCCCGCCTGTTGATCTCGCGTGCCCGCGTCAGGGCCACGGCGTAGCACCCGCAGAGCGCGATCAGCAGCATCGAGGCGAGCGTGGGCGACAGCGTCAGATCGAGCTCCGAGAGCGGTCCGCGCAACCACTCCGGGAACGACTGGCGGCTCGCGGGGATGAAGAACGACAGGCGCTGCGTCGAGGCGCCCGCGGCGAGCAGGAACGAGATCAGCACGGCGCCGGCCAGCGCGACGGTCGCCGTGCGGGGCAGGGTGATTCGCGCGAGCACGCCCGCAAGACCGCCGCGCGGAGACAGCGAGAGCGAGCGGCCGTCGGACATGAGCGCGAGTATCGCCGGGCGGATCGACACGGCGCGTCACTACGCGGTCGGCTGCGATCGCGGGGCGTTATGGCCCGCTGGACAGGATGTCGAGTGTCTTAGGACCGCCGGGCCAAAGACAGCTCGCCGATCGGGCCATACCTTCGACTGCGTGTCTGGTCACCGGCAATTCGTGCTGCGCACGGTCGAGGAACGCGGCGTCAAGTTCGTCCGCCTGTGGTTCATCGACGTGCTCGGCCTGCTCAAGAGCATCTCGATCCCCGTATCCGAGCTCGAATCGGCCTTGGAGGAGGGCGTCGGGCTCGACGGGTCCTCGCTCGAAGGCGCGTCGCGGCTCCGTGAGCACGACGTCATCGCCCACCCCGACCCGCGCACGTTCCAGGTGCTGCCGTGGCGCCCGGACTCGCTCGTCGCGCGGATGTTCTGCGAGGTGCGCCAGCCCGACGGCCAGCCGTTCGGCGGCGACTCGCGCGCGGCGCTGTGCCGGGTGCTCGACCAGGCGGCGGCGCTCGGCTACACGATGCAGGTCGGCTGCGAGGTCGAGTTCTTCGTCTTCGCGCCGCTCGGAGCCAACGGCGCCAAGCCGCAGACGCTCGACGACGGCGCGTACTTCGACCTGACGCCGCTGGATGTCGGGTCGGACTTCCGCCGCCGCACGATCGACTACCTCGAACAGATGGGGATCCCCGTCAAGGCCTCACACCACGAGGTCGCCCCCTCGCAGCACGAGATCCAGCTCGCCCACACCGACGCGCTGTCGATGGCCGACGCGGTCTCGACGTTCCGCATCGCCGTCAAGGAGGCCGCCCACGAGCTCGGCGCCTACGCGACGTTCATGCCCAAGCCGCTCGAGGACCACCCGGGCTCCGGCATGCACCTGCACATCTCGCTCTTCGAGGGCGACCGCAACGCCTTCTACAGCCCCGAGGCCGGCGAGCCGCTGTCGTCGACGGGGTCCTCGTTCCTGGCGGGCGTGCTCGCCCACGCCTGCGAGCTGTCGGCGGTCACGAACCAGTGGACGAACTCCTACCGGCGCCTCGCGACCGGCTTCGAGGCGCCCGCGACCGTGAGCTGGACGCGTCGCGGGGCCGCCGCGCTCGTGCGCGTGCCATCGCGCCGCCCCGGCAGGGCGGCCGGCGCGCGCTTCGAGCTGCGCTCGCCCGACCCCGCCTGCAACCCCTACCTCGTGCTGGCGCTCATCCTTTCCGCGGGCCTGCGCGGGATCGAGCGCGGCTACGAGCTGCAGGCCGAGAGCGTCGAGGATGCCGCCGGCGGCGTGCAGCTGCCACTCGACCTGCGCGAGGCGACGGACCTCTTCGACGCTTCCGAGCTCGTGCGCGAGACGCTCGGCGACCGGCTCGTCGACGCCTATGTCGCCAACAAGCGCCGCGAGACCGCCGACGAGCGGCGCACGGTGACGGAGTTCGACCGCACCCGCTACCTGCGCCTCCTATGAGCGACGCCTGGATCTACGGGCACCACGGCTGCGAGGACACCTCGCGGCTGCTCGCCGAGCTGGGCTTCAGCCCGCATCGCGTCGCGGCCAACGGCACGCTGCGCCCGCCCGATGGCGAGAGCCGCGCGCCCGCGCTCGCCGTGATCCTGGCGACCGGCCTCGAGCAGCCGTCGTGCGCTGAGCTGTGCGCGCGGCTGGCCGCCGACGACGACCTCGGCGAGGTGCCGGTGCTCGTCTCGCTCGGCTCGGGAGCGCTCGCCGAGGGGATCGGCGTCGCGGAGGGGCACGAGCTGCTCGTCGAGCCGTTCTCGGCGGGCGAGCTGCAGGCGCGCATCGCCCGCGCGCGGCGCGCCGTCAACGGCATCGACCACGACGACGTCGTGCGCGTCGGCTCGCTGGAGATGAACCTCGCGACGTATCAGGTGGCGATCGAGAGCCGGCCCGTCGACTTCACGTACATGGAGTACGAGCTGCTGAAGTTCCTCGTCACGCACCCGCGTCGCGTCTTCTCGCGCGAGGCGCTGCTGAACCGCGTCTGGGGCTATGACTACTACGGCGGGGCGCGCACGGTCGACGTCCACGTCCGGCGGGTGCGCGCGAAGCTCGGCTCCGAGCACGCCGCCAGGATCAAGACCGTACGCAGCGTCGGCTACCGCTGGGAGGGGACATGACGCCATCCGCACGTTCCGAGCAGGACCCCGGCGCGCCGGCCGGCGACGGCGCCGTCGGGATCGCCGCGACGCTGCCGGAGCGCCGCGGGCGCAGCGGCTATGCGGGCTTCCGCGCCGTCATCAAGGCCGTCGGCACGGGCCCGCGCGGCAGCCGGGCGCTGACGTTCGAGGAGGCCCGCATGGCGACGGCGGCGCTGCTTGAGGGCGAGGTCACCCCGGTCCAGGCGGGCGCGTTCCTCGTCGCGATGCGGATCAAGGGCGAGACGCCCGCGGAGCTCGCCGGCATGACGCAGGCGCTGCGCGACGCGGCCGCCCGCGTCGCCGCGGATCCGCCGTCGCGCGGCCGGCCGATCATCGCCTGCGCGGGCGCCTACGACGGCATGGTCGACGCGCCGCACCTGTCGCTGGCGGCCGCCGTGCTCGCGGCATCCGCCGGGGCCCGCGTCGTCGTGCACTGCGGCTCGACGCTGGGACCCAAGCGCGGCACGACGTCCGCCGACGTGCTGGCCGCGCTCGGCGGCCCGGCGCGCCCGCAGCCCGCCGAGTCACGGGAGATGCTCGAGCGCTCCGATGTCGCGCTCGCGCACGCCGGCAGCTCGATCCCGGGCTGGGACGAGCTCGCCGCCGTCCGCGACGAGATCGGGCTGCGCGGCCCGCTGCACAGCGCCGAGAAGCTCGTCGACCATCTCGGCGCGTCGCGCTTCGTCGTCGGCCACACGCACAGCTCCTACCGCGAGCGCCTGCAGGGCGCGCTGTTGCTGCTCGGTGCCGACCGCGTCATCACCGTGCGCGGCATGGAGGGTGCCGACATCCTGCGCACCGGGCGTCCGTCGGCGGCCGACACGCAGGGCCCGATGGAGCTGCCCGAGTCGCCGGGCAGCCTGCTGCGCGGCGACGGCGACCCGCAGATCTCGGCCGACGTGACGCGCGCGATCATCTGCGGCGACGAGCACGGGGTGGCGGCGCAGACGGCGGCCCTGAGCGCCGCCGTCCGGCTGTACCTCGCCGGCCTGTGCACGACGGTCGGCGAGGGCATCGCGATGGCCCACGCGGCCGTCGCCGACGGCCGCGCGGGCGCGACGCTCGACGCGCTGCTCGCCGCCTGACGCGCGTCAGCGGCGCAACGTGATCGGGCGCCGCGCCGTCGTCGCGTTCGCGGCGCCGTCGCGAGCGACGACCTTGACGCTCGTCCGGACCGACGAGTGCGACCGCAGGGCCGCGACGAGCGCGCGCCGCGCGACCGCGGACAGGGCCAGCCGCAGCGTGCGCCTGTCGCCGCGGGCGATGCTCCGCTTCGCCGCGGAGACCCTCACGTGCGCGACGGTGGCCGAGGCGCTCGCCACGCACGCCTCCTTCGGGCACCCCACGGTGACGAGGACGCCGCCGCGCCGCAGCGGGTGCTGCAGCTTCGCGCCGCCCAGGCGCAGGAGGGGCGGCGTCGTGTCCGCGGCCGGTGGGGGCGGCGGCGGGGGCGCAGGCGGCGGGTGGATCGCCCACGGTGGCGTCGCGGTCGTCGTCGCCGACCAGCTCAGCAGCGGGCTCGTGCACGTCTCGTCGTCGCTGGTGGTGCGCGTCAGCTGGAAGGTCCCCTCCGCGCCCTGGTCGGTCGGGAACGATCCGATGAGGGCGTCCTGCGCCGTCGCGAAGCGCCGGTCGGTGATCGCCGGCGGCGCCGGGAAGCGATCGATCGCGAACCCGAAATGGCAGACGTCTCCGGGGGCGTTGAGCACGTGGAAGCTCGTCACGGCGCCGAAGCCGGCCGCGACGGTGAGACATACGGTCCCGCCGCCGGAGTGCGTGCCGCTGTACGCGACGGCGCCGGCCGGGCTCCCCGCGGGCGGGCAGCTGGGTGGTGGCGGCGGTGGAGGGGGAGGCGGGGGCGGGGATGTGTGCGCGCCGCCGGCGAACAGCCTGAAGTCACCCATCTCGTCGTCGTAGCCCGTGACGAGGATGTGGTACGTCGTGCCCGGCGACGAGACGAAGTCGACGATCGCGCCTCCGTCGTCGCAGGACTCGTCGTCGACGCCGATCTCGGTCAGGTCGGCGACCCCGTCACCCGTGTAGACACCGAGCACCGTGTCGATGTCGCTGCCGCAGGTGTCGATGCCGACGCCCTGCGTCGTGCCGAGCGTGAGCTCGTACCAGACGCTGTGGCCGGTCCCGTCGCCGAGGATGTCCGGCTCGCCCGCCTCGCGCGTGGCGTCGACGTTCGAGCCCGTGGCGCTCTGGGGCATGCCGAGGGCGATGGCGTTCGCGAAGTTGTCGTTGGCCGGCGCCGCCAGCGCGCTCGCGGGCATCGCGACCAGCGTCGCGGCGACGATCGCGGTGAGCAGCACAGGGTGACGCGCCTGAAACGACGGGTTGCGCATGAGTCGGTCCCCCTCGATTTGGTGTCATCTCCGAAAACGAGTGCTGTCACAGGAAGTATCGCCTGTGTGGAGATACATCAGCGACGCAGCATGATCGTGCGGTGGGCTCGGGTGCGGTTGCCGGCCGCGTCGCGGGCCGTCACGGTAACGCGCGCGCGCAACCCGGACCGTGCTCGGATCGATCGCCGCGCGCGCTTCGTGAGCACGAGCCGCAGCGACGCGCCGCGCCCGGCGCGCAGCTTGCGCGACGCGGCCACGAGCTTCGCGGCACCGATCGTCGTCGAGGCGCTCGCCGTGCAGGCCTCCTTCGGGCAGCGCACGCCGACGACGATCGCGTTGCGCCGCAGCGCGCGCTGCACCTTCGCGCCGCGCAGCCGCAGCGAGGGCGCGGTGACGTCCGGATCGGGGAACGGCGTCGCCGCGGTCGTCGTCGCCTTCCAGCTCAGCACCGCGGTGCGGCAGGTGCCCGACGCGCTGGGACGCAGGAGCCCGATCGTGCCGCGGGCCTCGTGCGAGCTCGTGAAGCGCCCGCTCAGCACGGCGCTCGCGGTCGTCGCGGCGAAGCGGCGATCGGCGATCGCCAGCGCCGGTTCGAAGCGCTCCACGGCCCACGGCAGATCGCAGCCCGCAGGCGGCTTGGTCAGGGTGAACCACGAGAGCCCCGAGAAGTCGGGCCTGACGGTCAGGCAGACCTCGCCGCCGCCGGACGACGTGCCCTTGTACGTGACGGAGCCGGGCGCCGCGAACTGGAACGGGCACGTCGGATCCGGCGGTGGGGGCCCGATCGATCCGGGCGGCGGCGACCCGCCCCGGTCCTCGACGGTCAGCGTGAACGCGTCCGAGCTGTCGCCGTACCCGCGCACGAGGATGAGGTAGGTCGTGCCCGGGACGGTGTCGACCGTGACGATGCCGCGCCCGTCGCACAGCGTCGAGGGCTGGCCGACCTCGGTCAGGAGTCCGAGGCCGCCGCCCGTGTACACCGTCACCAGCGGGTTGTTCGCGTCGTCGCAGACCGAGATGAACAGCGGGCCCGCGGTCGTCGCGGTCACGCGGTACCAGACCGAATGCCCGCTCGGGCTGCCGGGCACCGGGGGCTCCCCCGCCTGCGTGGTCGCGTCGACGTTCGTGCTCGTGAGCCGGGTGGGCAGGGTCAGGGTCTGCGCGCCGGCGAAGTCGTCGTTCGCGGGCGCCTGCGGCGCCGCGACGTGCAGCACGACGTCCCCGGGCGAGCCGACGGAGCCGGTGACCCGGACGTGGTACGTCGTCCCGAGCACCGCGGTCAGGTACACCCGCGCCCCACCGTCGCAGTCGTACGGGCTGTGGGCCACCTCGTTGAGGCTGGCGACGCTCGAGCCGGTGTAGACGGCCAGCTCGGTCTGGGCGTGGCTGCCGCAGGTATCGATCCGGACCTGCTCGGTCGCGGCCGTCGTCAGCTCGTACCAGACCGAGCGCCCGACGGACGCGCTGCTCGTGGCGGGCTCGCCGAGCTGGAGCGTTGCGTCGATGTTCGTGCCGGTCAGCTGGCTGAGCAGCGTCACCGCCTGGCCGTGTGCGAAGTCGTCGTTCGGGGGCGGCGACGCGAGCGCCGACGCCGGCAGGGACGCGATCGTCGCGAGCGCGAGGGATATGGCGAGCCGGCCTGCGTGCCGTCTGGGGCGGAGCATCGGACCGGGACCTCCTGTCAGGGGTTCCGTGCAGGCTGGAACGTCGGCCGCGGCGATCTGTTGCGAACGGGGTTCGCCGTGTGGCCCAGATCACGGACGGGTCACGCCGTCGAGGTCGCCGACCCGACCGCCGCTGGTAGCGTCCGCGGCGTGGCCGTCTCGATCCACGAAGCGCGCGACTGCGTGCTCAAGCACGTGAGGCTGCTGGGCGCGGAGGAGGTCGGCCTCGACGACGCCCTCGGCCGCGCGCTCGCCGACGACGCGACCGCGCCCAACAACGTGCCCCCGTTCGACGCGTCCGCGATGGACGGCTACGCGATCCTCGCCGCCGACACGGCCGAGGGTGGCGTCACGCTCGACCTCATCGGTGAGGCGCGCGCGGGCACGGCCGCCGGCGTCAGCGTGCGGGCCGGAAGCGCCGTTCGCATCTCGACCGGCGCGCCCGTGCCCGACGGCACCACGGCGATCGTGCCGCAGGAGCTGACCGCCGACGACGACGGCAGGACGGTCGTCGTGCAGGGCCCCGTGCGCGAGGGGCTGCATGTGCGTCCCGCGGGCGAGGACATCCTCGCCGGCGAGCTCGTCATCCACGCCGGCTCGCTGCTCGGCCCGTCCGAGCTCGGCGTGCTCGCGTCGCTGAACATCCCGCGCCCCTCCGTCGTGCGCCGCCCGCGCGTGGCGCTCGCCGGCACCGGCGACGAGCTGACCGACCCCGGGACGCCGCTGCCGCCGGGCGGGATCCGCGACTCCAACGGGCCCGCGCTCGGCGGCGCCGTGCACCGGGCCGGCGGCGAGCTCGTCCGGCGCGTGCGCGTCGGCGACGACCTCGAGGCGACCGTCTCGGTGCTGCGCGCGGCGCTGCGCGACGTCGACATCCTCATCACGACCGGCGGCGTGTCCGTCGGCCCGCACGACCACGTCCGCCCGGCGCTCGCGCGGCTCGGCTTCCGCGAGGTCTTTGCGGGCGTGAAGCTCAAGCCCGGCCGGCCGACGACGTTCGCGGTCAACGACGACGGCACGCTGGTCTTCGCGCTGCCCGGAAACCCGGTGTCGGCGCTGATGGCCTTCCGGCTGTTCGTCGTGCCCGCGCTCGACGCGATGCTCGGACGCGAGCGCGTCGTGCATCCGACGATGGCGACCGCGGACGAGGAGCTGCCCGGCGCGCGCGGGCGCACGACGATCGTCCGCTGCCGCAGCTCGCTGCAGGACGACGGCTGGCACGTGCGCCCGACGCGTTCGCAGGACTCCCACATCCTGACGTCGATGCTGGGCATCGACGCGCTCGCGCTCGTCCCGGGCGATCGCGACTCGATCGCCGCCGGCGAGCCCGTCGAGATCGAGTTCGTGGCCTGACCCGCGGCTGCGAGGGGCGATCAGTCGCTCACGCTCGACGTGACCGGGCCGTCGCGCGGTGCGCCCGGCGGTCGATCCGCGTGTACGCGGTCTGTACCGGCGGTCCATAGGCGATCGACCCGGCGCGACCTAGTGTCCGGCGCGCCCATCCCGCCGAGGAGGCAGCGCAAGCCAGTGAGCACACCACGTCTCTTGCAGGGGATCTTCACGTTCGAGGGGCAGGGCTTCGACGCGCCGTCGCTGCTGCATCCCGCGCTGACCTACAGCGTGCCCGCAGGCAACGAGGCGCAGTTCGTCTACTTCCGCGGCGGCAACTCCTCGTCCGAGCTCGTCTGCGCGATCGTCATGCGCGACGGCGAGCCGATGCGCTACTTCGCGATCGGCGCGCGCTCGGACACGCACGTCGCGCTGCGCGTCGTCGAGGACCTGCTCGCCGAGACCGTCGTCGCGATCCACCTCGCGGCGCCCGCCGGCGCGAGCGGCCACGTCGTCATCGACGTCGGCCTGATGGAGATCTGAGCATGGCCGCCACGGACACATCCAGGCAGCGGCTCGTCGTCGTCGGCAACGGCATGGCGGGCGCGCGCACCGTCGAGGAGATCCTCGCCCGCGGCGGCGCCGAACGGTTCGCGATCACGATGTTCGGCGACGAGCCGTACGGCAACTACAACCGCATCTCCCTGTCGAACGTGCTGGCCGGATCCGAGGACCGCGCCGCGATCACGATCAACGACCTCGACTGGTACGAGGCCAACGCCATCGCGCTGCACACGGGCACCCGCGTGACGAGGATCGACCGCTTCGCGAAGACGATCACCGCCGGCTACGTGACCACGGTGCGCTACGACAAGCTCGTCATCGCGACCGGCAGCCGCCCGTTCTTCCCGCCCATCGACGGCCTGCTCGTGGACGACGAGCCGATCGGCGGCGTCTTCGGCTTCCGCACGATCGCCGACACCGACGGCATGCTCGAGTGGGCGCGCGGGCACCGCAGGGCAGCGATCATCGGCGGTGGCCTGCTCGGCCTCGAGGCGGCCCGCGGCCTGCTCGCGCGGGGGCTCGAGGTGCACGTCGTGCACCGTTCCGAGCGGCTCATGAACGTCCAGCTCGACGGCCAGGCGGCGGCGATCCTGCGCCGCGGCGTCGAGGAGCTCGGCATCCACGTCCACGTCGCGACGAGCACCGCGCGCGTGCGGTCCGACGACGGGCGCGTCAGCGGCCTGGAGTTCCGCGACGGCTCCGTGCTCGACTGCGACATGGTCGTCGTGACCGCCGGGATCCGCCCGAACGCCGAGCTCGCCGCGCGCAGCGGGCTGACCGTGGAACGGGCGATCGTCGTCGACGACGCGATGCACGCCCTCGACGAGCCGGACATCTACGCCGTCGGCGAGTGCGTCCAGCATCGCGGCGAGGTCTACGGGCTCGTCGCGCCGCTGTGGGAGCAGGCGGTCGTGCTCGCCGACCAGATCACCGGCTCGGACCCCAAGGCCGCCTACCACGGCTCGAAGCTCGCGACGAAGCTCAAGGTCTCGGGCATCGACCTCGCGACGATGGGGATCTGCGAGCCCGAGCGCGACGACGACGAGGTCGTGACGTTCTCCGAGCCGCGCCGGCGCGTCTACAAGTCGGTCATCGTGCGCGACGGCAAGCTCGTCGGCGCGACGCTGCTCGGCGACGTCAGCAAGGTCTCGTTCCTCATGCAGGCCTTCGACCGCGGCGTCGTGCTGCCCGACGAGCGCGTCTCGCTGCTCTTCGACCTCGGCTCGCCGGCCGCCGCGACGAGCGTCGCGGAGCTGCCCGACGACGCCCAGGTCTGCAACTGCAACGGCGTCACGAAGGGGGCGATCGGCGCCTGCGTGCGCGACGGCGCCCGCACGATGGGCGCGGTGGCCGCCGCGACCCGCGCGGGCAGCGGCTGCGGCTCGTGCAGGGCGCAGGTGCGCGAGGTGCTCGAATGGGCGAGCGGCGGCCAGCTCGAGCACGACCCGACCGCGGAGTACTACGTCCCGAAGATCGCGCTGCCCAAGCGCGATCTCATGGCGGTCGTGCGGGCGAAGGATCTGCGCTCCGTGTCGGCGGTCTTCGACGCCTTCGGCACCCAGCCCGACGACCCGAAGTCCAAGCCCGCGATGGTGTCGCTGCTCAAGATGGTCTGGGGCTCGGACTATGAGGACGAGCGCGACGCTCGCTTCATCAACGACCGCGTCCACGGCAACATCCAGAAGGACGGGACGTTCTCGGTCGTCCCGCGGATCGCCGGCGGCGTCGCGACGGCCGACGAGCTGCGCCGGATCGCCGCCGTCGCCGACCGCTACGAGGTGCCGATGATCAAGGTCACGGGCGGCCAGCGCATCGACCTCGTCGGGATCCGCAAGGAGGACCTGCCCGCGGTCTGGCGCGAGCTCGACATGCCCTCGGGCCACGCCTACGGCAAGAGCTTCCGGACCGTCAAGACGTGCGTCGGGTCGGACTTCTGCCGCTTCGGTCTCGGCGACTCGACGACGCTCGGCGTCCGCATCGAGGAGCGCTTCGCCGGGCTGGAATCGCCGGCGAAGCTCAAGCTCGCCGTCACGGGCTGCCCGCGCAACTGCGCGGAGGCGATGGTCAAGGACGTCGGCTGGGTGGCCGTCGAGGGCGGCCGCTGGGAGATGTACGTCGGCGGCGCGGCGGGCGCGCACGTGCGCAAGGGCGACCTGCTGTGCACGGTCGACGACGCCGAGGCGGCGATCCTCCTGACCGGGCGCTTCATCCAGTTCTACCGCGAGAACGCGCGCTGGCTGGAGCGCACGTACACGTTCATGCAGCGCGTCGGCGTCGACACCGTCCGCGCCGTCGTCGTCGACGACCGCGACGGCGACGCCGACCACCTCGACGCGGGCATGGAGCGCTCGCTCGCGGCGTACCGCGACCCGTGGCTGGAGGGTCGCGAGCCGGTCGTCGCGCACCAGTTCGAGACGGTCGTGCGCGAGGCCTGAGGCCCCGCGGCGCACGACGCACGACGGCGAGGCCGGGCCGGCGGGCCGCGCGCCGCGGCGCGCGTCGGCGTGCGCGCCGGTCAGCGCGCCGCGGCGAACGCGATCGCGCTGCGCACGATGATGCGAGCGATGCTCGCGAGGTCGGCGACCGCGACGTGCTCGTCGACCGCATGGGCGAGCCGCAGGCCGCGCGGGCCGAGCAGCACGCAGGGGATCCCGCGTGCGCAGAACAGGCGCATGTCGGCGCCGTAGGTGACCGCGACGAGCGGCGGTCGCGCGCCGAGCTCGGCCGCGGCCGCGTCGCGCACGAGCCCGACCCAGGGGTCGTGCAGCGGCGTCTCGCCGGGGGCGAACTGCCCGCGCGGATGGTCGGCGAGCAGCGGGTGGCGCGCCGTCGCGTTGACGGCGCGCTCGTGGTCGTGCAGGGCCGCGTGGACGGGGAGGTAGCGATCGATCGCCGAGACGCCCTCGAGGCGCAGCGCGGCATGTGCCGCCGTGCCGCGCACCGTGCCCGTGAACGTCAGGGCACCCGCGTGCGCGCAGACGATCTCCAGCTCGGTCGGCTCGGGGATCAGGCATGCCGCGAAGCGATCGTCGCGCTCGAGCGCGGCGAACGAGCCCAGACCGCCGTCCTCCTCCGAGGAGACGGCCTGCAGGACCACGTCGCCGGGCAGCCTGACGCCGCTGCGGCGCAGCGCGACGAGGGCGTGCAGCGCGGCGATCACGCCGCCCTTCATGTCGGCGGAGCCACGGCCGTGCAGCTTGCCGCCGGCGACCGCGCCCGACCACGGGTCGCGCCGCCACCGCTCCGTGCCGGGGTGCACGACGTCGACGTGGCCGTTGAGGCACAGGCGCGGCGCCCGCGGCGCGGTGCCGCGCAGCGTCACGACCGCGCCGACGAGCTCGCTGCGCGGGGCCTCCTCGCCGGGATAGCCGTCGGCGGCGCGCAGCGCGCCGAGGTCGTGCTCGACGAGGTCGGCCTCGAGGCCGTAGACACGGGCGATCGCGACGACCTCCTCCGCGGCGGCGCGCTCGTCGCCGGTCAGGCTCGGGACGCGCACGAGCCGTGCGGCGTCGCGCGCGAGCGCGACGGCATCCACGAATCGCACGGCCGAGGTCATCGCGCCCGACGATCGCAGGTCGCGCCGTCGGCGTCCGTCTCCCTGTTCCTGCTCGCGCGTGAAAATTTGGCGCGTCGGCGTTGATCGGACACGCCTACAGGAGTACGGTCGGCCCGAGACGAGCCGGAGGGCTCGAGGCGGTGTGGTGGCTGCTGCGTTCCGGTTTCCGGTCGTCCAATGAATCGTCAAGGTGACGTCCGACCAAGGGGGACATTCTCCATGCAGCGCAGCCTGCTCACTCCGCTCGTCTACTCAGCGCCCGTCGCGGGCCACGGCACGATCCGCCTGCGCGGGGCCACGTTCGGCGCCGCTGCGGCGGCTGCGCCCGCGGCGCCCGCCCCGATCGCCGCGGCCGACGCCACCACGGTCGGCCACGGCACGATCCGCATGGGCACGTACGTCAAGGGCGTGTCCTTCGCGCCCGTGCGCGTGCCCGACGCCGCACCGCCGGTACGCGAGGGGATCGCCGGGACGTCGAAGTCGCTGCACCCCCGCATCAACATTCGCTAGCCGCGCCGCGGCAGGACAGCGCGCACGCGCTCTGTCCTGCCGGTCGCCGTGCGTCTCGTGGCGCGCCGCTCGGGCGGCGAGACGACATAAGGCCGCTGCTAACCTCGGATGACGTGGCGGCCAACGCCCGCAAGGTGCGGTTTTCGTCGTCCTCGGCCCCGTCTCGGCGGGGTCTTCTTGTCCGCCCACACGCCTAGGATGCATAAATGGAGATTGAGATCGGTCGCGGGAAGAAGGCTCGCCGCGCATATGGATTCGACGACATCGCGATCGTGCCGTCCCGGCGCACGCGGGACCCCGACGACGTGGACATCTCGTGGAAGCTCGGCGACTATCGCTTCGATCTGCCGCTGCTGGCCTCGGCGATGGATGGCGTCGTGTCCCCGCGAACGGCGGGGATCATCGGCAAGCTCGGCGGCCTCGCCGTCCTGAACCTCGAGGGCGTCTTCGCGCGCTATGAGGACGCCGACGAGCAGCTGGAGCGGATCTCGCACCTGCCGAAGGACTCGGCGACGCGTGAGATGCAGGAGATCTACCAGCATCCGATCGATCCGGAGCTCATCCGGCAGCGCATCCGCGAGATCAAGGACCAGGGCGTCGTCGTCGCCGCGTCGCTGACGCCGCAGCGCGTCCGCGCGTACTACGAGCTCGCGCTCGACGCGGGCCTCGACATCCTCGTCATCCAGGGCACGGTCGTCTCGGCCGAGCACGTCTCGATGGACGCGGCGCGCCCGCCGCTGAACCTCAAGGAGTTCATCCGCGAGGTCCCGCTCCCGGTCGTCGTCGGTGGCTGCGCCAGCTACCACACGGCGCTGCACCTCATGCGTACCGGCGCCGCCGGCGTGCTCGTCGGCGTCGGCCCGGGCGCGGCGTGCACGACGCGTGGCGTGCTCGGCATCGGCGTCCCGCAGGCGACGGCCATCGCCGACGTCGCGGGCGCCCGCTCGCAGCACATGCTCGAGACGGGCGAGTACTGCCAGGTCATCGCCGACGGCGGCATGCGCAACGGCGGCGACGTCTCGAAGGCGATCGCCTGCGGGGCCGACGCGGTCATGATCGGCTCGCCGCTGGCACGCGCCTACGAGGCTCCCGGCCGCGGCTTTCACTGGGGCATGGCGACGTTCCACCCGACGCTGCCCCGCGGCGCTCGCGTGCGGACCGTCCAGAACGGCACGATGGAGGAGATCGTCATCGGTCCCGCCCATCAGAACGACGGCACGTTCAACCTCATGGGCGGCCTGCGCACGTCGATGGCGACCTGCGGCTACAAGGACATCGCGGAGTTCAACCGCGCGGAGCTCATGATCGCTCCCGCGCTGCAGACCGAGGGCAAGCAGCTGCAGACGGCGCAGGGCGTCGGCATGGGCGCCCGCGAATCGACGACGAACGCGCCCGGGCCCACGAACGGCAACGGCGTCCACAAGGAACCGGCCCTCGCCGACGCCTGACACGGATGAGTGATGGCATCGTCACGTCGGCGACGGCAGCCACCGAGGTCGTCGAGGAGAGCGTCCTCGACGTCGAGGTCCCGCGCCGCGTCGACGAGGTCGTCGTGCTCGACTACGGCGGTCAGTACTCGCAGCTGATCGCGCGCCGCGTGCGCGAGCTCGGGGTCTTCAGCGAGCTGCTGCCCCACCACGTCGGCGCCGAGGAGGTCCGCAAGCGCAAGCCGAAGGGCCTGATCCTGTCCGGCGGGCCCGCCTCGGTCTACGCGTCGGGTGCGCCGCGGCTCGATCGCGAGCTGCTCGAGCTCGGGATCCCGGTGCTCGGCATCTGCTACGGCATGCAGCTCGTCGCGCTCGCCCTCGGCGCGCGCGTCGAGGGCGCCGAGATCGGCGAGTTCGGCCGCTCCGAGCTGACGGTGCGCGAGCCGGGCCGGCTGTTCGCCGGCCTGCCCGAGCAGCAGACCTGCTGGATGTCCCATCGCGACACGGTCTACACCGCGCCCGAGGGGTTCACGGCGCTGGCGTCGTCGACGATGTCCCCGGTCGCGGCGATCGAGGACGTCGAGCGCGGGATCTACGGCATCCAGTTTCACCCGGAGGTCGTCCACACGCCCTACGGCCAGACGATCCTCGAACGCTTCCTCGGCGAGATCTGCGAGGCCGATCGCACGTGGAGCCCGGAGAACATCGTCTCCGAGCAGATCGCGAGGATCCGTGCCCAGGTCGGCGACGGGCGCGTCATCTGCGGCCTCTCCGGCGGCGTCGACTCCAGCGTCGCCGCTCTGCTCGTGCACCGCGCGATCGGCGACCAGCTGACGTGCGTGTTCGTCGACCACGGCCTGATGCGCAAGAACGAGGGCGAGCAGGTGATCGCCGCGTTCCGCGACCACTTCAAGGTCCCGCTGATCGCCGTCGACGCCGAGGAGCGCTTCCTCAGGCGCCTCGGCGGTGTCACCGATCCGGAGGCCAAGCGCAAGGCGATCGGCGCCGAGTTCATCCGCGTCTTCGAGGAGGAGGCCGAGAAGCTCGGCGATGCGAAGTACCTCGTCCAGGGCACGCTGTACTCCGACGTCATCGAGTCCGGCGGCGGAACCGGCGCGGCGACGATCAAGTCGCACCACAACGTCGGCGGCCTGCCCGACGACCTCCAGTTCGACCTCGTCGAGCCGCTGCGCGCGCTCTTCAAGGACGAGGTCCGCGCCGTCGGCGCGGAGCTCGGCCTGCCCGAGCGGCTCGTCTGGCGCCAGCCGTTCCCCGGTCCCGGCCTCGCGATCCGGATCGTCGGGGGCGAGGCGACGCGCGAGCGCCTGGACCTGCTGCGCGAGTGCGACTACATCTTCCAGGACGAGATCCGCAAGGCCGGCCTGTATCGCGACCTGTGGCAGTCCTTCTGCGTCCTGCCCGACATCCGCACCGTCGGCGTGCAGGGCGACGAGCGCACGTACGGCTCGGTCGTCGTGCTGCGCGCCGTGACCTCCGACGACGCGATGACGGCCGACTGGGCGCGCCTGCCCTACGACCTGCTCGAGCAGATCGCGTCGCGCATGATCAACGAGCTGCGCGACGTCAACCGCGTCGTCCTGGACATCACGTCCAAGCCGCCCGGCACGATCGAGTGGGAGTAGGCCGAGCGCGCGGGGCGGACGCGCGCCGTCGACGGGCGCTCGCGTCAGCGCGCCGGTCGCACGACCATCGCGCTGCCGCCGCCGCGCCGCACGGGCTCGGCCGCCGCCAGGACGCTGCCCTTGTCGCCGAGGAACTTGATGGCGGTCGACGCGCCGATCTCGGCCGACGTCGTGAACGCGTGCCCGCGCGCCCGTAGCGCCGCCGCCTCGGGCAGGGCGAGGAACGCCGGCTCGGCGCTCGTCGCGGGCGTGTTGCGCTGGCTGGCGCGTGGATCGGCGATCGCCTGCGGGAGCGTCATGCCGAGGTCGATGCGGTCGGTCAGCATCTGCAGGACGGTCGTGATGATCGTCGAGCCGCCGGGCGTCCCGACGGTCAGCCACGGCTTGCCGCGGCGCAGCACGATCGTCGGGCTGATGGAACTGCGCGGGCGCTTGGCGCCCTGGACGCGGTTGGGCTTCGTCAGCGAGTCGTAGTCGAAGTCCGTCAGCTCGTTGTTGAGCAGGAAGCCGTAGCCGGGGACGAGCAGGCCCGAGCCGCCGGTGGACTCGATCGTGAACGTGTACGAGACGACGTCGCCCCAGCGGTCGGAGACCGACAGGTGCGTCGTCGAACCGGCGCGCGTCGTGTCGGCCGACACCCGGCCGCGCCCGCCGCCCGCGCCGCCGAACGCGTACGGGTTGCCCGGGCCGATCGGGCTCGCAAGCGCCTGCTCGCCGACCAGCGCGCGGCGTGACGCCGCAAAGCCATCGGAAAGAAGACCCTGGAGCGGAACCCGGTAATAGGCGGGATCGGCGAGGTACGCGCCGCGGTCGGCGAACGCCAGCCGCGAGGCCTCGAGCACGAGATGACGCGCCTGCTCGCGCGGCAGCGATCCGAGCGAGTAGCCGCTGAGGATGTTCAGCGCCTCGCCGACCGTCGACCCGCCGCTGGACGGCGGGCCCATCCCGAAGACGTCGAGGCCGCGGTAGCGCACATGCGTCGGCGCGCGCCAGACGGGGCTGTAGGAGCGCAGATCGTGCCTCGTCATGACGCCCGGCCGCCACGTGTGGTTGGCCGCGCTCACGGCCGGTCGCCGCGAGGCGCGCAGGATCGCGGCTGCGACGGGGCCCTTGTAGAAGCCGGCGGTCCCGTGCTTGGCGATCCGCTCGTACGTGCGCGCCAGGTCGGGGTTGCGGAACGTCGTGCCGACGTCGAGCGGGGTGCCGTCCGGGTCGAGGTACAGGGCCTTCGTCGCCGGGACGTCGTCGAAGTAGTCGAGGTTCTGGTTGATCTGGTCGGCGAACGTCGCGTCGACGACGAACCCCTTGCGGGCGAGCTTGATCGCCGGCTCGAGCGCCTGCGCCAGCGAGATCGTGCCGCGCTGTCGCAGCGCCGTCGCCCAGCCGCGCACGGTGCCCGGGACGCCGACCGACAGCCCGCTGTAGCGCGCGTCGTTGAATGCCAGCGGCTTGCCGTTCTCCCAGAACGCGTCGGGACCCATCGCCAGCGGCGCGCGCTCGCGATGGTCGATCGTCGTGACGCTCCGGTCGCCGGCGTCGTAGAGCGCCATGAAGCCGCCGCCGCCGATCCCGCTCGAGAACGGCTCCGTGACGCCGAGCACGGCCGCCGCGGTGACCGCCGCGTCGACCGCGTTGGCGCCGTGGCGCAGCGTGTCGATCGCCGCCTGGGTCGCGTGGCGGTCGACGGTCGCGGCCGCTCCGCCGCTGCCCGTTGCCGTCGCGGGACCCGAGGCCGGTGCGGCCGCGCGGCCCGCGGTGGCCGCCGCCAGGGTGATCGTGATCGCCAGCAACGGCGCGACGGCGCGACGGGTGCGGGTGCCCATGCCCCCGGAGTTGCCCGAAATGCCTGCCCTCGAATCCCTGGTGGGACCGTCGAGCCGAGCCGAGCCCTACGCGGTGAGCGTCGCCTCGACCGTGATCGCCACGTTGCCCTTCATCGCGCCCGAGATCGGGCAGCCGTCGCCGGCCGCGCTCGCGGCGGCCGCGAAGGCCTCCTGCTCGACGCCGGGCACGACGCCGCTGACGACGAGGTGCGAGGACTTCACGCCTTCACCGGCCACGAACTCGACCGTCGCCGTGGCCTCGAGGCGCGTCGGCGGCGTGCCGGCCTCGCCGAGCTCGTGCGACAGCGCCATGCAATAGCACGACGCGTGGGCGGCGGCCAGCAGCTCCTCGGGGCTCGTCTTGCCCGCCGAGCGCGCGGTGCGCGAGGCCCACGTGACGTCGACCGGGTCGAACGCCGCGCTCCCCGGCGTCGTGACCCCGGACCCCTTGGCGAGGCCGCCTTCCCAGACCGTCGTTGCACTGCTCTGCGCCGCCATCGTGTCGTCCTTTCGAAGGTTCGTCGGAGCAGCGACAGTACAACGCCTACTGTCCAAGCCGTGGAGGTCGTGGCGGAGGTCGACGTCGTCTTCGAGGAGCGCTACTGGTACCCGGACGACGGCGCGATCGTGTGGCTCGCGGGCTATCAGCCCGTCGACGACGACGGGCGCTTTCTCGCACGCGACGATCCGCGACTGCTCGCTCGCGGCCTGCGCGTCGCGGCGGTCGCCGGCGCGGCCCGCCACCACGACGAGCAGCTGCAGTCGGAGGCCGCCAGCCCGGGCAGGCGGCTCGAGCTGCGCCGCGACCCGTCCAACGCCCACGATCCCAACGCGATCGCCGTCCACGCCACCGGCGGCGGCGCCGAGCAGCTCGGCTGGGTTGCGCGCGTGGTCGCCGCCGAGATCGCTGGCGAGCTCGACGCCGCGATCGCGTGGTCGGCGGTCGCGTTGCGCGAGTCGCGGCCGTCGCCGCGCGATCCGCGCGCTGGCCTGACGATGCTGCTGGCCCGCGCGCCCGCGATCGCGCTGCGCCCGCGACCGCGCGGGGCGTGACCGGCGCGCTCAGGCCTGGGCGGGCGCCGCCGGCGCGCGGACCCCGCGCACCAGCAGGTACGTCAGCCAGATGCACAGCGCGAACACCGGGATGCCCATCGCCGTCCGCGCGACGCCGAGCGCGACGACGGCGCCCGCGAGATACAGCGGTAGCTGGACGAGCAGGCGCGCCGAGAACATCCCGACCCACAGCAGCGTCGCGCGCCGGAACGCGCGCATGCGCAGCGGGTCGGCGCGCCAGGCGCTGTCCTCGCCGTCGAGCTTCGTGACGATGATGCCGATCAACGGCCAGCGCACCGCGACCGAGATCAGCATCGCCGACGCGTAGGCGGCGTTCATCAGCAGACCCGGCAGGAAGAAGTTCTCGGCCTTGCCGCTGCGCGACGCGATGAACGCGGCGAGGGCGACGCCGAACAGCCCCGACAGCGCGTGGCGCGGCGACTCGCGCCGCACGAGCCGCGCGATCGTCAACACGAGCGCGAGGCCGACCGCCACCGCTGCCGCGGTGTTCGTGTCCGAGCCGGACGCCGTGTACGCGACGACGAACGCGACCGCGGGCAGCGCCGACTCGGCCATCCCGAGCGGGCCGCCGATGGCTTCCCGCATCGTGTTCGGAACCCGGCGCTCGGTGTCGGCTGCGTCAGACATAGCCCACGATGATGGCGTACGCCGCCGGCCGGCGTTCGGGTCAGCCGTCGCGGCGCCGTCGCGCCGCGAGCGCCCCGGGGCCGAGCAGCGCGGCACCGACGACGAGGAACGGCACGAGGTTCAGGAGGTGCAGCACGAGCGCGTACGACAGCGCCTCGGCCTGCGGCACGTCGAACGCCTTGAGCGCGAGCACCGTCGCCGCCTCGAAGACGCCGAGCGCCGCAGGCGAGGACGGCAGCACGAGCCCCATGTTGATCGTCACGGTCACGAGCAGCCCGGCGACGAACGGCAGGTCCAGGGAGAACGCCTGCATGAGGATCCAGTAGGACAGGCTCAGGACGACCCACGAGGCGACCGTCAGCGCGATGCCCGCGAGCGCGACGCGCGGGTCGCGGATCGCGACGAGGCCGCGCGTCGCGTTGATCGCCGCCTGCTCGACGCGCTCGGCGAAGCCGTCGCGGCGCACGCGCCGCAGCGGCGACAGCAGCCAGTGGATGGCGCGCTCGTCGTAGCGCACGAGCGCGAACACCAGCGCCGCGACCCCGGCGACGGCGGCGATCGCCAAGATCGCCGCCGCGCGCAGCCAGGTGATCTCGGGCAGCCACGGGTAGGCGGCGAACAGGATCCCCAGCAGCGCGAGCAGGTCGAAGACCCGCTCGGCGACGGCGGTCCCGACGATCTCCGCGCGCGGAGTCCCGGCACGGCCGTGCAGCGAGATGACCCGCGCCGCCTCGCCGGCGCGGGCCGGCAGGATGCTGTTGAAGAAGTAGCCGACGAGCAGCGCGCGCGAGACCGCGCGCAGCGCCGGCCGGTCGCGGGCGTCGAAGATCGCCCACCAGCGCACGGCGCGCAGCGCCACGCCCACCGCGAAGACGGCGGTCGAGGGGACGAGCCACCACAGGTTGCTCGCCGCGAGCGCGTCGGCCGTGTCGCCGAGCGCGACCCCGCGCACGGCGAGGTACGTCCCGCCGACCGTCACGACGGCGGCGGCGGCGAACAGCAGCGGCCGTGCGCTGCGCGGCGCCGTCACAGCCGCCGCAGGCGGACGGCGACGAGCACGCGGATGGCCTTGAAGCCGTCGCGCCACGTGATGTTCTTGCCCTCGGCGTAGGTGCGCCCGTAGTACGCGATCGGCATCTCGTAGATGCGCAGGTTGCGGCGGCAGACCTCGCCGGTGATCTCGGGCTCGATCGCGAAGTCGTCCTGCGTCAGCCGCAGCGAGCGCAGCACGTCGGAGCGAAACGCCTTGTAGCCGGTCTCCATGTCGCTCAGCGTCGTGTTGAACAGCACGCCGGTCAGCAGCGACAGGAAGCGGTTGCCGACGAGGTGCCAGAACATGTACGCGCGCTGCGGCGCGCCGCCGCTGAGGCGCGAGCCGTAGACGACGTCGGCGACGCCGCGCTCGATCGGACGCGATGAGGGCGATGACGTCGGCCGGGTCGTACTCCATGTCGGCGTCCTGGATGACCGCGATCTCCTTCGTGATGCGCGTCGCCGCGAGCCGTACGGCCGAGCCCTTGCCGCGGTTGGGCTGGCGCAGCAGCACGACCTCGGGATGGCCGTCCGCCCACGTCTGCACGATCGCCGCCGTCGCGTCCGTCGAGCCGTCGTCGACGACGATGATCTCGACGTCGAGGTGCAGCGCGGTGATGCGCTCGAGCACCTCGCGGATGGTGGCCGCCTCGTTGTACGCGGGGATGAGGAAGGAGACGCCGATCGTGGCATTCAACCTGGATTCACCGATCCTCGCGCGCAGCGCCGCCGGTGGGCGGGCGGGTGTCGAGTAGATTCGCCGCCGATGGCTCCGGCGCGCGAGGACCGCTACGTCGCGGTGAGGCTCGGCGGCGCGGTGGCGCTGTTGCTGCTGCTCGTCGGCCAGGGACAGGTGACGGTCCTCGACGGCACGTCGATGCTCGCCGTCGCGCAATCGATCGTCCATCACGGCTCGCTGAGCGTCCCGCCCGGTCTCGGCGTGGCCGGTGTGGACGGCCTCTACTACTCGAAGTACGGCCTGCTGCTTCCGCTGCTGTCGGTCCTGCCGGTCGCGCTCGTGCAGCCCGTCGCCGCGCTCACGGGCCGCGTCGAATTGCTCGAGGGCGCGGCCGCGGCGTCGCTCATGCCGCTCGTCGCCGGGGCGCTCGCGGTGGCGCTGTTCGCGCTCGGCCGGCGCCTCGGGGCCCCGCTGCGCGCCGCCGCGCTCGTCGCGGCGGGCACCGTGCTCGGGACGTACCTGCTGCCGTACGGACGCGACTTCTTCACCGAGCCGCTCGTCGCGCTCGGCCTCGTCGCGATGATCGAGCGCGCGCTGGCCGGCCGGGAGCGCCATGCCGGGGCCTGGCTGGCCGTCGCGGTGCTCGCGCGCCCGCAGTCGGCGGTCTTCGCGCCGCTGCTTGCCGCGTTCCTCGTCGCCCAGCACGGCGCGCTCGATCGCGAGGCGCTGCGCGCCGTGGCGCGCAGCGCGCCGCCGCTGCTCGCCGCGGCGGCGATCACGGTCGCCTACAACCTCGTGCGCTTCGGCGACGCGCTGCAGTTCGGCTACGTGGAGCCCGGCGATCACGGCTTCTCGACGCCGCTCTCGGAGGGCGCGCGGGGGCTGCTGCTGTCGCCGGAGAAGTCGATCGTGCTGTTCGCGCCGGCGCTCGTGCTCGTGCCGTTCGCGCTGGCGGCCCTGTGGCGCGGCCGGCGCGCGCTCGCCGTGCTGCTCGTCGCGATCTTCGCGGCGTCGTTCGTGCTCGCCGCGACGTGGTGGTCGTGGATGGGCGGCTGGAGCTGGGGGCCGCGCCTCGTGATCCCGGGTGTCGCCGCGCTGCTCGCCATCCTCGGCCCTTGGATCGGTGAGCACGTGCTGCGGCTGCGCCTCGCGGCGGCGCTGTTCGCGCTCGGCTTCGTGCTCTCGCTGTCGGCGGTCCTCGCGCCGCCGGGCGCGCAGCTGCTCGGCCGCCATCCGGGCACCGACGGACCGCAGATCGTGCGCCAGGTCAGGGTTCTCGCGCAGCTCACGCGCAACTCGCGGCAGGCGATCGGCGAGCCGCGCGCGCGCGACGCCGACTACCGGCTCTATCTCGGGCTCTGGCAGGCGAACGTCCTGCGCAAGCTCGGCGCGATCGGATGGCCGCTTGTGGTCGTCGGGACGGGCGTGCTATCAGCGCTGCTCGTGGTCGCCGTTCGGGGCCTGTTTGCTGGCCTTTCTCAGAGGCGCCAGGACCCACACCCCACCGTTGCCGACGGCTAGGTATCTTTCGCGACCCCGGCGGCGACTCAGAATGGAGAGGAACACATGGCGCGCCCCATCATCCTCGGCGTCGTCGGCGATTCGGCGACGGGAAAGACGACCATCACGAAAGGCCTCGTCGAGATTCTCGGCAGGGAGAACGTCACCCACATCGGGATGGACGATTACCACAAGTACGACCGCACTCAGCGCGCCGAGCACGGCATCACGCCGCTGCACCCGGACTGCAACTACATGGACATCATCGCGCAGCATCTCAAGCACCTGCGTAACGGTGAGCCGATCCTCAAGCCGGTCTACCAGCACGCCGACGGGACGTTCGGGCCGCCGCAGTACGTCATGCCCAAGCGCTTTGCCGTCATCGAGGGCCTGCTCGGCTACCACACGGCCGAGCTCGCCTCCACCTACGACGTGCGCGTCTACCTCTCGCCGCCCGAGGACCTGCGCCACGAGTGGAAGATCAAGCGCGACACGTCCAAGCGCGGCTACACCCGCGACGCCGTGCTCGCCGACCTCGAGAAGCGTGAGCCGGACTCCCAGGCCTTCATCCG
Source organism: uncultured Actinomycetes bacterium (assembly GCA_963851015.1). Lineage (GTDB taxonomy): Bacteria > Actinomycetota > Thermoleophilia > Solirubrobacterales > Solirubrobacteraceae > CADCVQ01. The sequence continues at coordinate 731,816 of CAWKNG010000003.1, forward strand.
TCCGCAGGAGGGGCGCGGGGACATCGTCGTCTCGTTCCGGCCCAACGAGGCCGGCGACCAGGACCACCTCGACGCCGTCCTGACGCTGCGCGACGGCCTGCCGCACCCCGACCTGTCGGTCGTCGTCGACGAGGGTGGCAGCGACGGCATCACGCTCGACCAGAAGACGAACGAGTGGCGCCTCTTCATCCCCGGCAACGTCGATCGCAAGCGCGGTGCCGCGATCGAGGAGGCCATCTGGGAGAGGATGCACTTCGCCTCGCATCTGCGCACCGAGCGCCTCGGCGAGTTCACGATCGGCAGCGAGGTCCATCGCTCCGAGTCGCTGGCGATCGTTCAGGTCCTGATCCTGTATCACCTCGTGACGGCGAAGGCGGCCGTCGCCGTGGGCGGCGACGAGGCGACGTCGCGCTCGGCGCACACGCGCCCGCAGGCGCTGGCGCAGACCGAGCCCGACCACGATCCCGACGCCGAGAAGCCGGTCGCGGGCGCCGCGAGCTGAACCCGCTCGGCGGCTCGCCGTCGCGGCGCGCACACCAGGCGACCTCTCCGCCCACCGTGTGCAATTGAGAATCATTACGAGTAGTGTGGCTCGGGATGAACGCTTCCCGATCGTTGCTCGCGACCCTCGCCGTCGTCGCTGCCGCGACGCTGCTCGCGGCCTGTGGTGACGGCGCCGGCGACACGACCGCCCACGGCGGGCCGACGGTCGCCGCGACGACGACCCAGCTCGGCGACCTGACGCGAGCGGTCGCCGGCACGCGCGCAGGCGTGCGCCAGATCCTCGAGCCGAGCTCCGATCCGCACGCCTACGAGCCCCGGCCCAGCGACGTGCGCGCCATCAGCGGCGCGAAGCTCGTCGTGCGCTCGGGCGGGGACCTCGACGCCTGGCTCGGCGACGTGCTGCGAAACGCCGGCTCCGCCGCGCGCACCGTCACGATCCTCGGCGGACTGCGCGCGCGCCGCGACGGGGACGGCGTCGACCCGCACTGGTGGCAGGACCCGCGCAACGCGGTCATCGCGGTGGCGCGCATCCGCGACGCGCTCGTCGCCGCCGATCCGGCCGGGCGCTCCACCTACGCCGCGAACGCCGCTGGCTACATGGCCCGGCTGCGGCGGTTGGACGGCGCGATCGCCGCCTGCATGCGCCGCATCCCGGCGCGCGAGCGGCGGCTCGTCACCGACCATGACGCGCTCGGCTACTACGCGGACCGCTACGCGATCGAGGTCGTGGGCACCGTCATCCCCGCGCTGTCGACGCAGGCACAGGCCTCGGCCGGCGAGGTCGCGCGGCTCGTGCGCACGATCCGCTCGACGGGGGTGTCGACGATCTTCCCCGAGAGCTCCGTCAACCCCAAGCTCACGCGGGCGATCGCCCGCGACGCGAGCGCATCGGTCGGGCCGGCGCTGTATGCCGACTCGCTGGGGGCGAGGGGGTCACCCGGCGCAACGTACCTCGGGTCGCTGCGGGCCAACACCCGCGCGCTCGTCCGCGGCTTCACCGGCGGTCGTCAGGACTGCGTGCTGCCGGGCTGACGCGGCGTGGCCGCCCGACGCGCTCAGCTGTAGATGTCCCAGAGCTTCAGCGACGCCAGCGGGTCGATCGGCTGGCCGCCCGTGTACCAGCCCGGGCCGGTCCAGATCTCGAAGTGCAGGTGGCAGGCGGTGGCGTCGCCGGTCCGGCCGACCGCGCCGATGACCTGGCCGGTGAGCACGACGGCGCCCTTCTTCAGCCTCGAGCGCTCGCGCAGGTGCATGTAGGCGTAGTCGAAGTCGGTGCCGGCCCCGTCGATGACGAGGTAGTTGCCGGCGTTGGACTCGAACTTGTTGAGCTTCACGATGCCGCCGCGGGCCGCGACGAGCGTGGCGCCGCACGCGGCGAAGATGTCCTGACCCTGGTGGACATGACCGTTGCGCTGCGAGCCGAAGGCCGCGATCCCGGTGCCGTAGGAGTGCCTGCCGCGGACCGGGAACTTCGCGTCGACGAGCTCGAAGGCGCCGGTCGCGAGCGGCAGCGCGGGCTGCGCCGTCTGCGCCGCCTGCGCGCCGGGGCTCTGGCTGAAGACGCGGAACTCATAGCGCCCCGGGGGCTGCGCGACGCCGCCGACGGTGCCGTCCCAGGTGATGGTGCGCACCGCCCCGGGGTCGACCGTGCCGAGCGGCCAGCCCATGACGAGCGCGCCGTCGCCGAGCCGCGCGAGCGCGACGGTGATCGCCATCGGCGTCCGCGTGAGGATGTCCACGCGCGCCTGACGGGCGGCGGCGAGGAAGACGCGGGTGCCGACGACCTTGACGTCGAGCGGACCGCCTCTGGCCGCGGCGCGGCCGATCGAGATCGCCGCGCGGCTGGCGAGCGAGGCGCCGCCACGGTTGATGACGAGCAGCGGTCCGCTGAGGGCCTTCGCGGGCACGAGCACGTCGACGCTCTTGACGCGGGCGCGGGCGGCCAACGCGGTCACGTCGTCCGCGGGCCCGCTCGCGCCGAGGAAGACGACCCGGGTGACGTCCTTCATGCGTCTGCCGCGCACGCGCAGCAGGCTTCCGGCCTGGACGGTGTCCACCGATGCGCAGCGGGCGACGCATCCGACGGCGGTGATGACCGCCGGGTCGCTCGCGACGGCGCCGCCTGTACCGGCGGTCGCCTGGGCGGATGTCGGCAGGCCGCACAAGAGGGTCGCCACCAGCGCCGCGAACGCCCACCGCTTCAACTCGACCCAGCCCCCCTCGTTCGCTGCCTCTCGGGGTTAGCGGCGCCGACCGGGCATGCAATGCCCTGATGGTCGGGCTCGCGCGGGCAAGGGTCCGCGCCATCTGGCCATCCCGGCCGGATCGCCCACGGCGCGCAAGATCCATGCGCCGCTGTTCCGCGTTCCATCGCCCTGTTGCGACGGATTCGACAGTACCTCTGCGGAACCGTACCCACAATTGCCCGAGGTAAACAAGTGGCCCGTCTCGGCCGAGATGTCGTTGACGATCTCGATTCCCTATGCTGTGCGTCACGCCGTGCGGACGAACGCGCGGCATTTTCACGTCATGAAGACTTACGTCGCCAATGCCAACGACCGCGAGCGCAACTGGCTCGTCGTCGACGCGACCGGGCAGACGCTCGGGCGTCTGGCCACCCAGATCGCCGACGCGCTGCGCGGCAAGCGCAAGCCGACCTACACCCCGCACGTCGACACCGGCGACTTCGTCGTGGTCATCAACGCGGAGAAGATCTCGGTCACCGGCAACAAGCGCGCCGACAAGAAGTACTACCGCCACTCCGGCTACCCGGGCGGCCTCAAGACGCGGACGCTCGGCGACATGCTCGAGCGGCGCCCGGAAGAGGTCCTTCGCCTGGCCGTCAAGGGGATGCTGCCCCGCAACCGGCTTGCTCGCAAGCAGATCACGAAGCTGAAGATCTACGCCGGCCCGGAGCATCCTCACGTGGCACAGCAACCGCAACCGATGGAGATCAACCCCTCGTGATCGACGAGAACGCCGAGCCGGTCGAGGACTCGACCGCCGACGCCCCGGAGCCAGTCGCCTCCACCGACGCAGCGCCCGCCGACACCCCGGCCCCCGCCGAGCCCAAGGCCGCAGCCGCGCCGGAGCTCGAGGAGGACGACGACGACGAGCCGGCCCCGCGCGTCAAGCCGGCGATCCCCGGTGCCGACCTCGAGGTCGACATCGTCGCCGAGGGTGCCGATCCGCTCGCAAGCCCCGACGACGAGGAGCAGGCCGCGCTCGACGCCGCCGCGGAGCAGGACCGCGCCGACGAGCAGCCTGTCGCCGCCACGATCGACCTCGCCGCAGGCGCGCGCTACCGCGCGACCGGCAAGCGCAAGACGGCCGTCGCCCGGGTGATCCTGCGTCCCGGAACGGGCGCCTACACGATCAACGGCAAGACGCTCGACACATACTTCCCGCGCCCCGCGCTGGGCCGCAACATCCGCCAGCCGCTGGAGGTCGTCGGCTATCAGGACACCATCGACGTCGTCGCCCGCATCCACGGCGGCGGGGTCAGCTCCCAGTCCGGCGCGCTGCGCCACGGCATCTCCCGCGCGCTGCTCGAGGCGGACCCCAGTCTTCGTGGCGAGCTCAAGCGCCGCGGTTTCCTGACGCGTGACTCGCGCGTCAAGGAGCGCAAGAAGGCCGGTCTGAAGAAGGCCCGCAAGCGGCCGCAGTTCAGCAAGCGCTGACCGCGGCCCCATGACCGCGGATGGATCCGCGAGGCAGGGCCCCCCGGCGCGCGTGCATTTCGGCACCGACGGCGTCCGTGGGGTGGCCGGCGAGGTCCTGACCGCGTCGCTGGCGCTGTCGATCGGCGCCGCGGCCACGGCCGAGGTCGGCGGCGAGCGCCCCCGGGTGCTCGTCATCCGCGACACCCGCGAATCGGGTGAGATGCTCGAGTCCGCGCTCGCGGCCGGGATCGCCTCCGCGGGCGGCGACGTCCTGCTCGGCGGCGTGCTGCCGACGCCCGCGGCCCCGCTGCTCATCGCGCGCTACGGCCTCGATCTCGCGGCCGTGATCTCCGCGTCGCACAACCCCTACGAGGACAACGGGATCAAGTTCTTCGGGGCCGACTCGTTCAAGCTATCCGACGCGACCGAGCTCGCGATCGAGGCGCGCATGGCGTCCCCGTGCGGCGGGCCCTCGCGCGAGATCGGCACGATCCGGGCCCTGCACGGCACGCACGAGGACTACCTGCGCGCGCTGCACACGCGCTTCGAGGATCTCGACCTGAGCGCCGTCGACGTCGCGCTGGATTGCGCCAACGGCGCGACCTACCGCGCCGCGCCCGAGATCTTCCGCCGTCTCGGCGCGACGGTCACCGTGCTCGCGGACGCCCCCGACGGGCGCAACATCAACGACGGCTGCGGCTCGACGCACACCGGCCCGCTCGTCGCCGCGATGCTGGAGGGCGGCCACGACGTCGGCTTCGCCTTCGACGGCGATGGCGATCGCCTGCTCGCGGTCGACCGCCGCGGGGCGCTCGTCGACGGCGACGAGCTCGTCGCGCTCGCGGCCCTGCACCTGCGCGCGCACGACCGCCTGCCGGGCGGCGGCGTCGCGGTGACGGTCATGACGAACTACGGCTTCCACACCGCGATGCGCGCGGCCGGCGTCGAGGTCGCCACGACGCAGGTCGGCGACCGCTACGTGCTCGAGGAGCTGCGCGCGCGGGGCTGGGGCCTCGGCGGCGAGCAGTCCGGTCACATCATCGACATGGGCTTCGTCCCGTCGGGCGACGGGATCGCGAGCGCGCTGCTGACGCTCGAGGCGCTCGCCGGCGCGGACCTCGCCGATCGCCACGCGATGGACAAGCTGCCGCAGCGGCTCGTCAACGTCCGCGTCGCCGATCGCGACGAGGCGATGGCGCGCCCCGAGCTGCTCGCGGCGGCCGCTCGGGAGGGCGCGGCGCTCGACGGCCGCGGCCGCGTGCTCGTGCGCTCGTCGGGCACCGAGCAGCTCGTGCGGGTCATGGTCGAGGCGCCGACGCAGGACGAGACCGACGCCGTCTGCGAGCGGCTCGTGACGATCGTGGAGGGCCGCTCCCCCGGCTGAACCAGCGCCCGCGCGGCCCGAGCCGACCATCGCGCCTCGTAAGCTTGAGCGCTCATGTGCGGAATCGTGGGCTACGTAGGACAGCGACCGGTGCAGGAGATCCTGCTCGCCGGATTGGAGAAGCTCGAGTACCGGGGCTATGACTCCGCGGGCGTCTCGGTGCTCGCGGACGGCGAGATCGGCTCGGTCCGCGCGGTCGGCAACCTCAGCAAGCTGCGCGCCGCGGTGCTGCAGTCCAACGGCGCAGAGGCCGAGTCCGACGCGGCGCCGGTCGCGACGATCGCGCGGCCGTCGACGTGCGGCATCGGCCACACGCGCTGGGCCACCCACGGCCGGGTCACGGAGTCCAACGCCCACCCGCACTTCGACACGGCCGACCGCGTGCACGTCGTCGTCAACGGGATCGTCGAGAACTACATCGGGCTGAAGCGTCGCCTCGAGGACATGGGAGCGGACTTCACCTCGGAGACCGACGCCGAGGTCATCGCCCACCTCGTCTCCCATCACATGGCGCGCGGCGGCCTCGTCGAGGCGGTGCTCGCGACGTACGCCGAGCTCGAGGGCCACTACGCGTTCGTGGCGATGAGCGCCGACGAGCCCGACACGCTCGTCGGGGCGCGCAAGCACTGCCCGCTCATCGTCGGGCGCGGCGACGGCGAGCAGTTCCTCGCCTCCGCGGTCCCGGCGTTCCTCGCGTATACGCGCGACGTGCAGTTCATCGACAACGACGAGATCGTCGTGATCAGGCCCGAGGGGGTCGAGCTGTTGACGCCGGCCGGCGAGCCGATCGAGCGCGAGGTCGTGACCGTCGACTGGGACGAGGAGACCGCCGAGAAGGGCGGCTACGAGACGTTCATGCTCAAGGAGATCCACGAGCAGGCGGACGCCGTCGCCGAGACGATCGCCGACCGCACGCTGCGCGGCGACGGCGTCGACCTCGCCGAGGCGGAGCTCGACGAGGCGCTGCTGCACGACGTCGACCGGATCCTCATCCTCGCCGCGGGGACGTCGTTTCACGCCGGCCTGATCGGGCGCTACGCGATCGAGGAGTGGGCGCGGATCCCCGTCGACATGGACGTCGCGTCGGAGTGGCGCTATCGCAACCCGATCGTGTCGGAGCGCGAGCTCGTCATCGGCATCACGCAGTCCGGCGAGACGGCCGACACGCTCGCCGCGATGCGCCTCGCGCGCGAGCGCGGCGCGAACGTCCTCGCGGTGACGAACGTCGTCGGCTCGCAGGCCACGCGCGACTCGGACGGCGTCCTCTACACGCGCGCGGGCCTGGAGGTGTCGGTCGCCGCGACGAAGACGTTCGTCTGCCAGGTGGCCGCGATGTACATGCTCGCGCTGCGCCTCGCCGAGCTGCGCGGGACGCTCGAGCCCGAGCGCATCCGCGAGCTCGTCGCCGAGATCAAGCAGCTGCCGCATCGCATCTCCGAGCTCATCGAGTCCCTCGACGAGACGATCCAGGCCTGCGCCGAGCGCCACGCCGACTCGGACTTCTACCTCTACCTCGGCCGCCACGTCGGCCGCGCGGTCGCGCTCGAGGGCGCGCTGAAGCTCAAGGAGATCTCCTACATCGCGACCGACGCATACGCCGGTGGCGAGATGAAGCACGGCCCGATCGCGCTGCTCGACGAGTCGACGCCCGTCGTCTGCATCGCCACCGACATGCCGGTGCTCGAGAAGATGATCTCCAACATGCAGGAGGTCCGCGCGCGCGGCGCGCACGTCATCGCCGTCGCGACCGAGGGCGACGACAGGATCGCCGCGCAGGCCGAGGAGGTCATCTACGTCCCCCGCACGGACTGGATGTTGCAGGCGCTGCTGGCCGTCATCCCGCTACAGCTGTTCGCCTACTACGTCGCGCGCAAGCGCGGGCTGAACGTCGACCAGCCGCGCAACCTCGCCAAGACCGTCACCGTCGAGTAGCGCCGCCATGTATCAGCGGGGCGCCGTCGGCGCTCCACTGGCACATGGGAGCCCCGAACGTCGAGATCGACCGCGAGCACGGGCACAGCGCGCGCCGCAACGGCGCCGGACCGCCGGGCAACGGCGCCCATGCGCGCCCGCGTCAACGCTTCGCCGAGGACATGACGGCCGCGTTGCGTCAGAACACGGCGATCAACCTCGTCGTGCGCGCAGCGCTGGCGCTGTTCGGATTCGCAGCCGCGGTGGCGGCGCTCATACACACCTGGCGACACGGAGACGCGCTCGCCACCGCCGTCGACGCACACGACGGCGCCGGGGTGCTCGCGCTCGCGCTGCCGGTCGCGGTGTTCGTGCTGCTGGGCGTGCTCGCCGGAGCCGCGGCCTACACGGTCCACGCCCGCCACCTCGACGAGACCTACCGCACGCTCGAGGTGCTCAACCGCATCGAGCGCGAGGGCGAGGTCGCCGTCTCGGCGCGGGGGCTGATCTTCGCCTTCGAGGAGAAGCTCCAGAACGCGCGGCGGGCCTTCACGCTGCAGCTCTGGCTCGGCCGGACGATGTTCCTCGTCTGCCTCGGTCTGCTCGTCGTGAGCGTCGTCAGCGCGCTCTTCGAGCACGGTCTCACGTCCGTCGCGACGGGGGCGGGCTCGCTGATCGCCGCGATCGTCGGCGTGCTCAAGCACGTGCCCCGGAACATCGGGCACAACCTCGCCGACACGATCCAGATCCAGTCGATCATCACGGGTTGCGACCGCCAGATCAGCCTGCTCGAGGGCGCCGCGCTCGCGGTCCTCAAGGAGGATCTCCAGACGCCCGCCGCCCACGAGTTCGTGCTCCAGGCGCAGGCCCAGATCGACCAGGCCGTCGATCGTGCCGTGTGGCGGATCGAGCGCTACGCGGACCCGGGCGCCGAGCCGGCGACGGACTAGCGCGGTCCGTCCGGGGGCGGGGCGGGCCGGGCGGCGTCGCGAGACTACGATCTGGCAGGTGTCCGTCGGGATCGACCTGCTGGAGATCGAGCGCATGGAGCAGGCGCTCGATCGCCGTCCGAGCCTCGCGCTGCGGTTGTTCACCGACGGCGAGCGCGCGTACGCCGCGGGGCGCGCGCGGCCCGGCCAGCACCTCGCCGCGCGCTTCTGCGCGAAGGAGGCGGTCGCGAAGGCGTTGCGGCTGGAGTCCTGGAACCCGCACGACATCGAGGTCGTGGGGGAGGGGGCGACGACGCGCGTCGCGCTGCACGGTCGGCTCGCCGAGCTCGGGGTCGACGTCGACATCTCGCTGACGCACTCGAAGATCACGGCCGGCGCCGTCGCGCTCGTGCGGTGAGCGGCGTGCTGCCCGACTGGCTCGATCCGCTCTACGACGGCCCGCAGATGCGCGCGATCGACCGCTGGGCGATCTCCGAGCGCGCGATCGGATCGCTGGATCTCATGGAGCGCGCCGGCACCGGGCTGGCGCTGGCCGTCGACCGGCTCGCGCCCAAGGGCGAGATCGCGATCGTCTGCGGCAAGGGCAACAACGGCGGCGACGGCTTCGTCGCGGGGCGCTGGTTGCGCGACCTCGGGCGGCGGGTGCGCGTCCTGACGCTCGCGGACGACGACGAGCACCGCGGCGACGCCGCGGAGAACCTGCGCCGCCTCGCCGGCGCGCACGAGCCGTTCGCCGCCGCGGCGCTCGGCGATGCGGCCGTCGTCGTGGACGCGATCCTCGGCACGGGCTTCGACGGCGAGCCGCGCGGCGCGGCCAGGGACGCGATCGCGGCGATCGCGGCGCTCCAGACGCCCGTCGTGTCGGCCGACGTCGCCAGCGGCGTCGACGCGTCGACCGGGCGGGCGGCGGGCGTCAGCGTCCGCGCCACGCGGACGGTGACGTTCGCGGCCGCCAAGCCGGGCCATTGGGTCGCGCCCGGCAAGCAGCACACCGGCGCGCTGGAGGTCATCGACATCGGGATCCCGGCCGGCACGCCGGTGGCGCCCACCTGCGGGCTGATCACGCCGCGTGTGCACGTGCTCGTCCCCGAGCGCGGCGCGCCGAGCACGAAGTTCAGCTCGGGGCACGTCGTCGTCGTGGGCGGCTCGCGCGGGCTCACGGGCGCACCCTGCCTGGCCGCGGAGGCCGCGATGCGCGCCGGAGCCGGCTACGTCACGGCGCTCGTCCCCGGCTCGCTGGAGCTGATCTTCGAGCTACGCCTGCTGGAGGTCATGACCCAGGGCCTGGCGGATGAGGACGGCGCGCTGACGGCCGGCGCCGTCGACGCCGCGCTGGAGGCCGTGCGGCGCGCCGGCGCGCTCGTCCTCGGTCCGGGCCTCGGGCGCAGCGACGGCGCGTTCGCGTTCGCGCGCGGGCTCGCTGCGCGGGCCGCGGTCACGTTGCTCATCGATGCCGACGGCCTCAACGCCCACGCGGGCGCGCTCGAGGATCTCGCCGAGCGCGGCGCGCCGACCGTGCTGACGCCGCACGCCGGCGAGCTCGGCCGGCTGCTCGGGCGATCGAGCGAGGAGATCGCCGCGCGGCGCCTGGAGAGCGCGCGCGAGGCCGCGCGGCGCGCGCGGGCCGTCGTGGTGCTCAAGGGCGACGACACGATCGTCGCCGCGCCCGACGGCAGTGCCGCCATCAACGGCCTCGGCGCACCGGGGCTCGCGACGGCCGGGACCGGGGACGTCCTCGGCGGCGTCATCGGAGCGCTGCTGGCGAAGGGCCTTGAGCCGTTCGAGGCGGCCTGTGCCGGCGTGCGCCGCCACGCCGCCGCCGGACGCGTGGCGGCCGCGGCACACGGTCCTGGCGGGGTCATCGCGAGCGACGTCGTCGCGGCGCTGCCGCGCGCGTTGGAAGGAGAGCCCGCATGACCGTGCGCGCGCTTGCGAGGGTCAACCTCGCGGCGATCGAGCGCAACGTAGCGCACCTGCGCGGGGCGCTGACGCCGGGCAGCGCGCTGTGCGCGGTCGTCAAGGCCGACGGCTACGGCCACGGCGCGCTGGCGGCGGGCCGCGCCGCGCTCGCCGGTGGGGCCGGCTGGCTGGCGGTCGTCGCCGCACAGGAGGCGGCGACGCTGCGCGCGGGCGGCATCGAGGCCCCGATCCTCGTCATGGGCGCGCTGTCGCCGACGGAGCTCGGCGTCGCGCTGGCGGCCGGCGCGGACGTCGTCGCGTGGGACGAGCGCTTCGTCGACGCCGTCGCGGCGCGCGGCGGCGGCGCCGTCCATGTCAAGCTCGACACGGGCATGGGCCGGCTCGGCACGCGCGACCCGGCGCACGCGACCCGTGTCGCCGAGGCCGCCGCGAGCACCGGCGGGGTACGGCTGGCGGGCGCGATGACGCACTTCGCGACGGCCGACGACCGCGACGACCCGTTCTTCGGCGAGCAGCTCGAGCGCTTCCGGGCGTGGGTCGAGCCGCTGCGTGACGCGCACCCCGGGCTCGTCGTGCATGCGGCCAACAGCGCCGCGACGCTGCGCGAGCCCGGCGCGCACTTCGATCTCGCGCGCGTGGGCGTCGCGATCTACGGCCTGGACCCGTTCGGCGACGATCCCGCGACGGTCGGCCTGGAGCCCGCGCTCGCCCTGCACTCCTACGTCGCCGCCGTCAGGGCGATCGCCCCGGGCGAGAGCACGGGCTACGGCCGGCGCTTCGTCGCCCGCGAGCCGACGCACCTGGCGACGCTGCCGATCGGCTACGGCGACGGCGTGCGCCGCGCGCTGACGAACAACGCCGACGTGCTGATCGGCGGCGAGCGCCGGCCGCTCGTCGGCACGGTCAGCATGGACAACGTCATGGTCGACGTCGGCCGGCCCGCGATCGCGGCGGTCGGCGACGACGCCGTCCTGCTCGGAGCCCAGGGCTCGCAGCGCATCACGGCCGAGGAGCTCGCGCGGCGCCTGCTGACGATCAACTACGAGATCACGTGCGGGCTGCTGCCGCGCGTGCCGCGTGCCTATCACCGCGACGGTGAGCCGGCCGGTGAGGAGCTCAGCGCCGCGAGCGAGGCGACGCCGTGAGGGACGCCGTCGCGGGCCGCGCCCCCCGACGCGCCGCTTCGTGCGAGATCGCCTCCCGCCGGCGCGAGGCGCGGACGTGAAGGACTTGGTCGCGAGCGTGCGAGAGGCCCTGGAGGGCGTGCCCGCGTGGCTCGTGGGCGGTGCCGTCCGCGACCGGCTGCTCGCACGGCCGACCACGGACCTCGACGTCGTCGTCGACGGCGACGTCCGCGCGGCCGCGCGGCGCCTTGCGCGTGCGATCAGGGGCGCGCCGTTCGAGCTCTCCGACGCCTTCGGCTCGTGGCGCGTCATGGCGGCGGACCGCTCCTGGCAGGCGGACCTCAGCCCGCTGCGCGGCGGCTCGCTCCAGGACGACCTCGCGCTGCGCGACTTCACGGTCAATGCGATGGCCGAGCCGCTGCACGGCGGTGAGCGGGTCGATCCGCACGGCGGCGCGAGCGACCTCGCGGCGCGGCGGCTGCGCGCCGTCGGGCCGCGCTCGATCGCCGACGACCCGCTGCGCGCGCTGCGGCTCGTGCGCCTGGCGGCCGAGCTCGGGCTGATCGTCGAGCCGAAGACGGGCGCGCTCGCGCGGGCGCAGGCCGCGGACGTGGCGCAGGTCGCCCAGGAGCGCGTCTTCGCGGAGCTGAAGCGGATCCTCGCCGGGGACGGCGTCGTCGCCTCGCTGTCGCTCATGGACGAGCTCGGGCTGACCGCGGCGGTCCTGCCGGAGCTCGCCGAGCTGCACGGCGTGCAGCAGAGCCGCTATCACCACGCCGACGTCCACGACCACACGATCGAGGTGCTCGAGCAGACGCTGGCGCTGGAGGCCGATCCCGGCGCGCTGCTCGGCGCGGAGCACGCGGCGGCGCTGCGCGGGCTGCTTGCCGAGCCGCTGGCCGACGATCTCGACCGCGGCCTCGCGCTGCGGCTCGGAGCGCTGCTGCACGACGCCGCCAAGCCGGCGACGCGCGCGCAGCGCGAGGACGGCTCGCCCGCCTTCCCGGGCCACGATCGCGAGGGCGCGGGGCTCGCGCGCGACGTCCTCACGCGGCTGCGCGCCAGCGAGCGGCTCAAGGCCCATGTGGCCGCGCTCGTGCAGCATCATCTGCGCCTCGGCTTCCTCGTCCACGAGCGCCCGCTGTCGCGACGAGCGCTGTACCGCTACCTCAGCACCTGCCAGCCGGTCGAGGTCGACGTCACGCTGCTGTCGGTCGCCGATCGCCTCGCGACGCGCGGCCGCAAGGCGGACGAGGCGATCGCCAAGCACCTCGAGCTCGCGCGCGAGGTGCTCCCCGAGGCGCTGCGCTGGCGGGCGGCGGGCCGGCGCGAGCCGATCGTGCGCGGCGACGTGCTGGCCCGTGCGCTCGCGCTCGACGCGGGCCCGCGTCTCGGGGTGCTGCTCGCCGCGATCGACGAGGCGCGCTACGCCGGCGACGTCAGCACCCCCGGCGAGGCGATCGCGCTCGCCGGGCGGCTGCTGGAGGATGAGCGTTAGCCTGAACGCCATGCCCGACCCCGACCCCGACTGCATCTTCTGCAAGATCGTCGCCGGTGAGCTTCCCGCGACGATCGTCGCCGAGGACGAGCGCACGGTCGCCTTCATGGACATCCAGCCCGCGAGCCGCGGGCATGCGCTCGTCATTCCGCGCGCGCACTGCAAGGACATCCACGAGATCGATCCCGACGACCTCGCGGCCGTGGCGGCGAGCGCCCAGCGGATCGCCGCCAGGGCGGTGCGGCGCCTCGGCGCGGACGGGGTGAACCTCATCAACTCAAACGGCTCCGCCGCCTGGCAGACGGTGTTTCATTTCCACATGCATGTGATCCCACGCTACGTGGGCGACCCGTTGCGCCTGCCATGGACGCCCGCCGCGGGCGACATGAACGAGATCCGCGCGGCCGGCGTGCAGCTCGCCGGCTGATCACCGAAAACCCGACGCAACGCTGTCACTGTCGATTCCGGTGGCCGGAACCGTCATGCTTGGCCGGTGCGCGCGCGTCCAAGACTGCTCACAGTGGCAGGGCTGACCGCCGCGGCGGCCGCGCTCGTCGCCTCCTCGGCGCCTGCGACGACCTCCAAGACGGTCACGATCACCGACGACAAGGGCGATGTCAGGGGCGCGCTGGACATCCAGGGCGCGTCCTTCAAGCTCGCCGCCGACGGGCGCCTGCGCGCGACCGTCACGGTGACCCAGAAGATCGCGCCGTCGCGGCTGCTGTCCGCGACGGGCCCGCCCGGGTCCGTCTGCCTGAAGATCTGGACCGACGAGCGGGCCGACCCGAGCGCGGTGCGATCCGATCGCCTCGTCTGCGTCACCGCTTCTTCGAAGACCGAGCTGCGGGCGACGATCCTCGACCAGAGCGCTCCCGGCCTGCCGAAGTACCTCGGCTCCGTGCGGGCCGGACTGAGCACGAGCAGGCGCAGCTTCGTCCTGCGGATGTCGCAGAGCTCGCTCGGGCGGCCGGGACTCATCCGCTTCGCGGTCGAGTCGACGCCCGCGGGCTGCGTGCGCGTGAGCTGCATCGACGACGCCCCGGCGAACGGCGCCGTGCGCCGCTTCCGCGTTCGCTGATCAGCGCTCGAGCACGATCAGGCGGTAGGTATGCGCCCCAGCGCGCACGGCGAGCGGCATGAGGTATGCGGCGACGACGTTGAGGACGAGGGGCCGCGGGGCGAGGACCTGCGCGGCGCGAGCCAGCCGCGGGCGCGACAGGAAGCGCTCCGCGATCGCCGCGAGGCGCTCGAGGTTCGGCACGATCTGCGCCGTGAGGTCGAGCTCCTCGGCGACGCGCAGCCCGCAGCGCGCGGCCGCGCGCTTGCACTGCGCCGGCGACTGCCCGGCCGCGACCGCCATCGCGCGCTCGACCGCGACCGTCGCCTCGCGCACGACGGCGGGCAGAGCGTCGAAGCCCTCGGCCCGCCAGCCGTCGACGACCACGAAGCGTCCGCCCGGGCGCAGCACGCGCGCGACCTCCGCGAGGGCGCGCGGCAGATCGGTCGCGTGACAGAGGCTCTCGACGACGAAGACGGCGTCCTGCGTCGCGTCGGCGAACGGCAGCGCGTGGAAGTCGCCAACGACGGCGTGGGCACGCGGTAGGCCGGCAAGCGCCCTGTTCGCGCGCCGGACCTGCGCGCCGACGAGGTCGATCCCGACGAATCGGTGCTCCGGATGGCGCGCGGCCAGCAGCCGCAGGTTGTAGCCGTTGCCGCACGCGAGCTCGAGCACGTCGCGGGCGCTCGCCGGTAGCCGTTGCGCGACGAGCCCCGCCTGGCCCTCGTAGCCGGCGCGATCGAAGACCCCGTCGGGGTTCAGCGCCATGTGCATCGCGCCCTGGTCGGAGTGCACGAGCCGGTAGCCGAGGCGCGAGCGCTCGTAGTAGCTGCGGATCGCGGCGGCCGTCGCGCCCTGGCCATCCAGGCGCGAGAGCTCCAGCAGCCCGCGCAGCCGCCGCAGGCGCCGCTCGACCTCCCCGACGAGCTCGCGGTCCACGGGCGAGGGCCCGGGCTACAGGCCCTGGCGGCGCATGCCGCGGACGGCGAGCGCGCCGAACACGAGCACCAGGCCGGTGACGGACACGAGCGCGGGCCACGTGCCGGCCCACGTCACGTCGCCGACGAAGCCCTGGCGCGCGCCCTCGAGCACGTGCGTGACGGGGTTGACGTCGGCGATCGCGCCGAGCCAGCCCGACAGCAGCTCGCGCGGAGCGTAGGCGGTCGTGAACAGCACGGCGATGAACGAGCCCATCTGCATGAGCGGGGCCGCCTGCTGGGTGCGGAAGCGCAGCGCGACGAGCGTCGCGTAGCAGGCCATCGCCGCCGCCAGACCCATGATGAGCACCGCCGCCAGCCCGAGCTCGAGCACGCCCGGCCAGTCGACGCCGAGCGCGAACGCGACGATCAGCAGGAAGCTCGCGGGCAGGAGCGCGCGCAGGCTCGCCGATGCGACGACGCCGGCGAGCAGCACCGGCCGCGGCGTCGGGGCGAGCAGCATCCGGTCGAACCAGCCGCGCTCGATGTCGCGCGCGAGGTTGACCCCGGTCGCCGCCCCGGTGAAGCCCGCGCCCTGGAGCATCCCGACCGGGACGATGAACGCCAGGAAGCTCACGCCGGCGTAGCCCGGCAGCGACGCCGCCTTGCCGAACACGGCCGCTAGGCCGAGCATGAAGATCGTCGGCGCCAGCACGCCGGGCAGCGACGCACCCGGCACGCGCAGGATCTCGTTGAGCCCGCGGCGCATGAGCGCCCCGATCGTGCGCAGGCTCGCCCTCATGCGTCGCCCAGCCGCCCGCGCAGCGCGAGGATCGACAGGCCGATCGCCGCGACCGCGACGCCCGCCGCGGCGAGCAGGCCTTCGAGCATCGGACCGGCCGCGTTGGAGAACGCGATCGGCTGGCGCATGCCGTTGGCGATGAACGACAGCGGGTTGTATTTCGCGATGACGTCGGCGGGCGACGACAGCAGGTCGAGCGGGAAGAACGCCGACGAGATGAACAGCACCACGAAGACGAGCGGGAAGATCCCCTGCACCGTGGAGGCGCTGCGGGCACGCAGCGCGATCATGACGCCGATCGCCCCGAAGCCCGTGCCCGCGACGATCCCGATCGCGTAGACGCACAGGATGCCGAGCACGCCGCCCTTGATCGACGCGCCGAACGCGAGGCCGAGCAGCAGGAAGTACGTGATCTGCACGGCGGCGATGACGCTCGCACCCAGCACGCGGCCGAGGACGATCGCGATGCGCGGCGTGGGGGAGGCGACGAGCCGGTCGAAGAAGCCGCCCTCGATGTCGAGCGCGACGGCGATCCCGGTCGCGACGCCGCCGATCAGCAGCGACTGCACGATCGCGGCCGCAAGCTGGAAGTCGAGGAAGCCGTCGACCTGCGGGAAGCCCTGCAGGCTGCGCGTCGCGCCGAGGCCGCCGACGTTGATCGCCAGGAACAGCGACGGGAACAGGACGAGCGGGGCGAGGAACTGCGGGCGCCGCAGCGCGTTGACGAGCGTGCGGCGGGCGAGCGCGACGGTTGCGCGCCTCATGCGGGCTCCGGCGCCAGGATCCCTTCCTGCTGGGCCTCCTCGGCGCCCTCGAGATGCTCGCCCGTCTTCTGGAGGAACACGTCGTCGAGCGTGGGCTGCTTGAGCTCGAGCTCGGCGACGACGAAGTCCTCGTCGTCGAGCGCGCGCAGGATCGGCGCGATGTCCGCGGCGCCGTGCTCGAGCGCGATGGAAAGGTGGCAGCCCTCGCTCGTCGGGCGCCGATCGCCGAAGCGACTCACGACCTCGCGCGCACGGTCGAGGTCCGATCCCCGGGCGAGCACGAGGTCCAGGTGCGGGCGGCCGACCTCGGCCTTGAGCACCGCGGGCGTGCCCTCGGCGACGATCCTGCCGGCGGCGATGATCCCCAGCCGGTCACAGAGCTGATCGGCCTCCTCGAGGTACTGGGTCGTCAGGAAGACCGTCGTGCCGTCGTCGCGCAGTCGACGGACCTCCTCCCACAGCGTCAGCCGCGACGTCGGGTCCAGGCCGGTCGTCGGCTCGTCGAGGAACAGGACCTCGGGCTCGTGGATGAGCGCCATCGCGAGGTCCAGGCGGCGGCGCATGCCGCCGGAGTACGTCCCGACGCGGCGGCCGGCCGCCTTGCTGAGGCCCACGCGCTCGATGAGCTCGGCCCCGCGGGCGCGCACCGTGCGCGGCGGGATGCCGTGCAGGGTCGCCTGCAGCTCGACGAGCTCGGAGCCCGTCATGAGCGGATCCAGCGCGGCCTCCTGGAGTGCGACGCCGATCTTGCGGCGCACGTCGGAGGGAGCGGAGGCGACATCGAAGCCGGCTACGCGCGCCAGCCCACCGGTCGGCCGCAGCAGGGTCACGAGCATGCGCACGGTGGTCGTCTTGCCGGCCCCGTTGGGTCCGAGGAAGCCGTAGACCTCGCCGGCGGCGACCTCGAGGTCGATGCCGTCAACGGCCTTCAGGCCGCCTTTGAACTCCCGCTCCAGCCCGATGACCTCGATTGCCGCGATAGCCGCCATTCTATTGCACGCGCAACCATCTGCCCGTCGAACGCAACAACGGCGGTGGCGTCGTGTTGAATGCGGGCATGAGACGCCACTCCGGAATCAGAAGCCTCACCATCGCGTCGCTGATCATCTCGGCCGCGCTCCCGGCGGGGGCGTCGGCGAAGATCACGGAGCTCGGCGCGCTCGCCGACGGGGTCCGCGGCAGCTGCCCGGGCGACGCCCGTGACGACAGCTGCCAGGCGCTGACGCGCGCGACCGCCTACCAGGCCAAGGTCGGGCCCGACCGCGCGCTGTACCAGGCGCCCGCCGATGGTCGCATCGTCGGGTGGACGCTGGCGCTCGGCAAGCCCGGGCCCAAACAGACCGCCTTCTTCGAGGAGCGCTACGGCGGCGCGTCGCAGGCCGCCATCGTCGTGCTGGCGCCCGGCAAGAAGCTCAGCCGCTCGGTGACCGCGAAGGGGCCGCTGATGAAGCTGACGGACTACTTCGGCCAGGTCGTGCAGTTCCCGCTCGAGCGGACCCTCCCGATCAAGAAGGGCCAGTACGTCGGGCTGACGGTTCCGACGTGGGCGCCGCTGCTGCAGCTGTACCTCGGATCGGACACATCGTGGCGCTCCAGTCGCTCGCAGACGGGATGCACGGACTACACGACGCAGTTCGGGCTGCTCGGCAAGCGCACGTCGGCGTTCTTCCGCTGCCTCTACCGGACGGCGCGCATGACCTACAGCGCGACGTTCATCTCCGACCCGGCGCCGCCGGCGGCCAAGAAGTAGCGGCTCAGCAGCCCTCCGGGGCGTTGCCGTTCTCACGGCAGAAGTTCTGGAAGTCGGCATCGCCCGGGGTCGCGCCGCCGGTCGTCCGCTGACCGCCCGTCGGGGCGGCGGTGGCGCCGCCGGTCGTCGACGCCGGGGGCGCAACGGGAGGCGCCACGACGGGTGGCGGGGCGACGACGGCCGGGGGGGTCGCCTGCTGCACCGTCGACGTGCTGGTCGACGTCGCCGTGGCGTTCGTCGTCGTGTCGTCGGCCGGCAGCTGCGTCGTCGCCGTGGGAATGGTCAGATCGGGCGAGGTGCGCGGGATATCGCTGGACGGCTCGTCATCGGAGCCGCAGGCGGCGAGCCCGCCGGCGAGCGACAGGATCGCGAGCAGCGCCAGCCCGCGCGAGCGCAGCGCGGACAGGCCGTCGGGCCGCAGCACGGTGACGTCGATCAGGCGACCGGGTCCATGCGCCGGCCGCAGTGCGGGCAGTCGTTGAGATCGCGCTGCGAGAGCTGGTCGCACCAGTTGCAGAAGCGCAGGTATTCGACGGCCCACGGCAGCTTGGACTGCGACGGCGCCAGCGGCAGGACCTTGCCGATGACCTCCAGCGTCTCTCCCGTCTCGCGGTCGACGTAGACGCGACCGGGCTCGGCCTCGATGACGATCTCGCGATCGCTGGTGGGTGTGCGCATGCGGTACCGCTGGGCGTCTGACACGGCGCGAACCCTACCAAGACGCCCGGCCCACGCGACCCCGGCGACACGGCGGCGCGGCCGCCCCGCTGCCTCGGCGCCGCGACGTGGAGGCATGCAGCACTCTGTCGCGCCGCTCGGATAGAGTCCCGCGCGCCGATGGGGAGAACACCGCTCACGACCACGTTGCTCGGCCTCGCGGCCGGGGGAACGCTCGCGCTGTCGCTCGGCGCGTGCGGTACCGACGCCGTGCCGCAGGATGCCGACCTCATCGCCGGCAAGAAGGCGTTCGTGAAGAGCTGCGCCGCCTGTCACGTCCTCGCGCGCGCCGGTACGAAGGGCAGCGTCGGCCCCAATCTCGACGAGGCGTTCCGTCAGTCGCTGACCGATGGGCTGGGGCGCGACACGATCCGCGGCGTCGTAGCCGACCAGATCGACCATCCCGCCCGCCTCCCGAAGACGAGCCCGGTCTACATGCCCGCGAAGCTCGTCTCGGGCAAGCTCGTCGGCGACGTCGCGGCGTACGTCGCCAGCGTCGCGTCGCTGCCCGGCAAGGACACGGGCCGCCTCGGCAGCGCCGTCGCCGCCCCCGGCGCCGGCAAGCCGGTCGCCGCCAAGGACGGGAAGCTCAAGATGCCGGCCGACGCCAACGGTCAGCTCGCCTACATCACGAAGAAGGCGACGGCTCCGGCCGGCAAGCTCGAGATCGACTCCAAGAACGTCTCCTCGACGCCGCACGACATCGCGATCGAGGGCAACGGGGTCAAGGCCGGCGGCAAGACCGTCTCCGGCGGCGGCGTGTCGACGATCAGCGTCGACCTCAAGCCCGGCACCTACACGTACTACTGCTCGCTGCCCGGCCACCGCGCCGGCGGCATGGAAGGCACGCTCACCGTCAAGTAGGCCGGTCGGCGGCGCGACTTCTCGCGCCGAGCCGTCCGGGGCGTCGCCCGCGAGCGTGCGTATCGCGTCTGCTGCCCAACAGGCAGCAGATCCGACACGCGTTGGAGCTGCGGCCGGACCGTGCGCAGCGGCGACGCGGCCGCGCGCCGCGCGCGCAACGCGCCTGGGCTGCTCAGGCGATGGCCTTGACGATCAGCACGACCACGATGAACACGGCGGCCACGCCCGCGACGCGCAACAGGAACGAGAACGCCGCCTGCTCGGATTCCCAGGGGCGCGGACGGCGCTCGTCGCTCATCGCAAGCGCGCGGGCGCTAGAGGATGTAGATCGTCGTGTACACGACGACCCACATGACGTCGACGAAGTGCCAGTAGATGCCGGGAACCTCGACGCCGTGATGGTGCTCGGGCGAGAAGTGGCCTCTGAAGGCCCGTACGGTCACCATGACGAGCAGCGACAGGCCGATGAAGACGTGCGCGCCGTGCAGGCCCGTCAGGCCGTAGAAGATCGTGCCCTGCGCGTGGTTCTGCGGCGAGAAGCCGATGTGCACGTACTCGTTGATCTGGATCGACAGGAACGTCAGCCCGAGCAGCGAGGTCAGCAACATCCCGGCCTTCAGCCCGAAGTAGTTGCCGTTCTTGACCGACGTCTGCGCCCAGTGCATCGTCAGCGACGAGCTCAGCAGGATCGCGGTGTTGATGCCCGCGATCGGGACCGGCAGCGAGTTGTCGCCGAACGGGAACCAGTGATGGCCCTCAGCCACGAAGCGGATGAAGAAGTAGGCCGTGAAGAAGGCCCCGAACACCATGATCTCGGAGATGATGAACAGCAGCATCCCGAGCAGTTCCTTGTCCACCCGCGAGCTGCGGTTGGCCTCCGGCGGGCCATGGTGGTCGTGGTCGTCGTGATGTTCGAGCGCGATCGAAGCGCTGATTCCGGCGGCCTCCATCAGTGGTTCCTCCCTGCTGCCGGTGCGGCCCGGTCGGGCTCGGCGACGATGTGCTCGACCTCGATGTTCGAGGCCTTGCGCACGCGCGAGATGAGGTCGGCGCGCATCCACCCAGAACGGGTCGCCGGCAGCGTCGAGATGATGATCCGCGACACCTTGTAGAACTGGAGCACGTTCATCGTCGTCGTGTAGGGATCGGGGTCGCCGATCATGCCGGCGACGAGCAGACCCTCGGCACGCATGCGATCGAGCGTGTTGCCCAGCCGGGCGCGCGCGACCGCCGCGGCGCGACCGTCGGCGTGGGCCTCGAGCGGCACCACGACGATGAAGAGCATGTCCCTGGACTCGGCGGCGATCTCCTTCATGCGCGCGCGCAGGTGGCCACGGCCGGCGGTGACGTTCGCGACGACGAGCGTGAGCTCGAAGGGGAGGCCGTCGGCGTCCATGTCGGAGACGACGTGCGTGACGGGCGCGCGGGCGGCATCCTGGATGCGCTCGATGAGGTCGCGCCGCAGCCAGCCCGAGGACGCGTGGGGGAGCGTCGAGATGATGACCTCGTCGGGGTGGTATTCGTCGATCGCGTCGAGCGTCGCCGTGAACGGGTCCTCGTCGCCGATCTCGCCGTTCGCCACGACGCCTTCGCCGCGCAGGTAGGACAGCGTCAGGTCGAGGCGCACCTGAGCGGAGGCGCGCACCGCGTCGTCGTAGATGACGTAGCCCGAGCGGGGCTTCGTCATCGGCACGACGAGCGTGAAGCTCGTGTCGGGCTGCTGCGCGCGCTCGCGGACGAGGTCGAGCAGCTTCGCGCCCGCGATCGTCTGGTTGGCGACGACGACGATGTGTGCCATCAGTGCCCCGACTTCTCGGTCGTGTCGCCGCCGTGCGCGGTGGCGCCGGCCGGTTGCGGCACCTCGGCGCCGCCCTTGTTGAGGACGCCGTGCACAGCACCCGGGACGCCGTACTCGTACGGGCCGCCGACGACGGTCGGGATGGCGTCGAAGTTGAAGATCGGCGGCGGGGACGTGACCTGCCACTCGAGCGTCAGCGCGTTCCACGGGTTGGACTCCGCGATCGGCCCGCCACGCCACGAGGCGATCATGTTGTAGGCGAACACGAGGGCGCTGAGGCCGAGGAAGAAGCTCGCGATCGAGATCATGAGGTTCCAGGTCGCCCACTGCTCGGCGTAGTCGGCGACGCGGCGCGGCATGCCCTGGATCCCGATGACGTGCATCGGCGCGAACGTCAGGTTGAAGAAGACGAACGTCGACCAGAAGTGCAGCTTGCCGAGGCGTTCGTCGTACATCCGGCCCGTCATCTTCGGGAACCAGTAGTAGACGCCGGCGAAGATCGTGAACAGCGATCCGCCGAACAGCACGTAGTGGATGTGGGCGACGATGAAGTACGTGTCCGAGACGTGGATCGTCACCGGGATGATCGCCAGCATGACGCCGGAGATCCCGCCGAGCGTGAACATCGTCAGGAAGCCGAGCGCGAACAGCATCGGCGTGTCGAGATGCAGCACGCCGCGCCACAGCGTCGCGAGCCACGAGAAGATCTTGATCCCCGTCGGCACGGCGATGATCGCGGTCGTCACCATCATCGGGACGCGGATCCAGTCCTGCATGCCCGAGACGAACATGTGGTGCGCCCAGACGGTGAAGCCGAGGACGACGATCGCCAGCAGCGAGAACGCCATCATCCGGTAGCCGAAGATCGGCTTTCGGCTCTTGACGGCAAGGATCTCCGAGATGATCCCGAACCCGGGCAACATCATGATGTAGACCGCCGGGTGCGAGTAGAACCAGAAGATGTGCTGGTACATGAGCACGTCGCCGTTGCGCACCGGTTCGAAGAAGTTGAAGCCGAGCGCTCGGTCGAAGAGGACCATGAACTGCGACACGGCGATGAACGGCGTCGCGATGACGACGAGCAGCGACGTCGAGAAGTTCGCCCACACGAGCAGCGGCATCCGGAAGAAGCTCATCCCCGGCGCGCGCATCGTGATGATCGTGACCAGGAAGTTCAGCGCGGTCGCGATCGAGGACGCGCCCGCGAACTGCACACCGATCGTGAAGAAGACCTGGCCCTCTGGGGCGGTGACCGAGAGCGGGGCATACGCCGTCCAGCCGCTGGCGAACGAGCCGCCCGGCGCCAGGAACGACATCAGCATCATGATCCCGGCGAGCGGCAGCATCCAGAACGACAGGGCGTTCAGGCGCGGGAAGGCCATGTCCGGCGCGCCGATCATCAGCGGCAGGACGAAGTTCGCCAGGCCCGCGAAGACGGGGATGATGAAGAGGAAGATCAGCAGCGACGCGTGGACGCTGAAGAGGCCGTTGAACGTGCTGGCATCGACGAACTGACGGCCCGGCTGCGCCAGCTCGGCCCGCATGAGCATCGCGAACAGGCCGCCGACGAAGAAGAAGAAGAACGAGGTCACGACGTACTGGATGCCGATGACCTTGTGGTCGGTGTTGACGCGGAAGTAGTCGCGCCAGGAGTGCGCCCCGTGGCCGGAGTGATCCTCGGGCAGGGTGCGCTTGCCGGTCGCCCAGTAGAACCAGTAGCTGAAGGCGCCGAGGCCGACGAGGAAGCCGAGCGGGGCCGCGAACAGCGCGACCTCGAGGACGGGCTCGCCCTTGAGCACGGGCGTCAGCCCGTACCAGGTGCGGAAGACCCAGATGATCCCGTAGGCGAGGACGACGCCGTATGCGGCGAACAGGAAGGCCCTGTACATGCCAGGTGCGCGGAACTTGGCAACCATCAGCAGCAGCTCCTCATCGTCGTGCTCACTTCCCGGCAACCTTGCCGAGGTACGTCACCAGAGCGTCGAGCTCCTCCGGCTTGAGAGTATCGGCGTACGTCTTGGGCATGATGTCCTGGAAGCCCTTGGCGATCTCGGCGCTCGGGTTCTCGATCGAGGTCTTGATGAAGGCCGCGTCCTTGCCGGCGAGGACCTTGTCGAGGTCCGGGCCGATCGCGCCGTTGGTGCCCGCGTCGGCGAGCGTGTGGCAACCGCCGCAGCCGGCGTCGTTGAAGACCGCCTTGGCGTCGACCGCAGCGGGCTTGGCGGTGCCGCCGCCGGCCGCGCCGCCCGCGCCGCCCGCGGGGGCCGCGGGGGTCGTGAGCGAGCCGCCGTTCTTGATCCAGGTGCTGAAGTCGGCGGGCGAGACGACCCTTGCCGTCGAGCGCATGACGGAGTGGCCGAGGCCGCAGAGCTCCGCGCAGACGACGGGGTAGGTGCCGAGCCGGTTGGGCGTGACGCGGTAGCGCGTCGTGATGCCCGGGACGGCGTCGATCTTCATGCGGAAGGCCGGCACCCAGAAGTCGTGCAGGACGTCCCTGGCCTGGACGAAGAAGCGCACGGGGCGGTCCTTCGGCAGGTAGAGGACGGTCGACTTGATCGGCTTGCCGGAGGCCTGCGGGTACTCGTAGGTCCAGGCGAACTGCTGGCCGGTCACGTTGACGCGCATCTCGCCGGCCTGCGCCTGCTCGATGTCCGTGAGCTTCACGTAGGCCCACGAGCAGATCAGGACGAGCATGATCGCGGGGATCGCGGTCCAGACGACCTCGAGCTTCGTGTTGCCGTGGATGGGCGGCCCGTCGAGGTGCTCCTCGCCCGGCCGCATGCGGAACTTCCAGCAGCTGAACAGGACGATGATCGTGACGGCCACGAAGATCGGCACGGTGAGGACGATCAGCAGGTCGTAGAGGTTGTCGATCTGCCTCGCCTGGGTCGACGCGCGGATCGGGAACCAGTCGATGGCGAATCCCCAGGCGATGCCGACCGCCGAGGCGATGGCGCCGAAGACGACCAGCAGTAGGACGGGTGTGCGCTCCTGGCGCCGGGTCTCCTCGCTCATGCGGGCGGGATCCTATGGGGTGCGCGCGACGAACGACACTCCGGTCGCGTCCGGTCCGGCGCGGCGCCGCTTCGCGGGGCCCCGGGGTTCGCAACGGGTGTCGCAAAGCTCACGCCGGCCGGCGGTCCTCCCGGCGGGCCGTAGCGGGGCTCATGCGCGGACGCGACCCCCGCCCACCGCTGGGCGAAGGGCCGCATTGCAGGGACTTCTAGGCTGCGAGACGGGTCTCTGCGCGGAAGCGGCTCGTGTCGCGGAACGCGGACGGCGCGAGCCCGTGGTGTCGCCGGAAGGCCTTCGCGAACTGGGCGGGTTGGCGGTAGCCGACGCGGTGCGCGACCTCGCGTACCGTGAGGCCCCGGGACGCGAGCAGCTCGGCCGCGCGCTCCATGCGCACGCCGGTGAGATGCTCGCGGAACGTCGTACGGCCGATCTCAGCGTACGAGCGCTGAAGCTGGCGGCGTGACGACGCTACGCGCCGGGCGATGTCGTCGAGCGACAGATCCGTGCCGTACTCGGACTCGACGATGGCGACCGCATCACGAAAGAGACTCGTGCGATGACGGACCGTTGCGGGACGTTGAACGGAAAGTTCCATGGACATACATACGAAGCTCTTGTCATCGGAGGATGATTGCTGAGAGTGCGAAATTACGAGCCTGGCGCGTTGCCGCTCGTCCGCGAGCCCCGGCGACTCAGTGCGCGTCGTGATCGGCGGGCAGCGCGTTGATGTCGCGCCGCGTGTCGGCGATCCAGCGGATGATGACCCAGACGGTCAGGACGAGGCCGGAGAACATCACGACGTTGCCCATCGTGATCCCGAGCAGCGAGAACGTGATGCCGACGGCCAGCAGCAGTGGCTGCAGGCTCGCACCGGGGAGGTGGATCTCCTCGCCCGCGGGCGGGACCGGGGGGTCGAGCGGGCTCACGAGACGTAGATCGAGGCCGCGACGAACGTCATGCCGAACATGAAGAAGATGACGACGCCGGCGACGATGCCGGAGCGGAGGTTCTTGCGGGCGAGCTTCTGGTCCATGGCGCGCGAGTCTAGTGGTTCCGGGCGGGGGCTAGAGCTTCGCGTCGACGACCATCGCGCCGAACAGCAACGCGAGGTACGCGAGCGAGTAGAGATACAGCCGCAGCGCCGAGCGCCGGTCGGCGCGCCGGTAGAGCACCGCCGCGCCCGCGATGAACAGGCCGCCGAGGACGGTCGACGACACCATGTAGATATCCCCGAGGCCACCGGCGCAGAACGGCAGCTGCGTCACGGCCCACAGCAGGATCGAGTAGAGCAGGATCTGCTTGCGCGTCTCCCGCTCGCCGCGCACGACCGGCAGCATCGGGATGCCGACGCGCGCGTACTCGTCCTTCATCAGCAGCGACAGCGCCCAGAAGTGCGGCGGCGTCCAGAAGAAGACGATCGCGAAGAGGTACAGCGACATGCCGGCGACGTCGCCGGTCACGGCCGCCCAGCCGACGAGCGGGGGTATGGCGCCCGCCGCACCGCCGATGACGATGTTCTGGGGCGTGCGGCGCTTGAGCCACATCGTGTAGACGAAGACGTAGCCGAGGAAGCCGGAGTAGGCCAGCGAGGCCGCCAAGGGGTTGACGGCGACCGTCAGCAGCGCGAAGGACAGCAGCGACAGCACGACGCCGTAGATCGTCGCCGCGCGTGCGGAAACGCGGCCGCTCGGGACGGGCCGATCGGCCGTGCGCGGCATCTGCGCGTCGATGTCGCGGTCGTAGGCGTGGTTGACGGCACCCGCGCCGCCCGCCGCCAGGTAGCCGCCGAGGACGGTGACCGCGATCAGGCCGACGGACGGGTCGCCCGCGACCTCCATCGTGCAGACCGTCGTCAGCAGCAGCAGCGACTGGACCTTCGGCTTCGTCAGCTCGACGTAGTCCGAGACGAGCTGGCGTAGACCGCCGGCGACGGCCGGGGGCAGGGCAACGGGTGCTGTGGCGTGCGAGGCTTCCATGGCGAGCGCGACCGGCCCGGGAGGCTAGTGCCCGGACCCCGGCGTCGGCGCCGGTGCGAGCTCGACCCCGGAGCCCGTCTGGCGCGCGACCTGGCGGCGGATGTCCTTCATCGGCTCGACCGAGCGCACCCGCGGGATCACGTCGAAGTTGTTGACCGGCGGCGGCGACTGCGTGAACCACTCGAGCGTGTTCGCCTTCCACGGGTCGGGACCGGCCTCGACGCCGTGCTTCAGCGAGCGCACGACGTTGAGCACCGTCACGCCGATACCGGCGGCGAGGATGAACGAGCCGAACGTCGAGATCAGGTTGTAGAGCGCGAGGTGGCCGACGTCGGGGTACTCATAGACGCGGCGCGGCATGCCGTCGAGGCCGATCGAGTGCTGGATCAGGAACGTGACGTTGAAGCCGATGTACATCAGCGCGAACGACCACTTGCCCATGCTCTCGGACAGCATCCGGCCCGTCATCTTCGGGAACCAGTAGTAGATCCCGGCGAAGATCGCGAAGACCGAGCCGCCGACGAGCACGTAGTGCAGGTGGGCGACGACGAAGTACGTGTCGGTGAGCTGCCAGTCGACGGGGAACACGGCGAGGAAGACGCCGGTGATGCCGCCGATCAAAAAGACCGAGATGAAGCCGACCGAGAAGATCAGGGGCGTCTTGAACTCGATCGTGCCGCGCCACAGCGTCGCGACCCAGTTGAAGATCTTCACGCCGGTCGGGATCGCGATCAGGAAGGAGCTGATCATGAAGAAGACCAGCACGATCGTCGCGCTCGGCGTCGAGAACATGTGGTGCGCCCACACGAGCAGCGCCAGGAACGCGATGACGACGGTCGCGGCGGCGATCGCCTTGTAGCCGAAGATCGGCTTGCGGGCGAAGACCGGCAGGATCTCGGAGATCATCCCGAAGCCCGGCAGGATCATGATGTAGACCTCGGGGTGACCGAAGAACCAGAACAGGTGCTGCCACAGCAGCGGATCACCGCCCTGGCTCTGATCGAAGAACCCCGTGCCGAAGTGTCTGTCCGTCAGCAGCAGCGTCACGGCGCCGGCGATGACCGGCAGCGCGAGGATCAGCAGGATCGCGTAGACGAGGATCGACCACACGAACAGCGGCAGGCGGCCCCAGCCCATGCCGGGCGCGCGCATGTTCGCGATCGTCGCATAGAAGTTCACGGCGCCCAGCAGCGAGGAGATGCCGGTCAGGTGGATGAGGAAGATCCACGCGTCGATGCCGCCGGTCGGCGCGTAGGCGCTCGAACTCAGCGGTGCGTAGGAGGTCCAGCCGGCCTCGGGCGGGTGGAACAGCAGCGAGCCGTAGAAGACGAGGCCGCCGGCCAGCAGCAGCCAGTACGACAGGGCGTTGAGCTTCGGGAACGCCATGTCGCGCGCGCCGATCATCAGCGGCAGGAAGTAGTTCGCGAAGCCGGCCATGATCGGCACGACGAACAGGAAGATCATCGTCGTGCCGTGCAGCGTGAACAGCGCGTTGTACGTCGACGGCGTCAGGAACGTGTTGTCCGGCGCGCCGAGCTGCACGCGCATGAGCAGCGCCTCGACGCCGCCCAGCATGAAGAACACGAACGTCGTGACGAGGTACATGATCCCGATCCGCTTGTGATCGGTGGTCGTGACCCACGAGACCCAGCCCGTGGGCTCGGGCTCGACGCTGTGGACGATGATCTCCGGGATCCGGACGCTGTCTGTGGTTACGGTGGCCATGTCCTTAGGGGGCGCTCAAGGAGCCTCGGGGGCAGCGTTGTTGACCGTCTGGGCCTTGGCAGCGTCGACCTGGGCCTTCGCGGCGGCCGCGTCGGACTGGCGGCGCTTGAGCGCGGCCGCGTTGGCGTCGTCGATCTCCTGCTTCTTCGTGACGAGCCACTGCTTGAAGTCGGCGGGCGAGATCGCGCGCACCTGGGCGACCATGTCGGCGTGGTTGCGCCCGCACAGCTCGGCGCACTGGCCGCGGTAGACGCCCGGCTTCTCGATCTTGAACCACGTGAAGTTCGTGTGCCCGGGGACGGCGTCGAACTTGCCGCCCAGCGCCGGGATCCACCAGGAGTGCGCGACGTCCTGGGCCTCGATGTCCAGCGTGATCGTCGTCTTCGTCGGCACGACCATCTCGACGTACGCGGCGACCTTCTCGTTCTCCGGCGTCGTGGGCTTCGGACCGGGATACGTGTAGCGCCACAGGTAGCGCTGGCCGTTGACCTTGATGTTCAGCGAGCGGCCGTCGGGCGGGCGCGGCTGGAAGGCGGAGGCGTTCTTGACGTTCGTGACGACCGGGGTGACGTAGCCGTCGGCGTCGGAGTTCGGCGGCGTGCGGATCCCGCCGAGCATCCCGAAGGTCACGACGGCCAGCACGACGAGGACGACGGCGGCGCCGATCGTCCAGCCGACCTCGAGGCGCGTGTTGCCGCGGATCTGGGCGGCGACGGCGCCCTTGCCGGCGCGGAACTTGACGAGCGCGTAGAGCAGCACGCCCTCGACGCCGACGAAGATCACCACGGCGACGGCGAGCACGATCTTGTAGAGCGTGTCGATGTCGTCCGCGTTCGACGATCCGCCGGACTCCGGCGTCAGGAAGTCGGCCGATGCTCCCGTCGCGAGCGCGAGTCCTCCGAGGAGGGCCGTCGCGAAGGCGAAGGTGAAGACGCGGCGGCGTGTGCGGGAGCGGGCTTTCGGCAAGGCGCGCGGCATTCTATTCATGCGGCGGACATCTGCTGCGCCCCCCTCCCCGGGTGTCATTTCCCCTGGAACTCGGGGGCGCGTTTCTCGGCGAACGCTGCTATGCCCTCGCTGAAGTCGGCGGAGGCGGCCATCTCCTGCTGGATCGACGCCTCGAGCTCGAGCTGGCGCTCGAGTCCGGCGTACAGCCAGGCGTTGAGCTGACGCTTGGAGCCCGCGTAGGACTTCGTGGCACCCGCCGCAAGGCGATCGACGATCGCATCGACGCCCGCCGCGAAGTCGGCGTCGGGGAGGACCTCGTCGACGAGCCCGCATCGCAGCGCCTCGGGCGCGTGCATCCGCCGTCCGAGCATCGCCATCGCGGCGGCGCGCCCGCCACCCGCGCGCGCGGAGGCGAGCGCAAGGCCGCCGCCGTCGGGCACGAGCCCGATGCGCGCGAAGTCCAGCGACAGGTACGCGGAGGCGCTCGCGACGAGGACGTCGCAGGACAGCGCCAGCGAGCAGCCGATGCCGACCGCGGGGCCGTTGATCGCCGCGACGACCGGCTTGGGCATCGTGCGCAGACCGAGCAGGATCGGGTGATAGACGGTCGTCAGCGTGGTGTGGACGTCGAGCCGGCCGTCGCCATCCAGGCCGCGCGCGCCGAGGTCGCGCAGGTCCGCGCCGGAGGAGAACGCTCGTCCCGCGCCGGTCACGCAGACGGCGCGTACGGAGTCATCGCCGGCGACGTCACGCACCGCTTGGCGCAGCTGGTCTCCGAGCGCGGCGTTCCACGCGTTCAGGGCCTCGGGGCGATTGAGGCGGATGACGGCGGCCGCGCCGCGCCGCTCGAGCTCGACGGCTTCGTGCACCGGCCGCACGCTACCGGCCGCCGAGCGAGTTCGCCTCATGGCGCCGAGACGCCGGAACGACGGCTGACTCCGAGATGGCGTGCTTCGCCTGCATCCGGCGGCGAGTCGCTTCGCGACCCAGCAGCGCTCACTACTGTGAGCACATGGTGCGCCCCGTCATCGGCATCTGCACGCCGCTCGAGCGGGTGCGCTTCGCGGTCTGGGACGTGGACGCGTTCGTGCTCGCCCGCAGCTACGTCGACGCGGTCCATCGCGCCGGCGGGCTCGCGCTGCTGCTGGCGCCCGACGCGCAGCTCGTCGCCGAGCCGGACGAGCTGCTCGACCTGCTCGACGGGCTCATGCTCGCCGGCGGCGCCGACATCGACCCGGCCTCCTACGGCGCGCAGCCGCATCCGGCGACCGTCGGGTCGGTGCCCGAGCGCGACGCCTTCGAGATCGCGCTCGCGCGTCGTGCGCTCGAGCGCGACCTGCCGTTGCTCGGCATCTGCCGCGGGTTGCAGGTCATGAACATCGCGGGCGGGGGCACGTTGCATCAGCATCTGCCCGAGCTGCTCGGCCACGAGGAGCACCGCCGCGTCCTCGGGACGTTCGACGGCTCCGACCACCGCGTGCGCCTCGAGGACGGATCGCTCGCGGCGCGGGCGGCCGGCGAGCTGCGCCACGCGACGAAGTCCCACCACCACCAGGGCATCGACCGCCTCGGCGACGGCCTGCGTGTCACGGGCTGGGCCGAGATGGACGACTTCCCCGAGGCGATCGAGGCCCCGGACCGGCGCTTCGCGCTCGGGGTGCAGTGGCATCCGGAGGCCGACGAGCAGAGCCGGCTCATCGCGGCGCTCGTCGAGGAGGCGGCCGCCGCTCGCGCGGGCGCGAATTGATCGACGTCCGGGCGAACGCGCGGTGATCGCCGTGAAGCGGTCCTGCCGCGGACCTATACTCGCCGCAAGCCGCAGCGATCCGAGCTATGGACACGATGGTCACGCGCCCCGAGGTCGATCCGAAGGAGCCCGAAGAGGATCAGGACGACCTCGACGAGGCGATGCCGCGCGTCGAGCTGACGCGTCGTACGCTGCTGCTCCTCGCCGTGCTCGGCGTCTCGATCGTCGCGTTCTTGTACTTCGTCCTGCCGCAGCTCGCCGACCTCGAGGACAAGGGCAAGCGGCTCGGCACGGGCGACCCGTGGTGGCTGGTCGCCGCGCTCGGCTTCACGGTGCTGTCGTTCGGCGGCTACGTCGCGATGTTCCGCGGCGTCTTCATCGGTGACGGCACCCGCATCGACCTCGCCGCGAGCTACCAGATCACGATGGCCGGACTGGCCGCGACGCGGCTGCTCGCCGCGGGCGGGGCCGGCGGGATCGCGCTGACGGCCTGGGCGCTGCGGCGCGCGGGCATGGACCGCCGCAAGGTCGCCGACAAGACGCTCGCGTTCCTGATCCTGACCTACGCCGTCTACATGATCGCGCTCGTCGTCGTCGGCTTCGGCCTGTACTGGGGCGTGCTGTCCGGCCCGGCGCCGTTCGGGATCACCGTCATCCCCGCGCTGTTCGGCCTCATCGTCATCGCGCTCGGCCTGCTGATGTCGCGCGTGCCGACGGATCTGCATCGCCGCCTCGAGGGCTTCGCGCGGCGCGGCGGCCGTTTTGCGCGGCTGGCGCAGCGGCTGGCGAACGCGCCGGCGGCGTTCTCCGCCGGCCTGCGCGAGGCGATCTGTCACGTGCGCAAGGGCGACCGCTCGCTGCTCGGCGCGCTCGCCTACTGGGGCTTCAACATCGCGACGCTGTGGGCGTGCCTGCACGCGTTCGGCGAGCCGCCGCCGTGGGGCGTGATCATCATGGCCTACTTCGTCGGCTTCCTCGGCAACCTGCTGCCGCTGCCGGGTGGGATCGGCGGCGTCGACGGCGGCATGATCGGCGCGTTCCTGGCGTTCGGCGTCGACGACGGCCTGGCCGTGCTCGCCGTGCTCTCCTACCGCCTGTTCGCGTTCTGGCTGCCGACGATCCCCGGCGCGATCGCCTACTTCCAGCTGCGACGCACGGTCGCGCGGTGGCGCGAGGAGCGTGCCGCGCGAAGCGAGCTCGCGGCGCCCGCGAGCGCCTGAGCACGCGCTGCGAACGCCGCTATCCTTTGTGAAGTGACCACCCCAGACATCGAGAACGTCGTCATCGTCGGCTCCGGGCCGGCCGGCTACACCGCCGCCCTCTACACCTCACGCGCGAACCTCGCGCCCCTCGTCGTCGAGGGTTTCATGTGGGGTGGACTGCTCCAGCAGACGACCGAGGTCGAGAACTATCCCGGCTTCCCCGAGGGGATCACGGGGCCCGTGCTCATGCAGCACTTCCGTGACCAGGCCGAGCGCTTCGGCACGCGCTTCATCACCGACGAGGCGACCAAGGTCGAGCTCGCCACCGAGCCGGGCGGCGTGCACAGCGTGTGGGTCGGCGACGAGGAGCACAAGGCCCGCACGGTCATCCTCGCGATGGGCGCCGAGCACAAGAAGCTGTCGGTCCCCGGTGAGGACGAGCTCGGCGGGCGCGGCGTGAGCTACTGCGCGACCTGCGATGCGGCCTTCTTCAAGCAGAAGCCGACGATGATCGTCGGCGGCGGCGACAGCGCGATGGAGGAGGCGATCTTCCTGTCGAAGTTCGCGTCCAAGGTCATCGTCGTCCATCGCCGCGACGAGTTCCGCGCGTCGCGGATCATGCTCGAGCGCGCCCGCGCGGTCGAGAACATCGAGTGGATGACGCCGTACGCGCCGGAGGAGTTCGTCGCCGGCGAGGGCGGCTCGCTCGATCACGCGCGCCTGCGCCACGCCGAGACGGGCGAGACGGTCGACGTGCCGATCTCGGGCGTCTTCATCGCGATCGGCCACGAGCCCCAGTCGCACCTCGTCGCAGACCAGATCGCCGTCGACGACGAGGGCTACGTCATCACCGAGGGCCGCTCCACGCGCACGCGCCTGCCGGGCGTCTTCGCGGCCGGCGATCTCGTCGACCACACGTACCGCCAGGCCGTCACCGCGGCCGCATCCGGCACCCAGGCCGCGCTCGACGCCGAGTGGTACCTGCGCGACACGCCCGAGGTGCAGACGCCGCCCGGCATGCCCGAGGGCGACCTCGCCGAGGCGCAGTGGGCGAACCCCGCCTGACGTCGGCGCGCAGGGCGAACCCGCCTGAGGCCGGCGCGCAGAGCCGTTAAGCGCGCGAACCCGGGACCATCCTGGTCCCGGGTCCTGGAGCTTCCTTGCGAGTCCGCGCGCTCATGCTGCGCTCGTCGACATAGTGTCGTGCGCCTCGGTCAGCGTTCCCTGCCAACCGCTAGGCTGAGTTCTACGGAGCCGTGCGGACGGGCGCACTAGGGCGGCTCCCCAGTCTTTTGACGAAACACGCTTCAGTGTCCACGGCCGGGCCGCAGTCGGGGTTGCTCCTCGAACGCGACAGGGAACTGCGGGCCGTGGAGGACGTGCTCGCCTCGGCACGCGGCGGTGCGGGGGCGCTGCTGCTCGTCGAGGGCCACGCGGGGATCGGGAAGTCCGCGCTGCTGGATGCCGCCGTCTCGCGCGCGCTCGGCAGCGGTGCGACGGTCATGCGCGCGCGCGGCGCCGAGCTGGAGAGCGACTTCGCGTTCGGGATCGCCCTGCAGCTCTTCGAGTCGGTCCTGGCGGCTGCCGACGACGACGAGCACGACCGCCTGCTCTCGGGCCTGGCGGGGTTGGCCGGCCCGCTGCTGGAGCGCCCCACGAGCTGGGGCGGCGACGAGGGCGATGACCGCTCCTACTCCGTCATCCACGGGCTCTTCTGGCTGCTGTCGAACCTCGCGGAGACCGCTCCCGTCCTGATCGTGGTCGACGATGCGCACTGGGCCGATCGCACGTCGCTGCGGCTCGTGCTCTACCTGCTGCACCGCGTCGCGGCGATGGAGGTCGCCATCGTCCTGGCCCGGCGTCTCGGCGAGCCGTCGGCGCCCGACGACCTCCTCGGGCAGATCGCGGCGCATGCGTCGAGTCGCGCCCTGCGTCCCGTGGCGCTGTCGCGCGCGGCCGGTCGCGAGTTCGTCTCCTCGGTGCTGCCCGCCGCCGAGGTGCCGTTCGCGGACGCCTGCTGGCGCATGACCGAAGGCAACTGCTTCCTGCTCGGCGAGCTCGTGCAGGCCGTCGACGCGGAGGGCTGGCAGCCGACGGCGGCCAACGCGCCGCGGATCGGCACGCTCGCCCCCGAGGCCGTGCTGCGCGCGGTCGCGGTGCGCCTGATGCGGCTGTCGGACGACGCGGCCGGTGTTGCGCGTGCCGTCGCGATCCTCGGAGCCGACGCCCATCTGCGCCACGTCGCGGCGCTCATCGGTCGCGACGCCGACCGCGTCGCGGCGGCGGGGGACGCGCTCGCCGCGGGCGAGATCCTGCGCCCGCCGGGGCGGGGAGTGCTGCGCTTCGCCCATCCGCTGCTCGCCTCGGCCGTCTATGCCGACGTCGGCTCGGGCGAGCGCGCGGCCCTGCACCGGCGCGCGGCGGAGATCCTGCACGCCGAGGAGATCTCGGCGGGGCGGGTGGCCGCGCACCTGCTGCCGAGCGCCGGCAGCGGCGAGGACTGGGTCGTCGACGTGCTGCGTGCGGCGGCGACACGGGCACGTGCCAGCGGCGAGACCGAGTCGGCGGCCGGCTACCTGCGGCGCGCGCTCGACGAGCCGCCGGCGGTTGCCGCCCGCGCCGGGGTGCTGCGCGAGCTTGCCCTGTGCGAGGTGTCGACCGATCTGCCGGCCGCGATCAGCCGTCTGGAGGAGGCGTTGTCAGCGGGCCTCGAGCCGGGCGATCGCGCCCGCACGCTGCTCGCCCTCGGGCGTGCGCGGTCGTGTAACGGTGAGCACGCGGTGGCCCTCGGCGCCTTCGAGCGGGCGGCGGCCGACAGCCACGCCGATCCCGCGATCGCTGCGCAGGCCGGCGTCGAGGCTGATGCGCTCGGGCTGCTCGACCCAGCGAGCCGCGTCCGCGTGCTGTGCGCCGGTCCGCGGACCGCGCGCCCCGACGCGGCGGAGTCCGACCAGCGTCGCGAGCTCGCCACGCTGAGCCTGCGCGAGGCGATGGCGGGCGATTCCCGCGAGGCCGTGCTCGCGCTGGCGCGGCGCGCGCTGGATGGCGACGCGCCGCTCGCCGAGCACGGCGGCGGCAGCGTGCTCGTGAACGTCTCGATGGCGCTGCACGCCTGCGACGAGCTGGCCTGGAACGACCGCGTGCTGACGGCCGCGATCGCGCACGCCCGTGGGCGCGGGTCGATGATGGCGTTCGCCACGGCGAGCCTGCTGCGCGGGGCGTCGCGCTGGGGGCAGGGGCGACTCGACGAGGCGATCGCGGACGCCGAGCAGGCCGTCGACGCCGAGCGCTACGGCTGGCGTCAGTTCCTGCCGGCGGCGTACGGGACGCTCGTCAGCCTGCACGCGGACCGCGGCGAGCTCGAGACCGCGAGGCGCTGGGCCGAGCGGCCGGATATCAGCGGACACGGCGCCACCGCGATGATGGCGCCATGGCACGCCGCGCTCGGGCGCCTCTCGCTCGCGACGCGCCGCGAGGCCGACGCGCTCGAGCACTTCGCCGGATGGCGTGACGCCGTCGCGGGCGTGCGCAACCCGGCGAGCTTCGCGGCGTGGCGCTCGGCGACGGCGCGGGCGCTGACGACGATCGGGCGCGTCGACGAGGCGCGCGATCTCGCGACGCAGGAGCTCGAGCTCGCGCGTCGCTTCGGCGCCCCGCGACCGATCAGCGCCGCGCTGCGCGAGCTCGCCCACGCCGACGCGCACGCCGACCTCGGCGGCCCGATCGTCCTGCTCAGCGAGGCGGTCGAGATCGCCGCAGGGTCCGAGGCACGCCTGGAGCACTGCCGCGCGCTGCTCGAGCTCGGGACCGTGCTGCGCCGGGCGGGGCGACGGACCGACGCGGGGCGCGCGCTCGGCGAGGCGCTCGAGCTCGCGCGGGCATGCGGGGCGCGGCAGCTGCAGGCGCGGGCGAGCTCCGAGCTCGAGGTCGCCGGGACGCGCGTGCAGCGCGCCGCGCGCCGCGGGGCCGATGCGCTCAGCCCGAGCGAGCGCCGCGTCGTGGCGCTCGCGATCGAGGGGCTGTCCAATCGCCAGATCGCCGAGGCGCTGTTCGTGACCCGCAAGGCCGTCGAATGGCACCTCGGCAACGCCTACCGCAAGCTCGACGTGCGCTCCCGCGGTGAGCTCGCCGGCGCGCTCGGCGCGCCCGATCAGTCGCGGTGATCGTCGCCGGTCGTCACCTGACGCCGGCGGGCGGGCCGCAGGCCGCGACATCGTCGACCAGCCGGCGGGCATGGTCGGGCAGCCAGCGATCGGCATCGACGAGCTGCTGCGCGAGGTCCTCGACCGCGGCGAGCTCGTCGTAGGCGTCGCCATCGAAGAACAGGGCGTCGGCGGCGGTGCGGATGACCTCCATCTCGGCCGGGAAGAGCTTCGCAGGCCCTTCGTCGGCGAGCGTCTTCATGACCCGGCCGTAGGCCAGTGAGCGGTCGTTGTTCATGGTCTGGAGACTAACGAGCCTGCAGGGCGTCCATGCCGACCGCGATCGCAAGCACGAGGCGCCGGTCGAGGATGTGCCCGCTGTCGGCGCTCATGTCGATGTGGTAGTTGTCGCGGATCTTGAACATCTGGCGGGTGTTCTCGCCGATGATCTGCTCACCGTGCTTGAAGATGAAGTGGTACGGGATCGGCAGCCAGTTCGCGACGTTGTCGACATACGGGATGAAGCCGACGGCACGCCGGAAGAGCGCGATGCCGAGGCTCTTCTCGGTTGTGATCGCGACCTCCTCGCCGGCAGCGTCGAAGATCCGGTAGGTCGAGCGCAGCAGGCTCGCGCCGAAGACCTTCTGGATCGCCCCGACCTTGGCGCCGAGGTCGTCGGTGACGTCGTAGGTCGCGCGCGGGTCGAAGCGCTGGCGGGCCTTGATGCGCAGCAGCTCCCGCGCCTTGCTCGCGTCGGTGTAGAAGCGGATGTCCTCCTTGAACTTGAAGCGCTTCTGCTCGACGAAGCAGATCGCCTCGCCGGGCGTGCCGTCGGCGGCCGGCAGGAAGAACTCGTACCGGTTGATGGCGAGCGTGAACCGTTGGCGCAGCAGGAAGCGATCATGGTCGTTCGGGTTGATCGGAGGCGTCATGGCGTCAACAGTAGGGACCGGGCAGGCGCCGCCCTCACAACGCGAGCTGCTCGCCCGCGGCGGTGCCCTCGATCGCGAGCAGCAGGCGCTTGCGATCGAGCCCGCCCGTGTAGCCGCCGAGCCCGCCGCCGCTCGTGAGCACGCGGTGGCAGGGGACCACGATCGGGATCGGGTTGGAGCCGAGCGCGCCGCCGGCCGCGCGGAAGGCCTTCGGCGATCCGGCGGCCACCGCCACGTCGCGGTAGGTGCTCGTCGCCCCGAACGGGATGCGGTTGGTGGCCTCCAGCACGCGGCGCGTGAAGCCGCCGCGGGCCAGGCGCCAGTCGAGCGGCACGGCGAACATGCGGCGGCGGCCCTCGAAGTACTCGTCGAGCTCGCGCCGAACGACGTCCAGGCGGGCGGGCGCCTCGACGATCCGCGGCGAC
Source organism: uncultured Actinomycetes bacterium (assembly GCA_963851015.1). GTDB lineage: Bacteria > Actinomycetota > Thermoleophilia > Solirubrobacterales > Solirubrobacteraceae > CADCVQ01. Next base: position 769,550 of record CAWKNG010000003.1, read on the forward strand.
AGGCGCAGCGCGATCTGGTCGAGCACCGCGTCGACCCCGCCGTTGTCGATCTCGTAGGCGAGGCGCAGCAGCCCGCGCGCCGTCGCGGCCGCGACGATCCGGCCGACGGGCGCGTCGATGAGCGCGTAGGCGATCTCGGCGGCGCCCTCGTCGGCGGCGCGGGCGGCCGTGCGCGCGGCAAGCGCGGCGGCCTCGCCCTCGACGAGCTCAGGTGCAGGCAGGGACATCGGACAGCTCCTCTCGCAGGGTCTTGAGGCCGTCGGACGCCGCGCGCCGCGCGGCCTCCTCGCTGCAGTGCAGCGCGGCCGCGATCTCGGCATGGGTCAGGTCGGCGGCGTAGCGCAGCGTCAGCACCGCGCGCTGGCGCGGCGGGAGCGCGCGGACGCGCTCCCAGTGATCGCTCGACGCGTCAGCCCCAGGCGGCGCGGGCGCGCCGCCCGACGCGAGCGGGGCGGCGCCGTCGTTCAGCTCGGCGACGGGCAGCGGCCGCTGCGCGCGCGCGCGGTGGACGTCGAGCGCCTTGCGGTGCGCGATCGTCAGCACCCAGCCGCGCAGGTTGGAGTCCGGGCGCAGGCGCTCGTAGGAGCGCAGCGCCGACAGGAACGTCTCCTGGAACGCGTCGTCGGCGTCGTGGCGCCCGAGCGAGGCGATGAGGAAGCGCAGGACGTCGTCGCGGTGGGTGTCGAGGAAGCGCTGGAAGGGGGGCAGGTGGGCCACGGGGATGAAACGCGCGCGGGGCGCGATTCGTGAGGTTCAGCGGGTGAGCGCGTCGATGCCGGTCAGCGCGCGGCCGATGATGAGCTTCTGGATCTGCGAGGTGCCCTCGTAGAGCGTCGTGACGCGCGCATCGCGAAACCAGCGCTCGACCGGATGGTCGTCGACGTAGCCCGCGCCGCCGTGAACCTGGATCGCCTCGTTGGAGCACCACACGGCCGCCTCGGTCGCGTACAGCTTCGCGATCGAGATCTCCGTCGTGCACGGTCGGCCCTGGTCGCGCAGGGCGCCGGCGCGCCAGACGAGCAGCCGCGCGGCGTCGGTGCGCACGCGCATCTCGGCGAGCATCGCCTGGACGAGCTGAAAGCTCGCGATCGGCCGGCCGAACTGCTCGCGCTGGGTCGCGTAGGCGACGGAGGCGTCGAGCGAACCCTGGCAGACGCCGACGCAGCCGGCGGCGACCGAGTAGCGCCCGCCGTCGAGCGCGCTCATCGCGATCGTGAAACCGCGGCCGACCTCGCCGAGCACGGCGTCGTCGGGCACGAACACGTCATCGAGCGAGATCGCGGCGGTGTCCGAGCCGTGCAGGCCCATCTTGTGCTCGATCTCCTGCGCCCGGTAGCCGGGATCCTCGGTGTCGACGAGGAAGCAGGCGAGCCCGCGGTGGCGCTGCTCGGGGTCGGTCTGGGCGAAGATCAGCGCGACCTTCGCGACGTTGCCGAGCGAGATCCACATCTTCGCGCCGTTCAGCCGCCAGCCGCCGTCGACCCGGGTGGCGCGCGTGCGCTGGCTCGCGGCGTCCGAGCCGGCCTCGGGTTCCGTCAACCCGAAGCAGCCGAGCCACTCGCCGCTGCACAGCCTCGGCAGGTAGCGAAGCTTCTGGGCCTCCGAGCCCCAGCGCAGGAGCGAGCCGCAGACGAGCGAGGTCTGGACGCTGACGACCGTCCGCATCGCGCCGTCGCCGCGGCCGATCTCCTCGACGACGAGCGCGTACGTGACGTGGTCGAGGCCGGCGCCGCCGTACCGCGGCGGGACGATCGCCCCGAGGTAGCCCTGGGCGGCGAGCTTGCGCACGAGCTCGAGGTCGAAGTGCCCCCTGCGGGCGTTGTCGCGCGCGCGCCCGACGATCTCGTTGTCGGTGAACGCGCGCGCGGTCTCGCGAACGAGCTGCTGCTCGTCGCTGAGGTCGAAGTCCACGGCGCTTAGCGTAGGCGCACGAGCGGCGACAGGGGTGGTCTGCTCGACGACGGCGGTCCGCGCTCGCAACCCTCTAACGTCCGCGCCGATGCGCGTGCTCCTCATCGGCGGCGGCTGTCGCGGCCTCGCGCTGACGCGCTCGCTCGTCGCGGACGGGCACGCCGTGCGCGCGGTCACCCGCTCGGAGTCACGGCGCGCGGCGATCGAGGACGCGGGGGCGGAGTGCTGGATCGGGGACCCGGACGTCGTGGGGACGCTGCGCTACGCGCTCGAGAGCGTGACGATCGTCGTGTGGGCGCTCGGCACGGCGAGCGGGACGGGGGAGGCCGTCGCCGCGCTGCATGGCCCGCGGCTGGAGATGATGCTCAGCAAGGTCATCGACACGACGGTGCGCGCCGTCGTCTACGAGGCGGCCGGCTCGGTCGCCCCCGCGGTGCTGGCCGCGGGCGTCGCCGAGCTCGAGCGGATGGGCGTCCGCAACGAGATCCCCGTCGCGGCGGTCGACTGCGATCCAGGCGACGTGTCAGCGTGGGTACCGGCCGTGCGCCGGGCGATAGACCGCCTCGTCGGGCTGCGCTAGGATCAAACTAGGGTAATCCCGATAAGGATTAGGAGATTGTTATGGCGTTGTACATCGGTGACACGGCTCCGGACTTCGAGGCCGAGACGACAGAGGGCACGATCAACTTCCACGACTGGCTCGGCGACTCGTGGGGCGTGCTGTTCTCGCATCCCCGCAACTTCACGCCCGTCTGCACGACCGAGCTGGGCTACATGGCCTCGATCAAGGGCGAGTTCGACAAGCGCGGCGTGAAGGTCATCGGCCTGTCCGTCGACCCGGTCGAGAACCACGCCGGCTGGTCGGCCGACATCGAGGAGACCCAGGGCACCGCCCCGAACTTCCCGCTGATCGGCGACAAGGACTTCAAGGTCGCCGTCGCCTACGGCATGCTGCCCGCCGACACCGAGGGCGACCCGACCAAGCGCACGCCCGCGCAAAACCAGACGGTCCGCAACGTCTTCGTCGTCGGTCCCGACAAGAAGGTCAAGCTGATCCTCGTGTACCCGATGACGACCGGACGCAACTTCGACGAGGTCCTGCGCGTCATCGACAGCCTGCAGCTGACGGCCAACCACAAGGTCGCGACGCCCGCGCAGTGGCAGCAGGGCGACGACGTCATCATCGCCGGCTCGGTCTCAAACGACCAGGCCAAGGAGATCTACCCCGACGGCTGGGACGAGCCCAAGCCCTACATCCGCATCGTCCCGCAGCCGGGCGGCGTCACGCAGCCGGTCTGAGCCGCAGCCGCATCCGCGACCGTTCGCGCCGGGTCAGCGCCGGGAGGCGTGCCCCGGCGCGAGCCCGCGCAGGTCACGGCGCATGTCGGCCTCCAGGCTCGGCCGCAGCGCGTGCCGGCTGCCGCCGAGCGAGGCGCGCTGGACGGCGCCGCGCAGCTCGCTGCGCCAGCCCCACTTCGGCAGCGCGCGGAGCTGTTGCGCGGCGGGCGTCAGGTGCTCGCAGACGACGACGACGCCGCTGCGCGGAACGGCGTCGGCAAGTGCCGCGATGACGGCCACGACAGCCGCCTCGCAGGCCGTCGCGTCGAGCACGACGACGTCGGCGCGCTCGCTGCGCGCGAGCGACGCCACGTCGCCGGCGTCGGTCGGCACGACGAGCGCGAACGTGACGCTGCCGAGCTCGCCGATGACGGCCTGCGCGCGCCGCCGGTAGGCCTCGTCGGGTCCCACGACAAGCGCCCGGATCGGCGCGACCGGCGCCCCCGCAGTCATTGACTTCGGACTCAGGCTTCCCCCCTCCATGCGCGCATTCTGCATGGGTCGCCAGATGGATGTCGGGCGCGTGAGAAATGCCTGCAAGGGGTCGGTTCAGAGCAGCGGCACGAAGCGCACGGGGTCGAGCGGCGTCCGCTCGAAGCCGTCGTCGTGGCAGCGCACGAGCACGAGATGCTCGCCGTCGTCGTCGGCGATCGGCGCCACGAGGCGGCCGCCCACCGTGAGCTGTCGCTCGAGCGCCGGCGGCACGATCCCCGTTGCCGTCGCCGCGACGTTGATCGCGTCGAATGGGGCCTTCCCCGGGAGTCCGAGCGCTCCGTCGCCGGCGACCACGGTCACGTTCTCGATGCCCGCGCGGCGCAGCGATCGCGTGGCGCGCTGCGCGAGCTGGTCGCGCAGCTCGATGCCCCAGACGTGCTCGCACAGCCGCGACAGCACGGCCGCGTGATAGCCCGATCCGGTGCCGACGTCGAGCACGCGGTCGGTCGGCACGAGCTCGAGCAGCTCGCACATGCGTGCCACGACGGCCGGCTGGGAGATCGTCTGGCCGTGGCCGATGCGCAGCGGGGCATCGACGTAGGCCGCGGCCCGGTAGGGCGCCGTCACGAACAGCTCGCGGGGGACCGCCGCGATCGCGGCCACGACGTGCGCGCCGTGGCCGCGGGCGGCGAGGCGGTGCAGGAGCTCCTCGCGGTCCACGCCGCCACCCTCAGTCGTCGAGTACCTGGTCGATCCGCGCGAGCAGATCGCTGACGATCCGCGCGGTCGCTCCCCAGATGACGAGCTGCTCGCCGACGTCGTAGACGTCCGTGCGAAATGGGATGCCGCGATGGTGCAGGCGCCGGCGGGTGCGCGCGGCGCGGACGTCGGCGAGGCGCAGCTCGAGCACCTCGTCGACCTCGTTCGCCGACGGCGTCCACGTGCTTGCGCCCTCGATGAGCCCGACGAAGGGGTAGACGGCGTAGTTCGTGGCGACGGTCGGAACGGGCGTCAGGGCGCCGAGCAGCCGCACGTCCTCGCGCGCGAGCCCGATCTCCTCCTCGGCCTCACGCAGCGCCGTCATCGCCAGCGTCTCGCCCTCGTCGCGGCGCCCGCCGGGGAACGAGATCTCGCCGGGGTGGCTGCGCAGGTCGTCATGGCGGCGGGTGAAGATCGTGTGCAGGTCGACGCGACGTCGAGCGCTGATCGCGGCCTGCTGCGAGCGAACGTCGAAACCGTCGTAGAGGGCGACCAGGACGGCGGCCTCGGTGCGCCCGTGGACGGGTAGGGCAGTCGCCTTCGCGGGGTCCAGGAGGACGCCGCGAAGAGCCTCAGTGAGCGAGCTGGACGCGCTCGACACGTTCGTCGAACATGACCTCGCCGTCGAGCGTGCGATGCACCGGGCACTTCGTCGCGATGACCTTCAGCCGCGCGACCTGCTCGTCGCTGAGGTCGGACGGCAGGCGCAGCGTCAGCGTGAACTTCGTCGGACAGCCGCGCTCGCCGGGGACGTAGTCGCACGCGACCTCGACGTCGCGCAGCTCCCAGCCCTTGCGCGCCGCGTACATCTCGATCGTCACGGCGGTGCAGGACGCGAGGCTCGCGGCAAGCAGCTCCTGCGGAGACGGGGCGGCATCATCGCCGCCCGATTCCAGCGGCTCGTCGCAGTTCAGACGGTGCTGGCGCACCTTGACGATGTGGCGAAACCCGGCAATGCGCTGCGCCGTTGCGTGCATGGATCAGATGCTACTCCGCGTCGCCGAGCGGATTGAACAGCAGTCCGGTCGGGACCTTGGGGAAGAAGAACGTCGACTTCGGCGGCATGTTCACGCCGGCGGCCGCGATGTCCTGGATCTGCGTGACGGGGATGCCGCGCAGGAAGAAACCGGCGTCGAAGGTGCCCGACTCGACGAGCTCGCGCGCCTCCTCGAAGGAGCGCGCGTAGCCGAGGCCGTGCAGGTGCGAGATGTCGTCCTCGCTCAGGCCCAGCGGGCCGTTGAGCACGAGCGCCTCGAGCACGGCGGTGTCGAGTCGGCGGTAGGGCTCGGGCATGTCGGCGAGCGCGTCGTCGGCGATCGACTGGTCCTTCAGCGTGAGCCGGAAGGCGCGTTTGAGGTGGCTGTCCATATAGCCCATCTGGATCGTGCCGTCACCCTCGCCGGGCGGTACGAGATCCTCGACCGCGATCTCCTCGATGTCGAAGCACCGCTTCAGCGTCGCCGTGAGCGCCTCGATCCTGGGCTGATCACCCGACAGCCCGTCGACCAGGCGGTGGGTGGGGAAGACGGTCAGACCGGCATCCTGCAGGGCGACGAGGCACATGAGGACGTAGCGGTGATCGCCCTCGCCGCCGATCTCCTCGGCGTACACGCGCGCGGTCTCGTAGCGGTGGTGGCCGTCGGCGATGAGCAGCTCGGCCTGGCTCGCGGACGCGGTGACGGTCGCGATGACGACGGGGTCGGTGACGCGCCACAGCCGGTTGTGCGTGCCGTCGGCGTCCGTGACCTCGCCGAACGGCTCGTCCGTGATCGTCGCCGGCTCGAGCGCGCTCCACGCGGTCAGCTCGGGGTCGGAGTACAGCGAGAAGATGGGGGAGAGGTTCGCCTTCGTGGCCCGGGTCAGGCTGAGGCGGTCCGCCTTCGGACCCGGGTGCGTGCGCTCGTGCGGGCGGATCGCGCCGGGGCCGTAGTCCTCGACGCGGACGCGCGCGAAGAAGCCGTTGCGCGTCAGGCGGCGCCCGTCGGGGCCGGTGTAGTCCTGGACGATCGCCCAGATCGCGGGCTCGTCGTCGACGACGACGGCGCCCTCCTCGCGCCATGCCCGCAGCAGCTTGGCGGCGTGCTCGTAGCGATCGCCGCCGCCGGGGTCCTCGGGCAGGTCGATCGCGACGACGTTGTGCGGTGCGCGTGACTGCAGCTCGGTGCGCTGCTCGGCGTCGATGACGTCGTAGGGCGGGGCGGCGAGCTGCTGCAGCGGGCCGGCGACGGCCTGGTCGTAGTGCAGGGCTTGGAGCGGTAGGACGGGTGGCATCGGCGCCGGAGCCTACCGACCACGAATGGGCCGGCCGTCGCCGGCCGGCCCAGCGTGTGCGACGCGGCGCGCCGTGGCGCGCCGCTGTCGGATCTCGCGCTACTTGCGGTAGCCGAAGTCGGTGGTGTACGTCGCGGCGGGTCCGCCCAGCGGGTCGCTGGTCGGCGCCCCGAAGGCGACGCCGATGCCGACGTGGCGGTAACGCCGGCTGAGGATCGACGCGCGATGGCCGCTGGAGTCCATCCAGCCCTTGACGGTCTCCCTGGGCGTGGCCAGATGGCCGCAGCCGTAGGCGATGTTCTCGGCCAGCCCGTAGCTTGCGGCGCCGGCGAGGTAGCGCGTGCCGCGGCGAACGCGGGTCGTCAGCGTGCTACCGCCGGGGCTGACGTGGTCGAAGAAGCGTCCCCGCACCATGCTGCGGCTGTAGGAGCGGGCGGCGTGGCGCAGCTGGAGGCTGGACCGAAGCGCCTTGAGTCCGCGCTTGCGGCGCTCGACGTTGATGAGGCAGAAGGTGGCCTTGCGCAGCGCGACGCCGTTGCTGCGCGTCGGCGTGAGGTCGGCGTTGGCGCACGTGGAACGCGAGGCTGACGCGACGTTCGGGATGGCCAGCGCGGCGAAGGCGAGCACCGCGATGACGAGGCTGACGTATGTGGGTCGGGTGTTCACAGGACGTTGATCGACCCTGGACCGTCCGTCCACGACGCTGGCCGGCCCTCGTGGACGAACGGTCGACCTCGGGCGTCCGCCGCGTCTGGACGCTCGGCGGAGGCGGAGGCGGAGGAGGCGGCGGCGCGTGCGGGGCCGAGGCCGTACCGTTCACGCGCACGGGATGTAGCTCAGCTTGGTAGAGCACCGCGTTTGGGACGCGGGGGTCGTCGGTTCGAATCCGGCCATCCCGATGAAGCCGCACGACGACGATCGGACGGTCGCCGCGCGACTTCGGACCTCATCCGGCGCAGGGTGGGAAGATCCCGACGGTCGGCCTTGCGGCCGCGCCTGCCCCGGTAGCTCAGTGGATAGAGCAGCGGACTTCTAATCCGCAGGTCGTTGGTTCGAATCCAACCCGGGGTGCTGGGCGACGGAGGTTGTCGTGACGCTCGACCGCACGGTCAAAGCGACCCCCGGGGGTCAGGCCCCACCGACGATGCACGGACTTTGAGGTAGGGCGGTTGCACTCCGTAAATGGGCGCGCCGCCGGCCCTGTATGATTTGGCACATCGCCGCTGCCTACACCGAAGCCGCGCGAGCGGCATCGACTACGGCGTCACAAACCCGTCACGGGGACGTCCTGTGTGAGTGGTGACGCCGATGACGCTGGGCGGGAGGCCGAGCATCGCTCCTCGCTCAGGGACGGTGCGGAGCAGGTCGCGGAGATCGGCAGCTGGGAATGGTTCCCCGCGACCGGCGCGCTCGTGTGGTCCACCAACCTCTACCGGCTGTTCGGGTCGGCGCCTGGTGAGATCACACCCACGATCGACTACGTGCTCGCGGCGACGCATGCAGACGACCGCGAGCGGATGGCACGGGTCGTTGCCTACCTTGGCCGGGGTGGACACCTTGAGCCGGTGGAATATCGGGTCATCCGGCCGGATGGCGTGACGCGGCGGCTGCGATCGACGGTCACGTCGACCCGCACGACGGACGGCGTCACGAGCTCCATCGCCGGCGTCGTCGAGGACGTCACCGACGAGGTCGAGGCCGATCACAAGATCGCGGCCCACATCGCGGTATCCGGGGCGCTGCACGCGTGGGAGTCGTTCGAGACCGGGGCGCCGCGGCTGCTCAGCGCGCTCGCCGAGGCGCTGGACTTCAGCGCCGCGACGTTGTGGGTGCCGGCGGGGGAGGCGCTCGTCGCACGCGCGATCTGGACGAGCCCCGCGTACGACGCAGCCGGCTTCGCGTCGGAGACCCGCGCTCTGCGGCTTCGGCGTGGCGCCTGCCTGCCCGGGGCGGTGTGGGACCTTGGCCATGCGGTCAACGTCGTCGATGTCCAGTCACATGCGACGTACAGCCGTCGTGTCGCAGCGGGGCGGGCGGGACTGCATGGGGCCGTCGCGTTCCCGCTGGTGTACGCCGCCGAGGTGCTCGCGGTCATCGAGCTGAACTCCCGCGAGGTCGTCAGGCACACTCCCCGGTTCATGCTGTCGCTGAGGGCGGTCGGCAGTGAGCTTGGCCAGTTTCTCGCACACCGCCACGGCGAGCTCGACGTGACGACGCTGACGCCACGCCAGCTGGAGATCCTGCGGCTCGCCTCCGAGGGGTGCTCCGGTCGCGAGATCGCCGAACGCCTGTTCATCAGCCAGACGACCGTGAAGAGCCACTTCGAGAGCATCTACGACCGCCTCGGCGCCTCCGATCGTGCTTCGGCGGTCGCGGAGGCGATGCGCCGCAGCCTCATCGGCTAGCTGCGGCGCACCAAAGATCCTCCGTTGGGAGGGTTCAGAACGAGGGGTTGCGGCCGATAACCTTCACAGAGTCGCGGTACGGATAAGTGGCAGAGCACGGGGCGCCGTACGGACCACATGTAGCGCCAAATCACGGTCGCTGTTCTGTGGCTGGTCGCATCGCCGGCCGACCTGGCTTCCCTGAGCCCACGAGTGATTCGGACACCGCCGCGCGCGGATCCGGTCGGAAAGCCAGGTTCGTATGCATGCCCCATTCCGGAGGTTGCTGATCCTCGCGCTCAGCGCGATCGCCGTCCTCGGCCCGGTCGGAGTCGCCGTCGCGGCAGTCTGCCCGACCCGACCACTTCCGCCCTGTAACGCAAAGGGCAATCAGCTCGCTCTGGCCGGCAGCGTCCGGACGCAGACGACGTCGAGCAGGTGCACGCCCGCGAAGACGCCGAAATGCACCGCGAAGAGCGCCAAGCGGGGACCCAAGGGCGTCGCCGGCAAGACCGGCGCAGCGGGTAAGACCGGCGCGAAGGGCGCCGCCGGTTCAACCGGTGCCACCGGCGCAACAGGCGCCAATGGATTGACCGGCTTCACGGGTAGCACGGGTACGCAGGGCCTGCAAGGCGTGGCCGGCGACATCGGCGCCGCCGGGGTGGCGGGACCGCGCGGCGCTCAGGGGGTGGCCGGACCAGCGGGACCTGCGGGCGTGGGCGTCGTGGGACCGAACGGGCCCACCGGGGCATCCGGCTCGACCGGTGCGACCGGGGCAGCCGGTCCGTCGGGCTCGACCGGTGCGACCGGGGCAGCCGGTCCGTCTGGCTCGACGGGCGCCACCGGGCCATCGGGCGCCAACGGCATCCAGGGCGTCAAGGGTGACGTCGGAGCCGCGGGCGGCACCGGGGCCACCGGCTCACAAGGCCCGACCGGCGCGGCGGGCGTCGCAGGACCCAGCGGGGCGACCGGATCCACGGGCTCGACCGGAGCGACCGGCGTTGCCGGACCGACCGGATCGACGGGTTCCGTTGGCTCCACCGGAGCCACCGGCGTAGCGGGTCCGACCGGGGCGACCGGTTCGGCGGGCTCGACGGGCGCCACCGGCACGGCTGGATCCACGGGAGCGACAGGACTTCAAGGCGAGGCCGGCGCGGCCGGCACGCCCGGCGCCGCCGGTCCGCAGGGCATCGCCGGAGCGCAGGGTGCTGGCGGCCCGCCCGGCTCGGCCGGAGCCACCGGCGCGCAGGGCAGCACGGGGTCCGCCGGCGCGACGGGTGCCACCGGCTCGCAGGGTGATGTCGGGGCCGCCGGCCCCGCCGGAGCCACGGGCGCCGCGGGTACGACTGGTGCCACGGGCACACAGGGCACCCAGGGCGTCACGGGTGCCACGGGTGCCACGGGTGCCACGGGTGCCACGGGCGTTCAAGGCGAGGTCGGCGCAGCCGGCACGCCGGGCGCCACCGGCGCCACGGGCGGCCAGGGCCCTACCGGCGCCACCGGCGCCACGGGCGGCCAGGGCCCTACCGGCGCCACCGGCGCCACGGGCGGCCAGGGCCCTACCGGCGCCACCGGCGCCACCGGCGGCCAGGGCCCTACCGGCGCGACGGGCGGCCAGGGTGCGACCGGCAGCCAGGGCATTCAGGGTTCGACGGGCGCAGCGGGTGCCACGGGCGACCAGGGCCTGCAGGGCGTTGCCGGTGAGACGGGCGCCGCGGGCACGCCGGGCGCGACCGGCGCGACCGGCGCCACCGGCGCCAACGGCTCGGTCGGGGCCACCGGCGGCAACGGGGCGCCCGGCTCGGCCGGCTCCCCGGGTGCCGACGGGCAGACCGGCCCGGCCGGAGCCGATGGGTCGACCGGACCGGCCGGCCCGACCGGCGCGGCGGGAGCGACCGGCGCGACCGGTGCGACGGGTGCGGCCGGGTCCGGCGGCATCTCCGAGTACGCCTACGTCTACAACCACATCGCGCAGGTCGTCGCGATCGAGGCTGACATCACGTTCGACCACAACGGGCCGATGACCCCGGGCGTGACGCACGCTCCTGGCACGGCCGGCATCCAGCTCGTGAACGCCGGTGTCTACAAGCTCACGTTCTCGGTGTCGGGCGTCGAGCCCAGCCAGATGGCGCTGTTCCTCAACGGCGCGCTGGTCGACGGGTCGGTCTACGGCTCCGGCGCCGGCACGCAGCAGAACACCGGACAGGTGATCGTGAACGTCGCGTCGGGTGACGTTCTGACCGTACGCAACCACTCGTCCGCTGCGGCGGTCACGTTGCAGACCCTGGCGGGCGGCACGCAGACGAGCACGAACGCATCCGTTGTCATCGAGAAGGTGGGCTAGAAATGCATGTGCACGACGGCCAAGCCGGAGGCAGGACGCCCACACGCAGGGCGAGTCGCCGCTGGCTCGCTCGCACCCTGGTCGCGGGGGGGCTCGCCGCGGCGGGCCTCGCCGTGGCGTCGTGCGGAGACGCGGCGACGCCCACGATCCTCAACACCGAGAAGGTCGAGCGGGCGATCGAGTCCAGCAGCCTCGCGCAGCGCAAGAAGCGCGTCCACGTGAGCTGTCCCGCCGGGGTGCATCAGAAGAAGGGGCTCGTCTTCAACTGCGCGACGATGTCCACGCACGGGCTCACGCGCTTCGTCGTGACGCAGCTCGACGACGCCGGTCACGTGCACTACGAAGCCGCCGGATGACTTCGCTGACGCCGCCGCGCGCCGGGACGGGCGCCGTGGCGGAGCGCGGTCATCGCGGCCGGGCCGTCGCCGCGTGCCTGGCCGCGGCGATCGCGTTCGCGTGGGCCATCGGTGGGATCGCGCCGGCGCCGGTATCGGCGTCCGCCCGTGCCGCGGCGCCCGCCGCCGCGGCGCAGCAGCTCGCGCGGCTGATGAGCACCCACACGGTTCATGCCTCCGCGAGGTCGCGATCGCCCGCGGTCGCCGTCATCGGGCCCTGGCGTCCGATCACCGGGGGCGCGACCGTGCTGCCCGTCACGGCTCACGCGACGGCGGCGGACGGCGCGCGCTGGCTGCGGGTCATGGTCCCCGGTAGGCCGAACGGGCGTCAGGGATGGATCGTCCAGCGTGGGACACAGCGCGGCTCGACGCGCTGGAGGCTCGTCGTGAGGACCGCCAGCCGGCGGGTGATCGCCTACCGCGACGGACGGATCGCGCGGGCCTTCCGCGCCGTCGTCGGCAAGCCGTCGACACCTACGCCGCACGGCCGCTTCTTCGTGGAGGAGAGCGTTCGGGTGCCAGCCGGCGGCTCGGGCGGGCCGTTCGCGCTCGCGACGAGCGCGCGCTCGGCCGTGCTGCAGGAGTTCGACGGAGGGCCCGGGCAGATCGGGATCCATGGGGTGCAGCAGCTCGGGGGCATACCGGGTACCGCCGTATCGCATGGCTGTGTTCGCCTCGCGAACCGCGCCATCGGCTGGCTCGCCGCGCGGATCGGGCCCGGCGTCCGCGTGACGATCACGCGCTGATCTACGCTGCCACCATGCGCGCCCTCGTCGACTGGCCGCCCGCGCCGCCGCTCGAGACCGTGCGCGTCTCGCTGGAGCCGCTGCGCGTCGCGCACGCCGAAGAGATGGCCGCGCTGCTCGACGACGAGCGGCTCCACGCGTTCATCGGCGGGGCACCGCGCACGCTGGAGGAGCTGCGCGACCGCTACCACGAGCAGGTGAGAGGGTGGTCGGTCAGCGCGTCCGATCGCTGGCTGAACTGGGTCGTGCGCGAGCGCGCGAGCGGCGCGGCGATCGGGGGCATGCAGGCGACGCTGAGGGTCTCGGCGGGGGACGTCGTCGCCGAGCTCGCCTGGATCGTCGGCACCGCGTTCCAGGGACGCGGCTACGCGCGCGAGGCGGCCGCGGCGATGATCGCGTGGCTGCGCGAGGAGGGCGCGGACCGGCTCTTCGCCGACATCGACCCGGGCCACGAGGCCTCGCAGCGCGTCGCGCGCTCGCTCGCGCTGACGAGATCCGGAGAGCCCGGCGAGGAGGGCAGCGAGCGCTGGACCGGATGACGCGGGGCGGCGCCGGGTGGCGCCGCCCACGACCCGCGGCCTACGGTGCGCCCACGCCCGCGTCGTGGTGCGCGGCGATCCGAGCGCCGCTCAGCACCCCGTCGTACAGCGCGAACTCGTCGAACTTCGTCTCCGTGCTGGCCGCGATCCCGAACGTCAGCAGGAACGGCGTGTCCTGGATGACCTGCGCAGCACCGGCCGGCAGCCCGTCGGTGGCGTCGACCCCGTCGACGTAGATCCGCGCCGTGCTCCCGGCGCCGTTGATCGTCGCCGCGATGTGGTGGTAGCGCCCGTCGGCGAGCACCGGGACCGTCGACTGGGCGAGCGTCGTGATGTTCGCCTTGCGCAGGAACACCTTGTTGCCCGAGCCCGCGTTCATGACGACGAGCTGGAAGCCGTTGCCGCCCTTGTTCATGAGCTCCACGCTCTTGGTCGTCGACGATCGCCTGACCCAGCCCTCGACGGTGAACTGCGGGCCGACGTCGAGCGACGACGCGTCCGGGATGCGGCTCGTGTCGTTGACGCCGTCGTAGGACGCCGCGGTGTTCGGGTTGCCGGCGAGCGCGCCGGGTTGCGCGAGCGCGACGCCGCCCAGGTACGTGCCGTTGTTGCCGTGCCCCGATGAATCGAGCTGCACGGTCGAACCTGATGGCTCGCCGAAGCGCCAGTAGCCGGCCGGTGCGTCCGCGGCGACGACGCTCGCGTACGCGTCATCGGTCGTGATGTCGAGGCTCCAGCCGTCCAGCGACCCGGCGGCGTCGCCATAGTCGTCGATGATGTAGAGGCTCCACGTGCCGTTCGGCGCCGTGCCGTCGAAGGCGGCGAGGGTCGATGCATACGGCGCGGCCGGGGCGGGCGCGGGCAGCGACGAGCTCGCCGGGAAGTGCAGCGAGCAGATCTGATCGCTGTCCTCCGTGTCGAGCTGGGTCGGCTTGTAGGTCCCGCTCACGATGGGGATCGGGACCGGCCCCGGCGCCCCGTCGTCGAGGACGAGCGTCTGGTCCTCGATCGCGCTGTCGAGCAGCGCGTCGGGGATCGTCCCGATGTGGTGCAGGACGAGCACCCTCTGCCCGGCGGGGCCGACGAGCAGCATCCGCACGTCGCCCGGGACCTGGTGGGAGTAGTTCGTCAGCGTCAGGTTGACGTCGGTGACGTTGCCCGCCAGCCCGGCGACGTCGATCGTGGACGGGTACGAGCTCGCGGCCACCTGAGCGGGCTGGCCGTCGCGGCACTCGCCGTCGTTGATCGTGATCCCGGTCGTGACCTCGAGGCTCCAGCCGCCGTCCACGACGCCGACCTCGTCATCGAAGAAATCGATCATGTAGAGCTTCCACTGCCCGTTGGCCTCGCTGCCGTTGAAGGCGCCGAGGGTCTCGTCGTACGGTCCGGCCGGGGCGGGATCCGGGAGCGACGCGGACTGCGGGATGAAGGGGCAGCCGAGGTCGCCGAAGCTCGGCGCGACGCTGCCGGACGTGTGCAGCGCCTCGTCGTCCCAGGCGTCGTCGAACTTGAACGTGACGTCGTCGACCTCGCCGTCGCCGGCGCCGTGCAGGAACAGCACCTTCTTGCCGTCGGGGCTGACGAGCAGCGCGCGCAGATCCTGCAGGTAGCGGTGTGAGAGGTTCTTCAGCGTGACGTTGACGTCCGTGATCGGTCCGCTCATCCCCGACACGTCGATCGTCGAGGGGTACGGGTTCGCGGTCCCCTGGTAGGAGTCCTCGGGCGTGCCGACGTCGCAGTGCCCGTCGTCGATCGGGATCGACGCGCTGTTCGAGAACGTCTGCGTGGTCCCGGCGTTCCTCGTGAACGTCGCCCCCTGCGCCGGCCCGGCCAGCGCGAGTATCAGCCCGACCGTCGCCAAGGCGACGCCTGCGCGCACCATCATGTTCCCGCCTCCCATGCTTCCCCAAGTGGCTCTACTGGACGGCCAGGATCCTAGCGGTGGACGTCCGCGTCACCGCCGGTCAGATGATCGTTGTCGTTTGCCCGTTGGCGCGGCTACGATTCGATCTCCCATGAGCTGTCATGAACGACACGATCGCCTGACGTCCAAGATCACGACGAGGGCGCTCGCCGTCGCCGTCGCCGTCGCCGTCGCCGCCGCCGTGCTGCCGCTGAGCGGCGTCGCGCAAGCCGCCGCTCCGCTGACGGGCGCAAACAACGCGCGTGCGATCCCCGGTCGCTACATCGTCGTCATGAAGAGCGGGACGACCGACGCCGCACGGGAGCGCACGAAGGGGCGCACCCGAGCCAAGGGCGGGACGGTCAACCGCGACTACGGCCGGGCGCTCAAGGGCTACGCCGCGACGCTGCCGGCCGCCGCGCTGGCGGAGGTCCGCAACGACCCCGACGTCGCCTACGTCGAGGCGGACAGCATCGTGACGGCGTCGACGTCCGAGGCGAACCCGCCGTGGGGGCTGGATCGCATCGACCAGGTCAACCTGCCGCTCGACAGCACCTACAACTACACGCCGACCGGTCTCGGGGTGAAGGCGTACATCATCGACACCGGCATCCGCTTCACGCACGCGGAGTTCGGCGGTCGCGCCGTCTCGGGCGTCGACGAGGTCAACGCCAACACACCCGCCGACGACTGCAACGGGCACGGCACGCACGTCTCCGGGACCGTCGGCGGATCGACCTACGGCGTCGCCAAGCAGGTCACGCTGGTCGGTGTCCGCGTCCTCGACTGCTCGGGCAGCGGCTCGACATCCGGGGTCATCGCCGGTATCAACTGGGTCACCAACGACCACCTCCCCGGTCAGCCGGCGGTCGCGAACATGAGCCTCGGCGGGGGCGCCTCGAACGCGCTCGACACGGCGGTCCAGAACTCGGTCGCCGACGGCGTGACGTACGCGGTCGCGGCCGGCAACGAGAACCAGAACGCCTGCAACACCTCGCCGGCGCGGGCCGCGAACGCGATCACGGTCGGGGCCACCGAGAAGACCGATGCGCGGGCGTCGTACTCGAACTTCGGGACGTGCGTGGACATCTTCGCACCGGGCTCGGGGATCCTCTCGTCGTGGTACACGTCGGACACGGCGACGAACACGATCAGCGGTACGTCGATGGCGACGCCGCACGTGACGGGCGCCGCGGCGCTCGTGCTGCAGGCCAACCCGTCGGCCTCGCCGGCCAGCGTCACGAACACGCTGATCGCCAACGCGACGACCGGCAAGGTCACGACCCCCGGCACGGGCTCGCCGAACCGGCTGCTGTACTCGCCGCCGGGCACGGTGACCCCACCACCACCACCACCACCACCACCGCCGCCGCCACCACCACCACCACCACCACCGCCGCCACCGCCGGGTCCGCCGCCGCCTCCTCCGCCAGGCTGCGGTCTCGCGCAGGTGTTCAGCGGCACGCTGTCGGCCGGTGCGACGGCGGTTCAGCCGGGCGGCACCACGTACACGACGACGACGTCCGGCGTGCACCGCGGCTGTCTGCGCGGGCCGGCCGCGGCGAACTTCGACCTCATCCTCGACAAGCGGAACCTGATCTTCTGGACCGCCGTCGCCTCGGCAACGACCACGAGCCCCAACGAGGACATCTCGTACACCGGCACCGCCGGGACCTACCGCTGGCGGATCCTGGCGAGGACGGGCAGCGGCGCATACACATTCGGGATGTCGCGGCCGAACTGATCGACCGAAGCGACGCGGGTCCGGAGCGCCACTCCGGACCCGCGTCGTTCAGTGCCGCGCGGTGGTGATCAGCTGACGCCGAGCTTCTCGGCGGCCATGCGGGTGCCTTCGACGCGGGCGGTGATCTTCTGGAAGGCGATCTCGCGGGCGTAGTCGGGGGATCCGTGGTTGGGCTTCTCGTCGATCGAGAACGGCGAGAATCCGCAGTCGTCGGTCGAGCCGAGGCGCTCCTTGGGGATGAAGTCGGCGGCGCGGACGAGCATGTCGCAGACTTCCTGCGCGCTCTCCGGACGCGGGTTGCCGGGGTTCGTGACGCCGATGTAGCACATCTGATCGTCGCGGCTGTGCTGTCCGATCGATTCGAACACCGGGTCCTTGTCGCGCTCGGAGGCGCACTGGATGAGGAAGTAGCCGGCGTTGATCTTGAACATCTCGGGCAGCAGGTTGTTGTAGGGGACGTCGGCGGAGTGCACCGAGTCGCGGTCACCGCCGGGGCAGGTGTGGATGCCGATCTTCGTGCGCTCGGCGTCTGAGAAGTTCGCCAGCACACGGTTGTTGAGGTCGATGAAGTGCGGCAGCAGGCCGGCACCCGTCCACGGGTTGCGCGGGTCCTCACGGGTCGCCAGGCGCCCCTCGGTGAAGTCGATCGAGACCCTCGCGGCTCCGGCTTCGAAGGCCTTGCGGATGTCGGTCACGCATTCCTGGACGATGTCCTCCTCGAAGGTCTCGCGGTCATAGCCCTCGACCGGATCTTTCAGGGGGTACAGCAGGGCGAGCATCGACGGGGCGATGACGGCCTGCTTCATCGGCTTGGTCGCGTAGGGCAGTGACTTGGCCAGGGTGTCGGCGGCGTAGAAGTTGTACTTCAATGGTCCGCTGACGAGCTTGGGCAGCTGACGGCCGTGGCCGTCGGCGAAGATCGCGAAGAACTGACCGCCCGGGCCGAGGCCTGCCGCCAGGCCGGTGCCGGCCAGCGTGTCTGCGATCGGGTACGTCGCGAAGCTCGACCAGCGCTGCTCGCCATCGGAGATGATCGGGGCGCCCGTCGCCTCGCCACGCTCGATGGAGTCCTTGCACGCCGCGTCCTGCTGGGTCTCCAGGTCCTCCTTGGAGATGTCACCGGCGTCGTACTGCGCGTATGCCTGCTGCAGGCTGTTGGGCCGCGGAAGTGAACCAACCGGCTCCGTGGGGATGCCCGTGTCGGTCCGTGGATCGTAATCGGTCATGCGTTGTCTCCTCGTGTTGGTCTCTCTCGCCTGCTTGCCGTCCGCACTGCTCCCGTCAGCGCTCGCGCTCGAGCACAGTGATGACAGCGACCGCGTTGTCTCCCTCGACGAAGCCCCCGGCGTTCTGAGCCAGGGCCAGCCGCGGGTCCAGATCCACCTGGCGCTCGCCGGCCCGTCCACGCAGCTGCGCGACGAGCTCGACGACCTGCAGGACCCCTGTCGCGCCGACGGGGTGCCCGCGCGACAGCAGGCCCCCGCCCGTGTTGACGGGCAGCGCTCCGCCGAGGGCGGTACGGCCCGACGCGATGAGGCGATTGCCCTCACCGGGCTGCGCGAGGCCGAGATGCTCATAGGCCTCGAGCTCGGCGGACGCCGTCGCGTCGTGCACCTCGATGACGTCGACGTCCTCGGCGCTCAGCCCGCTCTGCTCGCGGGCCGTGACGCTCGCGCGCTGCACGACGGACCCCGGCGCCGGGCCGCCGGTGGAGCTCAGCGCGCTCGCGCGCACGCGGATCGGCGCGGCGGCTCCGTTCGGGGCGCCGGTCACGATCAGCGCCGCGGCACCGTCGCCGATCGGCGAGCACATCGGCAGGGTGAGCGGCGCGCTGATCATGCGGCTGGCGAGCACCTCGTCGACCGTCGTCGCCTTGCGAAACTGCGCGCCGACGTTCGTCAACGCGTGGTGGCGACTCTTGACGACGACCTCGGCGAAGTCTGCGGGCCGCCAGCCGTCGCGCTCGATCCGCCCGAGTGCGCGCTCGGCGTAGCTGTCCATGAAGACGCTGTGGTCGTCGGGCGCGTCGACGAGCAGGTCGACGTCCGCCGCGCCCGCGAGCGCCTGGATCGACCGGCGCTTGTCGGGATGCGACATCTTCTCCGAGCCGACGACGGCAACGGTCTCGTACATGCCCGAGTCGATCGCCATGCACGCGAGATGCAGCGCCGTGGACCCGCTCGCGCACGCGTTCTCGACGTTGACGGTCGGGATCCCGCCGTAGCGCGAGTGGCGCAGTGCGACCTGCCCGCGCACGCACTCCTGGCCGGTCAGGAGGCCGGACAGCGCGTTGGAGAAGAAGATCGCCTCGATGCGACCGGTGCCGGGACCGGCGTCGGCGAGCGCCGCGTCGAGCGCCTCGACCGCCATGCCGGCGACCGTGGCGTCGGGAAAACGACCGCAGCGGGTCGCAGCCGATCCGATGATGTGGGCGGACGTCACGCAGCCTCCCTCGTGGTGCTGGCCATGGTCGGGTCTCTAGCAGCACCGTCGCGGGATGGCACGCACGACTGCCCCATCGAGCAGGGGATTCACCCCTTCCGGCGCGTTGTTGGCCCACCGGGCCGGACGTATCGTCGCCGTCGTCCGGTCCCCGCGCCGACAAGACGCGGACCGGACCGGTAGCCGAGGTGGCAGCCGGACCACGACCGAGAGGTGACGACCCACGATGACCGAGCACGCGACGATCGCGACGATGGCAACGCAGACTGAGCCGGACGACGCGGTGGAGGCACTCACTCCACACATCCCGGCGGGCGCGCATCTGGTCGGCAGCGTGCCGCTGGGCAGTGTCGAGGAGGTCTTTCGCCGCACCGCCGGGGTCCTCGGCGACCGCCTACGGCGACTGCCGGACGGAGAGCCGGGTCCGCGCTCGGACTGGATCCTCTGGCAGTACCCGGTGTTCAGCGCGCTGCCGCAGTTCGAGGTCGGCCCTCCCGGTGCCGACACGTATCGCACGCTGCCCAAGCTGCGGCTGCGCGACGGCGAGCGCGCCGAGGACATCGTCCTCGGCAACCTCGGCTTCGCCGACGCTGCCATCGCCTCCTATGCCGTCTTCGCCCGCCTCAAGCGCGACGCGGTCATCCCGCCGCACGTGCGCTTCCAGGTCTCGCTGCCGACGCCGCTGGCCCCGGTCAGCGCGTTCATCGATCCGGAGCACCAGGCGCAGGTCGAGCCGGTCTACGAGGCACGCGTGCTGCGCGAGCTGCAGACGCTGTTCGCGGCCGTGCCCCACGACCAGCTCGCGCTGCAGTGGGACACGCGGCTGGAGTTCGCGCTGATCGAAGGCGTCAGCCCGGCCTGGTTCGGCGGGGTCCGCGGCGGTGTGCTCGAGCGCCTGCTGCGCATCAGCCGCGACGTGCCCGCCGATGTCGAGCTCGGCTTCCACCTCTGCTACGGCGACGACTACCACGGTCACTTCACCGTTCCCGCCGACACGGCGAAGCTCGTCGACGTCGCCAACGCGCTCGCGTCGGCGCTGGACCGGCCGCTGAACTGGATCCACATGCCCGTCCCGGCCGCGGCCGAGGAGGAGTACTTCGAGCCGCTGCGCTCGCTGCGCCTCGACCCGCGGACCGATCTGTACCTCGGCGTGCTGCACCCGCAGGACGGCAAGGTCGGCGCGCGCACCCGGATCAGCTGGGCCAGCCGCTACGTCCGGCGCTTCGGCGTCGCGACGGACTGCGGTTGGGGCCGCGGCGGCTTGCCGGCAGTCGAGGAGCTGCTCGAGCTGCACCGGGCGACGTGCGACCCGATCGACCTGCAACGGGCGCAGCCCTCGTTCGCGTGGCCTGCCGGCTTCGAGCGTATCCCGGACGCCGAGTGGACGCGCGCGCCGCTGAGCGACGCGGGGCTGGCCTACGACTCGGTCGACGCGCATGGCTGGTACGACAACCTCAACCTCAGCGTCGACCAGCTCGCGGCGCACCTGCAGGACGGCGACATCCTCGTCGACTACTCCGGCGGGACCGGCATCCTGCTCGACCGCCTGCGCCTGCGGATCTTCGGTCGCGAGGTCGGCACGATCGTCGTCGACGCGTCGGCCAAGTTCCTGCGCGTCGCGCACGAGAAGTACAAGGACGACCCGCGCTTCGCCGCCCGGCTGCTGCGCTTCATCAAGGAGGAGAAGCGCCTGCAGTCGCTCGACGAGGTGCTCGGACCCGAGCTGATGGAGCGTGGCGTCGACGCGATCGCCGCCGTCAACGCGATCCATCTGTACCCGGATCTCGACGCCGTCGCGTCGGCGTGGGCAAGCGCGCTGAGGCCCGGTGGCAAGGTGTTCATCAACTCCGGCAACCTGCGCAACCCGGCCGCGAAGCCGGGCGAGTGGATCCTCGACGAGACCGTGTGGGTCATCAACGATCTCGCCGAGAGCCTCGTGCGAAGCGACCCCGCCTACGCGAAGTACCGCGCCGTGCTCGACGACACGACGAGGCTGCGCGCCCATCACACCCACCGCGACCGCGTCTTCCTCCAGCCGCGCGCGCTCGCCTTCTACACGGACGCCCTGGCCCGCAACGGGCTGACGGTGACGGACATCAGCCAGGAGACGATCGTCGCCAACGTCGACGAGTGGTTCGAGCTCATGACGGCCTACCACGAGGCGGTGCTCGGGTGGGTCGGAGGCACGAAGCGCATCGAGGGCGAGGAGCCGTCGGAGGAGGCCGTCGGCGATCGTCTGCGCATCATGCGTCACGCGATCGACACGATCTTCGGCGGGCGCGACTCGTTCAAGGCCTGCTGGACCTACATCACCGCCGAGAAGACCGCCTGACGTGCGGTCGGCCGGCGCACAACTCCGGGTTGACGGGCGGTGCCTGCCAGCGTAAGGTCGCGGTCGTTGAGGGAGACAGGTCGGTCTCATCAATCGCGCCCTAACTGTGCAGATCTCTCATTCGCGGCACTACGGTCGGGTCGTCGACAAGATCGGCGCGGGGACGTGCGTCGTTCTCGACGGCGCGATCGCGACCGAGCTGCCGCACGTCAGCGACGCCGATCATGCGCTCGACGAACGGCTCTGGGGCACGCGCGCCCTCGTCGAGGAGGCGTCCGCGGTGCTCGACGTCCATCGCGGCTACGTCGACGCCGGTTGTGACGTCATCTCGACGAACACGTGGGGCCTGCCCAGTGCCCTGCTCGAGGGCGTCGCGCCGGTCTGGAACTCGACGCAGCCCGTGCACTGGATGGACCTCGCGCGGCGCGGACTGCGTCTCGCGCGCCAGGCGGTCGCCGACGGCGGGCGCGAGGAGGAATGCGCCGTCGCGTTCTCGATCAACGGTGACGTCGACTGCGCCGAGGGCGAGAGCACGGTCAGGCTGCTCGCGCGGCTGTTCGCCGACGAGCCACCCGACCTCATCCTGCTCGAGACCCTCACCGTCGTACGGCCGTCGCTGTTTCGCACCGTCCGCTCCCTGCTCGATACGGGCCTGCCGGTGTGGCTCTCGTTCCGCCGCTGCCGGCACGGGCTGTGCAGCGTCTACGGCCAGCACTGGGGCGGTCCCGAGGGCGACGCGTTCGGCCGGGCGGCGGCACGCTTCGAGCAGATGGGCATCGACGCGCTGATGATCAACTGCATCCCGCCCGACCACGTCGACGGGATGGTGTCCTACCTGCGCGATTTCACGGACCTGCCGCTCGGCGTGTATCCGAACCTCGGCTACTACACCGACGAGGGCTGGCACTTCGAGCCGGGCGTCGGCAGCGCCGAGTACGCCGACATGGCGCTGCGCTGGCGCGAGGAGGGCGCGCAGATCATCGGCGGCTGCTGCGGCGTGGGCCCGGCCCATGTGGGCGCGGCGCGAGAGCTGCTCGAGCGCACCGAGCGCGGCGATCGCCGCAGCCGCGACCGGCTGAACGGGGGCCTGCCCGTGCCCGATCTCGTCCTGCGCAGCGGACCCGCGCCCGCGCCGCCGTGGACCGACGGCCGCGGGCGCCCGCTGCATCCGCTGCCGTTCCCCGACCTCGTTGCCGACGCCGGCGTCATGCCACCCAACAGCGCGAGCCTGATGGCCTGGCGCTACCTCTACGACCAGGCGATCGGCGCGCACCAGCGCTGCCTGGACGTCGGATCCGGCACCGGCATCCTCGGCATCCAGCTCGCGCTCAACGGCGCGGCGCACGTGCGCGCGATCGACGTCGACGATCACGCCGTCCGCAACACCGAGGCCAACGCCCATCGCAACGGCGTCGACGAGCGGATGACGGCGGCGCGGATCGACATCTTCCCGTGGGTACCGGAGGAGCGCTACGAGGTCATCGTCGCCTGCGTCGAGCAGACGCCGGTGCATCCCGAGCAGCACCTCGCGGGGCACAGGCCGATCGACTACTGGGGGCGCGCACCGCTGGATCCGGTGCTGACGAAGCTCCCCGGAGCGCTCGCTCCCGAGGGGGTCGCCTACATCGTGCAGCTCTCGATCCTGTCGCAGCGGCGGACCGCCGAACTGCTCGCCGACGCCGGCCTCGAGGTCCGTGTCGTCGCGTACGAGGTCCTCCCGTTCTCGCCCGAGCTCGCGCAGCAGCGGGCGCAGATCGCCCGCGTCGAGGAGCTCAGCGACGCCAGCCACCCGCGCGTCGGCGAGCACGACCTCGTCGTGGCGTACCTGCTGGAGATCCGCTGGGCGAGCGAGCCTGCGGACCTCGGAGCGTCGTAGATGGTCGCGGACGGCGCCCTGCGCCTCGACGCCTTCGAGCGCGTTCGCGATGCGCTCGACACCCTCGCCGAGCTCGGGCCGGCCAGCCAGATCGTCGACCGCTGCCCCGCGGCGGCCTCGGCGGCGGCCGACCTCGACCGCGTCGTGCTGAGCAGGATCGTGGACGGCACGCTCGTCGTCCAGCGTGTGCACCCGAGCGCCGCGCACGTCAACGGCTCCGGCGAGCGGCTGGGGAGCATCGCGCTGCGCCTGTCCTACCCGCTGCTCGAATGCGAGCTGCTGCGCCGTCGCCAGGCGCGGATCGTCGACGACATCGATCACACCCAGCCGGCGCGCTATGCCTTCCTCGAGACGATGCGGTGGAGCGCGTACGTCGCGGCCCCGGTCATCGTCGACGCGGCGGTCGTCGGGTTCCTGCACGGGGACCGCCCGGCCGGCCGGCGATCGTTGACGCAGGTGGACGCCGACGCCCTGGAGCACTTCGCCGCGGGCTTCGCGCTGCTGTTCGAACGCGCCGTGCTGCGTCGGCGCCTGCGCGACCAGCGCCGCGAGATCCGCCGCATCTCGTCGTGGGCCGAGGCGCGCGCCGACGAGCTCAGCGACGGCGCGATCGACCTCTCCGGCGGTAGCGCCGAGGAGCAGGATCACCGCACGAGCTCCCCCGAGCCGACGGAGGACGACGCGGCGGCCCACCTCACGCCGCGCGAGCTCGACGTCCTGCGGCTGATGGCCGACGGCAAGACGAACGGCGACATCGCGCGTGCGCTGTTCGTGTCGGAGGGAACCGTGAAGTTCCACGTCAAGAACATCCTGCGCAAGATGCAGGCCTCCAACCGCTCCGATGCCGGCGCGCGGTACCTGCGCTCGACGATGCACGACGGCCCGCCGGCCCACACTCCCACCCTTCGGTAGGGCAAGACCACCCCGACGGGAGGTGTGCTCGGCGGCGGCGCTCACGATGCTGCACCGATGCCCATCACGGTCGTCGGTTCCATTGCCTTCGACACCGTCACGACCCCGTTCGGCACACGCGAGCGGATGGTCGGCGGTGCCGCGACGCACTTCGCGCTCGCCGCCTCGTTCTTCGACGAGGTGCGGGTCGTCGGCCCGGTCGGCGACGACTTCGGCGACGCGGCTCACGCCGTGCTGTCGACGCGCGAGATCAACACCGACGACGTCGAGCACGTCGCGGGTGGCAAGAGCTTCTTCTGGGCCGGCGAGTACGGCTGGGACCTCAACTCGCGCGAGACGCTCGACACGCAACTCGGCGTCTTCGAGACATTCGAGCCGAAGCTGAGCGCCGCGTCGCGGCGGGCCGAGGTCCTGTTCCTCGCGAACATCCAACCCGCGCTGCAGCGCGACGTCCTCGCGCAATGCGAGGGCCCGCGCTTCGTCGCGCTCGACTCGATGAACCTGTGGATCGACGTGGCGCGCGAGCAGCTGCTCGACGTCATCGCCGCCGGCGTCGACTGCCTGATCCTCAACGACGCGGAGCTGCGCCAGCTGACGGGCAAGCCGAGCCTCGTCGCGGCGGCCCGCGAGGCGCTGTCGTGGGGCCCGTCGGCGGTCGTCGCCAAGCAGGGTGAGTACGGCGCCGCGCTGCTGACGGCCGACGGCTTCTTCGCGCTGCCCGCGTACCCGCTCGACACCGTCGTCGACCCGACCGGCGCCGGCGACACGTTCGCCGGCGGCTTCGTCGGCTATCTCGCGCGCCACCTCGACCAGCTCGACGACGAGGCGACGCTGCGCCGAGCGATGGCGTACGGGACGGCCATCGCGTCGTTCAACGTCGAGGAGTTCGGTGCCGACAGGGTCACCCGGCTCGCGGCGGACGAGCTGCACGACCGCGTCGCCGACCTGCAGCAGATGACGCGCTTCGATCACGCACGGGCGGAGCTGACCCGGTGATCGAGTCCGACACGCATCACGACACCCGCGATCAGGAGTGCCAACCATGACCAGCATCGCCCGCCAGGACTACCTCTTCACGTCGGAGTCGGTCACCGAGGGTCATCCCGACAAGGTCTGCGACCAGATCTCCGACGGCGTGCTCGACGCGGTCATGCGCGACGACCCGATGGGCCGCGTGGCCTGCGAGACGCTCGTCAACACCGGTCTCGTCGTCGTGTCCGGCGAGATCTCGACCGAGACCTATGTCGATGTGCAGGACATCGTCCGCGGGACGATCCGCGGGATCGGCTACATCGATGCCGAGCTCGGCTTCTCGGCCGATTCCTGCGCGGTGCTCAACGCGATCGACAAGCAGTCGCCGGACATCGCGCAGGGCGTGAATCGCTCCTACGAGGCGCAGAGCGACCCGTCGGGCGACGACGAGCTCGACCTCGCCGGTGCCGGCGACCAGGGCATGATGTTCGGCTACGCATCCAACGAGACCGAGTCGCTCATGCCGCTGCCGATCTCGCTCGCGCACCGGCTCGCCGAGCGGCTCGCGCTCGTGCGCCACGACGGCACGCTCGACTACCTGCGCCCGGACGGCAAGACGCAGGTGTCGGTGCGCTACGAGGGCGGCGTGCCGGTCGCGGTCGAGAAGCTGCTGATCTCGACGCAGCACCACGACTCCGCGACGCGCGACCGCATCCGCGACGACCTCTGGGAGCACGTCGTGCTGCCGACGCTGCCGGCCGAGCTGTACGACACCAACGCGTTGCGCAAGGAGTTCCTCGTCAACCCGACGGGTCGCTTCGTCATCGGCGGCCCGGTCGGCGACTGCGGTCTGACGGGGCGCAAGATCATCGTCGACACCTACGGCGGCATGGCCCGTCACGGCGGCGGCGCGTTCAGCGGCAAGGACCCTTCGAAGGTCGACCGCTCGGCCGCGTACGCGGCGCGCTGGGTCGCGAAGAACCTCGTCGCCGCCGGCCTCGCCGACCGTTGCGAGGTGCAGGTCGCCTACGCGATCGGCGTCGCCCATCCCGTCAGCGTCATGGTCGAGACGTTCGGCACGGAGAAGATCGACGCCGACCGGATCGCCGTGCTCGTCGACGAGCACTTCGACCTGCGTCCCGGGGCGTTTCGCCGCGAGCTCGACCTGCACCGGCCGATCTACCAGAAGACCGCCGCGTACGGGCACTTCGGCCGCGACGAACCGACCTTCACGTGGGAGCAGACCGGCAAGGCCGAGCAGCTGCGCGACGCCGCCGGCCTCAGCACCGCGGGCGCGGTCGCCTAGCCATGGACGTCGTCGGCATCGTCGGCGCGGGCATGATGGGCTCGGGCATCGCCGAGTCGGTCGCCCTCGCCGGCGCTCGCGTCATCGTCCACGAGCCGGAGCACGCGCCGATGGCGCGCTCGCGCGAGCGCATCGAGGCGTCGCTGGCGAAGGCCGTCAACCGCGGCAAGCACAGCCGCGCCGCCGCCGCCGTCGCGCTCGAACGGATCTGCTTCCGGACGCGGCTCGAGGATCTGCGGGGCTGCGAGCTCGTGATCGAGGCGGTCACGGAGGACCGGGCGATCAAGCTGGAGGTCTTCCGCCGCCTCGACGAGCTGCTCGACCGCGAGGTGATCCTCGCGTCGAACACCTCGTCGATCCCGATAACGGACCTCGCGCGGGGGACGTCACGCCCGGACAGGGTGCTCGGCCTGCACTTCTTCGCGCCGGTCCCGGTCATGGGGATCCTCGAGATCGTGCCCGGCTACGCGACGAGCCCCGACGTCCTGCTTGCCGCCGAGGCGTTCGCGGCCCGGATCGGCAAGCACGCGATCCGCTCCAAGGACCGCGCCGGGTTCCTCGTGAACCGCTTGCTGATCCCGTACCTCGTGGCGGCGATCCGCCTCTACGACGCCGGCCAGGCGGCGCGCGAGGACCTCGACGACGGCATGACGATGGGCTGCGGGCATCCGATGGGTCCGCTCGCGCTGTGCGACTTCATCGGCCTCGACGTCATCCAGGGGATCTGCGAGAGCCTCTACGACGAGTACCGCCGCGACGAGTATGCGCCCCCGCCGCTGCTGCGCAGGATGGTCACCGCCGGCGCGCTCGGTCGCAAGAGCGGCCACGGCTTCTATGACTACGGCGTCGTCGCCGCCGGCGCGGTCGCGAACCGATGACCACGGCCGCGGCGGACGTCGTTCCGCAGTACGGGCTCACCGAAGAGCAGCTCACGTTCCGGGCGGTGATCCGGCAGATCGTCGCCGAGCGCGTTGCGCCGCGGGCGGCGGAGATCGACGCGACGGCGCAGTTCCCGGAGGACATCCGCCGACTGTTCGCCGACCACGACCTGTTCGGGCTGCCGTTCGACGAGGCCGACGGCGGGACCGGGACCGGGCCGCTCATGCTCTGCGTCGCCATCGAGGAGATCGCCACCGCGTGCGCGTCGTCGGCGCTGCTGCTCGCCGTACAGGACCTCGGCTCGCTGCCGATCCGCCTCGCGGGCTCCGACGAGCTCAAGCGGCGTGTGCTGCCGCGGCTGGCGAGCGGCGAGTGGCTGGCGGCATTCGCGCTGTCCGAGCCCGACGCGGGGTCCGATCCGCGCGCGATGCGCACGCGGGCGCGCCGCGACGGCGACGACTGGGTGCTCGACGGCGCGAAGAACTGGATCACGAACGCCGGCGTCGCCGACGCCTACGTCGTGTTCGCCGTCAGCGACCCGGACGCGCTGAGCTCGCGCGGGATCTCGGCGTTCCTCGTCGAGTCCGATCGCCCCGGGTTCTCGATCAGCCGGCTCGAGCACAAGATGGGGATGCGCGGCTCGCCGACCGGCCAGCCGGTGCTCGACGGCGTCCGCGTGCCCGCCGCCAACCTCATCGGCGGGGAGGGCGAGGGCTTCAAGATCGCGATGCGCACCCTCGACCACTCGCGGCTGGGGATCGCCGCACAGGCGCTCGGCATCGCACAGGGCGCGACCGACTACGCCGTCGCGTACGCGCGCGAGCGGGTCGCGTTCGGGCAGACGCTCATGGACCTCCAGGGCATCCAGTTCAAGCTCGCCGACATGGAGACGCGCTGCGCGGCCGCGCGCGAGCTGCTGTACCGCGCCGCGGCCAAGGCCGAGCGCGGGGAGCCCGACTTCGGCAAGTACTCGGCGATGGCGAAGCTGTTCTGCTCCGACGCCGCGATGGACGTCACCATCGAGGCGGTGCAGGTGCTCGGCGGCTACGGCTACGTCACCGAGTACCCCGTCGAGCGCATGATGCGCGACGCGAAGCTGACGCAGATCTACGAGGGCACGAACGAGATCCAGCGCGTCGTCGTGGCCAGGGCGCTGCGCGGGTGAGCGGCGTGATCCGACCCCAGATGGCGGCCGCGCCGACGAGCTACGAGGAGTGGAGCGCGGCGTACGGGCTGTCGCCCGAGCGTCACGGACCGTTCAAGACCCTCAGCGGCGAGCCGGTCAAGGCCCTCTACACCGAGGACGACCTGCCCGACCCCGCGTCGATCGGGTCGCCCGGCGTCTATCCGTTCACCCGCGGCGTGTACCCGTCGATGTATCGCGGACGCCTGTGGACCGTGCGCCAGTTCGCGGGCTTCGGGACGGCCGAGGAGACCAACGAGCGCTTCCGCTACCTGCTCGCCAACGGCCAGCAGGGGCTCTCGACCGCCTTCGACATGCCGTCGCTCATGGGCCACGACTCCGATCACCCGCTGTCGCTCGGCGAGGTCGGGCGCGAGGGCGTGGCCGTCGACACGCTCGACGACATGCAGACGCTGTTCGCCGGCATCGACGTCGGCGAGGTCAGCGTGTCGATGACGATCAACGCGCCGGCCGCGATCATGCTCGCCTTCTACGTCGTCGCGGCCGAGCGCGACGGCATCGCGCCCGAGTACCTGAGCGGCACGATCCAGGCCGACATCCTCAAGGAGTACATCGCCCAGAAGGAGTGGTGCTTCCCGATCGATCCGGCGATGCGGCTGCTCGGCGACATGGTGCAGTGGTGCTCGACGGACATGCCGCGCTGGCACCCGGTCTCGATCTCCGGATACCACATCCGCGAGGCCGGCTCGACGGCGGCGCAGGAGCTCGCGTTCACGCTCAAGGACGGCCTCACGTACGTCGAGCAGGCGATCGAGCGGGGCCTCGACGTCGACGACTTCGCACCGCGCCTGAGCTTCTTCTTCAACGCCCAGATCGACTTCTTCGAGGAGATCGCCAAGTACCGCGCCGCTCGCCGGATCTGGGCGCGCGAGTTGCGCGACACGTACGGCGCGCGCAACCCGAAGTCGTGGCTCATGCGCTTCCACACCCAGACGGCTGGCGTCTCGCTGACGGCGCAGCAGCCGCTGAACAACATCACGCGCACGGCGATCGAGGCGCTGGCCGGCGTCCTCGGCGGCACGCAGTCGCTGCACACCAACTCCTACGACGAGGCGCTCGCGCTGCCGACCGAGGAGGCCGTGCAGATCGCGCTGCGCACGCAGCAGGTCATCGCCCACGAGACCGGCGTCACGAACACGATCGACCCGCTCGGCGGCTCGTACTTCGTGGAGGCGCTGACCGACCGCCTCGAACGCGACGCGTACGACTACTTCGACCGGATCGACCGGCTCGGCGGCATGGTCGAGGCGGTCAAGCAGAACTTCCCCCAGCGCGAGATCGCGGACGCGAGCTACGAGCTGCAGACCGAGATCGACGGCGGCGAGCGCGTCGTCGTCGGCGTCAACCGCTTCCAGAGCGAGGGCGAAGCGCAGATCGCGACGCTGCGCATCGACCCGGCGGTGGAGCGCAAGCAGCTCGACCGCCTGCAGGGCGTCCGCGCCCGGCGTGACGCGGGCACGGTCGAGACGAGCCTCGCCCGCTTGCGCGGCGACGCGGCCCGTGAGGATCGCAACCTCATGCCGGCGCTGCTGGAGTGCGCGCGCGCGCATGTCACCGAGGGCGAGATGATCGCTTCGATGCAGGCCGTCTGGGGCATGTATCGCGAGACGCCGGTGTACTGAGGTGCCGCGCGGTCCCGGCCACAAGATCCGCGTCGTCGTCGCCAAGCCCGGCCTGGACGGGCACGACCGCGGGGCGAAGATCATCGCCCGCGCGCTGCGCGACGCCGGCATGGAGGTCATCTACACGGGCCTGCATCAGACGCCCGAGCAGATCGTCGAGACGGTCATCCAGGAGGACGCGCACGCCGTCGGGCTGTCGATCCTGTCGGGCGCGCACATGACGCTCGTCCCGCGCATCGTGTCGCTGCTGCGCGCACATGGCGCCGACGACGTGCTCGTCACCCTCGGCGGCACGATCCCGGCTCATGACATCCCCGACCTCGAGCGGCTCGGGGTCGCCGCGGTCTTCACTCCCGGGGCACCGCTACAGGACATCGTCGACTTCCTGCGTCGGAGCATCGGCGAGCGCACGCCCGTGTGAGGCCGTCTCGCGGGCAGCCTCGGCGAGCCTCAGCGCGCGTCGCCGAGGACGGCCCGCGACCACAGGCGCCAGTGCCCGCCGATCGCGCGCTCCGCGCTCGACGCCGCCACGCCGGTTGCGCGCACGAGCGCCCCCGGCGCGTGCAGCATGAGCGGGGCCGCGAGGTCGCCGTCCGCGCCGGGGCGCATCCCGAGGATCGACGCCGTGCAGACGACGCGATGCCCGGGCGCCAGCGCGACGTGGGCATCCTCGTCGTCGGCACCGGCCGCGAAGCACAGACGGTCCTGCAGCAGCGCCATGCCGTCGAGGGTGGCCCGCAGGGTGCTGTCGAGCATCCCGGGCCGCTCGCCATCGCGTCCGAGCACGACGGTCTCGCGCACCGCGGCGACGGCACCGTGCTCAAGCTCGATGACGCAGTGACGCTCGACGTCCGCGCCGGCGGCGACGATCAGCGGCCCCTCGTCGAGCACGAGCCGCCCGCCGGCGCGGACGGTCACGTGGAGGCGCAGGACGGTTCGCGCCTCGCCCGGCAGCGCGAGCGTCGCCGCGACGGGCTCGATCTCAAGCGCCGCGCCCGCGCCGACGACGATCCGTGCGCTGTCGCGATCGCCCGCCAGCGGCCCGGCCTGGGTCGGCACGAAGGCGGCGCGGACGACCGCGCCGCGCTCGAGGATCCGCGGGGCGAGCCGCTCGCCGCGGCGCAGCTCGGAGATCGCGTGACCGGTCGCGGTGCGCTCGATCGCGAGCACCGCGACCGCTGACGCGCTAGTGCGAGTGCGCGTGCGGATGGTCGTGGTGCGGGTCGGGCGCCCCGATCGCGCTGGAGTGCAGGTGGCCGTGTTGGGCGAACGCGGCGAGCTGGTCGCGGATCCAGGCGGCGACGGGCCCCGCGTGCGGCGGCCCGACGAGCGACAGCGCGAGGACGGGCAGGTCGCCGCGCCGGGCCGCGGCGTCGGCGAGCATGCGGTCGACGTCGGAGCCGACGTACGGCGCGAGGTCGGTCTTGTTGATGACGAGCAGGTCGGCGCGCGCGATCCCCGGGCCGCCCTTGCGCGGGATGTCGTCGCCGCCGGCGACGTCGATGACGAAGATCTGGACGTCGGCGAGCGCCGGGCTGAAGACCGCGGTGAGGTTGTCGCCGCCGCTCTCGACGAGCACGAGCTCGAGCGGCCCCTGATCGGCCTCGAGCTCCTCGACGGCCTCGAGGTTGATCGTGATGTCGTCGCGGATCGCCGTGTGCGGGCAGCAGCCGGTCTGCACCGCGACGATCCGCTGCGCCGCCAGCACGCCGGTCGCACGCAGGAACTGCGCGTCCTCGGTCGTGTAGATGTCGTTCGTCACGACGCCGAGGGCGATCTCGTCCGCCAGCTCGCGACAGAGCGCGGCGATGAGGCTGCTCTTGCCCGAGCCGACCGGTCCGCCGACACCGATCCGCAGGGCGCGGTCAGGAGACAAAGAGACGCTCCGTCCGATCGGCGTGGCGCGATGCGGCGAGCTCCAGCCCGACCGCGGCGGGCGCGGGCTGCTGGGAGACGGGGCGCGGGTCGTCGGCGATCTCGCGCGCGACGATCCCGATGCGCGGGGCGAGATCGGCGAGCCAGCGCGCCGTCTGCGCGGGGTCGAGGCCGAGCAGCTTGAGGGCGGCGCACGCGACCGTCGCCGCGTCGTCGTAGAGCGCGACCATCGCGACCTCGAGGTCGCTGAGGCCGGCCGCGGCGCCGACGACGCCGAGCGCGACGGGGCGCGGCGTCGTCGTCGAGTCGGCGCGGTAGCGATCGATCGTCGCGCTCGGCCACGCGGTCGCGGAGCTGCGCAGCAGCTGCGATCCGAGCCGCCGCGCGACGTCGCGCAGGACGGGGCTCGGGCAGCGCGCGGCGTGCTCCTCGTCGAGCTCGTCGAGCGCGCCGGCGTTCCCGGCCGCGCGCCGGGCGGCGACGCTGAGCGCGGCCTCGGGCCCGGAGACGAGCCGCAGCCGGGCGCGGATGAACGGCGCGACGCCGGTGATGCCCAAGCCCTCGCAGACCGCCTGCTCGAGGCCCAGCGAGTGCGCGTAGCTGCCCGCCGGGAAGCGCGAGTCGGCGAGCAGCAGGCAGGCGACGGCGCCGGCGCTCATGTCGTCAGAAGAGCTCGTAGCGCTGTGCGAGCGGTAGCTCGGAGACCGGTTGCGGCGCGATCTCGATGTCGTCGATCGTGACCTTGAAGCTGTCGGGGTCGACGTGGATCTCCGGGCACGCGGTGTTCTGCGGCATGTCCGCCTTGCTCAGCCGGCGGGTGTCGCCGATCGCCACGATCGCGGACTCCAGCCCGAGCGCCTCGAGGTCGCCCGAGCGCGCCGCGAGCGGCGACACGAACGCCATCGAGCTGCGCGCGGCGAGCCGCCCCGAGCCGGCGAACATCGGCTGGCCGAAGACCGGCTGGGGGGTGGGGATCGAGGCGTTCGGGTCGCCGATCGGCGCCCATGCGATCGCGCCGCCCTTGATGACGAGGCGCGGTCGGATCGCGAAGAACGCCGGGTCCCAGAGGACGAGGTCGGCGAGCTTGCCGACCTCGATCGAGCCGACGTGGGCGTCGATGCCGTGCGTGACCGCGGGGCAGATCGTGTACTTCGCGACGTAGCGCCTGAGGCGGTCGTTGTCGGCCCGCGCGCCCTCGCTGACGCCGAGGCGGGCCTTCATCGCGTGCGCGGTCTGCCACGTGCGGATGATCGTCTCGCCGACGCGCCCCATCGCCTGCGCGTCGGAGCCGATCATCGAGATCGCGCCGAGGTCGTGCAGCACGTCCTCGGCGGCGATCGTCGACGCCCGGATGCGCGACTCGGCGAACGCGAGATCCTCCGGGATGCGCGGGTTGAGGTGGTGGCAGACGATGAGCATGTCGAGGTGCTCGTCGATCGTGTTGACCGTGTGCGGGCGCGTCGGGTTCGTCGACGACGGCAGCACGTGCGGCTGGCCGGCCATCTCGATGATGTCCGGCGCATGGCCGCCGCCGGCGCCCTCCGTGTGGTAGGCGTGGATCGTGCGTCCGCCGATCGCGGCGAGCGTCGACTGCAGGTAGCCGGCCTCGTTGAGCGTGTCGGTGTGGATTGCGACCTGGACGCCGGTCTCGTCGGCGACGCGCAGGCAGGCGTCGATCGCGGCCGGGGTCGATCCCCAGTCCTCGTGCAGCTTCATCGCGCCGGCGCCCGCGCGCAATTGCTCGATCATGGCGTCGTGGGAGACGGTGTTGCCCTTGCCGAGCAGCAGGACGTTGACGGGCGAGCTGTCGAGCGCGACGAGCATCTCGTGCATCGCGCGCGGGCTCGGCGTGCAGGTCGTCGCGCGCGTGCCCTCCGACGGGCCGGTACCGCCGCCGATGAGCGTCGTCATGCCCGCCGAGACGGCGTGGTCGACGAGCTGCGGGCAGATGAAGTGCACGTGGCAGTCGATCCCGCCGGCGGTGAGGATGCGCCCCTCGCCGGCGATGATGTCGGTCGTCGGGCCGATCTCGAGGTCGGGGTGCACGCCGTCGGCGATGTCGGGGTTGCCGGCCTTGCCGAGCGCGACGATGCGGCCCGCGCGGATGCCGACGTCGCAGCGGATGACGCCCCAGTGGTCGAGCACGACGACGTTCGTGATGACGGTGTCGGGCGCGCCCTGGGCAGCGGTGCGGCCGCCCTGCAGCATCGACTCGCGGATCGTCTTGCCGCCGCCGAAGACTGCCTCGTCGCCGCCCACGCAGCGGTCCTCCTCGACCTCGAGCCAGAGGTCGGTGTCGGCGAGGCGCAGCTGGTCGCCGACGGTCGGTCCGTAGAGCGCGGCGTAGCGCGAGCGGTCGATGCTCGTCATGGCGCCTTGATCTGTAGGCCGGGGACGGTCTGCGAGCCGGCGAGCTTCACGAGCGAGACCGTGCGCGAGGCGCCCGGCTCGAAGCGCAGCGACGTGCCGGCGGGGATGTCGAAGCGGAACCCCTCGGCGGCCGCCCGGTCGAGTTGCAGCGCCGTGTTGACGTCGGCGACGTGGAAGTGCGAGCCGACCTGGATCGGGCGGTCGCCGGTGTTCAGGATCTCGAGGTCGATCGTCTCGCGGCCGGCGTTGAGCTCGATCGTGCCGGGCGCCGCGCGCAGCTCCCCGGGAATCATGCGATCGGCTCGTGCAGCGTGACGAGCTTGCGGCCGTCGGGGAACGTGGCCTCGACCTGGACCTCGTCGACCATCTCGGCGATGCCCTCCATGACGTCCTCGCGCGAGAGGACGTGGCGGCCGTCCTCCATGAGCTGCGCGACGGAGCGCCCGTCGCGGGCGCCCTCGATGATCCAGCAGGACAGCAGCGCGACGGTCTCGGGATGGTTGAGCTTGACCCCGCGCGCGCGCCGCTCGCGCGCGATCAGGCCCGCCATCGAGAGCAGCAGCTTGTCCTTGTCGGCGGGCGACAGTCGCACTGCGCGAAACCTAGCCGTGCGCGCGGCGGCTGACCTTCGCCCGTCGGGACAGATCGGCGGGCGGAGGATTCACCGCCGGGCCATAGCCGCGCCGTCGTGGTTGGTGCGGGGCTCTCGCTAGGTGGGTGCGGGCTTCCACTTCACCGAGCAGCCGCGCAGCGCGCGCTCCTCGATGGCGGGCTTGCAGCCGGCGAGGACGGACTCGAGCGCCTCGCGCAGGTAGCCCGCGTCCTCCTCCTCGCTCTCGTCGCCGGGGTCGCCGTCGGGCGCGCCGGTCCAGACGAGCGTGTGCTCCCGGTCGAGGATCCACAGGTGCGGCGTGACCTGCGCGTCGAGCGCGCGGGCGACGGTCTGGTCCTCGTCGTACAGGTACGGCATCGGCCACTGCTGGTCGGTGGCGAACTGCACCATGCGATCGAACGAGTCGGCCGGGAAGCGCACGGAGTCGTTGGAGTTGATCGCGAGGAAGCGCACGCCGCGCGGCGTGTACTCCTCGGCGACCGCCTTGACGCGCGGGTTCCACGCCTGCACGAACGGGCAGTGGTTGCACATCTGGATCACGACCGTCGCCTCGGGGGCGGGATCGAGCGGCAGCGAGTGCTCGACACCCTCGGTGTCGGGCAGCGTGAAGGACGGAACGGCATCGCCGATTTCGAAGCTCATGCCCATATATCTAGCGAACCGGCACCCTGGGCGCCGGATGCTGGCGCCCGCGCTGCTACATTCGAACGCGCACGGTGGGCGTAGCTCAGCTGGTAGAGCTCCTGGTTGTGGTCCAGGCGGTCGGGGGTTCGAGTCCCCTCGCTCACCCTCGCGAAGTCCCTGCATTGCGATGGTTTGTGCGAGTTTGCAGGAGGTTGGTGGGGGGTCAGGGTACCGAGGGGGTACCAAAGTCTGGTGGGTGGGGAGCGGGAGCGCGCCAAGTCTGTGTTCGCAGCGCGCCCGGTGCTGGTCCGGTGATCCCGGGCCCAACTGCAGCGTGGACGGCGGTCGGCTCAGCCGTTGGCGGCGGATCCTGGCTCGAAATCCCAGTGATCGGACTCAAGCCATGCCCGAGCGCTCGCCGCTCGCTCTTCCCGAGGGCGCGATTCTTTCATCGCGTACAGACGCTCCTTGTCAGCGATGAACATCAGCGCGGGCGCATCCAGACCGTCGTCTGGACAGGCAGCGACTCCGTAGCAGAATGGGGCCACGTCGGCCCGATCGACTAGCCGCTCTAGGGCGGCCTCAGCAGCATCGCGCGAGCAGTCGTTGAGCAAGACGCAAAACTCATCGCCCCCGTCATGCAGGCGATATGCCCGCCCCTGCAACTCGTGTGCTGCTGCGGCGAGCTCGGCGCCAAACCGCTTGATGTAGTGATTGCCTGCGAAATGACCGCCAAAGTCATCGTTCGCCACCTTAAGCCCGTCAAGATCGAGCAGGGCGATCGCAGTCGAGCCACCAGATGCCTCAACCCGAGCAACTGCCATCTCTAAGTCGCGGTCGAGCACTCGCATATTCGGGAGCCCAGTGAGCCGATCTGTCTGGGCGACCTTTTCGGCGCTGGACACGTAGGCAACACCGATGGCTTCGAAGGCGAAGCCCAGACCGCGGATCAGGCCCGCGCCCTGCTCGGGGGGTAGCTGTTCAGCCGCGGCCACTGCCAGCACGGATAGCTGCCTCATCGCTTCCAGCACCGAGGTGTCCGCGGTTACGAGACGTCTCGCCTCGCGACCTATTCGATCGCCACGGACGTCGCCTCCGTCGGCCGCTTCAGCAAGCGCCGCTGGCAGTTCGGAGTCCACCGGGGGCCCCATTGTCCGGAGCAGCAACTCATCCTCACGGCACCGACGTCTCCAAGCTGCATCGATGGCCGCGACCGGGTCCATGCCGGGGCCGTTCTCCACCAATTCGTATTCCTAGTCCGGGAGGAGCGGCCAGACTCCGGGAGCGAGTTGCGAGAGCATCTCCTGTCGATGCTTGATTTCGTCGGGCGACCATGTAGAAACGTCCATCGGTGTGGGACGGCCAGTCGCCGCAGTCGTTAGTGCGCGCTCAAAGGGATCCTCGGGTAGCTCCGTGCCCCTCTCGATCACGAACTGATTTCCCAGGCGATTCGCTAACTGGCCGATCGTCTCCGGCGGCATCTGGGGCCAGTCCTCAGGATCCGCGCGACGCGGGAGGGCGAGCTGAAGAGTCCAGCGGTCTTCGTCAGCATCAGTCATGTGGGCGGCGTCACTGACACCCGCCTCCGCTCGAGCGAGCGCCGCGAGGTAGTAACGCGCGATCCGCGTTCGGCTTACCCGCGCCGTGCGCATCGCGATCTCAAAGTCATGATCGGAGACAATCAACGGCGCGAGTTCTTCCAGAATTTGCTGTGTCGTTGTCAGTTGCCCTGAACTGATTTTCGTCGCCGTCTCCGCGAAGTAGGTCTCGGCAGTGCCGCCCTCCGCGATCCCGCCCGCGACGAGGCCGCGGACCAACCACGATATGAGCGCTCGAAGAAACCTTGGGAACTCCGCGTGATCGAGGCGCTGCATCGCGGCCAGAACCATCGGCCGGTTCCGCTCCAGGCCGAGTCTCAGCAGGGTTTGGGCTTCCGCGCGAACATCCCAGGTGTCCCAAACCGGATGGTCGCTATTCAGAAGCCCAGCGTAGTAGACGGCAGCGTCGTCCAGTGCCTCTGTGAACGAAACAGCAGCAGCGCGTGTGCGAATGCGCTGCTTGAGCCGCGAATACAGTTCTCGCTCGCGGGTCGCGCCGTAGAGTGAGGTCCAGTAGTGGCGGAGGAAGATTGTAAGTGTTTCTTCGGTTGCGGACGTCTCGAGCGTTTCCAGCACAGACAGCCATTCTGCTTGCACTCGTGAGACGTCGTCACGGGAAAGGCCGAACAGGTAGTTCTTGAGCAGATCGGCGACGGTTAGATCGAGACCGCGATCGTTGAGGGTCTCGAAGATCAGAAAAGCGTCAGCATCGTCCGATACCTCGACTGAGATGACCCGGGCTTGATACTCCAGCAGGTCGATCCACCGCACTAGCGTGTCCGACCATGTCGGGCCAGCGGCGGCCAAGTGTTCGTCCAGCAACTTGCTCAGAAGTTCCAACGCGTCCTTGAGGCGCTTGTTCGATGCTACGAGATCCCCTGGATCGTGTCGCTCGTCCGGGTGAGCAAGGATCCATGAGCGAAAGAAATCGTCGTCTTCCTTATTTAGCCGTACGCGCGGGGTCAGTTCCGCCGAACGAAGTTCGCGAGACGCTATGTAGTCCCCCTCGACGACGGCGGCGCGGTATGCATCGCCACGCCTAAAGAACTCGTCGCGAATCGCGGTGAAGAGCATCGTCGTAGTTGCGAGGCGCTGTTGCCCGTCGATGACAGTCGCGGGTGTTCCGTTGCCCGACGTGTACACGATGGTTCCGAGGAAGTACTCGGGCTGCGATGCCTCCAGCGCGCTTCGTAGATCCCACCAGAAGGTCTCTACTTGCTCGGGACCCCAAGCGTACGAACGCTGATACGGAGGCACGCCGAGGGGTCGGTCTCGAAGTACGTGCCCGATCCCTTCGAGCGTGGTTGCGAGCTTTGAAAGCGAACTCGGCATCCGCCAAACCCTAGGCTGTCCGGCAAATCGGGGTCTCCGGCCGGCTGAGCCATTGCTCCGGATCGTCGAAGCGCCCGTCTGATCGAACGGCGATCAGGAGGTGCTGGGTCAGTGTCGGCCCTACTGTCGTAGCTGTAGCGGCCCATCGCCACGACGACGACACGACGATCCCATCGGCCGCAGGTCAGGGCCGACGTGCGTTGCACGCGCGGCAACGAGGGCCTATAGCGACGACGACGATCCGTCGGCCGCAGGGCTATCGAACGGTTGGTCGTTGCCATCCACCGTCGTCCCAACGCGCTCGATTGCGATAGGCGCGGAGCACGGACGCCTCGCCCCGGTCGCCGTTGGGTCCCGGAGGCGCTCGGTATGACGCGGTTCTTCTCCGCCGTCTCGCTGGACTCGCGTGAGGTCGTGCCCGAGCATCCCGGCAGAGGCCTCAGCAAAGGCCTCATCCTCGATGAGGCCTCGGCCCGGGGTTCCCCCTGCAAATGCACGCCCGTATCCGCGTCGGCCTACCTGACCACCCGCCCCCCACGTTGTTCAAATGGTTCGGGTGGTCAGGTAGGCCTTGGCGGTGGCTGAGCATCCGCAGGGGGAACCCCGGGCCGCGGGGTGCCTGCGTAGGAGTGGGATCAGGAAGGAACGACGGGCCCCGATCGCGACTTCGCGAGGTCGGTGTGGCGGTGCGTGCCGGAACGACGGTCAATCAGGTTGAGCGGCTATCCGTGCGTGCGCTGGGTGACGCCGTGAAGTCGCGCCTCGGCGTAGAGCGGCTCGGGCGCCATGTCCACGCCGTTGGGCCACGTGATCGTGCCGGCCTCGAGAGCGACGCGCACCTGGGCGAAGAAGGCTGGGTCGGCGAGCGGTTCGAACACCCCTCGCCACTCGCGCTCGCCGAACGCGAGATCGCCGACGGTGCCGTCCTCGAAGCTCAGGCGGAGGCGGTGGTCGCCTATCACCTCGACGGCGACGACATCGACGAGAGCATCCATGGGAGCGGGCTGCCGTCGGCGGGGTTCAGGCCGGCTGGCGTTCGATGCTCGTGCCGCGCCCTCCGAGGCGCGGGAGCGCGGCGACGAGCTCCTCGGGGAGCACCTTCGAGGCTGACCACACTTCGAGTCCGACGAGATCGCCTGTCTGCTCGTCGTAGTCGCGCAGGCCCCAGGGCTGCTCCTCCGAGCGCACGGGTCCGTGTGGGGACCTGACGCGGATGTACGCGATGTCACCGTCGCTCGTGTAGTAGCTCTCGGATTCCATTGCTCTCCTCAGGCTACTCCCGCCACGCGCTGATGACGAGGGCTGTGGTGGCGTCGCTGCCGTCCGGCCAGTCGTATGCGATCGCGACATTGTTCGCGCGGATGAGCCAGTCTGCTTGGCCGGAGTTGCGTCGCCGCTGATCGTGATGCTCGAGCACGAGCTCGGCGAGCTCGTGCAACGCGAGGCGGCGTTCGACGGCGCGCCGCTCGGCGTGCAAGGTGAACGCGACGATCGCGGGGGAGGGGGCGGTCATGTTCCCTCAGCGGTCGAGGCGGGCGCGAGTGGTGCCAACGCCACCGGCGCCGCGAACGCGGCCTCGACCCACTCGGCCTCCCGCGCGCTCGGGGCGTAGTCGGCGTAGATCAGCGTCGTCTTGAAGTCGCGGTGGCCGAGCATCTCCTGCAGCGCTCGCATGGGAACGCCCTGAGCCGCCATGCGCGTTCCGAACGTGTGGCGCAGGTCGTGGAAGCGGACCTCGCGGACCTCTCCGAGCTTCAGCGCCGCCTTGAACCGCTTCAAGAGCTTCGAGCGGTCGATCGGCTTGCCCGTGTGCGGGTGAGCGAAGACGAGATCGTCGTCGCCGCGCCACCGCGTCTCCTGGTGCAGCTGATCGAGCTCGCCCGCGACGCGGTCGGCGAGCGGGACGCTGCGCGAGGAACGCTTGGACTTGGGCGTGCCGAACTCGCCTCGGACGAAGTTGCGCCGCACGCGCACGCGACGGGCGGGCCAGTCGACGTCGCGCCAGCGCAGCGCGAGCAGTTCGCCCTGCCGCATGCCGGTCATCGCCGCCGTGAGGTACATGCGCCGCTCGACGCGGCCGAGGTCGTCTTCGGGAACGCTGCGCAACAAGGCCTCGAGCTCCTCGCGCTCGAGGAAGCGGATGTCGGGGTTGCTCGAATCGACGCGCGGCTTGTCGACGAGCGTGCAGGGGTTGGCGACGACCCAGCCCTCGCGCCGCGCGTACTCGAAGATCGAGTGCAGGATGCCCGAGCGCGTTGAGCGTCGTCTTCGGCGAGCGGCCGGTGCGGGCCATGTGCGCCATGAACTGCTCGATCTCGCGGCGGCCGATCTTGTCGAGCCGGCGGTTGCCGAAGAACGGGGAGAGCTGCACGCGCAGGCACGACTCGTAGGTCTCGATCGTCGCGCGCTTGCGACCCATCGCCTGCAGGCGCGCGACGAGCAGCTCGCCGACCTCGGCGATCGTCACGCGCTCGTTGCGCGCGGCGACGGGCCCGATCGCGCCGATCATCTTGCGCAGCTCGGCCTCGGCCAGCGACCTGGTCAGCCCGTCGCTCGTCGAGGGCGCGCGCTTCGGGCCGATCCGGCGCTTGATCTGCGTCGTGCCGGCCCACCACTTGCCGTACCAGACCTCGCGCCCCGCGGTGTCGCGCCTGATGAACAGCGAGCCGGTGCCGCGAGGGCGGCGCGGCGCGGGCTTGGAGGAGGCGGCCACGGCACCGATGCTACTCCGAAACGGGGTCGCTCAGGGTACTTACGGGGTACCAAACTGACGAAATCCAGCACTGACCTGTCATCACCAAATGCCCATGAATACTGGGCTTTTCGACCTGACGCGATCTAGCGTCTTCTGGTTGTGGTCCAGGCGGTCGGGGGTTCGAGTCCCCTCGCTCACCCTCGCGAAGTCCCTGCAGCCGAGCGGTTCGTGCGAATTTGCAGGAGGGATCGGGCGCGAAGGTACGCACCGCCCGGATCTCGGAGTCCAGACCGGATCTGGTCCGGTCGCGATCGAGGTCGAGCTCCCAGCGCAAGGTCCGCGCCCGCGTCGTCGGCATCTTGCGGATGTACGAGGCGCACACCGACACCGAGGCCGGCACGCTCTCGGGCGTGATCTACGTCTGTGACCGCGACGACGTCGCCGACGCTGTCAGGCGCGCGGCCGATGACGCCTGGTTGCGGCCGCCGGCGCTGAGCTTCCGCGCCATGCACGACATCGTCGAGGAGACACGCACCGCGGCCGAACTACACAAGGCGGTCGCCGGGTCCTAGCGATGGCCCTCGGCCGAGAGGCGTACGGTCCAGAACGTTCGCATCCTACGCGCGGGGCGCGCTTCAGAATCGCGGAGGCGCAGCGCTCCTCCCACGCGTCGGCATCCGTCCGATTGTCGCAGGCGATCATGGGATGCCCACCCAGGTCGCTCACCCGTCGTGGCTCCGGGCGCCCGATCTGGCGATTCCAGCGCCCTTGCGAGACTGCCCTGTTCGCGCGATCCGACAGCGGGCGCTCGGGACGTGTCGCTCAGGCGAGTGCGCGCGCGGCGTCTCGGAGCAGTTCGGCGACGACGTCGGCTGCGGTCTGACCGCGCGCCTCGGCAATGCGCTCCAGTCGCTGTGCGTCCTCGCCCTCCACGCCGACGAGAACGATCAGCCGCGCGTCGGGATCGCCGTCACGGCGCTCGACGTAGCGCGGGTCGAGCCTGGCCAGGTCGGCGTCGAAATCGCCGGGCTGCGGATCGGGGTCTGTCCAAGGACTCAAGGTCATCGCCGTCCATCAAGGTTACGCTCGACCGCCGTTGAGTTCCAACCCGTCACGATCAGCCAGGTCGTCGGATCGATGGTCCGCTCAACCACGATCGTCAGCGCGCGACCGCCGTCGGTGACGCCGAGCAACAGACGGCGCGTGTCGGATTGACCGCCGCCGCGCGGGTTGCCGGCGACGACGTGATCGTTGCCGAGCAGTTGCCGGACTTCGCCGGCCGAGATGCCTCGTGCCCCAAGCTTGTCCAGCGCGACATCGGTCGCCAAGAGCTGACAGATCGACCCGGACCACAGCCACGGTGTACCTGTGGCGGCAGACGGACCGGGCGCGGGCACGAGGTCGCCACAGATCGATCCGGCCGGGAGCGCCCCTTGTCACGCGATGCGAAACTGCGAGGTGGTGGGAGGTGGTTCGGACCCCTGCGTAACCTCCCAGCGGGTGCGACGGCTGACGCTGATCGCGGTTAGGGACGGGCCGACCGCGGATGCTTCGACGTGCATGTACCTGGGCCGTCCGCGTACCTCGCTTGATCGGCCCGGCACCGAAGCGCCGCTTGCCCTCGCTCACCCTCGCGCAGTCCCTGCAGCGCGCCGCCGCTGAACATCTGCGCGCAGGCCGTCGGACGCGACGTAGCGCGTGTTGCGCCCATTGCCGTGCTGGACGACGAGGCCGGCGTCGAGCAGCCGCCTGAGGTCGTTGCTCGCGGTGGGCGCCGACACCTCGGCTTCGGCGCGGTAGGACGCGCGGTCGACACCGGCGAAGATGCTCTGCTCCAGTGCGATGACGAGTCGGTCGGGCCAGCCCCGAGCGGCCACCAGGGCCTCGAGCGCGGACCAACGGGCGCCTGCCTCGGCGAGTTGGTCGAGTCGACGGCGCGCCTGCTCGATGTGCGCTTCGACGCGGAAGCGCACCCACGGGGCAGCGTCGCGATCGGGTCGGTAGGCCCCGCCCCGGACCTTCTGAAGGGT
Source organism: uncultured Actinomycetes bacterium (assembly GCA_963851015.1). Classification (GTDB taxonomy): domain Bacteria; phylum Actinomycetota; class Thermoleophilia; order Solirubrobacterales; family Solirubrobacteraceae; genus CADCVQ01. Next base: position 813,001 of record CAWKNG010000003.1, read on the forward strand.
CGCGTAGTACGCGCCGGTGTTGCGGCCCAAGTGCTCCTCGATTCGAGACGAACTCCGGTGCCAGCAGGCCGTCCCGGGCGAGGACCAGCGATTGGACGATCCGCGAGATGCGCCCGTTGCCGTCGCGAAAGGGGTGCACGGAGACGAGGTGCAGGTGCGCCATCGCCGCGCGCACGGCGACGTGCGCGTCGAGGTCGCCGCGCTCGAGCCAATCGGCGAGCTCGCCCATGAGCGTCGGGACGTCCTCGTGCGGCGGGCCGACGTACGCCGGCGGCCCGCCGGCCGGGTTCGTGACCTCGACGCCGCGCCCGCGGTGCAGGCCGGGGTCCTTGTCCCTCTGGAAGGAGCAGGCGTCGAAGTGCAGGTCGAGGATGACGCGGTCGACCCAGCGGAAGACCGGGTCGCCGGCCATGACGCCCACGTGGTCCATCGCGCGGGCGTAGCAGGCCAGCGCCATGCGATCGTCATCACCGGGATCGGGCGCCACATCGCCGCCGGCGACGGCGAGCGTCTCCGCCTCGGGCACGTGGAACCCCTCGATCTCGATCGAGCTCGCCGCCGACGACGCGCGCAACCGGCGCCGCAGGCTTCCAAGCCAGGGCTCATGCCGCGTGACGCGCCCCAGCGATGCATCGTCTACGCCGCGTCGATGTCGATCACAGCGATGAGTTCTGGCAGCTGCGGGAGTCTTGGGGGCATGAGCAATCACACGCAGATCCCCACGACCATCACCAACATCGGCGTCGCGATGTTCACCGTCGCCGATCAAGACGCGGCGATCGCGTACTACACCGAGACCCTCGGCTGGCAGTTGCGGGCCGACGTGCCCTTCGGCGACGAGGGCGGCAACCGCTGGGTCGAGGTCGCCCCGCCGGGCTCGGCGACGCGGCTCGCGCTCAACCCGCCGATGGGCGGGCAGCCGGGCGGCGCTGGCGTCGGCGTCGAGACCCCCGACGTCGCGGCCGAGCACGCGCGTGTCGCGTCGATGGAGGGCGTGACCACCGGCGAGATGATGGGCGGCGAAGGCCCGGTCCCGCGGATGTTCTCGATCGAGGACCCCGACGGCAATCACATCTGGGTCGTCCAGTCGACCTGAGGCAGCACGCGGCGCGCCCGCGGCTTCGGATCGGTCCGGAGCCGCGGCGCTCGCCGTCGGGCCGCCATGTGCTTGAAGGAGCGTCAGGCGGGAAACGGCTCCGCCGCACGCTCGCCTGGGACGTATGCGCTTTCGGGTTCGAGCAGATTCCGTAGCTGCTCACGCAGCTCGGGCGTGTCCTCGTGGCCGTGCGTGGCGGCGGCATGCTGGGCGGCGGCGGCGACGACGTCGTCCTCCGGGCCGATGATGGTCAGCGTGCAGTCGCTGTCGCTCTCGAAGCGACGGCAGTCCGCCATGAACCTCTCCATGTTCTCTCCTTTGAACGTGTCCGATCCCGATGCTCTCACCGGCGAAGACCCCACGTCAACCGGCTGCGATTCCGCTACGCCGCGGCGATCACGAAGCGATCGAACCGCTGCTGCAGGCGCGACGCGTCGGGCCGCTCCTCCTCGCGGCGCGGGCGCGCGATCTGTGCGCCGTGAAACCCCTGCAGGCCGGTACGCAGCATCGGGCCATCGATCTCGCGTAGCAGCCGGGCGGCGATGTGCACGACGCCGTCTGGGTCGATGCCGAGAAGGTTGCGATCGAACGCCAGGTGATGGATGGCGCACAGCGCCAAGCCGTTGACGACCGCGGCGATGCCGTCGGCGTCGGCGTCGGGGACGATGTGCGCTGCCTGGATCAGCTCGCGCTCGCGCAGCGTGCAGATGGCGCAGCGGTGCCGGTACGCGCGCATGACGGCGAGCTTGAATCGCTGCTGGTGTAGGCGGTGGCGCGCCTCGCGCGTGGCGTACGCCCGCACATCGGGTCCAGATATGAGGCCGCCCGGCTGCATGTCCTGAACCGGGAGACCGGGCTCGAGCACGATCGTGCGTGCGCCTGGGTCGTCGGCTGTGACGAACATCGGCGCGACGACGAGGTACTGACCGCGAGCCAACGCCCGAAAGTAGACGAGCGGTGTCTGGAGCTCGAAGGCCGCGCGCAGCGCGCGGTTGTCGGCCTGATCGATGGCTCCCTTGCGGTACGCGTAGGTGAAGAGGCGACCCTGCTCGTCGAACGCGTCGGCATACGGATCGTTGAACGATGTCGTCACGGTCAGCGCGGCCTGGCCGCGCTGCAGCCGCGACCGGTGGATCCCCTTCTGAAACGAGCCGAAGCTGACCCGCTCGCCGCGGTACTCGAATCCCTCTCGCAACCGGCCCAGCGGGACGAGGTCGTCGTAGGTCTGCGTGAGCTCGCGAGCGCGGGCGACGGCCGCCTGTCGCAACTCGAGATCGGGATCGACCGCCGCCATCACGGCAACCATCGCTCACGCTCGTTACGAAGGCAACCGACGGCCGTGTGCGTTCGTAGGCCGCGCGACCCGACGCTGTCGGTCGAGGGCGTCGGCTCAGCGAGCCACCGCAAGCCGCGCCGCGTCGACCGCGACGAGCCGCAGCTCGGAGACGAAGCGGTTGCCGTCGGGGTCGCGCAGCCAGGTTTGCTCGGGCGTGGGCAGCATCTCGGAGAAGCGGATCCGCGCGCCCGGGGACTGCATCGCGGCCTGACGCGCGTGGCGCAGGAGGATCCGGCCGAGCACCGGGCTGACGGCGTCGAGGTACATCGGCTTGCGCTCCAGCGGCGACTTCGCGAACAGCTGGCGCGGCATGCCTCTCGCGCGGAGGAACGCGGGAAGGTCCTCGGGGCGTGGCGGCAGGTCGGCGGCCGGCACGCTCCAGCTCTCGCGCCGCAGCACCGTGCGGCCGATCGTCAGGCGCGGCGCGTGCGGCTCGTCGGGCGTCAGCTCGAACGTCCGCACGCCCGTCACGAAGATCGGCATTCCGAAGACGTCGAGCAGCGGCACTCGCAGCTCGCCGGTCCGGTCGACGAGGTCGTCGCCGTCGACGAGCAGCTCGTGTGGCAGCCACGTCCGCACGTCGCCCTGCGCGCGACCGTCGGGCATCGCCGCGATGTAGATCCCGCCCGGCGGCGCCACGGCGACGCCGCGGGCATCGACGCCCAGGCCCGGACCCCACGGCGGCAGCAGGTACGCCATCCGCTGGCCGTGCTCGGCGTCGATCAGCCGCACAAAGTCCGCGAACCGAGGGTGCCGGTAGCCGAAGACCCCCTGCATGAGCGGGTTGGCGCCGGGATGCACGTCGCCGACGACCGCGAGGTAGTCGCCGGACGCGACGGCCGTCGTGTCAGCGGCCGCGATCTGGATGTCGACCGAGTGATGGACCGCCGTGCGCCACGCCGGCTGATGGTCAGCGAACGCGGCGGCGGCGCGCGCGCCGACGGTCGCGGGATCCGGGTCGGCGAGCACGCCGGCGAAGCGCCGTTGCAGCTCGGCGACCTCGTCGTCGAGCTCGGGCGGCAGCGACATGAGCGTGCGCGAGGACCTCGATGAGCACGGGCATGAACGGGCCGCGCCCGCCGGGCAGCGCGCGCTCCACGACGCGACGGCCGATCGCGTTGACCTGGCCGCAGTACCAGCGGCCGGCCTCGAACAGCACCTGCAACGGCGCCGTCAGCTCGCCGAGGAGCTGCGGGCCGATCGTGACGTCGAGGTCGCGCATGCAGTCGACATAGGCGAGAGTCCGCGCACCGTACGCGCGGCCGTGGTTGCGGAACGGCTCGCGGCCCGTGAGCTCGACGAAGACGGCGTCGAGCGCGCCGAGCGCGTCGCGCAGCGAGTCGGGCTCGGCCGCGGCGACGGCGTCGCGTGCCGCCTCGAGACGATCGAGCGCGGCGAGCCCGCGCTCGCGCAGCGCATCGTCGGGGTGTGCCTCCAACGCGGCTCGCAGGTCGCGCTCGGCGTGCGGCCCGGTCGCGATCCTCAGGTCCGGATCGAGCACCGCGGCGAGTGCCTGGACGGCCCACGCCTCGAGATGCACGGCGCGCTCGCGCACGAGCGCTCCCGAGCGCATGCGCCAGCGGCTCGCCGTCGTCGGCGATCCGGCCCCAGGCGAGCGGTCCGAAGAAGCCGATGGTGTCGTTCTTGGCGCAGTAGCGCTGCCAGTAGCTGGCGACGATCTCCTCGCGCTGGCGCGCACGGCTGGGCTTCGCCGTCGCGCCGTCGGCGACCTTGTCGAGCGCGTTGGCCAGCGCCGCCGGGTTCTGCCACGTCACGGCCTCGCGAAAGCTGCTGTCGCGCGCGACCGCGCGCAGCCGTTCGGACTCCTCGCCGGGCCCGAACGCATCGAGACCCGGATACGGCGAACCCCGCGCTTCGCACCGCGAAGTCGCGCCACAGCAGCCAGTCGCCCGCGAGCGGCACGTGCTGTCCCATGGGCGCACGCTAACCGACGCGCCGGGCCCTGAGAACGGGGCGCGGGCGAGTGCGATTCCGCGGCCGCTCGACCGGGTCGGTCTAGCGGGTCGTGCCGGCGGCTGCGACCATCGGCTCGCGCGAATCGGACTCGGTCGACTCGTCGGTCGCGTCGCCGTCGACGGCGCCGTACTGCTCGTCCACGGGGTTCGCGGCCGCGTACTTGCGGGCGTCCTTGCGGGCCTGCTTGTCCATGCGCTTCTCACGCATCCGGCGCTCGCGGTCGAGCTTCGCCATCGTGGTCTTCTTCTTGCCGCTTGAGGCCATGTGGGTCCTCCCTCGTAGTGGGATGTGCGCCGTCGATGCTGCGCGAGGACGTTCGGGGCGAATCGAACGGCCCGCGTGTGCGCGGGTACCTGCGGTCCTGCCGACGCAGATCTGCCGCCGTGGGCCGGCGCGGAGAGGCGACTGCTGCCTTCCGACTGCTGTGCACCGGTCGCCCGGTGACGACGACCAAACGTCGCGTGACCCGTGCGAGGAGTCTAGCTTGACGCGATCGCGGCTCGCGAAGGTCCTCGCCGGCGTCCGCGGGCGAGCACCCGACGCGTCAGACGGTCGCCAGCGTGACCGGCAACTCGAAGCGGCGCGCCGCCTCGCCCGCGACATCGTCCTCGCGGTATTGCGACTCGTCGCCGGCCGGGGCGAAGATCACGATCTGATCGGCGGGGAACGTCGCGAGCGCGTCCCGCACGGCATCCAGCGGCTTGCCCTCACCGGTCGTGCTGTTCGCCGCGACGCCGTCGGCGCGCAGATCGGTGGCCGTCTCGGTCCCGGTCTCGTCGGCGTCGGCGATCGCCTCGTCGGCGTCCGACATCCAGAAGGCGAGGCGCGATTCGTTGCGCGCGGGGGAGACGACCAGCACGCGGGCGTCGTCGATGTCGTTGCCGAGGACGCCCCGAAGGGTGTCGGCGTTCACTGGGTCTGAGGCGAGAACGAGAATGTGCACCTCCTGGGCTACCCACTGCACGCGGGCCGGACGCGCGGCACCTCCGGGCCGGCTGCCGGCATTCGCTCAGCGCCGCAGCGCCGCCTGCAGCACGCGCTTGGCGACGGGCGCGGCCGCCGTGCCGCCGAAGCCGGCCCCGACGAGCATGACCGCGACCGCAACGCGCGGGTGCTGCGCGGGCGCGAACGCGACGAACCAGGCGTCGGCGTCCTTGGGGTCCTTGGAGTTCGGGCGCAGCTCGGCCGTGCCGGTCTTGCCGGCGACCTGCACGCCCGGGATCGCGGCGGCCGTGCCCGTGCCCGAGCGCACGACCTCGAGCATCATCGCCCGCAGCTGATGGGCGGTCTTCTCCGGACGCCGCGCGGCGGCGTCGGACCGGGTCGCTCGTCACGACCCGCGGTCGCGCGCGGATGCCGCCCGTCGCGATCGTGGCCGCGACGGTCGCCATCTCGCGAGCGGCGTCGCGAGGTCGCGGTCCTGGCCGATCGACGCGGCGCCGACGGCGAGGTCGTCGCGCAGGCCGGCGACCGGCGAGATCGTGCTCGGCTTGGCCGCCGGCAGGACGGACGACTCGCCGAAGCCGAACGCTCGCGCGGTCGACGACGATCCGCTTCGCGCCGACCTTCGCGCCGAGCGGGGCGAAGACGGAGTTGCAGGACTCGACGAACGCCTGCGTCAGCGTGCCGCCGCAGCGCTCGCCGCCGGCGTTGCCGAGCTTGACCCCCGACAGCGTCGCGAACGTCGCCTGCGGATAGGTCGTGTCCGGGGTCGCGATCCCGTGCTCGAGCGCCGCGGCGGTGGTGATGATCTTGAACGTCGACCCCGGCGGCTGGGGCGCGGACACGGCGAGGCCCGCAAGGGCGAGCAGCGCGCCGTCGCTCGGGCGGATCACGGCGACGCCGCCGACCTTCGAGCCGAGCGCGGCGTTCGCCGCGCGCATGAGCCCGGGCCGCAGCGTCGTGTGCACGGAGCGACCGCGGACGGCCCGCGTGCGCGCGACGACTCGGCTGCCGAACAGCAGGCTCGCCGACGGATGGCCCGAGAGCCGCTCGTCGTAGGCGCGCTCGAGGCCGGTCGGCGACGGGTCGACGACCCCGGCGACCGACGCGCCGAGCGCCGTGCCGTTCAGCGGCCGCCCGTCGGCGGTGAGGATCTCGCGGCGCTGCGGCTGCCGGCCGGCTCGCCGTCGGACCGGCTCGCCGCGGCGCAGGCCCGGCAGCCGCAGCGCGGGCTGCCAGTCGACACCCGCCCCGGCGCCCGTGCCGGAGACCGGCAGCGCGATCGTGCCGCGCAGGTCGGCGAAGTCGCGCAGGTCGATCGTCACCGTGACCTTCACGCGTCCGCCGGCTTCGGCGGGGACCTTGCCGCCTGCGCGCACGGACTTCACCCCGGCCGCGCGGTACGCGGCGCGATAGGCGGCGGCGAACGCCTGCTCGTCGTACGCGGCGCGGGCGGCGGGCGTCAGGGTGCGCCACATCGCCGCCCGGTCGCCGTGCTCCCAGGCGGCCACGAACCGAGCCGCCGCCGCGTGACGATCGTCGCGCGCCTGCGCTCGAGCGCGCCACGTCAGCCCGCCGGCGACGATCGCCGCGACCACGAGCAGACCCGCGAGCGCGCGCCACGGCAGGCCGCGCCCGCGACCGCCGCCGCCGAGGCTCGGGCTGCGCCGGCGCCTGCGCGGGCTCGATCGCGAGCTGGGCAGCAGGACGGAGCCGGCCCCGGGGCCGAACGTCGTACTGCGCTTGCGCCGGCGGCGGGCCATGCCGTTGTTGTACGCGGTCGCCGCGGTCGGCGTCGAGCAATGCATAGCCTTCGCTGCCGTGAGCACGTCGAGATCTCCTGTCCCGGTCGCACCCCGCGAGGCGGCACGCACGAGGTCGGCGCTGCGGCTCGTCGAGGTCCTGCGCGTGCTGCTCATCCGGGGCGCCGCGCCGCTGCTCGTTCCGCCCCGCTGGCGCCGCGCGGACGGGCCGGTACGCCTGCGGCGGGCGCTGGAGAAGCTCGGCGGCGGCTGGGCCAAGCTCGGTCAGCTGCTCGCGCTGCGCTTCGATCTACTGCCGGAGCCCTACTGCCTGGAGCTCTTCAAGCTGCTCAACCGTGCTCCGCCGTTCGAGTACGCGCATGTCGAGCGGGTCATCCGCGACGAGCTGGGGCACGACATCCCCGAGCTGTTCGCGTCCTTCGATCGCGAGCCCTTCGGCAGCGCCTCGATCGGTCAGGTGCATGGCGCGCTGCTGCACGACGGCCGTCGCGTCGCGGTCAAGGTGCAGCGGCCCGGGATCGCCGCGCTGCTCGCGTCCGACCTCGCGCTCATGCGCCGCGCGGCGACGCTCCTCGATCGCACCCGGCTGCTCGGCGCGATGCGCACGCGCGACATCGTCGGACGAGCTCGCGCGCTGGACGCGGGAGGAGCTCGACTACACCGTCGAGGCCGCGAACGCGATCGCGATCCGCGAGAACATCCGCGACGCCGACACCGAGTACGCGCCCGAGATCCACCTCGGCCATTGCAGCCGCCGGGTGCTCACCGCCGAGCGCGTCGAAGGCGTCCCGCTCGTCGACATCATCCGCGAGCTGCGCGCCGATCGCGACGGCACGACTCGGCGGATGCTCGAGGCCGGGCACGACCTCGAGCAGGCCGCGGCGAACGTCGTCTGGAACTTCCTCGGCCAGGTCTACGCGACGGGCGTCTTCCACGGCGACCTGCATCCGGCGAACATCCTGCTGCTCGACGGCGACCGGATCGGCTACGTCGACTTCGGGATCGTCGGGCGCATCCCGCCGGAGGTCCAGCAGTCGCTGGGCGACTACGCGCGGTCGCTGTTCGGCGGCGACGGCGCCGACGCCGTCGACCAGCTGCTGCGCTGGCTGCGCCCGTCGACGACGACGGACCGCGTGGCCGCGCGGACGGACATGCTCCGCCTCACCGAGCAGTTCCTTGAGGATCTCGACCACGCCGGCGCGCGCCGGCGCGAGATCCTCGCGCGCTTCCAGGTCGACCTGCTCTCCAGCGCCCGCCGCCACCGCCTGTCGGCCGACCCGCTGATCGTCCTGTACATGAAGGTCGTGCTCGCGATGGATGCCGTCACGTCCGAGCTCGCGCCGTCGCTCGACCTGCAGTCGGTGCACGAGCGCTTCTTCTCGGAGCTCATCATCGAGGGACTGCAGAGCACGAGCTGAACCTCGTCGTGCGGCGGCTCCCCCTAGGTCTCGCTCTGCGGCGCGCATCCGCTTCGCGACGCGAGGCGACCTACAGGCGCGCGCGGACGGCACGCTCGCTGATCGCCCAGATCGAGAGCGCGACCGCCGCGATCGCGGCGCCGAGCGCGCACGTTGCGCCCCAGCCGGCGACGCCGTAGACGCTCGCCGACGCGAGCGAGCCGAGCACGCCGCCGAGGAACAGCGCGACCATGTAGGCCGTCGTCAGGCGGCTGCGCGCCTCGGGGCGCAGCCGGTAGACCGTGCTCTGATTGCTGATCTGTGCGCCCTGGACGCCGAGGTCGAGCAGCGCGATGCCGACGATCAGCGCGATCAGCGACGCGTGGCCGGCGGCGAGCAGCGCCCAGCTCGCGAGGATCGCGACGAGGAAGGCACTCATCGCGAGCCGCCCGTGGCCGCGGTCGTCCCAGCGCCCGGCGAACGGGGCGACGAGCGCGCCCGCCAGGCCGGCGAACCCGAACAGCCCGATGATCGCCTCGTTGTAGTGATAGGGCGCGGCACCGAGCAGGAACGCGACCGACGTCCACAGCACCGAGAAGCCGGCCATCTGAAAGACACCGAGCGTCATCCGCTGGCGCAGCACCGGCTCTTCGGCGATGAGCGCGAGCACCGATCGCAGCGCGGCGCGGTAGGCCATCGGCTCCACGGCGGGCAGGCGAGGCAGCACGCGCCGCAGGACGAGCGCCAGGACGAGCATGCCGCCCGCCGCGATCGCGAACATGAGCCTCCAGCCGCCGAGCTCGGCGATGAGGCCGCTGACGATCCGCGCGCTGAGGATGCCGACGAGCAGCCCGCTCATCACGGTGCCCACGACCTGTCCGCGCTCGCGCGGGCCGGCCAGCGACGCGGCGAGCGGGACGAGGATCTGCGCGACGCACGACAGTGCGCCGACGGCGATCAGCCCGGCGGCGAGCACCCCGAAGCTCGGCGCGGCGGCGCACGCGGCGAGCGCGATCCCGGCACCGGCGAGCAGGGTCGTGATGAGGCCGCAGCGCTCGCGCAGGTCGCCGAGCGGGACGAGCAGGGCGAGGCCGGCGACGTAGCCGACCTGCGCGCACGTGACGAGCAGCCCGGCCGCCGTCTTCGACACGCCGAACGCGTCGCCGAGGACGTTCAGCAGCGGCTGGACGTAGTAGATGTTCGCGACGGCCGCGCCGACCGCGATGGCGAGCACAGCACGAGCGCACGCGAGATCGGCCGATCGTCGTCGGTCGCGGGGGTATCGGAGATCGTCACCACAGGTCGGCCGACAGTCTGTACGACGCCTCGGGGAGGTTGGTCTCCAGGGCTGGGGCGTCCAACCAGACGCGCCGGCAAGACGACGGGCGCGCGTCTCAGACGCGCGCCCGTCGTGCGTGATCGGCTGCGCGAGCCGGGTGGATCAGCCGTGCACGGGCGCGGGCTCGGTCCCGGTGGCGCCGTCGCGACCTCGCGGCTGTGCTGGGTCAGCAGCGCCGCGCAGACGACCGCGCCGACGGCGTAGATGCCGGCGGCCCACCAGAACGCCGTCGTGTAGCCGTTCACCGCGGCTGCGCCGATCGCGGCCGCGGTGGGCGCGACGCCGGTCGACGCGGCGACGTCGGCGAGCTGGCTCGTCACGGCGGACGCGGCGAGGGTGCTCAGCAGCGCGGTGCCGATCGAGCCGCCGATCTGCTGCGTCGTGTTGACCATCGCCGAGGCGACGCCGGCGTCGTCGGCCTCCACACCGAATGTCGCGGTGGCCATCGCCGCGCTGAAGACCAGGCCGAGGCCGAGGCCCACGATCATGATCCCCGGCAGGACGTGCCCGGCGTAGGACGTGTCGGGCCCGATGCTCGTGAGGACCAGCAGCCCGATCGAGGCGAGCATCATGCCGCCGCCGATGAGCGGCCGCGGCCCGACCTTCGGCAGCAGCTTCGTCGAGCCGCTGACGGCGCTGATGACGATCGTCAGGGTCATCGGCAGGAACGCGAGGCCGGCCTGGATGGGCGAGAAGCCGCGCGTCTGCTGCAGGTAGTACGTCAGGAACAGGAAGACGGCGAACATCCCCGCGCCCGACAGCAGCATCGCGAGCAGCGCCCCGCCTCGATCGCGGTCCAGGACGACTCGCAGCGGCAGCAGCGGGTTCGCGCTGCGACGCTGGATGACGACGAACCAGATCAGCAGCACGGCGCCGGCGATGAGCATCCCGATCGTGACGGGGTGCGTCCAGCTGTTCGTCTCGGAGTTCGCGAGGCCGTAGACGATCGCGAACAGGCCGCCCGTGGCGGTCAGCGTGCCCGGGAGGTCGATCTTCTGCCGGACGTCCGGCACCTGGTTGTGGAACAGCGACGTCGAGGCGAGCATCGCCGGCACGGCGATGACGAGGTTCACGAAGAGGCACCAGCGCCAGTTGAGGTACTCGGTCAGCACGCCGCCGAGGATCAGGCCGATGGCCGCACCGCCGACGGCGACGGCGCCGAAGATGCCGAACGCCTTGCCGCGCTCCTCCGGGTCGGTGAACGTCGTGGTCAGCAGCGACAGCGCTGCGGGGGCGAGCAGCGCGCCGAAGACGCCCTGCAGCGCACGCGCCGCGACGAGGACCTCGAAGCTCTGCGCGAATCCACCGAGCGCGCTGGCACCGGCGAAGCCGCCGAGCCCGATGACGAACGCGCGCTTGCGCCCGAAGAGGTCACCGATGCGACCGCCGAGCAGCAGCAGGCTGCCGAACGCGAGGGCGTACGCCGTGATGACCCACTGGCGCTGGTCGTTGGAGAACGCGAGCGCCTCCTGGGCGGATGGCAGGGCGATGTTCACGACGGTCGCGTCGAGCACGACCATGAGCTGCGCGATGGCGATCACGAAGAGGATTCAGCCAGCGGCGCTCGTGATGTGGGTTGGTGTGGGTGTCTTGCATCGTGTTGCTCCGTTCCGGGGCTAAGTGGAGTGCTACGCTCCATGTGGAGGTCGCTTCTCAGTTCTTGCGGCGCACCGTAGCATACAAGTGGAGAACATGTCTCCACTTTTCTAAAGATTGTGTTTCGAGATGGCTACGACACCCACCACGACATCTGACCGCCCACTGCGCCGCGATGCCGAGCGCAACCGCCAGCGCATCCTCGTGGCCGCGCACGCGGCGTTCGCCGAGGACGGCCTGTCGGTCACGCTCGACGAGATCGCGCGCCGGCGGGCGTCGGGGTGGCCCGGTCTATCGCCGCTTCCCCGACAAGGAACAGCTCATCGATGCGCTGTTCGAGGATCAGATGGGCGAGTTCGTCGCGCTCGCAGAGGCGTGCCTGACCGACGCCGAGCCGTGGGACGGGCTCGTGCGCTTCCTCGAGTGTGCCTGCGCGTCGCACGCGTGCGACCGAGGCTTCAAGGAGGTCGCGCTGTCGGGCTCGCACAGCCTCGAGCGGGTCGCGCGCGCACGCGAGCTCATGTTCCCGCTCGTCACTCGGCTCGTCGCCCGCGCCCAGGCCGACGGCAGCCTGCGCGCCGACCTCGCGCCGACCGACGTGCCGCTGCTGCAGGTCATGCTCGGCACGCTGAGCGAGTGCACTCGCGATGTCGAGCCCGAGGTCTGGCGCCGCTACCTGAAGCTCGTCCTCGACGGACTGCGCTCGACCCGCGACGAGCCCACGCCGCTGGCGCACGACGCGCTGACGCCGGAGCAGACCCAGCGCACGATGAGCGCCTGGAAGCACACGCGCTAGCCGCGTAGCCTCGCCCCGCGACCTCGACCATTCGTCCGCTGATGGGCCGCTCGGTGTGGCCCGTCACACAACGCCCACAGGTTGAGTCCTACGTTCGATGCCTAGAGCAGATCGAGCGTCCCCTGACCGGGCGGGCGCATCTCGGGGCCCGGCCCCGCCACCTATCTCGCCGGCTCGGAGCCGTCGTCACGGATCGAGGACTTCCCATGATGCAGAGCATCCGTCGCAACCTGTCGTTCGCCAACGTCATCTCGATGCTGGCGCTCACGATCGCTCTCGGCGGCACGAGCTACGCCGCGATCAAGCTGCCGAGCAACAGCGTCGGCAGCAAGCAGATCAAGGCGAAGGCGGTCAAGAACTCCGACCTTGCAGCGAGCTCCGTCACGACGGACAAGGTCAAGGACGGCTCCCTGCTGACGACGGACTTCGCGGCCAACCAGCTCCCGGCCGGGCCGAAGGGCACCACGGGCGCCACCGGCCTGACAGGTGCGCCCGGCCCGGCCGGCGTCATTGGCAGCGTCGTCGTGCACCGCACGGACATCGCCCTGCCGGCGGGCGTCGGCGTTGGTGTCGCGGGCGCGAGCACGAGCGGCTTCGCGACATGCGCCGCCGGCCAGAAGCTCATCGGCGGCAGCGCGAGCATCGCCAACGTCACCGACCCGCCGTCGCAGGAGATCGTCGTCTCCCGCCCTGCCGCCGACGACGCCGGCAGCGGTGCCGTGCCGGCCGACGGAGGCGCGATGGCGTTCTGGAAGGGCACGGGTCGCACGCTGACGAACGTGGCCGGAACGATGCGCGTCTTCGCGTTCTGCGCCGTCGCGTAGATCGCCCGGCCGACGGCAGACGCGGCGACCCAGAGCCCGCCGGGTGCATCCCGGCGGGCTTGCCGCAGGTGACGCCCGACGACCGCCGCCGTCGCCCGCGACGGCGGCGCGTAGGTCGATCAGGCCTTGCCGGAGAAGGGGGCCAGGATCAGCAGCCCGGCGACGCCGTCGACCATGCGCTGCAGGTCGATGTCGGACTCCGGCACGATGTACCAGACGGCGCTCTGCGCGCCGCTGTCCTCGGCGATCGGGCCGAGCAGCTCGCCGGCGACGGAGATCAGCAGCGGCAGCGGGTAGCGCTCGCTCGCGCCGCCCGGCCACTGGTGCGTGTAGTCGGTCCGGCGGCACTCGACCTTCCAGCCGTAGGCCACCTCGGCCTTGTGCAGCACCGTCGACTCGGTCACGGCGACGTACTCCATCGGGTCGCGACCGATGCGCCGCAGGAACTCGGCGGCGACCTCGTTCGCGGTCAGCGACACCGGGAGCTGGCCGTCGAACTCGCGCTCCTGCTGGCTGCGCGTCTGATCGGAGTGCAGCGCGATGGCCTTGTCGAGCCAGTGGTTCGGCAGGACCGCACGCGGGGCGCTGAGCGCCTGGTTGATGGCGTGCCGGCCGCGCTCGGCGCGGCAGCTCTCGCAAGCCTGGCCACCGACCAGCCGCACCGCGCCCGCGAACTTGATCATCGCGTTCTCGGAGACGCCGTCGGGCGGCTCCGGCATCTTCGAGGCGTGCTCCTCACACAGCAGCACCCCGCAGCCCGTGCAACGGGCCACGGCGATGTAGCCGCAGGAGCAGATTCCAAGGCTTCCAAGCGTCATCGCACGGAGTCTAGGCGTGCTCGCGCCGAAAGTGGCAAAGAGCTGACGGGTTTCTCACGATCGGCGGCGAACTCGCGGAGCGATCCCGGGTGAGATCGCGGGGCAGGCCCGCCGCGGCCGATGCGCGAACCATGCCCGCCGCCCGCATCTCGCGCCGTGTCGCCACCGCCGATCGCACCCGCGCGCTGGCGGGCGACGCCCTGCTGCTCAGCGCCGAGCGCGGCGACGACACGCTCGACGGCGGACCCGCCCCGTGATCGGCTGCGAAGACTTCAAGGGACCGAAGTCCGAAGCGCGGCCAAGCGCGGATCGACGAGGTAGGCAGCCGCCTAGAATCCCGGCGGTGTACGCCGACGAGATGCTGTCGCCGTGGTACGAGCAGACGATGGCGCTGCTCGGGCCGCTCGACGTCTTCGACGCGCACACGCACATCGGCGTCAACGATCCCGACACGTTCACCTGCACCGCCGCGCAGCTGCTCGCGGCGCTCGCCACGACCGGCGGGCGCGCCGTGACGTTCCCGATGCACGAGCCCGGCGGCTACCCGCCCGCGAACGACCACGTCATCGCGACGGCGGCCGCCTCCGAGGGGCGGCTCGTCGCGTTCTGCCGCGTGGACCCGCGCACGGGGGAGGCGACCGCCGAGGCGCGCCGCTGCATCGAGGCGGGCGCGCGCGGGATCAAGCTGCACCCGCGGGCCGAGCGGTTCGGGCTCGACGACCCGGCGATGCGCGATCTCGTCGCGTTCGCGCACGAGGAGCGGCTGCCGATCCTCATCCACGCCGGTCGGGGGATCCCCGCGCTCGGCGCCCATGTGCTCGCGCTGTCCGACGAGTTCCCGCGCGCCCGATTCATCATGGCCCACGCGGGCGTCTGCGATCTGGCGTGGATGTGGCGGCGCATCGGCGACTACCCGAACGTCTTCTTCGACACGGCGTGGTGGAGCGTGCCGGACCTCCTGACGCTGTTCACCCACATCCCGCCGGGGCAGATCCTCTATGCCACCGACATCCCGTTCGGCGCGCCCAAGCACGGCGTCGTCATGGCGTTTCGCTGCGCGCTCCAGGCCGGGCTGTCCGGCGACCAGATCGCGAGCGTCGCCGGCGGACAGCTCGAACAGCTGCTCGCGGGCGAGGACGCGCTCGACGTCGGCCCGGCGGTCGGGTCGGACCGGCTGCGGCTGGATCCGATGCTCAGCCGCGTCAGCCACTACCTCACAGGCGCGCTCGCGGGCGCGGTCGCCGGCGGCGACGGGGCCGAGCAGGCCGACCTCGCCCGGCTGGCGTGCCTCGTCGGCGACGATGCTCCGCAGGCGGCGATCTGCCGCTCGATCCTCGCAGTTGCTCGAGCTGCACACGAGCTTCGAGCTGGGGAAGACGCTGCCCGATCGCTTCCCCAAGCTGCATGTCCTCGTGCTTGCGGCGGCGATCGCCTCGACCCCCGACGTGCCTGTCCCGTGAGGACCGTCCCCGATCGGGCGCAGGCGTCGCTTTCGCGCGATTGCGCGCTGTCTTGGGAAGCGTTGGCATCACCAAATGGCAACGTGCACGCGGCGACACGGGCAGCGTCGATAAGCTGCATGCAGTGACTGGCGATTCGCTTGCCGAGACGACGGCCGAGGACAACGGCCAGACGGCGACTCAGACCCCGCAGGAGAGCAGCCCCGCAGTCGCGGAGCCGGATTCTCCCGAGGCTTCTGCGCGCGCTGACGAGAGCTCGCAAGCCGAAACGAACGGTTCCAGCGTCGACACCGACGCCGCCGCACCCGAGCCGGTCGCAGACGCCCCGGCCGTGACCGACACACCCACCGACGAGGTCGCCGTGCCCGACACCGTAACGCTCGAAGCGCCCGCCGCAGAGGCCGCCGCTTCCGAGACACCCACCCCTTCCGCTGCTGCTCCTGAGGCCGCTGCTCCTGAGGCCGCTGTCGCCGAGGCCGCTCCTCCTGAGGCCGCTGCTCCTGAGGCCGCTGTCGCCGAGGCCGCTCCTCCTGAGGCCGCTGCTCCTGAGGCCGCTGTCGCCGAGGCCGCTCCTCCTGAGGCCGCTGCTCCTGAGGCAGTCGTTGTCGAGGCGCCCGTCGCCGAGGCTGCCACGCCTGAGGCTGCCGTTGCCGAGGCGCCCGTCGCCGACACCGCGTCCGACGCGCCCACCGCCGACGCCGACGGCGGACCGAAGCTCCTCGTCTCCGTCAGGCCGACGCCGAAGGTCACCCCGGACACCGAGAAGCCCGCGGTCGGTCCGAAGATCCTGGGCATCGCCGAGCCGGTCAAGCCGCTTCCGTCCGTCAAGGCCGTGGCCGCTCCCGCCCGCAAGCGCCGTCGCCGCCCGTCGGCCGCCGAGCGTCACCGCCGCGCCTTCTTCTCCGCCCTGACCGACCTTCGCCGCGGCGGCACCCCGCCGGCCGAGACCGCCCCGGCAGCCGACGAAGCCGGCACCGCGACGGCCGAGGAGGCTCCCGTCGCCGAGGCCGCCGTCGCCGAGGCCCCCGTCGCGACGGAGCCGATCGCCGTCGTCGAAGCGCCGGCCGCCGAGCAGCCCGCGCCCGACGCCCCGCAGGCCGACGGCGAGCAGCCCGGCGCCGCGTCGGCCGATCGCAACGTGTCCTCGCCCGCCCGCGTGACCGCCGCCATCGAGCGCGTCGGTGGCGCCGAGGTCATCAAGGAAGCGCTGAAGCCCAAGCAGGACGAGAAGGGCCAGCCGCTGAAGTGGGCGGCCGTCTGCGCGCAGTCCGCCGAGGGCCTCAAGCCCGGCGATCCGGTCTTCAACGCCTGGGTCCGGCTCGCCGCCACGCCCGTGCGCGACGTCAAGTCCCAGCTTCCCCGCCCGCCCGAGTCCGAGCGCGGCGGCCGTCCCGGCGAGGCCGGCTCACGCCGTCCCGGGGGTGGCCAGCGCCCCGGCGATCGTGGTGGACGCCCGCGTCGCGACGATCGTCCGAGCCGCGCGGAGTTCGCCTCGCACGCGCAGGACGGCAAGCTGCGCACGAGCATCCGGATCATCACCGGGCACGACGAGGATCAGGAGCGCCGCGACCGCGAGCGCATCCGCAAGGAGGCGCGCGAGGCCAAGCGTCGCGCCGAGCGCGAGCGTCTCGCGCGCCTCGGGTACTAACCCGGCTGACCAACCAACGCCCGCGCGATCGCGGGCGTGTCGCGGCTCCCCCGTCGTGGACACGCGCTTGCCCCCTTTACGAGGGTGATCTCGATTACCCGATGTGCCCGCGCATCGTGATCTCGTCCAGTTCCCCGAGCCCTCATGGCTTGCCGGACACTCCGAGCCGAACATCGAAGCGATCCTCGTGGACCTCGGCGACGAGGCACGATCGCTCTATCGGCGCTACCTTGCCGACGAGGTGCGCGAGATGCGTCCCGGCGGGATCCTTCCGGCCTGGCGGGCATTCGATCGCGCGATGTGCGAGGTCAAGCGTCGTAATGGGGAGGGGCGACGACATTGAGCGTCCGGGCGCAACGCGAGCGCCACGAGCAGTTCGAACGCGAGCGAGTGGTCGTGCAGATGCGCGAGGCGGTCGTCTCCGCGGTCGCGCCCGTCTACGTCGGCCGTGTCGGATCGTCATCGGTGTACGAAGCCGTCGACGAGGCGCTGGCGCAGATCGTTGCGGCGGATGGTCATCTCGGCGAGCCCGAGCACGTCAAGGCGTTGTGGATCACGTGCGCGCGGCGCCGGCTGATCGACGAGCTGCGCTCGGCCGAGGCCAGGCATCGTGATTCGAAGCCGGTCGAGGAGTCCGCCACGGCGCTTGACACCACCCGGCTGCGTGACGGCGATCTCTCGCGGCTGACCGACGACGCGCGCCAGGAATGGCGTATCCGCGAGTTGCTCAGCGTCCTGCGCGGCGACCAGCGCCTGTGGGCCGAGGCGTGGTACGACGAGGTGCTGTCGGGTTCGCGTCCGAGCGGAGCGCAGCCGCGCGGTCTCGGCGACGCGCTCGGCTGGTCGCCCTCCAAGACCAAGAGCGTCTCGCAGCGCGCACGCAAGCGGATGGCGGGATTCATCGACGACCGCGCGCGGGGCGTGATCTGCGACGAGCAGCGCGTGCTTCTGGACGCGTACGTGGCGACGGGCCGCCGGCGTCGCCCGGGCCGCGTACTCGACGACGAGCGCTACGAGGCGGCGCTCGTGCACGTCGCGGGTTGCGAGGACTGCTTTGCCGCGTGGCACATGCGCCGGCGGTCGCTGCCCGTGCGCTGCGGTGCGATCGCGATGCTGCCAATCGACGCCGTCACGAGCGCGCTGCACGGGCTGTCCGCGAAGGCCACCTGCCTGGCGATGAGCGCGTACGGCCAGGCAGCTTCGCTGCTCGGACGGCTCGGCATCGGGGGTGCCGCGGCCGGCGGCGGCATCGCGACATTCGGCGGCAAGGCGACGGCGGTGTGCGTCGGGGTCGTCTGCGCGGCGACGGCCGGCGGCGAGATCGCCGGCGTCCTACCGCCGATCCCGATTGAGCCCACGCACCACGCGAGCGAGGAAGCGGCCGAACCGAAGCTCGACGAGTCTTCCGCTGATTCCTCTGTAACCGTCGACCCGCCGATTGTCACACCGGTTGCTCCGCCGGCCGAACCGCCAACGACCACGACAACGGCGCCGCCACCAGCGGGGTCCGATCCTGCCGTGGACAAGGCGGCGCAAACGCCGGCAGCGGAGACGCCCGGCGACCTCCCGAGCGCCGCTCCCGCCGAGTCGACGCCCACGACTGCGGCTGGCTCGACTCCGAGCGGCGAGTCGAGCCCGGCGACTGCGGGTAGCTCGCGTTCGGGTGGCGGGTCGATGCGGTCGAGCGAGACCAAGAAACCGAACTGCGTGCCCGGAGATCTCGGGTGCTGACGACTGTCAACCACACGAACGAATGGGGAGAGGATGCGGCAGGTGCTCGACGGGAGATGGATAGGAGCCGCATTCGCGGTCGCGGCTGTGACTGGCGCGCTGGCGGCAACGGCGGCGACGGTAGCCCCGAGCGCGGCGTTCGGTGGTCAGTGGATGCGAACCGCATGCACAAACCCTGACGGCTCGCCTGCTGGAAGTGAGGGATGGACGGGCTATGCGGACCCTACGCAACCGCCGCCCCCCGCCGGTTCGACGAACAAGGCCACGTGCGGCCCGGATGATCCCATGTTCGCCTATCTCGGCATGGGAAGCGCTGCACCCGCGGGATCCGCCGAGGTGCTCGCCTACACACCGCCGGACGGATCGACGCTTGTGGGAGGCACGGCGTTGGTAGGACTCGGCGCGAGGGGCTACGGCTTCCACACGGCAGCGACGGCCACGATGTTCACGCCCGCGTACTCCTACGACGCCACCAATGCCTTCGTCACGTGCGTCATGAACGTCCTCGCCTGTCAGGACGGCAAGGCTGACTACGTCGGCACGGTTGAGCTGCCGTCAAACAGAGGCGGCAGCCTCTATCTCGCCGCGGGATGTATGAGCGACGGACAAGGGACGGTTTGCGACCACGGTGGCGATTCCATCCGTAAAGCATGGTCGAGCGTCACGCTCGCCTCGGCCAACCTGCTGCTCGCGAGCGGGGAGGGACCCACCGGGTCAAACTTCTCCGGCAGCGTGCTTGATGCTGGTGTGAGCGGCACGGGGGGCCTGACTTTCACCGCATCCGACAACGGACCAGGCGTATTGAAGGCCACGGTGACCGTTGATGGCAATCCCGTGTATGACGCCACGCCGAGCGGCAACTTCGGAAAGTGCCTGCCCGGAGGAAAGGATGAGGGCACGGGCGCGTACTACTTCCAGTGGCAGCAGCCGTGTCCGCGGAGTCAGGTCGTCGACCTGGCGATCTCGACCGCCCAGCTGAGCGACGGTCCGCACGAGCTCAAGGTGGTGCTGCTCAACGCCGCACAGGACGCGTCGACCGTGCTGCGCCGGACGATCACGACACGCAACAACTCGGGGGTGAGCAGCATCGGCACCACGCCGAAGCCCGCTCCCGGCAAGGTGGGGGTGCCCGCTCCCGTGTACTCGGTTGAGCTCGACGCGCCGACGAAGAAGCTCGTGCGCGGCGTGCGGACCGGCTGGGCGCAGTCGGGCCTGCGGATGGCGGGGACCCTGCGAAACAGCACCAGCATCCCGGCTCCCAGCGTGCTCGTGACGCTGTTCGCGCGCAACGGTCGTGAAGGGTCTCCGGTGGCGGTCGCGCGAACCACCACGGACGCCGCGGGCCATTGGGTTCTGACTGCGCCGCGCGGACCCTCGCGGTTGCTGGCGATCGTTTACGGCGAACCGCCCGATTTCTCGTCCCCGAACGCGATCAAGATCCGCCAGACCGTCAGGCCGGGCCTCACGTTGCGTGTGCAGGCACTCGGGCACGGACGGCTTCGCTTCAGCGGGAAGCTGAGCGTGAAGCCGCTGGGCAGTCCGCGGCCACTCGTCATCATCCAGACCCGGACCCGCAACGGCAAGCACTGGCAGGCCGTCGGCACATCGATCCGCGTCAAGCCGTCCGGCTCGTACTCCGTCGTCTACGACGGCGGACGCAACGTCATCGGCGGGACGTACTCGTTTCGCACGGTGGCCAACGCGACATCGCTGTTCGCGACAGGCACGTCGCCAATCCGTCGCAAGGCAGTCCGCTGATGGCCGGGCGAGCCCGGCGCGGCCATCATTCGATCGCTACGCCGATCGCAGCTGTCGTGCCACTGTTCCTCGTGCTCTGCTCCGCAGCCTGGGCGGCCTCCCCGCCGATCACCGTGCAGGCAGCCGCAGCAAACGCCGCGTTTCTCGCCTATGCGCCTCCGCCCGCGGGAGGCGCGAAGGCGCTATGCCTCATCGACACCGGCGTCAACGTCATCCCCGACACGGCCCCGGGTCTCGTCTTGGCTACCACCATCGACGGCACGTCACCGAACGACGTGGATCCGCTGCGACACGGGACCATCGACGCCGCCGTGGCCGGCGGCGCGGGTCACGGCGTCCTCGGCGCGTGGCCGCAGCTCAAGATCGTCTCGATTCGCGGAACGGCGGCCCCGGCGGTGGGTCAGCCGCCGACGTTCGTGTACGACGACCTCCTCCGCAGCATGACCCAGTGCGCGACCGTGCATGCTCCCGGAGCGACCATCGTCGCCATCGCGTTGCCTCTGTCATCGGTGATCCCCCCGGACTCCGATCAGGCACGCGGCTTCGTGTCGTCCATCGGACAAGCACGGGTGAGGGAGATCTCCATCCTCGCGGCGGCCGGCAACGATCCCGGTCCCGTCCAACAGCCCGCAGGTCAGGCCGGGTTTGTTGCGGTCGGCGCCGGCGATGACAGCGGGCTGTGCCCGTTCAGCGCCAACATCGGACTCACGCTCTACGCCCCGGGCTGTGGCATCGACCAGATCGATACGAGCGGAGAGACGTTCTGCTGCGGCAACGGCACGTCCCAGGCAACGGCGTTCGCAGCGGCCGTACTCGTCGCGCTGCGTAGCTACAGGCCAGACCTGACCGCCATTCAAGCCGAGCAGCAGCTTCTGTCGACCGCGCACAACGGTCGTCTGGATGTCGCAGCCGCCTTCCGCGCGGCGGGCCTGGGCGAGATCGTCGATGCCGGGACGGCTGCCATCCCAAGGCCCGAGCCACCCCCGGCTCTACTCGTGCCGCCGAGCTCGCCCACGCGACGTGTGCCGCGCCCCAGCGTGAGGCGCGTGACCTGGAGGAGAGGAGCCCTCGACATCGTGCTCAGGATCTTGCCGAAGGGTGCGCGGCTGCACGCGAAGCTCACGTTCGCCCGCCGCAAGCCGCTGTACATCGGCGCGTCGCGCATCCGACTGCGCATCCGTACGCCGCTTCCTCGGCGCGTGGAGCTGCGGCAGAGCCGTGGTGGCGTCTCGAGCGCTACCGTCCGTCGGAACGTCACCCATCTTCGTTGACGATGCGCATCATTCGCAAACTCCCGGGTCTCGCAGTAGCCGTTGCCCTCGTCGCCCTGCCGACTGCTCCGGCGAGGGCGGGCAGCTACGTGGTCAGCGCGTGTAGCCCGACGTCGTCGCCGGGTCCGTGGGTGGCGACGAACACGTTCCCCGCGAGCCTCGCGACCGGGAATCTCTGCAACGGAGACGACCCCGCCATTGAGCCCGTCGACGGAGGCGAACAAGGCGGTCTCTATGCCGGGGACATTCTCGGCGCGCCGGGGGACATCCCCGACGTCTCGCGAGCCGGATGGACGTTCAGCGCGCCGCCCGGAGCGACGATCACCGGCGTGAGCTACTTCCGCAGCCTGTCGACGTATGCGAACAGCAACATGTTCGCTGGGCTGTATCAGGCCGACGGCGCGGCGCTCGAGGAATGCAAGATCGAGATCCCTATGGGGAGTCGTCTCGAGTGCGAGTCGCCGAACATTGAACTGCCAGCGATCTTCACGGGCCTCACGACGAGCAGCCTCTTCCTCGGCGTCAGGTGTCACATCGTCGTGGCTGGCCAGGCCTGCGGCGCCCGTGCGGCTCCACACCACGCAATGCACGCGGTCATGTACTCCGCTCGCGTGACCCTGTCGGAGAACTCCGCTCCGACCGTGACCAGTGTCGGCGGCGCGCTATGGATCCCCGGGGTCGTGTCCGGCGTCGCGCCGGTGACGTTCGCCGCCAGCGACGTGACCGGAATCAAGGACCTGGCCGTGGTCAGCGACACCCGGCCGACGATCGTGTCGGTGCCGCAGGCGTGTGACTTCACGCGGGTGCAGCCGTGCCCGCAGGTGCCCAGCGGCTCCCTGAGCGTCGACACCCGGCGTGTGCCCGACGGGCCGCACACGTTCAGCCTCGTGGTGACCGACGCGGCGGGCAACAGCCAGGTGGTGACGTCCCCGACGGTCGTGGTCGACAACAACGGCCCGACGGCGCCCACCGCGTTCACGGCCACGGCGAAGGGCGGCGGGTCGAACGGGATCGCGTTGGCTTGGCGCAACCCGAGCAATCCGCCGGCGCCGGTCACGGCTGCCATGGTTCAGCTCTGCGCGGGATCGTGTCCGCCAGCCGTGACCGTGAGCTCGAGCGGTGCTGCGCAGATCACGGCTCCCGGGCCGGGGCTGTACTCCGTGCGGCTGTGGCTCCTCGACGACCAGGGACGGGGTGGATCGCACAACGCGGCTCTAGCTTCGGTTCGGGTACCGACCGCCGGCTCGGGCACCAGCCCGATCCGAACCAAGATATCTGCGGTGCTCAAAGGGCGACTGCTACGGGTCAGCGGGACGATGGCGCGGACCGGCCGCGTCAAGGTCAGCTGGCGCTCGAAGCTGCGCGGGCGCACGTTGGGCAGCGGGTCGCGCATGGTCACGATCCGCAAGCACAAGATCAGCACGACGTTCACGCTCAGCACACGGGTGCGCAGAGGCACCACCCGCGTCGCGATCCGGTCGGGTCGTCGCATCGTCGCGCAGGCAAGGGCGCGACGCGCCTCGTAGCCGCCGCGTTGAGGCATCCGCGCGCCGACGGGCACGGGAGCGCGCTCGCTCGGGGGCGGCCGGGGGGTCGGGCGCGGGCGGCAGGCTGGACCCGATCGTGCGCGGGCGGGGCGCGCGCGGGGTTTGGCGCGAAAAAAGCGCAATTTGCGGTGACTTCTGAACAGCAGGGGGGGCGAAGTTCTCGTCCCGCTTCCTATGGATTGAAAGGGCTACTGGGGCCTGGGAGAGGGGATCAGCGTGATGGATGATTCAGACGGCGAGGGGACAGGCAGAAGCCCGGCAGAAGAGCTGATTCTGCGCACCGTTGCCGCGCATGCCGACTCGTTGCTGCGGACCGCGCGTCGACATTCGATCTGCCTCGACGACGCGCAGGATGCGTACCAGCACGCGATGGAGATCTTCATACGCGAGGCGCATCGGCTCGATCCCGCGCGAGCCGCCGGGTGGTTGCACGTCGTGGTCAAGCGCGAGGCGCAGGCGCTACGCGGCGCACGCCAGGAGCTGTTGACGTCGACCGCCATCGATCTGGACGGTCGCGAGGCCACGGATCAGCCATCCCCGGAAGAGCGCATGCTGAGGTTCGACATGGTCAGCCGGTCCGCCGAGGCGCTCAAGCGGCTCAAGCCCCAAGAGCTGCGCGCGCTGTGGCTACGAGCCCAAGGCCACAGCTACAGCGAGATCGGCGCGATGACCGGGTGGTCGTACACGAAGATCAATCGCTGCGTGACCGAGGGGCGCCGCACCTTCCTCGAGCGCTACGAGCGCATCGAGTCCGGCGAGGAGTGCAAGCGCTGGCTGCCCGTGATCTCGGCCATGGTGGACGGCGAAGCCACCGCGGCGCAGATCGTCGAGCTACGTCCGCACCTACGCAACTGCCAGGGCTGCCGGGCGACGCTCAAGGCACTGCAGGACAGCTCGGCTCCGCTGGCCGCGCTGATGCCCGTGCCGCTGCTCGTCGCCGGCTCGGGGGCGGGTGAGCAGGTGTCAGGCCTGCTCATGCGTATCTACGAAGGGATCGCGGGCGGGTTTCCCGAGCGGGCGGTCCATCATGTCACCAAGGCGCAGGGACTCCTCGAGGCGTCGGCCGCAGGCAAGCTCACCGCGGTTGCGGCGTCGGCGGCCGCGGTTGCAGGCGGCGGGTATGCGTCGGTGGAGCGCGTCATCGAACGACCGGCCGCCGCGCGGAGCGTGGCTCAGACCCACGTTCACCGTCACCGCGCTCCTGCCGTGAAGGCCGTACCCAGCATCACGCCAAGCGTCGGCGCCAACCCGACCGTTGCCGCGCCCGCACCGAGCGCGGTGTCGCCGGCCGCCCACGGAGCCAACGACGAAGCAGCGCTCGACCGCGCAGCATCGCGGGCGCCGGAGTTCCGCGCGACAGGCGCAGGATCGACGAGCGCGACCACCGGCGCCGGCTACGTCACGCGCAGCGCGAGCTATACCGCCGCGAACACGACATCGCGATCCGGCAAGTCGCAGGGCTTCATCCCGAAGGGGCATGAGGCCGAGTTCGCCCCGTAGGCTCCGCCAAGCCGTGCGCCACATCCTGGTGATCGCCGCCCCGTCCTGACCACCAGCGGGCGGAGGGCGTTCGGCGTCCTGCGCCTGACGATCACGCGCGACACCGGCGCGACCGCTCGCCGCGCCACGAGAGCGTGGGGTTGGCCCGCGCAAGGGACGACCTCGATTCGCTTCGACTACCGCATCCCAACCGTTGATCGCCGCAGGCTCCTGGTCAACCGTCGGGGTGTTGTCGCCAAAGTACCGCCCAGCGAGGGTTTGGCGACAACGTCTTCCAGCCGGTCGTGGAAACGCAGGCCATCGGGGGTGGCGCAACGTGCGCATCCAGCTCGACCCGGTCGAGGCGCTCGGGGTTCCTCGAGCGTGAGGCGGTCGCGACATCGGCCCGGCGGCCTCGAGCTCGAGCGCCATCGTGCCGACAGCACCTGCGTGCGGCGCGCGGGATCGCCGACGAGCGCCTCGTCGCGCACGGCTACGCCGCCGTGGTCGGCGGCGTCGAGAGGTACGCGGCGGGACCGCTACGCGGTGGCGGGGAGCATCGCGCGCAGCAGCGTCATGGGCGCGCCGACGCCGTCGGCCGGCGCCACGGTGCGCGAGATCGCCGAAGCCGTGACGACGAACAGCCGCCCTGCCTCGAAACGCTCGCCGGCGCACGCGACGGCCCCGTCGAGCGCCATCAGGATCGCGCACTCGCCGTCGGGGGCCGCGGGCCGGGGCGCATCGAGCGCCCAGCGAGCGACCTCGAAGACGTCGTTGTGGACGAGCTGCTCCCCGTCGGGCACGACGAGCGCCGGCTCGGCGTCGTCCCAGTCGATCGCGGCGAGCGACTCGGGGACGTGCAGCGCGCGCATCTCCCCATCCAGACCGGGGCGGTTGAAGTCGAAGACGCGGTAGGTCGTGTCGGAGTTCTGCTGGACCTCGAGGATGACGTTCCCAGCGCCGATCGCGTGCACGCGGCCGGACGGCAGGAACATGACGTCGCCGTCGCGGACGTCGTGGCGGTGCAGCATCGCGCTGACGTCCTCGCCCGCCGCCAAAGCGGACTCGAACCCCGCGCGCGTGACGCCCGCGTGCAGCCCCGTGAGGAGATGGGCGTCTGGGGACGCGTGCGCGATGACCCACATCTCCGTCTTCGGCTCGCCGCCGAGCACGGCCGCGACCGCCGCGGGCGGGTGGACCTGCACCGACAGCGTCTGCTCGCAGTCCAGCAGCTTGATGAGCAGCGGGAAACGCTCCGCGTCGCCGGCTCGCGAGCCGAACAGCTCCGAGCGCCGCTCCGAGCGCCACAGCTCACCGAGCGTCGTGCCGGCGAGCTCGCCGGAGGCGACGACGCTCTGCGCCTCCGGGCGGTCGACGAGCTCCCACGACTCGCCGATGACGGCGCCGTCGGGCAAGGGCTTGCCGTACAACGAAGCCAGCCGCCGGCCGCCCCAGATGCGCTCCATGAACAGCGGCACGAACGTCAGCGGCGCATTCATCGGCGCATTCTCCACGCCAGCGCGCCGAGACCGCACGTCGGGCGAGCCCTACTCGTCGTCGACCGCGATGCCGAGCGCCGCGGCGAGCGCGCCGACGGAGCCGACGAGGTCGGTCCACGGCATCGTCAGGCCGCGCAGCGACTGGACGCCGGCGACGCCGTCGAGCGTCGACCCGCGGATCGTGCAGGCGGTCAGGCGCGCGCCGCGGAAGTCGGCGCCGGTGAGGTCGCAGCCCTCGAAGGTCACCTGCGACAGGCGCGCGTCGAGGAAGCTCGCCTCGCGCAGGTTGACGTTCTGAAAGACGACGCGGTGCAGCGCCGACTGCGTGAAGGACGCGAGCATCATCGTCCCGCCCGTGACGCGCAGGTCCTCGATCTCGCCCTCGCTGATCCCGAAGCCGACCAGGCGCGAGTTGACGATCTCCGCGCGGCGGATCTCGCCGCGGCGGGCCGTGACGTTCGAGATGTCGCAGTCGGCGAGGCGCGCGTCGCGCAGCAGCAGCTCCGTGACGGAGCCGCCGGCCAGCCCCACGCCGCGCAGCTCGGACTCGCGCACGCGGATGTCACGCGTCGCGATCGGCCCCCGCTCGTGGTGCTCGACGAGCGCCTCGAACACCACGAGCTCGTCGAGCTCACCGCCGTCGGGGAGCTCGTACGGCTCGAGCTCCTCCGGCAGCTCGGGAGCGGCGACGGGCACCGGGTTCGCCATCGCGGCGGAGCGTATCGCCGGCCGCCGAGAGCGCTCACACGCCAGTGAGCGTAAGCAACTCACATTTCGTAAGCCGAGTTGGGTATGGTTGTGCATGCAACGAAAGGAACCCACGCATGCCCAAGCTCTTGCTTGTCCCCATGGACGACATGATCGTCTTCCCAACGATGGACCTGAACCTCCCGGTCGACGTGGCCGGCGAGGAGCGTGTGCTGCTCGTTCCCAGACACAACGGGGAGTACGCCAAGGTCGGAACGATCGCCAAGATCGCCGACACGATCCGCCTGCCGGGCGGCGCACGGGGGGTCTCCGTCGAGAGCCTGCACCGCGGCGCCATCGTCGGAGCGGCCGAGGCGAGCCCAGCGGGGCTGCGTGCCGAGGTCGAGGAGCACCCGGATGCGAAGCCGGTCGACAAGCGCACGCGTGAGCTCGAGCGCGAGTACCGTGCGGTCGTCGAGGAGATCCTCGTCGAGCGCGGCGCCGACCAGCGCGTCGCGGCGTTCCTGCGCTCCGTCGTCGATCCGGGCCCGCTGGCCGACACGGCCGGCTTCAGCCCCGACCTCAACATCGAGCAGAAGATCCGCCTGCTCGAGACGCTCGACGTCACCGACCGCCTCGCCCTCGCCCTGGAGTTCCAGCGCGAGCGCCTGGCCGAGCTGCAGGTGCGTCGTCGCATCCGCGACGACGTCGAGTCCGGCGCCCAGAAGCAGCAGCGCGAGTACTTCCTGCGCCAGCAGCTGGAGTCGATCCGCAAGGAGCTCGGCGAGGACGGCGGCTCGGTCTCCGACGACTACCGCACGAAGATCGCCGAGGCCGGCATGCCGGACGCGGTGCGCGAGCAGGCCGAGCGCGAGCTCGAGCGCCTCGAGCGCGCCGGTGAGCAGAGCGGCGAGTCGTCGATGATCCGGACCTACCTGGACTGGCTCGTCGCCGTGCCGTGGAGCAAGCAGTCCGACGAGGTGCTCGACCCGGTCCTCGCACGCGAGGTCCTGGACAAGGACCATGCCGGCCTCGAGGACGTCAAGGACCGCATCACGGAGTACATCGCCGTGCGCAAGCTCAGAGAGGAGCGCGGCGTCGAGATGGACCGCAAGGCTGGGGCCATCCTGACGCTGATCGGGCCGCCCGGCACCGGCAAGACCTCGATCGGCGAGTCGATCGCCCGTGCGACCGGACGCGAGTTCGTGCGCATGTCGCTCGGCGGCGTCCGCGACGAGGCGGAGATCCGCGGCCACCGTCGCACGTACATCGGCGCCCTGCCGGGACGGCTCGTCCGTGCCCTGCGCGACGCCGGGACGATGAACCCGGTGATCATGCTCGACGAGGTCGACAAGGTCGGCGCGGACTGGCGCGGCGATCCGTCGGCGGCGCTGCTCGAGGTCCTGGACCCCGCGCAGAACCACGCCTTCCGCGACCACTACCTCGACATCGAGATCGACCTCTCGCAGGTCATGTTCATCGCCACGGCGAACGTCGCCGAGACGATCCCGGGCCCGCTGCTGGACCGCATGGAGGTCATCCGCTTCGACGGCTACACCGTGGCCGAGAAGACGGCGATCGCCCGCGACTACCTGTGGCCGCGCCAGCGCGAGCGCAACGGGCTGCGCGAGGACGAGGTCGCGGTCGAGGACGAGACGCTGAAGGTCGTCGTCGCGGAGTACACCCGCGAGGCCGGCGTGCGCCAGCTCGAGCGCTCGCTCGGGACGCTGCTGCGCAAGGTCGCGACGAAGATCGCCTCGGCCAAGGTGCAGGCTCCGGTGAAGGTCGATCTGGAGGTCGTGCGTGACGCGCTCGGTCGCCAGAAGGTCTTCCAGGAGGCGGCGGCGCGCACGGCGGTTCCGGGCGTGGCGACGGGCCTCGCGGTGACCGGTGTCGGCGGCGACGTGCTGTTCGTCGAGGCCAACAGCATGCGCGGCAAGGACGCCGGGCTGACGCTGACCGGCCAGCTCGGCGACGTCATGAAGGAGTCCGCGCGGATCGCACTGACGTACGTGCGCGCCCACGCGGAGGACCTCGGCATCGAGGCGGACGCGTTCGACAAGCGCGAGTTCCACGTCCACGTCCCCGCGGGAGCGATCCCCAAGGACGGGCCGAGCGCCGGCGTCACGATGGTGACGGCGCTGACGTCGCTGCTGACCTCACGGCCCGTGCGCCACACGGTCGGCATGACCGGCGAGGTGACGCTGCAGGGACGCGTGCTGCCGATCGGCGGGCTCAAGCAGAAGGTGCTCGCCGCCCACGCCGCCGGGCTGACCGACGTGATCCTGCCGGAGCGAAACCGCGCCGACCTCGACGACGTGCCGGCCGACGTCCGCGAGGCGATGACGTTCCACCCCGTCATGACGATCGGCGAGGCGCTCGAGGTCGCACTCGAGCCCGCGCGGGTCGACGCGATCACGGCCAACTAGACAACTCCCACCCCAACACGCGCGCGCGAGCTGCCTCCCCCGTCGGCTCGCGCCGCGCGTTCGCTCGCAGTTCACGACAGCGGGCGGAGGCCGCCCTCCCTTGGCCTCCGCCCGCTGTGTGCGTTCGCAGGGCGCTGCACTCCGCGGCGATACGCGATTGATACGAAGGTGATCCGGCCCTGAATCCGGGGTGGTCGATCTTGATCTCAGCAGCAGAGACGACCTCCCTCACCTCGCATTCCAGGAGCCACACACCATGTTCAAGCAGCTCGCTCGCAACCCCCGCCGGACCGTCGTCGGACTCGCAACCGTCCTCGCCGCCGCCGGCGTCGCCGTCGGCTCAGGCGCGACGTTCGACGCGCAGACCGCCAACCCGAGCAACACCTTCACCTCGGGAACGCTGCTGCACACGAACTCCAAGAACGGCGTCGCGATCGTCACCGGCTCGAACCTCAAGCCCGGCGACGTCAACAAGGGCGAGGTCACGATCAAGAACACCGGCAGCCTGGCCGGCACGTTCACGCTCTCCGAGAAGAACAAGAGCACGAGCTTCGCCGGCGGCTACCTGCGCCTCGCGATCGACGAGGTCAACGGAGCGGCGACGACGTCGATCTACACCGGCGACTTCGGGTCCGTGGCGCCCATCAGCCTCGGCAACTTCGCTCCCAACGAGGAGCGCACCTACAAGTACACGGTGACCCTCGACACGACGGCGCCCAACAGCCAGCAGGGCAAGAGCGCGACGGCCGACTACGTCTTCGACGAGGTCCAGGCCCCGTAGGCGCCCGGCTCGCCCACCGCGAGGTCCAAGCGGGCGGAAGCTTCACTGCCTCCGCCCGCGTCTCCCGTTCTCCACCACACAACCCCCACCACACCTCCTCGCCATGAGCACACGCGCCCACATCCTCCGCTCAGCCGTCCTCACCGCCGCCCTGCTGGCGTGCACGGCCCTCGCCGCGCTGACGCTGCTCCCGGCGCTCGCCGGCTACGACCGCTACGTGATCACCAGCGGCTCGATGACCGGCACCTACGACACGGGCTCGATCGTCTACGACAAGACCGTCGAGACCGCCTCCCTGCGCAGCGGCGACGTCATCACCTACGCGCCGCCCGCAGGCGCCAGCCCGACGAGGCTCGTCACGCACCGCATCGCGTCGATCACGCGCGGCCCCGAGGGCCAGCGCGTCTTCCGCACCAAGGGTGACGCCAACCAGAGCGTCGACCCCTGGATCTTCGAGCTGCCGGCCGCCACGCAGGCCAAGGTCGTCGCGGGCGTGCCGTACGCCGGCTACGCCTTCTCGGCGCTGGGCACCCGCGACCTGCGCATGCTCATCATCGGCGTGCCGGCGATGCTGATCGCGCTGTCGGTGCTCACCGGCCTTGTCCGCGAGGCGCGCGCCGAGGCGCGCGCCGACGCCGCCGCCGCCGTCGAGGTGACGGCTGCCGAGCCCGCCTGGGTCCGGCTGTGACGGTGCGCCGGGCCTTCGTCGCGCTGCTCGCGCTCGGGATCTCCGGGTCCGCGGGCACGACGCTCACGGGCGCCACGTTCTCGGCGGCCTCGACGAACCCCGGCAACAGATTGACGGCCGCCGCCGACTGGGTCGCGCCCGCCGTCACGGCTACCGCGCCGACCGCCATCCTGCGTGCGACCGTCACGCTCTCCGCGACGGCCACGGACGCCTCGCCGATCGTCTCGGTGCGCCTCCAGCGCTCGCCCGCTGGCGCCGCCGACTGGACCGACGTCTGCACCGACGCGACCTCGCCCTACAGCTGCGCCTTCGACACGACGGCCGTCGCCGACGGCCGCTACGACTTCCGCGCGATCGCGCTCGACGACGCCGCCAACACCGGGACCTCGGCGATCGTCGCCAACCGCCTCGTCGACAACAACCCGCCGACCGTCGCGATCGACGATCTCGCCGCCGACGTGCGCGCGACGATCACGATCACCGCGACCGCCGCCGACGGCGCCGGCTCGGGCGTCGTGTCGGTGAGGTTCCAGCGCTCGCCCGCCGCCGCGAACACGTGGACCGACATCTGCACCCGCGCATCGGCGCCCTACTCCTGCACGCTGGACACGACGGCGCTCGCCAACGACGACCTCGATCTGCGGGCGATCGCCACCGATGCCGCCGGCAACGCCTCGACGAGCGCGATCGAGACGATCGCCGTCGACAACGCGCTGCCGACCGTCTCGCTGGGCAACCCGGGCAGCCCGCTCGCGGGCACCGTCTCGCTGACCGCGACGGCCGCCGACGCCGACTCCGGCATCGCGACCGTCACGATCCAGCGCGCCCCGGCGGGCACCGCCACGTGGACGGACATCTGCACGAGCACGGCCGCGCCGTGGAGCTGCTCCTGGACGACGACCACGGTCGTCGACGGGCTCTACGACCTGCGCGCCATCGCGGTCGACGCCGCCGGCAACTCGCGCACGTCGGCCGTCGTCTCCAACCGCCGTGTCGACAACACGATCAGCTCGGTCTCGCTCGACGATCCCGGCAGCCCTCTGCGCGCAACCGTCACGCTGCGCGCCAACGCGAACTCCAGCGGCGGCGTCGCCTCGGTCGCGATCCAGCGCTCGCCGGCCGGCGCCGCGACGTGGACGACGGTCTGCAGCGCCCCGTCCGCGCCGTACAGCTGCTCGCTGAACACGGCGGCGGGGGCCACGCCCGACGGCTCCTACGACTTCCGCGCGATCATGACGACGACCTCCGGAGCCACGCTGACCTCGGCGACCGTCGCGAGCCGCACGATCGACAACGCCGTCGTGAGCGGCACCGACATCCAGGCCGCCAACAAGACCGGCGGCAAGCTCGGCCGGATGGAGAGCGGCGACGTCATCACGCTGACGTACAGCTCCGCGATGAAGCCGTCGACGCTGATCGCGGGCTGGACCGGCGCCGGCGCCGCGAGCCTGTTCGTGCGGGCCACCGACGCCAGCCAGGTCGAGACGACGCGCTTCACGACCGACTCGGCCGGCAACACCGCGACCGGCCTGGGCTCGTTCGTGACCGGCGGCAACTTCGTACGTACGAACCGCGCCGTCGCCTTTGCCGCGAGTGCGACGCTGTCGACCGGCGCCGGCGGAGGCTCGGTCGTCACGATCACGCTCGGCGCGGTCAGCGTCGGCTCGGGCAACGAGCGCACGCAGAGCTCCGCGACGACGCTGAAGTGGACGCCGAGCGCGACCGCCACGGACGTCTCCGGCATCGCCTCCTCGACGTCGGTCGTCACCGAGTCGGGCGCAGCGGATCGCGACTTCTAGATGCGCCCTGAGCTCGTCCCGACGGGCCCGGCGCGCCGCCCCCGCGGCTCGTGCGCCCGCGGGTGCGCCCGGCGGGCGGGGCGCCGGTGCCGAGGGCGGGGGCGTCGCCGTCAGGGGGTCGCGGTCGCGGGCTCGCTCGCCTCCCGGCCGGCGCTCGACGGCGGCGCCGATGGCGTCCCGCGGCGGCTCGTGGCGATCGACGTGAGGCCAGGTAGCGTGGGGGTCATGCAGCTTCGCGTTCGCGATACCGCCGGCGCCGACCGCAGGCTCGAGCCGGCGCGCGAAACGCTGCACGACGCGCCGCGAGCGCGCGGCGGCCTGCCGTCGCGGCGCCTGCGCTTCCGCGACGCCCGAACGGCGCCCGGCCGGCGCGGAGGCGACAACGCGTTGCAGGGCTCGGGCGCCCCGGCGACCTACCTCGAGCGGGAGCCGTGAGCGCGCGCGACCCCGGGCGCGCTGCGCCGGACGTCGAGCGCGCGCGCCTGCACGCGCTGCATGCGCTGCGCATCCTCGACACGCCGGCCGAGGAGCGCTTCGATCGCATCACGCGGCTCGCCGCGCAGCTGTTCGGCGCGCCCATCGCGCTGATCAACCTCGTCGACGCCGACCGTCAGTGGTCGAAGTCCTGCGTCGGCCTGGACGAGCTCGACATCCCGCGTGCGGACTCCTTCTGCTCGCACGACATGGAGCGCCCGGAGGTGCTGGTCGTCCCCGACGCCACCCGCGACCCGCGCTTCGCCCACAACCCGCTGGTGACCGGCGAGCCGCGGATCCGGTTCTACGCGGGAGCCATCATCCGCTCGGCCGACGGACACGCGCTCGGGCGCGTCTGCGTCATCGACAGCGCCGCGCGGGACCCGGCCGGCCTACCGCTCGCGGCGCTGGCCGACCTGGCTGCCTGGGTCGAGCTCGAGCTGCACGGCGGGGCGCTCGCGCGTGCCGAGGACCCCGCCGCGCTCGCGTTGATGCAGGAGCGCTTCCTGACGGTGGCCGCGCACGAGCTGCGCACGCCGCTGACGCTGATCCGTGGCTACAGCGACGAGCTGCTGGATCCGCAGACGGGCCCGCTGAGCGACGATCAGCGCGAGTCGGCGGAGGCGATCGCGCGCGGCGCGCGCCGCCTGCAGGCGCTGATCGACGACCTGCTGCTCATGCTCGAGCTCGACGCCGGCCGCGTGCGCCTGCAGCCCGCGCCGGTCGACCTCGCGAAGCTCGTCGCCGATGTCTGCGACGAGCTCACCACGCGCGCACAGCGCGCCGGGGTCGGCGTCCGGATCGCCGTCCCGGCGGGTGCGACCGCGATCGCCGATCCGCGGCGCCTGGGGACGGCGCTCGGAGCGCTGCTGCGCAACGCGATCGCGTGGAGCCCGGAGGGCGGCTCGGTCTCCATCGCCACCTCGGAGGAGCCCGGCGAGCTGCGGCTGACCGTCAGCGACTCCGGGCCCGGGCTGCCGGACGGCATGGGCGCGCCGCTCGGCCGGCGCTTTCGCAGGATGCGCGGCCTCGACCCGCGAGAGGGCGCCGGCCTGGGCCTGGCGATCGCCCGCGGCCTCGTCGAGCTGCACGGCGGGCGACTCGAGGCCGTGCCGGCCATGCCGGCGGGGACGACGCTCGCGATCGTCCTTCCTGCGGAGCGCCCGGCCGCGCTGCCCGCGTGAGAGGCAACGGCCTGCAGGCGCTCGTGCGCCGCAGCGCCGTCGTCCAGATCGGGCTCGTCGCGCTGCTCGTGGTCGTCGCCGTCGGGACGTTCCTCAGCTACCGCGACGGCGTGCGCCGCGCCGACTCCGTACGCCAGACGCTGCTCGCCCTGCAGGCGCTGCGCGGCGAGGTGCTGAGCGCCGAGACGGGCCTGCGCGGCTACACGCTGTCGCGCCAGCCGAGCTTCCTCGCGCCGTATCGCAACGCGTTCGGGCGCATCGACGAACAGGAGCGGCGGCTGCGCGGCTCGCTGCCGCCCTCGGCGCTACCACGCCTGGCGAGCGTCGAGCGGATCGTCGACGACTGGCGGGCCAACTTCGCCGAGCCGACCGTCGGCTACGTGCGACGCGGCCGTGTGGCCGCCGCGATGCGGCTCACCGACACGGGTGCGGGCAAGGCGCGCATCGACCGCGTGCGCGTGCTCGTCGCCGGGCTGTCGGCGACCGAGCGCACGCGCCTCGAGCGCGTGCAGGATCGGCTCGACCGCCGCGGTGCGCTGGCGATCGTCGCGACCATCGCGACGTTCCTGCTGATCGTCGGCGCCAACATCGTGCTGCGGCGGCGGCTGCATCGCAAGGTCATCCGCCCGATGACGAAGCTCGCGGACGCCGCGCGCGCCTTCGGCGAGGGCGACCTCGGCCGCCGGATCGGGGCTCGCGGCGGCGTGCGCGAGGCGGCCGTGGCGGCCGAGGCGTTCGACGCGATGGCGGCGCAACTCGAGAAGACCGTCCTTCGCCTGCGCGAGGTCGACGAGCTCAAGTCGCAGTTCGTCGCGTCCGTGTCACACGAGCTGCGCACGCCGCTGACGTCGATGAGCGGCTTCGTCGGCGAGCTCATGGAGCCCGACGGCGACCCGCTGACCGAGGATCAGCGCGAGATGCTCGGCATCGTCGAGCGCAACGTCGGCCACCTCGAGGAGCTGATCGACGACCTGCTGTTGCTCGCGCGTCTGGACGCGGGCCAGATGCGCCTCGAGCTGGCCGACGTCGACATCGCCGAGCTCCTGCGCGACGTCTGCACGGACCTCGGCCCGGCGCTGCGCGACCGTGCGATCGCGCTCGAGGTCGACGCCGGCGGACGGCCGGTCGTCGCCGCCGACCGCGCCCGCCTGCGCCAGACGTTCGCCAACCTCGTCGGCAACGCGATCAAGTTCAGCCCGCGCGAGGGGCGCGTCGCGGTGTGTGCTCGGTCAGCGGGTGACGGCGCCGTCGTCGAGATCCGAGACGAGGGGCCGGGCATCCCGCCCGACGAGCTGCCGCACATCTCCGAGCGCTTCTTTCGCGCCTCGACCGCCGTCGGCGTCAAGGGCACGGGGCTGGGCCTGACGATCTCACGCGAGATCGTCGAGCTGCACGGTGGCAGCCTGGATGTGCGCAGCACCGTCGGAGAAGGCTCTACGTTCCGCGTTCACCTGCCCGCGACGGGCGGGCGGTAGCGGTAGCCGAAGCCGCGCACGGTCTCCAGCGCCTCGGGGTCGAGATGGCCGTCGAGCTTGCGGCGCAGGCGTCCGACCGTCAGCTTGACCTGGTCGGTCGGGCCGTACTCGTCGCCCCACACGAGCTCGAGCAGGCGGTCGGCCGACAGCAGCTGTCCGGCGTTGCGCACGAGCACCGACAGCAGGCGGAACTCCAGCGGGGTCAGGCGCAACTCCTCGCCGCCGGCACTGGCGACGCGCTGCTGGTGATCGATCGTCAGCACGGGATCGCTGTAGACGTCGATCGCGCCGGCGCCGGCGCTGCTCGAGCGCGCGCCGCGGCGCAGCAGCGCATCGACGCGCGCGACGAGCTCCTGACGCCCGAACGGCTTCGTGACGAAGTCGTCGGCGCCCGCGCGCAGCCCCCGGACCTTGTCGAGCTCGTCGCCCTGTGCGGTCAGCATCAGCACGGGGACGTCGGACAGCTCGCGCACGCGATCGAGCACCTGCCACCCGTCGAGGCCCGGCAGGCCGATGTCCAGCACGACGACATCCGGGCGCTCGGAGAACAGCACGCGCAGGGCGTCATGGCCGTTGGCGCAGCCGCGCACGTCGTGACCGGCGCGCTCGAGCAGTCGGGTGACGAGCCGGCGGACGTCGTCGTCGTCTTCGACGATCAGCACGGTGCTGGCTGCCATGCGAACGTACGGTATCGCGCGGACTTCGACGGCTTGCGCGGGTCGCGAGCGATCACGAGGATCGTGAGCGGCGACCGCCGCGGGCGCGGCCGGGGCACTGACGCGCGGGGCGCGGGGTGGTGGCATCGGTACCACCACCCCACAACCCTCGCGGTCTACGGCCGCGTCGATATGGGAGGCGCGACCCATGATTCCCCTTGGCACGGCGTCTCGGTAGGCAGGTTCCGGACGCCGGCTGTTGTCGGTCGAATGGGGGAGGGGTACCCGACCGACAGGAGAGAACCTGAGGGACATTCTGCGGGCCGTATCTCAAGGCCCGTTAAGTCGTGGCTCAAGGTTTGTCATTAAGTTGGAGCCATCATCCCGCTCGCGTTCCCCGACGGGCATCGCGTGGCCGAGGATCGCGAGGCGCACTCGGAGCGCGCGGCGGACCCCGGGGCGCGGAGCGGTGGCATCTGAAAGCCACCGCCCCACGGCCCACGCGGGTCTACGGTCGCGTCAGCTATCGGGAGCGCGATCCGCGGTTCCCTGGCTCACCGCCCCGGTAGGCAGGACGCCGGGACGGTGGCTGGAGTCGGTCGAATGGGGGAGGGGTACCCGACCGACTGGAGGGAACCTGGGGAGCATTGTGTGCGCCCGATCTCAACGCGCGGTAAGCCGCGTATCAAGGAGCCGTGAATGTTCCGCGGCGCCTGCGCGAGGCCCAGAACACCCACCAGATCAGCAGCCCCTGCAGCGGCAGGCGCGCCCACAGCAGCGACGGTGCGATCGACTTGAAATGGCCGGGGTGCAGCGCCATGTTGAGGTTCGCCGGGAAGACCACGACGAGCAGCGCGACGAGCCAGACGCCCGCCGCGCGGCGGGTGCCCACGAAGGCCATCCCGAGCCCGCCGGCGATCTCCGCCACCCCGCTGACGAGGACGAGATCGCGATGCGCGGGCAGGTAGTCGGGCATGATCGACTCGTAGGACTCCGTACGCAGGAAGTGCAGGATCCCGGTCGTGATGAAGGCGACGCTCAGCAGCCGCTGGGACCACTTCACCGCGCGCGCAGCCCGTCCAGCGCGATCGTGAGGTAGCGCCTCCAGTCCTGTGGGCCACCGGCATGCTGCGCCGCCGCGATGTGGCCGAAGCCGCACATGATCGTCCGCACGTCGTCCACGGTCGCATCTTCGCGGATGGTGCCCTGCGCCCGCGCGCCATCGATGAGTCGGCGCGTTGCCACCTCCAGGCGCAACTGCCCGAGCGCGGCGGACTCGACCGCGTGGGGGTGCCCGCCGATCACCTCGCACAGGGCGACGTCGCCGGCCGTCATCCCGGCGCACTCCCAGATCGCCGCGCTCAGCGCCTGCCACGGCTCATCCGCGGGGCTGCTCGACTCGAGGATGTCCGCGAGGCGCTCGAAATGCGCGTCCGCGAGGGCCGCGACGAGCGCCTCCTTCGTCGGGAAATGGCGATAGACCGTGCCCACGCCGACGCCCGCGCGGCGCGCGATGTCGTCGATCTGCGCGTCGAGTCCGGCCTCCGCGAACGCGGCGGAGGCGGCCGCGAGCACCTTTTCGCGATTGCGTCGCGCGTCGGCGCGTAGCGGTTTGGAAACGATCGTTGACAAGCGGAATGATCCTTCCGTATGCTCCCGGCGCAAGCGGAACCGGCCTTCATCTTAGACAGCGCACCAGGGGAGCACCAACCGATGACCGACGACGTTCAGCTCAGCGAGCGCAGCAAGTGGCTCGCGCTCGCCCTGCTCGCCACCACGCAGTTCGTCATCGTGCTCGACGCCGCGATCGTCAACGTGGCGATCCCGACCATCGGTCGAGAGCTCGACTTCTCGCTGGAGAACCTTGCCTGGATCCCGAACGCCTACGCGCTGACGTTCGGCGGCTTCCTGCTGCTCGGCGGTCGCATGGCCGACCTGCTCGGACGGCGCCGGCTGTTCATGGGCGGACTGGTCCTGTTCGTCCTCGCGTCGCTCGCCGGCGGCCTGTCGCAGAACGAGACGCAGCTGATCGCCTTCCGCGCGCTGCAGGGACTAGGCGCCGCGATGCTCGCCCCGTCGGCGCTGTCGATGGTCACGAACATGTTCACCGAGGGCGCGGAGCGCAACAAGGCGCTCGGCGTGTGGGGCGCGGTGTCCGGGTCCGGTGGCGCGGCCGGCGTGCTGCTCGGGGGCGTGCTGACCGAGTACGCGGGCTGGGAGTGGGTGCTGTGGGTCAACGTGCCGATCGGGCTCATCGCCGCCTTCCTCGCCCCGCGCCTGCTCGTCGAGAGTCGCGCGGACCACGAGACGCGCCACTTCGACGCGCTCGGAGCCGTCGTCATCACGGCCGGCCTGTCGCTGCTCGTCTACGCGCTCGTCGACGCGGTGACCGCCGGCTGGGGATCGACGCACACGATCGGTCTGCTCGCGCTGTCGTTCGCGCTGATCGTCGTCTTCGTCGGCGTCGAGAGCCGCTCGATCGCTCCGCTCGTCCCGTTCCGGATCTTCCGACTGCGCACGCTGACGGGTGCCAACGTCCTCGGACTGCTCGTCGGCGCGTCGCTGTTCTCGATGTTCTTCTTCCTGTCGCGCTACATGCAGGAGGTCCTGCGTTACGACGCGCTGAAGACCGGCCTGTCCTACCTGCCGCTGGCGCTCGTGATCATCTTCTCGGCGGGGGCCGCGTCGGTGCTGGTGACGAAGCTCGGCTTCAAGCCGGTGCTCGTCGCGGGGCTCGTGCTGATCGTGATCGGGTTGCTGTGGTTCACCCAGCTGCCGGTCGACGGCGTCTACCTGTCGGACATCGTCGCGCCGATGGTCATCGCCGCGGCCGGCCTCGGCTTCGCGTTCGTGCCGTTGACGATCGCCGCCGTGAGCGGGATCTCGAAGGACGACTCGGGCCTCGCGTCGGGGCTCATCAACACCTCTCAGCAGATCGGCGGCGCGCTCGGCCTCGCCGTGCTCGCGACGATCGCGAACTCGACGACGCAGGGCTTCGCGCCCGGTCCGAGGGGACTGCCGACGGCCAACGCGCTGACCGAGGGCTTCCACGACGCGTTCCTCGCGGGCGCCGGGTTCGCCGTCGTCGGCGTGATCGCGGCGATGG
Source organism: uncultured Actinomycetes bacterium (assembly GCA_963851015.1). Taxonomy (GTDB): domain Bacteria; phylum Actinomycetota; class Thermoleophilia; order Solirubrobacterales; family Solirubrobacteraceae; genus CADCVQ01. The sequence continues at coordinate 852,557 of CAWKNG010000003.1, forward strand.
TCATGATCTTCGAGCAAGGAGTCCAAGGCGCTCGTCGGGGCCAACCCGGCGGATCTGCCGATGGCGTAGGGGTCGGCTCAGCAGTCGAGCTCGAACTCGTGCTCGCCGAGCAGGACGACGACCGGCTCGCCGCGGCGGCCGGCGAGGCCCAGCGGGGACGCCGGGTCGGTCGTCTCGAACTCGGCGGCGACGACGCTCTCGCCGGCCAGCATCGCCGCGATCTCGCGCACGACGCGGCCGAGCATCTCCAGGCCGCCGAGCACGCCGGCGACCTTGCCCGTCTCGGCGTCGACCTCGAACGGCGGGAGCTGGCGCATGAGCGGCAGTTGCGGGAGCACGACGTCGGACGCGGCGTCGTGCGGGAGCTCGTGGTCGGCGCCCTCCTCGGTGACGAGGACGGCGCCGAAGCGCTCGCACGACACGACGGCCGGCGCCGGCGCGTCGAGCGCGACGCTGACGCGCAGCGCGCCCGTGGCGTGCAGCAGCTCGCGCGCGAGCGCGACGGCGAGATCGCGGTCCGTGCTCAGGGTGCCTCGAGCAGCGCGGACGCGAAGCGCTTCTCGGCCACGTCGACCCACGGGGCGTCGCCGAAGCGCGAGCGCAGCGCGACCGGGACGCGGACGTGGTCGTAGCCCACGCGGCGGTGCTCGATCGTGCCGTCGTCGTGCATGAGCGCGTACGCGGCGCGGTGGTCGCCGTCGAACGGCATGCCGACGCTTCCGGGGTTCAGCAGCTCGATCCCGCCGTGGCCCGCGGACTTGCGCCGGAACGGGATGTGGGTGTGACCGAAGACGAGCCGCAGCTCGACGACGTTCGTGAGCAGCTCGGGCTCGTCGTCGGCGGGCTCGGGCGCGAAGGAGCGCACGTCGGAGACCGGCGACGCATGCCAGGCGCGTGTGCGGTCGCCGATCATCGCGCTCTCCGGCAGGGCCCCGAGCGAGGTGACGAGCCCGTCGCCGAGCTCCTCGCGCGCGGCGTAGGCGGCGCCCTGCGCGGCGGCCGGGGCCTTGCCGGGCTGGGCCGTCCAGCGCTCGCCGTTGCCGCGGATCCAGATCGCCGGCCGCAGCTCGAAGAGCCGCATGACGGTCTCGCGCGGGGCGGGTCCGAAGAGCGCGACGTCGCCGCCGATGAACCAGCGGTCGGCCCCGCGATCCTGCGCGTCGAGGATGACTGCTTCGAGCGCGGCGAGGTTGCCGTGGATGTCGTAGAGGATGGCGAGCATGTGCGTAGTGTTCCGCGCGTGAGCTCCGAACGCGTCCTGGCAGCCGAGCTCTCGCTCACGGGCCCGACGCTGCGCGTGCGGATCCCGCGCCTGGAGGACGCCCCCGGTCTGTTTCGCGAGGCCTCCAACCCCGAGGTCACGCGCTGGTTCTCGTGGGGGCCATACGAGTCCGAGGCGCAGGCGCTCGCCTACCTCGAGGGCCTGCCCGCCCAGCGCGCGCGCGGCGAGCAGCTCGATCTCGTCGTCGAGCACCTCGTCGCGGGGCCGATCGGCATCACGGGCTTCTCGGAGATCTCGCGCCGCGACCGCCGCGCCACGATCGGCAGCTGGCTCGGCCGCTCGTGGTGGGGGACGGGCGTCAACCGCGAGGCGAAGGCGCTCATGTGCCACCTGGGCTTCGGCCTGCTCGGCCTCGATCGCATCGGCAGCTACACGAACGTCGAGCACGAGCGCTCCCACCGCGCGCTCGAGGGCGTCGGCTTCGAGTGCGAGGGCACGCTGCGCCGCTTCCACCGCCACGGCGACCGCGCGCTCGACGTGCGCGTCTACGGGCTGCTGCGCACGAGCTGGGAGACCGGCGCGCTGCGCGAGGTCCCGGTCACGGTGGCGGGCGAGCCGCCGCCGCTGTTCGTCAGCCCCGCCGCGCTTCCCAGCTGAAGCCGCGGATCGCGAGCACGGTTCCGAGCACGCCCCAGGCGGCGACGACGGCGAGGTCGGAGAGGTGGTCGGCGAACGGCGCGCCGGTGACCATCGCCGCCGACAGGCCGTCGATGAGGTGCGTCAGCGGTAGCACCTGCGCGATGTCGCGCATGAAGGCGGGCGCGTTCGCGGCGTCGTAGAAGACGCCGCTGATGACGATCGTCGGCAGGAAGATCGCGTTCGTGTACGCCGGCGCGGAGTCGAAGTTCGGGATCGCGTGCGACAGCGCGACGCCGAGCGAGCCGAGGCAGACGACGCCGACGGCGACGAACGCCGCGAGCATGAACCAGTTGTGCGGCAGGCCGACGTTGAAGACGAGCGCGCCAGCGGCGATGACGAACGACAGCTGGATCGCCGTGTTCGTGATCGCGTGCGCGGCGAGGCCGCCGAGGTAGGAGCCGCTCGGAAGCGGCGTGCCGCGCAGGCGCTTCAGCACGCCCTGCTCGCGCAGGAAGACCATGTTCATCGCGAGCGCCACGAACGTCGTGGTCATGATGCTCATCCCCGCGATGCCGGGCACGATGACGTCGAGGTCCTTCTGGCTGCCCGAGAAGATCGTCCCGAACAGCGCCAGGAACAGCAGCGGCAGGACGAAGTTGAAGAACGCGGCGCTCGGGTTGCGCCAGAACATCTTGCGCTCGAGGCGGTACTGGCGCCAGGTCAGGGCGAATGCGTCGCTCATCGCCGCGACCTCCCGCGCCGCGCCGGGCGCGCGCCGCCACCGGCCGCCACGGCCGCGACCGGCGCGTCGGCCGCCTCGGCGGTCAGCTCGAGGTAGACGTCCTCGAGCGACGGACGCGACACGCTGAGGTCAGCGAGCGCCACGCCGCGCGCGAGCGCCGCGCTCGTGAGCTGGTGCAGCAGGCCGGTCGGGTCGTCGGTCTCGCGCGTCTCCATCTCGCCGTCCTCGGTCCGCCAGCCGACGCGATAGCGCGACGACGCGCCGACCCCGAGCTCGGCGGGCGCTCCGACGGCGAGGATGCGCCCGTCCTTGACGATCGCCACGCGATCGCACAGCGCCTGCGCCTCGTCGAGGTAGTGCGTCGTCAGCAGGACGGTCTTGCCGAGGTCGGCGAGCGCGCGGATCGTCTCCCAGGCGGCGCGGCGCGCGGCCGGGTCGAAGCCGGTGGTCGGCTCGTCGAGGAAGATCAGCTCCGGATCGCCGACCAGCGCGAGCGCGAAGTCCAGCCGCCGCGCCTGGCCTCCGGACAGCTTGCGGGCGCGGACGTGCTCGGACTCGCGCAGCCCCGCGAGGTCGATGACCTCCTCGACGTCGCGCGGGTGCGGGTAGAAGCCCGCCCAGTGCGTGACGAGCTCGCGCACGGTCACGTGGCGGTAGGTGCCGCTGGACTGCAGCACGATCCCGACGCGCTCGCGCAGCGCGCGGGGACGTGTCGCCGGGTCGTGACCGAGCACCGAGACGATCCCGCTCGTGCGGTCGCGGTAGCCCTCGAGCACCTCGACGGTCGTCGTCTTGCCGGCGCCATTGGGCCCGAGCAGGCCGAAGACCTCGCCGCGGGCGACATCGAAGTCGATCCCTCGGACCGCCTCCACCGCCCCATAGGACTTGTGCAGGTCGCGGACGAGGATCGCGGGCGCGGCTGAATCCATCACCTTCAATCATGTCAAGATCGACCGCGAAGCCCTTGCGCCGCTGCGCCTGCATCGACATCGGTTCGAACACCACGCGGCTCCTCGTCGCGGAGGAGGCTGCGACGCGCCCGCGTGAGCTGCTCGCCGAGCGAGCGTTCACGCGCCTGGGATCCGTCTGCGAATCCGGCGGCGAGATCGGCGCCGGCGCGGCGGCCGAGGTGGCCGCGGTCGTCGCTCGCCAGGTGGCGCTCGCCCGAGAGCTCGGCGTGCCGGCCCCCCGCATCGTCGCGACGGCGGCGGTCCGCGAGGCCACCGACGGGGAACGGATGACGGCCGCCGTCGCCGCCTCGTGCGGCCTGGAGCTCGAGATCCTCAGCTGCGAGGACGAGGCGCGGCTCGCGTTCGCCGGCGCCGTCGGGATGCTTCCGAGCCCGCCGCCCGGGCTGCTCGGCGTCGTCGACGTCGGCGGCGGCTCGACGGAGCTCGTCGCCGGGACGGCGCAGGAGGGCGCGACGTGGTCCGTGTCGCTCGCGCTGGGCTCGTGCGTCGTCACCGAACGCCATCTGCCCTCGGACCCGCCGACGGTCGCCGAGATCGCGGCCGTTCGGACGCGGCTCGCGGAGGCGTTCGCCGCGATCGACGTTCCCCGGCCGGTCTCCGCCTACGTCGTCGGCGGCGCCACGAGCTCGATGCAGCGCCTGCTCGGCAGCGTGATCGACCGCGACACCCTGACGCGCGGGCTGGAGCGGCTCGTCGGCCTCCCGGCCGCCGAGGTCGCGGTCGTGCTCGGTCTGCACGCCGCGCGCGCGCGGCTGCTGCCCGCGAGCCTGCTGCTGCTCGACGCGGCCTCGCACGCCCTCGACGCGCCGCTGCGACTCGCCGGCGGCGGCCTGCGCGAGGGGGTCGTGCTCGAGCAGCTCGCGCAAGCCGCCGGCCTGGCGCGCTCGCGGTCGGCAACGCGATCTTCACAATCTGGTCACGTGCTCGAGCGGCCCACGTAGTCTGCTCTGCGATGCCTTGCTTCACTCGATGCTGAAACCCGACGGCGACACCCCCATGCAGGAGTCGATCCGCGCGACGGATCTGCTGCCCGAGGCGCAGGCGCCGGAGGCCGAGGACCTCGACCTGCACGACAAGTCGCTGTACATCGGGCGCGAGCTGTCCTGGCTGGACTTCAACGACCGCGTCCTGCATCTCGCGGTCGACCCCGGCCAGCCGCTGTTCGAGCGCGTCAAGCTGGCCGCGATCTGGAGCTCGAACCTCGACGAGTTCTTCCAGATCCGTGTCGCCGGCGTCCACGACCAGATCGACGCCGGCCTCGCCGACGCGGGTCCCGACGGCCTGACGCCGTCGCAGACGATCGACGCGATCCGCGCCGCGGTGCTCGACCAGCAGCAGCGCCTGGAGAACCTCGTCCTCGGGGAGCTGTTCCCGCGGCTCGGCGATCACGGCATCCACGTCGTCGGCATGAGCGCCATCAGCGAGGACGACCGCGCCGCGCTCAGCAAGCGCTTCAGGCGCCAGATCTTCCCGGCGCTGACGCCGCTCGCCGTCGGACCGGGCCGGCCCTTCCCGTACATCTCGAGCCTGTCGCTGTCGCTGGCGGTGCTCGTTCGCGACCCGCTGACGGACGCGCGCACCTTCGCGCGCGTGAAGGTGCCGACGGAGATGCTGCCGCGCTTCGTCGCGCTCGACGGCGATCCCAACACGTTCGTCGCGCTCGAGGAGGTCATCGGGGCGAACCTCGACGAGCTGTTCCCCGGCATGGAGATCGTCGGCCACGCCGTCTTCCGCGTCACGCGCGACGCCGACTTCGAGGTCTCCGACGAGGCCGACGACCTGCTGCAGGCCGTCGAGGCCGAGCTGCGACGGCGGCGCTTCGGCGAGGCCGTGCGCCTGGAGGTCGGCGTGGGGACCGACGCCGGGGTCTGCGAGCAGCTCATGGAGGCGCTGGACCTCGAGCCGCGCCAGATCTACGAGGTCGACGGGCTGCTCGACACGAGCGCGCTGTGGCAGATCTACGGCCTGCGCGGGTTCAGCGAGCTGCGCGACACACCGTGGACCCCGGTCACGCAGCCGCGACTGCAGGGCCACGAGTCCGAGCATGTGAACTTCCTCGCCGAGATGCGCCGCGGCGACATCCTCGTCCACCACCCCTACGACTCGTTCGCGACGTCCGTCGAGCGCTTCGTCGAGCAGGCGGTGGCCGACCCCGACGTGCTCGCGATCAAGCAGACCGTGTACCGCACGTCGGACGACTCGCCGCTCGTGCCCGCGCTCATCCGCGCGACCGAGCGCGGCAAGCAGGCGGTCTGCATGGTCGAGCTCAAGGCGCGCTTCGACGAGCGCGCGAACATCGCCTGGGCGCGCGCGCTCGAGCAGGCCGGGGTGCACGTCGTCTACGGCCATCCGGGACTCAAGACGCACGCCAAGTGCATCCTCGTCGTGCGCCGCGAGGGCGACGGCGTGCGCCACTACGTCCACATCGGCACCGGCAACTACCACCCCAAGACCGCCCGCCTGTACACGGACTTCGGCCTCTTCACGACGGACGAGGAGATCGGCGCCGACGTCGCCGACATGTTCAACTTCCTCACCGGCATGGCGCGCCCGGCGGGCTATCGCAAGCTGCTGATCGCGCCGAACGGCATGCGCGAGGCGCTGCTGGCCGAGATCGACGACACCGTGGCGGCGCACGAGCGCGGCGAGCATGCGCGCATCTGCCTGAAGATGAACTCGCTCGTCGACCGGCGGATCATCCGCGCGCTGTACCGCGCGTCGCGCGCGGGCGTCCCGGTCGATCTCAACGTGCGCGGGATCTGCTGCCTGCGGCCCGGGGTCGAGGGCGTCTCGGACCACATCACCGTCGTGAGCGTGCTCGGGCGCTTCCTCGAGCACTCGCGGGTCTACACGTTCACGCGCGGGGAGGAGGTCCGTGTGCTGATCGGATCCGCCGACCTCATGCCGCGCAACCTCGACACGCGCGTCGAGCTCATCACACCGGTCGACGACGCGCGCCTGCGCGAGGACCTGCTCGACACGCTCGAGCGGTCGCTGGCGACCGACTCCGGCGCATGGGACCTGCTGTCGGACGGCACGTGGCGGGCGCGCAAGCCGGGCGACCCTGTGCGCTCGGTGCAGCGCGAGCTCATGTCGCTGCATGCGGCGCGCGCGAGCGAGGCGCAGCAGAGCGACGAGTGAGCGGGCCGTCGGATGGCATTCCCGAGAAGGCGGCGCGGGCGCGGCCGCAGGACGCGCGGGTGCACGCTCCCGCGCGCGGCAACAAGCGCCTGAAGCGCCTGCTGGAGGCCGTCGACGGCGATCTGCAGGTCAAGGCGTGGTGGCACGCGGCGGGCGTCAACGCCGAGCGGCTGCACATGTCCGACCACTCGTGGGTGCACATCCAGATCGTGCTGAACATGGCGCTGCGCCTGTCGCGCCTGCTGTTCGCGCGCGACGTGACGCCGAGCATCGTGGCCGACCATGGCCTCGAGGTGCGCGACGCGGAGGTCGTCATCGCCGGCGCCGCGCTGCTGCATTGCGTCGGGATGTCGATCCACCGCATCGATCACGAGTCCTACTCGCTGTTCATGACCGCCGACAAGCTCGGCGGCCTGCTCGAGGGCATCTACGACGAGCCCACCCGATCGATCGTCGTCGCCGAGACGATGCACGCGATCATCTCGCACCGCTCCAAGGGTGCGCCGTTCACGATCGAGGGCGCGATCCTGCGCGTCGCCGACGCGCTCGACATGGCTCGCGGGCGCTCGCGGGTGCCGTTCGAGGCGGGGCACACGAACATCCACTCGCTGTCGGCGTACGCGATCGAGGAGGTCCGCATCGGCGCGGGCGAGGACAAGGCCGTCCGCGTGGAGATCGAGATGTCGAACTCCGCGGGGATCTTCCAGGTCGACGAGGGGCTTGGCACGAAGCTGCGCGGCACGCCGCTGGAACGGCACATCGAGGTCATCGCGCGGATCGAGGCCGAGCACGAACAGCGCCTCGTGCCGGTCTTTCGCCTGTGAGCCATCCGTCGGCTTGAGTGCCAATGCGCCATCGGATTGATCTGGTGGCAGCCAGCGCGCGATATGACCTGTAGCAACTTCATGACCTCAACACTCTGGGAGGGCCACTTCTCGTGACCGACTCGGCATTGCGTGAGCTCGCGGACGATCCGTCCTCGCGCAAGCGTTTCTTCAAGATGATGGGCGGGGCCGGCGCGGTCAGCGCGTTCTCTGTCTTCCTCGCCGCATGCGGCGACGACGACAAGAAGGACACCAAGGCCGCGACGCCCGCAAAGAGCTCCGACGACGGAGTGAAGGGCGACCTTCACATCCTCAACTACGCGCTCACGCTCGAGTACCTCGAGACCGAGTTCTACAAGGAGGTCATCGCAAGCGGCCTCGTCAAGGACGCCAAGGTGGCCACGATCGCCAAGAAGTTCGGCGAGACCGAGCAGGAGCACGTCGACGCGCTGGTGGCGACGATCAAGTCGCTGGGTGGCACGCCGGTCAAGGCGCCGAAGACGAACTTCGGCCCCACGCTCGACAAGGGCCTGATGACCGTGCTCGAGACGGCAGCGACCGTCGAGAACCTCGGTGCCGCCGCGTATCTCGGTGCTGCCGGCGGGATCAAGAACAAGGACGTCCTCGCCGCCGCGCTGACGATCCACTCCGTCGAGGCCCGCCACGCCGCAGCGCTCAACACGCTCGTCGGTCGCGGCTTCGGCCTGAAGGGCGGCCTGTCCGGCGCGCTTCCCGACGGTGCCTTCGGCAAGGGCATGGACGAGGCCTCGGTTCTGGCCGCCGTCAAGCCCTTCCTGGCCTAATAACCACCACTGACGACGAAAGCGAGATTTAGCATGGCTTCATCGCAAATGGTGGCTCCTGAACTGGCCGCCATCGAGGTTCACGGCACGACGCGCGAGGCATTCCTCATTCGCGCGACGCTGGCCGCGGGTGCCACTTACGGTGCACTCTCGGCGACCCCGTACATCACGAAGGCACTCGCTGCATCGGGCGGTGGGGATGTCGACATCCTCAACTACGCGCTGACGCTCGAGTACCTCGAATCGACGTTCTACACGATGGGCGTCAAGCAGGTGAAGGGCCTCTCGGCCTACGACCTGAAGCTCGCCAAGCAGATCCGTGACGACGAGGACGCACACGTCGACGCACTGATCGCGACGATCAAGAAGCTCGGCGGCAAGCCCGTCGCCAAGCCGACGTTCGACTTCGGTGGCGCGTTTGCCAACCGGGGGGCGTTCTTCAAGACCGCGAACACGCTCGAGGACACCGGGGTCAGCGCCTACAACGGAGCGGGCCCGGGCATCTCCTCGGTCGAGGTCCTCGGCGCGGCCGGCAGCATCGTGCAGGTCGAGGCGCGTCACGCGTCCCTGATCCGCCTGAACCGCAACAAGCCGCCGGCACCGCAGGCGTTCGACAAGGGCGTCGAGAAGGCGAAGATCCTCAAGGCCGTCACCCCCTTGATCAAGGGCTAAGGAAGGCCCGGAGGTCAGGTAGGTCCGCGAGGGGTCCGGCGTGTGCCGGGCCCCTCGTTGTCATACTTGGCGCGGTGAGAGGGTCAATGCAGGTTCGCTGCGCGCTCGCCGCGCTGCTGGTCGCCGTCATGCTCGTGCCCGTAGCGGGTGCTGGAGCCGCCTCCGATCGCGACGCGGTGATCAAGGACTACTCGAGCGGCAGGAACATCACCGCGTGCGCCTTCACGCTGGGCCAGCTCGAGAACGTGCTCGGCCAGCTCGGGCCGGACACCAACGTCTACGCCCCCGGGCTCAACGCCGCGATCAAGCGCGAGATCCAGCGCTGGAAGGCCGGCGAGTGCAAGGGCAAGAAGGGCGCGGCGGTCGACGTCCGGATCGTGAAGATCACGTTCAAGGGCGGGGCACGGTCGGAGTCGGTGACGCTCAAGAACTTCGGCGCGAAGAACGTCAGCCTGCGCCGCTTCGTCCTGCGCGACGCCTCCAAGCACGCGATCCGCTTCAAGAAGACGACGCTCAAGGCCGGTCGCTCGCTCGTCGTCGTCACGGGCTGTCGCAAGGGCTCGAAGGTCGCCGTGCGCAAGGGCTCGCGCTACTACGGCTGTCGCAAGACGCAGTTCTGGGACGACGCCGGCGACGTCGTCACGCTCCTCAGCAACAAGGGCACGCTGGTGTCCGCGAAGGCCTACGGGCAAGCACCGAGCTGACCTCGCGGCGGCGCTTGGCGCCGGCGCATGTTGTCTGCTGGCGCTGCTGTGCGCGGCGGCGCCGGCGCGCGCCGCCGACCCGTTCTTCGGGCTCTTCACGACGAACCTCGACGCTCCGGCCCGCCAGGTCGGCCGGACGATGGACGCGCAGGCCGCGACCGGTGCCGGGCTGCTGCGCGAGCACGTCTACTGGGATCAGATCGAACGCAGCCCCGGCGTGTACGACTTCAAGCGCCTCGATGCGCTCGTCGCGCGCGCCGCGGCACGCGGGCTGACCGTGCTTCCGGTCCTCACCAGCACGCCGCAGTTCTACTCGGCGCGACCGCTCGGCCTCGAGACCGACGGCTGGCCGCCGCGCGACCCGTCGCGGGTCTTCGCGATCGCGTTCGAGCTGGCCAAGCGCTACGGCACGGGCGGCAGTGCGTGGGACTGCCTCGTCCCGGCCGTGCTCTGCCGGCGCGCGTATCACCCGATCACGGCGTGGCAGATCTGGAACGAGCCCGACCTCGAGGCGTGGTGGCGCAGCGGTCCCGATCCCGCGGCGTATCTGGCGCTGTTGCGCTGGGCCTACCTCGGGATGAAGCTCGCCGATCCCGCGACCGAGGTCGTCGCCGGCGGGATGTCGATCCGCGCGCTCGCGCCCGGCGGCTATCTCGAGCGGCTCTACGCGCTCGGCGCCGCGCGCTACTTCGACACGCTCGCGGTGCACCCATACGCGGCCGGCGTGGGGGCGGTCGTCGCCCACGTGCGCCGCACCCGGGCGATTGCGGCCGCGCACGGGGACGGGGACGTGCCGCTACGCGTGACGGAGTACGGCTACGCGACGGGCGGTCGCAGCGAGTGGGTGGCGGGGCCCCGCTGTCAGGGCGCGCTGCTCGCGGCGACGACGCGCGAGCTGTCCTCGCGGCGCGCCGCATTCGGGCTGCGCTCGATCACCCAGCTGCAATGGCAGGACCGCCGCACCGACCGCTCGGGCCCGTGGCCCGATCACGCGGGCCTGCGCTTCGCCGACGGCGCGCCGAAGCCCGCGCTGGCCGCGTTCCGGCGCGCGCTGCGAGGGCGGCCGCCGCGGGCGCGCGCGGACGTCGCGCGCGTGTGCGCCGCTCCACACCGGGGCTGAGCCCGTCACTCGGAGCGGAGACGAGCGTGCGCCGGCGAGCCCGGCGAAGACGGCCGGGGACCGTCCGGGCGGGGGTGCTACCAGTGCACGCCCTTCATGATGTTCGCCATCGCGATCTGCTCCATGTTCGCCTTCTCCTCGGCCGCGGGTGACTTCTCGCCCTTCGAGGCCGCGGAGTCGGGGAAGACCTTGTAGGCCATGTGCAGGATCTGGTCGACTGCCTTGGGGGCGACCGCGTAGAGGACCTCGCCGGCGGTGCCGAGCTTCGTGTTGATCGACTTCGGGCGGGCGCGCAGCCCCTCGCAGATGAGGTCCGCGGCCTCCTCCGGGCTGATCGTCGGGAAGTGGTCGTACATCTTCGTCGGGGCGATCATCGGCGTGCGCACGAGCTGCATGTGGATCGTCGTGAAGCTGACGCCGTCGCCGATGACCTCCGATGACACGACCCGGGTCCACGCGTCGAGCGCGGACTTCGACGCGACGTACGCGCTGAAGCGCGGCGGAGCGGTCTGCACGCCGATCGAGCTGACGTTGACGATGTGGCCGAAGCCGCGCTCGCGCATGTGCGGCAGCAGCGCCATGATCATCTTGATCGCGCCGAAGTAGTTCAGCTGCATCGTGCGCTCGAAGTCGTGGAAGCGATCGCCGGAGAGCTTGATGCCGCGGCGTATCGAGCGGCCGGCGTTGTTGACGAGGAAGTCGATCGCGGGGTTGTCGGCGAGCATCCGCTCCACGACATCCTCGATCGCGTCCATGTCGGACAGGTCGGCGCTGTAGACGTGCGCCGTGCCGCCCGCGGCCTCGATCTCGTCGCGCAGCGCCTCGAGCTTCTCCATCCCGCGCGCCACGAGCAGCGGGATCCCGCCGGCCGCGGCGACCTTCAGCGCGGTCGCGCGCCCGATGCCGCTGGACGCCCCCGTGATGACGACCGTGCGACCGTTGATGAAGTGCCCGAACGAGCGATCCTTGTAGAGGTCCGGGTCGAGCGTGCGCTCCCAGAAGTCCCACAGCTTCTCGGCGTACGTGTGCAGCTCCGGAACCTCGATGCCGGAGCCCGCGAGCGCGCGCTCGGTGTCGCGCGTATCGAACTGCGGCTTCAGCGCCATGTGCTCGACGACCTCCTCGGGGACGCCGAAGTCGGCGAGCAGCGTGCGCCGGATGTCGCGCACCTGCGGCAGCTTCATGAGCATCGACAGCGTGCCCTTCGGCAGCGCGTCGGTCAGGCGCTTGTCGATGCGCAGCGCGAGCTGCGGCGCGTGCGCGGCCTTCGCAAACGCGTTCAGCGACTCGCCGACGCGCATCGGCTTGGGGTTCGTGAGGTGGAAGGCCTGGCCGTCGAGGTCGGGCTGATGGGCGATGTGGTCGAGCGCCGCGGCGACGAAGTCGACCGGCACGAGGTTCGTGTAGCCGAGCTCCGGGCCGATCAGCGGCACCCATGGCGGCAGCGCCCCGCGAACCTTCTGGATCGCCTTGAAGAAGTAGTAGGGCCCGTCGATCTTGTCCATCTCGCCGGTCTGCGAGTGCCCGACGACGAGCGCCGGGCGGTACACGCGCCACGGCACCTTCGTCTGCGCGCGTACGAGCTTCTCGGACTCGAACTTCGTGCGGTGATACGCCGACGGCAGCTTCTGGCCCTCGTCGAAGTGGTCCTCGCGGAACAGCCCTTTGTGCTCGCCGGCGACGGCGACCGAGGAGACGTGGTGCAGCCGGCCGGCATCGAGGGCGATCGCCAGCCCGATCGCGTTGCGCGTGCCACCGACGTTGAGCTGCTCGTTGCTCGCGTCGCCGGCGGTCATGTCGTAGATCGCGGCGAGGTGGAAGAAGTGCTCGACGGTCCCGTTCAGCGCGGCGATCTGCTCGTCGGTGAGGCCGAGCCGCTTCGTCGTCAGGTCGCCGGTGACCGGCTTGACGCGGTCCGCCGCATCGCCGCCCCAGCGTGCGACGAGCCGGTCGAGGCGTTCCTGCGAGCCCTCGCGGACGAGCACGTGGATGTCGCCCTCGCGCTCGAGCAGCCGCTCGACGAGATGGCGGCCGATGAAGCCCGTCGCGCCCGTCACGAAGTACGTCATCGATCTCCTCTTCGGTGGTGCGGCTGAGGAGCCAAGACTAGATGGTCGCGCCGCGGCGCCGGGTGGGCGGGCGCGGGGATGCGGGCGGGGAGGGCTACCAGCCGCCGGGCGCGTCGGCGGCGGCCTTCTTGGCTGCCAGCCGGCGGTACTTGCGCTTCTCCAGCTGCCACTGGATGACCGACATCACGAAGATGAAGATCGGGAAGAACGCGATCAGGATGAAGCCGGCGTTCGTGACGACCTTGTCGTTCGTCTCGCCGTAGAGCCCCTCGCCGCCGTCGTGGGCGAGCGCGGGAGCCGCGACGACGAGCAGCGTCGTCAGCGTGAGCAGGGCGGTCGCGGGCAGGCGGCGAAGCACATCGCGCAGTGTAATGGTCATCGCAGTTGGATCGCACCCTCACCGGGTACCCCCGTGAGCAGTCCCTGAGATCGGAGCGCTTCGATGGAGAGCGGCGAGCAGACGGACGAGGATCCCGACTTCGCCACGCGCGAGGAGCGGGCTGCCGCGGCGGAGGCCGCTGCCATCGGTGGTGGTGTCCCCGACGGTGGGGGCATCGACACCGACGAGACCGTCGACGAGTCGCTGCGACCGGTCTACGAGGCGGGCGGCGGCGAGCAGGACGGCTTCGAGCTCGCCGAGCGCGATCTCATCCGCAATGCCTCGCACGACGACGGGGCCGGCCTTCCCTCGCTCGACGCGTTCGCGCCCGAGGTCGAGTCCGATCTCAGCACGGCCGAGTACGGCGAGGCCGACGACGTGGAGCCGCCCGACCTGTAGTGGTCGCCCGCGCGGCCTTCGGGGTTCGCGCGCCGATGTGCCACCGCGGAAGGGTGTCGTCCCCGAAACGCTGGTCTAATGGTGGTGGATCACACCTGCCATTTCGAGTTCGATGGGGCATATGCCAACACTCCAGTACGTCGCCGTGTCGCCGGGAATCGCCATGCTGCGGCTCGATCGGCCCGACAAGCGCAACGCGCTCGACACCGCGCTGCTGGCCGAGCTCGTGGATTGGCTCGAGCGCCTCTCGATCGACGACTCGCTGCGCGTATTGGTCTTCTCGACGACGTCCGATCGGGCGCTGTGCGCCGGCATCGACGTGACGGAGCCGCTCGACCACGCCGGCGGCGTGCAGCGGATGAAGTTCTTCTCGCGCTTCCTCGCGGCGCTGGAGGCGTTCCCGGTGCCGACGATCGCCGTCTGCGTCGGCAACTGCGTCGGTGGCGGCGCCGAGCTCGTCGCGGGCTGCGACCTGCGCATCGCGGGCGACAACCTCAAGCTCGCGTGGGCGGGCGCGCGGCTCGGGGTGCCGGTCGGGCCGGCGCGGCTGACGCCGCTCGTCGGCGTCGCGCGGGCGAAGGAGCTGATCTTCACGGGGCGCACGATCGGCGCGGAGGAGGCCGCGACGATCGGCCTCGTGCACGACACCGTCCCGGCGGCCGACGCCGAGGAGGCGGCGATGAAGCTCGCCCGCCACGTGGCCGCGCACTCCGCCGTGGGCGTGTCGATCCTCAAGGCGGCATTCCGCGAGCTCGACGGCGCGCAGGGACGCGTCGCCCACGAGAACGAGCTGCTCGAGGTCTTCCAGCGCAAGGGAGCGGGGCTGCCGCAGGGATCGCTGCCCGGGTGAAGGCCGGCGGCGACCGGGATCCGCCGCCGGCCCCCGAGGCGCCCTCTCAACCGCCACGGCGTGGATTACGGGCGCAGCACCGGTACGCCGAGCCGGTCGAACACGGCGTCGGCGGTGACGACCGTCCAGCCGCGGCGTCTCGCCGTCGCGGCGATCAGCCGGTCGAACGGATCGGTTCGTGACGGCGGGAGGTCGCGCACGGCCCAGGCGTCACGGTGTTGCCGACTTGATGGCGACCTCCCAAGTCGTGGCGGCGCTGACGTGCACGGCGGATGTCTGCATGACCTGGTCGCGGGTGCCGGCGCTGATCCGCCGGTCGCCGGCCAGCCACCAGAGCACGACGTGCGTGTCGAGCAGCAGTTCGGTCAAGGCCGCAGGTCGGCGAAGTCCGGCAGCGGGTCGTCGAAGTCGTCGGCGATGCGGATCCGCCCGCTGAGCGCGCCGGGTGGCTGAATCGAGGACTGCCGTTCCGGGACCAGTCGCGCGACGCGTTTGCTCCCGCGCCGCAGGACGATCTCCTCGCCGGCCTCTACGCGGCGAACGAGCTCGGACAGCTGCGTCTTCGCCTCGCTGAGGGGGATCGCGTCGGACATCCGAACGGCGTAGCCGAGCTGACCGACTTGGTCGACCAACAAACAGGCCGGTTGGGATCGCCGTCTCATGCCCGAAGGCGGTGGGCGCCGGTCCCTCTATAAGGACACCCTAACAAGATCATTGACACAGCCATGACGCCACGAAGTCCCACCGGATCGGGGAGACGAGGAAGTAGATCCGGCTCGTCGAGCACGACGGCGACCTCCTGCGGTGGTACGACGGCGAAGGCTTCATCCCCGGCGCGAGGCTGTCGGTTCTCGACGTCCAGCCGGCGGCCGGGCACATGAAGGTCGCGCTGAGCGGCGCGGACGGCGGCGGCGAGCGCCTGATCGCCGACAAGGCCGCCCGCGGCCTCATCGTCCGACCCGCCTGACAGCCATCCTCTCGGCGGGAGCTCGCGGGCTCCTACCATGAGCGCCTCTATGGCCGTCCTCATCGCCTCCGACCTCAGCAAGGACATGGTCGGCAACCCGCTGCTGCGCGGCGTGTCGTTCAAGCTCGAGCGCCGCGACCGGCTGACGATCGCCGGGCGCAACGGCGCCGGCAAGACGACGCTGCTGCGGATGCTCGCGGGCGAGACGTCGGTCGACGGCGGCGAGCTGAGCTTCCAGAAGGGCATCAAGGTCTCGCTGCACGACCAGCGCCCGCCGCGCGACCGCGAGCTGTCGCTGCGCGACTACGTCCTCAGCGGCTGCGCGGAGCTCGTCGCGATCGAGCAGAGCCTGTCGAGCCTCGCCCAGCAGATGGCCGACGGCGACGAGGCGGCGTTCGACCGCTACTCGCGCGCCGAGGCGCGCCTGGAGCACGCCGGCGGCTGGACCTGGCGCGACCGCGCGACGTCGATGGTGCGCGGCCTCGGCTTCGAGGACGAGGCCGACCTCGACCGCCAGCTCAAGACGTTCTCCGGCGGCGAGCTGACGCGGGCATCGCTGGCGCGTGCGCTGGCCGGCGACCCCGATCTGCTGCTGCTCGACGAGCCGACGAACCACCTCGACATCGAGTCGCTCGAGTGGCTCGAGAAGACGCTCGTCAAGCTCGACGCCGCCGTCGTGCTCGTCGCCCACGATCGCTGGTTCCTCGAGGCGGTCGGCACCGGCGTGCTCGAGCTCGAGGCCGGCCGCTCGCGTTACTTCCCGGGGACGTGGACGCAGTGGCGTGTCGAACAGGCCGCGCGCGAGATCGCGCTGGGCCGCTCGATCGACAAGCAGCAGGCCGAGATCGCCCGGCTCGAGGCGTTCGTCGAGCGCTTCCGCGCGAAGGCGACGAAGGCCAAGCAGGCGCAGTCGCGCGTCAAGAAGCTCGACAAGATCGAGCGCATCGAGCGCGATCCGCGCGACCGCGAGGGGCTCAAGTTCAACTTCAAGGCGCCGGAGCGTTCCGGGCGGGTCGTGTTCGAGCTGCTCGGGGGCCGCGTCGAGGTCGGCTCCGATCCCGTGCGGGTGCTGCTCGACGACGCCGAGATCCACCTCGAGCGCGGTGAGCACGTGACGCTCGTCGGTCCCAACGGGGCCGGCAAGACGACGCTGATCGACACGCTCGCGGGCGTGCGCCCGCTGGCCGCGGGCAAGCTGCGCACGGGCCACAACGTCAAGATCGGCCACCTCTCCCAGCACGCCGACGAGCTCGGTAAAGGCCCGGGGGCGCGGGCCAACAAGGTCATCGAGGCCTGCGCCGTGCACACCGGCCTGACCCCGAACAAGGCGCGCGCGCTGCTCGGGCGCTTCCTGTTCAGCGGCGAGGACGCCGAGAAGCCCCTGGAGGGACTGAGCGGCGGCGAGCGCCGGCGGCTGTCGCTGGCGATCCTCGTCGCGTCCGGCGCCAACGTCCTGATCCTCGACGAGCCGACGAACCACCTCGACATCGAGAGCCGCGAGGCGCTCGAGGACGCGCTGCAGTCCTTCGAGGGCTCGCTGCTGCTCGTCTCCCACGATCGCGCGCTGCTCGAGGCGGTCGGCACGCGGACCGTCGCCGTCGACGACCTCAAGCTGCGCTCCTACGAGGGCGGCTGGCAGGAGTACCTGCGCGTGCGCGAGGAGCGCCGGCTCGCCGATCGCGCGGGCAAGGGCAAGGGCGCCGCGGCCGCGAGGCCTGCCGCGCCGCGGTCGACCGCCGCGAAGACGAACGGCGCCCGCCCGGCGAACGCGGCCACGCCTGCGCCCGCGACCGTGCTCAGGGTCACGGCGCCCGCCAAGGGCAAGCGCGCCAAGCAGCCGAAGGCCGTGCCCGGGCCTGAGTGCGCGAGCGAGAAGCTGGCGGCCGCGACGATCGCCGCGGCCTCCAACGGCGCCAACGGCAACGGCGTCGCCGCCGGCCAGCTGTCGAAGAACGCGCGCCGTCACATCCGCGAGCTGGAGCGCGAGATCGAGCGCGCCGAGGAGCAGCTCGCCGCCCTGGAGGTCGAGCTCGCCCGGCCGGACGCCTGGTCATCCCCGGACCGAGCGGCCCAGTCGACCGAGCGCCACGCCTCGGCCAAGCGTGCCGTCGAGGAGGCGTTCGCGCGCTGGGAGGTCGCAGCGTCCTAGGCGCCGCCCGAGGCGTCATCGACTGTTCATGCGCCGGGGTCGCTCCGGATGGTAGAAGATCGCCGTGGAGCATCGCCGCGACGATCGGGTCCTGAGGCAGACGCACATCCTGGCGGCGGTCATCGTGCCGTTCCTCGTCGTCGCGTTCGCGCTGCTGTACCTCTTCCCCGGCGATACGCGCAGCTACTTCGCCTGGGACGTCCAGCCGCAGATCACGCCGATGATCATGGGGGCGGGGTACATCGCCGGCGCGTACTTCTTCGCGCGCGTCGCGTTCGAGCGGCGCTTCCACCGCGTGCACATCGGGTTCTTGCCGGTGACGGCGTTCACGATCTTCATGGCGGCCGGGTCGTTCGCGCACCTCGACCGATTCCTGCAGGACCACGTCGCGTTCTGGATCTGGATGGGCCTGTACGTGACGACGCCGATCCTCGTGCCGCTCGCGTGGATCGCCAACCGCAGGACCGATCCGGGCACGACCGAGCCGGGCGAGTCGCGGCTGTCGGCGGCGATCCGCGCGGTGCTGATCGGCGCCGGCGCGTTTCAGTCGATCGTCGCGCTCGTGCTGCTGCTGGCGCCGCAGACGATGATCGACATCTGGCCCTGGATGCTCACGCCGCTGACGGCGCAGACACTCGGCGGCTGGTTCGCGCTGCCCGGGATCACGGCCGTGATGATGGGCCTCGACGGGCGCCCGAGCGCGATCGCCATCACGCTTCACAGCCAGGTCATCGGGCTCGTGCTGATCCTCGTCGCGGTGGCTCGGGCGTGGGACGACATCGACGGGTCCAACGCCGTGTCGTACGTGCTCGTCGCCGGTCTCGCGGCGCTGCTCGCCGGCCTGCTGGCGCTCGGCGTGCACCTGCGCAGGCTGGTGCAAGCGCCGGCATCGGCATGACCGTCGCCTGGGACGGCGACGTCGATGCCGCCGCTGCTCAACGGCGCGCTCGCGAAGCAGGGCGGGCGAAAAGCACGCAAGGCTGCGCAACAGCGACACGTGACGCAAGAATTCTTCGGCGGGAGGCGACAGACGCAAGAAGCTTCCACGCAGGCGCAGCATCTGGCGACGGCAGGGGCGCCACCATCGAGGGATGAGCGCAGATCTCCCCTGGGGCCGGCGGTATCTCATGTGCCCGCCCGCCCATTTTGACGTCACGTACGCGATCAACCCGTGGATGGACATCACCGAGCCCGTCGATCGCGAGCTCGCGCAGCGCCAGTGGGATGCGCTGGTGGCGACCCTCCGGGCCGCCGGGGCCGCGATCGAGGTGCTCGAGCCGCTGCCCGGGCTGCCGGACATGGTCTTCACCGCGAACCTGGGCATCGTCGACGGCGCGACGTTCGTGCCCGCGCGCATGCGCCACGCCGAGCGCCGGCCCGAGGCGGCCCACGCGACGCGCTGGTTCGCCGACCACGGCTTCGCGATCCGCTCGCTGTCGCACGACGTCACGCAGGAGGGCGCGGGCGATGCGCTCGCGTTCGGCGACACGCTCGTCGCCGGACATCGGTCGCGCTCGAGCGCCGGCGCGTACGTCGAGCTGGGGCGGATCGTCGACGGCGCGATCCTGGCGCTCGAGCTCGCCGACCCGCGCTTCTACCACGTCGACATCACGTTCTGCCCGCTCGACGCGAGCACCGCGATCTACGCGCCGGGCGCGCTCGGCCAGGAGGGGGCCGCGGCCGTCGCCGGGCTCGTTGACGACGCGATCGCGCTGACCGACGACGAGGCGGGCGCGTTCTGCGCGAACGCGGTCGTCGTCGGCCGCACGGTCGTCATGCCGGCCTGCACGGCGCGCCTCGAACGCGAGCTGCGCGCGCGCGGCTTCGAGCCGGTCGTCGTCGACGTCTCGGAGTTCCTGAAGGCCGGTGGGGGCCCGCGCTGCCTGACGCTGGCGCTCGACGTCCGGCTCGGCGCCGCGAACGTGGACGCCGCGGTGCTCGCCGACGAGCACACCGCCCACAACTACCACCCGCTGCCGATCACGGTCACAGATGCCGAGGGGTCGTGGGTGCGCGACGACCGCGGCCGGCGCTACCTCGACGCGCTCTCGGCCTACTCGGCGCTGAACTTCGGCCACCGCCACCCGCGGCTCGTCGCCGCCGCGCGCGCGCAGCTCGATCGCGTGACGCTGACGAGCCGCGCGTTCGGCAACGACCAGCTCGGGCCGTTCGCGCGCGACCTGGCGGCGCTCTGCGGCAAGGACCGCGTGCTGCCGATGAACACCGGCGCGGAGGCCGTCGAGACGGCGATCAAGACCGCCCGCAGGTGGGGCTACGACGTCAAGGGCGTCGCGCCCGGCCGCGCCCGGATCGTCGTCTGCGGCGCCAACTTCCACGGCCGCACGACGACGATCGTCTCGTTCTCCGACGACCCGCTCGCTCGTGACGGCTTCGGCCCGTTCACGCCCGGCTTCGAACGCGTGCCCTTCGGCGACGCCGCCGCGCTCGCCCGCGCGCTGCGCGACGGCGGGGACGAGATCGTGGCGTTCCTCGTCGAGCCGATCCAGGGCGAGGCGGGCGTCATCGTGGCGCCCGATGGCTACCTGCGCGCGGCGCGCCGGCTCTGCACGGAGCACCGCGTGCTCCTGATCGCCGACGAGATCCAGTCCGGCCTCGGCCGCACGGGTCGCACGTTCGCCTGCGACCACGAGGACGTGGTGCCCGACGTCTACGTGCTCGGCAAGGCGCTGGGCGGCGGCATCGTCGCGCTGTCGGCGATCGTCGCCGACGACGACGTGCTCGGCGTCTTCACACCCGGCTCCCACGGCTCGACGTTCGGTGGCAACCCGCTCGCCTGTGCGGTCGGGCGCGCCGTGCTCGAACTGCTCGCGACCGGCGAGCCGCAGGCCAACGCGGCGCGCGCCGGTGCGCGGCTGCGCGCGGGCCTCGACGCGGCCGATCCGGCGGCGCTGCTCGAGGTCCGCTCGCGCGGGCTGTGGTTCGGCCTCGATCTCGCCCCGGCGCAACCGAGCGCGCGGACGATCTGCGAGCGCCTGCTCACCCAAGGCGTGCTCGCCAAGGACACGCACGAGCGCACGATCCGGCTCGCGCCGCCGCTGACGATCACCGGCCCGGAGTGCGACTGGCTGCTGGAGGGGCTGCTCGCGGCGCTCGGCGGCGGGCCCCTGCGGCTCGCGCCGACCGTCGCCGCGACGCCGCCACACCCGGCATCCTTTGCGGCATAGACGACCTCGATCGCCACATCGTCGGCCAGCTCCTGGAGGACGGGCGTCTCAGCCTGGCCGAGCTCGGTGAGCGCGTGAACCTCTCCTCGCCGGCGGTCAAGCGCCGCGTCGACCGGCTGCGCGCGACCGGCGTCATCCGCGGCTTCACGGCGCTCGTCGACCCCGGCGCGCTGGGCGACAACACGGAGGCGTTCGTCGAGATCCACTGCGCCGCGAACATGAGCCCGAGCGCGCTGCGCGACACGCTCGCGCACGAGCCCGAGGTCGTCGCCGCCTACACCGTCAGCGGCGACGCGGACGCGCTCGTGCACGTGCGCGCCCGCGATGTCGCGCACCTCGAGGCGGTCGTCGAGCGGATCCGGGTGAACCCCGAGATCGCCCGCACGAAGACGACGATCGTCCTCAGCCGTCTGCTCGCGCGCGGCGGTGGGCACTGATGGGAGTCCCGTCGATCCACCGCGCGCTGCCGGCCGTGCCCTCGAGCGTCACCGCCCTACGCACCGCCGTGGCCGCGTTCGTCACGGAGGCGGGCCTCGGGGAGCCGCTGCTGACGGGCGTCAAGCTGGCCGTCTCCGAGGCCGTGACGAACGCGGTCATGCACGCCTACGTCGATGCCGAGGAGCCGGGCGAGGTCCGGCTCGTCGCGCGCGTCGACGGCGACCGCTTCCACGTCACCGTGTCCGACGACGGCTGCGGCATGATCCCCCGCCTCGACAGCCCCGGGCTCGGCGTGGGGCTGCCGTTCATCGCCAACGCGACCGACACGCTCGACATCCAGCACGGCGACGGTGGCGGCACGGAGCTGCGCATGTCGTTTCGCATCGCCGCGCCCGGCGACCGCGACTGAGCCTCGCGTCGCTCATACCGGCTGGGCACGTTTCGCACAGATTCGAAGGAAGGAAGTTCAGGCTTCGGCCCGAAACCTGACTTTCCTCGATACCTTGGGATAGCCTGGGTCGAGGCGTTCAATACCGGGGGGTCATGGACGATGGGACTCAGGGCTGTTCTCGCGGCGACTGCTGCGCAGCTACTGCTATGTGGGGCGATTGGGGGAGCGACGGCCGCCGAGGCGGGCGCTGTCGGCTGCGCGAACACGGGCGTGGTTCCCGTCGACGCCGCCTCGACCCAAAAGGCGACGGCGGCCGTCGTTTGCCTGATCAACGTCGAGCGTGCGAAGCGCGGGCTGCGGGCGGTCAAGCTGTCGCGGATCCTCTCGCGTGCATCCGCCGGCCAGAGCACCGAGATGGTGCGCCTCAAGTACTTCTCGCACGTCAGCCCCGCCGGCGTGACGCTGCGCAAGCGGGCCGCACGCGCCGGCTACCGCAAGGTGAGCTGCCCGCCGATGCTCGGCGAGGTGCTCGCCTTCGGGTCCGGCAAGGAGGCCACGGCGGCGGCCTTGGTGGCCTCGCTGATGGCCGATCCGGCGCACAGGTTCGTCATGCTCGACCGGCGCTACCGCGATGCCGGCATCGGCCTCGCGCTCGGCGCGCCGATGGAGGACATGGGGGACGGGGTCACGCTGGCGATGAGCTTCGGCCGGCGCTGAGCTGCGCCGAGGCCGGCCCGCGGGGCGTCAGGCGTTCTCGAGCGCGCGCTGCAGGTACGGCCCGAGGGTCGTGGCGAAGACGTCGGTGAGGTGCTGGTCGTCCTTGTAGACGAGCGCTCCGCCGACGACGGGGAAGCACAGCCGGGAATCGCAGAGAAAGCGCGTCAGGTCGATGACGCGCACGCGCTTGGAGTGCAGGCGCCGGGCGGCCGCGACGGCGGGGTCGGGACGCCGCAGCGCCGCCGCGCGCGAGACGGCGCAGACCTTGCCGGCGTCGCGGTGTGCGGCGTGCGCTCTGCGCACGCAGGCCAGCGCCTCGTAGCCGACGAGCGGCGTGTCGCGGATGACGACGATCCGCGACACGGACTTCGGCAGCGCCTTCCAAGCCGCCTCGAAGCCCGCGACCTTCGTCTCGAACGGCGTCACGCCCTCCGAAGCCCTGACCTGCGCGGCGACGTGTGCCACGACGATCGCCGTGTGGATCTCGGGGTGCTGCGCGAACCAGGGCGCCATCTGCGCGTTCCACTGCTGGCAGCTCGTGCGCCGGCTCGCCGGGCTGAGCCGCGCCGGCGCCTGTGACAGGGGGCAGCCCGAGCGCGTGATCGAGATGCCGCGCCAGCGCTCGCGCTGCGCGACCAGCTCGACCGCGGCGCGCCAGTGGGCGGCGTGGCTGTCGCCCAGCAGCGCGATCGTGTCACGCGCCGTGCCCGCGGGCACCCCGAACTCGCACGGACGTAGCATCACCGCGATCTCGATCGGCAGGCACGGCGAGTTCTGTGCGAGCACCGCGTCGTCGGGGGCCGGCAGCACGATCCGTCGCAGGGCCGGGTTGACGCACGGGTGCATGACGTCGCGCGACGCCGCGCCGAAGCAGCGCCGCTGGACCTTCGGGATGCTCGCGGACGTGATCCGCAGCGGCACCTCGCCGCTGTTGGGGAGGAAGTCCTGGACGCTGTCGAACAGGCTGCGCACCTGCCAGTGATAGAGACCGGGGACGAGGCGCAGCAGCGACGGCGAGAACGTCGCGCGGACCATCGTCGGGTCCGGCCGCCGGACGTCGAGGGTCAGGTCGCGGATCCCGAGCGCGTCGCCGTCCGCGTCGAGCGCGGTGTAGCGCAGGCCGACGCCCGACTTCGCGGTCGCGATCGGCACGACGCAGATCCGCCCGCTGGGCGCCGGCTCGCCGTCGGCGCGCAGCCAGACGCACAGCATCCGCAGTTGCGCGGAGTCGACGTCGCCCGGCTGCCAGGGGCCGTACGTGCGGATCGCGAGCTGCAGGTCGCCGTCGGAGATCTGGCCGAAGCGCGCGCCGGACAGGTCCAGCGGCGTCCCGCCCTCCGGGCGGTCGTCATGGGGTGAGGGCGCGCGGCTCGCGACGGCGAGCTGATCGGCGCTCGCGCCGGCCGGTGTCGCAGCCGACGCGAGCCCGGCGGCGAGGGCTAGCAGGGCTACGAGGCGGCGCATTCGAGCGGCGAGTCTATGGAGCGCGCGCCCGACGGGCGTTGGTCGACCCCGGCGGGCGGTTCGCCCGGCCTGACGAAGATCTGCGCCGGAGCCTTGGCGGGGCGCTGGTACGGTCCGCACATGCTGGGACGCCGCTGGATCGCTTGCATCGTCGGCGCGGTGCTGGCAGCGGCGGGCGGCGCGATCGGACCGGCCTCGCGGGCGCAGGCCGACGCGGCGCTCGACGCGAGCATCGCGCACGCCTTGACGTTCGCCGGGCAGCGCCTGACCGCATCCGACGGCGCGCTCGCGGCGACCGCCTACCCGCACTACACGGTGCCGGGCGGGGCGTGGCTCACCGTCGGGGCGTCGTCGTGGGCCAGCGGCTACTTCGCCGGGTCGGCGTGGCTCATGTACGAGGCGACGCATGACGCGAAGTGGCTGACGATGGCGCGGGCGCGTGAGGCCGGGGTCGCCGCGCAGGCGACGAACGCAACGACGCACGACACCGGCGTGATGATCTCGTCGAGCTTCGGCAACGACGTGCGGTTGACCGGCGACGCGCATGCCCGCCAGGTGATGCTGCAGGCCGCGACGTCGCTGGCGTCGCGCTACAACGCGACGGTCGGGGCGGTGCGCTCGTGGAACAACCCTGCCGGGGCACCGGCGAACGAGTTCCGCGTCATCGTCGACGGCCTCATCACGCTCGAACCGCTGCGCTACGCGGCGGCGCACGGGGGCGACCCGGCGATGGCGACGATGGCCGACCGCCACGCGCTCACGACGATCGGCTCGCACGTTCGCCCCGATGGGAGCACGTCCCACGTCGCGGTCTTCGACTCGGGCACGGGACGTGTGCTGCGCTACGAATACGGCCCCGGGTACTCCGCGAGCTCGACGTGGTCGCGGGGCCAGGGGTGGGCGATCTACGGCTTCACGCAGGCCTACGCCGCATCGGCCGACGCCCGGCTGCTGGACGCCGCGCAGAAGGTCGCCGACTATTGGATCGCGCACGTGCCCGCGGACGGGGTGCCCTACTGGGACTTCGACGCGCCGGGGATCCCGAACGAGCCGCGCGATTCGTCGGCCGCCGCGGTCGCGGCCGATGGGTTGGTGTGGCTGTCGCAGCAGGCGGCGCTGCCGGCCGCGCGCGCGGCCGGCTATCGCGCGGCGGCGGAGCAGATCCTGCGCTCGCTGACGTCGCCGGCGTACCTGTCGGAGGGGACCGCGAACCAGGCGATCCTGTTGCACGGAACGTCGTACAAGTCCGCCGGCCTGACCGATCGCGGGCTCATCTACGGCGACTACTACCTGCTCGAGGCGATGCTGCGCTACCGCGGCGCGTCGACCCCTCCTCCTCCTCCTCCTCCTCCTCCTCCTCCTCCTCCGCCGCCGCCGCCACCGCCACCGCCGGGCGGGTACGCGGCCGCGGTCACGGCCGACCAGCCGGTCGGTTACTGGCGCCTCGGCGACGCGTCCGGCGCCGTGGCGAGCGCCGTCGCCGGACCGGCGGGCCGCTACCTCGGCGGCGTTGGCCTCGGCTCACCCGGCGTCGTGACCGGCAACACGGCCGTCAAGCTGCTCGGGACGAACGGGTACGTCTCGGTGCCCGACGCCCCGGCGCTCGACACGGCCGACGCGTTCACGCTCGAGGCGTGGGTCAGACGCGCGACGATCGGCACGAGCCAGGGCCTGTTCGCGAAGGGCGCGAAGTCCTACCAGGTGTACCTCGACCCCACGAACAAGCTCATCCTGCGCCAGACGGGCATCGGCGAGATTGCCCGCACGACGGTCGCGCTCACCGATCAGGCGAGCTTCCACCACATCGCGATCACGAAGAGCGGCGCGACGGTGAAGCTCTACCTCGACGGCGTCGACCGCACCGGACCGGTCACGAACCGCACGCTCGCGAACACCGCCGACGCCCTGCTGATCGGCAACGGCGCCGGCTATCTCAACGGCACGATCGACGAGGTCGCCGTCTACAACCGTGCCCTCAGCCTGGCGGCCCTCTCCGCCCACCGGGCTGCCGCGGGCTGATCGCTGCGGACGCCGCGGCGACCGCGGCGCGCGGCGACCGCGACCCCTGTCTGCCCTTCGCGACGAGTATCGGGTGCTACCGCTGGTGATAGCACCGGCTACTCACGCGTTGGCGGAGCATCGTGCGACGCGGCCTGGCAGGGGTGAGCGAGGGCGATCGTGGGCCACCGCGGGCACGGCGGTGCTCACCGCTCGGCGAACGTGACCTCGCGCTCGCGATCCATCGACCAGCGCCCGCGCCGCCACGAGATCTTCGTGCCGTCGGCAAGCCGCACCGCCGTGTGTCCGAGCGCCGGCTCGCCCCACAATGTCGCCTCGAGCGGGCGCTCGTGCTCGGGCACGTCTCCCAAGCCGCAGGCCACATGCGACGCCGGGTACGTCACGACGATCGAGCCCGACCGCACCCACACGGGGATCGTCGAGCGCGGCGCCGGCGCGACGACCTCGCCGCCGCCGCGCACAGACGAGCCGGACCACGTCTCGATCCACTCGCCGCGCGGCAGCGCGACCTCGCGCGAGCGTGCGCCCTCGTCGAGCACCGGCGCGACCCACAGCGACGGCCCGTAGGCGAACGCGTCCGCGATCGACCAGCCGCGCTCGTCCGAAGGGTCGACGAGGTGCAGCGGTCGCATGATCGGCAGGCCGCAGCGGGCCGCCGTCGCCGCCGCGGCGCGGACGTAGGGCACGAGCCGCTCGTGCAGCAGCACGTACGCCCGATAGATGTTCAGCGTGCGGTCGTCGTAGGTCCACGGCTCCTGCACCATCCGCCCGTGCGCCTGCATGAGCGGCGTGAAGCAGCCGAGCTGGACCCACCGGACGAGCAGCTCCGCGGGGCAGCGCTCCACGAGGCGATGGCCGAGGTAGCCGCCGACGTCGTGTGACCAGTTCGAGAAGCCGCTCGCCGCCGCCGACAGGCCCGCGGCCACGAGCACGCGCAGCGACCAGAAGTCCGACACCTGGTCGCCGCCCCACGTGACGCCCTGCGCCTGCTGGCCCGACCAGCCGGAGCGCCCGAACAACACGCCCCGCCCCGGGTGCACCTCATCCAGCGCGCGCTGCATCGACGCGCGGTAGCGCGCCCCGTGCGCCCACGCGGCGACCGCGCCGGTCGACCCGTCGGCGAAGCGCACGTCGTCGGGGAAGTAGTAGCCCTCGCCGTCGTCGGCCTTGATGCCCTCGACGCCGAGTCGCAGCGCGCTCTTCGCCTGCGCCCGCCACCAGTCCTCCGCGGCGGCGGACGTGAAGTCGATCGGCGAGCCCGTTCCCATCCACCAGCGCGCGACGAACGGCTCACCGTCGGCGCCGCGCACGTAGTGCCCACCGCGGACGCCCGCCTCGTAGTTCGAGGCCGGCGCTCGATGCAGCGCGCGCGAGCCCGGGTCCGGCGGCATCTGGCCGTCGGAGGACTCGATGTTCACCCACGGCGTCACCCACACGACCGTCCGAACGCCGGACGATCGGAACGAGCGCACCATCCCGGTGAAGTCCGTGAACTGAAACGGGTTGGGCTCCCACGTGTTGTACTGCGTCTCCCACGGCGAGTCGAGCACGACGGCGTCCAGCGGGATGTCGTTGCGCGCGCACCCGTGCACGTCGTCCTCGACCTCCGTCTGGTGCGCGTAGACGTCGCGCGACTTCCAGAAGCCGTAGCCCCACTCGGCGAGCACCGGCGGCAACCCCGTCGCGTGCAGGTAGCGGCGCAGCCGGGCGGCGGGGGAGGGGTCGCAGTACAGCCACAGCCGCTGGACGCCCGCGCGAGCCCGCGCCGACACGACCGTCTTCTCGTCGCCGAGCTCGAAGCGCATGCCGTTGCCGTGCCCCTCCGCCCAGACGGCGTAGCCGCGCGAGGACTGCAGCCACGGCGCCGGCGCGTAGTCGCCCTGCGGCACGCCGCCGTCGGCGAGCAGGTCGGCCGGGCAGTCGGGCCCGGTGTAGGCGCGATCGGCGCCGAGCTGGATGTCTCGGCCGGCGTGGTCGACGCGCACCGCGTGGCGTGCCCCGAGCCCCGCGAAGTGCTCCTCGGCACGCGCGTCCCAGTCGGTGGCGATCCGCAGCGGCTCGCCGTCGAGCTCGAGCTCGAGCAGCACCGTCTCGTCGGCCGGCAGCGTGATCCGCAGGCGTCCGGCGCGGCCGCCCTCGCAGCGGACCGCGAGCTCGATGCCGTCGACGAGCCCGTCGTCGAGCCGCGCGGCGACGGCGCGCTCGGGCAAACCGAGCTCCTCGCGCGCCATGACGCCCTCGGTGAGCTGGATGAACTGGTCGCAGATCTCCCCGTCGGCGGCCCACACGCCGAGTCCGCGGATCAGCCGGCGTCCGCCGCGGCGGACGTGCACGGCGAACGGGTGCTGGACGATCTCCACGCTCAGGCGCCCTCGCAGCAGCACGTGGGCGTCGGCGACCGTCGCGGTCGTGACCGGCATGCCCGGGAGATTCGCGGTCGCGGGCCGCGTTCGCCAGCGCTTCACCGGACCGTCACAAGGACGGTCACGGCGGCGCAGGCGCCGGGCCCGAGGGGTGAGAGCGTTCCTCCCTGTGGGGTCTGTGTGGGCGTGTGCGCGGGGAGCAGGCTGACGGTTGTCAGTCCATTCAACCCAGGAGGACATCATGACCCCGCAGGAGCTCAAGACGTCACTCGAGCTGCACGAGCGCCGCGAGCGCTTCCTGAGCGGCAAGCTCACCCACACCCGCCTGGTGGCGCACCGCGACGGTGTCGTCACGGCCGCCGAGGCGCGCGACATCCACGGCCTCGAGCGCCGCGTGCGCGACGAGCGCGCGCTGATCGCCCGGCGCGAGGAGCAGATCGTCACGCGGCAGGTCACGCGCGGAACCCGCTTCCTGCCGAACGCCGAACGCATCGACGGCAACAGCGGCGGCTCGTTCATCACGTCGCCCGCCAAGCTCGTCTGGCACACGACGGAGGGCTCGACGATCGAGAGCGCCGTCGGCGCGTACCGCGACAAGAACGCCTGGCCGCACTTCACGCTGAACCCGAAGACCGGCCGCCTCGTCCAGCACGTGCCGATGGACGTCGCGGCCCGTGCGCTCGAACATCGCTCCGCAACCGTCGACACGAACCGCGCCCACGCGATCCAGGTCGAGCTCGTCGGCAACGCGGAGCACAGCCCCGACTGGACCGGCGAGGACTATGCGCGGATCGCGCGGCTCGCACGCCAGATCGAGGCTGCGACGGGCGTGCCGCGCAAGGCGTTCGCGAAGTTCACCGCGAGCGGCGAGCGCCTGTCGAGCACGGCCTGGCTGAACGGCAGCGGCCACTGCGGCCACCAGCACGTCCCCGGCAACAGCCACACCGACCCCGGTGCGATGCGGATCGATCTGGTCCTGTGAGCGCACATCCGACGGCGGGCCCGAGCGGCACACCGGCCGCCGGGCTCGCGTGACGGCGGCGTCCCCTTCCTGGTTCACACGAACATCACAGCTCGGACCCGAGGCGTTCACGAAAGGGGGCTGCTTGCAGCGCAATGTGCATCGCGACCAAGCGATTGCATTGCCAAGCAAGGGAGCAACGATGACCCCCGAATCGACCAGCCGGGTCGACCTGCACTGCCACTCGACCGCGTCGGCGGTCTCCAAGCTCGGCGTCCAGCGCGCGCTCGGCCTGCCGGAGTGCGCGACGCCTCCCGAGGAGGTGTACGAGCTCGCCAAGCGGCGCGGCATGGACTTCGTGACGATCACCGATCACGACACGATCGACGGCGCGCTCGAGCTCGCGGCCAAGTACGACGACGCCTTCGTCTCCGAGGAGCTGACGGCCTGGTTTCGTGGCGAGGCGCAGGCCGTCCACATCCTCTGCTGGGACATCACGACCGCTGACCACGAGCGCCTGCGCGACCTGTCCGGCGACGTCGAGGCCGTCGCGAACGAGCTGCGCGAGCGCTCGATCGCGTGCGCGCTCGCGCACCCGTTCTACGCCGTCGAGGCGCCGCTGCTGCCGCGCCACCGCCGCCGCCTCGCGCAGATCTTCCCGATCTGGGAGACCCGCAACGGCTCCCGCGCCCGCGAGCTCAACGCGCCCGCCGTCGTCTACATCGAGACCCACGGCGGCACCGGTGTCGGCGGCTCCGACGATCACGCCGGCGTCGACATCGGCCGCACGTTCACGCAGACGCCGGCGTCGCCGAACTACCGCACGTTCCTCGACCACATCGTGCTGGGTCAGGCGACGGCGCGCGGCGAGCAGGGCAGCGCCGCGAAGTGGACACACGCGGCGATGGGGCTCGCCACGCGGGCGCTCGGCCGCGGCGCGAGCGACGGCGCCGGCCCCAACCCGGCGGCCGTCTTCGACATGGTCCAGCGGCTCATGCGCGAGGGCGACGCGCGCACCGGCGCGCTCGGCACGGGCCTCGTCCCCGACGACGCCCGCGCGCTGTTGCGCGCGTGGCTGTCATCGGTCGAGCTCGATCTGGGCGCGTCCGAGCTGCTCGCCTACCTGCAGGCCGAGGACTTCAGCCACGCCGACCTGTTCCGGCGCGCGCGGCGCGCGCACGAGCGCAAGCTCGCCCGCGCGGTCGAGCAGATCGCGTCGGCCGTGCAGAGCGGCGCGGCGGACCGCAGCGGTGGCGGGCCGGCCGCCGGCACGGACGTCGCCGCGGCGGCGGCGACGCTGTTCGACGCCTGCCTCGCGGCGATCCCGTACGCGCCCGCCGCGGCCTTCCTCGGTCGCGAGAAGGCGAAGCTCGCGCACCGCGACGGCGAGCCGTTGCGCGTCGCCCTCGTCGCCGACGGCGTCGGGGGCATGCACGGCGTCACGCACACGCTCGACGAGCTGCGCGAGCGCGGCGTGCCCGGCTTCGAGGTCGAGGTCGTCGGCACGGACCCCAACGTCGACCGCCGCCTCAGCGCGGTCGCGGAGATCGACATCCCGTTCTACGCCGGCCTGCAGGTCGGCGTGCCGAGCCTGCCGGCGATCGTCGAGACGCTCGCGGAGGGGCGCTACGACCTCGTCCACCTCTGCTCGCCCGGCCCGTCGGGCGCGGCGGCCGGGATCATCGCGCGGCTCATGGGCGTGCCGGTGCTCGGCAGCTACCACACCGAGCTCGCCGCCTACGCGGGCCTGCGTTCGCAGGACGCCGACCTCGAGCTCGCCGCGCGCGTCGCGATCGCGGCGTTCTACGGCCAGTGCCGGCGGGTCCTGTCGCCGAGCCCGGCGTCCGACGACGTGCTGCGCGCGATGGGCATCGCGCCCGAGCGCATCGGGCGCTGGGACCGCGGCGTCGACCTGTCGCGCTTCTCCCCGGCGCGGCGCTCGGAGCGTCTGCTGCCCGGCGAGATCACCGTCCTCTACGCGGGCCGGCTGACGCGTGAGAAGGGCGCAGACCTGCTCGCCGACGCGTTCCTCGCCGCGCGCGAGCGCGACCCCCGCCTGCACCTCGCACTGGCCGGCGGCGGACCCGAGGAGGGGCTCTTGCGCGAGCGCCTCGGCGAGCACGCGACGTTCCTCGGCTGGCTCGAGGGAGGCGACCTGGCCCGCGCCTACGCGAGCGCCGACATCTTCCTCTTCGCCAGCCGCACGGACACGTTCGGACAGGTCCTGCTCGAAGCTCAGGCGAGCGGGACCGCCGTCGTGGCCGTCGGCGAAGGCGGGCCGACGAGCATCGTCACCGATGGGGCAACCGGTCGCCTGTGCTCGGCGGACGCGGGCGAGCTCGCCGATGTCGTGTGCGAGCTCGCCGCCCAGCCCCTGCAGCGCGAGCGCCTCGCGCGGACGGCGCTCGAGGGCGTCCGCGAGCGGACCTGGGAGCGCTCGCTGGCGCGCCTCGGCGACGGCTATCGCCGCGCGCTCGGTCCGGTCGCCGACCAGGGCGCCGTGGACGTGCGCCGCGTCGCCTGAGAGGCTCCTCCTCGAGGCGAGCGCCGCGCTGGGATCACAGCGCGGCTCAAGGCGCGCCGCTCCACGACCGATAGGAACATGATGAAGACGATCCACGTCCGTCGGCCGCTGCTGACCGCGGCCGCCGTCCTTGCAACCGCCGCCTACGCGGGCCTCTCGCTCGGCCTCGCCGCGGCGAAGACGAGCCACGCCGGCTGGCCGAAGATCGACAAGCTGCAGAGCAACAAGCTCGACGAGACGACGCCGCTGATCGGCGTCAAGAACCTCCACAACGAGCTGCTCGGCGGCCACGGCGACGACACGATCGTCGCGGGGCGCATCGGCGACGTCCTGTGGGGCGACTACAAGCCGTGCTGTCAGCCCGAGACGCAGACCGACATCATCAAGGGCGGCGCGGGCAAGGACTACATCTACGCCAGCCACGGCAGGAACATCATCACGAGCGGCGGCGGGGCCGATCAGATCCACGCCCACTTCGGGCACGGCACGATCACGTGCGCTTCACCGAAGCCCACCGTCTTCGTCAGCCACAAGTCCCGCAAGCTCTACAAGATCAAGGGCTGCCCGCGCATCAGCTACAAGACGGTCGGCCACTGACCCCGCCGGCGGTTGCGCTCGACGAACGCGCCTCGACGACGACGAGCAGATGGCTGCCGTCGTCGATGGTGCAGGCGCTCGAGGCGAGGCGCTCGACGACCGGGCCCACCATCGGCAGCGACGCCTCCCGCAGCAACCGGGCGGCCTCCTCGCCGGGGAGCGGGCCGAGCACGAGCGACAGGCTGCGCGGGCGCGTCGTCAGGACGAGGTGCACCTCGTCGGCGTGCGCCGTGACCGGATCGGCCAGCAGTGCCTCGAGGACGAGCATCGCATCGTCGATCCGGTCGACCGTCAAGCCCGCCTGCGAGCACGCCGCGGCGACCGCTCGCCGCAGCACCGGCAGCCGGGCACGGCCGCGCGCGGCGCTGATGTGAACCGTCAGCTCGCGTTCGCTGGCATCGATCACGAGCCGGCGCCGAGTTCGTCCAGCGTGGCCTCGTCGGCCTCCGCGTCGACGGCGAACGTCATCAGCACGTCCGTTCCTCCGGGGCTGGCCGTGACCTCCATCGACGTCGCCACGTGCTGGATGAGCGCCAGCCCATGACCCGGCGAGGGACGCTGGTCGGCCGGCGTGATGCCGACCCCGTGATCGCGGACGAGCACGTGCAGGATGCCGTCCGAGACGCGCGCGAAGAGCGTGACCGTGCCGCCTCGCTGGCCGTAGGCGTGCAGCGTCGCGTTCGTCGCGGCCTCGCTGATGGCGAGCACGATGTCGTCCATGTGCTCGGGGCGGATCGCGTAGGCATCGCGGAAGCCGCGCGCGACGTGACGCAGCAGCATCATGCTCTCGGGGCGGGCCGGGACCGTCATCCGAAGCTGCGCCGAGATGGTCGCGTCGCCGCCCATCAGCACGTCAGGGAGAGCTGCTCCTGCTGCACGGCAGCGTCGTGCATGCGGGCGACGGTCTGCCGGATGATGCGCGAGACCTGCATCTGGCTGATGCCGAGCCGCGCGCCGATCTCGGCCTGCGTCAGATCCTCCTCGAAGCGCATCCGCAGCACCTCGAGCGAGCGCTTCGGGATGCCCTTGCCGAGCGCGTCGAGCAGCGCGCCGGACTCGGCGCGATCGAAGCCGTCGTCGTCATGCCCGAGGCTGTCCTCGAGCGTCGGCGCGTCGAGCGTGTCACCGGAGGGCGCGTGCAGCGACAGCGTGCCCCGCCCGGTGCGGGCCTGCATCGCCTCCAGCACGTGCTCCTCGTCGGTCTGGGCGGCGGCGGCGAGCTCGGCGACCGTCGGGGCGCGATCGAGCTCCTGTGAGAGACGGACCGACACGCGGTCGAGGCGTAGGACGAGCTCCTGCAGATCTCGCGGCGGGCGCACGGCCCACGTACGGTCGCGGAAGTGGCGCTTGAGCTCCCCGACGATCGTTGGCACGGCGAAGCTCGAGAACGCGATCCCGCGCGAGCAGTCGAAGCGATCGATCGCCTTGACGAGCGCGAGCGACGCGACCTGGACGAGGTCCTCGAGCGGCTCGCCGGAGTGCTCGTAGCGGCGGGCGAGCGAGCGTGCGAGCGGCATGAAGCGCTCGACGAGCGTGGCCCTGGCGCTGCGGTCTCCCTCGGCGGCGCGTGCGAAGAGCGCCAGGTCGCTGCGGGTGCGTGAGTCGCCGGCGTAGCTGGCGAGCGCGGGACCCGTGCCGGGATCCGTCAATCGGATGGCTGTGGCGTTCACGGAGCGGGCCTCCAAGTAAGAGCTTGGGAACACAGGAATCCGGGGTCTGCGATGGTCCCGCGGCGGGAGCGCTCGCGTCCCGCCGGGATCGTGGGATCGAAGCGGCGCCTCACCGCTCTGACCTCGTAGGGACGCCATACCCCGGGACGTGGCTCGTGACACCCGTCGGACCAGGCTGGCGCCGAGAGGGGCGCCCGAACCGATCCGCTGACGCGATCGCTGGCATGCTGTGGCCGTGACCACGCAGGGACTCCAGCTGCTGCTCCCGGACGGGCTGTCGGCGTCGGCCGTCGCCGACACGCTCGCGGGCGAGGTGCCGATCGTCACCGAGAGGTCGCACGCGATCGAGCGCGTGTTCTGGGACACGTTCGACGGCCGCGTGCACGGCGCCGGGCTCGTGCTCGCCGCGAGCGGCGGGCGGCTCACGCTGAGCGACGCCGCGACGTCCGCCGAGCGCGCGGGCGACACCCTGAAGCGCGGAACGGTTCGGCTGCTCGCGAGCGCCCTGCCCGCCGGCCCGCTGCGCGAGCAGCTCGGGCCCGTGATCGAGATGCGCGCGGTGACGCCGATCGTGAAGGTGCGCAGCCGGCTGCTGCCGGTGAACGTGCTCGACGACATCGGCAAGATCGTCGTGCGGCTGCGCGTCGAGGAGGCGGCGGTCGTCGCCGGCGAGCAGCGGATCGCGCTGCGTGCTCGGCTGCAGCTCATCCCCGTGCTCGGCTACGACCGGGAGTTCGCCGAGATCCGCACGCTGCTGTCGACCGTGCTCGGGCTCGCGGAGGCCGCGCGCCCGGTCCAGGACGACGCCGTCGAGGCGGTCGGCGGGGTCATCGGGGGCGTCACGTCGAAGCTGCGCCTCGAGCTCTCGCCGGACGATCGCGCCGACGCCGCGGCGGTGGCGATCCTGCGCCGCCTGCACGAGGTCATCGAGCTCAACATGCCCGGCACGCTGGCGGACATCGACAGCGAGTTCCTGCACGACCTGCGCGTCGCGGTGCGCCGCACGCGCGCGCTCCAGCGCGAGCTGCGCGGCGTCTTCGCGCCGGAGCCGCTGCGCGTGTTCCGCGACGGCTTCAAGGAGCTGCAACGGGTCACGGGCCCCACGCGCGACCTCGACGTCCAGCTGCTCGAGTTCGACGAGCTCGCCGCCGGCCTGCCCGACGGCGTGGCCGGCGACGTCGGACCGCTGCTGCGCCTGCTCGAGGACCATCTCGCCGCCGAGCGCAAGGCGATGGTGCGCGAGCTGCGCTCCGATCACACGCGGCTGCTGCTCGCGAACTGGTCGGACTTCCTCGACCGTCTCGTCGGGTCCGATGTCGGGGGCGGGCCCGAGGCCGCGCGCCCGGTCGCCGACGTCGCGGGCGCGCGGATCTCGCGCGTGTACCGGCGGATGGTGAAGATGGGCACGGCGATCGACGACGGCACGCACCCCGAGGCGCTGCACGAGCTGCGCAAGCAGGGCAAGGAGCTGCGCTACCTGCTCGAGTTCTTCTCGTCGCTGTACCCGAGCGCCGTCGTCAAGCCGATGGTGTCGTCGCTCAAGGGCCTGCAGGACGTGCTCGGCCGCTTCCAGGATCGCGAGGTCCAGGCCGAGCTGCTGCACGCGCTCGGCGACGAGATCTCGCGCCTGCAGGGCGGGGCGGCGGCGTTGATGGCGATGGGGGTGCTCGTGCAGCGCCTGCACGAGGACCAGCGCCGGGCGCGCGCGGAGTTCGCCGAGTCGTTCGCGGGCTTCGCCGCCAAGTCGCAGCGCAAGCTCGTCGACCAGACGTTCGGATGACCCGGGTCGTCGCCCTCTACAACATCAAGGGCGGCGTCGGCAAGACGTCGGCGTGCGTGAACCTCGCGTGGCTGGCCGCGACCGAAGGCGCGCGGGTGCTGCTGTGGGACCTCGATCCCCAGGGCGCGGCCACGTACCTGCTGCGCATCCAGCCGAAGGTCAAGGGCGGCGCGCGCAAGCTCGTGCACGGCAAGAGCGACCCGGCCTCGCTGCTCAAGGGGACCGACCACGAGCGCCTCGACCTGCTGCCGGGGGACTTCTCGTACCGCAACATGGACCTCACGCTGGACGAGACGCGGCGCCCGACGAAGGGCCTCGGGCGCGTGCTCGCGCCGCTGGCCGCGGACTACGACTACGTCTTCCTGGACTGTCCGCCCGCGATCTCGCTGGCGTCGGAGAGCATCTTCGGCGCGGCCGACGTGCTGCTCGTGCCGCTGATCCCGTCGCCGTTGTCGCTGCGCACGTTCGACCAGCTGCGCTCGTTCCTCGCGACGGAGGTCGCCCGGCCCCCCGAGGTGCTCGCGTTCTTCTCGATGGCAGATGGTCGGCGACCGTTGCACGCGGAGGTCATCGCCGAGCTGTCGGCCGCCGTGCCGGGTGTGCTCTCGGCCGTGATCCCGTCCGCGACGGACGTCGAGCGGATGGCCGTGCAGCGGCGCGTGCTGGCGCAGTTCGCGCCCCACGGTCGCGCGGGGCGCGCCTACCAGGCGCTGTGGGCCGAGCTGCGCGAGCGGATGGCTCAGCAGCTGTAGTGGCCGGCGGCCGCCCGCGGCCGCCGGATCGGCGTCCACCCCCAGATGCCCTGCTCGCGGTTGTCGCCGGTCGCGCCGGAGAGGGTGTTGGTGAGCGCGGCCTGCGGGTTGAAGTCGCCGAACACCCACGTCACGAGCGCGCCCTGGGCATCGGGCACGTTGTTGTCGGGGTAGGGCATCTCGTCGAGCGGCGCGAACGACCCCGGTCCGCGGTCGCGGCGCACGAACGCCCGCACGACGCCCCCGCTGCGCACGTTGCCGGGGTTCTCGGCGGCCGTCGTGTTCGTGCCGCTGACGTACGTGCTCGAGACCGCGACGCCGGCGACGTCGGGCGAGTAGCACGGACCCTGGTAGTTGGCGTAGAAGCCCGTGCAGCCGGGGACGGCGTGGCCGGCGGACTGGGCTCGGCACCCCGACTTCAGCGTCGTCGCGTTGAGGTACTGGTCCAGGAACGGGAACGACGCGCTCGGCCAGCCCGTGTAGGGGTCGGCCGTGAGCGCGGCGTTGTCGGCGGCGTGCAGTTGCGTGTCCGACAGCGCGTGCGCGATCCCGGGCAGGATCGGGACGCGCGGCGGCCCGGGGCGCGCGCAGCCCGGATAGGCGTCCTGCAGCATCTGGAAGTCGGCGCTCGTGAGGCCGCCCGGGACATCGGCGGTGCCCTGCGGGACGACGCCCTGGCCGCGGTCGACGCCGGGGGCCACGGGGACCGCGGTCAGGGCGACGAAGCCGCGCAGCCCGGTGTTCAGCGCCGCCGGCTGCCCCGGCGCCTGCAGGATGCCCGCGATGACGTAGCGGCGCTCGACGGCGCGCGTGACCATGCAGCCGCGTCCCTGGAACTCGATCGTGGCGAGGGGGCGCGCGGCGTTGGCGATGTCACAGCGCGTCTGAGCGGTCAACGGGTCCGTCGATCCGCGCAGCCGGCCGGCGCGGTCGTAGATGTTGAAGCAGCCCGGGTACGCGCCCTGCTCGACGTACGCGTACGGCGAGGTCGACCGCGCGGAGTCGCCCGGTGCGCCGAAGGAGTCGACGAAGGCGATCAGCGGGCTCGCCCCGGGCGGGGGCGGCGCGAACGCGTTGCGCAGGACGCGGGCGTTGCCGTTGCGAAACGCGGTCGGGAAGCAGGCCGTGCTGGGGTCGTAGCTGCCGCAGGCCGGTTGCGGGTCGTATGGCTGGCCCGCCGTGCCGCTGCCCAGCGGGACGTCGATCGTGCCCCACCGCGCGAGCCGGCAGATCGGGTTGGCGCGCGTCTCGTCGACGAACGGAAACGGCGGCGGCCGCAGCTGTGGCGCCAGCACCGAGAGCGTCGGCTTCGCGCACTGCGTGCGCGCGTCGATGCCCGTGCCGAGCACGAGCCCGGACGCGCTGCTCGGTGCCGGCAGGCCCGCGATTGCTCCCACGACGATCGCGGCCGCCAGCCACGCGGTCCTCCAGCGCATCCCTGCCATGGTCATCCTCCGTCCTAGAGGTCAGGACGGCGACTGTACAGTGACGCCTCGTCGGGCGGTGAGTTTCTTTCGAGGAATGCCACCGCCACGAAAATTCACCCGCTTGTCGCGTTGGCGAGATACGGTTCCGCTCGTGCGCCGATCGCTCCTCTTCGCGATGCTCCTGCTGTGCGGGCTGCTGCCCGCGGCGAGCGCCTCGGCAGCCGGTGACACCGGCGATCGCATCGTGGTCGTCGGGCCTGTGCTCGTCGATCGCGGCGAGACGGTCGGCGACGTCGTCGTCGTCGACGGGGACGTGACGATCCGCGGGACCGTCCAGGGCGACGTCATCGTCGTCCACGGGAACGTGACGATCCGCGGGACCGTGCGGGGCGACGTCGTCGCCGTCACCGGCCAGGCCACGCTGGGGCGCCGCGGCCAGGTGACCGGCGACCTCATCTATGGCGACGAACGGCCGGTCCAGGCGCCCGGATCTCGCGTCGGCGGCGACGTGCAGAAGGT
The DNA here is from genome assembly GCA_963851015.1 of uncultured Actinomycetes bacterium. Classification (GTDB taxonomy): domain Bacteria; phylum Actinomycetota; class Thermoleophilia; order Solirubrobacterales; family Solirubrobacteraceae; genus CADCVQ01. Next base: position 891,015 of record CAWKNG010000003.1, read on the forward strand.
CGACGCCGGCGACGCGAGCATCGTCGGCGCGATCGGCGTGTGGATCGCCGTCGTCGTGTCGATGTTCCTGCTCGGCCTGCTGTTCCTGCTGCTGGCACCGCGAGCCGCCGACGCCGTCGTGCGAACCGCCCGCGGCAAGGCGCTCGTCTGCGCCCTCGTCGGGTTGCTGGGCTTCTTCCTGCTGCCCGTGATCGCGGTTGCGGCGTTCTTCACGCTCGTCGGCATCCCGCTCGGGATCGTCCTGCTGTGCCTCGTCGTGCCGCTGTACGCGCTCGGCTACGTCACGTCCGCGCTCGTCGTAGGCCGGCTGATCCTGAAGAGCTCGCGCCTGCTCGCGTTCCTGCTCGGACTCGTGATCGTCGGGCTGCTGACGCTGATCCCGATCGCCGGAGCGATCATCGGCTTCCTCGCGATCGCGTTCGGCCTTGGCGTGCTGCTCGTGGCGCTCGTCCGCGCGCGCTCCTGACGAGCGCGCTCGACCACGCCGTGTGCGAGCGTCGGGTCGAAGGGATCGCTCGCGTGGGCGGTCAGCCGGCGCGCGCTCGAGCCCGCTAGCGGCGAGTGAGCACGACGACCGGGATCTCGCGGTCGGTCTTCTCGGCGTAGTCGTCGTAGGACGGCCATTCCCTGCGCATCTCGGCCCACAGGCGCGTGCGCTCGTCGCCGTCGGCGGTCGACATCACGACGGGGATCTCCTCGGCCTGCACCTGGATCGTCGCATTGGGATCGGCCACCATGTTCTTGAACCACGCCGGGTGCTCCGGCGCGCCGCCCTTCGAGGCGATGACGATCCAACGATCGCCGTCCACCATGTGGATGAGCGGTGTCGTGCGTGGCTCACCGGACGTGCGCCCCGTCGTCGTCAGCAGGAGGATCTGCGTGCCGCGCCAGCGATAGCCGCGCGTGCCTTGCGTCGCGCGATAGACGCGGACGTGTTCGGCGCCGAAGAGCGCGTCGTCGGAGTCAGCCATGACCGCAGTGTAGGGACGTGGTGATACGACGGTCAGGCGCTGAGCTTCAACGCGCGCTCGCCGTCGTTGCACGTAGGGGTCGCGGTCACCATAGGAAGTACCTGAGCAGCGCGAGGAGTGAACCACCGGCCCGCCGCGGGTCGCGCGGCGCTACCGCGGCCACGACGGCGTCGCCTGGCTGACGACATCGGCCACTACCGGATGGCGATCACCGAGCATCCCGAGGGCCTGGCGGCCCGGCGCGGGCCCAACCACTACGTCACCGGGCGCGGCGGCGGTCGCGACGTCGACCTGCGGGCGTTCGCCGCCGGCGGCATGCGCCTGCAGGGCCATCCACGCTCCCTCGGAGCCGCGCCGCCGCCTGAGCCGCGCGATCGCCCCCGGGGCTGGGCGGGGCGGGGCCGGGCGGGCCCGCCCGCCCGGCCCCGCGCCCAGCGCGGAGGAGCGCGGTCAGCCGACGCTGTTGAGCCCGAGCTCGTTGTCGAGCGTCGTGCCGCTGATCGTGTACTTCGCGGTGGTCGAGCTGTTCTGGTCGTACATGAACAGCTGCGACGCCGTGTTGTCCTTGCCCCAGACGACGAACGCGTACAGCGAGACCGGCGAGCCGTCCGGCACCCCCGACTCGCTGGGCTTGCGGGTGCGCGTCTGCCCGAGGGGGTATGCGGAGGTCCCATCGACGTGGATGCGGTTGCCGTTCTCGTCGTAGTACACGAACTGCAGCTTCACGTCGAATCCGCCCTGATCCTTGAGGGAGAAGTTCCCGACCCTCTGCATGGTGTCTCCTTGCGTGGTGTAGTGGTGATGTGTGGCTCGGTGGTGAGCACGCTGCGGAGACTCGGTGAGGGCGGTTACACGACGGCTACGCGCGGGCTACACGCGTCGAACGGGACTAGCTGCTGCGCGTCAGCATGTACGGCACGAGCCCGCGGACGAAGGCGACGTGCGGGGAGTCCGGCACCTCGGCGAACGCCGCGTCGAGAGCGGCCATCGCGGCGAGCTCGATCGCCGCCGCGATCTCGCGCGTGAAGGCGAGGCTGCCGTGGCGCTCCATGAGCTCGCGCACATGCTCGATATCGTCGCGCCGGCGGTCGGCGTGCGGCGATCCGAGGTAGTCGACGAGCCACGCGCGATCGGCGGCGCCGGCGGCGGCGAGCAGGTGCAGGAGCATGAGCGTGCGCTTGCCCTCACGGATGTCGTCGAGTGCCTCCTTGCCGTGGATCGACTCGACGCCGACGATGCTCAGGAGGTCGTCGCGGATCTGAAACGCCGTGCCGAGGAAGTAGCCCAAGCGCGTCAGCGCCGCCAGCGACGCGGTCCCGCGCGAGCCGGCGAGCGCGCCGATCCGCAGCGGCACGACCGACGTGTAGCAGCACGTCTTCTTCGCTACGAGCGTGAAGTAGTCGCTCGTCGCGAGGTCGACGACGTTGTCGCGCCGCCAGCCGAGCTCGAGTGCCTGGCCCTCGGTCGTCTGGCGCAGCATCGCCATGAGCTCGTCGGACAGCCGGCGCGAGACGCGCGCGCCGAGCACCCCCCAGTCGCGCAGCGCGTCGAGCGCGACGATCGCGAGCGCGTCGCCGGCGTTGACCGCCAGCGGCGCGCCGTGCAGCTCGTGCAGCGACGGGCGTCCGCGGCGCAGGATGCTGCCGTCCTCGACGTCGTCGTGGACGAGGAACGCGTTGTGCAGCAGCTCGATCGCGACGGCCGGGCCGAGCGCCTCGCGGACCGAGCCGCCATAGGCGCGGCAGGCGGCGAGCACGAGCGCCGCGCGCATGCTCTTGCCGCCGCGCAGCGGGTAGTCGGCGACGAGCTCGGAGAGGTAGGCGGCCTGCGGCTGGCGCGCGAGCACGCCGCCCATCGCCCGCTCGACGATCGCGGCGTAGTGCGCGAGTGTGCGCTGCACCTCGCCGCGTCCCGCGGCGGCGGCGGTCACGACGCGGGGTCCTCGACGACGAGCCGCAGGCCGATCGCGGCGGGCGGCCGGCCCGCGACGAGCACATGCCCGAAGTACACGCCCGCGGCGGCGCCGGGCGGGATCGTCAGCGTGAGGATCGCCGAGGCGCTCGCGCCGTCGCCGACGACGAGCGCGGCGGGCACGAACTGCGCCCGCTCGCCGTCGACGACCTCTCCGCTCGCCTGCTGCAGCGCGCCGACGCGCGGGACGAGCTCGGCAAGCGGCTGATCGGGCGCGCTGTGGATCCAGACGGTCGTCGCCGCGCGGGCCCCGGGAGCGCCGCGCAGCGTCAGACCCGGGTCCGCGCCGTCGGCGCCGGCGCCGGGCCGCGCCTGCACGATCGATTGCGCGAGCTCGAGGTAGGCCTCGACGCCGTCCTGGAAGAGCCCCGCGAAGAGGTCGATGAGACGCGCTCCGGCCGCGCGCAGCTGCTGCTCGCCGACCGGGTCGGGACCCGGCGGGCCGGCCGGGTCGGCGGGCCCGCCGATCTCCGCGGCCAGCCGGTCGAAGACCTCGGCGGCGGACGCGATCCCGCGTGCCTGCAGCTGCGACAGCTCGTCCTCGCGGCTCATCGGGGACCCAGCTCGCACCACAGCCCGAGCACGCCCGCGGTCGCGGGACGGCCGCGGATCGCGTTCGCGGCCTGGATCCCGGCGAGCGTCGCCGCCTCGACGCAGCCGGCGTTCAGCCCGCAGTCGATCCAGTCGCCGGCGAGCACGAGGTTCGCGTAGCCCGAGCCGTCGGCGCGCAGGCGCGAGCGACCGGTCCCGGGCAGCGCCTGCACGTAGCGGTCGGAGGGGTCGACGTTCGCGCGCCGGTACTGCGCGTGGGCGCCGTCACCGGCCAGCAGCTCCCAGCGGAAGTGGCCGTCGTCGTCGATCGCCAGCGGCCAGAAGTGCCCGGCCGAGCGCGTCAGGAACGCGACCGCGTTTGCGCGCACGTGCTCGTCGGCACGCGCCGGGTCGCGCGCCTCGCGCTCGGTCAGCGCGCTGCAGAAGTACGCGACCGAGCGCGGCCCGTGCTCCCGCGGCCAGTCCTCGAGGGCGAGCGTGTGCGTCATCGAGGCGTACGTGTCGAACGGCGTGACGTAGCCGCTGACGGTCGATCCGGCGTGGCCCCAGCCGAGCTCGCGCTCGGTCGGCGCCAGCCACACCTGCAGTGCCTGCGTCGGCACGGTCGCGACGCGCCGCACCATCTCCCGCCAGCGCGGCGAGTCGGCGACGAGCTCGGCGCAGATCTCGGGCACGATGCCGAGCGATGTCGCGAGCACGACGTCGTCGAAGTCGACGCCGGCACGCAGCGTCAGCGGCTCCTCGTCGTCGCGCTCACACCACGCGGACTCGAGGTCGTCCGCGACGGGGCCGGCGAGCTGGTCGCGGCGCGGCACCGACGGAAAGCACGGCAGGCCGCGCACGTCGACGAGCGGCTCGTAGTCCGTGCCCCCGCCGGCGAGCCGCACCTGGCGGCCGAGCACGATCGCGGCGACCGACGAACGCGCGCCGTCGAGGCGCAGCGCGTGCACGCGATGAAAGAACGCGAAGCGCACGCCACGCGCACGCAGCGCCTCGTAGAACGGCGCGAACACGACATCGCCCATGCCGGCGGCGAGCTTCCAGAAGATCGCGCCCTTGTAGTCGAAGAACAGCTTCATCGCCAGGAACAGGCTGATCCCCGCCGCGAACCGTGGACGCCGCGGATCGCCGTCCTCGTAGGCGAAGGCGAGGTCGTAGAGGCCGCGGATGAGCGGCGACTCGAGCGTCTCGGGCTGCGCGCCGTGGCGGGCGAGCCACTCGCGGAAGTCGAGCTCATCGATCGAGGCGAAGTCCGGTGCCGGGCCGACGAGGCCGTCGCGCAGCGCGCCCTGGATGCACGTCAGCAGCAGGTCGGCGAGCTGCCGGGAGCGGCGCGAGTCGGCGGCCTGGTCCAGCGTCTGGAGCAGGTCCTCGCGGATCCGCTGCACGCGCTCGGAGAGCCGCAGGGCGAGCGCGCTCGAGGGCGCGAGCGCCGCCTCGAGCACCCGCAGCGACTCCACGATCGCGATCGTCGCGGTGATCTCGCTCGTCCGCAGCAGCGTCGCGAACGTGGCGTTCCAGGCGCCGACGCCACGTCGCGGCGGCTGCGGATGGCTGCTCAGCACGAGCCCGTCGGGCTGCGGCTCGGCGGCCGGTCGAACCGAGCGCGCGAACTCCGTCAGCAGCCGCAGCGCCTGCTCGATGAACGCGACGATCGACGGCGGCTCGCCGGCGCCCGCGCCGCCCGGCTCGCGATCGTTGCCGGCGAACGTGGCCAGCCAGTGCGACCACTCGCCCCCGTGGACGTCCTCGACCCCGACATGGTGCTGGGGGAGGAAGGCATCGCGCCAGCCGCGGATCGGGCAGCCGGGCCCGCGGTCCAGCTCGCCGTAGACCTCGCGCATGATCCGGAACGCGTTGTCGTAGTAGCCGAGCCAGACGTGCAGGCCGTGCTCCTCGATGCGCCCGTGTGGGCCGCGGCTGCTGGCGCCCTTGCCGCCGAGACGCCAGCCGCGCTGGTAGACGGTGATCTCGACGTCGTCGCGCGAGGAGCTCAGCTCCCACGCGGCGCTGAGGCCGGCCATCCCGCCGCCGAGGATCGCGATGCGGCGGGTCACGGCGTGGTCGTCTGCCGCGCTCCCTGGAGCGCGAGCGAGCCGGCCGCGCGCAGCTCGAGGCCGTGCGCACCCTGCAGGCGCGCGGTGGCGATCGCCTGCTCGAGATCCGACAGGCCGCCCGGATCGCCCGCCTCGCGGCGCAGGAGGCCGCGCACGCGCAGGGTCTCCGATCGGTAGAACGTCGCGCCCGTCGCCTCGGCGGCGCGCAGCGCTTCGTCGAGCGACGCGCGCGCGCCCTCGTGCCGGCCGGCGGCGAGCTGCGCGGCGCCGAGCTCCGTCCTCCAGTACGCCCCCCAGACGCCGGCGCTGAGGACGTGCAGGTAGTAGTCGATCCCACCGCCGAGCGGCTCGAGCTGCGACACATCGCCGCCGTGCGCAAGTGCGAGCTGGCGCTGCATCGTCCCGAGCAGCGAGAACAGCGCGAACCCGTGGCGCGCGCCGAGCTGCGCCGTCTGCCCCCCGAGCGCGGCCGCGTGCTCGAAGTCGCCCTCGAGCGTGCGGACGACGGCGAGCAGGATGTTGACGTAGCCGGCCGTGAACGGGCCGTGCGGGAAGCCCAGCCGCGGGCAGCGCTCGAGCGCCCACTCGACGCGCCGCAGCGCGCCCTCGTGGTCACCGCGCAGGGCCAGGACGATCGCGAGATGGGCCGCGGTCACGGGCACCGGATGGTGCGGCATCGGCCAGCCCGCGGGGACCTCCTCGTTGGCGCGCCAGTACGGATGGTCGACCAGCCCGCGCATGTCCGCCTCGGCGGCGTCGAGCTCGCCGGCGAAGAACCTGACGACGCCGAACGTGGCGGCCGCGAGCGCGGCCGTCTCGGGCCCCAGCCGCCGGTCGATCACGACGCGCCGGATCGTCGCGCAGACCGATGACGCCTCGGCGAGGTCGCCGCGGAACGTGTAGTACGCGCAGCTCAGCATGAGGCTCGGCATGAGCTCGGGCGCGAGGCCGAGGTGCTCGCAGAGCTCGACGCAGCGGGCATGGTCCTGCGCCGTCTCGGGTGCCGAGTAGCCGCTGATCATCGTCGCGCTGAAGCTGCGCAGCTGGCGCGCGCTGAGCTCGTGCAGCAGCCTCGGGCCCCCGTGCGGCAGGTGCTCGAGCAGCGCCAGCACGCGCGTCAGCCGCCTGCCCGCCTCCTGGTGCGCGCCGAGCGCCTGGTCGGCGCGCGCGGCGGCGAACAGCGCCTGCACCGCCTCGTCGTAGCGCTCCGCGTGCTCGAGGTGCACCGCGCGCTGTCCGGCGTCGCCGAAGCCGGGCCGGTCGTCGGCGTCGAGCAGGTCGGCGATCCGGCCGTGGCGCTCGCGGCACGTGCTGTGGCGCTGCGTCTCGTAGGCCGCGTCGCGGACGAGGTCGTGACGGAAGCGGAGCGCCTCGTCGCCGACGCTGTCGACCAGCCCGGCGGCGACGAGGTTCGCGAGCTTGCTCGCGAACGGCTTGTCGGGGAGTCCGGTCGCGCGCTGCAGCAGCCCGCGGTCGATGTCGCGGCCGATCGTGGCGGCCGTCTGGACGAGCGCGAGGTCGACGCCGGGGAGGACCATGCGTGCGAGCAGCGGGTCGCGCAGCGCAGCCGGGATCCGGCTCGACGCGCTCCACAGCGCGGGGTCGCCCTTCGCGCTGACCGTCGCGCTGCTGCGCACGAGCTCCTCGAGGAACAGCGGGATGCCGTCGCTGCGCGCGACGAGCTCGTCGGCGAGCTCGTCGTCGAGGCCGGCGCCGTCGGCGGTGCCGCGCGCCATCCGCTTGAGATCCTCGGTCGGCAGCGGCGCCAGCCCGACCCGTGGCACGAGCCCCGGCGGCCACGGCGCATCGAAGTCCTGGCGCGCGGTCATGAGCACGAGCAGGCCGGGGCAGGGCGCCGACAGCAGCATCCCGAGCAGCTCGAGGCTCGAGACGTCGATCCAGTGCAGGTCCTCGACGAGCAGGATCCGCGGGCCCTCGCCGGCGCCCGACCGGACGAGCTCGGCCGCGACGCCGAGCGCGGCGGCGCGCAGCTGCGTCGGGTCGACGTCGCGCGGGGGCGACGTGTCCTCGTCGGGGATCCCGAGCGCGGTCGTCAGCACGGGCAGGTCTCCGCCGATGCCGGCCGCGCGATCGCCGATCCGCGCCCGCAGCTTCTCGAGGCGCTCGCGCGGCGCGTCCGCCGGCTCGATCGCGCAGATGCGCTCCAGCAGGGCGACGAACGGGTGCAGGCTCGCGCCGGCCCGGTAGCTCGAGCAGCCGCACGTCAGCACGCGCGCGCCGAGCAGGCGGGCGCTCTCGCGCGCGAGGCGCGACTTGCCGATCCCCGCCGCGCCGCTGATGAGCAGCGCCGGTGGCGGGCCTGCGCCGTCGCCGGCCGTGGCGCGCGCCCACTGCTCGCGGATGATCCGGACCTCCGGGCGGCGGCCGCTGAACGGCGTCAGCCCGGCCACGAGGTCGACGCGCTCGCCGGCGCTCTCGCCGACGACGGTGAAGACCTCGATCGCCCGCGCGACGCCGCGCAGCCGCGCCTCGCCCTGCGAGCGCACGTCGAAGTGGTCGTGCACGAGCGCGTGCGTCGCGTCGCTGATGACGACCGTGTCCGGCGACGCCAGCCCCTGGATGCGCGCGGCCTCGTTGGGGGTCGCGCCCATGACCTCGCCGGCGTCGAGCACGACGAGGCCCGTGTGCACCGCGATCCGCACGCGCAGGCCGCGCGGATGGGCCTGCACGGCGCGCACGATCTCCAGCCCGCTGAGGACCGCGCGGCGCGCGTCGTCCTCGTGCACCCACGGATAGCCGAAGCGCACGAGCAGGCCGTCGCCCTGGCGATCCTCGATGAAGCCGCCGTAGCGCCCGATGATGCCGGTGCACAGCAGGCGGTACTCGCGCAGGATCGCGCTCGTCTCCTCGGGGTCGCACGCGTCGGCGAGCTCGGTCGAGCCGACGAGGTCGCAGAACATCAGCGTGACCTGGAAGCGCTGGTCGGAGCCCTGCAGGAAGGCGTCGGCCTCGGCGTTGCCCGGATCGAGCGCGAGGATCGCCGTTGCGAGCGCGTGCGCCTCCTCGCGCTCGCCGCCGTCGAGCGCCGCGCGCGCGTCGGCGAGCAGCAGCTCGACGCGCCGCGCGATCCGCTCCAGCGCCACGGGGTGCTCCTCAGCCGTCCGCGGTCGGCACGCGTGCCTGGACGATGACCTGCAGCTGCGCCAGCGCCTCGGGCACCGGGCCGTCGACGAGGACCGAGCCGGTGAAGAAGCCCTCGACGTCGTCCGGGGGCTCGGCGCCGGCCTGGAGGCGATATGACGCCGTCGACGGGTCGGCCCGCACGTCGAAGACGCTTGCGAGCTGCGCCCCGCTCCTGCCCGCCAGCTCGACGTGGGCGCGCCCGCCGGCGGGCCCCTGCGCGCGCAGGAGGATCGGGCCGGACGGCGTCCAGCGCTGCGGCGGCAGCGGGCGCGGCCCGTCGTCGCGCGCCGCGGCCGAGAGATCGTCGACCGCGATGCCCCAGCGCAGGACGACCGTCGGGACCGCCGTCGGCGCCTGCGGGCCGCGCACGACGATGTAGAGGTTCGCGATCGGCCGCGGCGTCGGCTCCTCGACGTGCACCATGCCGACATAGGTCCCCGGTCGCAGGTCGCGCAGGTCGAAGGACTCGAGCACGTAGGACATGCGCCAGCTCCCGAGCCGGGCGCGCAGGCTGCGGCGCAGCGCCTCGGCACCGGCGGGGTCGCTGCCGGCGAGCTCGATCCTCGCGTCCTGCGGAAGTCGCTCGATCGCGCCCCACGGGACCGGGATGACGACCTGCTCGGTGAGGATCCAGCTGACGACGCCGGCGACGCTCGTGCGCGACTCGAACTGCGCGTAGACGGTGGGCGTGAGGTGTGCCATGCGCTGGCTCGGCGAGCCGCCGAGCCACAGCGCGGAGATGTCCTGGGTGTTCTCGGTCGCGGCCTGCATCCAGCGCGACCACTCCTGCTGCCAGCGCTCGGGCCCGTCGCGGGTCGGGTCGGGCGGGCTCATCCACAGCTTCATGTTGCGGTTGGCCATCGTCGCGCCGACCGCGGCGACGTCCTCGAAGAAGGCTCCGACACGGTCCCACGGCGTCGGCTCGGGGGGCGGGGGATCGACGGGGCGGCTCATGTGCTCTCCTGTCCTCGCGCGGTCGCCGCGGCGCTGGTGGCGCGGCACGTGTGGCTTGCCAGCTGGGTCTCGAGCCACCAGGTCATGACGGCCGGAGACAGGTAGTTCAGGGCCTGGCCGAACTCGCGGCCGCTGCCGGTGGCGGCCGGCAGGCGATCGCTCCACAGCAGCGTCTTGTGCGCGGTGACGCGCCACAGCCGCTCGTGGCCGTCGACGCCGCGGGCCACCGAGTAGCCCTCGTCGAGCAGCACCCCGCCGGCTCGCACATCCCACAGCAGCCGGCTCTCGACGGAGCGCGCGAGCGCGAACGAGACGTCGATCGTCCTCGCGGCTGCATCGAAATCGAGCCTGTCGAGGCGCAGGACGTTGCGGCACGAGCCCCCGGCCTCGCCCTCGCGTCCCCACAGCAACTGCACGTTCTCCTCGAGCATGCGCGGCACCGGCCCCGGGTCGCCCGGCACCGGCGGCGGCTTCAGCGGCGTGAGGTCGAACGGGCCGACGACGTAGCGCGTCGAACGAAACGCGTCGCTGCACTGACTCCAGAACTGCGGATCCATCGCCAGGCGCAGCTCGTCGAAGGGTTGTTGTGACACGAGCGTCGTCACGGTGACGCTCGTCACCAGCGTGTCGGTGTCCTGCACGGTGATCGACGCCGCCGGGAGGACCTGCACGCCGGGACCGCCGCGAAACGTCCGCGCGAATGCCACCGAGTCCACGAATTGGCGCATGAAGTCCGCCAGTCGCAGGTGCACCTCGCGCTCGAACCGGCGCAGCTCGTGCGCGCAGCTCGGGCGCGGGTGGCGATCACGGCCGAGCTCGCTGGCGAGGAAGGCCGCGACGCTGAACGGCCGCGGGGTGGGCTCGGGCGACCCCGGCACGCCGTGTGACGACACGCCGAGCACGCCCGTGAGCGCACCGTCGAGCTCGTGGCAGCCGTGTCGCGGCGAACGGAAGTAGTCGTCGTGGACGACCTTGAAGCGCTCCCAGCAGTCGTCGAACCCCGCGAACGCGGCGATCGCCGCGGAGAACAGCTCGGCCTGCACGCACCAGCGGGCGCGCAGCGACTCGAACACGAGCAGCTGCTCGCGCTGGCCCTGCGTCAGCGCGGCGATCAGCACGTCGGGGTAGCGGGCGAGCCCGTCGCTGCGGTCGGCGTCGTAGTCCAGGGCCAGCGGCGGCAGGCCGCGCGCGATCGTCCACGTCGCCAGGCGCAGGCGCTCCGGATCGCCGGCCAGGATCCGCAACGCCTCGTCGAGGCCCATCGGATCCAGCCCCGGCAGCAGCACGGCTGGGGCGCTGTCGTTGACGAGCCGCCGTCCCAACGCATAGTGGTACACGCCCTGCATCGCGGCGTTGAGCGTCGCGGCATCGTTGTCCGCACTCACCTCCGCGCGCAGCACCGCCGGCCCAGGGACAGTGACGGGTGAAGAGCGCGAAGCCACGTTTGCGGCGAGTGTACTCCCGGAATCCGGACATGTGCAGGAAATGACCGGTTGTCGGTTGTATGCAGACGTACACATTTCCGGCGTGTCGGGCTCGTCGTGCGTGGGGGCAGCGCGACCCAGGTGACGCTTGCCGAGCCCGGCGCTCGCGCGGGCGGCGTGGCGTGGCTCAGCTCGCGTAGCGGCGCAGCTCGTCGATCCGGCGGATCACGAAGCGGCGGCGTTGCGTCTGGATCCAGCCGAGCTCGCGCAGCAGGCGGACGGCCTTCGCGACCGCCTCACGCGAGGAGGCCGTCCACGCCGCGAGCTCCTCCTGCGACAGCGCCACCGTCACCTCGATGCCGTCGGCACATGGCTCGCCGAAACGCTCGCCGAGCTCGACGAGGCGGCGCGCGACGCGGCCCACGACATCGTGGCTGGCGAACTCCATGCGCGCTTCGTCGGCGGTGCGCAGACGGTCGATGAGCATGAGCACGAGGTTCATCGAGGCGCGGGCATGGGTCTCGAGGAAGGCCCGGAAGTCGGCGGCACCGACGGCGAGCGTCTGCACCGGATCGATCGCGCGGACGGCGCTCGAGCGCGTCGACCCGGCGATCGCGCCGACCTCGCCGACGATGTCACCCGGCCCGCGGAACGCGAGGATGACCTCCTTGCCGGTCGCGCCGACCGACGACACCTTGACGCGGCCCTCGATGATGACGCTGACGCCGCCGGCGTCGTCGCCCTGGTGGAAGATCGCGTCTCCGGCGAGGTAGTTGCGAACCCGCCCGAGCGCACGGAGGTCGCGCGCGTCGTCGTCGCTCAGTGCGGTGAGGAAGGGGCCGGCGGTCGCGCGCTCGACGGGCACCGCCGCAGGCTACCCGCGCGCGTCAGGCGGCGTCGCTCTTCGTGCTGCCGCACTCCTTGAAGCCGAACCTGTGGGCGAGCCCGCGGGCGCGCTTCACGACGTCCTTCTGCAGCTCGGACAGCGACTTGAACTCGCTGGTGTCCACGCGGCGGGCAGCACGAGCGAGCCTGCGGACGAACTCGGCCTGGCGGTCGTAGAGCGCGCGGATGCGCTCGATCGCGGCCGCGTCGGAGGCCGGCGGGTTGGCGGCCTGGAAGGCGGCGGCGTTGTCGCGCACCGGACCGTAGCCGCGCTCGAGGACGGGGGCCAGGCGGCGCAGCAGCTCCGCGTCGCTCGTCACGCCTGCGGCTCGCCGGCGCAGCTCGACGTTGAGCCTGCGGGTGCGGGCGTTGGACTGCTTGCAGAGCGCGTCGGTCGTCGCGATGTAGCGCGCGCGTGTGAGCGGGGCGTCGCCCGCGTCGCTCGAGCCACCACAGGACGCGAGCCCGATCGCGGCCAGCGCGATCCCGATCGCGAGGTGTGGTCGCAGGCCGGACATCGGATTCCCCCAAATCTAGGCGATCGTCCGGCGCCGTGGGCCGGCGCATCACGCCGGCGGGGCGACCCGGGCAGCACGGGTAGGTCTGGTCGGTCTACAACCGACAAGACCTACACGACGGACGTGCTTCGGCCTGCTGGTTGCGCGCTACTCGCCGCGGTGCGCCCTGGAAGCGCGCGGCGGCGGCGCCTTGATCGCGTAGCGCGACGGGGTCGTCGCGACGTCCGGGTTGTCGATCTGGCCGAGGCGATCGATGAGCTTGACCCACTGCGAGGGCTTCAGGACGGCATCGAGCTGGTTGGCGCCCTGGCCGCCGGCCGCGTAGTCGGGGGCGAAGCCGACGTGGATGTGGTCGGCGTGGTCGGGCAGCGCGAGCGTGTTGTCGGCGCCCTGATAGGTCATCAGGCTGATGATCTGGTGCGGCTTCATCGTGCCCTGCAGCGTGAGCAGACGCTGGATCGCGATGTCGGTGATCGAGCCCTCGCCCTGGTGGTCGAGGATCGGGATGCCGTTGATCTTCGCGATGTCGACGGCGCTGCCGACGGAGTGCTCGGAGACGTTGCCGCTCGCCGTCAGCCGGCCGTGGCCGCAGTACAGGGACGTCACGGTCGGCTTCAGTCCGCTCGCGGCGAGGAACTCGAGCGTCGCCAGGACGCGACGGTCGATCGCGCCGGCCCGGATGTCCCGGCGGCCGCAGCGGTAGATCTCGATCCGCGGGTTGGCGAGCACGCGCTGGGCGAGCTGCTCCTTCGTCATGAGCAGGATCTGTCCGATCGAGACGTTGTCCGCTCCCGCGGCGGACAGGACGTTGGTGCCGCGCGCGCGGTAGATCGCGGTCGCCTCGAGCAGCTTCCAGCCATCGAGGATCGGCTTCGGATCGACGCGCGGCGCGCCCCGGCCGGCGGGTCGGATCTCGAAGTGCACGTGCGGCGAGGAGCGCTTGGACAGCACGCCGATGCGCCCGAGGATCGTGCCCGCCACGACGCGGCGGCCCGGGATCAGCCGCTTGAGCACGAAGTCCTCGGCGTCGAGGCCGGCCGCTCCGGTCAGGTAGGACTTGAGCGTCTCGCCCTTCGCCAGCGCGGATTCCTGCGCGGCGAGCTGCCGCGCGCCGCCGAAGCGCAGGACGCTGCGGCGCGCCGGATGCGCGAACAGCCGCTCCTTCGCGACGGGGGCCTGCGGCGTGGAGAAGTCCACGGCCGGCTTCGCCGCGCTGCGCGTCTTGGCGCTCGGCTTGACGGCCGGGGCCGCGAGCTTGGGCTGCCGGCCCGTCGCGGTGCCCGCCGTCGCGGCGACGGTCGGCTTCGGATCGGCCTTCGGCAGCTCGAGCTCCGGGGCGAGCGCGCCGGCGCTCCGCTTGCGCTCCTTCGGCACGGGCACCTTCGCGGCGACCTTCTTGAGGTGCGCGTACGTGTACGTGTTGCCGTACGCGTCGACGAGCGAGACGAAGTTGCCGAGCCGCTTGCTCCTGCCGACGGAGACGATGCGCCCGTCAGCGACCGCGATGACCGGTGAGCCGGGGGCGGCGAAGATGTCGATGCCGCGACGCGCGGCGCCGGACTCGGCCGGCTGCGCGACGGTGGTGCGCTTCGCCTTGCCCCTGGCCATGCGCTTGGCCGCCTGCTCGGCGAGGTCGTCGGCGTAGCGCGCCTTTGCGTAGACCGGGAAGCGACCCTGCGTCAGGCCGCTCAGCGAGCCGACGAGATCGCTCGGCAGGCCGCCGATCAGGCGCGCGCGCATGAGCACCGAGTCGACGTACCAGTCGGCGTGGTTGTAGGCGAAGATCGCCTTGCGCAGGTCGGTGTCGGCGCCGGCTGCCTTGAGGTAGCGCGCCGCCCCGAAGATCGCGTCGACCGGGTTGAACGGATCCTTGCGCCCGTCGCCGTTGGCATCGACGCCGTACATCTGCCAGGTCTCGGGCAGGAACTGCATCCAGCCGATCGCGCCCGCCGAGCTGATGTTGAGGTTGCGGCCGTAGTCGGTCTCGATCTCGTTGATCGCCGCGAGGACCTCCCAGCGCACGCCGTACTCGATCCCCGCCGCCTGGTAGATCGGCAGCAGGAACACCGGGATGCGGAACTTGTCGATGAAGAAGTTCGGCACGCCGATCGGCGCCGCGCCGGGCAGCGCGAGCGACATCGTCGGGTTCGCGAGCGTCGGGAGTCCCTGCGCCGTGCGCAACTCCGTGCGCGTCGCCTCGTCGAGCCCGTCGGTGCTGCCGCGCGGGGCGTCGGCGGCCGTGACGCCGGTCGTGGGCTTCGTCGCCGGCGTGGGCTCCAGCTCCGGGGCGCAGCGGATGACGTACAGGCGGCGGGCGATCGACAGCGCGCGCTTCTCGGCGACGGTCAGGTCTCGCAGCGCGGCGCGCTCGCGGATGTCGGCGGCGGCGTTGACGCAGCTCGACGACTTCGCGGGTCCGCCGGCGCCGGGCTGCGCCATCGGCAGCGGCGGGTAATACGGGACGGCGGGGGCGGCCGGGGTCACCGCGCTCGGACGGGTCGTCTGCGTGGAGGAGCTCGCGGGCGCCGCCGGCGGTGGGGGAGGGCTCGCCGGCGTCGTCGTGGCGGGCTGCCCGGTGGTCGTCGTGTCGGGGACGGTCGTCGCGGGCGGGGCGGTCGTCGTCGTCTCGGCCGGTGTCGTGGACGTCGTCGTGGTGGCCGCGTCCCCGGCGGGCGCCTCGGCGTTGGCGGCGATGACGTTGCCGCTCAGCGCGCCCGTGGCGAGGCCGGCGGTCGCGAGGGCGACCGCCATCCGGACGCGACTCGAGGACGGTGCAGGGCCGTTGGCGTTCGCCGTCATGTCGCGTGGATGTCGCCGTGCTGCATCGGTGCTGCCTGGTCTCTCGCCTCGTGTCGGGTCGTGCCCCGGACGGGGCGATCGAGCCCCCTATCGGCCTGCCGCAGGTGTCAGCTTAACCGCACCGGCGGCCTGCCGAGCGCATGTCCGCGCTGTGCCACGCCCGGTCCGGCAGCGAGCGCGACAGCACGGCGGCCGCCAGCACGAAGACCGACGAGCCCCACAGGCACGCCTCGAGACCCTGCCATTGGTACAGCACGCCCGACAGGACGGTGCCGGCGAGCCGCCCGCCGGCGTTGGCCATGTAGTAGAAGCCGACGTTCATCGCGACCCGATCGCCGTCGGCGTAGGCGAGGATGAGGTAGCTGTGCACGGCCGAGTTCAGGGCGAAGACGAGGCCGAACGCGATCAGGCCGGCGACGACCGCGACCGAGCCGTCGAGGCCGCGTGCGAGCGCGAGCGCGACCGCGGCCGGCAATCCCGCCAGCCCGAACGCCAGCCACGTGGCGGTGCTTCCCGCGGGGTCGCGGATCCAGCGCGGCGCGGACGCCTGGACGAGGCCGTAGCCGATGACCCAGACGGCGAGAAAGCTGCCGACCTGCCAGAAGCTCCAGCCCTGCTCGCTGCGCAGGAAGACCGGCACGCCGACGACGAACCAGACGTCGCGCGAGGCGAACAGGAAGACGCGTGCGCCCGCGAGCACGTTGACCGCGCGGTTGTTGGAGAGCATCCCCCGGAAGCGAGCCGTGCGGTCGGAGTGGCCGAGCTCGCCGCGCATGAGCCCGAGCACGACGACGAGCGCGGTCGCGACGAGCGCCATCAGCACGCCGACGGCGGGCTGGAAGCCGATCGTCGTCAGGAGCAGCCCGCCCGCGAAGAAGCCGACGCCCTTGAGCGCGTTCTTCGATCCGGTCAGCAGGGCGACCCAGCGGTAGAGCTGGCCCGAGGCGTGCTCGGGCACGACGAGCTTGACCGCGCTCTTGGAGCTCATCTTCGTGAGGTCCTTGGCGATCCCCGACAGCGCCTGCGACGCCATGACGTACGCGACGACGAGCAGCGACGCGGGGGCGAGCGCGAGCATCGCGAGCGCGACGAGCTGCGTGCCGAGGCCGGCGAGCAGCGTGAAGCGCAGCCCGAGTCGGGCCGCGAGCCAACCTCCGACGAGGTTCGTGACGATGCCGAAGAACTCGTAGAAGAGAAACAGCGACGCGACCGCGATCGGGCTGTAGCCGCGCTCGTAGAAGTAGAACAGGACGAGCAGCCGGGTCGCGCCGTCGGCGATCGTGTCGGCCCAGTACGCCCCCGTGACGAGGACGTAGTTGCGCAGGTCGGCCGCGCGCTGCGGGGCGTGCGCGACCATCGCCTACGCCGTCAGGCTCGCCGCGACGATCGCGGCGAGCTCCACGAGCCGGTTCGCGTAGCCCCACTCGTTGTCATACCAGGCGAGGACCTTGACCTGCGTCGCGTCGGTCACCATCGTCGAGAGCGCATCGACCACCCCCGAGCGCGGGTCGTCCTTGTAGTCGACGGACACGAGCGGGCGCTGCTCGTAGCCGAGGATCCCGGCCAGCGGCCCCTCCGCCGCGGCGCGCAGGAGCGCGTTGACCTCCGGCACCGTCGTCGGCCGCGCGACCTCGAAGACGGCGTCGGTGAGCGAGGCGTTCAGCAGCGGCACGCGCACCGCGAGACCGTCGAGCTTGCCGAGCAGCTCGGGGAAGATCAGCCCGATCGCGGTCGCCGAGCCGGTCGTCGTCGGGATCAGCGACAGCGACGCGGCCCGCGCCCGGCGCAGGTCCTTGTGGGGGGCGTCGACGAGCGTCTGCGTGTTCGTCATGTCGTGCAGGGTCGTGATCGATCCGCGCCTGATGCCGATGCCCTCGTGCAGGACCTTGACGAGCGGCGCGAGGCAGTTCGTCGTGCACGACGCCGCGGTGAGGACGTCGTGGACGGCCGGGTCGTAGCGGTCGTCGTTGACGCCGACGACGACGTTGACGGCGCGCGCGTCCTTGACGGGGGCAGCGACGACGACCTTGCGGGCGCCGTGCTCGAAGTACGGCGCGAGCGCGTCGATGGTGCGAAAGCGGCCCGTGCACTCGAGCACGAGCTCGGCGCCGAGATCGCCCCACGGCACGCCGCCGGGGCCGTCCGCGCGCGTGTAGCCGAGTCGGCGCCCGTCGAGCAGGAGCCCGTCGTCGTCGCCGCTCGCCGCGCGGTCCCAGCGTCCGTGGACGGAGTCGAAGCTCAGCAGGTGCGCCGCGGTCGCGGCGTCGCCGTGCAGCTCGTTGACGTGGACGATCTCGAGATCGTCGCGGCGCCACGCCGCGCGCAGCGCGAGGCGCCCCATGCGGCCGAAGCCGTTGATCGCTATCCGGGTGGCGGTCATGACGCCGGGAACCGTATCGATTGACAAGTCTCGATTCAATCGATATATCTAGATTGATGTCGATCGATCTGGAGCTCACGCCGAAGACCAAGCGCGCCGCGGGCGAGCGCTGCTGCGAGCCCGTCGTCTATCCGGATGTCCAGCGTGCGCACGCGACCCGCATGGCGGAGGTCGCCAAGGCGCTCGGCGATCCGATCCGCCTGCAGGTCGTCGACGTCCTGCGCCGCCACGCCGGCGAGGTCTGCGTCTGCGAGCTCGTCCCGCTGTTCGACATCTCGCAGCCGACGCTGTCGCATCACCTCTCCAAGCTGCGGGCCGCCGGTATCGTCGATTCTGAGCGACGTGGCCTGTGGGCCTACTACTACGTCCGTCCCGATGCACTCAAGGAGCTGTCCGCATGGCTGAGCTGAGCCCGGAGCTGACCGACACCGCCATCCGCGAGCTCGTGCGCGAGCGCTACGCCGCCGCCGCGACCGCGATCGCCGGTGACGGCGACGGCCCCTCCGCCGCGGCTGCCGAGGCCTCGTGCTGCGGCTCGGCGACCGCGGCGGGCTCCTCCTGCTGCGCGCCCGTCAGCCTCGAGGACGCCGCCGGCAACGAGGTCTTCGGCGGCTCGCTGTACGCCGGGGTCGAGGGTGCGGCGGACGCGCCCGTGCAGGCCTCGCTGGGCTGCGGCGTGCCGACGGCCGTCGCGGAGCTGCGCGACGGCGACGTCGTGCTCGACCTCGGCTCCGGCGCCGGCGCCGACGTCCTCATCAGCGCCCGCCGCGTCGCGCCGAGCGGTCGCGCGATCGGGCTCGACATGACCGACGAGATGCTCGAGCTCGCGCGCGCCAACGCCGCCGCCGCCGGCATCGACAACGCCGACTTCGTCAAGGGCTATCTCGAGGCGCTGCCGCTGCCCGACGCGAGCGTCGACGTCGTCATCTCCAACTGCGTCATCAACCTCTCCGGCGACAAGCCGGCCGTGCTGCGCGAGGCGGCCCGCGTGCTGCGACCCGGCGGGCGCTTCGCGATCTCCGACGTCGTGGCCGACGCCGACATGGACGCGGCCACGCGCGCCGACATGGCGGCCTGGACCGGCTGCGTCGCGGGCGCGCTGACGCGCGGGGAGTTCGAGCGCTCGCTCGCCGACGCCGGCCTCGTGGACGTCGAGATCCGCGAGACGCACCGCGTCCACGCGCACGCCGCGGCCGCGATCGTGCGTGCCCGCAAGCCGGGCTGACGAGCGCGACGTCAGCGACGGTGGCGCTTGAGCTCGATGCCCTCGAGCAGGTGCGCGACCGTCTGGCACGCGTCGACCGCCGACTCGAGGATGTCCTTTCAGCGGATGACGACCATCGCGTCGATGCCGTCGGCGAACGGCGAGGCGCGCGCGTCGCGCAGGACCCGGTCGCCCTCGCTCTCGAGCCGGTCGATCTCGCGCAGCGCCGGCTCGAGATCGTCGGCGCCGGCGAGCCCGTCCAACGCCCGCGCGACCTGAGCCGCGGCCATCACGAGCACCTCGGCGAGCTCCAACGCCTGCTGCATCGGCGCCTCGATGCCGCAGACGCCGAGCGCGTCGGCGGTCTCCTCCGCGAAGCCGACGATGTCGTCGAGCGCCGTCGCCGGCGCGTGGCCGTCTCCCGCTCCGAACGGCAGCCGCGCGGCGCCGTTGGCGCCGATGCGGTGATGATGTCGCGCGCGATCCCAGCAGCTGGGCGTCGACGGGAAGGCGACGGCGAGACGGGGACATCGCCCGTGACCCCAACCAGCGATCGCCGCCGCCGGGTGCCGCGTTCACATCCCTTTCACGCCGTCTTCACATCTGGGTAACCGCAGCCGGCGCGTCGCGTCGCACCCTGATCATCGGATGGAGGTCGAGGCCACGAACGCGGAGCTGCTCACGATCGGTGGTCTCGAGATCCGTCTGCGCGAGGGCCTGCTGCTCGCCGCGGGACGCCCGGTCAACCTGTCCGTTCGGGAGTTCGACCTGCTCGTCGCGCTGGCCCGCAACGCGGGCCGGATCGTCAGCCGACAGGACCTGTATCGCGAGGTCTGGGGGCGCACGCTGCGCGGCGGCGACCGCTCGTGCGACGTCTACGTCCACAAGCTGCGGGCGAAGCTCGAAGAGGCGCTGCCGGGAGTTGCGGTCATCCACACCCATGTCGGCTTCGGATATCGGCTCGATCTCGGACTTTCACATCCTTTTCACAACGAGAACACCGCGCGGTAACAGGATGACGTCGGGCTGCTGAGACGGTCCTCGGCGCTATGGGAAACCAGAAAGAGGAGAAACCTTGAGGCTTCAACGCTTCAGCGCGGCGGCCGTCGTCTGCGGCTCGCTCGCCATCGGTGTGGCGGCGTGCGGCAGCAGCGACGACAGCAGCAGCTCGACGGATAGCGCCGGCGCACAGAAGGGCGGCACCATCAACGGCGCCGGCGCGACGTTCCCCGCCCCCGTGTACAGCGAGTGGGCAGCTCGCTTCAAGGACAAGCAGGGCACGACCATCAACTACCAGGCGATCGGCTCGGGCGGCGGCATCGCCCAGTTCACCGCCGGCACCGTCGACTTCGGCGCGACCGACTCAGCCATGAAGGACGAGGAGATCGCGGCCGCCAACTCCAAGGGCGTCCCCGTCCACATCCCGACCGTGCTCGGCGCGGTCACCGTCTCCTACAACGTCAGCGGCGTCGAGAAGGGCCTCAAGCTCGACGGCGCGACCGTCGCGGACATCTTCCTCGGCAAGGTCACGAGCTGGGACGCACCGGCGATCAAGGCGCTCAACGACGGCGTCGACCTGCCGTCGACGAAGGTCTCCGTCTGCCATCGCTCCGACGAGTCGGGTACGACGAAGAACTTCACCCAGTTCCTCGCCGCCTACTCGAAGGCGTGGGACAAGGGTCCCGGCGTCGACAAGTCCGTCAAGTGGCCGACGGGTACCGGCGCGAAGGGCAACGACGGCGTCGCCGCGTGCGTCAAGCAGACGGACGGGGCGGTCGGCTACGTCGAGCAGGCCTACGCGCTGCAGAACGACTTCACGACGGCAGCCGTGAAGAACAAGGACGGCAGCTTCGTCGAGCCGACGCTGGAGGCGACCTCGGCGGCGGGCGCGGCGGCCACGCCGCCGCAGGATCTGCGTTTCAGCACGATCGACGGCCCGGGTGCGGACACGTACCCGATCGCGGCGGTCACGTTCCTGCTCGTCTACCAGGACGTCTGCAAGGCGGGCCTGGACGCGACGAAGGCCGGCCTGCTCAAGGACTGGCTGAACTACGCGCTCGGTGACGGGCAGGCGGTCGCCGCCGAGCTCGAGTACGCGAAGCTGCCCGACGCCATCAAGACGAAGGCCCAGGCGAAGATCGACGGTCTGCAGTGCAACGGCTCCGCGATCGCGGGCTGACCGGACGATGCCGGCAGCGGTGAGCACCCCGGCGCGCGCGACCCTCCCGCGCGCGTCGGGGCCCCGCTTCGCGGACCCGATGTTGCAGGGAGCGCTCGCCGCGATCGCGGCGAGCGTCCTCGTCATCATCGGCTTCTTCTTCGTCAAGCTGATCCTCGAGTCCGAGCCTGCCTTCGCGCACACGGGCGTCGCCGACTTCGTGCTCTCGAACGACTGGGTGCCGTCGCGCGGCCAGTACGGAGCGCTGCCGCTCGTCTTCGGCACCCTCCTGACGTCGGCGATCGCGCTCGTCATCGGCGTACCGGTCGCCGTCGCGAGCGCGCTCTACATCACGGAGCTCGCCCCGCGCCGGGTGCGCGGGCCGCTGACGCTGCTCGTCGAGCTGCTGGCGGCGGTGCCGTCCGTCGTGTACGGCCTGTGGGGGATCTTCTTCCTCGCGCCGACGCTCCTACCGGCCGAGAAGTGGTTCGCCGCGACGTTCGACTTCATCCCCTTCGTCGGCGGCAGCGTCGCGATCCCGAACTACTTCGTCACGTCGCTGATCCTCGCGATCATGATCGTCCCGATCGTCAGCGCGATCTCGCGCGAGGTCATGTCGACGGTCCCACGCGACCACAAGGAGGCCGCGCTCGCGCTCGGGGCGACACGCTGGGAGATGATCCGCATCGCCGTGCTGCCGTACTCGCGCGCCGGCATCTCGGGCGCCGCGATGCTCGGCCTCGGCCGCGCGATCGGCGAGACGATCGCGGTCACGATCGTCATCGGCAACGCCGCCGTCATCGGCGACAGCGTGTTCTCGCAGGGCTACACGCTCGCCGCCGTCATCGCCAACGAGTTCGGCGAGGCGGCGTCCGATCCCGTGCACCGCGCGGCGCTCATCGCGGCCGGGCTGGTCCTGTTCATCCTGACGCTCGTCGTCAACCTCGTCGCCCGCTACTTCGTCAACCGCGCTGAGACGGCCGGGACGCGCAAGGTCCCGATGGGGATGGCCGGATGAGCATCTCCGTGCTCGCACCGACGTCCTCGCGCCGGCGCGCGACCGACCGCGTCGCGCGCGGCGTGACGCTGGGCCTGACGCTGCTGGCGCTCGTGCCGCTGTTCCTCGTCCTGTACTACCTGCTGAAGGAGGGCCTCGGCGCGTTCAGCGTGGACTTCTTCACGACCGATCCGACCGGGCGCTTCCTCGGCAACGCCGGCGGGATCCGCAGCGCGATCGTGGGCACCGTCCTGATCGTGCTGATGGCGACGGCGATCGCGGTCCCGCTCGGCATCGGCGTCGCGCTGTACCTCGTCGAGTACGGCAAGCGCTCGCGTTTCGCGAACGCGGTGCGGTACTTCATCGACGTCATGACCGGCGTCCCCTCGGTCATGTTCGGCCTCTTCATCTACATCGTGCTCGTCGTCGCGCAGATCGGCGGGACGTTCGCGGCGTGGAAGGGCGCCGTCGCGCTGGCGCTGCTCATGCTGCCGGTCGTCGCGCGCTCGTCGGAGGTCGTGCTGAACCTCGTGCCCGACGCGCTGCGCGAGGCGGCGCTCGCGCTCGGCGCGCCGCGCTGGCGCGTGATCTTCCGGATCGTGCTGCCGACGGCGCTGCCGGGCCTGCTGACGGGCTCGATGCTCGCGATCGCGAGGGCGGCGGGGGAGACCGCGCCGCTGCTGTTCACCGTCGCCTTCGTCAACGGCATCAGCACGAACATCGGCGAGCGCATGAACTCGCTGCCGATCCAGATCTTCAACGACGTCGGCCAGGCGCAGGACCGGCTCGTCCAGCGGGCCTGGGGCGCGGCGCTGACCCTCGTCCTGATGATTCTGCTCGTCACGCTCGTCGCGCGACTCGTCCAGAGAAGGAGCCGTCTACAACCATGACCAACCCTGATGCACAGGAGCGCGTGATGCCCGAGGACAGTCCGTCGAGGGCGCGGAGCGCGGTGAACCCGGCTCCGGCGACCGTGGCGGCACTGCCAACGCCACCCGTGGAGGTCGCGAAGACCGCGCGGAGCATGACGCTCGCCGGGCTGAACGCCTTCTACGGCACGTCGCAGGCGATCAAGGACGTCGACCTGCACTACGCGGCCAACGAGGTCACGGCGATGATCGGGCCGTCGGGCTGCGGCAAGTCGACGGTGCTGCGGTGCCTGAACCGGATGCACGAGGAGATCCCGGGCGCGCGCGCCGAGGGCAAGGTGACGCTCGACGACCTCGACGTCTACGGCCCCGGCGTCGACGTCACGTCCGTACGCCGCGCGATCGGCATGGTCTTCCAGAAGCCCAACCCGTTCCCGACGATGTCGATCTTCGACAACGTCGCGGCGGGGCTCAAGCTCGCCGGGATCAAGGGCTCCGCCACGAAGGAGGTCGTCGAGCGCTCGCTGCGCGGCGCCGGCCTGTGGGAGGAGGTCAAGGACCGCCTCTCGCAGCCGGGCATGGGCCTCTCCGGCGGCCAGCAGCAGCGCCTGTGCATCGCGCGCACGATCGCCGTGCAGCCCGAGGTCATCCTCATGGACGAGCCGTGCTCGGCGCTGGACCCGATCGCGACGCTCAAGGTCGAGGAGCTCATCCTCGAGCTCAAGAAGGACTTCACGATCATCATCGTCACGCACAACATGCAGCAGGCTGCTCGCGTGTCCGACACGACCGCCTTCTTCTACCTCGGGGAGCTCATCGAGCACGCGCCGACGGAGAAGCTCTTCAGCGCGCCCGAGCACGCCCGGACCGAGGAGTACGTCACCGGTAAGTTCTCCTGATGGTGCGCACCGGGCAGGGCCGGCCGCACTTCCAGGACCAGATGCGCGAGCTCGAGCAGTCGATGCTCGAGGCGCTCGACATGGCGCTCGCACAGCTCGAGCGCGTCGTCGATGCGATGCAGGCCCACGACATCGCGCTCGCGCAGTTCGTCGTCTCCGACGACGCGCGCATCGACGGTCGCTACCTCGAGGTCCACCAGGGCGTCCTGTCGATGCTCGCGCTGCAGGCTCCGGTCGCGGGCGATCTGCGGCTCGTCATCGCGGTCCTCCACGTCATCAACAACATCGAGCGGGTCGGCGATCAGTGCGCGAACATCGGCAAGCTGATCCCGCTCGCCGACCCGGATGTCGTGCCGCCGCGCGAGATCGGCGAGCGCCTCGTGCGCATGGGCTGGCTCGCCCGCGAAGGGCTCAGCCAGGCCCGCATCGCGTTCGCCGACCGCAGTGTCGCCGTCGCCGAGGCGCTCGCGGCCCGCGATGTGGAGATCAACCGGCTCAACCGCGAGGTCTTCCGGCTCGCCGTCGAGGCCGGCGAGGCCCCCGAGCTGCGCGAGTGGGCGATCTCGATGACGCTCGCCGCGCGCGCCCTCGAGCGCATCGGCGATCTCGCCGTCGACATCGGCGAGCAGGCGATCTTCGTCGCGACCGGCCAGTTCCGCGAGCTGTCGCACAGCGACCCGGCTTCCGAAGGGCGATGATCCAGACGCGACGTCACTTTCAGGAGGAGCTCGCCGGTCTGGAGGCTCGCGCCCTCGGTGGGATCGACCTCGTCCTGGCGACGCTCGATCAGGTCGTCGAGGCGCTCGAGCACCAGGACGTCGAGCTCGCGCAGCTCGTCATCGACAGCGACCGCCGCATCGACGAGCGCTACGCCGACGTGCACCGAGGCGCGATCGCGCTGCTCGCCCTCCAGGCACCCGTCGCCAGCGACCTGCGGCTCGTCGCCGCGCTGCTGCACGTCGTGCGCTACATCGAGCGGATGGGCGACCAGTGCGTGTCCGTCGCGAAGCTGATCCCGCTGTCGGGCCATGAGCCCCCGGTGCGGCGCGAGATCCTCGATCGCGTCCTGCGGATGGGTCGCTGCGCGCGGGCCGAGGTCGTCCAGTGCAAGCGCGCGTTCGTCGACCGCAACGTCGAGATGGCCGAAGACCTCGTCAAGCGCGACCGCGACGTCAACCGCCTCAACCGCGAGATCTACCGGCTTGCCGTCGAGGCCGGCGAGGACGCGGACACGCGCGAGTGGGCGATGACGATGGCGCTCGTCGCGCGGGCCCTGGAGCGGATCGGCGACAACGCGATCGACATCGGCGAGCAGACCGCGTTCGTCGTGACGGGCCAGTTCCGCGAGTTCTCGGATCCCGCCCGCGGCAACGCCCGCGAAAGCCCGCAGTATGCGGGTCCGGCCCTGTGAAAATCCTGTAATCAGGGCCCTTTCGCGTAGCGATCGCGACGCCTCCGGCCCCTACACTCCGCATGGTCATGAACGAACAGAACTCATCCGCACCGACCGTATCGCTGCGGGTCGCCGTCATCGACGGGGACACGGGCTTCGTCGCGGTGTTGACGAAGCGACTGGACCGCCTGGGCTGGGAGCACCGCGTGCTCGGCAGCGCCCTGCCCGTCGACCGCCTCGTGGCGATGCGACTCGGCGCCCTCGTCGTCGACCTCGCCCTCGTCGGCCAGCACGCCTGGGAGTACCTCGAGCGCGTGGCGACCGAGCTGCCGTCGCTGCCGATCGTCGTCTGCACCGGTCAGTCGACCGTCGCGCAGCGTGTCCGCGGGCTGCGCATGGGCGCCGACGACTGGGTCACCAAGCCCTGCCACCCCGAGGAGCTCATCGCCCGCGTGGAGGCCGTCTCGCGCCGCCGCCGGCGTGGCGACGCGGCCGATGCGGGGGAGGCCGTCGCGGCCGGCGAGATCGAGGTGCGGCCGGACCAGTTCCAGGCCTTCGCGCACGGGCGCTCGCTCGACCTCACGCGGCGCGAGTTCGAGCTCATCGCGCTGCTGTCGGCCGCCGACGGCCGCGTGCTCGAGCGCGAGGAGATCTACCAGCGCGTGTGGGGCTACACGATGGCCCACGGCGACCGCTCGGTCGACGTGTTCGTGCGCAAGCTGCGCGCCAAGCTGCAGCACGCCTCGCCGGAGTGGAGCTACATCCATACGCACTTCGGCGTCGGCTACCGCTTCGCCGCCGAGCGGGCCGACCTCGGTGAGGTCGTGGCCACGGAGATCGTCGCGCGCGACGTCGATGCCGCGGCGGCGGGTGCGCCGGCGGATCCGCGGCTGGATCCGCCGAGCTCGGCCGGCGACGTGGCGCGCGCGTTCAGCGCACTCGCCTAGCGCACCCGATCTCGGCCCCGGCCCCTGGCCCCGGCCCAGGGCCCGGCCCTTCGCCCCGGCTCTTCGCCCCGGCCCTTCGCCCCGGCCCTTGGCCCCGGGCTTCGGCCCGGCTCGCTTGCCGGATTGGGCGAGCGAGCGTCGCGAACCACTAGCCTTGATCGCATGACCAGGGACACCGCCCGCAACGTCGCGATCGTCGTCGCCATCGCGCTCGTCGTATGGCTCCTGCCGGGCGGCGGCGAGGGCGCCGGCCTCGTCCGCGCCGTCCTCAACGCGGCGTTCATCGTCGTCATGCTGATGATCCTCGGGGTCCTCTATCGCCAGTACCGCGGTGAGATCTTCGGGCTCGGCGATCGCTGGCGCTTCGGGCTGTATGCGGCGATCGGCGTCGCGGTGCTCACCGTCTCGATCACGGGCAGGATGTGGGGCACCGGCGGCGGCGCCCTGCTGTGGTGCGCGCTCATGGGATCGTGCTCCTACCTGCTGTACGTGATCTGGACGCGGTACCGCTCGTACAGCTGACGTGACGTAGCGCTCCCGCCCCGCGCGGTTGCGCTTCGTCCGGGGCCGTTGCCTCGCGATCCACGCCGCTGACGTCGCCGGCCGGTGCGTCCGGCCCGGCGCGGCCCTGCCGTGGCGCGGGACGGCGTTGGCGAATATTCCTCGTATGACGGTGGTTTGACGACAAGACCGCCGCGTCGGCGGTGGCGCGCGGAAACCCGGCGCAGGTTCGCGCGTGAATCGTGACGTTTGCGTGTAGTTCCGTGACAGCGGTTGCGGGAGGGTCTCGGCCATGGCCCGAACCCGCTCGCATCGCCACCGCCCCGCTGCCCGCCCGCCGCGCCGCGGGGCGCCGCGTAGCGCGACGTCTCGCCTGGCCGGCCAGCGCGGCCAGGCGACCGTCGAGCTCGTCGCGCTGCTCCCGCTCATGGCCGCGCTCGCCGCGATCCTGTGGCAGGCCGTCGTGGCCGGCCAGGCGGTCTGGTTCGCGGGCTCGGCCGCGCGGGCCGCCGCGCGCGCGACCGCGGTCGGCGGCGACCCCCGGCTCGCCGCGCGCCACGTCCTACCCGGTCGGCTCGAGCGGGGACTCACGATCAACCGCCTCGACGGCAGCGACGGCGTGCACGTCGCCGTCGCGATCCCCGCCGTGATCGGCGGGCTGCGGCTCGGAACCGTCTCGGCGAACGCCCACTTCCAGGACCAGACGCGATGACCGTTCGCCGCGCCCCGTCCGCGCTCGCTCGCCGCGCCGCGACCAAGCGGGCCGATCGTCGCGCGCGCGACGCCGGGCACTGCGAAGGGGCGCGCCACCCCGTGCCGCTCACCGCCGGCCACGCCGCATCGGCATCCGGTCAGGCGTCCGTGGAGGTCGTGATCCTCGCGCCGCTTCTCGTCGCCGTCGTCCTCGCCGCTGCCCAGCTTCTCGCCGCGGGCGCGGCCGGCGAGCTCGCCGACCACGCCGCGCAGGCAGGCGCCATGGCGCTGCTGCAGGGCGGCGATCCGGCGGCAGCGGCTCGCGACGCGGTCCCCGGCTGGTCGCGCAGGCGGATGAGCGTGCGGGTCGACGGCCGCCGCGTGCGCGTGCGGATGCGTCCGCCGTCGCCGTTCCCCGGGCTCGCCGGCAGGCTCGCGTCCAGCCGCGAGGCGGACGCCGGGCCGGAGACGCCGTGAGCCTGCTTCGCAGCGTCCTCGAGTACTTCGTGATGCCGTCCGGCTCCCCCCGGCCCGCGGCACACGGGGACTTCGTCGCTCCCGACGAAGGACCGGACCGGGCGTGCGCGGAACCCGCGCCGCGCACGCCGTCCGGTGTCGCCGTCCTGACGACCGCGGCCGACGCGCCCGCGCTTGGCGCCGCGATCGGCCTCGCGCTTGCGGGCAGATCTCGCGCGGCGGTCGCGACGGTCTGCCTGTGGACCGCGGCCGAGCCGACCCAGACCTCGTGGCGGGCCCCCGCGACGCCCGCGCCGCGCCGGCTGGCCGGCGCGCTCGCCGCGCGCGGCCTCGCCGCACGCCCAGCGGGAAGGCTGGCGCTGGTGCATCTGCCGGTGGGCGCCGAGGACGCGGCCACAGCCGCTCGTCGCGCGATCGCCGCGGCGGGCGCCGCACCCACCGTGCTCGCGCTCGGCGGCCCCCGCGTCGCGGCGTTCGACGCGCTGCTCGCCGAGCAGGACCTCGTCGTCGTCGCGACCCCCCGCGGGACGGACCCGGCGCTCGCGCGACTCGCGCTCGCGGGGCTGGCGGGCGCGGTGCGGACCTGCGGGTGCGAGGTGCCCACGTCGCAGCCCGCGCGGCTGCTCGCCGCGGCAGGTCTGACGCTGCTTCCGTCCGCGCGAAGGATGCTCGCGGGCCCGCTCGAGGCGCTGCCGTGAGGCCCGTCGCCGTGCGGAGTCGTGGCGGGTCGGCGGCAGTCCCGGCCACCGGCGGCGACGATCTCGCTCGAGCGGTGTCGCCCGCTCGCGGCGGGTCCGGTCGTGCGCCGTCGCCGGCTCGCGGCGGGCCCCGTCGCGCCGCGCCGCAAGCCGTCGGCGAGTTCGGCCGCGCCCCGGCGCTCGCTCGCGACGAGGCTGGCCAGGCCACGATCGTCCTGCTCGGCGCCGCCATGGCGGTGCTCGCCGGTGCCCTGATCCTCGGCGCGATCGCCCGCGGCATGGGGACGGTGAGCGAGCAGCAGCGCGCCGCCGATCTCGGATCCCTGGCGGGTGCGCGCACGATGCACGATGCGTACCCGGGCCTGTTCGAGCCGGCGGTGCTGGGCAGGCGCGCCAACCCCGCCCACACCGACCGCGCGACGTACCTCGCGCGAGGCCGGGCGGCCGCGCTCGCGACGGCGCGCCGAAACGGCGCGCGTCACATCGCCGTCAGCTTCCCGGACACGTCGACCTTCGCGCCGGTCCGCATCCGCGTCGAGGTCCGCGATCCGATCGATGTCGGAGATGGCAGGCGCGTCGCCGCCGGTGCGATCGCGGAGGCCGAGCTGGCACCCGCGAGCGACCCCACGTTCGCGAGCGCCATGGGGGAGTACGACGGGCCGCTGGCGATGCGCCAGGGCAAGCCGATGCGTCCCGACGTCGCCGCCGCCTTCGACCGCATGGCCGCCGCCGCGCGCCGCGACAACGTCACGCTCGTCGTCAACAGCGCCTTTCGCTCCAACGCCGAGCAGGCCGTGCTGTTCGCGGGTCACCCCGATCCGAAGTGGGTCGCGCCGCCGGGGCAGTCGCTGCACCGGCTCGGCACCGAGCTCGACCTCGGTCCGCCCGCCGCGTTCGGCTGGCTCGCCGCGAACGCCCAGCGCTTCCATTTCGTACAGCGCTACGCATGGGAGGCCTGGCACTACGGCTACGTCCTCAACGCCGGCACGGCCTCGGTCGGCATCGGTCGCGGCGCGGACGGCGAGCTCGCGCGCGCCATGCCGTCGTTCGTCCCGGCCGCGTACGCCAAGGCGCTCGCCACGGCCGCCCAGCGCTGGAACGTCTCCGCAGCGCTGCTCGCCGCGCAGCTCTACGCCGAGTCGAACTTCAACCCGTTCGCGGTGTCGAAGGCGGGCGCGCAGGGCATCGCGCAGTTCATGCCGGGCACGGCGAGGGGGATCGGCCTGCGCGACCCGTTCGATGCCGCCGCGTCGATCGATGCCCAGGCGCATCTCATGCGTGACCTCCTGCGCCGGTTCGGCGCGGTACCACTCGCGCTCGCGGCCTACAACGCCGGACCCGCACCCGTCGCCGCGTGCGGGTGCGTTCCGCGCAACAACGAGACCCCCGGCTACGTGGCGCGGATCCTCGGCCTGCTCGGCGGGGCCGGTGACGCGATGCCCGGCGGCGGCCTCGAGGTGCGGCTCGTTTCGTGATGGATATGCTGGCATATCATGCAACGCACGACGATCAAGATTCCCGACGAGCTCGATGCGCGGTTGCGTCATGAGGCGGCGCGCCAGGGCATCACGATCTCCGAGCTGACACGAACGGCGCTCCGGACCTACCTCGGCGCGCAGCCGCTGGCGCCCGGCGCGCGGCGCCGACTCCTCTCGGGCGGCGCCGGCAACAGCGGTTGCGGCGACATCTCCGAGCGCATCGAGGAGATCCTCTACGGCGAGATCGACTGATGGCGCTGCTCGTCGATGCCGGCCCGCTGTACGCGAGCGTCGACGTCGAGGATCGCCACCACGAGGCCTCGCTGGAACTGCTCCTCACGCACGCGGGACCGCTGCTCGTCCCGATGCTCGTGGCCACGGAGGTGGCACGGCTCGTGGCGTCGCGCCTCGGGCCGAGAGCCGAGGTGCTCTTCCTCGGTGACCTCGCCGCCGGCTCGTTCATCGTCGATCACGTCGCGGCGGGGGACTGGCTGCGGATCGCGGACCTTGTCTGGCGCTACCGCGATCTGCGTCTGGGAACCGTCGATGCGTCGGTGATCGCCGCCGCCGAGCGTCTCGGGCTCTCGACGATCGCGACGCTCGACCGCCGGCACTTCGGCGTCGTCGCGCCCGCGCACGTCGCTGGTTTCACGCTCGTGCCCTGAGGATGCTCAGGCGGCGAGTCCCTCGCGGCCGTGCGGCTCGTCGAGGTCGAGCACGGGGCCGGCCGGCACGATCCCGGATGGGTTGATCCCGCCGTGCGTGCAGTAGTAGTGGCGCTTGATCTGGTCGAGGTCGACGGTCTGAGCGACGTGCGGCGTCTGGTACAGATCGCGCAGATACCCGGACAGGTTCGTGTAGTCGGCGATCCGCCGCAGGTTGCACTTGAAGTGCCCGACGTACACCGAGTCGAAGCGCACCAGCGTCGTGAACAGACGCCAGTCGGCGAGCGTCGGGCGCGACCCATCACCGACGAGGAAGCGCCGCGTGGCGAGCCGGGCGTCGAGCTCGTCGAGCGTCTCGAAGAGGGGGAACACGGCCTCCTCGTAGGCCTCCTGCGTCGAGGCGAACCCGGATCGGTAGACGCCGTTGTTGACGTCGTCGTACACGCGCACGTTGATCTCGTCGATCTCCGCGCGCAGGTCCGCGGGATAGAGGTCGAGGCCGGGGTTCGAGGCGAACGCGTCGAAGGCCGAGTTCAGCATGACGATGAGGTCCGCGGACTCGTTGTTGACGATGCGACCCGTCTGCGTGTCCCACAGGACCGGCACCGTGATCCGCGCATCGAAGCCGGGCTCGGTCGCGACGTAGCCCTCCGACAGGTACGCCCAGCCGTGCAGCTCGTCGGGCGTCGTGCCGGGCGCACCGGTGAAGGCCCAGCCCCTGTCGTCGCGGATCGGGTCGACGATCGACATCCCGATCGCCTCCTGCAGGCCCTTGAGCTCGCGCAGGATCACCGTGCGGTGCGCCCACGGGCACGCCAGCGACACGTACAGGTGGTAGCGGCCGGCCTCGGCCGGATACGGCGAGCTGCCGTCCGCCGTGACCCAGTCGCGGAACCTGCTGGACTGGCGGGCGAAGCGGCCACCGTCGCCGCGCTCGCCCTTGCCGAACGTCTGCGTCGCGAGGAGATCGCTCATGACCGGCCCGCGCTCGTGGTTGCCGCGACGGCCGGGTCGGCCGCGCCGGAGGACGCGAGCGCCTCCCCGCCAGGCGTCGCCCAGCCCGCGCGCGGGTCCGGCAGCGGCGTCAGCCGCGCGGCGATCTGCGCGCGCCGTGCCTCGAGGAACGGCGGCAGGATGAGCCTCGTCCCGAGCTCCTCGACCGGTCCGTCCACGGTGAAGCCCGGTTCGGCGGTAGCGAGCTCGTACAGCACGCCGCTCGGCTCGCGGAAGTACAGCGAGTGGAAGTAGTGGCGGTCGACATAGCCGCTGTTCGGGATCGCGGCCTCGGTCACGCGCGAGATCCAGTCGGGCAGGTCGGCGTCGGTCGTGCCGAACGCGACGTGGTGCACGACGCCCGCGCTCTGCTGGCCGCGGGCGGCCGGCGGCGGGTCGAACGCGATCCAGCCGCCGCGGCGCTCGCCGCGCAGCTCCCAGCGGTCCTCGTCGCCGATCCGCGCGGCGCCCATGAGCTGCTCGAGCACGAGCGCGCTGCCCTCGGCGTCGCGGCTGTAGGCGCGCACGCCCTCGAAGCCCTGCAGCGCGTGCTCCCCGGGCACCTCGGGGTGCTCGGCGATGAGGGCGGGGTCCGGCGACGACGTGACGACGAGCTCGTGCGACAGCCCCTCGGGGTCGTCGAAGCGCAGCGAACCGCTGCTCTGCGGCTCGCCTGCCGGGCCCTGCGAGCCCGCGGGGCCGGCGGGGATGCGCGAGACCTCGACGCCCTCCGCCGCCAGGCGTGTCGCCCAGAACGCGATCGTCTCCGGCGAGCCGACACGCCACACGATGCGGTGCACCATCCCCGCGCCCGGCCGGCCGGGCCGCGCACCCGGGTACTCGAAGAACGTCAGGTCGGCGCCCGGGCGGGCGTGCTCGTCGCCGTAGAAGAGGTGGTAGACGCTCGGGTCGTCCTGGTTGACCGTCTTGGCGATCATCCGCAGCCCGAGCACGCGCGTGTAGAAGTCGACGTTGCGAGCGGCGTCGCCGGTGATGGCGCTGATGTGGTGGATGCCGTCGAGTTGCATGGTTCCCTCTCTGCCCGAAGCCCGTGGACGAAGTTGCACGAGCAAGCATAGCAAGTAGTTGCACATACAACTACCGGCCTTCGGTGGGACGACCTGACAGTCGCACGAGCGGCGGATCGCGACGCTGTTCCGAACGGGGATTGCAAGCCGTGTGAGGGTTCCCTAAGCTGCGCAGCTGTTAGGAGTCCCTAACGCGCCGCACCAACGGCGAGCTTCGTCCGATCTCCCTGCATCAACGACCGAAGGCGAGACCTGTGCAATGACCCGGACCCGGCATCTGTTCACCCTCGGCTTCGCCTGCGTGGCGTCGCTCGGCCTCATCGCGTGCGGCGACAGCAACGACAAGGACGCCCGATCGGCAGCCACAGCCACCGTCGCGCCCGAAAGCGTGTTCGCACCCGACGCCCAGGTGGCGGCGGGCCTCAAGTCGCTGGTGAGGGTCGCCGGTGCCATCAGCAAGCTCTCCGACGAGGCCGCCTCCAAGAAGGCGTCCGAGGGTCTCGAGCCGGTCTGGGCCCCCGTCGAGGGGACGGTCAAGAAGAACGATCCGGACAGCTACGCGACGATCGAGGAGGATCTGTCGCTGCTCGAGTCGGGTGATCAGAAGAAGACGACGACCGGTGCCGCCGAGATGTCCGACGTCGTCGCCGCCTACCTCGCCAAGTACCCGGGCTGATCCGATGCGCCGCCCGCTTCTCGCACTGCTCGCGCCGGTCCTCGCCGTCGCGCTCCTCACGCTCGCGACGCCGTCCTTCGCAGCGAACGCGGGAGCGGGCTCCGTCGATCGCGACACCGCGATCAAGCAGCTCCGGACCACGACGCTCACGATCGACCGCTCACTCGAGCTGCTGAAGGCCGGCGATCGCCAGCAGGCCTTCGCGATCTCCAAGGCCGGCTACCTCAACCACTTCGAGTACGTCGAGATCCCGCTGCGCGCGGCCAACCCGGCGCTGACGCTCGACGCCGAGGAGAAGTTCGCCGAGATCCGGGCCCTGATCCGGACGGACGCGCCCACCAGCGAAGTGCGCGCGAGCGTCGTCGAGCTGCGGGGCCTGATCGGCGACGCCGAGCGCCAGCTCACCTCGAAGGGCATCGCGGCGCCGTCGGTCGTCTTCGGGCAGGCGTTCATCATCATGCTGCGCGAGGGCCTCGAGGCCGTGCTGCTGCTCGCGATCCTCTTCGGCTACCTCGAGTCGACGAAGAACGGCCAGTACCGCAAGCACATCCTGTACGGCGTCGGGGCCGCCGCACTCGCGACGCTGGCCAGCGTCTTCCTCATCGACGAGCTGTTCTCGATCCTGCCGTTCGGGCGCGAGGTGCTCGAGGCGATCACGGCGCTGCTCGCGGTGGTGGTGCTGTTCTACGTCTCGTTCTGGCTCATAGCCCGATTGGAGCAACGGCGCTGGCTGGAGTTCCTCAAGGCGCGCATCTGGACCGCGGTGTCGGCCGGCTCGGTGGTCTCGCTCGTGCTGATCGGGTTCACCTCCGTCTACCGCGAGGGCTTCGAGAGCGTCCTCTTCTTCCAGGCGCTGAGCTCGTTCGGCGAGGGCCTCGGCATCTGGGTCGCCGCGGGCGCCGCCGCCGGCGCCGCCGTGCTGAGCGTGCTCGCGACCCTCGTCTTCAAGTACGGCCGCAAGCTGCCGGTCAAGGCGTTCCTGACGACCGCGGTCTGCTTCGTCATGGCGACCTCCGTCGCGTTCCTCGGCAACGCGATCGCTGCTCTGCAGGTGGCCGACGTGATCGCGTTCACGCGCCTGGAGAGCTGGCCGCACCTGCCGATCTTCCTCGCGCAGGCGACCGGCTACAGCCCGACCGAGGAGACGATCATCGCGCAGGCGTTGCTGAGCGCGGTCTACATCTCGGGTGCGATCTGGGTCTTCGGCGTGCGGCCGCGGCGCCAGCGCGCCGCGACCCGGCGCGGCGAGGTCGGCCGCGCGAAGGCGGCGTCGCCGGCCGGCGGCCAGACCGCATCGGCGACCGCGGAGCTGAAATCGTCGTGACGCCGGCCCGGGCGCGCGTCGGGGTCGACGTCGGCGGCACGTTCACGAAGGCTGTCGCCTGTGACCTGCAGACCGGCGCCGTCGTCGCGCGCGCGGTGCTGCCGACGACCCACGACGACCCCGAGGGCGTCGCGGCCGGCGTCGTGCGCGCCGTCGCGCAGGTCGCCGATCAGATCGGCGCTGGGGCCATCGAGCTCGTCACGCACTCCACGACGCAGGCCGTCAACGCGCTGCTCGAGGGCGACGTCGGTCTCGTCGGGGTGCTCGGCCTCGGCCGTCGCCCGGACCTGCGCAAGGCGCGCAGGCGCACGTGCTTGGATCGTGTCGAGCTGTCGCCCGGCCGCCGCCTGCGGACGGCGCACGAGTTCCTCGACGTGACGGACGGCCTCGACCCGGGCGAGCTGCGGGCGGCGATCGCGCGCCTCGTCGCCGCCGGCGCGACCTCGGCGTGTGTCGCGGAGGCGTTCGCGACCGAGGACGACAGCCACGAGGCGACGGCCGTCGCGGCGCTGCGCGAGGCCGGTCTGCCCGCCTGCGCCTCGAGCGAGATGTCCGGCCTCTACGGCCTCGAGCTGCGCACGGTGACCGCCGCGATCAACGCATCGGTGCTGCCGATCGCGGTCAAGACCGCCGGCTTCGTCGAGACCGGCGTCGCCGCCGCCGGCATCGACAGCCCGGTGATGGTCATGCGCGGCGACGGCGGCGCCACCGACCTCGCGGGCTTCCGCCGCGAGCCGGCGCGCACGCTGTACTCCGGCCCCGCCGCATCCGTTGCCGGGGTGCTGCGCTTCACGCAGATCGCCGACGGGATCGTCGTCGAGATCGGCGGCACGTCGACGAACGTCGCCGCGATCAAGAGCGGACAGCCGAAGCTCTCCTACGTTCAGGTCGCCAGCCACGCGACCGCGCTGCGAGCGCTGGACGTGCGCGTCATCGGCGTCGCCGGCGGCTCGATCCTGCGCGGTCAGAAGCGCGGCGTCTACGGCGTCGGCCCGCGCAGCGCCCACATCTCGGGGCTCTCGTACGCGTGCTTCGCCACGCCCGAGCAGCTCGACGGTGCCCGCGCGCAGCTCACGGCGCCGCGAGCCGGGGACACGCCCGACCACGTCGTCATCACCTGCCCCGATGGCACGCGGCTCGCGCTGACGAACACGTGCGCGGCGAACCTGCTGCGGATCACGCAGCCCGGCGACTACGCGGCCGGCAGCCACGCGGCGGCCGCCGCCGCGTTCGAGATCGCGAGCGGACTCCTGCGCCTGCCCGCCGAGGAGATCGCCCGCCGCATGCTCGTCGCCTCGGGCGGCGCGATCGCCGAGCTCGTCGCGGCGGTCATCGCCGAGCACGAGCTCAGGAACCCGACGCTCGTGGCGGTCGGCGGCGGGGCCGGGGGCCTCGGCCGCCACGTCGCCGAGCTGCTCGGGCTCGAGTGCCTCGTACCGGACGGCGCGGAGGTCATCTCGTCGATCGGCGACGCGTTGTCGCTCGTCCGCGCCGAGTGCGAGCTCGCCGCGCGCGAGCCGACGCCGGACGCCGTGCAGGCGCTGTCGGGTCGGGCGCGCGACCTCGCGATCGCGGCCGGCGCCGCGCCGGGCTCGGTCGACGTGCGCATCGAGCACAGCCCCGAGCGCGCCGCGTTGCGCGCGATCGCGACGGGCGCCGTCGGCCTGCACGCCGGCGCGCTCCCCGGGCGCGGCGCGATCGACGCGGCCGGGGCCGCCGAGATCATGTCGCGCGCACACTGCCCGGACCCGCCGCTCGCCGTCGGGTCGTTCTGGATCGGCAAGGTCAACTCGGGCTCCGATCGCGTGCTCGTGCTCGACCGCTTCGGCGACGCCGTTGTCGACACGCCGGGGGACCTCGTCGAGATCGACGGTGGATCGGGGGAAGGCGCCGCGGACGTCCGCAGCTCGGTGCAGCGCAACACCAAGCGTCTCGGGCCGGTGACGCTGCTGCCCACGATCTGGGTCATCCACTCCGACGCGCTCGTCGAGATCGCGACCGGTGACGTCGCCGGCACCGCGGAGGCGCTCGCGTCCGCCGCCGGCGGGCCGTGCGCGATCCTCGTCAGCAGGCGCCGCTGATGGCCGTCTACGCCACA
The DNA here is from genome assembly GCA_963851015.1 of uncultured Actinomycetes bacterium. GTDB lineage: Bacteria > Actinomycetota > Thermoleophilia > Solirubrobacterales > Solirubrobacteraceae > CADCVQ01. The sequence goes on from CAWKNG010000003.1 coordinate 927,768, forward strand.
CCGGCGAAGCGCCGCCGCACGACGGTCGTCGTCGCCATCGCCACGCTCGTCGTCGGCCTCGCGATCGGCGTCGCGATCGGGCGCGCCACCGCGTCCTCCGTCGACGACGAGATCGCCAAGGGACGCGACGGCGGGCGGGAGCTCGTGACCGCGCTTCGGGTCCTGCCACTCGAATACGGCCAGGCGTTCTCCGGATCGTCGGAGAGCGCGCTGATCGAGGACACCGTCAACCGCTCCGTCTCGCGCCTGCCCGCCGCGCTCGACGGCGCCCCATGGCTGGGCACGGCGCAGCGCCAGACCGCGACCGCGGCCGTGCAGGCGGTGCGGCAGGCCGCGCGCGACAAGCTCGCCCCGCGCCGCTTCGACGCGGTCATCGCAACCTCGATCACCACGCTGCAGAACGTCTTCGGCCTGCCCGTCACCGCAGCCGGCTGACCCCGAGCCGCTCCGCGGCGCCAAGCGCCGGCACCGGCCCCCTCCCGATCTATCCTCGATCGGTGATGGCCACGACCACGCCCTCCACCCGTGCCAGCCGGCTCGCCGAGCAGCGCCGCAGCCTGCCCGACGGCCCCGGCGTCTACCTCTTCCGCGACGAGGGCGGGACGGTCATCTACGTCGGCAAGGCGAAGTCGATCCGCAAGCGCGTCGCCGGCCACTTCGGCAACGTCAAGGGCGCCACCGCGACACGAGGCGCGATCGAGATGGTCAGCCGGATCCACCAGATCGAGTTCCTGCTCGTCAGCTCCGAGGCCGAGGCGCTGCTGACCGAGAACACGTTCATCAAGGAGTACAAGCCGCGCTTCAACGTCCGCCTGCGCGACGACAAGTCCTATCCGTTCCTCGCGATCTCGCTCGACGAGGACTACCCGCGCGTCTACTTCACGCGCGAGCGCCACCGCAAGGACCGCGCCTACTTCGGCCCGTACTCGAACGCGAAGAAGGTCCGCGGCACGCTCGACCTGCTCCAGAAGGTGTTCGCGTTTCGCTCCTGCCCTGGCTCCGAGCCCGGCCGGCGCAGCGGCTCGCCGTGCCTGGACTTCTACATCAAGCGCTGCGGCGCGCCGTGCGTCGACGAGCAGTCCCAGCAGGAGTACCGAGAGGCGATCGACGGCGTCATCGACTTCCTCTCCGGCCGCTACCGCCAGATCGAGCGCGACCTCGAGCGCCGCATGAAGGAGGCCAGCGCGGCCGAGGAGTTCGAGCAGGCCGCGCTGGAGCGCAACCGCCTGCGAGCGGTCAAGAGCCTGCTCGAGCGCCAGCGCGTCGCGAACGAATCCGTCGGCACGCTCGACGCGATCGCGATCGCGGTCGACGGCGTCGACGCCAACGCACAGGTCTTCCAGATCCGCGACGGCGTCCTCTCCGACCGCCAGTCCTTCTACCTCTCCAACGAGACGGGCCGCGACCAGGGCGAGGTCGCCGTGGAGTTCATCCTGCAGTACTACGACGCGACGATGGCGATCCCGGCGCAGGTCATCGTGCAGCTCGGCGTCCCCGACACCGAGGCGCTCGGCGAGGCGCTCGCGACGCGCCGCGGCGCGAAGGTCGAGGTCCGGGCGGCCGAGCGCGGGGACAAGCGAAGGATCCTCGAGCTCGCCGAGCGCAACGCGCAGCTCGCGCTCGACCAGGAGCGCCTCAAGGACGAGCGCCGCCGCCAGCAGCGCGTCGAGGCGCTCGACGGGCTGCAGCGCGTCCTCGACCTCGACGCGCTCCCGCTGCGGATCGAGTGCTTCGACATCTCGAACCTCATGGGCACGAACACCGTCGCGTCGATGGTCGTCTTCGAGGCCGGCGCGCCGAAGAAGTCCGACTACCGGCGCTTCAACATCCGCTCGACGCAGGAGGGCACGCCCGACGACTTCCTCGCGATGGAGGAGGTGCTCTCGCGAAGGCTGGCCCGCTGGGAGACCGAGCAGGACCTCAGCCCCAACGACCCCAAGCGCAACGAGTCGTTCGCGACGCTGCCGAGCGTGATCGTCATCGACGGCGGGCCGGGCCAGCTGTCCGCCGGCGTCCGGGCGCTGCGGGGCTTCATCGACAAGGGCGTGACGGTCATCAGCCTCGCCAAGCGCATCGAGGAGGTCTTCATCCCCGGGCGCCACGAGCCGCTCGTGCTCGCGCACGACACGCCCGAGCTGCAGCTGCTGCAGCGTGTGCGCGACGAGGCGCACCGCTTCGCGATCACGCACCATCGCATCCGCCGGGACCGCCAGATGACGGAGTCGGTCCTCGACGGCCTGCCCGGCGTCGGCCCGAAGCGCAAGCGGGCGCTGCTGAAGCACTTCGGCTCACCCGATTCGGTCCTGCACGCCTCGCGCGAGGCACTCGAAGCGGTGCCCGGGATGCCGTCGAAGACCGCGCGTGACGTCTACGCGTACCTGAACCGCACGTCGGGCTGACCGGCCGACCGCCGCACCCGCCAGAATCAACGCCGTGACCATCGTCGAGGCACCCGGATCCGGCTCGAGCCTCGAGGATCTCGTCGTCATCACGGGCTTCTCGGGCGCCGGCAAGTCGACGGCGATGAACGTCTTCGAGGACACGGGCTACTTCTGCGTCGACAACCTCCCGCCGGAGATGATCCGTGCGCTCGTCGAGCTGTTCGTCCACGAGGGCTCGAAGGTCCAGCGCGCCGCGATCGTCTCCGACGTCCGCGGCGGCGAGCTGTTCGACGCGCTGTCGGACGTGCTCGACGACCTGCGCGAGCACGGCGTCCAGCATCACGTCCTGTTCCTCGACGCCGACGAGGAGACGCTGCTCGGCCGCTACAAGGAGACGCGCCGCCGCCACCCGCTGAGCCCGACCGGCTCGGTCGCGCACGGCATCGCCGCCGAGCGCAGCGCGCTGGCGCCGTTCAAGTCGCGCGCCGATCTCGTGCTCGACACGAGCGGGATCAGCGCCGCGACCCTGCGCCGCCGCGTCATCGAGGAGTTCCTGCCGCGCCAGACCCGCTCCAAGCTCGCGCTGACGTTCACGTCCTTCGGCCACAAGCACGGCATGCCGCGCGACGCCGACACCGTCATCGACGTGCGGTTCCTGCCCAACCCACACTGGGAGCCGGCGCTGCGGGGGCTCACCGGGTTCGACCCGCAGGTCGTCGAGTACATCGACAAGGGGGGCACGTTGCAGGCGTTCTACGACCGGCTCGATCCGCTGCTCGACTTCCTGATCCCCGAGTACATCGCCGAGGGCAAGGCGCACCTCGGCGTGGCGATCGGCTGCACGGGCGGGCGCCACCGCTCGGTCGCGATCGCCGAGGCGCTGGCGTCGCGCTACCGCGGACGGGACGACGTCGACGTCGAGGTCGCGCACCGCGACGTCGGGCGGCTCGCGCGATGATCGTCCACGTCGCCTTCGAGGTCTCGGATCTCGACCGCTCCGCACGCTTCTACGACGCGATCTTCTACTCGCTCGGCGCGCGCCGGATGTTCGAGAGCGACGGCGCGATCGCCTACGGCCGCGACCGCGAGGAGTTCTGGATCGTCGAGCGGGGGCGCACGCCGCGGCCCGGCTACGGGCACGTCGCGCTCGCCGCCGCCGGCCGTGCGGCCGTCAACGGCGCCTACGCCGCCGCCCTCGAGCACGGCGGCAGCGAGGACGGTCCTCCCGGTCCGCGCCCGCAGTACGGCGCGACGTACTACGCCGGCTACCTGCTGGATCCCGACGGCCTGCGCGTCGAGCTCGTCGCCGGCGCGCGATGAGCGCCGAGCGCAAGCCTCGCAAGCGGGCGCCCGGGAAGCACCCGGCGGGGACCGCGGGGAAGCCGGGGCGTGCAGGGAAGGCCGAAGAAGCGGCACAGCGCGGGAACGCGGGGAAGCGCGGGGACGCAGGGAAGCGCGGGAACGCGGGGATGCCCGGGAGGGGCGCGCCCGGTCCGCGTGCGATGGCGGAGATCCCACCGCGCATGGTGGGCATCGCGTACGTGCTCGCGCTGCTGTGCCTCGTGACGCCGCTGACGGTGCTCGGCTCGGGGTTCGCCGGCGCCGTGCTCTTCACGCGCGGAATGCGTCGCGAGGGAGCCGGCGTGATCGTCGTGTCCGTCGTCTGCGTCGCCGTCGGCTTCTACCTGCGCACGCAGTAGCGCGGCGTTCGTACCGCGTTGCGGCCGGTCGGGTACGGTGCGCTTCCGGCCGCCCGGCACGCAACATCGACCTCGAGGTGCACCCGCATGAAGATGGTGATCGCGTACATCCGACATGAGGCCTTCGAGCCGATTCGCGCGGACCTGCTGACGAAGGGCTTCCCGTCGCTGTCGGTCAGCGAGGTGAAGGGCTCCGGGCGTCAGAAGGGCATCACGGAGCGCTATCGCGGCGCCGAGCTGACGAACTACCTGCGCCCGAAGGTGAAGATCGACTGCGTCGTCGCCGACGGCGACGTGCGCACGGTCGTCGACACGGTCCTCAAGCACGCCCGCACCGGCGGCGTCGGCGACGGCAAGGTCTTCGTCGTGCACGTCGAGGAGGCCTATCGCGTGCGCACCGGCGAGTCCGGCGAGGAGATCCTGCAGGCGCACCCGGACGCCGCGAGCAGCGCCTGATCGATTCGTATGGAGCTCTTATGTGCGCGTGAGAGGTTTCCTCATGCGCCATGAGCTTCGTCGAACGAAAGGACGCGGGATGAGCACACGCAGGATCGCGGTGATCGCCGTCAGCGGCGCGCTGCTGGCCGGTGGCGCCGGAGTGGCCATCGCGGCGGTGAGCAAGGACGACGACAAGAAGGCCGAGCAGGCGGTGCTCGACGACGCCGCCAAGCGCCTCGGCGTGACCTCCGACAAGCTGCGCGACGCGCTGTCGGCGGCCGAGAGCGCCCAGATCGACCAGGCCGTCAAGGACGGCAAGCTGACGCAGAAGCAGGCGGACGCGATCAAGGCGCGGCGCACGCAGTCCGGTCGCGTGCTCGGCGGTGGGCCACTCGGCGGCCGGGGTCCCGGCGGACCCGGCATGCACCGCTTCGGTGGCCCCGGATCGCGCGGCCACGGCCGCGCGCTCGGGGCGGTCGGCCTCGATCTCGCGAAGGCGCTCGGGCTGACCCGCGACAAGCTCCACGAGCAGCTGCGCGCCGGCAAGAGCGTCGCCGACATCGCGAAGGCCCAGGGCAAGTCGCTCGCGGACGTGCGCTCCTCGCTCAAGGCCGATGCGAAGGCGCAGGCCGACAAGGCCGTCAAGGCCGGCGATCTGACGCGCAAGCAGGCCGACGAGCTGCTCTCGCGCCTCGATGACCGGCTCGAGCATCTCGGCGACAAGCGCGAGCTTCCGCGCCTGCACCGGCGCGGCGCGCCCGACCTCGGGCCCGGCACCGTCCGGCCCGGTCTCGACGAGCGGCCCGTCCCTGCGACACCCGACGGCGTCTTCAGCTGATCGCGCCGCACGAGCTTCCGTCGGGCGGGTCGTCGCACCGTCCGGCGGAGTAGTTGCGCTCGCGCGCTACGACATGCTCGACAGCGCGGCCGCGACGGCGAAGCCGAGCACCGTCGCCAGGCCGGCGACGCGGCCCGCGCCGCTGCGCGCCTCGGGGATCATCGAGTCGATCAGCATGACGAGCAGCGCTCCCGCGGCGAAGCCGTCGATGCCCGCCTGCAGCTCGCTCGTCGCGACGTCCGCGGCCGCGTAGCCGATCACGGTCGAGGCGGCGCAGACCACCGCAACGGCGATCCACAGCAGCAGGATCCGGCCGTGGGGGGTGCCGCTCGCGTGCATGTCACGGGCGCTGCCGATCGCCTCCGGAAGGTTCGAGACGAAGATCGCGACGAGCAGGCTCGCGCCGACCCCACCGCTGGACGCAAGGCCGATTCCCAGCACGAGCTGCTCGGGCACGCCGTCGAGGAACGCGCCGAGCGCGAGCGCCGTGCCGCCGCCGCCCGCCGGCGCGCCCGCGCCGCCGCGCGCCGCCTTGGCCTCGCCGCCGTTCGCGTCCGTGCGACGGCCCGCGCGGGCCCCGCGCCGCTCGATCAGCCCGTCGAGCGTCCAGTACGCGAGCGCCCCGGCGGCCAGCCCGGCGGCGGTCGAGCCGTACCCGCCGACGCGCACGCCCTCCTCGGCGAGCTCGATGCTGACCGCGCTGATGAGGGCGCCCGCGCCGAACGCCAGCACGAGCCCGACCTGGCGGTCCGACCACGCTCGCGCGAACGCGAGCAGCGCGCCGAGGACGAGCGAGCCGGCGGCGAGCGATCCCCACGCGAGCGCGCCGAGCATCGTCAGTGCCTCGCGAGTGACGCCGTCATGACGGCTCGTCATACCCGATCGCGGCGGCGCAGACGTGGCCTCCAGCGAGCCATCTAATGTTCCGCGCACGATGGGCGCCGACGACACCAGCTCGCGAGGTTCGATGGCTGGCGCGGGCCCGCGCGGTGGCGTCGACCTCGGCGGGACGAAGATCCAGGCGGTCGTCGTCGACGGCGACCACGCCGTGCTCGGCGAAGCCCGCTGCCCGACGCCGACGAGCGGCGGCCCGATGGACGTCGCGGCCGCGATCGCCGGCGCGCTGCGCGAGGCCGCGAAGGCGGCGGGGATCAAGACACGCGAGCTCTCGCACGTCGGCGTCGGCTCCCCGGGCGCGATCGACCCGCGCGCCGGCACGGTCGCCAGCGCCAGCAACCTGCCCGGCTGGGCGGACGCCTACCCGCTCGCCCCGGTGCTCGCGAAGGAGATCGGCGCGCCGGTCGCGCTCGGCAACGACGTCCAGGTCGCGACCGACGCCGAGTTCCAGCTCGGCGCGGCCAGGCCGTACCGCTCGGCGCTCGGCGTCTTCTGGGGCACCGGCGTCGGCGGCGGGATCATCCTCGACGGCGAGCCGTGGATCGGCGAGGGATCGGCGGGCGAGATCGGCCACGTCTGCGTGCAGATGCGCGGCGGGCTGCGCTGTCCGTGCGGGCGCCACGGCTGCATGGAGGCCTACGCGGGCCGCGGCGCGCTCGAGGCGCGCGCTCGTGACCTGCACGAGCAGGGCCACGACACCGACCTCTTCAAGATCGCCCGCAAGCGCGGCGCCGAGCGGCTGCGCAGCGGGATCTGGGCGGCGGCCCTCGAGCGCGACGACCCGCTCGCGCGGACGCTCGTCGACGAGGCCGTCGAGGCGCTCGGCGCCGGCGTCGCGTCCGTCGTCAACGTGCTCGACGTCGAGGTCGTCATCCTCGGCGGCGGGCTCGGCATCCGCCTCGGCGAGCCGTACGCCGAGAGGATCGCCGCCGCGATGCTCCCGCACGTCTTCAACGTCGACCGCCCACCGCCGGTGCTCGTCGCCGAGCTCGGTGACCTCGGCGGGGCGATCGGGGCCAGCCTGCTGACGCCGGTCGCGGCGCGCTGAGCGGGCCGCCGCGGAGCCCGCCGCCGACGTGACGCGGACGGCCCGGCCGGCGCCGCTGTCAGCGCGCCGACGCGGCCTGCGCGGCCTTGAGCACGTCGTCGAGGACGAGCGCGAAGCCGAGCCCGTGCAGCGTGGCGGCGTCCGTCTGGATGCCCCGCGCGGCGAGCTCGGCGCCGATGCGCTCCCAGGCCTCGAGGCGGGCGCCGCTCGGAGCCGCGCGCAGGCGCAGTGACATCTGCACCGACAGCTCGAGCCCCGCGAGCTTCGACGGATCGATCCGCAGGCTCGTCGACCGCTCCTGCGGATCGAGCACGCGATCGCCGGCTTCGGTCGTCGCGAACAGCCGTAGATCGACGGTCGCGTAGCCGTAGTCGTCGGGCGGCGCGTCGCGCATGGAAGCGAGCGCGCCGACATTGCGCACGCTCGCCGGTGGCGGGGCGGGCTGGTCCTCGTCGGCGGTCATCGTGCCGCGCAACGCTACCTTGAAGGTCGATGGCCCGGGTCGCCGCCCGCGGGGCGTGTCACGGCCAGACCGACTAGATTTCCGCTCCCGAGCGAGGACGGGGTGGACCTCGCTCGCCCGCAGTCAGTTGCGAAATCCCGAGGAAGGACGTAATCGAGCATGTCCGTACGCGTTGGAATCAACGGCTTCGGCCGCATCGGCCGTAACGTGTTCCGCGCCGCCCAAGCGGCCGGCGCCGACATCGAGTGGGTCGCCGTCAACGACCTCACGAGCCCCGCGACGCTGGCGCACCTGCTGCGTTACGACTCGATCCTCGGCCCGTACCCGGGCACGATCGAGCTCGAGGACGACGGCCTCGTCATCGACGGCAAGAAGGTCATCGTCAAGGCCGAGCGCGATCCGGAGAACCTCGGCTGGGGTGACCTCGGCGTCGACGTCGTGCTCGAGTCGACCGGCTTCTTCACGAAGCGCGCGGGTGCCGCCAAGCACCTCACGGCCGGCGCCAAGAAGGTCATCGTCTCCGCGCCCGCGACGGACGAGGACATCACGGTCGTCCTCGGCGTGAACTTCGACCTCTACGACAAGAACTCCCACGACGTCATCTCCAACGCGTCGTGCACGACGAACTGCCTGGCGCCGTTCGCGAAGGTCATCCACGAGGCCGTCGGCATCCAGCACGGCCTCATGACGACGATCCACGCGTACACGGCCGACCAGAACCTGCAGGACGGCCCGCACGGCGACCTGCGCCGCGCGCGCGCCGCCGCGATGAACCTGGTGCCGACGTCGACCGGCGCCGCGAAGGCCGTCGGCCTCGTCCTGCCGGAGCTCAACGGCCGCCTGCACGGCTTCGCGGTCCGCGCCCCGGTCCCGACCGGCTCGATGGTGGACCTGACGTTCGTCGCGCAGCGCGAGACGACCGTCGAGGAGGTCAACGCCGCGTTCGCCGCCGCCGCCGCCGGCCCGCTCGAGGGCATCCTGCAGTACACGACCGACCCGATCGTCTCGTCGGACATCGCCGGCAACCCGCACTCGTCGATCGTCGACGGCCTCCTGACGAGCGTCATGGAGGGCACGCTGGTGAAGGTCGTGTCCTGGTATGACAACGAGTGGGGCTACTCGAACCGCTGCGTCGACGTCCTGCAGCAGGTGCTGTAGTTGCGCACACTCGACGACCTGGGAGACATCGACGGCCTGCGAGGCCTCGTGCGGGTGGACTTCAACGTCCCGCTCGACGGCGACTCGGTCACCGACGACGCGCGCATCCGCGGGGCGCTGCCGACGATCGAGGAGCTCCGCGAGCGGGGTGCGAAGCTGCTGCTCGTCTCGCACCTCGGCCGTCCGAAAGACCGCGAGCCGGAGTTCTCGCTGCAGCCCGTCGCCGACCATCTCGCCGGGCTGCTCGGCGTCGACGTCGAGCTCGCCCCCGATCTCGACAACGTGCCCGACGGCGACGTCGTCATGCTCGAGAACATCCGCTACGAGCCGGGCGAGACGAAGAACGACCCGGCGCTGTCGGCGCGCCTCGGCGCGCTGGCCGACTTCTACGTCAACGACGCGTTCGGCGCCGCGCACCGCGCGCACGCCTCGACGGTCGGCGTCGTGTCGCACGTCGAGCGCTCGGCCGCCGGTCGCCTCCTGCAGCGCGAGGTCGAGACGCTGACCGGGATCCTCGCGAATCCCGGTCGCCCGCTCGTCGCGATCGTCGGCGGCGCCAAGGTGACCGACAAGATCGGCGTCATCGACGCGTTCCTCGCGGTCGCCGACACGATCCTCATCGGCGGCGCGATGAGCTACCCGTTCTTTCGGTCCCAGGGCCACGAGGTCGGCGCGTCGCTGTGCGAGGAGGCCGGCATCGAGCCCGCCGCCCGCGCGCTCGAGGCGGCGGACGGCAAGCTGCGCCTGCCGGTCGACCACGTGCTCGGCGCCGCGTTCTCCGCCGACACCGAAGCGATCCAGTGCGACGAGATCGACGTGCCGGAGGGCCTCATGGGCCTCGACATCGGTCCGGCGACCGCCGCGCTCTACGCGGACGTGATCGCCTCGGCCGGCACGGTCTTCTGGAACGGCCCGATGGGCGCGTTCGAGCTGGCTCCGTTCGCCGCCGGCACGCGCGCCGTCGCCGAGGCCGTCGCGGCGACCGATGCCGTGACCGTCGTCGGTGGTGGCGACAGCGCCGCCGCGCTCGCACAGTTCGGTCTCGACGACCAGATCACGCACATGTCGACGGGCGGCGGTGCCTCGCTGCAGCTGCTCGAGGGCAAGAAGCTGCCGGGGCTCGAGGTGCTCTCGTAGTGGCGCGCACGCCTTTCATCGCCGGCAACTGGAAGATGAACAAGACCGTGCAGGAGGCCGAGGACTACATCCAGGCGCTGCTGCCGCGCGTCTCCTCGATCGACGGCGTCGACGTCGCGATCTGCGTCCCGTTCACGGCGCTGCAGGCGATGGTCGACTCGACCCGCGGCTCACGCGTCGAGGTCTTCGCGCAGAACATGCACGAGGCCGCGAACGGCGCCTACACAGGCGAGGTCTCCGCATCGATGCTGTCCGAGATCGACACGCACGGCGTCGTGCTCGGGCACTCCGAGCGCCGCGAGCACTTCGACGAGACCGACCGCGCGCTGTCGCACAAGCTCGTCACCGCGCTCGACGCGGGGCTGCACCCGATCCTCTGCGTCGGCGAGACCGAGGACGAGCGCGAGCGCGGCGACACCGAGCGCAAGCTGCGCCATCAGGTGCAGGAGGGCCTCGAGCGCCTGACGCCCGAGCAGATCGCCAAGGTCACGATCGCCTACGAGCCGATCTGGGCGATCGGCACGGGCAAGGTCGCGACGCCGGACCAGGCGCAGGAGGCGTGCGCGTTCATCCGCGCGCTCGTCGGCGACAAGGCGCCGGACGCGGCCGATGTCGTGCGCGTGCTGTACGGCGGCTCGGTCAATGCCAAGAACGCCGCGGAGCTGCTCGCGCTGGCCGACATCGATGGTGCGCTCGTCGGCGGGGCGTCGCTCGAGGCGGAGCCGTTCGCGACGATCGTGGGAGCGGCCGCCGGCCTGTGAGCGACGCGTTCCCCTCGGTCTGCCTCGTCATCCTCGACGGTTGGGGACTGGCCGAGCCAGGCCCGGGGAACGCGGTCTCGCTCGCCGACACGCCGGTCTTCGACGGGCTCTGGGAGCGCTACCCGCACACGACGCTGACCGCGTGCGGGCCGGCCGTCGGGCTGCCGCCCGGCCAGATGGGCAACTCCGAGGTCGGTCACCTCAACCTCGGCGCCGGCGCGATCGTCAAGCAGGACCTGACGCTCATCGACGAGGCCGCGCAGCAGCCGGACTTCGGCGCCAACGAGGTGCTGCTCGCCGCGATGCGCCGCGCGCCGCGGGTGCACCTGCTCGGCCTCGTCTCCGACGGCGGCGTGCACTCGAGCATCGAGCATCTGCGGGCGCTGATCGAGACCGCGACCCGCATCGGCGTGCCCGATCTCGTCATCCACGCGATCACCGACGGCCGCGACACGCTGCCCCATGGCGGCGCGGGCTACCTCGCCGGTGTCGAGCAGTGGTGCGCGACGGCGACCGCGACCGGCCACACGAGCGCGCGCGTCTCGAGCGTCGTCGGGCGCTACTTCGCGATGGACCGCGACAACCGCTGGGAGCGCGTCCAGATCGCCTACGACGTCATCGTCCGCGGCGTCGCCGAGCACGCGGCGCCGAGCGCCGTGGCGGCGGTGCAGGCCGCCTACGAGCGCGGCGAGACCGACGAGTTCGTCGCGCCCACGCGCGTCGGCGACGAGGGCGCGATCCGCCCCGGCGACTCCGTCATCGCGTTCAACTTCCGTCCCGACCGCATGCGCGAGATGAGCGCGGCGCTGGCCGCGCCCGCGTGCCCCGGCCTGGATCGCCACGGCGCGCCGCCGATCGATCGCTACACGACGCTGACCGACTACGGCGGCGCGGCGAGCGCGCACCCGATCGCGTTCGTCTCGCAGCGCCCGACGGTCACGCTGCCGAGCGTCATCGCCGACCTCGGCGGCCATCAGCTGCACGTCGCCGAGACCGAGAAGTACCCGCACGTGACGTACTTCTTCGGCGGTGGCAAGGAGCAGCCGGAGGAGGGCGAGCGGCGCGCGCTCGTGCCGTCCCCGCGCGACGTCCCGACGTACGACCTCAAGCCGCAGATGAGCGCGCTCGAGGCGACGGAGGCCTTCGTCGCCGCCTGGGCCGCGGAGCAGTTTCGCTTCGCCGTCATCAACTTCGCCAACCCCGACATGGTCGGCCATACCGGCGTCATCGCGGCGGCCGTCACGGCGATCGAGACGGTCGACGGCTGCCTGGCGCGGATCGTCGAGGCGGTGCAGGGCACGGGCGGCGCGCTGATCGTCACGGCCGACCACGGCAACGCCGACCACATGCTCGAGCCCGACGGCTCGCCGAACACGGCGCACTCGCTGAACCCGGTCCCGATCGTCGTCACGGTCGAGGGTGCCGTGCTCGATCCCGACGGCGGCATCCTCGCCGACGTCGCGCCGACGGCGCTCGAGCTGCTCGGCGTCCCGCAGCCGCCGGAGATGACCGGCCGCTCGCTGCTGCGGTCGTGACGCGGGCGCCGGGCGCGGCCGCGTGACGGTCGCCGCGGCCGCGCTCGCGCTGTTCGTCGGCGCCGCGCTGCAGTCCGCCACCGGCTTCGGCTTCGCGCTCGTCTCGGCGCCGATCCTGTTCGCGCTGCTCGGCCCGCGCGCGGCGGTGACCGCGGGCGTCGTCATCGGGGTCCTGCTCAACAGCCTCACGCTCGCGACCGAGCGTCGCCGGCCCCAGGTCCTCGTGCGCGAGGCGGTCGCGCTCGTGGCCTGGTCGCTGCGGTCGAGCAGCCCGTTGCCATCGCCCCAGTGTCCCGCACGGCGCGACTCTTACGTGTGGTGCTCGTTGTAGTTGTAGCAACATCCCGGACCGGAAACGGAGTGAACGCCATGTCCGCCGTCGGCACCCCCGCCCCTGCAACCGCCGCGCTCGGCTTACGCGGAAGGCTCCGAGGGGCGATGGCCGGGGCCGCCTGCTGCGCGGCCCTGCTGACGGTCACGGCCACGGCGTCGGCCTCGACGGTCGGCACGCAGGAGGCGGGCACGGTCATCGCCTGGGCCGCGGCGGCGGGGGAGGTCAATCAGGTCTCCTTCAACGACCAGGGCCACTTCACGATCCAGGATCTCAGCGGGACGTCGCTGAGCGCGCAGCCGCCGTGTGCGTCGGCTGGCGGCGGGATGGTGATCGGCACCCTCGCGACCTGCCCCTCTTCGGGCATCCAGCGTGTGGACGTCACGCTCGGCGACGAGAACGACACGTTCTTCGCGGGCGGCATCTCGAACGTCCTCGTCGCACTCGAGGTCGACGGTGGCCTCGGCAACGACGACATCACCGGCGGGCGTGTCGGCGACCGCCTGACCGGCGGGCTCGGACAGGACCGCCTCGTCGGAGGCGACGGCGCGGACACGATCGATGCCTTCGACGGTGCCGCCGTCGACACGGTCGTCTGCGGAACCGGTGCCGACACCGTCTACGCCGATGCCGGCGACGACATCGCCTCCGACTGCGAGACCGTCATCCAGGCGCCCGCGCCGGCGCCCGGGCGCTGCCCCGCCGGCCAGTTCGGGACCCCTCCGGTGTGCTTCGCGCCGGTGCCACCGACCTGCCCGGTCGGCCAGGTCGGCACGCCGCCCGACTGCACCCAGACGCCGGTCGTTCGCCAGACGCAGGTCGTACGGCTGCTGCTGCGTTCGTCCAAGCGCCTGCGCGTCGACGCTCGCGGGCGCGTGAGCCTCGGGTCGGCATCGTGCACGAGGTCGGCGGCCTGCTACCCGCTGCAGCTCGCGCTCCAACGTTGGCCGCGCCCCCGCACCGCGGCCGTCCGCTACGCGAGCAGCACGCTCCCCGTCGCGTCGGGGGACCGCGTGCATCTCGTCCTGAGGCTGCGACCCGCCGCGCTGCGGACGCTGCGGCGCAGCGGCAGCCTCGAGGCCACGTTGCGCATCGATCGCGGCCGCGGCACGCCGCTGACCCGGCGGATCACGCTGCTCGCGGCGCTTGCTCGCAAGGGCTGACCCGGGTGGCCCGTGGGCATCCCGCACGGCTCGGCCCTTGGGCTCGGCTCGGCTCGGCTCGGCGCCGTCAGCCGCGCCGGCGCATGAGCTTGCCGAGCAGGCCCTTCGTCACCGGCGGGGGCGGGGCGTCGCCGGGCGTGCTGACGCCCCAGCCGTCGAAGTCTGCCGGCCCGCCGTCGCGCCCGTACTCGGTCATCTGCGTCACCCACGCGTTGAGGGCGTCGAGCGACAGCGTCATCGGCGACGTCATGCCGATGACCATCCAGCGCCGCGAGCCGTCCTTCTTGCTGTCGCGCGCCCCGCCCTTGAACTCGTAGTCGGTGACGCTGCGCAGATGCGCCATGAGCGAGCGGACCTCGGCCTCGCCCGGCGCCGTGTACTCGAAGTCCAGCTGCAGCGGCGTCGTCTCGTCGACGCCGCGCAGCTCCATCGCCGCCCACGACTTCGGGTTGACGTCGAGATGCGCCTTGAGCAGATGATCGAAGCGGTCGGGTTCGGTCATTCGGGCGCGGAGCCTAGCTGCTGCCGAGCCCGGCGACGCGTGCGTCGAACCAGGCCCGCATCGCCGGCACGGTCCGCGGATCGATGTGATGCCCGCCGCCGTGCTCGTGGTAGTCCAGCTCGAGACCGGCTGCCTCGAGGCGGGCGCGGGCGTCGCGGGCGAACTCGACGGAGATGACCGGGTCGCGGGCGCCGTGCGTGATGAAGACCGGCAGCCCGGCGTCGCCGTCGAGCTCCGGCTCCCAGCCCTCGACCGTGGGGATGAAGCCGCTCATCGCGAGGACGCCGGCGGGGGAGGGGCGGCCCGCGCCGAGGCTGACGGAGTAGGACATGACGCAGCCCATCGAGAAGCCGCCGAGGATCGTGCGCTCCCACGGGATCTCGCGCTCGGCGAGCCAGCCGTCGAGAAACGCGGTCAGCCGGGCGTAGGTCGCGTGGAACGTCGCCGGGTCGGGGAAGCCGACGCGCGGCACCTGATACCACCAGCGCCCGCCGCCGGGGCCGGGGAGGGGAGCGCCGGGCGTCAGCCCGACGAGCCGGCGCTCGGGATCGAGGACGTCGAGCACCGGGATGAGGTCGTGCTCGTCGGCGCCACGGCCGTGCAGCAGCACGAGCGCGCCCGCCGGCTCGCCCGCCGCCTCGCGAACGACGTGTACGAGGGGCTCGCTCACGCTGCCCGTCTCGGTCGCGCGTCGGCGACGCAGGCCGCGGGCCGCATGTTCGCGAGCTCGGCATGGTGTTGACCGTTGCGTGCCATCTCCTCTCACGGTAGCCACCCGTTGCCGAGCTGCGGCGCATTTTCGTTGTACGCGCAACCAAGAATGTTCTACCCTGGGGGTCATGGCGATCACCACGAGCGCAGCGCAGCCCCACCTGCTGTCACCGCTCGAGCTCCGCGCCTGGCGGGGCATGCTGCGGGCGCACGCCGCCATGGCGAAGGCGCTCGACGCCCAGCTGGAGGCGGCGCACGGCCTGCAGCTCAGCTCCTACGAGGTCCTCATGTACCTCGCCGACGCCGAGCACGAGCGCATGCGCATGTGCGATCTCGCATCCTCGATCCTGCTCAGCCGCAGCGGCCTGACGCGGCTCGTCGACCGTCTCGCCCGAGAGGGCCTCATCGAGCGCGTCGCCTGCAACGACGATGCCCGCGGCCAGTTCGCCAAGCTCACCCCCGCTGGACGCGAGAAGCTCGACGCCGCCCGCGTCACGCACCTCGCCGGCGTCCGCGCGCTGTTCCTCGGCCGCTTCACGCCCGAGGAGCTCGCGCTGCTCGGCGGCGCCTGGGACCGCGTGCTCGAAGGCGCCGGCTTCTCCTGCTGCAAGTCCTGACGCCGGCGCGCGCCGCCCGCGGTCCAGCGGGCATCCCCGCACGGCCCGGTACGGATACAGACTTGACAGGACCCGACTTAGGTTTGGTATCTTTCGAGCAGTAGATATTCAGACCGTTCGGAGGTACAGACATGGCACTCGTACGCTGGGATTCGTCACGCGAGCTCGACACGCTGCAGGGCGAGGTCAACCGCCTCTTCTCGAGCTTCTTCGACACCCCCACCTCCCGCGGCGGCGGCAACGGCAACGGAATGCGCCGCCGCTGGGTTCCCGCGATGGACCTCGTCGAGACGAAGGACGCGTTCGTGCTGAAGGCCGACCTGCCCGGGCTCGGCGAGGGCGACTTCGGCATCGAGGTCGAGAACAACGTGCTGACGATCTCGGGCGAGCGCAAGGCCGAGCACGAGGAGCAGCATGAGGGCTACTACCGGCTCGAGCGCGCGACCGGCGCGTTCTCGCGCTCGCTCAGCCTGCCCGAGGGCATCGAGCCCGAGGCCGTCAAGGCGACGTTCGAGCACGGCGTGCTGACCGTGCGCATCCCCAAGCCCGCCGAGGCCAAGCCGCGGCGCGTGAAGATCGGCGTCGGCGAGCCGCAGACGATCGAGGCGGATGCCTCCAACGCGGGCGACGGGCGGTAATCCGGCCGTGGCCCGTGGGGCGCGGGCGCCCCGTTGACACGCCTCACGGAGCCCCCGGCGCGCGCGAACGTGCCGGGGGCTCACGCGTCGCGGCGGCCCCGGCTGCCAGGCCCCACAGCAGGGCGGCGCCGGAGCTCGCGCCCCAACCCGCCAGCCCGCTCGCGCGGCGGGCCGCGTCGCCCGCGTCGCCGGCGAGGATCGCCTCGAGCACGGCGGCCGCCGGCTGCGGCAGCTCGCCGCGCTCGGCACAGCGCAGGTACTCGCGGCCGAGCGGCGCGCAGCGCCGCGCCGGCAGCGTCACGGCCGCGCCGCGCGTCCAGCGCCACGCCGCGAAACCCGCGAGCGCGTCGTCGCCGGCGGGGGTCAGGCCGTCGCCGCGCCCGGCGAGTGCCGCCACCCCCGCGGCGAGCTCGTCCGCCGCGAGCGCGTCCAGCCCCGCCGCGAGCTCGGCGGGCGCCGGCGCGACGACGTCGAGCGCGGCCGCGAGCGCGGCGCGCCAGCCCGGGGCGAGCGTCCCCGCATGCTCGACCGGCGGCGAGGCGTATCGCGCGCGCGAGAGATCGACGCGCAGCGGGCCGGCGACGAGCGTGTCGCCCGCGACCTCCACGGCATCCCCGGGGACGAGGTCGCCGCGGGCGATGCCGGCGACGAGCACCGACAGCGGCCCGAGCGGTGAGCGGGCGGGTGCGAGCAGCACCGATCGTTTGCCCAGGCGCACGTAGCCGCCGGGGCCGAAGGCCAGCTCGACGGTCCCGCTCGCGCCGTCGCGTAGCGCCCGCCGCGCGCCGGACCCGATGACGACCGCGCGCCTCGACCGCCGCGCGGCCGCCTGAGTGGCGATCACGGGAGCACTCCGCGCGGCCGCCACCGACGTCACCGCGACCTCACGACCCGCCGTCGAGTTCGGCCGCGAGCGCGATCGTCGCGGCCTGAAACGGCTCGATCGGCTGGTGGGCAACGCCGGCGCCGATCTGCCCGACGCCGCTGGAGACGTGCAGCACGCCGGTCGTGATCTGGGGCGCGATTCCCAGCTCGCAGACCAGGCGCGCGTCGATGCCGACCGGGGTCGGCGCGGAGTCCATCGCCGGGATCGTGAAGCGCGACGAGCGCCCCGCGCAGATCTCGCGCATGCGCTCGGTGCGGGCGATCGCGTCCGCCGCGTCGCCGCCGAAGAACGCCGCGACGGCGGGTGACGCGCCGACCGCCATGCCACCCAGGCCGACGCACTCGATGACCGCCGAGTCGCCGATGTCCCTGGCCTTGTCGTCCTCGTCGTAGCCCTCGCGCAGCAGCGCATCCGAGACGGGCGGCGAGTCGGCGATGAACCAGCGTCCCGGCATCGAGGACAGCTGCACGCCGACATCGGTGCCGTTGCGCGAGATGAGCGAGACGACGCTCGAGCCCGGGACCCCGGACCCCGCGAGCAGCGTGCATTTCGCGGCGCCCATCGTGAGGCTGAGGAAGAAGTGCCAGTTCGTCGACAAGAAGCGCGCCGCGGCCTCGCCGCCGAGCGCCGCGAAGCCGGGCAGCAGGTCGCGGATCAGAAGGTTGCCGGTCGCCTGGCTGCGCATGTGCAGCTCGTCGCCCTGGTGCAGGCCCTGTGCCGCGAGCTTGAAGATCTCGATCGGCCCCTGGCGGTCGATGAGGCGGCCCATGAGCGGCCCGAGGTCGTCGCGGAAGAAGCGCAGGCGCTCGATCGCCTCGTCGGCGTCGGTGCCGAACCACAGCGTCTTGCCCGCGCCCTCGTTGAACGTCGAGACGGCGCGCGCGCCGGAGTCCTCGTCCTCCACGACCCACACCGGCATCGTCGGCGAGCAGACGCCCGTCATCGCGCCGACGTGGTTGTTCTCGTTGCCGGACGCGAGGCCGATCACGCCCTCCTCGATCATCGCGCGGGCGCGGTCGCGGTCGTCCGCCCAGCCCTCGAACAGGCAGGCGGCGACGAGCGCCCGGCGCTGCGGGTCGGCCAGCCGGTGCGGCTCGATCGGCGGGCCGGAATGAATCAGCGTGCGCCCCTCTCCGAGCACGGGCAGGACGTCGCGCGCCGTGGCGACCCCGACCGCGCGCGGCGAGCAGGCCTCCATCCGCTCGACGACCCGCGCGTTGGCCTGCGCCACAGTCGCGCCATGCGCGCCCCACAGCCGTTCCAGCGCCGCGACGGCGTCCGGATCACCCGACGCCGGCGGGCGCCAGTCGACGTCGATGACCGGCGTGTCCTGATCGCGGATCGCATCGCCGAACGCCGCGAGTCCGATGTTGACGACCTCCACCTTGTGCAGCACCGCCTGATCGAGCGTCACGTATGGCCTCCGATTCCAATTGCTGGTGGTCCGTCCGAACCACTAGATTCGCCGCGATGCCTGACCCTGCGGCCCTCGCGGCCCTCGTCCGAAACTCGCCCGAGCTGCTCGCCAAGCGCGGCCTGCAGCTCGTCAAGAAGCTCGGCCCCGTCGGCGACGGCGACGACGGCGCGCTGATCGCCCACGGCGACGAGTGGATCGTGCTGTGCGGCGAGGCGATCCTGCCGTCGTTCGTCGCCGCCCAGCCGCGCGCTGCCGGTGCCTCGGCCGTCGTGACCAACGTCTCCGACGTGCGCGCGATGGGCGGCCGCCCGCTCGCGATCCTCGACATGCTCGTCAGCCCCGACGAGGCTCATGCCGAGCTCGTCCTGGAGGGCCTCGCGTGGGCCGCGGAGCTGCTCGGCGTCGAGGTCGTGGGAGGGCATCTGACGATCGGCGGCGCGCCGTCGCTGTCGGCGACATGCACGGGCATCGCGCGCAGGCCACTGCGCGCCGCCGCGGCGCGGCCGGGCGACGTGCTGCTTGCCGCATTCTGCCTCGAAGGCCGGTACATGAGCGACGACAGCGACTTCTTCACGTCGTTGCGCGATCGCGCGCCCGCGCGGCTGCGCACCGACGGCGAGGCGCTCTTCGAGGTCGCCGAGCTCGGGCTGTGCCATGCCGCGCGCGACGTCTCGATGCCCGGCGCGGCCGGCTCGCTGCTGCAGCTGCTGGAGGCCGCCGGCTGCGGGGCGGTGCTCGACATCGACCGCCTACCGCGCCCGGACGGCGTCAACGTCGAGCGCTGGCTGCGGACGTTCCCGAGCTTCGGCTTCCTGCTTGCCGCCGCACCAGAGCACGTCGATGCCGCGATCGACGTCTTCACGCGACGGGGCCTGGCGTGCGAGGTCTGCGGCCAGTTCGAGAACTCACGCACGCTCGACCTATTGTCCGGCGCCGATCGGGCGACGGTCTGGGACTTCGACATCGCGCCGCTCACCGGCCTGGGCGCCGGCTGAGGTCGATCGTCATCGGTTGGTGGGTGACGCCGAACATCGGCGCGGCGTCACCGTCGAAGCGCCAGCCGAGCCGCTCGAAGAAGCGCACGTTCGGCACCTGGATCTGCGCGACCATGCGCCGGCCGCCGAGCTCGCCGGCGGTACGGACGGCGAAGCGCACGAGCGTCGCGCCGAGCTGCAGCGCGCGCTCGGCGGGCAGGACCGCGAGCCGGTCACCCTTCCACAGACCGTCGCCGTCGAGCGGATAGAAGCGCACCGCCCCGACCACGTCATCGCCGACGAGGGCGACCGCGTGCTGCGTCTCGGGCAGCTCGTCGCGGCCGTCGCGGTCGTCATGCTCGAAGATCCGCTGCGCTTCGACGAAGACCTTCCTCCGGATCGCGAAGTGGCCCTCCAGCCGAGCCGCGTCGCGCGCGAGCACACAGCCGAGCGCGAGCGTCTCGCGATGATCAGGAAGCGCTGAACGTGCCGAGGGGGAGATGGCCACCGTTGGCCTCCTTCTCGAAGACGCGCTCCCACGCCGACAACCCCGAACAGGCCTGGCACCGCGCGCAACCCGCGGCGGCATCGGAGTGGTCCAGGCCCGACTCGGCCAGCATCGTCGACACGCTGCGATAGATCGCCGCGACGTAGTCGGGGTCGGGCGTCGGCGTGTGCTCCAGCAGGGTGCCGGGCACCGGCCGGATCGGCACGACGAACGGGTAGACGC
The DNA here is from genome assembly GCA_963851015.1 of uncultured Actinomycetes bacterium. Lineage (GTDB taxonomy): Bacteria > Actinomycetota > Thermoleophilia > Solirubrobacterales > Solirubrobacteraceae > CADCVQ01. The sequence continues at coordinate 948,093 of CAWKNG010000003.1, forward strand.
CCATCTCGATCGCGCGCCGGCAGCCCTCCTCGATCAGCTCGCGGCGCTCGCCCATGCCGAGGATCACGTACGTCGTGACGCGGCCACGGCCGAAGACCTCGACCGCGCGCTGCCAGGTGCGGAAGTAGCCCTCGACGCCGCACTGCGCCTTGCCGGCGGCGACGCGCGCGAGCACGTCGGGGTCGAAGGTCTCGATGTGGATCCCGCAGGCGTCGACGCCGGCGCGATGCACCTCGTCGAGCACGGCGAGGTCGTCAGGCGGCTCGAACTGGACCTGCACCGGTATGCCGCAGGCGTCCTTGATGGCGGCCGCGCACTTGGAGATGTACAGCGCCCCGCGGTCGCGGCGGTTGATCGAGCCGGTCGTCAGCGTCGCGTCGACCGCTCCATCGAGCTCGTGCGCCGCGCTGCAGACCTCTGCGAGCTGCGCCGGGGTCTTGACCGGGATCGTCTGCTCGCCGCGCGTCAGCTCGATGCCGCAGAAGCCGCACTGCTCGGGCGTGTCCCAGTAGATGCACTTCTGCACGACGGTCGAGGCGATCGAGTCGAGGTGCAGCAGCGCGATCTTCCAGTACGGGATCCCGTCCGCCGTCTCCATGTCATAGATCTTCGGCCGGCGTGGCAGCCCGACGACACCGACGAGCTCGTCCTCCCGGTACAGCGTCGGCTTGGCGCCTTCGAGGTTCAGCGTGTACGGCGAGCCGTCGACGTACTCGGCATGCTGGGGCACCGTCAGCGGCAGCCCGCGGACGTACAGGAACAGCGCGTCCGACGGACCCGCTCCGCCACGGCGCCCGAGCGCTGCGCCGCCGGCGCCGTCGTCACCGCCGACGACGCGCACGCCGAAGGACTGCAGCTCGACGAGCAGCCGGCGATCGTCGAGCGACAGCGCCAGCGGCTTATCGCTGACGCGGGACTCAGCCACGACCGTCGTAGAGCGTCTCGAAGTTGCGCCAGAAGACGTTGTCCTTGAGCTCCTGGGAGATCCCGCGGATGCCGTTGAGCTTCCAGTACTCCGAGTCGAAGTCCGACCACGGCTCGTCGGAGCCGAAGAACACGCGATCGCCACCGACGCCTGTGCGCTCGATCTCGGTCAGCAGCCAGCGCGGGGCAAAGCCGACGGCCCACGAGGTGTCGGTGTAGACCTTGTAGCCCTCCTCGACCCATTTCAGGAACTTCGGCACGAGCTTGATGTGGGCCGACACGCCGCCGCCCATGTGGACGAGGTAGATCTTGCAGCGCTTGCCGTACTTCTCGACGAGCGGGATGAAGTTGCCGAAGTCCGAGTTGCCGCCGGGGCTCGTGTGGAAGTGGAAGATGAGGTCGTGCTTCTCGCAGATGTCGAAGCACTCGTCGGCGATCGCCGTCGTCTCCTCGTCCCAGGTGTTCGGGTCGGGGTTGCCGCCGAGCAGGAACGTCGTCTTCAGCGCGACGACGCTCGACTCGGTGACGAGCTTCAGCGCCTTGCGCGTCAGCTCGGCGTTGCGCGGCAGGAACGAGACCCACAGCGCCGCGAGGATGCGGTCGTTGGACGTCGACGCCTCGAGCACGACGTCGTTGAGGTCGAACGACAGCTCGTGGATCGGCACGCCGTAGTTCGACATCACGAGCGCGCGCTCGACCTTGAACTCCTGCATGTGGTTCTTGACGAAGGACTTCGTGTCCTTGTAGTCGTAGACCGTCGGCTTGACCGGGTGCTCGAGGTCGTAGAACTTCCACGGCGGGATCTCGCCGATGTGGCAGTGCGCGTCGATGATCTTCTTCGGGTGGGTCGTCACTACAGGTCACCTCCGAAGGAGGACCGGGCGTGCTTGACGCGCGCCTCCCATTCGTCTTGACGGTCGAATTTCTGTGTCTTGAGCAGCGGCGGCTTGTCGAGCAGCCAGACGCCGTCGTTCGGGTCGAGCTGCACGACCTCGAGCTCCCACTCCGGGCGCGTGCCGTCGAGCGGCAGGCTCGTGCTCGTGTGCAGCGCACGCCCGCTGCGGACGTGCATCTCCAGGCGCTGGGCGCCGAGCGGGGTCACGTCGTCGAACAACGTGACCCACTCGGCGCCGGTGCGCTTGGCCTCCTCCAGCCGCTGCGCGGCGAGCTCCTTGCCGTGCTCGCGCGTGACCTCGCGGTGGCGATGGCAGAACGCCGCGTCGCGCACCGCCTCGCGATCCATGAGCTGGGCCATCGACGGAGCGAGGCGATCGATCACCATCCGGGCGAGGTCGCGGCGCTCATGCCACGCGACGACGAGCTCGTCCTCGCTGCGGACGTCGCCGAGCTCCTCGGCGATCCCCTGCACGACCGCCACGTACTCCTGGTACAGCGAGGCGTTCATCATCACCGAGGGATAGATGCGCCCCTCGGCGCGCCGCCACGCGGAAACCGCTCCGTCCCGGTCCAGCACGAGCATCGTCCTAGAGGGTCCAGGTGTTGAGCTGGAAGGCCTTCTGGCGCCACGCGGTCAGCGCCGAGTCGAGCACGTCCAGCGGATGAAACGGCTTGACGCCGGGCATGAAGTTCGCCTCGGGGAAGCCGTACAGCGCGCCGGCGGCGAAGCGACAGGCATAGACCTTGCCGCCCTCCTCCATGAACTTCGCGATCTGGTTGTTGATCGCCATGTGGCCGGGGAACGCCTCGTCTCCGACCTTCGGGAAGCCACGAGTACCCGAGGCCATGAGGATGCCGGGCCCGTAGAGGATCAGGCTCGTGTCGAATCCCTTGCGCAGGACGCGGGTCGTCGTGAGCAGATTGACGAGGCCGACGGAGCCCTCGTACGGGACCGTGTGCATGAACGTGTACGCCGTCTCGCCAGGCTCGGCCTTGATGTCCTCGAAGAGCTTCTCGGCGGTGTTGAAGAGCTCGGTTCCCGGTTCTGTCAGATCGGCCATGCCGTCTCCCTCGGTCTAGCCGGCTTTGCAGCCAGCCGGGTCCCGGACAGTCCGGAACCCTTATCGGATTGTGGACGCATTCCTAGCGCGACATCCGCCGCACGTCAAGTCGGAATCGCCTCACGCATTAGAAAGCCCCAGTGTTTCGGGAGCATTACGACCGGCTTGCGCGATGCGGACGGACGTGTACTATCCGACAAATCGTGACCACGACACCCGATCACCTCTTGGAAGGACAGCCCGAGCCCGAGCGCAAGATCGCCCCGCTCTCGTTGCCGGACATCGAGCGCACCGTGTCGGCGCTCGGCGCGAAGGTCGCGGCGGCGCGCGCCGAGCGCGGCTGGTCGCTCGCCGAGCTGGCGCGCCGCGCCGGCGTCTCCACGGCATCGGTCCACAAGATCGAGAAGAGCGGCATGACGCCGACGATCGCGACGCTCATGAAGGTCGCGTCGGCGCTCGGCACGAGCGTCAGCTTCTTCATCGACGAGGACGTCGCGGTGCCCGCGGCGATCATCGTCCGCGGCAGCAACCGCGCCCGCCTGTACACCTCGAAGACCGGCATCTCGCTCGACAACGTGTCGGGCCGCTACGGCCGCTACCGGCTCGCCGGCGCCGAGGCGGTCATCGAGCCGCTCGCGACGAGCGGTCCCGACCCGATGCGCCACCCGGGCGAGGAGCTCATCTACGTCGTCGAGGGCACGCTGCGCGTCACGGTCGACGACGACGTGACCGACCTCGCGGCAGGCGACTCGATCCACTTTCGCACCGACAGGCCACACATGTGGGCAAATCCGTCCGAGGCGCCGACGCGCGCACTCTGGTTCATGGTCAGAGGAGTCGACTGAACGATGCGCATCATCATCGCCGTGGGCGGCAACGCCCTGCTCAAGGAGGACCAGCGCGGCACGTGGGCCGACCAGCTCGACAGCGCCCGCCCAGTGGCCGAGGCCGTCGTGGCGCTGCGCCACGAGGGCCACCAGGTCGTGCTGACGCACGGCAACGGCCCGCAGGTCGGGACGCTGATGCTGCAGCACGCGATGGGCGAGCCGCAGGTCCCCGGCCTGCCGCTGCACGCGCTCGGTGCGATGACCCAGGGGGAGCTCGGCTACCTCCTGCAGACGAGCATCGCGGAGATCGATCCCGCCGCGCAGACGGCGACGATCCTGACGCGGGTGCGCGTCGACGACGACGATCCGGCGTTTGACAACCCGACCAAGCCCGTCGGCCCGTTCTACACCGAGGAGGACGCCCAGCGCCTCTCCCGCGAGCGCGGCTGGGTCGTCGGCGAGGACGCCGGGCGCGGCTGGCGCTGCATGGTGGCCAGCCCCAAGCCCGTCGAGATCCTCGAGCTCGAGGCGATCAGGGTGCTCGCCGAGAGCGGCGAGATCGTGATCGCCGGCGGTGGCGGGGGCATTCCCGTCAGCACGCGCGGCGGCTCGTTGTCCGGCATGGCGGCGGTCATCGACAAGGACCGCTGCTCGGCGGAGCTGGGCATCGCGCTCGGCTTCGACATCCTCGTGCTGCTGACCGCGGTCCCCTGCGTCGTCGAGGACTTCGGCACGCGCTGGGCGAGGCCGCTGCACCACATGAGTGCAGACGAGACGCGCCGGCGCCTGGAGGCCGGCGAGTTCCCGCCCGGCAGCATGGGGCCGAAGGTCGAGTCGGCCGAGCGCTTCGCCACCGGCGGCGGGCACGCGGCGATCATCACCGACGCCGACTCGCTGCTCGCGGCGATTCGCGGCGAGGACGGCACCTGGATCCAGGCCGAGCAGGAAGCCGTGCTGCTGTGAGCTGGCACGTCAAGGTCATCGCGAACCGCTACGCCGACAGCGTCAAGCTCATGGGCATCGCCCGCGGGCTGCGCGGCCTCGACGGCGTCGGTGGCTGCGAGATGGGGATGGGCACGGCTGCCAACCTGGAGGCGCTCGCGGCGCGCGGCGTCGAGGCGCAGGCCGGCCCGTCCGATCTCATCGTCGCGGTGCAAGCCGACAGCGACGAGCTCGCGCAGACCACGCTCGCGCAGGCCGAGCAGGAGCTGTCCAGCGGCGCGTCCGCCGGCCCCGCCGGCGCGAAGGCCGACCGCGAGCCGCCGCGCTCGCTCGTCTCGGCGCGCGCCCGGCTCGACGACGCGAATCTCGCGATCATCTCCGTTGCCGGGGAGTACGCGACGCTCGAGGCGCACCGCGCGCTCAGCGCCGGCATGCACGTCTTCCTGTTCTCCGACCACGTCTCGCTCGAGGACGAGCTCGATCTCAAGCAGCGCGGGGAGGAGCTCGGGCTGCTCGTCATGGGTCCCGGCTGCGGCACGGCGATGCTCGGCGACGTCGGGCTGGGCTTCGCCAACGTCGTCACGTCGGGTCCTGTCGGCATCGTCGCCGCGGCGGGCACGGGCGCCCAGGAGTCGGCCTGCCTGCTCGACGCGGCCGGTATCGGCGTCTCGCAGATCGTCGGCGTCGGCGGCCGCGATCTGTCGGCCGCGATCGGCGGGATCATGTTCCGCCAGGCGATGCAGATGCTTGCCGCCGATGACGCGACCGAGACGCTGCTGCTCGTCTCCAAGCCACCCGCTCCGGAGGTCGTCGCATCGCTCGGCGGCGATCTGCCCGCGGGCAAGCGCGTGGTTGCCGCCTTCGTGGGCTGGGAGGACAACGGCGAAGAGCCGCCCTTCGAGATCCACGACACGCTCGAGGCCGCGGCGCGCGCGGCGGCCGGCAACCCGCCCGAGGACTTGGCCGAGCTCGAGGCGGCGGTCGACGCCGGCCGAGCGCACTCCGCCGGCCGGCGACTGCTCGGCCTGTTCTCCGGCGGCTCGCTCGCCCACGAGGCGGTCACGCTGCTCGAGCGGGAGCTCGGCCCGCTGGAGGGCAACGTCGGGCACGGACCCGACGAGCGCGACGGCGGCCACGCCGTCCTGGACCTCGGCGAGGAGGAGTACACGCAGGGGCGCCCGCACCCGATGGTCGACCTCGACGTCCGGCTCGGCTTCCTTCAGGAGGCGGCGCGCGACGACGACGTCGGCTGCGTGCTGCTCGACGTCGTGCTCGGCCACGGCGGGCACAGCGACCCGGCGTCCGGACTGGCGGAGGCGATCACCGCCGCCGCGAAGAACGCCGTCGTGCTCGCGCGCGTCTGCGGGACCGACGGCGACCCGCAGGACGCCGCCCGCCAGACGCGGATCCTGCGCGAGGCGGGCGCGATCGTCGCGCCGTCCAATGCCGCCGCGACCCGGCTCGCCCTGCGGGCGGTCGCACCCGCCGAGGTCGCGGTATGAAGATCGCGATGCTCACGTACTCGGTCAAGCCGCGCGGCGGGGTCGAGCACGCGCTCGCGGTCGCCGAGGCGCTGGCGGGGCGCGGACACGACGTGCGCGTCTGCGCGCTCGCGCAGCCGGGCGAGGGCTTCTTCCGTGAGACGGCCGTCGACACGCAGCTCGTCGAGCACGTCCCGACGCACGAGCACTTCGACGAGCGCATCCTCGCGATGGTCGATGCCTACCGCGAAGGCCTGCGACCGCTGCTCGCCGGCGGCGGCTTCGACGTCGTCCACGCGCAGGATTGCATCTCCGCGAACGCGGCGCTCGACCTGCGCGACGAGGGCGTCATCTCCGAGCTCGTGCGGACGGTCCACCACGTCGACGACTTCATCTCCCCGTCGCTGATCGAGTGCCAGGACCGCTCTATCCTCGAGCCCGAACACGTCCTCTGCGTCTCGCTGCCATGGGTGCAGCGGCTGCGCCGGGAGTTCGGCGTCCACGCCAGGCTCGTGCGAAACGGCGTCGACTGCGTCCGCTTCCGCGTGCCGCGCGACGCCGTCGAACGCGCTGCTGACCGCGCGGCACTCGGTCTCGCGGATCGTCTCGCCGTCCTGACGGTCGGCGGCATCGAGCCTCGCAAGGGTTCGATGACGCTGCTCGAAGGCTTCGCCAGGCTGCGCTCGCTGCAGCCCGAGCGCGACCCCCTGCTGCTCGTCGTCGGTGGCGCGACGCTGTTCGACTACCGCGACGAGATCGAGCGCTTCGCGGTGCGAGCCCGCGAGCTCGGGGTGAGCGAGCACATCCGCCATGTCGGCACGGTCAGCCCGGCCGAGCTCGAGCGCCACTACCGCGCGGCCGACGTCTTCGCCTTCCCGTCGACGAAGGAGGGCTTCGGCCTCGTGGCGCTCGAGGCGCTCGCCGCCGGCCTGCCGGTCGTGGCGTCCGAGCTCGACGTCTTCCGGACGTTCCTCGCCGACGGCGAGAGCGCCCTGTTGTGTCCGGCCGGGGACGGCGACGCGCTCGGCGTGGCGCTCGCGCGGATCGCGGGCGACCCGGCGCTTCGCGCCCGTCTTGTCGCCGGTGGCCGCGGCGTCGTCGATGCCTACGGCTGGGACGTGGCGGCGATCGCCCACGAGGATGTCTACGGTTCGTTCACCGCAGATCCGATCGGAGCCCTGTGATGGGCGAGTCGCGTCACGTCGAGGCCCGCCGGACCGGCGCTCTGGCTGCGCTGGCGACCGCCCGCGAGCATCAGGTGCTCGTCGACGAGCCCGTCGAGGTCGGCGGCCGCGACGAGGGAATGATGCCGACCGAGCTCATGCTGTCGGCGCTCGCGAGCTGCTTCTGCCTCGCCGTCGCCCACGTCGCAGCCAAGCGCGACATCGAGCTACCGGGTCTGCGCGTGGCGGTCGACGGCGAGCGCGTCGGCCGCGAGCTGCGCTACGGGCGGCTGCGCGTGGAGGTCGCCGCGCATGCGGGCGAGCATGACCTCGACGCCCTCGTCGCCCGCGCCAAGCCGTTCTGCTGGGTCTCGAACATGCTCTCCGCAGAGCTCGACGTCTCGTATCGCACCGTCGTCCTCACCGATCTGGAGCCCACCGATGCTCACTAACCGCGAAGAGCTGCTTGCCGTCCTGGGTGACGATCCAGGCCGGATCGGGCGCGTGTTCGCCCGCCATGCCTACGGCATGCGTCGCTGGGTCGACCTCTTCTCCGAGCGCATCCCGACGACCGGCGATCCTGCGGCCAAGCAGCTGCTCGCCGAGCTCGTCGCCGCGAACGCCCGCCACATGAACCTCTTTCGCGACCGCGCACTCGCGCACGGCGTCGACCCCGACGCCTACGTCGCTCCGCGCGAGGGCGAGGCGATCTACGAGCGCATCGAGGTCATCGACGACTTCGACGAGCTCGTCGCGTACGCCGCGGGGTCGCTCGATCACTTCGGCCAGCTGCTCGACGCCTACGCCGCGAGCGCCGAGGGCGAGGACGCGGCTGTGCTCGCGATCGTCATCGCCGACAACGACGGCGCGCAGGAGCGGCTCGCCGCGCTGATGACCGCGCCCCACAGCGCCGTCGGCGATGCGCACGAGCTCTATCGCCGCCGCGAGCTCGTCGAGACGGGGCTGTACGCACGTGCCGCATGACCTCGCAGCCCGCCGCTTCGAGGCTCTGCGCGCCGAGCTGCCGCGCAGCTCGCCGCGCGCGTGGCGCTTCGCCGCGCTGTCGCTCGCCTCGCGGGCGGGCGCATGCGTGTCCGAGGGCGCGCGGATCGGTCATCGCCACGGCTTCGACTCCGGTCCGTTCATGGCCCACGTGTACGCCAACCGCGCGGTCGGTCGCACGCCGATCGGGCGGCGGCTGGACCGCCGCCTGCTGGACCGCGCGACGTGCCAGGCGTTCCGCGACATCCGCGGCCTCGCCGAGGCGGCGGTCCTCGAGGCGATCGACGAGGCCGGCGCCAACGCCGTCGTCGCGGATCTCGCGGCCGGGCCGAGCCCCTACCTGCTGCACGCGCTCGAGCAGCGCCCCCGCGCCACGGCCGTGCTGTGGGACATCGACGCCGGCGCGCTCGATCAGGCGTCCGCCTGCGCCCGCGAGCTCGGCGTCGGCAGCCGCGTGACGACGAGCCGCTCAAGTGCGTTCGATCGCGTCGCGCTGGTCGCGCTGCACCCGCGCCCGGATGTCGTCTGCGAGCTGGGGCTGTACGGCATCTACCACGACGACGCCCTGATCGAGCGCCACTTCGCCGACCTCGCGGAGACGGTTGCGCCGGCGCAGATCGTCTGCAACGTCCAGGTCGCAAACCCCGAGATCGAGTACATCGCGCGGGTCTGGCGCAATGCCGAGGGTGAGCGCTGCGTGTGGCGCCTGCGCCCGCAGGAGCAGATCGAGGGCTACGCCCGCGCGGCCGGCTACGACACGGCCTCCGTGACCTCGGACCGCAACGGCATCTACCGCGTCATGCGCCTGGTACGCCGCTCCGTCGCGCCCCAGCGGGCCGCGGCATGAGCTCCTCGGTTCTCACCTGGGGCACGGAGCCGGGCAGCACACCGCGGCTGGCGTCCGAGCGCCTGATCGCCCTCGAGCGCTCCCATCACGCGATGTGGAACTACCTGACCTATCGCGACGCGATCGGGATCGTCGGCATCGATCCCGCGCGGCTGTACCCCGGTGGGACGACGCGCCTGGATCCCGCGACGTGGGCCGACCTCGGCTGGCTGACGTGCTTCGCCGGTCCGCCGGTCAGCGCCGTCGACGCGATGCGCGACGCGGTCACGGCCGAGCACCTCAACCAGTACAGCCCGGATCTCATCGAGCCGCTGCGCGACGCCGCCGCGGCCGTGCTCGGCCGCGACCGCGACAAGGACTTCGAGGTCATCGGCACCGAGGGCGCCCAGGCGGGCATCGCGCTCTCGCTGATGGCGGTCGCGGGACCGGGTGACGAGGTCATCCTGTCCGACCCCGGCTACTTCCACGTGCCCTCGGCGGTCATCGCCACCGGCGCGGTGCCGGTGACGGTGGCGATCGACGCCTCAAACGGCTTTCGCCTCGACCCCGACGTCGTGGCCGCGGCGATCACGCCCCGCACGCGGGCGATCGTCGTGGTCGATCCGCTCAACCCATTCGGGACCGTGCAGACCGAGGACGAGCTCGCCGCGCTGGCGCGGTTGGCCGACGAGCACGGTCTGCTGCTGATCCACGATGTCACCCACGGCGCGCTCGTGATCGACCCCGGCGTGCCGTTCCGGTCGCTGCCCGCGCTGGAGCTGACCGACAACGCGGTCGCGACGTTCTCGGTCTCGCACTGCTATGGCATGGCCGGGGCGCGGATCGGCTTCCTCGCCGGTCCCTCGCGCCTGATGCGCAGCTGCCTGCGTCTCAAGGCCGCGCTGACGCGACTGAACACCAGCCTCATCGCCCAGCACGGGGCGCTTGCGGCGCTGCGCGACGAGCAGTACCTCGACGACGCCCAGGGCGTGGTGCGGCGCAACCTCGCCCACCTGCGGGGCACGCTCGCCGCGGTCGACGGCCTCGAGCTGACGACGTCCCCGGTGCGCGGCCTGGCGTGCGCGCTGGACACGGCCGGCGCCGGGGTCACATCGCAGGAGCTGATGGTCGCGCTGTTCGCTCGCAACGTCGCGACCTACCCCGGCGACGGGATGGGCACGGTCGGCGCGGCGACGACGCTGCGGCTGAACCTGTCGCGCCCGGACCCGTGGGCGATGGAGCACCTGCGCGCCATGCTGCCCGAGGCCATCGCCGAGGCGGCCTCCGGACGCTGGCGCGAGCCCGTGGCCGCGCTGCTGGACAGCAAGGGCACGCCCCGCGCGATCGATCTGGCGGCGGCGATCCGAGGCGGCGCGTGAGCGTCGCGGCCCTGGTCTGCGAGCACGGCTCGCCGCTGTGGCTCGCCGACGTCGACCGGGTGCGCGAGCGCGTGGCCGGGCTGCGCGCGGCCTGGACCGCGGTCTGGGCGGACACCGAGATCTCCTACTCCTACAAGACCAACCGCACGACGGCGTTCCTGCGCGCCTTCGCCGACGAGGACGTCGGCGCCGAGGTCGTGTGTGCCGCCGAGTACGCGCTCGCGCGCGACGTCGTCGGGATCGAGGGCGCGCGGATCACGGTCAACGGACCGGCCAAGGGGGACCCGCTGCTTGCTCGTGCCGGCGCCGACGGGGCACTCGTGATCGCCGACAGCGCGCCGGAGCTCGAGCGGATGGCGCGGGCCGGCGTGAGCCGCGCGGGGCTGCGCGTCGGGCTGCCGGGTCCGGCGGGGACCCCGAGCCGCTTCGGCATCGCGCCGGCCGAAGTCGTCGCCGCCGGACGGCGCGCTCGCGAGCTCGGCCTGGAGCTCGAGGTGCTGCACGTCCATCTCGTCTCGACGGACTTCACGGCCGGGCTCGGCGCGGACCGTGCCGGCACGCTCGCGGCGAACGTCCGGGTCGGCTGGGCCAAGGCCCCGGCCGTGCATGCGCGGGCCGCGTCGCTCCTCGCCGGCCTCGCCGCCGAGCTGCGCGTGAACGCCATCGACCTCGGCGGTGGCATTCCCGCCGCGCCCTCGCCGGCGGCGGACGCGCACGCCGCAGCCGTGGCCGACGCGCTCCGCGCCGCCGGCTTCACCGGACGACTCATGCTCGAGCCCGGGCGCGCACTCGTCGCCGACGCCGTTGAGCTCGCCTGCACGGTGGTCGCCGTCAAGACGCTCGCCGACGGCCGCTCGTGCGCCGTGCTCGACGCCGGCACGAACCTGCTGCCGGGGGCGCTGTGGGCGTGGCCGCGGCTCGAGTCGCTGTCCGTGCGGGCGGGCCCGACGGCGTCTGCGCCGATGCTCGTCGCCGGTCCGCTGTGCCTGAACATCGACGTCGTCGCGCCGGCCGCCGAGCTCGGCGCGCTCGAGGCCGGCGACGTCCTCGTCGCGCGCGAGGCCGGCGCGTACCAGCAGGTCCAGTCGACCGAGTTCGGCGACCTGCGGCCGGCCGTCGTCGCGCGCGACGGCGGAACGTGGCGCCTGCACCGCAGGCGCGAGCAGCTTTCAGATCTGATCATGTTCGACCGAGAGGAACCATCATGGAGCGCGTAGTCGTCATCGGCGGAGGCGGCGCGGGGACGGCGGCCGCGACCATCACCAAGCGTCTGAAGCCGGAGCTCAAGGTGAGCGTCTTCACCGAGTTCTCGGACATCGCGTACTCGCCGTGCGGGATCCCGTTCGTCCACGGCCGCGAGATCCCGAGCTTCGACGACCTGTTCCTGTCGACGGTCGAGCGCTACCGCGAGGACGGCCTCGACATGCGCATGGAGACGGTGGTCACCGACATCGACCTCGACCGCCGCACGATCACATGCAAGAACGAGCCCGAGGGATTCGACCAGCTGATCCTCTGCACGGGCTTCTTCTGGGAGCAGCCCGACGTCCCCGGCGTGAACCTCGACGGCATCCACTACGTCAAGGACATCCGCAAGTCGATGGAGTTCGACAAGCAGCTCGACTCGATGAAGCGAGTCGTCGTCGTCGGTGCCGGTCCGGTCGGCGTCGAGATGGCCGGTGGCCTCGCGCATCGCGGGCTACAGGTCGACCTCGTCGACGAGGGGCCGTGGGTCCTGCACGAGATCCTCGACCCCGACGTCGCCAAGCCCGTCCACGACTCGCTCGAGGCCCGCGGCGTCACGCTGCACCTCGGCACGAAGGTCGAGTCCTTCGAGGGAAACAAGGACGGCCACGTCTGCGCGGTCGTGACGTCCGACGGCACGCTGGAGTGCGACGCCGTCGTGACCGGCCTGCACAAGGTGCCGAACACGGCGCTGGCCGAGGCGGCCGGCCTCGAGCTCGGCACGACCGGCGCCGTCCACGTCGACGACCACATGCGCACCTCGGCCCCCGGCGTGTGGGCCGCGGGCGACGTCGTCGAGATCCCGCACGGGCTGAACATGATCCCGATCGTCGGGCTGACCGGCGCACATGCGTACGCACAGGGCCGCGTCGCCGCGGTGAACATCACGGGCGGCGACCTCGCCTACGACCCGGTGTGGGTGCCGTGGGGCATGGTCGCCGGCGACTACACGATCGGCGGCTTCTCGATGGGCGAGAACCTCGCCAAGTCGATCGGCATCCCGTATGTGCTGGCCAAGGGCGTCGGCATCACGAAGGCGCGCTACTACCCGGGCGCCCAGAAGACGTTCGTCAAGCTGCTCGCCGAGCCCGACACGCTGCGCCTCATCGGCGGTGTCATCCACGGGGGCGACGGCGTCAAGGAGCGCTGCGACTTCCTCGCGTTCGCCGCCAAGCGCGGCGCCACGCTGTACGACCTCGCGTACATGGAGAACATCTACTCGCCGCCGATCGGCGCGCTCTTCGAGCCGATCCAGATCGCCGCGCAGAACGCGCTCGCGGCGCAGCGCCAGAACAAGCTGGCGGTCGCGTGATGAGCGCGCTGTCGGAGGCCAAGCGCAACCTGCGCGAACGCTCCGAGAAGCACCTGCGCCACGCGGTGCTCTCAGAGATCGGGCGCGGCCAGCCATCGACCGTCGAGCCGTACCAGGAGAAGGGCGGCCGGCTGTGGAGCGCGCTGTTCGTACCCGTGTACCGGCGCGTGCCGTGGGCCGCCAAGGAGAAGGCGATGGGCGCGCTCGGCATGACCGCGACCGGCTGGAAGGCCCCGGAGCGCAAGCCGGGCGAGCCGTGGCGCCCGCCGGCCGACATGGCCGACCGGGTGCGGGCGCAGAGCGCGGCGCCGGCGGATGCCGAGGCGGCGCCGGACGAGCCGAAGGCGAACCGCGCGTCGTAGTCTGCGGGCGCATGAGCGCCCTACGGATCCTGCACCGCGACCCCGGCTCGCAGGCGCGCGCCGGGGTCCTCGGCACCGCGCACGGCGCCGTGCGCACGCCGGCGTTCGTGCCGCTGGCGACGAAGGGCACGGTCAAGGGCCTCGAGCCGCGCGAGGTCGCCGCGCTCGGCTACGACATGGTCCTCGGCAACACGTTTCACCTCATGCTCGATCCGGGTCCGGACCTGGTGAAGCACTTCGGGGGTCTGCACGAGTTCATGGGCTGGCGCTCGCCGATCATCACCGACTCCGGCGGCTTCCAGGTCTTCTCGATGGGCTACGGCACCGTCGCCGACGAGATCAAGGGGCGCGCGCCGTCGGGCGCCAACCGCAAGGGGCGCGTGCTGTCGATCGAGGAGGACGGGGTGCGCTTCCGCTCCTGGATCGACGGGTCGGAGCGGTTCATGGGCCCGGAGACCTCGATGGAGGTCCAGGCGGCGCTGGGCTCGGATCTCGCGCTCGTCTTCGACGAATGCACCCCGCTGAACGTCGACCGCGACTACACGGCGCGCTCGACCGAGCGCACGCACCGCTGGCTGGATCGCTGCCTGACGTGGCATGACGAGCACGGCCCCGACGGCCAGCTCGTCTACGGGATCGTCCAGGGCGGCGTCCACGAGGACCTGCGCGTCGCCTCCGCCCAGGAGATCGCGGCCCGGCCGGTGGACGGGATCGCGATCGGCGGCTCGCTCGGCGCCGACAAGCCGCAGATGTACGAGGTCGTCGGCTGGGCGATCTCCGCCCTCGACGATGCCCGCCCGCGCCACCTGCTCGGGATCGGAGACGTCGACGACCTCATCCGGGGCGTCGAGCTCGGCATCGACACGTTCGACTGCGCGATGCCCACGCGCCTCGGCCGCCACGGCGTCGCGATCGTGCCCGACCCGGAGAAGCGCTGGCGCGTCGACCTCACGGCGGCGCGCTGGAAGCAGTCGCGCGAGCCGATCATGGAGGGCTGCCCATGCCCGTCGTGCGAGGCCGGCTACACCCGCGGATATCTGCGCTACCTGCTGCGCCAGCGCGAGCTGACCGCGATGCGCGTGCTCACGATCCACAACCTCGCCTACCTCGCGCGCCTCATGGCCGACCTGCGTGGCGCGATCGCGGACGGCAACCTCGCCGAGCGCGCCGCGGCGCTGCGCGCCGGAGCGCCGCCCGCGCTGCCGGGCGCGTCCGCACCCGCGGCGGCGTGATCAGCGCGTGTTGCCGTCGACGAGCTGACCCATCTGGTCGACGATCTTCGTGACGCTGTCGCCGTCGACCGGCGTGATCTGCACGGTGCCCGAGGTGCCCTTGCTGCCATAGGCGAACGCGATCGCGGCCGCGACGAGCGCGGCGATCAGGACGAAGGCGAACGCCCGGCCCGGGCCCCGGCGCGGCGCGGCCTCGCGGCGGCGCGAGCGCTCCGGCGGGTCGACCTCGGGCGCGTAGCGCGGTGGCGGCGGGGTGCGCGACGGCTGCGGCTGCAGCCGGCGCGGGCGCTCGCTCGGTACCGCGCGCGTCCTCGCGGTCTCGTCGCGGACCGCCAGCAACGACGTCGCGGCGGTCCCGTCGTCGCCGCCGGCCGGCGAGATGCCGCGCGCGCCGTCGTGCAGCGCCTTGCGCATCTCCTCGGCGCCGGCATAGCGCCGCTCGGGCTCGAGCTCGAGCGCCCGCTGCACCGCGGTCGCGAGCGCCATCGGGATCTCCGGGGCGATCGCGTCGAGCCGCACCGGATAGGCCTCCTGCTGCATGATCGCGAGCTCGGTCAGCGACGCCGCGTCGTACGGCAGCCGGCCCGCGAGCAGCTGGTACGTCACGACGCCCAGCCCGTAGAGGTCGGCGGCGGGGCCGACCTCGGCGCCCGACGCCTGCTCGGGAGCGAGGTACGCCGCGGTGCCGAGCACGGATCCGGCCTGCGTGATCTGTGACATGTCGCCCGCCATCGCCTTGGCGATCCCGAAGTCCGCGAGCTTCACGGCGCCGTCGTCGGAGCGCATGATGTTGCCGGGCTTGACGTCGCGGTGCACGACGCCCATGCGGTGCGCGTGCGCGAGGCCGCGGCACGCGCCGTCGACGAGCTCGAGCGTGTCCGCGACGCCGAGCCGGACCTCCTCGCGCAGGATCTCGGCGCCCGAGCGCCCGCGGATGTACTCCATGACGATGTAGTAGCGCCCGCTTGCCTGGTCGAGGCCGAAGTCGAAGACCTGGACGATGTTCGGGTGCACGAGCCGCGCCGCCGACAGCGCCTCGCGCTTGAAGCGCGAGATGAACTGCGGGTCGTCGGCGAGATGCTCGGCGAGCAGCTTGACCGCGACCTCGCGTTCGAGCCGGCGGTCCATGGCGACCTGGACCGTCGACATGCCGCCGTAGCCGAGGCGCTCTCCGAGCACGTAGCGACCCGCGATCGTCGACGCGCTCATGGGGAGGGCACCGTCGGGGTCGCGCCGCCGCCGCTGCCGCCGGAGCCGGGAGACGGCGGCGGGACGGGGGCGGGTGGCTCGGCCGGTGGCGGAGGCGGCGTCACGGGCGGGGTGGTCGTCGTGGCCGGCGGTTGCGTCGTCGGCGGCGTCGTGGTCGTCGCGGGAGGCGCCGTCTGCGTCTGCGCGGGCACGGTCTGCGTCTCGGAGGGCTGCGTCTGGGTCTCGGTCTGCACCGTCTGGGTCTGGGTCTGGGTCGTCTCGACCTTGCACTCGTCGCGCGCGGTGCTGCGCAGCAGGTCGGCGGCCTCGCGCAGGCTCGTGCGCAGCCGCTTGTCGACGGTCCCCGGCAGCGAGTCGATGTCCTCGTCGACCTGGTCCAGCTGACCGCCCACGTCGTCGCAGCGCTTGTCGGCGACGGCTCGGCGGACGCTCTCGAGCTGATCCTTGAGCTCGCCGGCGCTGGCGGCCGGGATCCCGCCCTTCGTGCCACCGCCGCCGCAGGCGACGAGCAGCGCCGCCCCGACGCCGAGCAGCAAGGCGATGACATGGGGAAGGACCCGTCGCATCGTCACTGACCGTAACTGAGGCGCTCGGCGAGCGAGTCCGGAAGGCGGGCGGCGCGGATTGCCGCGGCGGCGCCGGCGATGTCGTACTCGACGCGCCGCCACTTGGCCTGCCAGCGATCGAGATCGAGCAGCAGCCATGCGGCACGCGGGTCGCCGTCGCGCGGCTGTCCGACGGAGCCGGGGTTCAGCAGCCACTCGCCGCCCGAGATGTCCAGCTCGTCGCCGTCGCGGCGCGGCTCGCCCGTGGCGACGTCGCCCTCGGGCCGGACGAACGACAGCGCGACGTGAGAGTGGCCGATGAGCGCGACGCGCTGGGTCTGATCGTCGAAGCACAGCTCGGCGAGCAGCGCGCTGAGGACGTACTCCCAGACGGGGTCGCGCGGGCTGGCGTGGTACAGGCCGACCCCGGACTCCTCGCCCATCGGCCGCAGGGCCGACAGGAACTCGAGGTTCGCTCGCGAGATCGTCTCCTGCGTCCAGCGCGCGGCGAGCGCGGCGCCGGTCGAGAACTCGTCGAGGCCGATCTCACCCGTGACGCCGAGATCGTGGTTGCCCGCCAGACAGATCGCGGCGTGGCGACGCGCCAGCTCGACGCAGGCGTCCGGGTCGGCGCCGTAGCCGACGAGATCGCCGAGGCACCACATCTCCTGGGCGCCGGCCGCCTCGGCATCGGCGAGCACCGCCTCGAAGGCGTGCCGGTTGCCGTGGATGTCGGAGAGGATCGCTACCTGCATCTCGTACAGTTCGAGCGTGGACTCAGGACGCCTGCGGTGGTCGGTGGCGATCGCTGCCGCCGTGGTGGTTGCGGAGGTGGCCGTCGTGCTGTTGCGGCCGCGGGAAGGCGTGATCGAGCCCGCTCCGGTTCGTGCCGAATCGTACTTCAGCGCCCCGGAGATCGAGCGCGCGCATGCCTACAACCGTCCCCAGGTTGCCCTCTACGGGGGTGCGCTAGTCGTCCAGATCGGTGTTCTCGCGCTGCTCGTGGTGCGCCCGCCGCGCCGTCTGGGCGGCCCGTTTCGCCGCCCGCTGCTCGCGGCGGCGGTCACGGGCGCCGCGCTGTCGGTGACGATCTCGGCCGCCGTGCTGCCGCTGAAGGTCGTCGGCCGCGAGCGTGCGCGCGACTACGGGCTCATCACGCAGTCGTGGGGCGGCTACGCCCGCGACGTCGGGGTGTCATGGGGCATCGGCGCGCTCATCGCGGGCGTCGGCGCCGGCGGCGCGATCGCGCTCGTGCGCCGCTTCCCGCAGCGCTGGTGGATCCCCGGCTCGGCCGTGGCCGTGGCGTTCGGCGTCATCACGATCTACGCCGGGCCGGTCGTGCTCGACCCGCTGTTCAACAGGTTCACGCCGCTGCCGGCGGGCCAGGTGCGCTCCGACGTGCTCGCTCTCGCGCGCCAGGCCGGCGTCGAGGTGGGGGAGGTCTATGAGTCCGACGCCTCCCGTCGCACGACGGCCGCGAACGCCTACGTGACCGGCCTGGGCCGGACGAAGCGCGTCGTCCTCTACGACACGCTGATCGAGAACTTCTCGCGCGACGAGCTGCGCCTCGTCGTCGCGCACGAGCTCGGTCACGTCCACTACGACGACGTCCCGAAGGGCCTGCTGTACCTCGCGATCGTCGCCCCGTTCGGGATGTTCGCGGTCTCGCGCCTGACCGATCGGCTCGCGCCCGACGGCGCCGTCGCGGGCCCCGCGATGCTGCCCGCGCTCGTCCTCAGCGTGACGATCATGACGACCACGATCACGACGATCTCCAACCAGTACAGCCGCGCGATCGAGGCACGGGCCGACTCGTTCGCGCTGCAGACGACGCATCAACCGGAGCCGTTCATCTCCTTCGAGAAGCGCATCGCGCTGCGCAACCTCGCGGATCCGGCGCCGCCCGCGCTGCAGACGTTCCTGCTCGCGACGCACCCGCCGGTCATCCAGCGGATCGGGATCGGCGTGGCGTTCGAGCAACAGCAGAAGGCGAGCGACGACGCCCGCTGAGCTCGACCGCCAGCACCCACTCGAAGCCGCAGCCGACGAGGATGAAGACGCGCTGCCCGATGCCGGGCGCGTCGATGCCGAGCGCGACGAGGACCGGGATCGTCAGCATCAGGGTCGCGAACAGGGCCGCGAGCACGATCCGGTAGCCGCGCCGGGACACGAAGCGCAGCGACGCGCCCGCGGCAAGCAGGAGGCCCGCGAACACGGCCAGCGTGCCGAGGTCGTGCAGCCGCCCCGTGGCCGTGCGCCGCATACCCTCGGGCAGCACGCCGGCCACGGTCTGGGTCGCGAAGATCGCGCTGGTCGTGATCCCGGCCGCGGCGAACCCGAGGCCGAACGTGGCGATCGCGCGCGCGATCCGCCGCGCCGATCCCGCCGCCCGCGCGACCAGCAGCGATCCGGCTGCGAGCGCGACCGCCCAGCACGCAAACGCCGTGACCTGCAGCACGGCGGTCGAGCCCTTCGCGTACTCGCTGACGAAGTGATCGGCGGGCGGCAGGTCGCCGCGCAGCGGGTGCTGGATCGCGACGAGGCCGACGAACGCGGCCAGGCCTGCGACGACGGTGAGCTCGAGCCGGCGCATACGAGGGACTACGGTCGCGGGTGTCCCGCGGCTCAGGTGACGCCGGCGATGGCTAGCCTGGGAGCGTGCTCTCCGATCCGAAGGCCTGGCGTGCCGTCTCGACCGTGCTGCTCGTCGTGTTCGTCGTCGGCCTGTTCGTCGGCACGCCGCAGTGGGCGTGGCTGGCGCTGCTCGGCAGCGGCGTGACGTTCGGCGTCGAGCTCTTGCTCGTCGCGCGTCGACGCTGACGCGCGTCAGACGTCGTCGCGCGGCTCGGCCTTGCTCTCGCCGCCGAACTCCGGGAGGTTCTTGATGCCCTCGCGCGTGGCCCACTTCGACCACGAGTCCTCGAGCGCGTCGGCCAGCTCGCGCATGAACTTCGGCGACAGGTTGACGCGCGACACGACGACGCCGGGGATCTCCTCGGCATCGATCTCGTGGTCGACGCGGGCGAAGGTGATGGTGAACTCGTAGTCCGAGAACGAGACGTTCGCGAAGTTCGCGTAGTGCCCCGCCATGATCTCGGGCGAGAAGTGGATGTTGATGTGCCGCTCGGGCCCGTCTTCGTCAGCCATATGCGTGGTTAGTATCGCAGCGTGCGCCTGATCGTTCTCGCCGTGGGGCGCCTGCGCCCGCCCTACGTCGACGACGTCGACCACTACCTCAAGCTCCTCACGCGGCAGGCGCGGGTCGAGATGGTCGAGGTCCGCGAGGAGGAACAGCTCGCCGGCAGGATCCCCGAGCGCGCGTTCGTCTCGCTGCTGCACCGCGAGGGCGAGCAGTTCGACTCGCTGAGCTTCAGCCGCTTCCTCGAGGCGCGCCGCCAGGCGGGACGTGACGTCTGCTTCGTCATCGGCGGGGCGCTCGGGCTCGACATCGACGACGTCGAGCACCGCTTCTCGCTGGGCCCGCTGACGCTGCCCCACCAGCTCGCCCGCGTCGTGCTGCTCGAGCAGCTCTACCGCGGCCACAAGATCCTCGCGGGCGAGCCCTACCACTACTGAGGAGTCCGGATGCCGACCGCCGAGGACCAGCAACGCCTCGAGGCGTTCACGACGATGAGCCCGCGCCTGCGCGGCCGCCGCGACCTGATCGCGTTCACGCGCCGCCTCGGCCAGCTCGTCGGGCTCGTCTGCGTGCTGCTCGTCGCGGGCACGGTCGGCTTCGTCCTGACGACGGATCAGAACTGGTGGGACGGGTTCGTGCTGGCGCTCGACACGGTCGCGACGGTCGGGTCGATCCCGGCGCCGATCAGCACCGGCGCGGAGATCGTCAAGGTCCTGCTGATCGTCTTCGGCGTGGGTACGCTGTTCTACGCGCTCGTGACCGTCGCGGAGTTCTTCGTCGCCGGCCATCTCGGCGAGATCCTCGCGGAACGGCGCACCCAGAAGATGATCGACGCGCTCAACGACCACTACATCATCTGCGGCTTCGGGCGGGTGGGTCGACAGGTCGCCCGCGACCTGCACGCCGCGGGCACGCAGTACGTCGTCATCGACTCCAACCCGGCCAGTCGCGAGCTCGCGAAGGCGGCCGGCGTGCGCTTCCTCGAGGGGCCGCCCTCCGAGGACGAGCTGCTGCGTGCGGCCGGCATCGAGCGCGCCCGCGCGCTGGTCGCGTGCATGGACTCCGACGCCGAGAACATCTTCACGACGCTGACCGCGCGCGAGCTGCGCTCGGACCTCGCGATCATCGCCCGCGCCTCGGTCGAGGACTCCGAGAAGAAGCTCAAGCGTGCCGGCGCGGATCGCGTCATCTCGCCCTACAAGGCAAGCGGCACCGAGATGGCGCGGCTCGCCCTGCACCCGCAGGTCAGCGGTACCGTCGACGTGGCGGCCGAGTACCGCATGGAGGAGATCGAGGTCGGCGCCGGCTGCGCCGGCATCGGCCAGACCATCGGCGAGGTCCGCGGCGGCTCGTTCATCGTCGGCGTGCGCCACAGCGACGGCTCGTTCGCGCCCGTCCCACCGGCCGAGACGAAGCTCGGCGCCGGCGACGTCGTCATGGCGCTCGGTACGCCGAACACGCTCGAGCGCCTCGAGGCGCTGTTCGTGACCGCCGCGCGCGCGGCCACGCGCTGACAGCCGGGACGCACGCCCGCTGGTTACGCTGGGAGGCGTGGAGAATCCGCTATCCGAGTTGCGCGCGGCGGTGCTCGCCGCGTCCACCGCGGTCGCCGGCGCCAACGGGGGATCGCGCCCGGCGCCAACGCTCGATCGGCCGAAGAAGGCCGGCTTCGGCGACTACGCGACGAACGCCGCGATGCTGCTCGCGCCGGCCGCGGGCATGCCGCCGCGCGAGGTCGCGGCAAGGCTCTCCGCGGAGCTCGGCACGCTGCTCGGGCCCACGCTCGACCGCGTCGACGTCGCCGGCCCCGGCTTCCTGAACCTGTTCCTGTCGGATGGCTGGTGCGTGCGGGCACTGGACCATGTGCTCGACGCCGGGGATGCGTTCGGCGGCGGTGGCGCCGATCGGCCCGAGCGCATCAACGTCGAGTTCGTGTCGGCGAACCCGACCGGACCGTTGACGGCGGCCAGCGGCCGCCACGGCGCCTTCGGCGACGCGCTCGCGCGGCTGCTGGAGTTCTCGGGCAACGAGGTCTGCCGCGAGTACTACTTCAACGACGCCGGCACGCAGATCGACAAGCTCGGCGCCTCGATCCTCGCCCGCGCCCGCGGCGAGGAGGTCCCGGAGGGCGGCTACGAGGGCGACTACGTGCGTGAGCTCGCCGGCGCGCTCCCCGAAGCGGCCGAGACCTCGTCGGCGCAGCTGGCGAAGGTCGGCGTGGAGATCATGTTCGAGCGCATCAGGGCCGTGCTCGCGACGTACCGCGTCGCGTTCGACGTCTTCTTCAGCGAGGCCGACCTGCACGACGGCGATCCGTCGGCGATCGCGACCGCGCTCGCGCGGCTCGACGCCGACGGCCGGCTCTATCGGGCCGACGGGGCGCTGTGGCTGCGCACGACCGAGTTCGGCGACGACAAGGATCGGGTCCTCGTTCGGTCCTCGGGCGAGAAGACGTACTTCGCGGCCGACGTCGCGTACCTCGTGAACAAGCTCGAGCGCGGCTTCGAGCGGCTGATCCTCCCGCTCGGGGCCGACCACCACGGCTACCTTGGCCGGATGCGCGCGGCGCTCGGCGCGCTGGGGCAGGATCCCGAGCTGCTCGAGATGCCGATCCTGCAGTTCGTGCACATCGTCGAGCACGGCGAGCGCACGAAGATGTCCAAGCGGCGCGGCGATTTCGTCACGCTCGAGGAGGTCATCGACTCGATCGGCGTCGACGCGACGCGCTTCTTCATGCTCCAGCGCTCGCACGACACGGCGTTCGACCTCGACCTCGATCTCGCGCGCTCGCAGTCCAACGACAACCCCGTCTACTACGTCCAATACGCGCACGCGCGGATCGCGTCGATCATCGGGCGCGCGGGCGAGGCGCGCGTCGCACTCGCGCTGCGCGAGGCCGGATCCTTCGGCGGCGCGCTGCACGAATCCGAGCGCACGCTGATCAAGAAGCTGCTCGCGTTCGGCGACGAGGTCGACGAGGCCGCGACGCGACGCGCGCCGCATCGGATCGCCGCCTACGTGCTCGAGCTCGCGCAGGCGTTCACGGCGTTCTACCGCGACTGCCAGGTGCTGGGCGCCGAGGGCGACGGCGTCGAGTCGCTGCGGCTCGCGCTCGGCGTCGCCGCGCAGCGCACGATCGCGCGCTCGCTGGACCTGCTCGGGGTGAGCGCGCCGCAGGCGATGTGACGGGTCAGGCGTAGCGGCCGAGATCCTCGTCGAGGCGGCGCGCGTCCGCGTCGTCGAGGCGCGGTGCCGAGCCGTCGCCGATGCCGGCCGGCGAGCGCCGCCGCCAGCTCGGCAGCAGTAGCGCGAGTCCGCCGCCGAGCACGAGCACGAGCGCGATCGGGATCGCGTAGGCGGTGAAGCCGACGCCTGCGGTGTCGGGGAGGGCGAGCACGTCCTCGCCGTACTCGACGACCAGCGCGTCCTTGATCTGTCGCTTGTCGAGGCCGCGCGCGATGTAGCCGCGGATGAGCGCGCGCTCGCGGTCGGCCTGCGGGCTCTCGGCGATGTTCAGGGGGATCTTGCAGGTCGTGCACATGACCTCGTCCTCGATGTCCACGAGCGACGCCTTCGGGGCGGCCGCGAACGCGGCGCCCGGCGAGACGAGCGCCGCGACGAGCGCGACCAGCAACGCCGCACGCCTCATGACGATCCGAGGGCGGTGTCGAGCGCCGCGTCCATCTGGCGCTGGTCGATCTGCCCGCGGTGCAGCGCGGCGATCCGGCCCTGCGCGTCGACGACGAACGTCTCGGGGAGCTTCGTCGTGCCGTAGTCCTCGGCGAGCTTCGAGCCGACGTCGCGGATGTTCGGATAGCGCAGTCCGTACGTCTTCACGAACCCGAGCGAGTCGGGCGTCGAGTCGTCGAACGTCACGCCGAGCACGGTGCCGGCGCCGGCGCGCTCGAGGCGCTTCTGCGCGGCGTCGAGGACCGGTGCCTCCTTCTTGCACGGCCCGCACCACGAGGCCCAGAAGTTCACGACGACGACCTTGCCGCGCAGGTCGGCGATCGAGCGCGTGCCGCTCGCGCCGAGCACGGGCAGCTCCCGGCTCGCGGCGACCGGCCGCTCGCCACGCGCGACCGCCTGGTCGATCGAGGTGTCGTCGGCGCGCGACACAAGCCCGTACGCGAGCAGCCCGACGAGCGCCACGGCGACCACGGCGGCAACGATCGGGACGGCGAGACGCTTCATGCCGTCCAGGGTAGATGGGCGGCGTCGCGGGCCGCGCCGTCATGCGGGAGTGCCTAGAATCGGCGGCGCGCGGACGTAGCTCAGTTGGCAGAGCGTTGGCTTCCCAAGCCAAAGGTCGCGGGTTCGACCCCCGTCGTCCGCTTCCCCGGCCGTGGGTCGCGTCAGCGTACGGAGGCGAGCGTGAGATGCGGGCGGACCACGCCGCGGCGGGGCACCCATACGGTCGCCGGTCGCAGGACGGCCCTCGCCGGGGCCGCGGGGGAGCCGGCGGCGGCCCGCCTCGGCGCGGCCGGCGATCGCGCCGAGATCGCGTAGCGACCGGGCGCGAGCCGCAGCTTGAAGGCCCGTCGCACGAGGACCCGCGCCGCGACCCGGCCGCGGCGCGTGAAGCTCAGGACGACGGCCGTCGCCGGCCGGTCGCACGGCTCGTCGCTCGGACACGCCGCCGGCCCGGACGCCGGTCGCGCCAGCGTGCCGACGACGTTCGGCGGCCGCTGCGCGACGGCGCCGGGCACGAGCCAGGCGCCGATCGCCAGCAGCGCGACGATCGACAGCCGACGCGCCGTCACGGCCCGAAGAACGAGAACACCCGTCCTACGAGGTCGGCCTTGTTCGCCGCCGTTCCGTATGCCTCCAGCGGGAAGGCCAGGAAGGCGACCTTGTAGGCGCCCGCGAACGTCAGCGCGTCCGGCTCCCCGCTGTCGTCGGTGAACGCGGTCAGCGCGCCTGCGTTGGGCGTGATCTGGTCCTCGTACGTCGCGCTCAGGACGTCGTGGTCCAGCGGGACCGCTGCGATCCCGTTGCTCACCGGGTTGCCCGAGACGCCGTGCACGGCGTCGGTCGGCTTGTCGTTCTGAGCCTCCGAGCCGTCCCACGTGATGTGCAGCCAGTCGTGGACGAACGGCGTCGTGCCGGCCGCCTGGTCGAGGATGTCCTGGCCGGACATCAGCAGCCGGCCGCCGCCGGACAGGAAGCTCTGCAGCCGCGACTCGTAGGGCGTGATCGGCGCCGGGTAGCTGTTGCCCGTGAACCAGACGACGTTCGAGTGGGCGTTGAGGTACGTCTGCGGCAGGGCCGTGTCGGCGTCCAGGTCCCAGGTGTCGAACGGCTGGCCGGCCGCGGTCAGAGCGGCCGCGTAGGTCGGCTGGACGTCGGGATTCTGGTTGTCGTTGTCGACGAGCAGCGTGGCTCGGGTCACCGCGATGACCTTGATCGTCGCGGAGTCCGAGATGCTCGGAGCGGAGACCGACGTCGCCTTCACGGTCGCCGTGCTCGTGCCGGTCGCGACCGACGGGATCGTGGTCTTCACGCAGACATCCGTCGTCTGCCCGGCCGTGAGCGTCGGCGTCGTCGACTGCGGCGTCGTGCAGGTCGCGTCGAGGAACGTGACCGGGAACGTCCCGCCCGAGCTCGACAGCGCGAAGCTGTCGGTCGCGTAGCCGAGGTTGCGCACCTTGACCTTGCTGAGCACGTTCGTGCTGGGGCGGTTGCCGTCGATCTGGGACTTCGGGGTCACCGACACGGCGTTGCGCGGCGCGATCGGCGTCAGCACCGGCGAGCCCGACGTCACCGCGCCCTCCGCCGAGGTCGCCTGCACCCCGTCGTTGGTCACCGGGCCGGTGCCTCCTCCGGGGCGGATCGTGATCGCCAGGTGCACCGACACCTCGCCGCCGGCCGGGACCGTCAGCCCGGACCACCGCACGACTCCGCGCAGGTACGTGGCGCCATGGTCGGCGGACTGGAACTGCATGCGGCCGTTCAGCGGGTCGGTGATCACCACGCTCGTCGCGGCGCGGTTGCCGATGTTCCTCAGCGTGATCGTGTAGTCGATCGTGCTGCCCGCCCCGACCGGTACGCCGGCGTCGGTCTTCGTCAGCACGAGCGCCGGCGCGGGGGTCGAGTCCGTCAGGCTGAAGGCTCCGCGTCCGTGCGTGCCGGCCGCGAGCGTGCGGTGCGACGGGTCGAGGTCGAGCTGCCACGTCGAGGAGCTCGGCAGGCCCGAGCCGAGCCCGAACCAGTCGCGACCGCCGTTGGCCGTCACGAAGTTGCCCACGTCGGTGCCGACGTAGAGCGTGTTCGCGTGCGCCGGGTCGAGGATGATCGAGTTGACCGGGCTGTCCGGAAGGTTGCCCGTGATGTCGCGGAACGACGTTCCGCCGTCGGTCGTCGCGAACACGTGCCCGCGCTGGCTCGGGGTCGCGGCGTTGAAGCCGGCATAGGCGAAGTACGCGGTCCGGTAGTTGCTGCGATCGACCGCGATCTGCGTCACGGGCCGGTTGGGCAGGAGGCGGTTGTTCAGACGCTTGTACGTCGGGTTCGCCGCGGTCTGGGCGTTCGTGGAGAGGTAGACGTAGCCGTCGTCGGAGCCCGTGTAGACGGCGCTGCCGCCGCCGACGCCGATCGCGGAGATGAAGCAGCCGCGGGCGCCGTTGGGCGCGGTTCCCTGGCAGCCGCTCGTGAGGTCGGAGCTGATCGGCTCCCACCGCACGTCGCCGGCGTCGGGAGCCTTCGCGTTGTCGGTCCGATACAGCCGGTAGGTGCCGAGGAAGAGCTGGTCGTCGTCGCGCTGGTTCATGACCCACGGGACGTAGAACTCGGCCCGGTCGCCGAGATCGATGCCGTTGGTGATGTACTGGTTGGAGAAGAAGAACAGGCCGCCGTCGTCGTAGCGGTAGGGCGAGATGCCGAAGTAGGTTCCGTAGACGTAGTTGGCGTCGTTGGGGTTGACGAGCACCTGGCCGCCGTCGCCGCTGGCGACGTCGAACCAGGTCGGCGAGGCCGCGGACTTGCGCAGCGTCCCGTTGTCCTGGGTGCCGCCCCAGAAGCGCCCGGGCACGGTCGGCACGTTGGCGATCGACGTGAACTGCGAGATCGCGAGGTTCGAGCGCGCGGCCACGCCGGCCGTGTCGGGGTCGACCGAGCCGTTGAGGTTCTCCCAGGTGACCGCGCTCAGCGGGTCGCTCGCGCTCGGGCGCCCGCCGCGGTCGTTGCTCGACCACACGCCGCCGTCGCTGCCGATCACGACGTGGTTGGGGTGGGCCGGGTCGATCGCGACCGCGTGGAAGTCGGGGTGCTGGTCCCAGCCGAGGTTCTTCCACGTCGTCCCACCGTCGTCGGTGCGGAAGATGCCGCCCGAGCCGATGTCGTAGTTGAACTGGCCGCCGACGAAGACGACGTTCGGGTTCGCCGGATCGACCTCGACGACGTTGTCGTAGCTGCACTGCTCGGCGCAGTAGTCGTCGACGGAGTCGTCGCCGCTGCCCGCGGGCAGCAGCGACCACGACGCGCCGGCGTTCGTCGACTTGAAGATGCGCGCGTGGTGGTCGATGCCGGCCGGGTCCGTCCACCCGAAGCCGGCGTAGAGGACGGCCTTGGCGATGCCGGCCGGGTGCGACAGGCCGAGCGAGAAGCGGGTCTGGCCGGCGGGATCGACGGCGGGCAGCCCGTTCATGATCTTCGACCACGTGTGCCCCGCGTCGGTGCTCTTGTAGATCGCGTCGCCCCACAGCGAGCCGTACAGCGTGTCCGGCTCGAGCGGGTCGATGTCGATGTCGGTCGCGCCGTTGGCCTCCGAGCCCGCGTCCTTGCGCAGGGTCCACGTGACGCCGCCGTCCCGGGACTCCCAGAAGCCGTAGCGCGAGTGCGCCGTCGGCGTGACGCGGCGGACCCCGCCGCGTCCGCGCAGGACCGACACGTAGAGGTGCGCGGCGTCGCGAGGGTCGACGACGAGGCCCGAGATCGAGACGCCCTGGAAGTAGTCGCCGGACACGTGCGACCACGTCAGGCCGCCATCGACGGACTTGATGACGCCGTTGCCGAAGTAGCTGTCGCCCGACAGCGCGCCCTCGCCGGTGCCGGCGTAGATGATGCGGTCGTCCGAGGGCGCGATGTCGATCGCGCCGATCGACAGCGACGGCGCGTCGTCGCTGCGCGCCGTCCACGTGTGCGTCGTGGTGTCGTAGAGCCAGATACCGCCCTGCGCGGCGCCGAGGACGATCTGCCCGTTGCTGGGCCGGATCGCGAGCGCGCCGATCCGGCCGCTCACCGCCGTGAAGATCGGCGTGCTGCGGGTGACCTGGACGATCGGGTTCGGGCCGATGGACGACCACGTCCCGTTGAACACGGCTGGTCGCGAGGCCGGAAGCCCGAACCGAAGCCGGCGCGCCGCCACGTCGGCCCTCGCGCGCTCGGCGCCGGCCTGCTGGGTGCTGAGCGGGTTGTCGCCGGCGTTGTGGCGCGTCTCGAAGAAGAAGTCGCGGCGCAGGAGCTCGGCCTCGGACTCCTCGTCGAGCGCAAGCGGCTTGGCTCCGGGCAGGCGCACGGGCGTGTCGCTGCTCGGCGGCGGCGGATGGGCCCCGGCGGGCGCGGCGGCGAGCACCGCGAACGCGAGGACGGCCGGCAACACGGCCACCTGCAACCAGCGAGCGGTCCCGAACATTTCTCTGACTCCCTCCGACGACGCTCCGGAGCCGGGCCCGTTCCCGGCAACCGCAGTCAGACACTCACCCACTTTCGTCGCCGGATGTCAAGCCCGGCGGCTCGCTCAGGAGTTGGGAGTCGGAGGCGCAGGCCCGAAATGGCGCGCATCTCACCGGCGTCTCGTGCCGGTCCCACTCGCCTGAGCAGGTGAACCTCGTCGGCTCGGCGCGTGGGGGATGATCGTGTGGTGGGCGCGTTCATCCTCATCCCCGGCGCCGGTGGAACGGCGTGGTACTGGAGCCGCCTCGCGCCGCTGCTGCGCGTCGCCGGGCACGAGGCCATCGCCGTCGACCTGCCCGGCGACGACGAGAGCGCCGGCCTGGCGGAGTACGCGCGGCTCGTCATCGACGCGGCCGCCGGGCATCAGGACGTCGTCGTCGTCGCGCAGTCGCTCGGCGGCTTCACCGCGCCGCTCGTGCTCGAGCCGCTTGCGGCGCGATCGCTCGTGTTCGTCAACGCGATGATCCCGGTCGCCGGGGAACGGCCCGGTCAGTGGTGGGCGAACACGCGCGCGCTCGACGCCCGCATGGCGGCCGCGCGCACCGGCGGCTACGGGGACTTCGACCTCGCGACGTACTTCCTACACGACGTCGCGCCGGACGTGGCCGCCGAGGGCGAGCCGTTTCAGCGCCCGGAGGCGGGCGCGGTCTTCGAGTCCGTCTGCGACTTCGAGACGTGGCCCGAGATACCGATCCACGTCCTGTGCGGCGCCGACGACCGCTTCTTCCCGGCGCAGTTCCAGCGCGACGTCGCGCGCGACCGGCTCGGCGTCGAGGCCGACGTCCTGCCGGGCGGGCACCTCATCGCGCTCAGCCGGCCGGACGCCGTCGTCGACTACCTCCTCACGCGCTGACGCTCAGTTGCCGGAGGCCGACTGGCCCGCGGTCGCCGCGTCCGACGGGACGGTGGTCCACGTCATCGCCAGGCTCACGCTGACCTGGCTCGGCACACGGCACGTGTGGCGCTTGCGCGTGCCCACGACCTTGCGGCGGCCGTCGGCGCCGGTACGGAAGATCGCCGAGCGGACCGTGCCGCAGTACTTGCCCGGCCCGAACGTCCCATCCTCGCCGTAGTAGGGCCCGAAGTAGTACGGCGCCGAGGGTGACGAGGTGCTCGTCGCGACGAGCTCGACGAGCGTCGCGCCCGTGGCCCGGGCGAGCGTCGCGGCGCGGCCGCGGCCGTTGCCGACGGCGAGCGGGATCGCCTTGCGGCGCGCGACGGCGACCGCCTTGGCGATCGACGCGTTGGACGAGCGATCGCGCGGCTTGGGCTTCACCTGCGCCGTGCCGGTGACCGTCAGCGTGTGGGGTGGCGGTACGGGGCCCGGCGGCACGTCCGCCGAGGCGGGCGCGACGGCGACGACGGCGAACGCGGCGACGGCGCCGGCGAGCGCGCCCCCGAAACGGATGCGGCGGGACCTGCCGAAGTGATGCATGTGACTCCTGGGTACGTGACCTCCCCGTCGTGGCGGCTGGAACCCGTCGTTCCGTGCGGACGCCAGCACGCTGGCGGGCAGCCAAACAGCTGCACATATGAGCTTCGTAAAAAGCCCTCCCGCGCTGCCATGCGGCCGGATATGCTCGCCCTCCCATGGCGCAGTACAGCTTCCTCACGACCTGGTGCGTCGCGGCGCCGATCGAGTCTGTGTGGGACGTCCTCTCCGCCGCCGATCGCTACCACGAGTGGTGGAAGGGCGTGCGCGACGTGACCGTGCTCGAGGCCGGTGAGGCGGGCGCCGACGGCGTCGGCACGCTGTACCGCCTGGAGTGGCGCAGCAAGCTGCCCTACTCGCTGGTGTTCGATTCGCGCGTGACGCGGGTAGAAGCGCCGTACCTCATCGAGGGTCACGCGAGTGGCGAGCTCGAGGGCGTCGGCGTCTGGCGGCTGTTCGAGAGCGCGGCCGGCACCGCCGCGCTCTACAGCTGGGATGTCGCTACGACGCGCACGTGGATGAACCGGCTGGCGCCGATCGCGCGTCCCGTCTTCGCGTGGAACCACAACCTCGTCATGGCGCAGGGCGCGGTGTGCCTCGCGAAGACGCTCGGCGTCGAGCTTGTCGCGCACAGCTGAACGCAGAGGTTCAGCGCGAACCTAATTTCTTCCGAAATTGCTGGACAGCAGGGGGTCTCGGCCTCACCATGTCGGCTTCGCACCTTCCCGACCGTCAGGGGCACGCATGGCTGTGCAAAGTCAGGGAACCAGCGTCTTCGAGCTCGTCCACGAGGACACGACGATCACCTACACGCCGGGCGCCTACGGGAATGAATCGCGGCTGACGTACAGCGGGCCGATGGGCCACCACAGCTTCCGCGGCGAGGAGATCCAGGCTCAGGAGAGCGCGCGCGGCCTCGAGGTCAGCGTCTCGTTGGAGCGCGTCTCGCACCTGCGCATGAACACCCTGACGCTGTTCGTCCCCGACCTCGAGCTCGACGGCGCGACGGAGCTCAGCTTCCAGACGGTCGGCATCCACGCCACCCACCGCCGCACGCTGACCGGAGGCACCGGCGCGACGCTGACCTCCGAGCCGCTCGCGTTCGACGGCATGGCGCGGCTCGTCGCGTTCCGCGCCGCCGAGTCGCCGCAGCTGCTGTAGCACGCTCGGCCGAGGCGGGCGGTCGGATCATCGCGCGCTCGGCGCGACCGCGAGCGCTACCAGGCCTGGACGGACTCGCACAGCGGGCAGTGCACCGAGGTCGACACCGGGGCCTCGAAGAGCAACCCGCAGCCGCACGAGTAGCAGGCGCGGTCGTCGGGCCCGCCCGCGTCGCGCATGCGACGCTCGGCTGGGTGCATCGGAGCCGGCAGCGGCTCGGGCCGCGGGACGATGTGCAGGCGCCGGCCGCTGGCGGTCGGACGAGGTGCGGTGGCGAGCTTGACGGTCATCGAGGTCATGGGTCTATCGACAAAGACTCCGCAGAGCGCCAAAGGTTTCTGTCTGCAACGGACATTTCCTTGCGGCCGGCCCCCGCGCGGGCCAACCTGGCGCGCTTGGGGGATCGGCTTTCACAAGCGGCCCGAGTGCGATACTGCACCGTCGATGCAGCCCGCCCGCAAACGCAGGATCCGCCTGGTGGTCGCGCTCAGCGCCGCCGTGCTGCTCGCCGTCGCGCTCGTCTACACGAGCATCAGCGCGTCGAGCGAGGCCGTTTCGCCGAGTCAGCTCGCGACGGCCCAGCCCGGCGTGTCCTACCAGCTGACCGGCAAGGTTCAGGACGGCACGCTGCGCAAGACCTCCGAGGGGATCGACTTCCGCGTCAAGGACCGCAAGGGCTCGGCGTCGGTGCCGGTCTCCTACACGGGCGTCGTCTCCGACGCCTTCCGGGAGGGCCGCGAGGTCATCGTCAACGTCCGCAAGGAGGGCTCGACGTTCGTCGGCGAGCGCGACTCGCTCGTGACGAAGTGCCCCTCGAAGTTCGTCGAGGACGCCACGCAGAACCAGAAGAGCTAGTGCGGAGGGCCCACTGATGGCCACCGTCGGCCGCGCGCTGCTGATCCTCGTCCTCGTCGTCGCGGCGTACGGGGTCTTCGCCTCGATCTACGGCGCCAGCCGCGGCAAGCCGGAGTGGGTCGTCTCGGGCCGGCGCTCGGTCTACGCCATCGCCGGGCTGTGTACGGGCGCGTTCGTGATCCTCGAGGTCGCGTTCCTACGCTCGGACTTCAGCTTCGCGACGGTCTCGAGCCACTCCTCGACGACGACTCCGATGTTCTACCGCGCCGCCGCGGCGTGGTCCTCGCAGGAGGGCTCGCTGCTGCTGTGGGTCTGGCTGCTGTCGCTGTGGTCGAGCCTCGTGCTGTTCCTGACGCGCCGCCAGCTGCGCCGCGTCGCGCCCTACGCCACGGCGATCCTGCTCGGCTTCGCGGCGTTCTTCGCGTCGCTGCTCGTCTTCTCCGTGACGCCGTTCGGCCTCAACGCGATCGTCCCGGTGGAGGGCAACGGCCTGAACCCGCTGCTGCGCCACCCGAGCATGATGATCCACCCGCCGATGCTCTACTCGGGCTACACGCTGTTCGCGATCCCGTTCGCGTTCGCCATCGGCGCGCTCATCACCCGCCAGGTCGACGCCGCCGACTGGATCCGCGCGACGCGCCGCTTCGCGCTCGCGGCGTGGTTCTTCCTCGGGATCGGGATCCTGCTCGGCGCCCGCTGGTCCTACACCGAGCTCGGCTGGGGCGGCTACTGGGCCTGGGATCCGGTCGAGAACGCATCGCTGCTGCCGTGGCTGACCGGCACCGCGTTCCTGCACTCGATCATGATCCAGGAGAAGCGCGGGATGTTGAAGATCTGGAACATCTCGCTCGTCCTGACGACCGGGATCCTGTCGATCCTCGGCACGTTCCTCGTGCGCTCGGGAATCCTCGACTCGATCCACGCCTTCGGCGCCTCGACGCTCGGCATCCCGTTCGTCGTCCTCATCAGCGCGATGATCCTCGCCTCGATCGGCCTCGTCGTCTGGCGCCGTGAGGCGCTGCGCTCGGACAACCGGCTCGACTCGCTGCTGTCGCGCGAGGCGATCTTCCTCATGAACAACCTCGTCCTCGTGGCGATGGCGTTCGTCGTCTTCTGGGGCACGTTCTGGCCGCTCATCGCCGAGGCGCTGACCGGCAACCGGCGCGCGCTCGGGCCGCCGTGGTTCGACAGGTACACGGTGCCGCTCGCGCTCGTGCTCGTCCTGCTGAGCGGGATCGGGCCGGTCATCGCCTGGCGCAGGGCGACGGCCGCGAACGCACGCCGAAACTTCCTCGTGCCCGTGGCCGCCGCGCTCGGCCTCGGCGTCGTGCTCGCGGCGCTCGGCGTCGGGTCGCGGCCGCTCGCGCTCGCGATGTTCGTCGTCGGGGCGTTCGTCGTCGCCAGCGTCGGGCAGGAGTTCTGGCGTGGGGTCGCGGTACGCCGCCGGATGACGGGCGAGCAGCCGTTCGCCGCGCTGGGCTCGCTCGTCCGGCGCAACCGCCGCCGCTACGGCGGCTACATCGTGCACGTCGGCATGGCGGCGCTGTTCATCGGCGTGGCGGCATCGACGGCGTTCAACGATGCGCGCGACGTCGTCATGACGCCGGGGCAGACGACGCAGGTCGGGGGCCGCGTCTTCACGTACGTCAAGCCGACGTCGCGGATCTCGACGACGAGCGACGGCCGTCTCGAGAAGATCTCGTTCGGGTCGGTCGTGGAGGTGCGCCGCGACGGCAGGCTCGTCACGACGCTGCACCCCGAGCGCAGCTACTTCCCCTCGCGCGACCCGAGCCTCGGACCGATCACCCGCTTCCTCGGCGGCGAGGCGACGAGCGAGGTCGGCCTGAAGGCCGGCCTGCGCGGCGACGTCTGGGCGGCGATGACGCCCGACAAGGAGGCGCTGCGCCCGCAGATCGAGCAGGGCGACAAGGTCTTCGCGGCGGCCACGGGCAAGATCCCGCCGAAGGTCGAGGCCCAGCTGCTCGGCCAGGCGCTGCGCGGGCTCGCCAAGCGCTACGTGACGAACCCGCCACCGGCGACGTTCCGGCTCATCACGTCGCCGCTCGTGACGTGGATCTGGCTCGGCGCGATCATCGTCTTCCTCGGCGCGATCATCGCGATCTGGCCCGGCGAGCGCGACCCGCTGCGCCGCCGCGCGCGGGCGAAGTACGCGGCGCGCGTCGCGAGGGACCTCGGCCGTACGGACCGCGGCGCCAAGGCTCCGGCCGGCGCCGCGCCCTCCTAGTGGCCCACCGGTAGCGCTCGGCCGCCGTGGACATCGTCGCCCTGCTCGTCATCGTCGCGGTCATCGCCGCCGTCGCCGCCGTCGTCTCCGCGCCGCTGCGCAGGCGCGCGATCGACACGCGCGACGACCGCGGCGACCGCCTCGAGGAGCTCGAGGCGCGCAAGCAGGCCAAGTACCGCGAGATCCGCGACGCCGAGATGGACTTCGAGACCGGCAAGCTGTCCGAGGAGGACCACCGGCTGCTCGACCGCCAGCTGCGCGCCGAGGCGATGGACGTGCTGCGGGCGATCGACGACGAGAGCTGACGCCGGTCGCGGCGCGGGCTCGCTGCGCGCCGGCGTCGCGCGGGCCTGTACCCTGACGTCATGGTCAACATCCTGTCCGTGGTCCAAGTCGGCCTGTCGATCGCCGTGATCTTCCTCGTGCTCATGCACTCGGGCAAGGACGCCGGCCTGTCCGGCGCGTTCGGCGTCGGTACCGGCGCCGGCCCGTTCGGCGGCGGTTCGCTCGTCGAGCGCAACCTCAACCGCTGGACGGTCGGCTTCGCGGTCGCGTTCGTCCTGAACACGATCATCCTGCTCAAGCTGTAGCGCGCGGGCGCACCCGCGGGCTCACTCGGCGCGGCTGAACCGCCGGATCGCGAGGGCCAGCAGTACCAGCCCGAGCAGCAGCACCATCCCGGCCTCGAAGAGCGCCGGCAGATGCCAGCCCCACCAGGTGACGCCTGGGTCCAGTGTCCGCCGCGCCGATGCGGAGACGTCGAGGTGGCCGAAGACCAGCCGCCGCATCGGGTCGATGGCGTAGGTCAGCGGGTCGATCCGGTTCAGGAAGCCCAGCCACGTCGGCAGCCCCGAGACGGGATAGAACGCGCCGGACACGAAGAACATCGGCATCACGAACATCTGCATCACGCTCGTGAACGTCTGGGCCTGCTTGATGGTCACCGCCACCAGCACGCCGAGGGCGGTGACCGTGAAGGCCAGCAGCAGCAGCATGCCGAGCAGGCCGAGGATCAGCACGGGGTCGTAGGGGACGCCGACCAGCCCGGCGAGTGCGAGCACGACGACGCCCTGAGACGTCCCGATGATCGCGCCGCTCAGGCACTTGCCGAGGATGATCGACGACCGGCTGACCGGCGCGACCAGCAGCTCCCAGAGGAAGCCGAGCTCCCGGTCCCACACCAGCGAGGCGGCGGTGAAGATCGACGTGAACAGCACCGTCATACCGAGGACGCCGGGGAAGATGAACGTCTTCAGGTCGACGCCGCCGGTGGACGCGGCGGACAACGACTCCAAGCCGGAGCCAAGCACGAACAGGAACAGCAGCGGCTGGATGAACGCCATGGCGATCTGCATGCGGTTGGTGACGAAGCGGGTCAGGTCGCGGCGGCAGATCGTCTTCACCGCCCGCATCTCCGAGCGCCACGAGCGCTCCGCCACCCGGACGGCGACGACGTCGGCGAGCATCGCGCTCCCGGCCGGCGCCGGCGAGGGCCCCTGCGCGGTTGTGGGAGAAACCCGCTGGGCCTTCATCGCTTCCCTCCCGCCATCGCGCGCATCAGCGCTCGGGTCTGTTCCGCTGCACCGCCCGTCTCGGCGTCCCGGATCGTCGTGCCCGTGTAGCGCATGAACACGTCGTCGAGCGTCGGCCGCGAGACGGCGACCGACGTGATGGCGACGTCCAGCTCGGCGAACAGCCGCGGGACGAACGCCTCGCCGGCCTCGACGTGGAACGTCACCGCGCCCTCGGCGACGGCGGCCTCGATGCCGAAGCGCTCGCGCAGCTCGTCGAGGGCCGCATCGTCGTCGGCGGTGCCGAGCACGACCCTGTCCGCGCCGACCGCGGCCTTCAGCGCCTCCGGGGTGTCGAGGACGACGATCTCGCCGCGGTCCATGATCGCGATGCGATCGCAGAACTCGGCCTCGTCCATGTAGTGGGTGGTCATGAAGATCGTCGTCCCCTCCGTCGCCTGCAAGCCGCGGATGTAGCGCCAGATCGAGCTGCGCGTCTGCGGGTCCAGGCCGATCGTCGGCTCGTCGAGGAACAGCACCCGCGGCGAGTGCAGCAGCCCGCGGGCGATCTCCAGGCGCCGGCGCATGCCGCCGGAGAACGTCATCACCGGCTGGTCGCGGCGGTCGGCGAGGTCGACCATCTCGAGCATCTGGTCCATCCGCGTCGGGATGACGCCCGGGTCGACGCCGTACAGGTCGGCGTGCAGCCGCAGGTTCTGCGTGGCGGTGAGGTAGCCGTCCAGGGTGGGGTCCTGGAAGACCAGGCCGATGTGCCGGCGCACGTCGTCGCGCTGGGCGACGACGTCGAAGCCGGCGACCCGCGCCACGCCCGACGTGGGGTTGGCCAGGGTGCAGAGCATCTTGATCGTCGTGCTCTTGCCTGCGCCGTTGGGGCCGAGGAAGCCGAAGACCTCGCCCGGCGGGACGGTGAACGACACGCCGCGGACGGCCTCGACATCGCCGTAGGACTTGACGAGGTCGGCGACCTCGATGGCGGGTGGATGAGTGTTCATGGCGCGGCAGAATAACACTACAGTCGCTGTAATTCTATAGTCGCTGGTATGCTAGACTGATGTCAGGAGCACCGTCGGAGGGCCTGCGCGAGCGCAAGAAGCGCGCCACTCGCGAGGCGATCTGCGCCTCCGCGCGCCGGCTCTTCGCCGAGCGCGGGTTCGACAACGTCACCGTCGCCGAGGTCGCTTCGGACGCGGACGTATCCGAGAAGACGGTGTTCAACCACTTCGCCACTAAGGAGGATCTCGTCTTCGCGGGCGGGGAGCAGCGGCTGGCCCAGCTGCAGGCGGCGATCGCCCAGCGTCCGCGCGGCACCTCCGTGCTCGACGTCTTCCGCGCGAACACCGAGGCGATGCTCGACACCATCGCTGCCGGCGAGGGCGACGACCGCCTTGTCGTCCCCCGCATCGTCCGCGCCAGCCCCGCACTCCAGAAGCGGCTCGCGGCGGGGTGGGAGCACGAGGCCGCCACCCTCGTCGCGGTCGTCGCCGAGGCCACCGGAGCCGACGGCGACGACCTCGTCCCCGCGGTCGTCGCCGGCGCGCTGGCCTGGACGCTCATCACGATCTTCCGCGCCGCGTTCGACGGGCTGCTCGCCGGCCAGGACCCCGAGCAGCTGGCCGCCCGCCTGCGGCCCGATGCCGCGCGCGCCTACGACCAGCTCGCGGCGGGTCTCGGCGACTACGGCGCGTCGGACCGTGCCGCCGCGCCGGCCTGACGGCCACTCGACGCCTGCATTGGCGCCAACATCTCCCGGAAAGCGATCGGGCTTGGCGGCCGGCGCCGAACTACAGGAGGTGATGGCGTGAGCGACGGAACCCCGATCTCCTCGCGCCTGCGCCGCACCAGCCGGCTCGGCGGGCTCGTCGCCGTGCAGGGCGGCCGCCTTGCCGGGGGGCGCGCGCTCGATCGCGTCCGGTCCGAGGAGGCGCGCGATCGCGCCCAGGCCGCCCGCACGGCTGAGGTCGTCGAGCAGCTCGTCGTGCAGCTGGGCAAGATGAAGGGCGCCGCGATGAAGATCGGTCAGGTCATCTCGACCGTCGAGTTCCCGGGCATGGAGGCCGAGGCCGGCGATCGCATCCAGCGCCGCCTGGCCGAGCTTCGCGACGCCGCACCGACGGTCGCGTGGCCGAAGATCGAGAAGCTGATGGCCGCCGAATGGGGCGAGCCCGTGTCCGCCGTTCTCGCCGACATCGAGCCGGAGGCGATGGCGGCCGCCTCGATCGGGCAGGTGCACCGGGCGACGACCCGCGAGGGCGTCGCCGTCGCCGTCAAGGTCCAGTACCCGGGCATCGCCGAGGCCGTGGAGGCCGACCTGCGCAACCTCCGCGCCCTGTTGCCGTTGCTCGGGCGCCTCGCGCCCGGGCTGGACACCAAGGCCCTCGGCGACGAGCTGCGCGAGCGCATCTCCGAGGAGCTCGACTACGAGCTCGAGGCCGCCAACCAGCGCCGCGTGTCGCGCTGGTGGCGCGACCATCCGCACGTGCTCGTCCCGCGCGTGCGACAGCGCGTTGTCCACCCGCCGTGTCCTGGTGTCCGAGCTTCACGAGGGCATGCGCTTCGACGACCTGAAGAACGCCGGTGACGCACGCCGAGATCGGGTCGCCGAGATCGTGAACCGCTTCTACTACGCGACGGCCGCCGATCATGGCCTCGTGGTCGGCGACCCACATCCAGGCAACTGGCAGTCGCTGGACGACGGGCGGGTCGTCGTGTTCGACTTCGGGATGGTGCGACAGGTTCCGCGAGGCCCCGACGGGTACGTGCGTCGCGAGGGCACGTTGCTGCAGGCGGTCCGCGACCAGGATCGCGACGCGCTGTTTCGCGTCATGCGCGACCTCGGCTATCTGGGCGACGGCAGCGCGTTCACGGATCGCCGCGATCTCCTGCTCGTCCACATGACGATCGCGTCGGCGTCGCTCGTCGAGGACCAGCCGTTTCGTCTCGGACCCGAGGTCCAGCGCGAGATGGCCGAGACGCTGTTCGCGTTGGGTCCGCAGTGGCGGCAGATGCTGCGCGCGTTCTCGCTCCCGCGCGAGGCGATCCTGCTGCGCCGGATGGCCGACCTGCTCTACGCGGGCTGCTCCCAGCTACGCGCCGCGGCCGACTGGTGGGGGCTCGCCCAGGAGCTCCAGATCGACGGCAAGCCGCGAACCGCCCTGGCGCGCGAGCACGCCGCGTGGCACACAGGCGAGCGCGTGACTAGTCCGCCGTCGCGCCTGTGACACGAAAGCCGTTCGCGCGCAACGCGGGGCAGACGACCCCGTCGGCGAAGCGGCGGCCGTAGAAGTCGCCTTCGGTGACGAGCCGCTGCTCGCGCGTGAGCGCCTCGGTCTCCGACAGCAGGCGCAGGACCGAGTCCGTGAAGCGCACGTCGCGCAGCGGTCGCGCGATGACGCCGTCCTCGATGAGGAACGTGCCGTCGCGCGTCATCCCGGTCAGCAGCGTCTCCTTCTCGCGCACGGTGTTGACGTACCACAGGCGCGTCACGTAGATCCCACGCTCGATCGGGCGGGCGAGCTCGGCGGCGCTCGCGGCGTCGCCGCCGGCGAGGACGAGGTTCGTCGCCGCCGGACCCCAGGGCGAGCCGCCCGGCTGGATCGCGTGCCCCGTCGACCGCGCGCCCGCCAGCGCGGCCGAGGCGCGATCGTGGATGACGTTCGCGGCGACGCCGCCTTCGATCAGCACGATCGGCGCCTTGGGCACGCCCTCCATGTCGAAGGCGCGGGGCAGCGTGAGCCCGTGGGCGGGCGTGTCCGAGAGCGTGATCGCGGGCGCGGCGACGGCCGTCCCGAGCCGTTGCGAGAGCGCGCCCCGGCCCTCGCCGTGGGCGAGGCCGTTGTGGGCCAGATCGGCGAGGAACTCGAGCAGCACGCCGACGGCCTCGGGCTCGAGGACGACCGGGTAGAAGCCGGGGCCGAGCTCGGCCAGCGGCTGCCCCGAGACCTTCCCGGCCGCGCGCCGTGCGAGCGCGTCCGGGTCGAGGGCGGCGGCGGCCGCCGCCGCGTCCGAGGCGTAGCCGCTGCGGCCGTCGAGGTCGCGGCAGATGACCTTCATGAAGGCGTCGGTCGTGCGGTCGAGCAGGCGCGCGCCGTTCGACGCGGCGATCGCGGTCTGCAGGTCGCCCTCCGTCCAGACGCCGAACGCCTCGATCCCGTGCTCCGCGGCGACCGCGAACGCGGCGCGCAGCGCGCCCGCGGCGCGGCCGGGGTCGAGCTCCGCGGTACCGGCGTCGAAGCCGTCGTGCGGCGTGGGGGGCGCGGGATCGGCGAACCCCGGATGCGCGCCCGGTCCCGAGGCCGCCGCGGCTCGCGCCGCGTCCCGCGCCCGCTCGGCCGTCGCCCGCAGCGCGTCGTCGTCGAGGCGGTTCGTCGACCCGCTCGCCACGTGGCCGTCGTGCAGGCACAGGATCTCGACGCTCGTGTCGTCGACGGCGGTCGCCTGCGTCGGCGCCGAGCGCGCGAAGCGCGACATCAGGGAGCGCTCGCGCACGACGGTCACCTGGAAGTCCGCCCCCGTGGGCCCGGTCAGCCTCAGCGCGCGCTCGGCCGTGTCGAGCACGCTCTCCGTCCTCACGCGACCCCGACCTCGACGTCGCGAAAGCGCGCGGGTGCGGCGCCATGCGAGACGCGCATGAGCTGTCCGGGCTCGCCCTTGCCGCAGTTGCCGACCCCGCGCAGCTCCCAGGCCGGGGCCGAGCAGACGGCGTCCAGGCCGCCCCAGAAGCGCGGCGTCACGCCCGCGTAGGAGGCGTTTCGCAGCAGCCGCCCGAGCTCGCCGCCGCGGATCTCGCGCGCGACCTCCGTCGAGAACTGAAACTGCAGGCGGCGGTCGTCGATCGACCACGAGCGGTTGCACTCGAGGTACAGCCCGTCGCCGGTGTCGGCGACGAGGTCGGCGAGCGTGCCGGCGTCGCCGGGCTCGATCGAGACGTTCGTCATCCGCACGATCGGCTGGCGCGCGAAGCCGTCGGCGCGGGCGCAGCCGCCGGAGCGCTCGAGGCCGATCGTGGCGGCCGACTGGCGGTCCGACAGCGCCGCGCGCAGGATGCCGCCCTCGATGAGCGACGTGCGCGTCGCCGCCACGCCCTCGTCGTCCCAGCCGAACGAGCCGAGGCCGCCGGGCAGCGTCGCGTCGGCGGTGATCCGCAGCAGCTCGGAGCCGTAGCGCAGCGTGCCGATGTCGCTCGGCGAGACCCAGCTCGTGCCCGCATAGCCCGCCTCGCCGAGCAGCATCCGGTCGAGCTCGAGCGCATGGCCGATCGACTCGTGGATCTGGAGCGCGAGCTGATCGACGCCGAGCACGAGGGTCGTGCGGCCCGTCGGGCACGGCGGCGCGGTCAGCAGCTCGATCGCCTCGGACGCGACGCGCGGTGCGTGCCCGACGAGGTCGAGGCTCAGCACGTGCTCCCAGCCCGCCGTCGCCGCGAGCCCGCCATGTGCGCTCGGGTAGGAGCGCACCTGCAGCTCGTCGCCGTCGACGGCGATCGCGGAGATCCCGGCGGCGGACTCGACGCGCTCCTGCGTGCAGGCCGCGCCCTCGGTCGACGCGAACGCCGTCCGCACCCGCCGGCTCGAGCACTGGGCGTCGGAGCGCACGATCCGCGCGTCGCCGCGCATCGAGGCCTCGGCGTCGAACAGCAGCCCGAGCTTGGCCGCGAGCGAGACGTCGAACGGATCCTGCTCGTGGCCGCCGGACCAGTGGCCGCGTGCCGGCGGCACGGCGGTGAGCGCGCCGGCGGGGGATGCCGGCTGGCTCTCGGCGATCGCGAGCGCGCGTGCCAGCGCCTGCTCGATCGCCGCCGCCGTCTCGTCGCGGATCGCGGCGAACCCCCAGCCGCCGCCGACGCGCACCCGCACGCCGATGCCGGCGACGCTGTCGCTGTCGACCGCGGCGACGCGCCCGTTGCGCACGAGCAGGTCCTCGCGCTCGGTCGCGACGTGGCGTGCCTCCGCGTACGCGCAGCGCGCGGGGGTCGCGGCGATCGCCTCGGTCAGCAGCTGCAGGATGGTGTCGGTCATGGGCGCAGGAGTATCGCGACCCCGCGTCCGGCCATGTGGGCCGCATGCGACATCGCCAGGTCAACGCTCGGCCCGCCGCCAGGTGCCGATCTGAGCACGGTATGGATGCGAGATCGGCATGTGGCGGTGGTCGCCACGTCGAGATGCCAATGTCGCATGCGACCGGCGTCGCCGAGCGGGCGGCTGATCGAGCGGACGCCACCGATCGGGGCGAGGCCGCCGAGAGGCTGATGGGGCCGGCCTGTGGATGTTCGCGGGCCGCGCCGCCGCATCCGCCGGATGGCCCATCTGCGCAGTGCGGTCCTCAGAAGGCGGCGGCGTACAACGCGCGCAGCTCGTCGCGGTCGGGCCGCGGCGGCGTGAGATCGAGCTCGTCGCGGTCGGCCGCGGCGTCCGCGCAGCGATCGAGCTCGTCCTCGGTGACGCCGAGATCGCGCAGGCGGCTCGCGCCGGCGCGCCGCGCGAGGTCGCTCGCGAGCGCGGCGAGCTCGCCCGCCGCGGGTGCGCCGCGGCGCTCGAGCGCGACGAGCGTGTGCGGCAGCATCGCCGCGTTCGCGCCACCGTGACCGCAGGCCGTGAGGCGCGCCAGCGTCTGCGAGAGGACGTGATGCAGGCCGTAGCCGCCGCTGTCGATCGCGTAGCCCGACAGCAGCGCGCCGAGCGCGAGCAGGTCGCGATCGGGATCGTCGGGCGTCGTCGCGTAGGCCTCGCCGATGAGCCGCGCCGCCTCACGCCCGGCGAGCGCCGGCACGGGCGAGGCGCGCGTCGTCGCCGGTCCCTCGACCGCGTGGCCGAGTGCGTTCGCCGCACTGGCGGCGAGCGCGGCGGCGGGCTGCGAGGCGCTGAGCCGCGGGTCGTTGACGACGATCGCGGGGCGCACGCCGGGTAGCGAGCCGTCCGCGCCGGCCGCGCGGCGGTGCACGGCCGTCATCTCCGCCGCGCTGAGCGTCGTCGGGATCGCCGCGACCCGCGGCCGGCCCGGCCCGGGCTCGGTTGCCGCCGCGAGGGCCTTCGCGGTGTCGATGACGCGCCCGCCGCCGAGCGCGACGATCAACGGCCGGTCGGTGTCGCCGAGCATCTCGCCCGCGAGCTCGTCGACGCGACCGGGCTTGACGGAGTAGACGACGGCCGCGCGCTCCATGAGCGCGGGCGCCATCTCGAGCGCGCGCGAGGTCGTCAGCAGCGCGTAGCCGCTGCCGATGGACGCCAACGCGCCGTCGAGCGCATCACGACCGAAGTGGACCGTGCGCTCGCCGTCGCGCCA
This sequence comes from uncultured Actinomycetes bacterium, assembly GCA_963851015.1. GTDB lineage: Bacteria > Actinomycetota > Thermoleophilia > Solirubrobacterales > Solirubrobacteraceae > CADCVQ01. Next base: position 990,815 of record CAWKNG010000003.1, read on the forward strand.
GATGAAGTTCGCCGCCGTGATCGGTTCATCACAGCAGACGAGCCGGATCGCGGCTCAGGGGCTCAGGGCCCGCCCCGGTCGGTGCCCGCTCAACAACGGGCGGCCTGCGGGCGGCGGACGAGCCCCTTCACGCGGTCGCCGAACGATGCGCGCGTGCCCTCGGCGGCGGCGATCGAGCGGGCGCGCAGGCGCAGCAGCTCGACGAGCTCGGTCGTGTGCGCGAACGGGTCGGCGGCGACGCTGCCGTCCCACAGGTCCAGCGCGGCGCGCGGGACGCCGTCGACCTCGGCGAGCAGGGCGGGGCCGGTCAGCTCGGGGCGGCTGTCGAGGGCCGCGAGGCCGACGAGGGTGCGGACGTCGTCGTCGAGGGCGTGGCGGATGACGATGCTGTGACTCGGATACATCGGAACGCTCCTTTGCGTGTCGACCGATTGCGTGGGACCATCCTGGCGCCGTCGACCCATGAGCACAAATGACATTCCGATGTGTCTGCGATAAGGTGCGCTAATGCTCGACGTGAAGCGTCTGCGGGTCCTGAAGGAGGTCGCGGCACGCGGTTCGTTCTCCGCCGCGGCCGAGTCGCTGGCGTACACGCAGTCGGCGGTCTCGCAGCAGATCGCGGCGCTCGAGCGCGAGGCCGGGACCGTGCTCGTCGACCGCAACGCGCGCGGCGTGCGACTGACCGAGGCCGGTCGGGCGCTCGTCGGACACGCCGAGGTCATCCTCGCGCGGCTCGCCGATGCCGAGGCCGAGCTCGAGGCGATCGCCGGCGTCCGCGGGGGGCGCCTGCGGCTCGTCTCGTTCCCGACCGCCGGCGCGACGATCGCGCCGCGCGCGATCGGCCGATTCCGCGAGCGCTTCCCGGGCGTCGAGGTCACGCTCGAGCCGCGCGAGCCCGACGAGGGCCTCGAGTGCCTGAAGTGCGGCGAGTGCGAGATCGCGCTGACCGTCGAGGCGGGCTTCGACCGCATCACGGACAAGGCGATCGAGCGCCATCCGCTGCTGGAGGATCCGATGTACGTCTGCCTGTCCGCGGGTCATCCCGCCGCGCGCAAGGCGAGGGTGCGGCTCAAAGACCTCGCCGACGAGTCGTGGATCATGGGCACGACGGGAACCTGTCCGGACGGCGCGGTGCTGCAGCGCGCGTGCCAGGGCGCCGGCTTCGAGCCGAAGGTCGCCTTTCACTCCGACGACTACGCCGCGATCCAGGGCTTCGTCGCGGCCGGCGTCGGCGTGTGCCTGATCCCCGACCTCGCGCTCGTCGCCGTCCGCGACGACGTCCTCATCCGCCAGCTCGAGGGCCGCCCGCCCGTGCGCCACATCCTCGCGGCGACGCTCGCGGGCGGCTTCAAGTCACCGGCCGCGACCGCGATGCTCGAGATCCTCGTCGAGGTCGGCGCCGAGTTCCAGGCCACGAACCGCTCGCTCGCCCTCGCGAGCTGAACCCGCGGATCGGGCCGGAGGGGCGTTTGCGCGCCGGGCGAGCGTTGCAGTGATCCAAATCGGCGTTCCGAACGCTTCATGGGATAACGGAGTGCGCTCCCCCTGACGCGCCGCCCCGTCAGCAGGTGCCCTGCGCGGCCGCTCTTCCCCCTCCTCGGCGGCCGCGCGGCACCTGCCCTTGTCTCGGTCGTCGCTCGTCCGCCGCGCTGACCTTCGCGCGACGGCGGGCGATCCGGGCTTGACAGCGTCGCGCCGTCGCCCATACTCAACCATTGTGTTGAGCAACCAAGTGGATGATTAGCCGGTGGCCGGCGACGGGCTCAGCGTGACGTTCGCGGCACTCGCGGACCCGACCCGCCGCGCCATCCTCGCGCGCCTCGCAGACGGCGAGGCGACGGTCAACGAACTCGCCGAGCCCTTCGCGATGACGCTGCAGGCGGTCTCCAAGCACCTCAAGGTGCTCGAGCGCGCGGGGCTCATCGCGCGCGGTCGCAGCGCGCAGCTGCGCCCGTCGCGGCTGCAGGGCGCCGCGCTCAAGGACGCCGCCGACTGGCTCGAGGAGTACCGCGAGTTCTGGGACGAGAGCTTCGACCGCCTTGCCGAGCATCTGCGCGAGATCCAAGGGCCGCCGGCGTGACCGGACCCGGCGTCACGTCCGACCTGCCGAGCCCGCGCGAGATCGCCATCAGGCGCGTCTACGACGCCCCGCGCGAGCTCGTGTGGAAGGCGTGGACCGAGCCCGCGCAGCTCGCGCGCTGGTGGGGCAAGCGCGGCTGGAGGACGCCGCCGGAGTCCGTCACGATGGACGTCCGCCCCGGCGGCCGCTTCCGCCTGATGTCCGTCTGCGAGGCCGACGGCGCCGTGATGGCGTTCGACACGGTCTACCGCGAGGTCGTCGAGCCCGAGCGGCTGACCTGGGGCGAGGACGGCCGGCTCGCGACGGTGACGTTCACCGACCTCGGCGACGGGCGCACGGAGATGCGCTTCCACACGGTCGTGCGACTGACCGACGCCGCGTTCGCCAACGCCCCCGGCGGGCTCAGAAGCGCCTTCGACCGCCTCGACGAGCACCTCGCGCACGAAGCTTCCACGACCCTCCCAAACGACCAGGAGCCAGCATGACCACGACCACCCCGATCAGCACCGGCGTCGACTTCATCTGCATTCCCACGAAGGACTTCCCGGCAGCGTTCGAGTTCTACGGCACGGTGCTCGGCCTGCCGTGCTCCGCCGAGTACGACAGGGTCCCCGGCGCGGAGTTCGAGACCGGCAGCCTGACCCTCCAGGTGATCGACTGCGCGGCGATCGGACGCGAGTTCGTGGCACATGCGTTCCCGATCGCGCTGCGTGTCGACGACGTCGACGCCGCGCGCGCCACGCTGGAGTCGCGCGGCGTGCAGTTCATCCACCAGATGGACAGCGGCGTGTGCCACAACGCCTTCTTCGCGGATCCCGACGGCAACGTCTTCATCCTGCACCACCGCTACGCCCCCCGCGGGGCGGGTGCCTGAGCCGCGCGCGGCCCGTCAGGTGAAGGGGCAGCTCGTCAGCGCGGCAGGCGCGTTGGCTGACGCGATCTGACGCAGCTGCTCGGAGCTGCGGCGGTAGTGCGTGGTGTCCTTGCAGCACTCCCGGTCGCCCGGGGCCATACCGTCCTTCCAGCACTTCTTCGCTGCGAGCGCCTTGTCGGCGCAGCTCACGCTCCTCTCGTAGGCGCGGCTCTCGAGCCAGTCCTCGTTGGCCTTGAGCTTCAGCCACGCGGCCCACGCGTCCTCGACCGCCGTCTTGGCGTCGGCATCCGCCGCCTGCGCGTGCGCCGCGCCCGCCTTGGCGCAGCAGGGCTTGATGTCGGCGACGTGCGTGGCCTCGTGCTGCGCGGTGCAGCCGACGTAGCACTTCGTCGTCAGCGTGGTGGTGAAGGCCGTGCCGCCGGGAAGCGTGCAGCCCGTCTGGCCGTTGACCGAGTCCCAGAGCACGCCCGGGTGCTCCTCGTCCTGCGCCGGGCCGGCGGGCGCGGGTGCATCGCCCGCCGGCTCGTCGGCCGGCAGCCGCTCGTCGTCGCCGTCCAGCACGTCGAGCTCCACCTCGGCCGCGGCGGGGGCCGGGGCCGGCGCCTGCGCCGCCTGGCGGCGGGCGCGGCACGCCGCGCACTCGCCGGTCGGGCCCATGAGGCCGCCGCATGCGCAGCGGCGCTCGCCGAGCACCGCGCGCCGCCCGGCCACGCGCTGCAGCTCGTGACCGCCGGCCGGCGTACTGGCCTGCGACCGCGGCCGCGCGGGTGCGCGGCACGGGTCCGGCTTCGCGCGCAGCGACCGGCTCGCGTCGCCGTCGACGCTCAGCGCGTGCATCTCGCCGTCACCGCCTCATTCACCGGGAATGATCTCCGGCCGCGCGTCCGCCGAGCTCACGCGAACGGTGAAGTGCATCGGGTGACCGGTCCACACGACGAACGGCACAGCCGGGTTGGCATGGGCGTACGTGACGTCATAGGCGTCGACGCCGGCCGTGTCTCGCCTGACGACCCGCGACCGGTAGTCCTCGAGCCTCAGCGCCACCGCCGGGTCGCGGCGGCGGTGCTCCTCGGTCTGCTGTGCGAGGACCGCGGTCGCCGCCCTGTCGGCGATCGCTCGGGCCTGCGCCGCGGTCATGTGAACGGGCAGGCGGGAAGGGCCGAGGGTGCTCGCGCGCACCAGCTGGTTCGCTGCGCGGTCATGTCGGTCTGGTAGTCGCGCAGCTCGTCGCACGTCGTGCTGGTCGCGGTCGCGCAGTTGTTGCTCGTCATCAGGGCGCTGACGCAGCTGAGCGACACGCCGTAGGCGTTGCACTCCGTCCACGCGTGGGCGCCGCCGTTCATCCAGGTGTTGTACTGGCCGACGAGCGTGTTCCGATCGCCTCCCGCGGAGATGGCGTTCTTGAGCTTGCGACAGCATGGACCCAGATCGCTGACATGGCGCTCCTCATGGCGCTGCGAGCACGACCGCGAGGCGCAGGTGTTCGTGTTGCCCGTGATGTCGTAGTTGCCGGTGCTCGGATTGCAGACGGAGACCGCGCCGGTGCCGTAGCAGGCCAGGGCGTTCGTGGCCACGACGTCGTCGATCATCGTCGGATCCTCCTCGGCCGCGCCCTCGCGGCTGGTCGCCAGCGCGCGGTCGGGGGCCGCGGCGACGGAGCCCTGCTCGCGCTTGGCGCGGCACGCCGCGCACTCGCCGCTGGGACCGACGAGCCCGCCGCAGGCGCAGCGTCGCGGCGTGGCGGCGGGGGAGGGCGCGGGCGCGATGGCGGAGGCGGGGGCGCGCGCGATGGCGGAGGCGGGGGCCAGCGCGATGGCGGAGGCGGGGGTGGGTGCGATGGCGCAGGCGCGCGCCGGCGACGTGCGGCGACGGCTGACGGCGTCGAGCTCGTGTGCGCGGCTGCGGCGGTTGACGGCGTCGAGCTCGTGCGTGCGCTGCGGCTGCCGGATCGGCGACCGGGTTCGCGCGGGCGGGCTGCGCCGGACGGCTCCTGGTGGCTGCGCCTGCTGCACGTCGTGCGTGACCGTCTGGATCATCTCGGGCTCCTTGCGCTCGGCGTCACCGCGAGGCGCACCGTCTCGCCCTGCCACGAGACGGCGAGCTCGTGCGGAGCGTTGTCCCCGCGGAAGCGGTACTCACCGTTGGCCGTCGTACCGGCCGAACCGCCGGCCTCGACCCACTGCGCCTGCGGCGACCCAAGCAGCTCGAGCGGGTGCCCCGCGGCATCGTCGAGCCGCACCTCGACATCGCCCGCGCCGACCGGCGGCTGGTCGGGCTCGCGGGCGATCAGGACCGTGGCAAGCCAGCCGTCCTCGTCGGCCGCGACGATCGCCGACACGGTTGCCCCCGCGATGGGCTGCTGGTCGGTGAGGCTCACGGCACGGTCCCGCTACCGACGACGCTCCACGTGGCCGTCGCGAGCGCGGTCCCCGGATTGGCCGTGTCGATGAGCTCGCCGCGGAAGTCGAGGTTGATGCCCAGCGCCGTGCCGGTGCCCGCCGACAGGCCCGGGATGTCGCTGCCCTCATACCTGCAACCGGTCGCCTGGTCGGGGTTCGTGAACTTCGTGTAGCTCGTCCGGAAGTCGCGCCGGCCGAAGTAGTTCGCCGTCGTGCTGTTGCCGTCGAGCTGGAACGTCGTGGCGCTCATCGGCACCCCGGGACCGAGCTGGTGCGCGACCGGATTGCCGTTGGCGGTGAATGTCCCGCGCACGTACTGCCGGTACTCGCCCCTGGCGCATGGGCACGGGATGGGCGCCGTGAACTCGCCGACCATGGAGAACGACGTGCCCAGCTTGGTGGCGGTGAACGTCGGGACCAGCGTTCCCGAGGGAATCGTGGTGAACCTCCCGGTCACAGCGCAGTGATCGGCGGCGGGGTTGGCGGCGCCCCCGTCCACCCCGCCGCCGTCCGTGCCGCCATCGAGGGACTGCGTCTCGGTCACCACGCCATCCGGGCCTTCGGTCGGTCCCTCGGGCGCTGATGCGCTCACGATCGTGGCCCGCCGGGCGGCGATGCGGGTGGCTTCCGAGAGCGCCGGCGCCCTCGCGGGAGCCGCCTGGGGCGCTCGCCCGCGAGCCGGCGCCGCGGGGGAGGTCGCCGTCGGGGCCGCGGGGGAGGTCGCCGTTCGGGGAGCGCTTCGCTGCTCGTCCGGCCCTGCGCACTTGTCGCACATCGTGTGGGTCATCGCACGTGTTCTCTCAGAGAGACGCTCCCGCGGTACCGCGGAGCGATCCTACCGCAGCGTTCGTGCGCCTCATGCGGCTTGCGGGCGTGGTCGCTCGGGCTCATGGGACGTTGCGCTCCCGGTCGACGGCGGGCGGCGCGTCGAGCGCCTTCGCGGCGCCGACGGCCATCGTCTCGGCGACGAGCCACATGCGCTGCTCCGGGACCGCGAGCGAGCTGACGACGACGCCGGTCTGAAAGCCGCGCAGGCTCGACTGGCGCACGCACACGAACGGCCCGAGCTCGCCATGGAGGCGGATCGCCTCGACGGGCGTCACCGGTGTGCGGAAGACCAGCCTGACGAGCGGGGCGCGGGAGTTGGCGGCCGGCGGGCGCACGAGCGTCGCGATCGTGTCGGTGACGTGGACGCTGCGCGCGTTCGCGACGAGGATCGCGAAGCGGTCGCGGTCGTACTGACGCGGCACGCGCGCGTGCACGACGTTGCGCGAGATGAGCACCTCCGAGGCGAGCTCGCGTGCGGCGGTCTTCGGGTCCGAGACGCCGACGTGGATGCCCTGCACGGCGCCGTCGATGACGTTGTCGAGGATCTGCACCGAGCCCGTCGTCGGACCGCCGACGACGATCCCCTGCCATGCGGCTCGCAGACCTTGGCGCGCGTTGACGACGACCGCGCGCGCATCCGGCGACAGGGCGCCGAGCACGTCGTCGGACACCGCCCGGCGGGCCGCGTTGCGCAGCGCCTTGCGCGCGCCGTGGCGGCTCAGCTGGCCCGCCGTGACCATCGGCGCGACGGCGTCGATGAGCGGCCCGGCTGCGTGGCTCGTGCGGACGGCGACGGGCGTGCCGCGCACGAGCACCTGCCGCACGGACGCGTCGGCGCCCACCGGCGTGGCCTCTCGCACGAGCCGCGCGAGCTCGGAGGCCAGGACCTCGCGCGAGCCCGTCAGGCCGTCGTCGGCCGCGGGCGTCAGCGCGACCGCGTTGCCGGCGACCAGCGTTTGCGCGCAGCCGACGATCAGCATGCCCGATTGCCACGGGCCGACGGACATGCGGTTGCGTTCGATGCGGACATCGGTCGGGCTGCGGGTCTCGCTCGGGCGCACGGTCAGGCATGTCTGCTCGTAGCCGTCGCGCGATTCCGGGCACGACAGCGAGCAGTCGGCGATCGTGACGTTGCGCGAGCCTGTGACGGTGATCGCGCCGTTGAGGTGCTTGTCGCCGGCGCCCTGCGCGACGGCGCCCTCGACGAGCACCCGGCTCACCTCGATCTCGTCGCAGTCCTCGATCAGCAGCGCGGCCTCGGTCGCGACCGCGCGCAGGATCGTCGCGGGGCCGGCGCCGCAGATGACGATGCGACGTCGCCCGCTGGCGCGCAGCGGGCCGCCCAGCTCATAGAGGCCGGCGGCGAGGCACAGCTCACCGCCCTCGGGCGGCAGGCTGTCGAGCGCCGCCTGCAGGTCGTCGCCCGGCTTGGCCGTGACCGTGCAACAGCCGCCGCCGAGCTTGAGCTCGGTCAGCGGGACGAACGTCGGACGGCAGTCGCTCAGCAGGGTGCGCGCGCCGAGATCGACGAGCGCGAGCGGCGCGAAGACGTGGCGCAGGCCATCCGGCGCGGCGTCCGTCCGCAGCTCCAGGCCGACACCTTCCTCCTCACGCAGGCGCGAGCCCCACCAGTCCCCGGCGAGGTAGGTGCCCGACTTGGCGGTGAACTGGACTCCGAGGTCCGTCCCGCTGCGCAGGATCGCGTTGGTGGCCGCCGCTGCGCCGATCGCCTCGCCGTCCCAGCGGCGCACGACGATGCCCGCTGCGTTCGTCGGCACCGTGACGGCCCGCTCGAGCGTCAGCACGTCGCCCCCGGCGCCGGTCGCGGGCGGCGACGCGATCGTGTAGAGCGCGCCGTGCGCCACCCGGTCGGCGCGCCGCGCGAGCCACGACACCTCGACGCGCTCACCGGTCGCGAACTTCGCCGACGCGGACGGGACGAGGGTGACGGTGGCGCCCGCGATCCGCGGCGCGCCGACATCGTCGCGCGCGACGGCCACGGCCGTCGCACCGTTCTCGTAGGACCACGCGAAGCGAGCACTCGCGGCGCTGCCGGAGTCGAGCACCTCGACGCGCAGCAGCCCGTTCGGCAGCTGGCCCTGCGGGTCTCCGGGCGGCGCGCACGGGTCCGCCGGACCGGCGTCGGCGACGCGCGCGATCGTCAGCGGCCCCGTCGATGTGCCCTCCAGCGTCGGCTCGACGGCGGCCCAGGCGTCCGTGCAGGTCAGCGCCGTCGTCGCGACGGCGCGCACGCGGTAGCCGACGCGCGCGCGGGCGGTCGCGTCGATCGGCGCCAGCGCGGGATCGACCATCGACGGGTCCTCGCCCGGCGCGACGTGCTCCTCCCAGGCATCGAGATAGACGAACGCCCGCCCGCCCACCGGCAGCGCGGCGATCTGCTCCTGCGCGAGGTACGTCGTGTCCGACGGCGCGAGCGCCTCGAGGCCGTCGACCCACATCCGGCCGCCGTGGACGGTGAGGTCCAGCGTGCCGGCGGGCGTGACGCCGATGAGGAAGTCGGCGCTGCCCGCGACGACGCCGGCCGCGCCGATGACGTCGGCCGCGGCGTGGCGCGCCGCGCGCGCCGCCGCGTCGATGTTGAGGTTCCAGTCGTGGTCGAGCAGCACCCGGCCCTGCTGCATCCGGGCCGCGGTCCAGCGTTCCTCGGGGCGCAGGGGAACCTTCGTGTAGTCGCCGGACATCTATTCCTCCCAGGGGGCCATGGTCAGGCCGGGACGCAGGCCGAGCGGAACGAACTCGGCGATCCGCCGGCGCAGGTTGGTGAGTGCGGCCGCGCGGCGCGCGTGGTGATAGGCGCCGACCTCGCCGCCGTCGCTCGCCGCCGTCTGCAGTGGATGCACCGGCTCGAGTGCCAGCGCGTAGTAGCCGGCGCCCTCGAAGCCGATCGACGAGAACGTGGGCGCCGGCGTGGACAGGCAACGGTACGTCGTGGGGTGCGCGGGCGGCGTCGAGAGCGGCGGGCCGAGATAGCAGTGGCGCAGGCAGCCCTCCTGCGTCTGGACGACCTCGAGCCCGTCGAGGAAGAGGCAGTCGACGGCGCTGACGGCCTCGAGCTCGACGGGTCCGACGAACGTTGCGCCGCTCGCCCGCAGCGCGGGCGCATGCGCGCCGACCCCGGCGATCGCGGCCTTGCCCGGCGTCCCGCCGGCGGGGGCGCCGCACACGGCAAGCGGCTCTCCGCGGGCATCGACGATCGAGTCCTCGACGAAGATCGCCTCGGCCGCGATGCCCGCGCGGATCGCGCCGAGGATGCAGTGGCGCGCCTCGAACCCGACGCCCCAGGCATCGGCGGCGATCTGGACCTCGCGGCCGGCCGCGGGATGCATCGTCAGGTGGGCGGCGCGCACGCACTCCAGGCGTGGGCCCAAGCGCAGGTCGCCGTCGAGCAGGAAGCCCTCGAGCTCGACCGTCGCGCCGGGCAGGTCGAGGCTGAGATCGCCGGTGAGGACCGGCGTCTGCGGCCGCGGTGCGACGATCCGCCAGCGCGCGACCGCGGGGGTGAACGTCAGCGCGGCCGGCGCCGCGAGCCGGTCGGACGTCAGCAGGCGGATCTCGACGTCGGGCCGCCCGCGCGCCGACAGCGCGGGGTCCAACGGCGCGGTCAGCGTCTGCGCCAGCGCGAATGCCGCGGCGAGCGTCTGGACGCGGTTGCCGAGGACCGGCGCCGCCGGGTTGACCTCGACGACGACGCGTGCGGCGGGATCGACCTCGCTGTCGCCGGTCAGCGCGCCGAGCTCGCCGGGCACCGGCCGGTGCCACGTCGCCCGCACGGCCCCCTGCAGCGACGATCCGAGCTCGACATGCCCGCGGGCGACGTCGACGACGACCTCGTCGGCGGCCGGCGGCTGGGGCGCGGCGACACCCGGCGCCAGGGCGCCGAAGCGCAGCTGCCCCCAGGGGACCGGGGCGCCGTCGACCGTGAGCGCGAGCAGCGTCGGGTCCTCGCTCGCAGCGCCCGCGGCGAGCGCGTGCTCCGGGGCGATCGTCCAGTTCGTGCCGTACGTGATCTGGCCGTCGGACGCGAGCGCCTCGATGACGCGATAGGTCCCGCGCACCGGAGCGTCGAGCTCGTCGCCGGTGCGCGAGCGCCCCGCGGCGGCGCCGACGTCGCTCGACAGGCGCCGAGGGCGCGGGCGGATGTACAGCGGCGCTTCGCAGCCGAGGGGGTGCAGCGCGAAGCGGCTCGCGATGCCGGTCAGCGGCGCGGCCTGCGTCGCGAGGTACGTGCGCACCTGCCACGGCCACACGACCGCCGTCGCGGCGCGCGGGGACCACGGTCCGCCGGGCGTGACGCTGCGGCGGGCGCGCTCGAACGGGGTGCCGGCGCGGTGGCGCGTCCCGTCGGCGACGTTCAGCGACGCGATCCGCGGCGGCGGCGGATGGCCGAGGCGCTGCGCCCACAGCGTGATCTGCCAGCCCTCGAGCACGCGCACCGTCCAGCCCGTGAGGATCTCGGCGAAGTCCTCCAGCGCGGCCGGCGTGCCCTTGCGGCGGCGCAGTGCGATCGCGTAGGCGACCTCGAGGCGCTCGGTGTCGGGCGGCAGCCCGAGCAGCGCTCCGATGTACGGCACCGCCCAGTCCGCGCAGCTCTCGATGAAGAGGTCGTCCCAGACCTGGTCGATGTCCGCTTCGAGCAGGCGGCGCTGTGCCTCGACGCCGTCGAGCAGGGCGTCGAGCAGGCGCGGCGCTCCCGGCTCGCCGTCGGGGCCGTCGCGCAGCGCGGGCGGCAGCCAGTCGGCGATCGTGGGGCGGGCCGGCGTCATGCCGGGCTCCCCGCGATCGAGGACGCCGCATCGACGACGACGAGCTCGTGGCGCGCCGCGCTCAGGCGTCCGATGTCGCCGATGGCGCCGGGGACGGTCAGCTGCGCCACGCCGACGACGCCCGTCGCGCCGTGCAGCACCGCGTAGACGTCCGAGCGGTCCAGTGGCTGGCCGAGCTCGCGGTGCCGCGCGGCGAGCGGGCCGGCGGGATCGAAGACGGACGCCCGCGCGGCGGCGGCGACGTCGGCGGCGAGCCTGCGCGGATCGGTCGCGAGCGTGGCATCGAGCGTGACCGCGACGAGCTCGCCGGCGCACACGCACAGCGGCACGGTCGCGTCGCGTCGCGCGTCGAGGAAGCTCGCCAGCAGCGCGATCTCCGGCGCCAGCGGCGAGCGCGGGCCGCTCGTCCCGGCGCGCAGGAAGGCGAGGTGCAGCCCGATCGCGCCGCACGAGCATGACGGCGGGCCGCTGCCGTTCCACGCCGCCGCGTGGGTGACGCCCGGGTAGCCGCGGCTGAGGTCGACGAGATCCGCGACCGAGATCGCGCGGCCGAACGCCCGCGCGCGCGCCGGCACGAGCGTGCGCAGGTCGCGCTCGTCGTCCTGGTCGGCACCCCCCGTCGTCGGTCCCGCGCCCTGCACCTTCTTCACGCCGCGGACGCTGCCGAGCAGGCTGTCGATCTCACCCGAGCCAAGCTCGCCGACGGTGCCGCCGCCGACACGGTAGGTGCTGCGGACGTTGGCGCGGCCGCTCGGCAGCCGGGCGCCCTGCGCGCCGTCGCCGAAGCGCACGGTGATCGCGCCGTCGACCTCGAGCTGCGCGGCGAACACGTCGTGCGCGCCCTGACCGTAGAGGCTCGAGACCTCGTCCCAGCGCACGCCGTCGACGCGCAGGTCCTGCGTCGGGACGACGCTCCCGGCGTCGTCGAGGTCGTAGGCGATCGGCGCGTCGGGGAGCGTGAAGCGCTGGCCGGCGTGCGTCGCGTCGCCGCTGCCGGCGACCGCCGCGGTCGTCTCGCCGTGTCGCACGCGCGCGAGGTTCGCGCTCGCCGCGGCCTTCGCGAACGAGCCGCGCGGGCCGTCGTCGAGGAGGTCGAGGATCAAGCCGCGCGCGACCGACGGCGGCGACCCGGCGACCTGCTCCTCCTGCGCGTCGGCCGCCCTGCACGCCAGCACCTCCCAGGTCGGCTTGCCGTCGACGAGCGTCTGCACGGCGATGCGCTCGGGCACGAGCGCCGGCTCGGGATGGATGCGCAGCTGGCCCTTCGTCAGGTCTGCGGGACGCTCCGCGGGGAACTCGTGGTGGCGCGCGATGACGCGGCGGTCGACGACGTAGACCGTGAGCGGGCCGCTCGGGTGGTCGAGCACCGGGGGTGGGTCGGTGGCGGAGAACTCGAGCTTCGAGGTCCGCGTCGGGGTTCCCGGCGCCACCTCCCAGGAGATCGGCTTGTGCGCCTTGACCTCGACGACGTCGCAGGTGCCCTCGGCCCAGTCGACGATCGCGACCGTCTGGCCGGCGGACAGGTCGTCGAGCGCGGTGTCGAGCACGATCGAGGTCGCCGTGACCGGGCCGCCGCTCACCTCGTAGCTGCCGTCGACGTTCTTCGGCGTCACGTCGTTGTCGACGATCGTGAGCACCTTCGTGAGCCGGCGGGCCTGCCCGGCGGACGCGGTCACGCGGTAGGCGGCGTAGGGCGCCGACTCCGAGTCGAGGACCCGTCCGAGCTCGCGGTCGAACTCGACGAGCGTCGTCCCGAGCTCGACCTGCTTGGAGACGACGCTCGCGACCGCGAGCGGCAGCGCCTTGGACGGCGGCGACGTGATGAGCGAGATCATCCAGTCGAAGAAGATCGACCAGAAGTACGCCGACCAGAACGTCCACACCGGCGGCGGGGTGACGGGTGTCTCCTCGACGAACAGCACGAGGTCGCCGGCGCGGAAGCCGGGATCTCCGACGAGGCGCAGCTCGCGATCCTCGATGCTGGCCGGGACCGGCACCCACGTCGCCGTCAGGCGATCCCAGTCCGACCGCAGCGGGGTGTCGCGGGCGACCTCGAACGTCTGCGAGGGGCGCAGCGGGGTTCCCGGCGCCTGGACGCGCGTGCCGGCCGGGACGAGCGGGTCGGCGTTGCGGTCGACCTCGAAGCGCGCAAAGCCCTGCGCGGCGATCCGCGGCCGGGGCTTGTAGCCGACGAGCGCGGCGAGGCGCCGCAGGTCCGTCCAGTCGACGGCGGTCTGCAGGTAGGCCTCGCCCGCGGTCAGCTCCGTGTACGCCGCGACGATCTCCGCGACGTATGCCCACAGCTCCACGAGCAGCGCGGCGAGCGGGTCGCCCTCGACGTCCCAGGCGCTGCCCAGCAGCGTGCCGTCGAGCTGCCGGCGCTCGATCCGGAGCGTGAGATCCGCGGCGAAGCGATCGAAGTCGCCGACCCGGCGCTGCAGCACGTCGAGCCCGGCGGGCGGCGCGACGAGTCCGAGGCCGCGAGGCACGTCGCCGCAGCCGGGGGTGGCGGAGCAGCTCATCGTCCGCCGCGCACCTTCACGTCGAGACGGCCGCGCTCGGGCCGCGCCGGGTCGTCGTCCAGCACGCCGACCTCGTCGGAGCCAAACGCGATGACATCCGCCACCGTCCCGGGAAGATCGCTGAGCCGCCGCGCCTCGCGTACCTGCACCGCGTCGACGCCGGGCAGGTGCGCGACGGCCGCGACGACGGCCGACAGGTACAGCGCCGCGCCGAGCTGGAGGCGGCTCGCGTGGAACACGCCGGGTCGCTCGTCGCTGCCGGGGCGCAGGAGCGCGAGGATGTCGCGGCGCAGGCGCTCGGCCCGCACCGTGCGGTCGGCGCACACGTCGAGCGCGACGAACAGCCCGACCGGGGTGCCCGGGAGGACCGCGACCTCCGTGCCGAGCATGCGCACGTCATCGAGCAGCGCCTGCAGCTCGGCCGACGTCTGGCCGGCGGCGTCGCCCTCGACCTCGAGGTCGACGACCGTGTCGACGACCGGCCACGAGCCCGACCACGCGCGCCGGGCCATCGCGCGCTGAACCCTGTCGACGCGCAGCACGGCCTCGGCGTAGTCGGCCGCCAGCACCGCGCGGCGCGGCTCGATGGCGAACGCCTCGGGTGCGTCGCGGCGCACGACGTCCAGCGGCGTCGGCTCGGCGCCGCCGGTCGCGGGCGCGGGGTTGCGGACCGTCACGCCCTCGACGGTCTGCCATGCGGGGGCCTGGCCCGCGGGGGCCGCGTTGCGTTCGAGCACGGTGAGCGCGTTCGCCGCGACGTTGCCGCGCGATCCGCCGCCGATCTCGTAGGCGGCGCTGACCGTGCTGCCAAGCGGGGGCGCGAGCCCGATCGCGCCCGTGGCGAAGCGCAGTACCGGCGCCTCGCGCTCCTCGAGCTCCACGACGACCGACAGCTCCCCGGGACGCGCGTCGAGCAGGCTTCCCAGGCGCTGCGCCGCGACGGTCACCTGCGACGGCAGCGTCACGCGCACCTCGAGCCCGTACGGACCGTCGGGGCCGATCGCCAGGCCGGGACCGGGGCCGCGCGGGCTTGCCGGGCTGCCCGCGGCGACGAGCGAGAACTCCGCCGGGGCGGTCGTCGCGGGGTCGGCCCAGTCGGGCACGCGGCGGGCGAGCGTCGCGGGTCCGTCCACGAGCCTGCCCTGGTGGGCCGGCACGAGGTTGGCGCGCGCGACGGTGACCTCGGGAGCGCCGCGCGTCGCGTCGATGCCGACGCTGTAGGAGCGCTCGAGGGCGTCCTGCGCGCGCCAGCGCACGACGTAGAGGGCCAGCCCGGCCCCGAGCAGCGGGTCCGCGAACGGCGTCACCGCCGTGACTTCGACGACCTGCGCGCGGCGGCTGGAGAGCGGCTCGCGAAACGCGGGATCGCCCGCGGCGTCGGTCGCGGGCCACGAACGCACCCGGCGCGACCAGTCACTGTGCACGCCCGCGTCACCGGGGTCGACGACCTCGAAGGCGAGCAGATCGCCGGGTGCGAGCCAGGCGTCGCCGAGCGGGTCGGCCGGCAGCGGCCGCACGAGCACGCACTCCGTCGCGCCCGCTCGCAGGCAGCAGGCCTCCTCGCCCCAATCGTAGATCGCGATCTCGCCGAGCACCGGATCGGCCGTGATGGGCGCCTCGAGCGCGAACGCGAGGTCCGAGCCGAACGCGTCGACCGCGACGCTGCCCGCCGTCACCGCCACCGGCGCCGCCTCCGGCGCCGCGACGACGTGCACGAACGTCCGCGCCGCCTGGCCGTCGCGCACGGCGAAGTCGACGAGCCGCGCGTGGCGGCGGACGGAGGTCCGCAGGCGGGCGGTCTCGAGGTAGGCCTCGGTCGCGACGCGGTCCTGGCGATAGGCGAGCAGGTCGCCGGCGTGCGCCATGAGCTCGATGAGCGTGATCGTCGGATCGGCGATCGAGAGGTCGGCCGCGGGGTCGCGGCGCAGCAGCTCCTCGACAAGCTCGCGCCGCAGGCCCTGCCAGTCGCGCCCGAGGTAGCTGCGCACGGGGGAGCGGGCCGCCGGCGGGGGCGCTGACGCCGGCTCGAAGCAGCTGCCGAGATCGGGGCACTCAGGGCGAAGCCGCAGGGCAAGCCAGGTGCGCAGCGGATCGAACGCGATCGCCGGCGGCGGCGCGAGATCCAGCCGGTAGCGCGACGGGTCCGGTTTGCCGGCGAGCGTGAGCTCGACGTGCGGCGCGGGCGTTGCGACGAGCGCGGCGCCCGCGACCGCGACGGGCGCCCCGCCGGGCGGCGGCACGAGCGTCCACAGGCCCGCGACGTCGAGGCCGACCGGCGGGTCCTGGTACAGCCAGACGTCGACGATCCGGTCGGGGCCGGCGATCCGCGCGCGTGCCGCGCGCAGGCCGTGCACGCCGCTCGCCGGGTCGAAGAGGCGCTCCGGTCGCGCCGACGGCGGGCACGTCGGCGCCAGCGTGAGGCCGTCAGCGCTCAAGAGCCACCTCCACGCGCGAGCGCGTGTCCGATCCCAGCAGCCGGTACGTCACGCTCGCGACGAGCGTCGACTCGCCGGAGCTGCCGATAGCCACCTCCAGCACCTCGATCCGGTCGCCGAGCGCGCGCTCCAGCGAGCCGCGGGCGCGGACCTCGACGATCCCCACGAGCGCCCGGTCGAGCGGCTCGAAGAGCACGGTCGCGCCGAGGCCGGCGCCGAAGTCGGAGCGGTGCACGCGCTCGTTGGGTCCCGTCAGCAGCACGAGCCGCACGAGGTCGGCGATGTGGCGATCCGGGTCGGCTTGCGCGAGTCGCCGAGCGGGCGTCAGCCGGTACGGGTGGCGTGCCCAGGTCATTGCGCCTGCACCCGCGTCTGGAAGCCGGAGACCAGGGCCGTGCCCTGGGGGGCGCCGGCGGCGTTCAGGCACATCGCGACCGAGCTCGACAGCAGGACGGGGGAGGACTCGACCGTCGCGCGCGTCGCGGGCATCAGCCACTGCAACCGCAGGCATGGCGACGGCGCCCCTGAGACGTTGAACGCGCAGCCGGCGATCGTCGCGACGTCGTCGACGAGCAGCGGCGGATTGCCGCCAAGCGACACGCGCGTCGCGCGCGGCACGACCGTCGCCTGCCCGCCGTGCGGGCAGGTGATCGTCGCGCCGGCGTCGAGCACGTACGCGCCCATCAGCGCACCTCCAGCGCGCCGCCGTTGATCGAGATCGAGGCGCGCGTCATCTCGATCTTCTGGCCGCCGAAGTCGATGACGATGCCGTTGGCGTCGAGCACGAGCTTCGCGCCCGACGCCGCCTCGACCTCGATCGCCTCGCTGCCCGATGCGTCGCGCAGCACGACGCGGTGCCCGGCCGGCGTCGTGAGGACGAGCGCGTCGGGCCCAGCGTCGCCGACGCCTTCGCCGTCCGGCCACGCCCCGCCGGACCAGATCGGCACGCGGCTGATGTCGCCCGCGGGCCACTCGACGAACACGAGGCTGCCGATCGGCGGCACCGCGGCGAGGCCGACGCCCGAGCCGGCGTAGGGGCTGCACGGCATCGCCCAGCCCGTCGGCTCGTCCCCGAACACCTCGGCGACCGTGACCCGCAGCCGCATCAGGCCCTTGGGATCGTCGTTGTCTTCGACGATGCCGATGAACTTGCCGTGGAAACGCTCGATCATGGCAGCAGCCCTCCCGTGTCGAACGGCTCAGCGCCGGTCAGCCCGAGCGCGTTGCGCGACAGCTCGATCTGCTGGCGGTGACTGTCGACGGAGACGATGTGGCGCACGCGCTCGACGAGGTAGAGCCCCGACAGCGACGAGCCCAGGCCCTTCACGAGGACCGTCCGCTTCGCGCGTAGCAGCGTCCCCGCGCCCGCGGTGTCGATCTCGACGCTGAGCCGCACCGCGAACGCGGTGGCCTGCGCGAGCCCGGTCGCGGCGGCGAGCGGCTCGACCTCGCCGTCGAGATCCTCGGGCGCCAGCAGCACCACCGCCTGGCCGCCGAGTGACGTCTGGCCCTGCGGCACGTCGTCGCCGGCCGCCTCGCCCCTGAGCGGCGTGTCCGACAGCGGCGGGATGCGCTGCGCGCGCACGGTCTCGCTGCCGACGAGCTGCGCCTGCGCCTGGACGCGCAGGGCGTCGCCGCCGAAGCCGAGGGCGAGCTCGCCCTGCGGGTCCTGCAGCGGGTCGAGCGGGTGGAAGTGGCCGGTGCTGCGCCCGTCGGTCGACTCGATGTACGTGACGTAGCCCCAGCGCGCGGCGAGCGAGCGCAGGAACGCCCAGTCCGTCGAGCGCTGGATGAGGGTGTGCACGTCGGCGTCCGGGCCCGCCGGCGTCGCCTCGGCCTGCGCGGTCATCCCGTGGTCGGAGAAGATCGCCTCCGCGATCGCGCTCTCGGACATCCCGGGCCAGGCATGGATCTTCTCCTCGAGGTCGAGCTCGAGCGTGCGGTCGACCGCCTTGATCGTGAGCTTGCTCGCGCCGCCGGCGTCGATGTCCCACGAGGCCTCGGTCGACTGGCCTTCGAAGCGGTAGACGACATCGCCGCGCGTGACCTGCACGACGAGCGGCGTGCGCGGCGTGACGAGCGCGTCCAGCAGGCTCGTCCACTCGCCGTCGGCGCCCGGGACGAGGTTGGCGGTGAGCGTCGCGGCGTCCGCGTCGTGCGTCGCCTCCTCGACCTGGATGTCGACGAGGTCGTGCAGGTCGGCGTCCGCGACGGCGTCGCCGTCGAGCTCGATGAGCAGCTGCGTGTCAGGCATCGGGCAGCTCGATCGTCTGGCCCGGGATCTCCAGGCGCGTCGCGTCGGGGAAGGGGTTGGCATCGGCGAGCACCCACCAGCGGGTGGAGTCGCCGGCCGCGATCTGCGCGAGCAGGTCGAGGCGGTCTCCGGCGCGCACGACGTAGAAGCCGCGCAGCGCCGGCGCCGGCACCACGCGCGGCACGCCGAGCACCCGCTGCGAGCCGTCGGGCGCCGTGACGGCCACCGACGGGAGCTTGTCGTAGCGCCCGCCCGCCATCAGCCGGTCTCCAGGATCTGCGGGAGCGACAGCACGGCCTTGACCTCGCGCGAGCCCTGGTAGTACTTCGCCGCGGCCTGGGCGATCGTGTCGTCGGCGGGGATGTCGCCCGAGCGCAGGACGGTGAAGCCGAGATCGGCCTTCGCCTGGATCGGGTTGAGCAGCTCGTCGAACGCGGTCTCGTGGACGGTCAGCGAGGACAGCCGGACGGGCGTGATCCGCCCGGGTCCCCAGACGAAGAGCACGAGCGGGAGCTTGCCGGCGGGCACCGTCGCGCCCCCGCCGCCGAGCAGCCCGCCGGTCAGCGCGCCGGCGAGTCCTCCGAGCAGCGACGAGCCGACGGGCTGCATGAGCATCTCGATCGCCGCGATCTTCGGCGAGATCCCGAAGACCGTCGTCAGCGGCCCGCTCTTCTCGAGGCCATCGGTGGCATCGAGCTCGAGCGACAGCGTGTAGTCCTCGGGCGCCGGGCGCGCCGCGTTGAGCGCCGAGCCCGAAGCGCCGGCGGGCGCCGGAGGAGCCTCGGTCCGCAGGACGCGCGTGATCTCCGTCGGGTTGTACTGGAAGGGCACGATCGTCGGGATGACGCCGAGCAGGGGGTCGCTGAAGGAGGCGAGCGCGCCCTTGATCAGCATGGCCGGCGCTCCGTGCCGTTCGCCCGCACAGCGGCGGCGACCTGGACCGCGATCTCGTCCTCGACACGCGTGGGGAACGGCCGCCCGGCCAAGCGCGCGGCGATCGCGGCGCGCAGCAGGTGCGGCGCGGGCGCGGCCGATGCCCGGACGGCGATCCGCAGGGGGCGGCGCTCGATCACGGCCGCCCCCCGGGCCGCAGGCCGGTCCAGGACTTGCCGAGCTTGTCGTACTCGCGCGCGAGCGCGCGCTCGACGTGCTCCGGCTCGATCACGCCCTCGGCGCGGGCCGCGAGGTACGCCGCCGACAGCGCCGCCGCCTGGATGTGGCCGCCGGACAGCTCGGCCGACGCGAGCGCGTCGAAGTCCAGCTCGCCGAGCCGGGCGCCGGGCGCGAACGAGCGCTGCCACAGGCGCCGGCGCAGCCTCGCGTCGGGCGCCTGGAAGCGGATGACGAAGCGCAGGCGGCGCAGGAACGCCTCGTCGATCGCGGCCTGGCGGTTGGTGGCCAGGAGCACGAGGCCCGTGAACGTCTCGACGCGCTGCAGCAGGTAGGAGACCTCGAGGTTCGCGTAGCGGTCGTGCGCGTCGCGGACCTCCGTGCGCTTGCCGAAGAGCGCATCCGCCTCGTCGAAGAGCAACACGGCACTGCCGCGCTCGGCCTCGTCGAACGCCGAGGCGAGGTTCTTCTCGGTCTCGCCGATGTACTTCGAGACGACCGCGGACAGGTCGATCCGGTAGAGGTCCTGGCCGAGCTCTGAGGCGATCGCCTCGGCGGCGGTCGTCTTGCCGGTGCCGGGAGGCCCGGCGAAGAGCGCGGCGACGCCCTGGCCGCGGGGAAGGCGCGCGCGAAAGCCCCAGCGGTCGAGCACGACGTGCTGGAGCGCGACGTGCGCGACGAGCTCGTGCAGCCGCGCGGCGGTGTCGTCGTCGAGGACGAGGTCCTCGAGCGAGTAGGCCGGTGTGACCAGCGCGGCGACGTTCTGCAGCGCGTGCTGCGCCTCGCGCCTGGCGGCCGACCACACGAGCTCGCCGTCGAGCTCGCGCCCGGACCAGGTGCTGTCCTGGCGGGCGCGCTCGATCGCCGTGGCGATCTCGCCCTCGGTGAAGGCGAAGCGCGCCGCGAGCCGCTGCGCGAGGTCCCCTTCGACGGCCTCGCGCCAGCACAGCTCGCGCTCGGCATGCCCGGGCGCCGGAAGGTCGACGACGAACGCGCCGGCGGCCTGCTCGCCGGGCGGCCCGTAGGCGACGAGCGGCCCGTCGCCGGCGCTCCAGTCCAGCGCCGCGACGTCGGCCGCCGCAACCACGGGCAACGCGACGCGCGCGCGTGCCAGCAGCTTGAGCTCCGCGGCCGGGCCCGCGCCGACGGCCACGAGTCCGGCGATCGTCGCCGCCTGGGCGGCGAGGTCGCGCCGGCCGATCCCGGCGGGCCCGCGCAGCAGCACGGGCGCGGCCGCATGCGCACCGGCGATGTGCCGTGCCAGCGCGTCGCGTGCGGCGTGCAGGCGTGGCGGGGCGGGGGTCGGCGGGACGAGCGGCCGTGGCGCGTCGCCGCCGAGCAGCAGCCGCGCGGTCGCCGTCAGCTCGAGTGGCTGGATGGCCCCCGCGCCCGGCTCGAGCACGCCGCAGCGCACGAGCGCGCAGCCGTCGTCGACGGCGGCCACGATCTCGATGCCCAGCGGCTCGAGCACGAGCGCCAGCAGCGCGGCTGTGGCGAAGCGCCGAGCGCCGTCGTCGTGCGCGCAGCCGAGCAGGATCGCGAACTGCGGATCGGCCTGCGCCCACCAGGCTGCCGCGACGAGCAGCTCCTCGCCGCGGTCCAGGCGCAGCGCCGCGCCGATGCGCGCGAGCGGGTCGCTCGCGGGCGCCTCCTGCGCGAGCAGCGAACGCACGCGCGAGCGGTCCTGCGCGCCGGGGCGCGGCCGCGCGCCCACCGCCGCGACGATCCGCTGTACGTCGGCGCCCGCCGCATGATCGGCGTGATCGGCTTCGCTCCACAGCGCGCGCAGGTGCTCGAGGTACGCGGCGCAGGCGATCCGGAGGATCTCGAGGTCGACCGCAAGGCGCGGCGGGGCCGGCGCCGGGGAGATGTCGCGACGCGGGCGCCGCGAGGGCGTGCTGACGGTGCTCATGGCGCGACCTCGACGGTCACGTCGGGGCCGGCGACCTTGCCGGCGCGCAGGGCGATCGTGGCCGGCCCGGCCGGCGTCGCCGGTCCGATCGTCACGGTGAGCTCGGTCGCCGTCGGCGCCGGCGCCGCCGCGACGTCCAGCCGCGCGCCGTCGAGGAAGACCTCGACGTCGGGCGCGCCGTGCGCGGTGTCGAGCGCCAGCGGCACGCCCTTCGCCAGGGGTCCGGCGGGGCCGGTCACCAACGGCACGACCGTCAGGCCGATGCTGTCGCTGCCGAACGGCAGGCCGCTGTCGACGACGGTGACGTCCAGGCGCCGCGGGCCGGGCGCGAGGTCGCCGCGCGGCAGGCCCAGACGCACATGGCCGGGCGGCGCCGGCGGCGCCGAGATCTCGAGCATCGGCCAGCCGCCCGCGGGGCCGGGCGGATCCCGCGGATCGCGCGCGAGCGAGAACGTCGCGCCGGTGCTCAGGCCGTTCACGGCGACGAGGAGCTCGTCGCCGAAGCTCGCCCGCTGCGGATCGACGGACGTGATGTGCGGGCCCATCGAGGGCACGACGGCGAGCCGCCGCGTGCGCACCGGCGGCCCGGCGACGTGCTCGTCGAGGCTGTCGACGGTGACGAGCCCGACCTGGTAGCCGACGGACAGCCGCAGCGGGTCGGTCGTCGCGGTCCACAGCTTCGACAGGGACTCGAGGTCGAGCGACTCGAGCGATATCCGCAGCGGCTCGACGAGCGGGCCGGCGCTGAGCGCGAGCGCCGGGTGGCCGTCGCCGATGATCGCGTTGGCGTGCAGCGCCTGCATCGCCGCGGCGAGGGCGATGTGGGCGAACTGGTCCTGGTCGCCGGCGTCGGTGGGCGCCGCCGGGAACGCCGACAGCAGGTACTGCAGCGTCAGCGCGAGCGGCGGGTTGCCGCGGGCCGTGCGCCACCCGGTCTGCGGCGGCTCCATGTTGCGAAACGCCGCGTTGGGGACGATCCGGTACAGAAACCAATTCAGGCGCAGGCCGTCGTGATCGCGGTCCAGCGGCCCGACGGTGACCAGCGGCTTGGGCAGGAGGTCGTCGACCGCGCCGTCGACGACCGTCTTCAGCGTGTCGTCGACGCCCTGGATCGCGCTGATGCCGGCCATCAGCGACGGCCCCTTCCGTGGCGCGAGCGGCCGCCGCGGCGGTCGGCCAGCGAGGCGAACGGGTCGGGGGAGCGCGGTTGCGCCGGCGGTGTGACGATCTCGATGCGGTCGATCACGACGTTCGGCGGCCCGGAGGGCGTAGGCGTTGGGGTCGCCCCGGCGGCCGCGACGCTCCCGGCGCCGACGGCCGGCGGCGTCCCCGGGGGCTGCGGGGCCAGGACGGCCACCGTCGCCGCGGCGCGCACGGGCTCCGTGGGTCGGGTGTGGTCGGCCACCGCGCGCGGCTGCGCGCCCGTCACGGGCGTCGCTGCCGCCGGCATGCCCGGGGCCGGCGGCTGGCCGGACGAGCGCTCGGCGAGTCCCTCGGAGTCCGGCGGGTCCGCAGACGGCTCGGCGAGGATCTGCCAGCCGGGGGCGCCAGCCGGACCCGCGGCGCGGTCGCCGGGGGGCGACACGTGCCCGGGATGCGCAGGGTTCGCCTCCCGATTCGCCGGCATGGCGTGCGCACCGCGCGCCGCCCGCGACGCCGGCATCGTGGGCGCCGGGCTCGCCGCCGCGAGCGGCGCCGCATCCGCCAACGCGGGCGCTCCCGCGGGGACGTGCGCCGCGGCGGGCTGCGTCGCGCCCGCACGATCGAGCAGCGCCTCGGCGACGGCCTGCGGCGCACCGGTTCCGTCCCCCGCGTCCGCGCCGCTCCCCGCAGCCGGGTCAGCCCGGCGCGCGGACGGCCCGGCGGCGCGCCCCGCCGCTGAGCCGGGCGCGGCGAGCGTCGCGGCCGCAACGGACGGCGCCGGCGCTACCGCAGACGCTGGGACGGGCGCAAGGCCGGGCGCCGGGAGCGACACGCTCGGGCGCGGCGCCGCGACCGGCTGCGGCGCCTGCACGACCTCGATCCCCGGCGACGCACCGGGGACGGCCACCGCCGGGCGCCGCGCGCGGGCGGCAAGCCTTCCGATCGCCGAGGGCGGGCTCATCGTCCTTCGGCGACGAGGCTGACGAGGTGGCGGCGGCGAGCGTCGGGCAGCGACTCGATCTCGCGCAGCGACCAGCCGTACGCGCTGGCCAGCACATGCAGCTCGTAGTCGAGCGTCAGCGCGCACCGCTGCAGGCCTTCGAGGACGAGGCGCTGCACGTCGACCGGTGCTTGCAGCGGTTGCCCGCACTCCACGCACGCGATGCAGATCGGTCCGCTCAGCGCATCGTCGGCGATCTCGAACGCCTCCGCGAGCACCGGTCGCGACGGCGCTCCGACGACGCACCGTGCCAGCAGCTCGGCCTCGGCCTGCTCAGGGTCGGCCGGAAGCCCGAGCAGGTCGCCGTACGTCGGCTGCCGCAGGCCGCCGCCCGGACCAAGCCACGCGCAGCGTGGCACGGCAGCGGGGACCGTCTGCGGCGACAGCGTCGCGACGTTGAGCGTCTCGCACGCCGGGCACCGAAGCTCGACCTCGGCGTCGCCGCCGGTGAGCGCGCGGTGCAGCTCGAGCAGCAGCCGGTCGCCCTCGCCGAGCGTCAGATCCTCCGGCGCCGGCTGGCCCGCGACGCGCAGCAGCGCGAGCGCTTGGGCCAGCTCGTCGTCGGACGCGCCGATGGCGCCAAGCGCCGCGGCCTGCGTGGGCGTGCGCACGATCGCGCTCTAGGACTCGGTCGGCTCGGCGACTGCCTTGTCGCGCGTGAAGCCCTCGATCTCGAGCTTCAGGGTCTGGATCGCGACGGACGCGCTCCCGGCGTCGAGCGCCGGAAGCGGCTGGTACTCCGAGACCCAGCAGCGCAGCAGCTGGTAGGAGAGGACCTTCTGCCCGGACTCGTTGAAGACGTCGACGACGATGTCCTTGCGGAAGTTCTTCAGCGATATCGGTGACTCGAGCGAGTGCACGAGGCTCGCCCACTCCTCGAAGGCCGTGTCGTGGGTGACTCCGCGCTCCAGCGTCACGGCGTCGTAGGTCGTCTTGCCGGGGCTCTTGCGATCGGTCGACGGATCGCCTCCCTCGCGATGGACGACCGGCGCCGTCGAGCGTTTCAGGGCGCTCATCTTCGAGAGCCCCGCGACGTACTGGTTGTCCCACTTGACGCGGAACATGTACGCCTTGTACGGATCGGCGCGCGTCGCGTTGACGGTGAACTGGGGCATGTCGTTCAGTCCTCCAGCTGGGTGATCTGGGTGATCGTGATGACGACGAACTCCGCCGGCTTGAGGGGCGCGAACCCCACGACGACGTTCACGCGCCCGAGATCGATCTCCGATTGCGGGTTGACGGTGTCGTCGCAGACGACGAAGAACGAGTCGGACTCCGTGCGCTTGGAGCTCTGCTGGAAGGCGCCCTGGCGAAACAGTCCGCGCATGAAGCTCCCGACGGCGAAGCGCAGCTGCGCCCAGAGGTCCGGGTCGTTGGGCTCGAAGACCGCGAACTGCGTGCCGAGATACAGCGAGCTCGCGATGAAGTCCGTCGTCCGCCGGACGGGGATGTACTTGAACTCCGAGGACGCCGTGTCGTCGCCCTTCAGCGTTCGCGCGCCCCACACGACGTTGCCGGCGCCGGGGAACCCGCGCAGGACGTTGACGCCCCTCGGGTTGAGCTGGCCGGACAGGTTGTCGTCGGTCGGCTCCGTCAGCGCGCTGACGCCGACGATCCCGGCGTCGCGGCCCGCTGGCGCCTTCCACACGCCGCGCGAGGCATCGGTGCGGGCCATGACGCCCGCGACCGCGCCGCATGCCGGGAGGTTGAGCGACTGCGACGCCCCGCCCGGCAGCGGCTGTGAGGCGAGCAGCCGCGGGTAGTAGATCGCCCCGTGCTCGCCGATCGCGGGCAGGCTGCCGAGGTTCGGCGGGATGCTCGCGAAGCCGGCCGCCGGGCTGTCGACGATGAGAAACGCCCGCTCGCCCTTGCAGTAGGCCATCGCGTTGCCGAGCGCCGCGTCGTCGTCGGACGTCACGCCCGGCAGGCACATGAGGTTGAAGCGCGGGAACATCAGCGACGTCAGGGAGTGGATGCCCGTCCCCGACGCCGGCGCGATGTTGTCGGCCGCGACCGGGTCGCCGTCGTCGCCGAGGCTGAACCCGACCGGGGCCGGCGTCGTCGCGGGCCGCACGCCGGCGGAGCCCGAGGTCTCGACGCCGCCCCAGGCACGGCCGAGCCGCAGGTCCTTGGAGATGTCGCCGCTGGCGGCCGGCGTGACCGTGACGGACGAGTCCAGGCTCGTCGCGGACGAGGTGATCGTGAGGACCCCGGCGGCCTGGGTGGCGGTCGCGAGCAGGCCGGCCGCGGTCATCGCGGTATTGATCGCGGTGACGATCTGGGCAGCGGTGTGGTTCGTATCCGCTACCTCCGTCGGGAACAGCACGAGGTCGACGGCCGGGCCGAAGTCCACGGAGACGCGCAGGACGTGGTTGGTGGCCTTGACGCTCAGCGGCGACGCGACCGCGCCCGCCCCCACCGAGGTTGCCGCGGCCGCGGGCCCCAGCGCCACGGGATGGCTCGGGACGACGAGCTGGGATCCGCCGACGACGGTGAGCACGTTGCGCGGGCTCTTCGGCGACATCGAGAGGTTGAGGTACGTCTCCTCGGCGCTGATGACCGGCGCGTTGGACGCGGGGTCGAGCGTCCGGTAGCGCACGGTGAGGTTGAAGAGGTCCGAGTCGTTCGCCGTGCCCGTCCGGCTGGCCGAGGCCTCCATGCCGACCCCGCCGCCGGCGTTGGCCCAGGTGCCCTGGCCCCTCGCGGTCAGCGCCAGCACCTTGGTGCCGGCCGGCAGGCCGTCCACGGTGAGCGTCGCGCTCGCCGCCGCCGCTCCCGCGCCGACGACGCGCACGACGAGCGCCTGCGACCCGCCGTTGTTGAAGTAGTGCTGCACGGCGTGGCCCATCGGCCGTGCCTCGTCGAGCGGAGGCCCGAAGGCGCGCACGTAGTCCGAGAGGTTGAAGATGCGCACCGGCGCGTCGACGGGGCCCCTCGCCGCGGCTCCGACGAACGCGGTGGTCGACGTGCTGACGCCGACGATCGCGTGAGCGCCCGACGGCCGCTCCTCGATGTACACCCCGGGATAGGTGGTCTGCGCTGGCATCTACGGCCTCCATGGGCGTGTTCGGAGGAACGGATCCTCGATCGAGACAGGTCGTCGCAGACGCTACGGAGGGCCCGTCGCCCCACCGTCTACGCCGCGTCGCGAGCGCGTCACCGTGCCGTCACCACAGCGTCACCGCGCATCGCCGCGCGCCGATCGCAACGGCGGTCCGGCAGGTCCGCCCGCCGCTACGGCAGGGTTGAGAGCAGCTCGCGCATCTGCGACGAGGGCTCGATGCCGAGCTCCTCGGCCGCGAGGCGACAGTAGCGGCGGTACTGGCGCAGGCCGGCGCTCGGGTTGCCCTCCGCGAGGTACGCGCCGATGAGCGCACGGTGGGCGCTCTCGCGCAGGGGGTCGGCCTGGATCGCCGCCAACGCGTTGTCTATGGCGGCGCCGTAGCGCCCGTCGCGCGTGGCCCGATCGGCGAGCTCCTCGAGCGCATGCATGCGCAGCTCGTGCAGCCGCTCGCGTTCTGACAGGACCCACTCGTCATACCAATCGGGCAGGAGATCGCCCGCCAGCAGGGAGCTCGGGATGGCCGCGGCCTCGACGGCCTGCGGCTCGCGGGACTGGATGAGCGAGCGCGCGACCGCGAAGACCTCTCGAACGTCGACATGGACTTCGCGTGAGAGCCAGGCATGGCTGGAGTCCGCCTCCACGACCGTCTGCGCCTGGCCGCGCAGGCGCCACAGCGCGGTGCGGAGGTTCGCGCACGAGCGCTCCTCGTTGGAGTCGATCCACAACGTTCCGGCGACATGCACGCGCAGCAGCGGGCGGTTGCGCAGGGCGAGGTAGGCGATCAGCCGCTGCGAGCTGTGCGGGACCGGCACGCGCTCGCCATCGCACGTCAGCTCGAACCCGTTCATCAGCGTCAACCGAAGTTCCACTCGCGGCCCCTGCGTTCGGAATCCCGCCGGGCACTGTTCCGACGGGTCTTGGTGAGCAGAGTGGATCGTCTCACGCGCTGATACACGGTCATCGAAAATCTTCACGGGTGGTCGCCCGGGCGGCGCCACCGCCCGGCGACCCCGCCTGCGATGGGCTGCGTCGCGTGGCGCTTGACAGCCGCGCGCGACGGATCTACCGTGGATCTCGTCCGGCACATCCTTGTGGTCTTGGGCGAGCTTGTACTGACTGGGGCCATCTGCTGCGATCGGCTTTCGAACGTTGTTGGTGCCTTGGTGCTCGTTGGGTTCGACTCCCGGTGTTGGCACAGCTACCGACGGACCGAGCCGCTCGTGGCCCGGTCGCCTGCGGGGCGGGCACCTAGGGTCCAGGGCCGGGCGTGCGGATCGATCCACGCCCGACACGACCCACAATGTAAGAAAGGCCCGCATATGCGGGCCTTTCCCCATGCGCCGAAGAGGACTCGAACCTCCACGGGGGAATCCCCCCACAAGGCCCTCAACCTTGCGCGTCTACCAATTCCGCCACCGGCGCAGGCCGGCGCAGTATAGGTGCTTGCTTCCATCCGGTGACCCCGCTAGCTTATGCGAACAGATGTTCGCTTCCCCAAACCGCTTGTCTCGCAAGGAGGTCGCCCGATGGATCTGACCAAGCGCCAGCAGGAGATCTTCGACTTCATCAAGCGCTACTCGGCCGACCACGGGTACCCGCCGACCGTCCGGGACATCGGCAAGGCCGTCGGCCTCGCCTCGTCGTCGACGGTGCACGCGCACCTCGCCAACCTCGAGAAGCTCGGGCTGCTGCGGCGCGACCCGACGAAGCCGCGCGCGATCGAGATGCTCGACCGCGCGGTCGAGCAGGTCAAGTCGATCGTGCGGCCGGACGGGCTGCCGCTCGTGGGCCATGTCGCGGCCGGGTCGCCGATCCTCGCCGAGGAGAACATCGAGGAGTACGTCTCGGTCCCCGGCCTCGCCGGCGGCGACGACGGCGAGTTCATCCTGCGCGTGCGCGGCGAGTCGATGATCGACGCCGGCATCCTGCCCGGCGACTACGTCGTCGTCCGCCCGCAGGACACCGCGGGCGACGGCGAGATCGTCGTCGCGCTGGTGGGGGAGGAGGCGACGGTCAAGCGCTTCTTCCGCGAGGCCGATCACATCCGCCTGCAGCCCGAGAACGCGACGATGGAGCCGATCCGCTCGCGCGACGTGAAGGTGCTCGGACGGGTGGTCGGCCTGTTTCGGAGCGTGACGTGATGGCGACGGTCGCGATGCGACGGCCCCGCCCGCGGGCGACGCTCGAACTGCTCTTCGCTTCCCCGCGCGAGAGCCGGACGCTGGGGGACGTTGTCTCCGGCGCCTGGGAGGAACTCTCAGCGCACCGCTCCGCGGCGTGCCCGATCTGTGCAGGGCCGATGCTGGCTCGCTACGGATCCGGGCCGTCCGCGGTCGGGGGACGATGCCGGGACTGCGGCACCGAGCTGAGCTGAACTCGGCGCCGGCCTCGGACGCGGCACGAGTGCGCCGCTAGCGCATGATCTGCGCGAGGACGTCCTCGTCGGGCGGGCGCTCCGGCGGCGTAGAGGTGTCGATGGGCGGCCGGCTGGCGGACACGACCCGCGTCTTGGCCGCGATGTCGCCGAGGCGCTGGCGTCGCGGCCCGGTCGCAAGCACCGCGATGAGGGCGACGAGGTAGAAGAGGATGCCGTCGATCGCCCGCAGCAGCGTGCGGACGAAGATCGCGCCGGGAGTCGCCTTCGTGCCGTCGACGCGCTCGACGCGGATGTCGAGGACGCGCTTGCCGATCGTCTGTCCCCAGACCAGCTCCGTCGCGAAGTAGTACGCGAACACGAGCCCGAGGATGACGACGCGATCGAGGGTCCCGAAGCGCGCCGAGGCGGGTGCGTCGGCGGCGACGTCGTTGCCGATGACGCTGCCGACGAGCAGCACGATGATGATCGCGATGCCGATGTCGATGATGGCGGCGCCGATGCGCCGGCCGAGCACGTCGGTTTGCTCCATGGCTGGACCCTACCCGGCACGCCGCGCGGTGACATCGCGCGGCCTTCCCCGCCTTCGCGATCGCGTCGGGTTCGCGATCGACGACACCCCGAGCGACCGACTACGCTGAGACGCGCAGGCCAGGCAGTCGCGGAGGGTTCGCCCTTCGAGGAAAGTCCGGACATCACAGGGCAGGGTGGTCGGGAACCCGACCCGGGGAAACCCGCGGGAAAGTGCCACAGAAACACACCGCCGATGGCGCGTCTGAGCGGGTCCCGCCCACCGCGCACAGGCAAGGGTGAAAAGGTGCGGTAAGAGCGCACCGGCGTCGTGGCGACACGGCGGCCAGGCAAACCCCACCCGATGCAAGGCCAAGCAGGACCGCTTGAAGGCTGCCCGCCGAGGTCCAGGTCGGCCGCTGAGATGGATGACTGCTCAACGACAGAATCCGGCTTACCGGCTTGCTACCGAAAAGGCCCCGGAAACGGGGCCTTTTCCATGCGGTGTAGCGCTCGACGTCCCGCGGCTGCCTGTGGCTACGGGGCGTCGATCGGATCGAGCGACGCGCGACGGTCGGTGTCCAAGACGAGGTTGCGCGCGAGCGGGATCTGGTGCGAGCTGCTCTCGAGGATGTGCATGAGATAGCCCGCGGTGTTCGGGAACACGACGATGTCGCCGACCGCGACCCCGCGTGCGAACCGCAGCCGCCGCCACGTCAGCAGCTCGCGCTCGATGCAGTACGCGCCGACGAGATAGCCCTCGATCGGCCCGGTGGCGGCATCGCCCGCGTCGGTCGCCTCGGCCGCGGGACGCAGCAGCAGCGGATCGACGAGGAAGTCCTCCGACGTCGAGCGACACTGCGTGCGGTTCATCTCCAGGCTGACCAGCCACGTCCCGTCGCGGCGCTGCTTGCGATGCGCGACGCGGGCCGCCGTCATGCCGCAGCCGTCCATCAGCGCCCGCCCGGGCTCGCAGCGCAGCTGCAACCCGCGCTCGCGCACCGCCTGCGCAACCGTGCACGACCGGCCGGCCGACGTCACGCGGCCGGCGAGGACCTGATCGAACCACGCAGCGCGGATCGGGCGCTGGTGAAACGGATACGTTGCCGGCTGCCCGAGGATGTCGCCGTCGTGCGCCAGCAGGCCGAGGCCGTGGCCGTCGAAGGTGAGCGGCTCGCGCTGCCCGAGCAGCCCCTCGCGGTGCTCGCGCCAGAAGCGGTCCCACTGCTGCGGGCTGTCGAGATAGCTGATCGGGATCCCGCCGCCGATGTCGACGAAGCCGGGCTCGTGGCCGAGCAGGCGCAGCGCATCGACGAGCGCGAGCGCCTCGGCGAGGGCGCTCACGCGATCACCGGCGTCGTAGCCGTTGAGGTGGAAGTGCACCCCCGCGACGTCCAGCCACGATCCGGCGTCGGCCCGCGCCAGCGCGCCACCGACCGCGATCGCCTCGTCCAGGCCGAAGCCGAACCGTGTCTGGTCCCGGTCGTCGCCGAGGACCGGCGCCAGGCGCAGCGCGACGGCCGCCCGCCGGCCCGCGGCCCGCGCGACCCGTTCAAGGCGCCGGAGCTCGTCGGTGTTGTCGACGACGACGGTCGTCCCGGAGGCGACGCACAGCTCGAGCAGCGCCGCCGGCTTGACGGCGGCCGTCATCACGAGCGCGCTCCCCGGGATGCCGCGATCGAGCACCTGCGAAAGCTCGCGCTCGCTCGCGAGGTCGACCCCGAGGCCGAGCCGCCGCGCCTCGTCGACGAAGGACAGCGCCTTGTTGGCCTTGCGCGCGAAGTAGATGCCGAGATCGACGCCGACCCGCGCGGCCGCGTCGGTCAGCTCTGCCGCGTTGTGCCCCATCGGCGACGGATCGAGCAGGTTGACCGGCGAGCCGTGCTCCTCCATCCACGCGCTCAGGAGCTCGGGCCGCGCGCACATCTCGGCCTGCCAGCGCTCGAGCCGCGCCGACAACGGGGCAACGCCCGCACAGCCGGCCCGCAGCTCGGCGTCGGCGTCGGTGCCGACGTCCGCCCGGGGCACGCTCACGCCGCCGCGCGCGGCCGGTCGGCCGCGCTCGCCGAGGCGGCGCGCAGCGCCACCCGCCGCGCCCAGCGGTCGGCATGCGGATGCAGGCTGCGGCTGAGCGTGTCGTTGCCGATGACGGAGTCCTCGGTCGGCCGCCCGATCGCCGCCAAACCGGGGCTCCGCAGCCCATCGCGGGCGACGCACGAGGCGTCGCTCGTGACCTCCAGGCCGCGCTGGCCGGGGGCGATGCGGGCGTGCCCGTCGCGCACGAGCTGCCCGAGCAGTCCGGCGGCCGGTCCGCGCGCGCCCGGCTCGGCGAGCACGGCGTTGACGATGACGTCGACCGCGCGGGACCCGCGCGGCGAGCGCAGCGAGGTGACGCCGGCTGCCGTCCTGGGGACCCCGCCGCCGACGTGCGTGAGGTCGACGCGGCCCGCCGCGATCAGCGCGAGGACCTTGGCGCCATTGTCGGGCGGGGGCCCGAACGCGACGCGCTCGAGCTGCGCGGCGAGTCGGCGAAACGGCGGCCACGCCCCGGCCGCCAACCCGCCCTCGCCGAGTCGCTCGACGAGCGCGGGGTAGACGCTGCGCCAGCACTGGCCGAGCGCCCATTGCAGATCGGGCGGGTGCAGGCCGGCACCGACCGCGAGCGAGCGCTCGAGCTCGATCGTCGGGCGGTGCCCGCAGGCCGGCGCGGCGCCGCGCGCCGCGGCACGCAGCCACCCGCGAGCGTTGCTGGTGGCGCGCAGCAGATGCTCGCCGCTCGGCGGGCGATCGGTGGCGGCCAGCAGGCAGGCGCCCGTGACGGGGGCGAGTGTCTCGATGAGGTCGTCGAGCGAGAACCCGGCCGCCAGCGCGAGGATCCGGTCGCGGCCTCGGTGCGCGAAGTCCTCGAGCGACGGCACGCCCGCGGCGACGGCGGGCGCGGGTTTGGCGAGCATCGGTCTCCCGCCGCGCGAGAACGGCAGGATCACGGCGGGCTCGTCGCCCGCTGGTGACGGCACGTAGCGCAGGCGGTACGGATGCCCGTCGGACGCGAACGTGCCGCCGCGGCCCTCGGTCAGCGCGAGCGCAGCGTCGACGAACGTCAGCGCGAATCCGCGAACGGCGACCGCGGCGCCCGGCGCCACCGCCTCGTGCGCCAGGCGGCTCGAGACCGGGAACACCGCCGGCACGATCGCCGCGGCGTGCTCCCCGTCGTTGCCCGGCCACGACGACGCCCGGTGGCCGGTCGCGACGAGCACCTCGTCGTAGTCCCGCGCCGAGCGATCGGCCGCGACGACCCTCCAGCGTGGGCCGCTGCGGCGTAGCGCTGCGACGGCCAGCGGCCGCAGCGTCAGCCGCGACCCCTCGGGCACGCGCGAGCGCAGCAGCTCGAAGCCCTCCGCGAGGTAGCGCCCGACCTGCGCGCGCGGCGGATAGCGCGCCTCGTCACCCCCGCCTTGGCGGCGGCGCCAGTCGACGAAGCTCAGCCGCTGTGGTCGCGGCACGCAGGCGCTGTCCGCGCACCACATGTCGAGCTGGTCGGCCGCGAAGTTCATGAGCAGGTAGCCGGGCTGCGCCGGATCGTAGACCGGCCCCGCACCGGGAACGGGGTGAGGCTCGAAGAGGTCGACGTCGAGCGGCGCATCACAGCGATGAGCATGGTCGAGCAGCCGCTCGAGCGCGAACAGGCCCTTCGGACCGAGCCCCACGATCGCGACCCGCAGGCGACCCGCGCGGACGTCGGCAAGCATGGGACTCAGGCCGCGGCCGGCGTCGGCTGCTCGGCGCGCGGTACGACGAGCGCGGCCAGATCCGCGGACGAGCAGCCGAGCGTCTCGGCCACCCAGGCGTCGTCGTAGATCGTTGCCAGGTAGCCGTCGCCGCCGTCGGGCAGGATCAGCGCGCAGCGGCTGCCCGCCGCCATCGACGGGGCCAGTGCCTCGAGCGCGATCGCGACCGCACCCGACGAGCCCCCGGCGAGGATCGCCTCGCGCTCGACGAGGCGCCTGCAGCCGACGACGCAGTCGAGGTCGGAGGCGCGCACGAGCAGGTCGTAGCCGGCCGATCGCGACAGCGGCGTCTCGACGCCGGCGCCGAAGCCAGGCACCTGCCGGGTGGCGCGCGTGCCGCCGAAGAGGGCGCTGCCGACGGCGTCGACGGCAACGATCTGCGTCGCTCGGCCGTGGGCGCGAACGTAGTCATGGCAGCCGCTCAGGGTCCCCGTCGTGCTCGTCGCGACGAAGACGTAGTCGAGGTCGCCGCGGAGCGCCTCGTCGATCTCGCGCATCGTCCCCGCGGCGTGGGCCGCCGGGTTGGACGCGTTGGCGTACTGGTTGGGCCAGAAGGAGTCGGGCGTCGTCTCCAGCAGCCGCGCGACGAGGTTCAGCCGGGCCTTGAGCAGGTCGCCGGTCTCGGGGTCGGGCCGCGAGACGATCCGCACGTCGGCGCCGAGCGCGCGCAGCGTGCGCAGGTTGCGGTCGTGGGCGCGCGCGTCGACGACGCAGATCAGGCGCAGCCCGTGGTAGGCGCAGGCCTGCGCGAGCCCGACGCCCATGTTGCCCGACGTCGACTCGATGATCGTCGAGCCGGGACCGATCAGCCCGGCATCGAGCGCGTCGTGCACCATCCGCGCCGCGGGCCGGTCCTTGGCGCTGCCGCCCGGGTTGGCCGCCTCGATCTTCGCCCAGACGTCGATCTCCGGCCTGCCGAGATAGCGCCGCAGCGCGACGAGCGGGGTATCGCCGATCGCGGCGAGGATTCCTTGCACGGGAGGGCGGGTCGGCACGCCGCGAGGTGTACCCGTCGGCCGCGTAAATCACGCCGTACGAAGCCGCTCGGCAAGCGTGCCCGCCGCGCTTGTGTCGGGGCGACATCAATGCGAACATGTGTTCGTGATCGTATGCGTCCTGCTGGACAGATTCGAGCTCGCCGTCGCCGCCGGCGGCCGCGCGGGGCTGCTCGGCGAGCCGGCCGCGCTGGCCCCCGAGCCCGGCCGCGAGCTCAACGTCGGCGAGGTGTCGCAGGCCGCGGAGACGTTCGGGATCCACGCCGGGATGCGGATGGGGGAGGCGCTGTCGCGCTGCCCGCGACTGGTGCTCGTTGCACCCGACCCGATGGGCGTCGCCGAGGCGTGGGAGAGCGCCCTGGCGCGTCTGGAGACGCTCGGCGCGGCGGTCGAGTCGCTGCGTCCGGGCGAGGCGTGCTTCGACGCCGGCGGCCTGCAGCGCCTGCACTCCGGCCGCGTCGTGCAGATGCTCTGCGACGGCTACCTCGCGGCGCGTGGCTCCGAGCGCCTGCGCAAGGTGCTGTCGGGCGCGCGCCTCGGGCAGGGGCCGACGCGCTTCTGCGCGATGGTCGCGGCTCACGGCGCGCGCGTCCGCCGGCCGCAGCGGGTCGCGGGCGCGGGCGATCTCGCGTCGCGACCGGTCGCGCTGCTGCGCCGCCGCGCCGAGACCGCCGCCCTCGTCGAGCCGCTCGAGCGGCTCGGCTTCGAGACCCTCGGGGAGCTCGCCGCGCTGTCGCGCGGCGCCGTCTCCGATCGCTTCGGGCGGCCCGGACTGCTGGCGCACGACCTCGCGCGCGCTCGCGACACCCCGCTGCGCCCGCGCAAGCCCGGCGAGCTGCTGCGCGAGTCGCTCGAGCTTCCCGAATCGGGGTCCGGCGAGCAGCTCGGGCGCGCGCTGGGGTTGCTGATCGACCGCCTGCTCGCCCGCCGCGAGCGGCGCGGGCGCACGCTGCGCGCCGTCGTGCTGTCGGCGCGGCTCGTCGAGGGCGGCACGTGGCGCGAGCGCATCGTCTTCCGCGAGGCGCTCGCCGACCCGCAGCGGATGCGGCTCGTGCTCGTCGGCAAGCTGGCGCTGCTGCCGGCGCCGGCGGAGATGCTGCTGCTGACCGTCGAGCGCTTCGGGCCACCGCATCCCGACGCCCATGCGCTCTTCGACGACGGGGCCGTGCGCCGCGACGAGCGCCTGCACGAGGCGGTGCGCCAGGCGCGGGCCGTCGCCGGCCCCGATGCCGCGCTGCGGGTGCTGGAGATCGACCCCGACTCGCGCGTGCCGGAGCGCCGCGTCGTGCTGACGCCGTGGGACCCGGGATGAGGGATCCGGGATGAGCCCCGGGCCACGCCGAGTCTCCGAACCGCTGCCGGCGAGGGTGCGCGCCGACTCGGGCGGACGGCCGCTCGAGGTCGACGGCGAGGACGTCGACGCCGTGCGCGAGTCGTGGCTCGTCGAGGATCGCTGGTGGACCGAGCGGCCGCTGCGGCGGC
The DNA here is from genome assembly GCA_963851015.1 of uncultured Actinomycetes bacterium. Lineage (GTDB taxonomy): Bacteria > Actinomycetota > Thermoleophilia > Solirubrobacterales > Solirubrobacteraceae > CADCVQ01. The sequence goes on from CAWKNG010000003.1 coordinate 1,026,369, forward strand.
GCTACTGGGAGGTCGTCACCGGCGGCGGGCGCAACGTCGTCGTCTTCCGCGATCTCGTGGCGCAGGGGTGGTACCGCCAGCGCTGAGCGCGGATCGGGCTGACCCGCGCCCGCCACGATGCCGTACCTCGTACCGTGCCCCCGATGCGACCACCGACCTACCGTCAGCGCCTGCGCGTGGAGGGCGCCGTGCTCGCCGGCTCCGGAGCGCTGGGCTGTGCGCTCATGCTGGCGCTCGTCCACGCGGCGTCCGAGCGCGCCCTCAGCACGATCGGCCAGCTCGTCTTCGTCACGATCCTCATCGCCGCGTTCACGCCGATCCTCGTGCGGCGCTCGCTCGCCGGCGCGCAGCCGCTCGCGGACGCCGCGGACGCGGGCAGTGGCCAGCCGACGCCGCTGTGGAAGCCGCCGCTCGTGACGATCGTGCTGGCAGCGCTGTTCGTCGTGCCCGGCGAGCTCGGGGTCGGGGTGGCCGGGTGGGACGCCGGCGTGCGGATCTGCGGCGGCTGCATGCTCGTCGGCCTCGCCCAGGCGATCCTCGTCGAGCGTCTCGTCGGCGCGGACGAAGGGCGCACCGGCCGCACGTTCGTCCGCGTTGCGGGCGCGAGCGCGTTCGGCGGCACGAAGTTGGGGTTCTTCGGACGCAAAGAGGTGTAGTCCTGTAACACCGATCCCGGCAGCCTGATGAGCCATGCACCGGCTCCGAGATCAGCGCGGCCAGGCGACGATCGACTACGTCGCGCTGATCGCGCTGCTCGCGATCCTGGTCACCGTCACGGCTTCCTTGGCGGGCTTCGCCCCGGGCATCGTGAACGCCACGCTCGGGCAGTTCCGCCGCGCGTTGTGCGTCGTGCGCGGCGGGGACTGCCCGGCGGTGGCGCTCGCGCCCTGCATCGTCGCCAGCAAGCGCGACGCGCACCACGTCGCGATCTCGATCGCGCTCTTGCGCGTCGACGAGGACCACGTCGTCCTGCGCGAGCGGATGTCCGACGGGACGGTGCGACTGACGGTCTCCGAGGACGACGCGGCCGGGATCACGGCCGGCCTGGGTGGCCAGGCTCAGCTGAAGCTCAAGGGCCGCACGATCGGGTTCTCGCGCGAGATGCAGGGGACCGCACTCGGCGTGCTCGGGCACGGCTCGGTCTACGTCGCGCGCAGCGACCGCGAGGCCGACGAGATCCTGCGCGCGTTGCGCAGCGGCATCCAGCTCATGCCGGGGATCCGGATCGGTGGCGGCCAGCCGCGGGCGCAGTCGCAGTTCTTCGCGGGCGGCGTGCGCGGGCTGGGCCACATCGGCGCGGGCACGATCGCCGCGGGATCCTCGCTGGACGGGGTCATGAGCGGGATGCTCGGCGCCAGCCGCAACCGCGACAGCGGCGAGGTGACGATCTCGCTCGACGTCGGCAAGTCGGGAGCGGCCCTCCTGAACGCGCTCCTGGCCGGCCCCACCGGCACGGGCGACGGCCAGGTCGGGCTCGGGCTCAAGCTCGATCGCCGCGGCACGCCGATCGGTCTGTCGCTCGAGGCGGCCGGGACGCTCAGCGCCGGCGCGACGCTGCCATCGCGGCTTGCGCGGCTGCTCGGAAGCGCCGACGATCGCGACCTGAGCCAGATGAGCTCAGACATGACCGGTCGCCGCTGGGAGCTCAGCGCGCAGGTCGATCTGCACGACCCGGACGTCGCGGCGGCGTGGAATGCCTTTCGCCACGACCTCACGAGCGGCGCCGCGATCCGCGCTCTCGGGACGGTCCTGCGCGACCGCGCCCAGCTCGACGTGCGCCGTTACGCGATCCGCAGCGACTCCACCGGCGGCTCCGTCGGCATCGCATTCGGCCTCAAGCTGGGCGCGGAGCTCGGCCACGACGTCGACCAGGCCCGGCTGCTGTCGGCGTCCACCCGCCCGCCCGACGGGCTGTGGGAGCGGCGCTGGGACTGCCGGCGGGCATGAGAGACGGGAGGGTGGGCCGCCGCGGGCGACCCACCCGGTCCAGCAGGCCATCGTGCCGCAGCTAGCAGGCCATCGTGCGGTCTGCGGTGTTGCCGAAGTCCGTCGTCCAGTACGAGCCGAACATCGAATCGACGCTCGACGCGCGGCCGATGCCGATGACCCTGTAGGCCCTGCTCAGCATGTTCGCGCGGTGCGGAGGGGAGGCCTTCCACTGAGCGAAGGTCGCGGCGGCCGTGGCGTCTCCGGCGGCGATGTTCTCGCCCTTGATGCGGCCCTTGTAGCCGAACGCCCTGATGCGCTTGGCGTAGCTGCGGCCGAGGCTGCCGGTGTGGTCGAAGAAGTCGTTGCGGGCCATGTCGCTGCTCAGCCAGGTCGCGGCCTTCGTCAGGGAGACCGAGACCTTCAGCGCGGGCAGCCTGTGCTGTGCGCGGTAGGCGTTGATCTGCTTGCACATCGCCTTCTCCTCGGAGTCGAGCACCGGATCGCCGGACCGCGCAAGAGCAGACGCGGTCGGAAGGGCGAAGCAGATGAGCAGGGCGAGCGCGAGCGAGCGAATGGACATGCTGGTTCATCGCACTGTCCAGACCAAGACCGTCGGATGTGAGGGTTCTCTGGACGTTCGGCTGACGCCTGCGGGCTGCCACGGTCAAACGAACGTCCAGCGGGGTGTCCAGTGAGCGCAGCGGGACGTCCGTGGCCCGATCGCGCATGCAGGGTCTCGCCCGTCGCGTGACACCATCCTGTCGCCATGCGAACATCTGTTCGTATGGCGTATATCGAGCTGCACTGCCACTCCGCGTACTCCTTCCTGGACGGGGCATCCCAGCCCGAGGAGCTCGTCGCGGCCGCGCTGCGACAGGGCCACGGGACGATGGCGCTCACCGATCACGACTCGCTGTCGGGCTCGATGGAGTTCGCGCAGGCGGCGAAGGCGCTCGGCCTGCGGGCGATCCACGGGGCCGAGGTCACGCTCGACGACGACCGCCACATCACGCTGCTCGTGCGCGACGAGACCGGCTGGCGCAACCTCTGCAGGCTGCTGACGAAGGCGCATGCGCACACGCGCGACGGCCCGCAGCGCGACCGCAGCGAGCCGGCAGTCTCGCTCGACGCCGTCGAGGAGCATCGCGACGGGCTCGTCTGCCTGAGCGGGTGCGCGTCCCGTGGCGTGCGCGACGAGCCGACGATGCGGCGCCTGCTTGCCGCCTTCGGCCGCGAGGATCTGCGCGTCGAGCTCCAGCGCCCGCTCGCCCGTCACGACCGGGCGCTGAACCGTGGCCTGACGGGGCTCGCGGAGCGGCTCGGCGTCGCGACCGTCGCGACCGGCAACGTCCACGCGCACAGCGCCGAGCGCGCGCTGCTGCAGGACGCGTTCGTCGCGATCCGCGAACACGCGACGCTCGATGCCTCCGAGCCGCTGCGTCGCGGCAACCACGCGCATGTCCTGAGCACGCCGCAGGCGATGGCCGTGCGCTTCTGCGATCACCCGGAGGCGGTCGCCGAGACCGAGCGTCTCGCCGAGCGGTTGACGTTCGATCTCTGCAACGACCTCGGCTATCGCTACCCCGGAGCCGAGGACGCCGGCGCCGACCGCGCGCTCGCCGAGATCTGCCGGGCGTGCTTCGACGAGCGCTACCCGCGGGGCTCGGTGCACCGCGCCGAGGCGGAGCTTCGCCTCGAGGACGAGCTGCGCGTCATCACGTCGCTCGGCCTGTCGGGCTTCTTCGTCCTGCATCGCGAGATCCTCGAGCTCGCGCGCGAGATCGCCGTCCAGGTCCGCGGGCGCGACAGCGCGCGGGCGCTGCTGCCGCCCGGCCGCGGGCGCGGCTCGAGCGTGTCTTCGATCGTCTGTCACCTGACGGGCCTCAGCCACGTCGACCCGATCGCCAACAAGCTGCTGCTCGGGCGCTTCCTCAACGAGGAGCTGACGGCGCTGCCGGACATCGACCTCGACTTCCCGCGTGACATCCGCGCGGAGCTGATCCCGCGCATCCACGAGGTCTACGGCAGCGAGCGCTCGGCGCTCGTGGCGGCCTTCCCGACCTACCGGGCACGCGGAGCGATCCGCGAGCTCGGCAAGGCGCTCGGTCTTGCACCCGGGGAGATCGAGCGCGTCGCGCGCGGCAGCGAGGGCTGGTCGGCCTCGGACGTCGACCGCGACATCGACACGGCGCTGGGCGAGGGGCGGCGCACCGGGCGCTGGGCATGGCTCGCGCGGCTGGCCGCCGAGGCGCAGGGGCTGCCGCGCCATCTCTCCCAGCACTCCGGCGGGATGATCGTCGCGACGCGTCCGCTCGTCGACTGCGTCCCGCTCGTGCCGGCCGCGATGGAGGGTCGCCAGCTCGCGCAGTGGGACAAGGACTCCTGCTCGGACGCCGGCTTCCTGAAGATCGACCTGCTCGGGCTCGGGATGCTGAGCGCCGTCGAGCGCTGCGTCGAGCACGTCGCGGCGCGGCGCGGCGAGCGCATCGACCTGTCACGGATCCCGTTCGACGACCCCGCGACCTACGACTGCATCCAGAACGCCGAGACGACCGGCGTCTTCCAGATCGAGTCGCGCGCGCAGATGGGCTCGCTGCGGCGCACGCGGCCGAAGAACCTCGACGAGATCACGATCCAGGTGGCGATCGTGCGGCCGGGACCGATCGTCGGCGGCGCGGTCAACCCGTACATCGAGCGTCGCCAGGCCCTGAACGCCGATCCGTCGTTCCAGGTGCCCTACCTGCACCCGTCGCTCGTCCAGGCGCTGCGCGACACGCTCGGCACGATCATCTTCCAGGACCAGGTGCTCGAGGTCGCGCAGGCGTTCGCCGGCTTCAGCCCGGGGCAGGCCGAGGGGCTGCGCCGGGCGATGAGCCGCAAGCGCTCGGCGGAGGCGATCGAGGCGCATCACCGCGGCTTCGTCGAGGGAGCGATGCGCAAGCACCCCGACGTGCGCGAGGAGCTCGCCGAGAAGGTCTTCGAGATGGTCTCGGGCTTCGCGGGCTTCGGCTTCCCGAAGGCCCATGGGGCGGCCTTCGGGCTGCTCGCCTACCAGTCGACGTGGCTGCGCGTGCACTACGGCCCGGAGTTTCTGTGCTCGCTGATGGACGAGCAGCCGATGGGCTTCTACCCGCCCGACGCGCTCGTCCACGAGGCGCAGCGGCGCGGGATCACCGTCCTTCCCCCCGACGTCAACGCCAGCGGCGCGGAGTGCTCGGTGACGGCCGAAGGAGCCGTTCGGGTCGGCCTCGGCTACGTCCTCGGCGTGCGCGCCGACGAGATCGCCGCCCTCGTCGCTGCCCGCGATGCCGGCGGGCCGTTCGCCTCGCTGGCCGATCTCGCGTCGCGCGCGGGCGCCGGGCGTCCGGCGCTCGAGCGCCTCGCCTGGTCGGGCGCCTGCGACGCGCTCGCGGGGGGCGACCGGCGCGTGGCGCTGTGGCAGCTCGGCGTCGCATCGCCTGGCGTGCAGGTGCGCGGCCGCGAGGGCGTCCAGCTCTCGCTCGCGCTCGACCTGCCGGCGGCGCCCGCGCTGAAGCCCCTGCCCGCGTGGGAGGCGATGGTCGCCGACTACGCGACGACGGGCCTGACGGCGACGACGCATCCCATCAAGCTGCTGCGCCCGCGCCTGGACGCCGCGCGCGCGGTCAGCATCGAGACGCTCGAGCGGATCCGGCACGGCGAACCGGTGCGCGTCGGCGGGCTCGTCGTCGCGCGCCAGCGGCCGGGGACCGCGAAGGGGATCCTGTTCCTGCTGCTCGAGGACGAGCACGGAACGATCAACGTCGTCGTCTCGCCGCAGGTCTACGAGCGCGACCGCCTCGCGGTCCGCACCGAGCCGCTGCTGATGATCGAGGGCCGGCTCGAGCGCCATGCCTCGGCGGGGGGAGCGATCAACCTGCTCGCGCGGCGGGTCGCGCGGCTGGACGTCCCCGACCGCGTGGCCGCCGAGATCAAGGACATCTCGCTGCTCGACCTCGCCGAGCTCGCACGCCGGTCCGAGCAGCAGGCCGCCGCGACGGGCACGGACGACTTCCGTGCGGTCGCTCCGGCGGTCCAGAGCTTCGCCGCGGGGAGGCGGCGCTGACGGCGTCGCGCGGGCCGACCCGCGTCTGGAGGGCCGATCCTGCGTCCGGCGAGGCTGACCGACGGCCCGGCGTCGCGCGGATTCGCGGCGAAAAGGCACTGCCTCATGCCATCTCGACGTCACCGTCCGACGCCGTGAAGTAGATTCCGCGCCGCATGGCTGCTGCGCTCTTCCTCGGCTTCTTCCTCATCCTCGGCCTCGGCGTCGTCGGCGTCGCGATGCGCGGCGGGCCTCGCGGCCTGCGAGACACGCTCGAAATCGGACGCAAGAGGCCGCTGCACGCGGCGGAGTTCGCCATCGCCGGGCTGATCGTGGTCTTCGGTCTCGCCGTCCCGCTGATCGTCCTCTCCGGTGGCCAGGCCTCCGCGGGGCCGGGCGGCACGAAGCTGACGTCGGCCCAGAAGGAGGGCCGCGAGATCTTCGCCGAGAAGTGCGCGACCTGCCACACGCTCAAGGACTCCAACTCCGTCGGCAAGGTCGGTCCCGACCTCGACGTGCTGCAGCCGCCGCTCGCGCTGACGCTGAACGCGATCAAGCAGGGCCGCGCCGGCAAGGGCCAGATGCCGGCCCAGCTGATCGAGAACGACGACGCCCGCAAGGTCGGCGCGTACCTCGTCGAAGTCGCCGGCCGCTAAGCCCGGCCGAGCACCTCCCGAGACGTCCCGAGGCAGCACCGGGCACCCTGCTGCCCGGGCGCTGCCATCCAAGCCCGCAAACTGCGGACTTTCCGTCCGGACTCTCCATAAGACTGCGCATATGCAGGGAAATCCATCGCTGGTACGATGGCGCCGTCAGATCGCCGAGTTCGGGTGTCGGAGGGCACCTGGAGCGGGGGACCCACACGTAGGGGCGAATCGTCTTGCCGGTCGAGATGTAGCGCTGCTCTTTCAAGCGCGAGCCCGTCAGCTAACCCCGTAGGCCTCACCGAAAGAGGACAACAACCACATGGCACATTCGGAAGCCCGCGCCTGGTGGGCTGATGTCGAGCATCTGCGAGACGACTACGCGCGCACCGATGAGGCTCGTCGCCGCGCCGACGAGGCCGACCTGGCATCGCGCCGCGCCACTCGCGAGCGCCGCCAGGTGGAGTCCGAGCTACGCCGCCTGAGCGGACCGCTGCGCAGCGAGAACGCTCCGCCGCGCCGCGCGCCCGAGCCGGCGCTCGCGCCGCGCCGCGGCCAGCACGCGGAGGGCGAAGCGCAGGTGCACCCGAGCGCCACGCCCGACGAGCCGCGGCGCCCTCGTGTCCGGGGCACCGGTGCGCCCGGGCGCGCCACGATCGAGCTGCGTGGCCGCACGATCCCCGCGCCCACCGTGCCGCGCCCGCCGCAGGACATGGACCGTCGCCGCCCGCCGCGTCGTCCGATCGAGCGCGTCGGCGCCCGCCCGGACCGCGTCGCGATGTGGGCGCTGCTGATGGGCCTGCTGCTGATCCTCGTGGCGCTCGGCACGTCGGACGCTCCGGCGTTCATCGCGCTCACGCTGCGCTGAGGTTCCCCGCGCCCGTGCGGCGCCCCGTGCCCTCGTGCGCCGCGCCCGTCGCGCCTGCTTCGCGCCGCTCGCGCCTGTGGGGAAGCCTCTCTCGTCCGCGGTGCACGACCTCGCCATCGCGAGAAGGAGCGTTGACGCGCCAGGACTCGCGCGATGCCGGGCAGGCGCCGAGCGGCCTTTGCAAATCCGTGACGTCTTCGTGAGCCCTGCTTAAGCCAAGCGCGTAGAAGTAGTCAGGCGCGAGTGGAACATCCCCCGCAGGGGCATAGCTCTTGCAACGGTCTCCGCACCCGCTTACACTTACCTCTCGTAAGGAACGAACCCCGAGTAGCGCGGCCGGTACGGATGGCCGATCCCCACCTGAACCTCAGAAGGCTCCCATGAAGACACCGATGAGCAGATTCCAGATCCATGACGACCTGACCGCCCCCGAGGGGTCGGTTCCGGTCCTGCGCGGCGCGCTCGCGACCGGCGGTCAGCTGCCGAACTTCCTCGGTGCTCTGGCAGGGTCTCCCGCGGCCCTGCGCGGCTACGCGCGCTTTCGCTCCGAGCTGCGCCGCGGCGCGCTCGACGTGGCCACGCTCGAGCGCATCTCGCTCGCGATCGCCGAGCACCACGGCTCGCGGCCCGGCGTGGCGATGCACAACCGCACGGCCCGCCAGGCCGGTGTCCCGCTCGACGAGGTCGCCGCCGCGCGCAAGTTCAACTCCTCCGACGTCAAGCAGGCCGCGCTGCTGCGCTACCTCAAGGCCGTCGTCGAGAACCCCGGCGCGCCGCCGATGCACCTGCACGAGGAGGCCCGCGAGGCCGGCTGGTCGGACGAGCAGATCCTCGAGGCCATCGCCTACGTGGCGCTCGAGCGCTTCACCGCGATGGTGAACGTCGCCGGTGACGTGCCGGTCGACGGATCCGTCGAGGACACGCGGACGCTCCGCGCCGCCTAGCCCGTCATGGGCGCTGCCCCGAACCGTCATGCGCAGGAGACCGCGCCGGGCGGTGGCGCCGCCACGGACGGCGCGCCATGCGCGCCGCAAGCGGGACATCCGCCGTGCTGCCCGCTCTACCACGAGGCGATCGAGCTCATCGGCCGCCGCTGGACCGGCGCGATCGTCAGCGTGCTCATCCATCGCACGACGCTGCGCTTCGGCGAGATCGCGGATTCGGTGCCCGAGCTCTCCGACCGGTTGCTGTCCGAGCGCATGAAGGAGCTCGAGGCGCGCGGCGTCGTCATCCGCACGGTCCACATCGGCCGCCCCGTGCGCGTCGAGTACGAGCTCACCGAGATGGGGCGCGAGCTCGCGCCGGCCGTCCGCGAGCTCGAGCAGTGGGCGCGCCGCTGGCTCGCTCAGGGCTGAGCGACCGCCCGGCGCCGCGCATCCGTCCGGCCGCGCCCGGCGGCTCGCGAAAAGCTGCCGAAACGTGGGACCAATAGGCTCCCGCCATGTCCGCCGATCGCCCCAAAACGCCCGATGACGTCAAGGCCATCGTCGCCGAGCGCGATATCCGCTTCATCCGGCTGTGGTTCACCGACATCCTCGGTCAGCTGAAGTCCTTCTCGATCAACCGCACGGAGCTCGACGCCGCCTTCACGGACGGCATGGGCTTCGACGGATCGTCGATCACCGGCTTCAACGCGATCGAGGAATCCGACATGATCGCGATGCCCGACGCATCGACGTTCGCGATCCTCCCGTGGCGCCCCGAGGAGCAGGGCGTCGCACGCCTGTTCTGCGACGTGCTGACGCCCGAGCGCACGCCCTACGAGGGTGATCCGCGCCACGTCCTGCGGCGCGCGCTCAAGCGGGCGCAGGGGATGGGCTTCGACACGTTCAACGTCGGACCCGAGCTCGAGTACTTCCTCTTCCGCGACGCCGGCAGCCCGCCGCAGGTGCTCGACAACGGCGGCTACTTCGACCTCACGACGCTCGACGCCGGCTCCGACGTGCGCCGCGAGACGGTGCTCGCGCTCGAGCAGCTCGGCATCCACGTCGAGTACACGCACCACGAGGTCGGCCCGAGCCAGCACGAGATCGACATGCGCTACGCCGACGCCATGAAGATGGCCGACGACTGCATGACGTACCGCATCACGGTCAAGGAATACGCGATGAAGTACGGCTGGCACGCGACGTTCATGCCCAAGCCGCTCTTCGGCGAGAACGGCTCCGGCATGCACACGCACATGAGCCTCTTCCAGGACGGCAAGAACGCCTTCTTCGACGCGAACGACCCGTACTTCCTGTCGGACGTCGGCAAGGCGTTCATCGCCGGTCAGCTCAAGCACGCGCGCGAGCTGTCGTCGATCTTCGCCCAGTGGGTGAACTCCTACAAGCGGCTCGTGCCGGGCTTCGAAGCGCCGGTGTACGTGGCCTGGAGCCGGCGCAACCGCTCGGCGCTCGTACGCGTCCCGCTCTATCACCCCGGCAAGGAGAAGGCGACGCGGATGGAGCTGCGCTGCCCCGACCCGGCGTGCAATCCCTACCTGACGTTCGCGGCGCTGCTGCAGGCCGGCCTCGAGGGGATCGAGAAGGGCTACGAGCTGCCCGAGCCGATGGAGAAGAACCTCTACCACCTGTCGCCCGACGACCGCCGCCGCCTCGGCATCGAGCAGCTGCCCGAGACCCTCGGCGAGGCGATCGAGCTGACGGCGGAGTCCGAGCTCGTCCTGCGTGCCCTCGGCGAGCACATGTTCAACCGCTACGTCGAGATCAAGCGCCGCGAGTGGGAGGACTACCGGGTGCAGGTCTCGCAGTGGGAGCTCGACCGCTACCTGCCGGTTCTCTAGGAGGAACGCCGCGTGTCCGACGTCAAGGTGCTGATCATCGAGAACGGCCCGCTGAAGATCACCGGCGGCGTGTCGGCCGTCGACGACGTGACGGGCGAGCCGGTGCCCGGCTGTGAGGGTGCCGCGATCTTCCTGTGTCGCTGCGGCGGCTCCGCGAACAAGCCGTTCTGCGACGGTACCCACAAGCGCAACGGCTTCGACGGTACGCTCGCGGCTACGGGGCGCAGCGGCTGAGACGAAGGGAGACGGATGCGACTGCGCGGAAGGCTCACGTATGCGGACGTCATGTCGACGATCGGGGTCACGGTTTCCTGCGCCGCCGACACGAAGGTCATCGGTGGCGGATCTCTGCTGGTCAGCTCGAGCTCCGAAGGGATCTACCTCACCGAGAATCGACCGCTGCGCGGTGCCGGGGGCAGCGACGGCGACAGGGCCGGTGCCTGGGCCGTCCGCGTGCAGACGTGAGCGCGCTCGGCGGCACCCTCACGCTCGGCGGTGACCTCGAGGTGCACCGCCTCGGCTTCGGCGCGATGCGCATCACCGGCGAGGGCATCTGGGGCCCGCCGCGCAACCACGATGCGGCGATCGCGGTGCTGCGACGCGCCGTCGAGCTCGGGGTGGACCTCATCGACACGGCCGACAGCTACGGCCCGTTCGTCTCCGAGGAGCTGATCGCGGAGGCGCTGCACCCCTATCCGGACGCCCTCGTCATCGCGACGAAGGGCGGGCTCGAGCGCACCGGGCCGGGGCAGTGGCCTCGCAACGGCCGGCCCGAGCATCTGAAGGCGGCCTGCGAGGGATCCCTGCGGCGTCTGAAGCGCGATCGCATCGACCTCTACCAGCTCCACGCGCCCGACGAGAACGTTCCGTACGCGGAGTCCGTCGGCGCCCTCAAGGAGCTTCAGGACGAGGGCAAGATCCGCCACATCGGCGTCTCGAACGTCTCGGTCGACCAGCTCGCGCAGGCACGCTCGATCGTCGACGTCGTCACCGTCCAGAACCGCTACAACCTTGTCGACCGAACCGACCAGGACGTGCTCGACGTCTGCGATCGCGACCAGATCGGGTTCATCCCGTGGTTCCCGCTCGAGGCCGGCAAGCTGGCGGAGCCCGGTGGCGTCGTCGCCGGCGTCGCCCAGCGCCATGGCGTCGGGACGAGCCAGGTCGCGCTCGCGTGGCTCCTGCAGCGCTCGCCGGTCGTGCTGCCGATCCCGGGCACCGGGTCGGTGGAGCACCTCGAGGAGAACCTCGCCGCCGCCCAGCTGCGGCTCCCCGCATGGGCCCTCGCCGAGCTCGACGACGCGGCGGGCTGAGCTCCTGCTGCTCGGCGGGTCCGGCTACCGCGCGGACTTCGACAGGCTCGACGGCCACCAGACCTTCGGGCCGGCGTCGAGCACGAGCGCCGGCACGAGGATCGAGCGCACGATGAACGTGTCGAGCAGGACGCCGAAGGCGACGACGAAGCCGATCTCCGTGAGGAAGACGAGCGGCAGCACGCCGAGCACGGAGAACGTCCCGGCGAGCACGATCCCGGCTGACGTGATGACGCCGCCGGTGACGGCGAGCCCGCGCACCATGCCGTCGCTGGTGCCGTGGACGCGTGTCTCCTCGCGCACGCGGGCCATGAGGAAGATGTTGTAGTCGATCCCGAGGGCGACGAGAAACACGAACGCGAACAGCGGCAGCGATGGGTCCGAGCCCGGGAAGCCGAAGATGACGTCGAAGACGACCGCGCCCACGCCGAGCGACGCGACGAACGACAGGATCACCGTGGCGATCAGCAGCAGCGGCGCGACGACGGCACGCAGCAGCACCATGAGGATTCCGAACACGACGAGCAGCGCGATCGGGACGATGAGCTTCGTGTCGCGCGCCGCCGCGTCGCGCAGGTCGGCCTCGACCGCGGTCGCGCCGCCGACGAGCGTGCCCGGACCACCGGCCGCCTTCGCCGCCTCGCGGATCTTCGGGATCAGAGCGAACGCCTCGGTCGAGAACGGCTCGGGCTCGAGGGTCGCCTTCAGCAGGACGGTGTTCGAGATCTGATCGCCCTGCTTGCCCACCTCCGACTCGACGGACACCACGCCCGGCACGGCCCCCACCGCGCTGCGGACGGGGTCCACTCGCAGCAGGTCGTCGATGACGATGTCCGTCGGGGCGTTGGCGCCGCTGGGGAACGACTCGCTGAGCAGCTTCTGGCCCTGCACCGACTCGACGTCGTTGCGGAACGAGTTGCCCTGCGTCAGGCCGTCGTCGAAGTTCAGGACGCCGAGCGACAGCACGAGCAACAGCACCACGACGCCGACCCAGACCTTGCGCGGGCGCTTGGCGATGGCGTCGCCGAGCCGGCGCCAGATCCCCGTCGGCTCCGTCAGGGCGCCCGGGTCGTAGCGCGGGACGAACGGGAAGAACAGGAAGCGACCGAAGATCAGCAGCAGCGCGGGCAGCAGCGTCAGCATCGCGATCATCGCGACGGCGATCCCGAGCGCGCCGATCGGCCCGAGCCCGGCCGTGCCGTTGACCTTCGCCAGCGCCAGGCACAGCAGCGCGGCGATGACCGTCAGGCCCGAGGCGAAGATCGCCGGCCCCGCGGTGCGCAGGGCGAGCGCCATGGCCTCGTGGCGATCGGCGTGGCGGCGCAGCTCCTCTCGATATCTCGCGACGAGCAGCAACGCGTAGTCGGTCCCCGCACCGAGCACGAGGATCGACAGGATCGACGACGACTGCCCGTTGACGGTCACGCCGAGCGTCGTCAGCTCGTAGCCGATCGCCCGCGTCGCGATCTCCGCGAAGGCGACCGACAGCAGCGGGACGAGCCAGAAGATCGGGCTGCGGTAGATGACGATCAGCAGCAGCAGCACGAGCAGGAACGCCGCGCCGACGAGCGTGCCGTTGATGCCCTCGAAGACCTTGATCGCGTCGGCCGAGTAGCCGGCGCCGCCGGTGACCTTCGCCTCCAGGCCGTTGCCGTGGTTGGCCATTCGCTTGCGCACGGCGGTGACCGGGTCGATGATCGTGTCGGACTCGCCGTCGCTCTTGATCTGCGCGACCATCAGCGCGGCGTCGCCCTTCGGCGAGAACGTCGGCCTGCCGAACGGCGACGTGGCCCGTAGCTCCTTGCGGTTGAGCACCTTGCGGTCGCGGGCGATGACGTCGCGGTCGGCCGCGGTCAGGCCGCCGTCGCGGTGATAGACGACGACCATCGGCGCGAGCTCGCCGCCCTCGAGCTTCTTCGTGACCTCGAGCGCCTTCGTCGACTCCGCGTCGCCGGGCAGGAACGAGGTCGACTCGTTCTTCTCTGCGTCGGAGAACTTGCCGACGAGGTTCGTGCCGATCGCGCCACCGACGATCGCGATCCAGATCAGCGCGACGATCCACTTGGTACCGCGACCGGCGACGACGGCGAAGACAGAGCCCATGGCTTGGGGGTTCTAGCGCATCAGGGGGACGCCGTGAGCACGGCCTCGAGCTGCGCGGGCTCGGTGACCGGCGCCAGACAGCTGAAGCGCTCGCACACATAGGCGGCCGCACGCCCGCCCACCGGCGTTCGACCTTCAAGTAGAGCGACTCCGCTCGCGGCCGATCCATCGCCGCCGGCGAGCACGACGTGCGGCCGCAACCGCGATCGCACGACCCGCTCCAGCGTGCGCGTGTCGTTGCCGACGAGCGCGACCTCGCGCACCGGCGCGAGCGCGAAGTCCAGCGCCTGCAGCAGGTGCCCGAAGCCCTGCGGGTGGCGCGGCGCGAACGCACCGACGAGCAGCAGGACCGACTCGGCGTGCTCCCGGTAGGAGGCCTCGCCCGTCAGCGCGGCGAGCCGCAGCAGCCCATAGGCGGCGCTCGACGAGCCCGACGGGATCGGGTTGTCGTCGAGGTCCTTGCGCCGCGCGACGAGCCGCTCGTGGTCGCCGGAGGTCTGAAAGAAGCCGCCGCCGTCGCGATCGGCGAAGCGCTCGATCATCGTGTCGGCGGTCGTGCGCGCGGCTGCGAACCAGCGCGGCTCGAACGTCGCCTCGTAGAGCGTCAGCAGCGCCTCCAGCAGGAACGCGTGGTCCTCGAGATAGGCGTTGAGCTTCGCCTGACCGGCGTTGTACGTGCGCAGCAGGCGGCCGTCGGCGTCGCGCATCGCGTCGAGCACGAAGCCCGCCGCGCGCCGGGCGGCCTCCAGGTAGTCGTCGCGCTCGAGCACCGCGCCGGCCTCGGCCAGCGCGCCGATCGTCAGCGCGTTCCACGCCGCCAGGCGCTTGTCGTCGAGGCCGGGGCGGATGCGCGCATCACGCGCGTCGAGCAGCCGCGCCCGGATCCGGTTGCGCGACCCGGGCTCGGGCTCGGCGCCGCGCGACTCGAGGATGTTCCGGCCCTCGAAGTTGCCCTCGTCGCTCACGCCGAGCCAGCGCACGGCGACCTCGAAGTCCTCGCCCAGGACGCCCCGCAGCTCGTCGAGCGACCAGACGTAGAACTTGCCCTCGACGCCCTCGGAGTCGGCATCCAGCGCCGAGTAGAAGCCGCCCTCGGGGCCGGTCATCTCGCGCAGGATCCAGTCGAGCGTCTCCTCGGCGGTGCGGCGCAGCAGCTCGTCGCCCGACACCTGCCAGCCGTGCAGGTAGGCCCGCGCGAGCAGGGCGTTGTCGTAGAGCATCTTCTCGAAGTGCGGCACGGTCCAGCTCGCGTCGGTGGAGTACCGCGCGAAGCCGCCGCCGATCTGGTCGTTGACGCCGCCCGAGGCCATCGAGCGCAGCGACTGCAGCGCCATCTGCGGCTCGCCGCGGCGCAGCAGGAACTCGATCGCGGACGCGGCGGGGAACTTCGGTGCGTGACCCCAGCCGCCGTTGACGGCGTCGAACGTCGAGCGCAGCTTGGCGACGGCGTCGTCGAGCGCGTCCTGGCCCGGCAGCTCGGCGGCGGCGCGCAGGCGCGTCGCGCCGCCCAGCGTGGCGATCATCGCCTCGCTCTGCGTTCGGATGTCGTCGCGCTGCTGTTCCCACGCCTTCGCGACGCCGCCAAGGACCATCGGCCAGCTCGGCATGCCCTGCCGAGGCTCGGGCGGGAAGTACGTCCCGGCGTAGAACGGAACCTGCTCGGGCGTGATGAAGACGTTCAGCGGCCAGCCGCCGTGGCCGGTCATCGCCTGCACCGCCTCCATGTAGATCGCGTCGACGTCGGGGCGCTCCTCGCGATCGACCTTGACGCAGACGAAGTGCTCGTTCATGAGCCGCGCGATCTCCGCGTTCTCGAAGCACTCACGCTCCATGACGTGACACCAGTGGCACGCGGAGTAGCCGATCGAGACGAGCAGCGGGCGGTCGAGCTCACGCGCGAGGGTCAGCGCCGGCTCTCCCCACGCCATCCAGTCGACGGGGTTGTCGCGGTGCTGCAGGAGGTACGGCGAGGTCTCGTGTGCGAGCGCGTTCGCCACCGTGTCCGGACCTTACCCCCCGGTGCGCAGCCGCAGGCGCCGCAGCAGCTCCGCGTCACCCGCTCCGTCGTCGGCCGCGGTGCTCGCGGCGCGGGCGCTGATGCTGATGCGACGGTGATCGAGGACGCCCGTGATCGACGTCGCGCTGACGCGCAGCACGCCGTGCGAGGCCTTGGCGCCGCGGACCCGTAGCGACTGCGTGCCGGTCCCGTCGACGAGCAGGCTGCCGGAGACCTGGACGCCGGGGACGTAGACGGCGTCGAACAGCGTCATCCGGCCGTTCGTCACGACCGCGCGTCCGCCGCGCAGCCCGCCGACGCGCCTGGGGAGCCGTCCCGCGGCCAGCGCGTCGCCGATCGCCTGGCGGCGCATGTCGCGGGCCGTCGCGATCGCGGCAGTGATCGTGCGTCCGAGCTTGCCGGCGCGGCCGGTCGGCCTCAGGCGCGCGAAGTTGGTCGGAGCGACGGGCGTGGGGGAGAACGGGTTGTCGCCGGCCGCGCACGGCGTCACGACCTGGCCGGCGAAGAACTGCCCGACGCCGCGGATCGCGCAGTGCTCGTCGGTGACGTCGCCGGCGAGCGCGGAGTGCCCGGTGAACGGGATCGCCAGCAGCTGGGTGGCCGGGATCAGCGTCTTGACCTTGCCTGCGTCCTCCAGCGGCGTGCGGATGTCGGTCGCGCCGTCGATGACGAGCGTCGGCACGTCGGGCAGCGGTCCCGCGAACTGATAGCCGGGCGATCCCACCGGCCAGCCGACGCACAGATCGATGATCTGGGTGCTCAGGGCGGTCGTGAGGTCGAACGGGCTGAACGAGCCCGCCGGCAGGGCGCGCGCGAACGCGTTGGCCTGCTGGGAGCGCGCGGTGATGCCCGCGCGGCGGTCCCACGGGAAGATCGACTCCTCGCAGATCGTGGCGGCGAAGAGGGCGTCGTTGACGTCGCTGCCGACCGCCTGACGGGCGCCGCCGGTCGCGCGGCCCGCGAGGCTGATGATCCCGCGCGAGCGCGCGGCAAGGCGGATCAGGGGGGCGGGATCGCGGCGCCGCGCGGACGTCAGCGCGCCGGGCAGCTCGGCCCGCAGCGTCGGGTTCTGATCGCCGGAGAAGAGGATGTCGAAGAGGTCGTCGCGGTCGATCGTCACGCGCTGGCGCACGCCGCGGGCACTCGTCAGCGAGCCGAGCAGCGGCTTGCGAGCGAGGCTATGGACGCGATTGGCGAGATCGCGGGCCGGGTTCGAGGAGATACCGCTGCATTCGCTGCCGGCGCAGAGCTGCGCGAGCACGCGCTTCATGGCGGCGAACGTGGAGCGCTGCAGCGCGTCGACGCCGGTCGGCAGGACGACCGAGTCGAGCACGAGCGCCTCGACGCGCGTGGGGTAGCGGGCGGCGTAGTCGAGCGCCACCCTGGTGCCGTAGGAGACGCCGTAGATGACGAGCTTCGCGTAGCCGCTCTCGGCGCGCACCGCCTCGATGTCCTCGACGCTCGCGGCCGTGGTGTAGAGCCCGCGGCGCGCGCCGAGCTCGGTCGCGCAGCGCGTCGCGCCCTGCGTCAGCGTCCCGCTGCCGAACGAGCACCCCAGCGGGCCGGAGCGGCCCGTGCCACGTTGGTCGAAGACGAGCAGGTCGCGGGTCGTGAGCGCCGGGGCGAGCAGCGCGGCGATGTCGTCGGCGAACGGGATCGCGGCCTGGCCTGGCCCGCCGGAGAGGCCGAGTACGGCGGTGCTCGACGCAGCGGCCCCCGCGAGCCTGCGCACGGCGGCGAGCCGGATCGCGCCGGGGGCCCGGCTCGGGATCGCGCCGCTGCGGTCCAGCGGGACGTCGAGCGAGCCGCACTGCAGCGCCGGCGCCTGCGGACACGGCGCGTAGGCGATCGCGGCAGTGGCCGACGGCGCGGCGGCGAGGAGGAGGCCTGCGGCTGCGAGCAGGCCAGCGGTGCCGGGAGGCGCATTCGTGTCCACCGTAGCAGCGCGCTACCGTGCCGCCCGGAGGCCCGTAGCACCCACCCGAACGAGGAGAGCAGCGACCGTGTCCCATCATCGTGAGCCCGTCACCGCGATCGGCGCGCCGGCGGCGATCGGTCCCTACAGCCACGGGGTGAAGGCCGCCGGGCTGCTGTTCTGCTCGGGTCAGACCCCGCTCGATCCCGACACCGGCGAGCTCGTCGGTGCCACGCCCGCCGAGCAGGCCGAGCAGTGCCTGAAGAACCTGGCGGCCGTCTGCGGCGCCGGCGGCGCGACCCTGGCCGACGCCGTGCGGATGACGGTCTACGTCACGGACATGGGCGCGTTCGCGGCGGTCAACGAGGTCTACGCCGCGTACTTCGAGGGCGACCCGCCCGCGCGCGTGACGATCGGCGTCGCGTCGTTGCCCAAGGGCGCGGACGTCGAGATCGACGCGATCGTCGCGTTGCCCGCGGGATAGAGCTCAGCGTCGAAGCAGGTGCGCGGCGATCGCCCGGGCGATGTCGGGCACGTCGGCGTCGCCAGTGGGGATCGACAGCACCAGCGCCTCGCCGTCGTCGACACTCCTTCAAGAGCGATTCTCGCGCAGCAGCGCGCGGCGCACCTTGCCGCTGGCGGTCTTCGGCAGCTCGGCCGCGAACTCGACGATGCGCGGGTACTTGTAGGGCGCGGTCTGGGCCTTGACGTGCTCCTGCAGCGCGCGGGCGAGCGACGTCCGACGCCGCGAAGCCGTCGCGCAGCACGACGACCGCCCGCACGACGCAGCCGCGCTCGTCGTCGGGCGCCGCGACGACCGCGGCCTCGGCGACCGCCTCGTGGGCGACGAGCGCCGACTCGACCTCGAACGGGCCGATCCGGTACCCGGCGGAGATGATGACGTCGTCCGTGCGGCCCTCGAAGAACAGGTAGCCGTCCTCGTCGCGGGCGACGCGATCGCCGGTGCGCCACGGGCCGGCGGGCGCGTCGAGGCCCTCGTAGCGCAGGAAGAACGTCGGCACGGTCGCCGGGTCGACGACGAGCTCGCCGTCGTCGATCGACAGGCCGATGCCGGGCAGCGCCCGGCCCATCGACCCCGGCCGCACGTCCTCGCCGGGCGCCGTGCCGGTGAGCTGACCGGTCTCGGTCTGGCCGTAGCCATCGCGGATCTGCAGGCCCGTCGCCTGCTCCCAGACGCGCAGCACCTCGGGGTTCAGCGCCTCGCCGGCGGCGACGAGGCCGCGCAGCGACGCCACGGGGCGCGGCGTCGCGCGCTTGGCGATGACGCGGTACTCGGTCGGCGCCATGCAGAGCACGTTGACGCCTTCGCGCTCGAGCACGTCCAGCCGCTCGCACGGATCGAAGCGGGCGTCGTGCAGCAGCGCCGCCGCGCCGCGCATCCACGGCGCCACGAAGACGTTGCGCGCCGACTTGCTCCAGCCGCTGGCGGCCGTGCACCAGACGAGGTCGCCGGCGCGCGGGGCAAGCCAGTGCTCGGCCTGCAATGCCTGGCCGGCGAGGTAGCGCTGGCCGTGCACGACGGCCTTCGGCTCGCCCGCGGTCCCGCTCGTGAACGTGATCAGGCAGGGATCGGTCGGCGCGAGATCGGCCGCGGGCGGCGGCTCGAGCGCGGGCCAGTCTCGAACGCCCGGGACGTAGATCGTCGGCCCCGTCCATCCGGCCGCGGCCAGCACGTCGGCGTTGCGCCCTTCGCAGACGACGAGCGCCGGTGGACAGACCGCGAGGCGCAACCGCAGATCTGTGGCGCGCAGCTGCTCGTTGCACGGCAACACGACGAAGCCCTGGCGAAAGCAGGCGACCATCGCGACCACCCAGTCGGGCTGGTTGCCGGCCAGCGTCAGCACCGTGTCCCCCCGCCGGACCCCCTGCGCGTGCATGTGCGAGGCCAGTGTGCGAGCGGCCTGCGTGATCGCGCCGAAGGACCACTCGCGCCGCGCGCCGCCGCGCTCGAGCTCCACGAGCGCGCGCCGGCCGGGCGGCGCCGCCTCGACGACGGTGACGGCGAAGTTGCGCATCGCGGCGCGGAGTCTGGCAGGCAAGTCGCGCGCCACCGGCCGCCGGTAAGCTGAGCCGACGTATAGAGACGAGTGACTCAGACCGTGAAAGAGCGTGAGCACCCATGGCCGTAGCCCCCGCCCCGTACAGCGAGTACACCGACGAGCAGAAGGACATCATCGCGATGATCCGCCAGTTCGCCGACGAGCAGATCCTGCCGAACGCCGAGCACTTCGATCACGAGGACGAGTTCCCGCAGGACATCGTCGATCAGATGAAGGAGCTCGGGCTGTTCGGGGTCACGATCCCCGAGGAGTACGGCGGGATGGGCCTGGACCTGACGACGTACGTGATGATCGTCGAGGAGCTCTCGCGCGGCTGGATCTCGATCTCCGGGATCATCAACACGCACTTCATCGGCTCGTACCTGCTCATGAAGTTCGGCTCCGAGGAGCAGCGCCAGAAGTGGCTGCCGCAGATGGCCACGGGCGAGCTGCGCGCCGCGTTCAGCCTGTCCGAGCCGGAGATGGGCTCCGACGTGCAGGCGCTCAAGGCGACCGCCAAGAAGCAGGACGACGGCTTCTACGAGATCAACGGCCAGAAGATGTGGGTCACGAACGGGTTGCGCTCGGGCCTCGTCTTCGTGCTCGTCAAGACCGACCCCGACGCCGACCCGCGCTACAAGGGCATGACCTGCTTCGTCGCCGAGAAGGAACCGGGCGTGTCGCAGAACACCGGCCAGTGGAAGGGCTTCGACGTCCCGCCGCCGCTCAAGAAGATGGGCTACAAGGGCGTCGAGTCGACCGAGCTCGTCTTCGACGGCTACCGCTGCCCGGCCGAGAACATCCTCGGCGGCGAGGAGGCGGGCCTGAACAAGGGCTTCATCCAGATGATGGACGCGCTCGAGGTCGGGCGCGCGAACGTCGCCGCCCGCGGCGTCGGCATCGCCCAGCGCGCGCTCGAGCTCGCGCTGCGCTACTCACAGGAGCGCAAGGCGTTCGGCAAGCCGATCGCCCAGCACCAGGCGATCCAGTTCAAGCTCGCCGACATGGCGACGCAGATCGAGGCCGCGCGCCTGCTGACGCGCAAGGCCGCGCGGCTGAAGGACGCGGGCGAGAGCTCGGAGCTCGAGGCCGGCATGGCGAAGCTCTTCGCCTCGGAGACCGGGCGCTTCTGCGTCGAGGAGTCCTTCCGCATCCACGGCGGCTACGGCTACTCCAAGGAGTACGAGATCGAGCGCCTGTACCGGGACGCGCCGCTGCTTCTGATCGGCGAGGGCACCTCGGAGATCCAGAAGATGGTCATCGGCAAGAAGCTCTTGCAGCGCAACAAGATCTGACGCCGCGATGACGTAGGGTTGCGCCCCAGTGCCCGCCTCCGAAGACGCCAAGACGCTCATCGACATCGCGATCAAGCGGTTCCTCGAAGAGGTCCCCGCCCTCGCTCCGCTGAAGCTCGTCTTCGCGGTCGAGCTCAAGGGCCGCGGCGACGTGCAGCTGTACCGCGTCGAGCTCAAGGGGGCCGGCGTGTCCCCGGCGATCACGAAGGAGATCGGCGAGGACGCCCGCGTGCGCGTGCAGATCCCGCGCTCGTTCTTCAACGTCATGGCGCGCGAGGCGCACATCGCCGACTGGCGCGAGGCCTTCACGTACGGGCAGGCGAAGGCGAGCGGGGTGCAGGAGATCCTCAAGCTGATCGTCCACGTCGTGGAGAAGCAGGAGGAGCGCCTCAGGACGCGGCGCGCCCGCAGCACCTGAGTCGGTGCCGCGGGCGGGTCCGATCGGACTACGCAGTCGGGTCGGCTGTCAGCGCTGGAAGGGATCGACGTAGACATCGTCGATCGCCCACTCGCCGCCGAGCACCGGGGTGAAGCGGAAGGCGACCGGCGTGTGTGCGCCGGGGAGCAGCGGCAGCAGGTTGGCCAGCACGGCCATCGGCACCGTCGGCTGCCAGCTCGACGACGGCGTGACGACGCCGATCGGCAGGCTGTTGACGAGCCCGAGATCGTTCTCGAACAGGACCTCGACGGCCATCGTCGACAGGCCGAGCACGCCGCCGGAGTTGCGCTTGGCGAAGAAGCGAACCGTCGGATGCTCGAGGCCGACGCAGATCGCCGGGCTCGTGACCGACCCACCACCGGGGACGATCATCGAGCTCGCGTCGCTCGCGCCACCGACGTTGTAGGACTCGTTGCCCGCCGCGACGCGGGCGCCGCCCGACATCGTCCAGCCGCTGCCGGCACTCTCGAAGCCGCCGCCTGACAGCGGGGTGTAGCTCGCGTAGTCCACCCATGGAGTGAACGGGGAGGAGATCGTCTGCGCGTCGCACGAGGGCGCCGCGTTGGCCAGCAGTCCGGCGTTTGCGGGGCCCGCGCTCACGGCAGCGGCGGCGATCCCGATCACGGCGGTGGAGCAGATACGCAGCTTCATACGACGTGAGAGCAACTTGGGGTCCTTTCCCGTGGCTTGGCGTCTCGCGCTACCCGGCGAGGTGTCGGCCGTCGGCTCCGAGCGCTTGAGCGCGGCGCGCATCGCGTCGAACATCCGTCCAGGGTGTCGGGTTAGGATGCGGTCGGGCCGATATGAGCGGTGAGTGAGCATGCGCGAGGACCAACCCGCCCCCACCTCCCGTCTACGCGTCGCGACGAAGCCGCACCTCACCGGGGCGGCCGAACGCCTGATCTCCGGTCAGCGCGAGCGCAGCCGGGATCCGGTCGCCCGCCGCGAGTGGCTGGTCGAGAGCATCTTCGCCGTCGCCCTGCTCGCGGTCGCGATCGGTCTGCCCTTGGCCTTCGACGCGCCGACGCCGCCCGTCGGCCTGACCGTGGCGCTCGTCGTCTCGTTCGCCGTCGTCTCCCGCGTCGCGTTCGATGTCGGCGCGGGGTACACGATCCCGACGCAGATCGTCTTCGTTCCCGCCCTGTTCGTGCTCGATCCGGCCTGGGCGCCGCTCGTGGTCGTCGCCGGGCTCGTGCTCGGGCACGCGCGTGACACGGCCCGCGACCCCAACCCGTTGCGGCGGGTGCTCGTATCGGTCGGAAACGCGTGGTTCGCCGTCGGCCCCGCGCTCGTGCTCTGTGCGTTCGGCGTGCAGGATCCGCTCTGGGGGGATTGGCCGATCTACCTGCTCGCGCTGCTCAGCCAGTTCGCCGGTGACACGATCACGGGCGCCGCTCGCGTCCGGCTCGTCCTCGGCGTCCAGCCGCGCCTGCAGCTACGCATGACCGGCCTCGTGTTCCTCGTCGACCTGCTCCTGACGCCGATCGGGTTCCTCGCGGCGTTCGCGTCGAGCGACGGGCCGGCCGCGTTCCTGCTCGTGCTCCCGCTCGCGGCCCTGCTGCGCGTCTTCGCGCGTGAGCGCAGCGCCCGCATCGACCAGGCGATCGAGCTCAGCGCGGCCTACCGCGGCACGGCGTTCCTGCTCGGCGAGGTGATCGTCGCCGACGACGAGTACACCGGCGAGCACAGCTACGGCGTCATCGCGCTGTCGCTTGAGATCGCCGAGGACATGGGCCTCAGCGAGGACGACTGCCGCCTTGTCGAGTTCGGGGCGCTGCTGCACGACGTCGGCAAGATCGCGGTGCCGAAGACGATCGTCAACAAGCAGGGGCCGCTCGACGAGGACGAGTGGAGGATCATGCGCCAGCACACCGTCGCCGGCCAGCGGATGCTCAACAAGGTCGGCGGCAGCATGACCGCCGTCGGCGCGATCGTGCGCGCCTCGCACGAGCGCTGGGATGGCGACGGCTACCCCGACGGGCTCGCCGGCGAATCCGTCCCGCTGCCGGCGCGGATCGTCTCGGTCGCCGACGCGTTCCACGCGATCACCACGACCCGCCCCTACCGCAGGGCGCAGTCGCCGGAGGCGGCCGTCAAGGAGCTGCGTGCCTGCGCCGGCACCCAGTTCGATCCGGAGGTCGTCGATTCCCTCGTACGCGTGCTGGAGCGCCCCGGCGACGCGACGCCGGCCGCGTTCTTCGCCCGCATCGCGCACCCGGAGCCCGCCAAGCTCCACGTCGTCCCCGACATGGACGAGAGCGAGCGCGAGCTCGACCGCGCGCTCGAGGAGCAGCTCCGCCACCTCCTCTGATCTCCGAGGCTGCACAGAGGCGCCGCGCCCTCCCGCTCGGGCGTCCGGCCCGGTACAACTTCGTCATGGCGCCTGCCGACCGGGGACGGGGGGGTCCTGATCTCGCCACGAGCGAGACGGCGCGCGCGCTTGCGGCGCTCGACGAGCTGCCGGACGGTGCGGCGCTGCTGCGACCCGTACGCGATGACTCGGGTGTCGTGACGGACCTCGTCTACGCCTACGCCAACCGGCGGGCGGGTGAGGCGGCCGGGATGGCGTCCTCGGAGTTGCTCGGGCGCGGACTGCTCGAGTCGCTGCCGGCGTTCCCCCGCGAGCTGTTCGACGCGCTCGTCGCCGTGCTCGCCGGTGGCGATCCGCTGCGCGGCGAGATGGACCACCGTGAGGCCTTCCGACGTCATCCGAAGTTCTCGGGGCACTTCGAGCTCAGCGCGTCACGGCTGGACGATGCGCTGCTCGTCGTGTATGCCGACCTCGACGCCCGCGCGCGGACGCGAACGGTCGAGGAGCGCTTCGGCGCGGTGCTCGGCGCGACCTCGGACTGGGTGTCGATCGCGGATCGCGACCTCAAGCTCGTCTACGTGAACGCCGGTGGGCGCGCGATGGTCGGCATGGAGCCCGAGGAGGACATCACGACTCGGGCGATCGGCGCGTTCTCGCCGCGCTGGGCGCGCGACATCGTCCGCCGCGACGCGCTCGAGGTGGCACGCCGCGAGGGCGTGTGGCGCGGCGATCTCGCCCGCCTGCACCGCGACGGGCGCGAGATTCCCGTCTCGCAGGTGATCGTGGCGCGCAAGGACGAGTCCGGCGAGGTCGAGTTCTACGCCACGATCGCCCGCGACATGACCCGCGAGCGGATCGCCGAAGCCGCCCTGCGCGCGAGCGAGGAGCGCTTCCGGATCGCCTTCGAGCAGGCGCCGATCGGGTTCGCGCTGCTCGATCTCGAGGGCCACTACCTCCAGGTCAACGACGCCTACTGCCGCACGGTGCGCCGCACGCGCGAGGAGCTCGTCGGCAGGCGCCCGGCGGACATCACGCACCCCGACGACATCGCCGACTCGGTGCGCGCCGTCGAGCAACTGGTCGCGGAGGACTGGAACGAGTACAGCTTCGAGAAGCGCTATCTGACCGCGGACGGCGAGACGGTCTGGGCCGACCTCAGGGCGACCGTCTTTCGCGACGACGACGGGCGCCCCCAGTTCTTGATCGGGATGATCCAGGACGTCGGCGAGCGGCGGGTCGCGCAGACGCTCCAGCGCAGCATGCTCACCCAGCTTCCGCAGATCGCCGGCGTCGACCTCGCCGCGCGGTACCTGCCCGGCAGCCGCGAGACGGAGGTCTGCGGCGACTGGTACGACGTCATCCCGCTGCCCACGGGCCGCGTCGGCGTCGTCATCGGCGACGTCGTCGGTCGCGGCCTCGAGGCCGCCGCCACGATGAGCCAGCTGCGCACCGGCGTGCGCGCGTACGCGATCGAAGGCCATGCGCCCGCCGACATCGTGCGCAGGCTGCATCTCCTCGCCGACCACCTCCCCGAAGGGCTCGGCACGACGCTCGTGTACCTCGAGCTGGACCCGCGCACGCGCGAGCTGCGCTACGTCAGCGCCGGGCACCTGCCCGTGCTGCACGTCGCGGCGTCGGGCGAGTCGGGCTTCCTGGCCGGCGGTCGCTCGACGCCGCTCGGCACCCTCGAGCCGGGCGTCGCCGTCGCGCAGGGATCGATGACCCTCGAACCCGGCGCGAGCGTGCTGCTCTACACCGACGGCCTCGTCGAGCGCCGCGACGACGGCATCGCGAGCCGTCTCGAGCAGTTGCGCGCGGCGATGGCCGTCGCGCCGACGGACCTCGACGACTGCCTCGGGCACCTGACGGCGGTGCTGCTGGGCAGCGGCGTGCGCGTGGACGACGTGGCGCTGCTGATGCTGCGGGTGACGGCCGGGGCGTCGCCGCCGAGCCGGATCAGCAGTTGATGAACAGCGTCACGTAGCTCCACAGGTCGTCGGGCAGCACCGGGATCTCGTAGTGCGACACCGCGCCGGTGACGCTGTCGCGCTCGAGCAGATACAGCGACGTCGACGGTGGGCAGGACAGCGCGCCGACCGGCCCGTACATGAACCCGGCACGGACGCTCGCGCTGTAGTTCACGGCCGCGAAGAAGTCCTGCGCGGTCAGCGGCGCGCCCGTCTTGGTGAACTCGACGCCCTTGCCGCCGTCCTTGACGTAGCGGAAGCGGTCGACGAGTACGCCGTCGGTGTTCAGGTATGCGGCGAGCGAGTCGTCACCGCCGAAGTTGCCCTGGTACTTGTTGGCGACGCCGGCGCCGATGTACTCCATGTCGAAGTTGCGGACCCGGAGGTTCTCGATGTCGATGTACTTCTTGGCGACCTGGTCGAGCTCGCACGAGGCCGGCACCCAGGCGTCCGATCCGATGTCGCCGAGGCAGATGCGCGCGTTGATCGTCATCGCGTTCGGATCGGTGACGGGCGGGCCGTTGGAGGCGAGGTTGAAGTCGATCTCGCCCGGGATCACGAGGTTGCTCGCGCCGCCCGGGGCGTCGAACAGCCAGCCGCCGCAATCGGGGAAGCCGTCCTTGGCGATGCAGACCTCCGCCGAGGTCGGGACGTTGTCGATGTGCCCGCCGATGAGCGCGCGGCGCTCACCGCCGTCGGCATCCTTGCCGGCTGCCAACGCGATCTGGACCGTCGGGATCGTGGCGTTGGGCGTGAAGTGCGCGTGGATGACCCGCTTGGTGCCCAGGCGCAACCCGTACTTCGTCGGGAGCTGGCGTCCGGCGACCTGCGGGATCGTGATCGTGCCGTCGAGCCGATCCTTCTTGATGGCGAGCGTCACGGGCTCGGGTTGCGTGAACTCGACGTCGATGTCGTCGGTGTCGTTGGGCACGGGGTAGCCGTTGGGGCCGGTGGCGACGGCATCCTGCGTGTAGAGCGCCTTGCGGAGGTTCACGATCCGAGCGCGCAGATCCTCGTGTCCCGCGACCTTGGCGTCGAAGCGGATCTCGTTGCCCGGGCCGGCGAGGTCGGGATGGCTCGGGAGATCCGCGTCGTCGGCCCAGGCGTGGACGGTGATGAGGTCGATCCCGTCGCCGTGCGCGTCGATGCCGTAGAGCTTGGCCGGCGGTGGTGGCGGCGGCGGCGGCGGAGGCGGAGGCGGCGGGTCGCAGGGTTCGTCCTCGGGCAGGCACGGCGGCTCGCATGGCTCGTCCTGCGGCGGGCAGTTCTGCTGGAGCGGGTGGACGCCGCCGGACGTGCTCGCGCCCTGCTGGGCCGCGGCCGGGGCTGCTGTCGCGGACGTTGCCGTGGGCGTGGCCGTTGCCGTGGCCGTCGACGGGTCGACGCCGAGGTAGATGTCGAGCACCGGCGAGATGCCGAAGATGTCGACCTTTGCGTTGCGGAACTTCGCACCCGCCGGCAGGTTGCGCGCCGTCAGCTCGATGTGGTCGATCGTGCCCGAGGACTGGACGTGCACGCGGTCGTCGGGGACCGCGAACTCGACATGCGACGGCAGCTTGTCGATCTTGCCGTCGACGGTCACGCCGCCGGCCTCGCCGTGCAGGTTCAGCACCTGCGGTGCGCTCGTGTCGAACGAGCCCGCGACCGGCGAGGGACCGAACGCGATGTCCGCGAGGCCATTGATCCGGACGAACGCGCGGAAGCTGCTCGCGGTGTCCTCGTACCAGGCGTAGGAGCCGGCGACCGCGGGCGCGTCGGCGCCGTCGCTCGCGAGCAGGGTGATCGCGCCCGGCGGGTCGCTGGCGGCGACGTGAACGGCCCCGGCGTCCTGCTTGAACGTGATCGTGTCGCTCGCGGGGATCGCCTGGACGGTCGCGTCGATCCGGGTCGCGCGGGCGAAGAACGGCGCGCCGGATGTCGTCGCGTGCAGCGCGATCTCGTCGATCCCCTGGCCGTGGCCGTCGAAGGCGACCGTCCCCTCGTGGAGGTCCGCCGTCACGGCCGTGTCCAGCGGCAGGTTCGACAACGTGCCCGTCAGGTCGATGCCGCTGACGTCGTCGCGGGCGGAGAGCGCCAGCGAGCCCGACGGCGCGCTGAAGACGAGCCTGCCCGTGTACGGGCCCGACGGATCGATCGAGACGGACCTGAGGTTCTTCAGGCGCAGCCCCGCGGTGAGCCGCGAGGCGTCGAGGCGATGGAAGGCCGCGTACGGTCCGCTGCCGGCTCCCGCCGCGGGGACGTCCGTGCCCTTGCCGAAGCGCGCCTCGACGGAGCCGAACGAGCCGCCCGGCGCCTCGACGGTGGTCCGTCCGTCGACCTGATCGAACGTGATCGCGGACGGCACGCCCGTCGCGTCGAGCCGCGCGGCGGTCTGCGTCGCGGCGCCCATGACGTGGCGGTAGGCCGCGCTGACGCTCCCGACCGGCGCGCTCGCCGCGTACGTCACCGTCTCGTGACCGCCGCCGCTCACGTGCACGATGTCCACCGAGGACGGGAGTCGGTCGACGGTCGCGTCGATGGTGCGCTCGTTGCCGGGGGTGACGAGGTCGACGTCGGCTCCGACCTTCGTCGCCGTCGGCGACGTCACGATCGCCTGCTGGCGGCCCTCGGCGAGCCGGATCTCCGTCGTCAGGCTCGCCGGCACCGGCGAGAAGCTCACGTTGGCGCGGCTGATCTTCGTCGGCACGTCCGCGTTCGGGCCCGAGAACACCTCCCCGAGGGTGCTGAGCGTCGAGGGCGCGCCGCTCGTCCCGACGTCGAGCCTGAGGTCGGTGGTCGTCGCCGAGATCCCGAGCACGCTGACGGTCGCCGACCACTTCCGGGCGCTGCCGGCGGCGGTCGCGTCCTCGCCGAAGCCGAGGTAGGTGTCGGGGCTCAGCGGATCGATGGCGACCGCCTCGATGCTCACCTTCGCGGCGGCGGGGAAGCCGAGCCTGGAGATGCTGAGCGTGATGGCGTCGAGGGTCGGCGCCGCGCTCGCCGTCCCGACGAAGTCCGCGATGAGGTCGCCGTTGACGTCGAGCGCGGTGGGGACGGCCGCGATCGCACGCGTGTAGCGCACGATCGGAGGGCCGCTGGTCGGGAGGTACGTCGTGCGATACGCGTAGCCGAGGACGTTCAGGGCGCACGCGACGGTCGGCAGATGGTCCGTCAGCAGCCCGACGCCCGGCACCGCGGCCGTCGCGCCCGCGACGGCCGTGACCGCCGGGCACGCCAGCGCCTGCAGCAGGCTCGTCGGAGAATGCGACAGCGCGTCCTGTAGGGACGACGCGGGCACGGAGGCGCCCAGGGTCGTGCCGCCGAGGTTGACGTTCACGTCGATGGCCAGCCCGAGGCCGGCGTGCGCCTTCGGGGCGGCGACGGCGCCGAGGGCGATCGCGATCGCGACGCTCGCGCCCAGGACGCCGACCAGCCGGCGCCCGCGCAACGACCAAGCGTTCCGGAAAGCCGGCACGACGTCCCCGTTCATGCGATCCCCTTATAAGTAGAGCGAGCCCGGCTGCGAGCGCCAGCATCGGCGAGACGGGCGTGTCGGTGTGTGATATCCCGCACAGAGCGCGGGGGGCCCAACCGGCGGTGCGTCGCCCGGGGGAGCGCCGTGCTACCGCGGAGTGAGGCCGTTCTGTATCCTTAATCGTCGCTGGCCCCGGAGTCTCTTGGTATCAAGCTCTCACTATGAGTAGGTAGTAAGAGTTTGTATTGACTCCATGCGCGCCAACTGGGTACGTTCGCGCCAGACGGTGGCTGACCTGGCCCGTGCGTAGGACGGTGTGAATGTACCCGGACTCGCCTCGACAGACGCGCTCATCGCGGTGCTCCCGTCTGACAGGTCGTTCCCACGGATGGGGTGCGGCTTCTCGATGCCGCTTTCCTTCATCGGGATCTTCAGCAGGGTGAGAATCGGAGGGGTTCATGATCTCAGCAGACGGTTACCAGGACTGGTACATCGGTCTCGGGTTATCGTTCTTCGTCATCGTCGTGGTGGTCGTCATCGTGGCCACGATTCTGATGCTGGCCGCCCGCATCGCCGACAAGGCGTCGCAGGCGACCGGCGGCGTGGACGTCGTCCGCGCGCAGACGACCAGCCTCGACGGTGGCGTCGACAGGGTCAACGACTCGGCGGTGCGGATCCTGCACATGGCGCGGGTGCTCAGGAAGGCGGCGGTCGGCACATGAGGCTCGCGATGTTCGACACGCACGCGGTCTGGCAGGTCGTACTCGGCATGGGAGCGGTCGTCCTCGCGGTCGTGATCGTCCTCATGCTGCTGCTGCTCAGCTTCATCAAGGACATCCGTTCGAGCGTCGACACGCTGCTGGTCACGGCCCCGATCGTGGCCGGCCAGACGGCGAACCTCACGAAACTGCGCGCGACCCCCGGGGTGCTCGACATGATCATCGAGGAGGCGATCGTCCAGGACGGCTACATGGACGTCCTCGGAGCGCACTACGCCGCGCCTGGGGAGAAGATCGTATGAGCCGCGACATGATGATCGCCGCGAGCATCGCCGAGACGGTGCTGCTCGTGCTCATCCTCGCCGTCGCGCTCACGCGCGTGCGCCAGGGGCTGGCCGGCATCTCGGGCGGCCTCACGTCGCTCGCGGGCGCGCTCGCGACCGTCGAGTCGCAGCACCTGCGCCAACTCGGACCCGTCGTCGAGCAGATCAACGCGCGCTTCGCGACGATCCTCACCGTGCTGCCGGGGATCGCCGCCAAGGCGGCCTTCGTCGTACGCAAGGTCACGGGGGCGAACTGAAGTGCTCCCTCCAGCAAGTCCTTGCACGCTTGGATCGGCCGCTGATCACCGCCTGGCGGCGTCCTCGCTCGGTCATGGCCCTAGAGGGCCACTCCCTCACTGCGTCCTTGCCAGCCGGCGCCAGCAACCGCCCAAGCGCACAACGACTCACAGGAGGAACCACTAGCCATGGCCATTCTCTGGATCATGTGCATCGTCATCGCCGTCGCGCTCGTCGCGGTCGTGATCTTGCTGAAGGGCGTCCTCGGCGCCGCGCGCAGCATCACGCCCACGGTCAACGCGATCGCGGGCGTCGCGGCCGCGGCATCCAAGGACCTCGACGCGGTGATCGCGCTGGTGACGACGCAGAACTACATCAGCCAGGTCGTCGCCGGTCTCGCCAACTACGGCGGTTCACTCGATGCCGCGCTTCCCAACGCGTAAGGGGCCGTCATGGAACTCCCTGTTGCGATCATCATCCTGCTGGTCACACTCGTCATCCTGGCGCTCGCGGTGTTTCTCATCGCGACGATCGTCGAACTGTCGAAGATCGACAAGGGCCTCACCGCCGTCCTCGACGGGGTCGCGGAGATCGCGACGAAGACGGCGCCGGTCAACGGCGTGCTCACCGCGATCAACGGCACGCTCGTGACGGGCCGCGATCTGCTCGAGGGCCTGGCCCTGAAGAAGACGGGCGCCGACGCGGCCGGACTCGTCGAGTCATGCTTCCCCGGCGAGGGCCAGAAGTTCCTGCGGCGCATCGGGCGCCACGGGCCGGTCGTCCACATCGGTGCGGACTACCCGCGCGGCGCGGCGACCCTCAACGCGCTGCTCGGCGTCTCGACCGCGCCCACGCCACCGCCCGAGCCGGTGGGCCGGATCTCCGTGGTCGGATCGCGACCCTGGGAGTAGCCAGCGGCAGGGGATCGGTGCCCGGGCGGGTGCAGCGCGCCCGGGCACCGAGGCCGTCCTAGTGGCGCAGGACCGCGCCGTCGTCGTAGAGCTTGATGACCTTGACGGTGTCGCCGGCGACGCCGAGATGCGCCGTGTCGAGGCACAGGCCGCACAGCACGCACTCGTCGACGTTCTCGGCGACGATCTGCAGGCCGCCGTCGGCCGCCTCGCGGTAGATGTCGACGGGGCACACCTGCGTCAGGTGTGCCGGCAGCTCGGGATGCGCGGCGAGCGCGGCGTCATCGACCTCGATCGCGATGAAGATCGCGTCTGCTCTCATGCTGCGCTCCTCACTGCCGCAAGCTTGGATTTCATGATCTCGGGGATCTCTGAGATCTCCTCCGCGACGGTGATGCCGGCCTCGGCGAGGCGCTCGATCTTCTCCGCCGCGGTGTCCTGGATGCCCTCGACGATCGTGCCGGCGTGGCCGAAGCTCATGCCCGGCATCTCGTCCATGAAGCGACCGGCCATGAAGGCCACGATCGGCATCGTGCAGTCGTTCGCCTTCACCCAGCGCGCGAGCTCGGCCTCCATGCGCCCGCCGGGCTCGGTGTAGATGACGATCCCCTCGGTCTGCTCGTCGGCGTCGAACAGCGGCATGAGCTCGGCGTAGGACGAGCCGATGATCGCGTCGCCGCCGATCGAGACGGCTGTCGACTGGCCGAGGCCCGCGGCGCTGAGCGTGCTCGACATCTCCGTGGTCATGCCACCGGAGCGGCTGATGACGCCGATCGGGCCGGGCGTGTACGCCTGCGCGGCGTTGCGCGCCGGGCCGCCGATGCCGCCCATCTTGACGACGTCGGGGACGATGATCCCCAGGCAGTTCGGGCCGATGATGCGCGCGCCGCGCAGCGTGGCGAGCTCGACCATCTGGGCGACGTCGCGGCGCGGGATGCGCTCGGTGACGATGACGATGAGCTTGATGTCGTTCTCGATCGCCTCGAAGACCGCGTCCTTCGTGAAGGCGGGGGGGACGGTGACGACGGAGCCGTCGACGGGTGAGCCGTGCGCCTCGACGACCTGGGCGACGGTGTCGTACACCGCGACGCCGTGGACGTCGCGGCCCTTGCGCCCGGGCGTCACGCCGCCGACGATCTTCGCGCCGCTGCCGTAGTCCAGGCACTCGCGCGTGAGGTTGACGGCCTCGCGGCCCGTGATGCCCTGGACGATGAACGTCGTGTCGCCGTCGACGAGGATGCTCATGACGTCACCGCGTCGGGGCCGGCGATCTTGGCGACGGCGCGGCGCGCGGCCTCGTGCATCGAGACGGTGCGGTCGGCGTACTCGATCCCGTACTTCTCGAGGATCTTGAAGCCCTCCTCCTCCCAGGCGCCCGGGATGCGGAAGATCGCGATCTTCTCGGCCGGGTCCATGCCGAGCTCGAGGCAGCCCTTGATGACGCCGCGGGCGACGATGTCGACGCGGGTGTTGGAGACGATCGACATCATCACCGCGATCTTGTCGACGCCGGGCTTCGTGAGCACGAGCTTCGCGAGGCCGCAGGTCTTCGCGACGTCCGGGTTGCCGCCGATCTCGCAGTAGTTGGCCGGCTTGCCGCCGTGCGCGCGGACCGCGTCGAAGAGCGTCAGCGAGCCGCCGCCCGCGCCGATGACGAGGCCGATGTTGCCGTCGAACTCCGTGACGTTGCCGGCGACGCCGCGGTGGCTCGAGCTGTCGACCGCCTCGCCGGCGAGCTCGAACGCCGTCGGCTCGCGCGCCTCGCGGGTCTCGTCGTCGCCGACGCCGAGGTCCTTCAGCAGCTGCTTGTGGCGACCGCGGGCCTCGTTCTCCATGTCCATGTGCGCGTCGAGCGCGACGAACGACCCGTCCTGCATCTCGGCGAGCGGGTTGATCTCCGCGAGCGTCATGTCGTAGTCCATGAACAGCTGCGCGAGCTTGCGCACGATCGGCGTCAGGCGCGTGAGCGCGCGGCCGGTGACGCCGGTCTGGGCGATCGCCTGCTTGGCGTGGAAGTCGCTCAGCGGCAGGATGTTCGAGAGGTGCACGCGGCCGACGTGGTCGGGGTGCTCCTCGGCGACCTGCTCGATGTCGATGCCGCCCATGTCGCTGAACAGGATCACCGGCTGCTTGGCGACCCCGTCCCAGACGACGCCGGCGTAGTACTCCTGCTTGATCTCGGCCTTCGGGTCGACGAGCACGCCGCGCGGCATGTGGCCGTTGATCTCGAGCTCGAGGATGTCGGCGGCGTAGGCCTCGGCCTCCTGCGGCGTGTCCGCGAACTTCACGCCGCCGGCCTTCATCCGCCCGCCCGTGAGGACCTGCGACTTGATGACCGTGGGGCCGCCGATGCGCTCGGCGATGACCTTGGCCTGCGCGGCGTCGGTCGTGAAGCCGAAGTCGGTGACCGGGATGCCGGCGCGCTTGACGATCTCGCGGGCCTCGTACTCGAAGAAACGCATAGGGCGGGACCCTACCGGTCACGTCGTCGGCAGTCAGGCAGGCGCGGCCTCCATCTCGTAGGCGGCCGCGAGCTCCGGGTCCTTGCGCGACAGCATCTCGGCGAGGTCGACCATGACGCGGCACTGCTTCCACGTCGCGTCGTCCTGCATCTTGCCGTCGATCATGTGCACGCCGCGGCCGTCGGGGATCGCCTCGATGACCTTCTTGGCGAAGATCACCTCGGCCGGATCCGGGCTGAAGACGCGCTTGGCGATGTCGATCTGCACCGGGTGCAGCGACCACGTGCCGACGCAGCCCATGATGAACGCGGCGCGGAACTGCGCCTCGCAGCCCTCGACGTCCTTGATGTCGCCGAACGGGCCGTAGAACGGCAGCAGGCCGGCCGCCGTGCAGGCGTCCACCATCCGCCCGAGCGAGTAGTGCCAGAGGTCCTGCTGCGCGGACTCGCGCGGGCTGCCCTCGGCGGCCGAAGGATCGGGATCGCTGATGACGCGGTAGCCGGGGTGACCGCCGCCGACGCGCGTCGTCTTCATCCGCCGCGACGCCGCGAGGTCCGCCGGGCCGAGGCTCATGCCCTGCATGCGCGGGCTGGCCGTCGCGATGTCGTCGATGTTGTTCACGCCGAGCGCGGTCTCGAGCAGCGCGTGCAGCATGATCGGCTTCTCGATGCCGGCCTTCGCCTCGAGCTGGGCGAGCAGGCGGTCCATGTAGTGGATGTCCCACGGGCCCTCGACCTTCGGGACCATGATCACCGACAGCTTGTGGCCGATCTCGGTGACGAGCTGCGTGATGTCGTCGAGCACCCACGGCGACTCGAGCGAGTTGATCCGCACCCACAGCGCGGTGTCGCCGAGGTCGATGTCGCGGCCGACCGTGATGAGGCCCTCGCGCGCGGCCTGCTTGCGCTCGACGGGAACGGCGTCCTCGAGGTTGCCGAGCAGGATGTCGACCTTCGCCGCGATGTCGGGCGCCTTGGCGACCATCTTCGCGTTCGAGAAGTCGAGGAAGTGGATCATCCGCGACGGCGTCACGGGGATCTCGCGCAGCGGGTCGGGTGCGCCCATCGCGAGCGGCTTCAGGAAGGCACGGGGGTCACGCAAGGTGAGGCTCCAAGGGAGTCGGGGGCGGGCGCGTCGTTGCGCGGAACCTATCGACTGTCCGCCTCGCGGTGCCCGTCGCGCCGCGAGCCCGGCGTGCCGAGAAATTGCACAGCCCCGGAAGGCGCGCGCAGTTGACACCGCTCGGTTGCGCTCGCCACGATCGGTTCGAGCCGGCGCGCTGGCCTCGTGCGCGCCGACAGCCACGCTTCATCACCAAGCGGACGGGAGCTGTACATGGGCAGAGCCGACTCTGACTACTGGAGGCGCCGCATGGAGCGCAGCTTCGCGAGCTTCGACCTCACCGGCAGCGGCTACATCACGACGCACGATCTCGAGGCCCAGCTCGCCCGCATCGCCGACGCGTTTGGCTACCCGCCGACGTCCGCGAAGTTCGCCGCGTACGCGGCCAAGGCGCGGACCTGGTCGGACACGATGCTGCGCAACCTCGACAAGAACGCCGACGATCGCATCGGTCTCGATGAGTACGTCGCGTACTTCAGCGAGGCGAGCGAGCAGCAGATCGTCGAGTGGTGCGCGCAGTCCGCCGCCAGCATCCTGACCCTCGGCGACGACGACGAGGACGGGCTGCTCAGCAGGGACGAGTACGTCCGCTTCCGCGTCGCGCAGGGCGGCAGCACGCTGGCCGAGGCCGAGGCGGGGTTCGAGGCCGCCGCCGGCGGCGCCGACCACATCACCCGCGACGACTTCATCCGCCAGGTCGCGCAGTCGATGGCCGCGACCCAGCCGGATCTCGTCGCGTTCTGAGCGCGACCCGCCGACGACGGCCGCCGGGGCCCCGCGCGACGCCGCGCAACGCGCGCGTCAGAGCGCGCAGTGCGCCGGCGCAGCGGCGCGCTGCGATCGCGCGCGAGGCCGCAGCAGCTGATCGGCGGCGAGCCGGGGCTGGGGTGGCAGCGTCTCGACGCCGGTCAGCGGCGTCGTGGGGTCGAGCCGGAACCCGGCCAGCGCGGGTCCGGGCTCGTCGTCGGGTCGTGGCACCGGCGCCAGCGTGCCGACGAAGACGATCGCGTCCGCCGCCACGCGCCGGCCGAGCGCGACGTGGTCCGCCGACTCCGACACGAGCAGCGTCAGGGCCTGCGCCGAGCGCAGCGCGAGCTGCAGTTGCAGGATGTGGCGCGCCGCCCGCGTCGCGCTCGCGCTCGCGCTGCCGTCGACGATGACGACGGTCTGGCGCACCGGCCCGGCCGCGCGACGGCGCGCCCAGCACGCGCGATCCTGCGTCCACTGCAGCGCGAGCGCGGCCAGGCCGACGTCGTCCCCGCTGGCGAGCAGATCCTCGACGGCCGCGAGCACCGTCTCGTCGAACGCGCGACCGACCCCGCGCAGCGCGATCGCCGCCTCGAGGAGTTCGTCGCAGCGATCGAAGTCGAGCGCCGCGAGCGTCCGGCTCAGCGACGTCGTGTCGTGCGAGCCGGTGACCTCGCGGATCTCGCGGATGGCGGACGAGATCGTCAGGCCGCGGCGCAGCGCGTCGCCGAGGAGGTCGATCTCGGCCTCGTCGTAGAGCCGGCGACCCGACGTCGAGCGCGCCGGCCTCGGGTACCCGAGGCGCTGCTCCCAGCTGCGGATCGTGCTCGGCGCCGCGTGCAGCCGCGCCGCGGCTTCGCCGATCGTCAGCCTGGCCACGCGAGGACCGGCGTCGGCTCTTCAGTCAAGCCTCGGCCGCCGCATGCGTTCACTGCGGACGTTGGCCGCGGACGCATGGTCGCCGCGAGCATGTCATGCAGCGCGCTGCTCATATCCCGGTCTCCTTGTTCGGACATCCGAAGCTAGTGCGCGGCCTCGGCGTTGGCAAGCGCGTAGATGTGCGCGCTACGTGGGCACTGGGCCGCTCGCGAACGCCGTCGCGAGGTGCTCGCTTCCCGCCGCTTCGGCCCTCCGAGGCTACGCAAGTGTTGCGCACCGGAATCCGCCCAAACCACCGATCGGCGACATCTCCGAGCCACGCCGCGACGGGAGCTGACGCGCTGAAAGCGGACGCGCTGGCTGCGTAGCAATTGCACAGCTGCGCTCGTTGTCGGGGTGACCGGCCGTCGCTAGCTTGGTCAGACCGGTGCAAGCGCCAGGGGCGCACCGGTTGTTGACCTTGGGTGAACGTTCGCCCTGGTCACTCGCCATGCCAACGCGGGTCAGGGGGACACGTGAGCCGGATGACACGGCGACGCTTCGTAGGCGTCGCAGGCGGATCGATCGCATCGGTGATCCTCGCCGGCTGCGGCACCTCGTCCTCGGACGAAGGCACCGGCGGCTGGACCTTCACCGACGATCGCGGTGTCAGGGTCTCTCTGAAATCACGCCCGACGAAGATCGTCGCGTATGACCTCGCCGCATCCGCCCTGATGCATGCGGGCGTCAGGCCGGCAGGCATCTTCGCGTCGTTTCCGTTCGACAAGAACGCAGAGCTCGACGGCCTTGACCTCGCAGGGGTCGCGAAGGTCGGCGAGGCCTATGCGAAGCTCAACCTCGAGACCCTCGCCGCGACGGGCGTGGACCTCGTCGTGACCATCATCGACCCCCGCTTGACGGGGCCGCTGGTCGGGTTCCCCGACAAGGCCATGCAGGCGAAGGTGCAGCAACTCGCGCCGGTCGTGGCCATCGACGCGACCAAGCAGCTGAGGACCGTGATCGGGCGCTTCGAGGCGCTCGCGGGCGCGCTCGGGGCCGACCTGAAGGCGCCGCTCGTCACCGCGGCCACCAAGCGCTTCACGGATGCGGAGGCGCGCGCCCGGGCGGCGATCGCCGCGAAGCCCGGCCTGACCGCCGTGGCCTTCGCGGCCTACAAGGGGTACGGGCTGAACTTCGCGCGCGCGGGCGAGTTCCCGATCCTCGCGGAGTACCAGAGGCTCGGCCTGAAGATCGTCAAGGTCCGAGGGACGCCGGGCGACATCAACAAGGCATACGACTCGTTCTTCTACGAGAATGTGAGCTTCGAGCAGGCCGACAAGTACCCGGCCGATCTCATGCTCTATGACGACAAGCCAGCGGCCATGCACGTCAAGCAGCTCGAGGCGATCCCGACCATGCGACGGCTCCCCGCGGCGCAGGCCGGGCAGCTCGCCGGCTGGATCAGCATCGGGGGCTTCAGCCACGAGTTGGCCGCACAGCGCGTCGACACGCTCGCCGTCGCCGTCGAGCATGCCCATGTGCTGAAGGCATAGGGCGCTTGGGGCACATGACGGCGCACGCCGACGGCGTCGTCGCGCGCACGATCGACGCCCGGTCGACGGCGGGCGCCGAGCGCTCGCACGGCGTCCTCGTCACCGGCGTGGCGGTGCTGGTCGCTGTCCTCTGCGCGGTGCTGATGGCCAGCATCGCGTTCGGCAGCGAGTCGCTCTCGATCGGCACGGCCTACCGGGCACTCGTTCACGTCGACGGCTCCAGGGACGCCGCGATCGTCCGCGGTCTGCGTGTCCCGCGTACGCTGCTGGGTCTCTCCGTCGGCGTCGCGCTCGGTCTCGCGGGCACGGTGATGCAGGGCGTCACGCGTAACCCGCTCGCGGACCCGGGCATCCTCGGGGTCAACGCGGGCGCGGCGTTCGCGATCGTGCTCGGGATCTTCCTCCTCGGGGTGACCGGCCCGCTGGGCTACGTCTGGTTCGCGTTCGCCGGGGCGGCGATCGCCAGCGTGGTCGTGTATGCGCTGGGCTCGCGGGGCCGCGACGGCGCCACGCCCGTCAAGCTCGCGCTCGCGGGCGCCGCGACGTCGGCGCTGCTGGGGGCGCTGACCAACGCGATCCTGATCGCGGACAGCTCGACGTTCGTCGTCTACCGGTACTGGGCGGTCGGCTCGCTGGCCAGCCGCGACGCGAGCATCCTCCCCGAGCTGCTGCCGTTCCTCGTGGTCGGCGCCGTGCTCGCCGTCGTGCTCGCGCCGGCGCTCGACGTCCTGAGCCTCGGCGACGACAGCGCGCGGTCGCTCGGCCAGCGGGTCGGGCGGACGCGGGCGATGGGCGCCACCGCGGTCGTGCTGCTCGTGGGCGCCGCCGTCGCGCTTGCGGGGCCGATCGGCTTCGTCGGGCTCGTCGTCCCCCACGCCGCGCGCGCGATCACGGGCCCGAGGTACCGCTGGGTCATGCTCTACTCGGCGCTGCTCGCGCCGATCCTCCTGATCAGTGCCGACATCCTCGGGCGCGTGGTCGCCCGCCCCTCCGAGATCGAGGTCGCGATCGTGACCGCCGTGCTCGGGACGCCGTTCTTCGTGGCGCTGATCCGGCGCCGCAGGATGGCCGAGATATGAGCCGCACCCTCGACGCGCTGCGCCGCCACGGGGCCGTCCGCAGCGTGCCGTGGCTCGGCTCGGGCCAGGTAGTGGTGAATCTTCGAGCGCTGCGCCTCTCCGCGCGGCTCTCGCGGCGGACAGCCGCCGTGTGTGCCGGCCTGGCGATGCTCACGGTCGGCCTCGTGGCGGTCAACGTCAGCATCGGGGACTTCGGAATCCCGCTCGGCCGGGTCCTGCCGTCGATCGTCGGCCTCGGGGATACGGCGAGCAATTTCGTCGTGCAGACGCTGCGCCTGCCGCGATCCCTCGACGCGGTGTTGGCAGGCATGGCGTTCGGCATCTCCGGCGCCATCCTGCAGAGCGTGACCAGCAACCCGCTGGCGAGCCCGGACGTCGTCGGCGTCGAGTCCGGTGCCGCCGCGGGCGCGGTGTTCGTCATCGTCGCGGCCGGCGACACTGCCCACGGCGTCGCGCTGGGCGCCATGGCGGGCGGGCTCGTGACGGCGACCGGCGTCTACGTGCTCGCCTACCAGCGCGGCGGCGTGTCGGGGTACCGGTTGATCCTGATCGGCATCTCCGTGGCCGCGGCGCTCGTCAGCGTGACGTCGTATCTGCTGTTGCGCGCGAGCGTCAACGACGCCGCCGAGGCCGCATTGTGGCTCAGCGGCAGCCTGAGCGGTCGCGGCTGGGCGGATCTGTACCCGGTGTGCGCGGCGATGATCGTCGCCGTCCCGCTGCTGCCGATGCTGAGCCGGCGCCTGGCGGGCCTGCAGCTCGGAGACGACACGGCTCGCGCGCTCGGCCTTCACGCCGAGCGCAGCCGCATTGCCCTCGTGCTCGCCGCCACGGTCCTTGCCGCCACCGCCACCGCATCGGCCGGTCCCGTGCTGTTCGTCGCGCTCGTAGCGCCGCAGCTCGCCCGCCGGCTGACGCGGACGGCGACGGGCGCGCTCGTGCCGGCGGCGCTGCTCGGGGCGGTGCTCGTCTGTGCCGGGGATGTCCTGGGCCGCGAGCTGATCGCACCGAACGAGCTGCCCGTGGGCGTCGTGACGGCGGTCCTGGGCGCGCCGTACCTGCTGTGGTTCCTCGCGCGCTCGGCGCGTCCCGGGTCGGGCACATGACGCAGCGCCGGCCGGATCCGACCAACGATCTGCGCGCTGAGGGCCTGAGCCTCGGCTACGACGCGCGGCAGGTCGTCACCGATCTGTCGCTCGCGCTCCCGCCCGCGCGGGTCACGGCGATCGTCGGGGCGAACGCGTGCGGCAAGTCGACGTTGCTGCGCGGGCTCGCTCGGTTGCTCAAGCCTCGCGCGGGCACCGTCTACCTCGACGGTCGCGACATCGCGAGGCTCCCGACACGGGCGGTTGCCACGCGGCTCGGGATGCTCGCGCAGTCCTCCGTCGCGCCTGAGGGCCTGACGGTCGCGAACCTCGTCGCGCGTGGGCGCTATCCGCATCAGGGCCTGTTTCGCCAGTGGTCCGCCGACGACGAGGCGGCCGTGCACGGCGCGCTGACCGCGACCGGCACGATGGCCCTCGCCGATCGGCCGCTGGACGAGCTCTCGGGCGGCCAGCGCCAGCGCGCATGGATCGCGATGGCGATCGCGCAGGACACACAGATCATGCTGCTCGACGAGCCCACCACGTTCCTCGACATCGCTCACCAGATCGAGGTGCTCGACCTCCTGCTCGAGCTCAACCGCGACCGTGACCGCACGATCGTCCTCGTCCTGCACGACATCAACCATGCCTGCCGCTACGCCCATCATCTCGTCGCGATGGCCGGTGGACGCATCGTGGCCGAGGGTCCGCCGGCCGACGTCATCAGCGAAGCGCTCGTCAGGCGGGTCTTCAACCTGGACTGCCGCATCATCGAGGACCCCGTCTCAGGCACGCCGCTCGTGATCCCGATCAGCGCTCACATCCCTGTGGGCTAGGACATCTGCACACATATTGCGCAGCTCGCGCGCGTGCGCGGTGCTTCACCGAAGCCTATGCTGCGAACCGTCCGCAGTCCGCGCCACTAAACGGTAAACGTCACTGCTAATCGGTGCTCACGATCCGATATGGAGGTCAACACCCATGCCTGTCAAGCCTGACGATCCCGGACCCCCGCCGACCCCGCCGGCGACCCACGCGGTGCCGACGGTGGTGGCGACGCGGCCCGCACTGCATCCGCAGATCACCGGCCTGACGTTCCTGACCGAGATGGTCGTCCCCGGATCCAGCCACCTCGCGGGCGGACGCTGGATCAAAGGCATCGGCTACTTCGCGGCCGGGGCCGCCGTCGCGGCCGTCGCGGGCTTTCCAGCCACGCTGATCGTCAGCGCGACGTCGTTCACCGAGTCGGTCTCCGGCACCGATCCGCTCGGCCTCGGAAAGATCGGCGGCGCACTGAGCAAGCGGCCCGCCGTCGTCGCCGCCCAGTCTCCGGCCGCCTAGCGCCACCTTGCCGGGAAAGGCGGCCGTGTTCATCGTGGGGGTGCTCACCGGGGCTGCCACGACGGCGAACTGGCGCCCCCTGATCAGGCGCGGCGTGAAGAGCGCCGTGTCGGGCACGGCGAAGATCGCCCGTGCCGCCGAGGATGTCACCGACATCGTGCACGACGTCCGCGCCGAGGTCGTCCGCGAGGGCCGCGAGCAGCACGTCGCGGCGTTCGCGGCCGCCAACGGTGACGCACGTCACTAAGTGCGCCTGCGGCGTCGGTGACCGACGAGGAGCTCCCGCCGCTGGTCCGGTCCGCCGGCCCGGACCGGCTGCGGCTCGACGTGCCGGCGATCCGCGCCCAGCCGCTGCTGGCGGCGGCCCTGGAGGCCGAGTTGTGGGAGCGTCCGCACGTCACGAAGGTCAAGGCGAACGCCACGACGGGCAGCGTCCTGCTCACGTTCGGCCCGGAGGTCGACGC
Source organism: uncultured Actinomycetes bacterium (assembly GCA_963851015.1). Classification (GTDB taxonomy): domain Bacteria; phylum Actinomycetota; class Thermoleophilia; order Solirubrobacterales; family Solirubrobacteraceae; genus CADCVQ01. The sequence continues at coordinate 1,068,430 of CAWKNG010000003.1, forward strand.
CGACGAGCTCGTCGCGCACGTCGGCGCGAGCCTGCGGACGCTTGCCGTCACCGGGGGCGTGCCGGCCCCGCGCCGGCCGGGTGCGCTGCGCCAGATCCTGTCCCGATCGCTGCCGTCCCAGCGCCGGCAGCGGGTGATGCCGTTCATCCTGACCGTCGCGACCCACGGCCAGCTCGTCGCGCAGGGATTCTTCCTCGTCAGCGTCATCAACGTCGTCCGCGGCACGGAGTCGACGATGATGCGCCTCGTCGGCGTGCGCGGGATGACCCGCCAGGTCAACGGCCTGATCTTCGCCTCGATCGCGCTCGTCGTCGGCGAGCAGTGGCTGCAGAACCACCGCGAGGCGTCGTGGCGCCGGCTGCGCCTGGCGACGGAGCACAACCTCCGCGCCGAGGCGTTCCGCCACATGGAGTCGCTCGACATGGAGTACTTCGACGAGCACGGGACCGGGCCGCTCATCAGCCTGCTCGCCGACGAGGTCGACAAGGTCGGGCTGATCCTCGAGGGGACCGACAAGTTCGTGCAGTCGGCCATGACGATCGTCGCGGCCTCGGTCGTCTTCATCCGCGCGTCGCCGCGATTGGCGCTGTGCGCCGCGGTCGCGATCCCGTTCCTCGCGCTGCCGTCGCGGCTGCTCGGCAAGCGGACCGGGGCGGCGTTCTCCGCCCACGCCGAGACGAAGGGCGCCATGATGCGCGTGCTCGAGAGCGTGCTCGCCGGGATCCCGGAGATCAAGAGCTTCACGACCGAGGAGCTCGAGGCCCAGCGCGTCGACGAGGCCGCCGAGGCCGCCGATCGCGGGTCGCTGGGAGCGCTGCGGACCTCGACGGCTCAGTCGACGTCGACGCGCGCCATCTTCCAGGTCGGCTTCCTCGCGACGATCCGCTATGGCGCATCGCTCGGCGCCGCGGGCAAGCTCGGCCCCGATCGCGTCATCGCCGCACTGTGGTGGTTTCCGATCCTGCTGCAGGCGGGGCGCGACATCCTGCTGCTGTCGGACCCGTACTACGGGGGCAAGGCGGCCGCGGCGTCGCTGCTCGACCTGCTGGAGACCGAGCCCCGCTACGGCGGCGGCACGGCTCGCCTGGAGCCCGCGAACGTGCGCGGCGAGATCGTGCTCGAGGATGTCTCGTTCGGCTATGACCCCGAGCTGCCGGTGCTGCACGACGTCTCGCTGCGGATCGATGCCGGCAGCACGGTGGGCATCGTCGGCCCGACCGGCTCGGGCAAGAGCACGCTGCTGTGGCTGCTGCTCGGCTTCTACTACACCGACGGCGGGCAGGTCCTGCTCGACGGACGCGATATCCGCGAGCTCGACGTGCGCGACGTCCGGCACGCCATGGCGCTCGTCAGCCAGGACATCTACCTCTTCGACGACACGCTTGAGGCGAACATCCGCTACGGCCGCCGCGACGCGCCCGACGACGACGTCGCGCAGGCGATGGCGGTCGCCCAGCTCGACGACGTCGCGATGAGCCTGCGCGCGGGATCCGCGTCGACCGTCGGAGAGCGCGGCGGGCGGCTGTCCGGCGGCCAGCGACAGCGGGCCGGGATCGCGCGCGCGGTCGTCAAGCAGTCGCCGATCCTGCTACTAGACGAGGCCACGTCGCAGCTCGACAACAGCACCGAGGCGCGGATGCGCGACCTGCTGTCGCGGGCGAGTCGGCGGCGCACGACGGTGCTCGTCGCGCATCGCCTGGCGAGTGTGCGCCACGCCGACAAGATCTTCGTGCTCGATCTCGGACGCGTGCGCGAGCAGGGCACGCACGACGAACTGCTGGCGCGGCGCGGCCTGTACTACGAGCTCTGGCAGGCGCGCGGCTGAGCTGCGCCGGGACGAACATCGCGAGCGAAGGAGGTCTTGCGTGGTGCTAACCTGACGTGCACGTAAGATGTCGATTCAGTCACCACCAGCGACACCAGCAGCCCGCAACCGACGCCTCGGCGTCGGCTCGGACCATGCGCACTACAAGTGGTGGGCGCTGTCGTGCACGAGCCTCGGGATGCTGCTCGCGACGATCAACTCGGGCACGCTGATCATCGCGCTGCCCGACCTCGAGCGGGCGCTGCACGTCGGGGTGCTCGAGCTCGTGTGGGTGATCCTCTCCTACATGATCGCCTCGACCGTGCTCGTGCTGACGGCCGGGCGGCTGTCGGACCTCTTCGGGCGCAAGCGCGCCTATGTCGCCGGCTTCGTGATCTTCGCGTTCGCCTCGCTCGGCGCCGGCTTCGCCGGCGACGCGACGCAGCTGATCCTGTGGCGGATCGCGCAGGGCGTCGGCGGCGCGTTCCTGTTCGCCAACGCCTCGGCGCTCGTGACCGACGCCTTCCCGCGCGAGCAGCTCGGCGTCGCGATGGGGACGAACACGATGGTCGCGGCCGTCGGGCTCGTGCTCGGGCCGGTCCTCGGCGGCGCGCTCGTGTCGATCTCGTGGCCGTGGGTCTTCTGGTTCAACGTCCCGTTCGGGCTGCTCGGCGCCGCGTGGGGCGCACTCGTCCTGCGCGAGCTCGCCAAGCCCGACGCGGTCCGCGGCCTCGACCTGCCCGGCACGATCACGTTCGTCATCGGCCTGACCGGGCTCGTGCTCGGGATCTCGCGCGGCGGGATCACGACCTGGGACGACCCGATCGTCATCGGCGGTCTCGTCGCGGCCGTCGTCCTGCTGCCGGCGTTCGTGCTGATCGAGGCCCGCAGCCGCGCGCCGATGCTCGACCTCGACATCTTCCGCAACCGGCTCTTCGGCGCGGCCGCGGGCGCCGCGTTCATCAACGGCCTGTCGCGCTTCGCGCTGATGTTCGTGTTCGTGTTCTACTACCAGGGCGCGCAGGGCGACGACCCGATCACGGCCGGCATCAAGCTCGCGCCGCTGGCCATCGGGATGCTCGTCGCCTCGCCGCTGGCGGGCATCTACGCCGACCGCCACGGCTCCCGCGCGCTGTCGGCCGGGGGCATGGTCGTCAGCGCGATCGGGCTCGCGCTCATGACGACGCTCGACGTCCACACGGCGTACTGGCAGGGCATGCTCTGGCTGACGATCGTCGGGATCGGCTCGGGGATGTTCAACTCGCCGAACACCGCCGCGATGATGGGCGTCGTGCCGGCCCACCGCCGCGGTATCGCCGCGGGCGCGCGGATGATGTTGCAGAACACCGGCGCGGTCCTGTCGATCGCCTTCGTGCTCGCGGTCATCACGAACGCCGTCCCGACCGACGTCCTGCTGCAGATCTTCTCCGGGCTGGCGTCGGGCCTGTCGGACGCGCGGCTCGCGCCGTTCATCCACAACATGCACACGGCGTTGTGGGTGCTCGCGGTGACGTCCGTCGTGGGCGCGATCGTGTGCATGATGCGACCGAAGCACGAGGCCGTGCCCGAGACGACCGAGCGAGCCCCGGTCCGTCCGCGCGGCGAGCGCCGGCCCGCCGCGGTCGCGGACCGCAGCGCGGCATGAGCCCGACGGCGGCGCCCACGGAGCGCGGGCTTCGCATCGGCGAGCTCGCCAAGCGCGCGGGCACGACGCCGCGCACGATCCGCTACTACGAGGAGCTGGGGCTGCTGCCCGAGGCGCCCGAGCGCGATGCCGGCCGGCACCGCCTCTACGGCGAGGCCGACGTCCAACGCGTCGGCGAGCTGCTGCGCCTCAAGGAGCTGCTCGGCCTGACGCTCGACGAGCTTCGCGACGTCATCGAGGCCGAGGACGCGCGCGGCGCGCTGCGGGCCGAGTGGCACGCGGGCGACCCGTCGCGCGAGCGTCGCGAGCAGATCCTCGCGGAGTCGCAGGTGCACATCGCAAACCAGCTCGCGCTCGTGCGGCGCCGGCGCGAGAAGCTCGACGAGCTCGAGCGCGAGCTCGAGGACCGGCGCAGGCGGGTGCTGGCGCGCTTGCGCGAGCTCGACGGCGACTGACGCCGGCGCCCACCGCCCAGCCTGGCGCGGCGACCGCCGCCTTCGCAGGCGGTCCGTCATGATGCACCGGCTGCCTGACCCAAGGAGACCTACTGGATGAGCGACTTCACGACCGACCAGGCTGAGCGCGAGGCGTCCGGCGCCCACCCCTACGGCCGCTATCTCGAGGAGTTCGAGATCGGCGCCGTCTACAAGCACTGGCCGGCCAAGACGGTCACGGAGAGCGAGGACCACCTCTTCTGCCTGCTGACGATGAACCACCACCCGCTGCACGTCAACGACGTCTACGCGGCGCAGTCCCAGCAGGGACGCAACGTCGTGGTCGGGCCGATGGTCTACTCGCTGGCGCTCGGGATGAGCGTGTCCGACGTCAGCGGCAAGGCGATCGCCAACCTCATGACGGAGGAGCTCAAGCACCCGGCGCCGGTCTTCCACGGCGACACGCTGTTCTGCGAGACCGAGGTGCTCGAGAAGCGCGAGTCCAAGACGAAGCTCGATCGCGGCACCGTCCGCGTCCACACGCGCGTGCTCAACCAGGACGGCGTGCTCGTCGCGGAGTTCAAGCGTCTCGTGCTCGTGCCGCGCAAGGAGCACGGCGTTCCCGCCGACGGCTGAGGCCGCAACGACGAGGGGGCGCCCGCAGGCGCCCCCTCGAAGCCGCCGGCCTGCGGGGGCTCAGCCGGTGATCGTGACGTAGACGCGCTTGCGCGTCGTGGCCGTCGTGGCCGTGCCATCGCTCTTGCGGGGGCTGACGACGAACGCCTTCGTGTTCTTCGCCGTGGCGGGGGCGCACTCGACGACGTTCGGGATCTGGCAGCGCGAGATCGAGACCTCGCCGCCGAAGTTCGGATCCGCTCCGGCCACGCCGTCGACGTCGACGAGGTTCTGGAGGGAGATCGTGGCGCCGAGGCCGTGGTCAGCGAGCTCCTCACCGGAGTCGATGTAGACGTTGGCGTTCGTGACGTAGGCGTCGAGGATCTTGAAGCCGCCGGACTGCTCCACGATGGTGCCCGTCTCGTCGATGAGCGCCCAGCGCGTCTTCGCGCCGTTGGCACGGTTCTGCGCATCGGTCTGGATGTCGGCGAGGTGCGCGCCGTCGACGCGGTCGGCGTTCAGGCCGGGAGCGACGCCGGTGGCGTTGGTGACGAACGGAGCCTTGGTGTCGCCGCCGTTGCCGACCGTGATCGCGCCGGCGACGTCGCCGAGGTTCGTGTTGAACTCGAACGCCAGGCCCTTGGAGAGGTTGTTCGCGCGGATGCACGGGTTCTGCGGCGTCGGCTTGGCACCGGAGCCGCCGGCCTGCGAGCGGCAGCCGTAGATCGCGCCGCCGCCGCTGAGGGAGAGGTTCGACTGGCGGGTCACGTAGCCGCCCTTGAGGGCGGTCGAGGAGCCAAGGCTCCCGACGATCTCGGTCTCCTTGCTCGTCGTCCCGTTGCGGACGCCCTCGCGGAGGTTGTTGCCCGTGGCGGCGATGCCGACGGAGCTGACACCGACGACGAGGATCCCGGTCGCGAGCAGCACCGACCTCGTGCGAGGGGCGCGGCCGAAGATATTGCGTCGCCGGCTGGCCGACTGGGGATCGCTTGGATCCGCGCCGGTAGTGGCACTGTCGCTGCGTGCATGCATGGTGAGACCTCTCTCCTGGGTGTACTGATCACATGCCACCGGCGGGGCTTGGCGAAACCTCACGCCCGCCGGGGTCGTCATCCGGCGCGTCACGGTGGACCTCGCACGTCGTTCTGCGAGGGCGGTGCGAGCGCGCCTCTGGGGGAAGCAACCCACCGTCTGCGGGGAAAGTTGCGCCGATCCGGTGGTCCTGGCCTCTCGCCGCTACGGCCCTTTGGAGCGGGCGTCATGCGCATGACAGGCGCCGGTCTCCCGGTCCGCCGTCGGGGCATCCACGAAGGTCGCCGTCGGCGCCGCGAACCGATCGCCCCGACCGTCGCGGGCAGCGGCGCACGCCCGATTTGGGAATTGCGCGACAATGACCGGTGACCGAATGTGAGAACCGGAGGAGCAACGCGTGAGCCAGACGACCGTGCCGACGACGAATGAGAAGCTGCTTGCCTGGGTCGACGAGATCGCCGCCCTGACCAAGCCGAGCCAGGTCCACTGGTGCGACGGCTCCGCGGAGGAGTACGACGGCCTTGCCCAGCAGCTCGTCGACGCGGGCACGTTCACGCGGCTTGCCGACGCCAAGCGCCCGAACTCCTACCTCGCGCGCTCGGACCCGGGTGACGTCGCGCGCGTCGAGGACCGCACGTTCATCTGCTCGGAGGACGAGCACGACGCGGGTCCGACGAACAACTGGACCGATCCCGCCGAGATGCGCGACAAGCTGGCCGGCCTGTTCGACGGCTGCATGGAGGGGCGCACGATGTACGTCGTGCCGTTCTCGATGGGCCCGCTCGGCTCACCGATCGCCCACATCGGCGTCGAGCTGACCGACTCGGCCTGCGTCGTCGCGAACATGCGGATCATGACCCGCATGGGCAAGGGCGCGCTCGACGCGCTCGGCGGCGATGGCGAGTTCGTTCCCTGCGTGCATTCCGTCGGCATGCCGCTGACGGAGGGCGTCGCGGACGTGCCGTGGCCGTGCAACGCCGCCAACAAGTACATCGTGCACTTCCCGGAGACGCGCGAGATCTGGTCCTACGGCTCGGGTTACGGCGGCAACGCCCTGCTCGGCAAGAAGTGCTTCGCGCTGCGGATCGCGTCCGTCATGGCGCGTGACGAGGGTTGGATGGCCGAGCACATGCTGATCCTCAAGCTGACGTCGCCCGAGGGCGAGGTGAAGGTCGTCACCGGCGCCTTCCCGAGCGCCTGTGGCAAGACGAACCTCGCGATGCTGATCCCGACGCTCGAGGGCTGGACCGTCGAGACGGTCGGCGACGACATCGCGTGGATGAAGTTCGGCGACGACGGCAGGCTCTACGCGATCAACCCCGAGGCCGGCTTCTTCGGCGTCGCGCCTGGGACGGGCGACGACACGAACCCCAACGCGATGAAGACGGTCGCCGAGAACACGCTGTTCGCCAACTGCGCGCTGACCGACGACGGCGACGTGTGGTGGGAGGGCATGACGAAGGACAAGCCCGCGCACGTGATCGACTGGAAGGGCAACGACTGGACTCCGGACTCGGAGACCCCGGCCGCGCACCCCAACGGCCGCTTCACGACGCCGGCGTCGCAGGACCCGGCGATCGCGCCCGAGTGGGAGGACCCCAAGGGCGTGGCCGTCGACGCCATGCTGTTCGGCGGTCGCCGCGCGACCGTCGTGCCGCTCGTCACCGAGGCCACCGACTGGGAGCACGGCGTCTTCCTCGGCGCGACGATGAGCTCGGAGATGACGGCCGCGGCCGCGGGAGGCCTCGGCCAGCTGCGCTTCGACCCCTTCGCCATGCTGCCGTTCTGCGGCTACAACATGGCGGACTACATCGCGCACTGGCTCGACATGGGCAAGGTCGACGGAGCGGATCTGCCGAAGATCTTCTACGTCAACTGGTTCCGCAAGGACGCCGACGGGAACTTCATCTGGCCCGGGTTCGGCGAGAACTCGCGCGTGCTGAAGTGGGTCTTCGAGCGCTGTGCCGGTACGGCCGACGCGGTCGAGGGCCCGCTGGGATTGGTGCCGACGGAGGGCGCGATCGACATGACCGGCCTCGACATGTCCGACGAGGACCTCGCCGAGGTGCTGGCCGTCGACCTCGACGCCCTACGCGAGCAGATCCCGCAGATGCGCGAGTTCCTGGCGAAGTTCGGCGACGACCTGCCGGACGAGATCGCGGCCCAGCTCGACGCGCTCGAGGGGCGGCTGGCAACGGCCTGAGGGTCGCCGCAGGAGGAGCGTGGTGAGTTGTGACCGGATAGCGGCCACAACTCACCACGATGGCTCGTTCAGGTCCCACGCACAGCATCGCCGAGCGCGGCGAGGCGGGCGTCCCACTGGCTGCCGACCTCGGTCATCCACGCGATCGCGTCGGTGAGCGGGGCGGGGGTGGCCGCGAAGCGCGTCTCGCGCCCGGCCCGGTGGGCGCCGACGAGCTGGGCGCGCTCGAGCTGCGCGAGGTGCTTGGCGACGGCCTGGCGGCTGATCGGCAGGCTCGCGGCGATCTCGGTCGCGGTGTCGGCCTCGCCGGTCGCGACGGCGCGCAGGACGGCACGGCGCGTCGGATCGGCAAGGGCGGCGAAGACCGCCTGCTCGTTGTCCACCCCTACGCCGCGACGAGGTCGAGGCTGGATCCCAGGCGCGCGAGCGCGGGATCCCAGTCCAGCGCACTGAGGACCCAGGCGCTGCCCAGCGGGTAGCTCGGGGAAGCGGTCGCGGCGGCGGAGCTCTGGGCACGCGGCCCGTTCCACGCGCCGCCCGCCCAGGGCGAGCCGCAAATCGGCTGGCTCGCGTAGCCGCGCTCGACGACCACCACTCGCGTTCCTGCCACGGCATCGACGAGCGTGACCTCGACCAGCGTCGCGAGCGCGTCCGGCGCGTGCCACCAGAAGGCGAGCAGCTCGCGCTCCTCGACGGCCTCGACGGTGGCCCAGCGCGTCTCGCCGCCGGGCAGCGTCAGCTCGCCCTCGGCTCCGGGCTCGAGGTCGAGCGTCGAGCCTGCCTCGGTCAGCCAGCGGTCGAGGTCGGTGACGGCCTCCCAGGCGGTGTCGCGATCGACGGGCAGGACGATCTCGCGGCTGACATCCATGGCTCGGGCTCCTCAGGTCGATTCGTGCAACTGGACGGTTGCGCCACATGCTACCTTGCTGGCGAAGCAAAGCGCAACCAAGCAGTTGCGCGATATCGAGAGGAGTCGACCCGACATGCCCCTGATCCCGATGGTCGTCCAGCAGGACGGGCGCGGCGAGCGCTCGTTCGACATCTACAGCCGCCTGCTCAACGAGCGCATCGTCTTCCTCGGCCAGCCGGTCGACGACGAGATCGCCAACCTCGTCGTCGCGCAGCTGCTGCATCTCGAGGCCGCCGACCCCGACCGCGACATCTCGCTCTACGTCAACTGCCCCGGCGGCGTCGTCTACGCGGGCCTCGCGATCTACGACACGATGCAGTCGATCGCCCCCGACGTGCAGACGATCTGCTGCGGCATCGCGATGTCGATGGGGGCGCTGCTGCTGACGGCCGGCGCGCCCGGCAAGCGCCTGACGCTGCCCAACGGCCGGATGCTCATCCACCAGCCGACGGGCGGCTTTCAAGGCCAGTCCTCCGACATCGAGATCCACGCCCGCGAGACGCTAGCCCTGCGCGCGCAGCTCGACGAGCTCTACGCCAAGCACACCGGACAGACGGCGCAGCAGATCCATGACGACTCCGACCGCGACCGCTTCATGACGCCCGAGCAGGCCGTCGCGTACGGGCTCGTCGACAAGATCGTCCAGCCGCGCCGCTGACCGCGGGCCGCCGGGCAGCGCGCGACGCTGCCCGGTACGGTCCGCGACCATGAGCACGACGGACGCGGCCGCGTCGACCTCCTTCGGCGACGACACCGACGACGTTCCCGGCGGGCGCGAGTGGGGCTCGGAGCTCTACCGCCAGGCGCGCGACCAGTTCGGCCGCGCGGCGCAGCTGCTCGACCTCGACGCCGAGTTCGTCGCGCGGCTCGGTGACCCGCGGCGCTCGCTCGTCGTGAACTTCCCGGTCCGGATGGACTCGGGCGAGGTCCGCGCGATGACGGGCTACCGCGTCCAGCACACGCTGACGATGGGTCCGACGAAGGGCGGCTTCCGCTACGGCCCCGACGTCTCGCTCGGCGAGTGCGCAGCGCTGGCGATGTGGATGACGTGGAAGTGCGCCCTGCTCGGTCTGCCCTACGGCGGCGCGAAGGGCGGCGTGCGCTGCGTGCCGAGCGAGCTGAGCGTCGGCGAGCTCGAGCGCGCGACCCGGCGCTACGCCGCCGAGCTGATCCCGATCATCGGGCCCGAGAAGGACATCCCGGCGCCCGACATGGGCACCGGCGAGCGCGAGATGGCGTGGTTCATGGACACGTACTCCCAGCAGGTCGGCTACACCGTGCCGGGGGTCGTCACCGGCAAGCCGGTCGTCGTCGGCGGCACGGTCGGGCGTCGCGAGGCGACCGGCCTCGGCGTCGTCTACGTGCTCGAGGCAGTCTGCGATCGCATCGGCCTGACGCTGCGCGACTCGCGCGTCGCGATCCAGGGCTTCGGCAACGTCGGCGGCGTCGCGGCGCGCGAGCTGCACGCGATCGGCGCGAAGGTCATCGCGGTCTCCGACCGCTTCGGCGGGCTCGTGTCCGAGGACGGGCTCGACATCACCGCGGTGAGCGCGTGGGTCGCCGAGCACGGCACGATCGAGGGCTGCCCCGACGGGCGCCACGTCGGCCCGGCCGACGTCCTCGAGGTGCCGTGCGACGTGGTCATGCCGGCGGCGCTCGAGCGCCAGATCACCGACGACAACGCGGGCCGGCTGGACTGTCGGCTCGTGATCGAGGCCGCCAACGGCCCGACGACGCCCGCGGCAGAGGCGATCCTCGAGCAGCGCGGCATCCTCGTCGTTCCCGACGTGCTCGCCAACGCGGGCGGCGTCACCGTGTCCTACTTCGAATGGGTGCAGGACCAGCAGCGCTACTCGTGGGACGAGATCGACGTCCAGGAGCGCCTGCGCCGCCAGCTGCGCGCAGCGTTCGGGCGTGTCGTCGATGCCTCCGAGCGCCACCAGTGCGACTGGCGGATGGCGGCGCTGTCGGTCGCGATCGAGCGGGTCGCCGAAGCGGCGCGGTTGCGCGGCATCTACCCGTAGGCGCCGCCCTCAGCGGGGGCGCAGCACGCGGAAGTGCAGCAGGTACGGACGCGAGCGGTTTCGTGAGCCGTCGCGGGCTCGCAGCGTCACCCGGTACAGCCCCGGGGCCAGCGCCCGCCCGTCGATGCTCCCGTCGAAGGGGAGCTCGACCGCGCCGGGTCCGCCGTTGACTTCGACCGTGCCGATCGTCGTGTGTCGCGTGCAGCGCGTGCGCCCCCGGCGCGCTGGACCGGACAGGCAATGCACCTTGCCGCCGCGGCGCAGCCGCCCGAGTACACCGGCTCGCTCGCGCGCGATCGTCAGTCTCGCCGACGCCGGCTCGGAGAGCTCGAAGCGGATCGTCGCCGGCGTGGTGTCGCGGACGCGGAGGTGCGGCGTGCTGATGGCGAAGCCCGCGATCGTCGGACTCGTGGTGTCGACGGGCGGCAGGGCGGCCGCGTGCCCGGCCGCGGCATGCGTGGCGATGACGAGCAGCGCACCGGCGACGACGGCGCACAGAGCGCGGCGCGCGGGGCGGGCCAGACGAGCGGGCGAGTGCGTCATGCCTCGTACAACGCGCGGCCTCCGTAGAGGTTGCGCGGCGAGGCCGGGTCCCCGCGCCTCAGTGGCGGTCGTCGCCGGTGGCCGCCGGCGGGCGCGACTCCTCGGCGAGCGACGTGATCGCGAGCTGGCCGCGCGCGGCCTCTTCGAGCACCTGCGTGGCCTCCTCGGGGGAGCGCGCGTAGAGCTCGACGAGCAGGTGCACGACGATCTTCTCGCCGTCGTGCTTGTGGAAGCGCACGTGCGTGAAGAACTCGCGCGTGCCGTGGTCGCCGAACGCGGCGTAGGAGAGCGCGTCGCCGGCCTCGGGACCGGAGCACGTCTCGACGTCGTCGGCATCGACGGTCACCGTGCACGAGGCGACCCACGGCGTGCCGGCGATCATCCGCTCCCAGCGGTCCTCGATCGGCTCGACGCGTCCGTTGTGGAAGCCGAGGTGCGGCTGGTCGTGCATGCACTCCAGGCACTGCACGACGGCCTCCTGCAGCTCGTCGACAGGATCGGCGCGCTCGCCGGTCTCCGGGTCGATCTTGTGGATGCCCTCGTAATGGACCTGAACCTCGAGATCGGTCGACCAGCAGCGATAGCAGCGCAGCCACGAACGGGCTTCGGAGGATTCCATGCGCCCCATGTTAGGAAAGCCCGCGGGCGCCACCGCGCAGACCCGAGGCGCGGTCAGCCGAACGTGAAGGCGTAGCCGCTGACGCCGGGGTCCAGGCGGAGCGTCAGGATGTGATCCTCGACCGCGCCGACCTCGACGAGCGAATACAGGCGCTGCCCGCGGACGGTCACGACGCCGTCGTGGACGTCGGAGCCGGCGTCGGCCGCGGAGATCGGCTTGCCGTCGAGGCGCACCCGGACCCTGCGCGGCGTGTTGGCCTGCGACGACAGCACGAGGTAGACCGCCGTGCCGACGACATGCGCGGTGATCGACGCGCCGCGCACCGCGCGCGCGGACTCGTCGTCGATGGTCCAGCGCCCGCCGAGGCTGAAGACGCTCTGGGGCAGCTCGTCGCCTGTCGCCGCCGTGTAGGTGCGCGTGCCGTTGGACGGGCCGACGGGGGAGAAGCCCTGCGCTCGCGCGCTGCCGAGATAGGTCTCCGGCGTCGCCTTCGCGCCGGCGGTCACGATCGCGCCCTTCGGCTTCGCGGCCGCGCCAACGCGCTTGTCGCCGGCCTCGGCGAGCAACGCCCGGATCGCGGCCTCGGTCTCCTTGTACTCGCCCTCGCCGAGGTGCACGTAGCGCACGTTGCCCTGCGCGTCGATGAGGTACTTCGCCGGCCAGGCCTGGTTGGTGAACGCGTTCCACGTCCCGTAGTCGTTGTCCTGGACGACGGGGTACCTGAGGTGCTTGTCGGTGATCGCCTGCTGCACGTTGGAGGCCTTCTTCTCGAACGCGAACTCCGGCGTGTGGACGCCGACGATCGTCAGGCCGGCGGCGCGGTAGCGCTCGTCCCACGCCCGCACGTACGGCAGCGTGCGCAGGCAGTTGATGCACGTGTACGTCCAGAAGTCGACGAGCACGACGCGGCCGCGCAGGCCGCGCATCGTCAGCGGCGGCGAGTTGAACCAGCGCTGGTTGCCGGTGAAGTCGGGCGCCGTGCCGAGGATCGGCAGGTCGGGCGTCGTGACGCCCGGCAGCTTGGCGTCGGAGGTCACGCTCGCGGCGCGGCCGGGCTCGGACACGGGCGCGGTCGGCGCCTTGAACTTCGACTCACCGCGCAGCTTCGCGAGCCGCTTCTCGACCGCGCTCGAGCGCTCGAGCCCGCCGGTCGGGTTCGTGAGGAAGCCGGGGAACTCGCTCGCCAGCGCGCTCTGAAAGCGGATGTCGAGGTTCGCGAACATCAGCACCGCGGTCAGCACCATGACGCCGCCGAGCACGCGCTGGACGATCGGCCCGCGCGTGCCGCGGCGCACGCGCTCCATGACGCGCCGGCCGCCGAGCGCGAGCACGAGCAGCACCGCGGCCGAGCCGAGGGCGTACGCGATCGCCACCGCCACGAGGCCGCCGGTCGTGCCCCGCGACGCGCCGACGGAGATCACCGCGGCGAGGATCGGGCCGGCGCAGGGGGCGTAGACGAAGCCGAGGGCTCCGCCCACGGGCAGCCCCGACCAGAAGCCGTCGCCCGCGCGCCGTGGGCCCAGGCGCGAGAGGGCGGCCATGCGCGCCTCGATCCAGAGGCTCGCGACGGGCACGAGCAGCGTCAGTCCGAAGACGGCGAGCACGGCGATCGCCAGCGTGCGCAGCGTCCCGTCCGCGAAGCCGACCCCGTCGACGACGGAGGCGATCCCGACGATCGTGATCGTGTGCGTCAGCGCGAGGCCCGTGACGACGCCGAGCGGCCGACGACGCCCACCGCTGCCGCTGGCGGACAGCAGCGCCGGCAGGACGGGCAGCACGCAGGGCGTGATCGCCGTGGCGGCACCGGCGAGGAGGGCGAAGGCCAGGAGCACGATCATGCTGTGCAGTGTTCTCGCATTCGCGGCTTACGGATGCATGACGGCTCGATGCCAAATAGTGTGCCGGCGATGAAGAAGCCTTCGCTGAAGCGCGAGAGGAAGCCGACTCCGCACGAGATCGCGACGGCCAACCCGTTCGATCCGGTGCCCGTCAAGGAGTCGCGGATCAAGCTCAAGAAGAAGCCTCTGCCCGGGTCCTCGGCGGCGACGGGCGCCGCCGGCGCGCCGGAGAAGAGCAGGAAGGACAAGTCCGGCAAGCGACCCGGCGCCGTCAAGCGCGCGCTCGGCGCGCCCGTGCGTCTGCTCGCCATGCCGTTTCGCAAGCTTGCGTCGCTGAAGGGTCCCGTCCGACTCGTCGTCTTCGGGCTCATCGCGATCGTGGTGGTCGTCGGCGCGCTGCAGCTGCGCGGGGGCCGCGACGACCAGAAGCTCGTCCGCGACACGCTCGAGCGCTACGCGACCGCCTCGCGCACGAAGGACTACCAGACGCTGTGCGACGACCTCCTGGCCTCCTCCTACGTCAAGCAGACGGCGAGCAGCGGGCTGCCGTGCGAGGTCGCGCTGCGCACGGCGCTCGAGAACGTTCGCAACCCGACGCTGACGATCGGCACGATCGACGTCAACGGCGACCGCGCGGCCGCGAAGGTCACCGGCTCGGCCGCCGGCCAGGTCCCCGGGACCGCCGTCTACACGCTCATCCGCGAGGACGGCGCGTGGAAGATCCTGCCGCCGCGGCCGGGCAACGCCGCGCCGTAGCCGGCGGCTAGCGCCTCAGCAGCACGTAGAGCGCGGCGGCGGCGAAGCCGAGCTCGCCGAACGTCAGCGACGTGCCGAGGTTCGGCGAGCCCGCGATCTCCGCGATCACGGCGCAGATCGCGAACGCGACGAGCATCAGCACGAGATCGACGAGCGCGGCGCGGCTCATGCCGACCCCGCCGCGGTCTCGAGCGCCCGCGTGAGCGCCGGGACGTCGAGCGCCACGTCCTGCTCGGCGAGCAGCCGCGACGCCGCGCGCGGGCCGCCGAGCGCGCGCAGGCCGCGCTCGCCGTGCTCGACGGTGAAGTCCGCGAGCGCGCTCGCCCGCCGTGCGGCCCGCCGCCTGCTCGGCACGTCGAGGCGCTCGCGATGCTCGTCGAGCGCGTCGACGAGCTCGTCGAACCCGCTCGCGGGCGCCAGCGACGAGACCGCGACGACGCACGTGTCGCGGGCGCCCAGCGAGCGCAGCGCCGCGTTGAGGTCGCGCCGCGAGCGCAGCGCGATCGCCCCGAGATCGGACTTCGTCACCGCGAGCACGTCCGGGATCTCCATGATCCCGGACTTCAGGAACTGCAGGACGTCGCCGGCGCCGGGTTGGACCACGACCGCCACGCTATCCGCTACCTCGGCGACGTCGGTCTCCGACTGCCCGACGCCGACGGTCTCGACGACGACGACGTCGAACGCGGCGGCGAGCGCGTGCGCGGCCGCGCGTGTCGCCGGAGCCAGGCCGCCGAGCCTGGTTCCGGCGGCCATCGAGCGCACGAAGATGGCGCGGTCGGCCGGGTCGACGGCGATCCGGGCGCGGTCGCCGAGCAGCGCCCCGCCGGAGCGCCGCGACGACGGGTCGACGGCGAGGACGGCGACCGTGCGCCCGCGGGCGCGCCAGGCCGGCACGAGCTGCGACAGCAGCGTCGACTTGCCCGCGCCGGGCGGGCCGGTGATGCCGACGACGTGCGCGGGTGCCTCGCCGCCGAGCGCCGCGGGGGAGACGCCCGCCAGCAGCGCGGCGATCTCCTCGCGCCACGCGGGCGCGCGGTTCTCGACGAGGTTCAGCACCTCGGGCGCCGCGGTCAGGTCGCGCGCGCGCAGGCGCTCGGCGAGCTCTCGGCCGATCGGGCCGCGCGCACTCGGCACGGTGCGCTCAGGCCTGCGAGACGACGCCGTTGCGCTCGGCGACGAGCGCGACGAGGTCGCGCATGATCACGTTGAGGTCGAAGTCCTTCGGCGTGTAGACCGCGGCGACGCCGGCGTCCCTGAGGGGTGCGACGTCGGCCTCGGGGATGATCCCGCCGACGACGACCGGCGCGTCGACGCCCGCCGCGGTGAGCGCCCGGACGATGTCCGGGATGAGCTCGCGGTGCGAGCCCGACAGGATCGAGAGGCCGATGACGT
The DNA here is from genome assembly GCA_963851015.1 of uncultured Actinomycetes bacterium. Taxonomy (GTDB): domain Bacteria; phylum Actinomycetota; class Thermoleophilia; order Solirubrobacterales; family Solirubrobacteraceae; genus CADCVQ01. The sequence goes on from CAWKNG010000003.1 coordinate 1,084,248, forward strand.
GGACGCCCTCCTGCAGCGCGCTCGTCACGATCTGTGCCGGCGTCAGGCGGATGCCCTCGTACACGACGTCGAGGCCGACGTCGCGGGCGCGGACGGCGATCTGCTCGGCGCCGTTGGAATGCCCGTCCAGGCCGGGCTTGCCGACGAGGATCTTGATCCGGCGGCCGAGCGTCTCGCTGACGCGGGCGACCTCGTCGCGGATCGCCTCGAGATCGTCCTCGCTCGAACCCGCGCCGGCGCTCGCCTCGCCGACGCCCGTCGGCGCGCGGTAGTCGCCGTAGACGTCGCGCAGCGCCTGCGCCCACTCGCCGGTCGTCACGCCCGCGCGGGCGGCGGCGATCGTCGCGGGCATGATGCTCTCGTCGTCGGCGGCCGCGACGCGTCGAAGCTCGTCCAGCGCGGCGTCGACGGCCGCACCGTCGCGCCCCGCCCGCCACTCCCGCAGCGCTTCGACCTGCTCGGCCTCGACCCCCGCATCGACGGTCATGATCCCGCCGTCGGCACCCGACGCCAGCGGCGAGGGCTCGGAGTCGGCGTAGCGGTTCTGTCCGACGACCACGAGGTCGCCGGACTCGATGCGCCGGATCCGGGCGCGGTGCGAGTCGACGAGCGCCGCCTTCATGTAGGGGACCGCCGCGTCGGCGCCGCCGTGCTGCTCGACGATCTGCATCTCCGCCCGCGCCCCGTCGAGCATCTCCGCGACGAGGCCGTCCATGACGTGCGAGCCGTCGAAGATGTCCGGGTACTCGAGCAGATCGGTCTCGTAGGCGAGCACCTGCTGGATGCGCAGCGACCACTGCTGATCCCACGGTCGCGGGAGCCCCAGCGCCTCGTTCCATGCCGGTAGCTGCACGGCGCGGGCACGAGCGTCGCGGCCGAGCGTCACCGCGAGCGCCTCGAGCACGATCCGCTGGATGTTGTTCTCGGGCTGCGACTCGGTCAGGCCGAGCGAGTTGACCTGCACGCCATAGCGAAAGCGCAGCTGCCGCTGGTCCTGCACGCCGTAGCGCTCGCGGCCGAGCTGCTCCCACAGGATCGCCATCGCGCGCAGCTTCGCGTGCTCCTCGACGAAGCGCACGCCGGCGTTGACGAAGAACGAGATCCGGCTGAACACGGTCCCCATGAGCGACGCGTCGACGCGTTCGCGGACGGCGTCGAGCACGGCGATCGCGTTGGACATCGCGAACGCGATCTCCTGCACGGGCGTCGCGCCGGCCTCCTGCAGGTGGTAGGAGCAGATGTTGATCGGGTTCCACTTCGGCACCTCGGTCACCGTGTACGCGATGAGGTCGGCGGTCAGGCGCATCGACGGCCCGGGCGGGAAGGCATAGGTCCCGCGCGCGAGGAACTCCTTGATGACGTCGTTCTGCGTCGTGCCCTGGAGGATCCGCGGGTCGACCCCGTTGTCCTCGGCGCAGACGATGTACAGCGCGAGCAGCCAGGCCGCCGTCGCGTTGATCGTCATCGACGTGTTCATCGTCTCCAGCGGGATGGCGTCCATGAGCGTGTGCATCGCGCCCTTGTGGGCGATCGGGACGCCGACCTTGCCGACCTCGCCGCGCGCCAGCTCGTGATCGGAGTCATAGCCCGTCTGCGTCGGCAGGTCGAAGGCGACCGACAGGCCGGTCTGGCCCCGGGACAGGTTCGAGCGGTACAGCTCGTTGGACTTCGCCGCGGTCGAATGCCCCGCGTACGTGCGCATCATCCACGGGCGGTCGCGCTCCGGCAGGCGGTGAGCGGGAGGCTCGGCCATCGCCGGATCGTACCCCTCGCACCCAGACTCAGGCGGCCTGCAACGTCCCTTGGATGCCGTTGACGACGAGCTGGACCGCAAACGCGCTGAGCAGCAGTCCGAAGACGCGCGTCAGGAAGCTCACGAGCGCCGCGGGCAGCAGGGTCGAGATGCGGTCGGCGACGAGCATGACGGCGCCGACGACGGCCAGCGCGCAGAGGATCCCGCCGATGACCGCGACGCGCCCCGAGACGGCGTCGTGCTGGCGGCTGAGGACGATGACGGTCGCGATCGCGCCCGGCCCGGCGAGCAGCGGCGTCGCGAGCGGCACGAGCGCGATGTCCGCCGCGTCGCCCGGCTCCTCGGGATAGTCCTGGCCGCGCAGCATCTCCAGCGCCACGAGCAGCAGCAGCAGGCCACCGGCGATCGACAGCGAGTGCACCGAGACGTGCAGGTAGTCGAGCACGAGCCCGCCGAACAGCGCGAAGCCGATGATCAACGCGCCCGCGGCGACGACGGCGCGGATCGCGGCCCGGCGGCGCGCCGGCGGGTCCAGCGCGTGCGTCATCGCGACGAAGATCGGCGCGATGCCGACGGGGTCCATGAGCACGGCGATCGTGACGAACGTCGTGCCGAGCGTCTGCCAGTCCACGGCGCTGACCCTACGCCGCCGTTACCCGTGCGCAACCTCCGTGGCTCTGGTTGAGTTGACGCGGGCATGACCGATCGCCACACACGACGACAGTTCGTAGGTACCGCGGCCGCTGTCGCCGCCGCGACGATGCTGAGCGCGGGCGGCCGCGTGGCGCTCGCCGCGCCACCCGCCGCCACGATCGAGGAGCTGCGCGCGCGCCTGCGCGGGACGCTCGTCCGGCCGACCGACGCCGCCTGGGGCGCCGCGAAGGCGCTGGACAACCCGCGCCTGGACGTCGCGCCGCGGGCGATCGCGTTCTGCGAGAGCACAGCCGACGTCGCCGAGGTCGTCCGCTTCGCCCGCAGGCGGGGCTGGCCGGTCGCGGCGCGCGGCGGCCGGCACTCCTTCGCCGGCTACTCCAACGCGATCGGCGGGATCGTGGCCGACGTCTCGCGGATGGACGCCGTGACGCTCGGCGCCGACCGCCGGATCGCGCGGGTCGGCGGGGGCGCGAACGTGCTCGACGTCTACCGCGAGCTCGCGCTCGGACACGGCGTCTGCCTGCCCGTCGGCACCTGCCCGACGGTCGGGGTCGCCGGGCTGACCGTCGGCGGTGGCTTCGGGCGGCGGATGCGCCGCGACGGGATCACCGCGGACAGCCTGCGGGCGGCGACGGTCGTGCTCGCCGACGGCAGCGTCGTGAACTGCTCCAAGAGCACGCGGCCGGCCTTGTACTGGGCGCTGCGCGGTGGCGGCGCCGGCTACGGGATCGTCACCCAGCTGCGCTTCACGGCCCGCGCCGGGGAGGACCCGATCGCCTTCACGCTGGCGTTCGACTGGCCGAAGGCGGCGGCAGCGCTGGACGCCTGGCAGCGCACGCTCCCAGTCGCGTCGCGGACGCTCGCCTACGGCCGCTTCCGCGCCCTGCGCCTGCCCAGCGGAGCGCTGACCGCGACCGTCTCCGGGCACTGGCACGGCTCGGAGGCGACGCTGCGGGGGATGCTCGCGTCGCTGATCGCGGTCGGCCCGGCGCGCCAGACGCTGAACAGGCGCGCGTTCGTCGACGCCGCGCTGCCCGACGGCACGACGCGCGCGGCCGACGGTGCGCTGAGCGTCAAGGTCGAGCACTTCCCCAACTACCAGCGCTCGGACTTCTTCTCCACGCTGCTGCCGACGGACGCGATCGCCGCCCTGCTGGCGCAGATCGAGCGCTGGCCCGGCGTCGGAGGCACGGGCCACGAGGGCGGCGTCCAGCTCGACGCGCTCGGCGCCGCCGTCAACCGCCACGCCGCGGACGCGACCGCGTTCGTGCACCGCTCCGAGCGCTTCCACTGCGCCTACCTGAGCTTCTGGGGCGTGACGGATTCGCCCGCCGTCGCGGCCGCCTGCGCGCAGTGGACGCGCGACACGCACGCCGCGCTGCGCTCGTACGCCTCCGGCGCCGCCTACCAGAACTACATCGACGCCGAGCTCGAGGACTGGCCGCAGGCGTACTACGGGTCGAACCTCGCGCGGCTGCGCAGGATCAAGCGCAGCTACGACCCGGGCGATCGCTTCGCCTTCGCGCAGGGGGTCCGCTGAGCATCGTGCGGGACCGCGCTGAGACGCTTGAGTAGCGTCTTTCAGATGCGACCCATCGACGTCGAGCATCTCGGACGACCGAACGTCATCTGCTGCTGGCAGGTCGACGACGTGCTCGTCGACCCCGGTCCCGAGTCCTGCGTCGACACGCTGCTCGACGCCCTCGGTGACGAGCGGCCGCGCGCGCTGCTGCTGACGCACATCCACTTCGACCACGCGGGCGCCGCGGGCGCGCTCGTGCGCGAATGGCCCGATGTCGAGGTCTGGGTCCACGAGCGCGGCGCGCGCCATCTGTCGGATCCGCGCCGGCTCGTCGCCTCCGCGACGCGCCTCTACGGCGACGACTTCGAGCGACTGTGGGGCGAGGTCGTCCCGATCCCGGAGCGCTCGCTGCGGGTCCTGCGCGGCGGCGAGTCGATCGACGGCTGGGACGTCGCGTACACGCCCGGCCACGCCTCGCATCACGTCTCCTACCGCCACCAGGACTCGGGCTGGGTCTTCCCCGGCGACACGTGCGGCGTGCGGATGCCGGGGACGAGCCTGCTGCTGGCGCCGACGCCGCCGCCCGACGTGGACCTCGACGCGTGGCGCGCCTCGCTCGACCTCATCGAGGCCTGGGAGCCGACGGCGCTCGCGATCACGCACTTCGGCGAGCACGCCGACGTCGGCGGGCACCTCGAGCGCCTACGCTCCGCGCTCGCGCAGTGGGGCGAGCTTGCGCGCACCACCGACCAGAAGGCGTACTCGACCGCGCTGCTGGAGGCGTACGCGGACGCGCTCGACGCGCCCGGGGCGGCCGCGTTCGCGCAGGCGATGCCCGTCGACCAGCAATGGCTCGGCCTCGACCGCTACTGGTCACGCCGTGAGCAATAGGCCGACTGCTCTGGCCAAATCGGCCGGGCCTTCGTATCCTCAGAGTCGATGAGCAGCAAGACGATCGAGAAGCCGAAGACGGGCCCGCCGGGCGGCGGACTGGGGGGGCGCTGGCGCGTGATCGTCCGCAACGACGACCACAACACGTTCGACGGCGTCGCCCATACGCTGGCGCGCTTCATCCCGGGTATCTCGGTCGACCGCGGCTATCGGATCGCCGATCAGATCCACCGCAGCGGTCTGGCGATCGTGTGGTCGGGTCACCAGGAGGCGGCGGAGCTGTACTGGGACCAGCTGCAGGGCGCCGGGCTGACGATGGCCCCGCTCGAGCAGGGGTAGCACCACGTCGGGTGCCGCCCTCCGAGCCGCGACCGCGGGCCGCGAACGACTAGGCTCGATCCCAAGGTGACGGACTATCCGATCGCCGGCGTCGGGGACCGCGCGGATCGCGAGCGGGAGCTGCTGCGCCGATTCCACGAGGACGGGGACACCCGTGCGCGCGACACGCTCGCGGAGGAGATGGTCCCGCTGGCACGGGCGCTCGCCGGTCGCTACGGCGGTCGCGGTGAGCCCATCGACGACCTCGTGCAGGTCGCCTGCGTCGGGATCATGAAGGCGATCAAGGGCTTCGACATGACGCGCGAGGTGCGCTTCTCGTCCTACGCGACCCCGACGGTGCTGGGGGAGATCAAGCGCCACTTCCGCGACAAGACGTGGGCGATGCGCGTGCCGCGCGGGATGCAGGAGCTGCAGATCGAGCTGGCCAAGGCGCGCGACGAGCTGACGACGACGATCGGGCGCTCGCCAACGGTGCAGGAGCTCGCCGACAAGGTCCAACAGCCCTTCGAGGAGGTGCTGATCACGATCCAGTCGCAGGAGGCCCGGCGGACGCGGTCGCTCGACGAGCCGACGGGCGAGGACGTGACGCTCGCCGATTCGATCGGCGCTCGCGACCCCGACATCGAGCGCGCCGAGATGCGGGTCATGCTCGACGACGCGCTCGATGTGCTGTCCGAGCGCGATCGCGAGGTGCTGCGCCTGCGCTTCACCGAGGACCTCACCCAGACGGAGATCTCGCGCGTCGTCGGCGTCTCGCAGATGCAGGTCTCGCGGATCATCCGCCAGGCGCTGCGCGCGCTGCGCGACGACATCGAGCGTACGGGCCGCCGCACCGACGCGGCGTAGCGCTCGGTCCGACGAGGTGTGCGAGGTCGCCACCCAGGTGGGGCCGAACGGCGCGCACGGAGAGCCACCATGGTGCGACCGGCTTTCGTCAAGGAGACACGCCATGCCCCTGCCCCGCACCCGTCGCGTCGCCGCCCTCGTGGGCGCCATCGCCGCCTCGCTCGCCGTCGGCACCGCCGCGGTCGCCGCGCCGGCGGCCGACACGAAGATCATCGTCACGCCGCGCGTCGTGCTGACGGCTCCGGCGCTGAGCCCCGTCGACTTCCCGGGCGTGTCGGCCGTCCGCGCGGGCAAGGCGCTGCCGCGCCGGTGGGTCGTCGTCAGCCGCGACGTGAGGATCGCGCGCGGCAGCGAGGTGGCCTACGCGGCGATGCGGATGTCATGCCCGAAGGACACGACGTGGCGCACCGGATCGTCGAGCGGGGCGATCGGGGCGAGCTTGCTCGACCGCCATGCGCGCGGCCGGCGCTCGGTGCTCGTCATGGCGACGATCGCCGCCGGCGCGAAGCCCGGCGAGACCGTCGCGGGCAGCGTCTACGCGCTCTGCCGATAGCTCGCGGCGGGCGCGCCCCGCAGACGCAAACGGCCCGCCTTTCGGCGGGCCGTCTCGTTACGACTGCGACTGCTCTGGACAGATCAGCTGACGCCGAGCTTCTCGGCGGCCATGCGGGTGCCTTCGACGCGGGCGGTGATCTTCTGGAAGGCGATCTCGCGGGCGTAGTCGGGGGATCCGTGGTTGGGCTTCTCGTCGATCGAGAACGGCGAGAATCCGCAGTCGTCGGTCGAGCCGAGGCGCTCCTTGGGGATGAAGTCGGCGGCGCGGACGAGCATGTCGCAGACTTCCTGCGCGCTCTCCGGACGCGGGTTGCCGGGGTTCGTGACGCCGATGTAGCACATCTGATCGTCGCGGCTGTGCTGTCCGATCGATTCGAACATCGGGTCCTTGTCGCGCTCGGAGGCGCACTGGATGAGGAAGTAGCCGGCGTTGATCTTGAACATCTCGGGCAGCAGGTTGTTGTAGGGGACGTCGGCGGAGTGCACCGAGTCGCGGTCACCGCCGGGGCAGGTGTGGATGCCGATCTTCGTGCGCTCGGCGTCTGAGAAGTTCGCCAGCACACGGTTGTTGAGGTCGATGAAGTGCGGCAGCAGGCCGGCACCCGTCCACGGGTTGCGCGGGTCCTCACGGGTCGCCAGGCGCCCCTCGGTGAAGTCGATCGAGACCCTCGCGGCTCCGGCTTCGAAGGCCTTGCGGATGTCGGTCACGCATTCCTGGACGATGTCCTCCTCGAAGGTCTCGCGGTCATAGCCCTCGACCGGATCTTTCAGGGGGTACAGCAGGGCGAGCATCGACGGGGCGATGACGGCCTGCTTCATCGGCTTGGTCGCGTAGGGCAGTGACTTGGCCAGGGTGTCGGCGGCGTAGAAGTTGTACTTCAATGGTCCGCTGACGAGCTTGGGCAGCTGACGGCCGTGGCCGTCGGCGAAGATCGCGAAGAACTGACCGCCCGGGCCGAGGCCTGCCGCCAGGCCGGTGCCGGCCAGCGTGTCTGCGATCGGGTACGTCGCGAAGCTCGACCAGCGCTGCTCGCCATCGGAGATGATCGGGGCGCCCGTCGCCTCGCCACGCTCGATGGAGTCCTTGCACGCCGCGTCCTGCTGGGTCTCCAGGTCCTCCTTGGAGATGTCACCGGCGTCGTACTGCGCGTATGCCTGCTGCAGGCTGTTGGGCCGCGGAAGTGAACCAACCGGCTCCGTGGGGATGCCCGTGTCGGTCCGTGGATCGTAATCGGTCATGCGTTGTCTCCTCGCTGTTGACTCACCGCATGCTGCGCTGGTCGCCGCGGCCGCGGCGACGAGTTGCTCCATCCTCGCTGGGGCTGCCCTCGGCTGACCCTCACCCGTTGAGCACCGCGATACAGACCCGTCTTTCTCTCTCGGCGAACATAGCTGCGGCCGCTCGCCGGAGTCAACCCCGTCTGCCTCGCGGCGACAGGAGTTCCCATCCTATGACCGGACACATGAGGGCCTCCTAAAGGTCCCGCCGGACGCCGCTCGTACAATCGAAGCGATGCTGACGCCCCGCCAAGAGCTGATCCTGCGCAAGGTCGTGCTCGCCTACCAGGCGACGGTGCAGCCCGTCGCGTCGCGCACGCTCGCCGCCGACCCCGAGCTCATGGCCGGGCCCTCGACCGTCCGCCACGAGCTCGCGATGCTCGAGGAGCACGGCCTGCTCGCGCACCCGCACACGTCGGCGGGCCGCGTGCCCACGGATTCGGGCTACCGCTACTTCGTCGATCGGCTGCTGCCCGCGACGCGTCCTCCGGGCCACGCCATCGAGCTCGCCCTGACGCGGCACGAGGTCGACGAGGCCATGCGCATGACGACCGAGACCCTGTCGCAGGTCTCGAACCTGCTGGCGATCGTGTCCGCGCCGCCGCTGGAGACCGCGACGATCCGCCACATCGAGGTTCTGCGCCTGCAGCCGCAGATCGTCATGGTCGTGATCATCACCTCGACCGGCGGGGTGTCCAAGCGCGTGCTGACGTTCGAGCGGCCGGTCGACAACGGTCTCGTCTCGTGGGCGGCGGAGTTCCTCAACGAGGAGCTGGTGGGTCTGGGCCTCGGCGCGCGCAAGCTGCGCGTGCGCCTCGCGGACCCGTCGATGGGTCCGACCGAGCGCGGCTTCCTCGACCGCCTCGTACCGGTCTTCACGGAGCTCGCCGAGACCGCCGAGGACACCCTGTACGTCGACGGCGCGGCCCGCCTGCTGTCCGAGCATCGCTTCCAGGACCTGACGCAGATCAACGAGCTCATGCACATGCTCGAGGGCCGGGTCACGCTGCTCGCGATGCTGCGCACCGCACTCGACGAGCGCGACGTCATCGTCCGCATCGGCGCCGAGAACAGCGCGCCCGCGATGCGCTCGCTGGCCATGGTCACCTCGGGCTACGGCCTGCCGTTGCGCCGCCCGCTCGGAACCGTCTCGCTGATCGGGCCGGTCGCGATGGACTACGCGAGCACGATCGGCATCGTCCGCGAGGCCGCGCTGCAGCTCTCGCACTTCGTCGAGGACGTCTACGACGCATGACCAAGCGCGACGCCTACGAGGTGCTCGGCGTCGGCCGCAGCGCCGACGAGACCGAGATCAAGAAGTCCTTTCGCAAGCTCGCCCGCGAGCTGCATCCCGACGTCAACAGCCACGATCCCAAGGCCGAGGAGAAGTTCAAGGAGGCCGCCGAGGCCTACGAGATCCTGTCGGACCCCGACAAGCGTGCGACGTATGACCGCCACGGCCACGACGGCCTGCGGCGCGGCGGGCAGAGCCCGAACTTCGACGGCTTCGGCTCGATCAACGACCTCTTCTCCGCGTTCTTCGGTGGTGGCGGCGGCGGTGGTGGCTTCGGCGGCGGTCCCGTCGGGCCGCGCGCCGGTGGCGACGCGGAGGTGGCGATCGAGATCGACCTCGAGCAGGCGGCCGCGGGGGCCCCGGTCGACGTCCGCTACGAGGTGGTCGATCGCTGCGAGCGCTGCCGCGGCAACGGCGCCGAGCCGGGCACGCCGATCTCCACCTGCGACCGCTGCGCCGGCCGCGGCGTCCTACAGGCCGTCAGCCGCACGCCGTTCGGCCAGATGGCGCGAACGGTCACCTGCGACGTCTGCGGCGGCGACGGCAAGAAGGCCGAGAAGCCCTGCACGCGCTGTACGGGTCGCGGGCGCGAGGTGCTCACGCACGCGATCTCGATCGACGTCCCGGCAGGGATCGCCGAGGGCCAGCGGATTCGCGTCAGCGGGCGCGGCCATGCCGGCGAGTCGGGCGCGCACAGCGGCGACCTCTACGTCGCGGTGTCGGTCAAGGCGCACGAGCACTTCCTGCGCGACGAGAACGACCTCGTGACGGTGCTCGACGTGCCCGCCCCGCTCGCCGCGCTCGGCGCCAAGCTCGAGGTCCCGACGCTCGAGGGTCCCGAGGACATCCATGTCCGGCCCGGCACCCAGCCGGGGGAGACGATCGAGCTGCGCGGCCGCGGCATGCCGCTGCTACGGCGCCCGGGCCGCCGCGGTGACCTGCGCGTCGTCGTCAACGTCGTCATCCCGCGCAAGCTCGACGAGCCGCAGAAGCGCCTGCTCGAGCAGCTCGCCGCCTCGATGACCGACGCGAACCTCAAGTCCGACGAGTCGATGTTCGCCAAGCTCAAGCGCACGCTGCGCGTGTGAGCGACGCGTGATCCGCCTCGCCGTGCGTGTCGCGCGCGCGGACGCCGAGATCGCGCTCGCCGAGCTGCTCGAGCTCGTGCCGGCGGGCCTCGAAGAGGTCGACCGCGGCGACTGCATCGAGTACGCGGTCTACGGCGCGGCCGGCGAGCTGCCGGGGCTGCCCGCGCTGCGGGCCGCGGCGGGCAGCGCGCTCGTCGACATCACGACGACGGAGGTCGCCGACGACTGGGACTCGCGCTGGCGCAGCTTCCACAAGCCGCTGACGATCGGCGACCGCCTGCACGTCCGCCCGCCATGGACGGACGCCCCCGACCCCGCCTCGGGCCTCGTCGACATCGTCATCGATCCGGCGCAGGCGTTCGGGACCGGCGCCCACGACACGACGCGGCTGTGCCTCGAGTCGCTGCTGGCGCTCGAGCCCGGCGGTCCGCTCGTCGACCTGGGCTGCGGCTCCGGTGTGCTCGCGATCGCGGCCCGCAAGCTCGGCTGGGAGCCCGTGCGCGGGATCGACCACGAAGAGGCGTCGGTCCTCGCGACGTTCGACAACGCCGCGGTCAACGGCGTCAGCCTCCTCGTCGCCCACGGCGACCTGCTGCGCGACGGTCCCGCGCCCTGCGCCCCGACCGTCGTCGCGAACCTCATGCGGCCGCTGCTGCTGCACATCGCGGCCCGTGGCTTCCAGGCCGGCGCGGTCCCGCGCGTGCTCGTGCTCAGCGGCCTGCTGGCACGCGAGGCCGACGAGGTCGCGGCCGCGTTCGCCGACCTCGGCCTGCGCGAGCGCGAGCGCCGCCACGGCGGTGAATGGGCCTCGCTGACGCTCGTCGCCTGAGCCGCGATCGAACGTCCGTTGGGTGTGACGAAACTAACGCCGTGGCGTAGCGTTGACATGACCATGAACCTGCGCCTGTCCGTCATCCCGGCCGCGCTCGCCGCCCTCGCCCTCGCGGCCGGCGGCGCGGGCGCCCAGCCGCTCCCCGCCCAGCACGACCCGCACATCGCCGACGGGACGCTGCAGCACAAGCTCGACGGCGCGCGCAAGAAGTGGAAGGCCGCGCACGTGGGCTCGTACCGCTACGAGATCCGGGTGAGCTGCTTCTGCCCGCCCGCGACGAAGCCGAACGTCTTCGTCGTCCGCCACGGCCGCGTGAAGCGGTACGCGTCGGGATATAAGTCGCTGGCGACCGTGCCGCGGCTGTTCAAGACGATCCAGGGCGCCATCGACGACAACGTCGCGAACCTCAACGTGACGTACGGCAAGCGCGGCGTGCCGACGTCGATCTACATCGACCGCGCCTACAACGTCGCCGACGAGGAAGCCGGTTACACGGTCAAGCACTTCAAGCGCCTGAGGTAGCCCGCGGGCTCGTTCACACCGCGGACACGGCCGGCGCGCTAGCCTCGCGGCATCGCCTGGAACGTCGTCATCGCCGGTGGAGGCTTCGGAGGCTTCTACGCCGCTCGCACGCTCGCGCGGCTGCTGCCGCCGCACAGCGCGCGCATCCGGCTCGTCAACGACGTCAACTTCATGCTCTACACGCCGCTGCTGCCCGGCGCGGCGGCGGGCGTGCTGGAGCCCCGGCACGTCGTCGTGCCGCTGCGCGAGCAGCTGCCGGTCGGCGTCGACCTGCGGCTCGGGCGGATCGTGGGCGCGGCCCCCGAGCGCAATCGCCTGCAGGTCGAGAACCTCGAGGGCGCCGCCGAGGAACTCGCGTACGACCAGCTCATCGTCACGGTCGGGTCGGTCAGCCGCACGCTGCCGGTGCCCGGGCTCGCGGAGCATGCGAGGGGCTTCAAGTCGCTGCCCGAGGCGATCGCGCTGCGCAACCACGTCCTGCGCACGCTCGAGCACGCCGAGACGCTCGAGGACGGCAGCGCGCGCCGCGAGTACCTGACCTACGTCTTCGTCGGCGCCGGCTACGCGGGCCTCGAGGGCCTCGCCGAGCTGCAGGACTTCGTCGCCGACATCCTCGACATCTACCCGCGCTGCGCGGTGACCGGGATCCGCTGGATCCTCGTCGACGCGGGTCCGCGCGTCATGCAGGAGATCCCGAAGAAGCTCGCCGACTTCGCCGAGCGCGAGCTGCGCGGGCGCGGCATCGAGATCCGCGTCAACACGACGCTCGATCGCGTCACCGAGCACCACGCCCACCTCTCCGACGGCGAGCAGGTCCCGACGCGGACGCTCGTCTGGACCGCCGGCGTCAAGCCGCAGCCCGTCGTCGCGAAGCTCGGCCTGCCGCTGACCGACGGCGGCCGGATCGTGTCCGACGCGTTCATGCAGGTGCAGGGCCACGAGAACGTCTGGGCGATCGGCGACTGCGCCGCGGTCCCGGATCCCGCCCGCAAGGGCGAGCCGTGCCCGCCGACCGCGCAGCATGCGATCCGCCAGGGGCGCGTCGTGGCGCACAACGTCGCCGCGGCGCTCGGCGCGGGTGGGCGCAAGAAGCGCTTCGCGTACAAGACGAAGGGCGTCTTCGTCGACATGGGGCGCCGCGAGGCCGTCGCCATGACCGGCCCGATCACGTGGAGCGGGACGCCCGCGTGGATCCTCGCCCGCTCCTACCACCTGGCGGCGATGCCGGGCATCGGCCGCCGCGCCCGGCTGCTCGTCGACTGGAACATCGGCCTGCTGTTCGGCCGTGACACGGCCGAGCTCGGCGGCGTGGCGGCCGTCAAGACCGAGCAGACCGCCCCGCGGATCGCCGAGGGCGCCGAGGCGGAGTCGAACCCCAGCGCAGAGCCCGCCCCGGTCACCGCCGAGGTCACGTCGCGTTGACGGCAAACGCCTGGGGGCGTTCTATGCTGGTTGACAGATGACGCTGGTCGACACGGTCAAGCAGGATCTCGTCGCTGCGATGAAGGCGCGCGAGGCCGATCGCGTCGGCGCGCTGCGGATGGTGCTCAGCGAGCTGCAGAAGTCCGTCAAGGAGGGCGACGGCGACGAGCTCGCCGTCCTGCGCCGCGAGCGCAAGCGCCGGCTGGAGTCGGCGTCGGCCTTCCGCAACGGCGGTCGCGACGAGCTCGCCGACGGCGAGGAGGCCGAGGCGAAGCTCATCGAGGCCTATCTGCCCGCCGAGATGGGCGAGGCCGAGCTGCGCGGGATCGTGCGCGAGTCGATCGCCGAGACCGGCGCGTCCTCGCCGAAGGATCTCGGGCTGGTCATGAAGGCCACGATGGCGAAGGTCGCCGGCAAGGCCGACGGCAAGCGCGTCTCCGCGCTCGTCCGCGAGGAGCTCGGTGCGTAGCCAGATCGAGCTCTCCAACGAGGTCGCGGCCGAGCTGGCCGGTAGCGGGGACTCCGTCCTGCGGGCGCTCGAGGGCCACGTCGAGTGCGAGATCTTCCTGCGCGGCAACATCGTCACGCTGGACGGCGAGCCGGCCGCCGTGCAGGCCGCCGCGACCGTCGTGCGCGAGCTCGCCGAGCTCGTCGAGCAGGGGCACGACATCGCGCCCGGCACGATCTCCGCCGTGACGGCGGCGCTCGACCAGCACGCCTCCCCGGCGGCGATCCTCGAGGACGTCGTCTGGCGCCATCGCTCCAAGCAGATCGCGCCGAAGACGATCAACCAGAAGCGCTACGTCGACTCGATCCGGCGCAACACCGTGACGTTCGGGATCGGCCCGGCGGGCACGGGCAAGACGTTCCTCGCGGTCGCGTTGGCGGCCGCCGCGCTCTCGCGTGGCGACGTCAACCGCATCATCCTCACGCGCCCGGCGGTGGAGGCCGGCGAGCGCCTCGGCTTCCTGCCGGGCGATCTCATGGCGAAGATCGATCCCTACCTGCGGCCGCTGTTCGACGCGCTGCACGACATGCTCGAGGCGGAGAAGGTTGCCTCGTTCCTGGAGCGCGGGCAGATCGAGGTCGCGCCGCTGGCGTTCATGCGCGGCCGCACGTTGAACGACAGCTTCATCATCCTCGACGAGGCTCAGAACACGACGCCCGAGCAGATGAAGATGATCCTCACGCGCCTGGGCTTCAACTCGCGGATGGTCGTGACCGGCGACGTCACCCAGATCGACCTGCCCAAGCAGGACGCCTCCGGGCTCGTCGTCGTCGCGGACATCCTCGAGGGCATCGACGGCATCGACTTCGTGCGCTTCGGCGGCGAGGACGTCGTCCGTCACAGGCTCGTGCAGCGCATCGTCGAGGCGTACGCCGAGCACGCGGAGCGCCGGACGTCGGAGCTGCGGCCGGCAGATCGCCGCCGCGCTTGACCTCCTCCTCCGGATCGGACCCCGAGCGCGGCGAAGCGCTCGACATCGACGTCCTCGGCGTGACCCGCGTCCCGCTCGAGGAGATCGAGCGGCTGCTGGGACTGGCGCTCGCGTCGGGTGGCATCTCGCAGGGCCACGTCGCGGTCGAGTTCGTCAGCGCCGAGCGGATCGCCGAGCTCAACGCCGAGTATCGCGGCAAGCCCGGCCCGACCGACGTGCTCTCGTTCCCGATCGACGGGGCCGACCCGTCGCCCGGCCCGGCCGAGCTCGGCGACATCGTCATCTGCCCGCAGCACACGGCCGACCTGCGCGAGGCGATCGTGCATGGCGCGCTGCACCTGACCGGCATGGATCACGAGACCGACGACGGCGAGATGCTCGCCGTGCAGCGCGAGATCATGGCCTGGGTCACGCCCTCATGAGCTCACGGCGGGCCGGCTTCGTCGCGCTCGCCGGTCGCCCGAACGTCGGCAAGTCGACGCTCGTCAACGCGATCGTCGGCGAGAAGGTCGCGATCGTGTCCGACAAGCCGCAGACGACGCGCCGCGCGATCCGCGGCGTCGCGATGCGCGGCGACGCACAGCTCGTGCTCGTCGACCTGCCCGGCGTCCAGCGCCCGCGCGACGCGCTGACCCAGCGCATGCAGTCGCGCGTCGAGCGCGAGCTCGGCGACGCGGACGCCGCGCTGCTGCTGCTCAACGGCCAGCAGGGCGTCGGCCCCGGCGATCGCTTCATCGCCGCGGCGCTCGCGAACGTCGACGTGCCCGTGGTCATCGCCGTCAACAAGATCGACCGCATGGACAACGAGCACACGCTGGCGATGCTGCAGGCCGCGTCCGAGCTCGAGCTGACCGAGGAGATCTTCCCGATCTCGGCGCGCCGGGGCTCGGGCGTCGACGCGCTCGTCGCCCACCTCGTCGGGCTGCTACCCGAGGGCGAGTTCATGTTCGACGAGCACGACGCGTCCGACCAGCCCGAGTCGGTCATGCTCGCCGAGCTGATCCGCGAGCAGGTCCTGCGGCGCACGTTCCAGGAGGTGCCGCACGCCGTCGAGATCGTCGTCGACGACATCGACGCGTCGCGCGAGGACCTGATTCGCGTCACGGCGCTCGCGTGGGTCGAGGCCGAGTCGCAGAAGGGGATCCTCATCGGCGCGCAGGGCAAGATGATCAAGGCGATCGGCACGGCCGCCCGGCGCGAGCTGGAGCGCCATCTCGACTGCAAGGTCCATCTCGACCTGTCCGTGCGCGTGCGCCGCCACTGGCGTGGCGACGACGCGCTGCTGGACCGCCTCGGGATCGAGTAGCCGCGGCCTCCGGGCATAGAGTGCCGGGGGTGAGCGACCGAACCGTAGACATCCTCCTGATCGGCGGCGGCATCGCCGCCGCGAGTTGCGCCCACGAGCTGCGCGAGCGCGGCTTTCAGGGCTCCGTCACGCTCGTGACGCGCGAGCAGGACCCGCCGTATCACCGGCCGCCGATCACGAAGGGCTACCTGCGCGGCGACGACGACCGCGGGTCGACGCTGATCCATCCCGTCGCGTGGTACGCCGAGCACGACGTCGAGCTGCTGACGCGCACGCCGGTCATGTCGCTCGACCCCGCGGCCGGCGAGGCGAAGGTCGGGCGCGAGGTCATCGGCTTCGACCAGGCGCTGATCGCGACCGGCGCGATGGTGCGGCGGCTGCGCAGCGACGGTGCCACCCGCGCGAACATCCACTACCTGCGGGCGCTCGGCAACGCCGACACGCTGCGTGAGGCCGTCGCCGACGCGCGACGCGTCGTCGTGGTCGGCGGCTCCTACATCGCGACCGAGGTCGCGGCGTCCCTGACGGCGCTCGGCAAGCCCTGCACGCTCGTCATGCAGGAGGAGCTGCCGCTCGAGCGCGGCTTCGGGCCGATCGCCGGGCGCTACGTGCACGACCTGCTGACCTCGCACGGCGTCGAGATCGTCGGCGGGGCCGATGTCGTCGCCTTCGACGGCGAGGGCGACGACGAGGCTCCGGTCGGCGCCGTCGTCTGCGCCGACGGCCGCCGCATCGAGGGCGACCTCGTCGTCGTCGGCGCGGGCGCGCTGCCCGACGTCATGCTCGCGCGCAAGGCCGGCCTCGTCATCGGCGACAGCGGCGGCGTCTGCTGCGACAAGCGCCTACAGACGTCCGAGCCGAACGTCTTCGCCGCCGGCGACATGTGCGAGTACGACAGCGAGCTGCACGGCCGCCGTCTGCGGATCGAGCACGAGGAGGTCGCGGGCGCCCAGGGCCGCCATGGCGCCCGCGCGATGCTCGGCTCCGACGACCCCTTCACCGAGGTGCCGTACTTCTGGTCCGATCTCGCCGACTGGACCACGCTCGAGTATGTCGGCCCGGCGGCCGAGTGGGACGAGGAGATCGTCCACGGCGACCCCGGCAGCGGGGCGTTCAGCGTGTTCTACCTGCACGAGGACCGCCTGCGCGCGGCGCTCGCCGTCGGTCGCACCGACGACATCGAGGTCGCCGCGGCGCTGATGGTCAAGGGCGCCAACGGCGCGCGCGTGCGCGGCGTGCTCGGCGGGGGCTGACGACCCGGTGTCACACTGAGTTTCTGATGAACCGGTAGCACGGACGTCACCCCGGGTGAGTAGGCACAAATTCACCCCAACTGGCCTGTACCGTGTGCTCGCTTGTCCCTACGATCGTCTCGACCGACGGGTGAGACAGGGGGAAGCGCATGCCGGGTCCAAGCGAGCGACGCTCGTTGCAGTTCGCCTTGCCGGATCTGCCACACGACCGCCGTGCGACGCTGCACGTAGGTGCACGGCGAGAGCGCCTGGAGCGCCACACCGCGCGGTCGCGCGAGGCCGCGCGCGAGCGCAACCGCGCTCTGCGGCTGCTGCCGGATTCACTGGTGACGCACTACGTCGACGATGTCGAGCTGCCCGCGACGGCGGTGCAGCTGCTGTTCGTCACGACGCCGTCCCCGGACGCTGCGGCATCGCTGCCGGTCATGCTGCTCACGAAGGTCCACGCCCCGCTCGTCGCCCGCCGGGCCGCGGCCGAGCGGCGCCTCGAGGCGGGTGACCCCCGGCCGAGCGCCCGGATGCTGTTCGCCGGCGTCCCGCAGGCCTGGACGGACCCCGAGATGCCGTGGCTCGTCGACGACTGGACATCGGCCGTCGACGCCGCGATCCAGTGCGTCTTTCAGCACCTCGAGATGGTCAGCATCGATCCGACGACGGCCGCGACGGTGCTCGACATCATCGAGTACGCCAACGGGACGTCGGATCTGGCGCTCGCGATCGCCGAGCAGGTCGCCGGCTCGGTCTCCGACCCCACGGCCGGGAGCTGGGTCGACGAGGTCCCGTACGTGAACGCCGACGGCTCCCCGTCGACGGTCATGCGCTATCTCTGGAGCGACGCGACGCTTGCCGCGATGCCGGGCCCGGTCATGTCGGCGCTGCAGACGGTGAAGAACACGCCGAGCCTGCAGTCCTCGTCGACGGTCGCCGGCTGTTACACGGTGCAGAACGGCGTGACGGCCGTCACCTCGACCCAGGCGGCGAGCCCCTCGCCGCTGCTGGGCGCGCAGTTTCGCCACGAGGTCGCCCAGGACGACGGATCGGGCGTCAGCTGGACGATCAACGACCTCACACCGCAGAACGGGTTCTCCTACGGCAACGACCTGACGTTCGACGACAACGTCTTCAGCGCGAGCTTCACGAACTCTTGGCTGCGATGGCTGTCGGGCTACGTCGAGTTCCTCGGTCCGGGGGGAGAGGCGATCGCGCTTGCGGCGGGGAGCTGGACGTCGCAGGTGCCCGCCGGTGCCCCGGCGAGCTACGACAGCCCGACGCAGAAGTACGTCGCGATGTTCTCGGCGGTCGACACGATCCTCTCGATCCCGATCGGCGGCCAGCCGACGACCGTCTCGTTCCCGTGGCCGAGCGAGGCCAGCGCGGTGCGCCTGCTCGCCGGCGGGCTCGGCCGGACGGGCGGCATCGAGGGCCAGGACGGCCAGTACTACGGTGGCTGGGACAGCCAGGTCTGCGCCGCCGGCACGCTCATGACGGGGGTCTTCAACTTCGGCATCCCGGTCATCTGCCTCGTCGCGGGCGCGGCGATCCCCGAGACCGCGCTCAGCGACCTCGCCAAGAGCTTCGCGGCGGAGATCCTCGACGTCGGCTCGGCGCTCGTCGACGGGCCGCTCGCGGGCGCGGCGTCGAGCGAGAGCACGACCGGGATCCTCGCCGCCATCGCCGATGCGATGCCCCACATCCTGCTCGACCTACCCGATCTCGCCGCGGCGATCGACGCCGCCATCGCCGTCGAGGACGCCACGGAGGAGGCGACGCCGGTGTTCGGCTGGATCGCGCTCGGCCTGTCGGTCGTGACGACGATCTCCGACCTGCTGCAGACGAGCGCCGAGGTCGCCCAGTCCCCGGCGACGTTCGAAGTCGTCTTCACGCGGGCGATCGACGCGAGCTGGGAGCTGCTGCCAGACGTCGACCACCAGAACACGTGGCCGCTGGACGCCACGAGCTACTCGGTGACGGCGACCTTCACCGATGGCACGACGCGCATCACGACGGGCGCCATGACCCCGCCGCAGTACGGCCCGATCACGGTCAGCTTCGACGCGGCCAACGCGAACCCGCTGCCGGGCGGCGGCACCGTCGTCTTCACCGCGACGTTCCTCGCGGCGACGGGCTGGGTCTGCGGGGCGGCGACGAGCCCGGCGCTGTCGGCGGCCGTCGACGGCCCGCTGGTCGTTCCGACCCAGGCGATCGTGGAGAACGAGGTGCCGTTGACCGCCTCGACGCGCTACGAGTACCTGCAGAGCCTCACCTGGGACGCACAGAGCGCCCAGCACGCGTGGAGCACGGATCCCGCCGACATGCCGACCGCGACGGTGCAGTCGCTCGACCCGAGCGACACGGGCGCCACGCTCGGCGCGCTGGGTCAGATCACCGTCAACGAGGCGCAGAGCCAGCTCGGCTACGACTACCAGGCGTCCGGCCAGGACCTGCCGGTGACGGGCGGTCCGCCGACGCCGACCGACGACCAGCTCTACGTCCTGCAGACCGTGAGCGTGCAGCAGGACGCCGAGGACGGCCTGCGCTTCGTGGCGTCGGGCTTCGTCGACGGCGTGCCCGTCGCCTACGGCCTGCAGGCACCCGCGACGGGGACGAACTTCTACATCGACCCGACCGATCAGCTCTACAGCGTGCGCCAGATCGTGCTCGACGGCTCCTCCGGGACGTTGTCGTTGCCGCAGGACGTCAGCTGGGGGCGCTTCAACGAGGCGATCGACGCGTCCACCGTCCATCCGAGCGGCTACGTGGTGGGGGTCAACACCGTCAACCGCAAGCTCGAGGTCCTGGCGCTGCCATCGTCGCCGACGACCGACGCCGCGGCACCGCTCGCCGAGATCTACTGCGGCTACGGCACGCGTCCGGGGCTGTTGCACCAGCCCGTCGGCGTGGCGCCGGCGGTCGGCTCGGGCGTCATCGTCCTGGAGGCCACCGACACGACGCTGCCAGGCGGTGACGCGCGCCTGCAGGCGTTCGACCTGCTCGGCAACCCGGCGCCGATCTTCGCGGGCGGCTCGTGCACCGCGCTGCTGACACCGGAGTCGACGCCCGTGACCGCGCTCGCCGTCGCCACCGAGTCGCAGGGCTACATGTACGTCCTGAAGTACCTCGGCGACGGCTCCGCCGCCGACGACTACCTGCTCGACATCTACGCGCCCGACGGGGCGTTCGTGTCGCAGACCCCCGGGCTCGCCGCCGGTTCGATCGCGGTCGACCTGTGGCGCACCGTCTACACCCTCGACTACGCCCAGATCGTCAAGCCGGCGGGGCTGCGCCCGGAGCCATCCGTCTCGTGGTGGACGCCTTCGGCCCCGCAATGAAAGGAGCGACCCTCATGGCCACCGACATGCAGTGCATGGGCTTCGCGATCTCCCCGGACGGGCTGCTGAGCCTGTTCACCGAGTCGATCGGGCCGCAGATCGCCGAGCAGCTCGCGGCGGGACTCGTCCCGCCGCCGTACACCATGCCGCCCCCGACGCCGTCGTGGAGCTACACGATCCCGCCTCCCCAGGGGGAGGGCACCGCCGACATCGTCACGATCGAGGACTACGCGCTGAATCTCACGGACGGGGCGTTCACGACGTTCGCGCCGGCGTTCGACAGCTACATCCAGGATCAGAACGCGTTCACGCTGACCCTGCTCGCACCCGGGACCGTCGTGGGATACGCCTGGGACGAGACCTTCAACCAGGAGACCCAGGCCGGCTGGAAGACGACGAACGACCCGAAGGCGTGGAGCGGTCCGTATTCGCAGACGTTCGCGTCCTTCGAGATCCAGGTGCAGCTCGAGCTGCAGTACGTGTCGACGTCGAACGAGTTCACGATCGGCTACGCCGGTTGCACGACCGACCCCGGGGCCTCGTCGGCCAGCATCCCCTCGGGCAGCGTGCTGAGCAGTGCCCCGCAGGCGAGCCTGTGCGATTTCGGCGGCACGGTCCAGAGCCAGGTCGACACCGCGCTCGAGAGCATCGACTTCGGGACGAACGTCAGCGGGCTGCTCGCGTCCTACCTCTACACGATCCCGACCACCGGCGACATCGGCGCGATGTCGTTTCACTTCACGCCGTCGGCCGGCACGTCCGCCGACCAGGGCTCGTTTCAGTTCCCGAGCGGTGGGGGCGTGACCGGCGGGGTGACCGGCGACGTGGAGGTCAACTCGAGCTGGTACAGCGACGTCGTCGCGCCGCCGGCCGGCGTCCCGATCCCGGCGATCCCGACGCAGCAGGTGGCCTACAACGTGCAGGACTACGAGTTCAACGCGCTGTTCTGGGGCTTCACCGAGGCGGACCTCCTGGACGTGACGCTCGACGCGACCGAGATCGGCCCGGCGCTGGAGACGAAGACCTACTACGCCACGTGGCCGCAGCTGTACATGATCTGGCCGAGCGATCCGATGACCGCGGCGCTGGCGCCGATCGATGCCGCGACCGTCACGTTCCAGATCGTCTACCAGCTCAACACGGCGAACCTCGCGCAGATCCAGGCCGCGCTCGGCCCGACCGTCTGGGCGCAGGTGGGTACCGCCCTGACCGAGGGCGTCACGGGCACGTACATCACCCAGCAGGGGTTCGAGTGGCAGCTCACGAACGCCGACGCCCAGCTCGGCGACTACGAGGGGGTCATCGAGCAGTACGCGGCCATTCCCGGCGTCGTCGTCAGCCAGGACCTGAACGTGGCGCTGTCGGTCGTCAGCACGAACCCGACGCCCGGGCAGGACGGCGCCCCCGCCAACCCGATCCTGACGTTCGACGTCGCCGGGCAGTGGGTCATGCTCGACGTCGGCCTCGCGGCATCGTCGACGGCCGGCGTGCAGTCGATCGTCTTCGCGCTGCAGACCCCGAGCGACTACGACGTCCTTCCGGTCACGACCTTCGTCCAGTCGACGATCCCGGGCACCACCTCGAGCTCGTTCGAGAACCTCTGGCCGGCGCTCGAGACGCAATGGCAGAACACGATGACGACGGCCGGAGAGGCGGGGGTGGCGCTACCGAGGTTCCCCGGCTTCGACTTCGACATGAACGCCTCGGTCGTCACGATCGTCGTGCCGCCCGACGCGGACGGCTACGTGTCCGTGCTCGCCGACGTCACGTTCGGCTCCTAGGGCGAGCACGTGCAGTTCGCGGGCAAGTTCGCCTTCCAGGCGACGAACGCGACCGGGGAGCAGTGCTTCCTGACCGCTTACGTCGCGCGCGGCGCGAGCGCCATGCCGTCCGTGTCGGCGCCGGCGCACACCGCGTCGGAGAACCTCGTCGTGTATGAGCTGGCGGGTGGCGGCTACGTCGTCTCGATGCTCGTCGCCGGGGTCAGCCCGGGAACGGTCGACGTGCTGTGGTGCGTGGGTCTGGATTCGATGCTGTACCTCGTGACGACGGCCGAGCAGGCGGACGCCGAAGAGCTGCAGATCAGCGGCTTGGACGCGGCGCAGAGCACCTGGTCGATCTCCTACGAGGGCGACTGGGTCGCGCTCGCCTACGTGCCCCCGTCTCCGCCGACGAACCCGACGGCCTACCTCGTCTACGCGGTCGGGAACCTCGGCGAGGGGCGGCTCACGGCGCTCGCCAACGTGCCGGTCACTCCCGGCTACACGGCGATCATGTCGGCCGGGTCGGCGCCGCCGGGCGCGGACTTCACGTATGCCGACCTGTCGGGGCTGGACTTCGGCGGGGCCGACCTCACGGGTTGCGACTTCACGGGGGCGACGCTGAGCGGCGCGAGCCTCGCCGGCGCCACGCTCACCGGCGCGACCTTCACCGCCGCCGCGCTCGACGACGTCGACTTCTCGGGTGCGACGCTGACGGGCGCGGACTTCGCGGGCACGAACCTGAGCACCGTGACGTGGGGATCCGCCCTGTCGGCGGCGGGGGCCGACTTCACGGGCTGCGTCATGGTCGCGACCGCCAGCGGCTCCGTCCTCGCCGGGGCCGATCTCTCGGGCGCGACCCTCGTCGGCGCCGATCTCAGCCGCGTCGACCTGACGGGGGCGGACCTGAGCTCGGCGGCCCTCTACGGCGCGAACCTCACCGCCGCCAACCTGACGTCGGCGGTCCTCACGAGCGCTCAGCTGGGTGCATCGGGGGGCTGGCCGTCGGCGGTCCTGTCCTACGCCACGATGTCGGGCGTCAGCGCCGACCTCGCCGACCTGTCGGGCGTCGACTGCTCGTACGCGACGCTCAACGGCGCGACGACGGGGCTCGACCAGGCGGCGACGCTGCAGCAGGCGAACTTCGCCAACGCCTATCTCGAGGGCATCTCGTTCGCGGGCTCGAACCTGCAGGGCGCGGTGTTCGACGGCGCCTGCCTCGTCGACGTCGACTTCACGCGGGCGGACCTCTCCGCACCGGCGGGCGGGCTGTCCGCGGCGTCGCTGGTGTCGACGTGCCTGCAGGGCGCGGTCTTCACGAGCGCCGATCTGACCGGTGCCAATCTCGCGAACGCCGCGGTCTCGACGGCCGACGGCACCGTACCGGTCCGCTTCTGCAGCACGGACGGGCCCATCCCTCCGGCGGCCGGCCACGCCTTCCCGCTGAGCTGCAAGATCACGACGTCGCTCGACGAGACGACGCTGATGCCGACGACGATCTGCCCCAACGGCACGACGTACGCCGCGAACGTGGCCACGGGCGTCACGCTCGCCGAGATGCTGAGCGCCCCCGGTGCGCCGGGCACCGGATCGCCGCCCTCGGTCTGGACGCAGGGCGTCTGCATGATCGTGGCGGGGTGAGCCGTGAGGCCGGGCCGTCAGCTCGCGATCGCGGCGCCGGCCACGATCAGGATCCCGCTGGCGATCATGACCGCCGCACCCGGGCCCACCGAGCTCGACAGCGCGGCGTCCGCGAGCGTGCGGATGAGCTCGTCCTCGCCCTTCGTCTCGAGGTCGATGACGTTCGAGACGTAGTACAGCAGCGCTCCTCCGGCCGCGATGACGGCGATGCCGACGACGAGCAGCAGCCGCCGGGCCACGCCGAGGACGCCGAGGATCGCGACGACCGCGGCGACGCCGAGGATGAACGGCCAGTACTCCGTGTCGGTGCCGTTGACCGTCGCCGCGCCAGGCGTGATCCGCACGCCGATGAAGCTGAGGTCCAGGCTCAGGCCACGGATCGTGACCCACGGCAGCAGCGCGGACAGCGCGACGCCGGCGGCGCCGGCGAGCAACAGCAGTCGTGACAGGAATCCCACGTCGGCCGAACCGTACCGTGGTCGCCGGACCGGACTCGGCTGCGACCGCAGGACCTCGCGCATCGCGAGGGTGGGCTGACGCGGACCCGGTCGTGCCGGCGATCCCGAGGGCGAGGTTCCTGCTCGGCGACATGGTCCTGCTCGGCGGCCCGCCGCACGACTGAGCGGCTCGTAGACTCCCTCGCCACATGGAGATCGCCTACGACGAACGCGGGCTCGTGCCCGTCATCGTGCAGGACTGGAACTCGGGCGAGGTCCTGACGCTGGCCTACGCCAACGAGGAGGCCGTGCGGCGCACGCGCGAATCCGGCGAGCTGCACCTCTACAGCCGCTCGCGCCAGGAGCAGTGGCACAAGGGCGCGACGAGCGGCAACACGCAGGCCGTGCGGGCGCTGCGCCTGGACTGCGACGGCGACGCGCTGCTCGCGCTCGTCGAGCCCGCCGGGCCGGCGTGCCACACCGGTGAGCGCAGCTGCTTCTTCACGGGCGACCTCGAGCCGCCCGCGCCGCACGAGGCGCTGCCGATCCTCGAGCGCACGATCGCGCAGCGCGACGCCGACCGCTCCGCCGGCTCGTACACCGTGACGCTGCTCGAAGACCCCGCGCTGGCGGGGGAGAAGGTGCGCGAGGAGGCCGAGGAGGTCACGCGCGCCGTGCGCGAGGAGACCGACGAGCGCGTCGACAACGAGGCGGCCGACGTCCTCTACCACCTCGCCGTCCTCCTGCGCGGGCGCGACCGCTCGCTCGGAGACGCCGGAGTCGTGCTCAATGGCCGTCGCGGCTGAGAGCGACGCCCACCCGCCCGTGGGTGGCGGGGGCGAGCTCCTGGCGGTGCGGCCGAGCCTCGACGAGGTCCGGGCGCTGGCCGCCGACTACAACGTCATCGCGCTGCGCCACAGCTTCATCGACGACACCGAGACGCCGGTCTCCGCGTTCCTCAAGCTGCGTGGCCGCAAGCCGGAGTTCCCGGCGTTCCTGCTCGAATCGGCGGAGCGCGGCCAGCAGTTCGGGCGCTACTCGTTCATCGGCGTGCGCCCGCGAAAGATCGTGCGCTGGTCGCTGGGTGACTGCCCGGCCGATCCGTACCAGCTCGCGGCGGACGAGGTCGGCGCCTTCCGCCAGGCGCCGTGGCCCGAGATGCCACCGTTCGCGGGCGGCGCCGTCGGCTTCTTCGGCTATGACCTCGTGCGCACGGTCGAGCCGCTCGGCGAGCCCAACCCGGACCCGGTCGGGCTGCCGGACATGGCGCTCATGCTGTCCGACGTCCTGCTCGTCTTCGATCACCTCAAGCACACGATCACGGTGCTCGTGAACGTCTACGTCGACGAGTCGGCGAGCGAAGGCGTCGAGGCCGCCTACGCGGACGCGGTCGCGACGATCCGCAAGGCGCGCGACCTGCTCGCCGGCCCCGTGCCGCGCCCCGAGCCGACCCCCGCGCGGCCGCGCCCGGCGTTCACCTCGAACATGACGCGCGAGCAGTTCGAGGCCAACGTCGCTCGGATCGTCGAGTACGTCCACGCCGGCGACGCGTTCCAGGTCGTGCCGTCGCAGCGCTGGTCGGCGGACCTCGACATCGACCCGTTCTCCGTCTACCGCGGCCTGCGCGTCGTGAACCCGAGCCCGTACATGTACTTCCTGGACTTCATGGACTTCCAGGTCGCCGGCGCGTCGCCCGAGCCCGTGCTGACGGTGACCGGCAACCATGTCGCGACGCGGCCGATCGCGGGGACGCGTCCGCGCGGCGCCACGAGCGAGGACGACGCGCGGATCGCCGAGGAGCTGCTCGCCGACGAGAAGGAGCGCGCCGAGCACGTCATGCTCGTCGATCTCGGCCGCAACGACCTCGGGCGCGTCTGCGAGTACGGATCGGTGACCGTCGACCGCTTCATGGCGGTCGAGACGTACTCGCATGTCATGCACATCGTCTCGAACGTCTCCGGCACGCTGCGCGACGGTGTCACGGCGATGGACGCCCTGCGCTCCGTCCTGCCCGCGGGGACGCTGTCGGGAGCGCCGAAGGTCCGCGCGATGCAGATCATCGACGAGCTCGAGCCGATCAAGCGCGGCGGCTACGGCGGCGCGATCGGCTACCTCTCCTACGCCGGCGACCTCGACACGGCGATCCACATCCGCACGGTCGTCATCAAGGACGGCCGCGCGCACGTGCAGGCCGGCGGCGGCACGGTCGCCGACGCGGTCCCGGCGTACGAGTTCGCCGAGTCCGAGGCGAAGGCGCGCGCCGTCCTGCGCGCCGTCGAGCTCGCCTCCCAGCAGCCGGATTGGCCATGACCTCGGTTCTCGTCGTCGACAACTACGACTCGTTCACGTACAACCTCGTCCAGTTCCTCGGCGAGCTGGGCGCCGAGCTCGACGTCGTGCGCAACGACGTCGTGTCGGTCGACGAGCTGCTCGAGCGAAAGCCCGACCGGGTCGTCGTCTCGCCCGGCCCGTGCACGCCGGATGACGCCGGCATCAGCATGGAGACGATGCGCCGCTTCCCCGAGGCCGGGGTCAGGACGCTCGGCGTCTGTCTCGGCCACCAGTCGCTCGCGCAGGCGTTCGGCGGCGTCGTCGTGCGCGATCGCCCCGTGCACGGCAAGACGAGCGAGATCGAGCACGACGGGCGCACGATCTTCACGGGCCTGTCGCAGAACCTGACCGTCGGGCGCTACCACTCGCTCGTCGTCGATCCCGACCGGCTGCCCGACAGCTTCGAGGTCTCCGCGCGCGGGGGCGGCGTCATCATGGCGATCCGCCACCGCGAGCTGCCCGCCGAGGGCGTCCAGTTTCACCCCGAGTCCGTGCTGACGGCCGAGGGCAAGCTGCTGCTGCGCAACTTCCTCGACGGCGAGCCGTCGGGGCAGGATTGACACCACGGTGTCCAGCCGTCGCAGGGCGCGCTTGGCTGGATCGGTGGTCGCCGGGTTGATCGCCGTCGTGCTGATCGCTGTCGTCGGCAGCCTGATCGCAGACGTCGCGGACCGGCCACGCGACATCGACCGCAGCGTCACGGTGCAGGCACCCATGGCGACGAACATCGGCAGCGTCCAGGACACGCCGGTGGCGCCGCGAGATCGTGCCGAGCGGCGCTTCGCTCGCGACGTGGATCGAGCCTGTGCGCGGGCCAGTCGCCGCGCGGGCGTCGCCTCGCACCAGGTGATCGGGGACGCCGTCGCGCGCGCCCACGAGCGGCGCGTCCGCTTCCTGAGGCAGCTGCGTGATGCACTCGCCCGCGTCAGGCTGCCCGCGTCGCCGTCCCGGGCCGTTCGGTTCGGGTTCGCAGGCTATCGGGAGGCGCTGCGCGACGAGCTCCAACTCGAACGTCGGATCCTCGGCGCGCACTCGGAGGCTGACGAAGCCTCGGTCACCAACGGCGAGGAGCAGAACGTGATCAACAAGAAGCGGCGCTCCGGCCTGTCGTACGTGCTCGGGTTCGCCACCTGCCTGCGGCGTAGCGCCGCGTCCTAGCGGTCAGCAGACGATCCTGGTGCCGGGCCTGCGCGACGAGGGTTGCATGAGCTCTCGCGCGTGAAGCCGCGAGGTCTTCCTGAACGCGAGCCCCTGCGGGCGACCGTCGAAGAACGCGAGGCAGTCCCGCGACAGCTTGGGATGGCCGTCGCTGCCGAAGCCGATCTTCCACATCCGGACATGGACGCGATCGTCGGCCCTCTCGTAGCCCACGAGCAGCATCGCCGGATGATCGTCGGTCTTCGCCGCGATCGCCGCCACCGTGGCAGCACGACCGTTCACGCACGCGGTCCTGCCCGAGCAGCCCGACCCCGTCGTGCGCTCGTCCGAGCCTGTCTGCAGGGGCACCTGCACGTCCCCGCGGTAGCCCGGAGGTACGCGGTGCTCGGGCGGCGACAGGGCATCGATCTGGATGTGATCGCCGACGAACGAGCCGATGACCGGCAGCTCTCGAGCGGTGTCGGCACGCCAGAACGTCGCGGTCAGGTACGGCGTGTGACCGGCGAGCGCGACGTGGCAGGGATCCACGCGATCCGGCCCGATGCACGTGAGCACGTTGCGCGGGAGGCCGGGCGGCGTGAGCGAGGCGATCTCGTCGAGCCGGCCGTTCGTGGCGAGGCGGTAGATCTCGGCCTCGTCGGAGCGTTCGCACTCGTCGCCGGAGACGATCGCCACCAACGTGTCCTCGTTGGGATCATCGGTCCGGGGCAGGCCGGCACCGTGACGCGGGTACTCGCTGACGCGCTCACATGCCGGGCGATCTGCCTTCAGGTGCGCCACCTGGTCAGCGACGGGCGGGGCGGGGGTCCAACCGTAGTACCCGTGCAGCCACCATCCCGCGCCGAGCACGAGGATCGCCATCACCCCGTACCCGATCATCACCCGATCCCAGTCACGCCATCCCGTGGCGCCGTGTGGTGGTCGCGCAGGCGGTACGGCACGCTGCCAACCCGTCGCCCAGTCGCTCGCGAAGATCGAGGCGACATCCCGAGGGGGATCCGCGGACCGCGAGCCGACGCGCGGGCGGCCGCGCTCGTCGGCGTCGAGTGCAGCGGGCAGCGGGACGCCCACGCCGCGCAGGAGGATCTGTCGCAGCACGAGCGCCTCGGGTGCGGTGTCCGTCAGCAGCGCCGCGAGCGCGTCGTCACGGATCGTCGCCACGAGTCGCACGCGCACAGCCGGCGGCGCAGCGGTGTCCGCGCTGGCGTTGCGCGCTGGCGGCGGTTCTGGGTCCTCGCCGCTGCGGGCCCATCCGGACCGGACGCGCGCGACGAGCGACGGGCGCTCGGGGCCCGCGAGGAACGCCTGCAGCCGGTCGATGCTGAGGTCCGGCAGGAAGCGATCGAGTCCGTCGAGCCAGAGGATCGCCGGAGCCTCCGGAGGGAGGACGTCGTCAGGATGCTCGTCGAGCAGCCGATCGAGACCTTGGGCGTCGCGCGGGGCCAGCACGAGCGGGGACGGGGCGCCGCGAGACCAGGTCCGGACGGCCTCGAATGCGCTGCGCGACTTGCCGGCACCCGGCGGCCCGAACACGACGAGCGCCGCGTGATCTCGCAGCGCCGCCACCATGCTCGCGTCGTTGTCGCGCTCGACGTACGTCGCGTCCGCTCCGAGGCCGACGCGGACGCCGATGTCGACCGGGTCGACGTCGTCGAACGTGGGTGTCGGCCAGCGCAGCAGGACCTTGCCGAGCTCGCGCTCGCGCTCCCGCGTCTCCGCGATCCTCGCTCGGCGAAGCGAGCGCTGACCGACCATGAGCCCGGCGATCACCGTGAGGGCGGAGACGCAGACCGTGATCGGGCCGCTGAGGTCGAGGACGCCGAGCGTCCCCGGGAGCAGCGGCAGGAGTCCCGCGACGGCAACGCTACCTCCGACCCATGCGGCCCGTCCGCGCACGCCTGTCGTCGGTCCCTCGGCCGCCATCGGCTGAGTGTCGCGGATCGCTGGCTTGGATCCAATGCAAGAATCGTCGCCATGGCCACCGGCGAGACGTTCACGCGCACCTACAAGGTGGCCCTCGGCATCTGCGTGCCGACCGTCCGCTGGTGGGGCCGCCTCGAGGTCGCGGGCCTCGAGCACGTGCCACCCACCGGTCCGCTGATCGTCGCAAGCAACCACGACAGCTACTGGGATCCGGTCGTCGTGGGGATCGCGGCGATCAAGCACCGCCAGATCCGCGCGCTGTCGAAGTCGACCCTGTGGAAGGTCAAGGGCCTCGACAAGGTGCTCGACGGCATGGGCCAGATCCCGGTCGTGCGCGGCACGAAGGACACCGACGCGCTCGATCGCGCGATGCGGGAGCTGCGCGAGGGTGCCTGCGTCGGGATCTTCCCCGAGGGCACGCGCAGCCTCGGGCGCACGCTGCGCGCGCGCAGCGGCATCGGGCGCCTGGCGGCCGCGGTACCGGAGGCGGTGGTCGTCTGTGGCGCCGTCACCGGAACGACGGACATCCCGCGCTTCCCGCCGCGCCGGCGCCCGCGCCTGACGGTGACGTTCTTCGAGCCCCACGGCGGCCAGATGCGGCCCGGGGAGGACCCGACGGACTTCGCCGTGCGCGTCGTCGAGGACCTGCGAGCGGTCGCGCCGATCAGCGCCGCGGGCAAGGCCAAGAAGTCGATCGCCGCGCCCGACGCCGACGAGCCCGCCGTGCCCGGCGAAGCCGAGGCGGGCTCCGCGCCGCCCGCCGGTTGACGGCGGTCCGGCCGATGCCGGCACCGATCGCGCGACCGCACTAGTCTCTCGACACCCGGTGCCCGACCCCGTCCTCACCCGCGCGATCGACACCGTCGCCTCCGGTCGCGATCTCAGCAGCGACGAGGCGGCCGAGGTGCTCGCGGTCATCATGGCCGGAGACGCCTCCGAGACCCAGATCGCGGGCCTGCTCATCGCGCTGCGCACGAAGGGCGAGACCGTCGCCGAGCTGGCGGGCCTGGCGCGCACGATGCGCTCCCTCGCGACCCCCGTGACGACGAGCCGCGAGGATCTCGTCGACACCGCCGGGACCGGCGGCGGGCGGCCGACGTTCAACGTCTCGACGACCGCCGCCCTGATCGCGGCCGGCGCGGGCTGTGCGGTCGCCAAGCACGGCAATCGCTCGGCGACCGGCCGCTCGGGCTCCGCCGACGTGCTCGAGGCGCTCGGCGTGCGAATCGACCTGACGCCCGAGGCCGTCGGGCGCTGCATCGACGACGTCGGCTTCGGCTTCATGTTCGCGCCCAGCCACCACCAGGCGACGCGCTTCGTCGTCCCGGTGCGCAAGGAGCTCGCCGTCCGCACGATCTTCAACTTCCTCGGCCCGCTGACGAACCCGGCCGGCGCGCGCCGCCAGCTCATCGGCGTCTCCGATCCGCGCTACGTCGAGACGATGGCCGGTGCGCTCGCCCTGCTCGGGGTAGACCGTGCTCTCGTGGTGACCTCCGAGGACTCGCTCGACGAGCTCAGCATCACCGCCCCGACGACGGTCGTACAGGTCGACGGCGGCGAGCTGCGGTCCTACAGCGTGAGCCCGGAGGACGTCGGCCTCAGCACGGCAGGCGATGCCGACGCCCCCGCCGGCGGCTCGCCCGAGGACAACGCCGCCACGACGCGCGCGATCTTCGACGGCGAGCCGGGCCCGCGCCGCGACATCGCCGTGCTGAACGCCGGCGCCGCGATCTACGCCGCCGGGCGCGCCGACGACCTCGCCGCGGGCGTCGCCGCCGCGCAGGCCGCGATCGACGACGGCTCGGCATCGCGCACGCTCGACGCGCTCGTCGCCCGCACGAACGATCTCGCGGAGGAGCGCGCGGCATGAACGTGCTCGACAGGATCGTCGCGGGCACGCGCGAGGACGTGCGCAACCGCCGCAGGCAGACGCCGCTGGCCGAGCTCGAGCGCGCACTCGCCCGCCGCGGCGACGACCGCCCGTTCTCCGAGGCGCTGACGCTGCCCGGCGTGTCGGTCATCGCGGAGCACAAGCGCCGATCGCCCTCCGCCGGGACGATCCGCGAGGGGGCGACCGTCGCCGACGTCGTCGGCGCCTACGAGCGCGGCGGTGCCGCCGCACTGTCGGTCCTCACGGAGGGCCGCCACTTCGGCGGCTCGCTCGACGACCTGCGCGAGGCCCGCGCCGCCTCGTCGCTGCCGATCCTGCGCAAGGACTTCATCGTCGACGCCTACCAGGTCTACGAGTCGGCGGCCGCCGGCGCGGACGCGATCCTGCTGATCGTCGCCGCGCTCGACGCCGACGAGCTCGCCGAGCTGTTCCACGAGGCGGCCGGGCTGGATCTCGACGTGCTCGTCGAGGTGCACTCCGAGCCCGAGCTCGTATGCGCGCTCGAGGTCCTCGACGCCGACGTCATCGGCATCAACAACCGCGACCTGTCGGACTTCAGCGTCGACATCGAGCGCACGTTCGAGCTGCTCGCCGACATCCCGGCCGGCAAGACCGTGGTGTCGGAGTCCGGCTTTCACCTGCGCGAGCAGCTCGACGAGCTCGAGCGCGTCGGCGTCGACGGCGTGCTCGTCGGGGAGTCGCTCATGCGCGCGCCCGACCCGGAGGCCGCGCTGCGCGCGCTGACGGGCTTCGAGCCCGAGCTCTGATCGCGGGTCTATGCCGAAGGCGGCCATGACGTTCCTCGCAGCCCTGCTCGGCGCCATCGTCGGCGCCGGCGCGATCCTGCTGATCGGCGGCGCAAACGGCGATACGACGACGGTCGTCGAGCAGCCGTCGGCCGCGCCCTCGAACCCGATGAAGGGCGGGCTGACGCCGCGGGCCATCTACAGCCGCGACGCGCCGGGCGTCGTCTACATCACGGCGCGGATCACCCAGGGCGGCCAGACCGGCGAGGCGTCGGGCTCGGGCCTCGTCATCGGGCGCGGCGGATCGATCGTCACGAACGCGCACGTCGTCGGCGACTCCAAGACCGTGACCGTGAAGTTCTCCAACGCGAAGGTCAAGACCGCGAAGGTCGCCGGCACCGACTCCTCGACCGACCTCGCGCTGCTGCTCGTCGATCCCGACGGCCTCGATCTGCACCCGCTCGAGCTGGGCTCGTCGAAGGACGTCCAGGTGGGGGACCCGGCCCTGGCGATCGGCAACCCGTTCGGCCTCGAGCGGACGCTGACGACGGGCGTCATCTCCGCGATCGGCCGCTCGATCCCGTCGCTGCAGGAGGGCTTCGAGATCTCGAACATCCTGCAGACCGATGCGGCGATCAATCCCGGCAACTCCGGCGGTCCGCTGCTCGACGGGCTCGGCCGCGTCATCGGCGTGAACTCGCAGATCGAGACCGGCGGCGCCGGCGAGGGCAACATCGGCATCGGCTTCGCCGTGCCGGTCGACACCGTCAAGGAGGTCGTCCCGCGGCTGCGCAAGGACGGCTCGATCGAGCGCGCGTACCTCGGCGTCACGACGCTCACGATCGACGATTCGCTCGCCGCGCTGAAGCTGCCCGCCGACTCGGGCGCGCTCGTGCAGCGCGTCGCCGCCGGTGGCCCGTCCGCCAGCGCCGGCCTGCGCGCGGGCAGCCGCCGCGTGGCGGTCAGCGGCGGCAGCATCGCGGTCGACGGCGACATCATCGTCTCGATCGACGGCAAACGCGTCCGCACCAGCGGCGGCGTCGCCAAGATCATCGTCGCCAAGCGCCCCGGCGACAGCGTGCGGATCGGGATCCTGCGCGACGGCGCGAACACGACCGTCACGGTCAAGCTCGGCAAGCGGCCGAACACCCCCGCCTCCGTCGGGTAGTCCGCTGCCGGTCGCCGCGAGCGCGCCACTACGATGGACCGCGATGGCGACGCGCATCAAGCACTGCGGGATCACGAACCTCGACGACGCGCATCGCGCGGCCGAGGCGGGCGCGTGGGCGCTCGGGATGATCTTCTGGCCGGGCTCGCCGCGGCGCTGCGAGCTCGCCGAGGCCCAGGTCATCGGCGCCCAGCTGCGGCGCACCCTGCAGCTCACCGGCGTCTTCGTCAACGCGACGCTCGAGGAGATCGATCACACGGTGCAGGCCTGCGGCCTGTCGCTCGTGCAGCTGCACGGCGACGAGGGTCCGGCGTTCTGCAACGAGGTCGCTCGGCGCACCGGTGCGAAGATCATCAAGGCCTCGCGGGTGCGCTCGAAGGCGACGCTGCAGGCCGCGGCGGCGTTTCACACCGAGTTTCACCTGCTCGACGCCCACGTCGCGGGCATGCCGGGCGGGACGGGCCAGACCGTCGACTGGGAGCTCGTGCGACGCCACAACTTCTCCTCGAAGATCATCCTCAGCGGCGGCCTGACGCCGGACAACGTCGCACGGGCGATCGCGGCCACCGAGCCGTTCGCCGTCGACGTCGCGAGCGGCACGGAGCTGCGCCCCGGCGTCAAGGACCCCGATCTGCTGACGGCGTTCGCCGAGGCCGTGCGCTCGACGTGGCCCGAGGAGGACGAGCGCGCCGCGCAGGCGGCCGAAGCCGCGGCGGCGGCGCGCGCGGAAGTGGCGTACCGGGTCGCCGGCGGCGCCGAGGGCACGCCCGAGCCCGAGCTCGAGCCCGAGCCGCACGGCGAATCTGAGCCCGACGTCGAGCAGCCGACTTCCGAGGTCCCCGCGTGAGCCTCGTCGAGTCCGGCGTCGAGCACCGCTTCGGCGACTACGGCGGCCAGTACGTTCCGGAGACGCTGATGCCCGCGCTCGGCGAGCTCGAGGCGGCCTGGGTCGCGGCCCGCGACGACCCCGGCTACCAGGCCGAGCTGCACGTCCTGCTGCGCGACTTCGCCGGCCGCGCCACGCCGCTGTACCTCGCCGAGCGCCTGTCGCAGGTCGCGGGCCGCGAGATCTGGCTGAAGCGCGAGGACCTCATGCACACGGGCTCGCACAAGCTCAACAACGCGCTCGGTCAGGCGCTGCTCGCCCGCCGGATGGGCAAGCGGCGGATCATCGCCGAGACCGGCGCCGGCCAGCACGGCGTCGCGAGCGCGACCGCCTGCGCGCTGCTGGACCTCGAGTGCGTCGTCTACATGGGGGCTGAGGACATCCGCCGCCAGGCCCCCAACGTCCAGCGCATGGAGCTGCTCGGCGCGACGGTCGTCGGCGTGCAGGCCGGTGCCCGGACGCTGAAGGAGGCCGTCAGCGAGGCGATTCGCGACTGGGTCACGACCGTCGCGACGTCGCACTACATCATCGGCTCGGCCGTCGGCCCGGCCCCGTACCCGGCGCTCGTGCGCGACCTGCAGCGCGTCATCGGCGACGAGGCGCGCGCCGCCCTGCTCGAGCGCACCGGCCGGCTGCCCGACCGCGTCATCGCCTGCGTCGGCGGCGGGTCGAACTCGATCGGCATGTTCACGGCGTTCGTCGGCGACCCCGGCGTCGCGCTCATCGGCGTCGAAGCGGCCGGCGAGGGCCTCGAGTCCGGGCGCCATGGCGCGCCCCTGACGGTCGGCGGGCGCGCCGGCGTCCTGCACGGCTCGCTGTCGGCGATCATGCAAGACGAGGACGGGCAGGTGACCGAGGCGCACTCGATCTCCGCCGGCCTGGACTACCCCGGCTCCGGCCCCGAGCACGCGCACCTGCGCGACTGCGGGCGTGCGACGTACGTCGCGGTGACCGACGTCGACGCGCTCGCGACGTACCGCGAGGTCACCCGCCTGGAGGGCATCATCCCGGCGCTCGAGACGTCGCACGCGCTGCACTACGCGATCCACGAGCCCAGCGACTCCGCGCAGGATCTCATCTGCCTCTCCGGCCGCGGTGACAAGGACCTCGCCGAGGTCATCGCCCACGATGGCTGAGACGCGCTCCAAGCCGGCCCGCGACCGCGTGCCGGCGGTCGTCACGACCGGCCACGACAACATCGCGACGGCGTTCGCCACGCGGGCGGGCTCGGCGGCCCTGATGCCGTACCTCATGGGCGGCTTCCCCGACATGGCCACCTCGCTGCGGATCGGCCTCGCCTGCGCGGACAACGGCGCCGACCTCGTCGAGCTCGGCATCCCGTACTCCGATCCGCTCGCCGACGGCCCGGTCATCCACGCGGCCGGGACCGCGGCGCTGAAGGCCGGCGCGACGCCCGACGGCGTGCTCGCGGTCGCCAAGCAGCTCTCGCGCCGGCTTCCGGTCGTGCTCATGTGTTACGTCAACCTCGTCCTCGCGCGCACGCCCGACGGCTTCGCGAAGGCCGCCGCGGCGGCCGGCGTCAGCGGCCTGATCGTGCCCGACCTGCCGCTCGAGGAGGCCGGCGAGATCGCCGCGGCCTGCGAGCGCCATGGCATCGCGCTGGTCCCGCTCGTGGCCCCGACGACGCCCGACGCGCGCTTGGACACGATCGGCGCGAAGGCACGCGGCTTCGTCTACACGGTCTCGGTCGTCGGCACGACGGGGGAGCGCGCCACGGACGAGGACGGCTACCGCGCGATCCTCGATCGCGTCCGCGCGCGCTCCGAGGTCCCCGTCGCGATCGGATTCGGCATCTCGACGCCCGAGCAGGCGGCCGCGGCGGCGCGTGCCGGAGCCGACGGCGTCATCGTCGGAACGCGACTCGTGCGCGCCGCGAGCGAGTCCGACGATCCCGCCACCGCGGTCGGTGAGCTCGTTGCGGGGCTTTCCGCCGCGCTCATCCGTTAGTCTGCCGCCCTCATGGGATTCGTTCTCGGGACAACCTTCGCGCTCTCCGTCTGGATCATCCTCTGGGCCGACGGCGCCAAGGGCTGGATCGCGTTCTGCGCGGCGGTGGCCATCCTGCTGGTGGCCGCGACGCTGCGCGTGATCAAGCCGTACCTGCCCGGCCGGGAGTAGCCGCGTCGATGGCCCTTCGGGCCGCTCTGGCCTGCGTCGTCATCGGGCTGGCCTGCGCCTTCGGCGGGTGCGGTGACGACAAACCCGCCGACGGCGGCCCGCAGAGCGGCAGCCGGACCGTCACGATCTACTCCAGCCTGCCGCTGCACGGGCCGGACCACGAGAGCTCGCAGGACATGGTCAACGCGATCAAGCTCGCGCTCCAGGACGCCGGCGGCAAGGCCGGGACGCTGAGCGTCACGTACGTCTCGCTGGACTCCTCGACGGCGAAGGAGGGTGCGTGGACGAGCGAGCGCGTCCTCGACAACGCCCGCCAGGCGGTCCGCGACATCAACGCGATCGCGTACATCGGCGACCGCGACTCGGAGGCCACGGCGCTGTCGCTGCCCCTGACCAACGAGGGCAACATCCTGCAGATCAGCCCGACGAGCGCCTACGACGGGCTGACGCGGCCGGGCGGTGTTCGCACGGGCGAGCCCGAGCGCTTCTACCCGGCCCGCAAGCTGACGTTCGGCCGCATGGTCGCGCCCGATCACGTGCAGGCGTCCGCGCTCGTGGGCTACATGAAGGCCGAGGGCGTCCGCACGCTCGCGATGCTCGGCGATCGCAACCTCGACGGCGGCGGGATCGCCGACCAGGTGACGGCCGCGGCGATGCGCCAGGGCATCACGGTCATCGACAAGGGCCGCATCGACGCGACGAAGGGCGACCTCGAGGGCCACGCGGCCGACATCGCCGCGACCGGCGCCGACGCCTTCCTGTTCGCCGGCCGCGGCGACACCGGCGCGGCGCGGATCTTCGCGGCCGTCGCCGCCGTGACGACGCGGATGCTGTTGTTCGCGCCGTCCGCCGCCGCCGGCCCGGCGGTCCTGCGCGCGCTCGCCCCGGCCGTCCAGCGGCGCATGCGGATCACGACGCCGACGCTGCCCCCGCGGCTGCTTCCCGCGTCCGCTCGCGCGTTCCGGATGAGGTTTCGCACCGCGTTCGGCCGCGAGCCCGCACCCGAGGCGCTGCTCTCATACGAGGCGACCGAGGCGATCATCGCGTCGATCCAGGCGGCGGGAGCGAAGGGCAACGACCGCAGCGCCGTCATCCGCGCGTTCTTCGCGATCCGCAAGCGCCGGTCGGTGCTCGGGACGTACTCGATCGACCGCTACGGCGACACGACTTTGGCCCGTTTTTCGGGCAATCGGGTGAGCGGATCGAAGCTCGTGCTCGACAAGGTCCTCGCCGTTTCGCCCTGATCGTCCGCGAGCCTTCGCCAAGGACGTCCGCGCGCCGCGTGAACCGGTGTACGATCGCCGGGCTCTGAGTCACGTCTCATCGAGGAGGGAACCAATTTGCGCTTGAATCGAGCCATCGCGGTCGGGCTGCTGATGCCGGCCGCAGCGATCGGAGTCGCGGCATGCGGCGACGACAACAAGAGCTCCGGGGGTGGCGGAAGCACCGCTGCGGGCACCGAGCTGACGATCTACTCGTCGCTGCCGCTGCAGGGCACGTCGCGTGGTCAGTCCGAGGCCGTCATCAACGGTGAGAAGCTGGCGCTGACGGAGGCCGGCAACAAGGTCGGCAACTTCACGATCAAGTACACGTCGCTCGACGACTCGACCGCACAGAACCCCGGTACGGCGGATGAGAGCAAGACGGCGCAGAACGCCCGTCAGGCCGTGCGCGACAAGTCGACGATCTTCTACCTCGGCGAGTTCAACTCCGGCGGCACGAAGGTCTCGCTGCCGATCCTCAACAAGGCGAACATCCCACAGATCAGCCCGTCCAACACGTACATCGGCCTGACGACGAACGAGCCCGGCTCCGAGCCCGGCGAGCCCGCGAAGTACTACCCGACGGGCAACCGCACGTACGCCCGCGTCGTCCCGCGCGACAAGAT
Source organism: uncultured Actinomycetes bacterium (assembly GCA_963851015.1). Lineage (GTDB taxonomy): Bacteria > Actinomycetota > Thermoleophilia > Solirubrobacterales > Solirubrobacteraceae > CADCVQ01. The sequence continues at coordinate 1,122,539 of CAWKNG010000003.1, forward strand.
CCAGGGCGCCGCGCTCGTCGCGACGATGAAGGAGGACGGCTGCAAGACGTTCACGCTGTGGAACGACAAGTCCACGTACGGCGCGGGTCTGGCACGTAACGTCAAGCTGTCGGCGCAGTCGGCCGGGCTGACCGTGCAGAACGAGCAGGGCACGGACAAGAACGCGCCCAACTACCGCTCGATCGCCTCGAAGATCAAGTCCGACTGCTTCGTGTTCGCCGGGGTCACCGGCGAGAACGGCGTGCAGGTCGTCAAGGACGTCGCAGCCGCGGCGCCGAACGCCAAGCTCTACGGCCCGGACGGACTGGCCGAGGCCGCGTTCACCGATCCGAAGGAGGGCGGTGTCCCCGCCTCCGTCGGCGCCCGGATGAAGCTGACCGTCGCGACGCTCGGCGTCAAGGACCTGCCGGCAGCGGCTCCGATCCTCGAGAAGTACAAGTCCACGTACAACACGAAGACCGTCGACCCGTACGGGATCTACGGCTACGAGACGATGTCGCTCGCGCTCGACGCGATCAAGCGTGCCGGTGCCCAGGGCAACGACCGCACCGCGGTCATCAAGGCCCTGCTGTCCACGAAGGACAAGGACAGCATCCTCGGCAAGTACTCGATCGACGCCAACGGCGACACGTCGCTGACGGACTACGGCCTGTACGTCATCAAGAAGGGCCAGCTGACGTACTCCAAGAAGATCGTCGCGGCCGCCGGTTAGGCACCGCGTCATGAGGCTCACGGGGCGGGCGACCGCCGCCCGCCCCGCCGCCTCCACCGCGATGAGACCTCACGGATGAACGTCGACGCAGCCACCGCCGCAACCGCCGGGCGCCGGACCTCCGACGTCGTGCGCGAAGCGTTCAGCAAGTACGGGCTGATCCTCGTGCTGGTCGCGCTTCCGCTGTACCTGGCCGTGTCCGACCTGATCGCGGACGGCAGCCTCACGCAACTCGGCAACAACCTCGTCCTCGGTCTGTCCAACGGCGCGATCTACGCGCTCATCGCGCTCGGCTACACGCTCGTCTACGGGATCATCGAGCTCATCAACTTCGCCCACGGCGAGGTCTTCATGATCGGCTCGTTCGTGGCGTTCGGGCTGTGGGGCACGATCGGCCTCGGCCTGACGACGGGCCCGCTGGGCATCGTGCTCGGCCTGTTCGTCTCGCTGCTGCTGGCGATGTCCGTCTGCGGCGTGCTGAACGTCATGATCGAGCGGGTGGCCTACAAGCCGCTGCGAAACGCGCCGAAGCTCGCGCCGCTCATCACCGCGATCGGCTTCTCCTTCATTTTGCAGAACGTCGGCATCCTGTGGCTCGGCTCGTCGCCCTCCTCGGTGCCCGACCTCATCCACTCGCAGAAGGTGCTGTTCGACGTCTCCGGCGTCGAGGTCCACCGTGGCGACGTGCTCGCGATCGCTGTGACGATCCCGCTCGTCTTCCTGCTGACGTCCTTCATCAGCCGCAGCCGGCTCGGCAAGGCCATGCGCGCGACGGCGCAGGATCCCGATGCCGCCCGCCTGATGGGCATCAACGTCAACACGACGATCTCGCTGACGTTCCTGCTCGGCGGCATGCTGGCCGGCGCGGCCGGCCTCATCAACCTCCTCTACCAGACGAGCGTCTGGTACTTCCAGGGCTTCACCGCCGGGCTGATCGCGTTCACCGCGGCGGTCATGGGCGGCATCGGCAACCTCAAGGGGGCCGTCCTCGGCGGGATCATCATCGGCTGCATCCAGCAGCTCGCCGAGTTCCGGATCGGCGCGGAGTGGACCTCCGCGGTCGTCTTCGCGTACCTCGTGCTGATCATGGTCTTCCGCCCGCAGGGTCTCATCGGCGAGGTCACGAGGGAGGCGGGATAGCCATGCGCGCGGTACAGGGCTTCATCAAGGGCCGCGAGAACCTCGTCGCCGCGGTGGTCGCGCTGACGATCCTCGCCTTCCTGCCGCTGTTCTTCGACCCGCTGTCGAACATCGTCGACAACTGCATCCTCGCCGGGGCGTACGTCGTGATGGCGCTCGGCCTGAACATCGTCGTCGGCTTCGCGGGCCTGCTGGACCTCGGGTACGTCGCGTTCTACGCCTTCGGCGCCTACACGGTCGGCTGGTTCGCGTCCGACCACTTCTCGGCGATCAACGGCGAGAAGGGCATCCACGTGCTGGCGGGCCAGTTCGCCAGCAACCTGCCCGGCATCCACCTGAACTTCCTGCTCGTGATGGTCGCGGCGCTCGTCATCACCGGCATCGCCGGGATGCTCATCGGCCTACCGACGCTGCGCCTGCGCGGCGACTACATCGCGATCGTGACGCTCGCCTTCGGCGAGATCGTGTACCGCTTCGCCGTCAACGGCGACGAGATCAACCTCGCCAGCGGCTACAAGCTCACCAACGGCCGCCAGGCGATCTCGCCGATCGACTCGATCGACCTGCCGGGGCTTGCGGGCTTCGACTCCGCGATCAGCCTGCGTCCCTACTTCTGGTTCGTGCTCGTGCTCGTGGCGCTCGTCCTGCTCGTGAACTTCCGCCTGCGCGACTCGCGCCTCGGGCGCGCGTGGATCGCGATCCGCGAGGACGAGGTCGCGGCCGCCTCGATGGGCGTGCCGCTCGTCAAGACGAAGCTCATGGCATACGCGACGGGCGCGGCGTTCGGCGGCCTGTCCGGGACGTTCCTGGGCTCCTACCTGACGTCGGTGAACGCCAACAACTTCCAGTTCGGCTTCTCGATCTTCATCCTCGCGATGATCATCCTCGGCGGGCTGGGGTCGATCTGGGGCGTGGCGTTCGGCGCGATCCTGCTGTCGTTCATCAACACGTACTTCATCCCCAACGTCTTCAACAGCGTCCCGCGCAAGCTCGGCCTGGACTTCGACCTGACGATCCTGAACTTCGGCATCTTCGGCTTCCTGATCCTCATCGTCATGGTCCTGCGCCCGCAGGGCCTGTTCCCCGAACGAAGACGAGCGCTCGAGCTGACCGAGGGCGTCACCGCCGACAGCACGTTCGAGGTCAAGGTTCCATGAGCACGCCCGCGGCGCAGGGCGCAGCCAAGCCCGGAGGCCCGAGCGGCAAGACCATGCTCGCCACCGAATCGGTGACGAAGTCCTTCGGCGGCCTCGTCGCCGTCAACAACGTGTCGTTCTCGATCCCGGAGCGCTCGATCGTCTCGATCATCGGGCCCAACGGTGCCGGCAAGACGACGTTCTTCAACATGCTCACCGGCCTCTACCAGCCGACGGTGGGGCGGATCCTGCTCGACGGCGAGGACATCTCGCGCACGCGCCCCGATCGCATCACGACGCTCGGCATCGCGCGCACGTTCCAGAACATCCGCCTGTTCGCGACGATGAGCGCCGTCGAGAACGTCATGGTCGGCCAGCACGCCCGCATGCGTGCGGGGCTCATCGGATCGATCATCCGCCCGCCGGCAGTGCGCCGCGAGGAGCGCGAGGTTCGCGAGAAGGCGCGCGAGATGCTGACCTACGTCGGGCTCGCGAAGACGATCCACGACGAGCTCGCCGTCAACCTCGCCTACGGCGACCAGCGCCGCGTCGAGATCGCCCGCGCGCTCGCCTCCGAGCCGCGCCTGCTGCTGCTCGACGAGCCGACGGCGGGCATGAACCCGCAGGAGTCCGACCGCCTGACGGCGTTCATGCGTCAGCTTCGCGAGGAGCGCAACCTCACGATCCTGCTCATCGAGCACGACATGAAGGTCATCATGGGCGTCTCGGAGCGGATCACGGTGCTCGACCACGGCGAGAAGATCGCCGAGGGCGATCCCGTCGAGGTCCGCGCGAACCCGGTCGTCGTCGAGGCCTACCTCGGAAAGCAGGGCTGATGGCGCTCCTCGAGATCGACGACCTCCACACCTACTACGGCAACATCGAGGCGCTGAAGGGCGTGAAGCTGGAGGTGCACGAGGGCGAGATCGTCACGCTCATCGGCTCAAACGGGGCAGGCAAGTCGACGACGCTGCGTTCGATCTCGGGCCTGACGCCGGCGCGCTCGGGCTCGATCCGCTTCGACGGGCGCGAGATCGCGCGGATGCCACCGCAGGACATCGTCCGCCTGGGCATCTCGCAGTCGCCCGAGGCGCGGCGCTGCTTCCAGCGGATGACGGTCCGCGAGAACCTCGACATGGGCGCCTACCTGCGTCGCGACACCGACATCGAGTCCGACATGGAGCGCGTCTTCGACCTCTTCCCGCGCCTGCTCGAGCGCGAGAAGCAGAAGGCGGGGACGATGTCCGGCGGCGAGCAGCAGATGCTCGCGATCGGTCGCGCGCTGATGGCGAAGCCGAAGCTCATGCTGCTCGACGAGCCCTCGATGGGCATCGCGCCGATCCTCGTCGACCGCATCTACGAGACGATCACCGAGATCAACAAGCAGGGCACGACGATCCTGCTCGTGGAGCAGAACGCCAACTACGCGCTCGGCGTCTCGATGCGCGGATACGTGCTGGAGACCGGCAAGGTCGCCCTCACCGACGCCTCCGACGCCCTGCGCACCAACCCCGATGTCCAGAAGGCCTACCTCGGCGCATGACCCTCCCGATCGCAAACGTGGGCGTCCTCGCCCTCTACCTCCTGTTCATCTGGCTGGGCTCGGCGATCGTGTCCTCCTACCTGTCGGACCGCAAGGGCTACGGCGAGAAGGCCGGCCTGGCCTCCGGCCTGCTGCTGAGCGCCGTCGGCGTCCTGATCTGGCTCGTCATGCCCGCGAAGAAGGACTCCGACTGGAAGGTCGTCGGCCCGATGCCGTGGGACCGGGAGCAGCTCGGCGAGAAGTAGCGGCGCTGCGAGAAGTAGCGGCGCTGCGAGAAGTAGCGGCGCTGCGAGAAGTAGCGGCGCTGCGGGCATGGCTCGGCGCGCGCGGGAGGGGTGTGTCGTTCTGGTAACGCATAGAGAAACCAGAACGACACACCCCTGTGGTCACGGCTGAGTCCCGCAGGCTCAGTCGGCCAGGGTGTCGCGCAGGGCTTCGTCGAGATCCGGGAACTTGAACTCGTAGCCGAGCTCGTCCGCGCGGCCCGGGATCATGCGCACCCCGGTCAGGACGATCTGCGACATCGCGCCGTACAAGCCCTTGATGACGAAGCCGGGCACGGGGGCGACGGCGGGGCGGTGCAGGACCTTGCCGAGCGCCTTGGCGAACTCCTTGTTCGTCACGGGCGTCGGGGCCGAGCCGTTGATCGGGCCGCTGAAGGTCGTGGAGTCGATCGCCGCGAGGTACATGCCGATGAGGTCGTCGCGGTGGATCCACGGCATGTACTGCTTGCCGCTGCCGATCGGGCCGCCCATGCCGGCCTTGAACGGGGGCAGCATCTTCGCCAGCGCGCCGCCGCCCGCGTCGAGCACGATCCCGGTCCGCATCTTCACGACGCGCAGGCCGAGCATCGCGGAGTCGGTGTTCTGCTCCCAGCGCACGCAGACGTCCGACAGCCAGTCGCTGCCGGGGCCGACGGACTCGTCGACCTCCTCGTCGCCGTGCGGGCCGTAGTAGCCCGACGCCGACGCGCCCACGAGCACGGTCGGGCGCGGCTCGGCGGCGAAGATGCCGGTGATGAGGTTGCGCGTGCCCTTCTCGCGGCTTGCGAGGATCTCGGCCTTGGCATCGTCGCTCCAGCGCTGGGCGACGTCCTCGCCGGCGAGGTGCACGATCGCGTCGCGGCCCGCGAGCGCCTCGGCGGGCGCGCCGCCGGCCTTCGGATCCCACTCGATCGCCTCCACGCCGAGCAGCTCGCCTGCTCGCTCGGGGTTGCGCGAGAGGACGCAGACGTCGTCGCCGCGGTCCTTGAGCGCCTTGACGAGATGCCGGCCGATGCGCCCGGTGGCGCCGGTGACCGTGACCCGCTTCATGCGCCGGCCATCGTCGCGCCCGGGATCGAGAGGTCATGCATGCAGGTCGAGCATACGCACCCGTCGCCGGAGGTCCCGGGCGGGTGCGCGTGGCGCCGCGCTGCAAGAACCGCGTTCGGGGCTCGCCACAGTGGAGTAAAGTCGGCGTTATGGCCACCCGGTTCGGCGATGGCGCGGCGTCCAGTGTCGAGAGATGGATCGCCGGCCTGTCCGGCCCCACGCTCAGCGATGCGCCGCCGCCGCAGTACGACAACGGCGGCGCGGCCGATGCCGAGCACACCTGTCCGGTCTGCAACACCCGCCATACGCGCCACAACCCCGTACCGCCCGAGCGCGACCAGTACGACGAGGACTTCGACTACTACTGGGGCAGCTGGCGGCTGCCGCTGTGGATCGCGCTGATCTGGCAGGTCCCGTGGCGCCAGCGCCTGGACATCTTCGTCGTCGGCTTCATCGTCGGCCTGTGCATCGCCGGCTTCGGGCTGCTGTGGGGCTTCGTCCTGTCGCAGTTCTGAGGCGCCGGCTCTCGCGAGCGGTTCAGCGCTCGGTGTAGAAGATCAGCGGCCCGGCCTCGCCGTCCGCGGCGCCCTCCTTGAAGACGTAGAGCGTCACGAACACGGCTCGCTTGCCGTCGGGCGACGTCAGCGCGGTCGCGGTCGGGTTGCCAAACGAGCGGCTGGCGCCCGGGGTGACGATCTCCAGCGGGCGCGGGACGTGGCTGCGCGGGTCGATGAGGAACGTGCGCCAGCTCGCGAAGTCGTCGGGGACGTACTGGGCCTCCTGGAGGTCGAGCCGGACGCCGTCGAGGATGATCTGGTCGCGATCGCCGATGCTTCCCTGCGGCGGGCCCGCGAACCCGGAGTGGAACACCTTGAGCGTGCGAAGCTCGCTGTCCAGGGTCGGCTTCGGCGCCGCCCGCCATTTGTTGAAGTCCGTCAGGACGCCGGTCGCGGCGCGGTCGGCGTCCGGCCCCCCGTTGTGGTCGAGATCGGCGTAGTAGTGCATGCCGACCTCGATCCGCGAGCGCGACGTGAGCCCGCGCCGGAGCGTCGCCCTCGTGATGCTCGGCGTGCCCTCCGCCGTGGGTGACAGCGTGCGCGGCGCCGTGAACTGGCGGCTGAAGTCGCCGTCCAGCAGCGCGTCGACGCTGCGGTAGAAGCGAAAGCGCAGGCGGATGCGGTTCAGCGGTCCGTCGAGGATGCTCAGCGTCCCCGCGAGCGCCGCCGGCACGTCGCCGCGCGACAGCAGGTCGAGCAGCAGGGTCTTCTCGTAGGCGACGACGACGCTGCCGCCCGGCAGGATCTCGATCGTCGGCTGGGAGGCGTCCTGGTCGATCGTCGCGCGGCGCGTCCACTTCATGAGGTCGTTCGACGTTGCGACATAGGCGTTGAAGTGGCCGTCGCCGGGCGCGTGGTAGACGCCGATGTAGCGGTTGCCGAGCTGCTCGACCTTGAGCCCCTCGAGCGGGACGCCGCGGTCATCGCGGGCGCCGAACTCATGCGCCGTCGTGCGGTCGGCGCGCTCGACGATGGTCTTCAGCGCGACGCGCGCCTTCGCGCGCTGCTGCCGGCTGGGGCCGGCGGACGCCGCCGGCGCCATCGTCAGCGCGGCGCAGAGGGCGGCCAGGAGGACGGCGGCCACGCCGCGTAGAGTGCCGACGCGATGGCGGACCGCCCCGAAGAGCTCTTCCTCATCGACGGCAACTCGCTCGTGTACCGGGCGTTCTTCGCGCTGCCGGAGTCGATCGCCACGTCGACGGGCTTCCCGACGAACGCGATCTTCGGCTTCGCCTCGATGCTCGTGAAGATCCTCACCGAGCACGGAACCAAGCCGACCGTCGTCGTCTGGGACGCGGGCTCGAGCGGGCGCAAGGAGGTCTACCCCGAGTACAAGGGGACGCGCAGCACGCGGCCCGACCTGCTCGCGCAACAGTGGCCGCACTTCTCGCCGCTCGTCGAGGCGTTCGGCTACACGAACGTCTCCCTGGCGGGCTACGAGGCCGACGACGTCATCGCGACGCTCGCCGAGCGCGCCCGTGAGCAGGGGATCCCGGTCGTCATCGTGACCGGCGATCGCGACGCCTTTCAGCTCATCGATCCGGAGGGGATCGTCAAGGTGATGGCGACCGCCCGTGGCATCACGGAGACGAAGCTGTATGACCACCCGGCTGTCATCGACAGATATGGGATCGCACCTGAGCTGATCCCCGATTTCTACGGCCTGAAGGGCGATACGAGCGACAACATCCCCGGCGTTCCGGGGATCGGCGACAAGACCGCCGCCGCCCTGTTGCAGACCTACGGCGACCTCGAGGGCGTCCTCTCCTCGGTCGACACGATCTCCGGCGCCAAGCGCAAGGAGAACCTCACCAACCACGCGGACGACGCGCGCATCTCCAAGCTGCTCGCCACGATGCAGCGCGACCTGCCCGTCGACCTCGACGTCGCCGTCGAGGCGGGCCGCGCGCCCGACCGCTCGAAGCTGCGCGAGGTCTTCCGCGAGTTCGAGCTGCGCGACCCGCTGCGCCGCCTGGAGGAGTTCCTCGGCGCCGAGGAGGCCGCCCCGGCACCCGAGGCCGAGACGACGGTCGGAGCGCGCGTGCGAGCCGGCTCGCTCGCCGACGTCGCCCGGCTCGCGGGGGACGAGCTCGTGCTCGCCGTCCGCGCGGGCGAGGTCGCCGAGGGCGAGCTGTTCGCCGCCGACCCGAGCTGGCGCTTCGCGGTCGCGGCGCGCGACGAGGTCCTGACGGGCACGATCGAGGACCCGGCGGAGCTCGTCGCCGCGGTGGGCGATCGCGCCGTCGTCGCCTACGACGCCAAGGCGCTCGGCGTCGTACCGCGGAACCTCGTCCACGACGCGCTCGTCGGCGCCTACATCCTCGAGCCCGCCCGCCGCGGCTACCCGCTGCGCGAGCTGCTGGAGGAGCGCGGGCTCGCGTCCTCGATCGACGACGAGGTCGCCGCCGAGGCCGTGCTCGTCCGTGAGCTCTCTGAGTGGCAACGCGAGCAGATCGTCGCACGTCAGCTCACCGTCGTGATGCAGCAGATCGAATTGCCGCTCGTCCCCGTGCTGCGCTCGATGGAGGTCGCCGGCGTGCGGCTGAACACCGAGCGCATGAAGGAGATCACGAAGCGCGTGCGCGACGAGGTCCATGACCTCGAGCTGGAGGTCTGGCGGCTGGCGGACACCGAGTTCGTCATCGGCTCGCCGCAGCAGCTCGGGGAGATCCTCTTCAACAAGCTCGGCCTGTCGAAGAAGCGCCGCGGCAAGACCGGCTTCTCGACCGATGCCCGCGTGCTGCAGGCGATCCGCGACGAGCACGAGATCATCCCGCTCATCGAGCGCTGGCGCGAGCTCAACCAGCTCGACAAGACGTACTTCTCCGTGCTGCCGCTGCTTGCCGATCGCGACCCCGAGTCGCGCATCCACACGACGTTCCTGCAGGCCGCCGCGACGACGGGCCGTCTCGCGTCGACCGACCCGAACATGCAGAACGTCCCGATCCGCACGGTCCTCGGCCGCGAGGTGCGCGGCTGCTTCGAGGCCGCGCCGGGCAACGTCCTGCTGAGCGCCGACTACTCGCAGATCGAGCTGCGGGTGCTCGCGCACATCGCCGACGAGCCGGTGCTGAAGGAGATCTTCGTGCGCGGCGAGGACGTCCACACGGCCACCGCCTCGAAGGTCTTTCAGACCGCGCCCGAGGACCTCGATCTCGGCCAGCGCTCGAAGGCGAAGATGGTCAACTACGGGATCGTCTACGGATTGAGCGACTACGGCCTCGCCGACCGCCTCGGCATCCCGCGCGCCGAGGCCAAGGAGATCATCGACACGTACCTCGAGCGCTTCCCGCGCGTGCGCGCGTTCATCGAGGAGACGATCGCCCAGGCGACCGCCGACGGCCACGTCACGACGCTGTGGGGCCGCCGGCGCCAGATCCCCGAGCTCAAGGCGCGCAACTGGCAGGTGCGCACGCTCGGCGAGCGGCTCGCGGTCAACACCGTCATCCAGGGCACGGCGGCGGACGTCATGAAGCTCGCGATCGTCAACGTCGCCGCCGCGCTCGGGGATTCGCCCGTGCGGCTGATCCTGACCGTCCACGACGAGCTCCTGTTCGAGGGCCCCCCGGACGAGGTCGAGGCGGCCCGCGAGCTGATCCGCCGCGAGATGTGCGGCGTCTGGGAGCACGACCCGCCGCTCGCCGTCGACGTCGGCGTCGGGCCGACGTGGATGGAGGCGAAGTGACGCGCGAGCTCGCCGTCGTCCTGACCGCCGGCACGGGCGGACTCGTCGCGCTGCAGGCGCCGATCAACTCGGGCCTCGGCCGGGCGATCGGGACGTGGCAGGCGGCCTTCCTGTCGTTCGGGATCGGCACGGTCGCGCTCGCGCTGATCGCGGCACTCGCGAGCGGCGGTCTCGGGCAGGTCGCCGAGGTGCGCCACGTCGGCTGGATCTATCTGACCGGCGGCCTGCTCGGCGCGGCGTACATCACCGCGGTCCTCGTGACCGTCCGCTCGCTGGGCGCGGGCGGCGTCGTCGCGGCGACGATCGCGGGCCAGCTCGCGATCAGCGTGGTCGTCGACCAGTTCGGGCTGCTCGGCGTGGAGCGCCAGCCGCTGAGTGCCGCGAAGATCGCCGGGCTCGCGCTGCTCGCCGCGGGGACGTACCTCGTGGTCCGCGAGTAGATGACGCGCCGCGATCGCGTCGCCGCCGGGCTGCTCGCGGTCGCGCTGGCGATCGCGCTCGAGCGGATCCGCGGGCACGCCGACTGGGGACCGAGCGAGGGCGTCTACGCGTTGTCGGCGCGGCTCGTGCTGCACGGCGGCGACCTGTACGGCTCGCTCGTCGGCTCGCAGCCGCCGTGGACCTACCTGTTCGGCGCCGGCGCGCTCGCGATCCACGACTCGCTGGACTGGCTGCGCTTCGCGTGTGGCCTGCTGCAGGTCGGCACGGCGCTGCTCGCCGCCGAGGCGGTCTGGCGGCTGACGGGTCACCGGTTGGCCGCGATCGCCGCCGCCGGGCTCGTCGTCGTGACGCCCTGGGCGACGCACCAGCACGGCCTGCTGCTGCCCGAGCAGCTCGGCTCGCCGCTGCTGCTCGGCGCCGCGCTGCTCGCGTCGCGACCTCAGGCGGCGCGCTGGGCCGGGGTGCTCGTCGCGGTGGCGGTCTTCGCGAAGCTGCCGTTCGCGCTGCCGGCGGCGCTCGTCGTGCTCGCCTCGCCCGCACGCGGCGTCGTCGCGCGATGGGCGGCGGGCGCGCTGGCGCTGCAGGCCGCCGCGTTCACGGCGATCTTCGGCACGCACCTGTGGACCGACATCGTCACCGCCCAATCGCAGGCCGGCCACCCGCTCGAGTTCCAGATCGGCTCGTGGGCGCAGGCCGGCTGGAACCTCCTTCCGCTGCTCGTCTTCGCGGCCGTCGCGCTGTGGCAGCGCGGGCGGGCGGGCGAGCCACCGCTGCTGCGGACCGTCGCCGCGGCGGCGGCCGGCGCGCTCGCGATGACCGTCACGATCATCAAGCCGGGCACGGGCCTGAACGTGCTCGTCCCGAGCGAGCCGCTGCTGGTGGTGCTCGCGGTCTCGGGGCTCGTCTGGGCGCTGCGCGTGCCGGCACTGCGCGGACGCGCCGCGCTCGCGGGCGGGGCGCTCGGCGCGCTGCTGCTCGCGCAGTCGGCGTCGCTGCTCGTCGACCCGTCCAACCCGCGGCCGTTTCACCGCCCGCTGTCCGCGTCGCCCGGCTGGAAGGTCAGCCACTCCAAGGCGGAGATGAACGCGCTCGTCGCGGCCGCCGAGCGCTGCCCGCCCGGCGCCGTCTACAACGGCCCGCCGCTCGTGGCGTTCCTCGCCGATCGGCGCGTGCCCGCAGGCCAGCCCGACGCGTTCATCGTCGTCAACGCGAAGCTGCACGCCGCGCTGCTGGCGCGGCTGCTGAACGATCGGCCGCGCTGCCCGTGAGGGCCGCGCGCCGCGGGCGACGGCCTCGCGCGGGGCCGGGCCCGACGGCCGACCGCTCAAGCATTCGGGGCGCCGTGCCGATGTCGGGCGAGATGGCACGCGACCACTGGACCGAGGCGCACGTCCGGCGCCTGTTCTGGCGCGCCGGCTTCGGCGCGACGTCCAAGCAGGCGCGCTACTGGGCCCAGCGCGGCAAGGGCGAGACGATCGACTGGCTCATGCACGGCGGCCCCGGCGCGCCGCGCACGCGCTTCCCGGCGCCGCGGATCAACGGCAAGCCGCTGGATCCCGCCAACGAGTACGGCCAGGACGTCCTGTGGTGGCTCGACAAGATGGTCCGTACGCCGCGGCCGCTGGTCGAGAAGATGACGCTCTTCTGGCACGACCACTTCGCGACGCTCGACCAGGACCGCCCGCTGCAGCTCGCGCAGAACAAGATGCTGCGCCGCAACGCGCTCGGCAGCTTCCGCCGCCTGCTGACGGACGTCACGAAGGACCCGGCGATGCTGCTGTTCCTGTCGCTCGCCGACTCGACGAAGGACGAGCCCAACGAGAACTACGCGCGCGAGCTCATGGAGCTGTTCACGCTCGGCAAGGGCTACACGGAGCGCGACATCCGCGAGGCGGCGCGCGCGCTGACGGGCTTTCGCTCCAGGCGCCGCGGCGACGGCAGCGTGGCCGTGCTCTACGACGCGAAGGCCCACGACACGCGCAGCAAGCGGATCTTCGGCCACGCCGGCAACCACGACTACCGCGACGTCCTCGACCTCTGCATCGCGCACCCGCAGCACGCGCCGTTCCTCGCCTCCAAGCTGTGGGACTACTTCGTCGGCACGCCGATCGAGCCGAGCACCCGCAAGCGCCTCAGCGGCATCTACCGGCGCAACGACCACCGCATCGCGCCGGTTGTGCGCAACATCCTCGAGAGCCCCGCGCTGTACCGCGGCCTCGGCGAGCCCGACCTCGTCAAGTCGCCGGTGGTCTACGTGGCCGGCATGCTGCGCGCGTGCGGCGAGGGCATCACGCGTGCCGACTGGGTGTACCTGCTCGACGGCATGGGCCAGCTGCCGTTCCGCCCGCCGTCGGTCGCGGGCTGGGACTGGGGCACCGCGTGGCTGTCGACGAACACGATGCACGTGCGCTTCGACACCGCCAACGTCATGCTGCGCGGCCATCGCGGCGTCAAGGACGGCTCGACGCCCAAGCACGACAGCCCGCGCGCAGGCCGTCGCCCGCGCGCGCTCGGCCGTCGGCCGGCCGTGGACCTCCGCCGGCACCGACGCCAAGCTGCTGAAGCTCGCGAAGACGCTGCTGTCCGATGACGCCGCGGCTGCCGGCGGATCCCGCCAGGAGCTCCAGGTCCGCGCCGACATGTGCCAGCGCGCGCTGCGCCAGCTGCTGCTCACGGGCCCCGACGCCCAGGTCCACTAGGAGCGCCGACCCCGATGCCCAAGCAACCCCTGTCCTGCGGCTGCGACGACTTTCGCGCCACGTCGGAGTCCACGCGCCGCAGCTTCGTCGGCGACTCGCGGCTGACGCGCCGCCAGATCATCGGCTGGGGCGTTGGCGCCGGCCTGTCGCTGTACGCCGCGCAGGCGCTGCCGGTGTCGCGCGCGCTCGAGGCCGCCGCGGCGGACGCCGCCGCGAACCCCGACGCGCCGGTGCTCGTCGCCGTGTTCCTGCCGGGCGGCCTCGACCTGCTCGATTCGCTGATCCCACTCAACGACTTCGGCGCCTACTCCGACCTGCATCGCAACATCCGCGTCGACAAGCCGCCGCTGCTGCGCGACAGCGCGCTCGGCATCCATCCGTCGCTGGCGCAGGGCGCCGGCGGCGGGATCAAGGGCCTCTACGACGCGGGCAAGATCGGCTTCCTGCCGGGAATCGACTACCCGAACCCGAACCTCTCGCACTTCCACTCGCGTCACTTCTGGGAGACGGGCCTCATCGTCGACAGCGCCTCGCCGGGCTGGCTCGGGCGCTGGCTGGACGCAAACGGCAACCAGGACAACCCGCTGCAGGGGATGTCGCTCGCCTACGGCCTGTCGCCGGTCATGCGCTCGCGCAGCGCGCCCGTGGCCTCCGCCAGCTCCCCGAGCGGCGCGAACTTCTCCATCGCCAACACCTACGGCGAGCCGTTCGACGAGGCGATGAAGACCTGGTCGGCAGTCGCGAAGGTGCGCGGCGGCGGCCCCGGACTCAAGGCGGCCAAGCGCGCGGCACTGCTCGCCAAGGAGGTCGGCGACCTGCTCGCGCCGTATGCGAAGGCCAAGGGCATCGACCCGCTCGCATCTGCGGTCGCCTACCCGGACAACAGCGCCTTCGCCAACCGGCTGGCGACGCTCGCGGGCCTGATCTCCAAGCCGCTCGGCATCCGCGTCGCGACGGTCGATGCGCCGGCGGACTTCGATACCCACGCAAACCAGCGCAACACGCTGAACCAGTCGTTGCCCGAGATCAGCCAGGCGCTGTCGGCGTTCCAGGCCGACCTCGAGGCGCGCGGCGTCGCCGATCGCGTCCTGACGTTCGTCTGGTCGGAGTTCGGCCGCCGCCCGCACGACAACGACTCGGGTACCGACCATGGTGCCGGCGGCCTGGCGTGGGTGCAGGGAACGAAGGTGCGCAGCGGCCTGCTGAGCGAGTACCCGTCGCTGCACCAGTTCGACGACAACGACAACCTGAAGGTCACGGTCGACTTCCGCACGGTCTACGCGAGCCTGATCGAGCAGTGGCTTCGGACCGACGCCGGCGCGGTGCTGCCGAGCGCCCGCTCGCTGGGGCGCATCCCGATCGTCCGATGAGCCGCCGCGGCCGCCGCGCCCTCCTGCCGAACGCCGTCGCGGGCAGCCTGATCTGCCTCGCGCTCGTCGCAAGCCTCGCGACCACCGGCGCGGGACCGGCGCCGGCGGCGTCGAAGCGGCTGCGCACGACGGCGGTCGGCGTCGGCTTGCGCGAGTACCGCATCGCGCTGTACCGCGGCCGCGTCATGCCCGGCCGCGTCCGCTTCAACGTGGAGAACCTCGGCGAGGACGGCCACGACCTGCGCGTCATCGGCCCGACCGGCACGCGGACGATCCGCGGCTCGAGCCCCGAGATCAAGCCCGGCGCGCGCCGCACGCTGACGGTGACGCTGCGCACGCGCGGGGTCTACACGCTCGTCTGCACGCTCGCCGACCACGAGTCGCGCGGGATGCTCTCGCGGCTGCGGGTCGTGAAGAGGTTGTAGTCCGGGAAGTGCCGAACTCGCGTAGACATCGGGAGATGACCCCGTCGACCGAGGATGATCGAATGCCCGAGACCAAGCTGAAGCCCCGCGTCCCGGCGCTCCCGCGGGCGCGCAAGCAGTACGAGCTGGCGCTCTCCGACACCTCGGCCGATCTCGCGTGGGCCGCGCTGCACTGCGGCCGGCTCATGCACCTCAGCGGCGACCTCGAGGGCGCCCGCCAGGCGTTCCGTGCGGCGATGATCGCCGACGATCCCGACTACACGGCCGTCGCGGCCTATCACCTCGGGATGCTGTGCGAGGACCTCGGCGACGTCGATGCGGCCATGACCGCGTACGGCGAGGCGGCGGACTCAGGACATCCGAAGCACGCGGCGGCGGCGGCGTACAAGCTCGGCGGGCTGTTGCAGGCGCAGGGCGACCTCGACGCGGCACGTGCCGCGTTCGAACGGGCCGCTAGCGCCCCGAACGCGTGGTACGGCCACCTGAGCCGCAACGCGCTGTCGGCGCTCGACTGAGATCCCGGGCCCAACGAGCCCGCCGGTCACAACCGGGGTACGGTCGGGTCGTGGCCGAGCGCGCGATCGACTGGAAGCCGGCGGTGGACCGCGCGGCCCTCGCCGCGGCGGGCTGGGACGTCGTCGCGTTCGCGACGGTCCTGCGCGCGGAGGCCGACGCGCGGGCGGCGCGCAACCGTCGCGTCTCGCTCGCCAACCCCGCCCAGGCCTGGCTCGACCGGGTCGCGGCGACGCCGCGGCTGGCCGTCGTCGATGTGCGCCTGACGACCCTGCGCGAGCTCGCCGCGCTCTACGGCTATGTCCTCGAGCCGGCCTCGCGGTCGGGCACCCGCCTGCTCGTCCACAGCGAGCAGCGCCTCACGGAGCTGAGCCCCGAAGACTTCGCCGACCCCGAGCTCGGCTACGCGTACACGCTGGAGCGCGCGCTCGACGTCGCGATGCGGATGTTCCGCCCCGCGCTCGCGGCGCGCCCGCCGCGCGCGGTCGCGGCGCCCACCGTCGACCTGGATCCCGAGCAACGACGGGCCGTCGACGCCCACGACGGCGTCGTGCAGGTCATCGCGCCCGCCGGCAGCGGCAAGACGACCGTCCTCATCGAGCGCGTGCGCGAGCAGCTGCGGCGCGGCACGCCGCCGTCGGCGATCCTCTGCACGACCTTCAACAAGGCCGCCGCGATCGAGCTGCGCGAACGGCTGTCGGCCGCCGGCGTGCGCCGTGTCGAGGCGCGCACGTTCCACGGACTCGGGCTGTGGATCCTGACCGAGGAGGGCCTCGTCGACGGCGCCGCCACGCGCTCGCCGACGATGAGCCAGTGGAAGCGCCTGTGCGCGCTGGCCGCCCGCGACGACGGCACGTGGATCGAGCCGGCCGACGCGCGCGCGGCGATCAGCGAGATCAAGCTCGGCGCGCTCGAGACGCCGGCGCAGTTCCGTGCGCGAGCCGGTGGGCTCCCGGACGGCGCGACGATCGCCCGCATCTACGACCTCTACGAGCAGGCGCAGCGCGAGTCGGGCGCGATCGACTTCGACGACCAGGTCATGCTCGCGGTCCGGGCGCTGCGCGACGACCGGCTGCTGCGGGCGCGCTGGCAGGAGCGCTTCACGCAGGTCCTCGTCGACGAGTACCAGGACATCGAGCCGGCGCAGGAGCAGCTCGTGCGAGTTCTCGCCGCCCCGCGGGACGGGTTCTTCTGTGTCGGCGACGAGGATCAGACGCTGTACGGCTGGCGCCGGGCGAGCGTGCGGCGGATGCTCGAGCTCGATGTCGCCTATCCGGGCCTGCAGCGCATCTCGCTGGCTCGCAACTACCGCTGCCCACCGGAGGTCGTGTCCGCGTCGCGGCGGCTCATCGAGCGCAACGTCGTGCGCTTCCCGAAGCCGATCGAGGCGGCCGCGGGCCGGGCCGCCGGGGGTCCGCGCGCGGTCGAGCTCGTCGAGGTGGCCGAGCCGCGCGCGGCGGCCGAGCAGATCGCGCGGCGCCTGCGGGCCGGGCGGCGCGGCGAGATCGTCGTGCTTGCCCGGACCACGAACCTGCTGCGGACGGTCGCGCTTGCCTGCGTCGCTCCCGGCGTGCGGATCAGCGCGCCACGCGTCGTGTTCGAGCCCAGCGGCGCGCGCCGCGCGGTCGAGGCCCACCTCCGCCTGCTGGGCGACCTCGGGGCGGCCCGCGCCGAGGACGTGCTGGTCGTCTGCCGGGCACCGAACCGCGCGCTGCCGCACGAGCGCGAGCAGGAGGTCGCCGCGCGGCTGCGCGAGCAGCGGTCGTTCGCGCGGGCGTTTCACGGTCTGGCGGCCGACGATCGCCGACGAGCGAAGCTCGCCGACGCCGCTCGGGTCCTCGACGACCTCGCGGCGATCACCGACGCGGGCGCGTTCGTCCGCCGGCTGCGCGGCGCGGGTGGGCTCGACGCCCACTTCACCGAGCACGAGGGGATCTTCCCCGCCGCCGAGCAGGTCGAGCTCGAGATCCTGCGCCAGGCTCAGGAGGAGGCGAAGGGCCGGACGGTCGCCGAGCTGGGCGCGCTGCTCGACGCTCGCGCCGACGCCCTGCGCGACATCCGCGACGAGGATCGCGGCATCGAGCTCGCCACGATCCACGGCGCGAAGGGTCGTCAGTGGCCGGAGGTCTGGGTCTTCGGCTGCGACGAGGGCCAGCTCCCGCATCATCACGCGCACGACGCGACGCCCGAGCAGGAGGCGGCGGGGGAGGGGATCGAGTCCGAGCGGCGCCTCGCCTACGTGGCGTTCACCCGTGCCCAGGAACGGCTCGTGGTGTGCGCGACCGAGCACGCCGCGAGCCGCTTCCTCAGCGACGCGGGGCTGGCCCCGCGGCGCCCGTACGTGCCGCCCGCCCCGATCGTCACGCGCGACACGCGTCCTCGGCCCTCGCAGCGGCCGGCGCGGCCGCGGCCGCAACCCGCCACGAGCCGTGGCGCGCGCATCGGGCCCGAGGACGGGCGGCTGGCGAAGGCGATGGACGTCGGCCTGGGCTATGCGATGCGCACCGCGCCGACCGCTGCGGTCGCGCTGCAGACGGCGGCCGCCGCGCTCGAGCAGCGCCTGATCGGCGAGCCGACGACCTCGACGTCGATGTCCGCGGCGAAGCTCCTCGCCAACGTGGACGGGCTCGGTGTCGCGGACCGCGCCGCGATCCTGCGGCGGGCCGGCATCGAGGATGACGGCGTCCTGTTGAGCCGGCTGGACGCCGATGGCCGCATGCGCCTGGCACAGGCGCTGCGCACGACGGCCTGACCTCATCAGGGCGCAGGCGATCCACCAAACAGCGGCCATCTGTCGCCGTACTGAACGTGGCGAGTTTTCACCACAACCGCCGCGATCGCCTCTACAGTCAACTCACCTATCGGGGAGCGTGAACTGTGACGCGTGCGCAAGCTGTGGCGATCGTGCTGGCCGTTGCGGCGTGCGTCGCGCCCGCCCTCGCTCGCGCCGCGCCGCCGACGGATGCCGGCGCCTGTCGCAACTACCTGACGGCCGACGACCTGATGGCCCGCTTCGACACGCCGCTGCCGATCCCCCACAACCTCGAGCCGTACTACAAGCAGCCCGACGGAACGCCCGTCTGGGTCCTGCACGCACGCGAGTACAACTGGCAACCGGCGCCCGGCGTCTGCATCGCGAAGTGGGGCTTCGAGGGGACGACGCCCGGCCCCACGCTGCGCGTCAAGCCGCATCAGCGCGCCGAGGTCGCTGTCTACAACGAGCTTCCCGAGCGCCTCTACAACCCGTTCCTGGATCCGTACAACCCGCTCGTCCGCGTCTCGCCGCCGTCGCCGATCCTGACGAGGTACTCGTTCTTCGGGCCCGACCCGGTGCTGCCGCCCGCGCCGTTCGACGGCGAGCCGTTCTCGCGCAGCCAATACGAGCTCGACCCCGAGTTGACGGTTCACCTCCACGGTGGCCACCAGACGCCGCCCTACGACGGCTACCCGGAGGACACGTTCAAGCCCGGCCGCTCGCACATGTACGACTACCCCAACAACCAGGAGGCGACGACCCTCTGGTACCACGACCACACGATGGACCACACGCGCGGGCACGTGCTCATGGGCCTCGCCGGCTTCTATCTCATCGACGACCCGAAGCAGTCGAAGCTCGGGCTGCCGACCGGCGACGAGCAGATCCCGGTCATGTTCCAGCGCGTGCCGGCCGAGATGCTCGACCAGCCGAACGTCAACCAGCCGATCTGGGCGGTCAACAACACGCTGGCGCCCTACCTGCAGGTGACGAGCAAGCCCTACCGCCTGCGCTTGCTCAACGGCAATGACGAGTCGCCGCTGCAGATC
Organism: uncultured Actinomycetes bacterium; assembly: GCA_963851015.1. Classification (GTDB taxonomy): domain Bacteria; phylum Actinomycetota; class Thermoleophilia; order Solirubrobacterales; family Solirubrobacteraceae; genus CADCVQ01. The sequence continues at coordinate 1,141,877 of CAWKNG010000003.1, forward strand.
TGGACAACGACCGATCGCGACGACCCCCACAGCGTGGCGCCGCAGGCCTACCTGCAGCAGGTCGGCACCGATGGCGGGCTCATGAACCACGTCGCGACGGCCCGCAGCGGCGCGAACGACACGCGCGTGCGCCTGTTCCCCGCCGAGCGCGCCGACGTCGTCATCGACTTCTCGAAGGTGCGTGAGCCGACGACGTTCTACCTGCAGGCCAAGACGCTGCCGGCGTTCGTCGGCGACGCCAACTTCGGGCCGGACCCCTCCGTCGAGACACCGCAGCCGATCATCCAGTTCCGCGTCAACCCGACGAACCAGCAGCACAAGAGCTTCGCCCCGCCCGGCGGCAAGCTTCGCCCGGGCAGGCCGATCGAGCGCCTGAAGACCGACGGCGCGAGGCGCAGGACGTTCGTGTTCGACTTCAACAACCTCGGCACGCCCCCGTTCGCGACGGTCAACGGGCGCTTCTTCGACCCGATGCACTCCTACGCCAAGCCGAAGCTCGGCGCGACCGAGGTGTGGCGGCTCGTCAACAAGACGGACGGCTACCACCCGATCCACATCCACGACGTCTTCTTCCAGGTCATCTCGCGCCGCGACAGGCACGGTCGGCCGGTGGAGCAGCAGCCGGGCGACTGGGGATCCGGCAACCTCGCCTGGAAGGACGTCTTCGTGGTGGCGCCGTTCGGGAGCGTGACGATCGTCGGGCGCTTCACCGACAACAAGGGCCAGTACGTCTTCCACTGTCACAACCTCATCCACGAGGACGCCGGCATGATGGCTCAGTTCGACGTGGTGAAAGCCGGCACGCCGGCACAGCACGGCCACGGAGGCATGGGATGAGCGCGGGCGAGTCCGAGTTCGGCAGCGAGCTCGTCTTCTACGTCAACGGCGTGCGTGTCGCGCTCACCGATCCCGACCCCGCGCTGCTGCTCGTCGACTACCTGCGATCAAGCGGCCTGACCGGTACGAAGCTGAGCTGCGGGGAGGGCGGCTGCGGAGCCTGCACGGTCATGCTCGCCGTCTACGACGACGACCGCGACCGCGTCGTGCGCAGGTCGGTCAACGCGTGCCTGCGCCCGCTCGCATCGATCGACGGGATGGCCGTGACGACGGTCGAGGGGATCGGCAACAGCCGCGACGGCCTGAACCCGATCCAGGACCGCCTCGCGGCAGGCAACGGCTCGCAGTGCGGCTACTGCAGCCCCGGCTTCGTCATGACGGCGTACGCCTACCTGCGCGAGCACGAGCACCCGACGGAGCGCGCGATCGAGGACCTGTTCGCCGGCAACCTCTGCCGCTGCACCGGCTATCGCCCGATCCTCGATGCGATGCGCAGCTTCGCCGCGCCGCCGCACGCCGACGGCGTCGCCGCCGATGCGTTCCCCGACGAGCTGCTGGACTGGCCGCGGCGGGCGCTGCGCTTCGCCGCCGGCGGGCGCACGTGGTACCGCGTCACGACGCTCGACATGGCCCAGTCGCTCAAGGCCGAGCACTACCGCGCGCCCAACGACCCCAAGCTCGTCGGTGGCAACACGTCGATCGGGATCTACAAGTCCGACGTGGACGACCCGCGTGTGCTGATCGACGTGGCGGGTGTCGAGGAGCTCCGCCGCATCGGGCTGCGCGACGACGGCGCGACGCTCGAGCTCGGTGGCGGCGTGACGTATGCCCGGCTGCTGGAGTTCCTGCCCGAGCTGCAGGCGCGGCCGTCGGCGTCCCAGCGGCCCGGGGTGGCCGCACTGCGTGAGCTCGTCGCCCAGATCGCGGGCACCCAGGTGCGCGACGAGGCGACCGTCGGTGGCGCGGTCAGCCTGATCTGGCAGTACGCCGCGTCGAGGACGCCGTTTCCGTCCGACCTCTACACCGTGCTCGCCGGCCTGGATGCCACGGTCACCCTTGCCTCGCGCGCCTTCGCGGGCGGCCAGCGCGCGTTCGCCGCACTCGAGCTGGCGCCGCCGGACGACTGGCCGCACGACGCCGTCGTCGTGATGCTCGGCGTGCCGCTCGCGCACGTCGACGAGCACGTCCGCACGTACCGCGTGGCGCGCCGCGAGCAGAACGCCCACGCGCTCGTCAACGCCTGCCTGCGGGTGCGCCTCGACGCGGGCGGTCGCGTCGAGATCGCGCGCCTGGCATTCGGGGCGATCGCGGGCCTGCCGGTGCGCGCGCTCGCGGCCGAGACCGTCCTGACGGGCCGCCCGTGGGACGCGGACGCGCTGAGCGCTGCGCTCGACGCACTGCGCGCCGACCTCGACGACGCGATCGTCGACTGGCACGACGGGATCTCCCGGGCCTATCGCCTCGAGCTCGCGCAGTCGCTGCTGTACCGCTTCTTCCTGCACGTCGCGGAGCAGGTCGACCCGGGCAGCGTCGACCCGCGCCTCGCATCGGGGGGCGAGCGGCTCTCGCGCCCGCTGTCGATCGGCACGGACGACATCCAGCGCGAGAACGCGATCCCGAAGATCACGGCGCCGCGCCAGACGTCGGGCGAGGAGGTCTACACGACCGACATCGCCGCGCCCGCGAACACCGTCTTCGGTGCGCTTGTGTGGAGCATCCACGGCCACGCCGGCTTCGACTACCCCGGCGGCGTCGCGGCGGTGCTGCCCGCTCTGCAGGCGCGCTTGGGCGGTGTGCTCGCGTATGTCACGGCCGCCGACATGCCCGGGTCCTACGGCGGCATCGGGGGCGACGACCCCGTGCTCGTGACGGGCACGGCGACGTGCTACGGCCAGCTCATCGGGCTCGTCGTCGCGCGCGAGGAGCGCGTCGCGCTGGCGGCCGCGTCATGCGTGCAGCAGGAGCTCATCGCCTGGACGCCGTACCCGCCGGTGCTCGGCATCGACGGTGCCCGCGCGCAGGACCCGCCGTCGGTGCTGCCCAATCCGGCATCGCCCGGGAGTTGGCTGAGCTATGAGACGCACTACACGCGCGCGGGCTCCGACGCCGCGTGGATCGCGGACCCCGACGTCCCGCCGTCCGGCGGCGGCGCCGTCGTCTCCGGCGTCCAGCGCAGCGGGCTGCAGGCGCACTTCTACATGGAGCCCCAGGCGCTCATCGCACAGCCGACCGGCGACGGCGCGATCGTCGTCGACGCCTCGACGCAGAGCCCCGACAGCGTTCAGAGCGCGGTCATGAGCGTCCTGAAGCTGCGTCAGCACCAGGTTCGCGTGCGGACACGCTCGCTCGGCGGCGGCTTCGGCGGCAAGACGACGCGCTCGCCGTTCGTCGCGGCGCCCGTCGCGCTGGCCGCATGGAAGCTCAACCTGCCGGTCCGCCTCGCGATCGACCGCAACGTCGACATGGCGATCATCGGCAAGCGCCACGCCTTCGAGTGTCGCTACCACGTCGCCCACGAGGACGGGCGGGTCGTCGCGATGACGACGGACATCGCGACCGACGGCGGCAACTCGATCGACTGCTCCTACTTCGTCATCCACGTCGCCCAGCTACACGCCGACAACTGCTACCTCGTGCCGACGTTCAACGTCGGCGGCACGGTCTACAAGACCAACGAGGCGTCGAACATCTCGATGCGGGCGTTCGGCGTCGTGCAGGCGATCCTCGCCCAGGAGGACGCGATCGAACGGGTTGGCCACGCGAGTGGGCGTCCACCCGAGGCGATCCGCAGGGAGATGCTCTACCAGACGGGCGACCTCACGCATTACGGCGAGCGGCTGACCGACTGCACGATCCGCGAGAACTGGGACCGGCTCATGCGCGACAGCGACTTCGAGCGGCGCGCCCGCGAGATCGAGGCGTTCAACGCCGCCAATCGCTGGCGCAAGCGCGCCATCGCGATGATCCCGCTCAAGTACGGCGCGCAGTACGAGGTGCCGGCGCTGAACTACGGCAGCGCGCTCGTCAGCGTGTTCGCGGGCGACGGCTCGGTGGTCGTGCAATGTGGCGGTGTCGAGATGGGGCAGGGGCTGCAGACGAAGGTTGCGCAGATCGCCGCGCGGGCGCTCGGGATCCCGGTGGCGTGGGTCACCGTCGCCGACGCGGACACCTCGGTGACGGCGAACGCGACCTCGACCGGCGCCGACTCCGGTGCCGACCTCAACGGCTGGGCGACCTACATCGCGGCCAGCCAGCTGCGCAAGCGCCTCGAGGGCTACGCCAGGCCGGCGACGCTCGACGAGGCGACCTGGCCAGGGATCGTCTCCAAGGCGCACGGCGACCGCGTCGACCTCGCGGCCTACGCCTTCTACAAGACCAGCGGGACGACGCCCGACCTGCCGTACTCCTTCTACTCGTGGTCGGTCGGCTGCTCGGAGGTCGAGGTCGACGTCCTGACCGGGCAGGTGACGATCCTGCGGTCGGACCTGCTCGTCGACGCCGGGCTGCCGCTGAACCCGCTGCTCGACCTCGGGCAGGCCCAGGGCGCGTTCGTCCAGGGCCTCGGCTACATGTTCACCGAGGAGATCCTGTTCGACGACGACGGTCGCCTGCTCACCGACGGGACGTGGGAGTACAAGCCGCCGTGCAGTCACACGATCCCGGTCGATCTGCGCGTGTCGCTCGAGGTCGCCGCCCGCCCGCCCGCCACGAGCCTGCCGATCGAGCACACGGTCGCGCTGATCTCGGCCGAGGGTCCGGCGGCCTTCCGCCCGGACCTCGCCGTGCTCGCGGACGCGGCGATGCGGGCGAAGGCCGGCGATCCGCCGGTCGATCCGGCCGGGTCGCCGACGGACCCGGCGCTCGCGGCGCAGCTCGGGGACGTGCAGGTCCTCGACTCCGCCGACATCGCCCGCGACCCCGAGCTGCGGGCGCAGATCGAGGACGCGACCGCCGCGGCGTTGCACTCGGCGAAGACGATCGGCGAGCCGCCGGTCGCGCTCGCGATCAGCGCGCTGCTCGCGGTCAAGCGCGCGGTCGCGTCGGCGCGCACCGACGCCGGCCTGCAGGGCTGGTTCGAGCTCGACGCGCCCGCGACCGTCGCGCGCGTGCGCGATGCCTGCGCGGTGCCGCGCGAGCAGATGCGCCTATGAGCGGCGATCGCTACGCGGCGCCGACGTACTCGAACGTCGGCCCGTAGACCGCCGAGGTGCCGGGCACCGGGATCGCGTACAGCTTCGCCGCAAGGCCGCCGAGGCCGAACATCGAGCCGATCGCGTTGTTCAGCGCGTCGTTGCCGCCGCCCGACCAGGCGCACTGCAGGCCGTCGACGACCGACGAGAAGGACGTGTTGAAGGCGCCCAGTGCCCTCGCCGCCTCGGGCGTCGCATCCTGGTATCCCCCGTGCGGCACCTCCAGCATCGGCGCGACGTCGGGGTAGGGGACCGCGGTGCCCGTGTAGTCCCAGCTGCCGTCGGGCCCCTTGACGTACAGCGCCTCGTGATAGACGGAGCCGAACTTGAAGTAGTGCGCGAGCTCGTCCCCGAAGCTCGGCGCGGCGGGACCCGTCGAGGTGCCCTCGCCCTGCTCCTTGATCGTCTCGATCGCGGACAGGAAGTGCTCCGGGCACGAGATCGCGATGAGCTGCTCGGCGTCGCCACCGGTCACCCCGATACAGCCGTAGTTGTCGAACGTCGCGGCGGTCAGCTGGTTGTCGGCGCTGGGAGCGACACCGAGCGTGGTGAACGTCGTGGCGATCGCGTCGTACAGCGCGCCGATCGTCGCGTAGTCGCCCGTCGGGGGTCGGGGCGGCGGGCTCGTCCCCGGCACCGTGTACTCGGGGTACTCGATCTGCATGAAGAGGTCGGCGAGGCGGTTCTTCGTGAGCCCGGCGAGCGAGACGCGGAGGTCGGGCCGCACGCCGCCCGGCAGGCCGTGGCCGGGGTAGGACGGCACGGCGCCGACGATGTCCGGGATGCGCCCGAGTGTCGTGAGCATGTTGCACACGAGGCCGAAGTGCAGCATCTCCTCGACCGCGATCCCGCGCAGCACGGCGTACGCGCCGTTGCACGTGCTCTCGGGCCAGCTCGAGCCCTGGACCGGCGGGACCGGCGGGTCCTGGACCGACCACAGCGCGGCGAGGTACAGCGGGATCGTCGCGAACTCGAGCTTCACCGCGCTCTGCAGCGTCTCCTCGAGCCAGTCGAGGTCGCGGTCCGCCTCGTTCACCTGCAGCAGCTCGGATATCGAACGCGTCATCCGTCCCACCATCCCATGGCGTCGCGCGAGCGGCCGGACGCACCGGCGCTTCGGGGTGAACGTAACGGCCTTGGTCACCTGCGGTCAAGGCTCACCGAGGACCGCGCTGCCGCGAGCGCGCCGTAGGTGACACCCTTCGCCGGATGCGCATCGGAACCTGGAACCTCGAAGGACGCTGGTCGGCCGACCATGCCACGTTCATGCGGCAGTCCGCGTGCGACGTCTGGCTGCTCAGCATCGTGCAGGACGCCTTCGCCCTCGACACGGGCGAGACCGCGCGATCCGGGCCGAGGGGCGACGACGTGTCGTGGTCGGCGGTCTGGGCGGCCGCGGGCCTCGAGGCGCTCGAGCCGTCTCATCCGGCCGTGGCGTGCGGGCGCCTCGGCGAGCTGCGTTTGTGCAGCAGCGTGCTGCCGTGGCGCACCGCGGCGCCCTTCAGCGACGACGACGGCGACAGCGTCGCGAGCATCACACGTGCGGCGATCGCCGGCGTCCGCGACGCGCTCGCCGGCGGACACGACGTGATCTGGGGTGGCGGCTGGAATCACGGGCTGCACGAGCTCGAGCACACCGGCACGCTCATCGGCCGCCGCGCGATCCGCGTGCTCGTCGCCGAGCTGACGCTGCAGACGCCGACGGCGCGACTGCCGAACGCGATCGCCGGCATGTTCAGCACCGACCACATCGCCATTCCCGAGCGCTGGGAGGTCGAGGACGCGCGGCGGGTGGCCGCGCAGCTCGGCGGCCGGCGCCTGACCGACTGCGACGCCTACGTCGTCGAGTGCGTGCCGGCGGTCGTCGCGGCCGCCTGAGGGCTCAGCACGCGGGCGCGCGGCCCCGCGGTTGCCTGCGCCGCGGGGCGTCCGGGCGCCTTCGTCGTCACGAGCGATCCGTCGGATCGGCTCGATCTCGCGACGCACGCGAGCCCACCAGTCACGGTCGTAGCGACCTGAGGCGGCGTGCGATCCCGCGCGGCGGCGTCCGTCAGACGGCTTCGGCGAGCTCGCGCGGCGGCTCGCTGATGCGCGGCCGCTCGAGCGCGTAGCCCGGCGGGCAGATGTCGAGGTAGTGCGTGAACGCCCAGCGCACGAACCAGGGCGAGTTCATCATCCGCAGTCCCAGCGGCAGCAGGCGCGTCGGGGTGACGCGGCCCACGAGGTGCTGGACGCGCAGCATCCAGCGGTAGGACCAGAGGTGGTCGGCGGAGAAGTCGCCGTAGCGCGCGAGGGCCTGCTCGCGCGTCTGACGCCCGGCCAGGACGTCGCACAGCTCGCGGCCCGCGGCGATCCCGAAGTAGAACGCGGGGCGGATGCCCTCGGCCGTCGTCGGCAGGCAGTGGCCGGCGCTGTCGCCGACGAAGAAGATGCCGTCCTCGACGGCCGGGCGCAGCTCGTGCGGGATCCAATTGCCCTGCCAGCGCTCGGCGGGCACGCCGACGTCGGCGGCGAGTTGGAGCGTCGGCTCCTTGACGTGGTCGCGCGGGTCGAACGAGCCGACGCCGACGCGCAGCTCACCGTCGGCCGGAAAGGCCCACGAGTAGCCGCGCTTGACGTACTTCGGGTCGATCCACAGCTCGAGGTCCTCGCCGCCCGAGTGCGGGTGGATCTCCAGGCCGCGCGACAGGCGCGCGTCGGGCGGCTGCACGTTGGCGCCCGCCCCGAGGATCCGCCGCCAGCCGAGGCCGTCGACGATCAGCGGCGCGGTGATGTCGCCGCGATCCGTGTGGACGGTGTGCCCGCTGCGGCCTTCGACCTTCGCCGTCTCGAACTCGCAGTCGCTCTGCTCGCGCAGCAGGGCGCAGATGCGGCGGTAGTCGAACGTCGAGAACGTCCACGGCAGCGTCCAGCGCAGCGAGCGCCCGGGGACGTGGATGAGCAGGTCGGTGAACGTCTGCTGCACGGCGCCCATGAGGTCGAGGTGCTCGAGCCACTGCGTCGGCGCGGCGCAGGCGCTCGTCTGGCGCTCGCCGATCTCGTAGCGGTCGATCATCAACACGCGCGCGCTCGTGCCCGCGAGCTCGCGCGCGACCGTGAGACCCGCGAAGCTCGCGCCGCAGATCAGGACGTCGTAGTCCCCGCCCAGCGGGGTGCGCGCATCGCCGCGCTTGGTGGCTCGGACCGGCATCGCGGGCGAATGATAGGCCCGCTTGTGATCGAGGGTGCAAGGTTGGCGGGAGACCCACTAACCTCCGTCGATACATGACCACCATCACCGAAGCTGCACCAGAGGCGAAGGTCGTCGAAGGATCGAACGGCCTGCTGCTGGAGATCGACGGGCAGATCGTCCCGAACTACGACGCGACGTTCAACCCCTTCGAGGAGGGCGAGGTCGTCACCGGCATCGTCGTCCGGATCGACAACGACGAGGTCCTCGTCGACATCGGCTACAAGAGCGAGGGGGTCATCCCCTCCAACGAGCTTTCGATTCGCAAGGCCGTCGACCCGCATGACGAGGTCGAGATGGGCGAGGAGGTCGATGCTCTCGTCCTCACGAAGGAGGATCAGGACGGCCGCCTGATCATGTCCAAGAAGCGCGCCCGCTTCGAGAAGGCGTGGCGGCGCATCGAGGCGGCCGCCGAGAGCGGCGAGCCCGTCGAGGGCACGGTCATCGAGGTCGTCAAGGGCGGCCTCATCATCGACCTCGGGGTGCGCGGCTTCCTGCCCGCCTCGCTCGTCGACATCCGCCGCGTCCCGAACCTCGACGAGTACCTCGGCACGAAGATCGAGTGCAAGGTCATAGAGCTCAATCGGGCGCGCAACAACGTCGTCCTGTCGCGCCGCGCGGTCCTCGAGGAGGAGCGCAAGGAGCAGCGCCAGGAGATCCTCGACCGCCTGCAGCCGGGCCTCATCGTCGAGGGCCAGATCTCGAACATCGTCGACTTCGGCGCGTTCGTGGACCTCAACGGCATCGACGGCCTGATCCACATCTCCGAGCTGTCGTGGTCGCATGTGAACCATCCGTCGGAGATCCTCTCGATCGGCGACACGGTCGCTGTGAAGGTCTTGGATATAGACCGAGAGCGCCAGCGGATCTCGCTCGGCCTCAAACAGACCCAGGAAGATCCATGGCAGCGCGTCGTCGACACGTACAACGTCGGCGACGAGCTCGAGGGCACGGTCACGAAGGTCGTCACGTTCGGCGCGTTCGTCGAGATCCTCGACGGTGTCGAGGGCCTCGTCCACATCTCCGAGCTGGCGCCGCATCACGTCGAGAACCCGCGCGAGATCGTCTCGCCCGGCGATGACGTCAAGGTCAAGATCCTCGAGATCGATTCCGAGCGTCGCCGCCTGTCGCTGTCGGTCAAGCGCGTCGAGGGTCAGGTCCTGACGCCGAAGGTGCTGCCGCCGGAGGAGCTGGCGGAGGGTGCCGGGGATCTCGACGACCTGCCCGAGCTGGGTCTCAGCGAAGAGGTCTTCGCCGCACCGGCCGTGGAGCCCGACGCCGGCGAGGCGGGCACCGAGGAGGCCGTCGCCGACGAGGCTCCGGTCGCCGAGGCCGCGGTCGCCGACGAGGCCCCGGTCGCCGAGGAGGAGCCGGTCGCGGAGGCCGCCGCCGCCGACGTCGCGGTCGCCGACGATCCGGATGTCGCCGACGAGGTCTCCGTCGCGGAGGTCGCCGAGGCCGAGCCCGAGGCGACCGTCGCCGAGTCGGGCACCGACGAACCGGCGTAGAGCCAGTCGCAGGCGACGGACGTGGCCCAGGTCCCGTTCGTCGGCCTGACGGGTGGCATCGGCGCCGGCAAGTCGACCGCTCTTGGAGCGCTCGCGCGCCTCGGGGCGGCGACGCTGTCGACCGACGCCGTCGTCCACGAGCTGTACGCGACCGCCGAGGTGCGCGATGCGGTCGTCGCCCGCTGGGGCGAGGACGTCGCGCCTGCCGGCGTCGTCGACCGCGCGGCGGTCGCGGCCCGCGTGTTCGCCTCGCCCGACGAGCGGGCGTGGCTCGAGGGCGAGCTGTGGCCGCGGGTCGCGGCCCGGATCGCCGCCTGGCGTGCCGAGATCGCCGCGCTGCGGCCGGCGCCGGTGGCCGCCGTCGTCGAGACGCCGCTGCTGTTCGAGGCGGGGATGGAGGGCGGCTACGACGTGACGATCGCCGTCGTCGCCGACGAGGAGGTGCGCGCCGAGCGCGCCGCGGGGCGCGGCCACGTCGCGCCGGCCGAGCGGGCCGCGCGTCAGCTCTCGCAGGACGAGAAGTCGCGGCGAGCGACGTTCACGATCCACAACGGCGATACGGTGGAGGCGCTCGAGCGCAAGCTGTCTGCCGTGCTCGACAGACTGAGCGCATCGTGAGTGCCCGCCCCGCCACCCGGCCGGCCATCGCCCGGCCCGGCCATCCCGCATCCATCCGGCGCCGCCGGCGCCGGCGGCGGCGTGCGCTGCTGCTGCTCGGCTTCGCGATGCTGATGGCGCTGTTCGCCGCGATCGTGATCCCGCGCCTGCCGGACGCCGTGCGCGAGCTCGCCCTCCCGTTGCGCCACGAGGACGTCATCCGCCAGCAGGCGGCCGCGAAGAACATCGATCCCTCGCTCGTCGCGGCGGTCATCTACGCCGAGTCGAAGTTCCGCGACCAGACCTCGCACGCGGGCGCACGCGGGCTCATGCAGATCACGCCCGCGACGGCGGCCTACATCGCCAAGCTCTCCGGCGGCACGGCGTTCGAGCAGGGCGACCTCGCCACGCCGCAGATCAACATCGCCTACGGCGTCTACTACCTGCGCTACCTGCTCGACCGCTACGACGACAACAAGGTGCTCGCGCTCGCCGCTTACAACGGCGGCGAGGGCAACGTCGACCGCTGGATCGCGGAGGCCAAGAACACGCCGGAGCGACGCTTCGCGGTCGACGCGATCCCGTTCACCGAGACCCGTGAGTACGTCCGCCGGGTGCTCGACGTCCAGGGCCAGTATCGAAAGAAGTACCGCGTGGAGCTCGGGCTCCGCGCCCCGCGCTAGTACTTCACGCGACCCGCGCGGATGGCGCGGAACTCCTCCTCGGTCCAGACCTCGGGCTCGAGCGGCAGGCCGCTCTCGTCGTCGTCGGGCAGCGTCGCGCGCGGCGGCGCGACGGGACGCGGGGGAGGCTCGGTCGGATCGGACAATCGGGGCGCCCGGTGGCTGGTCGACGGCGGCGGGGTGATCGCGGCGGGCGGCGCGCCGGCGCCACGGTGGCGGACGCGTTCGAGATCGTCGATCGACGCGACGTGCGGACGCGCGCCGCGCGACAGCTCGCAGCGATCGGCGTCCTGGAAGAGGTCGCGGTAGCCGTTCGTGCCGGCGGGCTGGAAGTCGATGTCGATGTCGGCGTACGTCGTCATGAACGCGCACGGCGCGATCTCGCGCAGGTCCATGCGCCGCCAGTCGAGGTCGCGTGGGTCCGGCCGCCCGGCGATGCCGAGCTCCGCGTTCATGGCATGCAGCGCGGTCATCAGGCGCTCGACGTTGCGGCCGTAGCCGCCCGGGACGATCGCGACGCCCGAGACGAAGCCACCGTGGTTGTAGATCGCCTCCGCGACGTCCCCGACGAGCACGAACTCGACGCGATGCGTCTCGAGCACCTGCAGGATCATGAGGAGGTCCGGATCGAGCTCCAGGTCGGTCATAACGCGGGACTTCGAGGGGGAACGCGCCAATCCTGCACGGTGCAACCGCTCGCAACGCGGCACCCGGGGGAGCGTGGGGGAGAGCGGGCGGCCGCGGTCCTGCTGTACCCTTCCGCGAAGCCATGGCCGTCCCCAAGCAAAAGCAGTCACACAGCAGGACCGCGAAGCGCCGTGCCAATCACAAGATGGCGTCGCCGGTCTACAACGCGTGTCCCACGTGTCACGAGCCCCGCCGCCCGCATCGCGTCTGCGCGAACTGCGGCAGCTACAAGGGCTCCGAGGTCGTCGCGCCCTCGGCGCACGACCACGATCACGACCACTAGCCCGGCCGTCGTGCGGTCCGCTCGCGCGGGCCTCTCGGTAGTCTGCGCCGGCGGATGCCGTCCTGGCGAGACAGACCTCGGATGAGGCGCACGAAGGCAGGCGACCACGCCGCGGCACCGTCGCGGCTGCCGATCGTCGCGGTCGACGCCAACGGCGCGGATCTCGGTCCGGCCGAAGTCGCGGAGGGCGCGAACCTCGCGGCGCGCCACGGCGTGCGCGTGCTGCTCTTCGGACCCGCCGCGGAGATGGGCAACGCCGGCCCCGGCATCGAGGTCATCGACGCTCCGCTGTCGATCGCCAAGTCCGCCAACCCCGCGGCCGCCGCGCGCTCGCACCGCGACGCCTCGATCGTGCGCGCCGCGCAGGCCGTCGCCAACGGTGAGGCCGATGCGCTCGTGTCGGCCGGCGCGACCGGTGCGGCGCTCGCCGCCGGGCTCTTCAACATCAAGCGCGATCGCGGCATCCTGCGACCCGCGCTCGCCGCGCAGGTCCCGGTCCCGGGCGCGCCGGTCACGCTCGTCGACGTCGGCGCCAACACCGAGGTCCGCGCCGAGCACCTCGTCCAGTTCGCCTTCATGGGGTCGGCGCTCGCGAGCGTCGTGCACGGCGTGACCAGCCCGCGGGTCGCGCTGCTCTCCGTCGGCGAGGAGTCCACGCGCGGCACGCAGCTCGTGCTCGACGTCCACGCGCGCCTGTCGGAGGCCAAGGAGCTGAACTTCGTCGGCAACATCGAGGGCCACGCCCTGACGGAGGGCATCGCGGACGTCGTCGTCACCGACGGCTTCACCGGCAACATCACGCTGAAGGTCATGGAGGGCGTCTCGTCGAAGATGATCGCCGAGCTGCGCTCGACCGCCATGTCGACCCGCCGCGCCCGAGCCGGCGGCGTGCTCATGCGTCCCGCGCTGCGCAGCTTCCGCGACGAGATCTCGCCCGAGACCGCCGGCGGCGCGTACCTGCTCGGCCTGCGCAAGATCGGCGTCGTCGGCCACGGGCGTTTCACGAGCCGCGGCTTCGAGCACGCGATCCTGCTCGCGGCGCGCGGCGTCACGGGTGACGTCGTCGGTCGCACGCACGACGCGCTCGAGCGCGCGGGGGCGCTGCGCAAGCTCGGCGCCGCGATGTCCGAGAGCGGCTCTACCGTGTCCGCGTCATGACTCGTGAAGAGGTCTTCGCGCTGATCCAGGCGCATCTCGTCGACGAGCTCGACGTCGATCCGGCCCGCATCGACGACGCGACGAGCTTCCGCGCCGACCTCGAGGCGGACTCGCTGGATCTCTACACGCTCGTGCAGGAGCTCGAGGACTCCTATGGTGTGAAGATGCCCGACGAGCAGGCAGCCAAGATCGTCACGGTTGGTCAGGCGGTCGATTTCGTCCTGGCGCAGTCAGACGACCACGAGCCCACCGAGTCCTGAAGCTGCTCACCGCACTTCTGCAAGAGCTGCCCGAGCACCTGCACCGGCAGGTCTTCACGCATGCCTCGTGGACCGAGCGCCGCAGCGACTCGTACTCGCGGCTGGCGTTCCTCGGCGACTCCGTGCTCGGCCTCGCGCTGACCGCGCACCTCTATCCGCGCCTGGAGGCCGAGCGCTTCGGCGCCGGCCGGCTGACGAAGATCCGCGCGCAGAGCGTGTCCGGCGTGTCCTGCCGCGCCGTCGCGGAGCGCCTCGGGGTGCCCGACCTGCTGCGCGCCTCGGCTCCGACGGGCATCGGCCAGAGCGTCGAATCGCTCGTCGAGACCGAGCGCGTGCTGGCGTCGGTCATCGAGGCCGTCATCGGCGCGTGCTACCTGCACACCGGCTATGAGCGCACGGCGGCCGCCGTCGTCGAGGCCTTCCAGCCGGAGATCGCCAACGCGCTGACGCATCCGGTCGACTTCAAGTCGACGCTGCAGGAGCGCCTCGCGCGTCACTCGGAGACCGTCGAGTACACCGTCGACGTGGAGGCGGGGCCGCCGCACGACCGCACGTTCGAGGTCGTCGCCACCGTCGCCGGAGCGCCGGTCGGACGCGGCGCCGGGCGCTCGAAGAAGCACGCCGAGCAGGAGGCCGCCCGGATCGCGCTCGAGACGCTGCATCCGGACGCGCCGGACCCGCCCGACGAGGACGAGATCTGGGATCCCGCCGAGTGATCGAGGTGGCTACCACGTGCACCTGAGATCGCTGACGCTCAAGGGCTTCAAGTCGTTCCCCGATCGCACGCGGCTGGAGTTCGGGCCGGGGGTGTCCGTCGTCGTCGGGCCCAACGGATCGGGCAAGTCCAACGTCACCGACGCGGTCCTGTGGGCGATGGGGGAGCAGTCGCCGCTCGCCGTCCGCGGCCAGTCGATGCGCGACGTCATCTTCGGCGGCGGCCGCGGCGTCCAGGCACGCTCGTCGGCCGAGGTCGAGATCGTCATCGACAACTCCGACGGCGCGGTCGACGTGCCGATGGGCGAGATCTCGATCATGCGCCGGCTCGATCGCAGCGGCGAGGGCGAGTACCGCCTCAACGGCGCGAGATGCCGGCTCGTCGACGTGCTCGAGGTCCTCAGCGACACGGGCCTTGGCAAGGAGATGCACTCCGTCGTGTCGCAGGGGCGCGTCGAGACGATCGTCACCTCCAAGCCGCGCGAGCGCCGGCTGCTGATCGAGGAGGCGGCCGGCCTCGGCAAGCACCGCAAGCGCCGCCGTCGCGCGCAGCTCAAGCTCGAGCGCACGCAGGAGAACCTCGACCGCGCGCTCGACGTCGAGCGCGAGGCTCGTTCGCGGCTGCGCCCGCTCAAGCGCCAGGCCGAGGCCGCGGAGCTGCACGAGCGCCTCGAGCGCCAGACGATCGAGGCGCGCTGGGAGCTCGTGCGCGACATCGCCCGCGTGCGCCGCGCGGGCCTCGCCGAGGCGCAGGACGCCGCCGCCGTCGCGCGCGCGGCGCGCGAGCAGGCGCAGTCCGAGCTGACGGCCGTCGCGGCCCGCCGCCGCGAGGTCGACGAGGCGCTGGCGGCGCGCAGCGAGCAGCGCGAGGCGTTCGCGCGTCGGGTCTACGCGGCGCGCTCGGCGGCCGAGCGCATCGAGCTCCGGCTCGATCGCGTCACGTCGCTGGCCGAGGACCTGCGCGAGCGCATCGAGCGCCGCGGCCTCGAGCTCGCCGCGCTCGAGGCCGGCGGCGAGCACCTCGGCGAGGGCGACGCACTCGAGGGCGCGGGGCGCGAGCGGATCGCGGCGCTCCAGGACGAGCTCGAGCGTCTCGCCGCCGATCACGAGGCCGAGCTCGAGCGCGAGCTCGCGACGCTCGAGCAGACGCGCCTCGACGCCGCTGGGCTCGTGGAGGAGCAGCGCGAGCTCGCCGAGGAGCGCCGCGAGCAGCTGGCCCTCGCCGAGGCCGCCGCCGAGCGGGCGCGGGGCGGGCGTCGCGCCGCGGACCGGGCGCTCGAGCTCGCGCGCCGCGAGTCCGCCCGCGTCGGCGCCGACCTCGCCGCCTGCAATCAGTTCCTGCGCGCCCGCGCCGGCGCCTCGCAGGCGCGCGGCGCGCGGCGCTCGCTCGCCGACGCGCTGACGGTGCGGCCCGGCTACGAGCGCGCGGTCGCGGCCGCGCTCGGCGGGCTGGTCAGCGCCGGCCTCGTGCACGAGGTCCGCGAGGCCGACGCGCTGCTCGACGCCTCGGGCGCCGACGGCGGGCGCGTGCTGATCACGGGCGACCTCGCGCCCGGGCCGGCTCAGGCGACCCACCCGCCGGCACCGGGCGCGCGCCACCTCGTGACGGTCATCGACGGCGAGCAGCACGAGCTGGAGGTCGCGCGGCGGCTGCTGTGGAACGCATGGATCGTCGAGGAGATCCACAACCTGCCGCCGGGATTTCACGGGATCGCGACGACGCGCGACGGGCGCGTCTGGCACGGCCGTCACCGTGAGCTGCGCCAGGCGCCCGAGGGCGGCGAGGAGCGCGTGCTCGCCGAGCGCAACCGGCGCGAGGAGCTGATCGCGGCGAGCGAGGCGACGGTCCGCGCCGAACATGCCGCGCGCGGGGCCTGCGAGGAGGCCGAGCGCGTGGTCGCGACCGCCGACGCGGCGCGCGAGCAGGCCGAGCGCGTGCGCCGTGACGCCGCGCGGGCGTTCTCGGCGGCCGAGGAGGAGGCGCGCCGCGCGGTGTGGCTCATCGCCAAGCGCCGCGAGGCGCCGCTGCAGGGCGCCGCCGCCGTGCGTCGCGCGCAGATCGAGGGTGAGCTCGCCGCCGAGCGCCGGGTCGCCGAGCGCGCCGAGCGCGAGCGGTCCGAGCGCGTCCGGCGGATCGCCGGGCTGCGCCATCGGATCGCCGCCGATCGCGCGCTGTCGCCGGATGCCGTCCGCCTGGGCGCCGCGCTGGCGTCCGCGGCGAGCGCGATCGCGGGGCGCGTCGTGCTGCTCGAGGCCGACCTCGCCGCGGACCGAGCGGCGGGCGAGGGGCTCGCCCTGAAGCTGCGCGCCTGCGCGACGGAGGAGGCCGACATCCAGCGGCGCCTGCGCGATCGCGGCGAGCTCGTCACCGCCGCCGAGGTCCGCGCGCAGCAGGCTCGCGATCAGGCCTCCGACGCCGATCAGGAGCTCGCGCTGCTCGCCGAACGCCTGGGCCTGCCCGCCGAGCCCGCGATCGAGGCGCTGTCCGACGAGGAGTCCGCCGGCCTGCGCAGCCGCATCGAGC
Source organism: uncultured Actinomycetes bacterium (assembly GCA_963851015.1). Classification (GTDB taxonomy): domain Bacteria; phylum Actinomycetota; class Thermoleophilia; order Solirubrobacterales; family Solirubrobacteraceae; genus CADCVQ01. The sequence continues at coordinate 1,158,547 of CAWKNG010000003.1, forward strand.
GCCTGCAGCGCCGCCGCGAGCAGCTCGGCCCCGTCAACCCGCTGGCCAAGGACGAGTACGACCGCGCGCTCGAGCACGTCACCGAGCTCGAGACGCAGCGCAACGACCTCGAGACCGCGCTGCGCGAGCTGCGCACGCTGATCCGCGACACCGACCGCCAGATCAACGAGACGTTCGAGCAGACCTTCAACGCCGCCGCACGCAACTTCGAGGAGCTCAGCGCCCAGCTGTTCCCCGGCGGTCGCGGGCGCCTGCGGCTCGTCAAGGAGGACCTCGGGATCACCGGGCTCGCGACGGCCCGCGCGGGCGACGACGAGGACGCGGGCGGCGAGGCGACGGCCGAGGACGCCGACGCGGCGGCGGAGGCCGAGGTCGCGGCGACCGGGGCGCAGGACGATCTGCTCGGCGTCGAGATCGAGATCACGCCGGCCGGCAAGTCGATGAAGCGCCTGTCGCTGCTGTCGGGCGGTGAGAAGTCGATGACGGCGATCGCGTTCCTGTTCGCCGTGTTCCTCGCCAAGCCGTGCCCGTTCTACATCCTCGACGAGGTCGAGGCCGCGCTCGACGACCCGAACATCACGCGCTTTCTGACGCTGCTGCGGCGCTACTCCGACCGCGCCCAGTTCATCGTCGTCACCCACCAGAAGCGCACGATGGAGGCCGCGGACACGCTGTACGGCGTCTCGATGGGCGACGACGGGGTGTCGAAGGTCGTCTCGCGGCGGCTTCCGCGAGACGTGCCGCAGGACGCCGCGGCCGCCGGCTGACGGCTCGGGTCCGCTGCACGGGCCCTAACGGCGGCTGCGCACGATCAGCGCGCCGCCACAGAGCAGCGCGCCGGCGGCGACGATGAGCAGCACGATCCCGAGACCGCCACCGCCGTCATCGGGGTTGGGGGAGGGCTGCAGCCCTCGCGACGCGATCGCCGACGTAGGCCGCGACGGGGCGGAGCCTGTGTCAGCCGGCTGAGGCTGGACGAACGTCGTGCCGGCGATCACCCGACGGGCCCCCGACCCGTCGCCGACGAGGACCGGGATCGACCACGAGGCGACCCGCACCGGGCCGGCCACGGGCCGCGGGCCGGCGGCTGCAGCCGGGACCGCCCGCGGCACGAGCCTCGCGTCGGGCCACACGAGCTCGGGGGTCGTGCTCAGCAGGACGAGCTTCGGCGCGGCCCGGCGATCGATGACCGTGCCCAGCAGGTCTCGGTTGCGAAACTGCGCCGTGGCGAGCCATGCGCGGCTGTGCACGTTGATCTCGACGCCCCGGGGACCGATGCGCGCGAACAGCTCACCGTCCGCGTCCAGCACCGAGATCGGTGTGCTCGCGTCGTTGCCGAGCCGCAGCGCCGGCACCGGGCGCTCGACGACCGCGAGATGCGTGCCGGCCGGCAGGCCGCGCGCGTCGGCGCGCAACCCGAAGACGCCCGCGGCCTTTGTCACGCGGCCGCGCGCCACGACGCGCGTGCCATCGACGCGCAGGGCAATCGACCAGCGGACGATCGGAGCTCCCGCGGGATGCAGCCGATGGTCGAACCACTCCCACGTGCGCTGAGCCGAGACGCGCACCCAGCGCGTCGGTGCCCGCCGCGTCGCCGTCGGTGGGACCGTGGCGATCCCGAGTGGCTCGTTGTCCGTGTACCACTCCGGTGCCGAGGCGTTGGCTTCGATGCCGCGGGGGCCGCTACGCAGGATCGGCTGCCCCGAGCTTCCGAGCACCATCGCGGTCGTCGAACCCGTGGTCGTCAGCGCGACTTTTCCGATCGCCCCCTCGACGGAGCGCACCCGCACCCCGGCGACCTGCGGTGACAAGCCCTCTACGACGATGCGCTGCGACAGCGGCCCGAGATGCGCGTCAACGCGCGCGGAGGACACAAGTGTGCCGGTGATACACACGAGTGTCGCCAGCGCGAACAGGAATCGATGATGTCGACAAGGTGGTCTCATTGCTTGAGTGAGAAGGATCACAGAACCGGGCGTCGTGTGCTCTATTACCCTACCTTTGTGGTGGCACGGCAGCATAAATAAGCGTGCAACACACCCATTGAGGGGGATTTCGTGCAATTCGTTCGTTGTCGCGCCAACGGCGCGCTGATCGTCGGTTTGACACTGGTCACGTTTGCGACGCTGGCGTTCGCAATCGTGTTCAGTGGGTCGCCCGCCGCCAAAGCCGAGACCGGCCAGAAGGCACTGATACTTGACAGCACCGTCAGCGGTGGTCCATCGAGCTCGGAGGCGACGGAAGCGATCGCCAAGGGATTCACCGTCACGATGGCATCCGATGCGACGTGGGGTGCGATGACCGCCGCGCAGTTCGCCGACTACCAGCTCGTGGTCGTGGGCGACCCGACCTGCTCCAGCCTGCCCGCCGTCGTCAGCCAGAACGCCACGGCGCTGGCGGACGCCGTCATGGCTCGCGCCGGCGGCAACACGAAGGCCGGCAATCGTGTCCTCATCGGCACGGATCCGCAATACCACTTCGGGCAGGGCGGCAACCAGCTCATCGCCACCAGCATCGACTTCGCGGGCGTCCAGGACGGCGCCACGAATCTCTACCTGGACTTCACCTGCACCGACCCGGACTACGATGGTAACGGCGTCCCGGACGGCCTCGACGATCTGCTTCCGAAGCTGACGATCGATCCGACGCCGACGTGGACGGAGAACCAGGGGCCCCCGTGTGGCGGCGATGTCGCGCTGATCTCCAACGCGGCGCAGTTCAACTCGCTGTCGAGCACGACGTTGCGCGGCTGGGGCTGCTCGGTCCACGAGACGTTCCCGACATTCCCGACGGACTGGAGCGCACTCGCGATCGCCACCGACGTCCCGACCGCCCCGACGTGCGGCAAGGACGTCGATACCGGAGTTGCGCGTTGCGGCGAGGCGTACGTCCTCATCGCGGGCTCGGGCATCGTCGTCGACGCGCCGAACCTGGCGCTCGATCCGCCGACGGCGACCAACCCGGTCGGCACCACCCACACGGTGACCGCCACCGTGACCAATCCCGACGATACGCCGCGCGCCGGAGTCCTCGTCTCGTTCATCGTGACGGGGGCCAACGCGGGCGCCGCCGGAACCTGTGTCCCGGCGTCGTGCGTGACCGACGCGGCAGGCAAGGCCACATTCACGTACACCGGCGCGTCCGCAGGCGACGACACCATCAACGCGTCGATCACCGTGGACGGCTCGCGTCAGACGGCCACGGCCGCCAAGACGTGGGTCGCCGCCCCGGCGGCGAAGGTGTCGATCGGTGACGCGACGGTCACCGAGGGCAACACGGGACTGGCTCCGCCGACCCCGGCGACGTTCACCGTGTCGCTGGATGCGGCGTCGACGTCGGTGGTGAGCGTTCACTACGCGACGTCCGACGCGACCGCGACCTCGCCTGCCGACTACGAGGCGGCGTCGGGCACGGTGACCTTCCCCGTCGGTGTGACGAGCAAGACGGTCACCGTCAACGTCGTCGGCGATGTCGTCGACGAGCCCAACGAGACGTTCCACGTCAACCTGTCCGCGCCCGACAACGCGACGATCCTCGACGGTGACGGGCTCGGCAAGATCATCGACGACGATCGCTCCGGCACGTTCTCCTGCCGCGGCGCGGCACTGCGCCTCCTCGGCATCGAGCAGGCGATCTCCAACAACCCCTACACGCCGTGCAAGGACGCCAGCGCCTCGCTGTTGAACCTGCCGGCGATCGGAGGGCTGACGGCGCAGGTCGCCGGCTCGTCGACGAACGCGACGCCGGACAACCCGGCGCTGACGGCACCCGCGATCGGAGATCGCGCGGAGGCCGATGCGAATACCGCGACGGTGGTCATCCCGGTGGCCGGCAAGATCGTGAGGGCAAGCGTGCTGACCTCGCACGCCGAGGCACGCTGCACGAGCGGCGGCACACCGGTGCTCAGCGGGTCGGGGAACATCACCGGCCTGACGATCAACGGCGTGCCCGCGGGTGTGAATGCCGGGGGCAGCGCGAACATCAACCTGCTGCTCGGCACCCTGCACATCAACAACACCGTCAACACGGCGACGTCGGTCACGCAGCGAGGGATCTGGTTCGAGAGCCTGCTGCCGGGCGTCGGCGACATCGTGGTCTCCGAGGCCAGGGCCGGCTTCACCGGCAACCCGTGCTCGTGATCTGATCGCGGGCCACTGAGGACGGCGTAGGACACCGGCCCCCCGCATCCGCGGGGGGTCGGTCTGTTTTCAGAGGTGGACACGGTCCGTGCCCGCGCGCTGCGGCGCCGCTGTTGCGTCGTCAGAGGCGCTTCTCAGCGAAGTAGACCGCGATGTGGTTGGCGTTGTACTTCGGGATCTCGACGTAGCCCGTGCGCAGGAACAGCGAGACGCTGTGGGTCTGTGCCGGCCCGGCGTCGAGGCGCACGCGGTCGTAGCCGAGGCCGCGCGCGGCGTCCTCGAGGGCGCTCAGCAGCGCTCGCCCCGCGCCGCGCGACCGCGCCCCGGGGACGACGTACATGCGCTTGATCTCACAGACGCCGTCCTCGAGCCGGCGCACGCCGCCGATCGCGATCGCGCGATCGCCCTCGTAGCCCACGAGGAACGTGCCGCTCGGGGCGAGCATCTCGTCGGGCGTGGTCACGGAGCCGGGCCGCTGCACGCGCCCGGGGTACTGCTCGTCGAGCAGGTCGTTGAGCTCGGCCATGAGCTCGCGCCCGGGTGACTCGTCGGAGCGGCCGGGACGGAACGCGATGCCCATGGCGCTATCGTCGCGCATCGCCATGGCTCGCGACTGGACCGATCTCTTCATCACCGACGGCGCCAGGGCCGGCGCCGCCGCGACCGCGGCCGAGGTGGCGGCCGAGCCCGAGCGCCGGCGCGGCTTCTTTCGCAAGCTGCGCCAGAACCTCTCCAAGACGCGCGAGGCGCTCGGAGCCGAGATCCAGGCGACGCTGCTGGAGGGCGACGTCGACGAGCAGACGTGGGAGCGCCTCGAGGAGGCGCTGATCATGGCCGACGTCGGGGCCGCGACGACCGCGCGCGTCGTCGGCGAGCTCGAGGCGCAGGCCGCCGGCGGCGAGATCGTCGGCGGCGAGGCGCTGAGCGCGCGGCTCGCGGAGATGCTCGCCGACATCGCCCGCGTCGGCGACGGGCGCATCGACGTGCGCGCGACGCCGACCGTGATCATGGCCGTCGGCGTCAACGGCACCGGCAAGACGACCACGATCGGCAAGCTCGCCTGGCACCTGCAGCGCGAGCTCGGCCTCGAGGTCGTGCTCGGCGCGGGCGACACGTTCCGCGCCGCCGCGGTCGAGCAGCTCGCCGGCTGGGCCGAGCGCGCCGGCTGCGAGATCGTGCGCGGCCGCGAGGGCGCGGACCCCGGCGCGGTCGCGTTCGAGGCGATCAAGCAGGGCCGCGAGCGTGGCGCGGACGTCGTCATCATCGACACCGCCGGGCGCCTGCACACGCAGGACAACCTCATGGCGGAGCTCACGAAGGTGCGCCGGGTCATCGCCAAGCAGCTCGAGGGCGCGCCGCACGAGACGCTGCTCACGGTCGACGCGACGACCGGCCAGAACGGCCTGCGCCAGGCCAAGCTCTTCTCCGAGGCGGTGCCGGTCGACGGGATCGTGCTGACGAAGCTCGACGGCACCGCCAAGGGCGGGATCGCGCTGGCGATCGCCGGCGAGCTCGGGATACCCGTGAAGCTGATCGGGATCGGTGAGGCGGTCGAGGACCTGCGGCCGTTCGACGCCGACGACTATGCACGCGCCCTGTTGACGTAATCGCCCCGTGGGCGTGCCGCGCGCCGACGGGGTCGGCCGCTCGCCGGCCCTCGCCGGGCCCAGGCGCACCAGCTACAGTCGAACGATGGACGCCTGGATGATCTGGATCCTGCTGGCCGTGGTCCTGGCGGCCGGCGAGGTCGTGTCGCTGAGCTTCTTCCTCGCGCCGTTCGCCGCTGGCGCGCTGCTCGGCGCGCTCGTCGAGCTGGCCGGCCTCGGCAGCGTCGCGGCGCTGATCGCGTTCGTCGTGAGCTCCGGTCTGCTGCTCGGCTTCGTACGGCCGATCGCCCGCCGCCACATGCGCACGCCGCCGCAGATCCGCACGGGCACCGCGGCGCTGGTCGGCAGGACCGCGGTCGTCACCGAGCGTGTCGACGGCGACGCGGGCGCGGTCAAGCTCAACGGCGAGATCTGGACCGCCCGCCCCTACGACGACGGCGAGGTGCTGGCGACCGGTAGTCGCGTCCACGTCGTCGAGATCCGCGGCGCGACCGCGCTCGTGACCCCCATTGACTGACAGCGCAACGGAAGATCCCAACAGGAGGCTGGAATGGCTGCCGGACTGATCCTGCTCATCGTCATCGCGTTCTTCGCGCTGCTGCTCGCCGCACGGACCGTGCGGATCATCCCGCAGGCCCGCGCCGGCGTCGTCGAGCGCCTCGGCCGCTATCAGCGCACGCTGTCGCCCGGCCTCGCGATCGTCGTGCCGTTCATCGACCGGGTCGGCGCGATGATCGACCTGCGCGAGCAGGTCGTGACGTTCAAGCCGGCCGGCGTCATCACCGGCGACAACGTCGGCATCCAGATCGACAGCGTCCTGTACTTCACGATCACCGACGCGAAGTCCGTCTCCTATGAGGTCGCCAACCCGCTGCAGGCGATCGAGCAGCTGACCGTCACCACGCTGCGAAACGTCATCGGCGGGATGACGCTCGAGGAGGCGCTGACGAGCCGCGACACGATCAACTCGCAGCTGCGCACCGTCCTCGACGAGGCCACGGGCCGCTGGGGGATCCGGGTGAACCGGGTCGAGGTCAAGGCGATCGACCCGCCGGCGTCGATCCAGGAGGCGATGGAGAAGCAGATGCGCGCCGAGCGCGATCGCCGCGCGGCGATCCTCACGGCCGAGGGCTCCAAGCAGTCGCAGATCCTCAACGCCGAGGGAGCCAAGCAGTCGGCCGTGCTGACCGCCGAGGGCCAGAAGACCGCGGCGATCCTGCGCTCGGAAGGTGAGGCGAAGGCGATCGAGACGGTCTTCGGCGCGATCCATGCCGGTGACCCCGACCAGGGTCTGCTGTCCTACCAGTACCTGCAGATGCTGCCCAAGCTCGCGCAGGGCGACGCGAACAAGATCTTCATCATCCCCTCGGAGTTCAGCCAGGCGCTGGGGAACATCGGCGGCGCGATCGCCGGCGCGGTGAAGCCGGCGCCGCCGCCGATCCCGCCGGCGACGTGAGCGCGTATATCGTCCCCGACGAGGTCGAGTCCTACGCCGCGGCGCACACGACGCCGCCCGCGGCGCACCTGCTCGAGCTCGAGCGCGAGACGCACGAGACCCTGGCGTCGCCGCAGATGCTCACGGGCGACATCGAGGGCCGCCTGCTCGAGTTCCTCGTCTACCTCGCGCAGCCGCGGCTCGTGCTCGAGATCGGGACCTACTCGGGCTACAGCGCGCTGTCGATGGCGGCCGCGCTGCCCACGGGCGGGCGGATCGTCACCTGCGAGCTGTCCGACGAGCACGCCGACGTCGCCGAGCGCCACATCGCGGCGGCGGGCTTCGCGGATCGCATCGACGTGCGCCGCGGCCCGGCGATCGACACGATCGCCTCGCTCGACGGACCGTTCGACCTCGTCTTCATCGATGCCGACAAGGAGGGCTACCTCGCCTACTACGAGGCGATCGTGCCGAAGCTCGCCGAGCGCGGGCTGATCGTCGCGGACAACGTGCTGTGGAGTGGGCGGGTGGCCGCGGCGCCCGACGAGGACGACGCCGATTCGACGCTCGCGCTGCGCGCGTTCAACGATCATGTGGCCTCCGACGAGCGGGTCGTGACGGTCATGCTGAGCGTCCGCGACGGGGTCACGCTCGTGCGCCGCGCTTGAGCCCCGGCGCGTTGGCGCTTGCCGCGATGGCATCCAGCCGCTAGAACGTGCAAGATGCAGGGGAGGGACGCGATCCGGCGGGGACCGGCCGCGTACACATCGGCCAAGGGAGAGTCTTATGGGAGACAAGAACGACGGTGCTCAGAGCCTGCTCGTATACGGCGGCGCGCTGCTCGCACTGCTCATCGTGATCATGGTGCTGTCCGTCAGCTAGCAGGTCCGACCGGGTGCGCTCCGGGCTCGCACGCGCCGATGTAACGGCGTGACGAGCCCCGGCGCGGGCGCCGGGCAGCGGGCGACGGCCATCGCGGCCTAGACTCAGCCCGTGTTCGACACGCTCTCAGAGAAGCTGCAGGCGACCCTCGCCGACGTCCGCGCGCGCGGAACGCTGACCGAGGCGGACGTGAACGCCGCGATGCGCGAGATCCGTCTCGCTTTGCTCGAGGCGGACGTCAACTTCAAGGTCGTCAAGTCGTTCACCACGACCGTCAAGGAGCGCTGCCTGGGCTCCGACGTGCTCGGCCAGCTGAACCCCGGCCAGCAGGTCGTGAAGATCGTCAACGAGGAGCTCACCGCGCTGATGGGCGGCTCGAGCGCCGGGATCGCGTTTGCGTCACGCCCGCCGACGGTGATCCTCATGGCCGGGCTGCAGGGCTCCGGCAAGACGACCGCGACCGCCAAGCTCGCGAAGTTCCTCATGAAGGAGAACGGCTCGTCGGTCGCGCTCGCCGCGTGCGACGTCTACCGCCCGGCCGCGGTCGACCAGCTCGTCAAGGTCGGCGGCCAGGTCGGCGCGACGGTCTACGCGCAGGGCACGGACCGCGACCCCGTCGACATCGCGGCGTGGGCGCTCGACCAGGCCAAGCGCGACGGCAAGGACGTGCTGATCGTCGACACGGCGGGTCGCCTGCACATCGACGAGAAGCTCATGAGCGAGCTCGTCTCGATCCGCAAGGCGGTCAAGCCGACGACCGTGCTGCTGGTCGTCGACGCGATGACCGGTCAGGACGCCGTCAACGTCGCGGAGCAGTTCTCCAAGGCGGTCGCGTTCGACGGCGTGCTCATGTCCAAGCTCGACGGCGATGCGCGCGGCGGCGCCGCGCTGTCGGTCAAGGCGGTCACCGGCAAGCCGATCCTGTTCGCGTCGACGGGCGAGCACCTCGACCAGTTCGAGCGCTTTCACCCCGATCGCATGGCGCAGCGGATCCTCGGCATGGGCGACGTGCTGTCGTTCATCGAGAAGGCCGAGGCGCAGATCGACGAGGACGAGGCGAAGGAGCTCGAGCGCAAGCTGCGCCGCAACGAGTTCACGTTCGAGGACTTCCTCTCGCAGCTGAAGATGATGCGCAAGATGGGCCCGCTGCAGTCGCTGCTGGGCATGATCCCGGGCTTCCAGGGTGCCGCGCTGAAGAACGTCAAGATCGACGAGCGCGAGCTCGACCGGCTCGAGGCGATCGTCCTCTCGATGACCGCGCTCGAGCGCCGGCGACCCGATCTCATCAAGGGCTCGCGCCGTCTGAGGATCGCTCGAGGCTCGGGTACGACCGTCCAGCAGGTCAACCAGCTCGTCAAGCAGTTCGGCCAGATGCAGAAGATGATGAAGCAGATCGGCAAGGGCAAGATGCCGGACATCCAGGCGCTCATGCGTCAGGGTCGGTAACCTGCACGTCACATGGCTGTTCGACTGAGACTCACCCGAGTGGGTGGCAAGAAGGATCCGATCTGGCGCATCGTCGTCGCTGATCAACGCTCGCCGCGCGATGGTCGCGTAATCGAGACGATTGGCCACTACAACGCGCAGACCCAACCGTCGACGATTCGCGTCGACGAAGACCGTGCCCGCCATTGGCTTGCTCGCGGTGCACAACCGTCGGACCAGGTGCGCAAGCTCTTGCGCATCCAGGGCGTCTCCTAGCTCCCGCGCATCCGTGCAGGAGCTGCTCGAGTACCTCGCGCGGGCACTGGTGGACGACCCCGACGCCGTTCGCGTCGAGTCCTTTGACGAGGACGACGGCAGCGTCGTCCTCGAGTTGTCCGTCGGCGAGGACGACTACGGCAAGGTCATCGGTCGCGGCGGGCGTACCGCCAACGCGCTGCGGACGGTGTTGAAGGCGGCCGCTGTGAAGGAACAGCGGCGCGTCTTCGTCGACATCGTGGACTGACGCGTGCCGGCGCCGTCCGACGTCCTGCACGCCGGCCGGATCGGGCGCCCGCACGGGCTCGACGGCTCGTTCTACGTGACCAGGCCGCCTCGCGCGGCGCTGCTCGTGCTCGGCGGCTCGGTCCGGGTGGACTCCACCTGGCGCGAGATCGTGCGCCGCTCGGGCACCGACGAGCGCCCGATCCTGCGCCTGGAGGGCGTCGACGGCCGGCCCGCGGTCGAGGCGCTGCGTGGCGGCGACCTGTTCGTCGCGCGGGCCGCCGCTCCGGCGCTCGAGCCCGATGAGTACTGGGCGCAGGACCTGCAGGGCTGTCAGGTGGTGTCCGTCCACGGCCGCCCGCTCGGGGAGGTGGACGGGCTGCGCGCGCTGCCGTCATGCGAGGTGCTGGAGGTCGGCGAGCTGCTCGTCCCGATGGTCGCCGACGCCGTGCGGTCGGTCGACCTGGCCGCGCGGCGGATCGTCGTCGACGCGGACTTCCTCGGGCTCGAGGAGCCCGCGGGGGGCTGAGCGCTGCGCCTCGATGTCGTCACGCTGTTCCCGGAGTGGTTTCAGTGGTTCTCGTCGCAGCGCCACGTCTCCAACGCGCTTGCCGCCGGGCATGAGCTGCGGACGCTGGACCTGCGCGAGCACACCCCGCTGAGCGGCGGCCAGGTCGACGACACGCCGTTCGGCGGCGGGGCGGGCATGCTGCTGCGCGTCGACGTCATGGACGCCGCGCTGCGCGCCTTCTACGGGATGGACCCGGTCGACCTGCGCTCGCAGCGTCGCGTGATCGCGCTGACCCCCTCCGGCCGGCTGCTCGACGACAGGCTCGTCGACGAGCTTGCGCAGGAGCCCGACGTGACGCTGCTGTGCGGGCGATACGAGGGCTTCGACGAGCGCATCGTCGAGCATTTCGCCTCAGACACGGTGTCGATCGGACGCTATGTGCTGGCGGGCGGCGAGCTCGCCGCGATGGTCGTCTGCGACGCGATCCTGCGCAAGCTGCCCGGCTCGCTGGGGCACAGCGCGTCGGCGGGCGAGGAGTCCTACTCGGTCGCGCTCGAGGGCCGGCCGGAGTACCCGCACTACACGCGGCCCGCCGACTACCGCGGCTGGAGGGTCCCGGACGTCCTGCTCTCCGGCCACCACGAGCAGATCCGAGTCTGGCGCGAGCAGCGCTCGCACGATCGCGCCGAGCAGGCGACCGACGGGACCTAGACGGTTGCTCCGGTGGTCCCTGTGCGCTCGAGCGGCCGATCGACGCGCGCAGGACCTGCTCGGAGGACCACGAGAGCCCGCGGCCGGAGGCCGCGAGACCCCGTCAGCTCCTCGCGGGGGATGCTCCGCTACCATCTTGCACTCGGCGCGGCCACCCTTCGTTCGCGCCCCTCTCTTCGTCTCTTATGTCCTCAGTCATCGAAAGTCTCGAGCGCGCTCAACTGCGCCGCGTCCCGTCATTTCAGGCGGGCGATCGCCTACGCGTCCATTTCCAGGTCATCGAGGGCACGCGCAAGCGCACCCAGGTGTTCGAGGGCGTCGTCATCAAGCGTCAGGGTCACGGGGTCCGCGAGACCTTCACCGTGCGCAAGCAGTCCTTCGGCGTCGGCGTCGAGCGCACGTTCCCCGTGCACTCGCCCAAGATCGAGAAGATCGACATCGCCGCGCGCGGTGACGTCCGGCGGGCCAAGCTCTACTACCTGCGCGATCGCGTCGGCAAGCGCGCCCGGGTGCGCGAGCGTCGGTACACCGGTCCCGAGGAGAAGGTCATTCCCGGGCTGGTGTATGACCCAGCCGAGCAGGCCGCGGCTGACGCCGTCGACCCCTCCGCAGTAGCTGCCGGGTCCGCTGCCGGAGGCGAGGCCGCAGCGGCCGCCACCGGCGAGCAGGCGTGACCGGGAGCGACTCCTCCGACGGCCCGAACGGGCCGGCAGGCGTCGTAGGACCCGTCCCGACGGACGGCTCGCAGCCGGATCCCTCGACGCCCGCCTCGGCCGGCCGGGGGCGAGCGGCAGCGGCACCGGACGGCGCGGGCGCCGCCAAGCTCCAGCGCGGTGCGACACCCGCCCCGGGCGGCGGCAAGCGCCGCAAGGACAAGTCCTCCGGCAAGAGCAACTCGGCGCTCGAGATCATCCTCATCGTCGCGGTCGCTCTCGGCCTCGCGCTCGGGATCCAGGCATTCCTCGTCAAGCCCTACCGGATCCCCTCGGAGTCGATGCTCCCGACCCTCGTCGTCGGGCAGCGCGTGCTCGTCAATCGCATCGGCAATCGCTTCGGGGACCCGCATATCGGCGACGTCACGGTCTTCCATCCGCCCAGCGGCGCCGAGAACGCGAACGAGTGCGGCGTCCAGCACGACGAGAACCAGCCGTGCCCGGCGCCCACCAAGACGAAGGCCAAGGTCAACTTCATCAAGCGGATCGTCGCCGGGCCCGGGGACACGCTGGCGATCGTCGACGGCCACGCGATCCGCAACGGCAAGCGCCAGAAGGAGCCGTTCATCCTCCCCTGCGGTGGTGGCGAGGAGTGCAACTTCCCCAAGCCGATCACGATCCCGGCGGGTCATTACTTCATGATGGGCGACAACCGCGGCGCCTCCGACGACAGCCGGTATTGGGGACCCGTCCCCCGCGACTGGATCATCGGCAACGCCTTCTCGACGTACTGGCCGCCGAAGCGCATCGGACTGCTGTAGCCGCACGGTTGCGCTCACACGCGCCGTTCCGCCCGACCGCTGCTTCATGATTGCCACCTACCGTGAAGCCCTCCACGAACGCTGCCCCCCATGCCATCGCCGGGCCGGCCGCATCCGCTCCGTCTGACGCGGCAGTCCGCCGTCGCAAGGCCGCGGCCACGCGCCGGCGCACGAGCGGGCGGCGCTTGTTCGCCTACGACCGGCGGCTCGGCGTGCGCTGGGTGGCTGGGGCCGACGAGGCCGGCCGTGGCTGCCTCGCCGGGCCGCTCGTCGCGGCGGCCGTCCTGTTCGACACCGAGTCTCTGACGACGCGCGAGCTGCGGGCGCTGAGCCGGCTCAACGACTCCAAGCAGCACTCGGTCGAGGTCCGCGAGGAGCTGTTTCCGATCGTCATGCGCACGGCCGCCAAGGTCTGTGTCGTGTCGCGCTGCGCGCGCGGCATCGACGACCGCGGCCTGCACAAGACGAACCTCGCGGCCCTGCGCGACGCGCTGCTCGGCGTTGCGCGCCCGGGGTGCATCTGCCTGTCCGACGGCTTCGCGGTCGGCGACATCGGCTTCGAGCAGCGAGCGATCGTCGAGGGCGACGCGACGTCGGCGGCCATCGCGGCGGCATCGATCATCGCCAAGGTCACGCGCGATCGCTACATGCACCGGGCCGATGTCCAGCACCCCGGCTGGGAGTTCGCGGCGCACGTCGGGTACTCGACGCCGGAGCACCGCGCGGCGATCCAGAGGCTCGGCGTGTCCCCGCTGCATCGCCTGAGCTTCCAGTCGACCGCCTACCAGCAGCTCGCGCTGCCGTCCTGAGCGCATCGATCGCTCGCCGCGCGAGCGACCGCAGGCGTGCTCGTGCTCGCGCGAGCCCGCAGCTTGCTCGTTCACGTTGACTCAGAACGCCGCCTCGAGGTGGTCGAGGCGCACGAGCCTGCCGACCGGGTCGACGGTGACGGCGACGACGTCGAAGCGCAGGTCGCCGGCGTGCGGGCGGTCGCAGCTCTCGACGAGCCACGCGGCAGCCATGCCGCGGACCTGTCGCTGCTTGCGGGGCGGCACGGACTGCACAGCCGAGCCGGCGCTCGCGTCGACGCGGCGGGCCTTGACCTCGACGAAGACGATCGTGGTGTCGTCGCAGACGATGAGGTCGAGTTCGCCGAACCGCGTGCGGTAGTTGCGCGCCACGACGCGGTAGCCGAGGCGCCCGAGGTGCTCGAGCGCGAGATCCTCGCCGAGGCGGCCGAGCTGCTGTCGCAGATCGCTGGTCATGGCCGTCACGCTAGGCCGACTCCTGTGCCGTGACAGCACGTCTTTGCAACAACTCCGCGCAGGATCTGACCCGACATTCCGCGCCGCCGCGGACTGCGCGAAGTCGTCACGACTTCGCGCGTGTTTCGTCACGAATCGGTGGTGATCCGGCACACGAGGGCGCCTAGCGTGCGGTCTGTGCTCGCCCGGGTCGCCACCTTCGCCATCGACGGGCTCTCCTCGCGCCCGATCACGGTCGAGGTCGACCTGCGCAGCGGGCTGCCGGCGTTCACGATCGTCGGCCGCGGTGACGCGGCGGTCCGTGAGTCGCGCGAGCGCGTGCATGCCGCGCTGCTGAACTCGGGGTTCGCCTTCCCGCAGCGTCGGATCACGGTCAACCTGGCCCCGGCGCACCTGCGCAAGGTCGGCCCGGGGTTCGATCTCGCGACCGCCTGTGGCCTGCTCGCCGCCTCCGAGCAGGTCCCGGTCGGCGGGCTCGATCGCTGGGCGGTCTTCGGCGAGCTGTCGCTGACGGGTGAGCTGCGCCACTGCCGCGGCGCGCTCGCGGTCGCCCAGGGGACCCAGCGAGCGGGCATCGCGGGCCTGATCGTCCCACGTGAGTGCGCGCGCGAGGCTGCGCTCGTCGAGGACCTCGTCGTCGCCGGGGCGGGCAGCCTCCGTGAGGTCGCCGCGATCCTGCGGGGAGGACGGCCGGCCGAGCTCCCGCCGGTCGCCCCCACGCCAGCCCACGCCGCTCCCGGTGGCTTTGGCGCCGATCTCGAGGACGTCCGCGGGCACGCGCCCGCGATCCGTGCTCTGACGGTCGCCGCGGCCGGTGCGCACAACCTCCTGCTCTCGGGTCCGCCGGGGACCGGCAAGACCATGCTCGCTCGGCGCCTGCCGTCGATCCTGCCACCGCTCACACGCGCGGAGGCGGTCACCGTCACGCGGATCCACAGCATCGCCGGCCGGTCGGCGGGCGGGGCACTCGTCACCGAGCGGCCCTTTCGCGCGCCGCATCACACGATCTCGGCGTCCGGGCTCGTCGGCGGTGGGAGCATGCCGAGCCCGGGCGAGGCGAGTCTCGCTCATCACGGGGTGTTGTTCTTGGACGAGCTGTCGGAGTTCAACCGTGCGGCGCTCGAGGCGCTGCGCCAGCCGCTCGAGGACGGCGTCGTGGCGATCGTGCGCGGACAGCGCACCGTGTCGTTCCCGACGCGGTTTCAGCTCGTCGCATCGACGAACCCCTGTCCGTGCGGGCTCGCGGGCACCGACCGCTGCCGCTGCACGGAGGGCGACATCGCCCGGCACCGACGAAAGCTCAGTGGCCCGCTGCTTGACCGCATGGATCTGCTCGTGGACGTGGCGAGGCCCACCGCGCACGAGCTGGACGCCGCCGCGCTCACCACGTCAGCCGAGGTGCGTGCGGCGGTGCACGACGCCCGCGCGCGCCAGGCCGCGCGGCTGCGCGGCACGGGTCTGGGCACGAACGCGGACATGACGGCCCGTGACGTCCGCGATCTGGTGGACGCCGACCGCCAGGCGCACGGCGCGTTGCGACTCTCCTACCAGAAGGGTGCGCTCAGCGCTCGCGGACACCAACGCATCCTGCGCGTCGCCCGGACGATCGCCGACCTCGCGGGCAGCGAGCGCGTGCGCGCCGAGCACGTCAACGAGGCGCTGGGCCTGCGCCAGGACGAGATCCTCGACCGCCGGATCGCGGCATGAACGCGTGCGACCGGTGCCTGCGGCGCAGCGCGCTCGTGGCGTGGCTGGCGGCCCACATCGAACGAGCGCGTCGTAACCACCGCCACATCTCGGAGCTGCTCGCGCTCAGCGACGATCGCCTGCTCGCGGCTCTGGCGGGTGAGCGCCGCGCGGAACTCGATCGCGCGTACGGCGCGTTCGACGCGGCGGCGGCGCGGACGCAGATCTCGGCGGTCGGGCTCGTCGCGGTCTGCCGGCACCATCCCGACTACCCGTCCCGCCTCGCGCAGTCGTCCGACGCGCCGGCGGTGCTGCACGTCGCCGGCGATCCCGGGCGGCTGGCCGAGTTGGGCCGGGAGCACGTGCCGGCCGTCGCGATCGTCGGCGCGCGCCGCGCCGGGCCCGATGGTCTCGAGGTCGCTCGCGACCTGGGGCGCGGACTGGCGGCCGCGGGCGTCACGGTCGTCAGCGGGATGGCACTCGGCATCGACTCGGCCGCGCACGCCGGGGCGCTGGAGGTCGGAGGGCCGACCGTCAGCGTGCTCGCAAGCGGCGCCGACGTGCCCTACCCGCCGAGCAAGCGCGCGCTGTACCGGTCGCTCGTGCGAACGCAGGCGGTCGTGTCGGAGATGCCGCCCGGATTCAGGCCGTTTCGCTGGTGCTTTCCCGCTCGCAACCGCACGATCGCGGGCCTGGCGTCGCTGACGATCGTCGTCGAAGCGACCGAGCGTTCCGGATCGCTCATCACGGCCGAGATCGCCCAGGACCTCGGGCGGGCCGTCGGCGCGGTCCCGGGCGCGGTCACGGCGCCGCGCGCGGCCGGTTCCAACGCGCTGCTGCGCGACGGCGCGCTCGTCATCCGCGGTGCGCAGGACGCGCTCGACGAGGTCCTCGGCGTCGGCGTCGCGACCGCGTTGACGGGTCGCCGCGCCGAGGAGCTGGGCGGGCCACTGCGCGCGCTGCTGCGCCGCGTCGAGGATGGCAGCGACACGGTCGGCCAGCTCGCGGCGACGCCGGCGGAGGCGCAGGCGGCGCTCGCTGGGCTTGCCGAGCTGGAGCTGCTCGGCTTCCTGCGCCGCGGGCCGGGGGGACGCTATGCCCGGCGACTGTAGGTCGGCGAGCGGCGGAGGGTGCCGGGGCGGCCACGCGTATCCTCGCGTCCGTGCCTCGACGACGCGTCCCCGTCGCCCTCTCGATCGCGGGGTCCGATTCCGGCGGTGGGGCGGGTATCCAGGCGGATCTCAAGGCGTTCGCGTTCGCGGGGGTCCACGGGACCACGGCGATCACGGCGATCACCGTGCAGAACACCGTCAGCGTGCGCGCGGTGCAGCCCGTCGACCCGCAGATCATCGCGGGGCAGGTCCGTGCGGTCGCCGAGGACCTGGGCGTCGACGCGGTGAAGATCGGGATGCTTGGCGACGTGGCGACGATCGAGACCGTCGCCGCGGCGCTCGACGCACTCCCGGCCGGGACCCCGGTGGTCCACGACCCGGTGATGGTGGCCGAGTCGGGCGCGCGGCTGCTGGCGCTCGAGGCCGTGTCGGCGCTGCGCTCGCTGATCCTGCCGCGTGCCACGGTGATCACGCCGAACCTCGCCGAGGCGCGCACGCTCGCCGGCGACGACGGACTCGACGGGATCGAGCTGGCGCGGGCGCTGCATGCGCTCGGGCCCGCGAACGTCGTCATCACCGGCGGTCACCGCGATACCGCGACCGATCTGTTCTTCGATGGCACGACCCTGACCGAGCTGCCCGGCGAGCGGCACCCGGACGGCGCCGCGCACGGCTCGGGATGCACGCACTCCTCGACGCTTGCGGCACGGCTCGCGCTGGGCGACGACCCGCTGAGCGCGGCGCGGCATGCGCGTGCGGTCGCGGCGTCGGCGGTCGCCGACGGGCTGCGCGAGCTGGGCAGCGGCGCGGGGCCCGTGGATGTGTTCGGGCTCGCGCGAAGGGGCTGACGGGTCGGCGTGGCCCGGCTCGCGCCGGCCGGCTGACGAAGGCGCGGGCACATAGCGCCATCGGCGGCGCGCCTGGCGTCCCGTGTGCGCTCGGGATCCTGGCACGGGAACGTGCGTGGCCGGCCGGCGGGCACGGTTTGCGCGCCGGACTCGGTCTCGGGCCTTGTCCCCTTTGTCATAATCGCTTGCGGGATGAGGTTCTTGCGCATGAAGCCGGGTCATGGGGAGGTGCTCATCGCCGAGGGCGACGTCGAGGTCCCCGAGGAGCAGGACGCGCTCATCCTGGCGTTCCGCGCGCAGCTGGAGGAGGGCATGTGGGCCGCCGTGCCCCGCGCGTCCGCCGGTGGCCGGCGCGAGGCGCAGATGGTCACGAGCTTCGACGACATCCCGGCGGATGCCGACCGGGTGATCTTCTTCCCGCGTGCCGCGGGCGGGCGCTAGGCCGCCCGGCCCGGTGGCGCGCCACTAGCCATGCTGCTCGCGCTCAGTGCCAGCGTCATCGTCATGCTCGTGCTGCTGTGGGAGGTGGCGTGGCCGGTCGCGTCGGAGCGCATCGAGCGCTGGCGGGCGAGCCGCAGGCTGATCGTCGCCGACGGCTACGACCCGGGTCGCGAGCGCCGCGCGGAGCAGAAGGCGCGCGCGCTGCTGCGGTCCTGCGTCAACGACGAGGAATGGGCGATGTACCGCGATCTCGGCTTCATCCGCGTGTGGGGCGGGCTGGCCGAGGGGCCGCTCGCCGATCGCGACGGCCGCGGGGCGCCGTACGCCTACCTGATCTACCCGCACAAGCCGCTCGTGGCGTACCTGCCGCAGACGCGCCGGCTGCTGAGCGAGTACTGCATCACGTTCCTCGACGAGACGCGGCCGTACGGCTCGGCGCTGCTGCCGGACTCCGACGACGTGCTGGCGAAGTGGATGGCGCTGACCGGCGATGAGCGGCGAATCATCAGCAGCGCGAACATGCACCTGCCGGGCCGGCAGGTGGATCCGAAGCAGGTGCGCCGCGATCTCTGGCGCCTCGGTCAGTGGGAGCAGGCGCGTCTACGCGAGCAGCGGCGTGGCGCGGGTAGTGTTCCCGCCCCGTGACGCCTCCGACGACCCTTACACCCTTCGATACCAAGCACCGCAGCCGCGCCCTCACCGAGGGCCCCGAGCGCGCGGCCGCCCGCGCCTACCTCTACGGCATCGGCTTCGACGAGGAGGCGCTGAAGAAGCCGATCATCGGCGTGGCCTCGACGTGGATCGAGACGATGCCGTGCAACTTCCACCTGCGCGCGCTCGCGGCGAAGGTCAAGGAGGGCATCCGGGCGGCCGGCGGGACGCCGATGGAGCTCAACACGATCGCGATCTCCGACGGCATCACGATGGGCACGAGCGGCATGAAGACGAGCCTCGTCAGCCGCGAGGTCATCGCCGACTCGATCGAGCTCGTCGCGCTCGGCCACCTCTTCGACGGCGTGGTCGCGATCAGCGGCTGCGACAAGACGATCCCCGGCACGGTGATGGCGCTCGCGCGCCTGAACGTCCCCGGGGTCATGCTCTACGGCGGCTCGATCGCGCCCGGCCGCTACAAGGGCGCGGACGTCACGATCCAGGACGTCTTCGAGGCGATCGGCAAGCACGCCTCGGGCAAGATGAGCGACGAGGAGCTCGACGAGCTCGAGCATGTCGCGAGCCCCGGCGCGGGCGCGTGCGGCGGCCAGTTCACCGCCAACACGATGGCGATGGCCTTCGAGGTGCTCGGCATCAGCCCGATGGGCTCCGCGATGGTCCCGGCCGTGCACGCCAACAAGGCGATGGTCGCCGTCGAGGCCGGCAAACTCGTCATGGACATCCTCGAGCGGGGCCTGCGCCCGCGCGACATCATCACGCGGGACTCGCTGGAGAACGCGATCGCCGCGATCGCGACGAGCGGCGGCTCGACGAACGGGGTCCTGCACCTGCTGGCGATCGCGCGCGAGGCCGGCGTCGAGCTCGACATCGACGACTTCCACCGCATCTCCGAGGCGACGCCGCTGCTGTGCGACCTCAAGCCGGGTGGCAGGTACGTCGCCAACGACCTCTACGCCGCGGGTGGCGTCCCGCTCGTCGCGCAGCGGCTGCTCGAGGCCGGGCTCCTGCACGAGGACGCGATCACCGTCACCGGCCGCACCGTCGGCGATCACGCCCGCGAGGCGGTCGAGACGGAGGGCCAACTGGTCGTGCGCGCGCTCGACAACCCGATCAAGGCAACCGGCGGCCTGGCGATCCTGCGCGGCAACCTCGCGCCCGAGGGTTGCGTCGTGAAGCTGTCCGGACACGAGCGCCGCCATCACCAGGGACCGGCCCGCGTGTTCGAGGGCGAGGAGGCCGCGATGGCGGCCGTCGTCGGCGAGACGATCAACAAGGGCGACGTCATCGTCATCCGCAACGAGGGTCCCGCCGGCGGCCCCGGCATGCGCGAGATGCTCGCCGTCACCGCCGCGCTGAACGGCATCGGCATGGGGGAGCACGTCGCGCTGCTCACGGACGGGCGCTTCAGCGGTGCGACACACGGCTTCATGGCCGGGCACGTCGCGCCGGAGTCGGTCCGCGGCGGGCCGATCGCCGCCGTCCACGACGGCGACCTCATCACGATCGACGTCGACGCGCGCCGCCTCGATGTCGACCTCGACGACGCGACGATCGCCGAGCGGGTCGCGGCGTTCACGGGGCCCGATCACAGCGAGCTCGGCGGGGTGCTGGGCAAGTACGCGAAGCTCGTGTCGAGCGCCTCCGAGGGCGCCGTCACCTGAGGACGGCGGGCGACGGCCGCCAGCCCGTCCGCGCGGGCGGGCGCCGTGGCGGAGGTGAGCTGGACGTTTGTCGATGGATCGGCGTTGGCACCACGCCACTGGTCTACATTTGAGCGAGACCACCCGCATGCGCATCGCGATCGACATCGACTCCACGCTGCACCACTACTGGGACGTCCTGTCCAACGCGGCCCGCCGGCGCTTCGGCATCGAGCTGCCCTACGAGGAGCAGCTGGACTGGGGGATCACGCGGCTGCGCCCCGATCAGCTTCACCTCTGCATCGTCGAGACGCACTGCGACGCCGCGATCCTGGCCGGGCAGCCGTACCCGCACGCCGTCGAGACCGTCCGCGCCTGGCACGACGCCGGCCACTACATCCACGTCACGAGCCATCGCGATCCCCACACCTACGACGCGACCGCGCGCTGGCTGGGGCAGATCGGCGTGCCCTTCGACGACCTCTACTGCGCCCATGACAAGGTCGGGCGCTGTCTCGAGCTCGGCGTCGAGCTGCTCGTCGACGACAGCCCCGAGAACCTCGCGCGCGCGCTCGACAACGGCCTGACGGTCGCGACGATCAGCCACCCGTGGAACCGCGACCTCTGCGAGGAGGAGGACGTCATCTGCGCCGGCGACTGGAGCGAGCTCGCCACACGGCTCGATCCCGTGCTGCGCCGGCGCGCCAACGTGTGACGCAACGCGCGACGAACTGGGTGGCCATGACCTAAACGTCCCCTAAGGTGAACGCCACGGGGCGGGTATCACGACAGGTCATGGGAGGCATGAGCCGGACAACCATCATCATCTCGACCGCGCTCGTGGCCGTCCTGTTCGCGGTGGCCGGTGCCGTGATCGCGTACGACCAGTCGCGCGGCGACACGCTCGCGAGGGGCATCAGCGTCGGCGGCGTCGCGGTCGGCGGCCTCAGCGAGAGCGGTGCGCGCGCGAGGCTGCGCGAGCGTCTCGTGTCTCGTCTGGAGAAGCCGCTCGTCGTCGTGGCCGGCGAGACCCGCTTCCGGCTGTCGGCAGCCGAGGCCCACGTCGAGACCGACGTCGACGCGATGGTCGCCGACGCCCGCCGCCGCAGCCGCGAGGGCGGCGTCCTCGCCCGGACGTGGCGCGGGCTCAGCGGAGCGCGGGTCAAGGCGGACGTCACGCCGCGAGTCGGCTACTCGCAGGCCTCCGTGCGGCGCCTCGTGGCCAGGGTTCGCAGCCGGATCTCGCGCAATCCCGTCGACGCGGCGGTCTCGGTCGCCGGCCAGCGCGTGACCGTGCGCCGCTCGCTGCCGGGGCTCGCCGTCGACGCCGCGCACCTGCGCGCGCAGGTGCGCGAGGCCCTCGCCAGCGCGGCACCGGGCGCCCGGCTCGTCCGCGCCGACCTCGCGAAGACCGCGCCGAAGGTGACGACCGCGCGCCTCGCCCAGCGCTACACGACGATCCTCGCCGTCGACCGGACCCACTTCCGCATCAGCCTGTTCAAGCACCTCAAGCGCGTGCAGAGCTACCCGATCGCCGTCGGTCAGGTCGGCCTCGAGACGCCGGCGGGCCGCTACACGATCCAGAACAAGGCGATCAACCCCGCCTGGCACGTCCCGAACTCCGCCTGGGCCGGCTCGCTCGCCGGTCAGGTGATTCCGGGCGGGGCGCCGAACAACCCGCTCAAGGCGCGCTGGCTCGGCGTCTACGACGGCGTCGGCGTCCACGGCACGAGCGATCGCGGCTCGATCGGATCCAATGCCTCGCACGGCTGCATCCGGATGCTCGTCGAGGACGTGGAGAAGCTCTACGACGAGGTCCCCGTCGGCACGCCGATCTTCATCGCCTAATCCGGATCGACCGAGCCGGATCGCGTCCTGGCGGGCGAGCGGGCCGGGCGCTACGTGAGCCCAGGCCCGGGAGCGACGATCCCGGTCGCGCCCTCGAGGCCGATCTCCCCGGGTGCGATCTCGACCCAGCCGCGCTCGAGCAGCAGGGCGTGGTGATCGCCGTGGCGCATGACGAGCGTGCCGATGAAGACCCCGCGCTCGCGGCGGCGCATCACGGCGTGCCACAACGTCGTCGCGTCGCCGGAGCCCTGGACGCGAAGCCAGGGCCGCGGCGGCAGGTCGCCGCCGTCCATGACGCCGGCCGCGATGAGCTGGCGCTGCGTCGCGACGGTGCCGTCCGCGGTGTCGATGAAGAAGACGCCCACTGAGCACCCGAGGCTAGTGGACTGCGGTGCGCCACTCGGCGAGAGCCGCGCGCGCCACGCCGCGTGCAGGGGCGCATGCCGCTCACGTCGAAGCAGGCTCACGCCGATGGCCCCGCCCGCCCACACCCGATCCCGAGCCGACGCTCACGACTCCGATGGCGCGGCGGAGACGAGCGCGGCATGGCGCGCCGCGCTCGTGCGCTTCGACGAGGACCTGCGCCGCCGCGGCGCCGCCGCCAAGACGCGCGACGCCTACGGCGCCGACCTGCGCCAGTTCGCCCGCTGGGCGAGCGCGCAGCACGCCGATCCGACCGACGTCACCCACCGCGTGCTGCGCCGCTACGCCTCGGCGCTGTCCGAGCGCCGCTTCGCGCCCGCCAGCGTCGCGCGCAAGCTGGCCGCGCTGCGCACGTTCTTCGGCATGCTGCGCGAGCACGGCGAGATCGCGGCCAACCCGGCCGACCTGCTGGCCGCACCCAAGCTCGGCTCCGAGCTGCCGGCCGTGCTCGCGCCCGAGCAGGTCGCGCGGCTGCTGGACCGCATCCCCGCGTCGACGCCGCTCGAGCTGCGCGACCGCGCGCTGTTCGAGATCGCATACGCGAGCGGCCTGCGCGCCGAGGAGCTCGTCCGCCTCGACACGAGCTCCGTCGACTTCGACGCCGAGCAGCTGCGCGTCGAGGGCAAGGGCGCAAAGACGCGCATGGTGCCCGCGGGCGAGCCGGCGATGGCCGCCCTGGCGCGCTACCTCGAACGCGCCCGCGGGGCGCTGTCGCACGGCGCCGACGAGCCCGCGCTGTTCTTGAGCAAGTCCGGGCGCCGGCTGTCGACGTCCGACATCCGGCGCCGTCTCGGCGTGTGGTCACGGCACGCCGCGATGCAGGGGGCCGTCCACCCGCACGTCCTGCGTCACTCGTTTGCGACGCACCTGCTGGAGGGTGGGGCGGACCTGCGCACGATCCAGGAGCTGCTCGGACACGCGTCGGTATCCACGACACAGACCTACACTCGGGTAGAGTCGGCGCGCCTGAAGGTGGCGTACACGCGCGCACACCCGAGGGCGTAGGCAGGGACCGATGGAGACCAACGTCAAATCAATCGAGCTCAAGGATCTCTGGCGCCGTTACAAGCGCGATGGCGACGAGCGCGCGCGCGAACGGCTGGTCATCGCGTACTCGCCACTCGTCAAGTACGTGTCCGGCCGCATGGCCTCCGGTCTGCCGGCGCACGTCGAGGAGGCCGACCTCATCTCCTATGGCCTCGGGGGCCTGATCTCGGCGATCCAGCGCTTCGACCTCGAGCGCGAGATCAAGTTCGAGACCTACGCGATCACCCGCATCAAGGGCGCGATCATCGACGAGCTGCGTTCCCTGGACTGGGTGCCGCGCTCGGTCCGCGCCCGCGCCCGGGCGATCGAGCGCGCGAACACGAAGCTCGAGCACAAGCTGCAGCGCGCCCCGACCGACGAGGAGATGGCGAAGGAGCTCGAGATGACCGTCGGCGACTTCCAGGATGCCCTCCTGCAGATCTCCAACTCGACGGTCGCCGCACTCGACGAGCTGTGGACGGTGTCCGACGCCTCCGGCGATCAGGTCTCGCTGCTCGACACGCTCCAGGACCCGGGCGCGCCCGACCCCGCCGCGGTGATGGACGCGACCGACCTCAAGGACCGCATCGCCGACGCGATCGCGCGCCTGCCCGAGCGCGAGAAGCTCGTCGTCGCGCTGTACTACTACGAGAACCTCACCCTCCGCGAGATCGGCGAGGTGCTCGGCGTCACCGAGTCGCGCGTCTCGCAGCTGCACACGAAGGCCGTGCTGCGCCTCCGCGGGCGCATGTCCGACGAGAACATCGGGGACGCCGCATAACGGCACGATGAGGAGTGACGCGGATCCGGGCATCCGTGCCCTGATCCCGAAGCGCTCGTGAACCTGGGCACGTCACCCTTTGAGTTTTCGTTCTGCATGAATAGCATCGCGGCTCCCCGAGGAGAGGAGCTTCGGCATGCACAAGTCTGCCGACCGCATTCGCAACGTTGCCCTGATCGGTCATCGCGGTAGCGGCAAGACCTCGCTGCACGAAGCGCTGCTGTTCGAGGCGCGCGCGACGACCCGCCTCGGGACCATCCCCGACGGCACGACGGTCTCGGACTCCGAGCCCGACGAGCAGGCGCGCCGCATGTCGATCTCGCTCGCGCTCAGCTCGTTCGAGTGGGACGAGCGCAAGATCAACCTCATCGACACGCCCGGCGAGCCGAGCTTCGTCGCCGACGCGCTCGGGGCGATGCGCGTGTGCGAGTCCGCCGTCGTCGTCGTCAACGGCGTCATGGGCGTCGAGGTCGCGACGCGCCGCCTGTGGGCGCGCGCCGAGGAGCTCGATCTCGCGCGGATGATCTTCGTGAACATGCTCGACCGCGAGCGCGCGGACTTCTACCGCACGCTCGAGTCGCTCAAGGACGCCTTCGGCGCGCACGTCGTCGCGACGGAGATCCCGATCGGCTCCGAGCACGAGATCTCGGGGCTCGTCGACCTCATCGACATGAAGGCCTACCGCTACGACGGCGCAAGCGTCGACAACTGCACGGAGATCCCGATCCCCGACGACATGCAGGCGCTCGCCGACGAGTACCGCGAGAAGCTCATGGACGAGATCTGCGAGGTCTCGGACACGCTCATGGAGCGCTACCTCGAGGGCGAGGCGATCGACCACGACGAGATCGTCACGGCGCTCAAGGACGGCACGAACCATGGCTCCCTGTTCCCGGTGACCTGCGGCGTCGCAACCCGCAACCTCGGCTGCAACCGGCTGCTGGACGCGATCGTCGAGGACCTGCCCTCGCCGGTCAAGCACGGCGGCCTCGAGCTGCCCGAGATCACGCTCGAGCACCGCGACGACGCGCCCCTGTACGCCTACGTCTTCAAGACCCGCGCCGACCCGTTCGCGGGTCGCATCAACCTGTTCCGGGTCTACCAGGGGCTGATGCAGCACGACACGCACGTCATGAACACGACGACCCACCACAAGGAGCGTGTCGGCCAGCTGCTCGTCTTCAGCGGCAAGGAGTCCGGCCACGCCGAGGAGTTCGGCCCCGGCGACATCGGTGCCGTCGCCAAGCTCAAGGAGACCAAGGCGGGCGACTGGCTCGCGGAGCGCGACGAGCCGATCTCGATGCCGCAGATCACGCTGCCCGCGCCGGTCATGGCGTTCGCCATGGAGGCCAGGGGCGACGAGGACAAGGTCTACACGTCGCTGCGGCGTCTGCAGGAGGAGGACCCGACGATCGACCTGCACCGCGACGGGGAGACCGGCGACCAGATCATCGCGGGGCTGTCGCAGATGCACGTCGAGGTCATCGTCGACCGGCTGAAGTCGCGCTTCGGCGCCGAGGTCGTGCTGCACCCGCCGCGCGTGCCCTACCAGGAGACGATCCGCAAGCCGGCCAAGGCGCACGGGCGCCACAAGAAGCAGTCCGGCGGCCGCGGCCAGTTCGGCGACTGTCACATCACGATCGAGCCGATCGCGGAAGCCGATCCCGCGCACCCGAGCTTCGAGTTCGTCAACCACATCAAGGGCGGCGTCATCCCGACCTCGTTCATCCCGGCCGTCGAGAAGGGCGTCATCGAAGCGATGCGGACCGGGCCGATCGCGGGGTGTCCCGTCAAGGGCGTGCGGGTGACGGTCTTCGACGGCAGCTTCCACACGGTCGACTCGTCGGAGATGGCGTTCAAGCTCGCGGGCTCGATCGCGATGCGCGAGGCGATGGCGAACGCGGGGCCGGTGCTGCTCGAGCCGATCATGCTCGTGACGCTGTCGATCCCCGAGGACTCCGTCGGCGACGTCATCGGCGACCTCAACTCACGCCGCGGCCGGCCGCAGGGGATGGAGGGCGTCGGCGGCGGGCTGACCGAGGTCAAGGCCGAGGTGCCGATGGCCGAGATGCTCACCTACGCGCCCGACCTGCGCTCGCTGACCGGCGGCCGCGGCGACTACACGATGGAGTTCGCCCACTACGAGGAGGTGCCGGCGCACCTGCAGTCCAAGGTCGTCGCGCAGGCGGCCGGCGAGCAGGAGGCGGTCAGCGCCTAGCACAGGGCAGGTCGCTCGCGTCGCGCGCCGCGACTTCGCGCGCCGGTCATCGTTCGAGCTGACATGAGCCCGCGCTCGAAGGCCGCCTAGTGGATCGCCGGGAGCGCCGGCGGTCTCGTCCTGGTGGCCATGATCCTCGTCGGCTACGGCCTGTCGCGGGCGTTCCCGCCGCCCGGCGAGGGGACCCCCGATCCGCCGCTGAAGCACGTCCTGTGGCCCGATCCCGCGACGGCCCGGGCGTCGACGTCGGCGGGCGAGGTCGCGCGCGGGTTCGTCACCGACTTCATCGCCGCAGCGCGGGACAACCCCCGGCGGTACGCTGCTGGCAGATGACGCGCAAGTCCATCTCGACCACGCGCGCCGCGGTCGCCTGCGACGTCTGTGGGCGGACCCTGCTGCGCGGTGAGCACGCCGATCCGTTCATCGCCGGCGGCGCGCGCCGGATGGTCTGCGAGCTCTGCACCGCGCGCGCGGCCAACGAGGGCTGGATCCGCGAGGGAGCCGACAACGCGCTCGGCGTGCGCCGCAACGGCCCGCGCGGCGGCCGCTCGCTGTTCGGGCGCCTGCGCCCGCCCCGCGTCCCGGTCCGCCGTCCGACGCCCGACGAGGTCGTGCCGGTCTCCCGCCGCGGCTACAGCAACGTCGACCGCATCGAGTCCGCCGAGCGCGTCGCCCATGACGCCGAGGAACGCCAGGCGGCAGCGGTCGAGCACGAGGCGCTCCAGGCAGCGGTCGTCCCCGTCGCGCACGCCGAGGCCACGGTCCCGCGCGAGCCCCGCCATGTGCGCGCCGTGCCGACGAACGCCGATCTCAAGATGGCGCGCGCGCTCGACGTCTTCAACACGACCGCGCACCCGCGCCGGATCTCCGGCGTCGCGCGCTCGCTCGGACAGCCGGCCGTGACCGTGCTGCCGTCCGAGACCGAGGGCTCGATCGTGTCGATCGTCGTCGGCTGGGAGCTGTGCTGGTACCGCTACGAGGTCGATCTCGCCGACGAGGCCGCGGGCGTCCGCGTCACCGGGCAGGGCGCCGAGCTGAGCGACCTGACGGCCGACGAGCTGCTCGCCAACGCCGCCGCCGACGAGCGCGGCCTGCTCGTGCTTGCCGGATGAGCGGCGAGTTCTCTAGGCTGACACGATGATCTACTGCGTCGTGCCGGAGGCTCTCGAGGAGGACCTCTTCGAGAAGCTCACGGCGTACTACGCCGATGACGACAACGTGACCGTCATCGTCGACCGCCGCAAGTCCGATCGGCGCAACAAGCGCCCGGCCGACGGCAGCGACCCGCCGAAGCCCGATCCCGAGGTCGTCAAGCAGCGCGAGACGCGTGACCGCCGCCGCGCCCGCGTGCCCGGCGAGTTCCCCACGATCGAGCGCTAGCACGGCGGTGAAGGTCGTCGTGCACGTCGACGGCGGCGCGCGCGGCAACCCGGGGCCGGCCGCGGCGGGGGCCGTCGTGTCGACGCCCCAAGGGGACGTGCTCGACGAGGCGGCGGAGCGCATCGGGGTGGCATCCAACAACGTCGCCGAGTACCGCGGGCTGCTGCTCGGACTCGCGCGCGCCCGCGCGCTGGGAGCCGTGGAGGTCGACGTCATCAACGACTCAGAGCTCGTCGCGCGCCAGGTCAGCGGCGACTACAAGGTCAAGCATCCGGACATGAAGCCGCTGCACGCGGCGGCGCTCGAGGCGCTGAGCGGCTTCGAGCGCTGGACGATCCGCTCGGTGCCGCGGGCGCGCAACGCACGCGCGGACGCGCTCGTCAACCAGGCGCTCGACGCCGGCGACTGAGCCGCGCCGCGGCCGGCGGGCATGATCGACGCGCTGACGCAACGTCCGGCGCTGGCCGCGGTCGCGGGCGCGCTGACGATCGCCTTCTCGGCGATCCTCGTCCACCTCGCCGCCGTCAGCCCATCGACGGCGGCCGTGTTTCGCTGCGCCTACGCGCTACCCGTCCTCGCCCTGCTCGCGCTCGGCGAACGCCGCCGCCACGGCCCGGCTGCGGCGGGAAGTTGGCCGCGCGCGGCGGCGGCGGGCGCGTTCTTCGCCGCCGACCTCATCCTGTGGCACCACGCGATCGCCGACGTCGGCGCGGGCCTCGCGACCGTGCTCGCCAACCTGCAGGTGGTGCTCGTCGCGCTCGCGGCCTGGCTGCTGCTCGGCGAGCGGCCGACCGCCCGCGTCGCGATCGCGGTGGCGCTCGTGTTCGGCGGGGCGGTCCTGATCTCCGGCGTCGTCGGCGATGGCGCCTTCGGCGCCGACCCGACGCGCGGGGCGTTGTTCGGCGTGCTGACCGCCGTCGCCTACACCGGCTTCATCCTCGTCCTGCGCGACATGGGGCGCGATCTGCGCCGACCCGCCGGACCGCTGTTCGCCGCGACGCTCGTCGCCACGTTCGTGGCGGTCGCCGCCGGTGCCCTGCTCGGCGAGCTGGAGCTCGCGCCGAGCTGGCCGGCCCACGGCTGGCTCGTGACGCTCGCGCTGACGTCGCAGGTCCTCGGCTGGCTGCTGATCGCGATCGCGCTGCCACGGCTGCCGGCGTCGCTGACGTCCGTCGTGCTGACCGTGCAGCCGGTCGGGTCGGTGCTGCTCGGCATCGTGCTGCTGGGGGAGGACCCGGCGCCGCTTCAGCTCGCCGGGGTCGTCGTCGTCGTGGCCGGGATCGTCATCGCGACGCGACGTTCCGTGGGCCCCGCGTCTGCCTGATTGTCCAACCGCGAGCGGTGTTCGCGCCCAGATGCACGACGGCTCGCTAAGTAGTTGCACGATGGGTAGGAAGGGGAAAGACTGCGCATCACACATCGGTCGCGCCCCGGGCATGGGAGCGCGCCGTCTCTCGGAAGGAGACCCGTGGGAACCGCCCCGCTG
Organism: uncultured Actinomycetes bacterium; assembly: GCA_963851015.1. GTDB lineage: Bacteria > Actinomycetota > Thermoleophilia > Solirubrobacterales > Solirubrobacteraceae > CADCVQ01. The sequence goes on from CAWKNG010000003.1 coordinate 1,188,058, forward strand.
CACATGACCGTCAACGGTCAGTCGATCGATTCTGAGGTCGAACCTCGGCTGCTGCTCGTCCACTACCTGCGTGACACGGTCGGGCTGACCGGCACGCACATCGGCTGCGACACCTCCAACTGCGGCGCCTGCACGTGCCTCGTCGACGGCGAGTCCGTCAAGAGCTGCACGGTGCTCGCCGTCCAGGCCGCCGGCGCCGAGGTCACGACGATCGAGGGCATGATCGGCGACGACGGCACGCTGCACGCGCTGCAGGAGGGCTTCTGGGCCAACCACGGCCTGCAGTGCGGCTACTGCACGCCGGGCATGATCATGGCCGCCGCCGACCTCATCGCGCGCCACGGCCCGGGCCCGATCTCCGACGCCGACGTGCGCAAGGGCCTGGAGGGCAACCTCTGTCGCTGCACGGGCTACGAGAACATCGTCAAGGCCGTCCAGGCCGCCGCCGAGTCGATGGCGGGAGCGCCGGCATGAGCACGATCTCGCAAGCACCCGCCAAGCACGTCGGCCAGGCGATCCGCCGCAAGGAGGATCCGCGCCTGATCACCGGTCGCGCGCAGTACGTCGACGACATCACCGTCCACGGCATGCTCTACATGTCGATCGTGCGCTCGACCGAGGCGCACGCGAACATCGTCTCGATCGACACCTCGGCGGCGCTCGCGCTGCCCGGCGTGACGGCCATCTACACAGGCGAGGATCTCAGCGACCTGCTGGCGCCGCTGCCGATGGCATGGGCGCCGCCCGGCGTCGAGGTCAAGGTTCCCGAGCGCTGGCCGCTGGCGCGGGGCAAGGTCTGCCACGTCGGCGACGCGATCGCGATGGTCGTCGGCGAGGACAAGTACGGGGTCGTCGACGCCGCTCAGGCCGTGCGTGTCGAGTACGAGGCGCTTGCGGTCGTCGTCGACGTCGAGGAGGCGCTCAAGGACGAGACGCTCGTCCACGACTCGCTCGGCACGAACAAGACGCACGAGTGGTCGATGGGCGGCGGCGACGTCGACGCGGCGATCGCGGAGGCCGACGTCGTCATCGAGCGGCGAATCGTCAACCACCGCACGGCCGGAGCGTCGATCGAGCCGCGCGGCGTCATCGCGGAGTACCGCGGCGGCGACCTGACGGTCTGGTCCTCGACGCAGGTGCCGCACCTGCTGCGCCTGTTCTACGCCGTGCAGATGGGCATCAGCGAGGACCACGTGCGCGTCATCGCGCCCGAGGTCGGCGGCGGCTTCGGCTCCAAGCTGCAGGTCTGCGCCGAGGAGACGCTGTGCGCATGGGCGTCGCGCAAGCTCAGCCGCCCCGTCAAGTGGATCGAGACGCGCTCGGAGAACCTCGCGGTCACCCACCACGGCCGCGACCAGATCGACTACGTCCGCATGGCCGCGAAGTCCGACGGCACGATCACCGCCTTCCACGCGAAGATCGTCCAGGACTGCGGCGCGTACTTCGGCCTGCTGACGCCGATGATCCCCGAGCTCGGGGCGTTCGTCATGACCGGGTGCTACAAGATCCCGAACGTCAAGACGGACATCGTGGGCGTGCTCACGAACAAGTACATCACCGACGCGATCCGCGGCGCCGGACGTCCCGAGATGACGCACATGATCGAGGTCACGATCGACCAGCTCGCGGCCGAGCTCGGGATGGATCCGGCCGAGGTGCGGCGCAAGAACTTCATCCCCAAGGACGAGTTCCCCTATGTGACGCCCTACGGCATCACGTACGACTCGGGCGACTACGCGGCGACGTTCGACCGCGCGCTCGAGATGCTCGACCTCCCCGCGCTGCGCGCGGAGCAGGCCGAGCTGCGAAGCCAGGGCATCCTGCGCGGCGTCGGCTACTCGACGTACACGGAGATCTGCGGCCTCGCGCCCTCGCGCGCCGTCGGTCCGAAGGGCTTCGGGCTCGGCATCGGGCTGTACGAGTCGGCGCTCGTACGCGTGCATCCGACGGGCTCGGTGACGGTCTTCACCGGCGCGTCCCCGCACGGGCAGGGCCACGAGACCGGCTTCGCGCAGATCGTCGCGGACCGCCTCGGCGTCGATCCGGCGAACGTCGAGATCATCCACGGCGACACGGCGACCGGACCGATGGGCCTCGGCACGTACGGTTCGCGCTCGCTGGCCGTCGGCGGCGTCGCCGCGGCACACGCGGCCGAGAAGCTCGCGCTGAAGTGCAGGGAGATCGTCGCGTTCAACCTCGAGGCGTCCGTCGACGACATCGAGGTCGGCAGCGGGAAGTTCCACCTCATCGGCGATCCCGACCAGGGGATGACGCTCGCGGAGGTGGCCGGCTGCGCCTACGTCGACGCGAACGCGATGCCCGAGGGCATGGAGCTCGGCCTCGAGCAGACGCTGATCTACGACCCGTCGAACTTCGTCTTCCCGTTCGGGGCGCACCTGTGCGTCGTGGACGTCGACGCGAAGACCGGCAAGGTCGAGGTCAAGCGCTGGATCGCGGTCGACGACTGCGGGCCGGCGATCAACCCGATGCTCGTCGACGGGCAGGTGCACGGCGGAATCGCGCACGGCATCGGCCAGGCGCTGTACGAGCAGATCGTCTACGACGACGCCGGTCAGCTCGTGACGGGCACGTTCATGGACTACGCGCTGCCGACGGCGAGCGAGGTCCCGACCTACGAGCTCGATCGCACGGAGACGCCGTCGCCCTCGAACTCGCTCGGCGTCAAGGGCATCGGCGAGGCCGGCACGATCGCGGCGACGCCGGCGATCGTCAACGCCGTCATCGACGCGCTCCGCCACGAGGGCATCTCGTACATGGACATGCCGCTGACGCCGCTGCGCGTGTGGCAGGCGCTCGAGCAGGCCCGTGGCGAGGGTGACGGGCCGCGCGACAGCGAGCAGGGGGTGGAGCTGCCCGAGCAGGGCGTGAGCTCCGCCGGATCCGGACCTACGAAGCCCGACGGAGGTGCGGCATGATCCCCGCTGCGTTCGACTACGTGGTGGCCGAGTCCGTCGACGACGCGATCCGGCTGCTCGGCGAGGGTGGCGAGGACGCCCGCATCCTCGCCGGCGGGCACTCCTTGCTGCCGATGATGAAGCTGCGCTTCGCGAACCCGAAGCTGCTCGTCGACCTCGCCAGGGTCTCCGAGCTGCGCGGCGTCCAGGTCGGCGACGCGACGATGACGATCGGTGCGCTGACACGCCACGCCGACCTGCAGGGCCGTGACGAGTACGGCCTGATCGGGGCGGCCACGAGCCAGATCGCCGACCAGCAGGTCCGAAACCGCGGCACGATCGGCGGGTCGCTCGCCAACGGTGACGCGGCCGCGGACCTCCCGGCGGTGCTGCTCGCGCTCGGTGGCTCGGTCGTCGTCAAGGGCCCCGACGGCGAGCGCGAGATCGCGGCGGAGGATCTCTTCGAGGGCTACCTGACGACCTCGATCGCGCAGGGCGAGGTGCTGACGCACGTCAAGGTGCCCGACCTCGCCGCCGCCGGCTACGGCTACGGCTACGAGAAGTTCAACCGCCGCTCGGAGGACTGGGCGATGGTCGGGGTCTGCGCGCTCGTCAAGAAGGCGGCCGACGGGACCTGCGAGGACGTCCGCATCGGCCTCACGCACATGGCGCAGACGCCGCTGCGCGCGAGCGCGGCGGAGGACGCGCTCCGCGGCCAGCCGCTGGACGCCGAGCACATCGCCGCCGCGGCCGCGCATGCGGCGGACGGCACGGAGCCGACGGGCGACCTCAACGCAACGCCGGCGTACAAGCAGCACCTGGCGCGCGTACTCTGCGAGCGCGCGCTGACGACGGCGGCCGCCGCGTAGCGGCCGCGGTGCAGGCGATCACGCGCGCCGAGAGGGTTGGTTGCCCGCAATCGACCGTCTAGTCTGCCGCGCGTGATCGCAGGCATCGTCCTCGCCGCCGGCGGGGCCTCGCGCTTCGGCTCGGCCAAGCAGTTGGCCGAGCTCGACGGCCGCCCGCTGCTCGAGCACGCGATCCGGGCGGTCGAGGCGGTCCCCGCGATCGAGCGGGTCGTCGTCGTGCTCGGAGCGCGCGCCGAGGAGATCCAGGCGGGCGTCGACTTCGGCTCGGCCGAGGTCGTCGTCTGCGAGGACTGGGCGACGGGACAGGCGGCGTCGCTGCGGGCCGCCATCGCCGCGGTCCGTGACAGCGCCGACGCCGTCGTGCTGACCCTCGGCGACATGCCGAAGATCACGCCGCAGGTCATCGCCGCCTTCGCCGACGTCGCGGCCGAGCACGGCGCGCAGACGCGTGCCCGCGGCCTGTTCGACGGCGCCCCGGGGCATCCCGTCGCGCTCGGCAGCGCCTACTTCGAGGACATCGCCGGGCTCGAGGGCGACGTCGGCGCGCGCGAGGTCCTCAAGCGCATCGGCGCGTTCGGCATCGAGTGCGGGCACCTGTGCTCGGGCATCGACATCGACACGCCCGAGGCGCTCGAGGACCTGCGCGGCTGACGCCGCGCACCGCCGCGCGAGTTCGCGGCATCCAGGCACCTGCCGTCGCAGCTGGCCGGGTCTCCGACGACGCGCACCCGCCAGTGCGGAGGGCTTAGCTTCGCGTTCGAGATCCGAGCAGCCGCGACAGAACTACACCTGCGACGCGCAGCCGGCCTCGGGCGCATACGCGGCCGACCGTCGACGGCGGCGTTCGTTCTGGCCACACGCCCCGCGCGGCGAGGCGCACGACGATGGATCGCTCGCCCGTCGTACACTGGATTGCGGCGGTGCCGGGTGCGCGCGGGGTCAATCGCGCTTCCTCTATGAGTTCCGCTAAACATTTCGCTTGAAGGCAAATACAAACACCGTGAGGATGTGCGCATGACCCTGGTCGAGGAGCCGGCCGGTGCCGCCGTGCGCGCGGTGCCCGAGCTGCCGAAGCGTCTCGAGCCACTGGCACTGGCCGCTGTCCGAAACGCCGCGCTGGCCGCCTATCTGTTCGCGGGCCGGGGCGACGGCAAGGCCGCCGACGGTGCCGCGACCGAGGCGATGCGCGAGGCCCTCGGCCACGCCCACGTGCTCGGCAACGTCGTCATCGGCGAGGGCGAGAAGGACGGCGCCCCGATGCTCTACAACGGCGAGAAGGTCGGTATCGGCGACGTCGTCAGCTTCGACATCGCGGTCGATCCCGTCGAGGGCACGGACCTCTGCGCCAGCGGCCAGCCCGGCTCCCTGACCACGATCGCGCTCGCCGGCGCGGGCGGCATGTGGTCGCCCGGCCCGGCCCACTACATGGACAAGATCGTCGTCGGGGCCAAGGCGCGCGACGCGATCGACCTGCGCGACGAGCCCGAGCGCGTGCTGAAGCGCGTCGCCACGGCGCTCGGCAAGCGCCCGAAGGACATGGTCGTCGTCGTCCTCGACAAGCCCCGCCACGTCGAGCTCATCGCCCGCCTGCGCGCGGCCGGCGCGCGCGTGCAGACGCCGAGCGCCGGAGACGTCGCCGGCGCCCTGCTGGCCGCCCTTCCCGGGACGGGCGTCGACCTGCTGATGGGCTGCGGCGGGACGCCGGAGGGCGTCATGGCCGCCTGCGCCGTCAAGGCCGTCGGCGGCGGCATGCAGACCAGACTTGCCCCCCAGCGCGAGCCCGAGGCCGCCGCGATCGCGGCGGCGGGGCTCTCGACGACGGAGATCCTCGAGGTCGACGACCTCATCAAGGGCGCGTCGATGTTCGCCGCGACGGCCATCACCGGCGGCATCCTCGGCCTGCGCGCCCCGTGGCGCGCCGGCGGCTGGACCTACACGCAGTCGCTGATCGTGCGCCCGGGCTCCGTGCGCCGGATCGTCGAAAGCACACCCGCAACCGACCAGGAGTGATCAGATGCCGCTCGTGACCATGCGTCAGCTGCTCGACGAGGCCGCCAAAGGCGGCTACGGCGTCGCAGCCTTCAACGTCAACAACCTTGAGCAGATCCAGGGCATCATGGAGGCCGCGCAGGAGACGCAGTCCCCCGTGATCGTCCAGGCCTCGCGCGGCGCTCGCTCGTACGCCGGCGACAGCTTCCTCTACCACATGATGCTGGCCGCGGCCGAGACCTACCCGGACATCCCGGTCGCCCTGCACCAGGACCACGGCAACTCGCCGGAGACCTGCATCAGCGCGATCGAGCTCGGCTTCACGAGCGTCATGATGGACGGCTCGCTCGGCGAGGACGCCAAGACCCCGCTGGACTTCGAGGACAACGTCGCCGTCACGAAGAAGGTCGTCGAGATCGCGCACGCGCGCGGCGTCACGGTCGAGGGCGAGCTCGGCACGCTCGGCGGCATGGAGGACGGCGTCGGCTCCGGCGAGATCTGCCTCACCGATCCCGCCCAGGCCGAGGAGTTCGTCGAGCGCACGGGCGTCGACGCCCTCGCGGTCGCGATCGGCACGAGCCACGGGGCCTACAAGTTCTCGCGCGCCCCCGACGGCGACATCCTCGCGATGGAGATCATCGAGGACATCCACCGTCGCCTGCCCGAGACGCACATCGTCATGCACGGCTCCTCGAGCGTGCCCGCAGACATCGTCGAGCGCCTCAAGGCGGCCGGCGGCGAGGTCGATGCCGGCTTCGGCGTGCCGATCACGGCGATCCAGCGCGGCATCGAGCACGGCGTGCGCAAGGTCAACATCGACACGGATGGGCGCCTCGCGATCACCACGTTCATGCGCGAGCACTACCGCGACAAGCCGGGCGACTGGGACCCGCGCGGTGCCGGCAAGGCGGCGCGCGCCGGTCAGAAGCACATCTGCATGCAGCGCATGGTGGAGCTCGGCATGGCCGGCCACGCCGGCGACTACACGCCGATGTCGCTCGAGCAGATGGCCGAGCGCTACGCCGCCGGCGTGGCCGCGACGGCCTGAGTCGAAGGAGCTGACGCTGCCCACATGATCGACGTCGCTTTCCTCGGGGCGCACGTGCGCCCCGCGGCGACGGCGGTCGTCATCGACGTGCTGCGCGCGACGTCGACCATGACGGTTGCGCTGTCGTCCGGCTACGAGCGGGTCCTCGTGGCCGGCTCCGTCGAACGGGCGCTTGAGCTGCGTGCGGACGGCAGGGCGCTGGCCGGCGAGGTCGATTGCGAGAAGCCGCCCGGCTTCGACGTCGGCAACTCGCCCGAGGAGTCCCTGACCCCGCTCGGCGGCGAGCTCGTCATCGCCACGACCAACGGGGCGCCGGCGATCGTCGCCGCCGCCGCCGTCTGCGACGAGGTCTTCGCGGCATCGCTGCTGAACGTCGGCGCCGTCGTGGAGCTGCTCGCGGAGCGCACCGAAGACCTGCTCATCGTGTGCGCCGGGACGGGCGGCAGCGTCACGCTCGAGGACGTCTACCTCGCCGGCCGCCTCAGCGCGGCGCTCCCGGGCGAGCGGACGGACGCGGCGCGGGTCGCGCAATCCGTCGCCGCCGCCTATCCCGTGGCGATCGACGCGCTCGAGGCCAGCGCCGGCTCGGTCGGCATCATCGCCGCCGGCCTGTCGTCGGACATCGCCTTCTGCGCGCAGGAGTCGATCACCCCGGTCGTGCCCCAACTCGTCGGCATGCTCGACGACATCGCGGTGCTGGAGCCTTATCGCACGGCGGATGCCGACGCGGCCAAGATCGCTGCCGGGCACGCCGACACATAGACGTAGCACAATGTAATCGCGACGATCTTTGGCTTTTTATCTCAGAATCGCCAAGGTAGTGTGCGCGTAGGTCACCACGAGAGGATGGAATGAGCACTACCGAGAAGGACGGACAGAAGAAGACCAAGAGTCGCTGGGACTCTGGTGTCACCCCGTACGCCGAGATGGGCTACTGGGACCCTGAGTACGAGCCCAAGGAAACCGACATCCTGTGCGCCTTCCGGATCACGCCTCAGGAGGGCGTGGACCCGATCGAGGCAGCCGCGGCAGTCGCGGGCGAGTCCTCGACCGCGACCTGGACGGTCGTCTGGACGGACCGCCTGACGCCGTACGAGCACTACCAGGCCAAGGCCTACAGCGTTGAAGAGGTTCCGGGGACCCCGGGCCAGTACATCGCGCTGATCGCCTACGACATCGACCTCTTCGAAGAGGGCTCGATCGCCAACCTCACGTCGTCGATCATCGGCAACGTCTTCGGCTTCAAGCCCCTCAAGGCCCTGCGCCTCGAGGACATGCGGATCCCGGTCGCCTACGTCAAGACGTTCCCGGGCCCCCCGCACGGCATCGTCATGGAGCGCGAGTACCTCGACAAGTTCGGCCGCCCGCTGATCGGCGCGACGACGAAGCCGAAGCTCGGCCTGTCCGCCAAGAACTACGGCCGCGTCGTCTACGAGGCGCTGCGCGGCGGCCTGGACTTCACGAAGGACGACGAGAACATCAACTCGCAGCCCTTCATGCGCTGGCGTGACCGCTACATCCATGCGATGGAGGCCGTGCAGCGTGCACAGGCAGCCACCGGCGAGGTCAAGGGCCACTACCTCAACGTCACCGCGGCGACGATGGAGGACATGTACGAGCGCGCCGAGTTCGCCAAGGAAGTCGGCTCGATCATCATCATGCAGGACCTCACCGTCGGCTACACGGCGATGAGCTCCATGTCGCACTGGTGCCGCGCCAACGGGATGATCCTGCACCTGCACCGCGCCGGTCACGGCACGTACACGCGCCAGAAGACGCACGGCGTGTCGTTCCGCGTCATCGCGAAGTGGTGTCGCCTGCTGGGCGTCGACCACATCCACGCGGGCACCGTCGTCGGCAAGCTCGAGGGCGATCCGGCGATGATCATGGGCTACTACAAGGTCCTGCGCGACGGCTACAACAAGAAGGACCTGTCGCAGGGGATCTACTTCGACCAGGACTGGTGCTCGATGCCGGGCGTCATGCCTGTCGCGTCGGGCGGCATCCACGCCGGCCAGATGCACCAGCTGCTGCACTACCTCGGGGAGGACAGCATCCTCCAGTTCGGTGGCGGCACGATCGGCCACCCGATGGGCATCGCGGCCGGCGCCAGCGCCAACCGCACCGCCGTCGAGGCGATCATCCAGGCTCGCAACGAGGGTCGCGACTACTACACCGAGGGTCCGGACATCCTCGTCGAGGCCGCCAAGGGCTGCCCCGAGCTGAACGCCGCGCTCGAGGTCTGGAAGGACATCACGTTCAATTACACCTCGACCGACACGGCTGACGTCGTCGTCACGCCGACCTCGGCGTAGAGGAGATAGACATGAGACTCACTCAGGGAACGTTCTCCTTCCTGCCGGACCTGACCGACGAGCAGATCGAGGCGCAGATCTCCTACGCGCTCGGCAACGGCTGGTCGATCATGGTCGAGTACACCGATGACCCGCACCCGCGCAACGGGCTGTGGGACATGTGGTCGCCGCCGATGTTCGACCTCGAGGAGGACGAGGCGGACGTGGTGATGCGCGACGTGCGCGCGTGCCGCGAGGCGCATTCGCACCTCTACGTGAAGGTCGTCGCGTACGACCGCTCCAGGGGCCGCCAGACGTCGGCGCTGTCGTTCATCGTCAACCGCCCGGAGCACGAGCCCGGCTTCCGCTTGGAGCGCCAGGAGACCAACGACCGCGTCATCCGCTACACGATCCACTCCTACGCCGGCCTGAACACGCCGGCGGGCGAGCGATACGGCGGCCCGGGCGGGGACCTGGCGCCGGTCATCGCTCACGGCGGCAAGTCGAACGGCAAGTCGGGGCAGTAAGTGGCACAGACGATCGAAACCCTGCCCGAGAAGGTCAAGGCTCTCGACGACGCCGACGCGGTCGAGGCGGTGCTGTCCGAGCTCGACAAGGAGCTCGTCGGCCTCGGCCCCGTCAAGGAGCGCATCCGCGAGATGGCGGCGCTCCTGGTCATCGACAAGCTACGCCGCGAGGCAGGGCTCGAATCGTCGCGTCCGTCGCTGCACATGACGTTCACCGGCAACCCCGGTACCGGAAAGACGACCGTCGCGCTGAAGATGGCGGAGATCCTCCATCGGCTTGGGTACATCACCAAGCCGAAGGTGGTCTCCGTCACGCGCGACGATCTCGTCGGCCAGTACGTCGGCCATACGGCGCCGAAGACCCGCGACGTGCTGAAGCGCGCCAAGGGCGGCGTGCTCTTCATCGACGAGGCCTACTACCTGTATCGCCCGGAGAACGAGCGCGACTACGGGCAGGAGTCGATCGAGATCCTGTTGCAGGTCATGGAGACCGAGCGCGACGACCTCGTCGTCGTCCTGGCGGGCTACAAGGACCGGATGGATACGTTCTTTCGCTCGAACCCGGGCATGGGCTCGCGCGTCGCGCACCACCTGCACTTCCCGGACTTCACGGTCGAAGAGCTGGCCGAGATCGCCGAGATGATGCTCAGGCAGCAGCAGTACGAGTTCACCGACGAGGCTCGCGAGGCGTTTCGCGAGTACATCGAGCGCCGCGTCGAGCGCCCCCGCTTCGCGTACGGGCGCAGCATCCGCAACGCGATCGACCGCGCGCGGATGCGCCAGGCGGGTCGTCTGTACGATCGGCGCGATGATCTCACCAAAGCGGACCTCGTCACGATCGAGGCAGATGACATCCTCGCCAGCTCGCTGTTCGCCGACGAAGACGGCGAGTCGTCGGACGAGGGCAAGAACGCGCCCGGTAACCAGAGCTAGGCCAGGAGTCACATAGATGGCCCGCCCGATCATCCTCGGAGTCGTGGGCGATTCCGCGACTGGCAAGACAACGCTGTCACGCGGGCTCGTCCGCATGCTCGGCGAGAACAACGTCACGCACGTCGCCGCCGACGACTACCACCGCTACGACCGTCGCCAGCGCGCGGAGCACGGCATCACGCCGCTGCACCCCGACTGCAACTACATCGACATCATGGAGCGCCACTTCGCCGAGCTGCACGACGGCCGCGCGATCCTGAAGCCGGTCTACCAGCACAAGGACGGCACGTTCGGCCCGCCGGTCTACACGCGCCCGAACCAGTTCACGCTGATCGAGGGGCTGCTCGGCTACCACACGCCGGCCCTGCGCGATTCCTATGACGTGCGCGTGTTCCTCGCCCCGCCGGAGGATCTGCGGCGCAAGTGGAAGGTCCAGCGCGACTGCTCGCGGCGCGGCTACACGACCGACCAGGTGCTCGAGGAGCTCGATCGCCGCGAGCCCGACTCAGAGCTGTACATCCGCCCGCAGGAGCGCTGGGCGGACATCGTCGTCTCGTTCATGCCCGGCAGCCGCGGCGACCAGGAGCACCTCGATGCCGAGATCGTGCTCGGCAAGGGGCTCACGCACCCGGACCTGTCGGACTTCGTCGACGCGGGGGACAAGGGCCTGTCGCTGGAGGAGAACGAGAACGCGCACAAGCTGTTCATCCCCGGCGACATCGATCCGGCGCGCGGCGCGGAGATCGAGGAGTCCGTCTGGTCGAGGATGCACTTCGCCCAGCACCTGCGCTCCGAGCGCCTAGGCGAGTTCACGGTCGGCACGGAGCTGCACCGCTCCGAGTCACTGGCCGTCGTGCAGGTGCTCGTGCTGTATCACCTCGTCACGGCCAGGGCGGCCGTGGCGCTCGGCAGCGACGGGGCGCGTGCCGACCGCGACGAGCTGCGCGCTCCCACGACGTAGCCGTACCCGCGGCGACATAGCCGGCTGGTCGATCCGGAGATCGTGGCGTTTGGTACATTCTTGTGCCATCTGCCACGAGTTCCCGGAGGAGTGTCCATGCCTGCATCTGCGCCACGTGTGCTCATCGTCGCCAATCGCACTGCCGCGACCGAGCCCCTGCTGGCGGCGGTGCGGCGCCGGGCGCGGTCCGGGCCGGCGAGGTTCCACCTGCTCGTGCCGGCGACGCCGCGCGGGCTGCATCGCGTCGTCGACCCGGAGGACTCGGGCCGCGAGGAGGCCGAGCGTCAGCTCGCCATCGCCCTGGAGCTGCTGAGCGAGGCGGCGGGCTCGGACATCAGCGGCCACGTCGGCAGCGCCGATCCGATGGCCGCGATCGCCGACGTCCTCAACGACCGCCGCGTGCACGAGATCATCCTGTCGACGCTGCCGCGCCGGTTGTCGCGCTGGATGCATCTCGACCTGCCGAGCAAGCTCAACGGGATGGGGATCCCGGTCACGCACGTCGAGGGCGAGCGGACGCCGGCCGACGAGCTCGTCGCCGGGGCGGCATAGCGGGCGCCGACGTGCGCCGGCCGCCGCTGGTCGCGCGCCCGTCCGCGCGACGGGACGCGACCCTACTTCTGCAAGCGCGTCCCGGGGACCGCCGGAATGCCGGAGGCCTCGCTGAGGCTCTCGCGGGCGTCGGGCGAGACGACGAAGTTCATGAAGCGCTCGACGGCTGCGCGGCGCGGGCCGACGGTGGAGCACATCGCGTACCAGCGCCGCGCCGCGGGCCGGTGGCGGACCGGCAGGGCGGCAAGCAGCCCGGCCTCGAGCTCGAGCGCGACGGCGGCACGGGAGATGAACGCGACGCCGATCCCCGCGCGCGCGGCCTGCTTGATCGCGCCGTTGGAGCCGAGCGTCAGCGTCTGCGGCTCCAGCGCGGCGGCTGCGAGGAACTCCTCGTTGACGACGCGCGTGCCGGAGCCCGGCTCGCGCAGCAGCCAGACGCGGCGCTCGAGCTCGGCGGCGTCGATCGTGCCGCCGCCGACATGCGGGTCGTCGGGCGCCGTGATGAGGACGAACTCGTTCTGCAGGATCGCGGTCGACTGGATGCGCGGGTCGCGCGGTGGGCGGCCGCCGATCGCGACGTCGGCGCGGTGGTCGAGCACGAGGTCAAGGACCTGCTCGCGGTTGCCGACGGCGAGCGTGAGCCCGATGCCCTCGTTGCTCTGGCCGAACACGCGCATGAGCGGGGGGACGAAGGACTCGGCCGCGGTCGTGACGGCGGCGAGGCGCAGGCGGCGGTCGGCGAGGTGCGCCGCCTCGCGCGCGGCGCGCCTGCCCTCCTCGAGCAGGCCGATGACGTCGGCGGCGAACGGCGCGAACGCGTTGCCGGCCGCGGTCGGGCGGATGCCGCGTCCCTCGCGCTCCGTGACCGGCGTACCGAGCTCACGCGAGAGTGCCGCGACGGCAGCCGACACGGACGGCTGCGTGACGACGAGCTCGTCCGCGGCGGCGGTCACGGAGCCGCCGCGCATGACCGCGAGGAAGCTCCGAAGCTGCGTGAGAGTTATAGACACAACCCACAGCTTAGCGGCTAATCAACAGAAATCCCACGATACCGACCGGTCCTCGGCCGGATCCCCGCGTCAGGCGCTCGATCCGGGCGGGCTCGCGAGCGCGGGCGCCGTCAGGATCTCGGTGCGCCGCGGCGCCAGGGCGACGAGCTCGGCCTCGGCCGGCGGGAGCGGGAGGGGATCGCGCAGCGCCACGGGCCGGGCCGGGGCGGCGTGCGCCGTACGTGTGGTCAGCGGCCGGTCGAGCACGCGGCGCTCGTAGCGGCGCAGATAGAGCAGGAAGTTCGCGAGCAGCGCGAACGTCAGGGCGAACATCACCGCGCAGACGCCCAGCAGCGGGCCGCGGTCGGGAGGCGGTCCGAGGCTCAGTCGCGCGACGGAGTACAACGCCCCGATGCCCGCGACCGCCGCCAGCGCGACCAACAGCGACTTGACCCACGTCGACTCGCCGCGACTCACGGACTTGCGCGAGACCGAGAACTTCTTGTCGATGCGAATGATCCCCGTGAGCGCCGCACATTGCGCGATCGCGTTTGCGAGCGCATAGGACTCCGTGTATACGAGGTGGTAGGTCCCGCGCGAGAAGCGCGCGGTGGCGAGGATCCCGAGCGCGGTGTACCCGCCCGCCAGGGCCAGGAACGTCGGCAGGCGGGCGGTGACCGGCGCCGACAGCGTCACGACGCACAGCACCGGCGTCAGGAAGAAGATCATCCGCTGCGGGCCCTGGGCGTGGGCGATCGTGGCGCTCAGGTAGCTCAGGCGCTGCGCGGGGGACAGGCCGCGCGCGCACAGCGGTGAGTCGCGCGAGCGCAGCAGCAGGCCCAGCGAGCCCGCGGCCCAGCGGCGGCGCTGGCGGTAGAACTCCTTGAGGTTCTCCGCCTCGAGGCCGTACGCGAGCGCCTCGGGGACGAACACGGAGCGCCATCCGTGTGCGTGCAGCCGCAGCGAGGTGTGGATGTCCTCGGTGGCCGTGCCGGTCGCGAAGCCATCGATCGAGTCCAGGGCGGCCCGGCGCATGACGGCGCTCGTACCGACGAAGAAGGCCGAGTTCGAGTCGTTCTTCGCCGGCTGGATGCAGCGGTAGAACATGCCCTGCTCGCTCCACGAGCCGCGCCGTCCGAGGCGAAACAGGAACGTGTCGCGGTTGTGGTAGGTCTGCGGGGTCTGCACGAACGCGACCGCGGGATCGTCGAGGTGTCCGAGCGTGCGCTCCAGGAAGTGCGGCGATGGCACGTGGTCGGCATCGAGCAGCAGCAGGAACTCCGCATCGGACTGCGCCAGCCCGTGGTTGAGGTTGCCGGCCTTCGCGTGGGTGTTCGTCGTGCGAGCGAAGTAGCACGCGCCGAGCGCGCCGGCCATCCGGCGCACCTCGTCGCGGTTGCCGTCGTCGAGGACGAGCACGTCGCGGATCCCGCGCACCGCGAGGGCGCCGCGCACGGTCGCCTCGAGCACCGGCATCGGCTCGTTGCACGTGCAGATGAAGGCGTCGACCGCGCTCCAGCGCCGCACCGGGCGGTGGCGCGGCACCGTGATGACGCGGGTGATCCACAGAAACAGCGCCGTCGACAACACACCGTAGAACTCGGCCGCGTACAGCGCCGGCGCGAACCAGACGTCCCAGTTGATGACGGTCGAGCGCCACACCAGATAGGGCAGCGCGAGCGCCGAGTAGAGGCCCAGGATCAGCGAGAAGGACGCCGGGGAGTGCACACGGACGTACCGGGTCCGCACCCGCTCGGTCCCTGCCCCGTGCTCCCGTGCGGCTCCCATCGGCCCGGGAGTCTACGGCACGAGGAAGCGAACCGAGAACGCGAAAGCCCCGCCGTGGCGGGGCTCACTCGAAGCGGATGAAGAGACTCGAACTCTCGACCTTCTGCATGGCAAGCAGACGCTCTAGCCAACTGAGCTACATCCGCACGGCCACGAATTATAGCTTCCCAGCGGTCGGACGACGCGCGGGTAGGCCGTGCGGGCGGCGGCCGGCCGTGCACCCACGTACTCTCGGGCGCGATGGCAGCGCCCCCCGGCTCGGACGGCATCCAGGCACGCGGCATCGCGGTGACGCTCTCCGGCCGGCGCGTGCTCGACGGCGTCGCGCTCGGCGTTCCGCGCGCGCGAGTCACGGCGCTCGTGGCGCCCTCGGGCGCGGGCAAGAGCACGCTGCTGCGCGCGCTCGTGGGGCTCATCCCGACCGTTGCGGGCGCGATCACGCTCGATGGGGAGGACATCCACTCGCTCGACGCCTGCGTGCTGCGCCGGCGCGTCGGCCTCGTCGCGCAGACGCCAGCGATGCTGCCCGGCACGGTCGCCGACAATCTGCGCCATGGGGTCGAGGGCCTCACCGACGACGCTCTGGCGGCGGCGCTCGATGCGGCGAGCCTGCGGGCGGCGATGGCCGATCGCTTGGCACGCGACCTGTCCGGCGGCGAGCGTGCGCGCGTGGCCCTCGCGCGCGCGCTGACGCGCGGGCCGCAGCTGCTGCTGCTCGACGAGCCGACGGCGGCGCTCGACGCCGCCTCGGCGCAGCGCATCGGCGAGACGCTGTGCGGGCTGCGCGATCGTGGCATCGGGATCTGCGTCGCGACCCATGACGCCGAGTTCGTCGCGACCTGGGCCGATCGAAGCGAGCGCCTGGCGTGAGCGTCGCGGCGCGACCGCTGCCGGCCGGCGAGCGCGGGTCGTCGCTGTGAGCTCGATGGCCGCCCAGGTCGCGGCCGCCGCCGGCTTCGCGGTCATCGCCGTCGTCCTGTCGGTTCGCGCGCGGCTCGGTCTGGGGCGCGAGATCGCCGTCGCCGCCCTGCGGGCGGGGGTGCAGCTCGCGGCGGTCGGTGCCGCGATCGCGCTCGTCTTCCGCTACCCGGCGCTCGCCTTCGCCTTCGTCGCGGTCATGCTGACGACGGCGGGCGTGACCGCGGGCGGGCGCTTGAGCGGCCTGCCGCGGGCGCGGCTGCGCGCGGTCGCCGCGATCGCCGTGCCGGCGCTCACGGCGACGGCCGCGCTGCTCGCGGTCGGCGCGTTCGACCTGACGGCGCGCTCGGCCGTGCCGACGGCCGGGATCCTCATCGGCGGGGCGCTGGCGGCGACGACGCTGACCGGGCGGCGGCTGCTCGAGGCGCTGCTCGACGAGTCCGACGAGATCGAGGCGCGGCTGTGCCTCGGCGATCGCGCGCGCGAGGCGCTCGCGCCGGCGGTGCGCCGCGCGGTGACGACCGGGCTCATCCCGGTCATCGACCAGACGCGCAGCGTCGGGCTCGTGACGCTGCCCGGGACGTTCGTCGGGCTCGTGCTGGGCGGGGCGACCCCCGCCGAGGCGGCCGCGACGCAGCTCGTCGTGCTGCTCGCGCTCGTCGCCGTCGAGCTCGCCGCGGGGCTGTTGCTCGCCGAGCTCACACAGCGCGCGCTGATCGAGCCGGGGGAGCGCGTCGCGCTGCCTCAGGATGCGCCGAGGCCACCGGTGGCCGTCGCGGGCCGGCGGCGCAACCGGTCGCGGTGACGGCAGTCATCCATGGCGCTCCGCACGGTGCGCGCCGGCAATGGGGCGACGACGCGGCGGCGCGGCAGGCGAGGTCAGCCGGTCACGACGCGAGTCACTGCACGCCGGCTGCCGTGTCGAGCTCTCCGAGCACGTCCTCGGTGTGCTCGCCGAGGCGCGGCGAGGGCCTCGCCGGCAGGCGCCCGGAGACGCTGAAGGTCAGCGGCGAGGCGGGCGTGAGATACGTCCCGACCGGGTGCTCGACCATCGTGAACATCGGGTTGGCCTCCGAGCAGCGCGCGTCCTCGGTGACGAGCTGCTTGAAGGTCTGGTATGGCCCCCAGGAGACGCCGGTGCCGGCGAACGTCTCACGGATCTGCTCGAGCGAGCGCTCGGCGAACCAGGGCGTCAGCAGCTCGCGGATGAGGTCGCGGCCCTTGTAGCGACCGGCCTCGCCGCGGAAGTCGTGGCCGGTCGCGGCAGCGACCGTGTCGAACAGCTCCTCGGTGCCGGTCGCCTCCTTGAGCGCCTTCCACTGGCGGCCGGTCAGCCCGACCACCATGACACGGCGGCCGTCGGCCGTCGGGAAGTCGCCGCCGAACGCGCCGTAGAGGTAGTTGCCGTCGCGCGGCTGGTCGCGGCCCTCGAGCTGGACCTCGGCGATGCGGCCGAGGTTGCCGACGGTCGCGATCGCGACGTCCGACAGCGCGATCTCGACGAGCTGGCCCTCGCCGGTCTGGTCGCGATGGCGCAGCGCGGCGAGCAGGCCGACGACGGCGAGCCCGCCCATCGCGGTGTCCCAGGCCGGCATCAGGCTGTTCGTGGGTACCGCGGAGTCGCGCGGGCCCATCGCGTCCGGGAAGCCGACCGACGGGTTGACGGTGTAGTCGACCTCCGACGAGCCGTCGTGGTTGCCGGTCATGACGACCATGATGAGATCCTCGCGGCGGGCCTTGAGCTTCTCGTAGCTCATCCAGCCGCGAGCCGGGAAGTTCGTCATGAAGATGCCGTTGCCCGGGCCGGGCATCGTGATCAGTCGCGACAGCTGCTCGCGGCCCTCGTCGGAGCGCAGATCGACCGTGAACGAGCGCTTGCCCTTGTTCAGGCCCGACCAGAAGAGGCTGTCGCCGTCGCTCGTCAGCGGCCAGCGCTTGTGGTCCAGGCCGCCGCGCGGGTCGTCGAAGCGGATGACGTCCGCGCCGAGCTGCGCCAGGGTCATGCCGGCCGTCGGTGCGGCGACGAAGGCCGAGCCCTCGATCACGCGCACACCACTGAGAATCCCGTCGCTCATGCCATCGCTCCTACGAGTCGCCAGTCGAGTACCGCCGCGGTGTCGCCGTCCGCGCGCTGCGCCTGCACCTCGACGCGCAGGGTCACCAGGCCGCCGCCGTCCGGCAGCGCCTCGGTCTGTTCGAGGTGCACGGTGCTGCGCAGGACGTCGCCTTCGAACACCGGGGCGAGGTGGTTGCAGTGATGCCAGCCGATGATCGTCACGAGGTTCGGCAGCACCTTCGTGAGCTGCGCCGCGGCGACGCCGATCGTATGCCCGCCGTAGACGAGCCGCTTGCCGGAGCTGTGCGAGCCCGGATCGGTGTGCGCCTTGGCGAGGTTCAGCGACATCCGCACGAGCTCGGGCGCGGCCGTGACGCTGTCGCCGCCGTCGACGATCCACGTCGTGGGCGCGCTCAGCTCGGCGAAATGATCGCCCGCAACCGCGGCGCGGTAGGCGTTGAGATCGAGGCCTTCGACGGTCGCGTGCAGCGTGTCGTCCGGTAGCCCGGCCGGGAACTGGTCGAGGTCGTCGGCGTGTGGCTGCGAGGCCTCGAGGTCGGAGATCGGCAGCATCGCGCAGCGCCAGTAGTCGAGGATCGCGCGATCCTCCTGGTCGGTCGTGACGATGTGCAGCACCGCGAGGCCGGTCGGCCTGCGGCCCTCCTTGATCGTGTTGCGCTTCAGCGCCACGATCTCGGTCGTCGTGTGGAGGGTGTCGCCGATCGCGGGCAGGCGGCGCAGCATGAGCCGGCGGTAGAAGAGGTTGCCGAGGACGCGCTGGGTCGGCAGCGTCGACTGGCCGATCGAGACGTCGCAGACGAGCATCGGATGGGCGAGGCGGCGGCCGGCGACCTTGTCCGACAACGTCGCGTCGAGGGCGACGCGCAGGCGGTCGCCGACGATCGCCTGGTGCAGTGCGGCGTGGCCTTCGGTCAGCGTCATCGCGGGAAACTCGACGTAGCGGTCACCGACGGACAGCTGTTCCCAGTAGGGCCCGCCGACGTGCACGGCGTCGCTGGCGATCGTGGGCTCTGCGCTCATGCTTGGACCTCGGTTCCGGGCGGACGCGTCGCCCGTTCACGGGCTGTCAGGAGCGGCTGAACGTACCATGCGGTCGGCGTTCAGGGGCTTGACGCCGCCACGTCGTTCGTCGATTCGAACGTGATCGTGTCACCCGTGGCGAGCGGCTCCTCGGGGTCGGTCGCGATCGGCTCGCCGTTTCGCGTGGCGAGGACCCCGGCGCCGAGCGCGACGCCGGCGCGGTCCGCGGCCTGCCGGAGCGTGGCCGCCGTCGCCGCCAGCCCGCGCGGGTCTCCGGGCCGGCCGATCGTGACGCCGGGCGCGCGCCGCGCGCGCGCCGACTCGTACTCGCGGGGATCGTTGAGGTTCGTGACGGAGCGCAGGTCGGGGTCGAGCCGTGCGAGCTCGGGGTCGGCAAGCAGCGCGCGCTCGTCGAGCGCGCGCACGCGCAGACGCGCGAGCAGCGTGCGAGTCCCGAGCCGGTCGTGTGCGAGCTCGTCGCGCAGCGGTCGGGCGAGCGTCGCGGTGCGGTACGCGGCGGCGAGCGGCTGCGCGAAGCCGTGCACGTGGGGGAGGGCGACGTCGTCCTGCGCGCGCAGCGAGCACAGCACATGGCGGATGAACGCGGGATGCAGGTCGGGCGTGTCGACGCCGGTCACGAGCACGACCGCGGCGCGGTCGCCGAGCAGCCCGAGGCCCGAGGCGATCCCCTGCAGCGGGCCCCGTCCGTCGCGCTCGTCCGCGACGATCTCGACGCCGTCTGGGAGCGGCGGGAGCTCCTGGCCCGCCGCGCGGACGACGATGACGGGCCCGTCGACGGCACGGCCGGCGATCCCGACGGCGCGGCGCACGAGGGTCGATCCGTGCCACTCGAGCGTCGCCTTCGCCGCTCCCATCCGCTTCGAGCGGCCGCCCGCGAGCACGATCGCGGCGCGGCGCTCGCGCTCGCGCTCAGCCACGCAGCGCGGCCTCGAAGGCGTCGAACGCCGGCTGGCCGAAGAGCCAGAAGCGGGCCTCCTCGAGCTGCGGGTGCTCGTCGAGCGCCTCGCGCGTCGTGGCGATCGCGATCGCGGCGGCCTTCGCCAGCGGGTACCCGTAGATGCCGGCCGAGACGGCCGGCAGCGCGACGCGCCGGCAGTCGTGCCCGGCGGCCAGCGCGAACGCGTTGCGATAGCACGAGCGCAGCAGCTCGGGCTCGTTGCGCGCGCCGCCCTCCCAGACCGGCCCGACGGTGTGGATTACGTGCCGCATCGGCAGGCGCCCGGCGCCGGTGATCTTCGCCTCACCCGTGTCGCAGCCGCCAAGCAGCCGGCACTGCTCGAGCAGTTGCGGTCCCGCCGCGCGGTGGATCGCCCCGTCGACCCCGCCGCCGCCGAGCAGGCTCCCGTTCGCGGCGTTGACGATCGCTTCGGCCTGCGTGTCGGTCGTGATGTCGCCGAGGTGCAGGGTGATGCGTTGCATGCACGTGACCGTAGTGATCCGGCGGCGATCGTTGTGCGGGTGCTCGCGCGGCCGCGGCCGGGCCTTCCTCGCTGACGCGATCCCCAGAGGCGCCGTCCGGATTCGAACCGGAGTAAACGGCTTTGCAGGCCGCTGCGTAGCCACTCCGCCACGGCGCCGGGGGCCGGGGAAGGGTACCGCTGCGTCACAGAACCCGCCGCTCGCGACAAGATCGTCGTGATGGCCCGCCCGCGACTGGATGCCGACCGACTCGCCGTCGCGTACGAGCGCGACGCGCGCCGGTTGCTCGTCTTCCTCACGCGCCGCACGTACGACGCGCAGCTCGCGGTCGATCTCGTCGGCGAGACGTACGCCCGCGCGTTCGAGCTGCGCCGGCGCTTCGACGGGGACCCGCACGATGCCGGGGCGGTCGCGGCCTGGGTCTTCGGGATCGCCCGCAACGTGCTCGGCGAGGCGCTGCGCCGCGGCGCCGCCGAGCGCCGCGCCATGCGCCGCGCCGGCGTGCAGGCGCCGCTGCTCGCCGGCGAGGAGCTGGCCCGGATCGAGGAGCTCGCCGCGCTCGGCGAGCTGCGCGCGGCGGTTGCCGGAGCCCTCGCCGAGCTCGCCGTCGAGCAGCGCGACGCCGTGCGCCTGCGCGTCGTCGACGAGCTCGACTACGCGGACGTCGCGGGGCGGCTCGGGATCAGCGAGCAGGCGGCACGCGCCCGCGTGTCGCGGGGGCTGCGCGCGCTGGCGGCAGCGCTCGACGGCTTCGGGCCCGCCGCTTCGGAGGCGACTGGATGAGTGCCGCGCGCGATCCCGACGCGATCCTCGCCGAGCTTGGGCGGGACCTGCGTGGCTCCTGGCGGCGTCCCCCGCGCCGCTCGCGTCTCGCCGGTTGGCGGCGCAGCGCGGTCGTCGTGCTCGCGATGCTCGTCGTCGTCCCGACGGCGCTCGCCACGCGCGACGTCGTGTGGGCGCCGTCGCCCGCCCCGCTGCCGGAGTCCGCGCGGCTGCCGGGCGCCGTCGAGCCACGCCACGCGGGCGACCAGGTCTACGTCGCCGGCGGGTCGCTGCGCGGCGTCGCGTGGCGCCTGAGCGCGTCTGGGTGCGACTACGCCGCGGTGCGCGCCGTCGGCGTCTTCCTCACGGTGCCCGGCGGCGGGGGAGGGGCGCGCTGCGACATCGCCTACGACGGCGGCGCCGGCGTGAGCCCGAAGATCCTTGCGCAGCGTCTCGTGCAGACCTACTTCGATCCGGTCGCGGGTCGCACGTGGGCGTTCGGCGCACTGCCGGCCGCCGCGCGCAGCGTCGACGTCGTGGCGACGGGCGCCCGGACGACCGCGGTCGCCGCGCCCGCCGATGCCACGGCCGTCGGGCGCGGCGACCTGCCGGCCGGCATGCGCGTCTTCGTCGCGGCGCTCGACGGCGCCCGCGACGTGCCGCTGATCACCGCACGCGACAGCACCGGCGCAGTGCTGCTCGTGTGCCGTGACGGTCGCTGCCTGACACCCACCCCGAAGGGAACGCCATGAGCCGAAGGATGCCGTCCATACGCCGTCTCGCGCCGATCGCGCCGATCGCTGCGTTCGCGGCGTTCACGCTCGTGGCGGGCGGGGCCATGGCGCACGCATCCGGCGGTGGGGCGACGACGCCAGCACCGGTTGTGGTCATGCCCTCGCGCGCGCCCGCGGCGCCTACCCTGGTGGATGGCGGCCCGCCCGTGGGGAGGATCGTTGCGCGTGGGACCGGTAGGTCGGTCACGCCGATCTCCATGACCCCGGGCACGATCGCGACCCCGGCGCCGCTCAGGGTTGCCGTGCCCGCCCGCCCGCTCCCGGCGTGCAAGCCCGCGAAGGCGTCCGGCTCGCCAGCCGCGCCGAGCGAGGCGCTCGAAGACGCGTTCGCCATCCTGCGCCGCGAGCGCAACGACGACGACACGCTGTCGGCGGCGGCGCTGACCGCGCTGAAGCGCAGCGGGCTGACACCAATCGATCCGCAATCCGCGCGCCTGCTGCGCGCCGACGGCGCCGCGCGCGCCTGGGTCGTGCCGGTGCCCGACGTCGGCGCGGGCAACCGGTTCGGGTGTGCCAAGCGGTCCGTGGCGCGCGAGGGACTGGCGGTCGTCGCGGTCGGCGGCGCCCCGGCCGGCGGCGGCGGCGCGCTGCGCGACCTGCTGCGCGGGACCTCGCCCGCGAGCGTCGATCCCTGCGCCGGCGCCGCCCACGACATGACCGGCGTGTCCGGGATCGTTCCGGACGACGTCGACGCGGTCTACGTGACCGCCGCCGATGGCACCGCGACACGGGCCGACGTCCGCGACAACGGTTTCACGTTCGTGCTGCCGCGCCTGCGCCGGCTCGAGGCGCGCTACCTCGTCTGGACCGGCGGCGACGGGACGCCGCACGTCCAGCCGCTGGCGGTCCTGCCGTTCGCCCCAGGCAACGCGGTCTGCCGCCGCGTGTCGGATGCCGCCCGGGTGACGCCGGCCGTCACGGACTTCGCGTGCGGGCCGTTCGGTGTCGCGCCGGTCCTCCACGCGAGCCCGCTCGTCGTGGCGGTCCCGAAGGCCTCGCGGCCTCGTGCTCGGGCTCGGGCTCGGGCTCGTGCTCGGGCTCGTGCGGGGGCCCGCCGTGCCCCCGCACGGCTCGAGGCACCGATTCGGGCGCCGCGGCCGGGCTACGTGCCGCTGCCCGTCTGCGCACCCCCGGCGCTCGCCGCGGTCGTGCCGATCTCGCCGAGGACCGGGCGCATCCCGCCGCGTGCCGTGCCGACGACGCCCTAGTCGGTCAGGCGTCGCCGCCCTCGTCGGCGATCCGCCGGGCCTCTCGGGCGATGAGGTCCAGGCGGGCCTCGCGGACGAGCGGCAGCGCGCGGCGGCGGGCGCGGACGAGCGCGAGGTCGATCTCGAACGTGGCCACCGCCTCCTCCTCGTAGGGCATCTCGAGCACGACCTTGCCCCACGGGTCGACGATGTGCGAGCCGCCCCAGAAGTGCAGGTTCTCGCCCTCGTCGCCGGTGCGGTTGCAGAAGACGACGTAGCACTGGTACATCCGGGCGTAGAAGATCGTGATGTCGCGCCAGTAGTCGCCGGAGTGGTAGAGGTCCGGGCGCCGGCTGCTGGCGGAGTTCGTCGGGACGAGCAGCACCCGCGCCCCGTCCTGGACCGCGAGGAACGCGAGGTGCGGCTGCCAGGCGTCGTTGCAGATCAGCGTCGCGAGGCGGCCGTGGCGAGTGTCGAACGCGCGCATCGACTGGCCAACGGAGAAGTGCTTGCGCTCCTCGAAGACGTCGTAGGTCGGCAGGTAGAGCTTGCGGTGCGTGTAGACCCGCGCACCGGCGTCGTAGTACGTCGACGAGTTGTAGTTGTGGACGCCGAGCCCGTCCTCGCAATAGCCGATGCAGACGTCGGTCCCCGGGGCGATCGTGCTGAGCGCCGTCAACCGCGGGTCGCTGGACGGGATCGCGACGTCCGTGTCGATCTGGGCGAACGCGTAGCCGGTCAGGAAGAGCTCGGGGAAGATGACGAGGTCGCTGTCCTCACCGCCCGCGTCGGCGACGACCGCTGCCGCGCGCTCGAGGTTCGCGTCGACGTCGCCGAGCGCGCTCGCGAGCTGGGCGAGGGTGATCCTCATCGACACTTCGGTGTCCCGGTCCGCATGGCCCGCGAGCGTAGTCGTCGAAGCCCCCGGGCCGTCACGACCTGGCGAAGCATTGCTATTCTGCTCGTCTCCCAGGGCGATTAGCTCAGCTGGGAGAGCGCCGCCTCGACAAGGCGGAGGTCACTGGTTCGAGCCCAGTATCGCCCATGACGGAGAGCCCCGCGTTCCGGGGCGTTCGTCGTTCTGGGGTGCTTCGGGGGGTGTTCTCGGGGGGCGTTTGCCCATCCAACCCGCCCAAGGAGCCCGAATGCTGAGTGTCTCCCCGATGCAGGTCGATTGCCTCACCATCCTTGACCGCATGAGCGAGTTCGTGGACACCGTGGAGGCGGGCGAGACCATCGTCATCACCCGACGCGCCACGCCGGTCGCACGCGCGGGCCCGGTCGGGGCGCCGGCACGTGTGCAGCCGCTCGTGGACCAGGGGCTGATGACCTGGCCGGGCGTCCCACGGGTGTCCCGGCTGAGATCGCGGCTCTCGTCACCGGCGACGGTCCGCCGACCTCGCGGCAGGTTGTCGCGCGTGGCCTGGGAAGCGCTTCGGGCAGATCTGGTCGACCTCGGGGATCCTCGCGGTCGACCGGACATTGCTGACGAGTGCCACCGATCTCGCGGGCCGGCGCGGCCTTCGGGGCCACGACGCCGTACAGCTCGCGAGCGCCCTCCGCGCCGCCGACGCGACGGGCGCGCCGGGTTTCGCGTGCCTCGATCAGGAGCTGAACGCGGCAGCCGCGGCGGAGGGGCTGACGTGCTTGGCGACGTGGCCCGTCAGGCCCGCCGGCCCGCGGCCACCCGGCACGCCGCCACGGCGAGCTCGTCGCAGCGCTCGTTGAGCTCGACGCCGTTGTGGCCCTTGACCTTCCTCCACGACACCGTGTGGCCCTCGAGCTGGGACAGCAGCTCCTCCCACATCTCCTGGTTCTTGACCGGAGTCTTCGCCGACGTCTTCCATCCGCGCGCCTGCCAGCCGACGTACCAGCGCTTGACGATCGCGTCCATGACGTAGCTCGAGTCGATGTGGACGGTGACGGTCGAGCCGGCTCGCAGCGCCTGGAGGCCAGAGATGACGGCCTGTAGCTCCATGCGGTTGTTCGTCGTCGCCGGGTCGCCGCCGGACAGCTCGCGTTCCTTGACGACCGCCCCGCGCTCGTCGCGCGCGACGAGGATCGCCGCCCAGCCGCCCGGTCCGGGGTTGCCGGAGCATGCCCCGTCGGTCCACAGTTCGTAGCTCATGGAGTGGGAGGGTAGGCGGCGGGGCCGACGTTCGATGCGAGCGATGCACGCATCGTTGGCGATCGTCGCCCTGGTCCTGCTGCTGCCGGGGTCCGCGCGCGCGGCGCTGGGGCTCGAGCCGGTCGGGGCGTTCGCGACGCCGATCGACGCGACCGGCGGGCGCACGGCGAAGGCGGCCCTGACGATGAGCGCCGCGACGCGCCGCATCCTGACCGGCACGTCCGCCGCGGCCGCACGGAGATCGAGGTCCGGGCGACGATCGGGCCGACGACGGCGACCGCCAGGGTGCGGATCCGGGCGCGGTGAGCACCCGCGACTCCCGATAGCGTCCGGCTCATGTCCGCCCTTCGCTTCGCGATCCCCGTCGACCAGGCCGCCGGCACGCTCGGCGAATGCAGCGGCGCCCTGACCGCGCTGTTCGCACTCGACGCGCACATGGAGCATCACCTCACGTGGCTCACCGAGGCGGCCGCGGCGTTCGGCAAGGGGCCCGACCTCGACGACGAGGACACGCGTGACGCGCGTGCCGTGGCCAACGCGCAGACCGATCGCATGCGCGCCCTGCGCACCGAGCTCGCCGAGCTCGCCGCCGACGCCGAGGCCGTGCTGGCCCCGGGTGAGGCGGCGCCGGCGCAGATCGTCCACGACCACGAGGCGCCGCCGCTACCTGACACGCTCGGGCCGAACGAGCTCGTGCTCGTCGAGCGCAGCTTCTCGGCAGGGATGGCGCGCTACGTGCGCGGCGCCACGACGTCGCTGCGGCCGCTGCGCACCCGACTGCAGAGCTTCGATGACGAACCGAGCCGCCTGCTGGCCGAGCGCATCGACGCGTTTCTCGCCGCCGTTCACGGCTGAGGCGCGCAGACGGCTCGCCGTCCGCCGCGACCCGTGATCACGTGCGCGTCGTGTGCGACTCGGTCTCGTCGGCGCCGGGGAGGTGGCCGTCACCGTCGTCGTCGGCGCGGCGTGCGTCTGGCCGCACGGCCAGCCGAAGCAGCGTTCGCCCGATCCGTCGGCGCCATGGCTCGCCGCCGGAGCCTGGGGTGACAGCCGGCCCATCGCGCACGGCGGGCCACTCGGAGGCGACCTCGGCGCCGAACAGGAAGATGTTCGACGTGATGAACACGAACACCAGCAGGGCGACGACGCTGCCAAGCGAGGCGTAGATCGCGCCGTAGTGCGCGACGGTCTGCAGATAGATCGTGAAGCCGGCTTTGGCCGCCTCGACGCCGAGCATCGCGACCAGCGCCCCCGGCCACGCGTCGCGCACTCCGGTCGCGGCGGCCGGGACGAGCCCGTACAGCAGCAAGAACAGCACGAACAGCAGCAGCGCCGGGACGAGCTGGCCGCCGAGCAGGACCGCTTCTCGAGCCAGCGCACCGGTGTTGCCGAAGTGGTCGCCGACGGACGCCACGAGCCGCACCGAGAAGGTGAGCCCAAGCGAGACCATGATCGTCAGCCCCGCCGCGAGGACGAGCAGCAGGTCGATGAGCTTGCCCTGCAACGGCGGGCGCGCGTCCTCGACGTCCCACGCCGCGTTCAGCGCTTGGCGTACCGCGCCCATCACCGCGCTGGCGCTGAGCAGCAGCCCGACGATGGCGGCAATGCCGAATCCGCGCCCGTCCGCCGTCACCGAGCGCAGGAGGTCGCGGAGCTCGCTCGCGCCCGCGTCTCGCTGCAGCGGCACGTTGTCGAGCACGAACGTGATGACGCGCCCGCGCGCCTCGGCGTCGTCGACGACCAGCCCGAACGTCGCGGCGAGCAGGATCGCCAGGGGAAACAGCGACAGCAGCGAGTAGTAGGAGATCGCTGCTGCTCGCTGCGTGCAGTGGTCATCGAAGAACTCCTCGGCTGCGCGGGCGGCCAAGGTCCTCGCGCGCCGACCCGCCGCGTCGAGACGGGCTATGTGACGACCACTGCCCCGTGCATGGAGGGCTAGACGAGATCGGGCGGCGGAACCGCCGGCTTCCACGTCACGACGAGCCGGGCGCCGCCGTCGAGGCGGAACGTCAGGCCGTCGGGCCGCTCGCTGACCGATTCGACCGGCGCGTCGCTGAGGTCGAAGCGCGTGTCGCCGAGCGAGTAGTGACCGTAGAGGTCGAAGTGCGAGGCGCCCGCCGCCGGCTCGTCGTCGGTGACCTCCAGGTGCCAGTTCTCGAGATGTCCGCTCGCGATCAGCAGGGGGGTGTCGTGCTGGATCTCGACCCATGCCGTGACGACGTGGCCGAGGCGGTCGTTGAGTGCGAGCAGCGCCTCGTCGAGCGTCATGGCGAGGACCGTACCGCGACGGCACGGCACGCGCCGTGACCCGGCGCGCCAATCCCGGCCCGGCCGCCCGCGGCGATAGCCTCACGCGCCAGGCATGTCCAGCGTCCCGCCGATCATCTTCGAGGTCAACTTCGTCGTCCCGGGCGAGATGCGCTGGTGCATGCGCGCGAAGGGCGCCTTCGACGACTGGATCCTGACCGAGGCCGAGTCCGCCCGACCGCGGCCGATCTCGGAGCTGCCGGCGGCCGACCTCGAGATGCAGATCGACCGCTGCGAGCTCAAGCTGTCGTGGGTCGAGCTGCCGGCCGACAACGCCTGGCACGCCATCCGGCGCGCGGCGGAGGTCGTCGAGCAGGTCCTGCCCGAGCTCCTTCGCACGCGCGCCGTCCGCACCGACGCGACGATGGCCAATCCGGACGCCGACCTGCGCCGGCCTGCCGGCTGAGCCGAGACGTCGGCTGAGCCTGGATCCAGGCTCAGAGCTCGGACACGAGCCGCAGCAGCTCGAGCGGGCTGAACGGCTTCGTCAGGAAGAAGTCCGCGCCGGCCTCGCTGGCGCGCACGCGCGCCGAGTCCTCGACGGTCGCGGTCAGCATGACGATCTTCGCGCCGGCCATCCCCGCATCGGCACGCATCAGGCGACAGGCCTCGATGCCGTCCATGCGCGGCATGTCGATGTCCAGGAACACGACCCGCGGCGACTGCCGACCGGCGATCGCCACGGCCTCGACGCCGTCGCGGGCCTCGTGCAGATCGAACTCCGACACGCCCTCGAGCGTCATCACGATGAGCTTGCGGATGAACGGGTCGTCGTCGACGATCAGCACGGCGCGGCGCGGGCTCATGTCGTGGCCCCTGCGGCGAGCACTAGCCGATCCTCAGCTTGATCTGCTCGATCGTGGTGTCCGGGAGCTCCCGGAATGCCTGGATCACATCGGGGTCGAAGTGCGTGCCGAGGCCCTCGTCGATGATCGCGCGCGCCGTCGCCAGCGACGACGGCCGGCGGTAGGGGCGCTCGGTCGTCAGCGCATCGAGCGTGTCGGCGACCGCGAAGACGCGTGCGGCGCGCGGGATCGCCCGACCGGCCAGGCCGTCGGGGTAGCCGCTGCCGTCCCAGCGCTCGTGATGGGAGCGGATGACCTCGCGAGCGGCCCCGAGGAAGTCGATGTCGCGCACGATCTCCGAGCCGGTGACCGGGTGCTGCTGCATCACGAGCCGTTCGGCGCCCGTCAGCGGGCCGGGCTTGAAGAGGATCGCGTCGGGCACGGCGACCTTGCCCACGTCGTGCAGGAGGAAGCCGAACTCGATCTCGGGCTCGTCGCCGAAGCTCATCCCGCAGACCTCGCCGAGTGCCAACCCGTACGCGGCGACGCGCTCGGCATGACGCCCGGTGTAGGCGTCGCGCGCCTCGACGGCACTTGCGAGCGCGCGCACCGTCAGCGTGTAGGAGCTGTGCAGCTCGTCCGAGCGGCGGCGCTCCTGCATGAACGTCTCGCGCAGGTCGGCGGCGTAGCGCTGTAGCTGCTGCTCCTTGTCGATGGCCTCGTCGACGCGCTGCGCGAGCTCGGCCTCGAGCGCCTCGATCCTGTCGCGCAGCTGGCGCTCGATCTCCACGGTGCTCATCTTGCCCCAGTCTGCGCCGCTTCGACGCCAAGCGAGGCGCGCAGGGCGTTGACCGCCTGCGGCAGCGGGAAGACCGGCACGCCCACGCCGCCGCTCGAACCGCCGCCGGGGGTCGAGAACAGGATCACCGAATGACCGCCGCGCCTTCCCCGCAGAGAGCTGTCGTCGAGCAGCGTGAGCGCGGCGCTCATGCTCGCGTGCACGAGCGCGACCTCGAACAGCTCCTGCGAGCCGGCGCGGGCCGCGCCCTCGATCGTGGCCTCCCAGCGGTACTCGATGCCGAGCCCGGCCAGTGAGGGCGTGAGGTCGGCGCGCGCCGTGTCGGGCGCGACGACGAGCACGCGCGAGCGCTTGGCGCGGATCGCCGCCTGCAGAACCTCGCCGAGTCGCTGGCGATCGATCGGCTTGGACACCGCCCACTCGCCATCGAGGGCCGTCAGCGTCGAGGACACCGACACGAAGATCACCGGCAGAGCCGACAGGGCGGGGTCGGCGCGGACCGCCTCGAGCACGTCGAAGCCGTTCATGCCCGGCATCAGGACGTCGAGCGTCATCGCGTCGAAGTGCTCCGCGCGCAGCCGCGCGAGGGCCTCGGCGCCGGAGTTGACCTGCACGCTCTGCACGCCGAGCGGCCCGAGCTGCTGAGCGATGAGCGCGGCCAGCGGCGGCTCGTCGTCGACGATCAGCACACGCCGCTGCGACAGCGGCGGGGCGGACCCGGGCGAGCGCCCCGCGCCGGCCGCGCTCGGCGCCGGCGGCAACGAGATCGTGAACGTCGTCCCCTGGCCGATCGCGCTGCGCACGTCGATCGAACCGCCGTGCAGGTCGACGAGCGATTTCACGATCGACAGGCCCAGGCCGGTCCCCGGGCTGCGGCGCTCGTCCGACGCGCCGCGGTAGAAGCGGTCGAAGATGCGCTGGGCGTCGGCGGGCGACATCCCGCGGCCGGTGTCGGCCACGACGATCCGGGTCGACCGCGCGTCGCCCTCGAGGCGCAGGGTGATCGTGCCGTGCTCGCCGGTGTAGAGGTGGGCGTTCGTCAGCAGGTTCGTGATGATCTGGCGCACGCGCGCCGGGTCGGCGAGGGCCGGCGGTCGCGGCTCGGCGATCTCGACGGCGAGGCGCTGCTGCTTCTCGGCGACGCGCGGCTGCATGAGCGCCGCGACCTCCTCGACGGTCGCACGCAGGTCGCAGGCGCGCGGCTGGATCTCGAACTGGCCGGACTCGATCCGCGCGACGTCGAGCAGGTCGTTGACGAGGTCGACGAGGCGATCGGTCGACTGCAGCGCGATCTGGATGAAGTCGAGCTGGCGCGACGTGAGGTTCTGGTTCTCGGTTGTCTGGAGCAGCTCGATGAAGCCCTTGATCGACGTCAGCGGGCTGCGCAGCTCGTGCGAGGCGGTCGCGACGAAGTCGCTCTTCGCCTGCTCGAGGCGCGCGCGCTCGGTGATGTCGCGCAGCGTCCACACGCTGCCCCCGTCGGCACCGGCCAGCCGCGCGGCGGTCACCGCGATCGAGACGCCGTCGTGGACGATCGTGACCTCGCCGGCAAGCGCCTCCTGGATCGGCGGCAGCGGGCTTGCGCCACCGTGCGCCGGGACGCCGGGCCGCAGCTGCGAGACGAGCTGGCCGGCGCGCGGGTTCATCGCCGAGACGACGTCGCGCAGGTCGCAGATCACGAGGCCGTCGCCGAGGCTCTCGATCGTCGTCGCGAGGCGCCGGCGCTGCGACTCGACGCTCGCGCCCGCGGCCGCGAGGTCGGCGCTCATGACGTTGAAGGACTCGCCGAGCGCGGCGAGCTCGCGTGGCCCGTCGGCCTGTACGCGCACCTGTAGGTCGCCGCCGGCCATCCGCTGGGTCGCGTCGACGAGGTCGTCGAGCGGGCGACGCATCGTGCGGATCAGCAGCGTCAGGAAGGCGAGCACGGCGACGAGCGCGAGCCCCGCGCCGAGCCCGATCGCGATCACCGCCGTACGCGTGTCGCTGCGGGTCTCGCGGCGGCCGTCCTCGCGCCGCACGCCCTGCCGGATCGCCAGGTCGCGCATCGCATCGCGCACGACCGGGATGGCGCGCGTGGCGCTGCGACGCGACGCGTCGATCGTCGGATGCTGCTCGAGCGCGCGCGCCGCGCGCCGCGCGGGCACGATCCGGGCCGCGAGGGCCCGCGTGCGGTCGTCGCCGTCCGCCAGCGCCAGCAACCGCCGGCCGGTGCGATCGAGCTCGGCGGCCGCGCGCGCGACGAACGTCGCGGACTGGCGCGAGCGCGCGCGCGCGAGGTTGGCCTCCAGCGCGACGGTCGCCGTCAGGACGTTGGCCGCCGCGACCTCGAGCTGCGACGTCTCCGAGAGGCGGTTCTCGTAGTTCTGGCGCGTGTCGTAGAGCGCGGCGATGCCGACGGCGCCGATCACGGCGAGCGCGACCGTCAGCCCGAGCAGGGCGACGCGCAGGGTGCGCGCCATCGATCGCCGGCGCGGGCTCACGGCGGCCCGGCCGAACCGGATGGCTGATCGCACGACCATCCACTGCGGAGGTCGTGGCGGATGCCACCTATCATCGACGTCATGGACTTCGTCGGCGCATGGCTGCGCCAGCTCCTGCGGGCCGGGACCGCGGCGGCGCTCGTACCGATCGCGATGGTCGCCGCGTTCGTCGTCGTCGGTGTGGCGGGCGGGGTCGGCGGGCTCGGCTCGCTCGGACAGCTCGTGACCGGCCCCGAGATCTCGCCGGCGGAGCGTGTCGCCGTCGTGCAGCCTGCGCAGAAGGCCGAGGTCGCGTTCGTGGCGCCGCCGAGCGTCGTCGCGGCCGTCCGGCCTACGCCGCCGAGGGTCGTCACGCCACCGCCGCCGCCGGCTGTGCCGCCGCAGGTCGCGCCTGCGCCTCCGCCCCCGGTCGCGCCGCCACCTCCGCCTCCGCCTCCGCCTCCGCCACCGCCACCGCCGCCGCCGCCGCCGCCGGCGAAGCCGGCACCGCCGACGGGCAAGCAGCGCACGCAGGCGCTGCTCGACCAGCTCGGTACGACTGTGGACGACGTGGTCGTGGTGGTTGGCGACGTCATCGGTGGTCTTGGCAAGACCGTCGAGGGGCTTCTCGTCGGACCGCCGCCGCGCTGAGGCGCCGGCTCCCGGGCGACCGCAGCCGAGCCCGGCGGCTACTTCAGCGCGTCCTCCGGGATGACGTAGTACTGCTTCGGTGCCTCACGCGGCTTCAGCGTCGGGCCGCGACCCCTGCGGGTGCTCGTGGCGAACGACTTGTCGGGGTAGCCGCCGTGCTCGCGGACCCACTCCAGAACCTCGTCGGGGTCGCCCCCGGCATCGACGACCTTGCTCTCCATGATCACGACGGTGCCTGCCGGGTTGCCCATGAAGAGCGCCGGCGGGAGGCCGGCCAGCAACTTGCGAATCGGGTCTGCCTTCTTGTTCGCCACGGCGCGAGGATAGCGTCGCCCCGGTGGCCCCGTCGCGCACGTAGGCTGTCGCAGTGCGACCCATCGCGGCGGCGCTGCTGGTCACCCTTGCATTCGCGGCCTGCGGGAGCGAGGGTGACAGCCGCGCGACCGCCCCGACATCCGTCATCGTCTACGCCGCGACGACCGACCGGCTGTGCTCGGACCTCGCGCGCGCGATCGGGCGGGCGTTCGCCGGCGCCACGGCCGATCCGGGCGCGGCGCTCGCGCGCTACGCCCGCGACGTCGCGGAGGCCGGCCGGCGCTTCGCGGCGGTCCCGCCTCCGCCCGATCTCACGGCGTTCCACGACGCGGCGATCGGGCATGTGCGCGTAGAGGCCGAGAAGCTGCGGCGGGTCGCCGCGGACACGAGCTCCGACGACCCCGGCGCCGAGGAGCGCGCGATGCGCGATCACCAGGGCCTGCTGCCGCGCGCGATCCCCGCCACGCTGCTGGCCTACGCGCCGACCTGCCGGGCGCTCACTCCGCGGGAGCCGCCGACGGGTGCTCCGGCGTGACGTCGCAGCACGCGTAGCCGAGCTGCTCGTCCACGACGACCGGGCATGACCCGGGTGTCATCGGTCGGGCCGCCTGGCGGCGCCACAGGCGATCCGCAGCGCGAGCCGCCCGTGCAGCGCGGCGGTGTCCTGCGCGCTGCGCGCGCCCGCGGGATCGAACCACTCGGCCACGAGCACGACCATGTTCAGGATCGCCATGCTCGCCGCCTGGATCGCGTCGTCCGAGCCGAGCTCGCCGAACGCGAACGCGCCGTGGCGCTCGCCCTCGCGCAGCACGTCGGCGAACAGCGCGCGGACCCGGCGGCGGCGGCGCACGACGCTGTCGCGCTGGACCCCCGGCAGGTAGATGTAGTCGCGGTTGGCGACGCGCGTCTCACGCGGGCGTTCGATGTGGAAGGCCGTGAACGCCGACGCCAGCGCCTCGAGCTGGGTCACCGGGTCGTTGCCGACGCCGCGCAGCGTCTCGGACAGCACGGCGTCGGCGAGGTCATGGACGCGGTCGACGATCGCGAACAGCAGCGCCTCCTTGGAGGCGTAGTGGTTGTAGATCGCGCCGGGCGTCAGGTCGCAGGCGTCGGCGAGCTCCCGCACCGTCGTGCCGGTGTAGCCGCGGTCGTTGAAGAGCGTCAGCGCGGCGTCGTGGATCCGCTCAGCGGTCGCGCCGGATGATCGGTCGTTCATCGCCATCACCGTCCAGAATAGACCGGCGAGTAGCCATGATGTGTGCCAGAATGAACAAGCGTTCATGAACTTCGATCTCTCCGACCACCACGAGCTGCTGCGCCGCACCGTGCGCGAGTTCGCCGAGGGCGAGGTCGCGCCAGTCGCCGGCGAGCTCGACCGCACGCATGCGATTCCCTACGAGATCATCGCCAAGCTCGGCGCGCTGAACCTGATGGGCATCCCGTTCCCGGAGCGCTACGGCGGCGCGGGCGGGGACACGCTCGCCTACACGCTGACGGTCGAGGAGCTCACGCGCGTCGACTCGTCGGTCGCGATCACGCTCTGTGCACACACCTCCCTCGGCACGCAGCCGATCTACCTCTACGGCAACGAGGAGCAGCGCCTCGAATGGATGCCGCGCCTGTGCGCGGGGGAGATCCTCGGCGCCTTCGGCCTGACCGAGGCCGAGGGCGGATCGGACGCCGCGCACACGACGACGCGGGCGGTGCGCGACGGAGACGACTGGATCATCGACGGCGCCAAGCAGTTCATCACGAACGCCGGCACCGACATCTCGGGGCTCGTCACGATCACCGCGCTGACGGCCGAGCGCGAGATCTCGAACTTCCTCGTGCCCAACGGCACGCCCGGCTACGAGCAGGGCGAGCCCTATCGCAAGATGGGCTGGCACGCATCCGACACACGGCCGCTGACCTTCACCGACTGCCGGGTCCCGGATGGCAACCTGCTCGGCCACGCGGGGCGCGGCCTCGCGCAGTTCCTGCATGTGCTCGAGATCGGGCGCATCGGCGTCGCCGCGATGGGGCTCGGCCTCGCGCAGGGCGCGCTCGACCAGGCGCTCGCGTACGCCAAGCAGCGCCGTGCCTTCGGGCAGGCGATCTCGAAGTTCCAGACGATCCAGGGCAAGCTCGCCGACATGTCGACCGAGATCGAGGCCGCGCGGCTGCTCGTCTACCGCGCCGCGCTGCTCAAGGACGCCGGCCGTCCGTTCGGGCTGGCGGCCGCCCAGGCGAAGCTCAAGACCGGCCGCCTGGCGGTGCGCTGCGCCGACGAGGCCGTACAGATCCACGGGGGCTACGGGTACATCGAGGAGTACCCGGTGTGCCGCATGTACCGCGATGCGAAGATCCTGACGATCGGCGAGGGGACCGACGAGATCCAGCAGCTCGTGATCGCCCGCGGGCTGGGGGCCTAGGGCGCGCCGTGCTGCCGGCGAGCGTCAGCATCCGCGAGGTCGGCCCGCGCGACGGCCTGCAGAACGAGCCCGAGATCGTCCCGACGGCCGACAAGGTCGCGCTCGTGCAGCGGCTCGCCAACAGCGGCCTGCGGCGCATCGAGGTCACGAGCTTCGTGCGCGGCGACGTCATCCCGCAGCTGTCGGACGCGCGCGAGGTGCTGAGCGCGATCGACGTTCCGGCGGGCGTCTCGCGCAGCGTGCTCGTGCCGAACTCCCGCGGCCTCGATCACGCGCTCGAGCTGCGCGATCGCTTCGAGGAGGTCGGCGTGTTCCTGTCGGCCTCCGAGACGCACAACCTGCGCAACGTCAACCGCACGATCTCCGCGTCGCTGGACTCGCTGCAGCGCGTCATCGCGCGTGCCCGTGAGGCCGGCCTGCGCGTCGAGGCCGTCATCGCGACGAGCTTCGGCTGCCCCTACGAGGGCGCCGTGTCGCGCGAGCGCGTGCTCGAGATCGCGGCGCGCCTCGTCGCCGCCGGGGCCCAGGAGGTCGCGTTCGGAGACACGACCGGCATGGCGAACCCGCTCCAGGTCGCCGCGCACTTCGAGGCGGCGCGCGCCGCCCTCGGCGGCGGCGTCGAGCTGACCGCGCACTTCCACAACACGCGCGGCGCGGGCCTCGCGAACGTGCTCGCCGCGCTGCAGGCGGGCTGCGCGTCGTTCGAGTCCAGCGTCGGCGAGCTCGGCGGCTGCCCCGTGCCGCCGGGGGCGACCGGCAACATCGCCAGCGAGGACCTCGTGAACCTGCTGCACGAGATGGGCATCGAGACCGGCATCGATCTCGATGCGCTGCTCGGCGCCGCACGCGAGATCCAGGCGGTGCTCGGCCGCCGGCTCAGCTCGCACACCCTGATCGCGGGACCGGTCGACTGGCACGCGTCGTGAGCGTCGTCCTCGGCACGCGGGCGCGGCCGGCCGGCAGGACGTTCGCCGCCAACGAAGCCGCGCAGCGCGCGCTGCTCGCGGATCTCGAACTGCAGCTCGCGGCCGTTCGCGGCGGCGGGGGAGCACACGCCGCCGAGCGCCACCGGGCACGCGGCAAGCTGCTCGCACGCGATCGCGTGGCGCTGCTGCTCGACCCCGGCTCGCCGTGGCTCGAGCTGTCGCCGATGGCCGCGCACGGCCTCTACGGCGGCGACGCGCCCGCGGCCGGGATCGTCACCGGCGTCGGCCGCGTGCACGGGCGCGAGGTCGTCGTCGTCGCCAACGACGCGACGGTCAAGGGCGGCGCCTACTTCCCGATGACGGTGAAGAAGCACCTGCGCGCGCAGGAGGTGGCGCTGCACAACCGCCTGCCCTGCATCTACCTCGTCGACTCCGGCGGCGCCTACCTGCCGATGCAGGACGAGATCTTCCCCGACCGCGAGCACTTCGGCCGGATCTTCTTCAACCAGGCGACGATGTCGGCGGCCGGCATCGCGCAGATCGCGGCCGTGATGGGGTCGTGCACCGCCGGCGGCGCGTACGTCCCCGCGATGAGCGACGAGACCGTCATCGTGCGCGAGCAGGGCACGATCTTCCTCGCGGGCCCGCCGCTCGTGAAGGCCGCCACGGGCGAGGAGGTCAGCGCCGAGCAGCTCGGCGGGGGGGACGTCCACGCGCGCCGCTCCGGCGTCGTCGACCACCTTGCCGCCGATGACGCCGAGGCGCTCGCGATCGTGCGCTCGATCGTCGCGACGCTCGGCCGGCCGTCGCCCGCCCCGTGGGGTCGCATCGAGAGCGAGGCACCGGTCGTCGACCCGGCGCAGCTGCTCGGCGTCCTACCCGCCGGAGGTCGTACGGGCTATGACCCGCGCGAGATCGTCGGGCGGATCGTCGACGGCTCGCTCTGGCACGAGTTCAAGGCGCTGTACGCCACGTCGATCGTCTGCGGCTTCGCCCACATCCACGGGCACCCGGTCGGGATCGTCGCCAACCAGGGCGTGCTGTTCTCCGACAGCGCGCGCAAGGCCGCGCATTTCGTGGCCCTCTGCGACCAGCGCGGGGTGCCGCTGCTGTTCCTGCAGAACATCAGCGGGTTCATGGTCGGGCAGGCGGCGGAGGCCGGCGGGATCGCCCGCGACGGCGCGAAGATGGTCGCCGCCGTGTCGTGCGCGCGGGTGCCGAAGCTGACCGTCATCGTCGGCGGCTCCCACGGCGCCGGCAACTACGGCATGTGCGGCCGCGCCTACGACCCGCGCTTTCTGTGGATGTGGCCCAACGCCCGGATCTCGGTCATGGGCGGCGAGCAGGCGGCGACCGTGCTCGGCGGGCTGCGCCCCGACCGCGATCCCGCCGAGGTCGAGGCGATGCGCGAGCGGATCCGGACGCAGTACGAGACCCAGGGCCACCCGTACTACGCGACCGCGCGGCTGTGGGACGACGGCATCATCGATCCGCTCGCGACCCGCGACACCGTCGGCCTCGCGCTGTCGGCGTGCGCGAACGCGCCGCTCGGCGAGCTGCGCCACCCCGTGATGCGGATGTGAGCGTGGTGATCGCCGCGTTCGCGAGGGGGATCACCGGCGGGGCCGTGTACGAAGCGTTGATCGCCTACACGGTGGCCGAGCACGACGCGCGCCGTGCGAGCCTCGATGCTCGCGCGGCGACGACGTACGAGCGATGCGGCGCGAGCGTCGAGCTGGTAGCGGCATGACCACGGCCGACCGCGATCTGCGCGTGCTGTTCTTCGGCGACTCGTTCGTCGCCGGCACGGGTGACCCGACCGCACGCGGGTGGGTCGGCCGCGTCATGGCCGCGACGTGGGCGGCCGGGACGCCGATGACCGGCTACCCGCTCGGCATCCGGCGCGAGACCTCGGTCGAGGTCGCGGCGCGCTGGCAGGCGGAGGCGCGGCCGCGCCTGCTCGCCGGCGCCGACTGCCGCGTCGTGTTCTCGTTCGGGACCAACGACGCGACGTTCGAGGACGGCCGCTCGCGCGTGGAGCCCGACATGTCCGTGCGAACGCTCGTGCGCGTGCTCGACGAGGCGCGGCGGCTCGGCCTGCCGGCGTTCGTCGTCGGACCGCCGCCGTCGTGCGACCGCGATCAGGACGAACGCGTCGCCATGTTGTCTGCCCGCTTCGAGACGGTCTGCCAGGCGCGCTCGGTGCCGTTCGTGGACGTCGTCCAGACCCTGGGCGCGTGCGCGGCATGGGTGCGGGAGGCACGCGCCGGAGACGGCGTCCATCCCGCCGCGGGCGGCTATGAGGCACAAGCCGAGCTCGTGTTGGCCGGCGGCTGGCGGGAGTGGCTGGCCGCGACGAGTCATCCGTGAGCCTCCGGACGGCCACAAGCGTTGCAGTCGAGCGAAATCGCGTCGGCACCGCGTCCTTTCGCGCGCTCGCGGGTTGTCGATGTGTCGCATTCGTGCGGCCGGCGGCGGGGGCCGTCGTAGCGGCACGCTGTAATGGCGGACAACCACCGAGAACTGACCAAGGGCGAAGCCGTCCGGACCTGCCCGCTTTCGCGCTGTAGAGGCACCCGGCGATCCCCGCAGAAAGAGAGCTGCATGCCGTCCAACCTCAGATTCATCCGCATCCCGACGCTCGCCGTGCTCGCGCTCGTCGCGCTGACGCTCGCCGCGGTCACCACCGCCAGCGCAAAGCCGGTTGCGCGCGCCACGAAGACGTGCTCGCCTCCGATCAAGAACGGGTTGGCGTACCTGCCCGACAGCTCGGGCTACTTCACGTCGGCGATCAAGCTCCGGAAGGTCAGCTGCGCCTACGCGCGCAAGTTCGTCGTCTCGTACTGGCGCTGCCGCACGAAGTCGGGCAAGCACCCTGCCGGCAGGTGCACGACGAAGGTCAAGGGCTTCTCGTGCAAGGAGAAGGCCGGCCCGCGCACCGACGTCGAGCTCAACGCGACGGTCACCTGCCGGCGCGGCGGCACGCAGCGCATCGTGCACTCCTACCAGCAGAACCTCGACGAGTAGCGGACTCCCGGGCGCGGGCCGCGCGCTAGCGGCCCGCGTTGAGCGCGCGGATCTTGCGCAGCAGGTACGGCCCCAGCGATCCGGCGTAGACGTCGGTGAGGTGCGAGACGTCCTTGTAGACGAGCGCACCGCCGACGACCGGGAAGCACTTCTTGCGGTTGCAGAAGAACGACGTCATGTCGATCGTCTGGACGCGCGCGGAGTGCAGGCGGGCGGCGGCCACGACCGCGGCGTCGCGGCTGATCGCATCGCTGCGGGGGATCGAGCAGACGTCGCCCGCACGCTGATGGCGAGCGACCGCACGGCTGACGCACGTCAGCGTGTTGGTCCGTGACTTCGGCGTGTCGCGGATCACGATGACGCGCGTCACCGAGCGCGGCAGTGCCTTCCACGCCCGTGTGTAGGCGCGGATCTTGGCGGCGAACTCGTCCGTCCCCTTCTTGACGATGATGCCGGCGTCGAAGTGCGCGACGACGAAGACCGTCTTGACCTCCGGGTGGCTGCGCAGCCAGCGCGGCACCTCGGTGTTCCAGCGCACGCACTGCGAGCGGCGGCTGGCCGGGTCCAGTCGCGCGGTGGCCTTCGTGAACGGGCAGCCCGAGCGGGTGATCGAAAGCCCGCGCCACTTGAACGTCTGCGCGACGAGCTCCAGGGCCGAGCGCCAGTGAGCAGCGTGGCTGTCGCCGATGAGCGCGACCGTGTTGCGGGCGTCCTCCGCGGGAACGCCGAACTCGCAGGGGATGATGAGCCCGACGGCCCGCAACGGGCTGCACGGCAGGTTCGGTGTGATGACGGCGACATCCGGCGTCGGCACGACCTCACGCGCGAGCTTGGGGTTGCGGCACGCGACGCGCAGGTCGCGCGAGGCGGCGCCGAAGCACCGCTGGCGGGCGGCGGGATCGACGGCGATCGTGATCTTCAGGTCGTTCTCGCCGCTGTTGGGCAGGAAGTCGTCGCAGCCCGTCGGGCCTGGGCAGACCGTGTTGTCGACGTGCTGGCTGCGCGCCTTCCAGTGATACAGGCCGGGCTTCAGGCGCAGCAGCGCCGGCGGGAAGGTCACCTTCACCGTCGTGTCGTTGGGCCGCGAGACGACCGGCGCGAGGTCGCGGATGCCAAGCTGATTGCCCTGCTGATCGAGCACCGTGTAGCGCAGCGAGAGCTTGGACTTCGTCCTCGCGCTCGGGTACATGCACAGGCGCCCGGCCGGGTTCGCCTGCGCATCGCTGCGCAGCAGGACGCAGAGGCTCGTGTGGGTGCCCGGGTTGATGACGGACGACTCCCACGGCTGCTCGGTGCGCACGATGAGCGTGAGGTCGGTGCTCGCGGTCTGGCCGAAGCGTACGCCGATGAGATCGAGCGGCGTCCTGCCCTCGCTCGGGTCGTAGAAGGCCTTCAGGCCACCGCTCGTCGACGGCGCGCCACCGGACAGGCTCGGCAGCGCGAGCGCGGCGAGCAGCACGAGCGCGACGACGCTCCAGCGAAGGGGGTTGCGATGGCGCGGGGAGCGAGTCATGGATCAGGGATCCGAGCGGTCATGGCGTGCGACCGAACGGTTGATGCGGGCGAGAGCCCGGAGGCATGATGGCCAATCGCGCGGATGGATGTGCCGGACCCTTGTCGCCAGTGGACGGGTATGACGCGTTCGCGCTCCTCAGACCGCGACGAGGCAGCTCGCCGACGGGTCCCGCCGGACGATGTCGGCGCCATCGAGCTTCGAGCTCCTCGGCCGCCGAGGACCTGGGGCGTGGGCACAGCGCTGAGCTCTCAGCCGCGCTCGCGATAGAAGCCGAGGAGCGCCTCCGCGCGCTCGGCGAACTCCGGTCGCGGGCTCGCCATCACGGCGAACCAGACGGTGATCTGAAAGCGGCGTGCGGCGACGAAGACGTCCAGCGTCGCCTCGTCGAAGGCGGGGCCGTAGCCGGCAAGCGCGGCGAGCACCGGCTCGGCGTTGCGGCCGAAGGCGCGCGCGTGGGCAAGCATGCAGCCCAGGTCCCAGGCGCGCGGACCGAGGAACGTGTCCTCCCAGTCGTTCCACAGCGGTCCGTCGGGCCCGTTGATGACGTTGTCGAGGTGCGCGTCGCCGTGGATGGCCTGCAGTGGCTGGCCCGCGAGCGCGATCCGGCGGCGCACGTCGGCACCGGCCGCGCGCAGCAGCGCGGCGTCGTCCTCGCCGATCGACCCCTCGACGACGAGGCGCTCGAGGATCGCGTCGACCTCGGCCAGGCCGCCCAGCTCGACGAGCTCGCCGGCGTACGCCGTCAGCAGCTCGTGACAGAGCGCCAGCCGGCGTCCGGCCTCGGGCGCGTCGAGCTCGCGGTGCGCCTCGTCGACGTACGTCCAGAAGCTCAGAACCTGGCCGTCGTGATGATGCGGGCCGGGCTCGAGTTCGGCGCTCGGCGCGACGACGGGCGCACCGGCGGCGGCGAGATGGCTCGCGATCGCGACCTCGCGCACGAGCGTGGCGTCGCCGTCACGCACCGTGGCCGTGACGGTCATGATGCGCGCGACGACCGGGGCCGGGCGCAGGTGCACGAGCAGGTTGCTGGCGTCGCGTAGCACCACCGGGGTCTCGCAGCGGACCCCGTGGCGGGCCGCGACCGCGACCGCCGCGCGCAGCGCGGCGTCGATCACCGGGCCGTGGCTGGTGCGGGTTTCACAGCAGCGCGACGAGCCGCTGTAGGTCGGACTCGTCGTTCCAGGCTCCGACGGACGCGCGCAGCAGGCCGGTGCCCGGCAGGTCGCGGATCACCACGCCGGCGGCGGCGAGGCGATCCTTCGTCGCGACCGGGTCGTCGTCGTGCCACGAGACGAGCGTCGTGCGGTCGCGCGGTGCGACCCGCCGGCCGCACTCGCCCAGCATCCCCACGAGCGTCTCGGCGAGCGCCGCCGCGCGCTCGAAGACATCGTCCCAGTCGGTCGAGGCGAGCATGACGAACGACGTCGCGGCCGTGACCGCGGCCTCGAGGCTCTGCGAGCCCGTGTCGTGGCGCGCCGCGCCGGCCGCGGGGACGGCATCCAGGCCCGCGCTCGCGTCCTCGAGGTTGGTGTACGTGGGGCCGACCGCGAGCAGGCGCTCGGTCCACTCCGGCGACACCCACAGCAGCCCCGTGCCGACCGGGCCGCAGAGCCACTTCTGGCCCGAGCCGGCGTAGAAGTCACAGCCGAGCGTCGTGACGTCGACCGGGACCGCGCCGACGCCCTGCGCGCCGTCCAGGAGGACGGGCACATCCAGGCCCGACAGGTCCGGTGCCATGCGCCCGTCGATCCAGTTGACGTGCGAGGTGGCGACGAGCCGCGTCGCGGGCGTGACCGAGTCGGCGAGCGCCTCGAACGCCACCACGCGCACGCTGATATCGCGCTGGACGCGCGCCGCCGACAGCGGGCCGTAGAGGCCCGGATGCTCGTCGGTCGAGGTCAGGACCTCGTCGCCGGGCTGCAGGTCGAGGCCCGCGATCACGCGCACGAGGCCATCGCTCGTGGACGTCGTCAGCGCGATGTCGATCGGCTGGGCGTTGATGAGCGCGCCGTAGGCGGCGCGGCGCTGCGTCGCGAGCGCCTGGGACTGCTCGTAGTACATCGCGCCGCGGCCGGAGCGCGCGCACTCCTCGAGGACCTTCGCGGCGACGGCGACGGCCGGCGCGGGCAGCGGGCCGCAGGTGCCGGCGTTGAGGTAGGCGAGCCGTTCGAAGACGGGGAACTGGGCGCGGAACTTGACGGGATCCATCGGTCGCAGGCTAGTAGCTGCGCGGGCCGGCAATGACGACGGGCCCCGGCGACTTCGCCGGGGCCCGTCGTTGCAGAGGCGCTCGCGAACCGCTAGGTCAGCGGCCGCAGACCGGCCACTGGCCGGGCCCTGCCTTGCGATAGAGGATCGCCGCGCGGCGATCCTGCTCGGTCTCCGACGCGGCGGCGGGATCGCCCTTGCCGCCGACGGTCGCCCACGTCGCGAACGAGAACTGGTACTTGCCGCGGTACGTCCCGCTCGACGAGATCGCTCGCGGGTTGCTGTGCGACTCGCACCGCGCGATGCTCGCGAGGTGCGACGGGATCGGCACGTCGGGCGCGCCGCCATGGCGCTTGCGCTCGAGCCTGGCGCGCAGGCGACGGATGTCGTGGCGCAGCTCGCGGGTCTGGACGCGCAGCTTGTACGACGTCAGTTGTCCGACCTGCGTGCGGATCTCCCGGCGTTCTGAGCGCGTGAGGGGATCTCCGAGCAGGCGGTGGTAGCGGCGGGCGAAGTGCACGTGACGATCGGTGAGGATCGACATCGCACCCTTGTGCATGTCGCCCGGCGGGGTCACCACGTGTGTGGTGGCCGGAGCCGAGCCGGCCGCAACCGTGGCGGGGTTCGGCTGTGCGGGCGGTGCGGTCGCCGGCGCCGTTGTGGGCGCCTGTGCGGAGGCGGTCTGGACGTATGCCGGGAGGGGCGCCGCGACAGCGCTCGTAGCGCAGACGGCGCCCAGGGTTCTGAGACGCATCCGTTCGTGTCCTTCCATCGGCCCGGAGGCGACGCGCGACGTGCGCGCGGCGCGAAATGCGGCCGGTCGTTTGCATCAGGCGAGGCACTCCGAGAGCGCCGATTGATCACCTGAGGTCGGAGAACCGTAGCACGGCCCAGACGAACCCCTGTTCGAT
The DNA here is from genome assembly GCA_963851015.1 of uncultured Actinomycetes bacterium. Taxonomy (GTDB): domain Bacteria; phylum Actinomycetota; class Thermoleophilia; order Solirubrobacterales; family Solirubrobacteraceae; genus CADCVQ01. The sequence continues at coordinate 1,231,567 of CAWKNG010000003.1, forward strand.
GCACCGCCGAACGACGCCGATCGGGTGCGCTCGGCGGGGACGCTTCGGTGGTCTGTTCGCGGCGCCCGTCGCGGGGGTCGGTCAGCGTCCGCAGACCGGCCAGTGACGGGCGCCGTCGCGGCGGTAGAGCATCGCCGCACGGCGATCCTGCTCGGACTCGGAGGCCAGCGCGGGGTCGCCGCTGCCGCCGACCGAGCGCCACGTCGACATCGAGAACTGGTACTTGCCGCGATAGGCGCCGCCCGCGGACACGGCGCGCGGGTTGCCGCCCGACTCGCAGCGCGCGATCGTGGCGAGCGCGGCCGGGATCGCGATCTCCGGTGCCTGCCTGTGGCGCAGCGCGGCCAAGCGCGCGCGCAGTTCGCGGATGTCGCGCCGCAGCGTGCGGATCATGCGCCGCAGCCGCGCGGCGCTCGAGATGCGCTCCAGCGCGGTGCGCAGCAGCGCGCGTCGAGCGTCTGTCAGGCGCGAGCCGCGCAGCCGTGCGGCGCGCCCGGCGAGGCGCACGTGGCGGTCGACGAGGTGCCACATGACGCGCGTGTGGCGATCGACGGGCGCGGCCGTCGATCGCTGGGCCGAGGCGAGCATCGTGGACTGCGGCGCGGCCGGCGCGGGCGGATCGTCCGACGCGAACGCGGGGGCCGGCGCACCTACGACGCAGGCCGCGCAGACGGCACCAAGGGTTCTCAAGGGCATATGTGCGTGGGACTTCCTGTCGGTCAACCCTGGCGCCACGCGAACGGCGCGCGGCGCGAAGACCGGTCGTTTACAGGCGGGTGCAGGGGTTTATGACCCTTTGGACGGCACCGCCGACGCGGCAGCCTACAGATTGTTTCCAACTCGTGAACGACGGCGTCCGAGCTTGGCTCGAACCCGCGGGACGCGCCCGGTGGGGCGTCCCGCGCCCGGGCAGCCGGTCGTGCGCGCGGTGTCGGTGTGACAATGGGCCCGTGAACGTCACCCTTCCCGACGGAACCGAGCTCGAGCTCGCCGACGGCGCCACCGGCGCCGACGCGGCCGCCGCGATCGGTGCGGGCCTCGCCCGCGCCGCGATCGCCGTGCGCCAGAACGGCGAGGTGCGCGACCTCGCGCGTCCGCTCGTGCCGGGCGTGGCGCTGGAGATCGTCACGCCGTCCTCCGACGTCGCACTCGACGTCATCCGCCACGACGCCGCGCACGTCCTGGCGGCCGCGGTCATGGAGCTCTATCCGGGCGTGAAGATCTCGATCGGACCGGCGATCGAGAACGGCTTCTACTACGACTTCGAGTTCCCCGACGGCGTGACGATCTCCGATGCCGACTTCGACCGCATCGAGCAGAAGATGCGCCAGCACATCAACGCCGACGAGCGGTTCGTGCGCGAGGACGTGACCGTCGCCGAGGCGCTGGAGCGCTTCCGCGGCGAGGGCCAGGACTACAAGGTCGAGCTGATCGAGGACCTCGTCTCGGGCGCCGACCCCGAGCACCCGCTCGAGACCGTCAGCCTCTACACGAACGGGCCCTTCACCGACCTCTGCCGCGGGCCGCACGGGCCCGGCACGAAGCGCATCAAGGCGGTCAAGCTGCAGTCCGTCGCCGGCGCGTACTGGCGCGGTGACTCCAAGCGTCAGATGCTGACGCGCATCTACGGCACCGCGTTTCTCTCCAAGGAGGATCTCAAGGCCCACCTCGAGCGCCTCGAGCAGGCGAAGGCGCGCGACCATCGCCGCCTCGGCCCGCAGCTCGGCCTGTTCACGTTCTCCGAGGTCGCTCCCGGCAGCGCGTTCTGGCTGCCCGCCGGCACGACGATGTTCAACGAGCTCGTCGCGCTCAGCCGCGAGATGGGCATCGAGCGCGGCTACACCGAGGTCAAGACGCCGCAGCTCTACGACTCGGAGCTGTGGAAGACCTCCGGCCACTGGGGCAAGTACCGCCAGCACATGTTCGTGACGGAGACCGAGGGCCGCGAGTTCGGGATCAAGCCGATGAACTGCCCCGGCCACGCCCACCTCTTCAGCATGCAGAAGTGGTCCTACCGCGACCTGCCGGTGCGCTACTCCGAACCCGGGCTGCTGCATCGCAACGAGCCGAGCGGCACGCTGCACGGCCTGCTGCGCGTGCGCCACTTCGCGCAGGACGACGCCCACATCTTCTGCACCGAGGAGCAGGTTCAGGACGAGGTCAGTGCCTGCCTGGACTTCGCCTTCGACACGTACAGGCTGTTCGGCATCGAGCCGCATCTGGAGCTGTCGACGCGTCCCGAGCAGCGCGTCGGCGACGACGCGCTGTGGGATCGCGCCGAGGCCGCGCTGCAGCGGGCGCTCGAGAAGCGGGGCCTCGCGTTCGCGCTCAACGAGGGCGACGGCGCGTTCTACGGGCCGAAGATCGACCTGCACATGACCGACTCGCTCGGGCGCTCGTGGCAGCTCGGCACCGTGCAGCTGGACTACTCGTTCCCCGAGCGCTTCGATCTCACCTACACCGGCGCCGACAACGACGAGCACCGCGTCGTGATGATCCACCGCGCGCTGATGGGCTCCTACGAGCGCTTCATCGGGATCCTCACCGAGCACCTCGGCGGCGAGTTCCCGCTGTGGCTGACGCCGGTGCAGGCGATCGTGCTGCCGATCTCCGATCGCCATGCCGACGCCGCGCGCACCGTCGAGGCGCAGCTGCGCGCCGGCGGCCTGCGGCCCGAGGTCGACGATCGCACGGAGTCGATCGGGCGCAAGATCCGCGACGCCGAGCTGCGCAAGATCCCGTACATGCTCGTGATCGGCGATCGCGAGGCCGAGTCGGGCAGCGTCGCGGTGCGCGAGCACGGCGGTGGCGACACCGGCAGCGTGCCGACCTCGGAGTTCGTATCACGGCTTTCGGCGCAAACCGCACAACGTTCCGCTTGACCCCGGCGTATACTGCGGCGCGTTGACTCAGACATTCAAGAACTACATGCCGCGCTCGCTTCCCGCTTGACGCGCGCCCCGAAATAGTGCCGGTCCCTCGCAGATTCGACCGGCGCCCGCCCGAGCGGGACTCGACTCGCATCAACGAACGCATCCGCGTGCCCGAAGTCAGGCTCATCGACGAGCATGGCGATCAGGTCGGCGTGATGAAGACCGACGATGCCCTTCGCTATGCGCAGGATCGTGATCTCGACCTCGTCGAGGTCGCCCCCGAGGCACGCCCACCGGTGTGCCGCGTGCTCGACTACTCGAAGTACAAGTACGAGCAGGCCCAGAAGCTCAAGCAGGCGCGCAAGCACCAGCAGCAGATCACGATCCGCGAGATCAAGTTCCGGCCGAAGATCGCGGAGAACGACTACAACACGAAGAAGGGCCACGTCGAGCGCTTCCTGCGCCACAAGGACAAGGTCAAGATCACGATCATGTTCCGCGGTCGCGAGGTCACGCACCCCGAGCGCGGCGTCATGATCCTCGACCGTCTGGCGGAGGAGCTCGCCGAGCTGTGCACCGTCGAGCAGCGCCCGCTGCAGGACGGCCGCAACATGACGATGATGCTCGGCCCGTCGAAGGCCGTGCTCAACGGTGAGCTCGGCACGCCGCCCGCGGCGTCCCTCAACGGTGACGCCAACGGGGACGCCGATGGCGCCGCCGTCGCCGACGCCGGCGATACCGCCGCCCCCTCGGCCTGAGAAGACCGGCTCGGCCACCCGGCCGAGCCTGAGCCCCGGTTTGCGCCGGCGTTCTTCTATACTCTCGCCCTCGCTATGCCCAAGATGAAGACACATTCCGGCGCCAAGAAGCGCTTCAAGCTGACCGCCAATGGCAAGGTCAAGGCGCGCCATCCATTCTCGAGCCACATCCTCGAGAAGAAGTCGCCGAAGAAGAAGACCGCGATGAGCCGTCCCGCGATCCTCAACGATCACGACGCGCCGCGCGTCAAGAAGCTGCTGGGAGCGAAGAGCAAGTGACCCGCGTCAAGCGTTCAGTCCACGCGCGCAAGAAGCGGCGCGCGACCCTCGAGCGGACGAAGGGCTTCCGCGGCGAGGCGAACTCGAACTACAAGCGGGCCAAGGAAGCGCTGATGAAGGCGGACGCGTACGCGTACCGCGACCGGCGCAACCGCAAGCGCGACTTCCGGCGGCTGTGGATCACCCGCATCAACGCCGCCGCGCGGCTGAACGGCATGACGTACGGGACCTTCATCCACGGCCTCCAGGTCGCCGGCATCGAGCTCGACCGCAAGGTCCTGGCCGACATCGCCGTACGCGACCCCGAGACGTTCTCCCGATTCGTCGACGCCGCCCGCGAGGCGTCGGCTGCCTAACCGCACCACCGACTCAGACCACCTCACCGGGCGCCGCTTCCTCTCCAGGACGGCGCCCTTTTCTTTTCCATGATCATCACAAGCCCCCACAACGACAAGCTCAAGGAGATCCGCAAGCTCGCCCGTCGCCGCGAGCGCGACGCCCGCGGGCGCTTCGTCGCCGAGGGCGAGGATCTCGTCGCCGCCGCGCGGGCCGCCGGCTGGCCCGCCGTGTATCTGCTGGCCGCCGCGGGCAGCGGCCTCGACGGCGAGCAGGTCGAGCAGTCGCTGCTGGACGGCGTCAGCGGCCTCGCCTCGGGCGCGCGCACGATCGGCGTCTACGAGGCGGGGTGGGGCGCGCCGGCCGGACCGCTGTGCGTCTACCTGCACGGCGTCGCGGACCCCGGCAACGTCGGCACCATCCTGCGCTCGGCGCTGGCGTTCGGTGCCGCGTCGGTCGTGCTCGGGCCGGGCTGCGCGGACCCCTTCGGCCAGAAGGCCGTGCGCGCCTCGATGGGCGCGATCTTCGAGGTGCCGGTGGCGCGGGCCGCGGGCGTCGACGACGTCCCCGGCGAGCGGATCGCGCTGGTGGCGGGCACCGGCGCCCCGCTGACGGGACCGGCCGGCGGCGAGACGACGCTCGTCGTCGGCGCCGAGCGTGACGGCCTGCCCCCGGAGATCGTCGCGGCGTGCGACCGGATCGCGCGGATCCCGATAGCCAGCGAGTCCCTGAACGCCGCGATGGCCTCGACCGTCGCGCTGTACGAGCTGACCAGGGGGGGTGTGTCAGGTTGGTGACCCTCAGGCTCGCGAACGCGACACACCCCCTGCCCGATGCGTGCGAAAGGATGGGCGCCACATGATCGAACGGATCGCCGAGCTGCACGCGGAGGGCGAGGCGGCGATCGCCGCCGCGAGCACGAGCGCCGAGCTCGAGGAGCTGCGCGTGCGCTACCTCGGGCGCAAGGCCGAGCTGCCCAACGTCCTGCGCGGCGTGGGCCAGTTGCCGCCCGAGCAGCGCGGCCCGACGGGCAAGGCGGCCAACCAGGCGCGCCAGGCGCTCGAGGCGCTGATCGGCGAGCGCGGCGAGCAGCTCGCCGGGGGCGAGCTCGAGGCCAGGCTCGAGTCCGACGCCGTCGACGTGACGCTGCCCGGCACGCCGCGCCAGCCGGTCGGCGGTCTGCACCTGCTGACCTCGACCCGGCGCGAGATCGAGGACGTCTTCCTCGGGCTCGGCTTCAAGATCGCCGAGGGACCCGAGGTCGAGACGGTCTACTACAACTTCGACGCGCTCAACCACGCGCCGACGCATCCCGCGCGCGGCCGCTCGGACACGTTCTACATCTCCGACGACGTGGTCCTGCGGACGCACACCTCCCCGATGCAGATCCGTGCGATGGAGCTGGAGCCACCGCCGCTGTACGTCATCGTGCCCGGTCGCGTCTACCGCCCGGACTCCGACGCGACGCACACGCCGCAGTTTCATCAGATCGAGGGCCTCGCCGTCGACGAGGACATCACGCTCGCCGATCTCAAGGGCACGCTGCTCGCGTTCGCCCGTGCGATCTTCGGCCCCGACCGCGACGTCCGCCTGCGCCCGCACTTCTTCCCCTTCACGGAGCCGTCCGTCGAGGTCGACGTGTCGTGCTTCAACTGCACGCGCGGCCACCTGCGCGACGGCTCGCGCTGCCCGGTCTGCAAGGGCACGGAGTGGCTGGAGATCCTCGGCTCCGGCATGGTCGACCCGAACGTCTTCGCGCACGTCGCCGAGCACGGCTACGACCCCGAGCGCGTGCAGGGCTTCGCGTTCGGCATGGGGATCGAGCGGATCGCGATGCTCAAGCACGCGATCCCCGACCTGCGCCTCTTCTACGACAACGACGTCCGCTTCCTGGAGCAGTTCGCATGAGGGTCCCGCTGGAGTGGCTGTCGGAGTACTGCGATGGCGGCCTGGAGGCTCGCGACCTCGCCGAGCGCCTCGCGATGACCGGCACCGAGGTCGATCGCATCCATCACCACGGCGTCTCGCAGCTCGACGCGTTCGTCGTCGGGCGCGTGCATGGAGACCGTCCGGCACCCCGACGCCGACCGGTTGACGGTCTGCAAGGTGAAGATCGCCGCCGGCGTCGAGACGCAGATCGTCTGCGGCGCGCCGAACGTCGCGGCGGGGCAGATGGTCGCGATCGCGCGGCCGGGGGCGATCATGCCCGACGGCACGAAGCTCAAGAAGGCCAAGCTCCGCGGCGTCGCCTCCGACGGGATGATCCTCGCCGAGGACGAGCTCGCGATCAGCACCGACCACGACGAGACGATCGTGCTCGACCCCGCCGGCCTCGTCGTCGGCCAGGCCCTGGCGGGCGTCCTGCCGATCGCCACGGAGGTCCTGGAGCTCGAGATCACGCCGAACCGGCCGGACTGCCTCGGCGTCTACGGCGTCGCGCGCGAGGTCCAGGCGGCGACCGGCGCCGCGCTGCGCCGCGCGCCGTGGGAGGACGACCCCGGTTGCTTGGAGGGCGAGGTCGGGGTGGAGGTCGTCGTCGAGGCACCCGACCTCTGCCCGCGCTTCACGGCGCGCGCGTTCGAGAACGTCACGATCGCGCCGTCGCCGATGTGGCTGAAGGCACGCCTGATGGCGGCCGGGCAGCGGCCGATCAACAACGTCGTCGACATCACGAACTACGCGATGCTGCTGACGGGCCAGCCCCTGCACGCGTTCGACCTCGACCGGATCGCGGGCGCGCGACTCGTCGTGCGCCGCGCGGGGGACGGGGAGGAGGTCGTCACGCTCGACGGCCAGACGCGCGTGCTCGACTCCGATGTCTGCCTCATCGCCGACGACGACGGGCCGACGTCGATCGCCGGCGTCATGGGCGGCACGCGCTCGGAGGTCGAGCCCGACACGACGCGTGTCCTCATGGAGGCGGCGAGCTGGGACGGGCCGAACATCCACGACACGTCGCTCAAGCTCGGCCTGCGCAGCGAGGCCAGCGGGCGCTTCGAGAAGGGCCTGTCGGTCGAGCAGACGCTGGAGGCACAGGCCGTCTCGACGAAGCTCATGCTCGAGCTGACCGGCGCGAGACTGGTTCCCGGCACGATCGACGTCGGTGGCCCGGGCCCGGACGGCGTCGTGCTGCGCCTGCGCGACGCGCGGGTGAGCGGGCTGCTCGGCGTCGAGATCGCCCGCTCCGAGAGCGCGCTGCACCTCCAGCGGCTGGGGTTCGAGACGGCCGAGCGCGCCGATGGGCTCGACGTGACCGTGCCGCACTGGCGCCGCAACGACGTCACCCGCGAGGCCGACCTCATCGAGGAGGTCGCGCGGCTGCACGGCGTCAACGACCAGCTCCCCGCGACGCTGCCGAGCCGCCGCGGGGCGGTCGGCGTGCTGAGCGCGGCGCAGCGCCTGCGCCGCCGCGCCGAGGACGCGCTGGCCGGCCGCGGCCTGCTCGAGATCGTCGGCTGGAGCTTCGAGTCCCCGTCACTGGACGAACGCCTGCGATTGGCGGACGACGACCCGCGCCGCGCCCGCGTCGTCATCGAGAACCCGATGAGCTCCGATCAGTCCGTGTTGCGCACGACCCTGCTCGGATCGCTGCTCGGCGCCGCGAGCCACAACGCGGCGCGCGGGCAGGGCGTGCCCGGGATCTTCGAGTCCGGCGCCGTCTATCTCGCAAGCGGCGAGCAGCTCCCGCACGAGCACCGCGCGCTCGGTGCGCTCGTGCCCGGAGACGTGTTCGCGGCCAAGGGATACCTGGAAGGACTGCTGGGCGCGCTGGGCGTCGCGGCGAGCTTCAACGCGCCCGACGCCCCGGGGACGCAGCCGCGGCCCGGGGCCTGGGACGCCGCGACCGATGGGCCGGCGCCCGGCCCCGAGCCGTTCCTGCACCCGGGGCGCGGCGCGCAGGTCTGGGTCGGCGACCGCGTCGTCGGGTGGGTCGGAGACGTCCACCCGCTCGTCGCCGGCGCCTGGGACCTGACGGGCGTCGCCGCGTTCGAGATCGACCTCGACGCGGTCCTCGCGGGCGTCGACCCGATCGCCCGCTACGTGGACCTGACGTCGTTCCCGGAGCTGCGGGAGGACATCGCGGTCGTCGTCGATGCCGGCATGCCGGCGGCGACGGTGCTCGACTGCGTGCGCAGGGCGGGCGGCAAGCTGCTCGTCGGCGCCGAGGTCTTCGACGTCTATCGCGGCGAGCAGATCGCCGCGGGCCGCACGTCGCTGGCGATCGCGCTGAAGTTCCGTGCGAAGGACCGCACGCTGACCGACGCCGAGGTGGCCTCGGTGCGCGCGAAGATCGTCGCGCGGCTGGAGCGGGAGGTCGGAGGTGAGCTGCGTGGCTGACGAACGCGAGCAGGTCGCGTCGGTCCGGCCTGCGGCGGGGCGCTGGCGGCATGGCTGAGACCCGCGTCCTCGTCGCCGGCGGCTCGGGCTACGCCGGCGCGCTCGCGGCGCGGCTCGTCGACCGCCATCCGGCGTTGTCGCTGTGCGCGGTGACGAGCCGCAGCGACGTCGGCAAGCCGCTCAGCGAGCTGTACCCGCACCACCGCGTCGACGCCGTGCTCGAGCAGCTCGACGTCGAGCGCCACGGCGACGCCGACGCCGCGATCGTCGCCTACCCGCACGGCGCCGCGGCGCCGGTGGTGGCCGCGCTGCGCGAGCGCGGCGTGCGCGTCGTCGACCTCTCCGCCGACTTCCGCCTGCGCGACCGGCCGACGTACGAGCAGTGGTACGGCGAGCACGGCGCACCGGCGCTGTTCGGCGGCGCCGTGTACGGGCTGCCGGAGGTCTACGGCGACGAGATCGCCGCGGCCGACCTCGTCGCGAACCCGGGCTGCTACCCGACGGCGACGCTGCTCGCGCTCGCGCCGCTCGCGCGCTCGGGGACGGTCGCCGACGTCGTCATCGACGCGAAGTCGGGCGTCTCGGGCGCCGGTCGCGCGCCGTCGGGCAAGACGCACTTCGTCACGGTCACCGAGAACGTGGTGCCCTACGGCGTCGGCGCCCATCGCCACATGCCGGAGATCGACCAGGAGCTCGCGGCGCTGGGAGCACCGGTGACGACGACGTTCACGCCGCACCTCATGCCGCTGGACCAGGGAGAGATGGTCTCCTGCTACGTCACGACGAGCGAGCCGTGGAGCCAGGCGCGCGTCGACGAGGCCTACGCGGCGTGGGCGGACGGCAAGCCGTTCGTCGAGATCGTCGCCGCGCCGCCCGGCGTGCGCGACGTGCGCGACACGAACATGTGCACGATCTGCGCGCGCGCCGACGCGCGCACCGGCAAGGTCTTCGTCTTCGCGGTCATCGACAACCTCTGGAAGGGCGCGGCGTCGCAGGCCGTCCAGAACCTCAACCTCATGTACGGGCTGCCCGAGACGGCGGGGATCGAGCCGTGAGCTTCTTCGACTCGCGCTGGGTCCCGTGCCCGGATCACGTCGCGGATTCGGGTCCCCGAGGGGGGCTGCCCGCGGGCTTTCGCGCCGGCGCCGCCGAGGCCGCGATCAAGGCGCCGGGCATCACCGACGTCGGCGTGCTCGTCTGCGACTGCGACGAGGCCGTCAGCGCGGCGCGTTTCACGCGCTCGGGCGTGCTCGCGGCACCGGTCGTCGTCACGCGCGACCACACGCGCCTCGATGCGCTGCGGGCCGTCGTCGCGAACTCCGGCAACGCGAACGCCGCCACGGGCGCGCCCGGGATGCAGGTCGCGCTCGCGATGCAGGCCGCCGCCGCGGCCGCCCTCGGCGTGGACCCCGAGCTCGTCGGCGTCGCCTCGACCGGCGTCATCGGCGTCTCGCTGGACTCGGGTCGCGCCGCGGCCGGGATCGCGGCCGCGGCCGCGGCACTGCACCAGGGCGGCGACGTCGAGTTCGAGCAGGCGATCATGACGACGGACGCGTTCGAGAAGCGGGCGTCGCTGGTCGTGACGTTGGCGTCGGGCACGGTCCGGCTCAGCGCGCAGTGCAAGGGCGCCGGCATGATCGAGCCCGCCTTCGCGACGATGCTGTGCTTCGTGCAGACCGACGCGGCGATGGCGCCCGAGACGGCCGACCTGCTGCTCGGCGTCTGCGTGAAGCGCTCGTTCGACCGCGTCTCCGTCGACGGGCAGCTATCGACCAACGACACGGCGATCCTCATGTGCTCGGGCGCGAGCGGGGTGCGGATCGAGCCGCGGACCGACGACGAGCGCCAGTTCGGCCTCGCGCTCGACGCGCTGCTGCGGATGCTCGCGATCCTGCTCGTCCGCGACGGCGAGGGCGCCAAGCGGATCGGCCGCGTCGTCGTGCGCGGCGGCGGGCAGGACGACGCCGAGCGCTGCGCGCGCGCGGTCGCCAACTCGCCGCTCGTCAAGACGGCGCTGCACGGCGCCGACCCGAACTGGGGGCGGATCGCGCAGGCCGTCGGGATGGCCATGGCGCACTCGGCTCCCTTGTCGCTCGACATCTGCATCGAGGGCGTGGCGCTGTGTCGCGACGGGGCCGCGGTGCCCTACGACGCCGATGCGCTGAACACGGCGGCCGCCGGCCTGGAGGTCGAGTACGAGGTCGTGCTCGATGCCGCCCACCCGACCGGCGCCGAGGCCGAGGTCTTCTTCTCGGACTTCGGGCACGGATACGTGACGATCAACGCGGACTACACGACATGACGGAGCACAGGCCATGAGAGACGTCGGGACCCTCCTCGAAGCGCTCCCGTACATCCGGGAGTTCCATGGCCGCACCGTCGTCATCAAGTACGGGGGCGCGGCGATGACGGACCCCAGGCTCGTCGACGACTTCGCGCGCGACATCGTGCTGCTGAAGTACGTCGGGATGAACCCCGTCGTCGTGCACGGCGGCGGCCCGGACATCACCGCCTACATGCAGCGCCTGGGGATGGAGGTCGAGTTCGTCTCCGGCCTGCGCGTGTCCGACGAGGCGACCGTCGAGGTCGCGAAGATGGTCCTCGTCGGGAAGGTCAACAAGGACATCGTCCTGCGCCTCAACCGCCACGGCCAGCCCGCCGTCGGGCTGTGCGGCGACGACGGCTCGCTGTTTCGCGTTCGCCGCCAGGCGGCCCCGAGCGGCGAGGACATCGGCTTCGTCGGGCGCATCGAGAAGGTCGACGTCGGGGTGCTCGAGCACATCGCGCGGGACTACATCCCGGTGATCGCATCGGTCGGCGCCGACCGCGAGGGCAACTCCTACAACGTCAACGCCGACGAGGCCGCCGGCGCGATCGCGCGCGAGCTGAGCGCCTACAAGGTCATGTTCCTGACCGACGTCGCCGGCTGGCTACGCGACCCGTCCGACCCGACGTCGGTCATCACCGCCGCGCGCGCGAACGAGGTCGAGGAGGCGCTCGCGACGATCGACGGCGGCATGCGCCCGAAGCTCAAGGCCTGCGTCGACTCGATCCACGGCGGCGTGAGGGCCGCGCACATCGTCGATGGGCGCGTCGCGCACTCGTTGCTGCTCGAGCTCTTCACCGACGCCGGCTCCGGCACGAAGATCACGCCTGCCGCATGAGCCTGCACGAGCTCCAGGCGCTGGAACGCGAGCACGTCGTCGGAGCCTACGCGCGGATGCCGGTGCAGTTCGTCCGCGGCGCGGGATCGTGGCTGTGGGACGCAGACGACACGAGCTACCTCGACCTGCAGACCGGCCTTGCCGTGACGTCCCTCGGGCACTCGCACCCGGCGGTCGTGCAGGCGATCCGCGACCAGGCCGGCGCGCTCGTCCACGTCGGCAACCTCTTCTACACCGAGCCCGGGATGCGCCTGGCCAAGCGCCTCGCCGACGGCTCGCTCGGCGGCAAGGTCCACTTCGCGAACTCCGGCACCGAGGCCAACGAGGCCGCGCTGAAGCTCGCGCGCAAGGCCAAGCAGGGCGGCACGATCATCTCCGTGCAGCGCGGCTTTCACGGACGCACGTACGGGTCGCTGTCGGCGACCCCGCAGGAGGCCAAGCAGGCGCCGTTCGCGCCGCTCGTGCCCGGCTTCTTCGCCGTCGCACCGACGGCCGAGGCGATCACGGCGGCCGTCGACGAGCGGACCGCGGCCGTCATCCTCGAGCCGATCCAGGGCGAGAGCGGCGTCTGGGTGCTCGACGACGAACTCCTGCACGCGGCGCGCGCGGCCTGCGACGAGCACGGCGCCGCGCTCATCTACGACGAGGTGCAGTGCGGCCTCGGGCGCACCGGCACGCTGTGGGCCTACGAGGACGCCGGCGTCGTGCCCGACATCATCACGTCGGCGAAGGCGCTCGGCGGCGGGCTGCCGATCGGCGCCGTCATCTGCGGTCCGCGCTACGCCGACGTGCTCGAGCCCGGCGACCACGGCTCGACGTTCGCCGGCGGCCCGCTCGTCTGCGCGGCCGCGCACGCCGTCCTCGACGTCGTCGAGGACCCCGAGCTGCTCGCGCGCGTGCGCGGGCTCGGCGAGCGCCTGGTCGGCGAGCTCGCCCGGCTTCCCGGCGTCGGCGAGGTACGCGGGCGCGGCCTGATGCTCGCCTGCGACCTGGCGGCCGGCGGCGCGCCGGAGCTCGTGCGCCGCGGGCTGCTCGAGCAGCGTCTCGTGCTGAACGCGACCGGCCCGGCGACGTTCCGGTTGCTGCCCCCGCTGACGATCTCCGACGACGAGATCGACGAGGCGCTCACGCGCCTGCGCGCGCTGCTGGCCTGAGGCGCGCGCCGCGGACTGGGGACGCGACGCCGTGGGCACAACGACCGCGGGCCCTCCGAAGAGGGCCCGCGGGCAATGCCTGAGTGCTGCCTGGATCAGCCGGTGAGCCGGACCGGCAGGACCGCCCGCACGTTCTGGCGGTTGTTCGCCGCGTCGATGACCGTGACGATCACGGTCGAGCGCACGTTGCGCTCGCGACGCAGGACCGAGCGCCGCTGGGCGTTGAACGTCAGGATGGCGAAGCCGACCTTGCCGACGTCGAGCTGGACGGCGTCGGTCGCCCACGTCACGCGCCGCTTGGCCTTGGCCGGGAAGCCGAAGCTCTGCGGCCGGATCGGGTTCAGCGAGCGGACCTTCATCGCGCCCGAGCAGGTCAGCTCCGCGATCGTGCGGCAGAAGATCCTGACGCGCACGCGGCCGATGTTGCGACCCTTGCGCGGCACGGAGATGCTCTGGCCGTAGATGCGGATCAGGGCCCGCGGGTCGCCGTTGTTGATGTTCAGGATCTTGCCGGGGGTGCCGGCCGAGCCGGTCGCTCCCTTCGGACCAGCCGGACCGGCCGGGCCGCCGGCCCCGGTCGCACCCGCCGGGCCCTGAGCGCCCGGAGCGCCGTCCGTGCCGTTGGTCCCGTTCGTCCCGTTGGTACCCGGAGCGCCGGTGTCACCGGTGCCGGGCGTCGTGAACAGGACGGTGTTGCCGGTCGTCGACCCGGCGTCGTTGAACGCGACGACGCGCACCTGGTAGTCGGTCTGCTTCGTCAGGCCACCGACCGGATAGCTGTTGGGAGCCACGGACCGTGACCCGGCCGCGATCGTCTGCTGCGGATCGGCGGCCAGCGGGATGCGGCTGGCGAACGCGGCGCTCGCGACGGTCCCGTACTCGTAGTAGTACGTCGTGTCGAGGCTCCGCGGGTTGATGCTGCTGCTGAACGTCGCGGCATCCGGCGATGTCATGACGGCGAGCGTCATGGCGTCCGGCTTGCAGGCCGTGTCGAGCGGCAGTCGCCCGCCGTTGGTCGTGCCCTGCGAGTTCGTGGCCTCGATCTCGAAGTAGTAGCGCGTGCAGGCCGTCAGACCGGTGATCGGCCGCGAACGGGGCTGGAACGTCGTGCCTGTGCCGGCGCTGAACGGGCCGATCGTCTCCGTCAGCGGGCCGGTCGCCTGGGTGCCGTAGTGGAACACGTACGTCGAGTCCAGGCCGCGGGCGTTCGTGCGGCCGTGCAGCGTCGCGCCGGTTCCGCTGATGGTGTCCGCCGGATCCGTGATCGCGCCCGGCTCACCGAACGTCGCCGTGCCGTCCACGACGCGCAGGCGGATGTTGTCGAAGTTCACGATCGTCTTCTGCAGCGCGACGCTGACGAAGGCGGTGCGGAACTTCGTGCTGATCTCGATCCGGTACGTGTGACCCGGAACGACGTTCGGCATGAGGTCGTTGAGCTGACCGCGGAAGTCGTTGTCGTTGTCGTTCAGGTCCTCCTGGAACAGCTCCGAGCGGACGTTGCCGCCGCCCGTGACGTCGATCAGCGTGAACGTGTAGCGCGCGCTGCTGTCCCCGTCGAGGATCGCCTGCACGTCGGCGCGGCGATCGAACTGGAACGTCGTCTTGCCGGACGCGCCCCCGATGAGCGCGCCGATGGTGAACGGCGACGACGTGGCGGTCGTCGTCGCGTCGAAGAGCAGCGGCGAGAGGCCGGTGGCGACGGGCTCATATGACTGGCGCATGGACCCAGGCGGGGTTCCGATGCCGGCGTCGGCCGTCGTGTCGACGTTGCAGGTGGCCGGCTCGTTGTCCGGGATCAGGCCGATCAGCAGCGTGCACTTGTTGCTGTCCGCGTCCGTCCCCCAGCTCGAGCCGCCTGGGTTCGCAAGGCCGGTGGTGAAGGCGGACCCCGTGATCACGTTGTCCGGGTAGATCGTGTCCGCCTGCGCGACTGGCACCGTCGCGAGGAGGACGAGGGTCAGCGCGAGCATTGCTCCACTGACGCCGCGGAAAGCGCGACGGGCCTCGATCATCATTGGTTTTTCCCCCTGCTGCTCGTTGGAACCGGTACCGAACACGCCCCCGCGTAAACGCCGGCAGCACTGCAAGCTAGCCGAAAACGCGGTCAAGGTCACGCACACCGCCCGGAGCGACCGCGCGGCACCCGCGCCGCGGCGCTCGGGCTCGTAGGCTTCCGTGCCATATGGCCGAGACGACCAACCAGACACCCCACACCCGCACCGCCTCCTACCTCGCCGATCCGAGCGAGGTCGGGCGCGTGCTGCTGCTGTACTCCGGCGGCCTCGACACGAGCGTCATGCTCAAGTGGATCGCCGACGAGTACGAGGCCGAGGTCGTCACGCTGACCGTCAACCTCGGCCAGCCCGGCGAGGACTACGAGGCCGTCGAGAACAAGGCCCGCCAGATCGGCGCCGTCGAGTGCCACACGATCGACGCCCGCGAGGAGTTCGCCCGCGACTTCGTCCTGCCGGCGATCAAGGCCAACGCGCTCTACGGCGGCGGTTACCCGCTGTTCACCGCGCTCGGCCGCCCGCTCATCGCCAAGCTCGCCGTCGAGGTCGCCCGCAGGACCGGCTGCGACACGATCGCCCATGGTTGCACGGGCAAGGGCAACGACCAGGTCCGCATCGAGGCGACGATCGCGACGCTCGCGCCCGACCTCAAGGTCATCGCTCCCGTCCGCGGCTGGCAGATGGGCCGCGAGGAGGAGATGGAGTACGCGCGCAAGCACGGGATCCCGCTCAAGGGCGGCACCGAGATCCACCCCTACTCGATCGACGACAACCTCTGGGGCCGCTCGTCGGAGGGGCGCTGGATCGAGGACCTCGACCACGCGCCCGAGGACGACGTCTTCCAGCTCGTGACGCCGCCCGAGCAGGCGCCCGACGCGGCGCAGGTCGTGCAGGTCGGATTCGAGCGCGGGGTGCCGGTGTCGCTGGACGGCGAGCGGATGCAGCTCGTCGCGCTGCTCGACGCGATCGCCGAGGTCGGCTGTCGCCACGGCGTCGGGATCGTCGACCACATCGAGGACCGGATCGTCGGCCTCAAGGTGCGCGACATCTACGAGGTGCCGGCGGCGGCGATCGTGCTGCTGGCCCACCAGGAGCTCGAGAAGCTCGTCGGCACGATCCACCAGAACCAGTTCAAGCCGGGGCTCGAGCGCCAGTGGGCCTACCTCGTCTACGCCGGCCTGTGGTGGGAGCCGCTGCGCGCCGACCTCGACGCGTTCATGGAGCGCGTCAACGAGCAGGTCACGGGGACGATCGGCGTGAAGCTCTTCAAGGGCTCCGCGCGGGTCGTCACGCGCTCGTCGCCGAACGCCGTCTACGACCAGTCGCTGGCGTCGTTCACGGAGTCCGGCGGCCTGTTCTCCCAGCAGGCCTCGCCGGGCTTCATCGAGCTGTGGTCGCTGCAGTCGCGGATGGCGCACCAGTTGCGCGCGCGCAACGCGCAGAGCTGACCGACCGCGGGAGATCCGCCGTTGCGCTTCGCCGGTCGATCGCGCCGCGTGTGGGCGGCGCGGGGGAGGGGTACCATCGCGAGCATGAAATACAAGGTTCTCGGCTTCGTCGTCTGGCAGGGCACGCGCTGGTACGTGCGCCGTCGGGTCAGCAGCCTGCTCCCGTCGCGCCGGGTCGCATCGGCCGTGCTCGTGGCGGGCACGGTGAGCGCGATCGCGGTCGCCGCGGCGCGCGCCGACCGCGGCTAGCGCCCTTCCCCACAACCCCGTCCGGCGGTCGCGTACGCGGCGGATCGCCGATCCCGCAATCTGCGTGAAACGGCTCCGCGAGCCCTCGGGCTCCGTCTGCCGCGCCACCTATTGTCCTGGCCCGTGACCGCTCCGGCCTGCGCCCATCTGCACGTCCATTCCGAGTACTCGCTGCTCGACGGCGCGTGCAAGATCGAGGCGCTCGCCAAGCGCGCCGCCGACTTCGGCCAGCCCGCGCTCGGCCTCACCGACCACGGCGTGATGAACGGGGCGGTGGAGCACTACCTCGCCGCCCGCAAGCACGGCGTCACGCCGATCATGGGCTGCGAGATCTACTTCGTCGACGAGCAGAGCGCCCGCGGCCGCCACGAGCACAACCACCTGACGCTGCTGGCGGCGTCGAACACCGGCTACCGCAACCTCGTCAAGCTGTCGAGCTCCGGCTTCCTGCACGGCCTCAACCGCGGCAAGCCGACGGTCGACCTGCAGACCCTCGACCGCTACGGCGAGGGCATCATCGCGCTGACGGGCTGCCTGGCCTCGCGCTTCTGCCAGCGGCTCGTCGACGATCGCGACGACGAGGCGCGCGCGCACGTCGACGACCTGCTGCAGGTCTTCGGCCCCGAGGACGTCTACTTCGAGATCCAGCGCAACGGCCTCGCGGCGCAGGACAAGGCCAACGAGAAGATCGTGCGGATCGCTCGCGAGCTCGGGCGACCGATCGTCGGCACTGCCGACGTGCACTACCTGCGCAAGGAGGACTACCACCACCACACGGCGCTGTTGTGCGTGCAGACGAAGTCGACGCTGCAGTCGCCGAAGATGACGTTCGACACGAACGAGTTCTTCCTGAAGTCCAACGAGGAGATGGCGCAGTCCTTCTCGCAGTGGCCCGAGGCGCTCGCGTCGACGATCGAGATCGCCGAGCGCTGCGACGTGCAGATCGAGCTCGGCCAGCAGCTGATCCCGCACTACCCGACGCCCGGCGGCGAGCCCGAGGCGCAGTACCTGCGGGCGCGCGTGCTCGAGGGCCTCGCGCGGCGCTATGGCGATCCGCCCCCCGCCGCGGCGATCGAGCGCATGGAGATGGAGCTCGGCGTCATCAACCGGATGGGCTTCGACGCCTACTTCCTGATCGTCTGGGACTTCATCCGCTACGCCAAGGAGAGCGGCATCGCGGTCGGCCCCGGCCGCGGCTCGGCCGCCGGCTCGATCGTCGCGTACTGCCTGTCGATCACCGACGTCGACCCGCTCCGATACGACCTGCTGTTCGAGCGCTTCCTGAACCCCGAGCGGGTCTCGATGCCGGACATCGACATCGACTTCTCCGTGCGCGGGCGCGCGCAGGTCATGCGCTACGTCGTCGAGAAGTACGGCCGCGAGTCGGTCGCCCAGATCGTGACCTTCGGCAAGATGTTCCCGCGCGCGGCGACGCGCGACGCGGCGCGCGTGCTCGAGCACGACTACGGCGTGGGCGACAAGCTCGCCAAGCTCATCCCGGACCCGATCATGGGTCGCTCGCCGTCGTTCGAGGACTGCCTGAAGCCCGGCGAGGCGCTGCGCCTGGCCTATGACAGCGACCCGATCGCCAAGCAGATCGTGGACGTCGCGCAGGGCCTCGAGGGGATCGTGCGCAACTCCTCGATCCACGCCGCGGCGGTCGTCATCGCCGAGGGCCCGCTGACGGACATCGTGCCGCTGCAGCTCGCCGACTCCAACCAGGTCGACGCCGACGGCAACAAGATCTTCAACATCGTCACGCAGTTCTCGATGAAGCCCGTCGAGCAGCTCGGGCTGCTCAAGATGGACTTCCTCGGCCTGCGCAACCTCGACGTCATCGAGGACGCGCTGGACATCATCGAGCGCTCGACCGGCGTGCGCCCGGACATGGCGGCGCTGGCGCTCGACGACGAGCGCTCCTACGACATGCTCTCGGCCGGCGACTCGATCGGCGTCTTCCAGTTCGAGTCCGAGGGGATGCAGAAGGCGCTTCGCAACGTGCGACCGACCGAGTTCGACGACCTCGTCGCGCTCGTCGCGCTGTATCGGCCGGGGGCGATGGACTCGATCCCGGCGTACGCGCGCGGCAAGCGCAACCCCGAGTCCGTCGAGTTCCCCGACGAGCGCCTGCGCGCGATCACCGAGTCGACGAAGGGCGTGATCCTCTACCAGGAGCAGTCGATGCAGATCGCGAAGTCGCTCGCCGGCTTCTCGGGTGCCAAGGCGGACGACCTGCGCAAGGCGATCGGCAAGAAGAACCGCGAGGCGATGGCGAAGCTCGAGCCGGAGTTCGTCGCCGGCTGCCGCGCGTCGGGCACGAGCGACTCCGTCATCGAGCACCTGTGGCAGACGAACGTCAAGGCCGCCGACTACTCCTTCAACAAGAGCCACGCGGCGTGTTACGCGCTGATCGCCTACCGCACGGCATGGCTCAAGGCGAACTACCCGGCCGAGTACATGGCGGCGCTGATCTCGAGCGTCATGTCGACGAAGGACAAGGTCCCGTTCTTCGCGACGCAGGCCGAGCAGATGGGGATCGAGATCCTGCCGCCGGACGTCAACGTCTCCGACCACGACTTCGTCGTCTTCGAGGGCAACATCCGCTTCGGCCTCGACGCCGTCAAGGGCGTCGGCTACGCGGCGGTGGAGGCGATCAAGGCCGCGCGCGAGGAGGGCGGGCCGTTTCAGTCGCTGTGGGACTTCTGCGCGCGCGTCGACGCGCGCACCGTGAACAAGAAGTCGATCGAGGCGCTCATCAAGTGCGGGGCGTTCGGGTCCACCGGCGCGTCGCGCAAGGGCATGCTCGAGGTGCTCGAGCAGGCGCAGGCGTCGGGCCAGAAGACCCAGCAGGACCTCGAGATCGGGCAGGGCTCGATCTTCGACTCCTTCGACTTCGGCGGCGACGCGGGCAACGGCGCCGCCGCGGCGTTCGCGGCGCCCGCGCACCCGCCGATCCCGGTCGAGGAGTTCGACCAGCCCGAGCTGCTGGCGATCGAGAAGGAGTCGATCGGCCTGTTCATCTCCGCGCACCCGCTCAAGCAGGTGCGCGAGGCGCTGCGTGAGGCGGTCGACTGCCCGCTCGCGGATCTCGCGCGGCGCAAGGACAAGGACTGGGTCAGCGCGGGCGGCATCATCACGCAGGCCAAGAAGATCCGCACCCGCAACGGCGAGCACATGATGTTCGCGACGCTCGACGACCTCGAGGGCTCCGTCGAGATCCTCGTCTTCGGCAAGGCACTGGCCGAGTACGAGGGCGCGCTCGGCGTCGACTCCGTCGTCATCGTGCGCGGCCGCGTCGACCACAAGGACGCCGACAAGACGTGCCTCGTCGTGCAGTCGGCCGAGCCGTTCGTCCCGACGCCGGAGGAGGTCGAGCGCGCGAGGGCATCGGCGGCGACGCGCCTCGTCGGGCCGCTGCCGCTGCACGTGCGCCTCGATGCCGCGGCGGTCGCGTCGCTGCCCGCGTCGATCATGGACGACATCAAGCACCTGCTGGCGAACTTCCCGGGCGAGTCGGAGGTCGTGCTCGAGCTGCAGATGAGCGCGGGCGCGCGCACGCTGCGGCTCGGTCCGTCCTACAAGGTCGCGCCGACGCCGACGCTGCGCGCCGAGCTCGAGCACGTGCTCGGCCCGGCCGCGCTCGTCGCCGGCTGAGCCAGGTCGAGTACCGCCGTGCGGCGTCTCGTCGCGCGGCCGGCCGCTAATCGTCGCCGTCGGCGAGCAGCGCCGCGATGTCGCGAACGTCCGTCGGCCGGCCGCTCGCGCGCTTCATCGCGATGAGATCGTCGAGGCCGGCGATCGCGACCGAGACGGCGCCCAGCTCGACGACGAGCGCGCGGTCACGCAGCTCGCGGTAGGCCGGCGGCGCCCGGGACGTCGCGCAGGATGTGCAGTTCGCCGTGCACGGTCGTCAGCGGAGGGACGATCGGCGCGTGCGCGAGGTGCTCGGCGGACGGTCGCCCGCCCGGAAGATCGCGCGGGCGCGCCCGGAGCGCCACCAGCGCGGCGGCAAGGCGCGTGAGGTTCTCCGCAGCCGGATCGACGACGACGTCGAGAGCCTTGGTGGTGCGCCGGTGCCCATGCACCTGCACGGCGACGCCGCCGATGACCGTGTAGGCGAGGCCGTGCGCCTGGAGGCTCGCCAGCAGCGCGCGCAGGTCGAACGCCGCGCTCGGGGTCGGGTCCGGGCTCATGGCTCGGCGCGACGCCGGGCGCGCGCCCCCGCGATCTCGAGCTGCCGTTGGGCTCACGTCGCGGCGCGACCGACGCCCGCAGCGCAGCCGGGGTCGCGGGCCCCGCGTCGCGCGGCAAGCCCGCGCTCGCGCAGCGCGCGAGACAGCGCGATCTCCTCGGCTGTCGGCCCGCTGTGGCGCGGGCCCGGCGTCTCGAGCACGCATGGCAGGCCCTGGAAGCGCGGATCGGACAGGAACACCGCGCAGCCGTCCTCGCCGATCTCGCCGGCGCCGACGTTCGCGTGGCGGTCGCGGTTTGATCCCAGGGGCGTCATCGAGTCGTTGAGATGCAGCGATCCGAGCCGCTGCAGCCCGACGAGCGAGCCGCACTCGTCGAGGACCGCGTCGAGGCAGTCGATCGTGCGGACGTCATAGCCCGACGCGAGCAGGTGACAGGAGTCCAGGCACAGGCCGAGGCGGTCGTCGCCGCCGGCGGCCTCGATCAGCGCGGCGAGCTCGGCGAAGGAGCGCCCGAGCGTGCCGCCCGTGCCGGCCGTGTTCTCGAGGTGCAGCGGGCATCCGTCGGACTCCGCGAGCGCCTCGGCGATGACCTCGCCGGCACGCGCGATCGCGGGCGCGACCTCGCCCGCGAGCGCCGAGCCGGGGTGCAGGACGACCGCGTGCGCGCCGAGCGCGTCGCCCGCCCGCAGGGAGCTCGTCAGCGAGGCGAGCGACTTCGCTCGCAGGTCGGGATCCTCCGAAGCGCAGTTCAGGAGATAGACCGCGTGGATCAGCAGCGCGTCGACGTCGCTTGCGGCCATCGCGGCGCGGAAGTCCGCAACCTCGTCGCCGGAGTACGCGCGCGGCTTCCACGCCCGCGGGTTCTGGTTGAAGATCTGGATCGCCCGCGCGCCGCGCTCGGTCCCGCGCGCGACGGCCTTCGCGGGGCCGCCCGCCGGCGAGACGTGGGCGCCGATCAGCATCGGCCGGCCGATCGGACGGGCCGCGGCGCGAGGGCCTCGGACATCGACCATCTCGTAGTGTCAGGGCGCATGAGGGTCCGCTTCGCTCCATCCCCGACCGGGGCACTACATGTCGGCGGCGCGCGTACCGCGCTGTACAACTGGCTGCTCGCGCGGCACGACGGCGGGACGCTCGTCCTGCGCATCGAAGATACCGACCGCGAGCGCTCGACGCCGGAGAACGTCGAGCAGATCCTCGACGCGCTGCGCTGGCTGGAGATCGACTACGACGAGGGGCCGATCAGCCAGATCTCGCGCACCGATCGCCACCAGGAGGTGCTGCAGAAGCTGCTCGACGAGGGCCACGCGTATCGCTCGACGGCCTCCAAGGCGGAGGTCGACGCCTTCAAGGCCGAGCACGGCGCCGAGCGCGGCTTCCGCGGCACGGCCGAGGCCGAGGGTGCCGTGCGCCTGCGCGTGCCCGACGACGGCGAGACCGTCGTCCACGACCTCATCCGCGGCGACACGACGTTCGCGCACCGCCATCTCGACGACCCCGTGATCGCGCGGGCGGACGGCAGCGTCCTCTACAACTTCGCCGTCGCCGTCGACGACCTCGACGCGCACATCACGCATGTCGTGCGCGGCGAGGATCACCTCTCCAACACGCCCAAGCAGCTGCTCGTGCTCGAGGCGCTCGGCGCGCAGCCGCCGCTGTACGCGCACCTGCCGCTGCTGCACGGCATGGACGGCAAGAAGCTCTCCAAGCGCCACGGCGCGGCGTCCGTGCAGGAGCTGCGCGACGCCGGCTACCTGCCCGAGGCGCTGCGCAACTACATGGCGCTGCTCGGCTGGGGCTCGGAGGACGACGAGACGATCATCTCCACGGACGAGCTCGTCAAGCAGTTCAGCATCGAGCGCGTCTCGAAGAACCCGGCGCGATTCGACCATCAGAAGCTGCGCTGGCTCAACGGCCGCTACGTGCGCGAGCTGACCGTCGACGAGCTCACCGCGCGCCTCGAGACCTTCACCGGGCGCGCGGGGCTGCGCGCCGCCGTCGAGATCTCGCGCGAGAAGATGCAGACGCTCGCGGACTTCTGGCCGCTGGCGGGCTTCATCTTCGACGGCCCCGCCGACGACGCGGCGGCGCGCGAGAAGTGGCTCGGCGAGGACGGCGTCGCCGTCCTGCGCGACGTCCACGCGGCGCTGGAGCCGCTGGACCCGTTCACGCAGGACGCGGTGCAGGCCGCGCTCGAGGGCGTCGTCGCCGCGCGCGAGGCCAAGCCGAAGCAGGTCTTCCAGCCGATTCGCGTGGCGCTCGCGGGCCGCGCGATCTCACCCGGGATCTTCGAGACGATCGCCGTGCTGGGCCGGGAGGAGACGCTGCGACGGCTGCAATCAGCCGTGTCGTAACCAATCGCGCCTTTCCTCTCAACCAAACGTCCACAGCTGCCGATACGGGGTGTGCCCCACCGATCCCGACCGAAGGCAGGGACCGCCACACCATGATCTCTCCAGCTCCAGCCCGCGCCGGAAACTCGAGCGCCTCCGTTCAGCGTCATCACAACGAGGGCCACGGCCGTCGGCTGACCGCTGCCTTCGAGGCCCTCGAGGCGTTCCCGGCGCTCGCGGAGTCGCGCAACCGCCTGTTGCGCCTCGTCAACGCCGAGCGCGTGTCGCCCGCCGACATCGTCGCGACGGTCGAGTCGGACATCGCGCTCGTCATCAGCGTCATGCGCCTGGCGAACCAGATCGACGGGCCCAAGCGCGGTCGCGTCGAGTCGATCGTCAAGGCCGTCGAGATCCTCTCACCCGAGTCCGTCCAGGCCCTCGCCTCGAGCGCCCGCACGTTCGACTTCTTCGAGCGCTCGTCCCTCTGGGACGCCGCTCCCGAGCGCTCCCGCCTGCACGGCGTCGCGACGCAGCGCGCCGCGGACCGGCTGGCGCAGGAGGCCGGCTACGAGCACC
The DNA here is from genome assembly GCA_963851015.1 of uncultured Actinomycetes bacterium. Classification (GTDB taxonomy): domain Bacteria; phylum Actinomycetota; class Thermoleophilia; order Solirubrobacterales; family Solirubrobacteraceae; genus CADCVQ01. The sequence goes on from CAWKNG010000003.1 coordinate 1,255,280, forward strand.
GCGACCGGCTCATGGTCACGACGCTGCTGCACGACATCGGCAAGCTCGTCCTGACGCACGCCTACCCCGGCTACCCCGAGCAGGTCCACGGCGACGCGAAGACGCCCGAGGAGCGGGTGCATCGTGAGCGCCGCGAGCTCGGCGTCGACCATGCCCTCGTCGGCGGCGTGCTGGCCCGCCGCTGGGGCCTGCCCGGCGCGGTCGCGTCGGCGATCGAACGCCACCATTCCGAGGACGCGCAGGGGGAGGCCGCGTTCGTGCGGCTCGCCGACATGCTCGCCCACTACGCCCACGGCGACCAGATCTCCCCGAACTCGCTGCTGAAGACCGCTCGCGCCGTCGGCCTCGGGCCGGCCGAGCTGCGTTCGGTCATGTACGACCTGCCGTACCCGACCTCGGGCCGTCCGCGCCAGATCGACCCGTGCCCGCTGTCAGGCCGCGAGGTCGAGGTGCTCAAGCGCCTCGCCGAAGGCAAGGTCTACAAGCAGATCGCGGCGGAGCTGCAGCTGTCGACGTCGACGGTTCGCACCCACCTGCACAACATCTACGGGAAGCTCGGCGCGGTCGACCGCGCCCAGGCAGTGCTGATCGCGACGGAACGCGGCTGGTTGTAGGTCCTCAGGTGCAAGCGCGGCGTGCACGCACCGGCCACGGAGGGCCGGGGCGCCCGCGCCGGCGAGCGGCGAGGGTCCAGGCGAACGCCGCGACGCCCATGCCGAACGCGTCGATCGCGACGTCGACGGGTGTGCCGTGACGGCCCTCGACGAGGGTCTGGTGGTACTCGTCGCTGCAGGCGTACAGCAGCGCGACGACCGTCGTGAGCACGGGACGACGCCACTGCGTCGCGCGCGCCAGCGTCAGCCACAGCGCCGCGAAGATCGTGATGTGCGCGGCCTTGCGCAGGGCGAGGTCCCACTGACCCAGGCCGGAGCTGAGGTCCGGCGTTGCCGACAGCGCGAAGATCAGCGCCATCACGGCAAGCGGTGGCGTATACCGGCCGACGGGTCCCATACAGTGACCTTAGAGCCATGATCTCGATCACCACGAAGTCGCCGTACGCGCTGCAGGCGCTGTCCGAGCTCGGCCGCTCGGGCGACGGTCCGGTCCCGATCGGCGAGCTCGCCCGCCGCCGCGACATCCCCGTCCAGTTCCTCGAGCAGCTCTTCGCGACGCTGCGCCGCGCCGGGGTGCTGAAGTCCCAGCGCGGGGTCAAGGGTGGCTACACGTTCGCCCGCACCCCGGCCGAGATCACGGTGCTCGAGATCGTCGAGCTGCTCGATGGCCCGTTCGGTCGCGACGCCCAGGGCGTCTTCGGCGAGGCGGCGGCCGCCGCGCGCGGCGTGCTCGGCGCCACGACGATCGCCGACGTCGTCGAGCGCGAGGCCCGCCAGGCGGGCATCGCGATGTACCACATCTAAGACCGGTGGCGTGGTTCTCGACCGATCGTCGGCAGGAACGAGTGCTCCGGGCCGAGGCGGACAGGCAACAACGAGCGCTCACAGCCGAGGCGCGCGACAAGCCGCGGCTCTTACCCATGCACGGGTACTCGCCGATCTCGCCGACCTGAGGATGCTCTTGGACGGAGCGGCCGTCGCCCTCTATCGAGCGGCTGAGATTTGTGGCGTCGCCTCCCGGATCGATTGCACCGAGGACGCGGACGTGTGGGACGAGCTCGGGAGTACCTACGATCGGCTACTCGCGGCGCATGGTGAGGTTGACTCAAGCGCAACGCGCTTGTCGGTGCGCGTCGGCCGAGATCACGACGTCTCCGAAGCCTGCTTTGCGGCTGGCGGGGACCCTTGTCGAGATGGCTTCCGGGCTCGTCTGGTTTCAACCCGTGATGCGTTCCGGAGCTGACGCGGATGATCCCGAACCGGGTGATCTACGGCTGAGCACGCGATCACGCGACACAGATCGTGGAGAGCTCTTAACGAGGTAGGTCTGCTCGGTGGCCGAACGGTCCATGTAGACGCAGCGCGAGCAGCCGACTGGCACCCGCACCGTCGCCGAATGGCGACAGAGACGTTCAACCGTCCCGTCGTTCGCCCTGTACCGAGGTGCGCAGTTGTCAACGATTTCTCGATCCGGCGTGGTGGTGTCCACGTACGTCGCACCGCAGAGGCGGCTGAGCTCCGGACGCGCGCAGCCGAGGGTGATCGTTCCGTGGCCGCAGAGCTGCGTCGCGCGGTTCGCTCGTACCTGACGTGTGCCGCGAGAGACGTCGAGCCCGCTGGCGGCGGGCATGACTCCCCGACTTCGACTGCCGCGGCTGGACCCCGCGACGATGTCTGCCCCAGATCCTAGCCCCGGCGTCAGCCCGCACCGGGTAGCGGCGGCCCCGTGGGAGGAGAGGCTGAAACCCGATGGCCGAATTCCCGAGCACCAAGGCGAAGGATCTGTTGAAGGTCCTTGAGCGAGAACCGCTGAACTACCGCGTCGTGCGCCAGAGCGGCTCGCATCGACGGATGAAAGCTCCAGGTCGACCGACGATCACGTTCGCGTTCCATGCCGGACGATCGCTGGCGCCGGGCGAGGTTCGAGCGGTGCTCGTCAAGGATGTGGGCCTTGCGGAAGCCGAAGCACTGGCTCTACTCTGAGGAGGGACCATGGACCCGATCCGCATCATCTACCACGAGCATCCGGGCCACGGCTGGTCGGCCGAGAGCCCTGACCTCGCCGGCTGGCGGGTCTTCGGGGATGCCTACAGCGACACGCACGACCTCGCGGAGGAGGGCGTCAGGTTCGCGCTTGACTGCGAGGCCGAGGAGCGCGGCGAGCGGGCGCCGACGACATACCCGCCGATCGAGCACTTCGTCCCTGCGCCCGCCTGATCCCGTGCCGACTGGCGCGCGGAGTGGCGCGCACCGACCGGATCGCCAACATCAGCGGGGCCTCCTCGCGATGTGCCACATCTGACACGCGGTCCCGAGGGGCGGGCTTGCGCGCACGGTCTCGTTGCGGATGCGTGTGCCGCCCGTATCGTGGATGCGCATGGCGCCGCTGATCCAGAACGTCGAGCCCGACCTTCCCGCCCTGATCGCGTACGTCGCGGCGCGGTGCCGCGAGCGCGCGATCGCGCTCAACCAGACGAAGCTCGTCAAGCTGCTGTACCTCGTCGACGTGGCGCGCGTCGCGAGTCGGCGCGATGCTCTGACCGGACTGCACTGGGTCTTCTTTCACTACGGGCCGTACGCCCTCGAGCTCCTGGAGACGGTCGACGAGACCGCGGGCACGCGGAGGATCGGCCGCACGTGGAGCCAGTCGGCGCTGTCGGAGGCGGCCGCCGACGCCCCCGACGGCGAGGACTGGCTGTCGTCGACGCGCCGCACCGTGGATCGCGTGATCGACCGCTTCGCGCCGATGGAGCTCAACGAGCTGCTCGACCACGTCTACTTCCAGACCGCACCCATGATCGGCGCGAAGCGCGGCGATCCGCTGGACCTCGCCCGTGCCCGCGACCACGTCGAGCCGCGGCGCCGGACCCCCTTGGCGCCGGCCGCGGCGCCGGACGACGTTCCGGCGCGCCTGGCGAGCTGGCGCGCTCAAACCCGCCGCCGTCTGGTGCCGGTGCGGCTCGATCCCGCGGGCCGGTTCTTCGACGATGCCGGCGAGGACGCGGCCCCGACCGGGGTGACCGGCGCCGTCAGCGTCATCGACGAGTCGGGCCTGTAGCCCGATGCACGGGTGGATCGAGCCGTTCTACCTCGCATCGGAGCGGGCGATCGAGCCCGGCGAGATCTGGTGCGATCAGCCGATCGGACTCCCGCCTCGACACGGGCTGCAGATCACCCGCGTCACCCCCGAGGACGACCGCAAGCTCAAGTTCGCGATCTGTCGCCGCACCGCCGACGTCCTCGACCATCCTCCGGTGCACAGCCTGCAGCTCGATTCGACCGAGGCGATCGTCGTCGCGAAGGCCAAGCGCAACCGCCCGGTGATCGTGCTCGGAGGCCGCGGTGCCAGCACCCTGCGGGAGGACGGCGACAGCCCGACGCACACCGGCACCGTGATGGTCGTCCCGGTCCACGGCGCCGGACAGCACACCGAGGCGATGCGGCGTCGCGTCGCACGCTACGACTTCACGAACCTCTTCTACCTGCCGTCCTGCCCGGCGCTCGGGTTCGACGAGGCGTTCGCGCGCCTCGATCACGCGCAGCCCGTCGACGTCGAGCATCTCGGCGGGCACCGTGGGCTCAGGCTTGTGCCGGACGCCCTCGACGCGCTCGTCGAGTGGTACGTCGCGTACGCGACCGAGCGTGTGCCGGAGGACTCGATCATCCTCGACTACCGACGCGAGCTGCGCGGCCCGCCCGCGGACGACATGATCGCTCCCGAGCACTGAACGCCGTCGGCCTCGCCGCGCACCGAGATCTCGTCTGCATCGCCGCGTCCGCGGAGTGCGCGATGCTGGCGCCCTCCGGATCGTCCGCGCCCGCGCGGTGTTGTCGCGTTGTACCGACCTCGCCGGCCGCGGGCTCCTCCGGCCTCCGACGCCCGATGACCACCACAGGGAGATGCCCATGAAGCGCTCGTACCTCGCAGTCGCCGCCGTGCTGATCGGCGGCGCCGTCGCCATCGCCTCGTCCTCGGTCGGCGCGCAGCAGCCCGCCTTTCGCACCCTGTCGTTCACGGAGAAGAACCATCAGGAGTTCGAGACGAGGTACAGCGAGAAGAAGCTCTCGCCTGACGACACGTTCGTCTTCAGGGCGCAGTTGCTGTCCAACAACCAGCCCGTCGGGCGCAGCCAGGGCGCCTGCACCGCCACTGCGGGCAACGCCAGCGAGTGCCGCGGCACGCTGTTTCTCAAGGACGGCAAGATCTTCATCCTCGGCGGGACGACGTTCAACAGCAAGACGACGCTCGGCGTCGTCGGCGGGACGGGCCCGTACATCGGATCGCGCGGCACGCTGACGACGACGAAGCGCAAGAGCGGCGATCTGCTCGAGATCAAGCTGCTCCCGTAGGCGGCCCGGCCGCCTCGCCGTCCTCCCGGCCGCGCCGCAGCCGCGAGTCGACCGCCCGCGCGCCGGTCCGAGCGCGGCGGCAGCGCCCGCAGCGCCGACAGGAGCCCTCCTGCGCGATGTCGTCGACCGCGGGGCCCGCCGTGAGGTCCCGTGCCTGGCACGAAATCGCGCGAACCGCAAGACCTGCGGATTTGGCGCAACCGAGTCGGATGCCATGATTCCCGACCGCACCCGACACGACCGACGCGAGAAGGGACACTGGCTTCGATGTCTGAACCGAGCTTCGAGATCGGCCTGTCGCGCGGGTGCGCAGCGCGGATCGCTGCGTGAGCGGCCTCTTCGCCCGCGACGGGTTCCTGGTCGATCAGCGCACGCCGTGCGACTGCATGCGTGGCGCGGTCGCCACGTACCTCGGCATGCCCTACGAGCTCACGCCGGCCATCTCCGGCTGCCACGACGCGACGACGTTCTGGGCGGACTGGGCGGAGTGGCTCGCCTCCTGCGGCCTCGTCATGGCGACGTTCGCCTGCGCTCCCGCGCACCTCGATCGCTGGGTCGCGATCGTCGGGCGCCACGAGCTGGGGCCCCTGCACGCGGTCGTCATGTCGCGCAACGAGCTCTTCCACGATCCGGCGCCGCTCGCCGAGCGGCTCGACGTCGTCGGGCCGGACGACGTCTGCTGCGCGATGGTCATCGGGCCGCTCGACGACAGTGGGTGGGCGCGAACGATCTCGCAGACGATGAGCGCGGCGCTGGCGATGGGCTCACGGCACACGTGGTGCCTGCCCAGGCTCATGGACGCGCCCTGGCACGTGGACCTGCTGCGGATGCGCGGCCAGCACCGGGAGTCGGAGGCGATGCGAGTGCGCCTCGCGCGGGCCGCGGGACGCTGGCCCAGCGTGTCGATAGCAGACGAGCCGCGTCGAGGACGGCGGTGATGGCGCCTGCCGTCCACGGAGGCGAATGGGTACCGTCCGGCACATGGACTACGTCGCGATCCGCGAGCGCTCGGTTCGCGAGCTCGCGCACTGGAAGCTGCCCGATCCGGGGGTCCTCCCGCTGCACGTCGACGGGGACTTCGACTGGGTCCGGGACGCGGGCGACGTGGCGGCGCGCTGCCACGCGATCGCCGCTGCCCTGGCGCTGCAGCAGGACGCGCCGCCCGAGCGGATCGCGAAGGCGCTCTCGGACAACGACCTCGAGCGCCGGCTCGCCGACGTCGAGCGGCGCTTCCTGCGCCACCTCCTCGGCGAGGAGCCGCTCCCGGACGACGAGCGTCGCCAGATCGCCGTCGACATCTCGTGGCGCGAGGAGGCGCTGTGGGCGCTGCTGTGGTCGCTGAGGCTCGTCGACGACCTGCCGCCGGACGAGCTCTGCGGGCGCGACCCCTTCTACGAGCGGCTCGCGCCGGACATGGATCCGTCGCGCGGGCGCACGGACGTGACGCTGCGCGCGTTGCCCGAGATCGCGGCGATGCTCGACTTCTACTACTGCCTGCACTGGCACGCTCGCAACGCCCAGTACCACGGCCAGCTGTGGAACCCCGAGATCGCGCCGGGCGCCGTACTGGAGCGCCGCCGCGCGCTCGAGTGGCTGTTTCAGGACGTCCCATGGGACGACGTCGATCTGGGCACCTGACGTCGCAGCGGGATACGGTGTGATGAGCATGAATCGCATCCCGGCCAACATCGCCGAGCACGTCGGCCGCACGCCGATGCTCGAGCTGGCCCGGATGGCCCCCGAGGGGGTGCGGATCTTCGGCAAGCTCGAGTCGTTCAACCCGGGCGGCAGCGTCAAGGATCGCATCGGCGTCGCGATGATCGAGGCGGCCGAGGCCGACGGGCTGATCGAGCCGGGCAAGACGACGATCGTCGAGGCGACCTCGGGCAACACCGGCATCGCGCTGGCGTTCGTCTGCGCGGCGAAGGGCTATGACCTCGTGCTGACGCTGCCGCAGGGCATGAGTCGTGAGCGCGAGGCGCTGCTGCGGATGTACGGCGCGCGCGTCGAGGTGATCGAGTCGATGGGCGGGATGAACGAGGCGGTCGAGGCCGCCCGTACGATGGCCCAGCGCGACGACGTCTACCTGCCCGACCAGTTCTCCAATCCGGCCAATCCCGAGGCGCACCGCCGCACGACGGGCCCGGAGCTGTGGGCCGATCTCGATGGCGACGTCGACGTGCTCGTGTGCGGCGTCGGCACCGGCGGCACGATCACCGGCGCGGGGGAGATGCTGAAGGGCCGCAACCCGGCGCTGCGTATCGTGGCGGTCGAGCCGACCAGCTCGGCCGTGCTGTCCGGTCGTTCGCCGGGACCGCACAAGATCCAGGGCATCGGCGCGGGCTTCGTTCCGCCGGTGCTCAACCGCGAGATCATCGACGAGGTGATCCCCGTCGACGACGAGGACGCGCTCGACACGGCCCGGCTCGCGGCACGCACGGAAGGTGCCCTGTTGGGCATCTCGTGCGGGGCGGCGCTGTGGGCGGCGATCGACGTCGCGAAGCGGCCGGAGTCGCGTGGCAAGCGGATCGCGGTCGTGCTGCCGGACTCCGGCGAGCGGTACGTGTCGGTGCCGTACTTCGCACCGTAGCCCGCGACCGCTCGCGCCGTCGTCCGCAGTCGTCGATCGCGAGCCGCGATGGCACGTTCGGCAGGCAAGTCGGCTCGGTAGCCTCTGGCTCATGCTCGGTCTCGGAACCCTGGCACGCGTCGTCGGCGAGGTGCGCCGCGACGTCGCCGCCGCCCATGCCCGCGACCCCGCTGCGCGCGGCGCCCCGAGCGCGGAGATCCTGTCCTCGTGGCCGGGGGTGCAGGCGCTGCTGACACACCGGGTCGCGCACGAGCTGCACGCGCTCGGTGTCCCGATCGTCCCGCGCTCGCTGTCGATGATCGCGCGGACCCTGACCGGGATCGAGATCCACCCGGCGGCGAGCATCGGGCAGGGCTTCTTCATCGACCACGGCGCCGGCGTCGTCATCGGCGAGACGGCGGAGATCGGCGACGACGTCACGCTCTACCAGGGCGTCACGCTCGGCGGCACGGGCTTTCAGACCGGCAAGCGCCATCCGACGTTGCAGGACAACGTCACCGTCGGCGCGGGGGCCAAGCTGCTCGGCGCGATCACGGTCGGCCACGGCGCGAAGATCGGCGCCAACTCCGTCGTCATCCACGACGTCGCCCCGAACTCGACCGTCGTCGGCAACCCCGGCCATGCCGTGCGCGTGGACGGCCGGCGTCCCGAGGGGCCCGACACCGACTGGATCCACCTGCCTGACCCGATCGCCGACGCGATCAAGGGCATGTCGGCGCGGATCGGCGACATCGAGCGCGACGTCGCCGACCTGTCGGGGCGCGAGCGGCGCCCGGAGGGCGACGTGCTGCCGTTGCGCGAGGTCCGCGCGCCGAGCCCAGCCGGCGGCTGACGGCCGCCTGAGCCTGGCTCCAGGCTCAGGCTTGCCGTCGTCGGCGATCGCGCCGCCGATCTCGATCTCGCCCGCGTCGAGCGTGTCGACGCCCGCGAGCGGGCGCAGCGGCGTGCTCCTGCCACAGCCCGACACGCCGAGGATCGCGGCAGACGCGCCGGCATCGGGGGCGACAGGACGGCCGGTCTCGCCTACGCTGATCGGCGTGTTCCGCAACGTGCTCGTCCCCGTCGACGGGTCGCGACAGGCGGCCCGTGCGCTGTCCGAGGCGATCGACCTCGCGAGGGTCGCGAACGCGCGACTGACGGTCATGACGTGCATGCCGGCGGCGGCGCGGTCGAGGATCACCGGCGGCCCCGCGCTCGGCGTCGACCTCGCCGATCTCCACGAGGCCGAGCGCGAGTTCCAGGCCATGCTCGACGCAGCCGTCGACGGTGTGCCCGCGGACCTGCCGGTCGCGAAGATCCTGCGCCGCGGGCGGCCCGCCGATGCGATCGTCGCGCAGGCGCGGGCCGGCGGACACGACCTCATCGTGATGGGCTCGCGCGGGCACGGCGACATGCGCTCGCTGTTGCTCGGCAGCGTCAGCCATCAGGTGCTGCACACGAGCCCCGCCGCCGTGCTCATCGTGCATCCCGACTGAGTCCGGGCTGCGCCGTCAGAGATCGCGCAGCTCCTCGATGGCGGGACGTCGCAGGGAGCGCAGGGTCAGCGTGCCGGCGACGGCGACGGCGGTGATCGTCAACGCGAGCAGGCCGCCGAGGTAGCCCCAGGGGATCGACAGCACATCCGGCGGCGGATCGAAGACGCCCGTCAGGACGTTCACGAGCATCGTCGTGATCGCGACCGCGACGGCGGTGCCGAGCAGCAGTCCACCGGCGGTGACGAACGCCGACTCGCCCCACACGAACGCGCCGAGCCGGCGCCGCCGGGCGCCGAGCGCGCTCGCGATCGCGAACGAGCGACGGCGCTCCCCGAAGCCGAGCCCGAGCGCGAGGCCGGACGCCGAGATCGCGAGGATCAGGGCGAAGGCGAGCTCGACGCGGGTCAGCCCGCCGAGCTCGACGGCGGTGAGGTTGGAGCCGATGACCCGGCGCTGGCTGACGATGTCGGTGACCGCGGCGGTCGTGCCGAGCCGGCGGCGGACGGCGGCCGCGACGGTCGCGGGGCTCGTGCCGTCGGTCTGCACGAGGAACGTGCCGACGGCGTCGCTGCCGGTCGCCTTGGCGATGTAGGCCTGGTTCGCGACGAGGAACGAGTCGCGCGGCGCCGTCGGGAACTCCTTGGCGACCCCGACGTAGTGAAACGGGATCGTCTTGAGCTGCTTGGTGACGCCATCGCGCAGGCGCAGGCGGACCGTGTCGCCGGGGTGCAACTGGAAGTCCGTCACCGTCTCCTGGGCGACGAGCAGGTTGTCGGGTCGCTGCGCGAGCCTGTCCATGAGCTGCCTGGCGGTGGCGCCCGCGAACCATCCGTCCTGCAGCCTGCCGGCGCCGAGGATCGTCTTCGGGCGCACGCCGTAGAGGTCCTGGAGATCCGCCCCGACATACGCGAAGCGGTGCTGCAGCGGTTCGACGCTCCTGACGCCGCGGACCCTCGCGAGCGCGGCGGCACCGGCGGGACCGACGACGGAGCCCGGCGGCTCGACGACGCTGACGTCGGCGCCGTTGGACAGGCGGGCGTCGGCCTCGGCCTGCTGCTGGTAGGTGGCGTTGAAGACCGCGGTCGACGCCGCGAAGGCGACGGTCAGCGCGACGAGCGTGACGGCGCCGGCGAGCATCCGGCGCTGGCGGCCCATCGTCGCCGCGACGATCGGTGCGAGCTGCCCGCCGATCGGTCGCAGCAGCGCCGTGAGCGGCCTGCGGCCGCGCACGAGCACGAGGTCCGCGAGTCGGTAGGCCAGCAGCCCGGCGCCGATCCACCCCAGGACGGGGGCGGCGAGCGCGTACCAGTTCACGGAGACCTGCGGGACGCCCTCCGGTGCCAGGACGAGGCTGTAGCCGTTGCGCGATGCCTGCCAGTACACGAGGCCGGACCCGGCGAGCGCGAGCACGTCGACGCCGTAGCGCGCCCACCACGGGGCGCGCTCGCGGCGGCCGACCGTCGCGCGCTGCCCGGCGACCGTCAGCGCGCGCGCGTCGCGCCACGCGGGCAGCGCGATCGACGCCGCCGCGATGACGAGCCCGCCGAGCGCGGCGCCGCCGGCCCACAGGGCGGCGGCGATCGGCGACGCGCCGAAGCTCGCCGTGCCGAACGTCGTCGATCCGATGACGAGCGCCGCGCCGAGGCCGAGCGCGACGCCCGCGCCGCCGGCGAGCGCGGTCTCGCCGAGCGCGATCGTGACGAGCCGCCGGGTCGACGCGCCGCGGGTGCGCAGCAGCGCGCCGTCGCGACGGCGGCGTCCGGCGCCCGCGGACGCGATCGACGCCGTCACGAGGCCGGCGAGGATCGCTCCCGGGACGCCGAGGAACAGGAACAGCAGCTGCGCGTAGAGGGCGTCCTGGCGCGCCTGGCCGAGCGCCGTGCCGAGGTTGTCGCCGACGAGGCCCGAGCCGGCGAGCGCCGTCTCGAGGTTGCGCGCGTGGCCGCTGACCTGTGCGTACGCCGCGCTCGGCGACCCGGGCAGGGTGCGCGAGAGCCTCGCGTGGATCTGGTTGGCGACGAGCTCGGGGCGCGCGCGGGCGAGCGGGCCCTCGATCGCCCGGAACGCCCGCTGTGGCAGCAGGATGACGTTGTCGGGCGGGGCCTGAGGCTGCGCGCCGGTCGGCGCGCCGACCTGCTGGAAGAACGAGTCGGCCTGCGCCATCTCGACGACGCCCGCGACCTTGACCTCGGCGCTCGGCAGGCCTGCGCGGCCGATGGCGATCGTGTCGCCCGGCCTGGCATGCAGGTTGGCGGCGGTCTGCTGGGCCAGGAGGACCCCGTCGCCGGAGCCCGCGAGGGTCCTCAGCTCGCCGGCGAACGCGGTCGCGTAGCCGGGGGGCAGGCCGACGACCTTGCCGGGGCCGGTCTGCTGCGTGCTGCCCGCCGTCGTGGCCCGCAGCCCGGTGCTGTCGGCGATCGCGACCGGGGCGGCCGTCGTCACGCCGCTGAAGCGCCGGACCTGGCCGAGGAGCTTGGTGGCGTCGGCGCCCCCGGCGGCCTGGACCTGCCAGTCGACCGCGACGCCGGCGCTCGCCCGCGACGTCATCTTCGAGGTCGACGCCGACAGGAACGTCCCGATCGAGGCGAGCAGCGCGACGCCGACGGCGACGCCGAGGGCGGTCGCGACGATCCGCGCGCGGCGATGGGCGAGCAGGCCGCGCAGCCAGGTCAGCGTGACCATGCGGACACCTCGATCCGGGCGCCGGTGAGCTCGCCGGAGTGCATCTGCCAGGCCGTGCACAGGCGCGTCGCGACGTCCGCGTCGTGCGTCGCGACGACGAGCGCCGCGCCGCTGCGGCGCGCGGCCTCCAGCAGGACGTCGACGACGACGACGGCGTTCGCACGGTCGAGCTGGCCTGTCGGCTCGTCGGCGAGGATGAGCAGCGGATGACCGGCGAGCGCGCGGGCGACGGCGACGCGCTGGGCCTGGCCGCCGGAGATCTCCTCGGGCAGCTTGCCGGCGAGCTCCTCGAGGTCGAGCGTCGCCAGCGCGTCGCGCGCGGTGGCGCGGGCGTCGTCGTCGCGGGCTCCGTCGAGGATGAGCGCCAGCGCGACGTTCTCCAGCACCGTCAGCGCCGGCAGCAGGCTCGGCCCCTGGAAGATCACCGCGACGCGTCCGGGGTGAAGGTCCTCGCGCGCGCCGATCGCCGGCCAGCTGATCTCGCCGTGCGACGGCGTGTCGAGGCCGGCGATGAGGTGCAGCAGCGTCGACTTGCCCGATCCCGACGAGCCGACGAGCGCGATCCGGTCGCCGGCGCGGACCTCGCAGTCGGTGGGCGCCAGCGCGACGGTGGCGGCGGCACCCTGGCCGTAGGTTCGGTCGACGCCTTCGCAGCGCACGAGCACGTCGTCGCGGGCGCTCATGACGCCAGCTCGTCGATGCGACCGTCGCGCAGGCGGATCTCGCGATCGGCCGCGGCCGCGACCCGCCGGTCGTGCGTCACGATCAGCACCGCGGCGCCCGCGTCCGCACGGTCGCGCAGCAGCGCCAGCACGCGCCGCGCGGTGACCTCGTCGAGCTCGCCGGTCGGCTCGTCGGCGAGCAGCACGGGAGGGTCGTTGGCGAGCGCGACCGCGAGACCCGCGCGTGCGAGCTCGCCGCCGGACAGTTGCGACGGGCGCGCCTCGCGGCGTGCGGCGATCCCGCAGCGCTCGAGCACCTCCCGGCGCCAGTCGTCGCGGGCGCGGGCGCGGACATCGCCGAGGCGCTGCGCCAGCGCGACGTTGTCGCGCACCGACAGGTGCCCGACGAGGTTCGCGTGCTGGTAGAGCATCCCGAGCCCGCGGGCACGCAGGGCGGCGCGCTCCTCCTCCGGGCGCCGCGACATGCGCTCGCCATCCACGGTGACCATCCCGCCGTCGGGGTCGTCCAGCCCGGCGAGGCAGGCCAGCAGCGTGGACTTGCCGGAGCCCGACGGGCCGGTGACGGCGACGACCTCGCCGGCCTTGACGGCCAGCGAGACACCCTGCAGCGCGAGCGTCTCGTCGTCGCCGGCGTGGTAGAAGCGATAGAGGCTGTCGGCCCGCAGCGGGGCGCTCATCGCGTGTAGCGCAGCGAGTCGGTGACGATTCTCCACGGGTCGACGTTGTCGGCGCCCTTCGGACCCGACAGCGTCAGCACGACCTCCCGGCCGTGGTGTGAGAAGACGTAGCGCTCGACGGCGTCCGTGTGCGACCGGCCGGTCACCGGATCCGGCGCGGACGTCGACTCGTAGGTGATGCGAACGGCCCTGCCCGCCTTGCGGGTGACGGTCGTGACGGTTCCGGGGGGCTGCTTCGTCGTGGCCGGCAGCGTCTGCATCCGGACGCGGTTGAGCTTGTCGGTGAACGTCGTCGTGGCCCCGGAGCTCGTCCGGGCCCAGCCCTCGGGGACCTTGACCTCGTAGCCGGCGCCGGGCGGGCTGTAGGCGACGAATGCCTGGTTGTCGGGGATGTCGCCCGCGGGACTGACCTCGGCCGCGTTGGGGTCGACGGTCCGGGTCGGCCCGGCGGACGGGGCGGCGGGGGGTCCGGACGACGAGGATCCGCCGCAGCCGGCGACCCCCAGGGTGAGGGCGGCCGCCCCGGCCGCGACAGCAGATCGGGTGCGCATGCAAGCTCCTGGTGAGCGGCGGTGGGTCATGTTCGGCGGACCGTAGGCGGGGCGGGTCAGCGCCCGGTCCGCGCAAGGTCACGGCCGGGTCAAACTTCGCGGAGCGCCGGCTGTGGCCCGCTACGGTCCGGGTCATGGGCCCCGCGATCCTCGTGGTCGAAGACGACGAAGCGATTGCCGCGGGGCTCGTGCGCGTGCTCGACAGCCAGGGCTACGAGGCGCGGCGCGTCGGCGCCGGCCTGCCCGCGCTGAGCGCGGTGACCGCCGACGTGGGGCTCGTCCTGCTCGACCTCGGCCTGCCCGACATCGACGGCATCGACGTCTGCCGGCGCCTGCGCGCGGCGCATCCAGAGCTCGCGATCCTGATCCTCACCGCCCGCGACGAGCAGCTCGACATCGTCGCGGGCCTCGACGCCGGTGCCGACGACTACCTCGTCAAGCCGTTCCGGCTGCCCGAGCTGCTCGCCCGCGTGCGCGCGCACCTGCGCCGCCTCGTCGCGCTGCCCGCGGACGCCGCCGAGGTGATCGAGGTCGCGGGCATCCGCGTCGATCCGGCGTCCCGGCGCGTGCACCGCGGCGCGCTCGAGCTGAGCCTGCGACCGAAGGAGTTCGACCTGCTCGCGCTGCTCACCGCCGAGGCGGGGCGCGTCGTGACCCGCGAGCGGATCATGCGCGAGGTCTGGGACACCGCGTGGATGGGCTCCACGAAGACGCTCGACAACCACATCCTCACGCTGCGCTCCAAGCTCGGCGACGGCGCGATCACGACGCTGCGCGGCATCGGCTACCGGCTGGAGCGCTGATCGCGTGCGCCGGCGGCTGATCGTCGCGATCGTCGCGGTCGCGGCGGCCACCCTCGCCCTGTTCGCGGTGCCGCTGGCCGTCGTGCTCCACGACGGCTATCGCGACCAGGAGCTCCTGCGCCTGCAACGCGACACGGTGGCTGCGGCCCGCCAGATCGACCTCGGCACGACGTCGCGCGACCCCGTCGAGCTGCCCGCCGGGCCGGATCGCTTCGCGGTCTACGACGCCGGCGGCCGGCGCGTGGCAGGTGGCGCGCGCGGGGGCCCCGCGCGGGCCGATCTGCTCGTCGCCGACGCGACGCGGCTGCGTCGCCCGACGACGCAGGTCCGCCCGGGCGCGCTCGTCGCGGCCGTGCCGCTGCTGACCGGAGAGCGCGTGACCGGCGCGATCCGCGCGCAGCGCTCCGACGCCGTCGTCGTGCGCCGCTCGCACCGTGCCTGGCTCGCCCTGGCGGCCGCGGCCGCCGCCGTCCTGCTCATCGCGACGCTCGCCGCGGTACTGCTGGGACGGCGTCTCGCGCGCCCGCTGGAGCGCGTCGCGGTCGCCGCCGGGCGCCTCGGCGACGGCGACTTCACCGTCCGCGCGCCACGCGGCTCGATCCACGAGGTGGACGCGGTCGCCGACGCGCTCGACCTCACCTCCGCGCGGCTCGCGGACCTCATCGCCCGCGAGCGGGCGTTCAGCGCCGACGCATCGCATCAGCTGCGCACGCCGCTCGCCGCGCTGCGCCTCGAGCTCGAGGCGCTGGCGCTGACGGCGGCGCAGCCCGAGGCGATCGGGCGCGCCCTGACCGAGGTCGACCGGCTGGCACGGACGATCGACACGCTGCTCGCGGTGGCCCGCGACCATCCGCGGTCCGCCACGACGTGCGAGCTCGTCGGGCTGCTCGCCGAGGTCGAGCAGCGCTGGCGCGGCCGGCTCGCCGCGGACGCACGCCGGCTGACGCTGAGCCTGCCCGGCACCCGGGTCGCCGTCCGCGCCGGCGACGGCGTCGTGCGGGAGATCCTCGACGTCCTGCTCGACAACGCCGCGCGCCACGGCGACGGTCCGGTGGCGATCGCGCTGCGCACCGTCGACGAGGACTGGGCGGAGATCTCGGTGTCCGATCACGGGCCGGGCTTCGCGAGCGACGCGCACGCCCCGTTCGCGCGGCGTGCCGCCGGGGCCGACGGCCATGGCATCGGCCTCGCGCTGGCGCGGTCGCTCGCGCACGCCGAGGGCGGTCGCCTGACGATCGCCGATCAGGGGCCCGGGCCGCGGGTCGCGCTCATGCTGCGCCGCGACGCGGGACCATCGGCGCGAGGCACGTTCAGGACGTGATCAGGTTGTGAGCGCATCCTTGACCGGGTGACGATCGCCGCGATCATCGGCCACCCCGGACCGATGCCGACCGCCGCGCGGCCAAGCCGTGGTGCCGCCGGCGCCCACGGCGATCTGCGCGCCGCCGCTGACACCGGTGCGTCGACCGTCGGCAGGACGGACCGCACCGGTGTCGAGGCGCCGGCATGAAGCGCCGCGTGCTGCCCAACGCCGTCGCGCTCGCCGCGGGCCTCGCCGTCGGCTTGATCGTCGACTCCGCGGTCGCCGCGGGCCTGGCGACGCTCGTGTTCGCGTGGCTGCTCGCGACGCTGATCGGGCAGCCCGGCGCCAACCGCTAGCGCAGCTGGTGGACGGCCCGCCAGGGGACATCCCCGCGCCATGGGGCGGGCCCCGAGCGCGGCGCCACGACCGTCACGGCTCGACGCACCCGCGGGCCGGCTCCGCGCTGACGGGGGCGAGGGCCGACATCCGCATCGAGATGTTGCCCGCGTGGCGAACGCGGAGGTTCATGTAGCCGTCGGGCCGGCGGACGATGCAGACGCCGGGCCCGCCGGTCCAGTAGCGCGACCAGTGCACCCGCAGCAGGACGGTGGTCGGCGCGGCCGCGTTCAGCAGCACGCGGTCGGCGCCCATCCGCAGCACACGGGCGCCGCTCGCCAGCGGCTGAGGAGCCTGTACGCGGTACAGGCGCCAGTCGTCCGAGGTCCAGACGAGGTCGAGGCCCGCGACGCCGCGATCGAGCAGTTGCTGTTCGCGCCTGCCCCAACGCTCACGGGGGGCGCGTGACAGCGCCACGAACGAGACGGCGTTGGCGTGCAGCCAGCGCAGGTACTCCGCGCCGCTCAGTCGCGGCCGGTAGAAGAGCATGTTGCGGGCCCGGTCCAGCTGCGTCTCCCAGCCGCGTGCGAGCGGGTAGCGCGCGCCGACGTACACGGACTCCCAGCGCGTCGAGCTCGGCACGACCTCGACGCGCGCCGGCGTCGTGATCCGCGTGCCCAGCTCCGCGAGCAGCGGGCGAAAGAACGCGCGCTGCGTGTCGGGGGCGGCGAGGCTCTTGGCGACCTCCGTCACCGGCGCGAACAGCAGCCACACGGCAGCCGCGCTCGCGACCACCCCGATGTACGCGGTCGGGACGCGGCGTCGCGCCAGCAGCGCCACCGGCAGCGCGAACGCCACGCCCAGGCGGGCGACGTTGCTGCCCATCGGCGTCGGCAGCAGCCAGCACGCCATCGCCACGAGCATGTACGCGAGCAGCGCGCGTCGTGCGAGCAGCGCGTCGTGCGCCAGTCCCAGCCGCAGCGCGAGCGCGATCGCCACGGCAATCGCGGCGCCACCGACCGAGTACGGCTGACTGCCCCCGTCGCCGAACACGAGCGCGCAGCCGACCGTCATCGCGGCGCCGCCACCGCAGGCGGCGAGGATCGCGCGGTCCCGGTCGACCGTCCACCAGATCGACAGCGCCAGCGTCAGGAAGGCGCCGGCGACCGGGCTCGCCGACGCGCAGATCCCCGCGAGCACGGACGCGACGACCGCGTGTCGACCCCGCACCAGCGCGAGCACGGCGAGCAGCGCGAGCGCGAGCCCGACCGCGTACGTGATGCGCCCGATGAGCAGGTCGCCGGCGGTCGCCCAGGCGACCCATGCGGTCGGCCAGACCCAGCGCGGTCGCAGGCGACGGGCGACGGCCGCGAACGCCAGGGTCGTCACCGCGGCGGCGGCCACGCCGGTCACGCCGATCCCCAGGTTCGCCATCAGCCACGGCGTGATCAGGCTGTAGCCGGGCACCGTGTGGCCACCGAACCAGCCGTTGTCCCAGAGGACCCAGCCGACGCGCTCGAACAGCCCGGCGCGGTAGACCTGCGCGGCGAGGTCGGCCGTCCGCGGCTGATGCAGCGCCCACGCGACGATGACGGCCGAGCTGGCGAGCAACGAGGCCCGGGCCGCGATCGGCCACCCCGTCGACGCGCGGCGCGAGTGTCCGCGGGGCGGGACCCAGTCGATCGTCCCAGCATGCGTCCCGGAGCCTTGCGCTCGCCCGGCTGCGATCGGTGCAGGCATCGGCGCCGCCGAGCGTAGGGGCGAAGACCGCAGGCGGGTGTTACGAACCCGTCGCCCGATGCGGCTCAGCGCAGGATCCCGGTGTGGCCGATCGAGTAGCGCCCGGGCTGTGGCCAGACGGCGATGCCGTGCGGTCCGCTTCCGACCGCGACGCGGTGCAGCAGCCTGCCCGTCCGCGTCGAGATCGCGTACACCGTGGCGTCATAGCGGCCGCTGAGCCACAGCACGCGGCCGTCGGCCGAGAGCCCGCCCATGTCGGGCGACCCGCCGCCCGGAATGCGCCACTTCGCCACCGGCCTGCGCGTCCGAAACGAGATCAGGCTGACCGACCCCTCGTCGCGGTTGGACACGTACAGCGTCCTCGCGTCGCGACTCGGATACAGGCCGTGTGCGCCCTTGCCGGTCGGCTGGAAGCGGATCGCACGCAGCGTGTGGGCATCGACGAGCCAGACGCCGCCGGACCTCATGTCGGCGACATAGAACGTGCGGCCGTCGGGCGCGAGCTTGACGTCCTGTGGCATCGCGTCGGGCCGCAGCGTGATCGTCTTCAGGACGCGTTCGCGGCGCAGGTCGACGACGACCAGTCGCCCGTTGAACTCGCATGACGCGAGCGCCCGGCGCCCGTCCGCGGTGAAGTCCATGTGGTCGACGCCGTCGCACGTCGGGACGCGCAGGGCATGGCGCAGCGCCATCGTGTGCGGACTGCGGAAGTCCAGCTCGCGGTGCGCCTCCGCGACGACGATCGCGCGCCGCCCGTCAGCCGTGAAGTAGAGGTTGTAGGGGTCCGTGACGGCGACGGGCACACCCGGTCGCGACGTGCGCGGATCGATCGGGGTGAGCGTGTTGCCGAGGTCGTTGCTGACCCACAGGGTCCTGAGGTCCCACGAGGGCGTGACGTGCTGCGGGAGCCGTCCGACGGCGAAGTGCCGGACGATCCTCGCGCTGCGCTGGTCGATGACGTCGACGGTCCCGGACTCGGAGTTGGGCACGTACACGCGCGCCGGCACGCCGCGCGCCGCGGCCGCCAGGCGGCCGGGCCCGTCGGCGGCGTAGACGTTCGGGCGGCGCGGCGCACGCGGGGCGCCGCGGGTGGATCCCGAGGGCGGCGCCGCCGTCGTGCGCGCCCGCGCGGCGGCGTGGCCGCGATGACCCGCGCCGGGCAGGCGGGCCGCCAGGGCGATCGCACCGACCGCGGCGAGCGCCGAGACCGTCAGCGCCACGCCGGCCCGGCGGCGCCGTCTCACGCGCGCCCGAACGTCCACCGCTCCGCGTACACCTTGCCCTGGGCGTCGCGACCGCCGACGACGACGATCCGCTTCCCGTCGCAGACGGCCGCGAGGTCCGACAGCGCATGAGGAAGGAGCCCGGCGCGGCGCAGGCGTCGCGTCGCCGGGTCGAACGCCCAGATCGTCGCGTGCTGGTCGCTGGGGCCGTCGCCACGGCCGCCGAGGACGTAGAACGTCCCGCCGAGCGCGACCCCGGCGCCATGCGCGAGCGCAGCGGGGAGGCGCCCGACGACGCGGGCGCGGTGCGCGGCGGGATCGACCTCGACGATCTCACGCCGCGCCCGCGTGCCGGTCGTGCCGCCGGCGACGTAGATGCGCGAGCCGATCGCGGCGGCTGCGGCGTAGCGCACGGGGTGCGGCAGCGTGGCCACGACGTGGACGTCGCGGCCTGGCCCGAACGAGAGCACCGAGCGTTGCGGCGTCGTGTCCGTGTACCCCCCGATCACGTAGGCGGTCGAGCCGAGCGTGACGGCCGTGGTGTCGGAGAGCGCCAGCGGAAGGCGCCCGGCGTCGTGGGCGCGGCCGTGGCTGTCGAGCGCGATGATCGTTGCGATCGGTCCCGCGGCCGTGCCGCCGCCGAACGCGTAGACGGTGCGCGCGATCGCGGTCACGCCGATGTCGTGGGCCGGCTGTGGCAGCGCGCCGATCTGCCGCGGGGCGCTCGGCGCGACAGCGATGACGTTCGCGGTCGAGCTGTCGGCGGCGTCGAGCCCGCCGACCGCCACGATCCGGCCGTCGGTCGTTCGCGCCAGCCCGGGGAGCTGGACCGCCGCCGGCAGCGTCGCGGACCCGACCATCCGCAGCCGCACGGCGGGGGGCCGGCGGACGGCGACGTCGGCGCTGCGCCGCGCCGCGGCGGTCGTGACGGGCGCCGTCGACGCCGCCGGCGCGTCGTTGGAGCCGCAGCCGGCGAGCGTGCCGGTCACGACGGCCACCGCGCCGGCCCAGCCCGGCAGCCGAAGACGCCGCCACGCACGAGAGCGTCCGGGACTCATCGCAGCTCAGGCCGCGACGAGGGTGCGTACGCGATCGGGGGATCGGACGCCCTCGCCGGCGTCGGCGATAGGTCGACGCAGCACGCACAGCAGCGACAGGCCGGCGGGGATGCGGGCTCCGCGAGCGATCATCCGGGCCTCGACCGCGAGCGGCAGCTCGAGCAGGCGGTCGAGCGCCTGGGGCGTGCGCTCGAGGTCCGATCGCTGCGTCGCCGGGGGGCGAACGCGCTGGCTCCAGCGCACGAGCGCAGCGGGTGCGAGCAGCAGGCCGTTGAAGTACGTGTCGCTCAGCAGCTCCATGCCCGCGCGCGCGGCGACGGCGGTGAGCGATCTGCGCGTGTAGCGCCGGTAGTGGCGATTGACGACGTCGTGCGTCGACCACAGCAGCGGGTGTGCGGGAACGGTGAGGACCAGCGTGCCACCGGGGCGCGTGACGCGGCGAAGCTCACGCAGCGAGCCACAGTCGTCGGGGGTGTGCTCGATGACGTCCATGCACGTGACGACGTCGAAGACGCCGTCGGGGAAGTCGAGGCGCTCGATGCGACCGGCGTGGACGTCGTGGTGCCCGCGATCGCGTGCGCAGCGGACCGCGTCCGGGTTGACGTCGACTCCGCTGACGCGCCCGTAGCGAAGCAGCTCGTCGAGGGTGCGGCCGGATCCGCAGCCGGCGTCGAGCAGGCGCGCGCCGGCGGGTATCGCCAGGCGGTCGAGCGTCGATCGCAGCACTTGGCGGCGACCGCGGTACCACCAGTGACCGTCGTCGTGGGCGAGCATGGCATCGAACTCGGAGGTGACCATGCGACGAGCGTCCTCGCCGGGCGATGTGGCGATGCGCGCCTCGTGTTGGGATCCCGTTAGCGGTCGTGGCCTTCGGCCATCCGCGGGCGGATGAAATGCGCGACGATGTTGTCGCCCGATGACGCCGCGTTGTTCTTGGTGCCTGTGCGCCCGTCGTTAGACCCTATGGAGGTTGACATCCGGCCCTGCTGGTAAGCAAGGCCGGTCCCCCGCGCGATCGTGTGGGGTGCCTCTGGCCGCGCGGCTGGTACCCGCGCGGCGGACACAACCGCATAGGAGGAACCGACCATGGCACAGGTTCGCAGTTGGGCCGGCCTTGACGTGCACGCGCGCAGTGTGCTGGCGGTGACGGTCGACGGCGTGTCGGGCGAGATGCGCTCGCGGCGGCTGGCGGGCGCGACGAGCGAGGTCGTCGCGTTCTGCGTGTCGCTGCCGGGTCCGACGAAGGTCGCTTACGAGGCTGGGCCGACTGGCTACGGCCTCGCTCGTGCGCTGCATGGCGCGGGGATCGGCTGCGTGGTAGCGGCGCCGGGCAAGATTGAGCGTCCCGCGCTCGCGAAGCGCTGCGCGGCGATCTGATGCGCGCGCGCCAGCGTCTGAGCAAGCTGCTGCTGCGTCACGACTTCGTCTACGAGGACACCGCGAGCGCGTGGACCGTGCGTCATCGCGCGTGGCTGACCGCGATCGATCTCGGCGGCGGCGCGCAGCTGACGCTGCTGGACTACCTCGGCGCGATCGACGCCTTGGTGATCCGCCGCGACGCGCTGCAAGCAAGCATCGCCGAGCTCGTACCCGCCTCGCCGTGGGCGCAGACCGTTGCCCGGCTGCGCTGCCTGCGCGGGATCGACACGCTGTCTGCGGTCGGGCTGTGCGCCGAGGTCGGCGACTTCGAGCGCTTCGACCGGGCGGGCCGGCTGATGAGCTACCTCGGCCTCGTGCCGAGCGAGAACAGCAGCGGCGAGACGCGTCGCCAGGGCACGATCACGAAGACCGGCTCACGCCACGCGCGGCGGCTGCTCGTCGAAGCGGCCTGGCACTACCGCAAGCGGCCCGCCATCGGCAAAGCGCTCGAGCGCCGCCACAGCGGCCAACCCGCCCACGTCCTCGCGATTGCCTGGCACGCCCAGCAGCGCCTCTACCACGTCTGGCGGCGCCTGGACGACCAGCGCGGCAAGCGCCGCACGATCGTCGCCGTCGCGGTCGCCCGCGAACTCGCCGGCTTCTGCTGGTCGCTGGCCCGCGCCGACTGACGCACCAATGCACCCACGTCGGTTGAGGAGGCGGCGGGAACCACCTGGCCACCAACGCGCGAGAGCATCCGCGATCAAACTATGAGCAACCCTTCTGGGCCACGCTCGATCTTAGTTTAGACAGCGGGCTCTCACGACGAAACCCGGTCCTGCGGCAGCCAATCCGCGCATAAGAGTCTGACCGCGCGTCGCGCACCCGCCAGGCCCGCCGCCTCCTCAACCGACCCGGATGCCCGCCCACGCCGCGGGCATCCGGTGCACCGCACTTGACAAACGAACCTCCATAAGAGACCTGGTGCAGGGGCCTTCTCCGGGATCCCGGACTGTTGCTACGTGCACGACCATCAGACTCGTCTGTTTGGAAGGCCCCGCCGGGCGGCGCGTGTCGGCACTCGATCTTGGAGGAGCGATGGAGACGATCTTCGAGCGCGTCGGCGCACTTGATGTCCATAAGGCGCAGGTGACCGCGTGCGTGCGTGTCGCGGATGCGGCGGGACGCCGCGAGCCGCAGGTGGCAGAGTTCGCGACGACGGTGCAGGGCTTGACGGCGTTGCGCGACTAGCTGGCCGCGCATCGGGTGACGCATGTCGCGATGGAGGCAACCGGGGTGTATTGGCAGCCGGTGTGGCACATCCTTGAGGAAGACTTCGAGCTGACGCTGTGTAACGCGCGTCACGTCAAGAATGTTCCGGGCCGCAAGACCGACGTCTCGGACGCGCAGTGGCTGTGTCAGCTGATGGAGGCCGGTTGCGCGCGAAGATCCCAGCGCTCAAGCAGGCTCGAAGGGCGCTTCGAAGCGCATCACGCGCTCGTCATCGGCGCGATCCTCACGCACTTGGACTTCCTCGACGAGCAGATCGAGCGTCTCGGCGTCGCGATCGAGGAGCAGCTTGGCCCTTTCGGGCTGGCCGGGGTCGCGCTGGCCAGCACGATTCCCGGCGTCGCAAGGCGCACGGCCGAGGTCCTGGTCGCTGAGATCGGGACCGACATGACCGTCTTCCCGTCAGCGCGGCACCTCGCGTCGTGGGCCGGCGGCTGCCCCGGCAACGACCAGTCCGCCGGCAAACGCCGCTCCGGACGAACCCGCAAGGGCAGCAAGTGGCTCGGCATCGGCCTCCAAGAAGCCGCGCTCGTCGCGATCCGCTCCAAGAACACGTACCTCGCCGCGCAATACCAACGCCTCAAGCCACGCCTCGGACACGGCCGCGCCTTGGGCGCCGTGAAGCACTCCATGCTGATCGCCTACTGGCACATGTTCAGCACCGGCGAAACGTACCGCGACCTCGGCGGCGACTACTTCCAACGACGCGACCCCGCCCGCGCGACGAAGCGACTGGTCGCCAAGCTCCGAGCGCTCGGACACCACGTCACGCTCGAAGCGGCCACTGCTTGAACACCAGGGCATGTCCCATCAGATCAGTCTGGTGGCGGGGCCGCAAGCGTCAGCCGGAAGCTCGTGCCATCCCCGTCCTCGAGCTTCAGCTCGCCGTTCATGCGCGTGGCGAGCTCGCGCCCTATGGCGAGCCCGAGACCGAACCCCGGCGCGTCGCTCGTCGCCGCGCCGCGCTCGAAGCGCTCGAAGATCCGCGTGCGCTCGGCCGCCGCGATCGGGGCGCCCTGGTCGCGGACCGCGATCGACGCCACGCCGCGGATCCGGTCCACGGATACGACGATCGGCGAGTCGGCCGGGCCATGGCGTACGGCGTTGTCGAGCAGGATGCGCAGGATCTGCGCGACCGCTCCCGGGTCGCCCTGCGCCGGTGCCGCGCCATCGCCCTCCAGCGACAGCTCGTGGCCCGTCTCTCGCGCGCGCAGCTCGAACTCGGCGACGACGGCGCGCGACAGCTCGACGAGGTCGACGCGCTCGACGCGGATCGTGACGCCGGCGTCGAGCCGGCTGAGGTCGAGCAGGTCTCCGGCGAGGCCCGCGAGGCGCTCGGCCTGCAGATCGGCGCGCGCGACCTGCTGCCTCGCGTCGTCGAGGTCGGGTACGTCGCCGTCGAGGTCGTCGCGCAACAGGTCGAGCATCACGCGCAGCGACGACAACGGCGTGCGCAGCTCGTGCGACGCCGTCGCAACGAACGCCCGCCGCGCGCTCTCCTGGCGGTGCAGGCGGTCCTGCATCGTCACGAGCGCTCGGGTGAGGTCGCCGACCTCGTCGCGCGTCGCGTCCGCGCCCATCTCCACGACGGGTCCGAGTTCTGCCACGCGCAGCGCGGTGTCGCGCAAGGCCCGCAGCCGCTGCGCGAGACGATTGGCGAGCAGCAGCCCCAGCACGAGCGCGATCACGAGGCTGATGGCCGCCGCGACGAGGAACGCGCGCCGCACGACGGTCACCGCCGCGGCCGCGTCGTCGAGGCGACGCACCGCCACGACGGCGACGCGTGCCCGATGGATGCTGACCGGCAGCGCGACGTGGGCGACCGTGACCGAACCGGATCCGCGCACGCTGCGCACGGTGCGTCGCAGCCGCACGGCCTGCCGGCCCTCGGGGAAGCTGTCGGCCGGATCGCGGTCCGTCGCCGCCAGCACCGCCCCGTTTGCGTCGACGACGACGATCTCGGCGTCCGTGCTGATCTTGAGCTCCTTCGACACGCGCCGCAGGGCGGGCGACTGCGCTCGGACGTCGCGCTCGGACAGCCTCGCGAGCAGCGGCCGGTCGGCTCGCAGCTGCTCGGTGAGCGCCTCGACCTCGTCGTGACGCAGGCGCGACTCCAACGGCGACAGCAGCAGGAACGCCGCGACGGCGAGCGTCACGGCGCTCGTGAGCAGCAGCGCGGCCACGAGCCGCCCCCGCAGGCCGCCGAACACGTGTCAGCTCGCGTTGACGCGGTAGCCCGCGCCGCGCACGGTCAGCAGGACCTGGGGGCGCTCGGGCACGTCCTCGAGCTTCTCGCGCAGATGGCGGATGTGGACGTCGATCGCGCGCGGATCGCGATAGGCGCTGTCGCCCCAGATCGCGCGCAGCAGCTGCTGGCGATCGAAGACCGTGCCGGGCGACAGCATCAGGGCCTGCAGCAGCTCGAACTCCGAGAACGTCAGCTCGACCGGCCGGCCGTCGCGCCGGACCTCGCGGCGCGCGATGTCGAGGACGAGCGCACCCACCTCGAGGATCTCACCGCCCAGCGCCTGGGAGCCGGCCCGCCGCAGCACGGCGCGGATGCGGCTGCGCAGCTCGGCGGGGCGAAACGGCTTGACGACGTAGTCGTCGGCCCCGGCCTCGAGGCCGAGCACGGCATCGACCTCGCCGTCGCGGGCCGTCAGCATGATGATCGCGATCACGTTGCGCCGGCGGCGCAGCTCGGTGCAGACCTCGTGCCCGTTCGGGCTCCCGGGTCCGAGCGAGACGTCGAGCAGCAGGACGTCGTAGGACGCCGTGCTCGCGCGATCGATCGCCGCGTGGCCGTCGGCCACCGTGCTGACCCGGTGGCCGTCGCGCTCGAAGGACTGGCGCAGGGCCTCGCGCAGCGCCGACTCGTCATCGCAGATGAGGATGTTCATCGTCGTCGGGGCGGCCACCGCGCCACAAGCTAGCGGGCGCGGGCGCCGCGTTTCGGTCGACGGCTCGCGCGCCCGACCCCCGGCGCGCGGCGCATCGCGGTCGTCTACGCCCCCGCGGCGACGGATGTGAGCTGGGCGTCGGCGGCGACGATCCTCACGTCGTATCCGAGCTCGGCGATGCGCTCACCGAGCTCGCGATGGATGCGGTGCGGCAGGCGCCGGGGCGATGCCGGGACGATGATCTCGTCGTAGGAGCGGGCGTCGAGCTCGTCGAGCACGTCGTCGTAGGCGCTGGGGCTCGGCGACGCGACGCCCTCCAGCTCGCTGCCGAGACCCTCCTCGAGCATCGGCAGCACGATCGCCAGCCGGTGCTGGCCGATGTGGACGTCCTGGGTCTCGCGATCGAACACGAGGGCCTCGTCGGGGTTCGGGACGAGGACCGTGAACGTGGCCGGGCCGGCGGCCCGGCGCTCGCGGACGGCAGCCGCCAGCGCCGCCGTCGCCGAGGGGTTGCTCGCGACCACCAGGACGCGGGGTGCTTGGGTGAGAGGCTTCATCGATCGAGTGTCGCTTGGTCACCGTTGGCGCTTGTGGCGCACGTGTTGGTGGCGTGTTAGGCGCCGCGCGCGACGATGGCGTGCACCTCCCGGCGCGCGCCTGGGCGACGAGGTCAGCCGGTAGAGGCTGCCCGGGTGCCGGTCGGCGGCGCGGCTGACGTCGATCGCATGGCCCAGCGCCCGCCGCAGCACCGCCGGCCGGCGTTCCCGCGGCGAGTGCGGCGCCGCGGTCGTCCTGTCAGTCGTGTGCGGGTCGCGCGCCCGGGACGGTGGCGCGCCGCAGCGCCGCCAGCTCGCAGAACGCCCTCAGCACGACGGCGGGACGAGCGCCGGATGGCGAGCCGGTGGCGCGCGGGCGGTGATGGACGCCGAGCTCCTCGACGCGGGCCCCGCACGCTCGCGCCTTGACGAGCAGCTCGGTGCTGATCATCGCCCCGCACGAGGTCAGCGCGAAGCCCTGCGCGAGCTCGCGGCGCACGAGCTTGAAGGCGCAGTCGACGTCGCGCACCGACAGCCCGAAGACCCGGCGAACGAGCCAGTTCCAGGCAGCGGCGTTGATCCGGCGGTGCAGCGGGTCGCGGCGCAGGACCCGCCGGCCGGCGATGAGATCCGCCCGCCCAGCCCGGGGGAGGAAGTCCTCGAGCTCGCCGAGGTCGAACTGCAGATCGGCGTCGGTCAGGAAGATCCAGTCCATCGAGGCCGCGGCGATGCCGGAGCGCACCGCGTCGCCGTAGCCGCGGTTGTGGGCGTGCACGAGCAACCGCACGCGGCGGTTGCGCTCGACGAGCCCGGCGACGATCGACGCGGTCTCGTCGCGGCTGCCGTCGTCGACGACGATCACCTCATAGTGCGTCGCGCAGCGCGCGCCGACGACCTCCGCCGCCGCGACGGCGGCGGCCACGTTGGCGGCCTCGTCGAAGCACGGCAGGACGATCGACAGGCTCGACAGCGCGTCCGCGGCGCGGACGGCAGCGGGGATCGGGGTGGGGTCGAGGCGCAGCCGTGGATCCCCGGCCGACCGCGAGACGCCGGATACGGCGGGTGCCGTGATGGAGGAGGTCATGCCGGCAATGCTGCGCCTCGTCGCACTGGGGCCCGTTGGGCGAGTGTTAGCCCTGAGTTATCCGGCGGCGCGCGCGCCCCGGCGCGCGCCAGCGTCGGGCGCCGGTGCCATGGCTCGTGCTGCTGTGTCGGTATACGCCCTGCTCGTCATGGGCGTGATCGCGGCGCTCTGGGAGTTCCTCGGGGACCGTCACCTGCCCGGATAACGGCGCCGTGGCCCCATTCAGGTTGTCATCAGGAGCGGTGGTCCATGCTCGCGGTGTGCTGCCCTCCTGCGCCGCCGTCGCGGAGGACCCGCGCCGATGAGCACCGCTCATGCCATCGCCCGCCCGCTGCCGGGGACGATCGCCGCGAGCCGGCTACGCCGTGGCGCGGGGGTCGGTGCGCTCGGCGTGATCTGTGTCGCCGGCGTGATGCTCGGCGCCGGCGCGGCGGGACAGCGCCTGCATTTCTTCGTACCCGCCGCACAGCAGAGCTTTCCCGGCTGGATGCGCGGTCCGCTCGCGCACCTCGGCCTGCACCTCGATCGCCACGCGGGCGCCGTGCTGCTCGTGGTCCTGTCGCTGTCCTACGTCGTGGCGCTCGCGTGCGCCGGAGCGACCCCCAAGCGCCTCGTGATCGCGACGCTCGTCGGCTTGCATGCGGTCTTCCTGCTGGCGCCCCCGATGTTCTCGGCCGACGTGTTCGGCTACATCGACTACGCGCGCCTCGGTGTCCTGCACGGCCTTGATCCGTACATGCACGGCGCGGCCGGTGCCCCGGACGACCCGGTCGTGCAGTTCGTGCGCTGGCACGACGCGGCCAGCCCCTACGGGCCGCTGTTCACGGTGGCCGGCTACGCGTTCGCGCACCTGTCCGTGGCGACCTCGTACTGGGTCTACAAGGTGCTGGCGGCGATCTGCGGCCTCGGCTGCGTCGCGATCGTCTGGCGCATCGCCGCGCGCGCCGGCTCCGACCCCCGCCTCGCCGCGGTGTTCGTCGGTCTCAACCCGCTGTTCTTCGCCTACGGCGTCGGCGGGGCGCACAACGACCTGCTCGTCGAGCTGTTCGTGGTCGCGGCGATCGCCGCCGCGCTGCGGGGCGGCGCGGGACGCGCCGGGGCGGCGGTCGCCGTCGCGGGGCTGCTGAAGGTCTCGGCCGGGCTCGTGTTCCCGTTCATCGTGCTCGGCACGGCGCGGCGTGGCCGGCTGCTCGTCGGAGCGCTCCTCGTGTCGGCCGCCGTCGGCGTCGCGGCGCTGATCGTGCTCGGAGGCCGCGTGCTCGGGTTCGTCCCGCAGGTCGTGCAGCAGCAGCGGCTCGTCGCGCGCTACAGCGTGCCGAGCGAGCTCGGCGTCCTGCTCGGCCACGCTGGTCTCACGCCAGCGATCCGCATCGGCGCCATGGTCGTGCTGATCGCGGTCGTCGCGTTGCTGCTGTGGCGCACGTGGCGGGGCGCGGACTGGGTCGCCTGCGCGGGTTGGGCGACGCTCACCGGCTTGCTGACGACCGCGTGGCTGACGCCGTGGTACGCCGTCTGGGTGCTGCCGATCGCCGCGATCGCCCCGAGCCCGCGGCTGCGCGCCGCGTGCCTGGCCTTCTGCGCCTACGTCATCGCCACCCGCGTGGCCCCGTACCTGTGGTGAGCCGGTGTCTCGTCAGCCGTCAGCTCGTGCGCTTCGTGATCGTCGGGGCGTGCAACACGATGCTCACGCTGTCCGTGTACGCGCTCCTGCTTGCGACGGGGCTGCACTACCTCGAGGCGTTCGCGCCGGCGTTCGCCGCCGGGGCCGTGATCGGCTACACGCTGAACCGGATCTGGACGTTCGACGCCGGGCCCGCCCAGCGCTGGGATCTCGTGCGCTACGGGTCGATCCAGCTCGCGGGCCTGGCCATGAACGCGGCCCTCCTGATCGCGCTCGTCGAGCTGTTCGGCATCGGCCGGATCGCCGCGCAGGTCGTGGCGATCGGCTGCGTGTCGCTCATCAACTTCGGCGTCAGCAGGCGCTGGGTGTTCGGCGAACGTCTGCCCGCCTGAGCCGTCGCCTCAGCCCTCGGCGGGGAGCGCCCGCCGCGGCGCGAGCTCGGGGTGGCGCGCCGCGTGCGGGCGCGGGCTCGGCGACGGCGGATCGTCGTCGCCGTCGGGAGGCTGGATGTCACGCCGCGTGACGGCGATGTAGGCGACGAGCGCCACGAAGACGACCAGCGCCAGGAGGCTCACGGTGCCGTCGCCCACGCCGAGACCGGTGCGCGCGTCCGGCTTGGCGACCCAGTCGGCGAGCGACGCGCCGAGCGGGCGCGTCACGACGTAGGCCGCCCAGAACGCGAGGATCGGGTTCATCGCGCCGCGCCACCACAGCAGCCCCGGGACCGCGATGACGGCAGCGAAGAGGATCGCCGACGCGAGGTAGCCGAGCTGCAGCGAGATCGCCGTGAGGTCGCCCGCCGCGGTACCGAGCGCAAACGTCCCGAGCACCGCGGTCCAGTAGAAGAGCTCGCGCCGGCGCGTCGTGATGCTGTGGATCGACAGCGTGCCCTCGCTGCGCTGCCAAGCCCAGAAGACGGCGGCCACGGCGACGGCGTACAGCGGCGTCGTGACGGTGTACGGCAGGCCCGCACCGACGTGCACGCCGTCGGCGACCATCGTGCCGAAGACGGCGACCATCATCACCGCGAACCAGTAGACAGGCGCGCGGTACGTGCGTTCGCGCAACTGCAGCCACATCGCGAACGCGAAGCCGGAGATCCCGACGAGGCCGGCGACCGGAATGCTCTTCTCCCCGAGATAGTCCGACATCGCCTCGCCCATGCCGGTCGTCAGCACCTTGACGACCCAGAACAGGGCGAAGATCTCGGGGACCTTCGCCGCGAGCGGTTGCGGGGCCCGCGTGAGGCGGGCGGTCAGGCTCTGCATGCAGCGTCCTTTCTCGGCGCCGCGATCGCGCCCGAGCTGGTCTGGGGAGGTCGGCTCATGCGTCGCGCCGCACGAGGCCGACCGCGCGCTTCGAGACGCGGTCGATCTCGATCACGTGCCGAGCTCACGCGCGATGAGCTCGGGCGGCGTCTGGTCCTTTCTCGTGACGGTGAGGTAGATGACGAGCGTCAGGATGGCGCCCAGGAAGATGTAGCTCGTGTTCGTCGTACCGAGCCCGAGACCGCCGTACTTGTGGCTCGCCTGGGACATCTCGTCCCCGATCGAGGCGCCGAGCGGCCGGGTCAGGATGTACGCGAGCCAGAACGTCAGGATCGCGTTGGCGTGCAGGACGTAGTGCGTGAACGCGATCACCGCGATGATCGCGCCGAAGATCGCGATCGAGACGGCGTAGCCGAGGTCGAGCTTCTCGGCGCTGAGGTCGCCGGCGGCGGTGCCGAGGGCGAACGTGAAGAGGATCGCCAGCCAGTAGAACGCCTCGCGTCGCGTCGTGACGATCGAGTGCATCGACAGCGTGCGCTCGACGGCGTACCAGATGCCGAAGACGATCGCCAGGACGGCGGCGAAGATCGGTGTCGTCGTCGTCAGCGGGATGTTGTGCGCATCCGTCATGTTGTCGGTGATGAGCGTGCCGAACACGCTGATCACGACGACGACCGACCAGTAGACCGCCGGGACGTACTTGCGCAGTCGAAACTGCGCCAGCAGCAGCACCGCGAGCAGCGCACCGGTCACGTACGTCGTGTTCGTCAGGCCGAAGCCCAGCGTGTCGTTGAGATAGTCCGCCGCGGTCTCGCCGACCGTCGTGCAGAGGATCTTGATGATCCAGAAGAACAGGGTGACCTCGGGCACCTTGTTCAGCATCGTTCGCCCGAGCGACAGGCCGGGGTGCGTCGTGGAGAGGGTGCTCATGGCGCCAGGATGCGCGCCGCAACCTTGCGAGTTCCTGACTGGCCGATCGCTAGTCGCGGAGGGGCTCGGAGCTCAGCGCCGGCAGCTCGAGCACGAAGCAGCCGCCGGGACCCGGGCCGATGACGATGTCGCCGCCGCACGATCGCGCCAGGCGCCGCGCGAGCGCCAGCCCCAGACCGGCACCACCGTTCTCCGACTCGTCCGGCCCGCGCACGCCGGGATCGAACGCGCGCTCGCCGAGGCTGTCGTCGAGGCCGGGGCCGTCGTCGCGGATGGCGAGGCGGACCATCCCGTGGGCGCTCGACAGCTCGGCGCCGACGTGCCGGCGCGCGTGGCGCCGGGCGTTCTCGACGAGCGGCCCGAGCGCGCGCCGGACGATGTCGGGATCGCCCTCGGCGACCGGCAGGTTCGCCGGCGCCGTCACGGTCACCCCGTCGAGCTCGCGGGCGATCGCGGCGAGGTCCACGGTCCCGCTCGCGGGATCGATCTCCTGGCGCGCGACGGCGAGCAGTGCATCGATCGCGCGATCGGCGCGCTCGGCGTGCTCGACGATCCCGCTGAGCGCGTCCTTGCGCTCGGCGTCGGCGCCCGGCCCGGCCGCACGCAGCGCAAGCTCCGCCCGCAGCCGCAGCCCGGCCAGCGGGGTCCGCAGCTCGTGCGCGACCTCGCTCGCGAAGCGCTGCTCGTGACGGCGCGAGCCGGCGATCCGGGCGAGCAGGACGTCGAGCGTCGACGCGAGGCCCGTCAGCTCGTCGCGCGGCGGCCCCAGATCGAAGCGGCGGTCGAGGTCGTGCGCGCCCCAGTCCTCGACGCTGGCGGTCATCTGCGCGACGGGACGCAGCGCGCCGTTCAGGGCGCCACGGATCGCCAGCGCGCCGGCAACCAGCATGAGCGCGGCGATGACGAGCGATCCGAGCCCCACGCCCGCCTGCAGGCGCTCGAGCGACTCGGTCGACAGGGCGACGACGACGGCCGCCGCCGGGCGCCGCGTCCCGGGCGCGAAGACGGGCTCGGCGCGCAGCCGGGTGTCGCCGGGCCCGTCGACCTCGGCCGCGCGCAGCGTGCGTCCGAGCGCCACGGCCGCCCGGTCCAGGGCGGGCGACGCCCCCGCCGGCCGCTCGATGACGCGCTGTCCGTCGAGCACCCACGACCGGCGGTCGAGCGTCGCGTCGTTGGGCGTGCGGCGGACGACCACGTGGCCGGAGGCGAAGGACAGCGCGGACACCTGCGCGTCGGCGTTCGCGCGCAGCACCGACGAGGTCTGCGCGGCGACGCGCTCCGACAGCAGCACGTTGCCGGCGACGAGCAGCGCCCCGAGCCCGACGACGAGCGTCGTCAGCGACGTGGCCATGAGCCGGACGCGGATGCTCATCCGAAGACGTAGCCGACGCCGCGAGCGGTCCGGATCTCGGCGGGCGCGCCGGCGTCGCGCAGCTTGCGGCGTAGGCGGGCCATGTACGCGTCGAGCGTGTTGTCGTGGACGATCGCGCCCTCCGGCCATGCCGCGGCGACGAGCGATGCGCGGCGGACGACGTGTCGGGGCCGCGCGGCGAGCGCCGCGAGCAGGCGAAACTCGGTCGGCGTCAGCGGGATCGTGCGACCGCCGTGGACGATGGCGTGAGCGGCCGGATCCAGCACGAGGCCCGCATCGTCGTACGCGGTCGTGGTGTTCCCCGGCGCCCGGCGACACAGCGCGTCGACGCGGACGAGCAGCTCGGCGAGCGCGAACGGCTTGGACAGGTAGTCGTCGCCGCCGGCGTGAAACCCGCTCAGCCGATCGGTGAGCGCGTCGCGCGCCGTGAGGAACAGCACGGGGGTCAGGACGCCGCGCGCGCGCAGCGCCTGGCAGACGTCGCGCCCGTCGGCGTCGGGCAGGCCGATGTCGAGGACGAGCACGTCGGGCGGGTCCTGCGCGAAGCTGCGGATCGCCTCGCTCCCTGACGCGGTCGCGCGCACGACGTAGCCCTCGCGCTCCAGCGCGCTGCGCAGGTCGCCCCGAAGCCCGTCGTCGTCCTCGCAGATCCCGACACTCGTAGGCGAGGGCACGACGCTGATCGTAGGCGCCTCGCATAGCGCAAGTGCTGCAAGCGGCCGCCGTTCAGGTTGCGTTCACGTGGCGCCGGGCCGCGGCTGGCACCCTCGAACGCGTGACCTCCTCTACACGTCGTGCCCTCCTTGCCGCGGTCGGCGGCTGCGTGCTGCTCGCCGTCGCCGCCGTGTACTTCCTCGAGCCGGCGCACGCGCTGCCGGCGTTCTTCCCGGGCCACGTCGGCCCGGGCGACGCCGAGTACGGCCATCACCACGTCAAGCACGCGATCGCGGCGGTCGCGGTCGCGTGCGCCGCATTCGCCTACGCATGGTTCAGCAGCGGCCCGAACGCCGCAGCGGTGTCGCAGGACCGCCCGGCGACCGGATGATCGGCTACCTGCAGGGCGCGATCCTCGGACTGCTGCAGGGCGTCACCGAGCCGTTTCCGGTGTCGTCGCTCGGCCATGGCGTGATCCTGCCGCGCGTGCTGGGCTGGAACATCCATCAGGACGACGACTACTTCCTGTCGTTCCTCGTGGCGACGCACCTTGCGACCGCGCTCGTGCTGCTCGGGTTCTTCTGGTCGGATTGGAAGCGCATCGTCCGCGGTCTGCTGCGCTCCCTGCGCGAGCGCGAGATCCGCGCCGACGACCGCGATGCGCGGCTCGGCTGGCTGCTCATCACGGGCACGATCCCGGTCGGGGTCATCGGCCTGCTCGCCGAGAAGCCGTTGCGCGCGCTGTTCGCCTCGCCGGCGAGCGCCGCCGCCTTCCTGATCCTCAACGGCCTCATGCTGCTCGGCGCCGAACGCCTGCGGCGCGGGGTCGCGACGAACACCGCCAGGGAGTCCGTCGACCCGGACGAGCGCATCGCCGCGCTGAGCTGGCGGCAGGCGGCGGCGGTCGGCACGGCACAGGTGATCGGCCTGATTCCCGGCATGTCGCGCTCGGGCGCGACGATGAGCGCCGGGCTGCTGGCCGGCCTCGACAACGAGGACGCCGCGCGCTTCGCGTTCCTGCTCGCGACGCCGATCATCGGCGCGGCCGCGCTGCTCAAGGTCCCCGATCTCCTGGGCTCCGCGGGCGACGGCGTCCGCGGTCCGGCGGCGCTCGGCGCGGTCTGCGCCGCGATCACGACGTACCTCGCGGTGCGGTTCCTGCTGCGGTTCTTCGAATCCAATCGCCTGACGCCGTTCGGCGTCTACTGCGTGTGCGCGGGCGCGGCGCTGACGCTCGCCTTCGCGGCCGGCGCGTGACGCTGGCGCCGACTCAGGTCGCGGGCCGCGTGCGCCGCCACTGCCACGCCGCGAACCCCAGCGCCGCGACGAGCAGCGCCGCGCCCGCGATGTCGAGGAAGCGCAGCGACTGGTGCAGGCCGTCGTACCGGGTCCCGAGCGCCCAGCCGGCCCCGGCGAAGCCGAAGCACCACAGCAGCGACGCGGCGATCGTCGACGCGAAGTAGGCGCCGGGCGGGCTGTTGAGCACGCCCGCCGGAATCGAGACGAAGGACCGCACGAGCGGCGTCAGCCGGCCGAGGAAGACCGCGCGCGTGCCGAAGCGGTCGAACCAGCGCTCGGCGCGCGCCATCCGCTCGGGGCCGACGTGCAGCCAGCGCCCGTAGCGCTCGATCAGCGCCGGCCCGCCGCGCCGGCCGAGCAGCCAGCCGCCCGCCGAGCCCGCGACGTAGCCGATCGTCCCCGCGAGCGACAGCACGAGGTACGCCTGCAAGCCGTCGCCGATCGGCGCGCCGAGCAGCGACGCGTGCTGCGCGAGCGCGCCGGACGCGAGCGCGCCGGCGAACAGCATCGTGACCTCCCCGCCCGCGGGCAGCACGGCGTCGACGGCCATGACGAGGGCGACGACGAGCACGCCGTGCTGGGCGATGGCGTCCGTGAGCTGCGCGGTGATCGAGGCGAGGGTCATCGCGCCCACGATGGCGCAGCCAACCTGACCCGTGCCTGAACAATCGCCTCGAACGCGTGACCCGGACGCGAGATCCCGTCCCACGAGCGGGTCCGCGACGTGCTGGCGCGCGACCGCGCCCGGCGCGCCGACTGGCTGCCCGTGCCGAAGCTAGTAGTAGACGGTCCGGCAGCGGTGGCGCGGCGTGGCCTTGTACCGCGGCGCCTGCCCGCGGCTCCACAGCGCGTTGTCGAGCTCGTGCGCCGACACCCCCAGTCGTGTCGCGACGAGCTCGCACGCGTGCACCGCGCAGGCGCGGATCTCGCGCTCCTCGACGCCCGGGCGCAGCAGCCGGCCGGCGTCGATCCGCGCCGCGAGCCCGGCGTCGTAGCGCAGCACGCCGTCGCAGCGCAGCACATGGGGGACGACGTTGTCGGCGAAGATCGTCAGGCGCTGCAGATCGCCGAAGCGCGCGACGCCGGCGAGCGCGAGATCGGCCGCGGCGATCTGCGCGCGCTTGTAGAAGCCGCGGTCGTCGAACAGCGCCATGCCGGCCGCGAGCATCGTCGCCAGGCGCTCGGCCGACCCGCGCGCCTCGCGCACGAGCGCCGGCGCGTCGCGCTCGCCGAGGTAGGCGCCGAGCGCGCGCAGCGCCTGCGCGTACAGCGCCATGAGCTCGTGGTCGTGGCGCTGGCCGAGCACGGACGCGATCTCGTCGGCTCGCAGCGCGCGCAGTTCGGCGGCGCTCCACGCGCCGTGCGCGCGGAAGCGATCGGCGATCGACCATGCCACGGTGAAATAGCCCGAGCAGCCCGGGCGCTTGGAGAGCGTCGGGAACCAGCCCGAGCCGAAGTTCACGGAGTCGACGACGAGCATGTACGTCGCGACGTCCGCCTCCGAGCCCTCGAGGTAGTGGCGCACCGGGTCAAGCGCCGGCGGCGCACCCGGATCGACGTGCTCGAGCGCGTCGAGGTCGATGCTCACCCAGCGCGCGTCGCGCGCGATGCGGGCGCACGCCGCGCGGACGTCGTCGCACAGCGCCGTCGGCGCACGGTGGTGTGCGGCGGCGACGGGCGGGCCGCTCAGTGGCGGCCGAGGTCGACCGTCACGGTCGCGGCGCTGGCACCGACGCCGTCCATCGGCGCGCCGAGCGCGAAGCCGACGCCGGCGTCGCGGAACCGACGGTCGAGCAGCGTCCTGCGGTGTGCCGCGTCCTGCATGAGCGAAGATACGAGGCGGGCCGGCGACGCCAGCGAGCCGGCGCCGAAGGCGATCGTCTCGCCGAGCAGCGAGGAGCACGTCGCGTTCGGGATGTAGGCGGCCTTGATCGCGCGCAGCTTCACGCCTCCGCCACCGCGGCTGGAGTGCGACATGAACTTGCCCGCGACCATCTCGTTGCTGTGGCCGAGCGCGGCGTTCGCGAGCGTCGTCGCCGCGCGCAGCGCCGACATGCCGCGCTTCGCGCGCTCGCGGTTGATGAGGCACAGCATCGCGTTGGCGGCACGCGACCGCGTGGCCTCGTCGACCGCGACGGCGTAGGCGCCGGTGCACGATGACGCGGCCCTCGTCGACTTCTTGGCGGATGCCACCCCTGGTGCGCTGGCTAGAAGCGCGGCGATCGCGAGCGCGATCACGCCGATACGAAACATGGCCCCCCGGCCCCTTCCCCGAACAATGGAAAGCCGGATGGTAGGGATCAACGCGCCAAACGCCAACTCCGGCTGATCGGGCCGCTGGGCCCTTCCGCGCGACCGGGGTCATGCCCGAGCGCGGGGCCGCCTGCGATGGTGCTCAGGCCGACAGGTCGACGGATGCCGGCAGCGCGCGGACCCACGTACGAAAGAAGCGCCGTCGCTCGGACGCGGGGAGCGGCTCCGGCAGGGTCGCCTTGAAGCCCGACTGGCTCATCCGCCGCTTCAGCGGCCGCGGAGCGACCGGCACCAGCCCGGTGTTGGGAATGCTCGCCTTCCCGAAGCCTCCGGCACGGCCGCCGTCGCGGGGAGCGGTCATGCCGACGCGATGCAGGACGCGATCGATCGCCGTATCCGACATCGCCGGATCCAGCTGTGCGCGGGTATATCTCGTGTTCAGCTTCGCGTCGTCGACCATCTGCATGAGCTTGAGCCAGCTGTCGGACGTGCCCTTCTTCCTGATCGTCGACGTGGCTTCCAGATAGCTCGAGAACGGGTACCACCACGCCGGCCACGAGGAGCTCTTGTATGCCACGTAGCCCGCCTGCGCCTCGGGGAACTCGACCGGGTAGATCTCCGCCAACGCGCTCTTCAGCTCGCTCCCGAGCACGAACCGGTGACCCTGCAGCGGCGTGGCGTGGTGGATGGCCTCGTCGACGAACGCCACGTATTCGTACGGCTGGACGACCCCGGAGCCGATCTCCGTCGGCTCACCCAACCGTTCGCGCGAGTCGCCGAGGTCCTTGAGGAAGGTCGGCGGCAGCGATTCGCTGATCGCCTTGTCGTGCTCCTCCGAGGGGGTCGGGTTGACGATGTACTCCGGCCCGACCACCGCTGTGGGCACGTGGTAGTTGAGGTTGACGAACAGCGTCTGGCCCTGCGTGTCCTTGTGAAAGCCGGTCTGCGACTTGTCTCGATCGCGGTAGTAGTGCACCTCGATGAGGATCTTCCAGTCGTCGTTCGGCAGCCCCGCCGCGCGCAGATAGGCGATCTGGCCCGCGGCGATCATCGTTCTCAGCGTGTTCTCGACGACCATGCGCTCGGCGCCGAGCTCGACGACGGTGTCAAACCGCGGGGACCCCGCGGACACGAAGTTCTTCTTGCGTCCCGACCTGAACAGGTTGACCAGGCGCGCGCGCTCGATCAGCTCCTCGTCGTCTCTGGGCATCGGCCCGGCGATCTCGATGCCGCCCAGGTTGGCCACCGTGAGGGTCGAGATGTCGTCGCTGCTCTCGAGCAGCCTGACGAGCTCCTTCTGGACCGCGACGGACGGCCCCGGCCCGACCACGGGCTTGGCGAGGCGCGTCAGCAGCTCGGAGGACTCCTTCGTGCGCTGGATCGTCGCCTGGGAGATCGACCGGCTGCGGGCGAGCGAGCGGGCAAGCGTCACGCCGGGCGCCCACCCGCCGGCGGGCGCCCGATCGGCGTCGGCACGCGACACGGTCTCGCCGTGCGCGAGCGAGCGCGCGAGGGTCAGGCCGAGGGGATCGTCGCCCGCCCGCGCGTGATGCTGTGCGCTCGACAGCCCGTCCGGCGAACGTCGCCGTGCCGGAGCCGGAGCCGATACGCGGCGATGCTGGCGCGCGGGAGCGCTTGTGTCCGCTGGTCCGCTGCGTCGCGGCGGCTCGGAGATCGGCATCCACGGTCGTCTAGCAGCCCGCGAGCGCCGGCACAAGAGGCGATCGTCGCTCACTTCGGGCGCGGACCGCGGATGTCCTCCGGACGCGAGCCTATGCTGATGGCGATGCCGGACACCGCCGCCAAGGACCGCATCGACGAGCTGCTCGTCGGCCTCAACGCGCCCCAGCGCGACGCCGTCACGCACGGCGAGGGACCGCTGCTGATCCTCGCCGGCGCGGGCACCGGCAAGACGCGCGTGCTGACGCACCGGATCGCGTTCCTCGAGCGCACCGGGCAGGCGCGCGCGAACGAGATCCTCGCGATCACGTTCACGAACAAGGCCGCGCTGCAGATGCGCGAGCGCGTCGAGCTGCTCGTCGGCCGGCGCACGCGCGCGATGTGGGTCATGACGTTCCACGCCGCCTGCGCGCGGATGCTGCGCGCCGACGGCGACAAGCTCGGCTACACGCGCCAGTTCACGATCTACGACCAGGCCGACGGCCGGCGGCTCGTCAAGCGCTGCCTCGACGAGCTCGGCGTCGACACGAAGCGCTACACGCCGGGCGCGGTCCACCACCAGATCTCCGACGCGAAGAACAAGCTGCGCGACGCCGAGGCCTACAAGCAGCTCGTCGGCTCGTACTTCGAGCAGACAGTGGGCGACGCGTTCGCGCTCTACGAGCGCGAGATGCACCGCATGAACGCGATGGACTTCGACGACCTGCTCGTCAACGCGGTCAACATCCTGACGCTCTTCCAGGAGGTCCGCGACCGCTACAGCGCCGCGTTTCGCCACGTGCTCGTCGACGAGTACCAGGACACCAACGCCGCCCAGTATCGCTGGCTGCAGCTGCTCGCCGGGGAGCACCGCAACCTCGCCGTGGTGGGCGACGACGCGCAATCGATCTACGGGTTCCGCGGCGCGGACATCGGCAACATCCTGTCCTTCGAGGAGACGTTCCCGGACGCGCACGTCATCAAGCTCGAGCAGAACTACCGCTCGACGCAGACGATCCTGAGCGCCGCCAACGCGGTCATCGCGAACAACCGCGAGCAGAAGCGCAAGTCGCTGTGGACCGAGGCCGGCGACGGCGACAAGATCCGCATCCGCGAGCTCGACGACGAGCACGCCGAGGCGCGCTACGTCGTGGGTGAGATCGAGCGGCTCGTCGACGAGGGCGCGAGCCGCGCGGAGATCGCGGTCTTCTACCGGATGAACTCGCAGTCGCGGGTCATCGAGGACACGCTCGTGCGGCGCGACATCGGCTACCAGGTCATCGGCGGCACGAAGTTCTACGAGCGCGCCGAGATCAAGGACGCGATCGCCTACCTGACCGTGCTCGGCAACCCGCAGGACGTCGTCTCCTTCCAGCGGATCGTCAGCTCGCCGCGGCGCGGGATCGGCGACAAGTCGCTGTCGCACGTGCTCAACCACGCGCAGACGATGGGCGTCACGATCTGGGACGCCGCCGCGAGCGCGGAGTCCGTGCCGGGCCTCGGCAAGGCCGCCGTGCGGGCGTTCGCGATCTTCATGCAGACGATGGCCTCGCTGCGCGAGCTGGCCGAGCGGGAGGTGCCGATCGGCGACCTGCTCGAGGCGCTGCTCGACGACAGCGGCTATCTCGACGCGCTGAAGGCCGAGCGCACGATCGAGGCGCAGGGGCGCGAGGAGAACCTCGCCGAGCTCGTCGAGGTCGCACGCGAGTTCGACGCGACCGCGGAGGCCGACCAGGCGACGTTGGATGTCTTCCTGCAGGGCGTCGCGCTGGTCGCCGACGCCGATACGCGCTCCGACGACGAGGGCCTCGTCACGCTGATGACGCTGCACAACGCCAAGGGCCTCGAGTACCCGATCGTCTTCCTCGCCGGGATGGAGGAGGGCGTCTTCCCACACGCGCGCTCGCTCGACGAGGGCAGCCTCGAGGAGGAGCGCCGGCTGGCGTACGTCGGCATCACGCGGGCGATGCAGAGCCTGTACCTCACGAGCGCGCGCCGGCGCGCGGTCTTCGGGGCGACGCAGTACGGGATGCGCTCGCGCTTCCTCGACGAGATCCCGCTGGAGCTCACGGACCGCCCGAGCGAGGCGGCCCGGCGGCGCGGCGGTGGTGGCTTCGGCTCGGGTGCGGGCACGCAGCGGCCCGGGTCGTGGTCGTCGGCATCGGGCGCGACGCGCGAGGCCGCGCCGATGGTCGACTTCCGCCTCGGCGACGACGTCGCGCACGCGGCGTTCGGCGCAGGCGTCGTGACCGCCATCGAGGCCGGGGGGATCGTCGTCGTGCGCTTCGCCGGCGACGGCAGCGAGCGCAAGCTGATGGCCGAGTACGCCCCGATCACGAAGGTCGGGCGTTAGATGACCGCACGATCAACCATCTAGGGTCCCTCGTCATGTCCGCTGAGATCATCGATGGCAAGCAGATCGCCGGCCGCGTCCGGATCACCGTCGCGCGCGACGTCGAGGCGTTCGGGGCGCAGTTCGGCGGCGCGCGTCCCGGCCTCGCGACGATTCTCGTCGGCGACGATCCCGGCTCCGCGGTCTACGTCGCGGGCAAGCAGAAGGCCTGCCGGGAGGTCGGCATGGACGGGACCAACTACCCGATGGCGGCCGACACGCCGCGCGAGGAGCTCGTCGCGCTCATCGAGCGCCTCAACGGGGACGACTCGGTCAACGGGATCCTGTTGCAGCTTCCGCTGCCCGGCCATCTCGACGGCGTCGAGCTGACCGGCATGATCGACCCCGACAAGGACGTCGACGGCCTGACGCCCGTCAGCGCCGGGCGGCTCGCGCTCGGCCTCGAGGGGCTGCGCCCGTGTACCCCGCAGGGGGTCATGACGCTGCTCGAGTCCGCCGGCGCGCAGCTCGAGGGCGCCGAGGCCGTCGTGATCGGCCGCTCGAACCTCTTCGGCAAGCCGATGGCCGCGCTGCTGCTCGCCGCCAACGCGACGGTCACGACGTGCCACTCGCGCACGCGCGACCTCGGCGAGGTCTGCCGCCGCGCCGACGTCCTGATCGCCGCCGTCGGACGGCCGCGGATGGTGCGAGCCGATTGGGTCAAGCCCGGGGCGATCGTCATCGACGTCGGGATGAACCGCACCGATGACGGCCTCTGCGGCGACGTCGACTTCGACGCCGTCAAGGAGATCGCCGCCGCGATCACGCCCGTGCCCGGGGGCGTCGGCCCGATGACGATCGCGTTCCTGCTGCGCAACACGCTGCAGGCGGCACGGATGGCTCAGGGAGCCTAGATGG
Organism: uncultured Actinomycetes bacterium; assembly: GCA_963851015.1. Classification (GTDB taxonomy): domain Bacteria; phylum Actinomycetota; class Thermoleophilia; order Solirubrobacterales; family Solirubrobacteraceae; genus CADCVQ01. The sequence continues at coordinate 1,296,840 of CAWKNG010000003.1, forward strand.
ATGTGCGCCGCCTGCGTGGCGGGGAGCTGTTGGCGGGCGCCGGCGCGGCCGGTCTGCTGGCGGACATGTTCGTCGACTGGTTCGGCGGCGCGTCGGGCTGGCAGTCGCTGACGATCGGGCGGATCGTCATCGCCGGGCTCGTCGTCTGCGCGTTCACGCTCGTCGTCCTGACGGTGACGTCGCGGACCGTCGCGATGGCCTGCTCGGCGGCGGTCATCACGATCGGTGTCGGCGTGCTCGCGCTGTGGTTCGTCTTCTACCGCGTCGTCGTCAACGAACCCGGCACGAACGCCGTCGTGAGCGTCGAGCCGGGCGCCTACCTCGGCCTGCTGCTCGTCCTCGCGGTCACCGCCGGCGCCTGGATCACGCTCTCCGACGAGCGCACGCGGGCACACGCGTCGCTCGAGCAGACCGACCGCGTGCTCGCCGTCCGCGGTGCCGCGCGCCCCGCGCCGCCCGCGCGCGATCCGGGTCGCCCGGCCGCGCCCTGATCGGGCCGCCTCATAGAATCGCCCGCACATGATCGATCGTGAACAGGTGCTGCACGTCGCCCGCCTCGCCCGCCTCGAGCTGACCGACGACGAGGTCGAGCGCATGAGCCAGGAGCTCTCGGCCGTCCTGGACCACATCCAGGTCATCAGCGAGCTCGACCTCGACGGGGTCCCGCCGACGACGCATGTCGTCGAGGTCTCAAACGCCCTGCGCCCGGACGTCGTGACGCCGTCGCTCGCGCCCGAGATCGCGCTGGCGAACGCGCCGGCCGTCGCCGGCGGCGGCTTCCGCGTCCCGAGCCCGCAGGCCGGATGAGCGCCACGGACCCCACCGCGCTGACGGCCGCCGCCGCGGTCGCCGCGATCGAGCGCGGCGACCTCAGCGCGGCCGAGCTGTTTCACGCCTATCGCACGGCCGCCGCGGCCGACGACCTCAACGCCTACCTGTGGGTTGCCGACGAGGCGCCCGACCCGGCCACCGCCGCGGGCACGCCGCTGGCCGGCGTCCCGGTCGCCGTGAAGGACCTCTTCTGCACGGAGGGCGTCCCGAGCCAGGCCGGCTCGAAGATCCTCGAGGGCTATCGACCGCCGTACACGGCATCGGTCGTCGCGCGCCTGGCCGCCGCGGGCGCGCCGCTGCTCGGCAAGACCAACCAGGACGAGTTCGCGATGGGCTCCTCGAACGAGAACTCGGCGTTCGGGCCGGTGCTGAACCCCTGGGACCGCGCACGCGTGCCGGGCGGCTCCAGCGGCGGCAGCGCCGCGGCCGTCGCCGCGGGCAGCGCGCCGTGGGCGCTCGGCACGGACACCGGCGGCTCGATCCGCCAGCCCGCCGCGCTGTGCGGCATCGTCGGCCTGAAGCCCACGTACGGGACGATCAGCCGCTACGGCATGATCGCCTTCGCGTCGTCGCTGGACCAGGCCGGACCGCTGACGCGCGACGTGACCGACGCGGCGCTGCTGCTGCGCCACATGGTCGGCCAGGATCACCGCGACTCGACCTCGGTCGGCTTCCCAGGCGACGTCGTCAGCCCGACCGCCGAGCGCCTCGACGGCATCCGCCTCGGCGTGCCCGAGGAGCTCACGGGGGAGGGGATCGCCGTCGAGCCGGGCGTGCTGGCGGCGTTCGACGCGACGCTGAAGCTCGCCGAGGAGCTCGGGGCGATCGTCGAGACCTGCCGCCTGCCGCACGCCCCGCACGCGCTCAGCGCGTACTACGTGCTGGCGCCGGCGGAGGCGTCCTCGAACCTCGCCCGCTACGACGGCGTGCGCTACGGCGCGCGCTCGGAGAACGGCGGCGGGCTGCTCGAGATGTACCTGCGCACGCGCACGGAGCACTTCGGCGCCGAGGTCAAGCGCCGCATCATGCTCGGCACGTACTCGCTGTCCAGCGGCTACTACGACGCCTACTACGGCCGCGCCCAGCGCGTGCGCACGAAGATCGCCGATGACTTCCGCACGGCGTTCGCGCAGTTCGACTTCGTCGTGACGCCGACGTCGCCGTCGGTCGCGTTCGAGCTCGGGGCGAAGACCGCCGACCCCCTGTCGATGTACCTCAACGACTACTGCACGGTGCCGATGTCGCTCGCCGGGATCCCGGCGATCTCGATCCCCTGCGGGCTCAGCGAGGGCCTGCCGGTCGGCTTCCAGCTCGCCGGCCCCGCGTTCGCGGAGAACGAGATCCTCGACGCCGCGTTCGCGCTCGAGACCGCGATCGGCTTCGACGCCGCCGGCGCAAGGATCGGGAGGATCCCCACGACATGACCGACTACGAGCCCGTCATCGGCCTGGAGATCCATGTCCAGCTCGCCACGAACACGAAGATGTTCTGCGGCTGCGCGCTGTCCTTCGGCGAGCAGCCGAACACGCTGACGTGCCCGGTCTGCCTGGGCCTGCCCGGCACGCTGCCGCTGCCCAACGAGCGCGCGATCCACTTCGGGCTGATGATCGGCATGGCACTCGGCTCGGATCTCGCGCCGCGGTCGATCTTCCACCGCAAGAACTACTTCTATCCCGACCTTCCGAAGGGCTACCAGATCAGCCAGTACGACGAGCCCCTGTGCCGGGGCGGCCGGCTCGGCGACGTGCGCATCCATCGCGTGCACCTCGAGGAGGACGCGGCGAAGCTCGTCCACGCCGGAGCGAGTGGGCGCATCCACGGCTCGGAGTCGTCCGTCGTGGACTTCAACCGCGGCGGCACGCCGCTGGCCGAGATCGTCACCGAGCCCGACGTGCGCTCGGCCGCGCAGGCTCGTGAGTGGCTGACGCTCCTGCGCACGACGCTGCGCCGGCTCGGCGTCAGCGACGTGAACATGGAGGAGGGGTCGCTGCGCTGCGACGCCAACATCTCCATCCGGGAGATCGGAGACCACGAGCTCGGCACGAAGACCGAGCTCAAGAACATGAACTCGTTTCGCTACATCGAGCGCGGCATCAACGCCGAGATCGCTCGCCAGGAGGCGCTGCTGCGGGCCGGCGACGTCGTCACGCAGGAGACGCTGCACTTCGATCCGCGCACGGAGGCGATCACGTCGCTGCGCTCCAAGGAGCAGGCGCACGACTACCGCTACTTCCCGGAGCCCGACCTCGTGCCGATCGCGATCACGACCGAGATGCTCGACGCGGCGCGTGACGCGATGCCCGAGCTGCCCGCGGCGCGCGAGACGCGCCTGCAGGGACTCGGGATCACCGCGGCGCAGGCGCGCCAGCTTGCGTGGCGAACGGACCTCGGCGACTACTTCGAGGCCGTGCTCGCCGCCGACGTCACCGCCGATCCGCAGACGGTGGCCAACTGGGTCTGCAACGACCTCGTCGCGCGCGTCGGGGAGGACGACCCCGGCGCAGTCGAAGGTGCCGCCAAGCGCGTTGGCGGCACTCGTCGCGCTCGTCGCCTCGAAGGCCGTCTCGATCTCCAACGCGAAGGTCGTGCTCGACCGCCTCGTCGCCGACGGCGGCGACCCCGCCGCGATTGTCGAGGCCGAGGGTCTCGGCTCGATCAGCGGCGGCGACGACGCCCTCGAGCCGATCGTCGAGGCCGCACTCGCCGCCAACGCGGACGCAGCGCAGAAGATCCAGGGCGGCAACATGAAGGCGATCGGTGCGATCATCGGCCACGTCATGCGCGAGACGAAGGGCCGCGCCGACGGCGGCGAGGTCACGCGGATCGTGCGCGAGAAGCTCGGCGTCTGACGGCTGACGCCGTCAGGTCCCGTGCACCGCGTCCGCCACGACGCGTGCCTCGATGGCCTGGCCCGAGACGTTGAGGTGCACACCGTCGGCCTCGCGCACGGCGACGTCCTCGCCGCCGTAGTGGATCACCGGCCGGTAGCCGTCGGGCGAGAAGAGCAGGTCCATCCGCAGGACGCGCACGCCGGCGAGACCCTCGCCGGCGATCACGATCGCCCTGTTGACGGCCGCCGTGATCGGCGCGCGCCGGCTGTCGCGCGGGGCCGCGATCGTCAGCACGAACACGCGCCCGAGGCCGCCGCGGGCGTAGGTCAGGATGATCGCCCGGACGCGGCGTGCGTACTCCTGCACCCAGCCCGCATCGCAGCAGTTGAACACCGAGCCGTCCGGGTCGGCCACCGCCAAGCGCTCGTTGGCGCCGATCGACAGCACGGTCGTCGCGGGATGCAGCCTGCCGACTTGCGCGACGGCGATCGGCGCCCAGTCGTCGGCCCCGCTGAGATAGGCCCCCGGGCGGACGTCACTGACGACGTTCGCATGGCGTTGGAGGTCGTCGGAGAGAAAGCTGTCGACGCCCTCCATCGTCGAGTCGCCGGTGGCGAGCAACGTCGGCAGGGACTTGCGCACCGCGGTCTTGCGAGCACCCACGCTGAACGCGCTGCGAACGCGCTTGTCGCCGACCTGCAGCGCCACGCGCCAACGCCCGCGAGCCTTCACCCGGAACCTGCGGGTGGCGGCGGCGACGCCTGCGGCGAACGAGATCGCGCGGCACCTGTGCTTGGCGTCGGGTGCTGTGACGCACAGCCTCGTCGCGATGTCCCCGAGGCCCCAGCGATCGACGACCCGGATCAAGGTCAGGCGCCCCGACGTGACCCTGGCGGGGGCGTCGATCGCGAAGCGGCTGTCGCAGGAGCCCGTTCGCACGCTGGTGGTCCCGAGGGTGGTGCTGGTGCCCCCAAGGCCGAGGAAGCCGCTGGGACCCGTCGTGGTGGCTGCGAAGCTCCGCACCGGACGATCGCACTCCCACCTCGCCGCTCCCAGGAGGACGGTGCGATCCGAACCAGGCGCCGAGCCCAGCCCGCCGAGCGACTGGGCCCGCTCGCCCACGCACTCGTAGAACGTGACGGGTAGTCCCATCGGGCGGAAGTAGTAGAGATCGATCCAGCCCCGTCCTGTTCGTGGCGGCGGTGAACTCGGCCGTCGCGGCCGCCGGTCCGCAGGGATTGGGCGGCGCCCCGGACGGAGCCGCGGCCGCCGCGGTCGCGGGAGCGAGCAGCGCCGCGATCACCACGACGCGAAGGACGGCGCACCGCAGGGTCCTGCGTTGTGCGACCTGCCGCGGGTTCACTGGGACGGCAGTCTAGGCGCGCCAAGCCCGCCCCACGAACGCCCGCGCGCCGTAGCATCCAGGGCAGAGGAGTCCCCGCCGCCAAGGAGACACGCGATGTCGAAGCTCATCCGCATGGACCACACCGGCCACTCGACGCTCGCCGAGTGGACGACCGAGGACCCCGAGGCCGTCGAGGCAGCGGTCAGCGCGTTTCGCGCGGAGCTCGAGCGCGGCTACCTGGCGATGGTCACGACCGGTCCCGGGCATGCCGAGCAGGTCCGCGAGCTGCCGATCGACGCGCCGCTCGTGATCCTGCGCCTGCCGATCTCCGGCGGATAGCGCGCCCATCGTGGCGGGCGAGCCGCAGCCGGTGCTCGCTGCCGGCCCGGAGTTCCTCGCGGAGACCGCGTCGGTGCACTGGCGCCCGCGCGTCGACGACGACCGCCTGCGCCGGGTCGGCGCGCTGTGGACGCTGACGACGGTCGCCCATGTCGTGCCGTTCGTCGGCGCGGCGTCGCTGCTCATGTGGCTCAACCCGCTCGCGCTGCCGGTCGCGTTGGCATGCGTCGCGCACGCGTGGGTCATCCCCGAGCTCTACGCGCAGCGCGGCGCCAACGTGGTTCGTCCGCGCAAGCGCGCCGACGTCGGTCCCGAGCAGCGCGCGCTCGGCCTGCTGGGCGACCTGCTCGATCATGACGCGCGTGCGCTGCACGCGGCCACGGGCCTCGTGCCCGAGCAGGGCCGGCTCGGCGTCTGGCTCGTCGGAGAGGCCGGCGCGCTGCTCCTGCACGGGCGCCGCGCGTACTGCTACTGCGTCACGGTCGACGCGCGCAACGCCGCCGCCAAGACGCTGCCGTCCGGCGATCGCATCGCGCATCTGCTGCTCGCGCTGCGCTGCGACGAGGCGGGCTTCGCGACGGTCGCGAACCTCAGCTTCGCGGGCGCGCGCTGGCGCGTACGCCGGCGCGTCTGTGCGCCGATGCGTCAAGCGATCGACGCCGTGATGGACGCTTCGGACATGCGGTCCACCATCCCCCGCTGAATCTCGGACCACAGGCCAATGGCGGCGGCGGGCCGCCGCTTCACCATGTGGACATGTCAGAACCAGCCGACATCGCCCGCCGCATCCTCGTACCGGTTTCACCGCAGATCACCGCTGCATCCGCGCCTCGGGTCCGTCGCTACAAGATGGCTCGCATGGCTCCTGTCAGTCGTTCGGCAGATCCGACGATCGACCGCTTCGCGCACCTGCGTCGGAGCTACGACTGACGCGCTACCGACCCGCACTCGCCCGCCTGCCGGCGAGGTACCCTTGAGGGTATGTCCACCTCCACACCCTCAAGCTCCTCACTCGGCAAGCGGGCGATCGCGGTATTGGTCCTGCTGGTCGCGGCGGTCGTCCTCTTCAAGGTCGTCGTCGCCGCCGTCGCCGCCGTCGCCGGGATCGCCGTGATCATCCTCGCGATCATCGCCCTGATCTGGGCGATTCGCGTCCTCTAGCCACCGACTTGTGGCCGGCGGTGCCTATATCTCGATCGCGCTCGGGTTCGCCTTCGGAGGCGGGCTCGTCGGCCGCATCAAGGGCAGCTCGTTCTGGCTCTGGTTCCTGATCGCGGGGGCGGTCCCCGTGTTCGGGCTGCTCGCGGCGATCTGCTACCGCTCCGAGCGCGACGAGCTGCGCCGCCAGTGCCCGAGCTGCGGCCGGGTCTGCAAGCTCTACGACGCGCTGTGCGTGCGCTGCGGGACCGAGCTCGAGTTCCCCGAGCAGGCGCTGGCCTCGGAGACGGCGGCGCCCGTCCTGCGTTGATGCGCGCGCCCGCACGCGCCCACTAGACTGACCTGCTCCTGCCGGCCTCCCGGGCCGGCCTGTTCCTGCTGAGAGGAGGTCGTGACATGCGTGCGGTCGATGCCATCATGGAGTGCTTGAAGGCGGAGGGTGTGGACGTCGTATTCGGCCTCCCCGGGGGCGCCAACCTTCCCACCTACGACGCGTTCGTCGACGGCGGCATCCGCCATGTCCTCGTGCGCCACGAGGCCGGCGGCGGACACGCGGCCGAGGGCTACGCGAAGGCGACCGGCAAGGTCGGCGTCGCGTTCGCGACGTCCGGCCCGGGCGCGACGAACGTCGTGACCCCGATCGTCGACGCGATGATGGACTCCGTGCCGACGGTGTTCATCACCGGCCAGGTCCGTACCGACCTCATCGGCACCGACGGCTTCCAGGAGACCGACACGCTCGGCATCACGATGCCGGTCGTCAAGCACTCCTTCCAGATCCGTGATCCGAAGGAGATCCCGCGCGCGATCCACGAGGCGTTCTACCTCGCGAGATCCGGCCGCCCCGGTCCCGTGGTGGTCGACATCCCGCAGGATCTCTCGCGGGCGGACATCGACTACGAGCCGATCGGCGACGTGCACCTGCCCGGCTACCAGCCGACGACCGACGGCAACGCCAAGCAGATCCGCCAGGCGGCGAAGGCGATGGCGTCCGCGCGGCGTCCGGTCATCTACGCCGGCGGCGGCGTCGTCAACGCGAACGCCGCCAAGGAGCTCGTCGAGTTCGCGACCGTCGACCGCTTCCCCGTCACCTGCACCCTGATGGGTCTCGGCGCGTTCCCCGCGCCGCACCCGCAGTGGCTGGGCATGCTCGGCATGCACGGCACGCGCACGGCGAACTACGCGATGGACGAGGCCGACCTCATCTGCTGCATCGGCGCGCGCTTCGACGATCGCATCACCGGCAAGCTGTCGGAGTTCGCCCCGAACGCGAAGTTCATCCACATCGACGTCGACCCGGCGGAGATCTCCAAGAACGTCCCCGCGCACATCCCGATCGTCGGCGATGCGCGCAACGTCCTCAGGAAGCTCGTCAAGGAATACCGCGCGCTGGACGCCACGGACTCGTCGCGGATGGACGAGTGGTGGTCGCGGATCGAGGCCTGGCGCAAGGCCCACCCGCTGCGCTACGACGATTCCTCCGACGGCGAGATCAAGCCGCAGTACATGGTGCAGGCGCTCTACGAGGCGACCGGCGGCGACGCGATCGTCTGCTCGGACGTCGGCCAGCACCAGATGTGGGCGGCGCAGTACTACCACTTCAACCAGCCGCGCCGGTGGATCAACTCCGGCGGCCTCGGGACGATGGGCTTCGGCCTGCCGGCGGCGATGGGCGCGCAGGTCGGCTGCCCCGACGCGACGGTCGTCTGCATCTCGGGCGACGGCTCGATCCAGATGAACATGCAGGAGCTCGCGACCTGCGCCCAGAACGACATCCCGGTGAAGATCTTCATCATGAACAACGGCTATCTGGGCATGGTCCGCCAGTGGCAGGAGCTGTTCTGGGACAACCGCTACTCGCACGTCGACATGGGCTCGTTCCCGGACTTCGTGAAGGTCGCCGACGCCTACGGCGCAACCGGCATCCGCCTGACCGAGAAGGGGACGCTCGTCGACGACATGAAGGCCGCGCTCGCGACGCCGGGGCCGGTCATGGTCGACGTCCGCGTCACGCGCGAGGAGAACACGTATCCGATGATCTCGCCCGGCATGCCGGCGCGGGACATGGTGGGCTGAGCCATGGGCGAGCCGGCAACGAAGGACCGCCTCAGCCTCGAGGACCTCGAGGCGACCACCAGCCTGCGCTCCGGGCGCAAGCACATCCTGTCGATCCTCGTCGAGAACAAGGCGGGTGTCCTGACTCGCGTGGCGGGGCTGTTCGCGCGCCGTGGTTTCAACATCGACACGCTGACGGTCGGCCCGACCGAGGACGAGCAGTTCTCTCGCATCACGCTGACGTTCGACGGCGCGATGCACCCGGTCGACCAGGTCACCAAGCAGCTGCACAAGCTCATCAACGTCCTGAAGATCCGCGACCTCGAGCCGGCCGACACCGTCGCGCGCGAGCTGGCGCTGTTCAAGGTCTCCGTCGAGGGTCCCCAGCGCGCCGAGGTCATGCAGATCTGCGAGATCTTCCGCGGCAAGGTTGTGGATGTCACGCGCCGCTCGGTCATCCTCGAGATCACGGGGACGACCGACAAGGTCGAGGCGTTCGAGCGGATGGTCCGTCCATTCGGCCTCATCGAGATGATGCGCACGGGCGAGATCGCGATCTCGCGCGGGCGCGGCGAGACGTGATCTCGCCTTCGTAGTGACCCGTCTCGTGGGGGCGGGGGCGTGACCGAGACGGCCGTTGCAAGCGGGGCGCCGCTGCGGGTGCTCGACGCCGACGAGCGCGCGAGGCTGCGCAAGCGCCTCGAGCAGGCGATCCGTCGATCGCGCAAGCGGCGTTCGACGGGAGTCCTCGCGGCGCTCAGCGTGGAGGTCGCGCGCGACGCCGACCCCGCCGCCGTCGCGTTGCTCTGCCATCGGCCCGGCGAGCCTTGGTTCTGCTTCGAACAGCCCGAGCGCGAGCGCGCCGCGATCGGCGCGCTCGGGTCGGCGGTCACGCTCGAGGCGCGCGGGGCAGGGCGCTTCGACGAGCTCGCGGCACGCTGGCGCGGGCTTGCCCGCGAGGCGATCTGCGACCCGCCCGACGGGCCGCGCGGCGCGGGGCTGATCGCGTGTGGCGGGTTCGCGTTCGCGCCCGAGGGCGGATCGAGCCGGCCGTGGTCGGAGTTCGCGCCGGCGTCGATGCACGTGCCCGATGCCGCGCTCGCGCGCCGCGGCGAGGAGGTCGTGCTGACGATCGCGGCGTTCGCTCAGGCCGACGACACCGTCGACGGGCTGCTGGCACGCATCGAGCGGCGCCTCGGCGAGCTGCGCAGCCGCCCGTTGCCGCTGCTGGACCCCGACCCCGTCGGGCGCTACACCGTCGCGTCGAGCGCGCCGCCCGAGCACTACGAGGGCGCGGTCGCGCGGGCGGTCGAGCGCATCCGGGCTGGGGCGCTGGAGAAGATCGTGCTCGCGCGCGAGGTTCAGGTCCACGCGCCCGCGCCACACGACGCCCCGGCCGTGTTCGGGATCCTGCGCGAGGGCTTCGCGGCATGCTTCGACTTCGCCGTGGGCCGTGGCGACGACGTCTTCCTCGCGGCCAGCCCGGAGCTGCTGATCCGTCGCGACGGGATGCGCGCGAGCACCCTCGGGCTCGCGGGATCGACGCGTCGCAGCGCCGATCCGTCCGTCGACGACCACCTCGGCGAACAGCTCATGCGCTCCGACAAGGACCGCGGCGAGCAGGCGATCGTCGTGCGCCGGATCGAGCAGGCGCTGCTTGCGCACAGCGTATGGGTGACGTCCGCGCCCGAGCCGGTGATCGTGCGGATGGCCAACATCCAGCACCTGGCGAGCCCGATCCGCGCCCAGCTGCGCAAGCCGATCGGCGCGATCCGGCTCGCGGGCCTGCTGCACCCGACCCCGGCGGTCGGCGGCGAGCCGTTCGCGGTCGCCGAGCCGCTGATCCCCGCGCTCGAGGGCATGGATCGCGGCTGGTACGCGGGGCCGGTCGGCTGGACGGACACCAACGAGGACGGCGAGTTCTGCGTCGCGCTGCGCTGCGCCCTGCTGAGTGGGGCCGTCGCGCGCTGCTACGCGGGCGTCGGGGTCGTGCGCGACTCCGATCCGGCATCCGAGCTCGCCGAGACCGAGATCAAGCTCGGGGCGCTGCTGCCCGTGCTCGCGGGCTGAGCCGCGCTCAGTCGCAGAACGCGATCGCCGGGATCGCGATCTCGGTGACCTTCCGCGTCTTCGTGTCGAGCGCGAACTGCAGCCGGCCGCCGGCGCCCTTGGGGACCTTCACGAGCGTGATCGCGAACACGGCCTCGGTGCTGTGATCGAAGACGGCCTTCGGGAACGCCTTGCGCACCGCGATCAGGGTCGAGCCGACGCCGATGCCCCTCGCCGTGGCGCGGCGGCCGCGAATCGCGATCGACGCGACCTTGCGCGGCGACGTGTCGGTGAGGTTCACCGAGCCGTTGAGCGGGGCGACGAGCTTCGCCGAGCGCGCCTGCGGGCCCGCCAGCTCGCAGCCGCGCTGCACCTTGCCGAGCAGGTGCGCCGCATGCAGCGCCGAGTAGCGGGCACCGAGCTTGACGCCGCCCACGCCAGCCGGGGTGATCGCGAGTACGACGGGCGCGGTCGACGCCGCCTGGGCTGCGCCGAGTGCCGCTAGCGCTGCCGCGACCGCGAGCAACGCGGCGAGGACGGTGCGGTGGGGGAGCGTCGGCATGACCCGACCGTAACGGCTGCGGGCCCGCGACGCGACGCGATCCCGGTCGCGATGGTGCTCGACAGGGAGGAGGAGGAGGCGACCGTCAACGAGGGCGCGTGTAGGTCTAGTCGGTCCACGGCCGACCAGACCTACACGACCTGCCGGCCGGTGGTGGCGCGGTCAGGCGGGTGTCGCCGCGTCCGCGACGGCGCGGTGCAGCGCGACGTTCTCCGCGCGATCGGTGCGCACCTCGAGGATCGTCGTGCCGGCCGCGGCGATCGCCTGGTCGAGCCCCTCGCGCAGCTCGTCGACGCTGGCCACCCGCTCGTAGGCGCAGTGATACAGCGCTGCCGCGTGCGCGAAGTCGAGGCCGTGCGGCGTCGCGATGTGCTCCTCGAACGCATCGCGCGCGCCGGCGATCGGGAGGAACTCGAAGATCCCGCCGCCGTCGTTGTTCAGCAGCACGATCGTCAGCGAGAGGTCGCTGCGGCGCACCGCCATGAGGCCGCCGATGTCGTGGGCCAGCGCGACGTCGCCGATCAGCAGCACGACCGGGCCATCGGAGACCGCGGCGGCGCCGAACGCGCTCGACACGGTCCCGTCGATGCCGTTGGCGCCGCGGTTGCAGAGCACGCGCGGCGCGTCGTCACGCACGGCGGTGTAGCCCTCGACGTCGCGCACCGGCATCGACGAGGCGACGAACAGGGTCGCGGCGGCCGGCAGCGCGGCGCCGAGCTCGCGCGCGACGCGCGGCTCGGTCAGCTCGTCGCCGAGCGTGGCGTCGATCGCGGCGGCGCAGGTCGCGTCGGCGTCGCGCCATGCCTGAAGCCACGCCGGATCCGCGGACGGCGCGTGCGCGGCAGTCGCGACGAGCGTCGCCACCGGATCGGCGTCGAGCACCGCGTGCAGCGTCGCGGCGGGGTCGTGCCAGCTGCTCTGCGGATCGAACGCGAGCTGCGTGACGTCGCCGTCGAGGCGCTCGAGCCAGGCGCGCAGCGGCTTGGACGTCGGCAGGTCGCCGCACCGCACGACGAGGTCGGGCCGTCGCGCGGCGACGAACGCGCCGCCGCGCAGGAGCAGGTCGTAGTGGGCGACGGCCGCGGCCCCGCGCCGCGCCCCGCTCAGCGGGTCCGCGAGCAGCGGCCAGCCGAGGCGCTCGCAGGCCGCCGCGATCGCCGCGAGGCCCGGTTCCGCGCGGCCCGCGACGACGACGGGCCGGTGGGCGTCGCGGGCGACGATCGCCAGCGCGCGGCCCGCCGCGACGGCGTCGCGGCCCGGCCCCGATCGCAGGAGCCACGGCCGCCCGCCGGAGCGGGGCGGATGGGTTCCGACCGGGTCGTCGCCGAGCTCGGCCGGTGCCACGAGCGGCTCGCGCAACGCGAAGTTCAGGTGCACGGGGCCCGGCCGGCCCTCGAGCGAGGTCCACACGGCGCGGCAGGCGAGCATCCGCATCCAGCGCATGCGGTCGGGCGTGCAGCCGTGCGTGCCGACCTCGAAGAACCACTTCGCGGCGGAGCCGTAGATGCCGATCTGGTCGATGGTCTGGCCGGCGCCGACCTCGCGCAGCTCGGGCGGGCGGTCCGCGGTCAGGACGACGAGCGGCACGCGCGCCTCCCACGCCTCGATGACGGCGGGCGCGAGGTTCGCCGCGGCGGTCCCCGACGTGCAGGTGATCGCGACGGGGCGGCAGGCGGCCTTCGCGGCGCCGACGGCGAAGAAGCCCGAGCAGCGCTCGTCGATGTGCGAGAAGCAGCGCAGGCGCGCGTCGCGGACGAGCGCGAGCACGATCGGTGAGCTGCGCGACCCGGGTGAGGTGCATGCCTCGCGCACGCCGCAGCGCGCGAGCTCGTCCACGAACGCGCGCAGCAGCAGATGGGTGTCGGGTGCGGCGGGCATGATGGCGGGCGTGTCCGAGCCGCTCCTCCTGCTGCATGGCTTCACGCAGACCGGGCGCGGCTGGGACGAGGTGGCAGGCCACCTCGTGGGCGAACGCTACCGGCCGCTGCATCCCGACCTGCGCGGGCATGGCGCGGCGGCCTCGCGCCGGCCGATCGACATGGCCTCCTGCGTCGCCGACGTCGCGGCGCTCGCGCCCGGCCGCTTCGCGCTCGCCGGCTACTCGATGGGCGGGCGGGTCGCCCTGCACGTCGCGCTCGCGCATCCCGAGCGCGTCAGCCGGCTCGTGCTCGTATCCGCGACGGCGGGGATCGAGGACGACGCCGAGCGCGCGCAGCGACGCGAACGCGACGAGGCGCTCGCGGCGTGGATGCAGGGCCGCACGATCGAGGAGATCGCCGAGCGCTGGGGCTCGCAGCCGCTGTTCGCCGGCCAGCCGCCCGAGGTCGCGGCGGCCGCGCGCGCCGACCGGCTGCGCAACGAGCCGGCCGGCCTGGCGGCCTCGCTGCGTGGGGTCGGCACCGGCGTGATGGAGCCCGTGTGGGACCGCCTCGGCGAGCTGACGATGCCGGTCAGCGTGCTCGCCGGCGAGCGCGACGCGAAGTTCGTGGCGCTCGCCCGGCGACTCGCCGACGAGCTGCCCCGGGCGGCGCTCACCCTCGTCCCGGGCGCAGGGCACGCGCTGACGCTCGAGGCCCCGCAGTTCGTCGCGGCCACGATCGACGCCGGCTGAGCGCCGGCGCGCCACCGGGCCCGCCGGGCCGCGTCGTCAGCGCCGGCAGACGGGCAGTGGCCGCGCCGCGAGGAACGCGGCCACGGCCGGCGACGCGCAGCCCGCGAGGTTCTCGCCGAGCACGCCGTGGCCGACGCCCCTCTCGACGACGAGCCGGCCGTGCAGCGCGCGCGCGAGCCGGCGGGCGCCCTCAAGCGGCGTGCGCAGGTCGACCTCGCCCGCGAGCACGAGCGTCGGGATCGTCGTCGGCAGCGGTGGCTCGGGTGCCGCGACGCGCGTCGGGGCCGGCCAGTCGCCGCACAGCGGCAGGATCCCGAAGCGCAGCGCGGTCGCGCGGTCGAAGGGGGCGAGCGCGCTCAGGGGCGTGGCGGCGAGCTGCGCGCGGGCCTGCTGCGCGCGCGTCTCGGGGTCGGCCCGCGGATCCCAGGCGAACGGTCCCTCCTCGCACGTCGTGGCGACGTAGACGCCCCAGCTGAACTCGCTGACGGGCTCGTCGTCCTCGTTGTTGGCGGGGTTGAACACCAGCGCCAGCAGCTGATCGCTGTCGCCCCGCAGCGCCGAGCTGATGGCGCCCGGGATCCGGCGCTGAAAGCCGGGGGAGAGGTCGCCGGAGACGAGCAGGTTGAGCACGTCGTCCGCGCGCAGGATGACGTTGATCCGGCGGCCGTTGCGGCGCACGACGCGGTGGATCGCCTGCTTGTGCAGCCGCGTGACGAGCCGAGCCAGGTCGGACACGGGATGCGCACGGGCGCCGGGACAGCCCGCGCGGCAGACCGCGCGCAGCACGCGCGGGACCGCGCTGAGCGTGTCGCGCGAGAGCGGGTCCGGCGCGTCGATCCCGATCGCCGAGTCGAGGATCATCCGCTCGACGCGGTCGGGGTGCCGGCGGGCGTACGCGACGGCGACGCGCGTGCCGTAGGAGACGGCGTACAGCGCGATCGTCGGCGCGCGCAGGCGGACGCGCAGCGCCTCGAGGTCCTCGGCGGAGTCGGCGCTCGTGTAGTACGACCGCTTCACGCCCAGCCGGCGCGCGCACGTCGCAGCCGCGCTCGCGAGGCTGACCTTGATGGCCTTCTCCAGGCTCGGGCAGCGCAGCAGCCCGGAGCCGCCCGTCCCGCGCTGGTCGAGCACGACGAGATCGCGCCCGGCGGTGGGCAGCGTGTAGTCGTAGTCGGCGGCGAACACGACGCCCGCCTGCCCGGGACCGCCGGTCAGGCCGACGAGCGGCGGCCGGCTCGCGCGCCGCGAGCGGATCCGTGCCGCCCGCAACGTGATCGTGCCCGGCACGGCGCCGCCGCGATCCAGCGCGACACGGACACCGAAGCAGTACGCCGGAGCCGCCGCGGGGCATGCGGCGACGGCCGCGGCCGGCGCGGCCGACGTCGCGGCGAGCGCCGCTACCACGAACAGCAATGCAGTGGAGGGGCGCAGGCGTGAGGGTGTAGCACGTATCGTCGAGGCGATGGGCCGACTGATCGCAGCCGCGCTGCTCGTGCTCGGCGTCGTCGCGCTCGCGGCGACGTCGGATGACGGCGGGCGCAGCTCGGCCGCGAGCCCCGCTGCGCTGACCCTGCCGCAGCTCGTCGGCCAGCACATGGTCTTCGCGTACGACGGGCTCGCGCCGCCGCGGGCGCTGCGCAAGCGCATCGCGCGCGGCGAGGCGGCCGGCGTGATCCTGTTCGCCCGCAACGTGCGCTCGGCGGGGCAGGTCCGCGACGTCGTGCGCGGCCTGCAGGCCATCAAGCGCCCGCCCGGCCTGCGCGCGCCGCTGCTCGTCATGGTCGACCAGGAGGGTGGGCCGGTGCGGCGCATCCCCGGCGGGCCCAAGCGCGCCGCCGCGCAGGTGTCCGACGCGGCCCAGGCGCGCGCCGACGGGCGTACCGCCGCGACGGTCCTGCGCCGTGCGGGCGTCAACATGGACCTCGCGCCCGTCGCCGACGTCGCCCGCGCCGGCTCCGCGCTCGAGCGTGAGATGCGCAGCTACGGCCGCTCCCCGGCGCGCGTCGCGAGCCTGGCGACGGCGTTCGCCGCGGGCCTGCGTGCCGGCGGCGTGCGCGCGACCGCCAAGCACTTCCCCGGCTTCGGCGCCGCGGCCGTCAACACCGACGACGCGCCGGCCACGGTGAGCGCCTCGGAGGCCACGCTGCGCTCGGTCGACGAGCGGCCGTTCACGGCCCTCATCAAGGGCGGCGTCGACGCCGTCATGCTCTCGACCGCCGTCTACCCGGCCGTCGACCCGCTGCCGGCGGCGTTCTCGTCGCGCTGGGTCGGCGCCGAGCTGCGCGCCCGCCTGCGATTTCGCGGCGTCGCGATCACGGACGATCTCGGCACCCCGGCCGTGCGCTCGTTCGGCACGAACGCGCAGCGAGCCGTCCGCGCCGTCCGGGCCGGCGTCGACCTGCCGCTGTTCTCCGCGAGCTACCGCGACGGCGCCCGCGCCGCCGAGGGCCTGCTCGCCGCCGCGCGCCGCGGGGATCTGCGCCGCGCCGCGCTGCGCGTCCAGGCGCGACGGGTGCTCGCGCTGCGCGCCACGCTCCCACGCTGAGCGCCGGCCTTCGCTCGCGGCGGGTCGCTCCGCACCCCCCGGTTGGGTGTGGCGTACGTCGCGCCCGGTCGGCGAGGAGGGCTCAGCCCGCCGCCTCGGACGCCGATGCCAGCCGATCGCGGGCCACCGCCGCCCAGTCGGGCCGGCCGAGCAGATCGTAGATCCGCGCGGCGTCCTGCAAGGTGGCGGCGGCCGCGTCAGAGCCGCGGGCGGCGAGCGCCGAGCCGAAGCCCAGCAGCGCGCCGGCCTCGCCGAGGCGGTCGCCGATGTCGCGGTGGATGGGGAGGGCGTGCTGGTAGTGCTCGATCGCGCCGGCGTAGCTGTCCTGCATGCGGGCGGCGTCGCCGAGGCTCGTCCGGATGTCCGCCCGCGCCGACCTGTCGTCGTCGCGATCGTCGAGCTCCGCCAGCAGGTCGCGCAGCAGCCGCTCGCGCTCCTCGCGCTCGGCCGGCGAGGCCGACCAGCCGAGCCCCGCGGCGGTGCGGCGCGCGCTGCTCGAGGCGTCGCCGCTCTGCGGCGCGAAGCGATAGAAGCCCGATCGCCCCGACCACTGGTCCGGCGCGGCACGCGCGAAGGCGTGTCCGGAACCCGTCGGCGCGCCGCAGCATGCGCTCGAGCGCCGCAAGCTGGGCCTCGTTCTCGGGCGACGCGAGGCGCTCGACGACGCGCACGAGCCGATCTCCCGCAACAGCGGGTTGACGCCGTACCAGTCGCCGTCGCCGCCGCGGTAGGCGAACACGTAGAGGTTGCGCAGCAGCTCGAAGAAGCGCGGGTCATCCGACGACTGGCCGTCCGCCGCGACCTGCCGCAGCACCGCGCGGTCCGCCGGAAACAGGGCCCGCGCGAAGTCCCGTGCGGTCGCGGTCGTGTAGCGGTCGACGGTGTTCGCGTCGAGCGGGAGCTCGTCGATCCAGTCGAGCAGCTGGCTCATCGTGACGAGCAGGCTGCGCAGATGCCCGCCCGAGCACTGCTCGACGCGCCGCAGCAGGTCCTCGTCGGCGAACACCCGCGCCGCGCAGGCGGCCGGCTGCGACTCAGCCGTCCCGAACGCCTGCCTCGCGCGCCGTCCGACGATTCCGATCAGCGCGTTCTCGCCGGCGCGGATCGCGCTGCCGTCCCGGGTCTGGATCGGCAACAGCGGCACGGTCTCGATGCGCCCCCGTAGGTGTCGCGCAGGCGGGCCTGCGCCGGGCTGTAGGCCAGCTCGATCGGGACGGTCAGCAGCATGCTGCAGTCGATCGCGCGCAGCGCGGACGATCCGTCGAGAAACAGGCTGTGGTGGTTCGTCATGCCCCCGTGACGAGCACCTTCTGCGGGTTGCGGTCCAGGTCGTCGACGATCAGGACGATGTCGTCGAAGCCGTCGTGCGCGAGCTGCTTGCGGGCCTCGGGCTGCAGCTCGCGGTTGACGAGGTCGAGGACCGTCGTCAGCTGACCGCGCAGGATCGCGCGGAACTCGTCGCGCGCGGAGGGGAACCGCTCGAGCTTGAAGCTGAACTTCAGCGGATCGGCACCGACCGACACGGCGTCGAGCTTGGTGCCCTTCGCCTTCGCCCACAGCGTCGCGAAGAAGCTCTTGAGCCGCTGCTCGCCGAAACCCACGCCGGCCGAAATCAAGGTCGGCGGCGAGCTGACGCACGATCTGCAGCACGAGATCCTCGGGCTGCACGTCCTCCAGGTCGAGCCACTCGTCGGCGAACAGCATGGAGACGAACACCCGGCGCCCCTGGGCACCGTCCGACAACGCGTCGCGCACGCGGTTGAGCTCCGTCGTCTTGCCTCAGCCGCGGTGGCCTGTCAGCAGGCGGGTGATCGGGCGCTCGACCGACGCGTTGCGGCGGAACGCCTTGACGAGGCGGGACTTCGCGTCGCGGCCCTCCGGATCGAGCTGGCGCTGCCACTCGACGTAGAGGGCGTTCTCGTCGCCGCGCAGCGGGCGCGATGGATCGAGTTCGCGGTACAGCGCGGTGACATCGTCGATGGCCAGATGCTACGCCGCCAAGCGAGCTAACCCTGCTCCAGCCAGGCGGCCGCGGCCTGCCACGAGGCGGTGGTCGGGTCGATCAGCGCGCGGTGATCGCCGCCCGTCTCGATCAGCGTGACGGGCGAGCCGACCGCGTCGGCGACGCGGGCGTACTCGCGCGAGCGCTCGATCCTCACGGTGCTGTCGCGCGTGCCGTGGACGAGGGCGACCGGAACCTCCAGCGGGATCCGGCGCATCGGGTTGGCCTGCGCCCAGCGTTCGGGCACCTCGGACGGCAGCCCGCCCATCAGCCGCACCGCGACGTTGCCGGCGAACGTGATGTCGCAGACCGCCGCGAGCGCGAGCACGCGGCCGGCGTGGACACGGGGGACGGCGCCCGGGGCGCCCGCCGGCAGCTCCCGGCGGCCCGCCGCCCACAGCGCGAGCTGGCCGCCCGCGGAGTGGCCGATGAGCGTGACGCGGTCCAGATCCAGCGCGTCGTCACCGAGGCCGGCGAGCAGGTCGATGCCCGCGGCGACGTCGTCGAACGTCTGCGGCCAGCCGCCGCCGTCGCGACCGAGCCGGCGGTACTCGACGTTGAGCGCCACGTAGCCTCGTCGCACGAGGTCGAGGCACAGCGGGCGCATGATCAGCTTGCCGTACGGCGGCTGCCAGTAGCCGCCGTGCAACACGATCGCGACGGGGAACGGGCCCTGCCCGTCCGGCCGGTGCAGGTCGCACACCTGTTGCGGCAGGGTGCCGTAGTGGTGGCGCGTGTGGGGCCGGCGCAGGACCGAGCCCGCGATTCGCAGGGCGAGCGAGGTCACGAGCCGCAGGCTCCCATCAGCCCCGGGCCGCGCGGCACGTCGATCATCCCGCCGCGCGCCGCGAACGGATGCTCGCCAGCGTCCTCGAAGTGCTCGAGCGTCGCGAGGCCGCAGGCCGGCGACAGCCGCAGCGCGGCGGCGGCGTGCAGCGCGGCGGCGATCCCGAGCGGGCCGTCGAACGTCGATGCGAGGTACGGCTCGGCGCCCGACGCGCGCACGAGCGTCGCGCTCGCGAGCAGCCCCGAGATGCCACCGCAGCGCCCGAGCTTGAGGCAGACCGCGTCCGCCGCGCCGGACGCGAGCGCGCCCGCCTCGGCGGCGGTCTCGTCGATGGCGATCCGCACCGCCACGCGCTCGCGGACGGCGCGCGTCGCCGCCAGCCCGTGGACCGGCTCCTCGACGAGCTCGAGCCCGGCCGCCGCGAGCGCCGTGATCGCGCGCACCGCCTCCTCGACGCTCCACGCGCCGTTGGCGTCGAGGCGCAGCTGCACCTCCGGCCCGAGCGCCGCGCGGACGGCCGCGACGCGGCCGGCGTCGTCGCCGACGCCGACCTTGAGCTTGACGCAGCCGAAGCCGGCCTCGCGCGCCGCGAGCGCGCACTGCGAGGCAGCGGCGCGATCCTCGGCGCCGATCGTCGCGTTGACCCTGATCTGCGTCAGCGACGCGTCCGCCAGCAGCGCGGACACCGGCAGCCCGGCGCGCTGCCCGGCGCGATCCCACAGCGCCATGTCGACGGCGGCCAGCGCCTGTGGGAGCTCGTCGGCGGCACGGCAGGCGTCGAGCAGCTCGCCGCCGTCGAGCTCGTCGGCGCCCTCGAGGACGGCGCGGTAGCTCTCCAGGGCGCCCCGCGCGCGCTCGTACGAGACGCCGTCGTAGGGCTCGAGCGGTGCGCACTCGCCGCGGCCCTCGATCCCGTCCGCGCCTTCGATGACGAGCTCGAACAGGTCGCGCGAGCTCAGCGGCGGTCCGTAGGAGGTTGCGAGCGGCGCGCGCAACCGCAGCGTCCGCTGCTCGATCGCGACGCGCACCCGGTCTCCGCCGTCAGCTCGCGAGGATGCCGACGCTCAGGAGCAGGCAGAAGGCGAGCTGCAGCATGCCGGTCCGCGCGAGCGCCTCGTTGAGCGTCGGGCCGTCGGTGTGCTGGCGAACGTTGCGGACGGTGTTGATCGCCAGCGGTAGCGTCAGCCAGCTCAGCAGCAGCCACGCCGACAGGGGCGCCCCGAACAGCCATGGCAGCGGCGCGATGACGTAGGAGCCGTAGACCATGGCCGCGTACATCGCGCGACCGCGCTCGCGGCCGAGCCGGACCGCGAGCGTGCGCTTGCCGGCGCGCTTGTCGGAGTCCATGTCACGGACGTTGTTGACGACGAGGATCGCGGCCGCCAGCAGCCCGACCGGCACGGCCAGCACGAACGCCTCCCAGGGCCACGACTTGGTCTGCGCGAACGTCGAGCCGGCGACGGCGACGATCCCGAAGAACAGGAAGACGAAGATCTCGCCGAGGCCCTCGTAGCCGTAGGGCCTCGGCCCGCCGGTGTACAGGACGCCGGCCGCGATCGACGCGATGCCGACGAACAGCAGCTCGATCCCCGCCACGGAGACGAGGTAGACGCCGCACAGCGCGGCAAGCCCGAACGTGACGTACGTCGCCATCAGGACCTGCTTGGGCGGCACGAGCCCGCCGGCCGTGACGCGCACCGGCCCGAGGCGGTCCTCGGCGTCGGCGCCGCGGCGCGCGTCGGAGTAGTCGTTGGAGAGGTTCGTCCCGACCTGGATCAGGATCGAGCCGAGCAGCGCGGCGATGAACGCACCGGCCTTGAAGTCGTAGCCGAGCTGGTAGGCGAGCGCCGTGCCGACGACGACGGGCGCGATCGCCGCGGGCAGCGTCCGCGGGCGCGCCGCCATGAGCCAGATGCGCATGCCTACCCCCTCACGGCCGCTTCGGGAAGCGCGAGAAGTCGGGCGCGCGCTTGGCCTTGTAGGCCTCGCGGCCCTCGCGCGCCTCCTCGCTGGCGTAGAAGAGGAGGTTCGCGTCGTGCGCGAGCTGCTGGATCCCGCTCAGCCCGTCTTCGGCGGCGTTGAAGCTCGCCTTCAGCAGCCGCAGCGAGAACGGCGACATCGCGAGCATCTCGTGACACCACGACACCGTCTCGGACTCGAGCTCGGCGAGCGGCACGACCGTGTTGACGAGGCCCATGTCGAGCGCCTGCTGAGCGTCGTACTGGCGGCACAGAAACCAGATCTCCTTCGCCTTCTTCGGGCCGACGAGATTCGCCAGCAGGCCCGCGCCGAAGCCGCCGTCGAACGATCCGACCTTGGGGCCCGTCTGCCCGAAGCGCGCGTTGTCGGCGGCGATCGTCAGATCGCAGACGAGGTGCAGGACGTGGCCGCCGCCGATCGCGTAGCCGGCGACCATCGCGACGACGGGCTTCGGCAGCCGCCGGATCTGGATGTGCAGGTCGGTGACGTGGAAGCGCCCGACGGCGCCCGCCTTGCCCGGCTCGGTCTCATAGCCGCTGTCGCCGCGGACACGCTGGTCGCCGCCCGAGCAGAACGCCAGCGGGCCCTCGCCGGTGAGGACGATGACGCCGACGGTCGTGTCCTCCCGCGCGCACTCGAGCGCGCCGGAGATCTCGATGATCGTCTGCGGGCGGAACGCGTTGCGCACCTCGGGGCGGTTGATCGTGATCTTCGCGATGCCGTCCCCGCTGAGCTCGTAGCGGATGTCCTCGTAGTCGCCGGTCTGCGTCCAGTTCACTCCCATGGTCGTGCAGGCTACTTTCAGGGAGTGCTCGTGGAATCCTGGCTTGGCCGCGCCGCCCGCACGCGTCCGCATGCCGTGGCGCTCGAGAGCGCCGACGGGAGCCTGGACTTCTCCGCGCTCGACGCCCGCGCGACGAGCGCGGCACGCCGCCTGAGCGCGCTCGGCGTGACGGCGGGCGATCGCGTCGCGCTGGCGCTGCCCGCACGGGCGCCGTTCGTCGAGGCGCTGCACGGCTGCATGCGACTCGGCGCCATCGCCGTGCCGATCGACCTGCGCCTGACGGCGTCCGAGCGCGCGGCGCGGATCGCGGGCTGCGCCGCCGTCGTCGACGCGCCGCTGCACGGTCGTGAGGACGCCGGCGCGGTGCTGGCGGACATGCACGACCTCGGCGCGACGGCGATCGTCGTGCACACGTCGGGGACGAGCGCCGCTGCCAAGCCGATCGAGCTGACGTACGCCAACTGGCTGTGGAGCGCGCTCGGCTCGGCGGTCGCGCTCGGCCTCGATCCGCACGAGCGCTGGCTGTGCACGCTGCCGCTGTCGCACGTCGGCGGGCTGTCGATCCTCCTGCGCAGCACGATCTACGCGACGACCGCGGTGCTGCACGACGGCTTCGACGCGGACGTCGCCGTGCGGGAGCTGAGGCAGGGCGGCGCGACGCTCGTGTCCGTCGTCCCGACGACGCTCGCACGGCTGCTCGACGCCGGTCTGCGCGATCCGCCGGCGCTGCGGGCGGCGCTCGTCGGCGGCGGGCCGATCCCGCCGGCGCTGCTCGAGCGCGCGTCGGCGGCCGGGGTCGCGACCGTCACGACGTACGGCCTGACCGAGGCCTGCTCACAGGTCACGACGGGCGGGCCGTCGCTGTTCTGCACGCGCGTGCGGATCGGACCGGGCGGCGAGATCCTCGTCGCCGGCCCGACGCTGGCGCCCGGCGCGCGCGCGGACGACGGCTGGCTGCACACCGGCGACCTCGGCGCGCTCGACGAAGCGGGCAACCTGACGGTCACCGGGAGGGCCGCGGACACGATCGTCACGGGCGGCGAGAACGTCTCCCCGGTCGAGGTCGAGGCGGTGCTGGCATCGCATCCGGCCGTCGCCGACGTCGCGGTCCACGGGGTCGCCGACGACGCAGTGGGGCGAGCGGATCGTCGCAACAGTCGTCCTGCGGCCCGGCGGCACCGCAACCTCCCAGGACCTGAGGGGTTACTGTGCCGTCCGGCTGGCTCGATACAAGGTGCCCAAAGTGGTCAGGTTCTCCCTAGACTTGCCGAGGACGCAGTCGGGAAAGCTCCTGCGCCGAGATCTGGAGGAATGAATGCCACGAACGGGCCGTCGTCGCTCGCTATCCATCGCTGCTGCCTTCGTCGCCGTGCTCTGTGCACCGGCCGCGGCGCAGGCGGCCACCTACACCGTCACGGGCGTTCCCGCCGACGGCGCCTGCGGGGCGCCCGCAGATCTGACCTGCGGTGATCTGTCCAACGCCGCCGCCGCGGCGGCGACCGGCGACACCTTCAACGTGGCATCCGGGACCTACGGCAGCGCGACGTTCGCCGTCAGCGTCACCCTCGCGGGCGCGCCGAGCTTCGGCGTCAACGGCTCGCTGGCGTTCACCGCCAGCGGTGGCGGCCCCTCGAAGGTCCAGCACCTCGTGCTCGCGCAGGTCAACGGCTCCGCCGCCGGCATCATCTCGCAGAGCCCGGCGGGCCTCATCATCGAGGACGCGGTCATCGTCAGCCCGAACGGCGACGGCGTGACGTTCTCCAGGGGAACGACGAACAAGATCGTTCGCAGCGCCATCGCCACGGGCGGTCTTGCCTCGGCGGCCGTGCGCGTGACGTCGGCCGATGACTCCAGCGACTCCAAGAAGCTGACGATGGAGTCCACGCTCGCGACCGGCGGCGTCGCCGGGCTGTCGGTCAACACCGGCAACGGCAACGGCCTGAGCTCGAACCCGGGCGACGTCGACGTCGTCCTGCGCCACGTCACGCTGGCCGGCTCGACGAACGGCCTCGTGCTCAACGCCAGCATGGCCAACCCGCTGATCGGCGGTCCGGTCGGCAACATCGACGCCGTCGTCACGGACTCGATCATCCAGAACGGCACCGCGAAGACGATCTACCCGGGCATCCTCAACGTGCTCCCGATCCTGTCGCCGCCGAACACCGTCACGGACTCCTACACCCGCACGCTGCAGAGCCCGTTCAGCGCCGACGACGTCTTCGCGAACCCGGGGGCGGGCAACTTCCGCCTCAAGGCCGGCTCCCTGGCCATCGACCACGGCGGCTTCACCGCCGGCGAGTCGACGACGGACATCGACGGCAACCCGCGTCCCGGCCCCGTGACCGATCAGGGCGCCGACGAGTACGTCGCGCCGCCGGCGATCGCGCCGCCCCCGCCGCCGCCGGGCACGGTGACCGACGGCGTGCCGCCGGCCGTCAAGATCACGAAGCCGGGCGCCGACCAGCGGATCGCCCTCACGAAGAGGACGACGAAGACGACGACCAAGACCGTCACCCGCAAGGGCAAGAAGGTCAAGGTCAAGGTCAAGAAGACGACGTCCAAGCGCGTGAAGATCGGCTTCGCCGGCACCGCGGCGGACGCGTCCGGGATCAAGGGCGTCCTGTTCGCAGTGCAGAAGATCAGCACGACGGTCAGCAAGCCGAAGAAGAAGGCCACGAAGAAGACGGCCGCGAAGGCGAAGTCCAGCCAGTCGACGGCAGCGAAGTGCAAGTGGCTGAACCCCAAGAAGGGCATCGTGCTCAAGAGCTGCTCGAGGCCGAGCCTGCTGCTGGCCAAGCTCGGGGCCAGCGGCACGTGGTCCTACAACCTGTCGAGCAAGATCAAGCTCGGCGCGGGCAAGTACCGCATCACGGTCGTCGGCATCGACAACTCCGGTGCCGCGGGCAACTCGGCGTCGCCGGCCGACGCGATTCATACGTTCACGCTGACGAAGTAGCCGAGCGACGGGTCGTGCCCATGGGGTACGACCCGTCGGAGTACCGCGAGGCGAGCCTCGACCGCTGGGAGCTGGCAGCCCGCGGCTGGGGTGAGCACCGCGCCGTCTTCCAGGCCGGCGCGCGGCCGGTGTCGGGCTGGCTCGTCGACGCGATCGAGCCGCAGCCCGGGCACCGCGTGCTCGAGCTCGCGGCCGGACCGGGCGATACGGGACTGCTCGCCGCCGAGCTCGTGGCGCCGGGCGGGACGGTGATCATCACGGACGGCGCGCAGGCGATGGTCGACGTCGCGCAGGCGCGCGCCGCCGACCTCGCCATCCACAACGCGGAGTTCCGCAGGATGAACGCCGAGTGGATCGACCTGCCGACGGCGACGCTCGACGGCGTCATCGTGCGCTGGGGCTACATGCTGCTCGCGGATCCGGCGACGGCCCTGAGCGAGACGCGGCGCGTCCTGCGCCCGGGCGGCCGCGTCGCGCTGTCGGCATGGACGGACCCCGCCGACAACCCGTGGGCCGCGGTCCCGCAGGCGCAGCTCGCCGCGACCGGCGCCGTCGCCCCGCCGGATCCCGACGAGCCGAACATGTTCGCGTTCCGGGACCCGGCGACGATCCGCGAGCTGCTCGAGGATGCGGGCTTCACCGATGTCGTCGTCGAGCAGCTCGACCTCGCCTGGACCTACGACGACCTCGACGCCTGGTGGGACGTGCAGCTCGACATCTCGACGGGTCTGGCCACGGGCGTCGGCGCGCTGACCCCGGCCCAGCGCGACGACCTGCGCGATGCCATCGACGCGCAGCTCGCGCCGTACGTCGCGGCCGACGGCTCGGTCGCGCTGCCGGGCCGCACGCACGTCGCCGCGGCCAGCGCGTAGCGCGAGCGACCGCATGCACGGCGGCCCGGTTCGAGCGGCCCGTGCGGGCCGCCGTCAGCGGCGCGCGGCGTCGCCGGCGGCGACGCGCAGCAGCACCATCGCCCAGGTGCGATAGGGCCGCCAGCGCTCGCTGAGCTCCAGGAACGCGCCGGCGTCCGGCGGGCCGTCGAGGCCGTACGCGGCCGCCGCGATCGCGAGCACGCGCGGCTCGGCGGTCGGCACGTCCGCGACGCCCGATGCCCGGATGTGGATGAGCGCGGCATAGAACGGCCCGATCCCGCGCAGCTCCAGCAGCTGCGCCCGCGCCGCCTCGGGGTCGAGCGCGCGCAGCCGCTCGGGGTCCAGCCGCCCGGCGAGCGCGGCCTCGGCGACCCCGCGCAGGCGAGCGACCTTCTCCTCGGGCAGTCCCGGACCGGGTGCGACGTCGAGCAGCCGCTCGGGTAGCGGGAACGCGGACATCTCGACGCCGCCGACGTCGAACGTCGCGCCGTGCTCCTGCGACAGCCGCCGGCGCACCTGCGCCGCCTGGCTCGCGGGGCGGCGCGCGGACACGATCGACCATGCCGCGGCCTCGTAGGGCGAGTGAAACAGCACCGGCCGCACGCCCGGGTGCTCGCGCTGCAGGCGCCCGATGACGGGATCGGCCTCGCCGACCTCGAGCCAGGCGCGGCCGTCGTGGTCGAGCGACAGGATTCGCGCGACCTGCGTGCGCACCGTCGCGAGGTCACAGCCGCCCTGCACCTGGCCCTCGATCGTGCCGTCGGAGCGCTCGCGCAGCAGCACGCCCGCATGGCCCGCGAAGCCGTCGACGGCGAACGCCAGGCGCATCGCCCCGTCCCACGGCGGCGCCCCGAGCGAGCCGCCGAACCCGAAGCCCGCCGCGCGCTCGAGCGAGAACGGACCGCGCGGGACGATCTCGAAGCGGTTCACGCCATCAGGAAAGCACGTCCGGCGCGGTGCGGATCTGCCGGCGCCCGGCGAGCCGGCGCAGGATGTCGTGCCGCTCGCGCCCGCCGCGGGCCGGGACTCACCAGCGCATCTTGAGGGTGTGCAGCAGCGCGCCGTCCGGGGCGCGCCACTCGACGGAGATGCGGGTCCCGAACCTCCGCGGCAGCACGAGGTGAAAGACCTGCTGTGGCACGGCGATGCGGATCGCGGCCCTGCCTGGATGCGAGCGCGACCGCACGACGACGTGGTCCGCCTTCGCGGGCGCGAGCCCGGCGATGGCGAGGCGTGGCCGATCATGCACGCGCACGCTGCCGATGCTGCCCGTGCCGAGCCGGATCGCGGCGTCGCTGAACGTTCCGCCCGCGCTCGAGAGGCGGCCGTCGGCACGCAGCTGGGCGAGGATCAGGCCTTCGCGACCGAGGTTGGCGCGGTAGGCGCGCTCCTGTTGGTCGAGCACTCCGCGTGCGACGGCGACGACCTTCGGATCGAGGCCGGGGGCGCGGCGATCGAGCTCGGCGCGCTGGACCGGGATGCAGTCCGGTCCACGGCCCAGGCCGCGCCCGCGGCCCGCCGTGAGCAGCAGCATGAAGCGCGTGCCGTCCGTCGCGTGGAGCTCGCGCGCGCCGCCGGACAGCACCTGCTTCATCCCCGTCATGCGCCCGTTGCGGCGCGCGAACCGGCGCTCGTGCGCGGTCGCGGGCCGAACCAGCGCGGGGAACGCTCGCCGCGCGCCGTCGCTGGCCGGCAGCGTCGTGATCTCGGCGGGTCGGCGGTCCGGGCCGTGCGGGCGGCAGGCGGGCGCATCGTGCGTATGGCGGATGACGTCGTCGAGCAGCGCCACTCCCGCCGCCTCGGTCCCGGGGCCGCCGATGACGCCGGTCGCCGCCGCCGTCACGGCCCCCGCGGACACCGACAGGACTGCGGCGACGGCGAGCGTGCGCACGAGCGGCCGGCGCCGCCGTCCGGCACGGGCGCCGACCTTGCCGCGTAGCTGGCGCTCGAGATCGTCGAAGCCGTTCATGTCGTCTCCTTGAGTTGTTCGCGCAGGCGCCGCAGGCCCCGATGCACGCGCTGGCGCACGACGGCCTCCGAGCAGCGCAGGTCCGCCGCGATCTCCGCGTAGGAGCGCTCCTCGATGACGTGCGCCGTGATCGCGTCGCGGTGGTCGGGCGCCAGCGCCGCGACGAGCTCGCGGAGGTCGGGTCCCGCGCGGGCGGCGTCGTCGATGCGCTCGAGGTCGCCGTCGGTGATCGTGACCGGCTCGAGCGCGAGGCGGCGGCGCGCCTCGCTCTCGACGCGATGGCGGCGGACGCTGTCGGTGAGCTTGTGCGAGGCGATCCCGAGCAGCCAGGCGATCGCCGGCCCGCGGCCGGGATCGAAGCGCGACGCCGACACGACGACCGCGGCGAACGTCTCGGCCGTGAGGTCGAACGCCGCCTCGCGATCGGCGACGCGGCGCGCGAAGTAGGCGCTGACCGCCGGCAGGTGGTGGCGGTAGAAGGCCGAGAACGCGTCGGCATCGCCCGCGGCGAGCGCGGCCATGAGCTCCTCGTCGGATCGCGGCATCAGGGGGTTCTTCGCAGGGACGGCGATTCTGTGACAACGGCGGGCGGCACGCGGTGAATAGGATCGCGGCCATGTTCTACGACGACGACGCTGACCTCACCCTCCTCGACGGCAAGACCGTCGCCATCATCGGCTACGGCTCGCAGGGCCACGCCCACGCGCTGAACCTCAAGGACTCCGGCGTGAACGTCGTCGTAGGCCTGCGCGAGGACTCCGCCTCGGCCGCCAAGGCGAAGGCCAACGGCCTCGAGGTGCTCGGCGTGGCCGACGCCGCCAGCCGCGGCGACCTCGTCATGATGCTCGTCCCCGACGAGCTGCACCGCGAGGTCTACGAGGGCGCCGTCAAGGACGGCATCGCCGACGGCAACCTGCTGCTCTTCGGCCACGGCTTCTCGATCCTCTACGGCGAGGTGCAGCCCCCGCCCGGCGCGGGCGTCGCGCTCGTCGCACCGAAGGGTCCCGGCCACCTCGTGCGCCGCCAGTACACCGAGGGGTCCGGCGTCCCCGGCCTCGTCGCGATCGAGCAGGACCCCAACGGCGACGCGCAGCAGCTCGCGCTCGCCTACGCGAAGGGCATCGGCTGCACGCGCGGCGGCGTCTTCGAGACGACGTTCAAGGAGGAGACCGAGACCGATCTCTTCGGCGAGCAGGCGGTGCTCTGCGGCGGCGCCTCCGAGCTCGTCCAGGCCGGCTTCGACACGCTCGTCGAGGCGGGCTACGACCCGCAGATGGCGTACTTCGAGTGCCTCCACGAGCTCAAGCTGATCGTCGACCTCATGTACGAGAAGGGGCTCGCGGGGATGCGCTACTCGATCTCCAACACGGCCGAGTACGGCGACTACAGCCGCGGCAAGCGCGTCATCACCGCCGACACGCGCCAGAACATGAAGAAGATCCTCGGCGAGATCCAGTCCGGCGACTTCGCGCGCGAGTGGATCGCCGAGAACCGCGCCGGCCAGGAGAACTTCAAGCGCATGCGGGCCGAGCAGGCCGCGACGCAGGTCGAGACGACCGGCAAGGAGCTGCGCTCGATGATGGCCTGGATCGACACGGACTTTCACGAGTAGACGACAGCGGGAGCCCGGGGCGGGTCGCTACACTCCTCGGGCTGTCGCGACTGGCGTCGGGTGGGAATGACCACCGGGGAGCGGCAGAGCCTGTCGAAGCCGCACGCCTGGGCACAGTCCTGCCAAATCGCTGTCTGCGAGGACCCTGCCATGACGACGAGCACCCAGCTCGAGATCCCACCAGCACTGCGACCGTCCGACGGTCGCTTCGGATGCGGCCCTTCGAAGGTCCGCGCCGACCAGCTCGCCCGGCTCGCCGGCGAGTCCGCCGCCCTGATGGGCACGTCCCATCGCCAGAAGCCGGTCAAGGACCTCGTCGGACGCGTCCGCGGCGGCCTCGCCGAGCTGTTCTCGGCGCCGGACGGCTACGAGATCGCGCTCGGCAACGGCGGCACGACGGCGTTCTGGGACGCGGCCGCGTTCGGGCTCGTGCGCGAGCGCGCGTTGTGCCTGGCGTTCGGCGAGTTCTCGCGCAAGTTCGCGACGGTCAACGAGCGCGCGCCGTTCCTCGCCGACCCGCTGCTGCTGCAGGCCGACCCGGGCGATGCCCCCGAGCCGGCCGCGCTGCCCGGCGCCGACGTCATCGCGTGGGCGCACAACGAGACGTCGACGGGGGTCATGGTGCCGGTCGCCCGGCCGGCCGATTCGGGCGATGCCCTCGTCCTCGTCGACGCGACGTCGGGCGCCGGCGGCCTGCCCCTGGACGCCGCGCAGGCCGACGCCTACTACTTCGCGCCGCAGAAGAACCTCGGCTCCGACGGCGGGCTGTGGCTGGCGCTGCTGAGCCCCGCGGCGATCGAGCGCATCGAGCAGATCGACGCGTCCGGGCGCTGGATCCCCGAGTTCCTGTCGCTCCAGGTCGCGCTGACGAACTCGCGCCTGAACCAGACGCTCAACACGCCCGCGATCGCGACGCTCGTGCTGCTCGCCGATCAGGTCGAGTGGATGCTCTCCCAGGGCGGCCTGGACTGGTGCGTCGCGCGCACGACGGCGTCGTCCGACCACCTCTACGGCTGGGCGCAGGCGTCGTCGTACGCGACGCCGTTCGTCGCGGACCCGGCGAAGCGCTCGCTCGTCGTCGGCACGATCGACCTCGACGACGCGATCGACGCGAAGGTCGTCGCGGCGACGCTGCGCGCCAACGGCGTCGTCGACGTCGAGCCCTACCGCAAGCTCGGCCGCAACCAGTTGCGCGTCGCGATGTTCCCGTCGATCGAACCCGACGACGTGCTGGCGCTGACCGCCTGCGTCGACTGGGTCGTCAAGGAGATTTCCTAATGGCCTCCGTTGCCACCACGCCACGCACCGACGACAGCGGCGCCGAGATGCCGGCGCGCATGCGGGTCCTCGTCGCCGAGAACATCGGCCAGTCCGGCCTCGAGGTGCTCGAGGTCGCGGGCTTCGACGTCGACACCGGCTATGACTGGACGCGTGAGGAGCTCGAGCAGCGCATCGCGCCCTACGACGCGATCGTCATCCGCTCGGCGACGAAGGTCGACGCGGCGCTGATCGCCCTCGCGACGAACCTGCGCGCCGTCGCGCGCGCCGGCGTCGGCGTCGACAACGTCGACGTCACCGCGGCCACCAAGCGCGGCATCATCGTCGTCAACGCGCCGCGCTCGAACGTCGTCACCGCCGCCGAGCACACGCTCGCGCTGCTGCTCGCGCTCGCGCGCCACATCCCGCAGGCGGCAGGGGCGCTGGCGGCAGGCCGTTGGGAGCGCAAGAGCTTCAGCGGCATCGAGCTCATGGACAAGACGCTCGGCATCCTGGGTTTCGGGCGCATCGGCCAGCTCGTCGCGGCGCGCGCGAAGTCGTTCGGCATGAACGTCGTCGCCTACGACCCGTTCGTCGCGACGGAGCTCTACAAGAGCACGAAGGTGGAGCGCGCCGACACGCCCGACGACGTCTACGCCGCCGCCGACTTCCTGACGCTGCACATGCCGACGACCGACGCGACGAACGGCATGATCGACGCCGCCGCGTTCGCGAAGATGCGCGACGGCGTGCGGATCCTCAACGTCGCGCGCGGCTCGCTGATCGTCGACGAGGACCTGCAGGCGGCGATCGACAGCGGCAAGGTCGGCGGCGCGGCGCTCGACGTCTTCCGTGCCGAGCCGATCACCGATCACCCGCTGTTCGGCTACCCCAACGTCATCGCGACGCCGCATCTCGGCGCCTCGACGGCGGAGGCCACCGACCGCGCGGGCTACCAGGCCGCCGAGCAGGTCGTGGCCGCGCTGCAGGGCGGCAGCGTCACGACGGCGGTCAACGCGCCGTCGATCTCGGCCGAGGACCTCGAGCTGCTGAGCCCCTTCCTGCCGCTGTGCCATCAGCTCGGCAGGCTCGCGACCGCGCTCGCGGCGTGCGGCTCGGTCGACAAGATCGAGATCGAGTGCCACGGCCGGATCGGCGAGCGCGACACCGGCCCGCTCGCGATCGCGGTCGTGCTCGGCGCGCTCGGTGGCCGCACGGAGGACTCGATCAACGCCGTCAACGCGCTGTCGATCGCCTCGGAGCGCGGCATCGAGGTCGTGCAGTCACGCTCGAACTCGGCGCGCGACTACACCGACCTCGTGCGCGTCGCGGTGTGGTGCGGCGGCAAGCGCCAGAACGGCGTCGTCGGCACGACGATCGGCCGCCAGCATCGCCCGCACCTGCTCGCGGCGTGGGGTCAGCGCTTCAACCTCCAGCTCGAGGAGCACCTGACGGTGCTGCGCTACGAGGACGTCCCCGGCGTCATCGGCCGCGTCGGCTCGGCGTTCGGCGCGCACGGCATCAACATCGGCTCGGCCGCCGTCGGCCACACGCCGGCGAACGCCGAGGGCGACGGCCGTCCCGCGGTCATGATCCTGACGACCGACTCCCCGGTCCCGGAGGCGCTGCTCAAGGAGATCGTCGCCGTCGAGAACATGGTCGACGGCCGCACGGTCTCGCTGGACTGAACCCGACGTCGCGCGCTACGCGACGGCGTCGCGATCGGCGAGCGTCGCGCCGCCGGCGAAGTCCGCCGCCAGGTCGGCCACGAGCCCGACGAGACCGTCGCGCTCGGCGACCTCGCGCTGGCGCTGCGGGCCGCCGTTGACGAGCAGGCCGGCGACGAGCTTGAGTTCCCGGGCGCAGCCGAGGACCTCGGCGTGCGGCGCGCACAGGAGCATGAGCTCGGCGCAGATGTCGACGACCGCGACCGCGCGGCCCAGGACGGGGTCGACGAGCTCGGCGTCGACACCGTCGCGGGCGGCGAGGAAGCGGTTCTCGTCGAGCACCTCGGGCGCGTGGACGAGGGCCGGGTCGGCGAGGCCGTCGACGAGCTCGAGGCGCGCGAGCGACTGCACGAGCGCGACCAGCGCGGCCGTCCCCTCGAGCGTCGTCTGCGAGTCCATGATCCGCACCTCGACGGTGCCGAGCCGCGGCTGCGGCCGCACGTCCCACCACAGGTACGTGTGGTCGGGGAACGCGCCGCAGTCCAGCAGGAGGTTGACGGCGCGCACGTACTCGCCGTAGGAGCCGAAGGTGCGCGGGATCCCGACGCGCGGGAAGGCCTGGAACAGCGGCGTGCGGGCCGACGCCAGGCCGGTGTCGCGCCCCTGCCAGAACGGCGAGTTCGCCGACAGCGCGAGCAGCACGGGAATGTGTGCGCGCAGGCGATTGAACGCCGCGATGCCCGCCTCGCCGGACGGCAGCCCGACGTGGACGTGCAGCGCGAACGTCGGCTCGCGCCGCGCCAGCTCGCGCATCGACCCGTAGACCTCCTGGTGGCGCTCGGGCGAGGACACCGCCATCTCATGCCAGACCGCCGACGGGTGGGTGCCGGCGGCACAGGCCGCCAGCCCGAGGCCGGACAGCACGTCGCTGAGCCGCGCCCGCAGGCTGCCGAGCTCGGCGACGGCGTCGCCGACGGTCGCGTGCACGCCGGTGCGCAGCTCGACCGCGGAGGAGTGCGTCTCCGAGCTGACGTGGTCGCGCAGCTCGTCGGGCAGCGCCCGCAGCACGTCGTCGATCGCGGGCGCGAGCGTCCAGTCGCGGGGGTCGAGCAGCATGACCTCCTCCTCGACGCCGAGCGTGTAGTCGTTGCCGTGACGCCACTTCGACCACGGCGTCTTCGCGGGGGAGCGCCTGACCTCAGGCGGCACGCAGCGCACCGCGGTCGTAGGCCGTCGCCGTGTCGGCGAAGGCGCGGAGCAGGGCGATCTGCTCCGCCGTGTCGACCATGCTCTCAGCATGCCACTGGACGGCGATCGTAAACGTGCGATCGGTGGCCTCGACCGCCTCCACGACGCCGTCGGTCGCCCAGCCGACGGCGCGCAGGCCGCTGCCGAGCACGTCGATGGCCTGGTGATGAAACGAGTTCGTTCTGGTGTCGGCCGTGCCGAGCGCCGCCGCGACCCGACTGCCCGCCTCGAGCGTCACGTCGTGCGTGGCAAGGCGCCCGGGCAGCAGCTGGCGGTGGACGACGTTCGACGGCCGCTCGCTCGGGAGGTCCTGCACGAGCGTGCCGCCGCGCGCGACGTTGAGCACCTGCAGGCCGCGGCAGATGGCCAGCACCGGCATGTCGCGAGCCTCGGCCGCGCGCACGAGCGCGACCTCGAAGCGGTCGAGATGCGGCTCGGTCGGGCCGAGCGCGGGGTGGGGGCGGGCGCCGTAGATCTCCGGCAGCAGGTCCGGTCCGCCCGACAGGCACAGCCCGCAGAGGCCGTCGAGCAGCGGATCGATGCTGTCGGTGTCCAGCGGCGGGATGATCACGGGCACCGCGCCGGCGCGCCGGATCGCCTCGGGATAGGTCAGGCCGAGCGCCAGCTCACGCGACTGCACCGGCTCCGAGCGCGGGTCGTGCAGGACCCGCTCGGGGGTACGCATCTCCGACGTGCTGACGCCGATGATGGCGCGGGATGGACAGGGTGTGGGGCCGGGAGCGGTCAAGGGAGCACGACGGGCGTCCAACGGCGACGTCCACGTTGTATCCGTCATACCCGGGTGCGGGCACTGTCCGCGGGTCCAAACCGCGCCACACCGATCTGGCCCCCCGTTCGCGCGCGAGTTGTACTCTCGCCGCATGTGGCGCCTGCCGACGGTCGTTGTCGGCGCCGCGCTCTTCGCCGGCCTCGTGGCGCCGGCCGCCGGCGCGCCCTCGACATCCGGCGCAGGCCGCCTGCGGATGATCGTGGTCCCGGCGCAGCTGCGCCCGGGCCAGGCGGCGATCGTCGACGTCGTGGACAAAGCGCGCCGCGGCGGCGTGTCGGCGACGGTCTGCGCCTCCTCGCCGGCCTCGTCGCGGCGCTGTCGCAAGGCGACGCTGAAGCCCGGCGCGATCACCCGCCGCGTGCGCGTCACGCTGCCGCGCGCCGGCCGCTGGACGATCACGCTGCGCACGGGTGCCGGGCAGCGGCTCGCGCGTCACGTCGACGTGCGCCGCGACGCGCGCCTGCGGGTGCTCGTCGCCGGCGACTCGTTGACGTTCGGCCTGATCGAGACCATCGCCCGCGATCTCGGGAGCCGAGCCGCCGTTCACGGGGACCCGCGCCCCGGAACGGGGATCACGAAGTCGTACTTCGATTGGACGAAGCACGCGCGGTCGTCGGCTCGCACCGTACGGCCCGACGTCACGGTCATGTGGCTGGGCTCCTCGGACGATGTCTTCGCGCTGCATGCGCTGTCCGGCGCGGCCGTGGCGTGCTGCGGGCCGGCGTGGATCGAGGCCTACAGCAGGCGGGTGGCCGCCGTCATGCGCGCGTACCTGCGCAACGGCGCGGGCCTCGTGTACTGGCTCAAGCTGCCCGCACCGCGACGCGCCGAACGCGTGCCGATCATCGCGGCCGAGAACGCGGCGATCGCAGGCGCCGCGGCGCGCTTCGACGCCGGCGTACGGTTCGTCACGCAGGTCGCGGACGTCCTCTCCCCGGGCGGTCGGTTTCAGCGCTCGGTCGTCTTTCGCGGCCGCAGCCGCGTCGTGCGCGCCGACGACGGCGTCCACCTCGCGGCGCCGGGGATCCGCATCACCAGCGACATCGTCCGCGCCGCGATGCGCCTCGACGGGCTGCTGCGCTGAGCGGGCGGGCGGTTGGCGATGGCGTCCGCGGGCAGGATCGGCGCCATGGACTCAATCTCCGAGTGGTGGCGCGACGCCGTCGTCTACCAGATCTATCCGCGCTCCTTCCAGGACGCCGACGGCGACGGCGAGGGCGACCTGCGCGGGATCGCGTCGCGCCTCGATCACGTCGCGCGGCTCGGAGCCGACGCGATCTGGCTGTCGCCGTTCTACCGCTCGCCGTTCGCCGACGGCGGCTATGACGTCGCCGGCTACACGGAGGTCGACCCGCGCTTCGGCACGCTCGCCGACGCCGACGCGCTGATCGCCGCCGCGCACGCGCGCGGGCTGAAGGTGCTGTTCGACGTCGTTCCGTGCCACACGTCGATCGAGCACCCGTGGTTTGCGGCGCACCCGGAGCGCTACGTGTGGTCCGATCGCGACGGGCCGCAGAACAACTGGTGCGCGGCGTTCGGGGGCCGCGCGTGGTCGCGCGACGAGCGCAGCGGGCGCTGGTACCTGCACTCGTTCTATCCCGAGCAGCCCGACCTGAACTGGCGC
Source organism: uncultured Actinomycetes bacterium (assembly GCA_963851015.1). GTDB lineage: Bacteria > Actinomycetota > Thermoleophilia > Solirubrobacterales > Solirubrobacteraceae > CADCVQ01. The sequence continues at coordinate 1,332,714 of CAWKNG010000003.1, forward strand.
CGCGAGGATGTGCGTGCCGCGATGGCCGACGTGCTGCGCTTCTGGATCGCGCGCGGCGTCGACGGCTTCCGCCTCGATGCGATCGATCGCCTCATGAAGGACCCGCGGCTGCGTGATGACCCGCCCGCGAGCGGGCCGCCGCCGCTGCCCGAGCAGGGCGACTGCGCGACGCTCGAGCAACGCCACAGCCGCAACGCACCGGACATCGGCGACGCGCTCGCGGTCCTGCGCGAGGGCGCGGGGGTCCGGGCGCTGCTCGTCGGGGAGGTCTACCTGCCGGCGGCGCGGATCGCCCCGTATCTCGAGCACGTCGACCTGGCGTTCGCGTTCGAGCTGCTGCACGCGCGCTGGGAGGCCGGCGCCGTGCGCGCGGCCATCGCGTCCGCGCTGGCGGCCGGGTCGCTGGCGTGGGTGCTCTCCAACCACGACTTCCCACGGCTGCCCGATCGCGTCGGCACCGCCAACGTGCGCGCCGCCGCGCTGCTCGCGCTGACGCTGCCCGGCCCCGTCTTCGTCTACCAGGGCGACGAGATCGGGATGGCCGACGGCCCAGGCCGCGAGCCCCCCGACGATCGCGCCGGTCGCGACCGCCACCGCCACCCGATGCGCTGGGAGGACGGCGCGCCGCACGGCGGCTTCACGAGCGCCGAGCCCTGGCTGCCCGCGATCGAGGTCGACGGCGGCGCGGTCGCCGCGCAGGAGAGCGACGGCGACTCGGTGCTCGCGCTCTACCGCGACCTCATCGCGCTACGCCCGGCGCTCGGATCGGGGCTGCGGTTCGTCGACGCGGCCGAGGGCGTGCTCGCCTACCGGCGCGGGGAGGGGCACGTCGTCGCGATCAACCTCTGTGACGAGCCGCGGCCCGCCCCGGCGGCCGGTGAGGTCGTGCGCGCGACGCACGCGTGGTCGCTTCCCGCAGGCGCGCCGGCACCCTCGCAGCTGGCCGCGGGACAGGGGTTCGTGGCCCGAATCTGACCCGCGCGGAAAAGAATTCCGCGCGAAACGAAAATGTGCGGTTCGTTGCGAGGAAGATTGGGTAGCGGCGTAATTCATGTGGAGGGGGTTGATAGCGGGGCTGAGCTGCCTCGTGCTGGGACTCGCGATCTCCGCCTGCGGCGACGCCGGCGCGGGCGACGCCCGCGCCACGCTGAGGTGGTTCATCTTCAACGAGCCCAGCGGCGCGCCGCAGAAGATCGCCAACGCCTGCTCGGCGCAGTCGGGCGGCGAGTACAAGATCAAGTTCGAGTACCTCCCGTCGCAGGCCGACCAGCAGCGCGAGCAGCTCGTCCGCCGCCTCGGCGCCGAGGACAGCTCCCTGGACCTGCTGGGCCTCGACGTCGTCTGGACGGGCGAGTTCGCGAACGCCGGCTGGCTGCGCCCCGTGCCCGCCGCGACCGCGAAGGCCGTCTCGGCGAACGTCTTCGACAGCGTCCTGCGGACCGCGCGCTTCGACAACCGCCTCTACGTGACGCCGATCTGGTCGAACACGCAGTTCCTCTGGTACCGCACCGACCGTTCGCCGACGGCGCCGAAGACGTGGGACGAGATGATCGACGCGGCCGAGAAGCTCGGGCCGTCGAAGGGCCGCATCCAGGTGCAGGCCAACCGCTACGAGGGTCTGGTCGTGCTCGTCAACCAGCTGATCGAGTCGGCCGGCACGTCGATCCTGTCCGGGCCGAAGTCGATCGAGCTCGACAAGGCCAAGACCGAGCGCGCGCTCGGCGTCCTCGGCCGGCTGTCGCGCTCGCCGATCGCCGCCTCGAACCTCACGACCTCGACGGAGGACACGGCCCGCCTGGGCTTCGAGAGCGGCAACTCGACCTTCATGATCAACTACTCCTTCGTCTATCCGTCGGCGAAGGCCAACGCGCCGGAGATCTTCAAGGTCATGAAGGCCGCGAAGTACCCCCAGGTCGATCCCAACATCCCGAGCAAGCCGCCGATCGGCGGGATCAACATCGGCGTGTCGGCCTACTCCAAGCACCCCAAGGAGGCCTTCGACGCCGTCCGGTGCCTCGTCAAGCCGGAGAACCAGCTCACGGTCGCGGAGCTCGGCGGCCTGCCACCGGTGCGCGAGGACCTCTACGACCAGCCGGAGATCCAGAAGGCGTTCCCGGGCTTCGCGAAGGTCGTCCGCGACTCGATCAAGGACGCCGCACCGCGCCCGTCCGAGTCGCCCGCCTACCAGGACCTGTCGCTCGCGATCCAGCGCGGCGTCCATCCGACGACGCAGATCGATCCGAACAACCTCGACCCCGCCTACAACCGCCTGCGTGACTTCGTCGAGAAGGCCATCAAGCGCGAGGGCCTCCTGTGACCGCCGTCCCGATCGGCAAGAGCCGGCGCGGGAAGGCGCCGATCTCCGACAAGACGCGCGCCGAGCGCAAGCTCGCGTACATGCTGTGTGCGCCGGCCGTCGTCGCGATGCTGCTCGTCACGGTCTACCCGATCCTCTACGCGATCGCGCTGTCGGTGCAGAAGGTCGATCTGCGCTTCCCGGAGGAGTCGGGCTTCGTCGGCCTCTCCAACTACAAGGCCGTCCTGACGTCGGACCTGTGGTGGCAGGGCGTCGGCAACACCGCGCTGATCGCGGTCGTGTCCGTCGCGATCGAGCTCGTGCTCGGGATGGGCATCGCGCTCGTCATGCATCGGGCGATCCTCGGTCGCGGACTCGTGCGGACCGTCGTCCTGATCCCGTACGGCATCGTCACGGTCGTCGCCGCGTTCGCCTGGTTCTTCGCCTTCGACCCGTCGAGCGGCTTCGTCAACCACCTGCCGTTCGTGCCCGACGACAAGGCCTGGTTCGGCTCGCACGGGAGCTCGCTCGCGGTCATCATCATGGCCGAGGTCTGGAAGACGACGCCGTTCATGGCGCTGCTGCTGCTCGCGGGCCTGGCGACGATCGACGAGGGCCTCTACGAGGCCGCGCGCGTCGACGGCGCGACGGCGGTGCAGCGCTTCTTCAAGATCACGCTGCCGCTGCTGAAGCCCGCGCTGCTCGTCGCGCTGCTGTTCCGCACGCTCGACGCCTTCCGCGTCTTCGACTCGATCTTCATCATGACCCGCGGCTCGCAGGACACCGAGTCGGTGTCGATCCTCGGCTACGACCAGCTCATCTCGCGCCTGAACCTCGGCCTCGGCTCGGCGGTCTCGGTGCTGATCTTCGTGCTCGTGCTCATCATCGCGTTCGTCTTCGTGCGGCTGCTCGGCACGAGTTCGCCCGTCGGTCAGGGGGAGAAGTGAGCCGCCACACGCCCGGGGCGTACGTCAAGTGGATCGTCGGCATCGCGGCCGTCGCGTTCTTCGCGCTGATCCCGATCGTCTGGATCTTCATGGTCTCGCTGAAGACGCCCGCGACGGTCTCCGACGGCGCCTTCATCCCGAACGACTTCACGCTGGACAACTACACGTCGCTGTTTCAGGGCGGCTTCGACAGCCCGCTGCTGCGCCCGCTCATCAACTCGATCGCGATCGCCGTCATCGCGACCGTCATCGCGGTCACCCTGGCGTCCTTCACGGCGTACGCGATCGCGCGGCTGGACTTCCCGGGCAAGAACATCATCCTCGCCGGCGCGCTCGCGATCGCGATGTTCCCGCAGATCTCCGTCGTCGGGCCGCTGTTCGACATGTGGCGCACGCTGCATCTGTACGACACGTATCCGGGCCTGATCATCCCGTACCTGACGTTCGCGCTGCCGCTGGCGATCTACATCCTCGTCGCGTTCTTCCGCGAGATCCCGTGGGAGCTCGAGCAGGCCGCCCAGATCGACGGCGCGACGCCGTGGCAGGCGTTTCGCAAGGTCATCCTGCCGCTCGCGGCGCCGGGCGTCTTCACCGCGGCGATCCTCGTCTTCATCTTCGCCTGGAACGACTTCATCTTCGCGATCACGCTGACCTCGTCGGACTCGTCGCGCACGGTGCCGGCGGCGATCGCGTTCTTCCAGGGCGACTCGCAGTTCACCGCGCCGACCGGCAACATCGCCGCCGCCGCGGTGCTTGTGACGATCCCGATCATCATCTTCGTCCTGATCTTCCAGCGTCGCATCGTCGCCGGCCTGACCGCCGGCGCGGTGAAGGGGTAAAGGAGCCTCAACCACCATGGCCGACATCGCTCTGCACGACGTCACGAAGCGCTACCCCGACGGCACCGAGGCCGTCAAGAAGCTGAACCTCGAGATCGCCGACGGCGAGTTCATGATCCTCGTCGGCCCGTCGGGCTGCGGCAAGTCGACGGCGCTGCGGATGATCGCCGGCCTCGAGGACATCTCCGAGGGCACGCTCGAGATCGGCGGCGAGGTCGTCAACGACAAGGCGCCGCGCGACCGCGACATCGCGATGGTCTTCCAGAACTACGCCCTGTACCCGCACATGACCGTGCGCGAGAACATGGGCTTCGCGCTGAAGCTCGCCAAGACGCCGAAGGCCGAGATCGACGAGAAGGTCGAGCACGCCGCCGACATCCTCGACCTCAAGGTCCACCTCGACCGCAAGCCGTCCAATCTCTCCGGCGGCCAGCGCCAGCGCGTCGCGATGGGCCGCGCGATCGTGCGCAACCCGAGCGCGTTCCTCATGGACGAGCCGCTGTCGAACCTCGACGCGAAGCTGCGCGTGCAGATGCGCACCGAGGTCTCGCGCCTGCAGCGCGACCTCTCGACGACGACGGTCTACGTCACGCACGACCAGACCGAGGCGATGACGCTGGGCGACCGCGTCGCCGTCATGCGCGGCGGCGTGCTGCAGCAGGTCGACAGGCCGCGGGTGCTCTACAACAGCCCCGTCAACATCTTCGTCGCGGGCTTCATCGGCTCACCGGCGATGAACTTCTTCTCGGCGACGGCGAAGGGCGGCAAGCTCGCGCTGCCGTTCGCGACGGTGGCGGCTCCGAAGGGCCTGGGCGACGCCGGCGACGTCATCGTCGGCATCCGCCCGGAGGACTTCGAGGACGCCCGCTTCGCGCCCGAGGGCCGCGCCCACGGCGTCGAGTTCGACGCCCCGATCGACGTGCTCGAGTCGATGGGCTCGGAGATCTACGCCTACTTCTCCTTCGAGGGCGGCGAGGTCAGCTCCGACGAGCTCGCCGAGCTCGCGCGCGACTCCGGCGTCTCGGAGACGCCGGGCGCCGGCGGGGGCAAGGCCGTCGCGCGCCTGTCCCCCGAGTCCGACATCGCCCTCGGGGACAAGGCCCGGCTGTGGTTCGACGCCGCCAAGCTGCACGTGTTCGACCCGGGTGACGGCACGAACCTCCTGCACCAGGCGGCGGGCCACGCGCAGGCGCCGTCGGTGGCCGAGGAACAGGCCGACGTGCCCGCCGACGCGCCCGCGAAGCCCGCCGCCGACGGCAGCGGCGAGCCCTCGCCCGAGGATCAGTAGCCTCGGGTGGATGCACATCGGCGTCCTCGGAACCGGCACCGTCGGCAGGACGCTCTCGCAGGCGCTCGTCGAACACGGCCACGAGGTGCGGATGGGTTCGCGCGCTGCCGGCAACGAGCGGGCCGTCGCGTGGGCGCAGCAGGGCGGGCCGCTGGCGAGCGAGGGCAGCTTCGCCGATGCAGCCGGATTTGGTGAGCTCGTCTTCAACGCGACGGCCGGGATGGCCTCGCTCGACGCGCTGGAGTCCGCGGGCTCCGAGCAGCTCGCCGGCAAGGTCCTGATCGATGTCTCCAACCCGCTCGACATGTCCGCCGGCTTCCCGCCGAGGCTGTCGGTCTGCAACGACGACAGCCTCGGCGAGTCGATCCAGCGCGCGTTCCCCGAGGTGCGCGTCGTCAAGACGCTGAACACCGTGACGGCCGCGGTCATGGTTGCGCCCGGCCTCGTCGCGGGCGCCCACACGATGTTCCTGTGCGGCGACCACGCCGACGCGAAGGAGCAGGCCCGCCTGCTGCTCGGGGAGTTCGGCTGGCCGGAGGGCTCGCTGCTGGACCTCGGCGACATCACGAACGCGCGCGGCATGGAGATGTACCTCCCGCTGTGGGTGCGCCTCTACGGAGCGACCGGCACGTCGCTGTTCAACGTCGGCGTCGTGCAGGCGCCGGACGAGACCTGACGCCACTCGCGCACGGCGGGTGGCGCGTCAGTGCCCGCGCCGCACGCGCTCGATCGCCTCGTCGCTCCATCCGTGCGTGCGCATGAGCCTGTAGCGGTCGTTGGAGAGGCGCAGGTACGCGTCTGTCTCCGTCTCGCGGCGTGCGATGAGCTCGGCCTCGCGCAGGATCTCGACGACGGGCTCGTATTCCTCGGAGAACCAGCGCGCGGCGATCTCCACCCGGTCGAGCCACAGGTCCTCGTGCTGGATCAGGCGAAAGCCCCACGCCTCGACGCCCTCGGCGAGCGTCCCGAAGTCGAACGGGTCGCTCAGCGCGATCCGCTCGCGGGCGGGCTCCCGCAGCGGCACGCGCTCGTGGAACACGCGGGCGTGGCTCTTCAGGGGCAGGTCGCCGGCGCTGATCGAGGCGTCCGCCGGCACGCGCGTGGTCACCTCGATCACCCGGGCATCGATCTCCTCACGCCCCTGCGCGCGGGCGACGGCGACGCGATGGTGGCCGTCGCGCACGAAGTGCAGCTCGCCGACGCGGTAGACGTCGATCGGCGGCATCGACGTCCCGCGTCGCTGCGCGTCGGCGATCCGCTCGAAGCGCGCCCGCACCCGCGCCGACGTCGGCCGGAACGCGCGATCGAACTCCTTGCCGCGGTCGACGGTCCCGACGATCGCGTCGATCGCGATCGTGACGATGCCGAGATCGCGCTCGCCGACGCGCCCGAGCGCCCCGACGACCTCGTCGTAGGACAGCATCAGGTCGACGTCGCCGGCCTCGAAGCGCAGCAGCGCCGACAGTCGCGCCAGCACGCGCTGCCGGCGCGCGCGCAGGAAGTCGTCCTGCGCGTCGTTGCCGGGGAAGCCGGTGTCGCGGGCGATGGGCATGGCGTGTCGCCCCACAGTCTGGCGCGATCGACGAACATCCGGTAGCGCAAACGCCCACACGACGCCGATGACCGTCTAGACTTGCTCGGGCATGACGCGTGCACTCGAGCTTTCCCTGCTTCTCCTGCTCCCCCGATAGGGGGAGCTATCTGCGTGGCGGCCGCACTGCCGCAAACCGACTGAGAAGCAGCGAACCTCGAACCCTTAGGCAAGGAGAACCCCCGTCATGAGCATCATCGATCCGAACCACGTCCGCATCTTCGACACGACGCTGCGCGACGGTGAGCAGTCGCCCGGCATCTCGCTGAACACCGCCGAGAAGCTCGAGATCGCCCACCAGCTCGCCCGCCTCGGCGTCGACGTCATCGAGGCCGGGTTCCCGATCGCCTCGCCCGGCGACTTCGAGGCCGTGCAGGCGATCGCGCGTGAGGTCCAGGGCCCGATCATCGCCGGCCTCGCTCGTGCTCAAGCACCCGACGTGGAGTCCGCCGCCCGAGCTGTACGCGATGCCGCGAACCCGTGCATCCACACGTTCATCTCGACCTCGGACATCCACATCGTCCACCAGTTCCGATCGACGCGCGAGGACATCCTGGCCCAGGCCCGCGCCGCCGTCGCGCACGCCAAGTCCTTCGTCGACGACGTCGAGTTCTCACCGATGGACGCCACGCGCGCCGACCTCGAGTACACCGCCGAGGTCATCGCGGCGGCGATCGAGGAGGGCGCGACCACGATCAACATCCCCGACACCGTCGGCTACACCGTGCCCGACGAGTACACGGCGTTCCTCGACGGCCTGTACCGCCTCGTCCCCGAGCTGCACGACGTGATCCTGTCGGTGCACTGCCACGACGACCTCGGCCTCGCGGTCGCGAACTCCTACGCCGGCCTCGTCGCGGGCGCGCGCCAGGTCGAGTGCGCGATCAACGGGATCGGCGAGCGCGCGGGCAACTGCTCGCTCGAGGAGATCGTGATGCTGCTGCACACGCGCGGCGAGATCAGCGGCCTGCACACCACCGCCGTCACGACCGAGATCGCGCGCACGTCGCGCCTCGTCTCGCGGATGACCGGCTACGTCGTGCAGCCCAACAAGGCGATCGTCGGGCGCAACGCGTTCGCGCACGAGAGCGGGATCCACCAGGACGGCGTCATCAAGGAACGCACGACCTACGAGATCATGGACGCGACGAGCGTCGGCCTGGACGCGAACTCGCTCGTGCTCGGCAAGCACTCCGGCCGCGCCGCGCTGAAGCAGACGCTGGCCGAGCTCGGCTTCACCGTCGACGGCGCGGCACTGAACACCGCCTTCAAGCGCTTCAAGGAGATCGCCGACAAGAAGAAGCAGGTCACGGCGATGGATCTCGAGGCGCTCGTCACCGACGATCTGCGCAACGAGCTCGCGAGCTACACGTTCGACGCGTTCGACGTGTCGGCGGCGTCCGGCCAGGCGCCGAGCGCGACGGTCACGGTCACGCTGCCCGACGGCGAGGTCGCCACCGCGACGTACTCCGGCGACGGGCCGGTCGACTCCGTCTTCCAGGCGATCAACGGCGCGACCGGCATCGACGCCCAGCTGCGCGCGTTCCGCGTCGACGCGGTCACCGGCGGCCAGGACGCGCTCGGCGAGTCGTCGGTGGTGCTCGAGTTCGAGGGCCAGTCGGCCTCCGGGCAGGGCGTCGCGACCGACATCATCGAGGCGGCGGGCGTCGCCTACGTGCGCGCGCTGTCGAACGTCGTGCGCAAGGCACAGGCGGCGGACGGGCTCGTCGACCTCGCTGCCGCCCCGCCCGTCCCGACGCCGTAAGGTCCGGCGCCATGAGCGCCGCCGAAGCAGAGTCGGCCATCGAGATCGATGGCCTGCGCAAGTCCTACGGCTCGTTCGAGGCCGTGCGCGGGCTGTCGCTGAACGTCAGGCGCGGCGAGATCTTCGCCTTCCTCGGGCCCAACGGCGCGGGCAAGACGACGACCGTCGAGATCCTCGAGGGCTTTCGCAGCCGCACGGCCGGCGAGGTTCGCGTGCTCGGCGTCGACCCCGAGCACGGGGACCGCGCCTGGCGCTCGCGGATCGGCATCGTCCTGCAGGAGGGAAGCGCGCAGCCCGAGCTGACGGTCCGCGAGACGCTGACGCTGTGGGCGGCGTACTACCCCAACCCGCGCCCGATCGAGGAGACGATCGCGCTCGCTGGCCTCGAGGAGAAGGCCGAGGACCGCGTCGGGCGGCTGTCGGGCGGCCAGAAGCGCCGGCTCGACGTCGGCCTGGCGCTCATCGGCGACCCCGACCTCGTGTTCCTCGACGAGCCGACGACCGGTTTCGATCCGGTCGCACGGCGGGCCGCGTGGAAGGTCATCGCCGGCCTGCGCGACCTCGGCAAGACCGTCTTCCTGACGACGCACTACCTCGACGAGGCGCAGGAGCTCGCCGACCGCGTCGCGATCGTCAAGGCCGGGGTCATCGTCGTCGAGGGGCCGCCCGACGCGCTCGGCGCCGGCAGCCCGGACACGGAGATCCTGTTCGTCGCGCCCGCGGGCGCGACGCTCGACGAGCTGCCGCTGAGCGAACCGGTGACGGTCGTCGACGGCCGCGCGACGCTGCGCACGCAGACCCCGACGGCGACGCTCGCGGCGCTGTGCGGCTGGGCCTCGTCGCGGGGCATCGAGCTCGAGCGCCTCGAGGTCCTGCGACCGTCGCTCGAGGACGTCTACCTCGAGCTCGTCGATGCCCCGGCGGCGGCCGCGGAGGCGCTGTCGTCATGAGCGATCTGCGCCGCGCGGGCGCCCAGCTGACCGCCGACATGAAGATCTTCCGCCGCAACCCGGCCGCGCTCTTCTTCACGGCGATCCTGCCGGTCATCTTCCTCTGCATGTTCGTCGGCATCTTCGGCAACCAGCGCCTCGAGCAGTACGGCAACGTCCGCTCGTCGACGCTGCAGGTCCCGGCGTTCATCGCCCTCGCGGTCGTCTCGGCGGCGTTCGTGTCGCTGGCGATGGGCTTCACGCGCATGCGCGAGAGCGGCATGCTGAAGCGCGTCCGCGCGACCCCCGTTCCCTCGTGGATCGTCTTCGCGGGGCGCATCGGCACGTCGGTGGTCACCGCCGTGCTCGTGACCGCGCTGCTGATGGCGATCGGCGCGCTGCTGTTCGGCGTGAAGGTCCCGACGCACACGCTGCCCGGCCTGCTGGCCGCGCTCGCCCTCGGCGCGGGCTGCTTCTGCGCGCTCGGGATCGCCTACACCCGCGTCATACCCAGCGAGGAGGCCGGCCCCGCGATGACGAACGCCGTCGTCCTGCCGCTCTACTTCATCTCCGGCGTGTTCGTCCCGTTTCGCCAGCTCCCGGACGCGCTGCAGCACGTCGCCGAGCTGCTCCCCGTGCAGCCGTTCGTGGACGCGCTGCGGATCGCCTTCGACCCGAACACGTCCGGCGCCGGGTTCGCCGGCGAGGACCTGCTGAAGCTCGCCGTCTGGGGCGTCATCGGCCTCGTCGCGGCGGTCAAGCTGTTCGGCTGGACGCCGCGACAGCAGTCCGGGTAGCGCCGCCACGGCGGCGGCGCACCGGCAAGCTTGGCGCCGCCGACCAGCAGCCGGGGCGCGCGTCACGTCGCTCGCGCGCCCCGGGGACGACCTACAGCCGCCGGCCGCGGCGGCTGTAGCCGAAGCCGCCGCCGAAGAGCAGGAGCAGGACGATGATGATGAGCAGGATCGTGAGCATGTGGACCTTTCGAGTCGGTGGACGCGCGCCCGGCGGGCGTGCTGGCCTACAGCCTGCGGTCGCGGTAGAGGACGGGCTCCTCGACGACGGTGCTACGACCGACCGTCCGCGCCTGGACGAGCTCGACGAGCAGCCACACCAGGCCGACGAGAAACAGGATCACGCCGACGGTCTGGATCGAGACCCCGGCCACGGTCGCCGTCACGGCGAGCCATAGAACGAGCCCGATCGCCATCAGGACGAGTGGGGGTCCGGCATCGGCAATCATCAGTTCAGCCTCCTTGGCTGTGGTTCGGTATTGACCGGCAGATTGGGTCGGCAAACTCGACCCGGACAAGGATTTGAGCCGCGGCGCGTCATGGCGTCAGCGCGGCATCCGGCGTGGTGGTCGTCGTGGTCTGGGTCGTCGTCGTCGGGGTCGTCGCGGTCCCGCCGGCGGGGGGAGCGGCCACGGCCGGATCGGTCGCCGCCGGGGCCGGCGTCGTCGTGGCAGGCAGCTCGGTGGTGGTCGTCGCCTCGGGGGTCGTCGTCGTCTCCGTGGTCGACTCGACCGTCGTCGTGCCCTCACCCTCGGTCGTCGTCACGTCGTCGGCGGGACTCTTGCGGTCCTCCCTGGAGACGAACGGCGCGCCGTGCAGCTGGCGCGCGCGCTGCGCAGACAGCGCGGCGTTGCCGGCCGGCACCTTCGGCAGGCTCCTCACGGCGCTGACGAGCGTGCCGCGCTCGCCGGGCTGGATCGGCCGGTACGCGCCGTGCGGCCACCACAGGAACGCGACGAGCCCGACCGCGGCCGCGGTCCCGAGCGCGAGGCCGCCGCGGCGGGCCGGATGGGCCGCCGACCAGCTCCAGGCGCCGGCGCCCGCGCGCTTGCCGACCCGCGCCGTCGAGTAGACCATCCCCAGCAGCGGCAGGATCAGGATCAGCATCTGGAAGACGTTGAGCGCGGCCTTGCCCGTGCGCCCGTGCGCGACGTCCGGCCCGACGCGCGAGTAGTGCAGCGCGAGCGAGTCGTAGCCCGTCGCGAACGCCCGCGGGGCGTGGATCAGCATGACGACGAACAGCAGCGCGATGACCGGCACGACGATGCAGACGTAGCCGGTGACGACGCGGCGCACCCAGGGCTTCAGCTCGGTCACGCGCGGATCGGGCTCGCGGCCGGGGATGAGCCGGCGCAGCACCGGCTTGATGCGCGTCAGCATGTCCGGCACGCCGGTGAGGTCTGAGATGATGTAGAAGCCGTCCAGGCGCAGCAGCGGCAGCGACTGCTGCACGATCGCGAAGGTCTGGATGACGACGAGCAGCAGCAGCGCCTCGAAGCCGGTCATGGCGTAGAGCCCGGCCACGAGCAGCGCGAAGCAGCAGTTGAAGTACATGCCGCCCATGTCTGCGCGCAACCGGCCGGCCTTGCCGAGGCGGTAGGCGTCGGTGATGTCCGTGTAGAAGGCCGGCCAGACGATGTAGATGCCGACGCCCATGACGCCCGGCTTGGCGCCCCCGTAGCGGGTGCCGGTCGCGTGGCCGACCTCGTGGAAGGCGGTGGCGAGGACGACGCCGCCGAACAGCATGAACATCAGCGACGGGTCGTAGATGACCTTGCGCAGGCTCTGGCTGATGCCGTGGATCCCGAACAGCCACGCGTCGAGACCGACGAACGCCAGCACGACGAGGACGACGATCGGCGGCCAGAAGAGCGGCTTGAAGATCGTCGTGAGGCCGCGCACGAAGCCGTCGGGCAGCACGCGGGTGCGGAACTTCAGCGCGAGCAGCGGGTCGAGCTTCTCGATCGTCGGCGAGCTGCCGTCGGCCTCGGCGACGACGCCGAGCGGGCGCAGCTGCTCGTCGAGCAACGCGTGCACCATGTCCGGCTCGACCTGACGTTCGATGCGCTCGCTGAAGCGCCGCGCGAGCTCGTCCTCGCGAGCCTCGCCGTCGACGACCTCCGCGAGCGCGTAGAGCATCGGCGCCATCTGGACCATCTGGCCGTCGCTGCGGCGCGCGATGTACGGCGCCTCCTTGAAGCCCGAGTCCTCGTAGCGACCGATGAGCTCGATCCCCTCCGCGAGGCGCGGCGCCGGCGAGGCCGCCGCCGGCCGCTGCTCGCCGTCATCGGCGGAGCGTGAGCCGAGCGCCGTCTCAGGCGTCGCGATCGAGGGCGCGAGCTCGGCCGTCGGCGGGGTCCCGTCCGGCGCCTGCTCGGGCGCGACCCCGGGGGGCGCGCCGTTGCGAGCGCGCGCGGGCGCGCCCTTGCGAGCGCGCACGGGCGCGACCACTGAGGTCGGCGCCTCCTGCGCGTCGGCGGGAGCGAGCTGCTCGTCGGGATCGTGATCGGATGTCATGAAGAGGGAAGGCGCAGTGGCATGCACGAAGGGCGACCGTCCGGTCGCCCCTCGTCACGCCACCTCGTGTGCCTGGGGACGACTAGTTGCCCTGCGTGATGTCGGCGGTCTGCGTCGCGTTGGCGTAGGCGACCGAGTTGTCGGACAGGACGTTCGCCGCCACCGCGGCGTTGACGGGCGCGGCGACGTTTGCGCTGATCAGGGACATCGCGGCGCGCTCGGGGAGCTCCTCGCCGGCGAGCTCGTTGAGGTCTTCACGCGTCAGGGGCTTGAAGTCAGACATATGGCTCTCCTCGGGTTGGGTTAGTTGGTCTGGGTGATGTCGACGTCCTGGCTGGCGTTCGCGTACGCGATCGAGTTGTCCGAGGCGACGTTCAGCGCGGCGGCCAGGTTCACGGGGGCGGCGACGTTCGCGTTCACCAGCGACATCGCGGCGCGCTCGGGCAGTTCCTCGCCGGCGAGCTCGTTGAGGTCCTCACGGGTGAGGGGCTTGAAGTCGGACACGGTGAGCCTCCTAGTTGGACTGGTCGATCGGCGTGGTCTGTGCCGCGTCGGCGTACGCGATCGCGCCGTCGGACAGCACGTTGGCCGCGACGGCGGCGTTGATCGGGATCGCGATGTTCGCGTTGACGAGCGACATCGCCGCGCGCTCCGGCAGCTCCTCGCCGGCGAGCGCCTCGAGGTCGTCGCGTGTCAGCGGCTTATGGCTCTTGTCGTCGGTCATCGCTGCTCCTTGGTGGGACCACTGGAGTCACTGGGCGACGTCTCCGGCTGGTCCCTTGCGCCGGCGTTGCCCTGCGGAAAGCTCTGGTTGCTGCGCACCACGGGAGATGGCTCAGTGCCATCTCCCGTGTTGATCGAGATCACCGCGTCGATGTCCGCGACCAGGTTCACGGCGTCACCGTCGATGCGAATGCGCTTGCGGATCACTCGGTGCACGGCCTGGGAGATGCCCGCGCCGGGGCGACGAGCAAACCCCGGCCGGCCGTTCGTCAAGATCGTTTGACGGGTACCGGTCCGGCCATGACCTCGACCCCGAACCTGTCAGGGCTCTGTCGCCGGGTGCAGGCGGATGACGAGCCGGGCGACGCCCTGCGCGCGATCACGGAGCTGCGCCGCCGCCTCGACGAGCTCGAGCGCGTCCACGTCGGTGCGATGCTCGCTCGCGAGGGCACGTGGGCCGAGATCGGCGACGCGCTCGGCATCACCCGCCAGGCCGCCCACCACCGTCATCGCGACATCACGCGACCACAGGCGACGGCCCCCAGCGCCGAGGTCAGCCGGGTTCTGGTGACGAGCGCGGCGCGCGGCACCGTGCGCCTCGCGCGTCAGGAGGCCGCCGCTCTCGGCGCCGACGCGGTCGGCACCGAGCACCTGCTGCTCGCCCTGACCTGCAGCGGCACCGAGCCCGTCGCGCGCGTGCTCGCGGAGGCCGGCGTCGACGAGCAGTCCCTGCGCAGCCGCCTGCACCCGACGGTCGTCGACGGGGAGAAGCCGTCCGAGGCGCGCGGCGGCTTCACGCCCTATGCCCGCGAGGTGCTCGAGGGGTCGCTGCGCGAGGCCGTCGACCGCGGCGACGGCTTCATCGCGGCCGATCATCTCCTGCTCGCGCTGCTGCGAAACCCCATCGGCGGCGCCGCGAGGACGCTGGACGCGCTCGGTGTCGACGTCGACGCGATCATCGCCGAGCTGGCCCCGCGGAGCTGAGCAGGGCTCCGTCAACGCCTTGAGACAACGCGTTTGTCGGTGTGGCGGCGAGGGCATCTCCCGCCCTGCCGTACTCCCCCTTCATCCGAGCTCGAGGAGAACCCATGCGACGCGCGCTCGCGCTGGCCATCACGATGACGCTGTCGCTCGCCCTGCCCGCCGTGGCGGGCGGGCCGAACAACGTCGTCAACACCTCACCCACCTCCGACGGCGCTCGCATGCACCGTGCGAGCGTGCAGGTCACGAGCACCGGCGCCAAGAGCGTCACCTCGAGCAACCTCGCCGTCGCGACGCCGCACGACTGCACCGGCTGCGAGGGCATCGCCGTCGCGTTCCAGGCGCTGATCGTGACCGGTGGCGACAGCGCGATCAGCCCGACGAACGCGGCCGTCGCCGTGAACTCGAACTGCACGAGCTGCGGTGCCTTCGCCTACGCCTATCAGTACGTCGTCCGGGCGGACCGCGGCACCCATTTGAGCAAGGACGGTCGCGTGAAGATCGCCGACATCCGCCGGCAGGCGGCCGCCGCGACGAACGCCGGGCTCGCGTATCCCGAGCTCGACGCGAAGCTGACGGCCCTCGCCGCCGACTTCAAGGCGACCGTCGTCGCCGATCTGGAGCGCACGGGTGCGGATCCCCACGCCGGCGACCCGGATGCCGACGTCGACGAGGCCCCGGCCGATTCCTGACGCGCCGGCGGTCGCCGCCGGGGTCGCGCGCGTTAGCGGCGCTCCGGGAACGGGCACCAGGGACCGTGGGTCGGCACCTCGCCGACCTGCGCGAACCGAGGACGTGACGCGCGTGCGAGACCTTCTGACACCCCACACGAACCCACGCGACATCATCCGCCGGCGTGTCGCGGCGGGTCTGCTCGCGGGCGCGGTGCTCGCCGGCTCCGGCTGCGGCGAGTCGCCGCCCACGGCGATGAGCGATGGTCGAGCCGCCCGCTGGCACGAGACGATCGCGGGGATCCGCACCGCCGATCGGCCGCAGGCGCTGGCCGCGCTGGCGCGGCTGTCGGGCTACGTCGAGCGTGATACGAAGGCCGGCCAGCTCACGCCGGCCGACGCGGCAGCGCTGAGGGCCGGGATCGCACAGGCCCGGCGCCACCTCCCGCGGGCGGTCGCCGCGCCCACGACCGCGCTCGCAGTCGGCACCGTGACGCCGCCGCCACCGACCGCGGCGAGCCGGCCGCACGGCGCTGTGTCGACGACGCCGCCGCGTCCGCCCGCCGCGCCCCCGGCGAGCAAGAAGAACGAGGCGAAGGCACACAAGGACGCGGCCAAGGCGCAGAAGCAGTCGCGCGAGGCGCAGAACACGAAGTCCAAGCCGCAGAAGCGCAAGGCGAAGGGCGCCAAGCGATGAGGCTCGTGGCGGGCTTGGAGCTCGCGGACGGTCGCTACCGGCTCGAGCGCCGCCTGGGCGCCGGCGGCATGGCCGCGGTGTGGCTCGCGCGTGACACGCGCCTGGACCGGCTCGTCGCCATCAAGGTCATCGCCGACACCCTCGCCGACGACGAGGGCTGGCTGCTGCGCTTTCGTCGTGAGGCGCAGGCCGCGGCCGCGCTGTCACACCCGAACATCGTCCAGGTCTTCGACTACGGCATCGACGACGGCCGCCCCTTCCTCGTCATGGAGCACGTCGAGGGCGCGAACCTCGCCGAACGGCTCGCCGACCCGGCGGCCCCGCCGCCGGACGCGCGGCGCTTCGCGCGCGAGCTGCTCGAGGCGCTCGCGCACGTCCACGGCGCGGGCATCGTGCACCGCGACATCAAGCCGGCGAACATCCTGCTCGACGCGCGTGGCTCGCTGCATGTCACCGACTTCGGCATCGCGCACTCCGAGGGGCTCAGCGCGCTCACGCAGACGGGCGTCGTCATCGGGACGATGCGGTACCTCGCCCCCGAGGTCGCCGAGGGCGAGCGGCCGACGGTCGCGACCGATCTGTATGCCGCGGGCATCGTCATCGGCGAGCTGGCCGGGCCGGAACCCGATCCGGATCTCGCCACGCTCATCGAGGCCCTCGTCGAGCCCCACCCGCTCATGCGCCTGGACTCGGCGTGCAGCGCGCTCGGGATGATCGCGCCGCCGACCTCGCCGGACTCCGGTACCGCGCCGACGCGGCTCGTCCCGCAGCGGCCGACCGAGGCCGCCACCGCGGCCGCACCTACGCGACGCCGCGACGAGCGGGCCGCGGCTCGCGTGCCCACCGATCCACAGACGGCCGGGCGCCGGCGGCGACGCGGCATCTCGCGTCCGGCGGTGAGCGGGCTCGTCGTCGCCCTGATCGCCCTCGTGGTCGTCCTCAGCGAGACCGCCGGCACGGACTCCGGCCACGCCGACACCCCGGCCTCGGCGGCTCCGGCTTCGGTCGACGCCCCGCTGAGCGTGCAGCTGCGCGCGCTCGACCGGATCGTCGATCAGGCCGCGGCGCGCTGACGGCCTACCGCTTCCCGGGCTCCTCGTCGGGCCAGTGCCCGTGCTCGTCGAGGTAGTCGCGCGCCTCGGCCTCGTGGTCACGCTCGACGTCACCTGCGACCCCGACGCGATAGAGGACGTTCAGCAGGAGCGTCGCTCCTGCGGCGCCGACGAGCATCGCGAAGCCCTCGATGCCGTTGATCGAGTGGTTGAAGATCAGGATGACGATCCCGGCGAGGACGACGACGGCCGGCACGCCGTAGCGCACCGCGGTCAGGCTCCGGGAGGGTGCGGGCGGGGCGGGGGGCGGAGTGCAGGGGGAGGCGGTCATCGCAGGAACTCCGGGATGTCGGGGAAGTCGGCTGTCGGCAGGCCGCCGGCGAACGCCGGCCACGCCAGCGCCCTGAGGGTCCGCTCGACGACGGCGCCGTTGGCGAAGTTGGCGTTGCGGACCGCGACGGGGTCGGTCGTCTCGTCGAGGATCGCGGTCAGCACGCGCATCGGGCCCATGTGCGTGCTGACGATGACCGCGAGCGGCGGGCGCAGCGCGGCGGCGAGCTCGCGCAGGTCGAGCAGGAAGGACAGGATGCGGCGCGTCAGGGCGAGGTAGCTCTCGCCGCCGGTCGGGGCGAGCGTCAGGTCGACGGCGAGGCGCGGGTCGCGCGGGCGGATCGGGGTGCGCTCGAGCTCGCCGTAGCAGCGCTCGGCGAGCCGCGCGTCGGCGGCGGTGAACGGGACGGCCAGGCCGCCGGCCCGCGTCATCAGCGACAGCGTCTCGATGCTGCGCGCGAGGTTCGAGGTGAAGCCGATGTCGAACGCCCGGCCGCCGATCGTGCGCCCCGCGTCCTGCGCCTGGAGGCGGCCCGTGACGTTCAGCGGCGCATCCGTCGTGCCGGTGAACAGGCCCTGCGCGTTCGTCGTCGTCTCGCCGTGACGGACGAGGCACAGCTCGACGGCGGGCGCTCCCGGCTGGGCCGCGAGGCGCTCCCGCAGCTGCTCGCGCGTCTCGAGGCCGGCCGTCGCGAGGCCGGCCCAGACGTCGAGCGGTGTCGGGTTCGTGGTCGCGCGGGCACTCATGTCCACGTCCTTCATAGCGCACCGGGCCGGGCGGTCAGCCGGCGCCGAGCTCGAGACCCTGCGCGTAGCCGCCCGCGAGCACCCGCTCGCGCAGGCGCGAGTCCATGAGGTTCGGCCCCATGACGCGCGCGATGCCCTGCTCGGGGCCGACCATCCGGACGATCGCGCCGCGGTTTCGCAGCGTCAGCGTCTCGAGCGCCGCGGTGCTCCCGGCGATCGCGCGGAGCATCCCGAACGGCGAGGCGATCGCGATGTCGAGGCTCATGATCGGGTTCAGGCAGAGGATCTGCGTCAGCCGCGCCGCGGGGGCGATGTCGAGGTTCGTGTTGCTCCACACGCCGCCGTCGACGTATTCGCGGCCCTCGATCGTCACGGGCGCGAACATCCACGGGACCGAGCACGACGCCTGGACGGCCTGGGCGACGGTCGTGTCGGGGGCGCCGGGCGAGCCGAACACGACACGCCGCCCCGTCTCGCGGTCGACCGCGACGACGCGCAGGCGGCCATCGAAGATCGCGCCGGTGTCGCGGACCCCGTCGTGGATCGCGCTGAGCGACTGATCGGTCCCGGGGGCGCGGCTCAGCAGGGCGGCGCGCATGGCGGCGCTGCCGGTCGAGCCGAGCGTCAGCGCCATCGGGGCCAGCGGCGTCGCGGCGAGGCCGGCGAGCCGCGCCGCCTCGCGCGCGACGTTCAGCACCGTCGTGCGCGACAGGCCGAGGATCGGGGCGGCGAGCTGCGCCGCGCGGTTCGTGGCGACGTCCGCGCCGGCCTGGGCGCCGGACGTCAGCGCGAGACCCTCCGGCGGGCGCTTCGGGCGCCGCGGGCGCTGCCCCGCGACGAGTGCCGCCGCGACGAGCGAACCGGCCGACGTCCCGATCAGCGATTCGGTCCCGCGGAAGTCGTGTCCGGAGGCGTCCTCGATCCCGGCGAGCAGCCCGCTCATCCATGCCTCGCCAAGCGTTCCTCCGCTGGCGAGGACGAGCACGTCGGGTGCCATGAAGTGCTCGGACACGCTCGCGGAGCGTAGCGGCGCGGGCAACGGGCCCACGTCCATCCCGCATACGCTTGTACGTGATAACGTACAAGCCATGGCAACGACCATCGAGCACCCACCGCCGATCGGGCCGCGCATCCGTGCGCTGCGCGACGCGATGGACCTCAGCCTGCGCGATCTCGCCGATCGCTGCGGGGTCAGCGCGCCGATGCTCAGCCAGGTCGAGCGCGGCGAGACGAGCCCGACGCTGGCGGTCGCGACACGGATCGCGGCCGGCCTGGACCTCAAGCTGTCACAGCTCCTGCGCCTCGACGAGGGCGGCACCGTGGCGATCGTCCGTGCCGGCCAGCGCCGGCCCGGCACGAGCGATGCGGCCTCCGGACACCAGGCCGAGATCCTCACGCCGCCGCTTCCCGGCCAGCGCGCCGAGCTGTCTCGCCATGTCCTCAAGCGTCACGCGAAGACGGGCGGCCCGGGCGACCCGCCGATGCACGAGCCGGGCAGCCGCGAGACCGCGCTCGTCCAGGCGGGCTGCGTCGTGTTGCAGATCGACGGCGAGCGCTACGAGCTCGCCGCCGGCGACTGCGTGACGTTCGACGCCGACCTGCCCCATCACTTCGAGAATCCCGGCTCCGACGACGCGGTCCTGCTCGCCGTCGTCTCCGCCGGCCTACGCAGGAGCTGAAAGCCATGACGCCGACGACGCTGTTCGACAAGATCTGGGCCGGCCACGAGGTCGCGCCCGGCCTGCTGTGGATCGACCTGCATCTCGTGCACGAGGTGACGAGCGCGCAGGCGTTCGACGGGCTGCGGCTCGCCGGTCGCGCGGTGCGCCGCCCCGACCGCACGCTCGCGACCGCCGACCACAACACCCCGACCGACGGCACGCCCGTGTCGGCGCGCATCAAGGACGAGCTCAGCCGTGTGCAGGTCCAGACGCTCGAGCGAAACTGCGCGCAGTTCGGCGTGCCGATCTACTCCCTGGGCTCCGACAAGCAGGGCATCGTCCACGTCATCGGGCCCGAGCTCGGCGTCTCGCAGCCCGGCATGACGATCGTCTGCGGCGACAGCCACACCGCCACGCACGGCGCGTTCGGGGCGCTGGCGTTCGGGATCGGCACGAGCGAGGTCGAGCACGTCCTGGCGACGCAGTGCCTCGTCGCCAACAAGCCCAGGTCGATGCGGATCAACTACACGGGCGAGCTCGGCTTCGGCGTGACCGCCAAGGACCTCATCCTCGCGACGATCGGCCAGATGAGCACCTCCGGCGCCGTCGGCCACGTCGTCGAGTTCGCGGGTCCGGCGATCGAGGCGCTGTCGATGGAGGGCCGCATGACCGTCTGCAACATGACGATCGAGGGCGGCGGACGGGCCGGGATGATCGCGCCCGACGAGACGACGTTCGCGTGGGTCGCCGAGCACGCCGGCATCGAGATTCCCGACGCGTGGCGGTCGCTCGTGACCGACGAGGGCGCGACGTTCGACCGCGAGATCACGGTCGACGCGAGCGCGATCAGCCCCCAGGTCACGTGGGGCACGGCGCCCGACATGGTCGCCGGCGTCGCGGAGGCCGTGCCGCAGCCGACGACCGAGGGCCACGAGCGCGCGCTCGTCTACATGGACCTGCGCGCCGGCACGCCGATCCAGGACATCGCGCTGGATCGCGTCTTCATCGGCTCGTGCACGAACAGCCGCATCGGCGACCTGCGCGTCGCCGCCGAGGTCGTGCGCGGGCGCAGGGTTGCGTCGACCGTCAGCGCGATGGTCGTGCCCGGGTCGGCGCAGGTCAAGGCCGAGGCCGAGGCCGAGGGCCTGGACGAGGTCTTCCGCGCCGCGGGCTTCGACTGGCGCGCCGCGGGCTGCTCGATGTGCCTCGGCATGAACCCCGACACGCTCGCGCCGGGCGAGCGCTGCGCCTCGACCTCGAACCGCAACTTCGAGGGCCGCCAGGGACGGGGCGGGCGCACCCACCTCGTCTCGCCCCAGATGGCCGCCGCGGCCGCCATCGAGGGCCGTTTCGTCGACATCAGGGATTGGAGCTAGGCGATGGAGCCGATCGTGAAGTTTGAGGGCGGCGTGTCCGTGCTGGACCGCGCCGACGTCGACACCGACCAGATCATGCCCAAGCAGTTCCTCAAGCGCGTCGAGCGCAGCGGCTTCGGCGAGTACCTCTTCTACGACTGGGCCAAGGAGCCGGGCTGGGATCTGCCCTCCAACCCGATCCTCGTGACCGGCCGCAACTTCGGCTGCGGGTCCAGCCGCGAGCACGCCCCGTGGGGCCTTGAGGACTACGGCTTCAAGGCGATCGTCGCGCCGTCGTTCGCGGACATCTTCGCGGGGAACTGCGCGAAGATCGGGCTGCTGACGATCGCGATCGCCGAGGACGACGTCCGCGCGCTCATGGCCGTCGACGCGGCGACCGTCGACCTCGAGGCGCAGGAGGTCTCGTGGGACGGCGGCAGCGCGTCGTTTCAGATCGATCCGCAGACCAAGCACCGGCTGCTGCACGGCCTCGACGACATCGCGCTGACGCTGGCGCAGGACGAGGCGATCTCGGCCTACGAGGCCGAGCGCGAGCGGACGGGTCCCGACACGACGGCGCTATGACCGGCGGCGTCGTCCGCGACTGGAACGCCGATGCCTATCACCGCGTGTCGGGGCCTCAGGTCGCGATGTCCGAGGCGGTGCTGGGTCGCCTCGAGCTCGTCGGCGACGAGACGGTCCTCGACGCCGGCTGCGGGTCGGGCCGCGTGACGCGGCTGCTGCTCGAGCGGCTGCCGCGGGGCCGCGTCATCGCGGTCGACGCCTCGCAGGACATGGTCGCCCGCGCGCGCGTGGAGCTGGCGGGCGTCGCCGCCGACGTGCGCCGGGCCGATCTCGCTTCGCTGCGTCTGCACGACGGCGAGCAGGTCGACGCGGTCTTCTCCAACGCGACGTTCCACTGGATCGCCGACCACGGGGCGCTGTTCGCGGCGCTCGCGCGCGCCCTGCGCCCGGGCGGGCGCATCAGCGCGCAGTGCGGCGGGGAGGGCAACGTCGCCGCGATGCACGCCGCGGCGCTGCAGGCGGCCGACGACGTCGGTCTCGGCGCGCGGTTCGCGGGCTGGCCACAGCCGTGGAACTTCGCCGGACCCGAGCCGACCGAGGCGCGCCTGCGCGCGGCGGGCTTCGAGGACGTGCGCTGCTGGCTGGCGCCGTGGCCCGTCGAGCCCGACGAGCCGCGGGCATTCCTGGAGACGGTCTGCCTGGGCCCACACCTCGCGCGCCTGCCCGCCGACGAGCACGAGCGCTTCCTCGACGCCGTGATGGCGCGGCTCGGACGGCGCGTCGTGCTCGACTACGTGCGGCTGAACATCGTCGCGCGGCGCGTGTAGCGGCCACCCGCCGCGCGGAGCTACGCGGGGACCTGCTCGCGGCCAGGCCGCGGCCGTGCCGGGAGGATCGCCGGCACGCGCAGGCCGCCGAGCGAGTACAGGCCGAGGACGAGCCCGACGAGCAGGAACGCGCCGCCGACCGCGATCCCGAAGAGCGAGATCTGCTCGGCCATGTAGCTCGTGTTCAGCGCCGTCGAGATCGCCGTCTCGGTGATCCAGACGTTGCGGTTGGGGTTCGGTACGCCGACGCCGTTGGGGAACGTGATCGCCTGCGCCAGGTCGTTCGTGCCCCTGCCGTCCTTCGAGCCGTAGCGCGGCATCTGCGCGTACGTCTTGCCGCCGGTCGCGAGCATCGCGTCGACGCGCATGTACTGCGCGAAGCAGCGGGCATCGGTCCCGTTGTCGATCGCCTTGCCCTCGACCGAGCACGTCGGTGTGTCGATGGTCAGGCCGGCGGCCTTGACCTTCCCCGCGGCGACGGACGGCGTCATCCCGGCTTCACCGACGACCGCCTCCCGGCCGAGCGAGTCGCGGACCGTCGAGCGGCCGTCGAGGCCCTGGACGGCCGAGACGACTCCGAAGACCACGAGGACGACGGCGGCGACGACTCCCCCGAGACGGCGCGCGCGAGTTGATCGTGATGGGTTCTGCATGGGACTCCCCCTTCGAGAGGTGTGTACGTGACGGCCGGACGTGGATTCGAGCGGCGTACCGCGATGCTCGATCGGTTCGTGGTCGGCGACGACCCACCCACGGGGGGACTGGCGTCACTCCGGGGGTGGACGCGATCACCCTCGCCGTGGTATCAGCGCCCGCCACCGGCGTCGTCGCGGCGGGCGCCACCCCGCGGCCGGCGACTTCTTCGCGTTCTGACGTAGCCTGCCGGCCATGCCCAAGATCATCACCCTGTCCGGCGACGGGATCGGCCCGGAGATCATGGCGCCGGCGCTCGAGCTCCTGCGCACGATCAGCGAGGACTGGAGCTTCGAGGAGCACGCGTTCGGCGGCGCCGCCATCGACCTGCACGGCACCGCCCTGACCGACGACACGCTCGCGGCCTGCAAGGCCGCCGACGCGGTCCTGCTGGCGGCCGTCGGCGGACCGAAGTGGGACACGACCGATCCCGACGCGCCGCGTCCCGAGCAGGGCCTGCTCGGCCTGCGCAAGGGCATGGGCCTGTACGCGAACCTACGGCCGGTCCGGCCGGTGCCCGCGCTCTATGACGCGAGCCCGCTGAAGCGCGACCGCATCGAGGGCACGGACCTGCTCGTCGTGCGCGAGCTGACCGGCGGCATCTACTTCGGGACGAAGACCCGCACCGCGACGAGCGCGAGCGACCTCTGCGAGTACTCCGTCGCCGAGGTCGACCGGATCGCGCGCGTGGCGTTCGACGCCGCGCGGCTGCGCCGCAACAAGGTCTCGAGCGTCGACAAGGCGAACGTCCTGGAGACCTCGCGGCAGTGGCGCGAGGTCGTGCACAACGTCCATCGCGAGAGCTACGACGACGTCGAGCTGGAGGACGTCCTCGTCGACAACGCCGCGATGGCGCTCGTCTCGCGTCCGGCGGACTTCGACGTCATCGTCACCGAGAACCTGTTCGGCGACATCCTCTCCGACGAGGCCGCGATGATCACCGGCTCGATCGGGATGCTGCCGAGCGCGAGCCTGGGCGAGTCGAACACCCCGGGCCTGTTCGAGCCGGTCCACGGCTCGGCGCCCGACATCGCCGGCAGCGGCGCCGCCAACCCGCTGGCGATGTTCCTGTCGGCGGCGCTCATGCTGCGCCACGGCCTCGGCATGGAGACCGAGGCCGCCGCGATCGAGGCCGCGGTCGACCGGGCGCTGGACGCCGGGCTTCGCACGCGCGACCTCGGCGGCACGGCCACGACGGTCGAGGCGACGCGCGCCGTCGTCGACGCGCTCGGCAGAGGGTAGATTCGTCCAGCGCTCGCTCGCCGGGCGACATCGGCCTAGAATCCGAGGCGGCCATGATGCATCGGCCGCCTTCGACAACCGCTAGGAGCTCGACGTGAAGCAAGCCGACCTCATCTGGATGAACGGTGAGTTCGTCGCATGGGAGGACGCGAAGGTCCACGTCCTCACGCACGGGCTGCACTACGGCACGGGCGTCTTCGAGGGCATCCGCTGCTACGACACCGAGTCCTGCGGCCCCGCGATCTTCCGTCATCGTGAGCACCTGCAGCGCCTGCATCGCTCGGCCGAGCTCTACTACATGCCGGTCCCGTTCAGCGTCGAGGCGCTGCGCGGCGCGACGAACGAGCTCATCGCCCGCAACGGCCTGCGCTCGTGCTACGTGCGCCCGATCATGTACCGCGGCTACGGCCAGATGGGCCTGAACCCGCTCGACGCCCCGGTCGACGTCTCGATCGCCGTATGGGAGTGGGGCTCCTACCTCGGCGAGGAGGGCAAGAAGCACGGCATCCGGACGAAGGTCTCCAGCTGGCGGCGGATCAGCCCCGGCTCGCTGATCCCCGCCTCGAAGGCCTCGGGCCAGTACCTCAACAGCGTGCTCGCCAAGATCGAGTCCCAGAAGGCGGGCTACGAGGAGGCGATCCTGCTCGACGACCACAACAACGTCTGCGAGGGCTCGGGCGAGAACATCTTCATCGTCTGGGAGGGACGCCTGGTGACGCCGCCGCCCGCCGCGTCGATCCTCGACGGGATCACGCGCAAGTCGGTCATCCAGATCGCGCACGATCTCGGCCTCGAGGTCATCGAGCGCAACATCGCGCGCGCCGAGCTGTACCTTGCCGACGAGGTCTTCCTGACCGGCACGGCGGCCGAGCTCGTGCCGGTACGCGAGGTCGACGATCACATGATCGGCGGCGGCGTCCCCGGCGAGATCACGCGATCGGTCCAGAAGACGTTCGAGGACGCCCTGCACGGGCGCAGCGACCGCTACCGCGAGTGGCTGGACCCGGTGCCGGCGCCGGCGAAGGTCGCATGATCGTCGGCGGGTCCATGGTCGGTGGGCGAATTGCGCAGGCGATCTGACGCGCGCACGCGTCGGGATCGCCTCGCCAACGAACTCGCCCACTCTTCGAAAGGACCCGCACCACTCATGACACAGATCGAGCTCTACGACGCAACGCTGCGCGACGGCATGGGCGGCGGCGGCATGTCGCTCACCGCCGACGAGAAGATCCGCCTCGTCCACCGCCTCGACGACCTCGGCGTGGACCTCATCGAGGCCGGCTTCCCGTCCTCGAACCCCAAGGAGGCCGAGCTCTTCTCGCTGCTCGCCCACCAGCAGCTCTCCAACGCCACGATCGCGGCGTTCGGGATGACGCGCCGGCGCGGCGTCGAGGCCTCGCAGGACGCGGGTCTGCGGGTGCTCGCGGGCTGCTTCGCCCCGGTGACGACGATCGTCGGCAAGACCTGGACGTTGCACGTGGACAAGGTCGTGCGCGTCTCGCGAGCGGAGAACCTCGCGATGATCGCCGAGTCCGTCGCGTTCCTCGTCTCCGAGGGCAAGCGCGTGATCTTCGACGCCGAGCACGTCTTCGACGGGCTGCGCGCCGACCGTGACTACGCCATCGACTGCCTGCGGGCGGCGGCCGAGGCGGGCGCCGAGCGCGTCGTCCTGTGCGACACGAACGGCCCCTCGCTGCCCGGCCAGATCGCGGCGGCGGTGGCGGACGTGGCGAGCGCCCTGCCAGGCGTCGCGCTCGGGATCCACTGCCACGACGACGGCGGCTGCGCGGTCGCCAACAGCCTGATGGCGGTCGACGCCGGCGCGACCCAGGTGCAGGGCACGATGAACGGCATCGGCGAACGCACCGGCAACGCGAACCTCATCACGATCATCGCGAACCTCCAGCTCAAGATGGGGCACCGCGTCGTCTCGCACGAGCAGCTGGAGCGGCTGACCGAGACGGCGCACTTCACCGACGAGCTGCTCAACCGCCAGCCGGACGCCTCACAGCCGTACGTCGGCAAGCACGCGTTCGCGCACAAGGCGGGCCTGCACGCCGCCGGCATCCGGGCCGACGCATCGACCTTCGAGCACATCGATCCGGCGCTCGTCGGCAATCGCCGCGACCTGCTCGTGTCAGAGCTGTCGGGCCGCGGGACGGTCGCCGACAAGGCCGAGCGCGCCGGCCTCGAGCTCGACGACGACGTCGCAGCCCGCGTGCTCGAGCGGATGAAGGCCATGGAGCACGACGGCTACCAGTTCGAGACGGCCGACGGCTCGTTCGAGCTGCTGCTGCGCAAGGAGGCCGACGAGTACGAGCCGCTGTTCGAGCTCGAGTCGTGGCGCGTGATCGTCGACCAGAACGCCGATGGTCGCGTCGAGACCGAGGCGACGATCCGGATCACGGTCGACGGCGAGCGCTACGTCCACACGACGCGCGGCAACGGCCCGGTGCACGCGCTCGACGCGGCGCTGCGGGCGGTGCTGACGGAGGCGCACCCGCATCTCGCGGACACCTGGCTGTCGAACTTCAAGGTCCGCATCCTCGACGAGACGAAGGGCTCGGACGCGAAGATCCGCGTGCTCATCGACGCCACCGACGGCGCCGAGACGTGGGGCTCGATCGGCGTCTCGACGAACCTCATCGCCGCCTCGTGGACGGCGCTCGTCGACTCGCTGGAGTACGCCGAGCAGTCCAGCCGCGTGCGCGGCGTCGCGACGGCCAAGTAGCGCGTCATCTCGGTCCAGGAAGAGGAGATCCCGCTCGCCCGCCCGGTCCTCGGCGACGAGGAGGAGCGGGCCGTCGCCGACGTGCTCCGCTCGCGACAGCTGTCGCTCGGCCCGCGCGTCCCGGCCTTCGAGGAGGCGTTCGCCGCGCGGATCGGGGCCGCGCACGCGAGCGCGGTCTCGAGCGGGACCGCCGGCCTGCATCTCGCGCTGCGCGCCGTCGGCGTGACGGACGGAGACGAGGTCGTGACGTCGCCGTTCTCGTTCGTCGCGAGCGCGAACGCCCCGATCTACGAGCGCGCGAAGCCGGTCTTCGCCGATATCGACGCGCGCACGCTGAACCTCGACCCGCAGGCCGCGGCGGCCGCGATCACCTCGCGCACGACGGCGATCCTGCCGGTCCACATCTTCGGCTTCCCGGCCGACATCCCGGCGCTGGAAGCGCTCGGGCTGCCGATCGTCGAGGACGCGTGCGAGGCGCTCGGCGCGGTTCACGCGGACGGGACGGCGGTCGGCGCGCGCGGGCACCCGGCATCGTTCGGCTTCTACGCCAACAAGCAGCTCACGACCGGCGAGGGCGGCATGGTCACGACGGGCGAGCGCGCCGTCAAGACGCAGATCGATTCCGAGCGAAACCAGGGCCGCGCGCCGGACATGGACTGGCTCGACCACGACCGCCTGGGCTTCAACTACCGCCTGTCGGACATCGCCTGTTCGATCGGCCTCGTCCAGTTGGGGCGCCTCGACGGGATGCTCGCCGGCCGGGCCCGCGCGGCGGCGCTGTACCGCGAGGCGCTGGCCGGGATCGAGGGCCTGCAACTCCCCTGTGAGGACGACGGCGACCGCCGCGGCTGGTTCGTGTTCGTCGTGCAGCTGCCGCGCGGGACCGATCGCGACGCGACGATCCGCGCGCTGCGCGAGCGCGGCGTGCAGTCCAAGCCCTACCTGCCCGCGATCCATCTCATGTCGTACTACCGCGAGACGTTCGGCCATCGCGAGGGCGAGTTCCCGGTCTGCGAGGACGTCGCCGCGCGCTCCGTCGCGCTGCCGTTCTTCCCGCAGCTGAGCGAGTCTCAGATCGCGCGGGTCGCGCTCGCGCTGCGCGCGGTGCTCGGCCAGGAGTAGTCAGCCCATGAGCTGGGCGAGGTGGCCGGTCTCGTTGAAGCTGCGGATCATCCAACGACCGTCGGGGAAGACGATGAGGCGCGTGATCGAGCCGTTGTCGGCGTGGACGAACGCGAACGCGCGGCTGCCCGAGGCCTGCTGGCAGATGTCGCCGATGATGCCGCCGTGGACGATCGCCGCGACCGATGCGCCGGCCGGGACGTTCGCGACGATGAACCCGATCCCGGCCCGCGCACGCTCGGCGACGGCCTCCGCCGGCTCCGCCCCCTCGATCGCGTCCCAGCGCTGCTGCTCGAAGACCTTCCTGATGCGGGGATCGTCGTTGTGCAGCGCGATCCGGAACGCGCCGCCGTCGAGCTCGCCGAGATGCAGCTCGCGCAGGTCGGGCACGACATAGGGCTCCAGGCCGGTCATCGCGGCGATCGGAGCGGCGGTCTCGGCGGTGCGCCGCAGCGGCGTGATGAAGAGCGCGCGGACCGGCTGCTCGGCGAGGTACAGCGCCACGGCGTGGGCCTGCATCCGGCCGTCGGGCGACAGCGGCGGGTCGGCCTGGCCCTCGAGCAGCTCGAACGTCTCGCCCTCGACCGCGTCGGCCGAGGCGCCGTGGCGGACGAGCAGGATCTCGACGGCCTCGGCGGGCCGCGAGTAGTCGCGTTGGGGGTAGCTGCGGTCGCTCACGGCGCGGAGGGTAGTGACCCGGGCGAAATCAGACCTGTGGCGGGGGCGGGATCGAAACCTGTGCCGGCCACGCGACGTACACTCGCCCGCGATGTCGCGCTTCTCCGAGCCGCAGGACCCCGTCTTCCGGCGGCTGAACACCTCGCTGGGCTTCGACCAGCGCCTGTGGCCCCACGACATCACGCTGTCGCGGGCCCATGTGCGGATGCTCGCCGCGCAGCAGATCATCGGCGACGACGACCGCGACGCGATCTTCGCCGCGCTCGACACCGTCGAGGCGGAGCTCGGCGCCGGCACGTTCGCGTTCGAGCCCGACGACGAGGACATCCACTCCGCGGTCGAACGGCGGGTGATCGCGCTCGCGGGCCGCTCCGGCGGCAAGATCCACACCGCGCGCTCGCGCAACGACCAGGTCGCGACCGACGTCGCGCTGTTCACGCGCGATGCCGCCGGCCACGCGACGCGCGCGATCGACGCCCTCGCGCAGGCGCTCGTCGACGCGGCCGAGGCGCACCTCGACTGGCCGCTGCCGGGCTACACGCACCTCCAGCGCGCGCAGCCCGTCTACCTGTCCCATCACCTGCTCGCCTACGTCTGGATGCTGCTGCGCGACCGTGATCGCTTCCGCTTCACCGCGACGCAGACGGCGGCGCTGGCGCTCGGCGCCGGCGCGCTGGCGGGCGTGAACTTCGACACCGACCGCGGCGCCGTGGCGAAGGAGCTCGGCTTCGAGCGCGTCGCCCCGAACTCGATCGACGCGGTCTCCAATCGCGACTTCGTCCTGGACTACCTGAGCGCCGCGGCGACGTGCGCGACGCACCTCAGCCGCCTCGGCGCCGAGCTCGTGCTGTGGTCCAGCGAGGAGTTCGGCTTCGTCACGCTGCCCGATGCCTGGACGAGCGGCTCGTCGATCATGCCGCAGAAGAAGAACCCGGACGCCGCCGAGCTGCTGCGCGCGAAGGCGCCGCGCATCACGGGCCACCTCGGCGCCCTGCACGGCGTCATGCACGCGCTGCCGCTGACGTACAACAAGGACCTCCAGGAGGACAAGGAGCACCTCTTCGACACGGTCGACACGATCGACCTGTGCCTCGCCGCCGCCGCCGGGATGATCCGCGGCGCGCGCTTCGAGCGCGAGCGGATGTCCGCCGCCGCCTCGGACGACCTGATCGC
The DNA here is from genome assembly GCA_963851015.1 of uncultured Actinomycetes bacterium. GTDB lineage: Bacteria > Actinomycetota > Thermoleophilia > Solirubrobacterales > Solirubrobacteraceae > CADCVQ01. Next base: position 1,362,888 of record CAWKNG010000003.1, read on the forward strand.
CGCGACGGACGTCGCCGACCACCTGGTCAAGCGCGGCGTCCCGTTCCGTGAGTGCCACGGCATCGTCGCCGGGCTCGTCCGCGTCGCCGTCGACTCCGGCCGCACGCTCGCCGACCTCACCGACGGCGAGCTGCGCAGCGCGTCCGAGCAGCTCGACCCGGCCGAGTTCCGTGCGCTGCTGGCCCAGAGCTCGTGGCTCGAGTCGAAGGTCAGCGAGGGCGGCACGGCGCTGGCGCGCGTCCGCGAGCAGCTCGAGCTGGCGCGCGCGGCGCTGGCCCGCGACGCCGGGTGAGCGCGGGCAGCGGCCGCGGGTGAGTGCCGATCCCGAGCGCCACCGGCGCGCCCTCGAGCTGGCGGTCGTCGACGCGGCGCGGGCGCTCGTCGGCTGCACGATCTCCCACGACGGCTGCCGCGGGGTCATCGTCGAGACGGAGGCCTACCATGACTCCGAGCCCGCCTGCCACGCGTTCGCCGGCCTGACGGCCCGCACGCGACCGCTGTTCGAGGCACCCGGGCTCGCCTACGTCTACCGCTCCTACGGGATCCATGCACTGCTGAACGTCGTCGTCGAACCGCCCGGCGTGGGCGCGGCCGTGCTGATCCGCGCGCTCGAGCCCGTCGACGGGATCGAGATGATGGCGGTCCGCCGCGGCCGGTCGCGCCGCACCGACCTGTGCTCCGGCCCCGGCAAGCTGACGCAGGCCTGCGCGATCGGCCTGGAGCTCAACGCCACGTCGCTGATCGACGGGCCGATCCGCCTCGGCGGCCCGCCCGCCGGGCGTCGCGAGCCGGGGATCGTGACCGGCCCTCGGATCGGGATCACGAAGGCCGTCGAGCTGCCGTGGCGCTTCTGCGAGGCCGGCAACCGCCACGTCTCGCGGCCGTGGCCACCACCCGGCGTCCCGCGTCCCCGCTGAGGCCGCCTACGGCGGCGTCGGAGCGGCTCCGCCCTCGGGCGGAGCGCCGCCGGGCTCCGTGCCCGGGACGACGCCGGGAGCGGGCGGCGGAGGCTGTACCGGGGTGGGCGCGGGTGGCGGGGTGACGGCGGCCGGGGGCGTGACCGCCGGTGGCGCCGCCGAGGCCGGCTCGCCGCCGCCCCGACCGGGCGCGGCCTGCTTCGTCTGGGCCCCCGTGTCGCCGGTCGCCTTCTGGTCCTGCGGCGTCGTCGTCGTCGTGCCCGGACGGTCGGTGCCGCGGCCTCGGCTGCGGTCGTCTGCTTCGCGACCCCGGCCCGGACGCAGCTCGCGGGCGGCGGCGCGGCCGGCTCGTCGGCGATCTTGCGCTGGTCGGCCGCGCACGCGCGCTCCATGCGCCGCTGCTCGGCCGCGATCGAGCCGACGACGAAGTCGTGCCAGATGAGGGCGGGGTACGTTCCGCCGGCCACGGGGTCGCCCCGATACTCGGTCAGCATCGGCTTGAGGCCCTGCGGGTAGCCGACCCACACGGCGACCGTGAGCTTGTCCGTGGCGCCCACGAACCAGGCGTCGCCGTAGTTCTCGGTGGTGCCCGTCTTGCCCCAGGCCCGGACGCCGGGATCGGCGACCTTGCCGGTTCCCACCTTGATGACCGACTCGAGGATGTGCGTCGTCTCGTCGGCGACGCTCGCCGGGAGGATGCGCTTCGTGCGCGCGTGGTTGCGGTCGCGGACCTTGCCGGTGTCGCGGTATGACACCTTGCGGATGCCGACGGGACCCTTCGCGCCGGCGCCCAGCGTGCCGGTGACGCGCAGCCCACCCGTCGCGAACGTCTCGTAGGCGTGCGCGAGGTCGAGCGGCGTGACGCCGTGCTTGAGCCCGCCGAGCGCGATCGCGTAGTTGTGCGAGACCGGCGTGCGGATGCCCATCCGCTCCGCGGTGCCGGCGATCCGTGCCGTACCGGCCTTGATGGCGACCTGCGCGAAGACGGAGTTGTCGGAGAACGTCGTCGCGCGCTCCAGGGTGCTCACGCCCGAGTAGTTGCTGTCGTAGTTGTTGACCGTGAACTTCTCGCTGCTGCCCGGGACGTTGATGACGAGCTTCTTGGACGCCCACGTCGAGCCCGGCGAGATGCCCCGCCGCAGCGCGGTCGCGAGCACGAACGGCTTGAACGCCGAGCCGGGCTGGCGCTGACCCTGCGTGGCGAGGTTGAACGGCACCTTCGAGTAGTCACTGCCGCCGACCATCGCTCGGATCTCGCCGGTCTTGTTGTCGATCGCGACGAGCGACGCCTCGGGGCCTGCGGGCGGGTCGCCGAGCCAGCGCTTGACCGCGAGGTCGGCCTGCTTCTGCAGGCCGAGGTCGAGCGTCGTCTGCACGCGCAGCCCGCCCTCGAGCGCGCGCCGCGCCCCGTAGCGGTCGACGACCTGCTGGCCGACCCAGGTCGTGAAGTAGGCGGCGGACTTCGTCGCGGCCTGGACCTGGGGCGGGTGGATGCGGTCGGCCGGGGGCGGCTCCTGCGCACGCGCGACGACGTACTCGCCGCGCGTCAGGTAGCCCTGGTCGAACATCTTCGACAGCACGAGGTTGCGCCGCCGCTTCGCCGCGCCGCGCGTGGATTCGTTGACCGGGTCGAAGCCGCTGGGCGACGCGACCATCCCCGCCAGCAGCGCGGCCTCGTCGGGGTTGAGCTCCTTCGCGCAGCGTCGCTCGGGCTTGCCGCAGCCGATGTGGTCCGGATCCTGGCCGAAGTACGTGCGCGCGGCCGACTCGATGCCGTACGCGCCGTTGCCGAAGTAGATCGAGTTGAGGTACTCGGTCAGGATCTTCTTCTTGGGCCACTTGCGGGTCAGGTGGTAGGCGAGCGCGGCCTCGCGCAGCTTCTCGAGCACGGTGCGCTTGTTCTGCGCCTGCGTCGCGTTCTTGACGAACTGCTGGGTGATCGTCGAGCCGCCCTGCACCGCGCGGCCGCCCTGCGAGACGTCCTGCCACAGCGCGCGGCCGATGCCGCGCAGGTCGACGCCGTCGTTCTGGTAGAAGCGCTGGTCCTCGATCGCGATGATCGCGTGCTGCATGACGGGCGCGATGTCGCGCGCCGGGATGATGATCCGGCCCTGGTTGGCGAGCGTGGCGAGGTAGGTGCCGTGCACGTCGGTGAGCAGCGAGTTCTGCGCCTTGCGGAACTCCTGGCGGTTCTCGAGGTCCGGCAGATCGGACGCGACGGCCATCATCATCCCGAAGGCCGTCGAGACGAGCGCGAGCATCGACAGGCCGAGCAGGATCAGCCCGAGGCGCAGGCGCTTCAGGCGCGGGCGACCGAGCGGAGGCTCCGAGAGGGCGAGGATGTCAGGGCGTTGCGGATCGCTCATCTGGCGAGGCGGTGGCGGCGGCTTCCTTGCGCGGCACGTACCCGAGGCACCGTGGGACGACAGCGGCAGACAACGCCACGGGCCCGCCGGACTCTAGCATTGGCCCTGTGACGGGATCCCCGGCTACAGAAGCCGCCTTCCTCGCCCGCGATGCCGTCGACTGCCTCCCCGAGGGGGCGCTCGCGCGCAAGCTCGCGGAGGGACGGCCCCTGCGTGTCAAGCTCGGCCTCGACCCGACGGCGCCGGACGTGCACCTCGGCCACACCGTCGTGCTGCGCAAGCTGCGCGAGTTCCAGGATCGCGGCCACGTCGTCGTCGTGATCATCGGCGACTACACGGCCCGCGTCGGCGATCCCAGCGGCCGGTCCTCGACGCGCCCACAGCTGTCGGGCGAGCAGATCGATGCGAACGCGCGGACGTACGTCGACCAGGCCAACAAGGTCCTCGACCCGGGCCGCATCGAGCTGCGCCACAACTCCGAATGGCTCGACATGAAGATGATCGAGCTGTTCGCGCTGACGCGGACGACGACCGTGGCCCAGCTGCTCGAGCGCGACGACTTCTCCAAGCGCTACGCCGCGCGCGAGCCGATCTCGATCCTCGAGCTGCTGTATCCGCTGATGCAGGCCTACGACTCCGTCGCTGTGCGCGCGGACGTCGAGCTCGGCGGGACCGACCAGAAGTTCAACCTGCTGCTCGGTCGCGACGTGCAGCGCGCGTACGGGATCGAGGAGCAGGTCGCGCTGACGATGCCGATCCTCGCCGGGCTCGACGGCGAGCGCAAGATGTCGAAGTCGCTCGGCAACCACATCGGCGTCAGCGAGCCCGCCCACGAGATGTACGGCAAGGCGCTGAGCCTGCCGGATGCGGCGATGGCCGGCTGGTACGGCCTGCTGCTGGGGGAGGATGCGCCGGCGGGCCTGTCGGCGCGCGACGCCAAGCACGCGCTCGCGCGAAGGCTCGTCGAGCGCTTCCACTCCACCGACGCGGCGAGCGACGCCGCCGCACGCTTCGAGCGCGTCTTCGTCCAGCACGAGCTTCCCGACGAGATCGAGGAGGCGACGTTCGACGGCGCGGCCGACACCGTGCACCTGCCCGCGCTGATCGCCGACAGCTTCGGGCGCACGCGGTCGGACGCGCGCCGGCTGCTCGGCCAGGGCGCGGTCAAGCTCGGCGGGGAGACGCTGTCGGCCGCCGACCTCGACGTCGCGCCGGCTCGCCTGGACGGCGCCGTGCTGCAGGTCGGCAAGCGCGCGTTCCGGCGCCTGCGCCGCGCGGGCTGAGCCGCCATCACCGGCTCGTCACGCGATCGCCCGGCGGACCCGCGAGGCTTCCGTCCGCCGGACCTGTCTATACTCCGCGCTGCGCTGGTCACTGCGCCTTCGAAACGGCTGCCCTTCCAACGGGCCCCTTCGGAGCGCTATACTGGCACGTCCTGTCTGCGAGTTGAAGGTCCGACTCGCTGTAGCGCAGGCCCCGGAGGAGTCCCCTCCCATGGGAACGCGCGACGGTCTTTGAAAACTCAACAGCATGCGCACTTGGATCGCACCTAGCGATCCAGTGTGCGTCCAGGTTCGACCCCTCGTGCCCAGCCGGGCAGCGAGGGGCCTGAGAAATAGAAATAACCCGTCATCGACCGCGGCACCTCGTGTATTGGTGCCGCACTATGGTCATGACAGCTCTACGTGACGGGGCCGACAGATCTTTGAGCAGTCGGCTCCAGCAGTTCTTCACGGAGAGTTTGATCCTGGCTCAGGACGAACGCTGGCGGCGTGCTTAACACATGCAAGTGGAGCGACGAACCGGGGCTTGCCCCGGGGCAGAGCCGCGAACGGGTGAGTAACACGTGGGTTACCTGCCCCAATGACCGGGACAACCCGAGGAAACTCGGGCTAATACCGGATGTGGTCTTCGGACGAAAGGAAGCTTCGGCCTCCGCATTGGGATGGGCCCGCGGCGCATTAGCTTGTTGGTGGGGTAACGGCCTACCAAGGCGACGATGCGTAGCTGGTCTGAGAGGACGATCAGCCACACTGGGACTGAGACACGGCCCAGACTCCTACGGGAGGCAGCAGTGGGGAATCTTGCGCAATGCGCGAAAGCGTGACGCAGCAACGCCGCGTGGGGGAAGAAGGCCTTCGGGTTGTAAACCTCTTTCAGTTGGGACGAAGGGCTCGCGGTTAATAGCCGTGGAGTCTGACGGTACCTTCAGAAGAAGCCCCGGCTAACTACGTGCCAGCAGCCGCGGTAATACGTAGGGGGCAAGCGTTGTCCGGAATCATTGGGCGTAAAGAGCGTGTAGGCGGCCCGATAAGTCCGCTGTGAAAGTCCAGGGCTCAACCCTGGAATGCCGGTGGATACTGTCGGGCTCGAATCCGGAAGAGGTGAGTGGAATTCCTGGTGTAGCGGTGAAATGCGCAGATATCAGGAGGAACACCAATGGCGAAGGCAGCTCACTGGGACGGTATTGACGCTGAGACGCGAAAGCGTGGGGAGCAAACAGGATTAGATACCCTGGTAGTCCACGCCGTAAACGATGGTCACTAGGTGTGGGGGGTGTCGACTCCCTCCGTGCCGGAGCTAACGCATTAAGTGACCCGCCTGGGGAGTACGGCCGCAAGGCTAAAACTCAAAGGAATTGACGGGGGCCCGCACAAGCAGCGGAGCATGTGGTTTAATTCGACGCAACGCGAAGAACCTTACCTGGGCTTGACATGTGCCTGACCGGCCTGGAAACAGGTCTTCTCTTCGGAGCAGGTTCACAGGTGGTGCATGGCTGTCGTCAGCTCGTGTCGTGAGATGTTGGGTTAAGTCCCGCAACGAGCGCAACCCCCGTCGCATGTTGCCAGCATTTAGTTGGGGACTCATGCGAGACTGCCGGTGACAAACCGGAGGAAGGTGGGGATGACGTCAAGTCATCATGCCCCTTATGTCCAGGGCTACACACGTGCTACATTGGCGCGTACAGAGGGCTGCGATACCGCGAGGTGGAGCGAATCCCTTAAAGCGCGTCTCGGTTCGGATTGTAGGCTGAAACCCGCCTACATGAAGGTGGAGTTGCTAGTAATCGCGGATCAGCATTGCCGCGGTGAATACGTTCCCGGGCCTTGTACACACCGCCCGTCACACCACGGGAGTGAGCAACACCCGAAGCCGGTGGCCTAACCCGCAAGGGAGGGAGCCGTCGAAGGTGGGGCTCGTGACTGGGGTGAAGTCGTAACAAGGTAGCCGTACCGGAAGGTGCGGCTGGATCACCTCCTTTCTAGGGAGCCCCGTAATGGGGCCCGTATGGCACGGCGCCATCGCCTGTCCATCGCCTCTCCACCCTCGGGTGGACTCGCGGTGGGATCTGATGCGATGGTCACCGACCATGCGGCCTAGTATGTCGACCGAACCTGGCCTGGCGAGCTGCGCATACCGCGGAGCTTTAGCCGGTGCATGCTGTTGAGTTTTGAGAGACCGGCCCACGAGTCCCGTGGGGCGCCTCCCTGCGACCCTTGAAAACTGCACAGTTAGCCACATCGCCGCCCCATCGATAAGCGGGGCGGCGACGGGTATCACCGAACCGCCGCGGAAGCGGAGGGTTCGATCACCGTCAAGATAATAAGGGCACATGGTGGATGCCTTGGCACCTAGAGTCGATGAAGGACGTGAACGGCTGCGATAAGCCGCGGTGAGGCGCTGAATAGCCTTTGACCCGCGGATTTCCGAATGGGGAAACCTGGCGCTGGTAATGCGGCGTCGCCGCCGGCTGAACACATAGGCCGGCTGGAGACAAGCGGGGGAAGTGAAACATCTCAGTACCCCGAGGAAAGTAAATCAACCGAGACTCCCTGAGTAGTGGCGAGCGAAAAGGGATCAGCCCAAACCAGAGGCGTGTAAGCGGTCACGCGTTGCGCAGCTGGGGTTGTAGGACGTACGTTCCAGGCCGTGACCGGCCTGGCGGAAGTTACAAAATCATGTGATAGTCGAAGCGCGTGGAACCGCGCACCATAGAGGGCAACCGTCCCGTAGACGAAATTGCATGATCTTCCGTCGTATGTTCCTGAGTAAGTCCACACCCGTGAAACGTGGACTGAATCTGGGGGGACCACCCTCCAAGGCTAAGTACTCCTAGGTGACCGATAGCGGACTAGTACCGTGAGGGAAAGGTGAAAAGTACCCCGGAAGGGGAGTGAAATAGTACCTGAAACCACGTGCCTACAAGCGGTGGGAGCATCCTTGTGATGTGACCGCGTGCTTTTTGCATAACGAGCCGGCGAGTTAGTCGTCTGCGGCAAGGTTAAGCGATGAGCGGAGCCGAAGCGAAAGCGAGTCCAAATAGGGCGAACATAGTCGTAGGCGCTAGACCCGAAACTTGGTGAGCTACCCATGGGCAGGTTGAAGCGGGGGTAAGACCTCGTGGAGGACCGAACCGACCTAGGTTGAAAACTGGGCGGATGACCTGTGGGTCGGAGTGAAAGGCTAATCAAACCAAGTGATATCTGGTTCTCTCCGAAATATATTTAGGTATAGCCTCGGCTAAATTGCGTGGCGGCCGTAGAGCACTGTTTGGACTAGGGGCCCTACCAGGTTACCGACTTCAGGCAAACTCCGAAGACCGCTACGCCTACGCCGGGAGTCAGTTGCTGGGGGATAAACTTCAGCGTCAAAAGGGAAACAGCCCAGACCGCCAGCTAAGGTCCCCAAGTTATAGCTAAGTGGCAAACGATGTCCGAGTGCATAGACAACCAGGAGGTTGGCTTAGAGGCAGCCACCCTTGAAAGAGTGCGTAACAGCTCACTGGTCAAGTGCTCGGGCGCGGATAATGTAACGGGGCTCAAGCTATACACCGAAGCTGCGGGTGTGATCTTCGGATCACGCGGTAGGAGAGCGTTCCCTGGCCAGTGAAGCGGCGGCGTAAGCCAGCCGTGGAGGCCTGGGAAGTGAGAATGCCGGCATGAGTAACGAAAGAGGGGTGAGAATCCTCTCCGCCGATTGCCCAAGGATTCCTGAGTAAAGTTCGTCTGCTCAGGGTTAGTCGGGACCTAAGGCGAGGCCGAAAGGCGTAGTCGATGGCCAACAGGTTGATATTCCTGTACCACGTCGCAACCGTTTGACCGATGGGGGGACGAGGAAGGCTAAGGGAACCCAGGCGATGGTCGTCCTGGGGTAAGCGTGTAGGGGTGGCCCCTGTTAAATGCGGGGCCGCATAACCTGAGGCGCGATGCCAGCTGGCTCTAAGCCGGCGAGTCCCAGACGCCATGCCTCCAAGAAAAGCCTCTAGGGAGGTTGCGCGTGCCCGTACCAAAACCGACACAGGTGGGCAAGTAGAGAATACTAAGGTGATCGAGATAACCCTCGTTAAGGAACTCGGCAAAATTGCTCCGTAACTTCGGGATAAGGAGCGCCCCGGTAGGGTAGAGCGCCTTGCGCGCCGAGCCCGAGGGGGCCGCAGTGAATTGGCCCAAGCGACTGTTTACCAAAAACACAGGTCTCTGCTAAGTCGTAAGACGACGTATAGGGGCTGACGCCTGCCCGGTGCCGGAAGGTTACGTGGAGTTGTTAGGACTTCGGTCCGAAGCAGCGAAGCTAAGCCCCGGTAAACGGCGGCCGTAACTATAACGGTCCTAAGGTAGCGAAATTCCTTGTCGGGTAAGTTCCGACCTGCACGAATGGCGTAACGACTTGGGCGCTGTCTCAACGAGGGGCTCGGTGAAATTGCAGTCTCGGTGAAGATGCCGAGTACCCGCGGCTAGACGGAAAGACCCCGTGCACCTTTACTACAACCTGATATTGGAATGCGGTGCATCTCGCTCAGGATAGGTGGGAGGCTTTGAAGCATCGGCTGCGGCTGGTGTGGAGTCAACCTTGAGATACCACCCTTGATGTATTGTGTTTCTAACACTGCGCCGTGAATCCGGGCAGTGGACAGTGTCAGGCGGGTAGTTTGACTGGGGCGGTCGCCTCCCAAAATGTAACGGAGGCGCACAAAGGTTCCCTCAGCACGGCTGGAAATCGTGCGTAGAGTGTAAAGGCAACAAGGGAGCTTGACTGTAAGACTGACAGGTCGAGCAGGTACGAAAGTAGGTCTTAGTGATCCGGCGGTAGCAAGTGGAAGTGCCGTCGCTCAACGGATAAAAGGTACGCCGGGGATAACAGGCTTATCGGGCCCAAGAGTCCACATCGACGGCCCGGTTTGGCACCTCGATGTCGGCTCGTCGCATCCTGGGGCTGTAGTGGGTCCCAAGGGTTGGGCTGTTCGCCCATTAAAGCGGTACGCGAGCTGGGTTCAGAACGTCGTGAGACAGTTCGGTCCCTATCTGCCGTGGGCGTTGGAGAATTGAGAGGAGTTGTCCCTAGTACGAGAGGACCGGGATGAACGCACCTCTGGTGTATCTGTTGTCCTGCCAAGGGCATAGCAGATTAGCTACGTGCGGATTGGATAACCGCTGAAGGCATCTAAGCGGGAAGCCAACCTCGAGATGAATTCTCCCATCCCCATGAGGGAGTAAGGCCCCTGGTAGACCACCAGGTTGATAGGCTGGATCTGTAAGTACAGTAATGTATTGAGGAGACCAGTACTAATGGGCCGAGGGCTTGACGGATGACTTTTTGATACTCGTCGTACAGAAACAGTGGCTACTGTGCAGTTTTGAAGGGTCCGGGGAGACTCTCAACGTTTTCCGGTGGCCAGGGCGAGGGGGAAACACCTCTTCCCATTCCGAACAGAGCAGTTAAGCCCCTCAGCGCCGATGGTACTTGGCCCGCAAGGGCCCGGGAGAGTAGGACGCCGCCGGTTTCTTCATCAAAGAGCCGCCCACTGGGCGGCTCTTTGTCGTGCACTGTCCGTGATGGCCCTCAGCGGCGCGGTCCGCCCGCGCGGCCACCGCTCCGAAGCGCGGCGCGAGTCCTTCGCTGCCCTGCATGCGGACGATCAGCGGCTAGGCCACGCGGTCGACGAGAGACGGGGTCTGCGTGACCGCACCGGTTCCGTCTCCGACTGGCGCAACCCGTCGCGGACGTCCGTGTGGCGGGTCGCGAGCTCGCGCATCGCCCGCCGACCCTGCGGTCGCAGGATCCCTTGGGCACCAACCCGACGCACATCATCCTGCGCATCGCCGGCGCCCCGGACAGACCTCGCGGCCGTCGGGCCGTTGCCGTGCCAACGCGACGCACATCATGCCGCGCATCGCCGGCGCCCCGCACAGACGTTGCGGAGGTGGGGTCCCTTGCGGAGGCGGGGTCCCTTGTGGAAGCGGTCCGCTAGTAGTGGGAGTGGTCGGCGTCGTGCGCGAGGGTGGCGACTGGCGGGGTGCGGGTCCGGACCGGGGTCAGGCAGACCGCGGGACGCGCCGGCGGCGAGCCGGACCGACGAGCTCGCCCGGACCGGTTGATGGCGCGGCGGTGCGGGTGCGCGGCGTCCGACACGGAGGCGCCCCTCGTGGCGCAGACGTCGGGGCAGGCGGTCGGAGCGACCTCTTGGGAGCACGGCGGTGCGCTGGGCGCGGCCACGTCGTCGAGCAACGCGAATGCCCTGAGCGCGGCTCCAGCGCGGGCGATGCGGAGTGCCAAAGTGGTGACGCGAGGGCCGAACATGTGTTCGCACAAGCTACACAGGCCGGCGGACGGAAGGGACTGCCGAACAGCTCCTGCGCAGGAGTTTCACGCGTCAAGCGGCGGACTGCAACGGATCTTGCAGGCCCCGATCCGTCGCGGATCGCCGGCGGCGGCCGGCAGCGTGGCCGGCAGCGTCTGCTCGCCGCGGTGCCCGGCGGCGGCGCCGCGCCGGCCCCGAGGTGTCGCCGCGGCTAACGCGCCCGCGCGGTGTTGCCGTGCAGGCCGAGCTCGCCGGCCTGCGCTTCGAGTGCCGCGATGACGAACGCCACGTGGGCGTCGAAGTCGACGCCGAGCAGGTCCGCCCCGCCGCGCACGTCGTCGCGGGAGACGGCGGCCGCGAACGACGGCTGCTTGAGCTTCTTCTTCACGGACGTGGGCGTCAGCGCGACGATGCCGTCCGGGCGGACCTGCGCGCAGGCGACGAGGAAGCCGCAGAGCTCGTCGACGGCGACCAGCGTGCGTTCGAGCGGCGACGCGGGTACGACGCCGAGGTACTCGGCGTGCGAGGCGATCGCTCGCACCATCTCGGGCGGCGCGTCGCGGCGCTCGAGCTCGGCCATGATCGTCCGGGGGTGGCCTCGCTGTCCGTCGTCCATGTCCGGGAAGCGCTCGTAGTCGGCGTCGTGCAGGAGCCCGGTGACCGCCCACAGCTCGACGACGTTCGGGCCGGTCGGCGCCTCGCGCGCGGCATATGCGCCCATCGCGGCCGAGACGGCGAGGCAATGACGGCGCAGCGACGCCGACGCGACCCAGTCCGTCAGCAGGGACCAGGCGTCGTCGCGCGAAATCCTGGTGGGCATGGCTGTTACCCTAGCCCAGCCCTTCCGCCCTGTTCCCGTCGCCGGAAGGCACCCGCTCATGGAGAAGTTCGTCATCGACGGAGGCACCGCGCTGTCCGGCACGATCGTGCCGGCCGGCAACAAGAACGGTGCTCTTCCGATCCTCGCCGCCTCGGTCCTGACCGAGGACGAGGTCGTGGTCCGGAATGTCCCGAAGATCAAGGACGTCGGGGCGATGCTGGCGCTGCTCGAAGCGCTCGGCGTGCGGATCAGCTGGCTCTCGGACCACGAGGTCGCGCTGTGCGCGGCCGACGTCGGTCCGGACGCCGCGCTGGACCGCGTGCTGTCCGAGCGCATCCGCGCCTCGTTCCTGCTCGCGGGCCCGCTGCTGGCCCGCTTCGGCCGCGTGCGCGTGCCGCCGCCGGGTGGCGACGTCATCGGCCGGCGGCGCCTCGATCCGCACCTCGACGCGTTCCGCGCGCTCGGCGCCGGCGTCGAGCACGACCGCGACATGGAGCTGACGGCGCCTCCCGGCGGGCTGTGCGCCGGCGATGTCTTCATGGACGAGCCGTCGGTGATGGCGACCGAGAACGCGCTGCTCGCCGCGTCGCGCACTCCCGGCCTGACCGTCATCGGCAACGCCGCCTGTGAGCCGCACGTCCAGGATCTCGCGCGCATGCTCGTCAACATGGGCGCGGGCATCCAGGGCATCGGGTCCAACGTGCTGACGGTCAACGGCAACGCCGAGCTGCACGGCTGCGATCACACGATTGGCCCCGACCACATCGAGATCGGCTCGTTCATGGCGCTCGCCGGCGCGACGGGCGGCGAGCTGCGCATCCGCGACACGATCCCCGGTGATCTGCGGATGATCCGCCTCGTCTTCGAGCGGCTCGGGCTGCACTCCGAGCTCGACGGCAACGACGTCATCGTGCTCGGTGACCAGCCGTTGCGCATGGCGCGCGACGTCGGCGAGCACAAGATCACCGTCCAGGACGGCCCGTGGCCGGCGTTCCCCGCCGATCTCACCTCGATCGCGGTGGCGCTCGCCACGCAGTGCGACGGCACGGCGCTGATCCATGAGTGGATGTTCGAGAACCGCATGATCTTCACCGACAAGCTCGTCCTGATGGGCGCGGACATCACGCTGTGCGATCCGCATCGCGCGCTCGTCTCGGGCCCGTCGCGGCTGCGCGGAGAGCGGGTCGAGTCGCCGGACATCCGTGCCGGGATGGCGATGCTGATCGCGGCGCTGTGTGCCGAGGGACGCTCGGAGATCGGCAACATCCGCCAGATCGATCGCGGCTACGAGCGCATCGACGAGCGCCTGCGCGAGCTCGGCGCGCGCATCGAGCGCGTCGCCACCGAGCCCGTCCACGCCGAGACTCACTGACCTCACGGCGCGTCGCCGTGGACGAGCCGGGTCGCTGCGCGTGCGGCGGCCGGCGGTCGCTCGGCACGGCGCCCGAATAGATTTGCAGGCAACCGTGACGCAACCAACCGACACCCGCACGACGATCCACCCGATCCCCTCGGGCACGCGCGACGTGCTCCCCGACGAGATGCGCGAGCTTCGCGACATCACCGAGGCGGTCCGCGCCGTCTTCGAGCTCGACGGCTACGGGGAGGTGTGGACGCCCGCGCTCGAGTACGAGACCGTCCTCGGCCGCGGCGGCGGCGCGCCCCCCGCATACCGCGTGTTCGACGACCACGGCGAGGTGCTCGCGCTGCGCACCGACATGACCGTGCCGATCGCGCGGCTCGTCTCGTCGCGCTACCCGACCGCCGAGCCGCCGCTGCGCTTCTGCTACTTCGCCCACGCCTACCGCGGCGTGCGCCCGCACCGCGGCCAGATGCGCGAGTTCCTGCAGGCCGGGATCGAGCTCGTCGGCGCGCCGGCGCCCGACGGCACGGCCGAGGCGCTCAGCGTCCTGTGCCATGCGCTGGACGCGACCGGGCTGCGCGGCTACAGGATCGGGCTCGGCGACGCGTCGCTGTACCGCACGCTGCTGCGCTCCTTCGACGTCGCCGAGGCGGTCTGCGACACGCTCGTGGCGGCGCTCGTGCAGCGCGACTTCGTCCTGCTGGAATCCGAGCTCGGACGGCTCGGCCTGACCGGCGACGACGCGGCGCTGCTGCTGCGCGTCCCGCAGATGCGCGGCGGACCGGAGCTGCTCAGCGACGCCGACGGCCCGGTCGGCGACGCGGTCGCCGGACTGCGCCTCGTCCACGAGCGGCTCGCCCCGGAGGTCGCCGCGCGCGTCATCTTCGACCTCGGCCTCGTGCACGACCTCGGCTACTACACCGGCGCGGTCTTCGAGGTCTACGACGCGACGCTCGGCGCGCCGATCGGCCGCGGCGGCCGCTACGACGACCTGCTCGGGCGCTTCGGGCGCCCGCTGCCGGCCGTCGGCTTCGCGCTCGGCATCGATCGTCTGCATATCGCCCTGGCCGGCGAGGAGCGGGCGGTGACGACGTGAGCCTCGGCCTGACGATCGCGGTGCCGCGCGGCGCGCTCATGGGGGAGACGCTGGACCTGCTCGACACGCTCGGCCTCGACACGAGCGAGGTCCGCTCCAACGACCGCAAGCTCCTGTTCGAGGACATCGGGGTCGTGACGATGCGCCCCTCCGACGTGCCGACCTACGTCGAGGCCGGCGCGGCGGACGTCGGGATCACGGGCAAGGACGTCCTCAAGGAGCAGCCCGAGCGCGACGTCTACGAGCTGCTGGACCTCGGCTTCGGGCGCTGCGAGATGGTGCTCGCGACCGTCGACGGGCCCGATCCGTCCGTCGAGGCGCTGCGCCGGCTCGGCGTCATGCGCGTCGCGACGAAGTACTACAAGACCGCGATCGCCTACTTCGAGGAGACCGGCCGCCAGGCGGAGATCGTCGAGGTCAAGGGATCCGTCGAGCTCGCACCGCTGACCGGCCTCGTCGAGGCGATCGTCGATCTCACCGCCACCGGCACGACGCTGCGCGAGAACAACCTCGTGATCCGCGAGACGCTCTACGTCTCGACGGCGCGGCTGATCGCAAACCCGGTGTCGCACAAGCTCAAGGCAGCGGCGATGGACGCCATGCTGGAGAAGCTGCGTGCGCCTTGAGCGCGTCGAGGTCGGCAGCGACCCGGTAGCGGCCGCCGCGGCGGCGCGCGCGCTCGCGCCGGCCCCGGAGTCGGTCAGCGCGGTCGTCGCGGAGATCCTCGCGACCGTCCGCAGCGGCGGCGACCGTGCGCTGCGCGAGCTTGTCGCGCGCTTCGACACCGGCGGGGCCGAGCCCGGGGTCGACGGGTCCGGCCTGCTGCGCGTCGCGCCCGCCGATCTCGACCCGGCACTGCTGGCCGACGACGTGCGCGCCGGCCTGGAGGTCGCGATCGCGAACGTCGCGCTCGTGGCCGATGCGGGCGTCGGCCAGGACAACGAGGTCGTGCTGGCGCAGGGCCACCGCGTCGTGCTGCGCGAGGTCCCGGTCCGGCGCGCCGCGATCTACGTGCCCGGCGGCCGCGCTCCGTACCCGTCGAGCCTTGTCATGGGCGTCGTCACCGCGCGCGCCGCGGGGGTCGAGGAGGTCGTCGTGCTGACGCCGCCCGCGATCGACCCGGTCATCCTGGGGACGTGCGCGCTGTGCGGCGTGACCGAGGTCTACGCGATGGGCGGCGCGCACGGGATCGCCGCGCTCGCCTACGGCACCGAGACGATCGCGCGCGCGGACGTCATCGCCGGACCCGGCAGCCTGATCGTCCAGGAGGCCAAGCGACAGGTCTCCGACAGCGTCGGGATCGACGGCTTCTACGGACCCAGCGACGTCCTCGTGCTCGCCGACGCGAGCGCGCCCGCGCGGCTCGTCGCGCTCGACATGCTGGCCCAGGGCGAGCACGGGCCGGGGGCGCCGGTGGTGGCGGTGAGCGACGACGTGGCGTTCCTCGACGCCCTGCAGGCGCAGCTCGAGGAGCTCGTCGTCGAGCGCCCGCACTCCGATCCCGCCGCGTTCGTGCTCGCACGCGCCGGCTCGCTTGCCGACGCGCTCGCCTTCGCTGAGGCCTTCGCGCCCGAGCACCTCGAGCTCGTCGGCCCCGGTGCCGAGCGGCTCGCACGGCGCGTGCGCAGCGCCGGTTGCGTCTTCGTCGGCGCGTCGGGGGCGACCGCGTTCGGCGACTACGTCGCGGGTTCGAACCACTCGTTGCCGACGGGCGGCTCCGCGCGCTTCGCCTCGGGCCTGTCGGCGCGCCACTTTCGCCGCCGCTTCAGCGAGGTCCACATCGGCACGGCCGCGGTCCCGGCGCTGGCCGCCGCGGGGGCGCCGATCGCCCGCGCCGAGGGCTTCGTGGTGCACGCCGAGTCGATGGTCGCTCGGATCGATGCTCCCATCGGGGAGAATCCCTCCCCATGACGCGCTTCGCCGAGAAGGACCGGGAGACCGGGGAGACAAGGATCCGGCTGTCGCTGGGCCTGGACGGCGAGGGCCTCGGCGCGCGGCGGACCGGCGTCGGCTTCCTCGACCACATGCTCGACCTGCTCGCCCGCCACGCGCGGATCGACCTCGACGTGGCCGCGACGGGCGACCTGCACACGGGCGCGCACCACACCGTCGAGGACGTCGGGATCGTCTTCGGGCAGGCGCTCGACACCGCGCTCGGCGACCGCGCCGGGATCTATCGCTACGGCCACGCGATCGTGCCGATGGACGAGGCGCGCGCGCTGTGCGCGATCGACATCTCCGGGCGGCCGTTCTGCGCCGTGGACGCGCCCGGCCTCGTCCCCGGCGAGACCGGCGGCTTCGAGCACGAGCTGCTCGAGGAGTTCTTCCGCGCCGTCGCCAACAACGCACGGATGACGCTGCACGTCGACGTGCAGGCCGGAACCAACGCTCACCACATCATCGAGGTCGCCTTCAAGGCCTTCGCGCGCGCGCTGCGCGCGGCGATCGCGATCGACCCGACCGAGTCCGGCGTGCCGTCGACGAAGGGGACGCTGACGTCATGAGCATCGCGATGGTCGACTACGGGATGGGCAACCGCCGCTCGGTGCTCAGCGCGTTCGCGCACATCGGTTCCCCGATCGTGGCGACGGCCGACCACGACGCGCTGCGCGCCGCCGACGGGCTCGTCGTCCCCGGCGTCGGCGCGTTCCCCGAGGCGATGCGGCGGCTGCGCGCGCTCGGCCTCGACGAGGTCGTGCGCGAGCGCGCGGGCGCCGGCGTGCCGGTCATCGGGCTGTGCCTCGGCATGCAGCTGCTGTTCGACGGCTCCGACGAGCACGAGGGCTCCGACGGGCTCGGTCTGCTGGCGGGGCGTATCGTCGCGCTCGACACCCGCGGCCTGAAGTCGCCGCACATCGGCTGGAACTCGGTGACCTGGCAGCGGACCTCGCCGCTCGTCGAGGGGCTGACGAACCCGGCCGCCTTCTACCACGTGCACTCGTTCGTCGCCGAGCCCGAGGATCACGCGATCGTGCTCGGCATGGGGGAGTACGGCGTCCCGTTCGTGTCCTTCGTCCAGCAGGGCAACGTCTTCGGCGCCCAGTGTCACCCCGAGAAGTCCTCCGCCGATGGCCTTGCGCTCCTTCGCAACTTCGCCGGCATCTGCGCGACCGTGCACGCAGCCACGTGATCCTCTATCCGGCGATCGACATCGCCGGCGGTCGCGCGGTGCGCCTCGTGCAGGGCGACTTCGCCGCCGAGACCGTCTACCAGGACGACCCGTTCAAGGCGGCAAGCGACTGGGTCGACGCCGGTGCCCGATACCTGCACGTCATCGATCTCGACGGGGCGCGCACCGGGACTCCGCAGAACCTCCATCACCTCGAGCGGATCGCCGGCGAGCTCGGGGTACCCGTGCAGACCGGGGGCGGGCTGCGCTCGGTCGCGGCGGTGCGCGACGCGTTCTCCGCCGGCGCCGCGCGCGTCATCCTCGGCACGGCGGCGTTCGCGGACATGGACTTCCTCGACGCGGTCGTCGCCGAGTTCGGCGAGCGCACCGTCGTCAGCGTCGACACGCGCGGCGGCTTCGTCTCGACGGCCGGCTGGACCGAGACGACGACGCTGCCCGCCGCCGACGCCATCGAGCGCCTGCAGGACCATGGCGTGCGGACGTTCGTCGTCACGAACGTCGACAAGGACGGACTGCTCGGCGGGCCCGACCTCGACGAGGTCCGGGAGACCGCCACGGTCGTGCGCGGGGAGTTCATCTTCTCCGGCGGGATCGGCAAGCTCGACGATCTCGTCGCGCTCGCCGGGCTCGGCGAGGCCAAGCTCAGCGGGGTGATAGCGGGCAAGGCGCTCTACGAGCGGCGCTTCACCGTCGCCGAGGGCATCTCGGCGCTCGGCGGCTGAGCGGGCGGGCCCGGCGGGCTGGCGGCTGCGTTGCGCGCCAGACGCGGCGGGTCAGGGCCGGCTGCGCCGGCGCGCCGGGCGGCGCTCGTGCCGGTGGTCGGCCGCGGCGCGGCAGCCGACGTCACGAGCGGGGCGCGGGGCGGGCTGCGCGCCGCGATGCGGCCGGCAGCCGGTCCCGTGCACGACACGGCGCGGCTCGGGGCGAGCGGTCGCGACGTCGCGATCCTCGGCGCGGCGCGCGATCGTCCACGCGACGATCGCCGCGACGACCGCGACCTCCAGCGCGTGCAACGGGTCGCCGTCGCCGTAGCGCGTCCACAGGACGATCGGGGCGATCAGCGCGATCGTCGCGCCCGCGACCGGTAGGGCGATCGCGCGCCGGGCGCGGCGCGGCCTGGTGGACGGGCGGCGGTTCATCGTCACCCATGTATCGGCAGGGCGCGGCGGGTCTTGAAGTGACCTGCACTACGCTCGACACGTGCACCTCAAGCGCGTCATCCCGTGCCTCGACGTCGATGCCGGCCGCGTCGTGAAGGGCACGAACTTCGTCGACATCCGCGACGCCGGCGATCCGGTCGAGCTCGCCGCCTACTACGACGCCGAGGGCGCCGACGAGCTCGTCTTCCTCGACATCACGGCGACGAGCGACAAGCGCGAGACGGTCGTCGAGCTCGCGCGGCGCGTCGCCGAGGACGTCTTCATCCCGTTCACGATCGGCGGCGGGATCCGCTCGGCGGCGGACGCCCAGGGCGTGCTCGACGCCGGTGCCGACAAGGTGTCTGTGAACTCGGCCGCGGTCGCACGGCCCGCGCTCGTCGGCGAGCTGGCCGACGTCTTCGGCGCGCAGTGCGTCGTGCTGGCGATCGACTGCAAGCGCCGCGCCGCCGACGGCGGATGGGAGGTCTTCGTCGCCGGCGGGCGCACCGGCACCGGCGTCGACGTCGTCACGTGGGCGCGCGAGGCCGTCGAGCGCGGCGCCGGGGAGATCCTCTTGACGAGCATGGACGGCGACGGGACGACCGGCGGCTACGACCTCGCCCTGACGCGTGCCGTCAGCGAGGCCGTCGGGGTGCCGATCATCGCCTCAGGCGGCGCCGGCACGCTCGAGCATCTCGCGGAGGCGCTGCACGCGGGGGCCGACGCGGCGCTCGCCGCGTCGATCTTCCATTACGGCACGTTCCGCGTCCGCGACGCCAAAGCGCACCTCGCGGCGGCCGGCATCGCCGTTCGCCCCTGACAGGCGACCCGCCCGCGTCGCGTCAGCGCCGTTCGCGGCGCGCTCTCGCCTCGCGAGCCTTGCGTGCGAGGTAGCGCTTGTGGCGTGCGGCCTTGCGGGCGAGGTAGCGCTCGTGCTTGGCCGCCTTGCGGGCGAGATAGCGCTCGTGCTTGGCCGCCTTGCGGGCGAGGTAGCGCTTGTGGCGCGCGACGCGGCGGTCGATCACCCTTCGGCGATCGGCACGTGCCTGGCGCGCAGCGCGCTCGGCGCCGAGCGCGCTGCGTGCCGCGCGCTCCTGGGCGCTCGTCTCGGAGCGCGTCGGTGTGCCCTTGGTCGCGCTGTCGAACGGCCGGCCCCGGTGGTCGAGCGCGAACAGCGACGTGAAGCCCGCGAAGTAGATCCGCCGACCGTCGCTGATGACCGGGTTGAAGCCGCCGCGGCGCGTCTTCCAGACCGTCGCGCCGCGCTGTGCGCCGAGCGCCCAGGTCGTGCGCTTGCCGAGATCGGAGACGAACACGAGGTCGCCGACGATCGTCGCCGCTCCCGAGATCTTCGTTCCCAGCGAGCGCACCCACAGCGACCTTCCGTTGCGTGCGCTGAGCGCGTAGAAGCGCCCGTCGTAGGAGCCGATGTAGACGGTCGGCTGACCGCCGGGCACCTGGCCGACGGCCGGCGAGGCGTACACGTAGTTGCCGGTGTGCTTGCGCCACGCGAGCTTGCCGTCCTTCGCGGAGAACGAGTAGACGTTGCCGTTCGTGCTGCCGATGAAGACCCGCCCGTAGCTGACCGCCGCAGACGAGTAGAAGCTGCCCGAGCCGATGCCGAGCAGGCGCCTGTCCGCCCTGACCTTCCACACCTTGTGCCCGTTGGAGCGGCGGATCGCCTGGACGTTGCCGCCGTAGTCGCCGAAGTAGAGCTTGTCGCCGTCGAGCGCGATCGCGCCCTTGACGGCGCCCGAGGCCTTGTAGGTCCAGCGGATCTTGCCCGTCGAGGCACGCAGCGCGTAGACGGTCCCGTTCTCGGTGCCGAAGATCAGCCGGTTGCGGTCGAGCAGCGGCGAGGACTCGGCTCGGCTGGGCAGCTTGCGCGACCACAGCGTGCGCCCGTTCTTCGCCGACACCGCGACGACGCGGCCCTTGCGGAGCTTGTGCCCGCGTTGCAGGATCACGGCGTAGACGACGCCGTGGCTGCACGCCGGCGAGGATGCCGCGAGCTCGCCGAGCTTGCGCTTCCAGCGCGGCTTGCCGGTCCGCCGCGAGAGCGCGTAGAGCGCCGCGTTGTTCTTCAGGACGTAGATCTTGCGCCCGCACAGGACCGGCGCGAACTCGAGCAGCACCTTGCCGCGGTACGCCCACGCCTGGTGATAGGGCGGGCGCGGCGTGACGGTCAGCGGCAGGTGGTGGGTGCGCGACTTCGTGTAGCCGTAGACGGGCCACTCGAAGTGGTCGTCGGCGGGATGGCTGCCGGCGCGCGGTCCGGCGGTGGCCGGCGTGCTCTCGGTGGTCTCGATGAACGCGACGTCGGAATTGGAGACGTCGGCCTCACGACCGAACAGCAGCGGCGCGACCAGCAACACGACCGCCACGACCCCGAGCGCGAGCCGCGCCAGCGCCTGTACGCGGCGGGGCGGTGCGATCACGTGGATGATGCTAGTGATCGCTCCCGCCCGACTCGCCGCTCGCGGCCGGGCGTGGCGAGGAGGCCCGCCGCTCGCGATCGGGCGCCGGCGAGCGGGACCCGCCCCGCGCCGTCGGGCGCAGGCGCGAGACTGTGGCGATGGACGATCTGCTCGAGCACCTCGCCGCCCTACCGTGCGGCCGGCGCCTGCTGACGGTCGTCGGCGGTGCACACGGCGTGTACCTCGTCGGCGGCGCGGTCCGCGATCTGTTGCTCGGGCGCGTCCCACGCGAGCTCGATGTCGTCGTCGAGGGCGACGTCGCGGCGCTCGCCGCCGCGCTCGGAGACGCCGCCGCGACGCACGAGCGCTTCGGCACGGCCACGATCAACCTCGGCGGCTGCCGATGGGATCTCGCCGCGTCACGGACCGAGGAGTACGCGCGGCCCGGTGCGCTGCCCGACGTCCGGCCGGCCGGCATCGGCGAGGATCTCGTGCGGCGCGACGTGACGATCAACGCGATCGCGCTCGATCTCGCGGGTGGCGAGCTGCGGGCCGTCGAGCACGCGTTCGACGACCTCGCGGCACGCCGCCTGCGGGTCATGCACGACGCGAGCTTCCGCGACGACCCGACGCGGCTGTGGCGGCTCGCGCGCTACCGCGCGCGGCTGGACTTCGAGATCGAGCCGCACACGGCCGAGCTCGCCCGCACGGCCGTGGAGGGCGGCCTCGCCGAGCGCGTCTCGGGCGCGCGGATCGGCAGCGAGCTGCGCCTCGCGCTGGCCGAGCCCGATCCCGTCGCCGCGCTGCAGAGCGCGGTCGCGCTCGGGCTGGCGCCGTGGCTGGCGCCCGATCGCCCGCGCACCGCGGCCGCGCTGCGGCTGCTGCCCGCCGGCGAGGGGCGGCCCGACCTCGTCGTGCTCGCCGCGGCACTGGCGGAGCGCCCCGACGACGCGGATCAGCGACTCGCCGCGCTCGAGTTCACCGCGGCGGAGCGCGCGGTCCTGCGCGCCGCCGGGCGATCGCGCCGGCTGGCGGCACAGGCCGCCGCGGCGCGGCGGCCGTCCGAGCTCGCCCGCGTCCTGCGCCGCGCGCCGGTCGAGGCCGTCGCGCTCGCCGGTGCGGACGGCCCGTCCGAGGCGCCGCGGCGCTGGCTGGACGAGTTGCGCCACGTCACGCTGGCGATCGACGGCGACGACCTGCTCGCCGCCGGCGTCCCGCGCGGCCCGCAGATAGGGCGGCGGCTGGCGGCGACGCTCGACCGGCGCCTCGACGGCGAGCTCGGCGACGACTGGGCATCCCAGCTGCACGTCGCATTGCACCTGGAGCGCGCGGATGACTGACGGCGCCGGCGCGGCTGTGCGGCTCGCGGCACCGTTTCGCTGGGCCGGCGAGCACATCGGCTGCGCGCTGCCAGGTGGGCACGCGCTCTTCACGACGCGCCGCGGCGGCGTCTCGGCCCCGCCGTACGACACGCTGAACCTCGGCGTCCTGACCGACGACGACCGCGACGCCGTCGACGCCAATCGCGACCGCCTCGCCGCCGCGATCGGCATCGCGCGCGAGCGCACCCTGCAGGGGCTGCAGGTCCACGGCAGCGTGGTGCGGCGGGCGCGCGAGCTGCCCGCGGCCGGGGCCGAGCTGGAGGAGGCCGACGGTCAGGCGACCGCGCTCGTGGACGTCGCCGCGGTCGTGCTGACGGCCGACTGCCTGCCGGTTGCCATCGCCGGGCGGGAGGCGGTCGCGATCGTCCACGCGGGATGGCGCGGGCTCGCCGGCGGGGTGCTCGCGCAGGGCGTACGCGCCCTGCGCGAGCTCGGCGCGGAAGGTGAGCTGTGCGCGGCGATCGGCCCGGGAGCGGGGGCCTGCTGCTATGAGACCGGGCCCGAGGTCCATGCCGCGTTCGCCGCCTACGGCCCTCAGGCTCGGCGCGGCGACCACGCCGACCTCAAGCTCGTGGCCCGGCGCCAGCTCGCGCGGGCGGGCGTCGGCGAGGTCCACGACGTCGGCCTCTGCACGCTGTGCGCACCGCCGGGGCTGTTCTTCTCCCACCGCCGCGACGGCGCGCGCACGGGCCGTCAGGCGGCCGTCGTGTGGCGCGACGGCGAGCGGACCGATCCATGGCCGAGCTGATCTCCGGCATCACCGCCGAGCGCGTTCGCGCGAACCTCGCCGAGGTGCGCGAGCGGATCTCGGCCGCCGCCGCGCTCGGGGGGCGGACCGCGGCGGACGTCGAGATCGTCGTCGCGGGGAAGTACGTCGCGATCGCCGATCTCGCGCTGATCGCGCAGGCCGGCGTCACGATCGTCGGCGAGAACCGCGCGCAGGACCTGCAGGCGAAGGCCGCCGCGTACGGCGATGCGTTCACGTGGGACTTCATCGGCCACCTGCAGAGCCGCAAGGTCAAGCTCGTCGCGCCGCTCGTGAGGCTCGTGCACTCGGTCAGCACGGACTCGGTGCTCGAGCAGCTCGCCCGCCACGCGCCGCCGGGTCTGCGGGTGCTCGTCGAGGTCAACGTCGCGGGCGAGCCGGGGAAGAGCGGCCTCGCGCCAGGAGACCTCGCGGGCTTCATCGACCGCTGCCCGGTGGCGGTCGCCGGCCTCATGACGATGCCCCCGCGTGCCGATCGGCCCGAGGACAGCCGGCGCTGGTTCGCCGCGCTGCGATCGCTGGCCGAAGCCCACGACCTGGGCACCTTGTCGATGGGCACGACCCAGGACTACGAGGTGGCCGTCGAGGAAGGCGCTACGATCGTGCGCATCGGCACGAGGCTCCTGCGCTGAGTTTGCAGGAGAATCGCGGCCGAGGTCTAACCTTTCCTCCGATCATGGCGTTTCGGGATACCTGGCACCGCTCACTCGTGTACTTCGGCCTGGCCGAGGAGCGCGCGTACGTCGACGAGTACGCCGAGGAGCGCGATCGGGCCGAGCACCTCGAGCGCCAGCGCGAACGGGAGCCTCGCCCCGCACCGGCGCGGGAGCCCGAGCGCGAGATGGAGGAGGCCTACCAGGAGCGCCCGAACGTGCGCCGGCTCGCCCCGCGCCGTCCGCGCCGCGACGACTTCGACGACATCTTCCCCGACGACGAGCCGCGCAGCCGCCGCCCGACGACCGTGCTGCGTCCCGTCGAGCGGGCTCCTCGCAACGGTGGAGACGTGCGCGTGCACCTCGTGATCCCGAAATCCTTCAACGACGCGCAGCAGGTCGCCGACAAGTTCAAGCAGACGATCCCGGTCGTCCTGAACCTGCAGGGCACCGATACCGAGCTCGCCAAGCGGCTCATCGACTTCGCCAGTGGCCTCACGTACGCGCTCGACGGCGGCATGCAGCGGATCGCCAGCAAGGTCTTCATGCTGACGCCGCGCAACGTGCAGATCAGCGCCGAGGAACGTGCCGAGCTCATCGAGAAGGGCTTCTTCAACCAGTCCTGAGGGCCGCTCGCGGCGCCTGGGTCGATCCTGACGTCCGCGCTCTCACGGGCTCCCAGGTACTGTCCTTCGACCATGCAGATCGGGATCATCGGGGCGGGCAACATGGCGACCGCGCTCGCACGCGGATGGGGCGAGCCCGTGCTCGTCAGCGACCTCTTCCGCCCACGCGCGCAGGCACTGGTCGCGGAGCTCGGCGGCGAGGTGGTGGAGTCCAACGCGGAGCTCGCCGAGCGCGTCGACGTGATCGTGCTGGCGCACAAGCCACAGGGGGTCGAACGCGTCGCCGCGTCGCTCGGTGGCGCGGCGAAGGGCGTCATCTCGATCCTCGGGGGCGTCGAGCTGTCGGCGCTGAAGGCGGCGTACGGGGGCACGCCGGTCGTGCGGATGCTGCCGAGCGTGCCGGTCGAGGTGCGCCAAGGCGTGACCTGTCACGCCCGCGACGCCGACGCCGACCCACGGCTGCAGGCCCAGGCGCTCGAGCTGTTCGGCCGCGTCGGCCCGGTCCTGACGGTGGGCGAGGGCGAGATCGACATCGCGATGGGCCTCATGAGCAACGCGCCGGCGTATATCGCGCTGATCGCCGAGGCCCAGATCGACGCCGGCGTCCGCGCCGGGCTGCCGGCCGACATCGCGGGCGAGCTCGTCGGGGCGAACCTCGCCGGGACCGCGGCGTTGCTGCAGGCTCGCAACATGGACACGCTCGCCGTGCGGCGCTCCGTGACGTCCCCGGGCGGGTCGACGGCCCGTGGCCTGGCCGCGCTCGAGCGTGCCGGGCTGCGAGTCGCCTTCGACGACGCGATGCAGGCTGTGCTGTCGCGATGATCGGCGCCGTGCTCATCATCGCCTCGGCACGCGAGCAGGTCGCCAAGTTCGTCGCTGCCCTGCTGCTCGTCTACATCATCCTGATCTTCGCGCACATCCTGCTGTCGCTGGTGTTCTCGTTCGGCGGGCGGATCCCCTACTCGCGCTGGTCGAGCGCCATCATCGGGTTCCTGCGGGACGTCACCGAGCCGTACCTGGCGCTGTTCCGGCGCTTCATCCCGCCGATCGGCCCGGTCGACATCAGCCCGATCGTGGCGATCCTGCTGCTGCAGTTCGGCGGCGACGCGATCGTCAGCCTCATCCGCGGGTGAGCGCGACCCCAGGCGCGCCTTCGCCGGCCGTCGCCTGGATGCGGGCCGCGATCACGTTCGTGTGCGTCGTGATCGCCGACCAGGTCGTCAAGGGGCTCGTCACGTCGTCGCTGTCGGGCGGCGAGGAGCGCGACATCGTCGCCGGCATCAAGCTCGTCAACGCGCGCAACTCCGGCGTGGCCTTCGGCCAGTTGCAGGATGGCGGCGCGATCGTGTCGGTCGTGATCGCGGCCGCCGTCATCGGGATGCTCGTGTACTTCGCCCGCCACGCGGCGCAACCGTGGATCTGGCTACCGACGGGGATGCTGCTCGGCGGGGCGCTCGGGAACATCATCGACCGCATCCGCGAGGGCGCGGTCATCGACTTCCTCAAGCTGCCGTACTGGCCGCCGTTCAACGTCGCGGACTCCGCGATCACGATCGGCGTCGTCATCCTCCTGTTCGTGATGGAGCGAGCAGGGCGGGCGGGGAGCGCATAGTCCGGTGGAGCTCGACGTCCCGCCCGAAGCCGCCGGCGAGCGCCTCGACGCGTTCCTCGCGCGTCCGCTCGGCTCGCGCTCGCAGGCCGCGCGGCTGATCGCGGCCGGGAACGTGCTGATCGACGGCGAGCGGGCGCGCAAGGGCCAGCCGCTGCGCGGCGGTGAGCGGATCGTCGTGGACATGCAGCCGCCGTCGGGCGCCCCCGAAGCCGACCCCACCCCGGCGCGCTTCGAGATCGCGTTCGAGGACGCGCACCTGATCGTCGTCGACAAGCCCGCAGGCGTCGTCGTGCACCCCGCCCGCGGTCACCGCCAGGGCACGCTCGCGCAGGCGCTGGCGGGCCGGATCGCCGGCGGCGAGGACGACTGGCGCGCCGGGATCGTGCACCGCCTCGACCGCGACACGTCGGGGCTGCTCGTCGTCGCCAAGAGCGAGGACGTCCATCGCGAGCTGAAGGCCTCGCTCGCCGCGCGCACGATGCGCCGCGAGTACCTGGCGCTCGTCGAGGGGCGACCGCCCGCCCGCTCGGGCACGATCGAGGCGCCGATCGGCCGCGACCGCCGTGTTCGCACGCGGATGTCGACGGACACGGATGCCCCGAAGCCGGCGATCACGCACTTCGAGCTCGACCGCGCGCTGGCCCAGTCGACGCTCTTGCGGGTACGACTGCAGACGGGCCGCACGCACCAGATCCGCGTCCACCTGCAGGCGATCGGCCATCCGGTCTGCGGCGACCCGGACTACGGCACGGCCGGCCTCTACGGCCTCGAGCGCCAGTTCCTGCACGCCGCCCGGCTCGCCTTCCCGCATCCGGCGGGCGGCGCGGACGTCGACGTCTCGTCGCCGCTGCCGCCGGATCTGGCGGCGGCACTGGACGCCGCTGCCGCGTAGCCAGGACGCGGGGGTGCGGCGGGGCGGCCCGTCCAAAGGCCGCCCCGCCAACCCCACTGCTGCGCGCGCGAGCCCACCGGAGGTAGGGGAAGGGAAGGCCCGCTCGCACATGCTGCAACGCAGCCGAGCGGGGAACCTTGCGTAAACTTGTGCGCTCGATGTCAAACGACCCCGCCGGGGTCGGCGACGCGGTCCTGCCCGACACGGATGTGCCGGGTCCCGCTCGTGCCGGCGGGCTGTACCCATGAAGCACCTATCAAGGAGCAGGACCCCATGGCCCAAGTTGGGATCAAGGAGCTGCTGGAGGCCGGCGTGCACTTCGGCCACCAGACCCGCCGCTGGAACCCGAAGATGCGCCGTTTCATCCACGGCGAGAACGGCGGCATCTACGTCATCGACCTGCTGAAGACCGAGCAGCTGCTGCGCCAGGCGCAGGAGTTCGCCTCGCAGGTCGCGCACAAGGGCGGCACCGTGCTGTTCGTCGGCACGAAGAAGCAGGCCCGTGACGCGGTCAAGAGCGCGGCCGAGGCGTCGGGCATGCCCTACGTCAACCACCGCTGGCTCGGCGGCCTGCTGACGAACTTCCAGACGATCAACCAGCGCATCAAGCGCCTGCACGATCTCGAGCGCTACGAGGCCGACGGCCAGCTCGCGCTGCTGCCGACCCGTGAGCGGATGGCCGCGCTCGCCGACCTCACGAAGCTGCGCGCGAACCTCGGCGGCGTCAAGCACATGACGCGTCCGCCGAACGCGATGGTCGTCATCGACCTCAAGGTCGAGGAGATCGCCGTCCGTGAGGCGCAGCGCCTGCGGATCCCGATCATCGGCCTCGTCGACACGAACTGCGACCCGGACGGCATCGAGTACGTGATCCCGGGCAACGACGACGCGATCCGCTCGTGCGCGCTGATCATCAACGCGATCGGCGACGTCGTCGGCGAGGGCTCCGCCGTCTTCCGCGCGCAGGAGGAGCAGGCGCGCAAGGAGGCCGAGGACGCTCAGCGTGCCGCCGCCGAGGCGCGCGCTCAGCGCGAGGCCGAGGAGAAGGAGGCCCGCGAGGCCGCCGAGCGCGAGGCCGCCGCAGCCGCGAAGGCCGCGGCCGAGGCCGCCGCCGCACCGGTCGAGGAGGCCGCTCCCGCGGCCGCCGCGGTAGCACCGGCGGCGCCGGCCGCCCCGAAGCCGGCCGCCCCGAAGGCCGCGGCCCCGAAGGCGGCCGCCCCGAAGCGAGCCAAGCCGGCCGCGCCGAAGAAGGAGACCGCCGCGCCGGCCGCACCTGCCGCCGCCGCCGAGGCACCTGCCGCCGCCGAGGCACCTGCGGCCGCCGCCGAGGCACCTGCCGCCGCCGCCGAGGCACCTGCCGCGGCCGACGCTCCCGCCGCCACCGCGGTCGCGGAGGAGCCCGCAGCGCCCGCACCCGCTACCGAGGACGTGAAGTGACCACCATCAGTGCGAAGGACGTCAAGGCCCTGCGCGACCTGACCGGCGCGGGCATGATGGATTGCAAGAAGGCGCTCGTCGAGTCCGACGGCGACGCCGACAAGGCCCTCGAGCTGCTCAAGGTCCAGCTCGGCAGCAAGATCGCGAAGCTCGGAAAGCGCGAGGCGTCCGAGGGCACGGTGCAGTCCTACATCCACGCCAACGGCAAGGTCGGGGTGCTCGTCGAGGTCGACTGCAACACCGACTTCGTCGCGCGCAACGACGACTTCGTCGCGTTCGCGAAGGAGGTCGCGATGCACATCGCGGCCTCGCCCGCGACCCGCTACGTCAACGAGGACGAGATCGACGACGCGTCGCGTGACGCCGAGTTGCGCGTCTTCGAGCAGCAGGCCGCCGACAAGCCCGAGCAGGTGCGCGCGAAGATCGCGGAGGGCAAGCTGCGCAAGTGGATGGAGGAGACCGTCCTGCTCAAGCAGCCCCACGTCAACGGCGACAAGCACGAGAACAAGACGATCGAGGAGCTGCGCGCCGACCTCTCGCGCAAGACCGGCGAGAACATCGTCGTGCGTCGCTTCACGCGCTTCGCGGTCGGCGAGTAGACGGGAGGCACGGACCGTGCCGAGCGAGACCCCGCCACCGGCGTTCAAGCGAGTCCTGCTGAAGCTCTCGGGTGAGGCGCTCATGGGCGAGCTCGAGTACGGCACGGATCCCGAGCGGGTCCGCGCCGTCGCCGAGCAGATCGCGGCCGTGCAGCGACGCGGCGTCGAGGTCGCGATCGTCGTCGGTGCCGGCAACATCTACCGCGGGCTCAAGGGTGCGGCAGCCGGCATGGACCGGGCGACGGCCGATTACATGGGGATGCTGGCGACGGTCCTCAACGCGCTCACGCTGCAGGACGCCCTCGAGCGCCATGGCGTCCACACCCGCACGCAGTCGGCGATCACGATCTCCGAGGTCGCCGAGCCGTACATCCGCCGGCGCGCGATGCGCCACCTCGAGAAGGGCCGCGTCGTCATCTTCGCGGCCGGCACCGGCAACCCGTTCTTCACCACCGACACAGCCGCCGCGCTGCGTGCCGTCGAGATCCACGCCGAGGCGATCCTGATGGCGAAGAACGGCGTCGAGGGCGTGCTGTCGGCCGACCCGCGGATCGACTCGAGCGCCGAGCTCATCCGCGAGATCAGCCACATGGACGCCGTGCAGCGCAAGCTGCGGGTCATGGACTACACGGCCCTTACGCTATGCGCCGAGAACGCGATGCCGCTCTACGTCTTCAACATGGACGACGAGCGCAACATCGAGCGGATAGTGTCCGGTGAACAGGTGGGAACGGTGGTGGTGACGCGAGATGAGTGAGCTGATCGACGAGCTGCTGGCCGACGCCGACGAGCGGATGCGCAAGTCCGTGGAGGCGACGAACGGGGAGTTCAGCTCGGTGCGTACCGGTCGCGCCAGTCCGGCGCTGCTGG
The DNA here is from genome assembly GCA_963851015.1 of uncultured Actinomycetes bacterium. GTDB lineage: Bacteria > Actinomycetota > Thermoleophilia > Solirubrobacterales > Solirubrobacteraceae > CADCVQ01. The sequence goes on from CAWKNG010000003.1 coordinate 1,392,552, forward strand.
ACCGCGTGCACGTCATGTACTACGGCGCCTCGACGCCGCTCAAGCAGCTTGCGACGATCAACGCGGCCGAGGCGCAGATGCTCACCGTGCAGCCGTTCGACGCGTCGTCCCTGAAGGCGATCGAGCGCGGCATCACCGAGGCGAACCTCGGCCTGACGCCCTCCAACGACGGCAAGATCATCCGCCTCGTGATCCCGCAGCTGACGGAGGAGCGCCGGCGCGAGTTCGTGAAGATGGTCCGCCACATCGCCGAGGAGGGCCGCGTCGCCATCCGCAACGTGCGCCGCGACGTCATGGGCGACCTGCGCGAGCTCAAGGAGGAGGGTGACGTCGGCGAGGATGAGGAGCGGCGCGCCGAGAGCGAGCTGCAGAAGGTGACGAACGCACGGATCGCGGACCTGGAAGGGCTGCTGAAGGGCAAGGAAGAAGAGATCCTCGAGGTTTAGTGGCCCCCCCGGAGGTGACCACGGATCCCACCGACGCGGCACGCTACGTCGCGATCATCACCGACGGCAACGGGCGCTGGGCGAAGGCACGCGACCTGCCCGTGGTCGATGGTCACCAGGCCGGTGCCGACACGGTCAAGGCGCGCCTGCGCGACGCCGTCGACCTGGGTGTCCTCGAGCTGACGGTCTACTCGTTCTCGACGGAGAACTGGTCGCGGCCCGAGGAGGAGGTCATGGGCCTGATGGCGATGTTCGCCGAGCGCATCGTCGAGGAGACGCCGGAGCTGCACCAGCAGGGCGTTCGGATGCGCTTCATCGGCCGCCGCGGCGGCGTCGAGGAGGCGCTGCTGGAGCAGATGGACTGGGCCGAGGAGCTGACGAAGGACAACGACCGGATCACGCTGTTCGTGGCGTTCAACTACGGCGGCCGGGCGGAGATCGTCGACGCGGCTCGGCGCTTCGACGGCGGCGACGAGGCCGACTTCCAGGCGCTGCTTTATGCGCCGGAGATGCACGATCCGGACCTCATCATCCGCACGAGCGGCGAGCAGCGGCTCAGCAACTACCTCATGTGGCAATCGGCGTACTCCGAGCTCGTCTTCCGCGACGAGCTCTGGCCGGACTTCGACCGCGGCGCGTTCGAGGCGTGCCTGGCCGAGTTCAGCGCGCGCCGACGACGCTTCGGCGGGCGATAGTGGTCCGTCCTACACGCGGGAGGGCCCACTAGATGGCAACGCGGGGCGGCCGCGCGGGCGGGCGAGGGGGCCAGCGGGCCCCTGCCGTCGCGCGGGCGCGACCGCAACGCGAGCGGCGCGAGCGCCGGCCCCGTGAGCGGCGCGGCGGCTCGGATCTGGGGGCGCGCGTGGCGGTCGCGATCCCCGCCGGCGCGCTGGCGGTGACGATCATCTCACTCGGCGGGATCTGGTTCGCGCTCGCGGCGATCGTGCTCGCGATCCTCTGCCTCGGCGAGCTGTTCGACCTCTACGCGGAGGTCGAGCCGGTCCGCCTGGCCGGCTTCCTCGGCGTGGCGGGCCTGGGCCTGGCGGCCTACCTCGGCGACGACTTCCATGTCCTGCTCGTCGCGATGGCGATCTTCCCCGTCCTGTTCGTCGTCACGCTCGCACAGCGCCAGGCCGGCACGCTCGGCATGGCGATCACGATCTTCGGCGTCGCCTGGATCGGGCTGTCGTTCGCCCACGGCATCCTGTTGCGGGAACTGCCGCACGGCAGCGCGATCCTCATCGACGTGCTCGTCGGCACGTTCGTCGGCGACACCGGCGCCTACCTCGGCGGGCGCTGGTTCGGCCAGCGCAAGCTCGCGCCGAGCGTGTCGCCGAACAAGACCGTCGAGGGCCTCGCGATCGGGATGTTCACCGCGGTGCTCGCGACGTGGCTGGCCGGCACCTACCAGGACTGGCTGTCGGGGACCGACGCGATCCTGCTCGGGATCGGCGTCGCGATCGCCGCGCCGCTCGGCGATCTGTTCGAGTCCTTCGTCAAGCGCGACGCCGGCACGAAGGACACCGGCCGCCTGTTCGGTGCCCACGGCGGTGGGCTGGATCGCCTCGACGCCGTCATGTTCACGGTCGTCGTCGGCTACTACATCTGGCTCGCGCTGCTGTAGGAACGGGGCCGCCCGGCGGGCGCCTGCGACAATGGCGCGCGTGCCTCGGCGCCTCCTCATCCTCGGCTCGACCGGGTCGATCGGCACGCAGGCGCTCGAGATCGTCGCGCGCGACCCCGAGCTCGAGCTCGTGGGCCTCAGCGCGGAGCGCTCGTCGGACGCGCTGATCGAGCAGGCGCGCCGGTTCGGCGTCGACCGCATCGCGCTGGCCGACGTCCACGCGGGGGCGCGCGCCGCCGAGCAGTGGACCGACGGCGACGTGCTGTCCGGGCCGGAGGGGCTCGTGCGGCTCGTGCTGGAGTCCGGCGCCGATCTCGTGCTCAACGCGCTCGTCGGCTCGGCCGGGCTCGGCCCGACCGTCGCGACGCTCGGCGAGGGCATCGATCTGGCGCTCGCCAACAAGGAGTCGCTCGTCGTCGGCGGCGAGCTGGTCATGGCGCTCGCCGAGGCGACCGGCGCGCAGATCCTGCCGGTGGACTCCGAGCACTCCGCGCTGCACCAACTGCTGGGCGGAGAGCGTCCGGGAACCGTCGAGAAGCTCGTCCTGACCGCGTCCGGCGGCCCGTTCCGGGGCCGCGCCCGCGCCGATCTCGAGGACGTCACGGTGCAGGAGGCGCTCAAGCACCCGACGTGGGACATGGGCGGCAAGATCTCGATCGACTCGGCGACGCTCATGAACAAGGGCCTGGAGGTCATCGAGGCCTTCCACCTCTTCGGCATCGGATATGACCGCATCGACGTCGTCGTGCACCCGCAGTCGATCGTCCACAGCATGATCACCCTGTGCGACGGGGCGGCGCTCGCGCACCTCGGCCACCCCGACATGGGCGTCCCGATCTCCTACGCGCTGCACTACCCCGATCGCGTCGACGTCCCGCTGCGCCGCCTCGATCTGACCGAGGTCGGGGCGCTGACGTTCGAGCCCGTCGACCACGACGCGTTCCCGTGCCTCGGCCTCGCGCGCGCAGCGGCGATCGCCGGTGGCACCGCGCCGTGCGTGCTGAACGCCGCCAACGAGGTCGCCGTTCACGCGTTCCTGCGTGGCGCCATCGGCTTCCTTCGGATCGCCGAGGTCATCGAGCGCACGCTCGAGCGGCTCGAGCCAGCTCCGGTGCGCGCGTTCGAGTCGCTGTACGAGGCCGATCGCGAGGCCCGCGCGGTCGCCGCGGAGCTCGTGCAGGCCGAGTCCGACCGCCTCCCGCGCTGAGCGCGGCGTGGCCGCGACGTCAGCGGCGGGCCGCCCGTGCCTCCCGTGCGGCGCCACGCACGTCGCGGCGCACCGCCTCGCCAAGCGCCGACAGCGTGAGCTGCAGTGAGCTGTAGGGCTCGAGCCGCTGCGGCGCGCTGATCCGCTGCGGGACGCCGACGTCGGTGACGCTGACGTCCGCCGCGAGCGTGGCGCCGGACGCACCCAGCAGCAGCCGGCGGTCGCTTCGGGCGACGACACCCTTGCCCTCGAGGTGGGCCTTGCGCAGCACGTGGTCGCTCGTGCCCATCCACACCGCGCCGTTGGCCTCCGTCACGGAGCGCACGAGCGCCGCCTGCATCGCGGGCGTGAGCTCGGTCGGCAGGCCGAGCGCCTGCGTCACGTGCAGCAGCGACATGAAGTGCACGAAGCGCGCGAGGTCGCGGAACGCGACCTCGGGGCGCAGGCCGGCTTGGATCTCCTGGACGCTCTCGCCCGCGACGGTCGTCGTGCCCGTGACGTGCGCGTCGCGCTGCCAGTTCTGCGGGTTGATGTGGAACATCGCGGCAGTCTTCGTGATCCCGTTGTCGGCGTCCGCGGCCGGCGCCGTGAGGACCCGCGTGATCGACGCCGGGATCTGGTAACCGACGCTGCCGAGCTTGACGTACGCCTTGCCGTCCTTGAGCACGAGCGCGCCGCCGAGGGCCTGGTCCTTCATCGTCAGGCCGACGTCGAAGTCGAAGTCCGGCACGGTGGCGCCGTCGGGGAGGCTGTAGCGCCCGCTCGCGGTGATCTCGATCGGCCCGGCGAAGCGCGGGACGCCCTTGACGTGCAGGTCGACGGTCATGTCGATCCGGGCGGATCGGGCGGCGGGGTTGACGGCGTGCGCCTGGCGGATGATCGTCGCCGCCGCCACGCGGGCCGCGGCCGGGTCGACGTCGTCGCCCGAGGCGGAGGAGGAGTCGCCACAGGCGCAGAGTCCCGCGGCGCCGACGAGCGCCAGGCCGACGATGGCCAGCGAACGGATCTGTGCCTTCATGCTCGGTCTCCTCCGGCCCCGTGACCCGCGCGGCTACGTTGCGCTGGCCTATGGCTCATCATGGCATGTCATGATCGACCGCGCCAGCGCAGATCGACCGCCTGCCACACTGAACAGGTGAGCTACCTCCTCGCCTTCGCGGGCTTCGCGGCGCTGGTCATCCTGCACGAGCTCGGGCACTTCGTCGCCGCCAAGGCGGTTGGGATGCGCGTCGAGCGGTTCTCGCTGTTCTTCCCGCCGCTCATCTGGCGCTGGCGGCCGAAGAACTCCGAGACCGAGTATGCGATCGGCGCGATCCCGCTTGGCGGCTACGTGAAGATCACCGGCATGAACCCGGAGGAGGAGATGCCTCCGGAGGTCGCCGAGCGCGCGTACTTCCGCCAGAAGGTGTGGAAGCGGGTCGTCGTCATCGCGGCCGGGCCGGCGGTCAACATCGTGCTGGCGTTCGTGATCCTGTGGGGCCTGTACTCGTTCACGACGCTGACGTTCACGCAGCCCGCGGTCGAGAAGCTGACGGCCGGCAGCCCGGCGGCGCAGGTCCTCGAGGTCGGTGATCGCATCGTCAGCGTCGACGGCCGCGCGGGCTACGCGGCGGACCTGCGACCGGAGGACGCGCCCGATCGCGTCACCGGGCTCATGGACGCGATCCGCACGCACAACTGCGCCGGCGCGCCCAAGGTCGGCTGCCGCGCGACGACGCCGGTGCGCCTGGAGATCCTGCGCGGTGAGCGCCGTCTGCGGGTGAACGTCGTCCCCCGCTACACGCGCCTGCCCGCGGCCGAGGCCGCCGCCGCGCGCAAGGCCGGCTCTCCCGACGCGCGGATGCTCGTCGGGCTGCAGTTCGGCCGCCAGGCCGTCGACTTCGGCGCCGCCGGCGCCGCCCGCTACGGCGTCGTCACGATGTGGAAGATCACGACGACGACGGTCGACTCGCTCGTCAAGCTCGTCTACGACAAGGAGGCGCGCAAGGAGGTCTCCGGGGTCGTGGGCTCCTACGAGGCGACGCGCCAGTCCTTCGACTTCGACACGAAGCAGGCGATCTACATCCTCGCCCTGATCTCGTTGTCGCTGGGCATCATCAACCTGTTCCCGTTCCTGCCGCTCGACGGTGGCCACATCTTCTGGGCGGTGGCGGAGAAGCTGCGCGGGCGACCGATCTCGTTCCGCGTCATGGAGCGCGCGGGGATCGTCGGCTTCATGCTCGTCTTCGTGCTCTTCTACATCGGCCTGTCCAACGACATCGGCCGGATCTCCAGCGGCGAGGGCTTCGGGGTGCGGTAGCGGCCGTGACCGCGGGTCAGCGCCGCGGCCACGTTCCGGCGATGATCTTGACCGCACGACGGCCGTAGCGCAGTGCCGGCGCGGTGACCGCAGCAGCCGGGGGCGCAGCCTCGCCGGCAGGCGCACGGTCACGACCGCCTGGTCGAGCCGGACGCTCCGGCTACGCAGCCGGCCGCGCACGGGGCGCGCGATGAGCGTCGCGCGCCGGCCGAGCAGCAGCGCGGGCACCTGGATGCGCACGTGGTAGCGCAGGCCGTGGCGCGCGACGCCGACGATCCGCAGGCGCAGGCTCTGCCCGCCACGGATCGTGATCAACGGCCGGCAGGTCTCGCCGGCGAGGGCGTAGCGCGAGGCCGGCTGGCTGACGCACACGACGGTCCTGCCGCCCGGCACGGAGAGCTGCGCCGAGCCGCGCCAGCCGTTGCCGGCGGCGACGGGGGTGACCGTCGTGACCGCGCCGCCGTCGACGGTGAACGTCATCGGCGCCGAGGAGTTGCTGGAGACGACGACCTCGCCGGTGGGATAGAGGACCGCGAACGCCTGCTGGGACGGGCCGCGCGATCCCGACGTGCGAAAGCGCCAGCTGCGATCGAACGGCGCCGCGCCGAGCGTGCCGGTGACGCGGGCGCTGTACCACGACCCGGGGATCAGCGGTAGGTGCGCCAGCAGCACGACCCCGCCGTCGAGATAGCCCGCGCGCGGCGAGCGGGCGTCCTCGACCGTGAGCGCCTCGGCGGGCTGCCCGTCGGCGACGAGCGTAGCGCGCACGAGATGCCGTGCTCCGACCAGTATCCGGACGCCGCGAGATCCGGGTTCAGCAGCGCGATGCGGTGATAGACCGCCCACTCCCACGCGTAGGGCCCGGGCGGCCCGCTGCCATAGGCCAGGGCGCTCGACGCGGCCGCCTTGGCCCCCGGCTCGGTGAAGCCGGGCCGGCTCGAGTCCTCGTCGTGGCCGAGCGTTCCGTTGGCGGCGTAGTAGAGCGAGTGCAGGCGGCAGCCTTCGGTGTTGTCGGCGTCGAAGGCGACCGGCGCGACGCCGACACGGGCACGCCACTGGTTCAGCTGCGCGACCGCGTCGGCCGGTGCCGGCGAGGAGTCCGCGAACGCGGGCGGCGCGGCGATCGCGCAGCACAGGATGGCGACGAGGATCGCCCCGCCACACCCACGGTTCTCGAGAGCGTGCTTGCGCATCGAAGCGGTGGCGGCGGCCCACGACGAGCCGCCGCGATGCGCCACCCTACAGCGTCGATCCTCGCGCGCGGGCGTCGGATGGGGCTCCCTCATCCGGCCGCTCACAGATCGATGCGTTGCAGCGACACGACCTCCAGCCCGCCCTCGGTCGACGTCTTCCGCGCCTCGGCGGCCTCGCCGGGCGCGATCGCGGCGATCGCGGCCAGCGCCGCGTCGCGGTAGTCACGGCTGATGATGGCGTTCCCGCGCGCGAGCCCCTCGCGCAGCCGCGCTCGGCCCGCCGCGGACCCGGCGTACGCCCACACCCGGCCCGGGCCGGAGGCGATCGCCGCGCTGACGTCGACGCGCTCGTAGTTGCGCTCGCGGTCGTCGAGCTCGCGCAGGCCGCTGGCGTCGACCGGCATGCAGACGCCCGTCACCACGCCGCCGGGGTCGGGCTCGATGTCGAGGAAGCAGACGAACGCCGCCGGCCGGCTGCCGTCGGAGCGCAAGCGGTAGGACTTGTAGCCGGGGATGTCGACGCGGTTGTCCATCGCCGCACCCCAGACCCGCCGCCAGCCGCGCATCACCGCGACCGGGCAGCCATCGTGCTCGGCGGCGAGCGAGCCGTAGCCCAGAACGAACTCGGAGGGCACGTTCACGGCAGAGTGATCGGGCAGGGGAGGGCCGGTCGTAGAATCATCAATATGGCTTCCACGCGACAGATCATGGTCGGCGGCGTACCGATCGGCGGCGGTGCGCCGGTGGTCGTGCAGACGATGACGAAGACCGAGACCGCCAACCTCTCGGCGACGATGGAGCAGATCCGCAAGGTCGCCGACGCCGGCGCGGACATCGTGCGCGTCGCCGTGCCGCGCGAGCGCGACATCGAGGCGCTGAAGACGATCGTCGTGCAGTCGCCGATCCCGGTCATCGCCGACATCCACTTCAACCACACGCTCGCGCTCAAGGCGATCGCCGCCGGCGCACACTGCATCCGCCTGAACCCGGGCAACATCGGCGGGCCCGACAAGGTCGCCGAGGTCGCCGCGGCGGCGAAGCTCGCGGGCACGCCGATGCGCATCGGCGTGAACTCCGGCTCGCTGCCCAAGCACCTGCACGAGCTCGAGCGCGAGAACTCCGTCGAGGCGCTGACGACGGCGGCCACCGAGTTCGTCGAGCTCATGCACCGCCTCGACTTCTATGACTTCAAGGTCTCCATCAAGTCGACGAACGTGCCGAACACGATCGCGGCGAACCGCCTGCTGAGCGAGCGCATCGACCATCCACTGCACCTCGGGATCACCGAGGCGGGCACGAAGTGGTCGGGCAGCCTCAAGTCCGCCGTCGGCCTCGGCACGCTGCTCGCCGACGGCATCGGCGACACGATCCGCATCAGCCTCTCGACGTTCCACGCCGAGGAGGAGGTCAAGGTCGCCTGGGAGATCCTCAAGGCGCTGCAGCTGCGCGAGCGCGGCCCGGTCCTCATCGCCTGCCCGACGTGCGGACGCCTGCAGTTCGACATGGACACCGTCGTCACCGAGATCGAGCGCCGGCTGGAGGCCTACGCGGACCCGATCGAGGTCGCCGTCCTCGGATGCGCGGTCAACGGCATCGGCGAGGCGTCACACGCCGACTTCGGCATCACGGGCGCCAAGAACGAGGGTCTCATCTTCAGCCGCGGCAAGGCGCTGCGCAAGGTCCCGACCGCGCAGCTCGTCGACGTCCTGTTCGAGGAGATCGACAAGTACGCGTCGACGAAGAAGATCGTCGTCGACGAGGTCGCGGCCGCCGAGGGCGCCGCGTGGCTGGCGGAGAACGAGGACGAGACGGCGATGACGCCGGAGCGCCTCGCGGCGCAGGAGAAGGCGCTCGCCGCCGCCGAGGCCGAGGCGCAGGCCGCGCTCGTCGCCGTTCCCGTGATCGACGAGGACGTCTCGCCGGTCGCCGGTCGCCGCTTCACCCGCGCCTAGCAGCGCCGGGTCGCGAAGCGACTCGCCGCCGGATGACGGCGAAGCACTCGATCTCGGAGTCCGGGCACGGATGCCCGGACTCTCGTCAACCGTCTCTCTGTCGTTCTCAACCGTCCATCTGTCTCAGAACCCGAGCGTTCCCGGGCTCGAGGCCAGCACCGTGCCGTCGGCAGGGTTCAGGAGTGCCGAACGCCACTCGCCCGCGATCGGCGCCGGGGCGCTGCGCGCGGCCTGGAAGTAGCCCATCTGGTCCACCGGCACGGGGTCGCCGATGGAGATCCACGGGCTCGCCGGGTTGCTCTTGTCGCGCCACTGGATCGTCGCCGACGCCGCCGTCCCGTTGGGGAGCGCACGCAACTGGCCCCAGAGCGTGAAGACCTCGCCTCCGGTCGCGGGGTCGATCGCGTGGGAGTTGAACGCCAGGAACGGTGTCACGTACGACAGCAGCGAGAGCTTCGGGGCGCCCTTGAGGTAGAGCAGGCCGGACTGATACGTGAACCAGTACGCCTTCGAGTTGCGCTTGTGCTTGCGCACCGGCGAGACGTCACGCAGCAGGAACTGCGCCTGCGAGCGGATGCGCGGGTTCTGCCACGCCTGGTACTCGCCGATCGTGTTGTAGAGCGCCTGCTCCGCGGGGCTCACGCCGTTGAACGGGTCCGGCGGGTTGGTCTCGAAGCCGAACTCCGTCATGAACAGCGGCAGGTTGGCCGGGATCGCGCCGCTCGACTTCGCCGACAGGTCGTCGAGCAGCGTGCCGAGCGAGCTGATGTTCGCCATCGTGATCGCGTTCGGGTTGGGGTCGGCGGTCGTCGGCGGGACGTTCTTCGTGTACGGGTGATGGGCGAAGCCGTTGGCGTGGATCGGCCCGCGCTTGGCGAAGTCCCCGCAGCCACGGGCGCTCGCGGCCGAACCGCTGTACGGGTTGCCGGAGGGATCGATGCAGGCGAGCTCACGCAGGAACGTCCCCGGGCGCAGCGGCGCCTTCGCGCTGCGCTTGTCGGTGCCGTTCGGCGCCGTCTCGCCCATCAGGATGATGTCGTTGTCGACGCGGTGGCCGCTGGCGACGAGGCCCTTGTAGCCGAACTGCTGCAGCTGGCGGTACAGCGCCGGGGAGGCGGGCACGACCGAGCCGCCCTTGCGCTCCCACTGCGGTGACAGCCAGCCGGCCTGGTTGGGCTCGTTCCACAGCGACCAGAAGCTCACGCGCGGGAGCGCCGCGCGGCTGCCGTTCTCGTCGACGTACGTGCCGTCGAAGCGCTTGCCGACGGCCGTCACGAACTGCTTGAAGGCCGAGGGGCGTGGCTTCCACGAGGCGCGCAGGCTGTTGTACTTCTTCGGCGGCTTGGTCATCGCCCACGTGGGGCCCGGACCGGTGATGTTGAAGTAGATCTTGATGCCGACGTTCTTGGCCGCGTTGACGAGGTTGTCGTAGCGATCCCAGTTGCGCGTCGGGTACGTCTTCGGGTTCGTCGCCTTGAAGCGCTTCGTCTGGCGCTGCGCGGCGGTCTTGAGCTTGCCCGTGAGCTTGAGGCGCTTGATGTCGCCCTTGGAGAAGCGGGCGTTCTCCGCGACGGTCTTCCACAGCACCGTCACGCGGACGGCATCGACGCCGAGCTTCTTCATCTGCGTCAACGACCGCGAGGCGACGTCGTCGCCTCGATAGACCAGCAGATCGTCGTCCATCATGATCGAGATCTGACCCGGGCTGGCGTGCGCGGCCGGGGCGAGCAACGCGCCCAGTGCGAGCGTCAGTGAAAGCAGGCGGAGGGTGCGCGACATGGAGCTCCTGGCAGTCGATGGTGGCGCGGCACAGCGGGGCGGCATCGTGCCGTCCCGCTGGTAGAACTCCGCAATCGTGGCGGAGTTGCGCGCGTCGTGTATCGGTCAGGCGCCGGCGGCGCTGTAGCGCTCGGCGACCGTGGCCCAGTTGACCGTGTTCCACCAGGCCTTGAGGTACGCCGGGCGGGCGTTCTTGTAGGTCAGGTAATAGGCGTGCTCCCAGACGTCGTTGCCGAGCAGCGGCGTCTTGCCGGCCGTGATCGGGTTGTCCTGGTTGGGCGTGCTCGTGATGGCGAGCGAGCCGCCGTCGAGGACGAGCCAGGCCCAGCCGGAGCCGAACTGACCGACGCCCGCGGCCTCGAACTTCTCCTTGAAGGCGTCGAACGAGCCGAACGCGCTGTCGATCGCCGCGCCGAGGTCGCCGTCGGGGGCGCCGCCGCCGTCGGGGCTCATCGTCTCCCAGAACAGCGAGTGGTTGTAGTGGCCACCGCCGTTGTTGCGGACCGGGCCGCGCTTGTCCTCCGGGATCGCGTCGAGGTTGGCGACGATCTCCTCGATCGGCTTGTCCGCGAACTCGGTGCCCTCGAGTGCCGCGTTGACCTTGTCCACGTAGGCCTGGTGATGCTTGTCGTGGTGGATCGTCATCGTCTGCGCGTCGATGTGCGGCTCCAGCGCGTCGTACGCGTAGGGCAGGGCGGGTACCTCGTATGCCATCTGGCTGTCTCCTTCGTATGAGCGGTCTTGTGGCTGACTCTACCCGTAGGCTTGCGACTCACCCATGACGAGACTCAGCCAGATCCTGCTGCCCACCGAACGCGAGCCGCCGGCCGACGCAGAGGCCCTGTCGCACAAGCTCATGGTCCGCGCGGGGCTCATCCGCCAGGTCGGCACCGGGCTGTGGACGTGGCTTCCCGCCGGCTGGCGCGTGCACCGCAAGGTCGAGCAGATCATTCGCGAGGAGCTCGACGCGATCGGCGGCCAGGAGCTGCTGATGCCGGTCCTCATGCCGGCCGACCCGTGGCGGCGCACGGGGCGCTACGAGATCGACGAGCTGTTCAAGCTCTCCGACCGCAAGGGCGCCGACATGGTGCTCGCGATGACGCACGAGGAATGCGTGACGCTGCACGTGGCCCAGCTCGTGCGCTCCTACCGCGACCTGCCCTTCAGCCTCTACCACTTCCAGACGAAGGAGCGCGACGAGCCGCGCCCGCGCGCGGGCGTGCTGCGGACGCGCGAGTTCATCATGAAGGACGCCTACACGTTCGACCGCGACCAGGCGGGACTCGAGGTCGCCTACGACGCCTACGCCGCGGCGTATGACCGCATCTTCGATCGCAGCGGCCTGGAGTGGTACAGCGTCGAGTCCGACGTCGGGATGATGGGCGGCTTCGGGGCACACGAGTACATGGCGCCGTGCGGCGCCGGCGAGAACGACGTCGCGCTCGCGCCCGGGTACGCGGCCAACGTCGAGGTCGCGAGCGCCGACGCGCAGCCCGTCGCGCTGCCCGACCCCCTGCCGGCGCCCGAGCGCGTCCACACGCCGGGCGCGACGACGATCGAGCACGTCTCGCGCCAGCTCGGCGTGCCCGCCGGCGCGCTGCTGAAGGCCTTCCCCGTCGTCGCCGACGGCCGCGGGCTCGTGCTCGTGCTCGTGCGCGGCGACCATCGCATCAACGAGATCAAGCTCGCCAACGCCCTCGGATCGACGTTTCGCCCCGCCCGCGACGAGGAGGTGCGCGCCAAGATCGGCCCGCCCGGCTTTCTCGGCCCGGTCGGTGCGAACGTGCGCGTCGTGCTCGACGACGCGGTGCTCGACGGCGGCTACGTCGTCGGCGCCAACGAGACCGATCATCACCTGCGCGGCGTCGAGCCGGGCCGCGACTTCGCGTTCGAGCGCGCCGACGTGCGCTCGGTCGAGGCCGGCGACACCGTCGATGGCCACGAGATCACGATCGAGCCCGCGATCGAGGTCGGCAACATCTTCAAGCTCGGCACGCGCTTCTCCGAGCCGCTCGGCGCGACGTACCTCGACGAGAGCGGCAGCGAGCAGCTCATCTGGATGGGCTCCTACGGCATCGGACCCGCGCGCATCGCGGCGGCCGCCGTCGAGCAGTTCGGCGACGAGAAGGGCATCGCGTGGCCGAAGGCGCTCGCCCCATGGGACATCGAGGTCGTGTCGCTCGGCAAGGCCGGCAGTGACGAGCTCGCCGCCGCCGAGCGCATCTACGACGAGCTGCGCGCGGCGGGCTATGACGTCCTGCTCGACGATCGTTCGGGCGGACCGGGCGCGAAGTTCGCCGACGCCGAGCTGCTCGGCTGTCCGCTGCGGCTGACGATCGGCCGGCGGTCGCTCGAGGCCGGCGCGGCGGAGGCCCAGCTGCGCCGAGGTCTCGAGGCCGTCGAGGGCGGCGTCCCGCTCGAGGGAGCGGTCGAGGCGGTGGCGGCGCTGTGGCCGACGATCGCGTAGCCGTCTCGCCCGAGACCGGCGCCCGCGCCGACTCCGACGCGGCCGGCGCGACCGAGCGCGCGAGGCTCACCTTCCGGCGCCTTGCCGGCCTGGACCGCTCCGGGCCGCCACCGCCCGAGACGCTGGCCGGCCAGCCGTGGAACGTCAAGACGATCCCGAACGCGATCGGCTTCGTCCGCCTCGCGCTGATCCCGGTCTTCGTCGTGCTCGCGCTCAGCTCGCCGTCAGGCACCGACGCCCTGCCGGCGGTGATCTTCGCCGTCATCTCGTGGAGCGACTACTTCGACGGCATGGCCGCGCGGCTGACCGGCCAGTACAGCCGCTTCGGCGCGTTGCTGGACCCGATCGTCGACCGGCTGCTCGTCGTCAGCGGGGTGGGCGTGTGCTGGTACTTCGAGCTGCTGCCGCGGTGGGCGATCGCGCTGCTCGTCGCGCGCGAGCTGTTCCTGCTCGTGGCGGGCAACCTCGCGCTGCGCAAGGGCTACGAGCTCAAGATCAACTGGCCGGGGCGCGCGGCGGTCTGGCCGACGATGTCGGCGATCTTCTTCGGCCTCGTCGGCCTGAAGACGCTCGCCGCGGTACTGCTCTACATCGGTCTCGTGCTGTCCTACTACGCGGTCGTGCTGTACGCGCGCGACGCGAACGCCCAGCTTTCAGCCATGCGCGACGGTGAGGCCGACTCGTCGCGGTGAGCTCGCCGGAGTCGCGGCCTGATCAGGCCGGCAGGTCGAGCACCTCGGCCGGCGAGAACAGCCCGCCGAACGGCAGCTCGGGCAGATGGACGGGGAAGCCGGCCGCCTGGGTGTGGGTCGACAGCTCGCGCTCGGCGGCGAGCTGCGCGGAGATCGAGCTCCAGCGGCCGAGCCGGTTGCGCAGCGTCGCCGACGACGGAAGGTCGTGACGGCCGGCGGCATGACCCTCGTAGGCGAGCACGGTCGGGACCTCGCCGAGCTCCTCGACGACGCGGCGCAGCGCGGCCCAGCACGCGCTCTCCGTCCAGCGGCGCCGGCGCGCCGCGCCGGTGGGCACGAGCGGCGTCAGGCCCGCGGCCTGGACCGCGCGCGTCCAGCCGCCCAGGCGATTGAGGACCGTCGGCAGGCTCGGCAGCTCGAGCCCGCGTGCGAGCAGCGCGTACTCCTTGGCGCTCGGCACGCGGCCGAGGCCGGCGGCGACGGCGCGCAGGGCCACGAGGATGTCGCGCTCGGAGTACGTCTGCGCGCCACGCCCGCCCGACAGGCTCGCCTTGCGGGCCGCCTTGTCGACATCGCTTGCGAAGCGCGCGATCGTGCTGCGACAGGCGGTCGCCTGCAGCCCGAGCGCCGCGGCGACGCTGCTCGCCTCGGCGCCGGAGCGCCACATCGCGAGCAGCTCGTCGACCCGTGCCTCGGCCTGCTGTGAGGCACGCCGGCGGCGGGCGTCCGCGACGCTGTCGGGATCCGGGGCCCCATAGGCGCGCAGGATCTGGCGGACGCGTTCGCGCGAGACGCCGAACTGCAGCGCGATCTCGTCAAGGCTGTATCCGCGCTCGCGCAGCGCGTGCATCTGGCGCATGCGCTGCAGCGTGCCGGGCGCGGCGACGGCCTCGGCGTGGAGCTCGAAGTCGGCGAACGTGGCCTGCTGGGACGTGGTGGCGTGAGGGTCCATGCGTCGAGGCAACTATTAGGGGCGCCTAAGAATACGGCACCGGGCGACGAGATGAAGCCACGTCGTAGATTTTATCGCGGACGGCTCGTAACTGAGATTGCGCTGCGCATGGTTCTCGTCGCGCGAATCGATCACTTCCACGCAATTGAAGTCGATCGCCCGGCGTCCGCGCCATGTCCACGGGGAACAGATCGAGCGCGTGCCTGTTCGACTCGTGTCCAAGGGCCGCCGCAACCGCCGGCGGTCGTCTCAGTGTCAAGCTGAGCTTGAAGGCCTGATCGTCACTGGTATGCTCGCCGCGGCACGGACGGCAGCACTTTCGTAGAGGAGAGCATTCGATGGACACGTTCCCCGACCTCGGTTCGCTCGCGGACCAGGAGTTGAAGGACCTCATTCAGCAGCTCACGCAGGAAGAGGTCGAGGTGTCCTACCGCCGGCGCATCCTGCACGGCAAGATCGACATCCTGCGCGCGGAGCTCGTCAACCGCCTGCGCAAGAAGAACGAGAACGGCGAGGACCTCATCTCGGGCGCCGACGTGCAGCGCCTGACGGACATCCTGGCGGGGCGTACGTCCCAGGAGTGATGGCGCTCCACTGCCCCGAGTGCGGGTTCGTCAACGCGGAGGGCGCCAACTACTGCCAGAAGTGCGGCGCCTACGTCGGCCCGACCGAATCGCAGAAGGATCCGGTCACGGCGACGTACCGCATCGACGAGACCGGCGACCTGATCCCGGTCGAGCTCGAAGACGTCGTCGCGGCGGAGGGTGCCGCGCTCGTCATCCGCGCCGGCGGCGGTCGCGTGGGGGAGAGCTTCGCGCTGCACGACGACCGCATCAACATCGGCCGGCGTCCCGACAGCGCGGTCTTCCTCGACGACGTGACGGTCTCGCGCGACCACGCGCTCATCGTGCGCCGCGGCGGTGACTGGCACCTTGACGACCTCGGCTCGCTGAACGGCACGTACGTCAACCGTCATCGCATCGAGACCCACCACCTCCAGGACGGCGACGAGCTGCAGGTCGGCAAGTACAAGCTCACGTTCCTCTCGCGGTAGGCGGCGCCCGTGGCCACCGAGCAGACGCTGCCACACGTGATCGACGACGCCGAGCTCGAGCGACCGCAGAAGTCGATGACGATCGGCGCCGTCTGCAAGGCGCTGGCGCAGGAGTTCCCCGACATCTCGATCTCGAAGATCCGTTACCTCGAGGATCAGAAGCTGCTCAACCCGCGGCGCACCGCGGGCGGCTACCGCCTCTACACGCCGTCGGACGTCGTCCGGCTGCGCACGATCCTGCGCCTGCAGCGCGACGAGTTCCTGCCGCTGCGCGTCATCCGCCAGGAGCTCGCGTCGGGCCGCGGCGATCCGGAGGCGACGGTGACATCGGGGGCGAGCACGGCCGGCGCGGGCAAGCGCAAGCGCCGCGCGAGCGTGTCGGTGCAGGACGGCGGCGCGATGTACGCCCTCGACGACGTGCTCGAGGACACGCGCGCCACCGCCGAGCTCGTCAAGGAGCTCGAGGACTACGGCGTCATCAAGGGCGAGATCCGCGCCGGCACGCACTACTACGACGAGACCGAGCGCGAGATCATCCGCGCCGTCACCGAGCTCGCGCGCTACGGCGTCGGCGGGCGCAACCTCCGCGTCTTCCGCTCGTCGGCCGACCGCGAGGCCGCGCTGTTGCAGCAGATCCTCGCCCCGGCCCTGCGCTCGCGCAACCCAGAGCGCCGCAAGGAGGCGCTCGAGGCGCTCGAGAACCTCGCCGCGGTGGCCTCGCACCTCAAGCACCTGCTGTTGATCCGCGATCTGCGCCGGATCGCGAACTGACACTTCCCAACGACCCTGGGGGCCGACCGATGACCGCCGAAGCAGGCTCGCTCGCGAGCTACATCCGATCGATCCCGGACTTCCCCAAGCCCGGGATCATGTTCCGCGACATCACGCCGCTGCTCGCGAGTCCGGCGGGCCTCGAGGCCGCCATCGGCGCGCTCGTCGACGTCGCTCGCGACCTCGAGCCGGACGTCATCATCGGGCCGGAGGCGCGCGGCTTCCTGCTCGGTCCGGCGATGGCGCGCGATCTCGGCGCCGGCTTCGTGCTCGCGCGAAAGCCGGGCAACCTGCCGCACGACACGGTCAGCGCCGACTACTCGCTCGAGTACGGCGCGGACGCGCTCGAGCTGCACGTCGACGCCGTCGGGCCGGGCTCGCGCGTGCTCGTGCACGACGACCTGCTCGCCACCGGCGGGACGGCGCGCGCGCTGTGCAAGCTCGTCGAGCAGCTCGGCGGGGAGGTCGTCGGCTGCGTGTTCCTCATCGAGCTGTCGTTCCTCGGCGGGCGCGAGGCGCTCGAGCCGCACGCCGTGCACACGCTGATCGACTACGACTCCGAGGACTGAGGGCCGCGCGGCGGGCCGCCGCCGTCACGATCAGCCGGGCGAGGTCTGCGTCTGCGTCTGGCCCCGCTGTGCCTCCGGCGCCACGACGAGCGAGCCGCGCAGGACGACCTTGCCGGGCTTCGTCGGCTTCTCGACCGGCTCGCTCGTCAGCAGGACCTCGCGGTAGTTGCGGGTGTCCGGCGAGAGGTCGGCGACGACGCTGAGGTCGCCAGCGCTGGAGACCGTGGCCTTCGGGAAGCCGACGAACAGCGCGTCGGACGGGCTCGTGTAGAGCCAGACGCCGTAGGCGGTCCCCGCCGGCGCCGGCGCGAGCTTGCGGGCGACGACCAGCAGCTTGTACTTGCGCGACGGGACGTAGACGACGATCCCGGTCTGGCCGCTGGCGGCGGCGCTCGACCCCTTCGGCGGACGCAGCGTGCCCTCGGCGAGGACCTTCGGCGTGTCCTTCGCCGTCGTGGCGGTGCGCACGACCGTCGAGGTCGCGGAGTCGGTCTTGTCGTCCTTGGGGAGGATCCCGAAGGCGATGATGACGCCGATCGCGACGAGCAGGCCGAGCGCGCCGAAGAAGATCCGGCCGCCGAGCACGGAGCTCTGGGCGACCTCCTGCTTGCGAGCGTTGCGGCGGTCGAGCGCCTCGAACGCCTGATCGACCTCCGCGGGCTCGGCGGGAACGTCGGGCAGCCCGCCGTCACCCGCGAGCGGTCGCAGCGTCGCGGCGACCGCGCGTGCCCACGCGCGCCCGTCGGCGGAGTCCTCGAGGTACTCGCGCGTCGCCGCGCGACGCGATGCGGACTGCTGGCCGAGCAGGAAGTCGGCGATCTCGCCGCGGTGCTCGGCGCCGATCTGCGGGGTGTCGGGGCCGAGCGCGGTCACGGCCTCCTGCGCGCGCGTCTGGACGGCGCCGGCATCGAGCTTCAGCAGCTCGGCGATCTCGGCGTAGGACTTGCCCCGCTTGAGCAGCAGCTGGAGCGTCGCGCGCTGCGGGTCGGTCAGGCTGTCGAGGCTGGCCATCTGGCCGCAACCCTAGTGGTTCGCCTCCAGGGGCGAGACGGCGCTCGGTAGGGTCCGCAGGCAATGGACAAGGCATCGCTGCTCGCAAATCCGGTCGGTTTGGACGCCCTGCTGGGCCATGAGCTGCTCGAGTGCACCGACGAGCTCGTCACGTCGCGGCTGGCGGTGCGCGACGAGCTGCGCCAGCCGTTCGGGCTCGTGCACGGCGGCGTCTTCGCGGCGATCGCCGAGACCCTGGCGTCGGTCGGAACGGCGGTCGCCGTCGTCCCGCGCGGCAGCGCCGCGATGGGCCTGTCCAACCAAACCTCGTTCCTGCGGCCGATCACGAGCGGCACCATCCACGGGCGAGCCGTGCGCCGACACCGCGGACGCACGACGTGGATCTGGGATGTCGAGATCACCGACGACGACGGCCGCCTGTGCGCGATGTCGCGGATGACGATCGCGGTGCGAGCGCTGGGTGATCAGCCGCGGTAGCGGTTCGTGATCGGCACGCGGCGATCGCGGCCGAACGCGCGCGCCGTGATCTTGATGCCGGGCGGCTGCTGGCGGCGCTTGTACTCCGCGAGGTCGACGAGCCGGATGACGCGGTCGACGTCGGCCGGCGGTAGGCCGCGCGCCACGAGCTGGTCGCGGCCGAGGTCGTGCTCGACGTAGCCCTCGAGGATCGCGTCGAGCACCTCGTAGGGCGGCAGCGAGTCGTCGTCGCGCTGGTCGGGGCGCAGCTCGGCCGACGGTGGGCGCGTGAACAGGTCGGCGGGCACGACGCCGGCCCCGTCGCGCTCGTCACGGTGGCGCGCGAGCCGGTAGACGAGCTGCTTGGGGACGTCCTTGATGACGGCGAAGCCGCCCGCGCTGTCGCCGTACAGCGTCGAGTAGCCGACGGACATCTCGGACTTGTTGCCGGTCGTCAGGACGAGCCAGCCGAACTTGTTCGACAGCGCCATCAGCAGGTTGCCGCGGATGCGTGCCTGCAGGTTCTCCTCGGTGAGATCCGGCTCACGGCCGGCGAACGGCTCGGCGAGCGCGCTCGCGAAGCTCTCCATCATCGGCGCGATCGGCAGCTCGAGCAGCTCGACGCCGAGGTTTGCCGCGAGGCGGTGCGCGTCGCCGCGCGTGCCCTCGGAGGAATACGGCGACGGCATCGTCACGCACGTGACGCCATCGGTCCCGACGGCATCGACCGCGATCAGCGCGACGAGCGTGGAGTCGATGCCGCCGCTGAGGCCCAGGACGACGTGCTCGAAGCCGTTCTTGCGGACGTAGTCTCGCGTGCCGAGGACGAGCGCCGCGTAGACCTCCTCGACCTCGCCGAGCGGGGCGGCGACCTGGGACGCCGCGAGCGGGGCGTCGCCGGCGCGCTCGCGCGCCGCGAACGAGCCGAGGTCGTCGACGACGGCCCGCCCGGCGTGCGCGGGGGCACGGCGGCGCGTGTCCCGCAGCCGCGCCGTGCCGGCCGCAACGGTGTCGACGTCGGCGAACAGGAGCGCCTCGGCGAACTGCGGCGCGCGCGCGAGCACCGTGCCGTCGTGGTCCACGACGACGGAGTGGCCGTCGAAGACGAGCTCGTCCTGGCCGCCCACGAGGGCGCAGAACGCGACCGCCGCGATGTCGTCGCGCGCGCGCTGGGCGATCATGCGCTCGCGCTCGAGGCCCTTGCCGGCGTGGTAGGGCGAGGCGGAGATGTTGACGATCAGCCGTGCGCCGGCGAGCGCCTCGTCCGACAGCGGCGGCCCAGGCTGCCAGATGTCCTCGCAGATCGTGATGCCGACCTTGACGCCGTCGACCACGAACGTCGCGCCGCGCACGCCGGGCTGGAAGTAGCGCAGCTCGTCGAAGACGCCGTAGTTGGGCAGGTGCAGCTTGCGGTAGCTCGCCTGGAGCTCCCCGTCGGCGAGGATCGCTGCCGCATTGTGGACGTCCTCCGCGCGCTCGGGATAGCCGACGACCGCGACGATGCCGTGCGTCGCGGCGGCGAGGCGCTCGAGCGCCTCGCGCGTGTCCGCGAGGAAGTGCTCCTTGAGCAGCAGGTCCTCGGGCGGGTAGCCGGTCAGCGCGAGCTCGGGGAAGCAGACGAGCTGAGCGCCGCCATCGCGCGCCTCGCCGATCAGCGTCGCGATCCGGGCCTCGTTGCCTGCGATGTCGCCGACGACGGCATCGAACTGGGCGAGCGCGACGCGCAGCGGGGCGACGGTCATGGGCGAGGGAGCACTACTCGCGGCCGAGCCAGTACTCGATGAAGCCGCGCAGCGCGGGATCGTCGGTGCCGGCGGCGTCGTAGCGGCGGTCCTTCGTGACGGCGACGACGGGCGATCGCACGCCGGTCTGACGGTTGACGATGACGGCCTGGCCCGCCTTGCGCAGGGCCGGTGTCGCGGGGCCGCCGATATCCGTCGCCAGCGCCCGCAGCGCCGTCGTCTCGCGCTCGTCGCTGAACAGCAGGACGACGTTGCCCGCCGCGACGACGGGCCGCGCGTCCGCGGCACGCGGCTTGCCGGGGCCGTCGGAGCGCGTGACGGTTGCGTCGTCGCGCGCGTTGAAGTACGCGATCGCCGCCACGACGCCGACCGCCGCCAGCAGCAGCGCGACGAGCGCGACGCCGATGCGGCGGGACATCAGCTCACCGACGCGGGCGAGGGCCCGGTCGCGGCCTTGCGCCGCCCGCGTGCGGCACGACGCGGGATCGAGGCGCCGGCCGCGAGGGCATCGATCGCGCTGCGCAGGTCGGCGGCGAGCACGTCGAGGTCCGCCAGCGCCTCGTAGTCGGCGAGCAGGCCGAAGCCGAGCTGCCCGTCGTAGCTCATGACGGCGATCCCGAGCGCCTGGTGGCCGGTGATCGGCACGACCGGGTACAGCGCGCGCAGCCGGCGACCGAGCAGGTAGCGCGGGTCCTGCGGCCCGGGAAGGTTCGTCACGACGAGGTCGAAGCCGCGCTGGCTCTGCTGTAGGCGCGCCGCCTGGCTCATGATCGTCGGCGCCGCGAAGCCGGCGAGCTCGGCGAGCGTTCGCGCGTCGACGGCCTGGATCGTGCCGTCGAGCTGCTCGTTCGCCGTGCGGATCGCATGGAACTGCTCGACCGGGTCCTCGATGCCGACCGGCAGCGCGACCGGCACGGGCGCGATCTCCGTCGTGGCGTCGTCGGTCTCGACCGCGATCGGCACGAGCGCGCGCAGGACGAGATCGCGGGTGTCGACGCCGCGGCGGCCGAGGTAGCGGCCCAGCGCGCCGGCGACGACGGCGAGCACGGCGTCGTTGACGCTGCCGCCGAGCGAGTCCTTGATCGCGCGCAGCTCGGACAGCTCGGCGTCGACCCAGGTGTAGCGGCGGTGCGGGCCGACCCGCACGTTCAGCGGCGTCCGCGGCGCGGGCTCGAGGCCGGCGAATGCCAGCGCGCCCGAGGCCTGTAGGCGCTCGCGGGCGCGCTGCGCCAGGCGGCGCGGCGCGGTCAGCGCGGCGCGCGCGTTGGAGGCGACGTCCTGCGGGTGCGTGGCGCGCTCGATGAGCGCGTCGGACAGCAGCTGAGCGGGAGTGGGGAGGGGGCGGGCGACCCAGTGGTCGCCGTTGGGGGACACCGGCGCGAGCTCGGGCTCGCTGTCGAACAGCGCGCCGGTGATGTCGAGCGCCGACACGCCGTCGACGAGCGCATGATGGCTCTTGGCGATCAGCGCGAAGCCGCCCGAGCCGAGGCGGTCGACGAGCCACATCTCCCACAGCGGCTTCGTGCGATCCAGCGGCTCGGCGAACAGCCGGCCGGCGAGGACCTTGAGCTGCTCCTCGTCGCCCGGCGCGGGCAGCCCGGCGTGGCGCAGGTGATAGCGCAGGTTGAAGTGCGGATCGTCGACCCAGACCGCGCGGCCCTGATCGAACGGCACCTCGGCGAGGCGCTGGCGGAAGCGCGGCACGAGGTGCAGCCGCGACTCGACGTGCCCGCGCAACTCGTCCCACGTCGGCGCCGGGCCGTCGAAGATCGTCACCGAGGCGACGTGCAGCCGCGCTCCCGCCTTCTCGAGCGCCAGGAACGAGGCGTCGAGTGCGGAGATCCTGTCACCGTGGCTCATGCCGGTCGATTCTACGGACGACCTCCGGAGCGTCCGTCATCGTGTGCGGGCGATGGCTCCGATCGCCCACCTCGACATCGACGCGTTCTATGCGAGCGTCGAGCTGCAGCGCCGCCCCGAGCTGCGCGGGCTGCCGGTGATCGTGTCCGGCTCGGGGCCGCGTGCCGTCGTCACGACGGCGTCCTACGAGGCGCGCAGGTTCGGTGTCGGCTCGGCGATGCCGACGGCGCGGGCGCGGCGGCTGTGCCCGGACGCGGTGCTCGTGGCGCCCGACTTCGCCGCC
Organism: uncultured Actinomycetes bacterium; assembly: GCA_963851015.1. GTDB lineage: Bacteria > Actinomycetota > Thermoleophilia > Solirubrobacterales > Solirubrobacteraceae > CADCVQ01. Next base: position 1,414,909 of record CAWKNG010000003.1, read on the forward strand.
TACCGCGAGGCCTCGCGCAAGGTCATGGACCGTGTCCGCGCGCAGGTCGAGCGCGTCGAGGTCGTCGGCCTCGACGAGGCCTACCTCGATCTCGACGGCCTGCTGTCGCCGCGCGCCGCGATGCGCCGGCTCGTCGAGGAGATCCGCGCCGAGACCGGGCTGGACTGCTCGATCGGGATCGGCCCGAACCGGCTCGTCGCGAAGGTCGCCTCCGATGCCGAGAAGCCGCGCGGGTTCGTCGTGCTCACTCGCGAGCAGGCGTGCGAGCGCTTCGGCGCGCACCCGCCCGGCCTCGTACCGGGGATCGGCCCGAAGACGGTGGCGCGGCTGGAGCGCCTCGGCCTGACGACGCTGTCGGCCCTCGCCGCGGCGCCGCCGGAGCTGCTCGCCGGCGAGTTCGGCGGCAACCACGGACCCGATCTGCAGGCACGCGCGCGCTTCGAGGGGTCCGCGGAGCTGACACCCGTGCGGGTCGCCGTCTCGGAGTCGCGCGAGACGACGTTCGACGTCGACATCGACGACGCCACGCGCCTGGAGGCGATCCTGACCGAGCTCGCGTCGCAGCTCTGCGAACGACTCGCCAAGCAGGAGCGTCGCGGCCGCAACATCGCGATCAAGGTGCGCCTGTCGGACTTCACGACCGTGACCCGCGCCCGGACCATCGGCATGTTCACGAACGACCCGGCGACGGTTGCCGCAGTCGCCCTCGAGCTGCTGCGCGAGTACGCGCCCGCGCGGCCGGTGCGCCTGCTCGGCGTGCGCGTCGCCGCCTTCGAGACAGCCGCGGTCGCCGAGCCGGCCGACCAGCTCGCGCTGCCGCTGTAGCGTTCGCGCGCATGCCGACCGTCACCGTCAACGACGCCGAGCTGTACTACGAGCGCCGCGGCCAGGGCGAGCCGCTGCTCATGGTGATGGGCATGTCCGGCCACAGCCTGCACTGGGGCGAGCCGTTTCTGGCCGCGCTCGAGCGCGACTTCGAGCTCATCCTCTACGACCATCGCGGCGCCGGGCGCAGCGCGGCCAACGAGGAGCCGTTCACGATCGCGCACCTCGCCGACGATGCGCTCGCGCTGCTGGACGCCCTGGAGATCGAGCGCGCGCACGTGCTGGGGATCTCGATGGGTGGGATGGTCGCGCAGGAGCTCGTGCTGAGCGCGCCCGATCGCGTGCTGACGCTGACGCTCGGCGCGACGTACTGCGGCGGCGAGGGCTCGCGGTTCACCGACGACGCCGTGGTCCAGCAGCTCGCGATGGTGATGCTCTCGGGTGACGCCGATGCCATCGTCCGCACGGGCTGGGGCTACAACGTCTCCGCCGACTTCGCTGCCGCCGAGGCCAACTTCGACGCGTTCGTCGGGGTCGCGGCGCAGCATCGGATGGCGCTGCCGATGACGCTGCTGCAGGTGCAGGCGATCATCGGCCACGACACGAGCGAGCGCCTCGCGCAGGTGACGGCCCCGACGCTCGTCGTGCACGGCAGCGCCGACCAGATGCTCGTCGCCGCCAACGGGGAGATCGTCGCCGGCCTGATCCCGGGCGCGCGCCTGGAGCTGCTCGACGGTGTCGGGCACCTGTTCTTCTGGGAGCAGCCCGAGCGCGCGGCGCGGCTCGTCGCCGATCACGCGGGCGCGACGCGCGCGTAGCCACGCCCGCCCGCGGCACCGCGGTGAGGCGGTCGGCTCAGGCTGACGCGGCGGGCGGCGCGTACGCCGCCGTCGTGCGGTCCGTGGCGGCCCGTGCCGCGGCCTCGTCGTTGCCGGACCGCACGCTGGCGGCGAACCAGCCCTCGCTGCTGAGCGTGATGAAGCGCCGGCCGTCGTCGGACGCCATCCATGCGGCGCCGTCGGCGGGCTTGACGGTCTCGCCGCCATCCAGGTGTGCAGCGAGGCCGAGCAGGCCGAGGTCCCAGCCGACGCCGACCGCGCCGGGGCCGAACTCGGTCCAGCGGGTGTCGTCGACGTGGGCGATGTGGTCGAGCGCGAACCGCGTGCCGCCGCCCGGCTCGTCGGTCAGGCTCAGCTCGATCCAGCTCACGTCGCCGCCGTACTCCCAGGTCGCCGTGAAGCTGTTGGGCGGGTCACACGTCTCGATCGTCCCGCCCGCGTTGCCGACGAGCTGGTAGTGGCCGCCGAGGCGCAGCTCGCCCGAGACCGCCAGGAACCAACGCGGGATCCGCTCGGGGTTCGTGCACGCGTCCCAGACGTCCTCGACCGTCGCGTCGTACGTCTGGGAGATCGTCACGGTGCGGGCCTCGCCAGCCTCCAGCACGCGCGTGCCGACCGTGCGGCGGACGGCGTTGATCTGAGCGTCGACATCGATCATGGGCACTCCTCGGGAGGTTGGTCGGTGGTCAGTCGCCGCCGGCGCTTGCCGGGGTTCCGACCACAAGTCTGCTGGAGGCAACGCTAGGCGTCAGTCGCCGTGGCGTCGGGTAGCTGGGAATCCCGAGGGTGCGGGCGTAGCTGGGGGTAATGACCTCACTTCGCTTGCTTGCGGGCGGGCGGGGCCGTGCTGGATCGCACACAGGCCGCGTGGTCGCGCGTACGGGGGTCGCGCTAGCCCGATGCGCTGCGCTCGGCGACGAAGCGCACGTCCACGCCTGGGAGCGCGCGGAGCACAGCGTCATTGAGGCTTTCGAGGTGCTGGACGTTGAGCGTGGAGAAGACGTCGATGCCCGCGGCGAGGATGTCTGCGATGTCCTCGTAGCGCTTGACGTGCTCCAGGCCCGGCGCGTTGGTGTGAGCGAGCTCGTCGACGAGCACGAGCTCGGGTCGTCGCGCCAGGACAGCCGGAAGGTCCATCTCCCGCAACGTCGTGCGGCGGTAGTCCACGTGCCTGGCCGCGATGACGGCGAGTCCGTCGACGAGTCGCCGGGTGTCGGCACGGTCATGGGTCTCGACGATGCCGATCATCGGCTACGTCACGCCCGACGACGAGCATGAGGGCCGCGGTCGCGCGATCCGTCGCGCGCGCCCTCAGCGCATGCAGCGTTCCCCAGGCGCCGGCGCTCGCGAGGATCGGCCCGCAATCGGCCCATGGCGCTCGCCAGAGCGCAGGCGTCCGCCGGCGCTCTGAGCCGATCGACGTGCAGCAGCCCGTGACCGACCCCCCTGAGACACCGCGATGCAGCGGGACGCCAGCCGGTAACGCGGTCCGCCGATTATGCCCGCTTACACAGTCGACCCCATGTCGGCGCTGATCGCACCACCGGCGCCGATGCCCGCGCGGGCGTCAACGGTCACAACGAGGACGCGATCGCCATCAGTCCCAACCGTCAATGCCCATCTGCTTGCGCAGCGACAGCGGGCGCATGTCGATCCAGACATCCTTGATATGCGCGGCGCATTCCTCCTTGGTCCCCTCCGTGCCTTCTGCGCGCCATCCAGGCGGCAGGTCACGGTCTCGGGGCCAGATCGAGTACTGCTCCTCATCATTGAGAACGACTTGGTAGATGGGCTCGTCGGTCATGTGATCTCCTCGCCAGTCAGCGGTGCTTGGATCGTACGAGGTTCTCCGTTCGCCCGGAGAGCTCCTGGTCGGTGGGCGTTGGGTCAGACGCATACCAGCGACGCCGAAGGCCAGCCGGTGCGCGGCCTCGCCTGGGAAGCCGCTCAGCGACCGGGCGCACGCAACGTCGTCTTGTTCATCGGCCGAGAGCGATGCGTCGAACCGGGCGAGCGGCCACGCTGGCCGGACCGTCCGCTGGTCGAGCTCATGAGCAGCGAACGTCGGCGACTGTAGCTGGCGGTCCATCAGCCGTCGCTCGGCTGCCGCTTCACCTGCGTGGCCGCTGCCAACTCACCTGCGCCCGACAGCGTCGAGGGGCTGTGTCCAGAAGCGCCGGAACGGATCGAGCCACGCGTCGACGTCGCGCAACGGCGCGTGCGCGACGGCGTACAGCCGGCGTGCGCCGTCGGGCCGGACCGTGGCGAAGCCGTTGTCGCGCAGCACCTTCAGGTGCTGGGAGACCGCCGGCTGCGAGATCCCGAACTCGTCGCGCACGACCTCGCAGACGGCGCCCGAGGTCCGCTCGCCGTCGGCGAGCAGCTCGAGGATCCTGCGGCGCACCGGGTCGCCGAGCACATCGAATGCATCCACCTGCGGAAGGCGATCAGGGACGACTTATATACGCCGCAAACGAACCGACTAGTAGAGCGCGGCCGCCAGCTTGCGCCGCGTCTCGCGGGCGAGCGGGTGATCGACGCCGAGCTCGTCGAGGATCGCGACGATGATGCGGCGGATCTGCTCGCTTCCGGCGTCCTTGGCCGCGAGCAGCACGAGCAGCGCGTCGAGCCCCTGCTCGAGCGCACCGTCGTCGAGCAGCGCGAGCGCCGCGACGAGCTCGGCGGACGGATCGCGCTCGAGCTCGATGCGCGCGGCGAGGCCGGCCGCGCGGAAGTTGCCGGGGGCCGCCTCGACGAGCGCGAGCGCCGCGTCCGTGTCGCCCATGCGGTAGAGCATCTGCGCGAGCGCGAAGGACGCGTCGACGTTCTTCGGGTCGAGCTCGAGGGCCTTGCGCAGCGACGCCTCGTCGCCGGCGTCCATCAGGAGCTGTGCCTCCGACGGCACGAGCCCGTCGAAGAACTTCTCGACCTGCGCGGGCGGCAGGCCTCCGACGAACTCCGCGACGACCTCGCCGTTCTGAAACGCCTTCACCGCCGGGATGCCCTGGATCCCGAAGAGCTCCGACAGCCGCGGGTTCTCGTCGGTGTCGATCTTCGCCAGCACGATCTTGCCCTCGCGCGCGGCGGCGGCCTTCTCGAGCGACGGGCCGAGCGCGCGACATGGGGCGCACCACGGTGCCCAGAAGTCGACGACGACCGGGATCTCGCTGGATCGGTCCAGCACCTCGGCCTCGAAATCGGCCTCGTTCACGTCGATGACGGTCATGGCGCCCAGGGTAGTGCCCCGTAGATCCGCGCCGGGCGCCTGGCGCGCACGCGCCCTGCGGCCGATTCGTTCGCTTCCATCGAACAATCGTTCAGCGGTATCGGACGTACTGATGGTATGCCCCTCACTCCCAGCCGCATCCGAGCCGGTGCCTGCGCACTCGCCATCGCCGTGTCCGCCCTGACGCTGTCCGCCGGCACCGCGGGTGCCGTCGTTGCCTCGCCGGCGTGTGTGCCGGCGTTTGGTGAGTTTGGGGGGATGGTGCGTCCGGAGGCGTGTTGGCGTCCGTATAGCGAGACGAGCGCGTTCAATCAGTTGTTGCCGGCGAGTCCGCGGTTGGCGGCGGGGTCGGCGGCGATCGTGTCGCGGGTGGTGGGCTTTGGGCCGTTGCAGCATTTGACGGCGGGTGATGCTGGGACGGTGCTTGATGGTGGTCGGCCGATGTATTTCTCGGCGCCGAGCGATCCGGTGTTCGTGGTGCATTGCGTGGAGGCGTGGGGGACGTGCGCGATCGAGGGTGACGAGGTTCGTATTCCGGATGCTGCGCGGGCGGCGGGGGGTGAGGATGCGCATTTGACGGTCGTCGATCAGGCGACGGGGGTGGAGGTGGATATGTGGCATGTGTCTTCGAAGCCGTCGGGGGGTGGGCAGATCGATATTGGTTGGGGTGGCAAGACGTCGATCGATGGTGAGGGGTTGGGGTCTGATGCTGTGGCGGCGCAGACGGCGACGATGGCTGGGGTGTTGCGTGCGCAGGAGCTTGCGCAGGGCCGCATCGATCATGCTTTGGCGATCTTCGCGCGGTGTGATTCGGGGAAGTTCGTGTTTCCGGCGACCAAGAGCGGGTTGGCGTGTACGCAGCTTGGTCAGTCGGCGAAGAATGCGCCGGCGATGGGGTCGCGGCTGCAGTTGAACATGAGCGATGCGCAGATCAACGCGCTCGGGGTGGCGGCGTGGCGCAAGCCGTTGCTGTTGGCGATGGCGCACTACGGGATGTACATGATCGATACGGGTGGGACGTGGGGTGTTGTGCCGGAGTCGGGGTTGGCGAGCACGAGCTTTGGTGGGGATGATCCGTGGGTGTCGTTCGCGACGACGCATGGCGCGACGTGGTGGCAGCCCGACGCGCGGTGGGTGCTGAACATCCGTGACGGCATCGATTGGGCCAGCAAGCTGCGCGTGATCGATCCCTGCGTCGCGCAACGCACCTGCTGACCCAACCCCGCGGCCTCAGCGGTCCGTCGGGATCGCGACCTCGCCGTCCTCCTTGATCAGGCGGGCGAGAACGTCGTCGGGCATCCACACGCGATGCGGGTAGTGCGTGCCCCAGGAGTTGAGGACCGGGACGGCGCCGAGGCGGTTGGCCTTGGCGTTCTGGAGCATGAGATGCACCTGGTCGACCGACGTTGCCCAGCGGTAGCGCACGATGCCGTCGTTGCGGGCCGGCGTGCAGGTCGCTCGCGCGACGTGGTCGCCGTGGGACTTGACGTGGTCCCAGCTGACGTGGCCCTTCTTGGACAGCACGTTGCCCGCGGCGCGCACCGACGTGCCCTCGTCGTCGCCGGGCTCGGTCTCGGGCCATTCGTCGGTCTCCTTCGCGCGATCCCACAGCCAGCGGGCGGCGTAGTGCTCGCCGCGGTTGAGGATCGTCATGCAGCGCGACCAGCCGAAGCCGACGCAGGCGCCCTCGGCGCCCTGGTCGTAGAAGCTCCACCAGGCGTCCTTGTCCGGCTCGCCGCCGGGCTCGAGGCAGACGCAGTGCCCGCCGCGAATGGTCGTCAGCTTCTTCGCGCCGACGATGAAGTAGTCGCCGCTCTTGGCGTCCTTCTTGGGGTGGTCCATCTCGGTGTACCAGTTGATCCCGAGGACGACCGGCACCTTCCTTGGAGCCGTCGACGAGACCGCGCTCAGCGGGTACCTCTCGACGTGCTGCCAGTCGTCGGGGACGAGGCGGCTGAGCCGTGGATCCTCAGGTTCGCCGTCCATCGGTCGGTAGTGCATGGGAAGTCTCCGCTCGTGGTGCCTTGACGCCAGCGCGTCTGGTGACCTGAAGGAGACGCGCCCGCGGTCGCGTGATACATGGCATCGACGTCCGCGAGGCGCGCCGGAGGCGCGCTACCCGGCGACGTTCATGTTGACCGTGCACCAGTTGTCGGCCATGTTGTTGGCGGTGTGCTGGCGTACGCCGTTGCACTGCACGGACGCGGAAGGGAGGACTGCGCTCACCCCTCTCCCGCCGGGCTGCAAGGCTTCGCGGCGTGAGCGAGCGTTCGATCGACGGCGCAGGCGTGACGCTGGGACTCAGCGACGACGGCGAGGGGATCCCGGTCGTGCTGCTGCACGGCCTCTCGAGCACCCGTCGCTACGTCGTCATGGGCTCGCGCTCGCTGCAGCGCAGCGGGCACCGCGTGATCAGCTACGACGCCCGCGGTCACGGCGTCTCGTCGCCCGCCCCGGACCCCGGCGGATACGGCTACGACGAGCTCAGCGCCGACCTCGCGGCCGTGCTCGACTCGCTCGAGCTCGAGCGCGCGGTGCTCGCGGGAGGGTCGATGGGCGCGCACACGATCCTGCGCCTCGCGCTCGATCTGCCCGAGCGCGTCGCGGGGCTCGTCGTCATCACCCCCGCCTACGATCCGGTCGGCTTCGACGGCGACGCGCGCCTGGAGCGCTACGACGCCCTGTCGGACGGGATCCGGCGCGACGGCGTCGAGGGCTACCTCGCGGCGTACGGGGTCGAGCGCCTGGATCCGGCGTGGCGCGACTCGGTCGCGACGTTCGTTCGCCAGAGCATCGCCCGCCACGAGCACTTCGGCGCCGTCGCCGACGCGATGCGCGTCGTGCCGCGCTCGCGACCGTTCGCGGACCTCCACGCGCTCGAGCAGATCGAATGTCCCGCCGTCGTCGTCGCGAGCCGCGACGAGGCCGACCCGGGCCATCCGCTCGAGCTCGGCGAGGCGTACGCCGAGCTGCTGCCGCGCGGCCGGCTGCTCGTCGAGGACGAGGGATCCTCGCCGCTGGCGTGGCAGGGCGGGCGGCTGTCGAAGGTCATCGCCGAGCTCGTGGCGGAGGCCTGGTGATCGACGTCACGCCGTTCACCGATCCCGCCTGCCCGTTCGCGTTCTCGGCCGAGCCCGCACGCGTGCGGCTGCGCTGGCACTACGGATGAGCGTCGAACCGAACAGCTCCGCCGGCTATAGCGGCACGCCGCTCGTGCGCAAGCTCGGCTTCAAGCCGGGGATGCGCGCGCACTTCGTCGCGGCCCCCGAGGAGTTCGCCGCGCTCGTCGGCGAGCTGCCGCGCGGCGTGCGGGTGCTCACGCGCGCGACGGGCGGTCTGGACCTCGTCGTGCTGTTCGTGCGCTCGCGGGTCGAGCTCGAGCGGCGGCTCGGCTCCGCACACGCCAAACTCCTGCAGAACGGGATGATCTGGGTAGCCTGGCCCAAGCGTGCATCGAACGTGCCCACGGACATGACCGAGGACGTCGTGCGCGACGTCGCGCTGGCGCGCGGGCTCGTCGACGTCAAGGTCTGCGCGATCGACGAGACCTGGTCGGCCCTCAAGCTCGTCATCCGCCGGGAACTGCGCGCGTGAGCGTTCCCGGGCCGGGAGGGGATGCGGTTGCCGCCGCGCCCACCGCACCGCCGATGCCCGGCGCGCCCGACGGCCCGGCAGCGCGGGAGCCCGCGAGGCGCCCGCGACGCCATCACCCACACAGCGTCGCCCACTACATCTGGATGACCCCGCGGCGCCTGTACGAGTTCTACTGGGGCGAGGGCATCGCCGACGATGTGCCGGCGCTCGCCTACTACCTCGTGCTGTCGCTGGCCCCGTTCGCGCTCGGGCTCGCGGCGCTCGAGGCGCTGCTGCTCAAGGACGTCGTGTCGGCGATCGCCGTCGCCGACCAGCTCAACCGGTTTTTGCCCGAGGCCCTGCACGCGGACATCCGCAGCCTCGTCGTCGGCACGCGCGACAACTCGCCGCTGCTGATCGTGCTGGCCCTGTTCGCGATGCTGTGGACGACGTCGGGCGGGATCGGCGTCATCGAGCGCTGCCTGTCTCGCATCCTCGACGTCCCGCGCCACAACATCCTGGTCGGTCGCCTGCGCAACTTCGCGCTCGGCGGGCTCGTCGCCGTCGCCGTCATCCTCGCGTCGCTGAGCATCTCCGTCGTGACGAACCTGTCCTACGACCTGCGCCCGGGACGCGGCTTCCCCGGCCCGATGCTGCTCGTCTTCAACGCGCTCGGCTCGATGCTCGTGTTCGCGACCATCTACCGCTACGCGCCGTTGACGAAGATGCGCTGGCGCTCGGCGCTGCTCGGCGGCATCCCGGGCGGCCTCGCGATCCAGACCGTGCCGGCGATCGTCGGCCTCTACGTCTCGGCCGCGGCGGGGTTCGCGGCCGTGCAGCTGTTCCTGCTGCTGGCGATCGTCCTGCTCGGTCTCTACATCGTCGCGCTGCTGCTGCTCGTCGGAGCCGGCATCGCGGGCTGCGTGGAGCGGCGTTCCTGGGGCGACGGGTGACGGCGATCGGCAACGACGAACGCCCCGGCCGCGCAGGGCTGCCGGGGTGAAACGTCGTTCCGAGCTGGGTGGCGTGGGATTCCGCGCTCCTGACGCGGGGCCCTGCCACGGGGTTCAGCCGTTGAGCTGCTTCTTGAGCGCTGACGCGGCTGAGAACTTGGCGGCGTTGCTGGCGGCGATCTGAATCGTCTCGCCAGTTGCCGGGTTACGGCCCTCACGAGCGGAACGCTCGCTCACGCTGAACTTGCCGAAGCCTGCAACGGCGACCTCGCCGCCTCCAGCGAGCTCGGCTGCGATCGCGTCGAAGGTGGCGTCAACGGCACCCTTTGCGTCAGAACCGCTGAGACCGGTGTCCGTGGCCACCTTCTGTGCGAGCTCCTGCTTGGTCATTGAGTACTCCCGAGTCGGGTTCAGATCGGCCTACGCTAGCGGTTGCCCCGGCGTTACGGGGGTTTAGCTCCACGACGAAGCCCGCAACGACCGCGCAAGTGCGTCTCACGCGGCGAGCGGCTCAGGTGACACTCCCGGCAGGCTGAAGCGCACGCGCGCGCCGCCGTGCTCGTCGTCGGCCGGCTCCTCCACGACCCAGATGCGCCCGCCGTGTGCCTCGACGATGGCACGCGAGATCGCGAGCCCGAGTCCGGCGCTGCCGTCCGTGCGCGACGCCCGGTCGGCGCCCTGCGCGAACGGCTCGAAGACGCGCTCGCGGTCGCCGGGGGCGATGCCCTCGCCGGTGTCCGCGACCTCGATCTCGACACACGGTCCCGAGCTCGCGGCCCGGACCGTCACGCTGCCATCGGCCGGGGTATGGCGGATCGAGTTCTGGATCAGGTTGAACAGGACGCGCTGGATGCGCTCGGGGTTGGCGTGAGCGGTCAGCATGGAAGGATCGATCTCGGCCAGCACGGAGATTCCGCCCGCGCGGGCGGCGGGCGCCATCGCGGCGACGGTCTCCTCGACCAGCTCGTCGATCTGGACCTGCTGCATCGTCCACGTGACCTCGCCGGCCTCGATCCGCGTCAGCTCGAAGAGATCGTCGATGAGCGCGCCGAGCGCTCGGATGTGGACGCCGAGCCGGCGCACGTACTCACGCCGCGTCTCCGGATCGCCGATCTCGTCGTCGACGGCCTCGGCGAGCAGCCGCAGGGCCGTGACCGGGGTGCGCAGATCATGCGAGACGGCGGCGATGAGCGAGCGCCGCGCGGCATCCGCGTCCTCGCGCATCGTCTCGGCGGCCGCCAGCCGGGCGACCATCGACTCGACCTCGGCCGCGACCTGGGCGAGCTCGTCGTCGCCGCCGAGACGCAGCTCCAGCGAGCGCTCGCCGTTGCCGACGGCGATCAGCCCCGTGCGCAGCGCGTCGACGTCGTCCATGACGCGGTGTGACAGCAAGCGCCCCGCCCACAGCCCGAGCAGCGCGCTGTAGGTGCCGACCGCGGCCGTCAGCAACGCGTCGTGCGCCGAGACGAACATGAGCTGCACGAACAGCGCGAGCGCCACGACGAGCGGCCCGAACGCCACCGCCGCCGTGAAGAACGCCTGGCGGCGCAGGCTGCCGAGCCGTTCGCGGTGGGCGAGCAGCAGCCATGCCGCTGCGACGGTCGCGATCCCGAGCGCGGCGAGCAGCTCGAACGTGAGGATCGCGCCGTCGAGGTCGTAGACGGCCAGCACGACGGCGGCGACGAGCAGCGCGCAACCGAGCGCCAGCGCGATCCCGCGGGCGAGCGTCGCACGGCTCACGGGCGAAACCGGTAGCCCACGCCCCATACGGTCTCGACGTAGCGCGGCTGGGCCGGCTCGCGCTCGATCTTCGCTCGCAGGCGGCGGATGTGGACCGTGACCGTCGAGGTGTCCGAGTAGAACGAGAAGCGCCACACCTGCTCCATGAGCTGGTCGCGGGTGAAGACCTGCCCGGGATGGCGGGCGAGGAACGCCAGCAGGTCGAACTCACGCTGCGTCAGCACGACCTCGTCGCCGTCGACGAGCACCCGCCGGCCGGCGGGGTCGATCTCGAGCTCGCCGAAGTGCAGGACGGGCTCGGGTCCGTCGTCGTCGGGCTGGCTGCGGCGCAGGACCGCGTCGACGCGGGCGACGAGCTCGGCGGGGGAGAACGGCTTGACGACATAGTCGTCGGCGCCGAGGCGCAGCCCGTCGATGCGGTCGGACTGCTCGCCCTTGGCGGTCAGCAGGATGATCGCGACGCGCGGCCCGCCGTTCTCGCGCAGCAGCCGCATGACCTCGAGGCCGTCGAGGCCTGGCAGCATGAGGTCCAGCACGACGAGGTCCGGGTGCCAGGTCGAGGCGCGCGCGAGCGCCGCGTGGCCATCGGCGGCGACGCGCGTCTCGTAGCCGGCGCGGTCGAGGTAGCGGGAGACGATCTCGGCGATCGTCGGCTCGTCGTCGACGACGAGCACGCGCCTGCGGCTGGAGTCGGTCATGTGCTGATGATCTTCCTCCGGGAGGCGGGCGACCAGGGTGAGCGATGCCATGCGAGGACGGTACGGGCGACTCCTTTCAGAAGTGCAACGTGCCGCGCGCGCCAATCCGCGCAACTTCCGGCGCTTGGATCGCGTTCTGCGAGGCGAGTAGGTTCGGGCCGGCACGTGCACGGCATCCACAGCGTTGGGGAGGCGGAGCAGATGGCTCCCATGTCGAGGCTCACGAGGTTCAGGTCATCCGGCAGCGGCGGCACGCGCCGACATGCGCCAGCGGCGGTCTGCGTGGCGGGCGTGCTCGCGATCGCGTGCCTCGCGCCCGCGGCTGCGAGCGCCGTGCTGCCTCAGCCGCCGCCGGCGCGCCCGCTGCCCAGCCCGGCGTTCGTGACGGACGACGCCGTGTTCGCGCTCGCGCGCAGCGCCGACACGATCTTCCTCGGCGGCAGCTTCACGCGCATCGGCCCGCCGACCGGCGGCGGCGTCGTGCTCGATCCCGCGACGGGCCGGCGTGCGACGCAGTTCCCCGACGTGCGCGGCACGGTCTTCGCGATCGTCCCCGACGGTGCGGGCGGCTACTACCTCGGCGGCCACTTCACGACCGTCGGCGGTGTCCCGCGCAAGAACCTCGCGCACGTCCTCGGCACGGGCCAGGTCGATCCCGCCTTCGGCCCGCCGGTCGACGACGACGTGCTCGCGCTGGCGCTGGACGCGGGGCGCCTGTATGTGGGCGGCGACTTCCTGCACGTCGGCGACGTCATCCGCCGGCGCATCGCGGCGCTCGACCCGGCGACCGGCGCGGTCGTCGCAAGCTTCAACCCGGGCGCCGACCAGAGCGTGCAGGACTTCGCCGTCGCCGGCGCGCGGATGTTCGTCAACGGCCGCTTCACCGGCATCGCCGGCCACAGCCGCAGCGGCATCGCCGTGCTGGACACGGCGACGGGCGAGCTCGATCCCGCCTTCGACGCGGTGCCCAACGGCAAGGTCGACGCCGTGCTCGCGCTCGGCTCGCGCTTCTACGTCGGCGGCACGTTCACGGAGGTCTCCGGGCGCAGTCGCGCCGGCCTGGCGGCCTTCGACGTCGCGACCGGCGCGCTGGACCCGGCGTTCAGCCCGTCGACGAACGGCAACGTCTACAACCTCGCGACCGACGGCGCGCACCTCTTCGTCGCCGGACATTTCACGGAGATCGGGCGCGCGTTCAACAACGCGGTCGCGTCGCTTGATCCCGTCACGGGCGAGGCCAGCCAGGCGTTTCGCCTGTTCCTCGACAAGGACGCCTACACGCTGGCGATGGTCGGGCCGAAGCTGTACATCGGCGGCGAGTTCACGAAGGTCAACGAGACGCCACGCAACCGGCTGGCGTCGGTCGACGCCGTGACCGGCGCCGTCGACCCCGCCTTCGACCCCGATCCCGACGACGACGTCTACGCGCTCAGCATCGTTGCCGGGCAGCTCGTCGCCGGCGGCCGGTTCACGAGCGCCCCGCGGATCAAGGTCAACCACCTCGCCGCGATCAACGGCGTCAACGGCCTGCCGGTCCCGACGTGGACGGCCGGCACGGACGCCAACGTGACCGCGCTCGCCGTCGCCGACGGCCGGTTGTTCGCGGGCGGCTCGTTCAAGACCGCCAACGGCAGCCCCCGGCGGGGGCTCGCGGGCTTCGATGTCGCAAGCGGGGCGCTCAGCGTCCTCGACGTGCCCGTACACGGCTCGATCGACGTGCTCGAGACCGCCGGCAAACGGCTCTACCTCGGCGGGTCGTTCGACCGCGTCGACGGCAGGCGCCATCCGTCTCTGGCCGCGATCAACCTCGACGAGAACGCCGTGGCGAAGCGCTTCAACGCTCCGCGCACGCTACGCCGCGCCTCGTTTCGCTACGCGACCGTGTCGGCGATCGCGCCGGCCGGCGATCGGATCCTGGTCGGCGGCGACGTCAGCGTCTCGCGCCAGGTCGGGACGAAGCGCAGGCCGCGCTTTCAGTACCGCAACGGCGTCGTCGCGGTGCGACTGAAGGACGCCACGGTCGACTACGCCTTCAGCCCACAGATCGGCGGCGAGGTCGCGGCGCTCGTGCGGTCCGCCAACACCGTCTACGTCGGCGGCTCGTTCTCGCGCCGCTCCGGCACGCGCTACGTGAAGCTCAAGCCGCGCAACGGCAGGAAGCGCACCCGCAGGATCGCGCTGTACCGCCACAACCTCGTCACGCTCGACGCGCGCAGCGGGAAGCTGCTCAAGGGCTTCTGGCCGGCGCCCAACGGCGATGTCACCGCGCTCGCGCTGTCGTCCTCGCAGCTCGTTCTCGGCGGGCGCTTCGAGCTCGTCAGGGGACGCCGTCGCGACGGCCTGGCGGCGGTCCACCCGGCCACCGGCAAGCCGGTGACGCTGTTCTCGCCCGAGCCGAGGGGCGGCACCGTGGGGGCGCTGCTGGCCGACGGGGCGCGCGTCTACGCGGGCGGCGACTTCTCGGGCTTCGGGCTCGTGCCGCGGGCGAACTTCGCGATCTTCGCGGCCAGCGCCGACGTCGCGGCCGGCGCGGCCTCGCGATGAGCGCGCGCCGATCGGGATCGATCGCGGCCACCGCCGCGATCGCGATGACGCTTGCCTGCACGCAGGTGGCGGCCGGTGCCGGCGCGGTCGATCCGGGCTTCGCGGCGAGCGCGGCGTTCGGGCTCGGCGCGCGGGCCGCGGCGATCGGTCTCTCGCCCGACGGCGCCATCGTGCTCGGCGGCGACCGGCGCGGCGCCGGCGGCGAGGGCGCGCTGACGGCACGCTTCGCCGCGACCGGAGCGGTCGATGCGTCGTTCGCCGGCGCCGGCGCGCGCTTCGACAGCTACGGCACGGGTGCGTCGCCGCAGCGCGCGAGCGCTATCGCCGTGCAGGCCGACGGCTCGACGATCGTCGCCGGCGTCGCGGGTGACCGGTGGTCGCTCGCTCGCTTCCTGGCGACCGGGGTCGCGGACGGGCTGTTCGGTGCCGCCGGCGTGACGCTGCGCGACCCGTCGCCGGCTGACGACACGGATGAGGAGTACCCCGACGAGGAGCCGGCGCTGCCGGATGGCACCGGGCCCGCCGCGATCGCGATCGCGCCGGGCGGCGACATCGTGGTCGCGGGCAACACCGGCGTCGCAAACGACGACGGCGTCCCGGGCGAGCAGATCGTCGTCGCCCGCTTCACGAGCCGCGGCCTGCCCGATCCCGCCTTCGGGCACGACGGCTTCGCGCGGCTGCAGCTCGGCTTCGGATCGGCGAAGCGTCACGCCTCGTCGGCCGCGCGCGCGCTGGCGTTGCGGGCCGACGGCTCGATCGTCATCGCCGGTCGCGCCAGCGGGCCCGATGGCGGCGATCGGGCGCTCCTGGCGCGGCTGACCCCATCCGGTCAGCTCGATCCTGCCTTTGCGAAGGGCGGGCGCACCATCGCCCAGTTCGGGCGCTCGTCCGCGGCGCGTGTCGCCGGCTCGTCGCTGGAGTCGCTCGCGGCGCGTCCCGACGGGCAGACGCTGGCCGCGGGCTATGCGACCGACGTGGCCGGCAACCGCGCGGTCCTGCTCGCGCGCTTCACGACGCGCGGCTCGCTTGACACGACCTACGGCGTGCGCGGCGGCGTCGTGTCGCAGTTCGGCGGCGCGGGACGCGACGCGTCGACGCCGGTCTCGCTCGCTCGCGCCGTGGCGCTGCAGGCGGACGAGGAGGTGCTCGTCGCCGGCGCGGCGAGCTCCGCGAACACCCCGTCGGCGCGTCGCCTCGAGGGGGGCGCGCTCGTCGCCCGCTATGACGCCGACGGGTTCCTGGACTGCGGCTTCGGATCGCGCGGGCGGACGGTCGCCTACGCCGGCACGGGCTTCGATCCGGCCGTCGATGGCGCGGCGGCGGCCGCGCTGCAACCCGACGGCGGGCTGCTGATCGCGGGTCGGCGCGTCGGCGGCGGCGTCCTGCTCGGACGCCTGTTCGGCGGCGCGTCGGTCGCGCCGGCGCACGGCTCGCCGCGGCTCGTGACGCTGGCTGCGCGCTACAGCGGTCGCGGCCGCGGCTACGCCTACGGCCTCGTCGACGGGCGCTGCGCGGCGGTCGATGTGCGCTTCACGGTCAGGCCCGCATCCGGGCGCACGCTTACGACCGCCGTCAGGCGCGTCTTCGGGCGCTCGGGCCCGCGGGTCGTGTGCGCACCCTTGCGGGGCCTGCGGCCCGGCGCGCGCTACCGGATCCGTATCACCGCGACGAAGGGCGCTCACGGAGCCGAGCGCGTGCTGCGGGCGCTGAAGCAGGGCCGTGGCGAGACGCCGGCGCAGGAGGGCTGCGGAGGCGAGAAGGGTTGACGAGCGCGATCCCGCGCTTTCGGTTAGGTTCGCGTTCCCAACAGCGGCCAGCGCGGGAGGGACACGGGGAACCAGCGCGGTCAACCAAGATCGAAAGGTTCCCCCATGACTGCGCTCCGTCTGGCCCTCGCGTCGGTCTTCGCGACCCTGCTCGCCGCCGCGCTCGGCGTCGCACCGGCACGTGCCGTCAACCTGCCCAGGACCGGCTTCGACGTACGAGCGGGCTCGGCTCATGCGAGCGTGCCGGCGGCCGCCCGTGCCGCGCGACGCGATCTTCGCTCCGAGCTGGGGTCGCGCGCGTTGTTGTCGGTCAGCCGCGCGACCGGCCGTCCGCGGGTCATCGGTCGTCTGGACGGCGCGCTGACGGGGCCAAGCGGCGACACGGCGTACGAGATCGCGCAGCGCTACCTGCGTGAGCACGCGGCGGTCTACGGGCTGACGGCGGCGCAGATCGCGGGGCTGGGCGTCGGAGTGCAGCGCCGCACCGCGGCGGGCCTCATGAGCGTGCAGCTCACGCAGTCCTTCGGCGGTGCGACGTCGATCGACTCCGGCGTGCGTGCCGTGATCGATCCCGCCGGCCGCCTGATCGAGCTCGTCGGATCGCCCGATCCCGACCTCGACGTCGCGGGCACGAGCGTCGCCGTAGCCCGCGAGGAGGCCGCGCGGATCGCCGCGCGCGTCTCGGGCGCGGCCGGCCGCGCCGCGGGCGCACGGGTGACCGCCGTGATCTTCCATGTCGGCCCGACGGCGCGTCGGGGCTGGCGCGTGATCGTCGCGGCGAGCGCCCGCCAGATCGACGACGTGCTCGTCGACGCGACGAGCGGCGCCGTCGTGCGGCGCGCCAACCGCGTGCAGTCCGCCAACGCGGCGAGCGTGTACCCCGCATGGCCGGACGCACCGCTGGGCGGCTCGCCGTCGACCGTCGACCTCGCGCCGTATCTCGACACGCCCGCCGCGCCGACGAAGCTCATCGGCCCCAACGCCTACGCGTTCACCGACGCGCCCGACGTCGTCCCGTTCGACCCGACGGACCCCAGCGGCGACATCAACCTGACCCCGGCGCCCGGCAGCGACGTGGGCCCGTCCTCCGGCACCGACTTCGTCTACCCGCTCAGCGGCTACACCCTCGGCAGCCCGCCCTGCCCGACGAGCGGCGCGACCTGCGCGTGGGACCCGTCGACGCCGTTCTCGTGGCAGGCCAACCGCGAGCAGGACGCGGTCCAGCTGTTCTGGCTCGTCAACGCCTTCCACGACCATCTCGCGGCGCCCCCGATCGGCTTCGGCGCCGCCGATGGCGCGTTCGAGGGCGACGACCCGATCTACGCGCAGTCGATGGACGGCGCGGACACGGCCGGCGGCCTGCCGGACTTCTTCCATCTCGACAACGCGAACTTCGCGACGCTCGAGGACGGTACCCCCGGCTCGATGCAGATGTACCTCTTCGGTGGGCCGTCCGAGCCCGGCTTCGGAGCGGACCCGTTCTTCTCGGTCTCCGGCTCCGACGACGCCGGCATCGTCTACCACGAGTACAGCCACGGGCTGTCCAACCGCCTCGTCACCGACGAGGGCGGCCTCGGCGCCCTGGACTCCGTGCAGTCCGGCGCGATGGGCGAGGCGTGGAGTGACTGGTACGCCTTCGACGAGCTCGACCGCGGAGGCAACCTCGTCGATGCGCCCGGCGTCGCGGACGTCCGCCTCGGCTCCTACGAGCAGGGGTCGCAGGACCTCATCCGCAGCGAGCCGATGGACTGTCGGGTCGGTAGCGGCGACCCGGACTGTCCCGGCACGCCGGCCGCCGGGGACGGCGGCTACACCTTCGGCGACCTCGGCAACGTCCT
The DNA here is from genome assembly GCA_963851015.1 of uncultured Actinomycetes bacterium. Classification (GTDB taxonomy): domain Bacteria; phylum Actinomycetota; class Thermoleophilia; order Solirubrobacterales; family Solirubrobacteraceae; genus CADCVQ01. Next base: position 1,432,911 of record CAWKNG010000003.1, read on the forward strand.
CGGCTTCCCGGAGGTCCATGCCGATGGCGAGATCTGGGCCCAGACGCTGTGGCAGCTGCGTGACGCGCTGATCGCCGAGCATGGTCGGGCCGCGGGCATCGCGCGCGTCGAGCAACTCGTGACCGACGCCATGCGGCTGTCGCCGCCCGAGCCGTCGTTCCTCGACGAGCGCAACGCGATCCTGCAGGCCGACGCCAACGACGCCCCCGCCGGCCAGGACGCCGACACGATCTGGCAGGTGTTCGCCTCCCGCGGCATGGGCTGGTTCGCGTCGATCGACTCCTCCGCGGACGTGCGGCCGATCGAGGACTTCTCGCTGCCGCCGGCGCCGGCCGCCGGCAGCGCCACCGTCCAGGGCTCGGTGCACGACGAGTCGGGTGGGCTTCCGGGCGTCGACGTCGCCTTCACCGGGCACGACACCGGCCTCGGGCCTGAGCTGTCGGCGATCACCGATGCGACCGGCGAGTACGCGATCGCCGCCGTCCCCGCCGGCACGTACCCGAAGCTGCGCGCGCAGGCGGGGCCCGGCTACATCGGCAACATCGCGACCGGCGTGACCGTGCCGGCATCGGGTGCGGTGACACGCGACTTCGCGCTGCGGCGCAACTGGGCGTTCGCGCCGGCGGGCGCGTCGGTGCGCAGCTTCACGGGACCCGACTACGGGTTCTTCGGCTGCGGTCCCGAGCAGGCGCTCGATGACGATCCCGCGACCGTCTGGAGCACGAACGCACCCGGCGCGGCTTCGGGAGGTGGCCCGAAGCAGATCGTGGTGGCGCTGCCCGCGGACATCACCGTCACCGGGCTGGCGATCGACCCGAGCCCGGGCTGCGGGGACGATGCGCCCGCGGAGATCGGGGACTTCCGGGTCAAGGTCGCGCGCGACGACGACGGCGATCCCGGCCCGTTCGCGACGGTCGCGGCGGGCACGTTCGGCCCGGCGGATCTCGGCGAGGCTCGCGACCTGACGCTGACCGCTACGACGGCCGGCGTCCGCTACGTCGAGCTGCAGGCGCTCGGCAACAACGGCGACCCGTACTACATGGACGTCTCCGAGCTGCAGGTGTTCGGGCACGAGACGACGCCCGCGGAGGGTGGCGGCGGGACCGCCGCGCCGGAGGTCACGACGCTCGCCGCCGACGGGGCCGCGACCACGTCGAGCTCCGTGACGTTCCGTGCCGCGGTCACGCCGCATGGCGCTCCGACCGTCGTGCGGATCGCCTACGGGCTGTCGAGCGGGCAGCTCGCCTACCAGACCGCGGACGTGCCGGTGCCCGGCAATGGCCGGCAGACCGTCGCCATCGCGGCCTCGGGGCTGCTCCCGAACACGACCTATCACTACCGGGCTGTCGCAACGAACGCGCGCGGCACGGTGACCGGCGGCGAGCTGACGGTCAAGACGAGCGTCTCGGTCGCGCCGGTCCCGGTCCCGATCCCGATCCCGGTGCCGGGGCCGAAGGGCGACCCCGGCGTCGCGGGCCCGGCCGGTCCCGCCGGTCCGGCGGGCGCGGGCACGACGGGTCCCACCGGCGCCCCCGGGGCAACGGGCGCGACCGGGGCGAAGGGCGCCACCGGAGCGCGCGGGCCGCGCGGGCTCAGCGCGGGGACGGTGACGTGCCGGCTCAAGGGCAAGCGGAAGATCACGTGCACGTTCAAGGCCCGAGCGGCCAGGCGCACCCGCGTGAGCCTGTCGCGCAACGGGCGCACGGTCGCGCGCGGCACCGTGCGAGGCAGCTCGCTGCAGATGCGGGCCGCGAGCAACCTGCGCTCGGGCAGCTACGTGCTGACGACGGTCAGCGGACGCGGCCGCTCGGCGAGGGCGACGAGGACCACGGTCCGCCTCTGAACGCGCCGCGCACCGCGACCGGCGGACCGGCGCTTCCGGCCGGAGGTTTAGACATGCCATAATCCATCTCGTGGCACCACTGACACGACGCGGCCTGCTCGGCTCGGCCTCCGCCTCCGCCATCGGCATCGCCGCGCTGGCGGCCGCGAGCCCGCGCTCACACGACGCCGTTGCCGCGGCCGAGCACGCGACGGACATGGGCGCGGGCGCACCCGCGCAGCACGCGGCCGGCCACGGCGGCCACGCCGGCTTTCGCGGGGGCGAGGTCGATCACGTCGCCAACGGCTTCGACCCGCACACGCTCGTGCGCGACTTCGACTGGGGCAGGACGAGTCGCATGGCGGACGGCCGTCTGCTGCGCGAGTGGACGCTCGTCGCCAGGGACGAGCAGGAGATCGAGATCGCCCCGGGCGTGACGTTCGTCGCCTGGACGTACAACGGTCGCGTCCCCGGTCCCACGCTGCGCGCGAAGGAGGGGGAACGGCTGCGGATCCGCTTCCTCAACGCGGGCTCGCACCCGCACACGATCCACTTCCACGGCATCCACACCGCGCCCGCCGACGGCGTCCTCGGGCTCGGCGCGGGCGAGGTCCCGCCGGGCGGCTCGACCGTCTATGAGTTCGACGCGCTGCCGTTCGGCCTGCACCTCTACCACTGCCACGTGCGCCCGCTCGCCGAGCACATCGGGAAGGGCCTGTACGGGACGTTCATCATCGACCCCAAGGACGGGCGCGAGCGGGCCGACGAGCTCGTCATGGTCATGAACGGCTTCGACACGAACTACGACCGCGCCAACGAGCTGTACGCGGCGAACACGATCGGCTTCGCCTACAGCGACCGCCCGATCCAGGTCAAGCGCGACGAGCTCGTGCGGCTGTACCTCGTCAACGTGCTCGAGTACGACCTGATCAACTCGTTTCACCTGCACGGCAACTTCTTTCACTACTTCCCGACCGGCACGTCGAAGACGCCGGTCGAGCTCACGGACACGGTCATGATGTGCCAGGGCCAGCGCGGGATCCTCGAGATGCGCTTCCCGTACGCCGGCAAGTACATGTTCCACGCTCACCAGTCGGAGTTCACGGAGCTCGGCTGGATGGGCTTCTTCGAGGTCTCGGACTAGATGTCGGCGGCCGACACGACGGCCGGGGTGGACGGCGGCGACGGCCTGCGGCGGCTGCCGGGCTGGGTGCTCGGGGTCGTGCCGCTGGCGCTGATCGCGCTCGCGATCGGGATCTTTCTCGCGCTCGGGTCGCCCGGCATCGGCGAGCGTCGCGGCCCGCCCGTCGAGGCGCTCGCCGTCGAGCACACGAAGCTCGTGCCGGGCGTCATCGAGCTGTCGGTGCGAAACGACGGGCCGGACGCCGTCACGATCGCGCAGGTCATCGTCAACGACGCGTTCGCCGCCTTCACCGGCGGGGACAGGGCGATCGGCCACCTGGGAGCCGAGACGCTGAAGATCCAGCAGCCGTGGATCGAGGGCGAGGCCTACTCGGTCACGCTGCTGACCTCGGTCGGCTCGACGATCACGCACGAGATCCCGGTCGCCGTGCGCACGCCGACCGCGGACGTCGGCTTCTTCGGGCTGATGGCGCTGCTGGGCGTCTACGTCGGGGTCATCCCGATCGCGCTGGGGATGCTGTGGATGCCGTGGATCCGTCGCGTCCCGCCGGCGTGGATGCGCTTCGTCATGGCGCTCACCGTCGGACTGCTCGGCTTCCTCGCCATCGACGCCACGCTCGAGGGCCTCGACCTCGGCGCCCAGGGCGCGCAGTCCTTCGGCGGCCAGGCGCTCGTCTTCATCGGCGCCGCCGTCGCGTTCCTCGCCCTGACCGGCGTCAGCGCGTGGCTGCGCGACCGCCGGCGGGCGGGCTCGCAGGCGGGGGCGAGCCCGGGCGCGCTCGCGATGCTGATCGCGATCGGCATCGGCCTGCACAACCTCGGCGAGGGCCTCGCGATCGGCACCGCCTACACGACGGGCGCGCTCGCGCTCGGCGCGTTTCTCGTCGTCGGCTTCGCGCTGCACAACACGACCGAGGGCCTCGCGATCGTCGCCCCGATCGCGCGCGCCAAGCCGACGCTCGGACGGCTGGGCGTGCTCGGCCTCGTCGCCGGCGCGCCCGCCGTGCTCGGCGCATGGATCGGCGCGGCCGCGTTCAACACGTCCGTGGCCGCGTTCCTGTTCGGCGCCGGGGCAGGTGCGATCGTTCAGGTCATGGTCCAGCTCGCCCCGACGATGCGCGACGAGGGTGGCCGCACGCTGCACCCGCGCGCCGTCGGGGGTGCGCTCACCGGCCTCGCGCTGATGTTCGCGACGAGCCTGTTGGTGAGCATGTGATGGCGACGTCGACCGGCCGCAGCCATGCGATCGAGGACTACGCGAAGGAGATCTACGGCCTGCAACGGCGATCCGGCGGTGAGCCGGTGACCACGAACGCGCTGGCCGAGCGCTGCGGCGTCACGCCCGCGTCGGCGTCGGCGATGGTGAAGAAGCTCGCCGAGCGCGGCCTCGCGATCCACGAGCCCTACCACGGCGTCCGCCTGACGCGCGAGGGTGAGCTCCTGGCGCTCGAGATGCTGCGCCATCACCGCCTGCTGGAGCTATATCTCGTCGAGCACCTCGGGGTGCCGTGGGATCGCGTGCACGACGAGGCCGAGGCGCTCGAGCACGTCATCTCCGAGGACCTCGAGGCGCGGATCGCCGCCAAGCTCGGCCACCCCACGCACGACCCCCACGGCGACCCGATCCCCGACTCGGACCTCGTCATCGACGAGGGCTGCAGCGAGGCGCTGTCGAACGTCACGATCGGCGCGGGCGGGCGCTTCGTGCGCGTCTCGGACTCCGACTCGGAGATGCTGCGCTACCTCGCCGAGCAGGGCATCGCGCTCGGCGATCGCTGCGTCGTGGCCGCGCGCCAGCCGTTCGACGGGCCGATCACGGTGCGGTTCGGCGAGGCCGAGCATGTCCTCGGTCGCACGCTGGCACGGGCGATGCGCATCGAGCTCGACCGCGGCTGAGGCCACCCGCCGCGTCAGGGTCCGAGAACCCTGGGTCCACCCGCCGGACACCATGAATCTCCGCAATGCGTCGTTTTTCTGATTGAGTTGCGCCGTCTCGGACCAGCGAGGACCGAGCGATTCGACGAGGGGGACGGAGATGGGGATCTCACGCGCGATCCGGCGCCATATCGGACTCGGGCTGCTGTGCGCGGCGGCCTTCACTGCCGCTGGCCGGCTCGGCGCAGGCGGCGACCTTCTCCGGCGGGGCGGTGTCGATGCCTGACGTGGCATTCCCCGACTGCTTCCCGGGGCTCGCGACGCCCTATCCATCGCAGATCGACGTGACCGGCCTGACGGGGTCGATCACGGACGTCAACGTCACCGTGACCAACTTCACGCACCCGTACCCAGGCGACGTGAGGATGCTGCTCGTCGGACCGGGCGGTGAGAAGGCGCTGATCTTCAACGAGGTGGCCACCGACCCCGCATCGCACGTGACGCTGACGTTCGACGACCAGGCTGCGAGTCCGGTTCCGGCTGCGATCGTCAGCGGCAGCTATCAGCCGACGCAGGACCTCGTGTGCTCGGGCTCTGTCCAATCGCCGATGGGCGTCCCAGCTCCGCCGGCGCCGTACGGCTTGACGTTGGGCGCCTTCGACACCACGAGCCCCAACGGCGCCTGGCGCTTGTACGTGACCGACAACGAAGCGGACGACGTCGGCGACATCCAGAGCTGGAGTCTGGAGATCACGACGACGGGCGGGCCGACGACGTTCTCGAACCCCAGCCCGATCACGATCGACGACCCGCCGGTGGACGAGCCCGACTGCGATGGCTCGCAGGCGACGGCGGTGCCGTACGGTGCGCCGATCGTCGTCAGCGGGCTTGCGACAGCGGTGACCGACGTCAACGTCACGCTGACGAACTTCACGCACGCCTACCCCCGGGACCTGCGCATGCTGCTCGTCGGCCCGAGCGGCACGACCACGCTGATCATGCACCACGCGAGCGACTCGTCGGACGTGAGCGACGTGACCTTCACGATCGATGACGACGCCGCGGGACCGGTCCCCGATCCGATCGTCCCCGGCAGCTACCAGCCGACCCAGGTCGACGACCCCGACAGCGACTGCCCGCTCGTCCTCGCATCGACGTCGCTGCCCGCCCCGGCGCCGGCAGCGCCGTACGGCATGACGCTCGACGCCTTCGACGGCACGAGTGCCAACGGCACGTGGAAGCTCTACGTCGTCGATGACTACCCCAATGACGACGGCGACCTCGAAGGCTGGTCGCTGGACATCACGACGAGCGCTGAGTCGCCGTATGCCGACGAGGTGCTGGACCTGTCGCCGGGGGGCTACTGGCGTTTCGGAGAGGCGTCGGGGACGGCGTTGCTGGATGCGTCGCCGCACGCGAACAACGGGACGTACCTGGGTGGCGTGACGCTGGGCGCCGCCGGCGCGATCGTGGGGGACGCGAACACGGCGGCGTCGTATGACGGCGTCAACGACACGGGTCGGGTGCCGGATGCGGACTCGCTGGACGTCGGGAGCTCGTTCACGATGGAGGGCTGGATCAAGCGCTCGTCGACGGCCAAGTCCCAGGAGCTGTTCAACAAGGGCCAGAACGGGTTGCAGCTCAGCGTCATGAGCGCGGGGTCGGGGAACAAGGTGTTCCTGCGCAAGGCGGGCGTGACGACGATCGCGCAGTCGACGACGGGGGTGCTCGCCGACGGCCGGTACCACTACGTCGTCGCGACGATGAGCGGCAACGGCACGACGGCGAAGATCTACGTCGACGGCACCGACGTCACGCAGCTGCTGCCGGCCGGCGGTGCGCAGTCGATCGCGAACACGGCGTTCCCGCTGACGTTCGGGATCGCGGGCAGCGCGCAGGCGTTCTATGACGAGTTCGCGCTCTACGACGAGGCGCTGCCGAGCTGCGAGATCGGCGATCACTACACGACGGCGACCGGCGGGCCGTACATCGGCTGCTGAGCGCGCGACGAGCGTGGGACCCGCCGGCGGCGGGTCCCGCGCCACTCGTCCGCCACCACTTGACGGGTCCGAGGCGGGGGCATACGTTGCCGTTCATGAGCGTCGCCGCCCCAGTCGCCGGTCCGATCACCGCCACCGGGACCCCGTCGCAACGCAACATCGACGGCCAGGCGATCGCCATCACGGTCTTCAGCACGCTGAAGTGGTGGGGCAGGCTCTTCCTGCCGATCCTGTTCTTCGTCACCAAGCGCTTCCCGAAGCTCACGGAGACGCTCGTGAAGCTGTCCTTCATCCACTTCGCGCGCTGGTCGCTGGTGACGAAGGTGCCCTACAACGGCGCGGGGCAGCCCAAGCAGAAGCTGCGCTACACGCACATGTACTTCGAGAGCAACTTCAACGGCGGCTGGGAGGAGTACATCGACGCGTTCTCGCACATCCTGACGAGCGGGATGGCGGCGTTCTGGGGCAGCTCGTTCGGCTTCCCGAAGGCGCTCCCGGTGACGCCGTTCAAGGACTACATCAAGGAGAACGAGACCGCCGCGAGCCATTACTACTCGGCCTATCCGGAGTCGACGATCACGATGGTCAAGTCCTCGCTCGTGCTCGACGAGAAGCTCGCGCCGCTCAAGCGCAACGCCAAGAGGATGGACCCCGACACGTTCGCCGCGGCGTACAAGAAGATGCTCACCGACGCCCAGCACTGCCTATGAGCTCGGTCAACGTCTCCGGGCAGGCCTACGGCTTCCTGGCGCTCACGCCCATCAAGCCCGACGAGGTCGACGCGCTGCGCGCCTACCTCGAGGCGCTGCCGCGATCGGCCGGCAGCCCGCTTGCCCGGAGCACGCGGACGCACATGGCACGCTTTGTCATCGTCACCGACTTCAACAACCAGCCGCACTACAAGCAGCGCAAGGAGGAGCACCTCACGGTGCCGTGGCTGGCGTTCTCGGCGAACGCCGACGGCGGCCTCGACGCCTACCTCGACGAGCTCTGCGAGGTACTCGGCGACGAGGCCGACAAGATCTGGGGGCATTGCTTCGGCTGTCCCGAGCCGGCCCGCGGCGACGCGCTGAAGGCCTACCTCGAGCACAACCAGATCGACTGCGGGTTCTTCTACGCGGCGTACCCCGACGCGGACGTGGCGACGGTCCGTCGGAGCCTCGAGCAGCGCGAGCGGCTCATGGCGTTCGCGACGCGCACGCAGGGGATGACGCCCGCCGACCTCCAGCAGGCCTTCGTGAAGGAGTTCGGCTCCTGATGTCAGCCGCGCGCGTGCACATCGACCTCGCCGACCTGCAGGGCGACATCCTGCGCGCCTACGGCAACGACTACGACTGCACCGCGTATGCCTTCGTGACGATCGAGTGCCCACCCGCGCAGGCGCGGGCGTGGTTCTCGGGGCTGCTCGACCACGTCACCACCGCGGAGCCGTGGAAGCAGGGCAAGCCGGTGACGACGCTGAACGTCGCCGTCACCGCGGCGGGCCTGAAGGCGCTCGGCGTCTCCGACGACGTCGTGTCGAGCTTCTCGGCCGAGTTCCGCGAGGGGATGGCCGGGCGCGCCGTGCGCCTCGGCGACACCGGCTCGAACGATCCGAAGAGCTGGGAGCGCGGTCTCGGCAGCGGCGAAGCGCACGTTCTGCTGACGATCAACGCCCAGGAGGTCGAGGACCACCGCCGCGCGCTCGGCCTCATGCGCGCCGCGATGGACGAGGCCGGCGGCCTGCGGATCGTCTACCAGCAGGACACCGGGCTGCTCGACGGATCGCGCGAGCACTTCGGCTACGCCGACGGCTTCGCCCAGCCCGCGATCGAGGGCGCCAGCGACATCAAGGCGCCCGGGGGCGGCGTGCTCGAGAAGGACGGCCGCTGGCGCGCGCTGGCGCCCGGCGAGTTCGTGCTCGGCTACCCCGACGAGGACTCGCGCGACGACCCCAAGCGGCGGCTGCCCAACGCGCCCGCCGACCCGCTCGGCAAGAGCGGCACGTACATGGTCTGGCGCAAGCTCGCGCAGGACGTGGCGCTGTGGCGCCGCGTGCTGGCCGACGCGGCGAAGCTCTACCACGGCGGGGATGACCAGAAGCTCGCCGCGAAGGTCGTCGGGCGCTGGCCCGACGGGAGCCCGCTCGTCACGCATCCGGACAGGCCCGATCCGAGCTTCGACGCCGCCGCGCGCGGCGCCAACGACTTCCGCTACGACGGCGACCTCGACGGGCGTCGCTGCCCGATCGGCGCCCACATCCGGCGCTCGAACCCGCGCGACGCGCTCGGCTTCGAGACCGCGCTGACGTTCCGCCACCGCATGATCCGGCGCGGGATGCCGTACGGGCCGCCGCTGCCCGAGGGCGAGACGACCGACGACGGCACGCCCCGCGGACTCGTGTTCGTGAGCTTCCAGGCCTCGATCTCGCGGCAGTTCGAGGCCGTCCAGATGCAATGGCTCAACGACGGCAACATCTTCGGCCTCGGCCACGACAAGGACTTCCTCTTGGGCGCGGACCCGGGCGCCGGAGGCGGAAAGATGACGATCCAGGGCGACCCGCCGTTCTTCCTGGCCCCGCAGGCGAACTTCGTCACGACGCGCGGCGGCGAGTACCTCTTCGTCCCCGGCATCAGCGCGCTCGCCGCGATCGCCGACGGGATCGCCGGGTAAGGTCGGCGCATGGGACTCGACGACGAGATTCGCGAGCGCTTCAAGGACGCCTCCGACAAGCTCGCGGAGGAGATCTCGAACATGGTCGGCCAGGTCGTCGACAAGCGCGCGCCGGGCTTCTTCGCCTTCATGCGCAAGCACAAGCCGATCATCTCGGCGGGCGAGACGACGATCGTCGCGCTCGCGGAGGACGTCAAGGAGGTGCTGGGCGATCCGGATCGCTTCACCGCCGGGCTCTATGGGCCGAAGATGGTGGCCGTCACCGGCCCGTTCATCCTCGGCGTCGACGACACGCCGCTCTATCACCACGATCACGCGGCGATGGATCGCGCGGTGCGCCGCGAGGACATGCCCCTGCTCGGCGACGCGATGCTCGGCTACGCGCGTGAGCTGGTCGCGGCGTCCGACGGTGAGATCGACGTGGTGTCAGAGCTCGCCGACCCGGCGCTGATCCGCTCGATCGATGCCTACTTCGGCACGCCCGGCCCGGACGCCGAGACGCAGGCGCGCTGGGCGCGCGACATCTTCTGGGAGCTGTTCATCAACGTCGGCAACCTCGCGGAGACGCGCGAGCGCGCGCTCGACGACGCGGCGCTGTGGCGCGAGCACCTCGACGGCCTGATCGACGCGCGCAAGGCGACGATCGAGGCCGGCGACGACGTACCCGACGACGTGCTGACCCGGCTGCTGCGCTTCCAGTCCGAGGGCGAGCCCAACTTCCGCGACATCTCGATCCGCCACAACATCCTCGGCAACATCGTCGGCTGGATCCCGACGGTCTCCAACTCGCTCGCGCGCGCCGTCAACGTGCTGCTCGAGCGCGAGGACGAGCTCGCCGCCGCGCAGGCCGCCGCGCGCGCCGGCGACCGCGAGCTCGTCGGCCGGTACGTCTGGGAGGCGCTGCGCTTCAGCCCGCAGAACTTCGCGCTGCTGCGCCTCGTCGAGTCCGACCAGGTGATCGCCGCCGGGACTCGGCGCGAGACGAAGGTCAAGGCCGGCTCGACGATCTTCGCCGCGACGCTGTCGGCGATGCACGACCCCGCCGCGATCCCCGACCCCGACGAGTTCAGGATCGATCGCCCATGGAGCGACTACATGCTCTTCGGCCACGGCATGCACACGTGCTACGGACAGCAGATCGTCCGCAACCAGCTGCCGGCGCTCATGACGGCGCTGCTCGAGGGGCCGACGATCGTCCGCGCCCACGGCAAGGCCGGCGACCTGAAGTGGGACGGCCCGTTCCCGTCCGGCCTGACCGTCGGCTTCGACGAGGATTGACGGCGTCAAGCCCCCTGCCAGGGATCGATCAGCTCGATCCCGGTGTCATGGAAGTCCTTGATGTCGCGGGTGGCCAGCGCCGCGCCCCGCGCCTGGCAGATCGCCGCGATCTGGGCGTCGAAGCCGTCGATCGGCCGTCCGGCGCGGTCCCTTCCGGTCACGATCGCGGGGTAGTGCATCGCGGCCGCCGCGTCGAACGGCAGGACGAGATCCTCGAAGGCCGCGAAGAGCTCGTCGGCCGTGGCCCGAAGAAGATCGCGGCGCCTGCCATCCGGGAGCCGCGCGATCCCGTACCCGATCTCGGCGAGCGTGATCGCGGTGGTCCACAGCTCGCGAGCCCCGCGAGATCGCACCCACTCGGCCACGACGGGGGCCGGGGAAGCTCGCATGAGCTCGGAGGCGACGTTCGTGTCGACGACGATCACGTCGCCAGGTCAGGTGCTCGCACCGGCGTCGCTCGCGCTGGAAGGTCGAGGTCGACGCCGCCGATCTCGCCGAAGCGCTCGAGCATCACGTGAAAGAGTCCGACGTCCTCGGGCTCGCGAACCGCTTCCGACAGGATCGCTCGGATCTCCGACTCCATCGATCGCCCGTGGCGGGCGGCCCGCACGCGCAGGCGTTCCTTGACCTCGTCTTCCAGGTTTCGCACGCTGATCGCGGCCATGTGAAGCACCTCCGACAGGTTGCTATCAATGCTAGCAACGCCGTCGCAAAGGGTGGCGATTCAGACGAGCGCGCTCTGGGGCAGGACGGTCTTCGGCGGCAGCAGCATGACGCCGCGCCCGCCGTGGTCGCCGAGCCTCGTGCCGCTGCCGAGCAGCGCGAGCTCGAGCTGGGTGGGTAGCGCGTAGGGGTCCGCGGCGCCGTAGTCGACCTCGTAGCCCATGTCCTCGAAGCACGCGACCGTGACGCGGCTGAGGGGGTTGACGCCGTCGTTGAGAAATCCGGTCATGAGCTCGTTGCCGAAGACGGACTCGCGCCAGTGCACGTCGCGGGTGCCGGGGCCGCCGACGTTGTCGAGCGGCACGGCGCGTGCGGCCCCGCCGCCGCCGATGAGGGCACCGAACTCGCGCATCGCGTTGGCCCCGGTGAGCGTCGGGTTGACGGTCCCGGCCCCCTGTCGCAGCCCGAGCTCCTCCCAGATCGAGCCGAGCCCGAGGACGTGACCCATCTCGTGCGTGATGACGTTGACGAGGCTGCCGTCGGCCTGCATCGCCGACAGGTCGGCGGTGTCGAACTCCATGACCCCCGCCGCCGGCAGGAAGCTGCCGGGGCGCAGCTGCGTCGGGCCGGCCTGGCCGAGGATCCCCTGCGGGCCGTCGATCGCGGTGCCGCTGGCGTCGATGACGATGTCGTCGATCGTCTCGCCGTTGACGACGACGGACGGCACGTCGGCGGTGATGATCCGCGTCCAGCGGGCGGCTGCGGTCGTGAACGCGGCCTGCTGCGCGCTCGTCAGGCCGCCCTGGAAGCGCACGTCGATGACGTAGGCCGGCGCTACCGCGGCGGCCGACTCGATCTCCAGGCCCCAGCCGCGGATCGCACCGGCGTCGTGGAATCCGTGGTCGTCGACCTCGAGCGTCCAGTCGCCGTCGGCGCCGCAGCCGCGCAGGCCCGTGAGATCGCCGCGCGGGCGGAAGCGGCCCGCGAACGGCGGTGCGGCGTCCATGATCGCGACCGCTGCCGCGGGATCGAACACGGTCTGACGGAAGTCCGTCGAGCAGCCGCGGCGGCGGCGGGCGAGCACGACGCGCGTGCCGCGCGGGCTGACGACGCTCAGCGCGAGGTCGCCATGCCAGCCGTGGTCGAGGTCGACCGTCACCGCGAGATGGGCGATCGACGCGTCGCCGATGCCGCTGACCGCGATCGTGGACCGCGTCACGGCGGGCGCGCCGGCCTCGATCGCGACGGCGTCCCGGGTCGAGAACTCGTGGCGCATCGAGGCGTAGTCAAGCAGATGGCGGGGCGCCATCGGCGAGCGCGGGCCACGGCGCTCGCATAGCCTGCGGCGCCGTGCACGACGACCGTCGCTGGCGCCTGCTCAGCCTGCCGGTGCTCGGATGGATCCTCTACGACTTCGCGAACACGATCTTCTCGTTCGTCGTCGTCACCCGCTACTACAACGACTGGATCATCGAGGAGCGCGGGCAGCCGGACATCTACGCTCACGTACCTGACGGTCTACGCCCGCCGCACGGGCGACTTCGACGGCGACGCGATCGACAAGGTGCTCGCGCTGTCGGCGGTCGCGGGGATCGTCGGGGCGGTCGGTGGCGGGATGCTCGCCGAGCGGTTCGGCCCCAAGCGCGTCATCCTCGGCACGCTCGTCATCGCCGTCGGATCGCTCGCGGCCGAGGCCGTCACGGGCTCGGGTGAGCTGCTGTGGGTCATCGGCCCGCTGCTCGGCATCGTGCTCGGCTCGCTGTCGGCGGTCGATCGTCTGTTCCTGCTGCGGCTCGTGCCGGCGGAGCGCCGCGGCGAGGACTTCGGCCTCTACGCGCTGACCGGCAAGCTCGCGACCGGCTTCGGGCCGCTCGTGCTGTGGGGCGCCACGATCCTGCTCATGCACGAAGCGCTCGGACTGTCGAAGTTCGACGCCAGCCGGGTGGCCGTGATGGTGCTCGCGGCGTCGGCGCTCGGCGGGCTGCTGATCCTGCGCCCGCTCGCGGACGATCTGCCGCGGCAGGCCGCGCTCGCCGGCCCCGAGCCGTAGCGGGGGCCGGCAGCCGTGCCGCTGCTCAGAGCTTGGCCGCGAGCGCGTCGACCTGCTCGATCGTCGGCTGCGCGCGCGGGGATGGCGCGTACGGGGTCATGGCGCAACCGACCACAGCGCGTCGTCGCCGATCGGATGACGGGCGGCGCGACCCGCCGCGGTCGCCTCGATCAGCGCGGCCTCCGCCGCGGCGCGATCCGGGGCGACGAGGTGCGGCGCCATGACCGCGGCGACCTCGGCCGTCGCCAGCGGGTAGGCGAACGCGGCGAGCACCTCGACGGGGTCCGCGGCCGGCGGCCGGCGTGTCAGCGTGACGTCGAGGTTCGCGACGGCGACGTCGTAGGCCTCGATCGGCTGGAAGCCGCCGACCTCCAGGCGGCGCCCGTCCTCGGTCTCGAAGATCAGCGACGGCGCGGTGTAGCGGACGGCGCCGTCGCTGTTGAACGCGCGATCCTGAAACTCGGTCGGCGAGCCCGCGGCGGTGCGCGCGCGGGCGCGATCGGACTCGTAGGCCGCCCAGACGACGGGGGTCTCGATGGCGCCGGCGACGGCGGTCGCGTCGAGGCCCGCCACCGCCGACAGCGCGTCGCGGAGCGTGCCCGGGTCATCGAACAGCCCGGTCGTCGTGAACTGCGCGAACTGCAACGCGCGAAACGCGGCGTGCTCGTGCCCGGGTGCGGCGAGACGCGTCGCGACGATCGCCCGGCAGGCGGGCGACGTCGCGCTCAGGCTCTGCTTCGGCGTGACCTGAAACGGCATCCCGTAGCGGCGGAAGGTCGTGTAGCCGATCGCCGAGCGCAGCGGCGTATAGCCTCGCTCGGCGTACAGCGCCGAGTCCTCGGCGAGGCCGATCGTCACGAGCGTCCAGCGCAGCTGATCGCCGTAGCGCCAGCGCAGCGTCGCCAGGGCCGGCGAGGCGGAGTAGGCCCAGGGGCAGCCCGGGTCCGTGAAATGGGTGACCTCGATCATGGGTCCATCGTGGCATGCGGCCGACCTCGGCTCGCGCGCGGATGCCCTTGCCCACGGCAACGCGGATGGCGTAGGGTCGGCTCACGATGCGGTCTCGCCGGCGCGCCTGGACGATTCGCCTGACGACCCTGCTGACGCTGGCGCTCTTCGCGCACGTCGGCACGGCCGCCGCCGCCGTGCCATTTCAGGAGATCACGTCGAGCGGCCCGCTGACCGGCGTCGCGCTCGGCAACGAGCTGAGCTGCCAGGTGTCCTACACCGGCGACGCGCGCTTCGAGCTGTTCCCGTCCTCGGCCAAGCCCGGCGACTGCGGGACGTTCCTCGTCGCCGGCGAGACGCTGTTCGCGCCGAACTTCGCCGAGCACGACGCGTCGTCGTCGAGCAGCATCGGCCCGTACACGGCGTTCACGCCGGTCGGCCAGTCGGCGGTCAGCGGCTCCGGGACGAGCGCGAGCCCGTTCAAGGTCACGACCGTCGCCGACGCCGGCGCGACCGGGGTACGGATCACGCAGGTCGACTCCTACATCGTCGGCCAGGAGTCCTACCGCACGGACACGACGGTGGGCAACGCCGGCGCCGCCGCGGTCTCGGGCGTCCTGTACCGCGCCGGCGACTGCTACCTGCAGGACAACGACACCGGCTTCGGATTCGTCACGCCGTCCGTGGGGGCCGTCGGCTGCTCGATCAACGCCAACAACCAGCCGGCCGGGCGCATCGAGCAGTGGTATCCGATCACAGGCTCCAACCAGTACATGCAGGCCCGCTACAGCGAGGTCTGGGCGCACATCGCGACCCACACCCCGTTCCCGAACACGACGCGAGCGACGGAGTCGCTGGACAACGGTGCCGGGATCAGCTGGGCCTACACGATCGCGCCGGGCGCCTCGAAGACGTACTCGCACTACACGACGTTCTCGCCGCGCGGCGTCGCCGGCCCGCCCGCGCCGCCGGTCACGACCCCGAGCAGCGCCTTCGGGCCCAACGGGCTGCTCGACGCGCCCGCCCACAACACGTGTCTGAGCAAGCGCTACTTCAAGATCAAGCTGCGCAAGAAGTTCTGGCCGATCATCGTCGGCGTCACGGTCAAGATGCCGAAGACGACGCGCGTCCTACGGCGCCCGCCGTGGGGCACGATCGTCGACCTGCGCGGGCTCGTGAAGGGCCGCTTCGCGGTGAAGATCACGGCGCTGACCACGACCGGTAGGACGATCAAGGGCACCCGCCACTACCGCACCTGCGCCGGCAAGCTGCGCGGCGGCAGGCCGAAGCTCTAGCGCGGTCAGCCGCTCAGCGTCCGCAGCACTTCTTGTACTTCGAGCCCGAGCCGCACGGGCACGGGTCGTTGCGGCCCGGCTCGGCCTCGGCGACGATCCCGGTGAGCGCGTCGGAGAGCGCGCTGCGCAGCGTCGCCAGGCCGTCCGCGTCGAGCGCGAGCTCGACGTCCTCGTCGCCGTCGTGCGCGGCGAGGAAGCGCACCGTCGCCCCGCCGCCGGTGCGGCTGGCGACCTCGAAGCCGCCCGCGGACGCGCGCCAGGCGAACGGAGCGGTCGCGATCGCGGCACGAAACGCGCTCGCGGCGTCGGCGCGCATGCCGTGGTTGTGCTGGTCGGCGGCGCCGTCCTCAGCGACGTGGGCGTACTCGACGACGAGCGAGGGGGGAGCGCCGAAGGCGATCAGCGCCAGATCCTCGGTGACCGTGAGCCGGCGCGGCGAGCCGAGCGCCGACCAGGCGGTGCGCGCCCGCTTGCGCGCGGGCGCGGCGGCGGGCAGGCCGGCGGTCAGCGTGTACGCGCGCTCCGCGGCGCCGAGCGCGGCCGGCGACTGGCGCGCGGCCGCGGCCATCGCGAGCGTCGCGTAGATCTCGCCGGCCTCCGCGCCGTCGCCCTCGCCGCGGGTCTGCAGGCCGCCGATCGCCTGCATGCCGGCGGTCACGGCGACCTCGAGCGCCTGCGCGTTCAGCGCGACGTGGGCGAGCCGGCCGAATGCGCTCGTCGTGTGCGGATGCGAGGGACCGACCGAGGCGGAGAACGCCTTGATCGCGTCGGTCAGGCATGAGAGCTGCTCGGCCTCGGGCGCGCCGGACTGGCGCAGCGCATCGGCGAGACGCGCGTGCGCGATGCCGGTGGCCTCGCTCTCGTCGCCGAGCGACGCGGTCGCGCGCTCCGACAGGCCGCGCAGGAGCGCGATGCCTTCGTCGGTGTCGCCGGCGGCAAGCTGCGCGAGCGCGAGCTGTGACGCGGCCTCGATCGCCTCGGGGTGCAGCTCACCGTGCTCGCGCGCGAGCTCGGTGAGGCGTGCGCGCGCGAGCGGCACGCCGTCGTGCGGCTCGACCTGGGTGGTCACGCGGCTGGGAGGCTAACCGGCGTGCGTCCCGCAGCCGCCGCCGCCGCAGCACCCCTGCGCGTGCAGCGCGGAGCCCGCGTCGACCTGGTAGCGACGCTGGCCGGCCGACGAGTTGGTCACGAGGAACGTCGACAGCAGGCGCTCGGTGTCGGGCGACGCGCAGGTCGGACACGGTGGTGACGGCGCGTCGAAGCGCGACAGGTCGTCGAAGCGCGCGTCGCATGTGGCGCAGGCGTAGTCATAGATGGGCACGGGCGTGATGGTCGCGGGGTGGGGGCGCGCTGTCAAGCCGGGGCGCGCGCCCACGCGGCGACGAGGTCCGCGAAGAAGCGCTCGACCGTGTCCGGCGACTGGATGCCGGCGAACTCGGCGACGACCTCGCCGTCGCGAAACGCCTTGACCGCCGGGACCGTGCCCACCTCGTAGCGGCGCCACAGCGTCGGGCAGTGGTCGACGTCGACCGTCGCGAGCGTCACCTCGCCCTTGCGCGCGGCGGCCGCGGCCTCCAGCAGCGGCGCGAGCGCGAGGCACGGCGCGCACCACACAGCCCAGAAGTCGACGACGACCGGCATGACGGCCGAGCAGCCGAGCACGAGGTGCTCAAACGAACGTTCGCTAACCTCGATCGCGGACACGGCGTCACAGCCTACGTGCCCGCAGCGCCCGCCGCCGACCCGGCGCCGGCGATGGCGCGCACGCGCCTGGTAGGACGTCCGTCGGCAGCGGCTGCGACAGTTCCGGTCCGTTCGGGACGGTCGTGCGTTTGAGGTCTTGCGCCACGAGCGTCAGCTGCCGATGCGTCCGGTACGGCACCGGCCTCACCGCACACGGACTTCAACCATGGAACGAGACAGCATGAGATACACCCTCCAGCTCGAGATGCTCGAGCGCGACGACGCCCTTCCCGACCGCGAGGCGATCGCGCTCCTGCACGACGAGCTCACGCTCGCGCTGAACGCCGGCTGCTTCATCGCCCTCAGCCGCGACGACATCGAGTCCCGCGTCGTCAGCCGGAGCACCCCGCAGGAGGGCGTCACGCGCTACACCGTCGAGCTCGACCTGCAGGAGCGCGCGGCCCGCCTCGGCGACGACGGCGCGAGCGCGCTCGTCCAGCGGGCGTTCACCGACGCGCTGAACGCGTCGCACTTCCTGCGCATCTGCACCGACGACCTCGTGCCCGTGCGGCTCGTGTCGCGCACCGCGGCGAAGTCCGCCACCGCTGTGCACGCGGCCTGAGCAGGCCCGCGCCGGCCGAGGTCGCGCATCATTCGCGCGAGATCTGCGCTTGGACGGGCCTCGCGCAGGCGCCGCCCCTGCCCGTTCGTCGCATCGACACGTCCGGCAACCCGCCCGCGCCGTATGTCCTGACAGACTGCGAGCTCAACGACGAGGTCACCGCATGATCGTCTGGCACGGATCGACCATCGAGAACAAGGAGGCCATCGAACGCGAGGGCCTTCGCCCCGGGAGCTACGCCGCACGCACGCGCGAGCTCGCGAGCAACTACGCGCAGGTGCGCAGCATGGAGCGCGGCTCCGACGGCTACTGCCTGTTCGAGGTCGACGTGCCCGACGCCGCCATCGTCGAGGTCCAGAGCTGGTGGTGGGCCAGCGGCCAGCTCCTGCTGCCGTTCGGCGCGCCCCCCGAGGGACTGACGCTGGTCGAGCTCGAGGACCTGCGTGAAGACGAGGAGGAGGACTCGCTCCAGAGCTTGCGCGATCCGCCATCCGGGTCGAGCAACCCGCCGCCCGGCTCGGGCTAGCCCTCCGCGGCGGGACCGTCGCCGGCCGCGATGGTGTCCTCGGTCGGACCCTCGCCGTCGCTGGACCCGATCGCCTGGCCGGTCCGCGTGAGCGTCACGAACAGCAGGCCGCCGAGCATGTTGCCGGCCGCCGCGATCCCGAAGTTCTGCACGACGTCGAGCGCCCCGACGTCGGCGCCCGCGCGGATGCCGAAGATGAGCTCGAGCGTCACGACGATGACGTGGTTGAAGGAGCCCAGCGTCAGGAGCACGCCGCCGATCCACGCGCAGATGACGCGGCCGCCGATCGACCCGACGCCCTCGACGAGCCAGGTCATGACCGTGATGATCGCGCCGCCGACGATCGCGCTGCAGAACGCGGTCAGCGTTCCGTTGGCGTGGGCGTCCTCGGCGATCGTCCTGATCGCGTCGTCGCTGCCGTGGGGCAGCACGCCGTGGACGCTGACGACGAGCACGAGTCCGGCGCCGCCGATGATGTTGAAGATCGGCGAGATGAGCCACAGCTGAGCCAGCTTGAGCTTCGAGATGCTGCCCTGGCGCAGCGCCGTCACGGGCACGAGGAAGTTCTCGGTGAACAGCTCCGAGCGCCCGACGGTGATGAAGATGAACGCGATGCCGAACCCCAGCGCGCCCGCCGCATGCGCGGCCTCGGGCCCGAAGTGCGGGGTCATGGCCGCCGAGATCGTGACGAGCGCGATGATCCCGAAGACGACGTCGAAGCCGGCGACGAGCGCGGTCGACACGAGCTCCAGGCGCGAGCGTTCGAGCCGGCGGCGCCCCTCTTCGCGGGTGCGCTCGAAGATCTCGTGGGGTTCGGGGGCGGTGTCCATGACAATCACCGCCCGTCCGCAGGACCAGGCGCCCGGGTGGCCTACCCCGGGAAGGTCGTCGTCAGCCCTCGGCCCCCGCGAGGATCTCGTCGTAGATCTCGCGCAGCGTCGCGGCGACCTCGCGCGGCTCGCCGCCGTAGGGCACCGTCTCGCCGTCGAGCAGGACGCGGACGAACTGGCTCGTGAGCTCGTCGACGTCGGGCGCCGCGAGCCATGTCTCGAGGTGCTCGCGGTTGGCTTCGCTGCCGCTGACAGCACCGGCGATCTGCTTGCCGAGATGCTCGCCGAGCTCGGCGCTCGGCGGCCCGACGGGAACCGGCGCCGTCACGAGCTCCGCGAAGGACATCCGGCCCGCGAGGATCGTCTCGCGGATCTGAAACCACGTGGCGAACAGCTCGTGCAGCAGCACCTCGACGAAGTCGCCGCCACGGCGCACGTTGTGCACGGCGGCGAAGTAGTGGTGCGCGACCTCCTCGGAGATCCACCACCCCAGCAACGGCTCGCCGTGCTTGGCGAGGCCGGGGTTCACGCGGATGCTGCCGTCCGACAGCAGGATCGCGCCGACGCCCTCCTCCAGCGACTGCGGGTCGCGCTTGATCGCCACCTGCAGCGAGGCCGCATAGCGCAGCGACTCCAGCGCGCGCATCGCCGCGATCTCGACGAGCGTCTGCAGCGGCCCCGAGCCGCCCCGGACGCGGACCTTCGGCGCTGCCGGCTGCTGCACCGGCGCTGGCTGCTCGTCGTCCACGACGGGCGACGCTAGCGGTTCGCCGGACGCGCCGCTCAACGCACGACGTGCAGTTCGAAGCTGATCGCGCCGCCGGTGATCGTGGCGATGCCCATCGTGTGTGCGGGGGCGCGCCGGCGCTCGGTCGGGGAGCCCGGGTTGAAGATCTGAAAGCCGTCGCGCTCGGCGTGCTCGGGCATGTGCGTGTGGCCGAAGACGACGGCGTCGCAGCGCGGGAACCTCGCGCGCAGTGCATCGAGGCGCCCGGCGGCGGGGCCGGGGATGTGGATCATGCCGACGCGCACGCCGTCGAAGGCGAGTTCCAGGCGGACCGGCAGCAGCGCGCGCACGGCGGCCCCGTCGACGTTGCCGCTGATCGCGTGCAGCGGCGGACCGAGCGAGCGCAGGTGCTCCAGGACGCCCACGTCGACGAGGTCGCCGGCATGCAGGATCGCGTCGGCCTCACGGCACAGGCGCAGGCAGCCGTCGGGGATCGCGCGCGAGCCGCGCGGCAGGTGGGTGTCGCTGATGATCGCGAGGCGCATCGTGGGCCGGGCGAACCTAGCGCCTGACCCACCCGCACGCTCAGCGCATTCTCAGCCTTGCCTCAGGCCACGCGCGCACGGCCCCGCCACCGTGGCGGCCATGTCCTCCTCCGCGCTCTCCCTCCGCCCGCCGCGCGCCCCCTCGCCCCCGACGCCGGCGCGCGTCGACATCGTCGTCCCGGTCTACAACGAGCAGGCGATCCTCGCGCGCTCGATCCGCCGGTTGCACGACCACCTCTCCGACGCGATGCCGTTTGCGTGGCGGATCGTCATCGCCGACAACGCGAGCACCGATCAGACGCCGCGGATCGCCGCGGCGCTGGCGGCGGAGCTTCCCGGCGTCGACTTCCTCGCGCTGTTGCAGAAGGGCCGCGGCCGTGCGCTGCGCGCGGCCTGGCTCGGCAGCGAGGCCGACGTCGTCTGCTACATGGACGTCGACCTGTCGACCGACCTGCGCGCGCTGCTGCCGCTGATCGCACCGCTCGTGTCGGGGCATTCGGATATCGCGATCGGGACGCGCCTGCATCGCGGCTCGCAGGTCGTGCGCGGCGCCAAGCGCGAGCTGATCTCGCGTTCGTACAACGGTTTGCTTCGCGTCACGCTCGGCGCGCGCTTCTCGGACGCGCAGTGCGGCTTCAAGGCGATGCGCACGAGCGCCGCGCGGCGGCTGCTTCCCAGCGTGCGAGACGAGGCCTGGTTCTTCGACACCGAGCTGCTCATGCTCGCCCAGCGCGAGGGCCTGCGCATCCACGAGGTTCCGGTGGACTGGGTCGACGACCCGGACTCGCGCGTCGACATCGTGCGCACCGCGCTCGAGGACCTGCGCGGCATCGGGCGGCTGCTCGCCGCGGCGCGGCTGACGCGCTTCCTCGCGATCGGCGCCGTCTCGACGGTCGCCTACGCCGTCCTGTTCCTGGCGCTGCGCGGGCCGCTCGGGGTCGCCGCCGCGAACGCCACCGCGCTCGCGCTGACGGCCGTCGCGAACACGCAGGCCAACCGCCACTTCACGTTCGGGCTGCGCGGGCGCGCCGGGCTGCTGCGCCAGCACGCGATGGGCGCGGCCGTCTACGTCCTCACGCTCGGGCTGACGAGCGGCGCGCTGCTCGTCATGTATGCGCTCGACGCGCATCCCTCGCGCCTGGTCGAGGTCTCCGTGCTGATCGCGGCCAGCGTCTGCGCGACCGTCACCCGCTTCGTCGCGCTGCGCAGCTGGGTCTTCGCCCGCCGCGCGCAGCGCGCGATCAAGCCCGCCGTCACGGCGATCGCCCGCGTCGGCGTCTGACCACCCGCGACCTCGCCGCTGCGCCGCCGCGTCTCCCACGAAAGGCTCCTCGCCAATGTCCACATCACCGCTGCAGCTCCCGTTTCGCATCGTCCCCGGCACCCGGACCCGCTCGCGCTCGCTTGTCGCGCGCCGCCCCGAGCTGCTCGCGCTGCTCGTCCTCGCCGCCGTCCTGAACCTGTGGGCGCTGAGCCGCAACGGCTTCGCGAACGAGTACTACAGCGCCGCCGTTCGATCGATGAGCACGAGCTGGCACGCGTTCCTCTACGGGTCCTTCGACCAGGGCGGCGTCATGACCGTCGACAAGCCGCCGCTCGCGCTGTGGGTACAGGCGTTGTCGGTGCGGGCGTTCGGCTACTCCTCGTGGAGCATGCTCGTGCCGCAGGCGCTGATGGGCGTCGCGACGGCCGGCCTGACGTACGACATGACCCGCCGCATCTTCGGCCGCGTGGCCGGCTTCGCCGCGGGCCTCGCGCTCGTGCTGACGCCGACGGTGGTCGCGGTCGCGCGTCACAACAACCCCGACGCGCTGCTGATGCTGTGCTGCGCCGCCGCGCTGTGGTTCCTCGTGCGGGGGCTGCAGGATGGCCGCCTGCGCTGGATCGTCCTGTCGGGCGTCATGGTCGGGCTCGGTTTCGAGGCGAAGATGGCCGCGGCGTTGATGGTCGTCCCCGGGATCGCGGCGGCGTGGCTGTGGGTCGCCCCGCGCGGGCGGCTCGTCGCGCTGCGCCAGCTGCTCGCGGGCGGGGCGGCGATGGTGGCCGTCGGCTGCGCGTGGCCGCTGCTCGTCGCGCTGACACCGGCCACGCAACGGCCCTGGGTCTCCGGCACGGCGGACAACAGCATCTGGTCGCTGATCCTCGGCTACAACGGTCTCGGCCGCCTGTTCGGGCAGGCCGGCGGGCCGGGCGGCGGGACGGGCGGACCGGGTGGGGGCGGCGGCGCGGGCGGGTTCTTCGGCGGCGATCCCGGCCCGTTGCGCCTGCTCAACGCGAGCCTCGGCGGGCAGGGCGGCTGGCTGCTCGGCTTCGCGGCCGTGGCGGGTGTCGGCCTGCTCGCGCTCACACGCCTGCGCCGCGGCGACCCGCGCAGCGGCTGGCTGATCGCGATCGGCGGCTCGTTCGCCGTGACCGCGGTGGCGTTCAGTCAGGCCTCCGGCATCTTCCACCCGTACTACGTCTCGCTGCTGGCGCCGTTCACCGCCGCGCTCGTCGGCGCGGGGGTCGGGGTGGTGCTCCAGGGCGGCCCTACCGCGCGCTGGCTCGGCCCGCTCGCGATCGCGGGCGGCGTCGTCACCGAGCTCGTCGTGCTGCACAACATCCCCGGGCAGTTCTCGTGGCTGCCGACCGTGCTGGTCGTCGGCGGCCTCGCGGCCTCGGTCGCGCTGGCGCTCGGGCCAGGCATCGCCGCGAAGGTGCGGGCGATCGTGCTCGCCGCCGCGCTCGGCCTGCTCCTGCTGGCGCCGGCGACGTGGGCCGTGCAGACGCTCGGCCACGCCACGAACGGGACGTTCCCGACCGGTGGTCCGGCCTCGGCCGGCATGATGGGCGGCGGTCCCGGCGGCGCA
The DNA here is from genome assembly GCA_963851015.1 of uncultured Actinomycetes bacterium. Taxonomy (GTDB): domain Bacteria; phylum Actinomycetota; class Thermoleophilia; order Solirubrobacterales; family Solirubrobacteraceae; genus CADCVQ01. The sequence goes on from CAWKNG010000003.1 coordinate 1,456,419, forward strand.
GGACCGCGCGGCGGCGCAGGACCGCGCGGCGGCGCAGGCCCGGCCCCCCGCGGCGGCTTCGCGGGCGGACCGCCGGCGGGCGCCCGCGCCATGTTCGGCGGCGACACGCAGTCGCTCAGCGCCGCGCTCGCCTACGCCAAGGCGCACGGCGGCGGCACCGTCGCGGTGTCGAGCCAATCCGGCGCGGCGGGCTCGCTCATCACCTCGGGCGCCAGCGTCGCGGCGATCGGCGGCTTCTCCGGCCAGGAGAGCCAGGTCAGCGTCTCGTGGCTCGCGGACGCGGTCCGCGACGGGCGCATCCGCTGGGTCGTCACGAGCGGTGCTGGCGGCGGCATGCGCGACGGTCGCGTCGGCTCGACGACCGCGATGGCGGCGGTCGGCCAGGCCTGCACGCCGGTCAGCGCCGTCGACGGCCTGTACGACTGCGCGCGGAGCGAGAGCGCGCTGCGGGCGATCGCCTGAGCGGCGCCGCTCGACGGCGCCCGCGCCGTCGCCGTCCGCCATCATCGACGCTCGCATGCGCATCCTCCGTCCGCTCCTGCTCACCGCGCTCGTCGCGTTCGCCCTCCCGGCCCCGGCGCAGGCGATCGTCAGCTACGCGTACACGTCGTGCGCGGGCGTGGGGGAGGCGAGCGTCGTGCAGGTCAAGGGCGCACCCTGCGCCGAGGCCGAGATGGTCGCCGCCGGCGTCGCCGCGGCGGCGACGGGCGAGGAGGCCAGCGTCCTGCGCGCCGACGGATGGACCCCGCTGCGCGCGCTGCCGACCGACAGCGCCGACACCGCCCACGACGTCGTCGCGACGCGCGGGACGGCCGCGCTGCGCATCCGGCGTACCGGATCGGCGCCCGACCTCGACGGCTGGGCGGCCGGTCGCGAGCTCCTGCTCGCGCGCCAGACGCTCGTCGGTGGCCAACCGGTCCCGAAGGGCGCCGTGCTGTGCACGTCCTCCTGGCTCGTGCGGCTGCCCAACAACCACCTCGGCGGGCTGACCGCCGCGCACTGCGGCGGCCTGCGCGAGGACGGCAGGGTGCAGCGGCGCAACGTCGTGCTACGGCGCTCGCCGCAACCCGGGATCGTGCTCGGCCGCGTCCAGCGCATCCTGACGCGCTCGCTGCCGCTCGACGCCCTGCTGACGCCGATCCCCTCGGGCGACACCCGATCGCGGACCCCGGTCGTCGATCGCGGCATCAGGCGTCCGCCGTGGCGGATCGTGGGCCTCGCCAAGCCGACCGCGGGTCGCAGGGTCTGTTACACCGGCCGCACGAGCGGCGCCGATCGGTGCGGCAGGATCGTCAGCGGCCGGGCCCGCGGCGGCGAGAGCCTGCTGAGCGCGTTCGTCGGCGTGCTCGTGCGCTGCACCACGATCCGCGCCCGCGAGGGTGACAGCGGCGGTCCCGTATACACGGCGCCCGGCACGAACGGGGCGGTGCGAGCCATCGGGCTGACGACGCTGATCGTCGGCGACAGCGCGCGGATGTGCTTCACGCCACTCGCGCCGGTCCTTCGGGGCCTCCGCGTCAAGCTCGCGGTCGCCTCCCGCTGAGCGCGACCGGCACGCCCGGCCGCACCACCTCCTGGGTGGGGCTAGCCACACCCCCGAGACACCGGGTTCCCGCATCGAAACCGCGTCCGCGCGTTGACAGCCTGCGGTCATGCCGCGTACCGCGCACTCAAAGGAGCCCAGGATGAAACGCAATCTCGCCGCCCGAGCCGGCGCTTGGAGCGCCCAGCACCGTCGCAAGGCGATCCTCGGATGGATCGTCTTCGTCGTCCTCGCGACCGTCGTCGGCGGCGCGATCGGACAGCGCCAGCTCAAGGACTCGGAGTCCGGCAACGGGCAGTCGCGGATCGCCGACGAGGCGATCGATGCCGCCGGCTTCCCGCAGGCCGCCGGCGAGCAGGTGCTCATCCAGGGCAAGGGTTCACTGCGGTCCTCCGACCCGCGCTTCGAAGCCGCGGTCCGCGACGTGACCCGCCGTCTGCGGGCCACCGCGCACGTGACGGAGGTCAAGTCGCCGCTGAGTGCCGCCAATGCCGGCCAGGTCTCGAAGGACGGCCGCTCGGCGATCGTGGCCTTCAAGATCCCCGGCGACGACGACGCCGCCAAGGAGCGAGTCGACGCCTCGCTGGCGACGGTCGCGGCCGCCCAGGCCGCGCATCCGGAGGTCCGCGTCGAGCAGTTCGGCGGCGCGAGCGCCGACAAGGCGATCTCGAAGTCCTTCGACGACGACTTCCAGCGCGCCGAGGTCCTGTCGCTGCCGATCACGCTGATCATCCTGCTCGTCGCGTTCGGGGCACTCGTGGCCGCGGGCCTGCCGCTGCTGCTCGGGATGACCGCCGTCCTGGGGACGCTCGGCCTGCTCGGGCCGATCAGCCAGCTCATGCCGCTGGAGCAGTCGATCTCGTCGGTCGTGCTGCTCGTCGGTCTCGCGGTGGGCGTCGACTACTGCATGTTCTACCTGCGCCGCGAGATGGAGGAGCGCGACGCCGGACGGTCACCGGAGGCGGCGCTCAACGCGGCCGCCGCGACGTCAGGTCATGCCGTGCTCGTCTCCGGCTTCACGGTGATGGTCGCGATGGCCGGGATGTTCCTCGCCGGCAACGCCGTCTTTCAGTCCTTCGCGGTCGGCACGATCATCGTCGTCGCGGTCGCGATCGTCGGCTCGCTGACGGTGCTGCCCGCGATGCTCTCGTTCCTCGGCCAGAAGGGCTGGACGGAGAAGGGCCGCGTGCCCTACGTCGCCAAGCTGCGGCACCGCAACAAGGGCGAGTCGCGCGTCTGGAGCGCGATCATCGACCTCGTCCTCAAGCGCCCCGTGGTGTCGGTCGTCGTGTCCGCCGGCCTGATGGTCGCCCTCGCGATCCCGGCGCTCGGCATGCACACGATCAACCCCGGCGTTGCCGGACTGTCGCGCAGCCTGCCGATCATGCAGACCTACGATCGGCTCGAGGCGGCGTTCCCGGGCGGCTCGGAGCCGGCCGTCGTGGCGATCGAGGCCGCGAACGTCGACGCCCCCGCCGTGCGCGCCGCCATCGCCGACCTGAAGCGCGTCGCGGCGAAGACCGAGGGCCTCGGCCAGCCGGTCACGGTCGAGAACAACCCCGCCAACACGCTGACGACCGTCGAGATCCCGCTCGCCGGTGACGGCACCGACAGCGTCTCGGAGGCCGCGCTGGCGCGCCTGCGCGGGGACGTCGTGCCCTCCACGATCGCCAAGACGGACGGCGTGAAGGCGAACGTCACCGGCATGACGGCCGGCTCGAAGGACTTCAACGACACGATGAAGTCCCACCTGCCGCTCGTCTTCGGGTTCGTGCTCGGGCTGACGTTCCTGCTGCTGCTCGTGACGTTCCGGTCGCTGGTCATCCCGATCAAGGCGATCGTGCTGAACCTGCTGTCGGTCGGCGCGTCCTACGGCGTCCTGAAGCTCGTCTTCCAGGACGGTCACGGCGAGAGGCTGCTCGGCTTCCACTCGATCGGCGGGATCACGTCATGGCTGCCGCTGTTTCTGTTCGTGATCCTGTTCGGCCTGTCGATGGACTACCACGTGTTCATCCTCAGCCGGATCCGCGAGGCCGTCAACGGCGGGATGAGCACCGACCGGGCGATCGCCTACGGGATCAAGCAGACGGCCGGGGTCGTGACGAGCGCGGCGATCGTGATGGTCGCGGTGTTCTCGATCTTCGGCACGCTGAGCGCGATCGAGTTCAAGCAGATGGGCGTCGGCCTGGCGGCCGCCATCCTCATCGACGCGACGATCGTGCGGGCGGTCCTGCTGCCCGCGACGATGAAGCTGCTCGGTGACTGGAACTGGTACCTGCCGAGCCGCTTGAGCTGGCTGCCGTCGGTGCGTCACGAGTCCTCACCGCCGTTGCGCCATGACTCCTCGCCGGAGCCCGTGCGGGCGTAGGCGGATGAGATAGTGCCTCGCATGAGCCGACCGGTGGTGCTCGTGCGAGGCAGCGGCGATGTGGGGTCGGCGGTCGCCGTCGTCCTGCAGCGCGCCGGCTACGGGGTCGCGATCCACGAGATCGCGGCCCCGTACGCGCCCCGGCGGGGAATGGCGTTCGCGGACGCGGTGTTCGACGGGTCGTGTGAGCTCGACGGGGTCACGGCGCGCCGCATCGACGCGGTGGCCGCGCTCCGGGCAGCGGTCGTCGCGCGCGAGGAGATCGCGGTCACGACCGCCGCCCTCGACGACGTCCTCGCGGCGCTGGCGCCGGCCGTCCTCGTCGACGCGCGCATGCGCAAGCGCGCCCGGCCCGAGCCGCAGCTCGAGCTCGCGCCGCTGACGATCGGGCTCGGCCCGAACGTCGTCGCGGGGGAGACGACGCACCTCGCGATCGAGACGCAGTGGGGCGACGCGCTCGGCACGGTCGTGCGGGCCGGCGCGACGCGCGCCCTCGGCGGCGAGCCGCGCAGCTTCGACGGGCACGCTCGCGACCGCTTCGTCTACGCGCCCGTCGCGGGCGTGCTGCGTACCGAGGCCGAGATCGCCCAGCGCGTGGTCGCGGGCGAGGTCGTCGCGACGATCGGCCGGCATGAGCTGCGCGCGCCGCTGGACGGCATCCTGCGCGGCCTGACGCACGACGGCGTGCCGGTCGAGCAGGGCACGAAGGTCGTCGAGGTCGACCCGCGCGGCGACGTCTCGAAGGTCATCGGGCTCGGACCGCGGCCGCTGCGGATCGGCGCGGGCGTGCTGGCCGCGATCGAGGCCGAGCACGCGTAGTCTGGCGCCCATGTCCAGCACCCCCGCACCCCGCCGCTCCTGCATGTCCGTCCCCGGGTCTTCGGCCAAGATGCTCGCCAAGGCGCCGACGCGCGGCGCCGACGAGATCGTCATCGACCTCGAGGACGCCGTCGCGACGTCGGCCAAGGACGAGGCGCGCGCGACCGTCCTGGAGGCGCTGCGCGAGCCGCAGTGGCAGGGCGTGCACTGCAGCGTGCGCGTCAACGCGCCGCGCACGCCGTGGTGTCACGCCGACATCGTCGCGCTGGCGTCGCTCGGCGAGTACGGGGTGCGCGGGCCGGCGTCGATCGTCGTGCCGAAGGTCGAGTCGGCGGGCGACCTCGCGTTCGTCGAGCGCCTGCTCGACGGCGCGGAGGCCGCGGCGGGCAGCACGCGCCCGCTGACCGTGCAGGCGCTGATCGAGACGGCGGCCGGCGTGTCGCGGCTCGCGGAGATCGCCTCGGCTTCGCCGCGCCTGGACGGCCTGATCCTCGGCTACGCCGACCTGTCGGCGTCGCTCGGCCGCGCCGCCGGCGCCGGGGCCGAGCTCGACTCGTGGCGCGCGATCCAGGACGCGATCCTGATCGCCGCGCGCACGAACGACCTCGTCGCGATCGACGGGCCGTACCTCGGCATCTCCGTCGACGAGGGCTTCGCCGCGGCCGCCGAGCGCGCTCGCGACATGGGCTTCGACGGCAAGTGGGCGATCCACCCGGCGCAGGTCGCCGCGCTCAACGAGCTGTTCACGCCGTCCGACGAGGACGTCGCGCACGCGCGCGCCGTCATCGCCGCGCTCGAGCAGGCCGAGCGCGCGGGCGGGGCGGGCGCCGTCGCGCTCGACGGGCAGATGCTCGACGAGGCCGTGCGGGTCGCCGCGCTACGGGTGCTGGCGCGGGCCGGCGAGGACCGCTCCTAGGCGATCTCGTCGACGTGCGCGACGTTCGCGCGATCGTCGGCGTCGTCGCTGGGTGCGGAGGCGAACCATGCGTCGAGGATCTCCCCGAGCTGTGCCTCGGAGGTCGTGCGCAGGCTGAGCGCGAGCACGTTGGCGTCGTTCCAGCGGCGCGCGCCCGCGGCCGTCGTCGCGTCGGCGCACAGCGCCGCGCGGATGCCGGCGACCTTGTTCGCGGCGATCGACGCGCCCGTTCCCGTCCAGCAGCAGACGATCGCCTGCTCGGCACGGTCCTCGGCGACGTCGCGCGCGGCCGCCTCCGAGCACCACGCCCAGTCGTCGCGCTCGTCGTCGTTCAGCGCGCCGTGCGCCAGCGTCTCGTGCCCGCGCGCCTCGAGCTGCGCGACGAGCGCACCGGCGACGCCGGTGCGCTCATCCGCGGCAACGGCAATCCGCATCAGCCCGGGACGACCGTGACCTCGGTGTCGATGTCGAAGGCCTCGCCCGCCGCAGAGAGGTGCTTCACGATCCGGTAGAGCCCCGGCGCGGTGTTCCTCGGGACGGCGAAGTCCTCCGACAGTGCCTTGCCGGGCTGCACGAACACCAGGATCGCGGGCACGACGCGGTTCAGCGGGACGTTCACCCAGGCGCCGTTGCGGTTCACCTGCCACCCGAACCCATAGCCGGTCCGCAGGCAGCCGGGACCGCGGTTGGCGAGCGTCACCGCGATGGAGTCGCCGGGCGTCGGCTCGCTGGAGTCCACGCCGAGCTCGGCGGACACGTCGAGCGGCTCCGAGCAGGGGCCGGGCGGGACGGGCGCCACGAACCTGACCTCGAACGTCACCTGGGTGTAGGCGCGACCGACGTACACCTTCAGCCGGTAGCGGCCGCCGCGCGCGGGCGGGATCTGCGCGGAGAACGTCCCGGCGCGCCGCGTCTCCTGGGAGATGAGCGTCGGCGCGCCGCTGCCCAGACGCGACAGCTGGATGACCGCGACGCTGCCCTGCCGGCTGTGCTTCTTCGCCGGCGTGACCGAGACCCTGACGAGGCCGCCGGGATGCAGCTTGCGCAGCGCCGAGTCCGACGGCAGCCGCACGATCGATCCGCCGACGTGCTCGGCCGGCGCCGTCGATGCGGCGCTCGCGCCGGTGACGGGCGCGCTGAACAGGGCGACCAGACCCGCGATCGCGGCGAGCATCCACCTGTTCCCGGCCGCGCGTGGCCTGTTCGGGGCTCCGGCCGTCACGTTCGTCATCTCATCCCACCTCCGTTGAATGAACTACCGGGTGCCGCACATCGATGCTCTCAGCGGCGCTTGGCGACGACCTCGAGCTCGACGGCGATGTCCTCGTCCTGACCCGCCGCGCGGAAATGCTTGACGATGCGGTAGTCGCCGGGCACCGTGTTCGCCGGCACCGTGAACGTGTCCGACAGCGCGTGGCCCTGCGCCAGCGACACGATCGTGGCCGGCACGACGAGGTTGAGGGGCACGTCGACCCAGGTGCCGCCGCGGCTGACCTGCCAGGCGAAGCCGTAGCCCGTCGTCAGGCAGCCGGGCCCCGTGTTGGCGAGCGAGAAGCTGACCTTGCCGCCCGGTCGCGGCCTGCTGGAGCTCACGCCGAGCTCGGCTGAGACGTCATCGGGGAGCTCCCCGCATGGCCCGGGTACGGGCTCGTCGACGCTGACCTCGAACGTCACCTCGGTGAATGCGCGCAGGCGGACGCGGGGGTCGACGACCTGGACGCGCAGGACGTAGGTGCCGTCGCGGGCGGGCGGGACCTGCGCCGAGAACACGCCCGCTGCGAGCCTGGACCGCGCGAGCAGCGTCGACGGGGCGCCGTGGTCGCCGCGGCGCGTGAGCGTGATGACCGCGACGCGATGATGCCTGCGGGCCGTCGCGGACGCCAACAGCGTCACGACGACCGTGTTGCCGGGCTGCAGCCTGCTCAACGTCTCGTCGTCGGGCATGGCGACGGTGAATCCACCGACCCTGTTGTTGTGGTAAGCCGCGGCGACCGCGGGCATCGCGGCGAGGCCGGCGAGGCACACGAGGCCGGCGAGCATCCCGGCCCGCACCCGCGCGACCGTCGCGCGCGAGCACCGATCATCGATGTCCGTCATCGTGCTTGCGCCTCTCCGATCGACCCACATGAGTTGAGCCGCAGTATGCCTGGACCCGAGGACTTCATGTGAATCGCGTGCGATCGCGCAACGCGCTCAATCCACGTCGTAGACCTCGTCCGCGGGCAGCGCCATCACGCGCTGCACCATGTCGAGCTTCAGCGCCGAGAAGCGCGCCTCCTGCTCGTCGGAGCGCGGGTCGGTGCGCGCCAGCGCGATGAACTCGTCCGGCACGATGCCCTCGCGCACGATCAGCGTCGCCGTCTGCTCACGGTAGGTCAGCTCGAAGACGAAGCGCTCCATCGCGCGGCCGCGCTCCGGCCGTGCCAGCGACTGGTCGACGACGTAGCGATCGCCCGTCACCGCCCGCGTCACGAGCTCGATCGCGTCGCGCGCGCCGGGGCCGCCGAACGCCGTCCGGATGCTGATCTCGCGGCGCTCGGGGGGCCCGTCGGCACCGAGCAGCGCCACCGCGCGCTCGAGCAGCTTGAACGCCTGCGCGACCCCGCCCGGCGAGCCCGGGCCGTGGTACTTGAGCATGTCCTCGAAGCTGAACGCGAGCAGCCGTCCGCGGTCCAGTACGTCGATCGTGCCGGTCATCCGCACGTCCCTCTCGTCGATTAGCGTGTGTGCCGTGCCCAGTGTGCCCGTCGCGGGGAGCGAGCTGCATGTCGAGCGCCGCGGCGAGGGCGAGCCGCTGCTGCTGATCCAGGGCCTCGGCGCCTCCACCGCGCACTGGGGCGAGCCGTTCCTCGACGCGCTCGCAGACGGCTTCGAGCTGATCGCGCTCGACAACCGCGGCATCGGGCGCAGCGGGCCCTGCGTCGAGGTCACGACGGCGGGGCTCGCGGCGGACGCGCTCGCGGTCCTCGACGCGCTCGAGATCGATCGAGCGCACGTCGCCGGCTTCTCGATGGGCGGGATGGCGGCGCAGGAGCTCGCGCTGCGGGCGCCCGAGCGGTTGCGCTCGCTGAGCCTGCTGGCCACGTCCTGCGGCGGCACGCAGTCGCGCGCGACGAGCGCCGACGTCGTCAACGCGCTCACGACGGCCGTCTTCTCGGGTGATCGCGCCCGCATCCTGCGCACGGCGTACGGCCTGCTCGTGTCGAGCGCGTTCGCCGCCGACGCGGGGAACTACGCCGCGTTCGAGCAGGTCGCGCGCGGAGCGACCCCGCCGATCGGAGTGCTGCTCAAGCAGCAGGCCGCCGTCGCCGCCCACGACACGTTCGGACGCCTGAGCGCCGTCGGCGCGCCGACGCTCGTCGTGCATGGCAAGCAGGATCAGATCCTGAGCTGGGTCAATGGTGACCTCGTCGCCTCGGCGATCCCCGGCGCGCGCCTCGAGCTGCTCGACGGGGTCGGTCATCTGCTGTTCTGGGAGCGGCCCGAGCAGGTCGCCCGGCTGGTCCGCGAGCACGCCGCGGCGCACGCGTAGCCGCCGATCTCGCCCGACCGCTCGCGCCGCCCCTGCGCGCGACGTACTCTGCCCTCATGTTGCGTCCTGCAAGCTGGATCAGGCCGGCGGGTGGAAGTCCCGTCCCGGTAGGCGCCGGAGCGCCGGGTAGCAGGCCCCGGTTCGTCATCGAGAGGTGGCGGGCTGAGCGGGGTGTCGAGAGCCTCTTTGGAGGGAGCAAGCGCGTGGGCTGGGATTGCAGCCTCGTCAGACTCACAATCGGGGAGCCGAGCCGCTCATGTCACGGCGAAGGCCATGTCCGCCAGTCCCGTTGCGGAATCGGGTGCGGCGGGTTCCTGCGGGGTAGGGAGACTTGCACGCGCGCATGGTCTGATCACGGAACAGGAGAGGCCCGTCTGGCCAGCTTTGTCAGCAAGGACCGCTTGTATAAGCCGATGGCGAAAGCGGGCGGAGGTCAGCGGGAGTCCGAGGGGGTCGTAGTAGTGATGATCGGCGTGCAGAACAACGCGCCGGGAGCGAAGGACCCGTGCTTTGGTCATGTGTGCGACAGAGGTGAGCGTTAGGGCATGGTTGCGGTAGCGCAGCCCAACGACCTCGGCGAGCTACCGCTCGTCGTCCCGTGCGCCGGCATCGGTCTTGATGGCGGGGGCGGGGACGCGCGAGAACTTCAACGCACGCTATACGCATGTGCAAAGCGGTCCCCGGATCGTCGTTTTCATGCGCTGTTTGACCGTGTCTGCAGGAGTGACGTCCTGCGGGAGGCGTGGCGGCGGGTGAAGGGGAACCGTGGGGCGGCCGGCGTCGACAGGATGACGTTGGTCGAGGTTGAGGCGTATGGCGTCGAGCGGTTGCTTGGCGAGCTGCAAGATGCGCTTCGAGCGGGTTCGTATCGTCCCGCGCCGGTCCGGCGCGTGATGATTGCCAAGTCAGATGGTGGCCGCAGGCCATTGGATCTCAGGGAGGGCCGTGAGGGTTTTGACTTTCTCGGTTGGCATTTCCGGGCGCGTGTGTCGGGCCGGTTGCTGGAGCGCGGCGTTTGCCGCTACTACCTGCACCGTTGGCCCGCTCAGCGCTCGATGAAGCGCATCCGTCAGAAGATCAAGGCCAAGACCGCCCGAAACCGCGTCGGGATCAGTGATGTCCGCGAGCTGATCGCGGAGCTCAACCCGATCCTGCGTGGCTGGGGCAACTACTTTCGCACCGGCAACGCCGCCGGCAAGTTCGTTCAGCTCGACCGCTACGTCGCGTGGCGGCTCAAGCGCTTGTTGATCAAGCGCAAGGGCCGCAACCTGCGCGCCGGACAGGCCGACGCCTGGACAGCCGACTGGCTTGTCGGCCTGGGCCTTCATCGGCTCCGAGGCACGATCCGCTACCCGAGGGCCGCGTAGGCCATGCGCAGAAGATCATCGGTAAGCCGTGTGCGGGAAAACCGCACGCACGGAATTGAAAGGGGAACGGGGAACCAGAGCCGCCACAAGCGGACACTGCGCCCCTGACTACCAATGCCCGGACTCGAGAGCCCCGACGAGATCGACCTGATCGCCGAGGACGAGGACGGGCGCGCGCTGCTGTCGATCGTCCAGACGGGGCCGTGGCCGAAGGGCCGCTACGTCGTCCAGGGTCTCGACCTCAAGGTCAAGAACTACCTGCGCTTCGCGCTCGAGGGCCAGATGGTCGCGAAGTACCCGACGCTGCGCGACAAGCCGGTCGTCGTCGAGCTGACGTACGACGAGCTGCCACCGAAGGCGATCGTCGACGCCTGGAGCCGGGCGGCGAAGACCGCGATGCGCCGCGGCGTTCGGATGTCGACGCGCAAGCTCGGCGACGCGTCGTTCTGGAGCTCGTAGGACCGCGCGCCGCTAGGACCCCGCGGTGGTGAGCGCCGCGGCGAATGCCCCGTCGATCTCCGGGTAGCGGAAGGCGTAGCCGAGCTCGGCCGCGCGAGCCGGGACCATCCGCACGCCGCTGATCGCGTACTTGGCGACCTCGCCGACCATGAGCTTCGCCGCCAGGCCGGGCACCGGCACGATCGACGGGCGGTGCAGCGCTCGTGCGAGCGCGCGCGAGAACTGCTTGTTCGTCACGGGGGAGGGCGCGCTGCCGTTGATCGGCCCGCTGAAATCGGTGGCATCGATGGCGCGCAGGTACAGGCCGACGAGGTCGTCGGGATGGATCCACGGCACGAACTGCCGGCCACCCGCGAGCGGCCCGCCGAAGCCGAGCTTGAACGGCAGCATCATGCTCGCGACGGCCCCGTACGCCGCGTCGACGGTGATGCCGGTGCGGATCGCGACGACGCTCATCCCGAGCTCGTCTGCCGCGACGGCCGCCGCGCGCTCCCAGCGCACGCAGACGTCGGCCAGCCAGTCGCGCCCGGCCGGGCTCGTCTCGTCGACGACCTCGTCGCCGCCCGGTCCGTAGAACGCGGACGCCGACGCGCAGATCAGGCGTGCGGGGCGCGGGTCGGCGTCGCGCAGCCCGTCGACGAGCCGCCGCGTGCCGATCTCGCGGCTGTCGCGGATGTCCTGCTTGGCCTGGGCGTTCCAGCGCTGGGCGACGGGCGCCCCGGCGAGGTGCACGACGACGTTGCGGCCGGCGAGCGCGGTCGCCGGTGCCGGCCCCGCGGTCCAGTCCCAGTCGGCGGCGTCGACGTCGAGCTTCTTGCCCGCGCGCGCTGCGTCGCGCGACAGCACCGTGATCTCGTCGCCGCGGTCCTTCAGCGCGGCGACAAGCTTCGATCCGACGTACCCGGTCGCACCGGTCAGCGTGATCCTCATGTCACTACCTGCGCGCGGCCGCGCCAATCGGATGCGTTCGCTTTGGCCCGAGATCTGGCCCCGGACGCGCCGCAATCCGGCACAATGGGGCTGTGCTGACCACTGCGGCCACCGGCTTCGACCTCGCCGGCGAGCCGCTGGCCGAGGACCCGTATGTGCAGCGCGTCCATCGGCACCTCACCGATCCGGGCCTCTTCACGGGCGATCCGCAGCGCACCCGCGCCCTGCACGAGTCGCTGCTGCAGCCGTTCCTGGACTTCTTCCTGCGCCGCGGTGGCGCGTACTACGAGGCGCTGCTGCGGCGCAAGGGGCTGCTCGACGAGTCGGGGACCGTGCCCGCGATCCGCTCGGACGTCGTGCTCGAGGATCTCGCCCGCCTGCGGATCCACTCCGACGACCTGCGCGGCGAGCGCGGGCAGCGCCGGCGGCTGATCCCCGACGCCGCCGCGGCGGAGTCGCGCGGCAAGGTCTTCTCGTCGAGCGGGACGACCGGCAACGAGGACGGGCCGGTCACGATCGTGCGCTCGCCCTTGCAGCTGCACTTCATGGCACTCGGGATGGGTCATCAGCTGGAGTGGGCGACCGGCCAGCCGATCCGCGGGACGACGACCCTCATGCAGGCGACGTCGGCGATGGCGCGGGCGGTCGGGATGGCGTACGTCGTCAGCGACGCGTTCGCGACGCTGGGCGCCGCCGACGTGATCTTCGGCGCGCGCATGCGCGACGACCCCGACGAGCCGAACCCGTGGCGGCGGATCGAGCCCGACGTCGCGGAGCTGCAGCGCTTTCTCGCGTCCGAAGCGCCGCGCAAGCTCGCGATGTTCCCGACGCCGATCCTCGCCGCGCTGTCGTCGGACCCCGATCTGCTGCGCGCGATCAGCCTCGACGGGCAGCCGTTCATCGACATGGGCAACGGCGGCGTGCTCATGACCGGCGGCGGCTTGAAGTCGACGACTGCCTACCGCACGATGCGCGAGCTGCACGAGGCCGCGCACACGGCGTTTCGCTGTCGCCGCGACGGCGAGCTGCACGGCGTACCGATCATGGACGCGCTCGGGCTCACCGAGACGGCGTCGTTCTTCATGGCGAAGGCCGGTCCGCCGGACGACCCCCGCACGTGGATCAAGACGCCGCACCCGCTCGCGTACGTCGGGATGCTCGACTCGCCGCAGCGCCTCGAGCTCGTGCCCGACGACGAGGTCGGCCGCGAGCGGCTGCTGTTCTACGTGAACTTCGCCTGCGTCGACTACCTCGAGGCGGTCGTGCCCGGTGACGTCGTCACGCGCGTGTCGACGCCCGACAGCTACCAGCACGGCTTCGTCTACGAGCGCCGCGCCGCCGCCGACGAGGGCTTCAAGATCCGGGAGGGCTGCGGGTGAGCACGGTCCAGGACCTCACGCGCTCGCTGCGCGCGGACGGCTCCGACATGGCGTTCGTCGCTCGCCTGGAGCCCGGCGTGGCCGCGCTGCTCGACATCCCGGCCGGCGAGAAGCTCGACGCCTTCGACCAGGGGGCTCGCTTCCTGCTTTCGGCGCGCGGCCAGCGGACGCGCGAGCGGATCGTCGCCGCGCTCGTCGCGGCCGGCTTCCCCGAGACATCGGCGCGCGACGAGGTCGACTTCCTGCCGTACATGCTGTCGCGGCGCTATCTCGAGACGATCGCCTGCAACGCGGCGGCGATGCCGGGCGGGCTCGGGCTGCTCGACGGCCAGTTCGTGCCGGTCGGCCGGGAGGGGAGCGTCGCCGTCACGGGGCTGCCGGTCGGCCCCGTGCTCGTCATCGGCAGCGGCAACGCGTTCGCGCCGGCGCTCGTCGCCGGGTTCCAGGCGCTGCTGTGCAGCTGCCCGGTCGCGCTGCGCGGCTCGCGCCTGAACCAGGCCGTGCTCGAGCTCGTCGTCGATGGTCTGCGATCGGGTGGCGGTCCCGTGCTCGCCACGCTGCTCGAGCACCTGCACCTGTTCTTCGTCGACCATCGCGACCCGGACGAGAACGCGCGGCTGCACGAGCTGCTGCGGACGGGGCCGTTCGGCGCGGGGGTGTTCTGGGGCGGGCGCGAGATGCTCGACGCGCTCCTACCGCAGTTCGCGCGCAACCCACGTCACCCGGTCGCGATCCCGATGGAGCCGCTGACCGGCGTGGCCGTGATCACCCGGCGCTGGTTGCAGCGGGCGCGTGGCGCCGACGACGAGGCCGCCGAGGATCTCGCCGAGGCGATGGTCACGATGGGCCAGCAGATGTGCTCGTCGCCGACCGAGGGGTACTTCGTCGGTGCGCACGACGACGCGCTCGCGTTCGCGCGGACGCTGGCCGGCGAGCTCGAGCGCTCCGGTGAGGCGCGCCGTCGGCGGCTGTCCGATGCCCAGGCCGTGCGCCTGGATCGCGTGCGCGAGCGCTGCGAGGAAGAGGGCGCGACGGTGCTCACGCCCCGGCGCGGCGACGGCGCCTGGACGGTCGTCGTCAGTCGCGGCGAGTCGATCTTCGACGCGCTGCCGCCGAGCCTCGCGCTCGGCATCGGCGATCGCCACGCGTTCCTCGAGCTCATCGCGCTGCCGTCGCTCGAAGCCGCCGCCGATCGCGTCGCGCGCCTGCCGGCCGCGCCCTGCCATGGCGCGATCAAGCAGGTCCAGACGGTCTTGCGGCTCTGCCACCTCGCCGATGCCCAGCGCCTCGTCACCCTGCTGCGCCCGCGCGGCGGCGTCTTTCGCGTCGTCCCGCCCGACCACGTGGCGATGCGCCACCCGTTCGAGCCCTACGACGGCCACCACTTCGTCGCGCAGTTCACGCGCCAGACCGTCGTCTACTGACCACGGTGCCCTACACGTCGTGCAGCAGGACCGCGCGGTAGCGCACGCGGCCCGCTTCCAGGCGCTCGCGCACGCGGTTGTGCTCGTCGAGCGCGTAGGTCTCGATGATCGGCGCCACGCGTCCGTCGGCGACCATCGCGAGCGCGTCGACGAGGTCGCGGCGGTCGTCCGGCGTGATCGCGAGCACCCGGGTGTGTGACTGCAGCATGTCGTTCATGTCGAGCACGACCGGGCCGTCGAGGAAGCCGACGTTGACGAGCCGGCCGCGCGGGCGCAGGCCCGTGACGACCTGCGAGACCTGCGCGGCGCTGTTGGACGTCCCGAGGACGACGTCGGCGCCTCCCGCGTCCTCGAGCGCGCGCCCGGCGTGGTCGCCGACCGTGACCGCGTCGTCGGCGCCGAGATCGCGGGCGTCGTCGCACTTCTCGTCGCTGCTCGTGAGCGCAAGGGTCTCGTAGCCGAGCGCGCGCGCATACTGCACCGCGAGGTGGCCGAGCCCGCCGAGGCCGAGAACCGCGACCCGCTCGCCGGGCTGGATCTGGCCGGCCCGCAACCCGGCCACCACGGTGTGGCCCGCGCAGAAGATCGGCGCCGCCACCTCGTAGGCGAGCCCCTCGGGGATCGGGGTGCAGCCCTCGGCCCATGCGAGCATCAGCTCGGCGTTACCGCCGCCGAGGTCCATCCAGGTCTGGGCGTCGTCGCAGAACGTCGGCCGGCCCGCGCCGCAATGGGAGCACGCGCCGCACCCGCGCTGGATCCAGGAGACGCCGACGCGATCGCCGAGCGCGGGAGACGCGACGCCCGCACCGACCTGCACGACCTCGCCGACCGGCTCATGCCCCGCGACGAGCGGCGCCGACACGTCGAGGTAGCCGTGGTGGACGTGCACGTCGGTGCCGCAGACGCCGCTCGCATGGACGCGGATGACGACCTGGCCGGGCCCGGCGACGGGGTCGGGCAGCTCCTCGAGCGTCCAGGGACGGTTGAACTCGCGGATGACGCTCGCGCGCATGGCTCCGCCGTCCGCCGCTATTGCTTCTTGGAGGAGCGCGACGCCTTCACCCGGTCGACGGCGGTCATCAGCACCTTGCGCAGCCGCACGCTGTCGGGTGTCACCTCGACGCACTCGTCCTCGCGGATGAACTCGAGCGCCTGGTCGAGTGACATCCGCGCGGGCGGGACGAGGTTGACCATCTCGTCGGCGTTCGCGGAGCGGATGTTCGTCTGCTTCTTCTCGCGGATGGCGTTGACGTCGAGGTCGTCGGCGCGCGCGTTGGCGCCGCAGATCATGCCCTCGTAGACCTCCTCGCCCGGTCCGACGAAGAGCTGGCCGCGCTCCTGCATCCGCATCAGGGCGAACGACGCCGTCCTGCCGCGGCGGTCGGCGATCAGCGAGCCGGACGCGCGCGTCTTGATCTCGCCCTGCCAGTTCTCGTAGCGCTCGAAGACCGAGTGCATGATCCCCGAGCCGCGCGTCTCGGTGAGGAACTCGGTGCGAAAGCCGATCAGCCCGCGCGCGGGGACGAGATACTCCAGGCGCACCCAGCCCGTGCCGTGGTTGACCATCTGCTCCATGCGGCCCTTGCGCAGGGCCATGAGCTGCGTGACCGTGCCGAGGTAGTCCTCCGGGCAGTCGATCGCGAGGCGCTCGATCGGCTCCTGCAGCTTGCCGTTGACGGTGCGCGTGACGACCTTCGGCTTGCCGACGGTGAGCTCGAAGCCCTCGCGGCGCATCGCCTCGACGAGCACGCCGAGCTGCAGCTCGCCGCGGCCCTGGACCTCCCAGGTGTCCGGACGCTCCGTGTCGAGCACGCGGATCGAGACGTTGCCGACGAGCTCGGCCTGCAGCCGGTCGCTCACCTGGCGTGCCGTGAGCTTCTTGCCGACCTGGCCCGCGAGGGGGGAGGTGTTGATGCCGATCGTCATGCCGAGGGCCGGCTCGTCGACGCGGACCGGCGGCAGCGCCTTGGGGTTCTCGGGGTCGGCGAGCGTGTCGCCGATCGTGATCTCCGGGATGCCGGCGATGGCGACGATCTCGCCCGGGCCGGCCTCGTCGGCGGGCTTGCGCGTCATGCCCTCGGTCAGGTACAGCTCGGTGATCTTCGCGGAGGTGAAGTCCTCCTGCTCGTGGCGATACCAGGCGACGATCTCGCCCTTGCGGATCGTCCCGTTGTGCACGCGACACAGCGCGAGCCGACCGACGTAGGCGGACGCGTCGAGGTTCGTGACGAGCGCCTGCAGGCCGTGGCCCTCGGTGTAGGCCGGCGCGGGGACGTAGGACACGAGCAGGTCGAGCAGCGGGCGCAGGTTCACGCCCTCGACGCCCTGCTCGAGCGAGGCCTGACCGGCGCGCGCGTTCGTGTAGACGATCGGGAACTCGATCTGCTCGTCGTCGGCGTCGAGGTCGATGAACAGCTGGTAGACCTCGTCCACGACCTCCTCGATGCGCGCGTCCGGGCGGTCGACCTTGTTGATGACGAGGATGACCGGCAGCCGCGCCTCGAGCGCCTTGCGCAGGACGAAGCGCGTCTGCGGGAGCGGTCCCTCGGAGGAGTCGACGAGCAGCACGACGCCGTCGACCATCGTCAGGCCGCGCTCGACCTCGCCGCCGAAGTCGGCGTGCCCGGGCGTGTCGACGAGGTTGAGCTTGACCTCCTCGCCGCCGGCGGGCGTGTAGCGCACCGCGGCGTTCTTGGCGAGGATCGTGATGCCGCGCTCGCGCTCCTGATCCATCGAGTCCATGACGCGATCGGTGACCGCCTCGTGCTCGGCGAAGACGCCGGACTGGCGCAGCATGGCGTCGACGAGCGTCGTCTTGCCATGGTCGACGTGGGCGATGATCGCGACGTTGCGGATGTCCGAACGTACGGGTCGGGAACCGCCGCGCTCGTCTTCTGAAGTCTGCACGCTGGGCGTGGCGGAGGGCATGGTCATTACCTACACGCTACAAAGGCCCCGTGCGCGCGCGACCGCGGCGGCCGGCAACCACGATCGCGGGCGTTCAGCCCGGACGAGCGCCCCGCAGCAGCGCGAGCGCGTTCGCGCACATGACCTCCGCGGCCTCCTCGCGCGGCGTTCCCGCGACGTCGGTCAGCCAGACGAACGCCTCGATCCCGATCGCCGAGCCGATCCCGAGCACGAGTCGGCGCAGGTCGCGGGCAGTCATCGTGTCCGCCAATGGAGCGAGCGCGTCCTCGATCCAGCCGATGCGCAGGCCGCGGTTCATCGGCAGATCGGGCACCGGGCCCTCCAGCGACAGCCGCAGCGCGGCGCGCATCTCCGGCTCGAAGCGCAGGATCCGGCGCGTGTGGTCGGCCACCACGAGGGCGAGGCGCTCGGACGGATCGCTCGGGGGGCTGTCCCCGAGCAGGGACGGCTGATCGATGTGCGGGTACGCGGCGGCCAGCAGTGCCGGCAGCGTCGGGAAGTAGCGGTACGCGGTGGCACGCGAGACGCCGGCGATCGCCGCCGCCGCCTCGACCGTCGGGATCGTGCCGCCGGCGAGCAGCGATCGGGTGCCGGCGACGAGCGCATCGCGGGTGCGCTGCTTCTGGTTGGTGCGCCCAGACTCGTGATATGAGACAGCCATATCATTATGGTACTCTTGTCTCATGAACGCGGCAACCGGCGACGAGGAGAACACCATGGGAACGTCCACGACGATCATTCGCAACGCCGGTGACGGCGAGCTGCGCCGCTTCTTCGGCGGCGGGCTGCTGACGATGAAGCTGACCTCCGAGGAGTCCGGCGGCGCGCTCATGCTGTTCGAGGACGAGCTCGCCGAGGGCAAGATGACCCCGCTGCACATCCATGCCGACGAGGACGAGCTCCTGTTCGTGCTCGAGGGCGAGATCCTCGTCCACCTCGACGGCGACGATCACGTCGTCGGGCGCCACGGGCTCGCGTTCGCGCCGCGCGGCGTCCCGCACGCGTTCCTCGTCACGTCCGCGACCGCGCGCGTCCTGACGCTGCAGACGCCCGGCAGCGCCGAGGCGTTCTACCGCGAGGCGAGCGAGCCCGCGGACGCCGGCGACGATCCGATGGGGTCGGTCGACTTCGCCCGTGTCCATGCCGCCGCCGCGCGGGTGGGGGGCATGGACGTCGTGGGACCGCCCCCGTTCGCCCGGCCGGCGGAGCTCGCGCCGGCGGCCGACTGAGTCACGTCCGGCGGGCTACTCGTCCGTCGGCGGCTTGTCGTACTTCGTCGTGAACGGCTCGCGCACGGTGCGCCCGCCGGCGTAGCGGACCTCGCGCGTGACGACGACCGAGAAGTCCGCGCCGTCGACCGGCATGCGGTCTCCGGTCTTCGCCTCGACGCGGCGCCCGCCGTTGTCGCCGTAGAGGCTGACCACGACCGAGTTGTCGTCGGTCGAGGTGCGGATCAGGACCGGGGTGTCGGTGTCGTTCGTCCAGGTCATGTCGATGTCGGGGAAGTTCAGCGTCGCCTCGCGGCCGGCCGGATAGCGATCGATGAAGAAGCTGTGCGGGCGGTGGCCGTCGATCCGCAGTCCGGCGAAGTACGCGGCGTTGTAGAGCGTCGTCGAGAACTGCGATACGCCGCCGCCGATCGACGGCTCGATCTTGCCGTCGGCGATGAACGGGGCCTCGACGTAGCCGCCGGCCTTCGTGCGCTGCCCGACCGTCGCGTTGAGCGAGAATCGGGCGTGCGGCGCGACGATCGTGCCGTCGACGTCGGCCGCGATCCGCTTGATGTTCGTCACCCGCGGCTGGCCGGGGACGTAGTACGTCGTGAACGTGCCGATCAGCATGTCCAGCCGGCGCGCGTCGACGGCCGAGACGCCCGGCTCGACGCGCTGCGTCGGCATCCGCAGCTCATGGCGTCCGGCGCGGATCGCCGATTCGATCGCCGCGGCGAGCTGCTCGCGCTGCACCATGCGCCCGGAGCGGGCCTTCGTGATCAGCGACACGTCGGCCTTGCGCGGCCTCCACGAGGCGTCGCCCTTGGCGTCGAACGTGACGACGCGGGCGGGCGCGTCCATGCGTGCGTCGCGCGCCGGGCGGTCGCGCTTGGCGGCGAGCTCGCCGACGAGCGCCGCGAGCCGATCGTCGCCGGCGCCGAGGCGCACGGAGCGGCGGTCGGCGCGTGTCTGGAGTGCGAGCACGCTTGCGAGCCGGTTGGGGGAGACCTTCGAGCGGCTCGCCCGCGCCGGTCAGCGTCAGCGGCGTGTCGAGGTAGTCGCGCGCCGCCCGGCCGACGCGGTCGACCTGCGCGACCGTCGCGATCCTGACCGCCCGCAGCGGCACGACGACGGTGCCGCGCGGCCGCCGGTGCAGGGCCGCGCGCAAGCGGGTCGCGAAGGCGTCGCGATCGACCTCGCGGCCGGAGCGCGGCGGCGTCGTCGAGACCGCGAGGTCGGCGGGGTCGATGACGAGCTCGCCGGGGAACGCGCGGCGCCCGAGGCGGTCCGTGAGCGAGGCGACGATCTGCGCGAGCGGCTTGGACCGGACGCGCTGAACGAGCGGCACGTCGCGGCTCGCGACGAGGCCCACGGCCGTCGTCCACAGGCCGCCGAGCGGCCCGCCGCGGCCGGAGTCGATGGCGCGCCCGATCGTCGCGTCGAGGTCGACGACGTAGCCGGCCTCCTCGGGCGCGATCATCAGCTTCGTGTCGCCCGCGACGAGCGCGATGGGCTCATGGGCGGCCCGCTCGGCGATCGAGGCGAGCCGCGCTCGCGCCGCGCTGCGGGTGGCGCCCCCGATCGACACGCCCGCGACGCGCACGCCCGGCAGGACGCGGTGGTCATGCGTGACGCGCGCTCCGGCGGAGACGACGAGCAGGACGAGCAGGATGCCTGCAGCCCCGACCGCGAGCCATGCCGGCCGAATCGGACCTTTCGCCGCGCGTGCGCTCACCGGCTTCGGTCTTCGAGGCGGCTTCGCGAGTGCCTGCCTCTAGGCGGCCGGCGCCGTCGTCGCCGGCAGCGTCGCGTCGAAGTCCGTGGGCCATCAGCTCGGGTAGATTGCGGCCGACTACTTGCAAATCACAATCACCTTCGAAGGGGCGCGGATGCCGGACACGACCTGCCACATGTCCATCTCGCTCGACGGTTTCGTCGCCGGGCCGGACCAGAGTCGCGAGCACCCCCTCGGCAAGCGCGGAAGGGAGGTCCACGGCTGGCACCTCGGCGACGCGCGCGCCAACGAGGCCGACGAGACCGCGGCCGGCTGGCTCATGCGCCCGCGCGGCGCCTACGTCATGGGCCGCAACATGTTCGGGCCGATCCGCGGCGGGTGGGAGGAGGACTGGCGTGGCTGGTGGGGACCCGAGCCGCCTTACCACGCACCGGTGTTCGTGCTCACCCATCACGCCCGCGAGCCGATCGAGATGGAGGGCGGGACGACGTTCCACTTCGTCACCGACGGCTTCGACGCCGCTTACGCGCGGGCGCGTGAGACGGCCGGCGACGACGGCGTGGACATCGCGGGCGGCGCATCCACCGTTCGCCAGGCGCTCGTCGCCGGGGTCGTCGACGAGCTCACGCTCGACATCGCCCCCGTCCTGCTCGGATCCGGCGAGCGGATCTTCGACGGCGTCGAATCTCTCGGGTTCGAGCCCGTCGAGGTGCTGCATTCGCCGCTGGCCACGCACATCCGCTACCGCCGGGTGAGCTGAAGGCCGGCTTTCGATACGCCTACCCGGCAGCGCTCCGCGTCGCCCGATGCCGACGGCCAGCGACCCGCTTCGGCGTCTCGCAAGTGGTCCCGCGCTCGGGTCCCACCTCACGGGGCGGGCGCTGCGATAGCCGCAAATCGGGCCGCGCACGCGGCGTCGACGAAGGCGCTGACCTCGGCGCGGTAGCCGTCATGAGTTCGTCCATGCGCGCTCTCTGCTTGCACCGGTGTTGCCTCGCTACAGCACTACGCGTCGATGTACGACGGCTTGATCGTCCTGCGGCATCCCTCGGTGGCCGCGGGTTGCGCATCTGGCGGATACCGAGGTAGCCTGCGGCATTGCGTTGGCACATGGCCGCGCGGTGACCAGCCGCCGGTGCGGTCGCTGTGGTCGTCGTCGCTGGGAGGAGGCCTGAGATGCACGTGTCGCTGCGGTCCTTGGCTCGCAACCGCTACTTGGCGCTGGGTGTGGCGCTGATGGCCGCGATGGTCCTCGCGCCGGCCGCTGAGGCAGCGGTATTGCAGGTCAGCCTCGATCCGTTTACGCAGTCGACGTGCAAGGCGACCACTACGACAAACCACCAGACTGAGGTGGAGCCGGACACCTTTGCCCATGGGTCGACGATCGTGGCTGCCTACCAGGTCGGGCGCATCTATGACGGCGGTGCGTGCGCGACGGGATGGGCGACGTCGACGAACAACGGCGCGACGTGGAGCAGCGGTCTTCTGCCCGCCATCACGAAGTGGGCCGGTGGCGGACCGAACGACCGCGCGACGGACGCCTCGGTCGCCTACGACGCTCGACACAACATGTGGCTGATCTCGTCGCTGACACTGCTCGAAGCCGGCGGCGTGCATGGCAATGCGGTCGTCACGAGTCGCTCGGCGGATGGTGGCCTGACGTGGAGCACCCCGTTCACGACGGCGACTGGTGGCGATCTGGATAAGAACTGGATCGTCTGCGACAACACCGCGAGTAGTCCGTTCTACGGCCGCTGCTACACCCAATGGGATAACCATGGCGCCGGCAACCTGCTGCAGATGAGCACCTCAACGGACGGTGGTCAGACGTGGTCGGCGCCGGCGACCAACAACACCGGCGTGATCGGCGGCCAGCCCGTCGTACGGCCCGACGGCACGGTCATCGTGCCGACCGCCAACGCCAACGAAACAGCCATCGGCGCGTTCAACTCCACCAACGGTGGCGCGAGCTGGAGTGCAACGACCACGATCGCGACGATCCGGCACCACACGGTCGCGGGAAGCCTGCGCGAAGGGCCGCTGCCGTCGGCGGAGATCGACGCTGGCGGGACCGTTTATGTCGCCTGGACCGACTGCCGTTTCCGGCAGGCCTGCAAAGCCAACGACATCGTGCTCAGCCATTCGCTGAACGCGACGGGCACGAGTTGGTCGTCGCTCACCCGCATTCCGATCGACGCGACCGGCAGCGGCATCGACCACTTCATCCCCGGCCTCGCCGTCAACAAGGCCACGTCTGGCAGCGTCGCGCAGATCGGCCTGACGTACTACTTCTATCCGCAGGCCAGCACGCAACTGGGTGTCGGCTTCATCTCCTCCGCCAACGCCGGCAGCACTTGGAGCGCGCCGCAGACACTGGCCAGCGGCATGACCTCGACGTGGGCGGCAACGACGAGCCAGGGCCGGATGGTCGGAGACTACATCTCCACTTCCTACGGCTCTGACGGCCTCGCGCACGGGGTGTTCGCCACCGCCTCGGCTCCGACGTCAGGAACCAGCTGCAGCTCGGTCTTGGACAACTGCCGAGAGCCGATGGCCACGTTCGCCTCGGGCCTCGCATCCGGCGGCAGCGCCTCAGGAGCGGGATCCCCGGTCCTGTTCTCCGGAAACGGCGGCGCCGGCGCCAACAACCTGTGGAACGTGGTCGACAACAACGGGTCTCAGCACCGCGACTGACGCATCATCGCTCTCGCGCGACGTCTCGCCGGTCAGCAGCCGGGGGTTGGGGTACCGCACGTCGTGGGACGCTGAGGCACCTTCTGCGCGCGACACGTCCTACCACCGCGCGGAGCTGCTCGTCGCGCTGAGCGGCGGCACGCGAGCCGCAGTTCCTCGTGCGGCGTGCATTCGTCGGCAGCAGAACTCGGCGCAGGGACAGCAGGCCACGGCTCGGTCGGTCTGGCCACGGGCGTGCGGCGGTGACCGCCACCGGCGCGGTCGCCGCGTCGATCGCCGGGCTTGCGGCGCTCCGAGCGCGCTCGGCGCCGGCCAAGGCACCACAGCAGCTCGCGCATGTCCGCCGACGCGAGCACCACGACGAGGAGGCGGCGTGACCGAGCACATGCGCGACCGGCCCTGGGGCCTGCGCGACTTCCGCGTGGTCGACCCGGACGGCTACTACCTTCGCCTCACCGCCACGGCTTGACGCGCCGGGATCGCCTCGCGCGACCCGGCCGCGCGATCGCGCGCCGCACTCGCCGCGTGAAGCGTCGGCGCCCGGGTCATGACAACCGTCGCGCTGCTCGGCTTCGCAACTCCCACGAAGGAATTGGGCGACCTCGTCGGAGTCCGGTGAGGTTCCCTAGGAACGGCTTGCGCCTGCCGGCGTTCGTTCGGAGCCGGGCAGGAGGGGGCCGTCGCGCAAGGTGATGCTCCGGGGCGATGTCGCTCGACGTCGCCGCGACTTCACCGCGTCAGCCTCGCACCGCGCTCGGGTCGCCGATCGCGAGCGCCACGAGGCGAAACGGTTGCCCGCCGCGACGTTCGCGCTTGCCGTGACGTCCGGCGGTTGCCGGATAGCACGCGCAGCGTCGAGCCCTCGGCGCACTGTTGGTTCTGCGGGTTGCTGAGCACGGGGATGTCCTGCACGCCGACATTCACAAGCGCGAGGACGGACTGCACGTTGGCCTTCGCGGGCAACGCGACGCACGGGGACTGACCTTGCGCGAGGCTCATCTGCGGCGAGACATCGACGGACGCCTCGTTGCCGTACATCTCCGCCCCGGCGTTGACGGATGCGACGGACGCCGCATGGGCGCCGCTGGCAGCGACGAGGACGCCGAGGCCGACGAGCACGGCGGCGACGGTGATACGTGACATGTGACTCCTCCCGATCGTACGACGCTCATATCCCGCGGTCGGTGCGAGCGCCATCTCCGAGGGGCATGCTAGAGCGGTCGTGTCTTCGACGCGAAACCCGCGTTCTCGATCCGGCAGGAAAGGACCCATTCCGCGCGAGGTGGATGGGGCGAGCACGAGCCAGCGCGTTGCCGGGAGCGCCTGCGCGCCAGGTCAGCGGTGCGCGAAGACGACACGTTTCCTGGGAAGTCGGACGAAGGTAAGCGCGTGACCGTCCTTGCGGGTCCTCGCCGGCACCGAGCTGCCCTGCTCCGGTGCGTCCCGGCTGAGGATCGCCGTACGGGTGGCTGAGCATCATCTCGCGCGGGCTTGCGCCAGCCGGCTGTCGTCGGGCGTCGCGCTGCACCGCCCGGTCCACCGTGGAGCGGGTGATGCCGAACAGGTCCTCGAGCTCGGACACGGTGTGCTCCCCGGCGCGATACAGCATCACGAGGTGCGGCTCTTGTCGCGGGTTGAGCTTTGACTGCTTGCCCCCGCGACCCCTGGCCCTGGCAACGCGCATGCCCTCCTTGGTGCGCAAGCGGATCAAATCGGCCTCGAACTCCGCGACCATCGCCAGCACGTTGAACCGCAGCCGGCCGACGGGGTCCGTCGGGTCGTGGACCGACGCGCCGATGCTGCGTATCTGGCGGGTCAAAGCGCTTGGTGTGCTCGACCCACCATGAGAGCGCTGGGTCCATGGGAACCCGCCCTTCGTGGCGCGGATCGACCAACGCGCCGCCGCGGGGATGGCGAGGGCCGAGCCGCCTCAAAGCAGCACATCGGGAAGTTTTGTGGCGGCATCGGTGATCGCAACGGCGATTTGCGTCCGTGTGAGGTTCCTCGCGGTTCTTCGATCCGCTCCCGCGAGAGTCGTTCCGTGCAGCGATGCGCCCGAGAGGTCAGCGTCGGCGAGTCGGGCCCCGGTGAGATCGGCATTGTCGAGCCTCGCTCTGATCAGCTGTGCGTCGTCAAAGCGCGCCTCCTGAAGAACAGCGTCCACGAAATCGATCTCCCACAACCAAGCGCCGCGGAGATCGAGCTTGTGCAGGCGAGCTCCGCGCAGTTGCGCCTGCCGCAGGTCGAGAGTGAACGGTTGGCGTTCTCGCAGCGAGGCCGCAAGACGTGCCGCTGCCCGAAGTGTCGCGAGCACGTCCTCGTCGGGATCGAGCATTCCGCCGGCCGGTTGCCGATGCCGCGTTTCCCGGAGCAGGGCACCGAATACGAACACGACCATCGCGCGGTCGACGTCGGACTCGCGTGCGATCCGTTCGAGCGCGTATACGCCGCCGCACCGCACCTCGACCTTTTCGTGGCCGAGTTGGTTCACCGCTCTCGTGTAGCGCTCCGTCGTGTGCTGGCGGCGGCTGAGCAGATACGAGCGCCACGTGAATAGCAGCGTTCCGCCGGTGCCGATGGCGAGCGCGAACGCGATGAGAGGTGTCCTTGCGTCGTTGCGGGCTTTCAGCTCCTCGGCGGCCGACAGGCTCCCCTTCACGTCGCTGGTGAGAAGTCGCGGGAGGAGCCATAGCAGCGCGACTCCTGCCGCCACCGCGATCACGGCCGCAAGCACGACGGCGCCGACCGCACGCATCCGCGGCCACTTGCGCGCGAGGTCATCGATCCGCTGAGGCGCGTGAATCGACACGGCCACCCATTTGAACACAGCCGGGTCACCGCGTGGGAGGGGCGCTCTGGGCACTGATCCTGGGCGGCCGCCTTATTCGCGCATCGCAACGCCACGCTCTTGCGTCACGAGCGTTCGTCTCGTGCAAACGAGACAGTTGCACCGGCGACGTCGGCACGACGACCCGGTTGCTCTGCGGGGAATGGGCTGTGTCCTGCGGAGCGATCGAGCGGGACGGTGTCGCTGGGCGCTGTCGCAAGCGAATCCTCGACCGGCACGCCGCCGCAGGCGCTATGACCGCTGTTTGGTCCCGTAGCGCTGCCTGGCCGCCTCGCCAGAGGTGCCGAGCAAAGAGCCGATGAGATGCCCACGAGTACCCGTGGGCGCGGGCTTGGTCGACGGCGAGCCTGATCGACCGCTCGGCCGCTGACCTAGACACCGCGGCATCGCGGAGCGCCGCGAAGACTTCGGCGTCGCGCTCGTCATCAGCCGCGGGCTCGTACGTTTCGAAGCGTCGAGCCAGCTCATCGGCGTGGTCGAGGATGTCTTGGACGGTGCGTGGCGTGTCTATCACCTCATCGAGCTCGAAGACGCGGATTGGGCGTGTAGGCACGCCGGATGTCCTCGTCGCTGACGCCGTGTTTGCGGACGCTCGCAGCGATGACCAGATCCACGCCCGGCACGACAAGTTACCTTGTGATCCGAGTCTGTCGAGCCGACATGCCAGCGCGCTGCACGGCGACAGGCCGTCGCGCCGGGATCCTCAGCCGGGATGTGTTCGGACCCGCACAAAGGCCGCCGATTGGAGCGCTCGGGGTTGTTGCTCTGAGCGCGCGTGGGCACAATCTTCGTCGCTGCCGGGTGCAGCCGCCGGCGGTCGCCGACTGCGGGGCGTCAAAAGCGCCGGCGCGGCTATGTGACAGCTGGGCGGCCGGCAGACAGGGGGGTGTTCATGTTCGGTTCAAGGCTGTCGCTGCCGTCACCGTCGCTGCTGGTTGCGTGGGCGGCCCTCGTGATTGCCTGCGGGGGCGTCGCGGTCGCGTCGATTCCCGGTCCAGACGGCGCGGTCCATGCGTGCGTCGCGACCGGCGCGCAGATCGGCGTCGGGTCGCCGTTGATTCCCTATTCGGTCCCGAAGGGCAACCTGCGCGTGATCGATAGCGATGCGTCCTGCGGCAGCGGGGAGCGGCCGCTGATCCTCAACGAGCCACCTCAGCCGCTGACCGAGGATGCCCAGATCGTGTTCTCGTCGCGCAGCAAGCGCGCCAAGCACGTCGGCGAGAAGCTCACGCCGATCACCTCGCATGCCGTTCCCGAAGGCCAGTACCTCGTCACGGGATCGGTCCGCGTCTCACACCCCGACGGCGTACCGGCCGATGAGCGCGTGAAGTGCGGGCTGCTGGGCCCCGACGGCAAGTTGCTGGCGGCGTCAACGGTCAGCGAGACGTTCGAGAAGGGTGCCGACGCGGGGGACGTGACGATCCCGATCAACGTCGTGGTCGATCACGCCGCCGCGGGGAAGATGACGCTTGCGTGCGAGGAAGTCCCTGTGCCCGGCGGTGATCGTGCCAGCGCCGGTTCGGCGCGCGCGGCAACAGCGAGTTCCGCGGACGCGGTTGGGTCGCCGGGCGTCCTGTCGGGCAACCTCGTGCAGGTCCCCGTCCATGTTCCAGTCAATGTCTGCGGCAACACGGTCAACGTCATCGCATTGCTCAACCCATCCTTTGGGAACACGTGCGTCAATGCCTGATGGCTGTTGAGAGGACAGCCCGTCGGCGTTCGTTGGAGGGTGACGAGCGGGACGGGGCTCTCCCTGCCGTAGTGCGCCGCGACGGCGGCGGGCCACGAACCCCCTGAGGATCGGCAGGTATCGCCCGAAGCTCGTCGCGTCCAACGGTCGGACGACGGCGAGCTCGGGCGAGTGGTTCTCGTCGAAGTCCAGCGCCAACAAGGCTGCTTGGTGGTTCTGGGACGCTGGCGTGGGCCGGCGACGTGGAGCGCCGGCGCATTATCCTGCCGTGGATGCGCATCGACGAGCTGCTCGGGTCCAGTGACGAGGTCGTCTTCTCCTTCGAGTTCTTCCCGCCGAAGAGCGAGCAGGGTGAGGTCAACCTCGCTGCCGCGCTGAAGGATCTCGTTCCCCTGGAGCCGGCCTTCGTTTCGGTGACGTACGGCGCCGGCGGCTCGACCCGCGAGAAGACGATCGAGATCGTCTCGCGCATCGAGCGCGACTTCGGCCTCGAGGCGATGGCGCACCTGACGTGCGTGAACGCGACCATCGACGACCTGCGCACGACGCTCGACCAGATGCGCGACGCGGGC
Source organism: uncultured Actinomycetes bacterium (assembly GCA_963851015.1). Lineage (GTDB taxonomy): Bacteria > Actinomycetota > Thermoleophilia > Solirubrobacterales > Solirubrobacteraceae > CADCVQ01. Next base: position 1,484,834 of record CAWKNG010000003.1, read on the forward strand.
ATCGACAACGTGCTCGCGCTCCGGGGCGATCCGCCGCAGGGGCAGGAGCGCTGGACGAAAACCGAGGGCGGGCTCGAGTACTCGCTCGAGCTGATCGAGCTGCTGCGCGAGCACTACGCGTTCTCGATCGGCGGCGCGGCCTTCCCCGAGACGCACATCCACGCGACCTCGCCGGAGGAGGACATGCAGTTCCTCAAGGCCAAGGTCGACGCCGGAGCGCAGTTCCTCATCACGCAGATGTTCTTCGACAACCGGTACTACTTCGAGTTCGTCGAACGGGCTCGCGCCATCGGCATTGACGTGCCGATCATCCCGGGCGTCATGCCGATCCTCAGCCGCAACGGCATCCGGCGGATGGCCGAGCTGTCGAAGGCGCGCCTGCCCGACGGCCTGCAGCGCGCGCTTGAGGTGCGCGACGACGACGAGGCGATCGCGGAGTTCGGCGTCTCCTACGCAACGCTGCAGTGCGCGGAGCTGCTGGCGGGCGGCGCGCCCGGCATCCACTTCATCACGCTCAACCGCTCGCCCGCCACCCGGGCGATCCTCGCGGCGCTCAAGCTCATGCGCCCGTGGGACGCCGCGCGGACGGCGCTCGAGGAGGATTCGCTGGCGCTCGGGTAGCAGGCAGGACGCCGCCTCTCAGCGCCGGCGTCCTCAGTCCTGCGGCCAGAAGTCGTCGTCACGGACGCCGTCGCCACCCTCGGGCTTGGGCCCGCCGACCGCTATCACCAGCAGGCCGTCAGGCCCGGCCTCGAAAGCCCTGACCACGTCCGGCGCGACGCGCACGACATCCCACTGTCGGACCTCGAAGATGTCGTCGTCGAGCTTGACGCGGCCGGAGCCCTCGACCACGACATACGCCTCCTCCTGCTCGCGGTGATGGTGGCCCATGCTCGAGCGGAAGTCGGGCGCGAGCCGCGACAGGCTCACGCCGACCTGCGTCGACTCGAGTTCATCGCGCAGGAAGCGCATCTCGCGGTCGGGGTTGTCGGCGGCCCGATCGTGTGTGTCCATGAAGTTCTTGATCACGTAGCGACTCATGGCTTGAGAGTACGGATGGCCGCCGGACGGGCGACGAGCGCGCGCGTCTGGACCTCCAGGTCGACAGAAGATCGAGTCTCCGGCATCGGCCGGCCGGCCGGGCCGACGTGGGGAGGACCTCTGGAAGCTGCACCGCACGACGACGGCGCACGTGCGGACGTGGTGGTGGGTCAGGCCGGGGCGTGGGCGTCCTGCATGGAGGCCTCGAACGCCTCGGGGCCGTGCTCCGCCGCCGCCGGGTCCATCCACATGACCTGCCAGCCGTGGCCGTCGAGGTCGAAGAAGCTGCGTGAGTACATGAAGCCGTGGTCCTCGGCGCCATCCGCTTCGATGCCGCCCGCCGCGAGCGCGGCGGCGCTGACCGCATCGACCTCGTCGCGCGACGACACGCTGAAGCTGTACAGCGCCAGGCTGTGCGTGGTGGGATCGGCGATCGGCAGCTTCGAGAACTCCGCGAACTTCTCGCGGCTGAGCAGCATGACGAAGGCATGCTCGCCGACCAGCATGCAGGCGGCGCTCTCGTCGGTGAACGTCGGGTTGTAGCTGAACCCGAGCTTCGCGAAGAACGCCTTGCTGCGCTCGAGGTCCGCTACGGGGATGCTCACGAACAGCGTGCGGGGGTGTGCGGGAGTGGTCATGGTGGTCTCCGGGTCGGTGGCTTGATGCGTACGTCCCGATAGACCGTCCCAGCCTGCGGAACTCATCGGCGGATCTCGGCACAGCGTGCTCGCCGCGTGGGGGCTTCACGCTCGACGCCACGGCCCTCGGACCGCCTCCGACGATCGAGGAGGGTCCTTCCCGTCGCGCTCGTGCCGCTACGCGCCGCCGACGACCTCGAAGGCGAAGCTGCACTTGGCGCAGGTGATCGGGCCTCGGCGAGCACGGGGCGGATCTTCTCGGTGGGCGCCGGCGGCACGCGTGACTTCACGAACATCGACGCGTTCGCCGACGTAGCGGACCCGCTGGTCGACGCGCGGGCGGCGCTCAGAGCCCGACGCGCAGCGACGCGATCGCCGGCAGGCGGTTCGCGACGGTGAACCAGCTCGCCCCGGCGTCGCCGGAGCCGAAGATCTCGCCCGCGGTCGCGCCGAAGTACAGCTCGAGGCCGGCGCCCTCGCCCTTCGTCGTGAAGGACTGGCGCAGCACCTGCAGGTAGGCGTTGGCGGCCGGCAGGCCGTCGCCGTGCGACGTCCAGGTCGCGCCGGCGTCGCGCGTCTCCCACACGAGCACGCGGCCGTCGGGCGTGACGCGATCGATGGTCGCGACCGGGATGACGTAGGCGCTGTCGGGGTCGGCGGGATCGGTCACGACCGGAAAGCCGAAGTCCGACGGCAGGCCGGCCGCGATGTCGATCCACGTCCTGCCGGCGTCGTCGGAGCGGTAGACGCCGCCGTGAAACTGCATGAAGAGGCGCTCGGGCCGCCGCGGGGCGCGCTCGAGGTGATGCACGCAGAGGTCGATCGCGGTCGGCCGCGCCTGCTCGGGCAGGTAGTCGGCGACGATCCCCGCGTTGCCGTGCTCCCACGACAGCCCGCCGTCCTCGGTCAGCCACACGCCGGCGGCGGAGATCGCGAGCGCGAGGCGGTCGGGGTCGGCCGGCCACGGCGCGATCGAGTGCACGGACAGGCCGCCGGAGTCGCGCCGCCAGCGCGGCCGCGTCGGGTGCTCCCACAGCGCGCGGTTGAGCTCCCAGCTCGCGCCGCCGTCGCGGCTGTCGAACAGCACCCCGGGGTCGCCGCCGGCCCACAGGCGCGTGCCGTCGTCCGAGGCCGCGATGACCCACACGCGCTTGAGCGCCTGGTCACCGCCCTTCGGCAGCGAGACTCCGCGCGCCGGCTCCCACTCGCCGCCGACGTCCTCGGCGAACCAGATGCGCGGGCCCCAGAACGGCGACGTCACCGCCGCGTAGACGCGGCCGGAGTGCGGCTCGCGCATCGCGTAGTCGACCGGGTCGCCCTCGAACGCGCGGGTCGTGATCTCGAACGCGGAGCCCGGCTCGCCTTCGAGCACGAAGAGACCCTTGCGGGTCCCGACCAGCAGTTCGGTCATCCGGCGGGCCTCTCGTCCACGACCGACCCGCCGGTGGACATCTAGCCGCCGGAGATGGCGGGGAGGATCTCGATCCGGTCCGCGTCGGCGACGGGCGTATCGGGCTTCGCCGGCTCGCCGTTGACGAAGACGTTGATGTGCGGGCGCAGGACCCCGCGCTCGTCGAGGATCCAGCCCTCGAGCGCGCCGTACCTCGATTCGAGCCCCTCGAGCAGTTCGGTGACGGTCGCGCCCTCGATGTCGTGCTCCGAGCCGCCGCCGGCGAGCTTCTGGACCTGTCCGCGTAGCCGTACCTTCGCCATCGCGCAAGCATACGTCGCGAGGCAGGCGCGCCCGCGCCAGGCCGCGAGGTCGAGCCCGCGACGGCCCCGGGCCTGCAGACCGGCTCGTGCCGTCAGGCGAGACCGTCGAGCAGCGCCTGCTTGATCGCCGGCCGCTGCCCGAAGGCGAGCAGGAAGATCGCCTCGCGTGCGAGGCGCTGGGCTTGCTCGCGCATGTCGACCGCGGCGCTGCCGCGCTGCGAGACGACGTAGGAGGCCGCGCGCAGCGCCAGCAGCGAGGCATCCGCACGGGCCCGGGCGAGCTCGTCGCCGTCGGCCGCGACGTCGAGGGCGTGCCGCGCGGCCGCGACGTCGGCGTGCAGTGACCGAACGTCGGCGAGCCGCGCGCAGCGATCCGCGACGCCGACCGCCAGCGCGCCGTTGAGCCGCACGCCCGCGCCCGCCGCCGCCCAGGCGGGCAGGGCGGTCGTGCGCAGGAGGGAGGTGGCGCCGTCGATCGCGACGTCATCGAACGTCAGCTCGACGGTGCGGCTCGCGTCGAGTGCGGCGAGCCGCCGCGGGGTCGCCCGCAGGCCGGGGTTCGCGGTGTCGACGAGCGCGAACGCGATCTCGTCGGACGCCAAGCGGGCACCGACGAGCAGGACGTCCAGGTAGCCCCAGCCCGTGACCATCGGCGACGCCCCGGAGATCGTCCAACCATGGCCCGGGGCCGCCGCGATCCGCAGCGACGACGGCCCCGGTCGAAGCCCCGCGAGTGCGAGGCCGCCGCGCAGCCGGCCGTCGCAGAGGCTCGCCAGCCATGCGTCGCGCACCTCGTGGCGCGCGTCACGCAGGGCGCGCACGACGCCGTGGTGTTGCGCCCACACGAACGCGGTCGTCAGGCAGCCGCCGGCAAGCGTCTCGCGGATGCGCTGCTGCTGCACCGCGCCGAGATCTGCGCCGCCCGCCTCGACCGGGCCTGCGAGGCCGTACATCCCCGCGGCGGCGAGCGCCTCGAAATGCGTCGCCGGGATCTCGCCGCTCGCATCGACGTCGAGTGCCGCGGGGAACAGGCGGTCGTCGGCGAGCCGCACGGCGGCCCGTTCGTGCTCGCCGGTCAGGATGCCCTCAGCGCTGCGGGAACGCGCTCTGGAACGCGCGGGGACACGCTCGCCTGCCCGTGGCGAGCACGCACGGCGAGCCTCAGAACCGTGCGGAGATCGGGCGCCACCATGAGCGACGCCAACCTATCCAGCACCCGGCCGCGCGTCCACATGGGCGAAAACGGGCAGTAGCCCCCGCATGTGCGGAATCGCAGCGATCTACGGAGCAGACCCCACACGCGAGGCCGAGCGGATGCTCGAACGGCTGACGCACCGCGGACCCGACGACGTCGGTGAGGCACGGGTGGCGGACTCATGGATCGGCCATCGCCGGCTGTCGATCGTCGACGTCGACGGCGGCCATCAGCCGTTCTGCAACGCCGGCGGCGACGTCTGGCTCGTCGGCAACGGCGAGGTCTACAACCACGACGACGTGCGCGCGACGCTGGCCCCCGCGCCGTTCACGACGCGCTCGGACAACGAGGTCGCATTGCACCTGCTCGACGAGCGCGGCCCGGCGGCGCTCGACGAGCTCGAGGGTATGTTCGCGTTCATCGTCGCCGGCGAGGACGGTCGCTTCATCGCCGCCCGCGACGCCGTCGGGATCAAGCCGTTGTACTGGACGCCGCCCAACCGCGCGCCCGGGCGCGACGGCAGCGTGCGCTTCGCCTCGGAGATCGCGGCCTTCGCCCCCGACCGGATGGCGGACGTCGAGGCGTTCCCGCCCGGCTGTCACTGGACGCCCGAGGGCGGCGTGCAGCGTTTCGCGAGCGCCGTGCCGTCGAGCGGCGAGGGAGCGCCGAGCGCGCGCGCCGTCTGGAGCGACGCGGTCGAGCCGCCCGACGAAGCGCTCGCCGAGACCCGCCGGATCCTCACCGAGGCCGTCGAGCGTCAGATGATGGGCGACGTGCCCGTCGGCGTGTTCCTGTCGGGCGGCCTTGACTCGGCGCTCGTCGCCGCGATCGCCGTGCGCCACCTCGCCTCGAGTGGCGAGCGCCTGCAGACGTTCTCCGTCGGCACCCGCGACAGCCCCGACCTGCTGGCCGCGCGCGTGGTGTCCGACTACCTCGGAAGCGATCACCACGAGCGCATCTACGACTCCGCCGAGGCGATCGCGGTCATGCCCGCGGTCGTGCGCTCGATCGAGCACTTCGACCCGTCGCTCGTGCGCAGCGCGGTGCCGAACTACCTGCTCGCGGAGATGACCGCGCTGCACGTGAAGGTCGTGCTGACGGGGGAGGGAGCCGACGAGCTGTTCGCCGGCTACGAGTATCTGCGCGGCTTCACCGATCCGGTCGAGCTGCAGGGCGAGCTCATGCGCACGGTCCACGGCCTGCACAACCTCAACCTCCAGCGCTGCGACCGCGTCACGATGGCCCACGGGCTCGAGGCGCGGGTGCCGTTCCTGGACCGCCAGGTCATCGCGTACGCGTTCGGCCTGCCGATGGCGTGGAAGCTGCCGCGACCGGGCGAGCTCGAGAAGCGGCTGCTGCGCCGCGCCTTCGACGGCTGGGTGCCGGACGAGATCCTGTGGCGCGAGAAGGCCGAGTTCGGCGACGGCAGCGGCGCCAAGGACGTCCTGCGCAAGACGATCGAGGGCTCGGTCAGCGAGCACGACTTCCGTCGCGACCGCGGCGTGGTCAACCCCTCGCTGCGCACGCGGGAGGAGCTCGCCTACCACCGCATCTTCGCCGAGCACCTGCCGGGCGTGCGGCCCGAGCGCACGCTCGGGCGCTTCGCGACCGCGTAGGCGAGCGCTGACCCGCGGGTGCTACGCGCGGCTGTTCATCATGTTCTCGGCGACCGTCACGAAGTAGTCCCACAGCTCGGTGCGGTACGGCTCCGGGACGTCCGCCTCGTCGATACCGATCCGCATCGCGCGCAGCCACGCGTCACGGGCGGCCGGGCCGATGACGAACGGCTGGTGGCGCATCCGCAGCCGCGGGTGCCCGCGCTCGTCGGAGTACGTCGTGGGGCCGCCCCAGTACTGCATGAGAAACAGCGTCTGGCGCTCTTCGGCGGGACCGAGGTCCTCCTCGGGGTACAGCGGCCGCAGGATCTCGTCCGTCGCGACCTCGGCATAGAAGCGCGAGACGATCCGGCGGAACGTCGGCTCGCCGCCGACGGCGACGTAGAAGCTCTGCCGCGGCGACGTGATCGGCAGCTCGGTCATCGCCGGCTACCGTAGCGCGGGCTGGCCGACGGCCAGCTTCTTCTCCGCGCCCTCTGTCGTCACGAGGATCGCGCCCTCGCCGCTGGCGTAGGCCTCCTCGCCGTGGTGGATGATGTCCATCCCGAGCGCCTCGTCGCGCTGCTCTCCACGCAGCGGCATCAGCGCGCCGATGAGCTTCAGCAGGCCGAAGGTCATCGTGAACGCGTACACGGGCGCCGCGAGCGCGGCGACGAGCTGCGAGCCGAGCTGGCCGAGGTCGCCGTACAGCGCACCGTCGGCGACGCCGTTCCAGGCCTTCTGTGCGAAGACGCCGATGAAGATGATCCCCGTGAAGCCGGCGATTCCGTGCGCGGCGAGCACGTCGAGCGTCTCGTCGACGCGCGTGCGCGGCCGCCACAGGATCGCCGCGTAGCAGGGAAAGGCCGCGAGCCCCCCGAGCGCGAGCGCCCAGCCGGGGCTCACGAAGCCGCCGGCCGGCGTGATCGCGACGCAGCCGACGATGATCGCCGTCGCCGCGCCGACCGCCGTGACCTGGCGCCCGCGGATGAGGTCCAGCGCGAACCACACGACGAGCGTCGCGGCCGGCGCGAGCAGCGTGTTCGTGAACGCCAGCACGCTCGCGTTGCCGGTCGAGAAGCCGCTGCCGCCGTTGAACCCGAACCAGCCGAACCACAGCAGCCCCGCGCCGAGCAGCACGAACATCGCGTTGTGGGGCAGCAGCGCCTGGCGCCCGTAGTCCTTGCGCGCCCCGACGACGATCGCCGCGGCCAGCGCCGAGAAGCCCGAGCCCATCTCGACGGGCACGCCGCCGGCGAAGTCGAGCGTGCCCTGCGCCTGCAGCCAGCCGCCGCCGAACGCCCAGTGCGCGAGCACGGCGTAGACGAGCACCGACCACAGGGCGGCGAAGACGAGGAACGGACCGAAGCGCATGCGCTCGACGACGGCGCCGGAGACGAGCGCCGTCGTGATGATGCAGAACGTCGCCTGGAAGGCGAAGAAGACGAGGTGCGGGATCGTCGTGCCGTCGCGCGGTGCGAAGCCGACGCCCTGCATTGCGACGTGCCCCAGGCCGCCCACGATCTTGCCGTCGCCGTCGAAGGCGATCGAGAACCCGACGAGCGCCCACGTCACGGTCGCGACGGCGAGCGCGGCGACGCACATCATGAACGTGTTCAGCGTGTTCTTCTCGCGCACGAGGCCGGCATAGAAGAGGCCCAGCGCCGGCGTCATGAGCAGGACGAGCGCCGTCGCGCAGAGCATCCACGCGGTGTCGCCGGTGTCGATGCCGGCGGTCGCGGCGAGGATCCTCATCACGACCCGACCGGGGTCACGGCGAGGTCGTCGGTCTCGCCGGTGCGGATCCGCACGACGCGCTCCAGCGGGACGACGAAGATCTTGCCGTCGCCGACGTCGCCGGTCTGCCCGCCCTCGCAGAGGGCGTCGATCGCCGGCTGCACGAACTCGTCGGAGACCGCGATCTCGAAGCGCACCTTGTCGGCGAGCCCCATCTTCACGGTCGTGCCGCGGTAGCTCTCGACGCGCTCGAGCTCGCCGCCATGCCCCTGGACCTTGCTGAGCGAGAAGCCCCGCACCTCCGCGCGATACAGCGATTCGAGCACGTCGTTGGCCTTCTCGGGCCGAACGATGCCGATGACGAGCTTCACAGTCCTCAACCCCTCTTCGATGACGCGTGAACGGCTCAGGCTCGCCGCCGGTGGTGAAGGGGTCTTTGTCCCCGCGGCCAAACATCCGTGCCGGCACCTGGCCCGGATGTACAGAAGTGGGCTCTTGACCTGGACCCAGTGTCAGGGGCGCGGCGATGCGGCGAGCACGACCTCCGCCTCGGCGCCGTTCAGCGGCCGGTTGTAGACCGCGCCGCCCGGCTGCCCGATCCGGCTGTCGGCGAGCGTGCCGATGTCGATCGCCGCGAACCCGATCTCCTCGATCAGCCCGCTGACGAGCTCCTTGGCCGCGGGGTCGTCGGCGGCCACGAACAGGGCCAGGCGCTGCCGGCGCGGCGCGCCGGGCATGCCCTCGCCGGCGAGCGTCTCGAAGAACATCGTGTTGAACGCCTTCACGACGTGGGCCCCGGGAAGCTGCGCGGCGAGCAGCTCGCTCGACGTCTTCGAGTCGTCGTCGAGCGCGGCGATGTCGCCGTCGCGGCCGGGGTAGTAGTTGTTGGCGTCGATGACGACCTTGCCGTCGAAGGCGCTCGCCGGCAGGGTGCTGACGGCGTGCAGCGGGACCGCCACGAGTACCGCCGTCCCGAAGGCGGCGGCGTCCTCGACGCTCGCCGCGGCAACCGCGGCACCGTCGCCGAGCTCGCCGACGAGGTCCGACAACGACGCCGGCCCGCGCGAGTTCGCGATCGCGACCTCGTGGCCGGCGCAGATGAGCAGGTGCGCGACGGTCGCGCCGATGCGACCGCTGCCGATGATGCCGATGCGCATGGGACAGGCCTTCCTTTCGTGGGGGTCAGTACCCGTGGTAGCCGCGGCGCTCGTAGTCCAGCAGCCGCGGGCGGTTCAGCGTCGAAGGTGCGATCGCGATGCGCCCGCGATCGGGCGGGAAGCTCGCGGCGGCCGCGAGCGTCGGGCGGTCGAGGAAGCGCAGCGCGCCGCCACGCGGAGGGGAGAGGCCGAGTGCGGGCGGGCGGGAGGGCGAGGCGAGCACGAAGCCCCAGTCGCCGAAGCTCGGGACGTCGACGTGGTAGGGCGTCGTCCTCCAGCCCGCGGCGCGCAGCGTCGACTCGATCCCCCAGAACGACTCGCGCGCGAAGTACGGCGAGCCGGACTGCACGACGAAGCGCCCGCCCGGCGCGAGCGCGCGGCGGCGCACGCCGTCGTAGAACTCCTGCGAGTACAGCTTCGCGGTGGCGGCGTCGTCGGGGTCGGGGAAGTCGGCGACGACGACGTCGAAGCGGGTCCCCGTCGCAGGTGGCCCGCCCGCGCTGCGCAGCCACGTGAACGCGTCCGCGGTCACGACCCGCACGCGCGGGTCGTGCAGCGCGTCGCGGTTCAGGCGCCGCAGCCGCGCGTCGTCGCGCGCGAGCTCGCTCATCCGCGGGTCGAGCTCGACGTTGACGACCTCGCGCACGTCGGGGTAGCGCAGGATCTCGCGCATCGCGAGGCCGTCACCGCCGCCGAGGACGAGCACGCGGGCGTGCGCGCCGGCCATCGCGGGATGCACGAGCGCCTCGTGGTAGCGGTACTCGTCGCGCGAGGAGAACTGCAGGTCGCCGTCGAGGAACAGCCGCAGGTCGTCCTGCTCGCCCTGCGTCATGACGATCTCCTGGTAGCGCGAGCGCTCGACGAAGACGATGCGGTCGTCGAACAGGCTCTGGCGCGCCGTGACCTCGAAGTGGTCCGCCTGCGTGGCGGCCAGCGCGAGGATCGCCAGCACGCCGACCGGCGCCAGCAGCCAGACGCGGCGGGGGCGTGCCAGCAGGCAGATGACGATCCCCGCGACGGCGTTGAGTGCCCCGATCGCCAGCGCCGCCTGGATCTGCCCCAGCCACGGCAGCAGCAAGAACGGGAAGCTCACGCCGCCGATGACGGCGCCGAGGTAGTCGGCGGCGAGCAGGTCGGCGACGGAGGCGCCCGCCGACTGGGGGCGCGCGCGCTGCAGCAGCACGAGCAGCAGCGGGATCTCGCAGCCCACGAGCAGGCCGATCGCGGCGGCCGTCATGAGCATGACCGGGACGTAGACGCCGAGGTAGGCGAACGCGGCGTACAGGCCCATCGCCGACAGGCCGCCGATCAGCGCGACGGCGGCTTCGATCGCGACGAACGACTCCGCCGGGCGGCGCAGCAGCGGCTTGGAGGCCAGCGAGCCGAGCCCCATCGACGACACGAACGCCGCCAGCACGATCGACACCTGAAAGACGCTGTTGCCGAACAGGTAGGTTCCGAGCGCGATGATCACGAGCTCGTAGACGAACCCGCACGTCGCGACGAGCAGCACGGTCCCGAGCAGGACCGGCCGCGCCCGGCGTCCGAGCGCGCCGGCGGTGAGGGCGCTCGCGCTCAGGAGATCGCGGCGGCGACGATCCCGCCGATCGACAGCAGCGCCGCGCCGGTGACGAACACCATCGGCTCGTGCTCGTCCTCGCCGACGACGATCTCGCCGAGCTTGCCCGGCGTCAGCAGGTCGATGACGACGAACGCGATGCCCAGCAGCCCGATCCCGACGAGGCCGAAGCCGGCGGACTGCCCGAGGCCCTTGCCGAGATCGCCGTCGGAGGAGATGATCGCCGACGTCACGATGATCCCGACCGACAGCATCGCCGCGGACACGATCACGCCGAGGTTGCGGTTGCGCTCCTCGCACAGCTGGCGGCCGAGGTGGCCGGGCGTGAGCGCGTCGATCATCCAGTAGCCGAGCGCGAGCAGCACGATCCCGACGAGCCCGTACAGCAAGCCCGAGGCCAGCTCTGTCGCGAGGTCTTCCCAGTAGTCCATGGCGCTGTCCTTACGTCGCGGGTGATGGTGGTGAGGGCTCGGCGGAGGGGGGAGGCGTCTCGGCGGGCGGCCGCGGCCCGCGCCGCCGGCGCTGCGCGCGCTCGCGCACGGCATCGGACTGCGAGCGCCGGTAGAGGTAGAACAGCGGGCCGCCGAGGATCGCCGCCCCGCACAGCACGAGCCAGACCCAGCTCTCGCGCAGGAAGTCCGAGCCGGGCTTGCCCGTCGCGTGGTCCGTCGTCGGGACGGTCGTCGCCGGCTCATAGGCGACGTACGCCGCGTTGCCGCGGTCGGCGGCCAGCAGCGGCAGCGCCTCGACCATGTTGACGAGCGTCGTGTCGTCCTTGTCGCCCGTGAGGTCGCCGGCCTTCAGGCCGAGCCCCTCGAGATCGCCGACCGTGGGCGGATCGTCGAGATTGGACTCGATCGAGACCGAAGCGCTGTCCTCGGACTCGCAGCTACCGCAGCTGTAGTCGATGCTGCCCCGCAGCTCGACGTAGCCCTTGGAGCACGACAGGCCGGTCGACGCGGTCGAGCGGCCGAACTTCACGAGCATCCGGCCCGGGCCGCTCGAGGAGCCGATGTCGGGCACGCCGTCGAAGTTGTTCGAGACGTTCCAGCCGTAGCAGATGCCCTGATCGTCCTCGGCCTCGGCGAGCGACTGGGCAAGGTCGGTCGCGTCCTCCTGCGACACCACGCCCGCGCCCGCCGGCGCGGCGAACACCGCGAGCGCGAGCAGCAGCGTGAGTCCGAGCGCGCGGATCACTTGCCCGACCCCGGACCGCCGCCGCGGAACGCACCCGCGGGCCCGGAGTACGTGCCCCAGAAGCCGCCCACGTAGCCGTAGTTGCGGTGGTAGCCGCCCGCCTCGTCGTCGACGAGGATCCGCGAGCCGCGCGTCCCCTTCGGCGGCGCGACGACCGAGACGACGTCGTCCTTGTAGCGCAGGAACGCGCCGGACCCGGTCGTGCGCCGGTCGGCCGGCTTGTGCTTGGCGACGATCTCCGATGCCGTCCTCGTGACCGACTTCGGCGACGCGTAGACGAGCGTCGGCTTGCCGCTGCCCTCGCCACCGGGCGGCTTCTGCGTGCCGACCTTGCGGTAGTCCTGGGCGATGTCCTCGCGCACGCCGCGGTGGCTGGCGATCGTGTAGATCAGGCCGAGCACGCCGCCGCCGGCGAGGACGATCGCGACGATCGCGTGGCGCCTCATGCCGCGCGCCGCAGGCGCGAGGCGGTGACGACGACCTCGCCCGTCTGCGGGTAGCCGTGCCACGTCGTCCAGGCGATCCCGGAGCGATCGGCGAGCGGGTGCGCGGCGAGCGCGGTGAACGCGAGGCCGGCCGCCCGGTCGCCGTCGGCCGCGTCGCAGACGGGGCTGCCCGAGCCCGGACCGGCCGGCGCGTCGGCGAACACGCCCGCGAGTGCCCGCGGGTCGTCGGCGACGCACGCCAGCACGCCCCGCGCACGAGCCGCATAGGCGCCGGCGGTCAGGCGCTGCACGCGGGCGCGGAAGTCATAGCCGCCGTCGGTGCGTCGCAGCGGCAGCTCGCCGGCGACGCCGGGCAGGCAGGCGACGGTCTCCGACGCGCGCTCGCCGTCGTCGACGAGCGCCTGATGGGAATGGCCGAGCAGCCGCAGCTCGATGCGCCAACCGCCGAGCTCGAGGCGCAGCAACTCGATCGCCGGGGCGGGTGGCGCGCCGAGCGTCAGCGTCAGGTCGCGCGCGCTGACGTCCACGTACGGCTTGCGGACCTCGATCAGCACGCCGAGATCGTCTCAGGCGCCCGGCGCCCGCAGGCGCTCGAGCTCGGCCTCGGCCGCGCGCAGGCTCGCGCGCAGCGTCTCGACCTCGGCGGCGAGCGTCTCGCTCTGGCGCTCGTAGCGGCCCGCGATCTCGTCGAGCTCGTCGTGCGCGCCGGGCAGCGCGGCCCGATCGGCGAGCCGGCGTGCCTCGCCGTCGGCGCGGGAGCGAGCGTGGACGAGGTCGGCAAGCTGCTCGCGCAGCGCGCGCTCGGTCGCCTCGGCGCCGGCGAGGTGGTCGCTCACGCCGCGGAGCTCGGGTAGATGTCGAGCGCGTGCTCGGAGATGACCGTGCCGGCGCTGATCTCCCAGCCGCCGTCCTCGCCGCCGTAGCGCTCGAAGGACAGCCGCCGGTCACCGCTCACGTAGTCGGCGAACTCGGCCTTGCCGCCGCCGGGCGCGCCGGTCGTGCCCTCAGAGGTGAAGCTCGCCTTGCCGCGCTCGTCGAGCGCGTAGCTGATGCCGCCGTGCTCGAGCCTGCCCGGCCCGGGCTCGAGCTCCGAGCCGCGCACGCGCTTCCAGACGACGATCTCGATCCCCTCGTCGTCCTCGACCGACAGCCAGATGGAGGCAGCGCCGTCGACGAGCCGGTGCTCGTCCCAGCGAAAGCCGCCCTGGTCGAAGCGCAGCGTGCCCTCGACGATGTAGTCGTGCCCGTCGTGGTTGACGACGTCGCCGACCTTGATGGCGCGCGCCTCGATGCCCCCGATCGGCTCGGGAGCGGGCGCCTGAGGCAGCCCGGAGGGCGCCGCGCCACCGGCGGACGTCGCGTTGCGTCCGCGGAGGTAGACGACGACGCCGCCGGCGATGAGGGCCAGGAACACCAGGACGAGAAAGGCCTCCATGCCCCCGCGACCTTACCCGCCTGGGCCGGAGCCGTGGTCGCGGTAAGGTGAGATCCGATGCTCATCGTGGCGCTCGCGATCGTCGTGATCCCGCTCGCATGGCTTGCGAACAGGCGCATGCAGCGCGTCGATGCGGCCGAGCGCGGGGCGCTGCTCGGCCGCTGGGTGATCATCTGCCTCGGCGTCGGGCTCGCGCTGCGCGTCAGCCTCGCGGCGCCGCCGGCGCTGCGTGTCGCGCTGCTCGTGCTCGCGATCGGCGCGTTCGCGATCTGGCTGCGCAGGCGCGGCCACGGGGGCGGGGGCGACGACGGCCGCGGCTCGCCGGAGGACCCCGAGCCCGATCCGCGGCCCGGCCACCGCGCCCCGCCCGAGCGCATGGACCCCGACGCGTTCGATCGCGCACGCGCCGAGTGGGAGCAGGCGGCGCGCAAGCACGCGCGCGACTGAGGCCGGATCCGGGCCGATCCCGTCGAGCGTGCGACCGACGCCGTCGCAAGGGCGTCGAAGCGGATCCCGGGCGCGACCGCGCCGCCGCCGGATGACGGCGGCGCGACGATTTCGTCGGGCGCCGAGGCTCAGCCCACGCTGCAGCGCGATTGTCCGAGGATCACTTCGCCGGACGCGAGCCCGAGGACGTCCAGGTGAACGTGGACCGCGTTCACGGTGATGCTCTGCGGCGCCACGGCTCGTGACGAGCGCCGCCGCTTGGCCCTGCGCGTTCGCCGCAGGCTGCGCGACCTACCCGCGGCCGTCGACGGGCCGATCTGCTCGTTGAGCGTCACGCTGCCGACGGGCAGCGAGATCTTCGTGTTCGGGCCGATGTCGACGAGCGCCAACGGGATCCCCGCCACGACGAGATCGACGACCTTCGACGATCCTGTCGTGCCCGTCGCGGTCGCGCTGCACACGCTGCTGGCCACGGTCGCGGTCACGAGACCGGCGACGTCGACGTTCGCCACCGTGGCCGAGCTGTCGGCCGTGCCGGGATCGGCCTTGCCCTCGGTGCTGACGTCTCCGGTTCTCACCGTCACCAAGCCGAGCACGTTCGTGTTCAACAGCGATGCCGTGATCGGGTCCGAGCCGCCGGAGGGCAGCGTCACCGCCGGAAGCGGCCCGACGTCGATCGGCACCACGAGCGCCTTGACGTTGGCCTGCACGGCGAACGCGCCCCCGCCGACAGGCGTCGTCGCCGCCCCCGCGGCCTGCGTCTGGGCGAGTGACCCGGCGATCGCCGCCGCGGCGGCCAGCCGCCATGCGAGCGTCCGGTGGCTTCGTGCGTCTGTCGTACTCATGTGAGTCCGTTCTGCGGTCGCCACGACCGCGATCGTCCCGATCGGAATGCCCCTGAGCGTCTGACGCAGGGGTGCGCCCGACGGCCGATCCGAGGCACACAGGGGAATGCGGAGCCGGGCCGACCGTCGGGCTCCCTCGCCGCCTTTGCTCGTGGGCGGAGACGGCGGCCGTGCGGCCGCGGCGGCGGGGGTGCGCGATCCCTGACAGTAGATATTTGCGCGCGCGTCACCCCAGCGCAATCGTCCCCAGGGGTGACTTCGGGCACCCACAGGGACTATCCGCTCGGCTATCCCGTCACCTGCCTCCGGCGGGGGCCCCCCGCACCTGCGAAGCCGGTGGCGCGGGGAGGACTGACAGCTTGTGAACGCGCGATCGACCGAGGGGCACGGCCGTCGGTGGGGTGCGAGAGAGGACGTTCTCAGCTCTGCACGGGATCGGGTTGGGTCCCCGGTTCGCGGGTCACGGGGTGTAGGATCACACCGTCAACTGGTGGGTGTGGGGATCATCGAGACTCGTCGCCCAACACAGAGGAGCAGTGTGGTCGCGTCAGCGGCAGGTGCCGTCGGGCGAACGCCAGCGCCGTCGTCGCCGGCGTGCACAAGCGTGTACGTCGCCGAAGGCCAGCCAATCTTCCTCGAGGCTGTGGCACGTGGTGTCGGGGCACGCGGAGACCTCACACTGCTCGGTACGGCGCGCGACGGATGGACGGCGCTCGCGGACATCCGCCGGCTCGCACCGAACGTCGCGATCATCGACGACGGGCTGCCAAAGGCCGGCGGCGCCGACCTGATGGAAGCGATCGCGCGCGATCGGCTGTCGACGCGCGTCGTCATGCTCGCCGCCGACGGATCGAGCCCGCCCGTGTACGACGTCATGAACCTCGGTTGCGCCGCGTACCTGACGAAGTCGGCGACGCTCGCCGACATCTGCGACGCCGTCGCGGCGGTGGCGCGCGGTGCCACGCTCATCGCTTCGGAACTGCAGGCCGGGCTCGTGGTCGAGCTGCGCCGGCACTCGCATACCGATCGCCCGATCCTGACGCAACGCGAGCTCCAGATCCTGCGCTTCGTCGCCGACGGTCAGACCGGCGCGGAGATCGCGACGCGCCTGTTCATCAGCGTCTCGACCGTCAAGTCCCATCTCAGCAGCGTCCGCGAGAAGCTCGGCGTCCATGACCGCGCCGCGGCGGTCGCCGAGGCGATGCGCCGCGGGCTCATCCAGTGAGCGCGGGGAGATTCGAACCCATCGCCGCGGCCGCGTGCGTCGCGAGCCTGAGCTCGGGCTTGTCAGAGCGGCCCCCGTGCCTTACCGTGAACGGAGTCATGACGCTCATGCGCCCCACGTCGCAGTACCACGTCCACAGCACCGCGCTCGGTGCCGGCGGGGCGACGTGCTGGCCGCGCAAGCGGTTCGAGACGCACACCATCGACGCGCCCAGCGGCGACTAGCGGGAGGTCACTCACATGGCTCCCGCGACGATCGCGGGAGCTGCGCCTCACGTCCGTAACGGGCGTGCGGCGGGGTGGAACCGCGACTCCATCATCATCGCCATCCAGGAATGGGTGGCCACATACGGCGAGCCGCCTCGCGCGGCCGATTGGAACCCGTCCTCGGCGAAGTGGTCCGGGCAGCTGTGGCGCGTCGAGCGCTACCGCGCCGGCCGTGCCGACGCATCGCCCTGGCCCGCGCTGAACTCCGCCAAGCGCCCGTTTCACGGGTCCCTCAACGAGGCGGTGCGCGCGGCCGGGTTCGAGCCGGCCAGGCCCGGGCCCAAGCGGCGTACCGACGTCGATCCCGAGCAGGCGCACCGGGCGGTCATCAGCCCGGAGGGTCGCGCGATGGTCGTTGCCGCGCTCGCGCAGGCGCGCGAGGCAGAGCAGCGGGTCGCGGCCCTCGAGGGCCGGCTCGAACGCGCGGGTGACCGCGCGCTGCGCCTGACGGCGGAGCGCGACGCCGCCCGTCGTCGCTCGGGTGAGCGCGCCGGTGCCACGGCCGCGAAGCCGAAGGTCGTTCGTGAGCGCGTGGCCGACCAATCAGGAGCTTCCGAGAGCAACGGGTCGAGGAACCTCGCCGCGGCGGTTGCCCGTGCGCAGCGCCGGGCGGTTGCCGCCGAGGCGAAGGCCGACGCGACCGTGCGTGCGTCCCGCGAGCAGTTCGCGGGCGCGCGCATGGACGCGGCCGAGGCGCGGACGGCGGCCAAGCGGATGGCGTCCCGTCTCGAGCGTGCGGAGGCGACGATCGCGACACTGCGCGGCGAGCGCCGCGAGCTCCAGGCCGGCCAGGATCGTCTGGCCGACCGGCTCGTGGCGGCCGAGCGGATGCTCGAGCGTGCGCGTGCCGAGGCCGAGCGTGCGCGTGCCGAGGCCGAGCGGGTGCCCGAGGTCGTGACGGTGCGCGAGGCCGCGCCGGGTGCGGCCGAGGTGCGCGCCGCTCGTGCCGAGGCCGCACGCGATCGACGGGCCGCCGCCGAGGCCGAGCTGCGCGCCGCGCAGGCCGAGCGCGAGCTGCGCGAGACCGTGGCCGCGATCCGCGGCGAGGCGCGCAAGCTCACCGCCGCGGAGCTCGCCGAGCTGCGGACCAACGGACCGGCGGGCCCTGCCGTGATGGCGGAGGCGATCGGTGCCCTGGCCGCGGCACGTCGTTCCAACAACCCGACGCGCATGCAGGACGCCCTGCGGCGCGTCGCCCAGGCGGCCGTGATGTGGCAGGAGCGGATCTGACGGGCCGCCCGTTCGGGGTCCGCTCCTGCCGGCCGCGTCACCCTCGAAGGACCGCACGGCCGATGACCGACCTCGATCTCCTCACCTACGACGTCCTGCGCGACGACGCGGGTCGCCCCTCGGCGTGACGCGTACGGGCCGGCGTGGGCGAAGCCGTCGCCCGTGGCGCCACCGAGTCGGGGCTTGTGTAGGTCTGGTCGGCCTACGCCCGACGAGACCTACGCGCAGCCATCAGCCGTCAGCGATCACCGAAGCGCGAGTCGACGTTGCGCAGGGCGGCCTCCAGCCCGTCGATGACGAGGCGCTTGCGCGTCTCGGCGACGGTGTCGCGCGGCGGCTCGGGCAGCTTGGGCGCGATGCCGTGATGGCCGGCGATCTCGGCGTGCGCGGCGTCGTATGCCGCCCGCGCGCGGATCCAGTCGCTGCCGTAGCCGTTGAGCTGGAGGCGCTGGCCGCTGTAGCGCAGCGACACGCGCGCGGCGTCCTCGTCGATGTGCGACAACATGATGTCCATCGACATCATGTGCGGGTTGCGGCGCAGGTCCGCCTGGGCCTCCGCGAGCGTGTCGACGGTGAACGGGGCGAACTCCGCGTTGAAGACGACCTCGCACAGCGGCGGATCGAATGGCCCGGCCGCGATCGCGGCGTGCGCGGCGGAGAAGATCACGTCGAGGTTCGTCCAGGGACACCATCGCTCGCTGAGCTCGAAGTGGCTCATGGCCGCAGCTTAGTGGTGTTCCCAGCGGCCAGCTAGCATGCCGCCGGTGCTCCGGTTCCCCTCGCCAGCCCGACCTGCTCGCGCGCGGCGCTGGTCGCCGACCGTAGCCCTCCGTCGCCGGTGAGCACACGCGTGGAGCCGATCGTCGTCGTGCACGGCGGAGCCTCGGAGTGGTACGCCGGAACGAGCCTCGGTCGCGCCGCGTGCACGCGCGCCGCCCAGGCCGGCTGGGATGCGTTGGCGGCCGGGGGTGGCGCGCTGGACGCGGTCATCGCCGCCGTGCGGGTCGTCGAAGACGATCCGGCATGCAACGCCGCCACCGGCGCCGTGCTCACGAGCCGCGGAACCCTGGAGCTCGACGCCTGCGTGATGGACGGCGCCTCGCTGCGGTCCGGTGCCGTGGCGGTGCTGCCGCCATTTCTGCATCCGATCGACATCGCGCGCGCCGTGCTCGAGGACGGCCGCTATCACCTGCTCGCGGGCGACGGAGCGGCGGCGTTCGCCCGTGCCCGGGGCTTCCAGCGCTGTGATCCGGAGCTCATGATCACCGCGGACCGGCGAGCTGAGTTCGAGGGCAACGGGCGCTTCGAGCGAGGGAACACCGTCGGCGCGGTGGCGCGGGACGCGCACGGCAACCTCGCGGCGGCGACGAGCACCGGCGGGATGGCCGGGACCATCCCCGGCCGCGTCGGTGACGTACCGCTCGTCGGTGGCGGGACGTACGCCGACGAGCACGCAGCCTGCTCGTGCACGGGCGACGGAGAGGCGTTCGCGCGGGCGTGCGCCGCGTTCTGGACGGTCGAGAACGTCGCGGCCGACGCACGCGCCGCGCAGACGGTGGCCGAGCGGTCGGTCGCGCGCGTGCGCAAGCGTTTCGGCGGCTATGGCGGCCTCATCCTGCTGCACAAGGACGGCGACATCGGCATCGCGCGGTCGGCGTCCGCGATGCCGCATGCGATCGCACGGGCCGACGGGACCGTGATCGACGGCGAGTAGCCGACCGGTCCTAGCCCGCGCCGGCGCGGGTGCATAGTGCCACTCAGGCCAATATCGGCGTGCGACTTTCTCCCGCCGGTCCCTGGTCGCATGGGCCTGCGCCCGTGACGCTGGCTGAGCCCGCCCAGCATCCACGTGGGTGCGCTGACTCGGCACTGACGCCCGCACAGGAGGCATCCCTATGGCCGTTCACCCCGGTGGTCCCTCACCGGTCGAAGATCTCGACACCGCGACGCGAGCGGCGCGTGCGACCCTGGCCAGGAAGAACACGTCGGTGTTCGGTCCCGGCGCCGTCCTCACCGCGCGGCTGCCGCTCTCGGACAAGGGTGCGAACACGGCCGATCCGCACCTCTGCGACGCCTACACGGGCCCGATCATGGCCATCGCGGACGAGACGCCCGTGATCTGCAGCGCGGGCGTGGCGAGCCCGTGCGGGCTGGAACTGCTCGGCACCGCCGGCCTTCCCGTCAGCCGGGAGATCCGCACGTACCGCACCGCGGAGGACTTCAAGCGCCTCGTCGGCGACGTCATCGGCAACGGCGAGCGGCTGCTGTGCCAACACGTCCACGACGAGGACGAGGTGCCGGCCGAGGCCTGCATGGTGGCCCCCGAACTGCTGCGCTACCTCAACAACAAGGCCAATCTCCCCGCGATCGTGGGTGAGCGAGGCGCGCCGCGGCGCACGTCGATCAGTCCCGAGGATGTCGCGGGGCTCGCCGTCGGCGATTCGTGGGTCCTCAAGGTCTGCTCCGACGACTCCTCCGGCGGCGGATACGGCGTGTACGTCCATCAGGCGGGGACCGCGATCGCGCAGCCGGCGTTCGTGCAACCTGGCGCCGACCTGATCGTCGAGGAGTACCTCGATCTCGTCGAGAACTGGTGCGTCCAGTTCTGCGTCGAGGCGATCGGCGCGCCGCGCATGCTCGGAGCGACGGAGCAGCTGATCTCCGCCACCGGCGCCTACGGCGGCAGCCGGGTCGGCGGCAGCGTGCTGCCGGCGGTCGCGGTCGCGCTGTGCCAGTCCGTCGCCGAGCGCGCGCGAGAGCTGGGCTTCATCGGCTACTGCGGCATCGACACGGGGCTGACGTCCTCCGGCGAGGTGCGCGTGTTCGACCTCAACTTCCGGATCAACGCGAGCACCCCGCCCCTGCTGGTCCTCAATGCGATCGCGGCGGGCCACGGCCCCGCATGGGAGGGTCGCGGGCGCTGGCAGACGTACCGCCACGACGGGTCGCTGCGCGACCTCGTCGCGCGGCTCGACGGCATCTACCCCGATCGCGCGCTGATCCCGATCGCGAGCTACGACCCGGCGTTCACCGCCAACGGCTCGGGACCCTCGCTGCTGTCGGCGTTGGTGGTCGGCGACGACGAGCGCGACCTCATGCGCCTCGTCCAGCTGCCGCTCCCGGCGGACGTCGTCAGCTCGGCCGCGAACCTCGACGGCTGAGACCGCGGGGGTCTCGCGGCCCAGCTCCGACGGCCGGCGGTCGGACGGCGCAGTCGGTGGGCGTGGCGCCGACCGGGATGGTGCGTGCGTGACAGGGGTTGCTCTGCGTCGGATGGGCGTACGCGCCTTCGCCGGAGCCCGGCGGCCGCGAAACCGGGAAGGTTGTGCCGCAGCGAGCGAACGGGTGCGGATCGACTGCTCGCGCAGCGGGCGGTCAAGCGCGCGTGGATCTCCTTCGTCAGCGCGGCCACGCGCTCGGTGAGTGTGGCGGGCGAGCTCCTCGCGATGGTCCTCGAGCGCCTGCAGCGCCAGCTTGTCGCGGTCGGCCTGGCGCGTCTGGGCGAGCAGGATGAGCGGCGCGGCGTACGCGGCCTGGGTGGAGAACGCCAGCTTCAGCAGGATGAACGGGTACGGATCCCAGCGCCGCGCGAGCGCCGTGGTGCAGTTCGAGCCCGCGGCGATCGCTCCTGCGCGCGGGTCAGGCCGCGCGCTGGGCGGATCTGTCGAGCGTCCTGTCGATATCGCCGACCGCCGTTCGTCTCATAGGCGAACATTCCCGAAAAGGAGGACGCGATGAAGTACATGCTGCTGATTCACCAGGGGACGACGCCGCTGCCGGGGTCCGACGCGTGGGCGGGCCTGACGCAGGCCGAGCAGGGCGCGGTCTTCGCCGCCTACCAGGCGATCAACGAGACCCCCGGGATGACGCCGGGGGAGCGGATGCAGGCGCCCGACATGGCGACGACCGTGCGCGTGCAGGACGGCAAGACGCTGACGACCGATGGCCCGTTCGCCGAGCTCAAGGAGTCGATCGGCGGCTACTGCTTCTTCGAGTCCGACGACCTCGACGCCGCGATCGAGCTCGCGTCGCGGTTCCCGGCGGCGAGCATGGGCGGCGCGATCGAGATCCGCCCGCTCACCGAGGGCTACTAGCGATTCTCGAGCAGGCCTTCCGCGAGCACTCGGGGCGCGTGCTCGCGACCCTCATCGGCTTCCTCGGCGACTTCGATCTCGCCGAGGAAGCCACGCAGGAGGCGTTCGCGATCGCCGCCGAGCGCTGGCCCCGCGACGGCGTGCCCGCGAGCCCGGCGCAGTGGCTCGTGACGACGGCGCGCAACCGCGCGATCGACCGCATCCGGCGCGACCGGACGCTGGCCGCGAAGACGCGGCTGCTCGAGGTGCCGGAGGTGCAGGACATCACCATGGACACGACGACCTTTCCCGACGAGCGGCTCGAGCTCATCTTCACGTGCTGTCATCCGGCGCTCGCGACCGACGCCCAGGTCGTGCTCACGCTGCGCACGCTGGGCGGCCTGAGCACCGCCGAGATCGCCCGCGCGTTCCTCGTGGGGGAGGCGACGATGGCGCAGCGGCTCGTGCGCGCCAAGCGCAAGATCAAGGCCGCCGGGATCCCGTTCCGCGTGCCGCCCGACCACCTGCTGCCCGACCGGCTCGCCGCCGTGCTCGCGGTCGTCTACCTGATCTTCAACGAGGGCTACTCGGCCCCGCCGACCCGCGGCGATCTCGCGGCGGAGGCGCTGCGGCTGGGCACCGCGCTCGCCGAGCTGATGCCCGACGAGCCCGAGGTCCACGGCCTGCTGGCGATGATGGCGCTGCACGACGCCCGCCGCGCGGCCCGGTTCCGCGACGGCGATGTCGTGCTGCTCGCCGACCAGGACCGGTCGCTATGGGACGCGACCGCCATCGCCGCCGGGCGCGGGGCGCTCGACCGCGCGCTCGCGCTGCACGGCCACGGTCCGTACGTCGTGCAGGCGGCGATCGCATCGCTGCACGCCGACACGCCGCCGGACTGGCCGCAGATCGCAGCGCTCTACGGCGAGCTCGCACGGCTCACCGGCTCACCCGTGGTCGAGCTCAGCCGCGCCGTCGCCGTCGCCGAGCACCGCGGGCCCGCGGCGGGGCTCGCGATCGTCGACCGCGTGGGGCGCGAGGCCGCCCTCGGCGACTACCGCTACCTGCACTCGACGCGCGGCGAGCTGCTGCGCCGGCTCGGCCGCACGGCCGACGCGCGCGACGCCTACGAGCGGGCGCTGGCGCTCGCCCACGACGATGCCGAGCGACGGCTGCTCGAGCGACGGCTGGCGGAGCTCGCCGGCTGACCACGGCGGCGGGTCCGCTCGGCATGGAGCCCAGATGCCGGGGTCGCGCGCCGATGTGGCGCCTGTCTGTGGACCCGGATCCGGCGTCTTGTCGATGCGCGATCCGGGCATCATGGCGGCCGCTCCGGCGCACTCGCGGGCACCGACGACGACCGGTCGAACGCCGATCGCGACCAAGACCCTCGCATGGTGGTCAGGACAATGGCGGTCGCGACGTCGCCCGTGGTGCGGACGCCGGCGTGTGCGACATCACCGGAACGTGTCCTCGCCGCGCAGGAGCGCGACGCCGCCCGCGCCGAGCGCGAGGAACTGCTGCGACAGCTTCAGGTCGCCGAGACCGGACGCGATCAGCGGCGCACGTAGCGGCGCCGCCGGTCCTGGGGCTCGGGGCGAGGGAGACCCCGCGGGGGCGTCACGTCTGGCGGGTCGTCGGGCTCCGTGCTGGCGGGGCGCAGGTCGTCAGCGCGCGTCGCGCGGTCCGCGTCGCCCGCGTCGGGGACGCGGGCCTACGAGCCCCAGCCGCCCTGGCGCCGCGTGGCCTTGAACCAGGCGTCGTCGGTGCGGGAGTGGGCGAGGCTCGACGGGTAGGGCGGGCGCTTCCAGACGTGAAAGCCGATCGAGCCGTAGTGCTCGCGCAGGTAGGCCACGAGGTCGCCGCGATGCTCAGGGCACGCGTAGCGGGCCGACCCGTAGAGGCCGCATGCGTGGAAGACGAGCCAGCGTCCGGGCAGCGCGTTCTGGTAGGCGCCCCAGGTCCGCTCGCGCATCGCCTGCTCGAGGCTGAGCTGCGTCATGGGGTCGGGCTGCGCGTCGCAGAACTGACAGCGGAAGATGAATCGCACGGACATCCACTCAAGTATGCGCTTCGCGCCTAATGGGCCTGCGGGTTTCCCGCGACAGGGCGGCGGAAGACGGCTGATGGCGGCGCCGGCGCGGCGATCTAGTGTCGCCGGCATGACCACGAACACCCCCACCGAGCCGTTTCACGTCGTGATCGCCGGCGGCGGCGTGGCGGCGCTGGAGGCCATGATGGCCCTGCGCTCGCTCGCCGGTGCCCGCGTTCGGATCACGCTGCTGGCCCCCGAGCGCGACTTCCACCACCGGCCGATGGCCGTCGCCGAGCCGTTCTCGATCGCACACGCCCGCCACATCGCGCTCGTCGCGATCGCTGCGGACTTCGACGCGCGCCACGTCACGGGCGCGCTCGCCCGGGTCGAGGCCGCCGAGCGACGCATCGTGACCGGCGACGGTGAGCGGATCGCCTACGACGCGCTCGTGATCGCCTGCGGCACGCACGCCCGGCCCGCGTTCGACGCCGCGCTGACGGTCGACGACCGCTCGCTCGGCGTGACGCTGCGCGGCCTCGTGCAGGACATCGAGGACGGCTACATCCACAGCGTCGCCTTCGTCGCCCCCACGCAGGCGTTCTGGCCACTGCCGCTGTACGAGCTCGCGCTGCAGACCGCGCACCGCGCCTACGAGGCCAACGCCACCGTCGAGATCGCGGTCGTCAGCCCCGAGGCCGCGCCGCTGGGGCTGTTCGGCACGGCCATCTCCGACGAGCTGACGCGCCTGCTGGCCGAGGCGCGGATCAGCTTCCACGGCTCGTCGTTCGCCGAGCTCGCACACGGGACGCTGACCCTGCGACCGAGCGACGTCGAGATGCACCCCGACCGGGTGGTCGCGATGCCGTTGCTCGAAGGCCCGCGGATCGCGGGCCTCCCGACCGATCCGCACGGCTTCATCCCGGTCAGCGCGAGCGGCAAGGTCGAGGGACTCGATGGCGTCCACGCGGCCGGCGACATCACGTCGGGCGCGATCAAGCACGGCGGGCTCGCCGCGCAGCAGGCGAACGTCATCGCCGCGGCGATCGCCCGCAGCGCGGGCGTCGTGATCGAGCCGTCCACGGCGCGACAGACGTTCCGCGGGGCCCTGATGACGGGGCGCGCGACGCGCTTCTTGGAGGCCGAGCTCGGCGACGACGGCGTGTTCACCTCGACGGTCGCCGACGTCTGCCCGTGGGACTCGTCGGAGAAGGTCGCCGCACGCTACCTCGGCCCGTATCTCGCTCGCGGCGAGCGCCCCGCGGTCCCAGCGTGACGACGATCGACGGCGCGGCCACGCTGGGCAGGCTCGAGGGCGCCGAGCTCGACGACCTGCTCGCCTACTGGGACGCCGCGAACTACCTCACGGTCGCGCAGATCTACCTGCGCGCCAACCCGCTGCTGCGCGAGCCGCTGCGCGCCGAGCACATCAAGCCGCGGCTGCTCGGGCACTGGGGCACGTCGCCGGGCCTGAACCTCGTCTACGCGCAGATCAACCGCCTCATCCGCCAGACCGGCCAGCAGGTGCTGTTCGTCGCCGGGCCCGGTCACGGCGGTCCCGCGGTCGTGGCGAACGTCTACCTCGAGGGGTCCTACTCGGAGATCTACCCGTCGATCTCCGGCGACCACGCCGGCCTGCTCGGTCTCGTGCGCCAGTTCTCGACACCGGGTGGCATCTCAAGCCACGTCGGGGTCGCCACGCCCGGCTCGATCCACGAGGGCGGCGAGCTCGGCTACGCGCTCATGCATGCCTTCGGCGCGGCGTTCGACGACCCCGATCTGCTCGTCGCCTGCGTCATCGGCGACGGCGAGGCCGAGACGGCTCCGCTGGAGGGCTCGTGGAAGGGGATCCGCTTCCTCGATCCCGCCCGCGACGGCGCCGTGCTGCCGATCCTGCATCTCAACGAGGCGAAGATCTCCGGCCCGACGGTCCTCGGGCGCGCGCCCGAGGAGGACGTGCTGCGGATGCTGCGCGGCCACGGCTACGCGCCGCGCGTCGTGTCGGGCGACGACCCGCGCCAGGTGCATCGCGACTTCGCCGCCGCGCTGGCCGATGCGCACGCCGAGATCCGCGCGATCCAGCTCGCTGCTCGCGCAGCCGCCGCCGGCGGGTCGGGCGGGACACCGCGCTGGCCGGCGATCGTGCTGCGCACGCCGAAGGGCTGGACCGGGCCGCGCGAGGTGGACGGCGTCCGCGTCGAGGGCACGTTCAGATCGCACCAGGTGCCGCTCGCCGGCGTGCGCGAGAACCCCGCGCACCTCGCGCAGCTCGAGCGCTGGATGCACAGCTACCGGCCCCATCAGCGCTTCGGCAACGCGGGCGGCCTCGTGCCCGAGCTCGCGGCCCTCGCGCCCGAGGGCGACCTGCGCATGGGATCGCTGCCGCAGGCCAACGGCGGGCGCGTGCTCACGCCGCTCGAGCTGCCCGACGCGGCCGGCTACGCGCTCGACGTCGAGCGACCGGCCGTCACGCGAGCCGAGTCCACGCGCCGGCTCGGCGCGCTGCTGCGCGACGTCTACGCCCGCAACCCCGACACGTTCCGGCTCTTCTGTCCGGACGAGACGAACTCCAACCGGCTCGGATCGGTGTTCGAGGTCTCAGACCGCATGCTGCGTGACGCGCGCCCGGAGGACGAGCACGTCTCGCCGCACGGGCGCGTCATGGAGGTCCTGTCCGAGCACAACTGCGAGGGCTGGCTGGAGGGCTACCTGCTGAGCGGCCGCCACGGCATGTTCGCGACCTACGAGGCGTTCGCGATGGTGTCCGCCTCGATGGCGATCCAGCACGCGAAGTGGCTGCAGCACGGGCGCCGCCTGGCGTGGCGCGCGCCCGTCGCGTCGCTGAACGTGCTGCTGACGTCGACGTGCTGGCGCAACGACCACAACGGCTTCAGCCACCAGGGCCCCGGGCTCATCGACACGATGATCTCGCTCAGCGGCAACGTCGTGCGGGTCTACCTGCCGCCGGACGCCAACTGCCTGCTGTGGACCTCCGACCACGTCCTGCGCAGCCGCGACTACGTGAACCTCGTCGTGATCGACAAGCAGCCGCAGCTGCAGTACCTCGACGTCGACGCCGCGCGCGAGCACTGCCGGCTCGGCGCGGGGGAGTGGGCCTGGGCCGGCAACGCGGCGGGCTCCGAGGACGCAGACATCGTGCTCGCGGGCATCGGCGACGTACCGACCCAGGAGACGGTCGCGGCGGCGGCGCTGCTGCGCGAGCACGTCCCCGAGCTGCGCTTCCGCGTCGTCAACGTCGTCGATCTCATGTCGCTCGCCCCGCCGCACTCGCACCCGCACGGGATGAGCGGCGATCGCTTCGAGGCGTTGTTCGGCGAGACGACGGAGGTCGTGTGCGCGTTTCACGGCTACGCCCGGGCGCTGCATCAGCTGCTGCACGGGCGCCCGAACCCGGGGCGCTTCCACGTCCACGGCTACAGCGAGCAGGGCACGACGACGACGCCGTTCGACATGCTGGTCCTCAACGAGTGCAGCCGCTATCACCTCGTCCTCAACGCGCTGCGCCGCGCGCGCCGGATCGCGCCCGGCGCGCTGGCGCTCGAGCGCCACTGCGAGGCGATGCTGACCCGCCACGACGTCTACATCCGCGAGCACTTCGAGGACATGCCGGAGGTGCGCGAGTGGACGTGGACGGATCGGCCATAGCAGCGCGATGCTCGTTCTGATCGTCAACGCCGGGTCGAGCAGCCTCAAGCACGCGCTCGTCGACGCGCGCACCCTGAGCGTCGTGCGCGGCGGGGTGGAGCGCTGGGAGCCCGGCGCGGGCGCCGGGCGCCATCGCGGCGCGCTGCGCGCCGCGCTCGCCGACGCCGGCGGCGAGGCCGAGGCGATCGGCCACCGCGTCGTGCACGGCGGCGAGCGCTTCACGGGGCCCGTGCACCTCGACCCGGGCGTGCGCGCCGACATCGCGGCGCTCGCGGCGCTCGCACCGCTGCACACGCGCGCCGCCCTGGAGGGCATCGACGCCGCGTCCGCGGCGCTGCCGGACCTGCCGCAGGTCGCCTGCTTCGACACGGCGTTTCACCACGATCTCCCGCGGGCGGCCGCGACGTACGCGCTGCCGCGCGAGTGGACCGAGCGCTTCGGGCTGCGGCGCTACGGCTTCCACGGCCTCAACGTCGCGTGGTGTCACGAGCAGGCGCTGCGCGCGCTCGGGCCCGCCCGCGCGCGCCGGCTCGTCGTCTGTCACCTCGGCAGCGGTTGCTCGGTGACCGCGCTGCTCGACGGGCGCTCCGTCGACACGACGATGGGCTTCACGCCGCTCGACGGGGTGCCGATGGCGACGCGCTCGGGCTCGATCGACCCCGGCCTGCTGCTGCACCTGCTCGCCGCGGGCGTCGCGCGCGACGAGCTCGACGACGCGCTCAACCATCGCTCCGGGCTGCTCGGCCTGTGCGGCCTGCACGGCCTGCGCGAGGTCGAGCAGGCCGCGATCGGCGGCGATGACTGCGCGCAGCTCGCGTTCGACGTGCTCGTGCGCGGCGTGAGCTCGGCGGTCGCCGCGATGACGACATCGCTGCGCGGCCTCGACGCGCTCGTGTTCACGGCAGGGGCGGGGGAGGGCTCCTCGCTGCTGCGCGCCCACGTCTGCTCGCGGCTGGCGCACCTCGGCGTCGAGCTGGACGTCGTGCGCAACGCGCGCCACGAGACGTCGATCGGCGCGCCGGACGCGGCCGTGGCGACGCTCGTCGTGGCCGCCGGCGAGGAGCTCGTCATCGCGCGCGAGACGGCGCGACTGCTGCAGCGGGTGCCGAGTGCGGCGCTTCGCGCCGCGCGGTGAGATCGCGCCCGCCGGGCGCGGCCACGCCGAGGCGGGGTACGGCGCGGCCCTCGACAGGCACGCCGCGAGCGTCGCCGCCGCGTAGGCGAGCGGTCCGCGGCCCTATCCGGTGAGGTCGCGGCGCTCGAAGCACAGCGCGCCGGCGACGACGAGCACGCCGCTCGCGACCAGCAGGACCGCGACGCCGGGACGTCGAGCCCGGTCTGCAGCGGCGTGCCGTAGTAGCGAAACGCCGACGCCCAACGCAGGACGCCGACGGCGTCGCTGAGCTTGCCGACGAGGGTCCAGCCCGCCCGCCGGCTCGTCGAGGATCAGCAGCTGCGGCGCGTGAAACAGCGCCTGGATGGCAGGTTGCCGAGGCGGGCGCGGATCGCGAGGCTGTCGCGACGGCTGTCGAGGCCGAACAGGCGCGCGCTGGCGCTCGTCGGGTGCAGCAGGTCCAGCAGCGTGCGGATCGTCGTCGTCTTGCCCGCCCCGTTGGGGCCCAGGAACCCGAACACCTCGCCGTGCAGGACCGTCAGCGAGACGTCGTCGATCCCGCGCGCGTCGCCGTAGCGCTTCGTCAGGCGATCGGTCTGTATCACCGTATCCATGGGCTCCACGGTACGCCGCACGGCCGGGGCGTCCTCGCGGGATGCCATGCGGCCGATCGTCGTGGCGCCGCTCATGAGGCAGCCTCGGGCGGGACGAGCAGCACGGGCCTGCCGGCGCAGCGCAGGATGCCCTCGGCGCTCGAGCCGAGCACCGCTGCGGCGACCCGCGAGCGCCCACGCGTTCCCGTGATGATGATCGCCGCGTCTCGCTCGTCGGCGGCGCCGACGATCCCCGCGGCGACGTTGCGCGACGTCTCGATCGCCGCCGTCTCGCTGCTGGTCCAGCCCGCCGCGGCGAGCCGGCCGGCGCCCTCGCCGGCCTGCCCGCCGGCCCGCAGGCGGGCTGCCTCGTCGAGGCTGGCGGTTCCCTGGCGCACGACGTCGTCGGGTATGGCGAGCATCGCGACGCCCATGACGCGGGCCGAGCTGCTCCACACGCTCGCCACGATCGCGGGGCGCGGGCGCAGGAGCCGTGCGGCGACGGCGACGGCATGGCCGGCAGGCAGCGAGCCGTCGTAGGCGAAGACCGCGGGGTCCGCGCCGCCGGCGGCGATCGCGTCGGCGGGGACGAGCAGCAGCGGTCGCTGCGCGCGGTGTGCCAGCGCCCGTGCCTGGCCACCGAGCAGGCCCGGGTGCTCGCTCAGCCGCTCGCTCGTGCCGGCGACGATGACCGAGGCGTCGAGCTCGTCGGCGATGTCGATGATCTCCTGCCACGGCGACTGCTCCTCGGGGCAGATCTGGCGCGTGACGTGGATCCCGCGCGCCTCGAACTCCTCGCAGGCCGCCCGCGCCGTCTGGACGGCCATGTTGCGGCTCGCCGCACGCAGCTCCTCGTGCGTGTCGTACAGCGCATCCAGGGCGGACTCGATCCCCACGATCGGAGGCGGCTCCCACGTCGCCAGGACGACGGCGGGGCGGTCGGCGAGCAGCGGGGCGGCGGTCCGCGCGAGGCGCGACGCGGCAGCGGGATCGGTGCCCGCGCACAGCAGGATCGGGCCTTGATGGGGGGCGTGACGACGTTTGGCGGTCATGACGTTGACGGTATGAAGCGCGGGCGCGCCCCGCGTCCGTGGTTGTCCACATTCCCGATCCGCAGGAGCTGCGGATGTGATGTCGACGCCGCGCTGGTTGGCTTTGCCTCATGACCGCACACAGCTCCTCACCGAACGCCCTCGTCGTCTACGCGAGCACGCACGGCCACACCGCCAAGATCGCGGCGCACCTCGCGGAGGCGATGCGCAGGCAGAGCCTCGCCGTCGATGACCTCGACGTGTCGGAGGCCGCCGGCACCGACCCGGAGCGCTACGACGTCGTCGTCGTCGCGGCGTCGCTGCACAAGGTCCATCACCAGGCCGCGATCGTCGCGTGGGTGAGCGAGCACCGGCGCGCGCTCGAGCAGCGACCGTCCGTCTTCCTGTCCGTGTCGCTGTCGGCCGCCGACGACACCGACGACGCGCGCATGGCGGTGCAGTCGGCCATCGACGACTTCCGCGACGAGACGGGATGGACGCCCGGCCGCTGCGAGCCGATAGCCGGCAGCCTGCAGTACCGCGAGTACGACGTCTTCACCCGCCAGCTCATGCGCCTGCTCATGAAGCGCATGGGCCGCCCGACCGACGCCTCGCACGACTACGACTACACCGACTGGGACGCCCTGGACCGCCTCGGCGTCGAGATCGCGGGCCTCACCGCGAGCGCCACGGTCGGGTGAACGGCGCCGGTGGTGACCGTTGACCTGGCAATGTCGCATGCAGAGGTCGACGGGTCTGTGACATCGCGCCGGCACTCGCGCGCGCAGGGGACGACGCTGCGTCAGACGCCGAGCGCGGCGCCGACGGCCAGCATCAGGGCCGCCCCGAGCGCCGTGCCCGCGACGACGCGCGGATGCGCCGCGTGCTTCCAGGCGTCGGGCAGCAGGTCGACGACGACGAGGGCGAGCATCGCGCCGCCCGCGAGCGCGAACGAGGCGGGCAGCAGGCCCTGGATCTGCTCGACGGCGAGCCACGCGATCAGCGCGCCCGGCACCTGCGGCACGCTCGTCAGGACCGACCCCCAGAACTGCTTGGCCGGGCCGTAGCCCGCCGGCTGCATGGCCGCCGCCGTCGCGGTGCCCTCGGGCACGTTCTGGATCGCGATCGCCGCGATGACGAACGCGCTGACGCCGGCCTGATCGGACGCGAACGCCGCGCCGATCGCCAGGCCCTCCGGCAGGCTGTGGGCGAACAGCACACCGATGACGAGCAGCGAGCGCGTGCCGGCCTCGCTGCGACCGCTGTGGTGCGCGTGGCGTCCGAGCGCGCGGCGCAGGGCGACGAGCGCGAGCGCCCCGGCGAGCGTCGCCGCGACGACGGTCGTGGCGCTGCCCTCGCGCGCCGCGGGAATGAGCAGCCCGACGATCGCGGCGATCGCCATGACGCCCGCCGCGAAGCCGCTCAGCACGCCCTGCGCGGCGCGTGCGCGGTCACCGCCGAGCGCGACCACCGGCAGCGCGCCGACGCCGGTCGCGAGCGCCGTGCCAGCGGCGATCGCGGTCAGAAGGATCGCGTCGTTCACTGGGCCCGCGTACGGAGCATGGGGCGGGAGACGGCGACGGTGCTCATACCCGCAAATGTATGAACCAGCCGAGTGACCCGCATCGGCGCGAGACCGCAGAACTACCGCGGCTTCACCGCAGCGTGGCACACTGAGTTGTCCTCTGCCACCACACGACACTCAGATGGGCGACCACCTCGACGAGCAGCGGCTGCGCAGCCTGATCGACGTCGGACGGGCGCTGCTGTCGCAGCTCGACCCCGAAGCCGTGCTCGACCAGGTGCTCGAGACGGCGCGCGAGCTGACCGGTGCGCGCTATGCCGCGCTGGGGATCCTCGATCGCGAGCGCCGGGAGCTCGAGCGGTTCATCACCCGCGGGATCGACGCCGAGACCCATCAGACGATCGGCGACCTTCCGCGCGGCCGCGGCATCCTCGGCGTCCTGATCGACGCGCCGCACCCCTTGCGGCTGGCGCGGGTGGGCGATCACCCGAAGTCCTACGGCTTCCCGCCGGGCCACCCGCCGATGGCGAGCTTCCTGGGCGTTCCCGTCGTCGTGCGCGGCCAGGTCTGGGGCAACCTCTACCTCACCGAGAAGCGCGACGGCCTGCAGTTCGACGCCGTCGACGAGGAGTCCGTCGTGATCCTCGCCGCATGGGCGGCGATCGCGATCGAGAACGCGCGGCTGTACGAGCAGGTCGCCGCGCGCCGCGACGAGCTCGAGCACTCGACCCGGCGCCTGGAGGCCGCGCGGGCGATCGCCGTCGCCGTCGGCGCCGAGATGGAGCTCGAGCCGGTGCTCGAGCTGATCGCCAAGCGCGGACGCGCGCTCGTCAAGGCGCGCAGCCTCGTGATCCTGCTGCGCGAGGGCCCGGACCTCGTCGTGGCGGCCAGCGCCGGGGTGACCGAGCGCGCGACCGGCGTGCGCGTGCCGATCGGCGCGTCGACGACCGGCCAGGTGCTCGAGACGCGGGTCGTCGAGCGGATCGCGGATGTCTCGTCGCACCTGCGGATCTCCGCCGAGCAGCTCGGAGTGGTCGGCGCGCGGACGGCGCTGTTCGTCCCGCTCGTCTATCGCGGCCGCAGCCTCGGCGTGCTCGCGGCGTTCGATCGCGGAGCGGACGCCGACTCCTTCTCGGCCGAGGACGAGGCCACGCTGTGGGCGTTCGCGGCCAGCGGCGCAACCGCGGTCGCGCTCGCGCAGACGGTCGCGCACGAGCGCCTGCGCCACTCGCTGGATGCGGCGGAGGCCGAGCGGCGGCGCTGGGCGCGCGAGCTGCACGACGAGACGCTGCAGGGCCTCGGCGGCCTGCGGGTCCTGTTGTCGTCGGCGCTGCGGCGCGCCGACGGGGGAGACGTCGAGGACCTGCTGCGCGAGGGCGTCGGGCAGGTCGAGCGCGAGATCGAGAACCTGCGCGCGATCATCACCGAGCTGCGCCCGGCGGCACTCGACGAGCTCGGGCTCGCGCCGGCGATCGCGTCGCTCGTCGAGCGGTTGAGCGCCGTCGAGGGCCTCGACATCGCGTCGGTCGTGACGCTGCCGGGCGACGGGGAGCGGCTCGACTCGGAGCTTGAGACGACGGTGTACCGGCTCGTCCAGGAGGCTCTGACCAACGTCGTCAAGCACGCCCACGCCGACCGGGTCCGCGTCAGCGTCGCGCAGGTCGACGGGCGCCTGCGGATCGAGGTCGCCGACGACGGATCCGGCTTCGACGCGGTCGCTACGACGAGCGGGTTCGGGCTCGCCGGGATGCGCGAGCGCGTCGAGCTCAGCGGCGGCGAGCTCACGATCACACCCGCTGCGGCCGGCACCACGGTCGTCGCCGTGCTGCCGCTGTCAGCGGTCGACGAGCCCGTGGTCGAGGGCGTATCGCACGAGATCGGCACGTGAGGATCGGCCGAGCTTCTGCTGGATGTGCGCGCGGTGGCTCTCGACCGTGCGGATCGAGAGGTACAGCTGCTCGGCGATCTCGGCGTTCGTGTGGCCGAGCGCGATCATGCGCAGCACCTCGACCTCGCGCTCGGAGAGGTCGTCGGGCGGCCCCGCGGGCTGCAGCGGCTCCGCGGCCATGCGGGCCCCGAGCTGCGGGTTGAGGTAGGTCTCGCCGGCCGCGCTGCGCCGGACGGCCTCCACGAGCTCGTCGCCCGCGGCCTCCTTCAGGACATACGCCAGCGCGCCGGCGCCGAGCGCCTGGCGCGCGAAGGCGGGCTCGTCCTGCATCGTCAGGACGGTGATGCTCGTGCCGGGCGAGGCCGCGAGGATCTTCGGGATCGCGTCGAGGCTCGAGCCGCCCGGCATGTTGAGGTCCAGGACGAGGACGTCGGGCTTGTGGCCGAGCGTCGTGCGGATCGCCGCGTCGACGTCGCCGACCGACGCCACGATCTCGAAGCCGTCCTCGGCCGCCAGCAGGAGCTCGAGGCCGCGCCGCACGACGGCGTGGTCGTCGGCGAGCACGATCCTGATCGATGGTGCCTCCATAGCGCAGTGACGTTAGCGGCCGATGGGTAGTTCACGCGGACGCGGAGTCGTGATCGCAACGGATGGCGCGGCGGGCCGGCGCGCCTAGCGTGCGAGGGACCATGAGCGACACCACCATCCAGCCGTATCGCGGCGACTACCTGCGCCCGGCGTTTCGCAACGCTACGGTCGCCGACGTCATGACCCCGGGCATCATCACGTGCGCCCCCGAGACGACGCTCGAGGCCGTCGCCGAGCTCATGGCGACGCACCGCGTGCACGCCGTCGCCGTCGGCGGGATCGCGGACAACCACCTCGTCTGGGGTGTCATCGACTCGCTCGATCTCGTCCGCGCGCTGGGCGATCCCGAGGGCCATCAGTACGCCGAGGGCATCAGCCGCCACCCGGCGATGTCGATCGAGCCCGACTCGCCGCTCACCGACGCGGTACGGCTGATGGGCGAGCGCGGCGCCGCGCACCTCGTCGTCGTCGACAACGAGCGCCCGATCGGCGTCATCTCGACGCTGGACATCGCCGGCGCCGCGGCGTGGGGTCGCAGGTAGCGAACGTCGCCACCCGGCCGCGGCCGGCTCGCGGCGCGCGACGGCCGGCGGTCGTGGAGGGCGAGCGGGCCATGGCGAGGCCCGGCGGGTGCTACCTCGGCCGTAGTGGGGCCGCCGTGTACGCGATCTGCACCGGCTCACACCAGATGACGACCGACCGGACGTCGGCGGTCGTCGTGCCGGCCGGCAACACGTAGTTCTGCTCGCCGAGGGTGGACTTCAGCAGCCCCACGTCGCGATGGGGCGAGCGCTGGGCCTCAACGGTGTTGCGCGGGCGCGAGCCGCGGCTGATCCAGACGTGGAGATCGATGTTCGCGGACGTCACGAAGCCCGTCAGCCGCAGCGCCATCCGCCCGCCGGGGAGCCTGTAGAGCCGCGCGCTGCCGCGGCCGAGACGCTCGATGTCATAGAAGCGCCCGCGCGACAGGACGCGCGCGCCCGCGGCTCGCATCGACGCAAGCGGCGGCTCATGAAGGGCGGTGTCGACCTGTTGCTCGACGTTGACGCGCCAGCCGCCCGGCGTGCTGACCCGCAGCGCGAGACGACCCGTCTGAACGCCACCCATCGCTCCCGTTCGCGGGCAGCGCCCCGCCGCGCGGGTGGTGCGCCCCGACGTCGCGGATGCGGCCAGTCGCAGCGTGCCCTTCGTGCAGCGCCAGCTCGCCCGCCACTGGATCGCACCTGCGGCGACGGTGAACGAGCGAGTCGCCGCGCCCGAACCTGTCAGCGCCGCGATGCGCTCGTAGCGCGGGGCGGCGTGGCGGGTTGCGGCCTGGCTGTCCGTCGGCTGGGTGGGTACGACCGAGAACGGGTCGACGCTCGTGGTGCGGCCCCCGTCCGACGAGCCACAGCCGGCCGCCGAGGCGGCGACGAGGACGCCGAGCAGCGTGCCGGCGGTACGCCTCACCTGCCCGCTCCATCGGTGCGTGCACGGGCGATCACGAGCGCGCCGATCCGGCGGCCCACGCGCAGGCCCTCGGTGCCGTCGCGCGGGTAGTGGATGCCACCCCAGACGCGCGAGTCGGCGGCCTCCTTCGCACGGGCGCGAAACAGCTTCGCGTCCTTGGGAAACAGGTACGCCATGACCTCGCCGGCAGCGCCCGAGTACGTCGCGTGACCGGAGACGTAGGACGGGAAGAACGGCGTCTTGATCAGCGGCTTCCAGTGCTTGTCGATGCCCAGGTCGCGGATGGCGTTCTCGGGTCGCGCGACCCAATAGGCGTACTTGGCGTCCCATGCCGCGATGCCGGCATCGGACTGCGCGACGTTGAGCAGCGCGAGGATCCGCGTCTCGCGCGGGATGCTCTGGGGCTCGCGACGCAGGTACCCGAGCACCACCTGATTCCAGATGCCCGGCGGAAGTGCCGTGCCCTGGCCGCCGGCCCAGAACAGCGCCGCCTTGCGCTGCGCGGCGGTCAGATTGCGCTTCGCGTCGACGACCGCCTGCGCCTGCGCGCGATAGGCCGGCGTGCCATAGGCCGCGAACGGCGGCGGGCGGAACTGGGCACCGGAGCGCATGACCCAGGTCTTCCACGTACCGGCGACGGGGGAGACCGGCCGCGCGAGCGACCCTGGGGGCGGCTCCCACGCGCCCTCGCCGTGCGGCCGCTTGCCATCCCACTTGCGATCGGACCCGTCGCGCTTGGCCCTCGCGATCACGAGGTCCGCGACGGACCGGCCGAGCTTCAGGCCCTCGCGCGTGTCGCTGGGATAGTTCAGCCCGGCGATCACGCGCTCGCCGGCGAGCCGGTCGGCCATGTCGTCCAGGGCCACGGCCGGCCGCTCCGGATAGAGATAGGCGAGCACGCGCGACGCGGCTCCCGCGATCACGGCGTGCTCGGAGGGATACGAGGGATCGGGGCCGGGATCGGCCAGCGCCCCGACGGCGCTCGGCGCGCTGCGCCGGTAGCGATACTTGGCCTTCCATGCGGCCACGGTCGCGTCGTACATCGCGACGCTCAGCAGGCCGTAGGCCCTCGAGGCGCCGACGGGGTCCTTGGCACGGTTGGCGACGAGCTCGAAGTTGACGTTCATCCAGGGCTCGATCGGGGAGCGGCCCGCGGCCGCGCGGGCGGCGCGCGTCGCCGCCGGCGTGCGCGTGCGCCGCACGCGCTGGAGCTCGGCAACGTCGGCGCGGCCGGCCGCGCTCGCCGTCGCCGGGGGAGCCGGCACCGCGATCTGATCGGGCGATGTGAGCACCCACGTGCGCCAGCTGCCGACCGTCCGCTCGGCGCCGGGCACGGATCGCGCGACCGGCTCGTCGCCCTGGCCGCACCCGCTCGGGAGCAGCGTCAGGGCGAGGGCAAGGGCTCCCAGCGTCCGGCGCGCGCGCGGCGTCGTGGCCGATCGAGGGGCTCCCGGCATCGGCCGCATGCTAGTGGCTCGGGACACTTAACTCGTCGCTTCGGCGCGCGGAGTCGAGACCCGCCCGCGACCGGTCGGCCGGCATGCCCCGCATCGTCCGTCGCGCCGCCGCCGTGCATGTCCGAATCCGCATCGTGTCGTTCTCCCTGTGGTCGGTTCGGGGCTGTGGCCGGCCCACTAGCGTGTGCGCACGACCGCGGTCAGCGATCGCGGTCCGCGCCGGTGCGAGACGTTGTCGCGCGCCGCGACGGCGAAGCGGTAGGTCGTGTGGGGCCGCAACTGGGTGACCGTGAGCTTGAGCGTCGCGCCGACGACCGTCTGCGCGAATGCGCAGGACGCCTTGCACAGCGTCTGCGCCCGGTCGAAGTCCCGTGTGCTGCGCAGCGGGCCCCGCGACTGCTTGACGAGGTAGGTCCGCGCCGCCGGTGGCCGGCGGCCATCGCTGGCGGGGGCACGGAACGTGAGCACGATCTTCGAGCGCGTCTCGGCGCTCGCCCTCAGCCGCGTGACGCGCCCCGGCACCCGGCTGTAGCTCACGAAGCACGACCTGCGAGCGCGCTTGCGCTGGCGCGCGACGCGCCGCGCGGCGCGACGCAGGCAGGTGCTCATCCGCGCGGCACGCGCACGCTCGCCGCTGCGCCCGTCGTCGGGCGCGCCCGTCGCCGGCGTCTGCGGGCCAGCGCCCGCCGGGGCGGGCTCCGGGATCGCGTCAGGCGCCGGTGAGGACGGGCATGCCGCGCCGCCGGATCCGAGATCGACGGGACCGGCCGCCGCCGGCGCCTCGTTGTCGCCCACCGACAGCTGGCTGCAGTATCCGAGGCGGCCGGCGTCGCCGTAGCCCCAGCAGCGCACGCTGGAGTCGTCCAGCAGCGCACACGTGTGGAGGTCGCCCGTGTCGACGGCGGCTGCCGTGCGACCCGCGCCGAGGTCCACCGTCGCGACGGAGCCGGGCGCCTCGTCGTCGCCGATCGTGTCGGTGTTGCCCCGTCCCAGCTGGCCGAATCCGGCCTCGCCCCAGCAGCGAACGCTCGCGTCGTCGAGCACCGCGCACGTGTGGTCGCCGCCGGCGCTGATCGCCTGCGCGGTGCGCCCGCGCCCGAGGTCGACGGTGCCGACGTCGGCGGGCGTGTTGGTGGAGCCGACCGCGCTGGTGTTGCCATACCCGAGCTGACCGTTTGCACCGTAGCCCCAGCACTTCACGCCGCCGCGGTCGAGGACGGCACAGGTGTGGTCGCTGCCCGCGCTGACCGCCGTCGCGGTGCGTCCGTTGCCGAGCGCGACCGGACCGGCGGAGCCCGGCGTCTCGTTGTCGCCGATGCTGTCGATGTTGCCGTAGCCGAGGTGTCCGAACCCTCCATATCCCCAGCAACGAAGCGATGCGTCGTCGAGCAGCGCGCAGGTCTGGTCGCGCCCGGCGCTCACCGCCGTCGCCGTGTGGGCGCCGAGATCGACCGGTGCGACGGAGCCGGGCGTCTCGTCGTCGCCGATGTCGTTCTTGTTCGCGTAGCCGAGGCGGCCGTCCAGCCCGAACCCCCAGCAACGGACGGTTCCGTTGTCGAGCACCGCGCAGGTGTGGGCATCGCCCGCGCTGATCATCGTGGCGCTGCGGCCGGCGCCGAGAAAGACCGGCCCCACCGACGCGGGCGCCGCGACGCTGTCGGTGTTGGCGTAGCCCAGTCGCCCGTTGCCCCCGAAGCCCCAGCAGCGGACCGATCCGTCGTCGAGCAGCGCGCAGGTGTGGCCGTTGCCCGCGCTGATCGCGACGAC
The DNA here is from genome assembly GCA_963851015.1 of uncultured Actinomycetes bacterium. Classification (GTDB taxonomy): domain Bacteria; phylum Actinomycetota; class Thermoleophilia; order Solirubrobacterales; family Solirubrobacteraceae; genus CADCVQ01. The sequence continues at coordinate 1,523,763 of CAWKNG010000003.1, forward strand.
GCTGCGCCCGCCGCCGACGTCGATGGGTCCGACCGAGCCCGGCGTCTCGTCGTCGCCGATGCTCGCGAGCGACCCGTAGCCGAGGCGACCGTCGCCGCCGAAGCCCCAGCAGCGGGCGCTGCCGGACAGGACGGCGCAGCTGTCGTACTTGCCGGCGCTGATGCGGCCTGCCGCGGATGACCCCGGCTGGGACGCCTGGTCGCCGGCCGCGCCGGCTGGAAGCATCGCGATCGCCAGAGCGACGAGCGCCGGCGCGGAGATCGACTTCAGCAAGGCTACCGGCGGATGATCCGCTCGCAGTTGCGCGCGACCTGGTCGCGCCGATCGACGCGCGCGACGTCGCGCCCGGCCCCGCAGTCGACGCGGTCGCGGACGCCATCGCGCGCGTCGATGGTGTCGTTGCCGTCACCGGCCATGAGATCGTCACGGCCCGTGCCCCCGCTGATGCGGTCGTTGCCGGTCCCGCCGTAGACCGTGTCGTCGCCGGCGCCGGCGGTGATGCGGTCCCGACCGCTGCCGCCCTGGATGTTGTCGGCGCCGCTTCCGCCGCTGATCACGTCGTCACCCCGGCCGCCGGCGAGGACGTCGTCACCGGCGTTGCCCTCGACGGTGTCGTCACCGCTGCCGCGCGTCTGGTCACAGGCGTCCGGGTCCCTGGAGCCGGCCGGGCAGATCGCGTCGGCCTGGATGTTGTCGCCGCCGCTGCCACCCCTGATCCGATCGTCGCCGCTCAAGCCGAACACGATGTCAGACCCGCCGCCTGCATCGATCCTGTCGTCACCGGTCGTGCCGAAGATCGTGTCCGAGTGGCTCGTGCCGGAGATGGTCAGCGCGTAGGCCACGCCGGTACCCGCCACGAGGACGAGTCCGGCGACCATCGCAAGCAGTCTGGCCCGCATCAGTTGTGCTCCTCTCGAAGGTGGCGGGGGTCGGTCGTCGGTTTGGCCGGCCGCCCCGTGCGACGGGAGCGGCCGGCCTTCCGGAACCTGCGTCAGCGCTTGCCCTGGCGGACGATCACGGTGATCGTCTTGCGCGAGACCTTGGACTTCGCCGACCGCACGGTGGGCACGAACTTGGCCTTGACCTTGATCGTCAGCTTCCCGGTGCGCCTGAGCTGTAGCCGTGCGGTGCTCGAGAGGCTCAGCCGGATCGCGCGGTTGCGCCCGGTGAGGCTCCTGACGGCGACCGTCAGGCGCGTTGCGCGCAGCTTGCCCTTGACGCGCATCACCGTGCTCGCCGACGCCGTCAGCTTGCCGGCGCACGGCACGAGCACGCGCGAGTCGACGCGGGTGCGGATGCGGCTGGCGTTGGATCTGACGAGCTTCAGGCTGCCGCACGTCGCAACCCCGGCCACGGCCGGCGGCGGAGGCGGCGGTGGGACCGCCGCGGGCGGAGCCGCCGCGGGCGGCGGCGGAGCTGGCGGCGGCGGGCCGGGTGGCGCCGGAGTCGGCGGGCCGACGTACTCGATCCGATCGATCCGGCTCAGGCCAGCCGACGAGGCCGTCGTCGCCGCCGACGTGTACAGCGGCGCCGGCGACAGCAGCATGATCCCGGTGAGCCGTCCGACGACCGCACCCAGGAGGGCTGCGTCCATCGGCCGCGCGCCATCGGCGACGTAGACGACGTTGCTCGGCACGCCGCGCGCGGCGGACTCCGTCGCGACCGCCTTGGACGTCGCGTACTGGTCGGCTCCGCCGAGCCGCGTCGCCGAGGGCAGCGTGGCCATGGTGGCGTCGCTGATCTGAGCCGGACCGCCGACGACGAGCGTCTTGGTGATCGCCAGCGAGTTCAGCGCGGCGGTCGTCAGCGACGGGACGGCATCGGTGCTCGCGAACAGGATCGGAAGCCGCCGAGCGGCGGCAAGACCGGTCGCGGCGGCGGCGTCAGGGCCCGCGGGGTTGACGATGACCGCGGCGTTGAACGCGGGCAGCAGCGCCGTCTTGTCGGCGGCGGTACGAGTGTCCATAGCGACCGCGATCGCCCGCGCCGTGCCGTCGTCCGAGCCGGAGATGCGGGTGATCTTGGCCGGCTCGATACCGGCGTTGACGAGATCGCTGACGACCTGCTCGGTGAGATGCGCGGTGTCGCCGATGACGAACGCACCCGCCGGGTTCAGCCGGGTGATCTCCGTCTTGGCGGCCGAGGACAGGCCCGACTGCGGCGACAGGATCACCGGCGCGACGTTGGCGCGAGCCAACACGGAGCCGGCCAGCGCTCCGGCGATGTCGTCCTGGTTGACGACGACAACCTTCGAGGCGCTGCGCGTCGCGAACGTGGCGGCCAACGTGCTCTCGCCGCCGCCCGCGTAGCCGAACCGCGACAGCCCGATCGACAGGTCGAGCGGCCCCGGCTCGTCGATGTTGCCGACGGGTGGGGAGGCGGAGGAGGACAGGTCGACCTTCGCCAGGTAGATGTCCTGGTTGTCGCTGTCATAACCGCCCTCGCGGGTGTCCATCCACCCGATCAGGACCTTGTCGGTGCCGACCGCGACCGATTGCGGCCCGAAGGCCCAGCCGGTCCCGAAGCGGTAGTCGTAGCCGACGTCGTTGTTGTGCGAGCGGTCGCTGACGCGGATGTTGGGCGAGAACGACGTGCCGTTGTTCGTCGAGTACGCGTAGTACGTGTCGCCGAGGCGAGCGTCGTCACACGCGAGGTGCGTGTGGATGCAGTCGCGCTCGCCGGGCTGCATGAACCAGTTGCGCCGGTCCTCCCAGACGACGTCCACGCGTCCGCCGGGAGCGACGGCGACGCTCGGGTGACGGGTCTGCATCGTGGGCGTGCCGGGTCGCGCGGTGTTGTCGTCGATGAGCTTCGGCGTCGACCAGGTCGCGCCGTTGTCGAGCGAGCGCTGGAAGTAGACCTGGGAGTCGGGCGTGATGAAGTGATCGGCGCCCAGGTAGCCGCCCGCGGGGGCGGTCGGGCCCGGTGCGCCCTGGTTGTAGACGATGTAGAGGTTCCCCGTCGTCTTGTCGATCGCCAACCGGGGGAAGCTCGATCCGGTGGCGGGCGTCGGCGTCACGTGCGAGCCGGAGGCCCGCGCGTTGTTCGAGACGCTCGTGACGTTCACCGCGGCCGACCAGGTCTGGGCCTGGTCGGTCGAGCGCGCGAACTGCACGCTGCCGGCGATCCCCAGCGTGCGCCAGGCGATGCCGACCGAGTGATCGGCGCCGATGACGGGCGGCGAGGCGGAGTCCGGGCCGGCGACGGCCACCCCGGTCGGGCTGGCCTGGACCGGCGAGCCGAACGACTGGCCGCCGTCGGCCGAGCGCGCGATGCGCACCGACGAGCAGGTCGCGGCGCAGCCGGTGGTGTTCCCGATGCCGGTCGTCTCGCGGGCTGCCGAGTACACGACGTCGGCGCCGCCGCTGCCGGCGCCGGCGTCGACGGCGAGCGTCGGCAGCTCGTAGTACGGCGAGCCGGTCGAGCCGACGATCCCGCCCGCCATGGCCACGACGCCGGAACCCCACGTCACGCCGCCGTCGGTGGACTTGAAGATCAGCGTCGAGGCGCCCTCCTCGCCCGACGGGATGCCCGCCTTGCGGGGCGTGATCGAGGTGGCGTAGACGTTCTGACCCGTGCCGAAGGCGACGGTCTGGAACATCGTCTCACCGAGGTGGTTGCTGATCCGGCACGACGGCTGGAAGGGGTTCGGGGTCACCGACGGCGGCACCAGCGTGGCGGCGGCGCTCCACGTGGCGCCACCGTCGAAGCTCGCCGTGGCCTCGCAGCTCTCCGTGAGGTAGTTGGCGTTCGTCTCGACGATGTGGTTCGGATTCGACGGGTCGACGGCCAGCGCCACCTGATCCTTGCCGCGGAAGGGGCTCGGATCGGAGGCGAGGCGGTAGTTCTGGCCGACGCGGACCTCGGCCTGAGCGGCCGGGATCACTGCCAGGAAGCCGATGGCTCCCGTGATGGCGGCAGCGCTCAGCCTGCGCGTCGTGCGCATCACACTGCGAGACGTTTGCATGACGGCTAGACGCTGAGCTGCGGTCCGGATACCGGGCGGCCCCTGCGACTCACGAGGGTCCATCCGGCGGCCAGCATCGACAGCGAGAGCAGCGCGGCGAGACCCATCGGCAGCATCGCGGCGCCGCCCTGGCCGGAAGCCGACTGCGAGCTCGCGGGCCCTGACGGACCCGAGGCGCTCCACGGTGACGCGGCCGCGCCCGCCGCGGCACCCTGGATGCGCAGCGTGGTGCGCCCGGGCGTCCCCGACTTGGGCGTGCCGTTGGCGTTGTTCTGCATCGCGAGCACGACGTACCAGCCGGGGCTGACGTCAGCCGGGATCGTGAACGTCTTCTCGAGCCGGCCGCCCTCCGGCGGAGCGCTCGTGGTGATGATCCGGCCGCTGCGGCTCTGGAGGCGGAGCGTGACGTCGCTGGCGCCCGTCGGTACACCGGCGCCCGTGGTCGGCGCGCTGTAGTTCTTGCCGGTTGCCGTGATGGTCGCGCCGGGCGCCGCGACCGGCGGCAGGGTCAGCGTGGCGAGCACGCCGCATGCCCATGCGGCGGATGCCGCGGCGAGCGGCAGCGCCGCCCCGAATACGAACAACAGACCGATCTTGCGCCTCATGCCGACTCCCCTCGATGTGACCCGCACTGTGTGCGATGAACATAGCGATGTTTGCGACGTTCGTCGACCCAGAACCGCAGCGTGGACTGGGACGTCGCAGCATGCGGCCTGTCTAGGATCGCCGGATGACACCGATCGCGAACGGCGCCTTCGTGCTCATGCTGTGCGCGACCGCGATCGGCCTCGCGGACCGCGCCGTCGCGGCGACCGTCGAGATCGGCGCGGTCCGCGAGATCCACGCCGCGAGCCCGCCGTCGCCAATCACCGGCGGCGGCTTCACCGTGCAGGCCGGCGAGGCCACGGGCTCGTACGCCGTGCCGGCCGGCTACGGCACGATCACATCCTGGCGCCACAGCGCCGGGACGGCCGGCGGCTCGCTGACGTTGAAGGTCTACCGGCCCACCGGCGTGAGCAAGCAGTACGTGGCCGTGGCGTCCGACACCCGCGCGGTCACCGCGAGCGCGACGCAGAGCTTCGACGTGCAGATCGCGGTTCAGCCTGGCGACCGGCTCGGGCTGTCCTCCGACGACGTGCAGCTGGCGTTCGAGTCCTCCGACCCGGGCGACAGGATCGGCTTCTTCGGCTCCGACCCGCCCGGCGCCGCGACGCGGTCGACGGACGGCGAGCCGTTCCCGGGATACCGGCTCGACGTCGCCGCGACGCTGGACTCCGGCGCATCCGCCGGCGGCGATCCGCCGCCGGGCGGATCCGTGCCGGGTGGCGGCTCGCCGGGCGGGCGATCACGGCTGCCGGTCGTCTCGAAGCTCGTGCTCGCCCCCGTCGCGTTCGCGGCCCGGCGCACCGGACCCAGCGTGCCGGCGTCAGGTGGCGGCGGGACGAAGGTCGGCTTCCGCATCGACGGCGCGGCCGACGTTCGCTTCAGGGTGCAGCGCCTGCGACTCGGGCGCCGTCGTGGTGGCGGAGCGTCGCCGCGCTGCGTCGCCGCCACCCCGCGCAACCGTGCGGCGGCCACGTGCACGCGCCGCATCCCGCTGGCCGGAGGCTTCGTTCGCAAGGCGAAGGCCGGCGCCAACAGCTTCCGCTTCAGCGGCCGGCTGGGCGGGAGGCGACTCTCGCCGGGGTCCTACCGCCTTGTCGCGACGCCGATCGTGCACGGCACGACGGGCGCAGCCGTCGCCCGCATCTTCCGGATCAGGCGCTAGCGACCCCGCGCCCGACCCCGGAGGCGACCAGGAGCGCGCAGCCGGCCAGCATCAGGGCGATCGCCCCGTAGCGAAGCGCCGCTCGGGCAGCCGGCGACAAGGCCTGGGAACGGCTCACCGCCGCCGCCGTGAACGCGATGTCCTGCTTGTTGGACGCCTCGGTCCCGGCTCGCGTGTCGGTCCATGCCGCCAGCGCGGTCGCGTTCTCGGAGGCAAGCGCGATCCGGCTGCCGAGATCGGGCAACCCGCGCTCGCTGCCCGAGCCCACCCGCGAGTCGAAGCTCGTGTCGCTCAGCGTGATGTGCGCGGTGAAGCTCTCGCCACCATCCGCCGAAGACTGCAGCGATACGTCGTTTCGGAGATTGCGCGGGTCGCCGCGGCGGTCGTAGTAGGCGACGTCCAGGCGCCCGTCGGGCGCGACGTCGAGCTGCGGGAGGTACTGCGACGTGCGGTCGTCGGTCGGCGTGTCGTTGACGCGGGTCGGGCCCGTCCAGGTCGAGGCGCCGCGAGCCAGCGACCACAGGTGGACGTCGGACGGGCTGCGCCGGCCGTCCTCGAACGCCACGTAGATGCGACCACCGCGCCGGTCGATGGCCAGCGACGGCGTTGGCGGCAGGAACGCGAGGAATCGCCGCGTCGGGGTGATGCGGTCGTCGACGAGCGACTCGGTCCACGTCGCGCCGCGATCGGTCGAGCGGGCGAGCACGAGCGAGAAGCGCCCGTCGTACGGCCGGCCGCCGAACCCTTCGTGGGCGCCCTCGTAGTCGAGCCGGTCGCCGCCGGCGTCGAGGTACAGGACGTACAGCGCGCCGTCGGGCCCGACGGCCGGCGAGGGCGCCAGCACGCGCTGGCGCGTCGCCGAGCTCGCGCGCACCGGCTCGCTCCAGCTGTTCCCCCCGTCCTCGGAGCGGGTGACGACGATGCGGTTGTCCGAGCCGGAGAACAGGAACAGCCCGACCGTCGACGGCTGCAACCACGTCATGTACAGCCGCCGCGGGTGCGCGGGATCGGCCGTCAGGCGGACCTGGAACGCGAGCGCGCCGCCGGCGCGCCGCGGCGCCGACAGCGTGCGCCCGCCGTCGGACGAGCGCGCGACCCACGCGGCGCTCGGCTCGTTGCCGTTGCCGCGCAACGTCACGTAGGACACGAACAGCGTGCCGTCGGATGCGTACACGACGTCGGGCGCGTAGCACTTGCGTCCCTGGCCACGCGCGATCGGAACCGGAACGCGCGACCAGTGCGCGCCGCGATCGCGCGACACGTTCAGCGCGCACGAGTAGTCGGGGCCGTCGATGCGGTTGACGACCGCGAGCGTGTCGCTGCGGCGCGGGCTGCGCGCGAGCGCGGGGGAGTTGTTCGCCGTGATGTCCCCGGGATCGCGCGAGCCCGAATCGACCGGGACGTTGGCGCCCGAACGGTCCAGGCGGCGCTCGCCGTGGAACGTCAGCGACGCCCCGAGCGCGACGGCGCCCGCCAGGACGAGCGCCGCCGACTGCAGCAGTCGGGCGGGCAGTGACCGCGCAACGCTCACGGATCAGGGATCGACCGCACGACGCACCAGGCCGCCACGATCAGCATCGGCAGGGCGCTGATCGAGTGCCAGATCGCGGCCTCCCAGGACACGGCCGATCGAGCCGCGTCGCCGATCAGCGGCGCGTGCGTCGCCAGCACCCAGAAGCCCGCGAGGAAGCAGAGGCCCGCGGCCGGCAGCGCGAACCGCTGGTCTCGCAGCACGCCGCGGCGGGCGCTCACGAGGAGGTACAGCGCGGAGGCCGCCACGACCAGGCCGGGAATGACGTGGTCGACGACCTCGACGCGCGCCGGGACGTCGACGGTCAGCCCGAGCAGCCGGGCGACATACGGCACGACGGCCGTCCACGCGCCGATCGCGGCCAGCGCGCCGCAGCGCTGTGCGTCGGCCGATCGCGAGGCGCGGGCGGCAACCGTGGTGCTGCTCATGGTCGGGACCATAGTCCGGCGCGCTCCCGGCCCGCGGCGGTGGGTCGCAGGGGCCGGACGCGCCGCGATGGGATCATTGGGCCGTGAACGGACAGCTGCTTCTCGGTGTGCTCGATCAGTCCCCGATCGCCCAGGGGTCGACCGGGGCGCAGGCGCTGCGCGACACGCTCGACCTCGCTCGGTGGGCCGAGGCGTGCGGCTATCACCGCTACTGGGTGGCCGAGCACCACGGCGGGCCGACGCTCGCCGGCACGAGTCCCGAAGCCCTGATCGGCCCGATCGCGGCGTCGACGTCGCGCCTGCGCGTCGGCAGCGGCGGCGTCATGCTGCCCCACTACAGCCCGTTCAAGGTGGCGGAGACGTTCAGCGTCCTGAGCGGCCTGTTCCCGGGCCGCATCGATCTCGGGATCGGCCGCACGGACGGCACGGACGATCCCGTGACCGCCTTCGCGCTGCAGCGCGATCGCAACCATCCGGCGCCGGATGACTTCGGCGAGCAGCTGTCCGAGCTGCTGGCACATCTCGACGACGCGCTGGCGCCCGACCACCTGTTCGCCGCGTTGGCGCCCCTGCTCGCGGGGCGTCCGGAGGCGCCGGTGCCGTGGCTGCTCGGCTCGTCGCCGCAGAGCGCCGTGTGGGCGGCGGAGCTCGGGCTGCCCTACGCCTTCGCGGACTTCATCAACCCCGGCGGGGGTGTCGACATCGTGCGCCTCTACCGCGACCGCTTCGTCGCGTCCGAGCGGCTGCGCGCGCCACGCGCGATCGTCGCCGTGTGGGCGCTGTGCGCCGACAGTGACGCCGAGGCCGACAGGCTCGCGTCCAGCAGCCGCATGCTGACGATCCTCGCCCGGCGCGGGAAGTTCGCGCCCGTGCCCTCCGTCGAGCTGGCCGAGCGCTTCGTCGACCGGCGCACCCGCGGTCGGCCGCCGGAGGTCGCGCGCCGCAGGCGCATGGTGCTGGGGTCGCCGGGCGCCGTGCGCTCGGAGCTCGAGGCGCTGGCCGCCGACTACGGCACCGACGAGCTGCTGATCGTCACGGTGACCCACGAGCACGAGGCTCGCCGACGCTCGTACGAGCTGCTGTCGGACGCCTTCGCGCTGCGCCCGCTGCTCGGCCTCACGGAGGCGCCGGGGGACGCGTAGATGCCTGCGCTCCGCGCGCGGACGGCGGCGGGCAGCTCGCGACATCAGGAGCTGTCGCGAGCCGCAGCCGCGTCCCCGGCGACACATGGCGAGCGCCGGAAGCGGGTGGAAGGAACGTCTCGACATATATGCCGTATACATCTACCGGATGTCAAGGGCCGAGGCCACGGGATCGATGGGTGGTAGATGTACTTGACATCCATATCCCTGGCATCTAACAATGCCGTGGACGAGCAAATCGCCGCCGGGCGGCGAGACAGTGAGGGAACGATGCCGGCACGCAACCTGCGCCCGAGGTCCCGACTACGTGCCGCCACAGGCGTGCTCGCGGTCGTCCTCGTCGTGGTGGCGCCCGCGGGTGCGTCGGCTTCGTCTGCACAACCGCCGGGGAACGGGCTCGGGCACGCCACGGCGCCCGAGCCCGTGCGCGGTGATCGCAGCGCACGACCGGCCGACCCCGGGATGCCGGACGAGCCGGTCATCGCGTTGGCGCTGGCGTCCCTGTGCGGCCTCGTGGCGGTCGGGATGCTCGTCGAGCGGCTGCGCCGCAGGGCGCGCCGTGGCCCGCCGGCGCGGGCCCCCGGCACGCCGGACGTGGATGTCGTCGAGGACGAGCTGCAGGCGATGATCAGCGACGCTCGCGGGGCCGGACTGCGGGCGCGCGCGCCGTAGCTCTCGTCAGTCCTCGACCGAGCGCGGGAACAGCGCGATCAGCACGTCGGAGGACTGAACCATCAGCATCGCCCCCTTCTCCGTCGACTCCCAGCCCGCCGTGCGGAAGTTCTCGCTGGGGATCGTGAAGGCGCCGAAGGTTCGATCGTCGGTGCCGACGTACCAGACGAAGTCCGTCTCTCCGGGCGGGGCGTCGTCCTTCGGCTCGGCCTTCTGGAGCGCGCCGCTGAACATCGCGATCAGCGGCGAGCCGGGCCGCGCCGAGCGCACCGTGACCGTCCAGTAGTCGCCCAGGCGATGCTGCAGTGCGGCGACGACCGCCTCGTGGTCGAGCTCGGCGTTCACGCCGCGGCCAGGTGCTCGCGTTCGGGGCGAGCGCCCGAACGGCGCCGCAGCTCGCCCGCCAGCAGCCCGAGGCCCACGAGCCCGGCCAGCATTCCCCCGTAGAGCAGGGCGCCCTTCGCGGCGCCGGACAGCCTCGGGGGGTCGCTGACGGCGACGGCGGCCTCGGCGAGGTCCTGCTTCTGCGTCGCCGCAATGCCCGCGCGCGTGTCGGTCCACAGGCCGAGCGCAGCGCGGTTGCCGGAGATCAGCGCCAGGCGGCTTCCGAGGTCCGGCAGGCCCTCCTTGGCGCCGAAGCCGATGCGCGAATCCGACGGCCTGCTGGAGAGCCGGATCGCGGGCGTGAACGTCGTGCCGTGATCGAAGGAGGATTGCAGCGACACGGTGTTGCGGAGGTTCTCCTTGTCCGCGCGGCGGTCGTAGTACAGGACGTCGAGGCGCCCGTCCGGTGCGACCGCGAGCTTGGGCAGGTACTGCGCCGTGCCATCGCGACGCTTGGTGTCGTTGACGCGGACCGGACCCTTCCAGCTCGCGGCGCCGGGCGCCAGTGACCACAGCCAGACATCTGGGTCGCCGAGGCTGTTGCTGTGGAAGGCCGCGTAGATGCGACCGTCGTCCGCGACCGCCAGCGAGGGGTACTCGGGAAGGAAGACGAGAAAGCGCTTGATCGGGATCAGGCCCGTGGCGGCGACCGCCTCCGACCAGCTCGCGCCCTGGTCGCGCGAGCGCGCGAGGACCAGGGATGACGGCCCCGTGAAGGGCGGGCCGCCGCGGCCGAGGTGACCGCCCTCGTAGTCGAGCCTGTCGTTGCCGAGGTCGTCGTAGAGCACGTAGAGGGTGCCGTCGCGGCCGACGACGGGCGCCGGGGCGACGACGCGCTGGCGTGTCGGGGCGCTCACGCGCACCGGCGCCGTCCACGTCGCGCCGTCGTCGTCGGAGCGCGTCACGCGGATCGGGTTGCCGGGCGCGGTGAACTTCAGCGTGCCGACCTCCGCCGCCTGCAGCCACGTCATGTAGAGCCGCTTCGGCTCGGACGGATCGGCGGCGAGCCGGACCTGGAAGGCGAGCTTGCCCTGTACGCGCACCGGATCGGACAGCGTCCGGCCACCGTCGGTGGAGCTCGATACCCAGACGGCATGCGGGACGTTGCCCAGGCCCCCGAGCGTCACGAACGCCAGATGCAGCGTGCCGTCGGCCGTGAACGCGATGTCCGGCGCGAAGCACTTGGCCTCCTCGCCCTCGGGGGCGGGGATCGCGGTCTGCGTCCACGTCGCGCCCCCGTCCGCCGACACATGCAGCGCGCACGAGAAGAAGGGCGTGTCGATCCGGCTCGAGACCGCCAGGTTGGCGGGCCGCGTGGGGTTGCGCACGAGCGTCGGGGAGTTGTGCGCGCTGAGGTCGTCCGGTCGCAACGCCGACGCGTTGACCGGACGATCCTGGCCGACGAGACGGACCGTCGCGGAGCGGTCGTAGGAGCCCGACACGACGATCGAACCCGCGCCGACGAGCAGCAGCGAGACGCCGAGGATCACGGAAAGCAACGAGCCCCGTCGCCGCTGGCGATCGGGGCTCGTCGATTCCGGGTTGGACGGCGAGATGCTCGCCTCAGGTGGGCCGGTCGCGAGCCCCATCTACCTCTTCGTGGTCTTGGTTGCGGTGCGGCGGCGGCCGGCGGTCACGAGGAAGGTGCCGGCGAGGCCGGTGATGCCGAGGCCGAGGATGGCGAGGCCGGCGATGACGCTTGTGGCCATGCCGGTGCTCTGTCCGCCTGCGCTGGCCTCGGCGGCGCTGATGGGGGAGGTGCTGGCGGACGTGACGCCACTCCAGAGATCGGCGGTGGCACTGCGTGTCGGGGCCGTGGTCGCGGTCGCGTTGGCCGGCGCCGTGGCCTTGGGGGCCTTGGCATGGGCCTTGGTCGGCGGCTTGCTGCCGGAGAACACCGCCTGCGTGCCCTGGCGCGTGACGCCGGCCGTCGCGCCGCTCTGGCGTGCGGTCGCAGTCGCCACCGTCGTGCGTGGAGCCGTCGCGGTCGCGCGCGGCGCGCTGCCGGCGCGTGGCGCGGACGCGCCGCTGGAGCGATTGCTCTGACGGTTGGCCGTCGTGCGCGGGCTGACCGTGTTGGTCGTGCCCCTGACGGCACCGCTCGTCGTCGCCGACGCACTCGCAGCCGCAGACGACGTACTCGCCGAGGGGGCCGCTGCGGGCGCGGGCGCCGCCGCGGCGCTCGCCGCAACCGGTGCAGCGCTGACAGCCGGCGCGCTCGCGGCGGGCGCCGGCGTACCGGTCGACGCCGGCGGGGCGGCCGGTGTCGCCGGAGTACCGAAGCCCGACGGGGTACAGGCCCAGGCCAGGCCCACGCCGGTCACCGCGACTCCGAGCACCGACAGGATGGCCAGGGTCAACATACGTCCTCGTCTATACACCGAAATCCCCCGCCTCGGTCGACCGTACCTATATGACGGTTGCATACAGACATCTACCTGAACGCCGCTCGCAATGCAAGGCCGGGGGCGCGAGCGGCGCCCGCGCGGCCGCCGCGGGCCTATAGTGCCCGGCGTGCGCCGGCACCTCGCAGGCGCTTCCCGGGCATCCTCGCGACGCGCGAGCGGGCGCCGCACCGCGTCGGGCAGGCGCCGGGCAGCGCTGATCCTGCTGGCCGGCACGTGGATCGCACTCGCCGGCCCGGCGGCCGCGGGCGCGGCGCTCCCCGCGGTCACGTCTCCCAACGACCCGCTGTTTCGCTACCAATGGCACCTGCCCGCGATCCAGATCCCGGCGGCATGGGCGATCTCGCGCGGTGCGGGGGCGACCGTGGCCGTCCTCGACACGGGCGTCGCCTACGAGCGCCGTGGGCCGTACCGCCGCGCGCCCGATCTCGCCGGCACGCGCTTCGTCGCGGGCTGGGACTTCGTCGACGACGACCCGCACCCCGACGACGTTGCGCCTCGCGATGGCCACCGCAGTCACGGCACCCTGATGGCGACCCTGATCGCCGCGACGGCCGGCGACGCCATCGGTGGCGTGGGCGTCGCCCCCGACGCCGCGATCATGCCCGTCCGCGTGCTGCACCCGGATCTGCGCGGCTCGGCGCGCACGATCGCCCGCGGCGTGCGCTTCGCCGTCGATCACGGCGCCGACGTCGTCAACCTGAGCATCGCCGGACCTTCGCCGACACGAACGCTGACCGCCGCGCTGCGCTACGCGGCGGCCAGGGGAGTGACCGTCGTCGCCGCGGCTGGCAACGACGGGCTCGCGCAGGTGAGCTGGCCGGCCGCCGATCCCAGCGTCCTCGCGGTCGGGGCGCTGCGCCGCGACCTGACGCGAGCCGACTACTCCAACCACGGCCGGGCGCTCGACCTCGTCGCTCCAAGCGGCGCCGGCGAGCGCGACGACAACGGGTACGGACCCAGCGACGGCGTGCCGGCGCAGACCCTCAAGGGCGGGCCTGCCGAGTTTTGCTTCTGCTTCACGGCCTCGACGTCGGCGGCCGCCGCCCAGGTCTCCGGCGTCGCCGCCCTGCTCGTCGGCGCGCGACCGGGCCTCGGCCGCGCCGAACTGCGCCGGGCGCTGCTGGCGAGCGCGCGCGATCTCGGCTCGCGCGGCCGCGACGCCGAGTACGGCGCGGGCCTCGTCCAGGCACGGGACGCGCTCGCGCGCATCCACCCGGATGTCGCGTCGACGACCGCCGAGGGAGCAGGCCGGGCGTCGTCGCCGGACCCGTGGCCGGCCATCTCGCTGATCGCGAGCGCCGTGCTCCTCCTTGGGCTCGGGCTCGCGCTGATGCGCCGCCGGCAACAGACGCGCTGAGCGCCGTCGCGCCAGGCCGGCGTCGAAAGCCGAGCAATTTGGGCGCTGTCGCTGCGTCGGCACTACATTTCCCCGCCACTCTATGTACGTCACATCTAGTCACAAGGCACAGACCCTGGTAGGCATCGCTCCAGCGAAGGGATGCGTCGACGGGGATGGCGAGGCGGAGTGGCTGCCTCGCCCGTGCACAAAGGAGTCGTGATGAGGCGGAGACTGGGGTTGTTCGTGCTGCTTGGGGTGCTGGCGCAGTTGGCGACGGCCGCCGAGGCATCGGCGCAGGGAGCGATTCTGCAGGTGACGCCGCAGACCGCCGTTCGCGGGAGCTCGGTGACGGTCACCGGCGCGGGCTTCAGCGCCAGCACGGCGGCGATCGCAAGCGGCGTCGACATCCGGCTGAACACGCGCGATGCCGAGCCGCTCGCAAACACGAACGTGAGCCCGCAGGGCACGTTCACCCTGTCCGTCCCGATTCCGGCGGCGACGCCCCCCGGCGACTACCTCATGATGGGCACGCAGGTCACGACACGCAACCGGCACACGTTCGGTGCTCCGGGCCGCACGAAGCTGCGCGTCACCGCCGCTGCCGGCGCGGGTGCCGTACCCGGCAGGTCGCCGGGCGACGTATCGCCGGCCGTGCTCGCCGCGACGATCCTCGCCGTGCTCGCGCTCATGGGCGGCATCGTGGTCTGCGTCCGCCGCCTGCGGACGCTCACAAGCCGGACGCAACCCCACTTCTCGAGGTGAGTCCCATGACGAAGCGCACGATCAGCCTCGCCGCGACCGGGGCGCTGCTGCTGTCCCTGAGCCTCGCCTCCGCGGCCGTGGCCGAGGTCCGCGTCGGGCCGAACTACCGCCTCAACGACGATGCGAGCAAGTTCCGCGCCGTCGACCAGATCGGGCTCACGGTCAACCGCACGAACCCGCAGCACCTCGTCGCCGTCAACGCCAACTACCTCGACCTGCGCTGCGAGGCGAGCAGGAGCCTCGACGGCGGAGTGACCTGGAGCCCGGCCGTGGCGCTCGCGCCGGCCGCCGCCGCCGCGCTCTCGTCGCGCTGCGCGTTCCATCAGTCCGTCGAGTTCGGCTCCGGCCAGAACGTCTACGCGATCGTCACCGCCAACAAGACGAACACCGCGATCCCGGACACCTCCGTGGTCATCCACAGGTCGACCGACGGCGGCCTGACATGGCTGCCGGGCGTCGTCGTCATGGACGGCGGACCGGGAACGAACGACTCCGCCGTGCCGTCGCCGGGTCCCAACTTCACGCGGCCCGATCTGGCGGTCGAGCCCGGTGCGGGCACGGGCGGCGCCGATCGCGTCTACGCCGCCGCGCGCGACTTCGTGGGCACGGGCAACGGCGCCGCGCCGCCGGCGTGCACCACGGCCTGCGACGCCGTCCACATCGCGGTCTCCAACGACGGCGGGCTGACCTACACGCAGATGGCCAACGCGAGCCCGGTCGGCGTCGACGCCTCGGATCCCGTGCCGATCGTCCTCAACGCCGACGGCTCGCTCAGCGTCGTCTGGCGCACGGCCGGCATCGACGGGATCCTGCAAGCCGCGCGCTCGACCAACGGGGGCGCGTCGTGGAGCGCGCCGGTCGACATCGCCAAGGTCAAGAACACCGCGCGCTCAAGCGTCAACGACACGCACCTGACGCCGATCGAGAACCCGCCCGCCTCGGGTCCGTTGAGCTCCACGACCGCGACGTACCCGCGAATGGCGTCGGATCCGAACACGCCCGGGCGTCTCTACCTCGTCTACCTCGACACGCCGGGCGGGCCGACGGCTCCGACGGGTGGCTTCCTCGGTTCCGATCACTTCATCAACTTCGACGCCACGGTCTGGTTCCAGCGCTCGAACGACTACGGCGCAACGTGGTCCACGCCCAAGAAGATCGACGACAACACGCCCAGGCCCGGCGCCCGGACCGTGCAGACGCGCCATCCGAACGTATCGGTGTCGCCGAACGGGCGCGTCAACGTCGTCTGGCACGACCGCCGCCACTGGTTCCAGGGCCCCGGCGAGCGCAACTGCACGCACTCGCACATCTACTGCGACGACATCCGCCTGGGCGACACGTACTACGCCTACTCGACGAACGGTGGAACCTCGTTCTCGGACAACATCCGCATCACCGACCGCTCGCTCAACAGCGACGTCGGCTACGACACGCGCCCGGCATCGGGCTACTGGTCCTGGGGGCCACAGCTCGTCACGATCGGCAGCCAGGTGCTGATCGGCTGGATGGACTCGCGCGAGGGCAACTGGGACACCGACACCGAGGACTACTACCTCGCGAAGGTGGACTTCGACGCCGGCGGCGCCGCACCGAGGACGATGGTCGACCAGCCCGACGTCATCGCGCGCTCCGTCGCGCTGTCGAAGCTCGGCTACCCGGCCGGCAACGAGGGCGCGCTCGTCGGCGGGGCCAAGGATCCCGCGAACCAGAACCCGACGCTCGCATCGCCGCCGGGTGGTCCGGCCTCGCGCAACGACTCGTCCGTCGTGATCGTCAACGAGAACGACGTCGCCGGAGCGATGGCCGCGACGGTGCTGGCGCGCGCGAATCCGGGACCGGTACTGCTGTCGCCCGCCGCCGCGCTGCCGACGAGCGTCAAGGACGAGATCCAGCGCATCCGCCCGGCGAAGGTGTTCCTCATCGGCGACACGACGAAGCTCAGCAGCGCCCTGCAGACGGAGGCCGGCCTGATCAGCGGGCTGTTCATGCCCCAGGTCGTCCGCCTGGACGGCGGCAGCGACGCGGCCACGGCCGCGCTGATCGCCGACGCCATGGACAACCGCACGGCGATCGAG
Source organism: uncultured Actinomycetes bacterium (assembly GCA_963851015.1). GTDB lineage: Bacteria > Actinomycetota > Thermoleophilia > Solirubrobacterales > Solirubrobacteraceae > CADCVQ01. The sequence continues at coordinate 1,540,239 of CAWKNG010000003.1, forward strand.
AAGGACAACGCCACGCCGGCGACCCTGCGCCCGGCCTTCGACGCCGTGATGATCGTCAATCCGGCGAGCGCGGAGTCCGCGGCGGCCGTCGGCCTGGCCGCGGCGCGGCGGCTGCCGATCCTGTTCACGGGAGCCGACGCCGTGCCGGCCGCCACGACGACGGCGCTCGGCAGCACCGACCTGGACATCGACAAGACGCTCGTCGTCGGCGCAACGTCGTCGGTGAGCGCGAGCGTCCTGTCCGGGCTGCCGAACGCCACGCGCCTCGGCGGCGCCACGGTCTACGACACGTCCCAGGCCGTCGTGAACGAGTCCAAGTCGCGGGGGTTGCCGAGCAACGTCGCGTACGTCGCCGACGCCGCCAAGCCGATGGACGCGGCGCTGCTGGGCGGCGTCGTCGCCCGGGCGACCGGCATCCTCGCGCTTGCGCCCGCGCCGCTGTCGGACACCGCCGCGACCCAGGCGACGAGCTACGGGTTGAGCGGGATCTCCGAGCTCGTGGTCGTGGGGCCCAACCCGGTGGTCACGCCCCCGCCGCCGGCGATCGAACCGCCACCGGCGCCGGTCCCGCCGCCGGCGCCGGTCCCGCCGCCGCCGCCGGCCGCGGGCGACACCGTGGCGCCAACGGCGAAGCTCTCCGGCGCGGCGATCCAGAAGCTCCGTCCGACGGTTGGGCTGACCGTGTCGTGCACCTCGGAGGCCTGCACGGCGGTCGTCAGCGGGACGGTCCGGCTGCCGAGGCGTGGGCGGATCGCGGCGAAGACCTACAAGCTCAAGAGCGTCAGCGTGAAGCTGGCCAAGGGCGCCAAGCGCAAGGTCGCGCTGAAGCTGCCCGCGACGCTGCGGCTGCAGATCGTGCGGGCGATGAAGGCGCGCAAGGTCATCTCGGTGAAGTTCGCGGTCAAGGTCACCGACAGCGCCGGCAACGCACGCACGCTGAGGCGTTCGACGAGGCTGAAGCGCTGAGCCCGCGGGTGCGCGGTGCGACGAGCTCGAGGTCCGTCAGGGCGGTGAGCACGACGAACATTCGACCGACGGCGAGGGCACGCCGGCGCCGGGGCATGCGGCGGCGGTGGCCCGCGCCGCTCGTGCTGGCCGCCGCGATCGCGGCGCTGCCTGGCGGCGCGGTGGCGGACCAGGCGTCGCAGCCGTCGTCCCCTGCCGCCGGCAAGATCGCGACCGGCAGCTTCCATAGCTGCGCGGTGGTCGGCACGGCGACGCGCTGCTGGGGCTTCGGAGGCGACGGCAAGCTCGGCTATGGCGGTGTCGCGAGCATCGGCGACGACGAAGCGCCCGCCTCCGTGGGGCCGATCGACCTCGCCGCGGGGCGCACGATCACGGCCATCGCGGCGGGCAGCGTGCACACGTGCGCGCTGCTCGACGACGGCACCGTGCGCTGCTGGGGCTTCGGGGGCAACGGCGAGCTCGGATACGCCAACACGAAGAGCATCGGCGACGACGAGCCGCCCGGGTCCGGCGGGCCGGTGTTCCTCGGCGCGGGGCTCACGGCGACCGCGATCACGGCTGGCAACGGTCACACCTGCGCGCTGCTCTCCAACGGCGCCGTGCGCTGCTGGGGCTTCAACCTCGACGGCCGGCTCGGCCTCTACCACACGCGGAACATCGGCGACGACGAGCTCCCCGGCGACTCCCCGCCGATCCAGTTCGGCGGGCACACGGCGAAGGCCATCAGCGCCGGGGGCTTTCATACCTGCGCGATCCTCGACGACGACTCCGTGCGCTGCTGGGGATTCGGCGGTGACGGACGCCTCGGCTATGCCAACACGAGGAACATCGGCCGCGAGCCGGCCGGTCCGGGAGATCCGACGGCGAATCCGGTCATCCCCCCGGTCGACTCGATCGAGACGGCCGGGCCGGTCTTCCTCGGCGCCGGCCGCAGCGCGAAGGCGATCACGACGGGCTTCGGTCACACCTGCGCGATCCTCGACGACGGCGGCGTGCGCTGCTGGGGCTACAACGGCAGCGGCCGACTGGGCCAGGGCAACTCGGTCAGCATCGGTGACGACGAGACGCCGGGAATGGCCCCCGTCGTCGACCTGAGTGGCCACGGGGCAACGGCGATCGACGCCGGCGACCAGCACACGTGCGTGATCCTCGACGACGGCAACGTTCGCTGCTGGGGCTTCGGCGGCTTCGGCCAGCTCGGCTACGGCAATACGCGCGCGATCGGCGACAACGAGCCGCCGAGCTCGGCCGGCAACGTGGCGCTCGGCGACGGGCGCACCGCCGTCGCGATCAGCGCCGGCGCTCAGCACACCTGCGCGACGCTCGACGACGCCGGCGTGCGCTGCTGGGGATCGGGCGCCAACGGCCGGCTCGGCTACTGCGACGAGGTCTCGATCGGCGACGACGAGCTGCCGAGCGCGGCCGGCCCGGTCGACCTGGGCGCCGGCGGCGACGGCTGCCCGTTCGTCGCGCCACCGCCACCGCCACCACCGCCACTCCCGCCGGCGGATGGCGTGGTGACGCCCCCGGCGGCCACGCCGTCGGACGATGCGGCCGCCGCGCTCGCGTCGCAGGCCCTGCGGATGCAGGGGCTGCGTGACTGCCGCTCGGACTCCGCCGGCGAGGCGCGCCGGGCCCGTGATCGCGCGCGCCGCCGCTACCACGGCCGGCCGCGGCTGATCGCGCTGCTGACACGGCAGATCAACGCGCGAGCAGCCGCGAGCCGCCGCCGTTGTGCGACGCGCTTCGGGCGCACACCGGGTCGCGTCGAGGGTCTCAGGGCGCGGACGTCGGGGGCGGGCAAGATCGTGCTGACGTTCCACGCGCCGGGCTCGGACGGCTCCAAGGCCCCCGCCGCGCGCGGCTACCTCGTCAAGCAGTCGCTCGGCCCGATCCGCACGCGCGGTGAGTTCGACCGCGCGGCGACCCTGTGCAAGGGCAACTGCACGTTCCCCGTGACGAAGCTCGATGCCGAGATCACGCTGGCCGTGACCCGCCTGCGGCCACGCACGACGTACTACTACAAGGTCGCGGCTCGCGACAACGTGTCCGGGCGGACCGGCCCGCTGTCGAAGACCATGACCGTGAGAACGAGGTGATGCGATGAAGATCGCGGTCGCAGGAAAGGGTGGGGTGGGAAAGACCACCGTGTCCGGGACCCTCGCGCGCGCGCTCGCGCGCGCGGGCCAAACGGTGTTGGCGCTCGACGCTGACCTGAACCCGATGCTCGGTGTCTCGCTCGGGGTCGGTGCCGAGCAGACGGACCTCGTCGCTTCGGCCCGCCAGGCGGTGGCGACCGGCGAGGCCGAGCACGCTCCGACGCTCGAGGAGATCGTCGACCGCTTCGGCGCCGACGCCCCCGACGGGGTGCGTCTCGTCGTGGCGACGCGCCTGGACGTCATCGACGCCGGCTGCCTGTGCTGTGGCGTCAATCCCGCGAACCTCGTACGCCAGCTCGAGCACGGCGAGCGCACGGTCGTCTGCGACCTCGAGGCCGGCCTCTCGACGCTCGAGAAGCTCGAGCACGGCCATGCCGACGTCGTCCTCGTCGTCGCCAACCCGACCGCCAAGTCGCTCGAGGTCGCGCGCCGCGCGATCGAGCTCGCGGCGCGCGTCGCCGACGTGATCGTCGTCGCCAATCGCGTCCGCGACGACGCGGACATCGAGCTCATGCGCGAGGTGCTCGGCGACCACGAGCTGGTCGTGATCCCGGAGGACGCCGTCATCGCCGACGCCGACCGCGACGGCCTCGCGCCGATCGACCTCGACGCCGAGGCTCCAGGCGTTGCCGCGATCGTACGGCTGGCCGAGCGCCTCACCGGCGCGCCGGTCTCGGCCTGATACAGCCCGAGCCCGTCTCCCTCGGCGCGCGGGGGAGACGCACGGGAGGCGATCCCAATCCACAAGACGCAGACGAGCCCCGGCGGCGTAGGCACCGGGGCTCGGGTGTCGCGGGATCGGGGGCGCGTAACCCACCCCCGGTCCTGGCGTGCTTAGCGCTTGGTCTTGGTTGCGGTGCGGCGGCGGCCGGCGGTCACGAGGAAGGTGCCGGCGAGGCCGGTGATGCCGAGGCCGAGGATGGCGAGGCCGGCGATGACGCTTGTGGCCATGCCGGTGCTCTGTCCGCCTGCGCTGGCCTCGGCGGCGCTGATGGGGGAGGTGCTGGCGGACGTGACGCCACTCCAGAGATCGGCGGTGGCACTGCGTGTCGGGGCCGTGGTCGCGGTCGCGTTGGCCGGCGCCGTGGCCTTGGGGGCCTTGGCATGGGCCTTGGTCGGCGGCTTGCTGCCGGAGAACACCGCCTGCGTGCCCTGGCGCGTGACGCCCGCCGTCGCGCCGCTCTGGCGTGCGGTCGCAGTCGCCACCGTCGTGCGTGGAGCCGTCGCGGTCGCGCGCGGCGCGCTGCCGGCGCGTGGCGCGGACGCGCCGCTGGAGCGATTGCTCTGACGGTTGGCCGTCGTGCGCGGGCTGACCGTGTTGGTCGTGCTCCTGACGGCACCGCTCGTCGTCGCCGACGCACTCGCAGCCGCAGACGACGTACTCGCCGTGGGGGCCGGTGCGGGCGCGGGCGCCGCCGCGGCGCTCGCCGCAACCGGTGCAGCGCTGACAGCCGGCGCGCTCGCGGCGGGCGCCGGCGTACCGGTCGACGCCGGCGGGGCGGCCGGTGTCGCCGGGGTACCGAAGCCCGACGGGGTACAGGCCCAGGCCAGGCCCACGCCGGTCACCGCGACTCCGAGCACCGACAGGATGGCCAGGCTCAACATACGTCCTCGTCTATACACCGGGGGACCCTCCGCGCTTGATGACGACTAGGTGATCGCTACACAGTGCTATCTACCGTATATGCGCCGAGATTGCAACCCCGGCAAACGGGTCTGGGGACCCCAGTCGCGCGGACGGCGAAACGGCGACTGCGGCGAGCGCCGAGCGACTACGCTGCCGGGCGTGCAGACCCTCGGCGCGCGATGTCGCATGCTGGCCGCGTTCGTCGTCCTGCTGGCCGCCGGCGGCTCGCCGGCGGCGGTCGCGGCCTCCGGCGATTCGGCGGCGGTCGCGCGCGTGACCCTGCCGTTTCCCGCCTACGACGGCACGCTCACGCCGTACACGTTCGGGCTCGGCTATCCGCTCGTGACGCTCGTCTACGACACGCTCTTGTGGCGCGACGCCGCCGGCATCCCGAGACCGTGGCTCGCGCGCTCGGTCACGCGCAGCGATGACGGCCTGCGCCTGACGGTCAGGCTGCGCGACGGGGTGCGCTGGCACGACGGCCGGCCGCTGACGGCAGCCGACGTGGCCTTCACGTTCGGCTATGTCGCATCGCACTACCAGCCGCGCTTCACGCCGCAGCTCGACGACGTGAGCCGCGTTCGGGCGACCGGTCGCCTGACGGCGCGGATCGACCTGCGCCGGCCGTCGCTGGGGTTCGACGATCAGCCGCTCGCCGACCTGCCGATCATCCCCCGGCACCTGTGGCAGGGGCTGGCCGGCGGTCGTGTGGCCCCGCCCGGGCCGGCGGTGGGAAGCGGCCCCTACCGCCTCATCCGCGCCGGCGCCAAGCGGGGGTACGTCCTGCGCGCCAGCCCCGGCTACTTCCGCGGCGCCCCGCGGGTGCGCGAGATCCGCGTGCCGATCATCGGCGACGCGGACCGCACCTACGCCGCGCTGCGCGCCAGCCGCGTGGACATGGTGCCGCTGAACCTGCCCGAGCCGACAGCCACGGATGTCGCCTCGACGCTCGGCGTCGCCCTGAGCCGCGGCCCGTCCTACGTCGGCACCGCGCTCGTGCTCAACGTCCGGCGTGCCCCGCTCGACCGACTCGAGACGCGTCGCGCGATCGCCGCCGCGCTCGATCTCGAGCGGATCGCCCGCAGCGCCGCGCCGGCGCGCGCCGCCGACGAGGGCTACATCCACCCGGCATCGCGCTGGGCGGCCGGCTCGCGCCTGCAGCGCTTCGACCCCGTCTCCGCGCGGCCGGTGTTGCAGGCGCTCGGGCGCCCGCTGCGCGTGCTGGCGCCCACGAACGATCCCGTCCGGCTGGAGGCGGGCCGGCGGGTGGTGCTCGCGCTGCGCCAGGCGGGGGCGGACGCCACGCTGGTGAAGCTCTCGCGCCAGCGCCTGGAGCGCGCGATCGGCGCGCGCGGCGCGCCCGCGGACTTCGACGCGGCGATCCAGAGCATCCCGGCGCTCGCGTCCCACGATCCCGACTACCTGGTGCGCCTGTTCGGATCCGATCCCCGCACCGCGCCGCTGAACTTCGGGGGATACCGCAGCGTCCCGTTCGACGAGCTGGCCCGCCGGGTGGCGTCCGCACCCGACCTGTCGCAGCGCCGCCGGGCGACGGCGGCCGAGCTCACGCTGCTGGCCCGCGACGTGCCCGCGGTCCCGCTGTTCTTCTCGCAGGGGACGTTCGCCTACCGCCCGGGCGTCTACGACGGCTGGACGTTCATCAAGGGCACCGGCATCCTCGACAAGCGGTCCCTGCTGCCGGTGGCCAGGCCGGCCGCGGCCGCGGCGGTGCCCGCGGACGTCCCCGCGCAGGCCGACGAGACATCCGGCTCGGGCCTTGGCCTCGTCAACGTCATCTCGCTGGTCGTGCTCGGGATCGTCGCCGTGCTGGTCGTGATGGCGCTCCTCTCGCGGCGCGCGAGCCGCCGGTACTAGTACGTCGTGGCGGTCGACCGCTCGGGCCGGCGCATGAGCTTCTCGATCTCGGCGGACGTCAGCGTCTCGGACTCCAGCAGGGCCGACGTCATCCGCTCGAGCGCGTCGCGCGACGCGCGCAGCACAGCCGTCGCCCGCGCGTAGGCCTCGTCGACGAGCAGCCGCGCCTCGGCGTCGATGACGCGCGCCGTGTCGTCGGAGTAGGCGACCCTGTGCCCGTCGCCGTCGGGCTCCTCCGGGTATCCGATCGGGCCGACCCGCTCGCTCATGCCGAGCTCGCGCACCATCTGGTGGGCGATGCGGCCGACCTCGGCGAGGTCGCCGTGGGCGCTCGAGCCGGCGTGACCGAAGATGAGCTCCTCGGCGCAGCGACCGGCCAGCAGGATGGCCATCTCGTCGATCATGGCCGAGCGCGAGTAGACGAGCCGGTCGTGGCCGTCCGTCATCCAGGCGCGGCCGAGCGAGCGCCCTGACGGGATGATGCTGATCATGTGCGGCAGGCCCGCCTCGGAGATGGAGGTCGCGACGACGGCGTGACCGGCCTCGTGCACGGCGACGGTGCGCCGCTCGTCGTCGCCGAGCACGTGCGCGCGCGAGATGCCCATCGTCGAACGCTCGACGGCCTCCTCGATCGTCGCCATCGCGATCACGTCGCGGCCGCGACGTGCGCTCAGCAATGCGGCCTCGTTCATGACGTTCGCGAGGTCGGCGCCCGACAGCCCGCGCGTGATCCCTGCGATGGCGTCGAGGTCGACGTCCGGGCCCAGGCGCTTCGTGCCGATGTGGACCTGGAGGATGTCGCGCCGGCCCTTGCGATCGGGCAGGTCGACGGTGATCTCGCGATCGAAGCGGCCGGCGCGCACGAGCGCGGCATCGAGGATCTCGGGCCGGTTGGTCGCGGCCATGATGATGACGTTGTCGCGCGCGCGGAAGCCGTCGAGCTCGATCAGGATCTGATTGAGGGTCTGGTCGCGCTCGCGGTTGCCATCCGAGGAGGACTCGCGGCGCGCGCCGATCGCGTCGATCTCGTCGATGAAGATGATCGCCGGGGCCATCGCCCGGGCCCGCGCGAAGAGGTCGCGCACGCGTCCGGAGCCCTCGCCCGAGTAGATCTCGGTGAACTCGGTGGCGGCCACGGCGAGGAATGCGGCGTTCGACTCGCCCGCGACCGCTCGCGCGAGCAGCGTCTTGCCGCAGCCCGGTGGGCCGACGAGCAGGAAGCCACGCGGAAACCGCGCGCCCATGTTCGCGAACGGTGCCGGATCGATGAGGTAGTCGCGGATCTCCTCGAGCTCGGTCATCGCCTCGCCGACGCCGGCGACGTTGGCGAACGTCACGCGCTCGGCGTCCAGCGACTGCTGACCGACGTTGCGATCGCGCATCGTCAGCCGCCGCTGGCGCTCGGGCGCCTCGAGGATGCGCGTCAGGGCCTGTTCGAGCTCGATCTGCGAGATGTCCTCGCGGCCCGCACGGGCGGCGAGCAGCGCCGCCTCGTTCGTGACGCTCTCGAGGTCCGCGCCGGTCAGCCCGATCGCGCGGCGCGCGATCGCCGAGGTGTCGATGTCGGCGGCCATCGGCTTGCTGCGCGCGTGCAGCGCGAGGATCTCCGAACGGCCCGCCTCGTCGGGCCGGTCGACGGAGATCGCGCGATCGAAGCGGCCGGGCCGCAGCAGCGCCTGGTCGAGGTCGTCGGGGCGGTTGGTCGCGGCGATCACGATCGTGCCCGCGTCGGCGGAGAAGCCGTCCATCTCGGTGAGCAGCTGGTTGAGCGCCTGACCCTGCTCCTCGCTGGATCCCTCGCTCGCGCTCGGACCCGACTTGCGCTTGCGCGCGACCGCGTCGATCTCGTCGATGAAGATGATCGCGGGCGCGTTCTCGCGCGCGTCCTTGAACAGCTCGCGCACGCGCGCGGCGCCGACGCCGACGTACATCTCGACGAAGTCCGAGCCCGAGATCGAGTAGAACGACGCGCCCGACTCGCCCGCGACGGCGCGCGCGAGCAGCGTCTTGCCGCAGCCCGGCGGCCCGTACAGCAGGACGCCCTTGGGGATGCGTGCCCCGAGCTTGCGGAAGCGGTCGGGATCGGTCAGGAACTGCGCGAGCTCGCGCAACTCCGTAACGGCCTGGTGCTGTGCCGCGACGTCCGCGAAGCGCAGGAGCGAGTCGTCGTCGCCGGCCCTGCGTGCGCCGCTGTTCGTCGCGAACAGCCCCGAGCCGGCGCGGTAGGCGAAGATGAAGTAGGCGAAGATCACGATCAGCATGAAGGTCGGCAGCAGCACCGATAGGTAGGGGAGCGCCGTCTTGCGCAGCTGCTGGTCGATGCTGAACGGGATCTGGTTGGCGGTCAGCGTGCGGGTCAGGTCGCCGCGGGACGTCTCGGACTTCAGGTAGGGCGTGTTGAAGTGCGTCGGCTTGCCGCCACGGCGCTGGAGGGTTCCTTCGATGTAGGAGTCCTGATCGAGGATCCGTGCGCGCTTGATGGCGCCGTTCTCGGCCAGGTCCTGAAAGCTCGAGAAGTTCAGGCGCTGCCCGGTCGGATGCGGCTGGCTTGCGACGATCACCTGCACGTAGCCGACCAGCAGGATGACCATCACGATGCTCGCCCAGAACCCAGGCGAGCGCAGGCGCTTCGCCGAGATGGCCCGGGGGGCGCGCCGCTTGGGGCGCCGGGGCGGGTGCGCTGAGGCGCTCACGCGCTCAGCCTATCCGGTCGCTAGGTGGGTCGTGACACCTACCGACACGGACCGCTGAGCCGTCGGTAGTGTCGTCGTCATGAGGGTGGCCGTGATCGGCAAGGGGGGCGCGGGCAAGTCGGTGATCGCCGGCACGATGGCGCGGCTCCTGGCGCGCCGTGGCACGCCGGTGCTGGCGCTCGACTCCGACCTGCTGCCCGGTCTCTCACTGAGCCTTGGAAGCGGCCCCGATCCCGTTCCGCCGCCGCTGAACGAGGCGGCCGAGCAGGACGAGCAGGGGCGCTGGCGGTGGTGCTGGGGCGTCGATGCTGCCGTCGCGGCCCAGCGCTTCTCGACGGCCGCCCCCGATGGGGTGCGGCTGCTGCAGCGCGGGAAGACCGGCCGCGAGGGCTTCAAGCCGATCGTCGCTGCGAGCAAGGCGTTCTGGGAGGTCGGCAAGGGGCTCGTCGCGGCTCCCGAGTTTCGCGACTGGGCGCTCATCGGAGACATGCCCGCCGGGCCACAGCCGACCGCCGATGACTGGGCGCCGTACGCGGACACGTACGTCGTCGTCGTTCAGCCGACGGCGCAGTCGGCCATGACCGGTCGCCGCGTGGCGCGGCTGGCACGCATGCGCCGCCCCGACGGCGTCGTGTTCATCGCCAACCGCGTCGGCGACGAGCGCGACGTGCGCCACGTCGAGCGGATGCTGGGCGAGCCGGTGTTCGCGTCGATCCCCGCCGACGCGGGCGTGGCCGCCGCCGAGCGCATCGGCGTCGCGCCGCTCGATCACGCTCCGCGGTCGCCGACGATCGCGGCGATCGACGAGCTCATCGACGCGCTCGCGTCGCGCTCGCCCGGCTGACGCCCCCGCCGGACCGGGCGGCGGCCGCGGTCAGCCGGCAGGGGCCTTGGCGGCCCGGCGCTTGGCACGCACGCGATCGACGCGATCGACGTGCCGCGCCTCGTCCCAGAACGCGACCAGCAATGGCACCGTGACGATGAAGTTGTAGGTGTAGTGCAGGTACGGGCGATCCAGCGGTGAGCCGATCAGCCCGTAGTGGCCCATGATCCCGGCGGCACCGCCCGACAGGTAGACGGTGCGGTCGGCGGCGTACAGCCAGAACAGGTACAGGTGCTCGACCGCGTGCATGCTGGCCGTGGCGAACGCGACCCACAGCCAGACGTTGCGGGCCAGGAACTTGATCGCCAGCCAGCCGACGGTGAGCCACAGCACGACGTCGGCGACGAAGTGCGTGCTCTCGAAGTCCAGCTGGCCGATGACGCCGTGGGACTTCGCGAGCGCCCCGCCGGTCAGCAGCAGCTGGGTGACCTGCGTGGAGTGCTCGACCATGTGCAGCGTCTGCAGGATCACGAGCAGGCCGAAGCACGCGAACAGCGGGTGGCGACCGTACTTGGCGCGCGTCTCCAGCGCGATGATCGCAAACCACGGTGCGAGGATCGCCAGCCACGCCAGCCACAGCGGCGCGCCGAACGCCACGGAGAAGGGCAGCGTCGCGAGCGAGAACGCCCCGGCACGCTTGAGCCAGACGGGTGCGACGCGTTCGAAGCGCAGCGCCACGGGGACGCGTGGGAGCACCACGTCGTCCTCGGCGTCCTGCGCGAGCAGCACCTGCAGCGGTCCGCCGCGCCGGCGCGCGCGCAGCGAACGTCTCACGACGATGACCCCGTAGACCGCGACCAGGAGCGCGGAGACGGTGGCGGCGAGCCAGTGGCGGTCGGCCTCGTCGGGCGTGAGCTTGGGTCCGAGCACGGGGACGTAGACGCACAGGTACGCGAGCGCGACGCCGACGATCTCGGTGACGAGCGCGATGCCCATCAGGCGGCGGTCGACGATCCAGCGGCCCCGCGGCCGCGCGAGGCGTTCGACGTCGGTGGCGCTCTGCACGGGGCCTCCTCAGCGGGTCGAAAGGGGTGCGGCGCTGAACGCGATCAGCACCGTGGGGCACCAGATCACGACGGTGCGCACCTTGGCGGCGTCGATCGCTGCGGGCAGCATCTGGTTGTAGCTGCCCAGCGTCGAGCGGATCGCCCCCGCGTCCGCGTACCGGGACTGCCTCGCCTCGAGCGTCGACGTGACGTCGGGCGCGTCGCTCAGCCACAGGCGCAACCCCGGGCTGGGTGACGTGAAGAACCTCTCGAAGCGCAGCGCCAGACGCCCGCTCGGCAGCCGGTACAGCGAGACGGTCCCCTCGCCGTGCTTCTGGACGGCGTGAAAGCGGCCGCGCAGCATGAGCGCGTCCGGCGTCATGCCGGTGAGCGGCGGCTCGTCGAGCGCCGTGTCGACCTGCTGGCGGACCGTGATGCTCCACGGCCCGCTGGCGTCGACCCGCAGCATGCCGGCCCCGGTGCCCGTCGAGGTCTCGGAGCCGACGTCGGGGCAGTCACTGGTCGCGAGCACCTGGCCGTCCTGCGACGGCCGCCCGACGGTCATCCGGAACGTGCCGTCCATGCATCGCCAGTCGGCCTTCCACTGGATCGCCCGCGTGGACACGGCGAACGCCTTCGACGCCGCGCGGTTGCCGGTCAGCGTCGCGACGCGCTCCCAGCGTGGCTGCGCCCGCGGCGCCTGGCGCGTCCCCGGTCCCTGCGAGACCGGCGTGAAGGCGGACTCGTCGCCGGAGTCGTCGCGGTCGCCCATCGCCATGACGACCCCGATGCCGAGGGGCAGCGCGACCACGAGGAACGCGATCGGCAGCGCGAGCTTGCGCAGGGCGGCCTTCATGGTCCGTCGCCGGTGCTCCAAGCGTGCGGGAGCCCGTGCGGTCCCACGGCGTCTACGCCGGCTTGCGGTTGCGCACGACGGTCCTTCCCACGAGGCCCACGCCCAGCGCGATCAGGACGATGCCGCCGATGCGAAGCAGGCTCTCCAGGCCACTGGACAGCCGTGGCGGATCGTTGAACGCCACGAGGCCGCGGGCGAGATCCTGCTTGGCGGTGCGGACGCTGCCGTTGCGGGTGTCGGTCCACACGCCGTAGGCCCGCGTGTCGGTCGACAGCAGCGCGAGCCGGCTGCCGAGGTCCGCGAGGTTGCGCTCGAGGCCGGCGCCGATTCGCGAGCTGAAGCTGCGATCGGAGACCTTGACGCGCGGCGTGAAGGTCCCGGCGCCGTCGAAGGAGGACTGCAGGGACACCTCGTCGAGGACGTTCGTACCGTCCGCGCGGCGGTCGTAGTACAGGACGTCGAGACGACCGTCGGGCGCGACGGCGAGCTTGGGCAGGTACTGGGCGGTCCCGTCCTTGACCGCGGTGTCGTTGACGCGTACCGGAGCGCTCCACGTGCTCGCGCCCTTGCGCAGCGTCCACAGCAGGACGTCGGGGTCGCCGTTGCGGCCGTCCTGGAACGCCGCGTACATCGTGCCGCTCCCACGGTCCACGGCGAGCGACGGGAACGGTGGCGTGAAGACGATGAAGCGCTCGGTCGGCGTCAGCGCGGGGTCGACGACCGACTCCTTCCACGTCGCGCCGTTGTCCGTCGAGCGCGCGAGCACGAGCTGCCACTTGCCGCCATACGGCGGGCCGCCTCGGCCGCGATGGCCGCCGGCGTAGTCCAGCACGTCGTCACCGAGATCGAGATACAGGACGTCGAGCTCGCCGGCGGCCGTACCGGCGACGGGCGAGGGCGCGACGACGCGCTGGCGCCCGGCGCCGCTGACGCGGGCGGGGTCGGTCCAGTTGGCGCCGCCGTCGTCGGAGCGCACCGCCATGATCGGGTTGCCGGTGTTCGCGAAGGCGTAGAGGCCGAGCTCGTCGGCCTTCACCCACGTCAGGTAGAGGCGCTTCGCTGAGCGCGGATCGGCCGTCAGCCGCACCTGGAAGGCACGCGGCCCGAGCGGGGTCTGGACGGGCGGGCCGAGCGTCTTGCCGCCGTCCGTGGAGCGCGTGATCCAGACCGCGTTGGGTGCGTTCGCGCGACCCTTGAGCGTCACGTAGGAGACGTAGAGCGTGCCGTCTGACGCGAACGCGGCGTCCGGGGCGAAGCACTTCGGCTCCTCGCCCGCCGGCGCCGGGATCGGGGTCTGCGCCCAGCGACCGCCGCCGTCGAAGGAGGCGTTCAGCGAGCACGAGTACGCCGGCGAGTCGATGCGAGCAGCGGTGACGAGGTTGTTCTCGTCGGCCGGGTTGCGGACGAGCGTCGGCGAGTTGTTGGCGCTGAGGTCGCCCGGGTTCGAAGCCCCGTCGTTGATCGCGAGGTTCGGCCCCAGCACGCTCGCCTTGTGGGGCGTGTCGTAGGACGACGACACCATGATCGCGCCGATGCCGCCGACGACAAGTGCGAGCGCGACGACGAGCACCGGCAGCGTGAGACCGCCGCGCGGGGCGCCGCCGGCGCCGCCCGCCGTGCCGCGGACCCGTGGCTTGCCCAGCGAACGTCGCCGTGACGACTTCTTCTCGGCTGCCGGTTCGGCCGTGGTGCTCATCGGATCTTCCCTCCGATCGTCACGCGCTCGCAGCCATTCAACAAGTCGATCGAGTCGGCGCGGACCTTGTCGTTTCCGGGGCCGCAGATCACACGGTCCTTGCGGCCGTTGCGCGCGTCGATCGAGTCGTTGCCAGCGCCGCCGTCGATGCGGTTGGAGCCCGGGCCACCGATGATCCGGTCCGTGCCCGCCTCGCCGAACAGCTTGTCGTCGCCCGAGCCGCCGATGAGCCGGTCGTTGCCGCTGCCGCCGGCGAGCATGTCGTTGCCGGCGCGCCCCTCCAGGCGGTCGTTGCCCGACCCGCCATAGAGCTTGTCGCGACCGTCGTCGCCGATCAGTCGATCCGCTCCGGACCCGCCGATCAGCTTGTCGGAATCGTCGCCACCGATGAGCTTGTCGTTGCCGCCCATGCCGTCGATGCAGTCCTGGCCCTGGTAGCCCATGATCGTGTCGTTGCCCGCGAAGCCGAAGATCTGGTCTCCCGCGAGCGTGCCCTTGATCGTCTCCGTGGCATCCGTGCCGACCGTACGATTCGCGCAGCGGCCCGCCAGCAGCGGCTTGTCCAGCGAGGCGGGCGTCACCGGTCCCGCCTCGATGGGCGCGGGGGCCGCCGGGGGCGCGGGCAGGGGCGAGTTGTCGCTCGTGAAGATCCAGGCCCGACCCTGGCCCCCGGTGACGCCGTCCGCGAGGTAGGCCGAGACGGAGAAGTCCAGGAACCCGTCGTTGTTGAGGTCGCCCATCGGCGTCAGGCCGACACCGAAGCCGTCGCCGGGCACGCCATCCGGCTGCGGGATCGTCATGAGGTTCTTGTCGAGCGTCGCGTTCATGAAGTTCACGTCGGCGACCGTGTTCTGCGGCCCCTCGGTGAACGTGTCGAAGCGCATCCCGCCGATCAGGACCTCGTTCGCCGGCGCGCCCGCACCATCGACGAGGTTGCCGACGCCCGTCATCGTGCCGAAGTTGCCTCCGATGTATGGCTCGGGATCGTTGAGCATCGCGAAGTTCCAGCTCTGCTCGCCGCCGCCGCCGGCCGTCAGGTCGCCGTTGAGCACCCACAGCCTCCCCTGATCGGCGAACTGGAGGTTCTGCAGGACGGACGGCAGCAGGATGTCCGGCGTCTGCGTGGCGCCGAGGTCTCCGACGGCGCGGCCGGCGTTGAACGTGCCGCTGAACTGCGCGCGGATCTGCGGCTCGGGGCTGACGATCGTCCGAGCCAGCGAGCCCGTCCTACCGTTGAAGAGGTAGGCGGAGCCCATGTTCAGGCCCGCCACGTTGTCGGGCGACTTCAGCGGCAGGTCGGCGCCGCGGTAGGGGATGATGTAGTCCGGGAAGCCGTCGTCGCCGACGAGGTCGCCGACGCGGTACAGGTTGCCGCCGTACTCGCCGCCGGCCGGGCTGGCCTGGGCGTCGGGATTCTGGATGCCGCCGTTGGGGAGGCACGGCGCCGTGGCCGTCGGAAGCGCAGTGCAGTTCGCGGGCGTCGGTGTGTTCATGGTCGTTTCGAGGATCGCCTTCGGGTCCGTCCCGACGATGTCCTCACCGCGGTAGACCCAGGTCTTGCCCGCCCCGCAGTTCGCCGTGCTGGGCGTGACCGCCGTCAGGTTCGCCTTGCACTCCGAGCCCGGAGCGGCGCTCCCGGCGGGGCCCTTCGTCTCGGGGAAGCCGCGGGCGGTGATGACGATGTCCGGCTGGCCGCCGCCGTCGAGGTCCCCGATCCGGACCGCCTGCGAGTAGCGCGGATCGGTCGCGGTCAGCGCGACGCCGGTCGCGGACGCGGTGGCGGCGGCGCTGAGCGTCAGCGTGGACGTTCCCCCGCCGGAGGTGATCTTCGCGCCCGCCGGGATGCCCGCACCGACGACCATCTGGCCGTTGACGGCGTCGGGCAGGCTGACGTTGGTCAGGTTGGTCGACCCGCTTGTGGTGTCGCCCGAGCCGCGTGTGATCGCGGGGCACGGGCCGACGCCGCTGTCGTTGTTCTCGCTGGTGAGACCGGCGCAGGGCGGCATGCCCTGCGGCGAGGCCATCGTCCGGCCGAACGCCGGGGACGTCGGATTGGGCTGTAGGGCGTTGCGCGCAGCCACGGCCTGGCGGTCGGCGGCCGGCATGTCGATGCGCTTGAGCACGGCGCGTGTCTTGCCGTCCAGCACGTAGCCGCGCCCGATCTGCGGATCGGTGAGCGCCGCCGGCTGCGCGCCGTCGGTCACGTTGACCCGCAGGGCGCGCGAGCCGACGATGATCTCGGGGATGCCGTCCTTGGGGCCGATGATGGTGTCGTCGCAGATCTTGCCCGCATCCGGCCCGTCGCCGGACGGGCAGCTCCCGAGGTCCGGCATCGTCTCGATGTAGACGAACGCCATCTCGGGACTCGAGTAGGCGCCGGTCGCGGTGGGTGGATTGTCCTCGGGCGGGTTGATCGTGTCCACGAGCGCGCCGTTGACGCCGTTGAAGATGAAGACCTTGTTCGGGACCGCCGCCGTGCCGACCTGGCCCTGGGCGACCAGCAGATCCTGCTTGCCGTCACCCGTGAGGTCGGCGCTCCAGATGCCCCACCCGAACGACCCGCCGCCCACCGGGGCCGGGGTGTCGATACGGGTGACGCTGAACGTGCGCGGCAGCCCCGGGGCTGCGGCTGCGGCCGTCGCGACCGGCATGGCGACGGTGGCGAGAGCGGCGAGGGGCAGGACCTTCAGCCGCCCGCGAAGTCCGTTTCGAGTAGGCATCGCGGAGAACCTACGCCCCCCTAAGTGCAAACGCAATAGATAACTTCCTCATCTAGTGGAAGGGGTACGGCAAGTGGTGCGTTTGCAGGGCAATCCCGTCGGACGGGGGAGCGAGCACCGCTCGGAAAGGCTATGACCGTAATGAGAAAGTCGACGCCTCGGGATGAGCGTACGCCTGCCGCGCCGGTCGTGCGGCGGTTCCCGCCCGGCCACACAACGGCGCGGGGCCGGCAGATGCCGGCCCCGCGGTGCTGATGTGTTCGCCGAGCCGCGGTCAGGCGGGACGGCGCCTGCGGACCTCGGCGGCGGTCAGTCCCGCGACGAGCGAGAACAGACCGAACGCCAGGAACCCGATGCCGAGCCCGAGGCCGGATCCGGCGCCACCGGCCGGAGCGCCGGAAGCGGCACCCGTGAGCGACGGGGTACGGCCGGGCTGGTAGTTGCTGAACAGGTCGCTGAGCGCTGCCTGCTCGGCCGGAGCCGAGGTGGCGGGCGCGGTACGCGACGCGGTCGAACGCGACGAGGACGAGCGCGACGGAACTGCCGCCGTGGTCGGCGCCGCGAACGTCGTTGCCGGGGTGGCCTGGGCCGTGGAGCCCGAGAACACCTGCTGGCCGCTGGACGACGTCGTCTTGCCGCTCGTCGTCACCTTGCTGGAGCCGCTGTTGGCGGAGGTGCTCTTACCCGAGCTCGCCGGCGGGCTCGTCCGCTCTGCCGAGGCCGAGACCTGGCTGCGGGCGACGGTCGGCGTCTTGAACGCCGGTGCGCTCTTCGCCGTGGCAGCCGTCGGAGCGGCGGCAGCGGGCGTGTTGGGCTGGGCGGCAGCGGCCGGCGGAGCCGGCGCGGCGACCGAGAACGACGCCGGCGCGAAGCCGCCCGTCGGACGCGATGCCGTGATCGTGTAGCTGCCCGGCGTGCTCGGTGCCGGCAGCGTGGTGGCGAAGCCGCCACCCGGCGAGGTCGAGACCCCGACGGATCCGGACGGTCCGCTGACCGTCACCGATGCATTGCCGGGGAAGTACGAGCCGTAGACCGTGATCGTGCTACCGGGCTGATAGGTCGACTTGTCCAGCGACACGTGCGCCTGCGGGTTGCAGGCGTACGCGATGGCGGCCGGGATCACCAACACGGCGGCCACCAGCATCGTGGTGAACGTTACGCGGCGCCTGCGCACCGCGCCTGTGCGCCCGAAGGTCGGGGACACGGCACACTCCTCTCTGAAGGACCGGAAACCACGCCAGGATCGGCGAGTGGCGCGAACATACCTCAAAGTGTGCGCGACATCTAGTGCTTTCTCGTCTAGCTGGGGTCCCCAGGGATCCTGGCCGCTCGATCGAGGTGTTCGCGGATCTCAACCGCGTGGCGCGCAGGCTCGCGAGGGCGCCCCGGCCAGCACGAGCGTGAGCACGCCGAGGCCGACGTCCTCGATCGTCTCGGCGAGCTCCTCGAGCATGCACGCGACGAGCGCCTCGTCCGGCCGCGAGACCTCGACCGCGACGGCGCACGGATGCGACGGGGCGAGGCCGCGGTCCAGCAACGCGCGCTGGAGCGCGCGCGGGTTGCGGTTGGCGCCGTAGATCGCCAGCGCCGAGACGGCGGCCGGTCCGTCCTCGTAGAGCGCCGCCGCGTCGGCGACGAGCAGCGGCGCCGCGCGCGTGCCCGCCTCGCCGGCGAGCGCCGCGGCACTCGCCGTGAACGCCGCAACGCCGGGAACGATCTCGCACGCCAGGCCGCGCTCGCGGGCGGCGGAGAGCTCGGGCCCCAGGACCCCGAACAGCGTCGGATCGCCGCCCGTGAGGCGCACGACGCGCAGGTCCTCGTCGCGACCGCGGTCGTACGCCGACAGGATCTCGGCCTTCCCCGCCGGTGGCCACTTCACGATCTCGGCATCCGATCGCATGTGCTCGGCGAGCGCGGCGCGCGGCAACATCGACTCGTTGTAGATCACGATGTCGGCGGCGGCGAGGGCGCGCACGGCACGCAGCGTCAGCAGATCGGGCGCGCCCGGCCCCGAGCCGACGAACTGCACGCGCCCCCCGCTCACGGTCGCACCGGACCTGCCGACGGTCGCAGCAGCAGCCACAGCGACACGACGAGCAGCACGGGCCCCGGCGTGGCGTGCAGCACGACGGCGCCGACGGGTCGCAGCGGGCCACCGACGTCGAGCACGAGCGTGAGGTGGCTGACGGTCTGAAACAGCCCGGCCAGCACGCAGACGCCGATCGCGGCGAACACGCGCAGGTGATCGGGGCGGCCGCGACGCACGTCGGACAGCGCGATGCACGCGGCAGCGATCGCACACGCGCCGGGCAGCACATGATCGACGATCTCAAGCGTCGCGGACACGTCGAGCTCGAGCCCGATCAGCGGGCCGAGATAGGGCGGCGCGATCGACCAGGCCGCGATGGCGGCGAGCGCGATCAGCCAGCGCTCGAGGGTCGCCGGCGCCGCGGCGGCCGGCTGATCGCTCGCTGTGGGCATGGCGCGATCGTAAACCGCCGCCCCGGTCGACCGGCCATCCCGGCTTGCGCCCAGGTCTATCGTGCGCGCCGTGGCGCGCCGCGCACTCACCCTCCTCGCAGTCGGGGTCGCCGCCGCGCTCGGCGTGCCGCACGCGGCCGCGGCGCAGTCCTCGACGACGCTGCGGATCGCGATCCCCGCCACCGACGGGAGCCTGACCCCGTACACGTTCGAGTCCGGCTATGCCTTCATGTCGCTCGTCTACGACTCGCTGGCCTGGCGCGACGCCGACGGCATCGCGAGGCCGTGGCTCGCGCGCTCGATCCGCCGCGACCCCACAGGCCGCAACGTGCAGGTGCGCCTCAGGTCCGGCGTCCGCTGGCACGACGGCGAGCCCCTGACGGCCGCCGACGTGGCCTTCACCTACCAGTACATGGCGCAGCATCCGCATCCGCGCTTCACGCCCGAGCTGCAGGACATCGAGTCGGTCCACGCCACCGGCGAGCTGACCGTGCTCTTCACGCTGCGCCGGCGCTCGCTGGGCTTCACCGACCAGCCGCTCGCCGACGTGCCGATCCTGCCGCGCCACCTGTGGCAGGGCCTGGCGCCCGGGCGCGTGGCGCCGCCCGGACTCGCCGTCGGCACGGGGCCCTACCGCCTGACGCGCTACGAGCCCGGTCGCAGCTATCGCTTCCAGGCCAACCGCGACTACTTCCGCGGAGCACCGTCGGTCGCGCGCATCGACGTGCCGGTGATCCGCCGCCAGGACACGATCGTCAACCAGTTGCGCCGCCGGCGCCTCGACGCGGTGCCGCTGACGGTGCCGCCGGGTACCAGGCCGCCGCGCCTGCCGGGGGTGCGCTTCTCCGATGACATCTCCTATACCGGCACGATGCTGCTGTTCAACGTGACGCGCGGTCCCTTCGGCCGCCTGGCCGCGCGACGCGCGCTGTCGCAGGCGCTGAACCTCGACGCGATCGCCGCCAACGCGACGGGCGTCGCGGGCGGCGTCGTGGCGGCCGACCGCGGCCTGCTGCATCCCAGGTCGCGCTGGGCGGGGGCGGGCATCCTGCACCGCTACGAACCCGCGGCGGCGCGCCTGGCCTTCGCCGAGCAGGGCATCGGCACGTTCACCATCGCGGCACCGCGCAACGACCCGGTCCGGCTCGCCGCCGGCGAGCGCGTCGCGCGCGCGCTCACCAACGTCGGCGCGCACGTGCGCCTGCAGAAGCTGTCGCCGGCTGCCCTCGACCGCGCGCTCGGGCGCGGCGGTGCGCGCGCGACGTTCGACGTCGCGGTCGTCGGCATCCCGGCGCTGGCGTCCTTCGATCCGTCCTACCTGCGGGCGATGTTCGGCGATCCGCGTACGGCGCCGCTGAACGACGGTGGCTACAGCAGCACCGCCTTCGACGAGCTCAGCGGGCGCGTGGCGTCGGCGACGACCGAGAGCGAGCGCCGCGGCGCCGTCGACGACCAGCTGCGGCTGCTCACGCGTGAGCTGCCGGCGGTGGCGCTGCTGTTCGGCGGCGGGACGTTCGCGTATCGGCCCGCGGCCTACGACCGCTGGGTCAGCGTGCGGGGCACCGGCATCCTCGACAAGCGGTCGTTTCTGCGAGGCGAGCCCGTCAGGCCGGCGGACAGCGCGGCGACCGCACCGACGGCGGATCTCACGGATCCGTCAGCCGACGACAGCTTCTCGCTCGTCCCGGTGATCATCGCGTTCGTCGTGCTCGTCCTCGCGGGCGGCGCGTGGTGGCTGCGGCGCGGGCGCGCCTGAGAATCTCCCTGCGATGTCCGCGTGCTAGATATCCTCCTCACATAGTGGCCACCAAGGACGAAGGCTCGGGCAGGAAAGCGCGGCGCGAAGACGGCCGTGGGGCGGGCCTGCGCGGGTCGCTCGGGTTCTGGTGCATCGTCGCGATCGCGGTTCTCGTCCTCATCTACCTCGTCGCGCTGCAGGCCTCGCGACCGCATCTCATCGGCGACAAGCTGCGCCTGGACTCCTACAACGGGCTCGTCGAGGACGGCAAGGTCACCAACGCCACGGTGCTCGACGTCGATCGCGTCGTCACCGGCGTCTACGAGGCGCGCGACGGCTCGCGGCGGCGCTACTACCTGCCGTTCTCGCGCAACGTCACGACCTCGGTCGACAACCTCATCGACCTGCTCGTCTCCAGCGGCGTCCCGACGACGGTCAACCAGCAGCTGGCGAAGCGGATCATCGGGCCGGCGACGACGCTGCTGCCGGCGCTGATCCTGACGATCGTCTTCCTCTACTTCATCCTGTCGGTGCGCCGCGGCGACGGCCTGTTCGCGCGCAGCCGATCGTCCGCGCGCGTCGAGGACGGCGAGGTGACCTTCGACGACGTCGCCGGCCAGGAGGCGGCGGTCACCGAGTTGCGCGAGGTCGCGGACTTCCTGTCGAACACCGAGCGATACGCCGAGCTCGGCGCGCAGATCCCACGCGGCATCCTGCTCTACGGGCCCCCGGGCTGCGGCAAGACGCTGATGGCGCGCGCGCTCGCCGGCGAGTCGGGCGCGGCCTTCTACTCGATCTCCGGCTCGGACTTCGTCGAGATGTACGTCGGCATCGGCGCGCGCCGCGTGCGCGACCTCTTCAAGGAGGCGCGCGAGGAGGCGCCGTCGATCATCTTCATCGACGAGCTGGACTCCGTCGGCCGGCGGCGCGCCGGATCGGGACCCGGCAGCCAGGGCGCCGCCGAGGAGCAGGGCCAGGCGCTCAACCAGCTGCTGGCCGAGATCGACGGCTTCTCGCCGGCGCAGGGCGTCATCGTCGTCGGGGCCACGAACCGCCCCGACGTGCTCGATCCGGCTCTGCTGCGCCCGGGGCGCTTCGATCGCGCGGTCGGCCTGGAGCTGCCCGACGAGCGCGGACGTGCGGCGGTGCTCGCGGTACACGCGCGCGGCAAGCCGCTGGGGCCCGGCGTCGACCTCGACTCGATCGCTCGCCGGACCGTCGGCATGACGGGCGCCGACCTCGCCGGCCTGTTCAACGAGGCGGCGCTGCTGACCGCGCGCGCCCGCCGCAGCTCGATCCTGCCCGAGGACCTCGAGAGCGCGCTCGAGCGCGTGCGCGACGCGCCGGAGCGCCAGCGGCGCCTGTCGATGCGCGACCGCCGCATGGGGCAGTCCTTCCTGCACGGGGAGCGGGTGACGTTCGCCGACGTCGCGGGCCTCGGCCACGTCATCGAGGAGCTCGCCGAGGTGCGCGAGTACCTCGCCGACCGCGAGCGCTTCGAGCGCATGGGCGCGCGGGTGCCGATGGGCTACCTGCTGGCCGGGCCGCCGGGGACGGGCAAGACGTTGCTGGCCCATGCGCTGGCGGGCGAGTCCAACGCGGCGTTCATCTCGGTGGCCGCGACGGAGTTCAACGAGACCTACGTGGGGGAGGGCGCCGCGCGCGTGCGCGACCTCTTCGCACAGGCGCGCGGGGTGTCGCCGGCGATCGTCTTCATCGACGAGCTGGATGCCATCGGCGGTCACCGCGGCGAGGGTGCCTCCGGCGACAACAGCGAGCGCGCCCAGACGCTCAACCAGCTGCTGATCGAGCTCGACGCGTCGCGGCGCAGCTCGATGGTCATCGTCATGGGCGCGACCAACCGGCCCGACATGCTCGACGCCGCGCTGACGCGCCCCGGACGCTTCGATCGCAAGCTCACGCTCGAGCTCCCCGACCTCGAGGCGCGCAAGGAGATCCTCTCGCTGCACGCCCGCGAGCTGCGGCTGGACGGCGCCGTCAACCTCGACGCGATCGCGCGCCTGACCTACGGCCTGTCGGGTGCCGATCTCAGCAACCTGCTCAACGAGGCGGCACTGCTCGCCGCCCGCCGCGGGGCGCCGGTCATCACCCAGGCGCTGGTCGAGGACGCGCTGGACCGCGTCGGCGTCGGGATCGCCAACGCCCGTCCCCTGTCGGACGAGGACCGCCTCGTCGTCGCCTACCACGAGGCCGGACACGGTCTCGTGGCTCGCGCCCTGCCAGGCGGCCGCGTACTGCACAAGATCAGCATCGTCGCTCGCGGAGCGGTCGCCGGCGTGACCTGGATCCCGGAGTCCGGTGATCGCCGGTTGCGCTCGCGCACCGTGCTGATCGAGCGGATGGCGACCCTGCTCGGTGGGCGGGTCGCCGAGGAGATCGTGTTCGGCGAGCCCTCCGACGGCGCGGCCAACGACCTCGCGCAGGTCGGCATGATCGCGCGCCGGATGGTGACCGTTCTCGGCATGAGCGAGGCCGTCGGCTCGCTGAACTACAGCGACGAGCAGGGCAACGGCATGCGCTGCTCCGACGACACCGCGCGGCTCATCGACAGCGAGGCGCGGCGCCTCGTCGGCGAGGCCGAAGCGCTCGCCCGCGACGTGCTGCAGAACGAGCGCCTGGCGCTCGAACGCCTCGCGGAGGCGCTGCTGGAGCGTGAGACCCTGACGCTCGACGACGTCTTCCGGATCGCCGGACCATCCCCGGTCGCCCGCGCATGAGCCCGGTCGCCGTGCCGCAGCCCAAGCCACCGCTGTGGCCCGTGGACATGCCGCTCGAGCCGCGCCCCGGCGGGCCGCTGTGGATGGGTGTCGCCGGCAAGGGTGGGTCGGGCAAGTCCGTGCTGTCGGGGACGCTGGCCCGCGTGCTCGCTCGGCGCGGGCATCGCGTGCTCGCGATCGACACCGATCCGATGCCGGGCATGGCGCACTCGCTCGGCGTCGAGGAGCCGTCCGAGCCGCTGCTGATGCAGGCGGCCGAGAAGCCCGAGAAGGGTCCCTGGCGGCTGCGCTCCGGGATCGGCCCGGTCACGGTCGTCCGCCGCTACACGACGCCCGCGCCCGACGGGGTGCGGCTCATGCAGCTCGGCAAGGCCGACAAGGACGGGCTGACGTCCGTCACGGGCTCGGTCAACGCCTTCCTGCAGATCGTGCGCCGGCTGCACGAGGCGCGCTCGATGTACGACTGGGCGATCGTCGGCGACCTGGCCGCCGGGCCGCGCCAGCCGGCGGCCGGCTTCTCGCCCTACGCACGGCTGTACGTCGTCGTCGTCGAGCCGACGAGCCAGTCGGCGATGACGGGGCGCCGGGTCGCGCGGATCGCCCGCGGCCCGCTCGGCGCCGACGTCATCTTCGTAGCGAGCAAGGTCTCCGGCATGCAGGAGCGGCTGCGCGTCGAGCGATTGCTCGGCGAGGCCGTGGATCTGGAGATCCCGGCCGACCGGGCGGTTCGCGACGCCGAGCGCCGCCACGTCGCCGTGTTGGACGCGGCGCCGAGCTCGCCGGTCGTGCAGGCGGTCGAGCGTCTGGCGGACATCATCGAGCAGCGAAGGGTGGATCTATGAAGATCGCGGTATCGGGCAAGGGCGGCGCAGGCAAGACGACGATCTCCGGGACGATCGCGCGCGCGCTCGCTCGCGCCGGCCACGACGTCACGGCGATCGACGCCGACGTCAACCCGATGCTCGGGATCTCCCTGGGTCTCGGCATGGACGGGACCGAGCGCCTCGCCGGCATGCGCCAGCAGCTCAGCGGCAGCACGTCGGAGGACGCGGTCCACGAGTACACGATCGACGGCCTGATCTCGCGCTTCGGTGAGGACGCGCCCGACGGCGTGCGGATCGTCGTCGCCTCACGGGTCGACATGCCCGACCACGGCTGCCTGTGCTGCGGCGTCAGCGCCGACCGGCTGCTGCGCGAGATCGAGGGCGATGGGCGCACGGTGCTCGGCGACCTGGAGGCCGGCGTGGGCGTCCTGACGCGCATGGAGGTCGGCAGCCTCGACATCGTGCTCGTCGTCGCCAACCCGACGCCGAAGTCGATCGAGGTCGCACGCCGCGCCGCCCAGGCCGCGGTCGCGCGCGAGATCAGGGTGCTGGTCGTCGCCAACCGCGTGTCCGACGAGGAGGACCTCGAGCTGATCCGCAGCGTGCTCGGCGAGCACGAGATGGCGATCGTGCCGGAGGATCCCGTCATCGCGCGCGCCGACGCCGAGGGCGTGGCGCCGATCGATCTCGATGACACGTCACCCGGCGTGCGGGCGATCGTGGCGATCAGCGAGCGGCTCGTCGCCCTGCCGGTGTGACGCGAGCGCCGCGACGTGCGCTGCCCTCCGTTCGCCGTGGCGATCCTGCCCTACGCGGTGGAGCTCGACGGCGCGATCCGCTACGCGGTCTCGCGGACGTGGTCGGGGCACGAACGGCGCTCCTGGCGCGTGCTCCCCGGTTGCGGTAGGCGCGGCGAGCCGCCGCTCGAGGCGGCGCGCCGAGAGGCCCTGCGGATCGCGGCGGTGCCACCCGACGCGGCGTACCTCGCGCTCGATTCGTGCGCCGCGCTCGATTCGGACGCCATCCCCGGGGGCCTGCCCCACTTCGCCTTCGGCGTGCGCGTCTGCTGCGACGAGCTGCGGCCACAGGGCGCGCAGCTCGAGCTGCGCTGGGTCACCTACGAGATCGCCGACGGGCTGCTGTGGCATGAAGCCGAGCGCAGCGCGCTGTGGGAGCTGCGCCGGCGCCTCGGGCATCCCGCGGCGCTGCGCTGACATGCAGATCGCGATCCTGCTCTACGACGGCGTCGTCGCGCTCGACGCGATCGGGCCCTACGACGTGCTCAAGCTCATGCCCGGGGCGCAGGTGCGGCTCGTGGCGGCGACGGCGGGCGAGATCGCCACCGACGGCCCGCTGAGGCTCGTCGCCGGGGATTCGATCGACGACGTCCCGCGTCCGGACGTCATCGTCGTCCCGGGCGGCCCCGGCGCGGTCGCGGCGGCCGGCGACGAGCGCCTGCTGGCCTGGCTGCGCAGCGCGCACGAGCACACGCGTTTCACGAGCTCGGTCTGTTGGGGCTCGGAGCTGCTCGGTGCGGCGGGGCTGCTGCGCGGCGTGCAGGCGACCAGCCACTGGCTCGTTCGCGGCGAGCTCGCCGGCCACGGCGCCATCGCCGTCGACGAGCGTGTCGTCGTGTGCGGGCGGATCGTCACGTCGGCCGGCGTGTCGGCCGGCATCGACATGGCGCTGCGACTCGCGGGGCTGCTGGCCGGAGAGGAGCAGGCGCGCAGCATCCAGCTCACGCTCGAGTACGCACCCGAGCCGCCGTTCGCGGGCGCCGGATCGCCGCACGGCGCGGCGCCCGAGCTCGTCGCGCGCATGCGCTACGCGTACGCCGCCTCCCGTGGCTAGCTTCGGCAGCGAGCCAGCTCGCTGCGCCACTGGTCGCCTTCGAGGTCCCTGCCGATGATGACGATCCGGCTTCTGCGCGCCTCGCCGGGCTCCCACGCGCGGCCCGGGGCCTGCTCGACATAGGTCTGCACGCCGTGGACGATCTGCCTGCGAGGCTCCCCGGTGAGGGAGAGGATCGCCTTGATGCGAAACAGGTCGGGGGCCTTGAGCATCAGCAGCCCGCCGAGCCAGCCCTCGAAGCGCATGGGGTCGAGGTCGCCATCGAGCTCGGCGGAGAAGATCTCGACCTCGAGATGGTCGTGATCGTGACCGTGCTCGGCGATCGCGTCGTCGGCGGCGAAGGCGAAGCGGTCGAGCAGCGTCGCGCCGTCGAGCGCGCCGCGCGCCGCGACGATCATCTCGGCATCGGGGTTCATCGCGGTCATGCGCGCCAACAGGGTCTCGAGGACGTCGTCGCCGACGAGGTCGATCTTGCTGACGACGATGTGCGTCGCGAGCTGCACCTGCTGACGCGCCTCGGGGCTGCGGCGATTGTCGAGCTGGTCGAGCGCGTGGACGGCATCGACGACCGTCACCATCGTGTCGAGGCGCAGGAAGTGCGTGATGCTGGCGAGCGCGTCGAGCACCGGGCCGGGGTCGGCGAGACCACTGGTCTCGACGATGATGCGGTCGAGGTGACCGGCCGCGCGGTGCAGCCGCGTGATCGCTTCGAGGAGCTCGCCCTGGCTCGTGCAGCAGACGCAGCCGTCGGCGATCTCCACGACGTCGTCCGTGACGTCGCCGAGCAGCTCGCCGTCGAGGCCGATGTCGCCGGCCTCGTTGACGACGATGCCGATCCGCTCCGCGCCCGCGCGCGCTGCGACCAGCCGGTTGACGAGCGTGGTCTTGCCGGCGCCGAGAAATCCCGTCACGACGGTGATCGGGATCGGGGTCGGGGGTGCGAGCGGTTGGGGGGTCACAGCGATCTCGGTCTCCTCGTCTCGGCGATCAATATCGCCGCCACTATGTGATTGGATCATATTCGTTCAGATGCGAAAGGACTTCCGCACGGCATGGCTTCTGCTGCTGCTCCGCGACCGCTCCGGCTACGGCTACGAGTTGCGGCGCGAGCTTGGCGCGCACGCGCTGGAGCTCAACGCGGCGGTGATGTACCGCAGCCTGCGCCGCATGGAGCAGACGGGGCTGATCTCCTCGCGCTGGGTGAGGTCCGAGGCTGGCCCGGAACGGCGCGTGTACGACATCACCACCGCCGGCCGTGCCGAGCTCGAGCGGATCGCGGCGACGATCGGGAGGGCTCGGGATGCTCACGACACGTTCATCGCGGCCTACGACAAGGCCGACGGGCAATCGCCTTGACCGCGTGCGAATGCGGCCCTCGCGGTAGTTCGGGGCGCTCGGAGCCGGCGCGGGCGAGCGTCCCCGGGTCGTGCTTGTGTCAGGCGGCGACGGCCATGCCCGCGAGCCGGTCGGCGAGCTCGATCAGCACGCGCACCCCCGGGGCATCCTGGTCGACGTCGATCGCCGCCCGCCCCTCCCGGTCGGCCAGCGCGATCGCGGGCTCGTCGGGCACGACGACCATCTCGCAGTCGCCCAGTGCCTCGCGGATGATCGCCAGATCCTCGTCGTCGCGGACGCGGTTGGCCACGACGATCACGCGAGCGCCACGGTCGTCGGTCATCTCCAGCGCGCGGCGGGCGATGTCCAGTGACTTCGCGGTCGGCTGCGCCACGATGAGCACGACGTCGGCCTGGCCCTCCTGCAGGCGCATGACCGTGCCGATGCCGGCCTCGAGGTCGCCGACGATGATCATGCCGTCGGACTCCAGCTCACGCAGCAGGCTCTCGGGGGAGACGCCGCAGCACATGCAGCCGGGGTTTGCGCGCTCGATGCGCGACGCGACGACGAGCCGCACGCCGTCGGGAGCGTCGCGGCCGAAGCGCTCCACGAAGCCCTCGGTGGAGCGCTCGTGCTCCGTCTCGCCGGTCTCCAGCCCCTGACGGACGGCGACGAGCAGGTCCGTCTCCTCGGGCCCGACGCCGAGCGAGACGCCGAGCATCGGGTTCGTGTCGGCGTCCAGCGCGAGCACGTTGTGACCGGCGCGCGCGAGCGCGCGTGAGATCGTGCCAGACACGGTGGTCTTGCCGACCCCTCCTTTTCCTGCGACGACGATTTTCATCGCTCTATGTTAGTCGCATCTAGCGCTTCCGCCAAGCGCTCGATGGCGAGCACGGCGGCCGCGTCGGGCGCCATGTCCAGCAGGGCGACCCCCGCGCGCTCGGCCCGGCGCACGTCCTCGTCGACGGGCACGGTTCCCAGCAGCGCCACGCCGAGGAACTCCTCGACGCGTGCCGCGTCGGATCGCGCCGCGACCTTGTTGACGACGAGCAGCAGCTCGGGGTCCTCGCGCATCGCGCGCGTGATCTTCGTGATCCGCCGCGCCGTCAGCATCGACTGCCAGGTGGGCTCCACGACGAGCAGGAAGCGCTGCGCGTACGGCGCCCAGTCGAAGGCCATCTGGCGACCACCCGCCGGCAGGTCGCCGAGGATCACCCAGTCCTCCAGCGAGCGCACCTCGTCGAGGCGGTGGATGACCTGGTAGAAGGCGTTGTGGGAGGCGCGGTTGACGGCCAGGCCGCGCTTGTCGGTCTTGCCGATCTGCAGCAGGCGCACGCCGTCCGGCGCGTCCGTCGCGTAGCGCTGCACCGCGCGCGCCGGCCCGACGCCCTTGACGAGCTGCCAGCGCCCCTTCTCGTTGCGCACGGCCGCGCCGTTGAGCGGCACGTCGTCGGGCACGGAGGCGCCGAGGCTGATCGACAGGCCGGGGAGGGTGTCGGAGTCCAGCGCGAGCACCCGATGACCGCGCCGCGCCATGAGGCGCGCGAGGGTCGCCGCGACGACCGACTTGCCGGCCCCGCCCTTGCCGAGGACCGCGAGCCGCATCCCGCCGGACGGCGGCGTGCTCATCGGCGCCCGAACGTCAGTCGCGCCGGGAGGGTGCGCGCTTGGGGCGATCGAGCGCGACGAACTCCGAGTAGCGGCTGAGGAACACGTCGAGGATCTGGTCGGTGGCCACCAGCGCCTGCGCGGAGTCGTGCAGGACCTCCATGCCGGTGCGCGTGAGCTCGTACATGCGCCGGTCCGGGCCGCTGGTGGACTTCTCCCAGACCGATCGCACGAGCTCGTCGGTCTCCAGCGCGCGCAGAGCGCGATACAGGCGCCCCGGATCGTCGCGACTGAAGCCCAGCGGCCGTAGGCGCTCGAGCAGGTCGTAGCCGTGCGCGGGGTGCTCGCGCAGCAGCAGCAGCAGGCATGGACGCAGGAAGTTCTTGGGAAGAACCTGTGCGGGTGGGTTGTCAGCGGGAATGTGTTTGTCCTGATCGTTCATGGAGGCATTCGGCGGCGGCTTCGGGTGAATCATGACACCAACAGTCCTCGTCACACTCGCCGTGTGTCGGGCGCGTGAGGTCGGCCATCTCGTCGGCGAAGGTGCGCTTGCCCGTCTCCATGCCCGTCGGGCTCAGCCAGTAGGCGCCCAGCTCGTTGCTCTCCAGCAGGCCATCGGAGACGAAGCGCTCGAGGTACGCGATCAGCACGCCCTGGGGCACGGCGAGGAAGCGGCTGAGCTCGGTCGCCGTCGGCGCCGTCGCGATCGCCTCCGAGTGCATCCAGTACATGGCCTGGAGCATCTCGTCGCGGATGCGCAGGACCTCAAGCTCGTCCATTGGCTCCCCACGTCTCTGCGAGGCGGCCGATCGGAGCGATCGCGGGCGAGTCGGGGTTGTAGTCCAGCGGGGCCATCCCGGCGCGCTCGGCGAGCGCGAACGTCTCGTCGAAGGGGATCGTCGCCGCGATCTCGAGACCGTGGTTGCCCGCGAAGGTCTGCACCGCCTCGAGCTCGCGCTCGTCGCGGATCTTGTTGGCCACCAGCGCCACGCGCTCGAGTCCGAGGTCGTTGGCGAGTGCCGCCATCCGGCGTCCCGTCTCGAGGGACTTGAAGTACGGCTCGACGACGGCGAGCATCACGTCGGCATAGCTCGCGGTTCCGCGCGAGAGATGCTCGGGCGATGCCTCCGTGTCCAGGATGCAGACGTCGCGATCCTCGTCGGAAGCGGCCTCGATGATGCGCCGCACCGTGGCGTGCATGCTGCACAGGCAACCGGTGTCGGCGTGCTGCGGGTGCGCCATGACGAGTAGCTCGACCCCGTCGGGCCCGGTGACCGAGTGCGACGCCTTGATCTCGTCGAGCGTGACGGTCAGCATCGGGCCGGCCTCCGTGCGGCGCAGCAGGTTGGACGGCAGGACCGGCATGTCGCTCATCCGCTCTGCGGCAATGCCGAGCGTGAGCGCGAGATTGGGGTTCGAATCGCCGTCGATGGCGAGCACCCTGTGGCCACTGCGTGCGAGCAGCCGAGCCATCGTTCCGGAGATCGAGGTCTTTCCCGATCCGCCCTTGCCTGCGATCGCGAGCTTCATGCGAGGCAGCGTAGCGAGATTGCTCAGTGGGTTCAACATATAGTCGTCGTCGCGCTCTGGTCACGGCGCCCGTCCCGGTGTATGGTCCCATCACATAGTGTTCGTGACGCGCTCTCCAGGGCGCTACGGCGACGAAGGGAGAACGCACGCACCATGGCCTACGACGTTGGGGGACATAGGACTCACGCAGGCTTGCGAGAGGGCATCGTGCATGTCTTCTGGCTGTCGGCGATGAGTTGCGACGGCTGCTCTGTGGCCATGCTGGGGGCGAGCAATCCCTCCATGGAGGATCTCGCGCTCGACCGCGTGCCCGACCTCCCGCTCGTGGTGATGCACCACCCGATGCTCGCGGACGCGTCCGGGCATGAGCTGATGTCCGCGTACGCCGCGGCCGCGGACGGCACGCTCGGCGCGCCCTACATCGTCGTGCTCGAGGGCTCGATTCCCGACGACCAGTCACTCAGCGCCGGGCAGTTCGCGACGCTGGGCTCGTCCGCCGACGCGCCGAGCGCGATGCGCCAGAACCGCTCCGGCGGCCAGCCGCTGAAGGTCACCGACTGGATGATCGCGCTCGCGCCGCGCGCGTCCGCGTGCATCGCCATGGGGACATGCGCCACATGGGGTGGCATCCCCGCCGCGGCCGGCAACATCACCGGCTCGATGAGCCTGATGGACTTCCTCGGGGGCAGCTACCGATCGGCCGCGGGGATCGCCGTCATCAACGTGCCGGGATGCGCGCCGCAGGGCGACAACTTCACCGAGACGCTCGCGGCGGTGGCTCGCTTCCTCGCCGGCGGCCGCGAGCTTCCCGCCTTCGACGAGCTCGGCCGGCCGGCCTGGCTGTTCGAGGAGACGGTGCATCGCCACTGCCCGAAGGCCGGCTACTACGAGGAGGGCGTGTTCTCCGAGGAGCCCGGCGACAACCAGTGCCTCGTGGAGATCGGCTGCTGGGGCCCCGTCGTGCAGTGCAACATCGTCGAGCGCGGCGCGATCAACCACATGGGCGGGTGCATGGTCGCCGGCGGCGCATGCATCGGCTGCACGATGCCGGGCTTCCCCGACAAGTACAGCCCGTTCTACAAGGCGCCCCCGGGGTCGGCGCTGTCCGGCGGCGTGTCGAAGGTCACGGGTGGCGCGATCCGCAGGCTGCGCCGCGCGTCGCTGCGCAACGGCAATCGCGAGCCGATCTGGGATCGCGCGGAGGACGCGGCCACGGGCTGGGGCGTCGCCCAGGGGACCCAGAGCCCGCTCGACAGGATCAACGGGCACTTCTACAAGAAGCTGCAATACCGCGGGTCCGTCCACCACGGCGATCGCAACAAGAAGCAGCCGCAGCCCAAGAGCCTCGACATCCTGCGCCAGAAGGGCATCGACCTCGAGGCCAGCACCGACGTGCTCCAGGAGCACCTCATCACCCGAGAGGAGCTGTGATGTCCTACCAGCCGACCGTCGCAGGCGGTCTTGAGGTCGAGTTCGATCCGGTGTCACGCGTCGCCGGCTCGCTCGGGCTGCACGCCACCCTGGACGCAACCGGGCGCGTCAGCGACGCATCGGCGACGGCGGGAACGTTCCGCGGCTACGAGGTGCTGCTCAAGGAGCGCGACGTGCGCGACGCGATCTTCATCTCCAGCCGCGCGTGCGGTGTGTGCGGGGGCTCGCATGCCATCTGCTCCGCACTGGCGCTCGAGATGACCTTCGGGGTGCGCCCGCCGCAGTTCGGGATCGCCATCCGCAACGTGCTGGCCGCGGTCGAGACGCTCTACGACCACCCGTCGCATCTCTTCCTGCGCGCGGGCCCGGACTTCTCGGAGCCCGTCGTGCGCGAGACGAACCCGGAGCTGTGGGAGCGCGCGCAGCGGACACCTGCCGCGGGCGTCGAGACCCACGAGCTCAAGTACGTGTCGGACATCATGACCGGCATGACGCGTCTCACCGGCGCGCTGTACCGCGAGGCGCTGGCGATGGCCCGGATGGCGCGCGAGGCGTACGTCCTGATGGGCGGCAAGTACCCGCACCCGCAGACGATCGTGCCCGGGGGAATCAGCTCGACGGTCGATCCCTCGGACTTGAGCCTCGCGCTGCTGCGGGTCTCGAAGTTCCTCGACTACAGCCGCAAGGTCGCGGCCATCTGGGACGACCTCGTCACGTTCTTCTACGAGGCCGACGATCGCTATCGCGAGGTCGGTGCCGCGCCCGTCAACCTCATCGATCTCGGCATGTGGGACGACCCCGATGCCTACGACGGCACGTTCGAGCATTCGGCGGCCTGGGGCGAGCGACGCTGGGGAACCCCCGGCGCGGTCGTGGACGGGCAGTTGATGACGACGAACCTGCAGGCCATCGACGGCGGCGTTGAGGAGTTCGTCGATCACTCCTTCTACGAGGACTGGGTCGGCAGGGGCGACCCGCTGCTGACCGTGGATCCGCTGGGCAACCCGCTGTCGCGTCGCCACCCGTGGAACAAGCAGACGTTGCCGCTGCCCGCCAACAGCGACACGCGCGGCAAGCACACCTGGTCGACGGCGCCGCGCTGGCAGGGAAACGCGATGGAGGCCGGCGCCTACGCGCGTCTGTGGATCACCGCGATTGCCGACAAGATGCCGCACCGCGGATTCCTCGAGCCCACGGGAAGCGGCATGCGCTTCGGCATGCCGCAGTCGGCGCTGCCACAGGGCGAGATCGAATGGCATGTGCCCGCCGTGCTCAACGCGTTCGAGCGCAACCGTGCGCGCGCATACGCGATGGTGCATGCGACGCTCGTCGCCTACGAGAACCTGCTCATCGGGTTCGACCTCGCGCGCATCGGCGGGCCCGAGGCCGGGATCTTCAACCACTACAAGATCCCCAAGGACCACACGATCGGCGTCGGCTACTGGGGCGGCGCCCGCGGCTACATCAGCCATCACGTCGAGGTGATCGATCGCGTGATCGAGAACTACCAGATCGTGGCGCCGTCGACGTTCATGGCGGCGCGTGACTCCAGCGGCGCACCCGGCGGCTTCGAGCGCGCCGTCATCGGCACGCCGTCGTTGAGCACGCACGGTCACGATCGTCACATCGATCTGCTGCGGGCCATCCGCAGCTTCGACCCGTGCATGTCGTGCTCAACGCACTAGCAACGGCCTCTCACGCGCCGTCGAGGGCTGCGTCTTGCGGGAGCACTTCCTCGCACGCGCGCACGAAGAAGCCGTAGCACCACGGGACCTTCAGGTCGGCGGGATCGCCGTCGACCGGTCGGTCGCGGCCCTGCAGATGCTCCTCGATGGTCCTGCGGGCAACGTAGTGGCGGACGTGGCCCCCGGGTCCCGGGACGCGCCACGTCGCCGCCGCGGGGTCGTCGGGGTGCGGCTTGCCGACCGGCTCCACGCGCGCGAGGTCCGCACAGGTCTCGGCGATCGCCGACGTCCAGTCGCCCGTCTGCACGAAGTGCTCGCGCATGAGCGGCCTGAGCCATCCGGCGGGCTGCTTGGCGGGGTCGAAGAGCTCGGCCTCGACGACGCGCGCGAGGTATCCGGCACGTCGCAGCTTCATCTCCAGGCGAGCCTCGTCATCGGCCGCGAACGACAGCTGCGGGTCGTTGAGCGCCTCGTCGACGAGGCGCGCCGGCGCCGGTGCCGGCCGCTCCTGCACACGGTTGAAGACGGCCTCGACGAGCGTCTTTCCCACAAGGCCGGCATCGACGGCCACGAAGCCCTCGCGCGGCGCGGTCATCGGCCGAGCGCGCGCGGGCGCCAAGTCGAGATATCTGTGCTGCTGGAGAACATGACGGGCATAGTATGTGTAGGATACATACAGCGTGTGGCAACCAGATTGAGAGAGGGAGGTTAGGGCGATGTCGAAACTCAAGCTCCAGACGGTTCCGCACGGCGGCGGAGTCTTCGGTGCCGGCGTGGAGGGCTTGGGAGGGATCGGCGGTAGCCCGAACGGGCCGCTGAACATCGTCCACGTCTTCTGGATCGCGGGCATGAGCTGCGACGGCTGCTCGATCGCCGCCAGCGGTGCCACAAATCCCTCGGTCGAGGACCTGCTCCTTGGCAGGATCCCGAACCTCCCCAAGGTCGTCCTGCACCATCCGGTCCTCTCTCCCGGCGCCGGCAGCGAGTTCATCGCTCCGTTCCGGCGCGCCGCGAACGGCACGCTGGGCGCTCCGTACGTGGTGGTGCTCGAAGGCTCGGTGCCGGACGACCAGGCGTTCCCGAGCGAGTACGGCTACTTCTCGGCGATGGGCGCCGGCGGGTTCGACCCCAACTCCGACAGCGATCAGCCCAATCGCGTCACGGACTGGCTGTGGCGCCTGGCGCCCGGCGCCGCCGCATACGTCGCGATCGGCACCTGCGCGGCCTGGGGCGGTATCCCCGCCGCGGCCGGGAACATCACCGGCTCGATGAGCCTCACGGACTTCCTCGGCCGCGACTACCGGTCCGCGCTCGGGGTGCCGGTCGTCAACGTGCCCGGCTGCTCTCCGGTGGGCGACAACTTCACGGAGACCGTCGCCGCGGTCCTGCTGTTCCTGCAGAACCTCGCGCCCGTCCCGAAGTTCGACGAGCTCGGCCGGCCGGCCTGGCTGTTCGAGGAGACGGTGCATCGTCACTGCCCGAAGGCCGGCTACTACGAGGAGGGCGTCTTCGCGGAGGAGCCCGGCGACAACCAGTGCCTCGTGGAGATCGGCTGCTGGGGCCCGGTCGTGCAGTGCAACATCGTCGAGCGCGGCGCGATCAACAACATGGGCGGGTGCATGGTCGCCGGCGGCGCGTGCATCGGATGCACGATGCCGGGCTTCCCCGACAAGTTCAGCCCGTTCTACAAGTCCGCGCCCGGCTCCGCGCTCTCCGGAGGCGTGTCGAAGGTCACCGGCGGCGCGATCCGCAGGCTACGCCGGGTTTCCATGAAGAGCGGCAACAGCGTGCCCATGTGGGACAAGGCCGGCGAGGTCCCATCCGGTTGGTCTGACGACTACAGCGGACCGGGTGCCATCGGACGTGCGAACGCGTTCTTCTACAAGAAGCTTCAGTACCGCGGCTCGGTGGACTACGGCAAGCGCAACAAGAAGCAGCCGCTGCCCCATAGCCGCAACATCCTGAGTCAGCAGGGCGTGACCCGCCACTCGGCGAGCGTCGGCGCACTCGGGGATACCGTCGAGCATCGGGAGGAAATCTAGGTATGTGCTTCAAGAACTTGCCGATCGAGTTCGACGCCCAGGGCAACGCAAGTCTCAAGCCGGGAGCCCTGTTCTCCTACACCGAGACGCCGGCGCCGACGCCGATCGAGGATGACCCCGAGCGGATGAAGGAGCTGTTCGCGCGCAACGGCGCGGTCCGCCGCGTGGACTTCGATCCGGTGACGCGCGTCGCCGGGGCGCTCGCGTTTCACACCGTGGTCGACCTCGAGAACCGCTCGGTCCTGGAGACGGCGTCGATGGCGACGCTCTTCCGTGGCTACGAGATCATCCTCAAGGGCCGCGATCCGCGCGATGCGATCTTCATCTCCAGCCGGGCCTGCGGCGTGTGCGGCGGCGTCCACGCAACGGCGTCGGCGCTCGCCTGCGAGATGGCGTTCGGCATCAAGCCGCCGCCGATGGGTGTCGTCGCGCGCAACCTGCTGCTCTCGACCGAGTACCTCTACGACCACCCGATCCACCTGTCGCTGCTGGCCGGGCCGGACTTCTCCGAGGCCGCCGTGCGCGAGACGAACCCCGAGATCTGGGAGCGCGCCCGCAACACGAAGACGCGCGGCGCGGAGACCCACGGCTACGCGCTGATGTCCGACCTCATGACGGACCTCACGCCGCTGACCGGCAAGCTCTATCTCGAGGGCCTCTACTACACGCGGCTGGCACGCGAGGCATACGTCCTCATCGGCGGCAAGTACCCCCACCCGCAGACGGTGGTCCCCGGTGGCGTCAGCACGACGATCGACGTCTCGGACCTCAACGAGATCATGCTGCGCGTCGTCAAGTACTTCGACTACGGTCGCAAGACGGCGGCGATCTGGGATGACCTCGCGGAGTTCTTCTACGAGGTCAACCCGAAGTACCGCGACGTCGGCACGCGCCCGGCGAACATGGTCGAGCCCGGCCAGTGGGACGACCCGTACGCCTACGACGGCACGTACCAGAACTGCGACGAGTGGGGTCGCGAGCGCTGGGCGCCCCCGGGCGTGCTCGTCGACGGCGAGCTGCGCACGTCGAGCCTGCAGATGCTCAACGCCGGCGTCGAGGAGTTCGTCGAGCACGCGTTCTACGAGGAGTGGACGGGCAACGGGGGAGAGGACTACTACCGCCACAAGACCGACCCCGCCGGCAACCCGCTGTCGCCGTGGCATCCGTGGAACAAGGAGACGATCCCGAAGCCGACCGCCACGAGCTGGAAGGAGAAGTACTCCTGGTCGACGGCGCCGCGCTGGGATCGCATGGCGATGGAGACGGGGGCCTACTCGCGCATCTGGGTGGCCGCGCAGTCGCCGTACTTCCGCGAGAGCAGCTTCCTCGAGTCCACCGGCAACAGCCTGAAGATCCATCTCCCGAAGGCCGAGCTTCCCAACACGGAGATCGAGTGGAAGATCCCCGAGACCTGGGGCGCGTTCGAGCGCAACCGTGCCCGCGCGTACTGCATCCTCTACACGGCCGCGATCGCCTACGACAACCTCCAGATCGCCTATGACCTCCTGCGCAAGGGCGGGCCCGACGCGCGCATGTCGACCCCGTACGAGATGCCCAAGGATCACCGCATCGGCGTCGGCCTGTGGGGCGCGGGACGCGGCTTCCTCACCCATCACCTCGAGATGGACGAGGGCGTCATCCAGAACTACCAGATCCTCACGCCCTCGACGTGGATGGCGTCGCCGAAGGATCCGTTCGGCAACCCCGGGCCCTACGAGGAGGCCGTCCTCGCGACCCCCCTCCTGGAGAACTACGAGAAGCCCGAGGACTTCAAGGGCATCGACGTCCTGCGAGCGATCCGCAGCTTCGACCCGTGCATGCCGTGCACGACGCACATGCACATGGACGGCGGGCGTACCGTCTCGCGCGAGATCGTCAGCTGCGCATGCGGCGGGGACGTGCCCGACCATGACCATCACTAGGTCTGCCGACGAGAGGATCTGAGGGGCGCGGCCGGGTGCGCGTCCTCGTCTGCGGGGTGGGGTACCGGTTCCTGCGCGACAACGCGTTCGGGATCTACATCACCGACACCCTCGCCCCGCACGCCTCCAACGGCATCGAGTTCGAAGATCTCGGCTATCACCCCGTCGGGTTCACCCAGAACCTCGACGAGCGCCCCGACTACGACCGCATCGTGTTCGTCGGCACGGTGACGCGGGGCCGGGTGCCCGGCACCGTGACGACGTACCGCTACGACCACGTGCTGCCCGAGGAGAAGGAAGTCCATGAGCGCATCGCCGATTCGGTCACCGGCTCGATCTCACTCGACAACCTCATCGTGGTGTCCGAGGCGTTCAAGGCGTTGCCGGAGGACGTGTGGGTCGTCGAGATCGAGCCCGCCGACGAGACGTGGGGCGAGGGCTTCAGCGATATCGTCGAAGCCAAGATCGGCGAGGTCACGGAGACGGTATGGACTTTGACAAAGC
This sequence comes from uncultured Actinomycetes bacterium, assembly GCA_963851015.1. Taxonomy (GTDB): domain Bacteria; phylum Actinomycetota; class Thermoleophilia; order Solirubrobacterales; family Solirubrobacteraceae; genus CADCVQ01. The sequence continues at coordinate 1,578,389 of CAWKNG010000003.1, forward strand.
CGTAGCCGAGCTCGAGACGCTCGTCATGACGCTCGAGCGCGACGGCGACGAGCGAGCGCTCATGCTGCTGCAGCTCATGGATGCGATCCATCGTCCCGCGCTCGAGCTGATGCTCGCCGGAGATCTCGATCACCCGATCGCGGGTGCCGTGCTGGCGATGTACGAGCTCGTGCCACTCGACGAGCGCACGCAGATCGAGGAGGCGCTCGACGAGATCCGCCCGTACATCGAGTCCCACGGCGGAGGCCTGGAGCTGCTCGATGTGGATGGCGGTGCCGTGCACGTGCGCCTGTCCGGGTCGTGCCATGGCTGCGCCGCGTCCGCGATGACGCTGCGCCGGGGCGTCGAGGCCAAGCTACGCGAGCGAATCCCGTGGTTCGAGGAGATCGTCGCTCACGAGCCCGAGGAGGCGCCCGAGCCCGACGGCGCGCTGGCGCTGCCGATGGTGCACGTGGATCCGCGCGCGCCTCGCCCAGCCGCCGACGGAGAGCTCCTCCAGATCGCGAAGCTCAAGCGACCGGTGTTCGTCGACGTCGGTGCGATCGCCGATCTCGCGCCGGGGACGATGAAGGTCGCGCACGTCGATGACAACGCCATTCTCGTCATCAACATCGAGGGTGAGCCCTACGCCTTTCGCAACGTCTGTCCCGTCGACGGCCGCAACCCGTTGGACGGTGGCCGGCTCACGGGCACCGTCCTGGTCTGCCCGTGGCACAACTGCGCGTACGACGCGCGCTCCGGCCGGCGGGCCGACGACGAGGCCGGTGGGGAGTCGCTCGCGGTCGTGCCGATCGCCGTCACCGGCGACGGGATCATGCGCGTCGCCGCGAACGTGGCGTGAGCGTGACGCTCCTTCCGCATGAGACGGAGCTTCGGGTCAAGCGCATCCTCGTCGCCGGGGTCGGCAACGTGCTGCGCGGTGACGACGGCTTCGGACCGGCGGTGACCGAGCTGCTGGGCCATCTGCCGGAGGGTGCTGAGGTCGTCGAGACCGGAACTGGGGGTATCGCCTTGCTACAGGAGCTCATGCGTGGCTGCGACGGGCTGGTGCTGATCGACGCCGTCGACCGGGGCGCCGCCCCCGGAACGGTCTTCCTTCTGGAGCCCGAGGTCAGCGAGGGCGTCCATGTCCCGGACGTCCACCTGGCAAATCCGGACCGGGTGCTCTCGATGGCCAAGACGATGGGCTTCCTGCCCGATCGGGTGCGGATCGTCGGCTGCCAGCCCCAGGACACCGAGGAGCTCTGTCAGGGCCTCTCGCCGTGCGTGCAGCGTGCCCTGCCGTTCGCCGTCCAGATGATCGAGGAGACCGTCGATGCCTGGCTATGACTCGATCGACGCGCTTCGCGGCGCGCTCACGAACCAGCGTTACCTCATCGACGAGGGGCTCGGTACCGTCGTGTTCCTGGCCCTCAAGCTGCGCCGTCCTCTGCTCCTGGAGGGCGAGCCGGGCGTCGGCAAGACCGAGCTGGCGAAGTCGCTCGCGGCCGCCGCGGGCGCGCCGCTGATCCGGCTGCAGTGCTACGAGGGCATCGATGTCCATCACGCCCTCTATGACTGGGACTATCCGCGCCAGCTGCTCCAGCTGCGGGCGGGCGGCACGACGCAGCTGTACTCGGCCGAGTTCCTGCTGCGCCGGCCGCTGCTGGAATCGCTCGCGCAGCCGGGCGCCGTGCTGCTCATCGACGAGCTCGATCGCGCGGACGACGAGTTCGAGGCGTTCCTGCTCGAGTTCCTGTCCGAGTTCCAGGTGACGATCCCGGAGGTCGGGGTCTACAAGGCCGAGGTGCCGCCGGTGGTGATCATCACCTCCAACCGCACACGCGACCTCCACGAGGCGCTCAAGCGCCGCTGCCTCTATCACTGGATCGAGCACCCGGACCTCGATCGCGAGCTCGCGATCGTCCGGGCGCGGCTCCCGCACATCGGCCACCAACTCGCCAGCCAGGTCTGCGCGTTCGTGCAGGACCTCCGCTTCCTGGACCTCTATCGCGCGCCGGGCGTGGGGGAGACCCTCGACTGGCTCGAGGGCTTCCACGCCCTCGGCCGCCAGCAGCTCGACGGACCGACGGCCGATCGCACCCTCGGGGTCCTGCTCAAGGAGCGCGACGACCTCGATCGCATTCGCGGCCAGGGTCTGGACAAGCTGATCGCGCGGTCTCAGGATCAGTCGCTTCCCGGCCAGCACGGCTATCGATGAGGGCTTCAGGCGTCGCCGATCAGTCGCCCGAGCAGCAGATCATCCAGGCCGCGGTCGAGTTCGGGCGCGCGCTGCGCATATACGGCCTCTCCACGAGCGTGGACGCCGAGAACGTCTTCCTGCGTGCGCTGGCCGAGCTCGACGTCCGCGACGCGAACGCCGTCTACTGGGCGGGGCACTGCTCGTTCGTCAAGAGCCCGGACCAGATCGAGCCCTACAAGATCGTCTTCGAGCGCTTCTGGGAGGGGCACCCGCTCGTGCCGGGGCGGCGCGGCTCCGAGCACGGCGAGAGCGACCCCCGCATGGGCGGCTCGCACCACGGCGGCGAGGCGCTGCCGCAGTTCGGCGGCAAGGGGCAGGAGAAGGTGGCGCTCGACGGCTCGCGCACGCGGGCACACCAGGATCTGCCGAGCGCCGACGGCGAGGACGCGACGAGCAACCAGCAGGTCGGCGTGCTCGTGGCGTGGAGCGCCACCGAGGAGCTCACCGAGCAGCAGAGCATGCAGTACCAGCAGGACGAGCTGTCGGCGCTGCGCCAGCTCGCCGAGGAGATCAAGCGCGCGGCACCCGAGCGCAGCTCCCGGCGCCAGCGGCCCTCGGCCCGAGGTCACCGCTTCGACGTGCGCGGCACGCTGCGCGAGTCGATGAGGACCGACGGCGAGGCGTTCCGGCTGTCCTACACAGCGCCCAGGCCGGTCCCCCGGCGACTGCTGTTCATCTGCGACGTCTCGGGCTCGATGGAGCGCTATTCGCGCGTCCTGCTCGCCTCGCTCAAGGTCGCCATCGGCGCGTCGCGCAAGGCGGAGGCGTTCGTCTTCGCCACGCAGCTCACGCGCCTGACCAAGTCCCTGGACGGGCGCGACTTCGAGCGCGCGCTGGACCACGCGCGCTCGGCGATCCCGGACTGGTCGGGCGGCACGAGGATCGGCGGCTCGCTGGCGGAGTTCAACCGCACCTACGCGCGCCGCGGCCACGCACGCGGAGCGATCGTGCTCGTCGTCAGCGACGGCTGGGATCGCGGCGATCCCGAGGTGCTCGCCGGAGAGGTGCGCCGGCTACAGCTGCAGGCCCGGCGCCTGATCTGGATCAACCCGCGCCCGATGGAGGTCGACCGGCAGCCGCTTGCCATCGGCATGCGGGCCGCGATGCCGTACATCGACGAGTTCGTCCCCGGGCACGACCCTCGCGCCATCGCCGGCATGGCCCACCTGATCGCCGGTCTGGACACGCAACGCCCGCAGCGGCGCACGTTCGCCGGGGTCGGGACGAACGACTGATTTCCCCTGCAATTGGGCGGTTTGTTGGCGCTGCTTGACAGCGCAGCCAGCTGGCCGCACAATATGTGTGCCAGACATACAGTGTTCTGTTAGTCTCGGGTCACAAGGTCCCCGGGAGAGGAGGCATACGACGTGAGCAAGGCGACGCAGGATCCGAGCTTTCTCGGCTGGTGGGTCGGGATCAGCATCGGCTTCGCCGTGGTCGTCGTGGTGGTGATCCTCGTCGCGATGATCCTCACCTACGCCTCTCGGATCCTCGATCAGGCAATCACGGGCATCGGCGCGATGGACATGGCCCGGGCGAACACCGATCCGGTCTGGCGCATCCAGGAGATCAACGTCTCGTCAACCAGCATCTGGAGGACTGCGGAGAAGGCCCGTGCCCTCCTGGAGAGAGGAACCTGATGCACACAACCGCTGATGAGCGGGTTCTCTGGATGATGGTCCTGGGGATCGGGCTCGTCGTCTGCATCGTCGTCGTGGTGCTGTTGTGGCTGCTCGTATCGATGGTCTACGACATCGACGAGAAGGTCGCGTACCTCTGGACCGTCACGAAGCGCACCGCGATCAACACGACCGGGCTCTATCAGTTCGCCGGCACGGCCTCGATCCTGCGCGCCCTGCGTGAGGAGATGCTGCGCCACGAGAAGTTCCTCGCCGAGGCCACGAACACACGGGTGCCGTCATGAGCGAGACACAGCTCACCGTCGCCACGGTCTTCGAGATCGTCGCGCTGGTCGTCGTCCTGGCGATCTTCCTGTTGATCGTCGCGCGCCAGCTGCGCTCGATCTCCTCGACGTTGGCCGAGGTCGCTTGGGGCGCCCGCGCCGTCGAGCGCCAGCTCCGCGCCGTGAAGTCCAACATCGGACAGGTCAACGCCGCACTCGACGACGTCGCCGAGGTGGCACCGGGCCTCGCCCGCATGGCCGAGCTGTACGCCCGCACGGGATCGAGGTACTGATGCTCTGGTGGATCGCGAACATCGTCTTTCTCGTCGTCATCGTGCCGGTCGTCGTGCTGATCCTGATCCAGGTGCTGACGCCGATTCGCGAGATCCGCGTCTACGCGGACGACATCGCGGAGCACGGGGGCCTCTTCGGCCCGCACCTGGACGCCACCGCGCAGCTGGCGCAGACGCGCCAGCGCGTCAAAGACGTCAACGCCGGCCTGGTCGCCTACATCCAGGCGCTCGACAAGATCCGTTAGGGAGCTGCCATGAAGCCCGAACACATCGCCACGCTGATCGAGGTCGGCGTCGCAGTCGTCGTGGTCGCCCTGTTCCTCATCGCGATCGTCGTGGAGCTGCGCAGGACGCACCTCCAGCTCGTCACGATTCTCGGTGCGGTCGGCGACACCGTCGCCAAGACCGACGGCCTGGAGGCGATCGTCGCCGAGATCAGCGCCGACCTGGCCGCCGGCCAGGCCGCGTTCATCGATTGCGTCGACCGCCTCGAGCGCCGCCTCGGACCCGTCGACGACCCGCAGCCGTCGTCGCGCAGCCGGCCGGACGGCGTCGGTCAGAACGAGAGCAGCCTGCCCGTCAAGCCCAGCGCGTTCTCGAACTACTAGCCGGGGAGCGTGCCGTATGTGCCTAGCGATTCCAGGACAGATCGTCGAGTGGGTCGACCGAGAGCTCAACCTGGCGAAGGCGCAGGTGGCCAACGTCCGTCGCAACGTGAACGTCGGCCTGCTCGCAGAGACCGAGGACGCCGTCGAGATCGGTGACTGGGTGCTGATCCACGTCGGCTTCGCGATGTCGAAGATCGACGAGGAGGAGGCTGCGGCCACGCGGAAGTTCCTCGAGGAGCTGGGAGATCCGTTTCACGAGGAGCTCGCGGAACTGCGGGCCAGCTCGATCGAATGACGGCGGTGGTCCCGCGGAGCGTCGAACGCCGAGCGGCGATCGACGCGGCGCAGCTGGACCTTCGCGACGACTTCTGGTGTGCGTGCGTTCTGCTCCTGCTCAGCGAGCGCGCAGCCGACACCAGCGAGCTCAGCGAGCGGCTGCGGTGCGTGGGCCAGCTCGGCGACGATCCGGGGCGCGTCAGCCATGCGCTCGCAGCGCTGGAGGACGGAGGCTTGGTGCGCGCGGTCGGAGATGCGCCGCGTCGCGGAGACGGGCCCTACTGCGTGACCGGTGAGGGAGCCGCCCGGCTCGCGCTCGCCCGCGAGGAGTTGCGCGGGGCGCTCGTCATCCTGGGCAGGTTCCTCGCGCGCTGCGGCGAGCGGTTGGAGCTACCGCCGGTGCGCTGAGTGACCGTGTACTCGGCGCAGATGCGAGGCGGGAGCTGGCCCGAGGCCGGCAGGTTGGCCACAGACCAGCTCCCTCAACGTCCCAACGTGCCAAGGAGGATGATGGCTCGCGTATATATGCCAGATACATCTAGCGTAGTCAAGCCCGACCAGCCCGGCTCACGGATCGTCCCGCGTCGCGGGCTCGCTGGGCATGCGCGGCATCTCCGTCTTCGGGTCGCGGCCTGCGTACCCGCCTGGTCCCGGGACGACGTCGAGCTCGCCGTCCACGCCCGAGGGCGCCGGATCCGTGTCGGCGTCGAAGGGAAGGTCCTCCTCCGTCGCGCCGTAGCGCTTGACCGGGTCGTTCGTCTCATCGGGCATGGGAGCTCCTCTTGTCGCTAGATGTCTCGTACACCTTGCGAGGCATACCCTCGAACGACGCGCGTCAACGTGGCTCTGATGCCCCGCACGGCGACCATGCGGCGGGGAGGCTCCCGACGTGACCGCCGAGCCGCCCGCGGCGCAACCGCGGAGCTTCTATGGAGCCGTCGGCGGGGAGCTGACGTTCCGCCGCATCGCGAGGCGCTTCTACGAGCTGGTCGCGGCGGACGAGATCCTGCGTCCGCTGTATCCGGAGGAGGATCTCGGTCCGGCCGAGGAGCGCCTGCGCCTGTTTCTCATCCAGCAGTGGGGAGGCCCCGCGACGTACTCGCAGCTACGCGGTGCCACGCGCCTGGGAGCACGCCACATGCCGTTTCGGATCGCGCGCCCACATCGAGACGCGTGGCTGCGGGCGATGCGCGTCGCCATCGACGACGCTGGCCTGGCGGCCGCGCACCGCGAGCAGCTGTGGAACCAGCTCGAGACGATGGCATGGAACTTCACGACCCACGCGAGCCCGCGGACGGCGCCACGTGGGTGACCGTGGCATGCGTCGACGAGACAGCGCGTGCCGGAGCTTCTCGCACCGGCGATGCGCTCCGGCCGCCTGGCCGTTGATCGGGCATCAGCCGTGCCATAGGGTCGACGCATGAAGGTGGCGATCGCCGGCAAGGGCGGGGCAGGGAAGACCACGATCTCGGGGACGCTCGCGCGCCAGCTCGCGCGGCAGGGCTACGAGGTGCTGGCGCTCGACAACGACCTCAACCCGAACCTGCCGCTGACGGTCGGGATCCCTGCGGAGCGGATGGCCGACCTGCCGACGATGTCGGCTGACATCGTGCGCGTCGTCGACGGGCGTCTCGAGCTCACGCAGACCGTCGACGAGATCTACGCGGCGCATTCGATGGTGGCCCCGGATGGTGTGACGGTGCTCGTCGCGCACGAGCCCAAGAAGGCCGATACGGGCTGCATGGGTCGCTACCACCTGGCGATGCGGGCCGTCGTCGGAGCCACGCCGAACTCCCAGAACTCGATCGTCATCCTCGACACCGAGGCCTCGACCGAGCACCTGAAGGTCGGTACCGCGAAGCACGTCGACGTGCTCTACGCGGTCGTCGAGCCGTACTTCAAGTCGATGGAGTCCGGGCGCCGCGTGCTGGCGCTGGCGCGCGACCTCGGGATCGAGCACCTGGCGCTGCTCGCCAACAAGGTGCGCGACGGCGATCTCGAGGTCGTGCAGCGGTTCGCCGACGAGCACGACCTCGGCCTTATCGGAGCGATTCCCTACGACGAGTGCTTCCACCACGCGGAGCGTGCCGCCGTCGCGCCGATCGACTTCGCCCCGAACGCGCCGGCGGTCGTCGCGATCGGCAAGCTCGCGCGCAAGCTGGTGCGCGGTTGAGCTGCAAGGGCGAACGCAACGGTGTCCAGGCCTGGCCCGCGGAGCCACGATTGCTCGAACGGCTCATCGGGCCCGCACGCAACGCACGACCATGACGCGGCCGGCCAGCAGCACCACGGCGACGACGTCGTCTCACGATCCAACGGAGGACCCACAGACCGGTCGCGATCACGGCAATCCGGATGAGCAGCCGGATGTCCACGTCGCTAGTTCTCGGTCCGTGGCGAGGTGTTCAGCGGTGTCGCTGCGGCGGGCAGCACGACGCTGACGGTCGTTCCGGCCTCGGGGTGTGTGCATGCGATCTGCTCGAGCTCGAGGTGGGCGGTCGGCTGGTGGTGATGGCGGCCGGCCGAGCAGATCCGCAGTTGGCCGCCGTGGGCGGTCGCGATCGCATCGACGAGCGACAGTCCGAGACCGGCGCCGGCGCCGGCGCGTGAGGACTCGTGTCGACGGAACCGCTCGGCGGCGTGCCCGAGGAAGTCGGTGGAGATCCCCGGACCGTCGTCGTGGACGCTCAGGATCGCGCCTGCCGGCATCGTCATGCTCGCGGCCGCGAGCGTGATCGTGTGGCCGCCGTGGCGGACGGCGTTGTCGACGAGGTTTCCGAGCGCCAGCGCGAGCAGCCGGCTGTCGGCATGCAGCACCACGTCCGGCGGGCACCGAACGTGCACGCTGCCCGGATGGCCCGCGGCAAGCTGACTGTCCGCCCGCCGCGCCGCGGCATGCAGGATGTCGCGCGCGCTGCGGTCTGCTGCCTGCGGTGTGTTGCTGCCGAGCGCGCCGAGCGTCAACAGCGTCTCGGCGAGATCGATGAGCTGCGAGCTCGCGGTCGCCAGGCGGCGTAGCGTCTGTTCGTGCTGGTCGGCGGTGCGTGCCTTGCGCAACGCGAGGTCGATCTCGGCGGCGATCGTGGACAGCGGGGTCCGCAGTTCGTGGCTTGCGTCGTCGATGAACTGCTGCTGGCGCTGCACGGCTCGGTCCTGGGCGTCGAGCATCGTGTTGAGCGTCAAGCCGAGGCGGCTGATCTCGTCCGGCGGGCCGGCGGGTATGTCGAGGCGCACGCCGGTCGCTCCGTCGGCGATCTGCTCGGCCTGCGCGCGGTAGCGCTCGACGGGGTCCAATGCGGCGCGCGTGAGGCGGTAGCCGACCAGGGATGCCAGTGCGAGCGCGAGCAGGTTGGCGATCGCGAGCTGTGCGAGGAGCTCGCGTAGCGCCTCGTCGCGCTGGTCCAAGCGGACCGCGGTGACCGCGACGGCGCCGGGGCCCGGGCCGCGCACGGGGGCCGCGAGGATTCGCAGGTGCCTGCCGCGATGGGAGAACAGATATCCGCGCTCGGTCTGTAGATCGCGCTCGTTCGCGCGGCGGGCCTGCGCCGGCGACAGCAGCGCGCGCCGATCGGCGATGCCTGACCCGGAGGCCAGGACGCGGCCGTCCGGGGTGAGCACCTGGCCTTCGCGAGCTTGGTCTCGAAGCGAGGCGAGCGCCGCGGCCGGTGTCAGACGGGCCGCGGCCTGGCGCAGGTCGTCGGTCTGGCTGCGCAGGTCCTGGTCCAGGCGGGCGTCCAGTGCGAACTGCACGCGCCAGAACACGAAGGCTCCTGCGGCGACGAGCACGACGAGCATCGCGCCGGCGAACCCGGCCACGAGGCGGAGGCGCAGCGGCAGCCGGCTCAGACGCACAGCATCACGTCGCCGGATCGTCGCCGAGCCGGAACCCGATGCCGCGAACGGTCTGGATGCTGCTGCGTCCGAACGGGCGGTCGATCTTTGCGCGCAGCTTGGCGATGTGGACGTCGATCGCGTTGCTGCGCAGGTCGGTCTCGCCGTCCCACACCGCCTCGAGGATCTGCAGACGCGTCGCGACCCGACCCGCGCGCTCGGCGAGCAATGCGACGAGATCGAACTCGCGGGCGGTGACGTCGACGGCCACCCCGGAGCGAGTCACGGTGCGGCGTTCGCGATCGATCACGAGGTCGTCGACGACGAGCAGCTCGTGACCGCCGTGCCGGCGCGCGAAGACGCGCAGGCGCTCCAGCAGCTCGTCGAAGGAGAACGGCTTGGTCAGGTAGTCGTCGGCGCCGGCATCGAGGCCGACGACCCGGTCAGGCACGGCGTGACGAGCGGTGAGCATCAGCACCGGGGTGTGGTTGCCGCGGGCGCGCAGTTCGCGGCAGACGGCCGGTCCGTCCTGCCCGGGGAGCATCCAGTCGAGGACCAGCGCGTCGTACGCATCGGCCATCGCCGCCGCCACGCCATCGGGCCCGGTGCGCCGGACGCACACCTCGTGTCCGGCGTCGGCGAGGCCGCGCTCGAGCACGCTCGCAAGCCCCTCGTCGTCCTCGATGACCAGCACGCGCACGCACGGCATTCTGGCGGGGCCGAGACCGCCGAGAGCGTTCACGATTGCTTCACGGTCCGTCCGTACGGTCCTCGCCGATGACCGATCTCCTAGCCGTCGACGCCGTCGACGTGACCAAGCGCTACGGCGAGCTTGTCGCCGTCGACGCGATCACGATGCAGGTCGCCGGGGGCGAGGTGTACGGCGTTCTCGGCCCCAACGGCGCCGGCAAGACCACGTTGCTGCGGATGCTCTTCGGCCTCATCCGCCCGGACACCGGGACGATCAAGGTGTTCGGCCGCACCTTCCGCGACGCGGGCCCGCGGACCCTCGACGGCGTCGCCGGGTTCATCGAGAGCCCGAAGTTCTACCCCTACCTCAGCGGCCGAAAGAACCTGCAAGGCCTCGTCCACCTCGACGGCGACGCGCGCCCCGGACGCCTGGAGGAGGTCCTGGACATCGTCGATCTCGCCGGCCGCGCCGACCACAAGGTCGGCGGCTACTCCTTTGGGATGCGACAGCGTCTCGGCGTCGCCGCGAGCCTCGTCCGCGACCCGCGGCTCCTGATCCTCGACGAGCCCGCCAACGGCCTGGACCCGGCCGGCATCCGCGACATGCGCGCGCTGATCAAACGCCTCGCAGCGAGCGGGCTGACCGTGCTCCTGAGCTCACACGACATGCTCGAGGTCGAGGAGATCTGCGACAACGTCACGATCCTGCGGACCGGCTCGGTCGTCTTTCACGGCGAGATCTCCGAGCTGCGCGAGCAGGCCCCCGAGCAGGGCCACCGCATCCACACGGCCGACGACGCGGCGGCACTGGCGCTCGCCAGGACTCACCGCGACGTCACCGTCGCCGCAGCGCCCGAGGGCGGGCTGACCGCCTACGGGCCGCTTGCGCGCGTCGACGCGTACGTCGCCGCGATCGTCGCGAAGGGCATCGCGCTGCGCGGCCTGAGCCTCGACGAGGCGCCGCTCGAGTCCCTGTTCTTCATGCTCACCGAAACCTCGCCCGGCAGCGTGCCCGCCGAGCTCGCCGGCGTCCCGGCCGCAGCCATCCGATGAGCACGACCACGACGAGTCCCACCGCCGAGCGCCTCGACCGAGCGCCCACGTCGTCGTCGCGGGTCGGGGTCGGCGACGTGCTCCGCTGGGAGCTCACCAAGCTCGCCGCCCAGGCCCGCGCCCGCTACGCCCTGCTGTTCTGCCTGCTCGCGCCGATCGCGATCGTCGTCGTCATCAACGGCCAAGGCCGCCCCCCGAAGGACACCCTGTACGGACGCTTCATCCACCAAAGCGGCTACGCGGTCCCGCTGCTCGTCCTCGGCTTCGCCGGCCAATGGGTGCTCCCACTGCTGACCGCGCTCGTAGCCGGCGACATCTTCGCCAGCGAGGACCAGCACGGCACGTGGAAGACCGTCCTCACGCGCTCGGTCAGCCGCGGGCAGCTGTTCTGGGGCAAGACCATCACCGCACTGCTGTTCGCGATCGGCGCCCTGATCGTGCTGGCGACGAGCACGATCCTCTCAAGCATCCTCATCGTCGGCCACCAGCCGCTCACCGGCCTCACCGGCCAGGTCATCCCCGCCGCGACAGCCGGCCGGCTCGTCATCGAAAGCTGGGCGACCGCGCTCGCACCGATGATCGGCTTCACCTGCCTGGCGATCTACCTGTCCGTCCGCGGCCGCAACACCGCCTTCGGCATCGCGGCACCAGTCGTCATCGCCATGGTCATGCAACTCGCCGGCAGCCTCGGCGGCATCGACCGCATCCGCCCGCTGCTGCTCACCACGCCGCTGGAGGCCTGGCACGGCCTCTTCGCCCAGCCCGCATTCCACTCGCCGCAGACGACCGGCCTGATCGTCTGCGCCGCATGGTCGCTGATCACCCTGACCGCCGCGTTCGTCTCCTTGCAACGCCGCGACATCACCGGAGGCTGACTGACCCGATGTCCCGACTGCTGCACCGCCGCACCATCGGATCCGCGGCCGTCACCCTCGTCATCTTCGGCGCGCTCACGGCATTCGCGAGCGGAGGCCAGAGCGACGTCACCAAAGCCCGCCTGGAACGCAGCCTCCCCGCGACGTTCGCCAACGTCTACCTCCAACGGGCCAAGATCCTCGGCCACAACGGCATCACCGTGCAGTCGCTGCATGCCAGGGCATCCTGCGACAAGGGCGGCCCCAACGTCGCCGACCACGGCCCCGGCTCCGACTGGATCTGCCTGATGGCCTGGACAGATCCCAACGTCCCCTTGCCCGACGGCAACGCGAAATTCGAGCTCAACGTGCACTCCAACGACTGCTACACCGCGGGCGGACCATCGAAGTTCGTGGGGCAGCTGACGATCACCGACCTCCACGGCCACGACGTCAGCAATCCGGTGTTCGAGTTCGACTCCTGCTTTGACCCCAAGACCAGCAACGTCCCGACCGGCGTCGACTTCGCCAAGCCCACCTCGTCATCGAAGACACCCACGCAACTCGCCGCCGCATCAGCCGTCCTGACGCTCCCCGCCGGCACGATGGCCGCCGACAGCTCCGGCGCGATCACCCCGACGCTCACCTGCTCCGTCGGCAAGGACGGCTGCGCAGGCACGCTCACCGCCACCACCGCCGGCAAGACCGTCACCACGACGTACGCGCTCGCCACCGACGACCATCAACCGATCACGCTCTCGCTACCCAAGGGCACCACCGGTCGCGTGACCCTGAAGGCGACACCGGTCATCGGCACCGCACCCAAACCCACCACGACGCTCACCGTCACGGCCGGCCCCTGATCCTCGGCTCGACGAACACGCGGCTGGACGCAACGATCACGTAGCTCGACCAGGCGCCGCGGATCACAGCGCTGCTCTGGCGACCGGCGCGCCGGGATGCGAACCGCCATGACTGCGCTCACGCGGACGTCGACGGACGACTTAGGCGACGTGCTCGTTACAGGTTTACATAACCAGCGCTATGTCCAGCCGCGGGTCCGAGCAGTCGACGGATGCTGGACGCTCGTGTCGATGACATGTCTGCGACGCGGGGCGCCGTTCCTGCGGACGGGACGCGGTAAGCGCGTACGACCGAAACGACCGTGAGGCTCCGAAGGTCGCGAGCTGGCGTACGCGATCCGGTCGCACAGGGCCGGGCTGGCCAGGTCGCCAGGCGCGCAGCGCGGCCGGCCACGGCAGTCCGTCTGCGCCGCGAGAGCTTTCGCGCGAGGCTGCGCGGCGACGCGCAGCTCGTACGTTTGCGGCCGCCTTGCGAGCCGCGACACGTGCGCGCCGGCGCGCCGGCTGCCGCGATCGGGCGGGCGCGTGCCTTCGCTGACGTCAAGGACATCGATGACGGCCGCCACATAGCGCGTCCGCGACGCTGGCGATCGGCGACGTCGATGACATCGATGACGCTCTACCTATCGCTTTACATAACGCACATTATCGAGCGTTCGGGGCTGCGGACCTTGAGCATCGTGTCGAGCGACAGCGGGATGATCCTGCTGCCATGGGCATTGCGACACGGCGTGATCGTGGAAACGACGCCTCGTGATCCTCGTCGCGACACGAGACGATCCTCGCGCCGCAGACGCTCAGGGTTTCGTGATCTCGCGGAAGCTCTTGACAATCCGGGGCGCTCGCGTGTCGTCGTTGAAACGGACGTGGTACGTGTGCCCGGCGCTCAGGCAGACGCTTGCTTCGGAGAAGATGACGTCTACGCAGCCACGGAACGCATTGCCTCGCGACAGGACCTCGTAGACGTAGCGGTTCATGTCCTGCTGGCGTAGGTACTCGTCTTTGACGATCCTGATCGTGATGCGCTGGCCACGCATCTGGACGGAGCCGATCTCAAGCTTGCTGCTGCTCGTCTTTCGGCGGACCTTGGCGATCGTCACGGGGCCACGAATCGGCTGCTGGGCCGACGCCTTCGCAAGCTTGTCTACGGCCCGGTTGTGCGGGTCCCGCTTGTGGCCTTTGACCCATTCGAAATCCACGCGGCGATGGACGCGGTTTGCTGCGCGGACGAGCTCTTTCCAGAGCGGCACGTTGGAGACCGGGTTTCCCTGGCGGGTCATCCACCCATTGCGGGGCCACACGAACCGAGCGGCGTAGATGTTCTCGGTCACGTACATCGAGTCGGTGCGGACCTCGACCCTCGTGTAGTCGGCCGGCTCGAGAGGTACGCGACGCGTGGCCAGCGCCTTCAGAGCTTCGATGCAGGCCTGCAATTCCATCTGGTTGTTCGTCACGCCCGCGTACCCAGGCAACGCATACTCGTTGATGCGCTCGTGTCCATCGTCATCGACGGTCACGAACAGGATCCCGACGCCACCGCGTCGCGGACCCTGATACGACGAGCCGTCGGTGTAGATCGTCAGCGCTTCATCGTTGATCGGCTTCACGATGTGATGATCCATTCCGCGGCCGACGAGTCGAACCGCCTCGACGACAGTTCGCGCGCGATCTGGCGGCGGAGCCTCGAGGGTTCGAGTCCGAGCGAGGACTCACGCCTGCCCCCGGCGTGCTGGTGCGAACAGCTCACTGGGACGGCCGGAAACGGTACGCGGAGCGGTACGCACAAGCCGTTGATTACGTGGTCGCTGGTCCTTGCTCGTAGCTGCGTCCCGGGTAGAAGCAGAACGCCAGGTGAAGTCGCGAACGACTCGCCGGGATCTCAGGCGCCTGCGGGTTGCGAATGACCTCTATGGCGATGTCGTCGCGTTTCGCCCTCGTGAACAGGGTCGATCTCATGCCCTCGATCGTGCAGTCGAAGTCACGGCCTTGGCGGACGACGTGCCATCCGCCGGCTTGCCAGCGGTCCCACGGGTAGTCCCCACGCCGGCGTTTCACTGGCCGCTCGGCGAGCTGGATGCCTACGCCGCGCGTGCCGGCGCTGTTGGAGTCGCGTACCACGCCGCGGATGATCGCCGCGGAGGCATCCTGAGTCACACGCTGCAAGGGCGGTTGCAGTGCGCGGGTCCGCTGCCCCGGTCTGATCAGTCGCCGGGCGCTTCTCCCCTGGGTGTTCCGTAACGGGAGTTCTGGACCACGCGCAGGGAACCCGCGATCGGGGCCGAAGAGCGCCACCATGGACATCGAACGATTCGATCACGAGCCGCTGGAGCTGCTCGCGCTCGCCGGACGCGCCCGGCGACCCGCGAGCGCTGCGCCGCGAGATCTCGCGGCGCGCTGCTCGACCTCGCACGCGGCGAACGCTCGCTCGAAAGCGCGACGCAGCCCGGTGATCTGGCCGCCGCGTTCCTGCGGCGTTATGACAATCGGCGCGGCACCCAGGAGGCGTACGCCCGCGACCTCGCCGACTGGTTCGTCTGGCTCGACCGCGCCGGCGTCCGCCCGTTCGACGCGACGCTCACGACCGCTGAGAGCTACGCGCGCCAGTCCCTGCCCAACGGCAAGACACCGGCGCCGGCGACGGTCGCCCGGCGCATGGCGTGCCTGTCGGCCTTCTACCGCCGTGTCGCCTACGACGACCACGTCGCCCGCAACCCGTTCGAGCTCGCCGACCGGCCGAAGGTCCCCGAGCAGGCAGCGACGGCCGGCTTGAGCAAGCAACGCGCGCGGCGGCTGATCACTGCCGCGCGCGCCGAAGGCCCACGCGAAGGACTGCTCGTGCTGCTGCTGCTCGAGCTCGGGCTGCGGATCTCCGAAGCCGTCGGCGCGAACATCGAGGATCTTGGCGAGCAAGGCCGCCACCGGGTTCTGCAGATCAAGGGGAAGGGCCAGGCCACGAAAGCCACCCCCGTCCCGCTCAACCCGTCCGTCAGCGACGCCGTCGACCGCGCCGCCGCGGGCCGTGCGAATGGCCCCCTGCTGATCACCGGTACCGGGCGCCCGCCTGACGCGCCAGCACGCCGGCAAGCTCATCACACGCCTCGGCGAGCAGATCGGGCTCCCCCACCTCCACCCCCACCAGCTGCGCCACGCGTTCGTCACGCTGTCTCTCGATGAAGGCGCGTCGTTGCGGGATGTCCAGGACGCCGCGCGGCACGCCGACCCGCGTACCACCCGCCGCTATGACCGCAACCGCAACAGCCTCAACCGCCACCCGACGCACCGACTCCTCGGCGCGCTCGAACCGTAGAAGGCGGTGACCGCCGCGTTTCAATGGCTGGGTCGTCAAGCGCGCAGCGCGGCAGCAGCGGCCAACGCGCCACCGACGTCGATGTGGCTGGACGCGTAGTCCGCGTCGAGCAGCGTCTCACCCAGGTAGGGATGGTGCTTCTCGACGATCTTGTTGCGGACCTCTCCGACGAGATCAAGGGCCGAAGGCGGCGCCTCGAGGATGCCATCTAGAGCGCGGCTCGCTTCGGCGGCGTCAGCGCGAGGAATCAGGAGCGCGACGCCATCGCGAGCCGCTTCGCTCAGCCCCTGCCGTCGCAGCATGAGGGCTAACGTGTCGAGCGCGCGGTCGCCGACCCACGGGAACAGCACGACGTCTTGGCCCCAGCTCATGATCGGGGCGTCGGCGAGCGCCAACCGGCCGAATGTCGCCCGTGCGTGGGTCAAGAGCGTCCGCGCACCAGCGTCGAGGTACGGCTCGCTGCTCGAGGACGCGTAGACGGCGCGCATCTGGCGGCGGACGGTGTCGTCGACCAAGGCGCCTCCACCGGAGAACGACGGAGCCCGCCCTCCTGGGGCGGGCCCGAGCTCGATGATGCGTTCGCGCTCGCGGACGTCAACGACGCGCCAGCGGCGGCCGGCGAAGAGCATGAGGTCACCGAGAGCTACAGGGCGCGTGACCGGCAGGGTCCCGAGCGTGCGCGGGCCGACGACCAGCCGGTACTCGTCGGACGTCACGAACGCGGTGAAGAAGTCGTAGTGGTTGACGAGCCGCTCACCTTCGTCGTCCAGCAGGACGTCGCCGTTGTGGGTCTGGGCGAGCAGGCGATGTCCCGCGAGGTCGCGCAGCAACTGGCCGAAGTCCGCGGGGCTGACGCCGTCAAACGGTCCAGTCGCACAGAGGGCCCGCCACGCGTCGTCGGCGCGAAAGCCGCCGCGCTGAGCAGACAGCGAGAGCACCTGCTGAACGAGCGTCGAGAGGTGAAGCGCGCCGTCGCGCGGAGACTCGTTGAACCCAGCGATGAGCAGCTGCACCATGGCGACGGCCTGCACGAGGCGTTCGCGGATCTGGTCCTGCGGCGCGGTGCGTACGGTGACGGCCGGCTCGGCGATGTAGATCCGCAGGATCGAGGGCTCGTCGGTTCGGCGCCCGGAGCGGCCCAGACGCTGACGCATCGACGAGACCGAGGGCGGCGGGCCGATCTGCGCAATGGTGTCGACGCTGCCCACGTCGATGCCGAGTTCGAGCGTCGTCGTGGCCACGACGGTTGCCGGCCGGTCGCCTCGCAATGCCTCCTCGGCGTCTTCGCGCACGTCCTTGGCCAGGCTGCCGTGGTGGGGCCAGAACGTATCGGGCTCTGCCACATGCTCGGCGCGACGCTTCAGAGCATGGACGTACTCCTCGACGTCGGCACGAGCATTGGCGAAGACGATGTGGGTACCGCTGCGCACGACGCCGTGCAGGTGAGCGGCGATCGCCTCGGACGCGGCGGTCGGGTCTTCGGCGTCGTCTTGGTAGCCGCGCACTTGGATCCGGACCTCGCGCGGCGTCTTGTCCGAGCGCACGACCGTTGGAGGCTCGGGTGCATCCGGGCGCAAGAAGCGAGCGGCCAGGCCGAGGTCGCCGAGCGTCGCGGACAGTCCAATGCGAGGCACGCTTCGACCGATCGCGATCTCGACGCGGTGAAGCAGCGACTGCAACTGTCGACCGCGCTCGCCCGCGATGAAGCTGTGCAACTCGTCGACGACGACGTAGTCAAGGCCCGCGAAGAACGCCGACACGCTGCTGCCACGGGTGACGAGCATCGCTTCAAGTGACTCTGGCGTGATGATGAGGATGCCCGCGGGCGCGTCGCGAAGTCGACGTTTGCGTGCGGCGGCCACGTCACCGTGCCACGGTGTGACCGGCAGGCCAACGGCCTCGGCAAGCGGCTCCAGGCGGCGAGCCTGATCGTTGATGAGGGCCTTCAGCGGCGACACCGCAAGGATCCTCAGGCCGCCACCGCGGTCTGGCCGCGAGAGCAACGGAAGAAACGCAGCCTCGGTCTTGCCCGACGCGGTGGCTGACGCGATCACGACGTCACAGCCGGTGAGGATCGGCTCGACGGCGAGCTCCTGAATCTCGCGCAACTGCTGCCAACCCTGCTGCCATGCCCAGCGGCGCACGGGGTCCGCGAGGCGGTCGAAGGCCGACGACGTCCGCGGCGCGTCGGGGCTCACAGCCGGAAGCTCGCGAGCTCCTCGTCGTCGTCGGCCGCCGGGCCGTCGCGCGGGACGAGCTCGGGCTCGGGGCCGCGGTCGGGCTCCACTTGGACTTGACCGAGCAGCGTCCGCCAATCGACGGTGGTGTTCTGCTCGAGCACGGCGAGGAGCTGCACGAACGCCTTGATCGTCGTGCGTGGCGTGCGGAAGTAGCTGTCACCCAGTCGCAATGAGCAGTGGCGCATGAATGCCTCGAGCGCCTCGTCCGGGACGAGGTAGCGGGCCTCGTCGCCCGAGGCATGGACGTGACGCAGGCGCTGCAGGAGCACGTAGAGCTCCTCCTGCGTGAGGCTCTGTAGAGCGGATGACGGGGCCCGAGAGGTCGCGTAGGCCGCCGGCAGCAAACGTGTTCTCGGCCAGGCGGCTCTGCAGCGCCTCGTAGCTGTAGAGCCCGCGGCGAGTATCGGTCAGGAACTCGGGCGTGCCGCCCATCACGAAGCCGAGGTGCTCCACGCCGCCCTGCAGGCAGTCGTTGACGATTCGCAGGATCTGCTCGTAGTTGCTGCGGCGCGCGGTCGTGTTGGCGAGCTTGTAGAGGTTGACCATTTCGTCGAGCGCAACGAGCAGGCCGCCGTAGCCGGCCAAGACGACGAAGCGGGCCAACAACTTGAGGTGGTCATAGACGTTGGCGTCGTCGATGATCATCCGAACACCGAGATCCGCACGCGCGTCGGTCTTCGTTGTGTACTCCCCGCGCAGCCAACGCACCGCCGCGGCCTTCAGCGCAGCGTCGCCGTCGTCGTGGCCGCGCCAATAGGCCGCGACGACGGCGGCGAAGTCGTAGCCACCGACCATCTCTGAGAGATCGGCCAGGCGTGCGTCAATGATGTCCTGGACCGCACGGTCGGCGGCCTTGGCCTCCTGCAAGGCGGACGTGATGAACCGTTCGACCACAGACGCCAGCGCGCCGCCTTCGGGACTGGTGCGCGTTGCGAGGTTGCGAGCGAGCTCGGCGTAGAGCGTCCGGGCCTGGCCTCCGGTGGCGTGCAGGCGGCGGTCGGGTGTGAGGTCCGCGTGCATCGTCACGAGGTTCTTCTCCAGCCCGACAGCGCGCACGAGCTGCAGGAAGAAGCTCTTGCCTGCCCCGTAGTCGCCAATGACGAAGCGCACGGCGCTACCGCCATCGGCGATGCGGTCGAGGTCCTGAATGACTGCGCCCACCTCGAGCGCGCGGCCTACCTGGATGTGCTGTTGTCCGCGGCGCGGGACGACGCCCGCGGCGAGGGACTGCAGGATCGCGTCGCGGTCGCGCGGGCGTATTCGCGCTTCAGGCATGCAGCAACTCCTTCAGGACGTGCCCGTCCAGCTCGATGGGATCCTCGCCCTCCAGCAGCGGACCGTCGGAATGTGTGAAGGCCGCGTCGTTGACCGTCTCTATCGCACCGGCTCCAAGCAGACCGAGTTCCTCGGCCAGTACGTCGAAATCGGCGCGCGCCCAGCTCGGCTGGGCGGCAAGACGGCGTACGAGGGTCGCGTGGGCCGCGTCCAGGCCCGCGACCGCGCTGTCGGTCTCGGGCGTCTTCGGAGTCGGGCGTCTCGCTTTCCGATGGCTCGTCGGTCGCGGGCTCGTCGGGGACGAAGACCGCGGTCAGCACCTCGGACACCTGTCGGGTCGAGGACAGCACGTCGGCCAACCGGTTCTGATCGAGCAGCATCTCGCCCGGGATCGCATAGTCGCCGGCATCGGGGTCGGCGGAAACGACCGCTACTGGACCCGAGGCCAAGTCATGAAGGTCTCGATGCACGCTCTCCGGGTCAAGGTCGAGGAGCGTGTAGAGGCGCCGCAGGCTGTCGACCTCCTTGGGACTGATGTGACCGTCGGCACCGGCCACGGCGACGAGGTAGCGGGCAATCAGTTCGCGTTGCGCGGCGTCCAACACGCCGACTCGACCCTTGACGCCAGCGATGCCGGGCTGCTCCGCCAGCAGCCAGTGCAGGTGGGCGCGAAGGCGCCGGCGGCCGGCCTGGGGCAGGTCGAAGGCGCGTTCGAGCCCTTCCTCGAGGTGCTCCTGCTCGACAGGACTCACCTCGCCGTCGCTGGCGCCGACGGTGACGCCGAGGTGCAGCAGGACGGTCGCGGCGGCGAAGCCGTCGCCCACGGGCGCGGCGGGGTCGGGCTCGCGCCAGAGCACGGCCTGCTTGTGATGGGAGAAATTCGTTGCGCCGACGCGGATGTCGGGCTCGAGGCCAATGCCGTAGGCCGCCAGCAGGGACGCGACGGCCGCCGCGTCGCGCTTGGGCAGCTTGACGGCACTCCCCGGGCCGAGGATCTCAGTCAGGCTGACCGCCGAAATGACGTGGTCGCCATCGACCGGTACGGCTTCCAGCACCCTGCCAACGAGGGCGGCGCCCCGTTCGCGGGCGAGCTCGGGCGGCAACAGCGCGACGGCGCGGGCCGAGTCACGGTCATCGTGGCGGCCGACGTGGCGGCTGTAGGCGTCCAGGTCGTCGGTGACGGAGGTGACGAGGGCTGAAAGCTTGTTCGTGGGACCCGAGAGCCGCGTCACGTCGGGCAGGTCGCCGGCGTCGAGGTCGATCGCCCCGCCGAACGACGCGGAGGCGGGACGGTATTGCAGCCGCAGCTTCGTCTTGTTCGGCTTGATGACTAGACCGTCGCCGTGCTGGGCCGCGTAGCGCGTAAGGAAGAGGTCGGCGAACTCCTCGTGGCAACGCGTGGCTGGCTTCCGCAGAGCGAT